>CBDFLD010000020.1:0-716568 GCA_965249005.1 Acidobacteriota bacterium
ACGGCGTGCTGTACACCGCGACGCCCACCCGGAAAATTACCGCCCTGAATGCGGCTACGGGCGAGCATCGCTGGACGTTTGATCCCGATGCCGTGCACGAAGAAGAAGGCCGCGCGGGCCAGCAGCGCGGCCTCATGTACTGGGAGGCGGGGGACGATCGCCGCATCCTCACGGCCAAAGGACCGTGGTTCTACGCCCTCGATGCCGAGACGGGGCAGCCTGTGTCGTCCTTCGGCGAGGGCGGGTGGATACACATGGGCGACGGGATGGACGTGGAGGGCCGGCCCATCATAAACATGAATACGCCCGGCTATGTCTATAACGATCTCATCATCGTCGGCGCGCAAGTGGGCGAGGATGTGCCGGGCGCCGTGCGGGCCTTCGACGTGCGGACCGGCGAGCGAAAGTGGATCTTTCATACCCTGCCGCGTCCGGGCGAGTTCGGTTCGGAGACCTGGCCGGAGGGCTACCTGGAAAACACGGGCGGGGCATCGGACTGGTCCGGGATCGCTATCGATGCCGAACGGGGGATCGTGTATTCCTCAACCGAGACGGCCGGCCCCGACTTCTGGGGGGGCGACCGGTACGGCGAGAACCTGTTCGCCAACTCGCTGATCGCGCTGGATGCGAATACGGGCGAGCGCCTGTGGCACTACCAACTCGTACACCACGACCTGTGGGACCTCGATAATCCGACGCCGCCGACGCTGCTTACGGTCGAGCACGACGGTGAAATAGTCGATGTCGTGGCGCAGGGCACCAAGATGGGGGTGCTTTTTGTGTTCGACCGGGTCACCGGCGAGCCGCTTTGGCCTATCGAAGAGCGCCCGGTGCCCCCGACGGAGATTCCCGAGATGCAGACCTGGCCGACCCAGCCGTTTCCCACGAAGCCTCCGCCGCTGACGCGCCAGCGCTATACTGAAGACGACGTCTCGACCATTTCGCCCAAAGCCCGCCAGATGACGATGGACATGCTCAAGCTGTCCGGGTCGTATGGATCCTATCCGCCGCCCAGCCTCGATCAGAAGATCATCTTCCCAGGATACGATGGCGGCATGGAGTGGGGCGGGTCGGCGGCCGATCCGGACGGCGTGCTCTACGTCAATGTGAGCGAGATTCCCTGGTTTTATCAGATGGTCCCCACCACCGGCGAAAACGGCGATCCTCTTCCGCCGGGCGAACGGCACTACAGAATCCGGTGCGCAGCCTGCCATGGGCTCGACCGCGCGGGCGATCCCGGCGGTGGTTTTCCATCGCTCGTCAATCTCCCCAACCGATCCACGAAGGAAGCCGTCATGCAGATCGTGACGCAGGGAGGCGGACGCATGCCCGCCTTCGATCAACTTGAGGAAGAGCAGCGGCAGGCCATCGTCGATTTTCTCTTTGGCGAGGCTGAACCGAGGGAACCCGAAGCCGATGAAAGCAACGACGGCAAGGTGCCGCCGTATGCCTTCCGGGGTTTCCACCGATGGTTCGACGACGAGGGATACCCGGCCATCAAACCGCCCTGGGGTACGCTCAACGCGGTCGATCTCAATACCGGCGAGATTACCTGGACGGTACCCCTGGGCGAATACCCCGAGCTGACGGCGCGCGGCATCCCACCGACCGGCACGGAAAACTATGGCGGACCGGTGGTCACCGCCGGCGGTCTCCTTTTTATCGGAGCGACAGCCGACGGGAAAATTCGGGCCTTCGACAAAGAAACCGGCGCGGAGCTCTGGCAACACGATCTGCCGCGCGATGGCAATGCCACGCCGAGCACGTACATGGTCGACGGCAAGCAGTACGTGGTCATCTCGGCAGGCGGCGCTAAGACGAATCGGCCCAAAGGAGGCTCCCTCGTCGCTTTTGCGTTGCCGGACTAATTGAACAGCCAACGCCAATGAAGAGAATCAAGCGCTTTATCCTGTTTGGCTTTCTTGGTCTCCTATCAATTTTTATGCTCGGCGGGATTGGTTTTGCAGCGAGCGCCCAGGTCCCTCGATACGGGCTCTCGACCCGCGTAGAACTCCACATGCTTCCGGCTGTCACCAGCACGCCGCTCGATCCGAGCTGGCATCCCGACGGCTCGGCCCTGGCCTACTCCATGCGCGGCGACATCTGGGTTCAGACCCTCGGGACGGATCACGCCCGCGCCGTCACCCAGGGCCCCGGCTATCACTTCGAGCCGGCGTGGAGCCCGGACGGCCAATGGATCGCCCTCGCGGTGGACACCGACGGCCAACTCGACATCGCCGTGGTGCGGGCCGACGGCACGGCGTTCCGACGCCTGACCGCCGACGATGCGGTGGACATTCAACCGGCCTGGACACCCGATGGACGCTTCATCGTGTTCGCCTCCGCCCAGGGATGGGATTTTGACATCATGCAGGTCGACGTGGCGACCGGCGCTGTCGAGACCCTGGTCGGGGGGAGCGGGAATCAATTCCAGCCCGCCCCCTCTCCCGACGGGTCACAACTCGCGTTCATCGCACGGGTCCAGGGCCGTCTGGGAAGCGGAGGGATCTGGACCGTCCCCATGACCGGCGGCGAGCACCAACTCGTTCACTATGAAGAAACCAGCTACCGGCCCGCCCCGGTGTGGACGCCGGATGGCTCGGCCCTGGTGTTCGCCTCCGACGCCGCCGGGTCCTATGACCTGGCAACGGTCCCTTCGGCAGGAGGCAACCGGGTTCGTCTGACCGCGCAACCGCTCGACGAGTTTGCCCCGGCGGTGAGCCCCGACGGCAAGCTCGTGGCGTTCATCGGCAATCAGGGCGGTCCAACGGCGCTCTACGTGACGTCCCGCTTTGGCGGCGGAAACCAGGACTGGCAACGGATTACGCCGTCCCGCCTGTCGCCGCAATACGACACCGCCACGCTGCGGGGCCAGGTGACCGGACCGGACGGCGCGCTCGTACCGGCTCGGATCCAACTGCTGGCCTCGGACGGACGGGGATATGTCCCGACGGGCGCGTTTCACCGGGTGAGTCCCGCCAACGAGATCCACTACTTCCACACGACGGGTGAATTTGAAGTGTCAGTGCCGGCGGGGGAGGTGCGCGTCGAGGCGGTGCGGGGGTTTGAGTGGGTTCCGGCTGAAGTAACCGTCCGTGTAGAAGCGGGCCAAACCGCGACGGTCGAGCTTCGAATGGAACGACTCTCCGATCCGCGTGGGGCCAACTGGGTGTCGGGCGACACGCACGTTCACGACCTGCACGAGGGGCGATACGGCCTGACCCAGCAGGAATTTTTTGATCAACTGCGGGCGGACGATCTTCACGTAGCCAATGATCTGATCCACATGGATGGAACCAAGATCATGGGCCGATGGGGCGACTTGACGGGCGAGGATTACGCCGGATCTACCAACGACTACATCTTGCGGTACGCCCAGGAATTTCGCGGATCGTTCGGCCACGTGGCGTTGCTCGGGGTGAGTGATTTCATCATGCCCCTCATCGGCGGCACCCGTGGATCGCCGTACCCCGCCGACGGGCTGAAGCTCGCGTACCTCGACAGCATCAACGTCCTCGGCGGTATTGGCGGTTTTTTACACCCCTACACCCGGAATAGCGGGGATATCAACACCCCCGAGGGCGCGGCACAATCCGACATCCCCATCCACGCCATCCTGGGGCGGGGCGATTTCTACGATGTGGTCTCCGTGGCGTCGGACGAGATGGCGAGCGCCGCGATCTATTACCACATGCTCAACGTAGGCGCTCGGCTGCCGGCCACCGGAGGGACCGACAACTTTTCCAACGTCTGGCGGGATCCCTCCGGCGGAACGGCGCGCACCTATGCACGACTCGACGGTCCGCTCACCTGGCAAAATTGGATCGAGGCCGTCCGAGCCGGTCGCACGATGGCCACCAACGGACCCCTGCTGTTTGCCGACGTGGACGGCCGCGAACCCGGTTCGGCCATCAGCCGACGAGACCGCGTGACGGTGTCCGTGGACCTCGCAACCATTGCCCCGGTAGAGGTGATCGAAATCATCGTCGATGGAAGCGTCGCGCTCGCGATACCGGTGGCGGAAGGACAGAACCGGCTGGCCGCGCGCGAATCCATCTCGGTGAGCGGCGCCCGCTGGATCGCGGTGCGGGCTCGGGGCGGCAAGGCCCGGTACTCCGGCGACAACTACACCTTTGCCCACACCACCCCGGTGTATTTCACCGACGCCCCGCCCAACGAGGCGTCACGGGCCTCCGCTGAATTTTTGACCTCGGTGATTCAAGAAATTTGGCGTCGCGTGGATCAGCGAGACGCGTGGTTGAAGCCCGAGGATCGTGAGGCCTATCGTCGTCATCTCGACGATGCCCTCTAAAAGGATGGACATGTTGTCTGTCCCAAAAAAATTATTGTCTACCCTAAAATTAGCCACCGCCAAATCCTCGATCGTATCGCCATTGAAGTCGCCCACAGTCGATGAAACAGGACCGATCTGGCCGCCGGGGAGGCTGATACTACCAGCAACGATTTGAGCTGAGAGAAAGGTACCATCTCCCTGTCCGATAAGGATGGACACGTTGTCTGAATCAACATTAGCCGTCGCCAAATCCTCGATCGTATCACCATTGAAGTCGCCCACTGTGATTGATTGAGGAGAAGCTCCAACCCCAAACATTTGAGCCGAGAGAAAGGTGCCATCTCCCTGTCCTAAAAGGATGGACACATTGTCTGCCCCAAAAGGGGAAAATGCGTGCCTATAACTAGCCCCAAAATAAGCGAGGTATGAGCTCGCTCGGAAAATCGTTTGCCTTTTCCGAATATCTCGTGGATTTCAGCTCCTTGTGCGTAACAGGGAAAGCAAAGAGAAACACAAGAGACAAACCTTCCATTGGTTGTCTGGATCACTTGATCTTGTTTGTCTCTGTTATGCCCTTCCTTTCGCCCGCCACTCTTGCTCCGCCGGGGGTACGGGCTCACCCGCCGGCGAGGCGCCTTCAAGTAAACCTGAGTTGCCTGATATAGTCGAACGTCGCCAAAAAGGTTTCGAGATGCTTGCTATAGGCCAATATCCTGTAAACGAGGCGACGACCGGTTCTTACAATCTGACAGGGTATTTGCACAAAGTTCACCAGGAAGCGTTTGAACTCCATCCTCAAGATATCACGACGTACTGTCGGCGCCTGCGTCACCAGGCCATACCAGGCCTTCAGATTCCACGCCAGCGATGCGATGACCATGTAGGCCCAGTTCGATACCAGACTGTCCGAAGGCATCCTCAAGGCGTTCACTCCACTCTTGAGCTGACCGATGACGTTTTCCTGGTTGCAGCGATCGTTGGCAAAAAGGACCACTTCTCCCATCGTCATCTCCCGATCGTTGGTGATGTAGAAGAAGTACCGGACCTCATCAAACAGCCGGTGCTCCCCCTTTTCGATCGTGAGGTTCTTCCGAACCACAACCATGCGATAGGTTTTCTTACAGTGTCCGGGACGATAGTCAAACTCGGCGACCTGCTCGCTCTGCAGGCGGATGTTCTTGAATTCTCTCTCCTTGATTACTTGTTCTTTGACGTTTTCCGGACGGCGCCGTTCTTCGCTCTTGACCTCATAACGAGGAGGCCGCTCGAGCGGTTTCCATTGTCTCTCCGGCAGGGCATCGGCCATCCCGACCAGGTTCGGCTTGGCGTCATAACCAAAGACAAAACCAACCCGCTCGTCCCAGCGATCGAAGTTTCTCGTCAGCGAGAAATCCGTGTCGCCCCGAAGCCAGACCTTCGTAAACACCGACGACACCAGATCGATTGCCCGGTCCATCCACTCGGCCGCTCCGTCGGAAGAGGGACGGTTGCCCGGCCGATTCATCAGATAGAGGACCTCATTCGTATTGGCCAAGGTCACGATCAACGGTGCGTAACCCCAGATCCCGTTGTAGGCAATGTCCATTCCTTCCTTGCATTCCCCCAAGGTTCCGGCGACGGTCCCGTCCACGTCGATGATGGCCTCCTTCCGGAAGGAAGCATCCTGCAACTTCCACACCTTGGTTCGGGTTTCATTGATGGTTTCCTGAAGTCCGAAGATCCAATCCTCATCGAAACGACGGAGGAAATCTCCAGCCGTCGTGGGATCCGGAATCCTCTCGGCTCCCAGTCCGTTCATGTAGGTCTCATCCTGGCGCAACCGCTCGATATCTTCGAGACAGGTTCCACCCGACAAGACGTTGTATGCGATGTTCAGTACATGATCGGATTCCCAGTAAGGAAAGTGGTACTTGAGCAAAACGATGTTTCTGTTGATATCTTTGTCCAATCCAAGCTTACACACGAGCTTGTGAATGGCTCCGATACCACCAGATCCGATGGCGCGCGTTCTCTCGGCGATCTCGTAGTAGGTGTTGGAGTCCTTGAACATAGGATCGGACCGGTCCTCAAACTGATTTCTTTCCAACCGGCGTGTAAGATTTTGCTTGTCTCGGAGGAGGATTCTGTGGTTTCTTTTATTCACCTGGAATGTGCTCCTTTCGGGATGTCTTGTAAATATATCAAACGCATTTTATCCCGTAACGGCGCACGTTCCAGGGCTTTTCTTCCTCCTCATGCAAAAAATCACGCTGGACTAAGGCCTAGCCACCGCCAAATCTTCGATCGTATCGCCATCGAAGTCGCCCACGGTGACTGAATAAGGACCGTTCCCAACCCCGAAGTGTTGAGCCGAGAGAAAGGTGCCATCTCCCTGTCCTAAATGGATGGACACGTTGTTTGAAAAACGATTAGGCACCGCCAAATCCTCGATCGTATCGCCGTTGAATTCGCCCACGGTAACTGAAAAAGGACCATCTCCAGCCCCGAAGTTTTGAGCCGAGAGAAAGGTGCCATCTCCCTCTCCTAAAAGGATGGACACGTTGTCTGAATTAAGATTAGCCACCGCCAAATCCTCGATCGCATCGCCATTGAAGTCGCCCACGGTCACTGATTGAGGAGAAACTCCAGCCCCAAAGTGTTGAGCCGACAGAAAGGTGCCATCTCCCTGTCCTAAAAGGATGGACACATTGTGTGAAAGAGAATTAGCCGTCACCAAATCCTCGATCGTATCGCCATTGAAGTCGCCCGCGGTCACTGCTTGAGGACCATCTCCAGCCGCGAAGTGTTGAGCCGAGAGAAAGGTACCATCTCCCTCTCCTAAAAGGATGGACACGTTATCTGACAAAGCATTAGCCACCGCCAAATCTTCGATCGTATCGCCATTGAAGTCGCCCACCGTGACTGAAACAGGACCATCTGCAACCTCGAAGTCTTGAGCCGAGAGAAAGGTGCCATCTCCCTGTCCTAAAAGGATGGACACGTTGTCTGAACGAGCATTAGCCACCGCCAAATCCTCGATCGTATCGCCATTGAAGTCGCCTACGGTAACTGATCGAGGGTCACTTCCAACCCCAAAGTCTCTTCTGGCTACAAAAGAAACATCTCCCTGAGCGAAAAGTTTGTGCGCCCCGGTCGGACCGCAAAGTAGCGTCAACAAAAAGATAACGTCACAAATCGCCGTTCGCTTCAACGTGTCCTCCGCTCAGTGCATCTCATTCAACAAACCGACTCCGCAAACCAAGCTCGAGTCCCGCTAGATGTTCCCCTGAAGCGACGGGGACCAAGTGCAACGCCAGGCTCCCGAATTCGGGATGGCGTACGTAGATTTCTAGAGCTTTTCTTGGGTAGACGTTGGTGAGCTGGAAATGGCCAATAGCATCAGATCTCGCTGTTGCGTTTAGCGCTTGCCGCCGCCGTTGGTGCTCCCACGTGTCCTCATCCTGGTCACTGTCAATATGGCCTTGCTGATCCATGTAAGAAGGGTAAGAGGGCTGAACCCTAACCCAGGCTCTCGCTACCGGAGCGCCTCTCTCATCCACAATCATGCCGCTAATCTGAGCAGCGGGTTCCAGCTCAATATTGAGGAATTGTGTCGAAGATGAGAGATAGCGATCGTCGATGATCTTTGGAACGTAACCCTTGGCTTCTGCCGTGAGCTCGCCCAACTCTCCAGGTAGGAGACCCCCGAATGCGAAGCGACCGTCTAAGCTCGTAGCGATGTTGTGGCGGCGGTAGCCCCGATCCAGGGTCAACGACGCATTGGGGATTTCTTGACCACTCTGCGATGAAACAACGCGGCCCTCGAGCCGTATTCCGGACTCGAGCGCGACGTCGATGTGTACTGGACCGCTCTTTAGGTCTACCTGATCGATGTACGAAGGAAGCGCTTGTTCAGTGACGACACTGAGAGCATGGACCTTCTCATCGAGACTGTCGAAACGGAAATGCCCCTGCCCGTTTGTTTCGGCGGCCGCCGCTGCGTGGTAGTAAGGCATCACCTGATGCCGTTTCTCAGCTCGCCAGACTGCTCTACTCCTCTCCTTAGCGGGAGCCACGAGAACGAGTGCCTCGGCAACAGGCTGGTGACTATCATCCAGAACTCGGCCTGAGAGAACACCGCCAGGAGAGAGCTTTACTTCGACAAAGCTTTCGATGTCGCCTAGTCCCAAAATAAGCGAGGTATGAGCTCGCTCGGAAAATCGTTTGCCTTTTCCGAATATCTCGTGGATTTCAGCTCCTTGTGCGTAACAGGGAAAGCAAAGAGAAACACAAGAGACAAACCTTCCATTGGTTGTCTGGATCACTTGATCTTGTTTGTCTCTGTTATGCCCTTCCTTTCGCCCGCCACTCTTGCTCCGCCGGGGGTACGGGCTCACCCGCCGGCGAGGCGCCTTCAAGTAAACCTGAGTTGCCTGATATAGTCGAACGTCGCCAAAAAGGTTTCGAGATGCTTGCTATAGGCCAATATCCTGTAAACGAGGCGACGACCGGTTCTTACAATCTGACAGGGTATTTGCACAAAGTTCACCAGGAAGCGTTTGAACTCCATCCTCAAGATATCACGACGTACTGTCGGCGCCTGCGTCACCAGGCCATACCAGGCCTTCAGATTCCACGCCAGCGATGCGATGACCATGTAGGCCCAGTTCGATACCAGACTGTCCGAAGGCATCCTCAAGGCGTTCACTCCACTCTTGAGCTGACCGATGACGTTTTCCTGGTTGCAGCGATCGTTGGCAAAAAGGACCACTTCTCCCATCGTCATCTCCCGATCGTTGGTGATGTAGAAGAAGTACCGGACCTCATCAAACAGCCGGTGCTCCCCCTTTTCGATCGTGAGGTTCTTCCGAACCACAACCATGCGATAGGTTTTCTTACAGTGTCCGGGACGATAGTCAAACTCGGCGACCTGCTCGCTCTGCAGGCGGATGTTCTTGAATTCTCTCTCCTTGATTACTTGTTCTTTGACGTTTTCCGGACGGCGCCGTTCTTCGCTCTTGACCTCATAACGAGGAGGCCGCTCGAGCGGTTTCCATTGTCTCTCCGGCAGGGCATCGGCCATCCCGACCAGGTTCGGCTTGGCGTCATAACCAAAGACAAAACCAACCCGCTCGTCCCAGCGATCGAAGTTTCTCGTCAGCGAGAAATCCGTGTCGCCCCGAAGCCAGACCTTCGTAAACACCGACGACACCAGATCGATTGCCCGGTCCATCCACTCGGCCGCTCCGTCGGAAGAGGGACGGTTGCCCGGCCGATTCATCAGATAGAGGACCTCATTCGTATTGGCCAAGGTCACGATCAACGGTGCGTAACCCCAGATCCCGTTGTAGGCAATGTCCATTCCTTCCTTGCATTCCCCCAAGGTTCCGGCGACGGTCCCGTCCACGTCGATGATGGCCTCCTTCCGGAAGGAAGCATCCTGCAACTTCCACACCTTGGTTCGGGTTTCATTGATGGTTTCCTGAAGTCCGAAGATCCAATCCTCATCGAAACGACGGAGGAAATCTCCAGCCGTCGTGGGATCCGGAATCCTCTCGGCTCCCAGTCCGTTCATGTAGGTCTCATCCTGGCGCAACCGCTCGATATCTTCGAGACAGGTTCCACCCGACAAGACGTTGTATGCGATGTTCAGTACATGATCGGATTCCCAGTAAGGAAAGTGGTACTTGAGCAAAACGATGTTTCTGTTGATATCTTTGTCCAATCCAAGCTTACACACGAGCTTGTGAATGGCTCCGATACCACCAGATCCGATGGCGCGCGTTCTCTCGGCGATCTCGTAGTAGGTGTTGGAGTCCTTGAACATAGGATCGGACCGGTCCTCAAACTGATTTCTTTCCAACCGGCGTGTAAGATTTTGCTTGTCTCGGAGGAGGATTCTGTGGTTTCTTTTATTCACCTGGAATGTGCTCCTTTCGGGATGTCTTGTAAATATATCAAACGCATTTTATCCCGTAACGGCGCACGTTCCAGGGCTTTTCTTCCTCCTCATGCAAAAAATCACGCTGGACTAAGGCCTAGTTGAGAAGTTCAATTTGTGCCTGGAAATGAATCAACCTGTGATGGTTCAGGAGATCATTCCCGGCCCCGATACGAACATTTACAAGATGCAAGGCTATGTGAACTCCAAAGGACAGTTGGTTGGAAAGTTCTTCCTGGGAAAACTGCGCTCGAATCCGCCGCCGTTCGGCGTGGGAAGGGTTGTGGTAAGCAAAGAACGCAATCGGGAAGTCGAGGATCACACCGAAAAAAGTGCTTGAGTCGGACCCAGTTTTCTTGGACACAGAATAAGAGATAATGAGATGTCCAAGGAGGTGGAAATGGTTCGAACGAAGAGGGTGAAGTGGAAGGCGACGGCAGGAACGGAGGGAGCCCGTAGGGCGACTGGGGTTCGGGCCGTCGGCGCCGCGCCCGGGGCGAGGCCTCTGGAGCCGGGGCAGCGTTGGAGCGGAGGACGAAAGCGGGACGTGGTGCTGCGACTGCTGCGGGGCGAATCTGTGGATGCGCTGTCGCGTGAGGTGGGCGTGGAGATCTACCGGCTGGAGGAGTGGCGGGAGCGGGCCTTGGCCGGCATCGAGCTGGGCTTGAAGAATCACCAGGGCAAGCCGTTGGCGGAGGAACTCGACGCCGCGAAGCGTCACATCGGGGAGCTGTCCATGGAAATCGAGCTGCTGCGCAATCGCGCCCGGGCGGCGGAGAAGCGCCTCCCTTTGGCGATGAGGAGGTCGCGACGATGAGCGAGACGATCTCCGAAGCCACGGGTCAACGTTACGGGATCCAGCGCGTGTGTCAGGCCTGGGAGCGCTCGCGCTCGGCGCTCTACGCCCGGCGGACAAGCGAGCAGAAGCGGCAGGAGGGCGAGGAACCCACTCGGCGGGGTCCCCAGCCCAAGGTGTCGGACGAGAAGCTTTTGGAGGCGATCCAGGCCGATCTGGAGCGCTCACCGTTCCAGGGCGAGGGTCATCGTAAGGTCCACGCGCGGCTTCGGATCTTGGACGGGATCCGGGTTGCGCGCAAGCGGGTGCTGCGGGTCATGCGAGAGCATGAGTTGCTCTCACCACACCGCGGACGCCAGGGTGGAACGAAGGCACACGATGGGAAGATCGTCACCCTGGCGCCGAACGTGATGTGGGGGACCGACGGAGTGCGGGTGTTCACGCTCGATGACGGGTGGGTCTGGATTTTCGCGGCGGTGGAGCACTGGAACGCGGAGTGTGGGGGGTGGCACGTGTGCAAGGTCGGTAGCCGCTTCGCGGCGTTGGAGCCGATCTCGCAGGGTCTGCTGCGCCTCTATGGTTCCATTGACTCCGACGTTGCCCGGGGGCTGGCGCTCCGGATGGACCACGGCTCCCAGTACCTGTCGGATCACTTCCTCAACCAGATCCGGTGCTGGGGCATCCGTCCCAGCTTCGGTTTTGTCGAGGAACCGGAAACGAACGGAGTTGCGGAGCGGTGGAATCGCACGCTCAAGGACCAAGCGATCCACGGGAGAATCTTCCAGAACCTCCAGAAGGTGCGTGCCGCCGTGGCCGAGTTCGTGGAGTTGTACAACAAGACCTGGCGTCTCGAGAAGATCGATTATCAAACACCGATCGAGGCACGCGAGGCGCACAAGCTACGCCAGGCGGCGTAGCTCAAACTTGTGTCCAAGGAACCGGGTGCGCTACACCGAAAAAAGTGCTGACCAGTGCCGGATTCAAAAGTAGCTTTTTCAGTATCGAATTCAAAAAGGATCCGGGGGACGGCAAACTGAAATTGATCGAGAACAATGTTCGACTGGTACGGATCAACTGGCTGGCAACCAGTTGCGGTGTCAATTTCCCTTGGGTAATGTATCTGGTTTTGGTGGAAAATCGACAAATTGATATTGGCGACTACAAAAAGGATGTTTATTGGATCGAACTCTATTCCGATATTTTCAATTCTATCTTCAGGCATGGAAGGGAAAACATTTCGTTCCGTGACTACTTACCGCCCTATCTTGCGCGAAACAAGACGTTCGCTGTGTTCTCCCTCTTTGATCCGCTCCCTTTTATCAAACACTCGCTGAATCTGCCACGCTTCTTCTTTAGGCAACGACGCGGAAGGTTCCCGAAGGCCATACCGGGTAGTGAACGGCGGGCTAAAAAGAAAAGTGCTATTGGTCGCGCTTCATTGTGAGTACAAGTGACGTGACGCGTCGCATCATCGCACGGACCGGATCTCTTAAGTGAACCAATACCAAACGGTTTCCCTTTTTTCAAAGTTGTGCAAAAATTAAGGATGTTCCTGATTGATTCTTGAGTCAAATTGAAAGATGCGGCTTATTCCATCGCCCTTCTCGGATTCTGCCAAATTTGCGGGAACCGGCTTCCCCAACTGTTTCAGCTTTCCCTGAGCCAATGCTTCTTTCTGCCGCTGTTCCGCTGCCTTCGCTTAATCCGCTCTGCGACGTGTGTGTCCGTTGCCACACACCCACACAATTGCACCCATCTCAAAACCCGGCACCTCCACCCTCAGCAGAGCTTCCCTGCGTCCAGATCGATCCATTCCCACCGCTCCTCTAACGCGAGAGCCGGGACTGTTTTTAAGCCAGTCTAGCTCCACCTGCCGGTCTGACGATAGAGCTTCAACGCCTGGCTTCCCCGACGATCCCTGAATGCCTGTGTCATCGATTCAATCGCCTGCCGCTTCCATTGCGTCACCTGATTCGGATGAATCTCGCTACCTGTGCCGTCAGATCCGCCCTGAACGCCCGCCGCTGTTGGGTCCTATCGTAAAAAGAGTAATTTTTTTATGGCATTTGGAGTGGAACTAGCTATATGATGTTTCTACCTCACCACATATTGTGTATCGCGTTTGCCTTTGAAGCAGATGCCGGGCCATTGCTCCGCATTCAAGGGTTTCATTACGCCGCTTGTTTTGATGACATGAAAATTCTAGTGCTAGATCTCTACCCCTCAACGGCGTTAGCCTTGAGGCTTCAATCCATTCTCAAAGGTTCTGCTCGGTCAGACCTTAGCCTATCCATACAGACGTTCAGGATTCAAGGCACTTCATTTCCAAAAAGAAGTATCGACGATGGCTTATCAACAAAACAACCCGATCTCGTTTTCGCAATTGTTCAGTCCCTCTCTCATCCATGGACTGAAGATCTCCTTTTATTTCTAAAGGGAAAAATCCCCGACACTCCCTTGATTGTGGTTTTCGAGGAAGGAGAAAGCGATGATGTGCATAATCTATTAAATCTAGGAATCTCTGACTTTATAACACTACCCCTGACACCGGTTACTGTTCTACCACGCATTTGGAGGTTGTTTGAGGATAAAATATCACCTGAATCCTTCTTTCGACTCCTTAGGGAAAGGTATGGTCTTCAAGAGCTTCTGGGAAATAGTCCTGCATTTGTAGCAGAAGTGCGAAAAATCCCCCTCGTTGCAAAGTTTGAATCTACAGTAATCATAATGGGAGAAACAGGGACGGGGAAGGAACTATTTGCCAGGGCTATTCATTATCTCAGTCCCAAGGGACATCAACCATTTATTCCAATAAACTGTGCCTCACTCTCGTCAGAGCTAGCGGAAAACGAATTATTCGGCCACGAAAAAGGTGCATTCACCAGTGCACTCACCTCATCAACCGGAATAATTCAGGAAGCTCAGAGTGGCACTATAATGTTAGATGAGGTCGATTGTCTGAATTTGGGAGTACAAAGTAAATTGTTACGATTCATGCAGGAAAAGGAGTACCGCCGTGTTGGATCACCGAAGATTCGCAAGGCGGATGTTCGAATAATTTCCGCGACCAATAGTCAATTGCTCGATAAGGTTCAGACTGGAGAATTCCGCCGCGATCTCTTTTATCGACTTAGTGTTATTCAAATTGCCCTCCCTCCTCTTAGGGAGCGCCTAGAAGATATCCCACTTCTGTCGCGTCACTTTCTTAACATGTACGTCAAACGCTTCAATAAAGCGGTCAATGATATTTCGTCGGGAGCCATGCAGAAATTGGTTGATTATGATTGGCCAGGAAACGTAAGAGAATTAGAAAATGTTATTGAACGGGCAATTATACTTTGCAAAAGATCTGTTGTGGAAGCGGGAAACATCCAGCTGCCACAGAATCATTTCGAGTACGGAGCACAGTCCTTCAAAGAAGCCAAGGCAGATATTATTGAACAATTCGAACAGGTTTACATAAAACGGTTGTTGGCATCATACCAAGGCAATATTAGTAAATCCGCTAAAGCAGCAAAAAAGAACCGGCGCGCTTTTTGGGCTCTAATTCAAAAATATGGAATCGAACCGAAAGTATTTCGCAGTTGAAATACGAACCGTGCGCGTCCATGAAACTGGAGAATTGAGCCTCTCCCCATTGTTAGGACAGAAAATCAGCTTCTTTAAGATGGATAGCAGCCTCCCGGAAATCGAAAAAATGGGCCAGTTGCGTTTTTTCGATTAACGACATCTGCAGTGGAAAAACTCCCTCCAGGGTCGCTTGTAGGCGACGATCGCTCCTTGGCCCGACCCATGGCATAGCCCGTTTTCGGGGTCGCGCCGCCCGCCTGAAGTAAACCTCGGCCGGTGTACGGTAACCGAGTCCTTGGTGAATCCGGTCCCCATTGCAGAATCGAAAGAAACGCTTCAGGTTCTCGATAGCCTCGGGCACATGCTCGTAATCTTTGAGGTAGTTGAGTGGCGCAGAGGAGTCACGTCACACCTCCACGCTCTCCCAGAACCGGAGGTGAATCTCTCGATTCATCCGGCTCCTATCGCCCAACCCCCGTCTCCGTCAGCCAATGCGCGAAGAAGCGAGGCTGCCGAAGGTGAATCCGGCGGTACCACGCCCAGGCCGTGTGCAAACGCACAGAGCCCGCATCAAGAGATCATGATCGAGATCAAGCACCCAGTCGTAGCGCCAACACCTCTGGCCGCGACCGCAAGTGCCTGGTGCGCTGACTTACAGCCGTTCGACGAAAACGTTGTCGATGGCGCGGCCGCGCCCATCCATGCTGATGCTGATGCCGTGATGGTTGAGACGGCCCGTGAACTCGGTGCTCGTGAACTGAGACCCTTGATCGGAATTGAAGATCTCCGGACGGGCGATCTTCAGCGCCCATTCCAGGGCCGCAAGGTAAAAGCTTAGGTCCAGAGAAACCGACAGCTGCCAGGAGAGCACGTAACGGCTACCAATCCATGATCGCTACCAAGTAAACGAAACTGTGCTGCTGCCGGGTTCCTTCATCCCAACCGCACCCGATGATTTGGTGGCGGCCCGAGGAATCGGAGACCACAAACTCTACGTCGTCCCGAGTCTGGACCTGGTTGTAACCCGTCTCGGATCCACGGCAAAGTTTGCGGGGGAACATCCGGAAGTTCAGTTTTTCGACCGCGAATTCTGGCGGCGCCTGATGGCCGCCGCGCCGTGACTACAGGGTCACAGCTTGAAAATTGAATTTTGGGCTTCCCTGGGATAACCAGGAGCACCATCGCCAAAATTCAATTTTCAAGCTGTGACCGCATCGTTTTAGCGGAACTTCTTCGGCATTGGATTGTTTGCATACCCAGACAATGGATCCACGAGATCCGGAGAGGAGATTGGGTTATGAATGTCAAACAATCTATCGCAGTCGGGACGCTGGGATTCGCGCTTCTAGTACCATCAATCGAGGGCTTCGCCGCACCGAAAGTTCGGGCCAGGGTAGGTGTTCGTGTCGGATTCGGAGCCCCGGTATATCGTGCTCGCCCACATTACTATTACGGGCCGGTTGTTCCCGTCGGGTACTACCACACGTCCCGAGTCGTGAGGGTTCGCCGTGTGAACCATGGAGAGGTAGATTTCAATATCAAGCCCAACAAATCCCGGATTTATGTGAATGGGGATTTCCTGGGGATCGCCGACGACTTTGACGGATTTCCTCAGACCGCGAAATTACCGCCGGGCCGCTACAACATAAAGATAGTGGCTCCGAATGGTCGTATCGAGCGCCGAAGTATCTATGTCGTCGCAGGTGAGGAAATAAATCTCAACATCAAGTTTTAGAGCACTGACCACTTACCACTGACCTCAATCCGTTGTTCGGGGTCAGTGGTCCTACTTCAAGATACTCGAGACTTCGAATCCCTTCAGCTTTTCGCGCCCTTTCAGAGAACTCCAATTCCACTAGGAACGCCAGGCCCACTGTGGGTAGAGGTGTGCGTGGCGGCCTCTCCTGTACCGGCGGTTCGAGAAAAAATCCCTTCGTAATCGGTAGGACTCCTTCTTTGGACTCCAGGGGGACGAGTTTCTCGAACCAACCTGGGTGGATCAGATCGCAGTCACGGGATCTCGTATGGAAATGAATTGTCCGTCTAATCTTTGGGAACGCAAAGCGGACGGTTTTCGGAACCCGAATCAACAAGATCGACCTCACCCGTTGGAGATGTCTAGTGGGAGGCGAGGAACTTCTTGATCGCATCGGTAGTCTGTGTCCGCTGCTCGGCGGTGCGACGAAGACTCTCCGGGTCGGACAGTGCCTCCAGTTTCTGGGTCCGGGCGGCTTCCCGGTGCCGTTCCTGATGATCGGCGAGGTCCAAGGGCGTTTCGCCCATGGAGTTCTTCGAGCCGAGGGGCACACCCAGTGCATGGAGGTGTTCGACAATCTCGGGCGGCGACAGGTTTCCCGCAGCGATGTGCATGATGGACTCCACCGGGTCCGGGAAATTATCGTGCGGGTTGTAGTCGGCCGTCAGGTCGGCCCCGCGTGCGACCATCTCCCGGATGACCTGCAGGTTTCCCGTCACGACCGCCACGGAAAAGGGCGTGTGGCCGTCTTTTCTCAGCAGATTCGGATCGGCTTCAGCTGGAACCCATCCGCGGCGCGCCGGCCAAAGAAGCCACCACCGCATACTTCTTCTACGATGATGCGCACCTGTACTTTGCCGTTCACTGCCACCATAGCGTCTTCGGTGATCGACCGCAAAAACCTCGAGATCGTGTTCGTTTGGCGACACAAACCGCCCTTCGGCCAGATCCAGTTTGCATTGCAGCGCGGGCGCGCGGAGTTTGGCGAGCGGTCGGAGCAGGGCAATACCTTCTTCGTGAAGATGTCGCACGTGTTCTAACGGGAGTGTTTGGTGGGTTTCTTGCGAGGGCCCGACGGTCTCATGTCGGCTCAATGATGAAGCGATTTTCCGACTAGACAGAATCATTCGTCACGCTGCCGGATCCCATTAACTTATACAGTGCGGGCATGAGAAAAAGATTCAATGCGGTCGAGGTCAGGAGCCCGCCGATGATTACCACTGCCATGGGATACTCGATTTCTTGTCCCGGCTTGTTGCCTCCGAGCGCAATCGGCAAAAGCGCGAGTGCCGTGGTCAAAGCGGTCATCATGATGGGCGCCAGCCTTTCCTCGGCGCCGCGGAGCAGCAAGGGATCGCCGAAGCTCATGCCCTCATTGGTTTCCAGATGACGGTAATGACTGACCAGCATGATGCCGTTGCGGGCCGCGATGCCGAGTACGGTCACGAATCCGACCAGGGAACCGAGCGAAAGGGTCCCCCCGGCTGCGAACACGGCGGCGACTCCGCCGACGAGCGCGAAGGGTAGGCTGATGAAAACCAGCAAGACCAATTTCGTCGCGCGAAAGTCCGCGTGGAGCAACAGCAGAATTCCAACCATCGAAAGGCCGCCCAGGACCAGGAGCCGGTTTCTCGCCTCTTGTTGAGCGGCGTATTCTCCGATGAATTCGGGAAAGTAGCCGCGATCGAAAGCCATAGATGAAACCTTGGTCTCAATCTCCCGCGCGACACTCCCAAGATCCCGACCACGCACGTTGAGAGTCACGTCGATCCTGCGCGAAGCGGCCTCGCGCATCACCGCGTTCGGGGAAGGAACAATGTCGACGTGCGCGACATCTTTGAGGGAAACGCCGCCACCGGGAGTATCGATTCTTGCCGCGCGAAGCGCGGCGACGTCATGCCGGACACGATCCACACCTCGCACGACGACATCTATGATCTGCTGATCCTGGTAGATTTCCCCGACCTTGGTTCCCTGCACGAGAGTCGTGACGGATCTGCGAACGTCTCCAGGAGTGAGGCCGAGGCGTTGCGCCTCTCGGTGCCGATACCTCAACTCAACTGTCGGAACCAGCACCTGAGGCTCGACCTTCAGGTCCACGATACCCTCGATGTCCTGGATCTGTGCGCGTACCTCGTCGGCGTGTTTTCGAAGGGCGTCGAGGTTGGGTCCGTAGATCCGCACCACGACTGTCGCGCTGGTTCCGACGAGCACCTCTTTGATTCGTTCCTTGAGGTAAGTGAGAAGGTCACGATACAGTCCGGGGTAACCGTCGACGACTTCCTGGATTTTGGCGACGGTGGGAGCATAGTCGACCTCAGGATCGAGACTGATCCAGAGCTCCGTGAACTCGATTCCTACCACCTCGTCGGCGACTTCCGCCCGGCCGATGTGAGCACCGAAGTTACGGACACCGGGGATGGAGCGGAGCTCGCGACTCGCCTGAATCGTGATCCGTCTCATCGCCTCCAACGATGTGCCCGCTTTTCCACCCAGTGCATCAGGAAGTCATACTCTTGAAAGTCCGGCAAGAATTCCTCGCCCAGGTTCGGCACCGCCATGGCCGTGGCCGCAAGAACGACCACCAGTGCAAGAAGCGCCCACCTCGGTCGCCTCAAGGACAGTGGTAACAGCTTGCGGTAGGCGCGTTTGAGACCCCGCACGATCGGAGCGTCCGAGCGGTGCGAGGCGCGTGGGAGCAATACCATCGAGAGCGCGGGTGTTACCGTAAGGGCAACCAACAGGGAGGCCATGACGGCAAGAACATACGCGATGGCCAGGGGACGAAAGAACGATCCTGAAAGACCCGGAAGAAAGAACACGGGTACGAATACCAGCACGACAACCCCGGTGGCGAACACGATGGCGCTGCGGACCTCGAGCGATGCGTTCAGAACGACGCGAAAGATCGGGGCTGGGTCGGCCATCTTATCGTTGAGGCGAAGACGGCGCACGATGTTTTCCACGTCAATGATGGCATCGTCGACGACCTCGCCGAGGGCAATGATGAGACCTGCGAGAATCATCGTGTTGATGGTGGCATTGTAGTAGTGGAGTACCAGGAGCGCGGCGGCCAGAGAAAGTGGGATAGCCAGCAGACTGATCAACGCCGTTCGCCATTCGAAAAGGAACAAGACCAGAACAAGGACCACCAGAGCGGAACCGATGACAAACGCACGGGTCAGATTGGCCAGGGCCATTTCGATAAAGGTCGCGGGCCGAAAGATAGTCGAATCGATTTCGATGTCTCGAAGTCCCGGGCGCATTTCGTCAAGAGCCGCCTCCACGTCACGCGTGACATCGAGCGTATTGCCCGTCGGCTGCTTCTCGACGATCAATAAGATGCCGGGGCCGTCATTGATGATGGCGTCGCCGATTGGAGGCGGATAGCCTTCCACCACATCCGCGATGTCTCCCAACAACATCGGCGTCCCGTCGTGGAAATCGACCGGTATCGCGGCAAGGTCCTCCGGCGTGGAGACCGGCGTCTGGTGCCTCAGCGCCAGCCGCTGGTTCGGGGTGTCGATGTATCCCCCGCTGCCAAGGGCCGCTCCGCTGCGGGCTGATTGCAATACCTGTTCGAGCGTCACGCCATGTGCCGCCAGCCGTTCAGGATCGACGCGGACCTGGATCTGTCGGTCCCGCTGGCCCCAGATGGCCACGTTGGCCACGCCCGGGATTGCCATCAGTCGCGGGCGAACAGTCCACCGGGCCAGAGTGGTCATTTCAATCTGGGACAGAACGGTGGAGGACAAGCCGATCTTCAAGACCCGGCTGGTGGCGGAAAGAGGTTGCAGGATCACCGGCACCTGCGCCACGAGGGGCAGATCACCGGAGAGCGTCGTGAGACGCTCCTGTACGAGTTGACGAGCCTGCATCAGGTCGGTCCCAGGCTCGAAGATGAGAACCACGGACGACAAACCCTGCACGGATTTGGATCTCAGGGTCTGCAACCCCGCCGTTCCGTTCAGGGCGTTCTCGATCGGGACGGTCACGAGGCTTTCGACCTCCAGGGCGGAGAGTCCCGGAACTTCCGTTTGAATCTCCACCAGCGGCGGTGCGAATTCCGGGAAGACATCCAGCGGGGTGCCAGGCAACAGGTAGAGGCTCAACGCCATCAGAACGACACCCAGCGTGATGACGATGACGCGCAGGTTCAGGGAAGTCGAAACAAGCCAGTTCAGCATGGATGGTCTGCCAGATGACGCTCTATTTGCCGGTCCCGAATTCGGTACCGAACAACTCCGCCGCGCCAACGGTCACGACTGGGGTACCGGCTGCGGGGCCGCGCGAAAGTACCGCGGAGTCCCCCGACACGAACCGGACCTCGACGCGTCGTCGCGCGAATGTTTGTGGCTCAGGGCACTCGTATACCCAGGTGCCGCCGTGAATGTCATGGATTACCGCCGACCAGGGCACGACCAGGCCCTTGGTTTCGCCCCGCAGCTGGAGAGTGACACCGACTTTTTGACCCGGTCGAAGCGAGTAACCCGGGTTTGACAGCTCGAAATAGAGATCGGCCGTGGCGGTTGCCGCGTCGGCGGTGGGCGGCGCTTTTACTGGACGTGCACGCCGTCGTCCCGACTCTGGTGATCCTCCGAGCTCGTGAACGATTGCGGGCTCACCCGTCGTGATGGAGCTCAGGTCGCCCACATAGACGGGTACCCGGATCCAGACTGGATCCAGGTCGGCCACCTCGAAAAGCGGAGCGCCCGCAGCGACCGACTGCCCGGCGGAGGTGTCCAAGCGCAGCAGCGCACCGTCTACCGGTGACGAGATCGTTACCCCGGCACCGGCCTCCAATGGAGTGGCTTCGAGATAGGCAACCTGAGCCTGCGCTCCCTTCAGTGTCGCCTCCGCTCTTGCGAGGCGACCGTGAGCCTCTTCCACAGCGCGCTCGCTCGCAGCGCCGTCCTTGAGTAGTTGTTCCGCACGCTGCGCTCTTGCTTTCGCCTCCATCGCTTCGGCTTGGGCGACGGACAGATCTTGTTCGGCCTGGGCGGCGAGATCGCGCCCACGCAGGTCGCGCTCCAGCGGCAACAACGAGAAAAGCGCCTGGCCTCGTGAGACCATGGCGCCTGCCGACGGGAGCGTAGAATTCGCCGCGACCAGAGTACCGGCGACAGGTGCCGTAACCTTTAGGGCATGCCCCGGAGGAACCAGGACCTCCCCGCCAAGCGACCTCACGTCCTGGACTTTTCCATAACGGATCGGGGCTGTCTGAATCCCGAGACGTTTCTCCGCGCTTCGCGTCAACTTGACAGTTCCGAGACTGACCTCCGACGGTTTGGGAGGCTGCGATTCGGGGTCCCGCTCTGTTTTCAGATTGCTCGAGTCACAGCCAAAGTGGGCAACGCAAACAAGCGCCAACAACAGGCGGACGAAGTACGAAACAACTACGGCAACGGGCAAGGGACTGCGTTTTAAACGATCCATCAGCTTCTATTCTGGTTCACTAACGCACCGCGTTCGCGGTGCGCTCTTAAGTAACTGCTCGCGGATCTGCTGCTATGCGTGTAACTTAGCAAATCGTCAAAAACCACGGTTTTTCACGGTGCGCTGCGCAGTTACGTTCCCAAGCGACTGGCGCGTTGCGCCAGTCTGCGCTGAAATCTAAAAGCGCTTCCTTCCTATACTTCGGTTGAGTTCGGAGCGAGCTCGGCGAAGATCGGCCTCGACGACGGCCGATTGCAGGCTCGCTTCTACTCTTTGCAACGTGGCCTCGATGACGAACAATCCTGAGACTTCTCCCGACGCATGGGCAAGCGCGGCCTGCCGTACCGTTTCTTCGAGCGGCGGGAGGATGTTGTGCCTCCAGAACCTCAGAGCGTCGACCGCCTGGCGGAAGCGTGTTCGAGCTCGTTGCACTTCGGAAGCAATTCGCTGTTGTACCGCGATGTACTGTTGGGCCGCATAGTCCAGCTCGGTCTGGGCACGCGCCCGTCCAGCCTGGTTGGTGTTGAAAATGGGAAGCTCTACCAGAAGTCCCGGTCCGGCTTCGAAGCCCTCTGTCCCTTCTCCGTTGATGTCGAGCATCGCCGAGAGGTTGAGAATCTTGGCCTCCTCCAAACCCGCACGCTCGCCGGCCGCCTGCAGGGCCAGTTCGGCGGCGCGCAGATCGGGGCGAGACGCGAAGGCATCCGCCAGGAGCTCCTTGAATTCATCCGGCTCTCGGAGTTCGGTCGAGGAGGGAGTAACATCAAACGCCCGCTCCTCAGGTTTCATCCCGAGGAGGAATCGGATGTGGTCGATGGCCGCACGAGCTTCATGCCGAAACCGTTGGGCTTGCTCTTCGGCCATTCGCGAACGGCTCACAGCCACGTTGGTCTCGAGCATGCTGATGTCGCCGGCCCGCAAGCGCGCGTCTGTGATCCTTGCAATGGACTGTCGCAATCGCATGGCCTCTTCAGCCAGGCGGAGCCGTTCTTGTGTGAGCAATACCTCCGCGTGCGCACCACGAACATCGCGGGCCAAGTCCAGACCATGCTTGACCAGATTCTCCGCCACCTTTTGCGCGTCGAATGTCGCGGCCGCGACACGCCGCGGTCTTTGCCAGATGGCCTCGATTGGCCAGGTAGCGGTGGATTCGAGTTGTTTCGGACCGAGGGGGAAGAATACGGAAAGGATCGGATTCCGTAGCAGGCCCGCTTCGATCAAGTCGGCGCGAGCGAAACCGAGCGTGGCCAGATCCGCCTGAAAAGCAGCGTTGTTCCACAGCGCAATTGCCACGGCCTCGTCTTCCGTCACTCCGTCGTCCAGCGAGATCTCCTCAAAGATATCCCGGGAGTCATGCTCCAGTCGTAACCCGCGTCCGGTTCGCGCCTCGATCGAGCTCGAGATCTCCGACCAATTGGGGGAGGCGACGCGTGTGGCACACGCAGCCAAGCAACTCCCAATGAAGGTGACCAGCAGAAGTCGGCAAAGTGGCATCTGCGAGATTATGTACATGGGGTTATGTGCATGGGATTATGTGCATGGGTTGGCCAAAAACGTTGTGATGAGCCCTTGAATCAGGGAGAATTCAGTGTGTCCAGGTTCGTTTCTACCATACTGATTTCACGTTTCACAATTGATGCTTATAAATTTTTCATGGTTCTATCACGCGATGGGGATTATGGGTTTGGCGCTTCTGGCCTGGATCCCTCTCTGCGACCAAGCTTCTGCCGCGAGTGAGGCGGCTGCCGTTGCGGCGGGACGGGACTCATCCGGGCAGTCCCGGATCGATTACACCCAGGCGACGAAGCAACCCGTCCGTTCATGCGCGAGTCTGTTGAACGTAACCAACTTCCGCCATGCGGTGGTCTCGGCGCGGGTGATCCCAGCTCGGAACCGTGTTCCCGAGCACTGTCGGGTGTTGGGGATGATCCGGCCGGAGATCCGGTTTATCGTGAACCTGCCGACTCGGTGGAACGAGCGTTTCTTGATGCTCGGCGGAGGCGGCTGGGTCGGATTTCCTCCCGAAGATCCCTATGTGCTTCGGCAGCAGGAGACAGGACTGGGGCGTAACTTTGCCACGGCCTACACGGACACGGGACACGACCGCTTCGTGAAAGAGGGAGCCACCTTTCTCTATCAGGATCTAGAAGCGGAAGTCGATTTTGGCTTCAGGGCCGTTCACCTGACAACTCTTACGGCAAAGACAATCATCGAGGCCTACTATGGAACGGCCGCTCGGTTCTCTTACTTCATGGGTTGCTCCACAGGAGGAAGGCAGGCAATGGTCAGCACTCAGCGCTTCCCATCCGATTATGACGGAGTCGTTGCCGGTGCCCCTGTGTTCGACTTTACCGGACTGCTGCTGCAACTCCGACACGCCGTGGAAGCGCTCGAGAAGGTCGAGATCACTCCGGCCCGGTTGGCAATCTTGGGTGAGACCATATACGAGCAATGTGACAAGATAGACGGTCTCGCCGATCGGGTCCTCGAGGATCCCCGCCGGTGTGACTTCGATCCGGGTGCGCACTTGCCGCGTTGCGGCGCCGCGAGTCGCCCGGACGGATGCTTTACCGACCTCCAAATCGAGGGCCTGAAACAACTCTACGGCCCACTTGTCGTGGCAGGAGAGAGAATTCATCCGGGCATTCCGCTGGGTGCTGAAATCAAGGGCCGCGCGAACGCGACGCTCTCGGGATCCGCGACCGCCTCCGGCTGGAATCCGCGGCTCATGAACACGCGCGGGGTCAACCTTGCCGGGCAGATCATCCCACCGGGACGGCCCATGATGGAGCAGAGGGTGCTGGACTGGCTTCGCTATGTCGCGTTCGAACAAGACGACCCGAATCGTCACTGGAAAGAGTTCGATCTCGCCCGCGATCTGGACAAAGTCACCCAGACTCGGATGATCATGGACGGCACGGACCCGGACCTCCAGGCTCTGGCGAAGAGCGGAGGAAAGTTGCTCGTCTATCACGGCTGGTCCGACACGGGAGCCAATCCGCTCCGAACGGCGGAGTATTTCGATGAGGTTTACGAAACGATGGGCACGGCCGGCCGGGATACCGCTCGACTGTTCATGGTCCCGGGTATGTTCCACTGCGCCGGCGGATCCAATGTCGACCGCATGGACACTATATCGGCCTTGATCCAGTGGGTCGAAGGCGGCCAGGCGCCGGATCGGCTGACTGCCGCCCGGGTAGAAGGCGGCAAGGTTACGCGGACCAGACCGATTTGTGCCTATCCCGATGTTGCACGCTACCGGGGAAGTGGAAGTGTGGATGAAGCGGTAAACTTCGACTGCGTCAGCCCTGGCGGCGATCTCCGAGAGACGCCAATCCAGCCGTAGGCGATTCTGTAACCCCCTTCAGGAGATTGACTCGAATGCGAAGACGATTGTGTGACATCGCGAGAGTCCCACTCTTATTTATCATGGGGGCGGGATGGCTCGTCTGCCTTTCTGCTTTCGCCCAGTCACCCCAACCATTGCAGCTCGAGTTCTCTCCGCGCGTCTTGGAAGACGGATCGGAAACCTTTGACGTGCTGATGCGGAACCAGGACGGGCTATTCGTCTATGGATGTGTCCGCAAGCCGTCAGGACCGGGACCGTTTCCTGGAGTTATTCTCGTACATGGAGGATTCGGAGGCAGCCCCGGGGTAACCCGCAACACCGCGCTGGCAATCGCAACCAGCCGCTACCTGGTAAAGAATGGGTATGCGCTGCTCAGTACCGACTATCGGGCCGGCGACTGGATCACGGAGTACAAGGAAGTCATTGCAGCATTCGAGTTCTTCAAGACCCAAGCGTACGTGAAACCGGACACCATCGGGGTCTTGGGCGGAAGTCACGGAGGGAACCTCGCCATCCAGCTCGCCAAGCATGTGCCGGTGCGGGCGGCGGTTGCCTGCTCAGGGCTTCATGATCTGGCACGTCTGTACGAATACATTCGCGATTCGGAGTTTCATCGAAAACAGATGTCGGAACGTCGGGGCAGCGTGGGCGAAGTCTACCTGAGAGAAACTACCGCACAACTCGGAGGCACGCCCGCGGAACTGCCGGACGAGTATCGAACCAGCAGTGCGATCCATGAGTTGGCTCAGGTGCAGGCCCCGGTTCTGATCGTGCACGGCATACAAGACCTGGTCGTACCGGTCGATATCAGTGTGAACCTGGCTGCCGAGTTGAAGAAGCACGGCAAGGAGGTTGAAAGCTATTTTCCGGTAGGTGGACCGCACGGGTTTTATTGGGGGCGTTCCGGCCAGGGCGCCGAGGGAGTGTCCTACGATCCGACAGAGAACCAGGAGTTTCTGGCGCGGCTTCTTGCGTTTCTGCGGAAGCACCTCGAATAGACTACTAACTGAAATCACTGCAAAGTTCAGGAGATGAGATGGTTGATTCAGTCAACGCGGAGTTGATTTACCAAACCTATGCGATTCTGGGAGAGGGCAGCATTTGGGACGCCGAGAATGATCTTCTCTACTGGGTAGACATCATGCGGAATCAGGTCTACGCGTTCGATCCGGCAAACCGTTCCAACACGGGGTACGACGTCAAAGAGAATGTAGGCACCGTTGTAACGCGCGAAAGCGGCGGGTTGATGCTGGGACTAAAGAACGGATTTGCCAGTCTGGATCTAAACACGGGCAAAGTGGAGAAGCTCACCGATCCCGAGTCTCACATCCCCAACAATCGTTTCAATGATGGAAAATGCGATCCACAAGGTCGTTTTTGGGCGGGCACCATGGCCTATGATGCTGCAAATGGCGCAGGGTCACTCTACTGTATGGATACCGATTTCACTGTCACAAAGAAGATTGATGGTGTCAGCGTTTCCAATGGACTGGTGTGGAATCAAGCCCAATCTATCTTTCACTACATAGACTCTCTTACTTATTCCGTGGATGCTTATGATTACGAACCAGAGTCCGCGGCGATCTCCAATAGAAGAAGCATCAAGAGCTTTCCGCAAAATGGAAGGGTCCCGGATGGCATGGCCATTGATGAAGAGGATTTCTTGTGGGTGGCTATCTTTGGAGAAGGGAAGGTCATCCGGATTCATCCTGAAACGGGAGAAGCCGTCCACGAGATCTCTGTTCCAGGGGCCAAGCAGACCACCTCGTGCGCCCTGGGGGGCAAGGACCTGGATGAACTGTACATTACCTCTGCTAGAATTGGCTTGTCTGAAGAAGCCTTGAAAGATCAACCGAATGCCGGCGGCTTGTTTCGGGCCAAGGTACCCTTCAGAGGGGTGTGCGCCGCAAAGTTCAAAGGCTAGCGGACCCACCGCTGGAGCGCGATGCCTCTTCAGCTCATCGATCTCAGCCTCGCAAGGCCGGAAGAGAACCTCGCTCTCGACGAGGCTTTGCTGCTGGATGCCGAGACGGCCGCGGCAGGCGGACGGGATCGCGGCTACCTGCGACTCTGGGAGAGCCCCGAACATTTCGTCGTTCTGGGAGCTTCGTGCCGCCTTGAAGGGGATGTCGCGGCGGACCGCTGCCGGGAGGATGGGATTCCCATTCTGCGCAGGGCCTCCGGAGGCGGAACCGTGCTGCAGGGACCGGGCTGTCTCAACTTCTCCCTGGCTCTTCCGCTTGGCTACACCCCTGGGTTGCGGGAGATCCATAGCTCCTACCGGGCTATTCTCGATCCCTGCGCTGCCGCACTGGGCCTCGGGGGCGTTGCCCTGCGCGGCAGCTGCGACCTGGCGCTCGGCGAGACGAAGTTCAGCGGCAGCGCGCAGAAAAGAAAGCGCTACTGCCTCCTGCATCAGGGCACCCTGCTCTACGACTTCGACCTGGAGTTGATGCCTCGCTATCTCCGGCAGCCGGAGAAACAGCCCCACTACCGCAAGGGGAGAGAGCACCTCGACTTCGTGGAAAATCTTCCTCTCGACGCCGCTTCGCTGCGTGAGCGGCTCATCTCCGCCTGGGACGCCGTGCCGACAGAAATAGGCTGGGAGCTACCCAGCCTCGATGAGCTGCTCGAGACAAAATACTGCAACCCGGAGTGGATCGAGCGCTTTTGAAACCGGCCACATGGCTTCGCCGCATCTCGGCCTCGCAGGGATATAACGTTTTATCCTACAAGGCGTTCCGGCCGCCTGGCACGCTGGATTTCCTGCTTGATTTCGAGCATCGCATGCCTCAAAATGGTCGTAGGTGAAATGAGGAATGTCGTAACCAGCAGTATCGGATTAGTCGCTGTTCGGACCCGCAGAACCATTGCCACTCGGGTGTTCGCCGCCGCCATCTTTCTCGGGGCTGTCTCTAGCAATTTTGCGGGTGGCCAAGCCCCGGCCGCCGGGGCTGATGAAACCGTAGACTTCGCGCAACAGATCCTGCCCATCTTGAGCAAGAACTGTTATGGCTGCCACGGGCAGAGAGTCCAGATCCACGGACTGCGACTGGACCGCCGCCCGGACGCCTTACAGGGCGGCGAGTCGGGCTCTGCTGCCCTGGTTCCGGGTAACAGCGGCGAAAGCCGGCTGGTCCGTTTTGTATCCGGTGCGGATCCGGAGATCGTCATGCCCCCGCGAGGCGACCGCCTTTCTGAAACGCAGATCGGCTTGCTGCGGACATGGATCGATCAAGGTGCCCATTACGCCGAGGACGCATCAGCCCACGGTAGTGAGTCGGGACAATTGTCGCACTGGTCGTTTCAGCCGCTTGTTCGTCCTCCTATCCCCGAAGTCAGTGATACGGACTGGGTCCGCAATCCGATCGACGCCTTCGTGCTCGAAAAGCTGGAATCTCGTGGCTGGAAAGCGTCGGCTTCGGCCGAACCCAGAGCTCTGCTGCGGCGCATGTACCTGAACCTCATTGGGCTGCCCCCGACGCTGCAGGAGCAAGAAAGGGTTCTCGACGGTCCCACTCCCGCGCGCTTTGACCAACTGGTCTCCGCTCTGCTCCAGCGTCCCGGTTACGGGGAACGATGGGGCAGGCATTGGCTCGACCTGGTTCGATATGCCGAAACGAACGGATACGAGCGGGACGCAACCAAGCCGAACGTGTGGAAATATCGTGACTACGTCATCCGTTCCTTCAACCACGACAAACCCTACGATCGGTTCATTCAAGAGCAGCTCGCCGGGGATGAGCTCGCAGATTCTTCCGCCGAGACACTTACCGCAACCGGGTTCGCGCGACTCGGTCCCTGGGACGACGAACCCGCAGACATCGAGCAAGATCGGTTCGACCAGCTCGACGACATCGTGAGAACGACTTCCGAGGTTTTCTTGGGGATCACGATTGGCTGCGCCCGATGCCATGACCACAAGTTCGACCCGATCACGCAGCGCGACTATTACGGCATGGTTGCCGTTTTCAACGGCCTTCGGCGACCACGCGCCGGCGGACGCGGGGAAGTGGATTTGCCGATCGGGACTCGAGAACAGCTGGATCGGCTCACTCGGCGGGAGGCCAAGGCCTCCCCCATCGCCCAGAAGATCAAGCGTCTCCGCGAGGACTTTCGGGCCAGCTTCCTGCGGAGCGGCGAAAGCGCGCTTCCTGAACAAGTCCGCCAGGCCTTCCTGACCGACCCGGAAGAGCGGTCGGACGAGCAGGAAGATCTCGCGACAAAGCACCGATCCGATCTGGCCAGGGAAGTGGCGGCTGCACTACCCTCTCGAATCTTGAGGGAGATTCAGATCCTCGAGGACAAGATCTCCGCCCTGCGGAAGACGACGCCCGATCTGGAGCGCGCCTACTTCATGAACGAGCCCAAGCTACCCGGCCCTACCCGTCTACTGTTGCGAGGCAGCGCCGCCACACCGGGCTCGGAAGTTCCGCCCATGGTTCCCGCCGTTCTGGCCAGTCCGCAGCCCAGTTTTCCCGCCCCGGCTGCCACCAGCCTGCGCCGTCTCACGCTCGCGCGCTGGATAGCCAGTCGCAACAACCCCCTGACGGCTCGAGTGATTGTAAACCGCGTCTGGCACTTCCACTTCGGGGCCGGCCTGGTCCGCAGTCCGAATGACTTCGGGGCCATGGGGCACCGACCAACCCATCCGGAGCTGCTGGACTGGCTGGCGAACTGGTTCATGGACCAGGGTTGGTCTTTGAAGAAGCTGCACCACCTGATCATGACCAGCAACAGTTACCGCATGAACAAGAGCTGGCATCCTGTCTACGGTGTGGCTGACCCGGAGAACCGCCTGCTCTGGCGTTTTCCTTACACCCGCCTGGAGGTGGAATCCATCCGCGACTCGGTCCTGGCGGTCAGTGGACGTTTGAATCGAAAGATGTATGGCCCCAGCATGTTTCCAGCAATTCAGCCCGCAGCACTGGAAGGTCATCAAGATCCCGACACGATCTGGAAGGCTTCCGAACAGAAGGAGGCATCGCGCCGCACCGTCTATGCCTTCATCAAACGACTCATGATCATTCCCATGCTGGAGGTGCTCGATTTCTGCGATACTTCGCGCAGTTCCTCTAAACGCACCGTGACGAGCGTCGCTCCCCAGGCTTTGACCCTGTTCAATGGCGATTTCGTGACGGAACAGTCCCGTTACTTCGCCGAGCGCCTGATGCGCGAGGTGGGTCCGGATTTCGAACAGCTGATCGATCGGGCCTACGGACTTGCCCTGTGCCGTCCTCCAACCGCTCGCGAGCGAGAGTTGATGTTGGACTTCGTTCAGCGGGAGATGGAAGCTACCCTGCTGGAATCGTTCGAGCACCCAGACCGTACCCAAGTCCATCGTGAGGCTCTGGAGCAGATGTGCCGGGTGATGTTCAATCTCAGTGAGTTTGTTTATCCTGACTAGAAGTGCCCGAGGCGAGGGATCCCATGTCTCAGCAAAGCAAGCGTTACAGCCCCAACCGCACTCCCTGTGGCCAAACCCGCAGGGAGTTTCTGTGGGAAGTCGGGGGCGGGTTCGCCGGGCTCGCTCTGATCGACATACTTTCCAGCGATGGGTTCTTCCTTCGATCCGCTCATTCGGCTCCAGCCGAAAAGGCGCGGCAAACGCTGATGGCTGCCAAGCCCTCTCATTTCCCAGCCAAGGCCAAGCACGTCATCTTCCTCTTCATGAACGGGGCGCCCAGCCACGTAGACCTCTTCGATCCCAAGCCCGCCTTGAGCAAGTACAATGGACAACCCTACAAGGGTGAATTGACCGTCGGCTCGAACGATCGGGCAGTGGGCTATTTGATGCAGTCGCCCTTCCCTTTCAAGCATCACGGGCAAAGCGGGCTCGAGATCAGCAGCATCTACCCAAATCTGTCTCGGCACGCCGACGACCTCTGCGTGGTGCGATCTTTGTACACCGACACGGCTGCCCACGCCTCGGGCGTTCTGCAAATGAACACGGGCAGCGTCATCATCGGGAAACCCAGCCTGGGCTCCTGGCTCAGTTACGGCTTGGGCACGCTGAGCGAGGACTTGCCCAGCTTTGTCGTGATGACCGATCCCAGGGGAGGCCCGTTTGGCAGCTCAGCCAGCTGGGCGGCCGGTTTCATGCCCGCTGCCTATCAAGGCACGCTGTTTCGAAGCAGGGGGAGCCCACTACTGGACCTCGCGACTCCCGATGACGTCAGCGACCGCCGGCAGCGGCATTCTCTGGACCTGCTGCATCGCTTGAATCAGGAACATCTCGGTTCCCGGAGTCATGAATCCGAGCTCGCTGCGCGCATCCACTCCTACGAGTTGGCCTACCGGATGCAGACTTCCGCGGCCGAGGCTGTGGATCTCGACAAAGAAGATGAAAAGACCCGGGAGATGTACGGCCTGAACGACAATCTGACCAGTGACTTCGGTCGGAAGTGTCTGATTACCCGCCGTCTGATTGAAAAAGGGGTGCGCTTTGTTCAGCTCTACTCGGGGGGAGGTCACGGTGAAGATACCTGGGATGGTCACATCGACTGCATCACCAATCACAAGCTCCATGGATACGAGACCGATCAGCCCATCGCGGCCCTGATCACGGATCTCAAGCGCACCGGACTCTGGGAAGAGACCTTACTCGTCTGGGGAGGTGAATTCGGCCGGACGCCTACCAGCGAAGGTGTCGGCAAGCCAGGTCGAGATCACAATTGGTACGGCTTCACCATGTGGCTGGCGGGAGCGGGGGTCAAGGGCGGACAAACCATCGGAGCTACCGACGAGTTGGGCTTCAAGGCCGTCGAGGACCCATACCATGTCTCCGATCTGCACGCCACGATTCTTCACCTGATGGGCCTCGATCACAAGAAGCTGACCTACTTCTTCCATGGCCTGCAAGAGCGCCTGACGGGCCAGCGCGGCAACGTGATCCAGAAAGTACTCGCGTAACTCCGAGGCGGGTGAGCCGATCCGTGTCATCGTATACGAGAGTGGCCCCAGGCCCACGTCTCATGGCGTGTCGGCGCCGGTCACCTCACCTCACCTCACCTCACCGTCCAGTGCGATGTGGCCTACGCGGGAAATATCCCTGAAGACCACCGCGCACAGCTCTGTTTCCACACGCTCCGCAGGACCAAGACGCAGCTGCGTACCGGCCCGGACAGCCTCAGAGAGGGAAGGAGGATACGACGTGCAAGGCTCCAAAGCCATGTTGTAACTCTTGCCGTACCACGGGTAGCCGGACCAGCCTCGAAATACTTGCCAGAACCAGAGATACTTGAAAAGGCTGTGGTCCCAGGCCATCCCAAAGCCCACTTTGTTCGATCGGTTGGTAACGCCGTACCAACCCGCTTCGAATCCATACAGGTAGGCCATATCGTGCGATTTCTGAGAGGGCGGTGGGACGGAGGATAGGTCTACCGTCTCGCCGCTGCGCGCCTTTACGAGCGGCCAGACAGTATCCTGGGCTTTCTCCAGCCGCGCGTTGGGCGAGACGTACTCATCCGGAGTCTTCACCCGGCAAGGTGGCACGTGTATTTGGCAGGTTTCGTCCAGAAAAGCCCCACCCAGGGCAGGGTGGTGGCCCCACGTGCAGTCCATCGATTCCGAAGACTCGTTGACAAGGATCTCCTGCAGCTTCAGGACATTCCCGGGACGCAGCGTCATCACCCGGCTGAGCGAAAACGGGGTCCGGACGCAGCGAACAGAGAATCGAACGGAAACACAGGACGGATCATCCTCCAGAATGGTGTATTGCCAGGGCAGCAGGCTCACTTCCGCATGTAACCCCAAGCTGGCGCCCTCGTACACGCACGGATCCCCGAAGTTTGGCAAGATCTCCTGCCACCCCCCCGGATAGTTGTCCAAGAACGAAGCGCTCGCGTCCGGAGCTCCACCAGTGATCGAGCCCGCTGGGCGCAAGCCCGGATGAGAGAGCCACAAGAAGTCCATGTCTGCCGGTTTGTAAAGAAACTCGATGATATCGGCGCCTTTGCCGGCCAATACCGTGATGCGCAGACTCTCGTTCTGCAACGTGACCGCGGCATAGCCCATGAGATTGAACTCAGTGATTCGGCAACCATAGTTGCGGGGCGCCTGGTAGGAATTCACTTGCTTGTCTCCAGATCCGGATAGAGAGGAAGCTGCATCCACTTTCCTTTTTCCTGAGCAGAGCGGTGGGCTGCCTCGATGATCTCGACCACCCGAAGCCCTTGTTCCCAGGTCAACGTGGGTTGCGTGCCATCGGTGACCCACCGGATGAACTCGCGAAGTTCCTGACGCAGCGCTTCCTCGGCGCCTATGGGAATGCCCGATGTCTCTTCGAACCTCTCGCGGTAATCCACGGACTCACTGGACAGACGCCAGTGCAAGTCGGCATGCTCCAGCGACATCGCCAGCCGCATACCGCCATCCCGGCACACGACGTCCGCACCGTAGGCTTCCTGGTAGGTCTTCAGCGGGTAAGAAAGGGAGACTCCTAGAGACCCGATGGCTCCGGAGCGGTACTGCAACGAAACATGAATCGAGTCGGCGAAATCGTATCGTGCATCGATCTGAGGAGCCGAGATGGCGCTGACGGCGGCCACGTCTCCGCACATCGCCCGCATCCACTCGAGCTCGTGAACTCCCGAGCAGTCGAGCAATCCGCCGCTTTCTGCCTTCCGGGTCCACCAACCTGCAAGATCATCCCTGAAGTAACCAATCGTCGAGATCGCCCGGACGGGCCCCAACACGTCGCGCAGCCGGATCATCCTTGCCCAAGGCGGTCGCAGGCGCCGCTTCTGCCCGACCATGAGGCGGACGTTCGCGGCTTCACAGGCACGGACCATTTCCCAGCAATCCGGAACCGTTAGGGCCATCGCTTTTTCACAAAACACATGCCGGCCGGCCTGTGCAGCTTTGATGGCCATGGCCTTGTGGGTGTGATTCGGTCCGGTCAATGCCACCGCCTCGAGTTCCACGTTATCGAGCAGCTCCTGGTAGTCTTCGAATTCCCGGATCTTCAGTTTCGTGGTTTCGACAAAACGAGCCCGAGCCTCCGGGCTGGGGTCGCAGATCGCCACGAGCTCGCCCATCTCATTGATGTATTTGGTAAAGAACGCACCGAAACCGCCGGCACCCAGGATGGCAAAACGAAGTTTCTTGTCGCTCATTTCAATAGTCCCTGCTGATAATCACGGCTCGACTCGTCGAGAAGGCTTCGATCAGAACGCGCCTGGAAAATCCCGCTTGAAGCGTTCAAACGCATCCGCAGCCGTTCCGGCCATCACGTAGAGGCGACCTCTCATGGTTCGTTCTTCGCCGGCCTGTGTGAAGGGCCCGAGGTACGGGTCCGCGTGAAAGCATTTGTTGCCTTTTGCGTCGCCAAAGATCTCATAGGAGCGCTCGAATCCCAGGGCCGCAACGTGTTTGCCGTCCGGGGATTCCACTATAGTGACGGACGCCTTGGCTTTCACCGGGTTTACCGGGAACATCGCGTGCCCCTGGGAGATGAAGTCGTTGCCGTGACTAACCTGAAACAGCTCTATTCTCTCCGGTGTTCGAAGTAGCTCCGAAAAGGTGCTGAGTTTCTCCCCGTCATAAAGGTATGTACGAGTTCGCTCCTCATCAGAGAAGGACGGGCTCTCCCTGGCGACGACACAAAAGCACCAGTCCGTTTCACCGGTCTTGGGCACAAGATCGTGGCGCAGAGTCAGCTCGATGTCGATGTAGTCCTCCTCGGCAGATAGCGTCAACGAGAATGCTCCCTTGCCCGGCACCGGGCAGTTCGCGGAAAGTTCGCGAGAGTCTTCGGGATCATTCCATTGGAACGGTATATGTTGATAGTCCTTTCCCCTCCCCTCGGGCTCCGACGGTGGAAAGTGGTCATCGTAAAAGAATCCTGTTTCGTGGCCGACAATCTCGCTGGAACGAACGATAATGCGCTCGTCTTTGGCCATCCACGGCGCCCGAAGTTCGGCGCAGAGTCCCGAATCATGTGTGGCGCCATGATCGTCTCGCATCTCAGCGTAAGGACCCTCCCAGGCGTATGGTTTGATGCTGAGCGCGCCCTTGGTCTCAGGCGGTGTTTTCTCGGAAGCGCAGGAGCCTGCGGTCAGACCCAACGCCAAGAAAAGAGGAAATCCACATATTTCATGTGTCCGGCTCATGTTTTCACCTCGTCCGTTGAGTATTGTGTCGTGGTTTGCTACTGAGAATCCTCGACCAGTTCGGTCACGTCGTCGATTTTGTCTTTCAAGCGTCGGTAGCCAAACTCCGCCAGCATTGCAATGGCCCCACGGTCGGTCTGGGTCCGGACAACTCTGCCGTAGGCCTCCAGGGCCTGCCGTAGAGAAGCGAGTGCTTTCTGGGCATGCTGCAGGGACCCGCGATAGTCGTTGGTCATTTCTGCCGCCCCAGCACGGTGGACTCCCTGGACGGTATCCGTGAAACCCATGGCAAACTCCAGACGCCCGATCCAGAAATCCACGTAGGCCCGTCCTTCAGGAGTTGCTTTCTTCCATGCCCGCTTCGCCCTCGCCAGTGCCCTCCGGTAGCCATTCTTGACCGCAGCCAGGTATGTCGGAACCGGTCCGGGTCTCCAGTATTTCATCAGAGTCCCTCGCCTTTCCTTTGAAAAATTCATGTTGCTGTCGCCGAGGTAGGTCGTAACCGACTCGATTTCGTGGAATACCGTCATCATGTCCCGCGCGCATTCCTTGCCGCATTATGGCAGTCATCAGATCCAGCCCGATCGTGTCGGGATCGGCGTCATCATCCCAGGCCGCCCTTGCCAGGTAGGCGAGAGGCCAGTCGTGATCGCCGGGAAATCGTTCCCTGGCCGTGAAACCGGCCCATCCGTTGCGCTTGAGCACCTGAACGATTTCGTGAACAGAGCTCGACGTCAATTGTGGAACCATGCCGATATTGTCATCGTCGAGAGTCAAATCCAAAACGCCGGGATTCTCAGCGGGCAAGTCCTTCAAGATCTCGATACGCTCCAGAAGGTGACTGGGTTGGTTCGAGGGCATCACTCCAATCTCCCAGCCGCGTGGCAGGATGCGGTCCACGATGGGGAAGAGCTCCTCGGAGATTCCCCAGTACATGAACTTGATATCCCGTCGAAGAAAACCCTCGCTTTGTCTGGAGTGGCTGAGCAAGCGGTCGTAGAAGTAAAGGCTGGTGATGTCGCCCTTGACTTCGCTCAGGACGCGCTGCAGAGGCACCTCCGATCCTTTGCGCTCTCCAGCGGCATCCATTATTTCATTCAGGGAGCGAATCTTGCTGATATCGTACCTGGCGTCCAGCGCTTGCCAGGCCTTCTCATACTCTCCGGTCCACTGACGCACTTCGGGCATCCACACCGTTACGTAGTCCACCCCGGGGTAAGTCGTGACGGTTGCGCGTAGGGTCGTCAACGCCAACTCCTGGAGCTGAGGGTCGTCTACGGGCGTTTCGGCACCTGGCACTATCGTCAGTTGAGTGCGTAGCCGGTTCCTTTCCGCTCCCTCGAGAATGGGCGCAAACTCGGGCGTGAAATCCGTGGTCGGCGCGCCGATCGCGACTTCCATGCCACGCTTCTTGGCGTGCTCGATCAGTGCTCGTACGAGTCGTTGTCCTGCAGACACCAACTCCTGGTAACTCGTACCGAGCGGCAGATCAGGATTCCAAAACTCCGAGCCGTTCCCAAACACGTGGCGAGCGGGCATGTCCGCGGTGATCGGGTAGTGATAGTCATACCAGAGCCAGGCCGAGGTACGCTTGATGCCCCGCAGCTCATAGTGCAGGTACGGCTGCCAACCGTAAGCATAGATGTTGATTCGGTTGAACTTCAGTTTTGCCAGTTGATCGATCAGACGACGAAAGTGTGCAATCCCCCAAGATTCGCCACTGGAAGCAAAATCTTGGATCGTCGGGTGGGCGCGCACACGCAACAGTGGCTCCATGACGACGTTCAAATCCTCGACTTCGAATGCCTTCTTTTTGGGAAGGACGTCGCGGTCTGTCAGATAACGCACACCCCAGCGCTCCGCTAACTCGTATACCGCCCAAAGCGTGGCTGCCGAGCTTCCGCCCCCTACGATCAAGACGGACTGTTTTCCCAGAGTGTTGTGCTGAAGCACGATCCCTTGGTCGGTGACCTTCGGAAAAGGCTTCCTCGCCTGCGTGATCGCCGGGTTGTTCCCGGGTCGGCCCACGAGAATGAGCACTTCCGGGGAGTCCGACAGACTGGTGGTCGGTCGAGTCCGGATGCCGAAGAGTTTCTCCAGGTACGAGCAGAGTTCGGAGGCGGCAAACTGCTCCAGCACCGACGCGCCGCTGCCGACAACGACACGGACCTGCGACCGCTCCTGAGGCGCCGTCTGTGCCGGCAGTGGCCAAAGCAGCAACCCGAGTGCCACTACTCGCAGTATGCAACCAGAGATCCCTCTCAACCTCATGCCCGCCCCAAAAAATTAATCGACACTCGTGGACTCGACAAAAGCAGCCGACACGCTGTCCAGTCTTTCTTTGGACCTCTCGTCAAGGGTCCATCCAACAGCACCCAGGTTTTCCTCGAGTTGAGCGGTCGTGTCCGACCCGGTGATCGCAACCGTCACCTCGGGATGAGACAGCACCCATGCAAGGGCCAGCTGGGCCGGTGTCTTCCCCAGTTCGGCAGCCAGCTCCGTCAGGATCGAGACCGCCGCACCCTCCGCTCCGTTCATTTTTTCTGCGAACTGCCAGTCCTCGTTTCTGGCCCAAAGTGATCCCGCTGGAGGCGGTTGCTCGGGAAAATACACTCCACTGAGTAATCCCACGGCCAGGGGGCCATAAGCCATGAAGCCAAGGCGCTGATCGCGCAGCAAACCGAACATCTCTCTTTCCAGAGTACGGTTCAACAAGTTGTACTGATTCTGCACGCAGACGAGGTGAGTGCTTTTTTTCGAATTGGCGATCCGTAGAGCCCGGCTGACCTGCGATGCAGCAAAGTTACAGCAGCCCACGCAGCGCACCTTGCCCGCTCGAACCAGATCGTCGAAGGCCCCAAGGGTCTCCTCGAGTGGTGTCGAATCATCAAAGACATGTGCCAGATAGACATCAATGTGATCCGTATGCAAGCGCTTCAAGGACCGCTCGACCTGGTGAAAGATCTGGAATCGAGACAGACCGCGATCATCGAAACCAGGGCCTACCTCCAGGCCGACTTTCGAGGTGATGACGACGTGATCGCGCTTTCCTCGAAGAGCTTTGCCCAGGATAATCTCGGAACGGCCGGCATTCGCCCGATCGTCCATCGGGCCGTATGCATTGGCGCAATCGATGAAGTTGATCCCCCGATCCAGGGCATGTTCTATGACTCGTTTCGCTTCAGATTCGTTCTCTTGCCCTCGAAAGCCCAGCCCGAGAGCCAGGCGGCTCACCTTGATCCCCGAAGAACCAAAGCCTGTATATTCCAACCCTGCTTCCTCCACCGTGGGCGCCACCGCAAGGTCAAGCCGGCGCAGCTCACAGTTTCGTTGTGTCCACTTCGGTGACCTCGATATTCTCCTTGTTGACCGAGTAGGTCACGAACAGCTTGTCCCCATCGACACAGCAATTCGGATAGTGATACCCGTCCTCTTTGTGCTTTCCCTCTATTCTCCTGCTGGTCTCACCGGACACCACGGTGTGCATGCGGTCAAATGTCTGCCCATCGTCACTCACGGCCAACAATAGATGACGGCGATCCAGCAGCCGGTCGTAGTTGTTGCCGGCGAGATAGTACCTGCCATCATTCAGCCTACCGGCAAACATACGGGAGCTCGTATTGGGAAAATCGGTCAACAGCGGTTTGGACCAGGTTTCGCCCTCATCCTCACTCCACGTTAGCGCCAGCCGGCAGGAAAAGCTCCCATCTCTCAAAAACAGCCAGATTTTGCCGTCTTCGGTCTGGTACCAGCTCCCTTGCAGGGGCTCGAGACCTTCAGCCTTGGGTATCTCTATCGTTGTTGGTGTATCCGTTGGCTTTTCAAGTTCGTCCCAGAGAAGGACCAGACCCTGGCTCCAATCGTCGACGGCGGCGCCGAAGGACAGCAACCTGCCCGATCGAGTCGGGCGCGGTCCCTCGAAGGCGTAAACTCTTTCCGCAATCCGTTCATGGTGTTTCCATTTCTCCAGGTCTTCGGTTTCATACACGTCGATGTATAGTCTCTCGGCATCCATGGAGCACATCCCGAGGTTCGGGTTTCCCTTTGTATCGCAGACACCCACCAGCACGTAAAGATGCGTTTCGGTCGCGTAGATGCCGTGGTTGTGTCGGACAATTCTGGAGTACGGGTCCGTGTGCACGAGCACCTTCTCTTTTTCCCAGTCCAGACCGTGGGCGGAGGTGGCATAGTGAATCTCCTGGCCGGGGTGGTCTTCATGTTTCAACCCGCTGGTCCAGGAGACGACGTAACGGTCCTTGAACTTGGTAACGCTCTGGTGATGGTTGTAGGAAAAGGCGTCACTGCCAAAGAAAGCTGTCGACCGAACAACCCTAGCTTGCGGGAACACTCCCCAATCGCTCGGCATCGGCGGATAGCCGATCGCGGGGTCCGGATAGCCCGCATAGCGCATGGCCATCCTCAGGCTGAAATCAGTGTTTTGCTGTCTCAGACCGTCCGAGAGAACGGATACGGTAGTTTTTTCGCGGAGTTCCACTCTATCGATACCTCCCTGTAGTTTAGCGGCTAGCCAAGGCCAGCCTCACGCGCTGGCCTGAGTCGCATTCCAGTTCTTACCGGACTTGTCTCTGAAGAACCAAACTAGAGCAATGCCAGACAAAGCGAAACTGAAGAACGGATCAACCCACATGCTCTTTTCCAGGCCATACTCAGAACCCAGAAAGCCGACAAGGTACGGTCCCAGAGCCCCCCCGATGTAGCTGATGCCGGACATGAAAGCGTATGCCGTCTTGGCATAGGCTTGAAAACGCATTCCCATGTAGGAATTGATCGACGGGCCATTGCCGGAAACGAAGATGCCTGCGACAAACATGAAGACCATACCCCACAGATAGCTTGGACCAAGAATAGTCGCCCCAAAGAACACGGCTCCACCCGCGGCGCAGGCGGACAGGAGTACCAATTCGGGAATCTTCCACCGCCCCGTGATCAAGCTGAGCAGCGCGCGGCCCGCCAGGAATCCGCCCGCATGGGAACTGAGAAAATAGGCGGCCTGGGCGGCGTCGACGCCGAGCTTTCTCTGGTACAGCTGTCCGACAAACGAGATCATTCCTGCTTCGGTGAGTCCGTGGAAGGTCGTCAGGAGAAAGATCATCCACATCGCGGGTTGGCTGAGGATGTGCTTGAAGGCTTCGCCCGCACCGGGTGCCGCCTTGTCGTCGGTTCTGTCCCCTGCCAAGGTCTTCGACCGCATGAACAACGGCCAAAGAACCAGAGAGCCAATGACTGTTGCGGTGGCGAAGTATGCTGTTCTCCAGCTCTGGCCGAGGCGCTCTACATTACCCAGGAACCACCCCAGCCCGGCAGGGCCTACCACGCTCCCCGAGGACCCAACCATCCCGTGGACAAAAAAGAGCCTCTGGCGAATTGGCCCAAAGTGCTCCCCGATTATGGATGCCGTGGTGACGGCCAGTGGCAAGACGCCGAGGCCGAAGATAAAGGCGCCCACGAGTACCATGGCGTACGATTGAGCGGTGCCAATGATGACCAGGGCCGATGCGATGACCATCATCGCGATCGCGATGGTACGTTTATATCCAAAGCGGCCCACGAACCAACCGCCCCCGAGGGTAAAGACCAACGCGCTCATGTAGTAGCAGACTTGAATTCGGCCCATTTGCTCCAAGGTGGCGCTAAACACGCGTCTGAAGATCGGGAAGGTGACCGGCAGGAAATTCATGATCGAGGTACTGAAAAAATAGATGCCCAGAATGAACCAAATCAGCGGGTCTTTCCACATGGACGGGGTGGTCGAGGGTGCTACGGAAGGTTCAGTCTGCTCTGCCGGCTCTTGCGACTCTGTCGTCTCTGACGACGCTTTGTCGAGGCTCATGAAAACATCCTTCCCTATCGGTCAACTAAAGGTGGACAACTTCAAAACTCTACATCCGGAGTAACTACCAATCTCAACTCGCTCGGCGCCGAGGCGCCGAGGTTTATATCAAAGGTCAGGCTCATCGGCACGACCCATCAGACACCACTCTCGGCGACGAGGAATTCGCGTACGCAGTCCTCGTTCAGTGTTACTCCCAGCCCCGGACCGTCGGGGACAGTAATCAGGCCATCTGATTCCGACTGCAATCTTTCGACAGCGAGGTCGTGCCGTAGCGGGGAGTCCTCCACGCAGTCCTCGAACAGAAACGCCGAGGGCGCGGTCGAGAGCCAGTGAAGGCAGGCGGCCACGCTGACTGGTGTCTTGTAGCAATGGTTGACGACTCTCCCTCCCGAGTCCTCCACCTGCCGGCGGATGATCTGGCCGTCGGTAAAACCGTTTCTTGCCAGGTCGATCTGGTAGATGTCCAAGGCGTGGCGCTTGATCCAGGGCTCGTAGGCCCAGCGGCCGGCCTCGCCTTCGCCGGCTGCGATCGGCACCGGCGAACGGTCGCGCAGCCAGACGTAACCGTCGAGATCATCCTGCGAGAGGGGTTCCTCCAGCCAGCCGATATCGAACTCGACGAACTGGTGAGCTCGCTGCAGCGCGGTGCGTGGGTCCCAAACGCAGCCGGCGTCGACGAGCACCGTGTGTTTGCCGCATCCCTCACGTGCGCCGCGCACCAGTTCCAGATCCAGCGCCTCGGAGGTCCCCATGGGACCCCAGCCGAACTTGACCGCGGTGTAGCCGGCCTCGATCCAACGCTGCCCGATTTCGGCGGTTTCCGAACCGTCACGGCCGAACAGGATGGACGCATAGCCACGGATGCGGTCGTGCCGCTTGCCACCGAGCAGCTGATGAACCGGGGCGCCGGCGTGCTTTCCCTTCAGATCCCAAAGAGCAATGTCAATACCGGCCATGGCCGTGATGACGACGCCGCGTCGTCCAAAATAGACGGAGCCGTTGTACATCTTGTCCCAGAGCCGTTCGGTGTCCAGCGGATCCTCGCCAATCAGCAGCCCGCGCAGCCCGCAGGCAACACTATGGCTGAACGGAGCGTCGATCACGGCCTTGGCCACTTCCGGACTGGAGTCCACTTCACCAATGCCCTCGAGCCCCGAATCTGTTCGGATGCGGACAAGCAGGGTGTCCTGGGTACCGGCGGCCTTTTGCTCCACTTGAGGTAGCCGCAATACCTGGGCAATCACTTGTTGGATTTTCATCCTTTTGTGTCCTTTCCCCTGGTCTGAACGCCGACCTTATTCGTCCGATTTGGTCCTATTTCTCGAATACCAGCACGACCTTCGCGCGACCGCTGAAAGATTCGATCACCACAGTTTCCCTTTCCGGATCATAGGAACCGCCTTCCACGCCACTTGGCCTTTTTTGTTCGGGATGAGGCAGTCGGAGTTCTACTCGAGCCGGACGGCGGTCGGAGGTGCATTCGATGTTCGCCTCGATTCGACCGCGATCCAGGTTCGACTCAACCCGCAAAGAAAACGGACCGAAGTAACTGACCACTCTGTCGAGCTCGATGCGTTTGCCGTTCATCAAATAGTTTCTAGGAATGCCCCGGAGCAGCATCAGCGTCTCATCCTGCTCCAGGTAAAGCATCCAGCGTGTCTCCATGAGGAACCAGGCTTCTTCGTGGGTCTTGTGCGGGCTCGCCAGGAAGTAATGTTCCCAAAACGTGTAGGTCTCACGGTCAGCCAGACTGGCCATCGTGTTGTAGTAGGCCTTCAGGAATGGCTTTGTCTCCCCGAGACTCAAGTGCACACTCGGATGGCGGCTGTAATAGGGCTGGCTGAAGACCACGTTGCGTTTGGTCATCAATTCACAGTGGGAGTTCAAGAGGAAGGTTGCCGCCAACTCAGCAGGGTCGATGACCTCATGGAAAATCAAGTAGAGTGGGCCGAGCATGGAATCCCGCGTCAGGATGGATCCGTGGGTGAACCATCGGCCACCGTCGGCATGAAGCATCAAGGGTCCGGGATACTCTACCCACGGAGGCGCCGTAGGACACCACGTGCCATCGCCCAGTGCGACGACCGGGGAGGCCCCCATGGCCCCGAAAAAAGCGGTGCGGATGTCTTCTTTGAATGCCTCGGCCTCTGTGCGAAGTCGAGACGCCGTTTGGGGGTCTGTTTCGCCTAGTGTTTCAGCCATCCGGCTGAGGCCCAAGTAGGCGTAGCCATTGAGCATGAAAGAGCGGAACGGGTCTTCCGGGTCCGCGACCTTACCTTCGAGCAACCCGTAGCCGTTGCCGCGCAACTCCTCACGCTGATTCCTGTGGCGCCACTGCAGAAGGAATTCGCACGATCGCAGCAGCGCAGGGGTCATCTCGCGGATCCACTCCTGATCGCGGGTGTAGCGGTAATGCTCGCCGACGCTCCACAAGACAGCTCCGGTCTCGAGCATGAATCCGCCGAAGTTCTGCATCAAACCGTCATCGTGCTGCTTATCGAAGAAGTACATCAAGGATCTGCGCGCCGTGTCGTGCCACCCCATGGAGTCCATGAACTGGATAATGGGAGCGCTTTCGGACCCAATCGGAGGGTAGATGCCGATGGTCGCGCCCAGCGTGCCTTCCGGTTCACGACCATAGGTCACCAGATCCAGATGCAACAACCCTGCTGCAACCATCTCGCAGATACGCTGCTCGGGCACCGTGACTTTTGCGGCAGGCTCGAGCTTTCGGTTCCAAAACGCCCGGCATTTTTGGTGTCGATCTGCAAAGTCAACCTTGGCCAGTGATTCGGCGCGGGCGGAGGTGACGGGTCGGTGAGGCAGGTAGATGTCGATCGTCGCTCCTTCCCCCGGGTGCAACAGAAGGGTGATTTCTTCGTGCGGTAGCGGATCTCCGTTCAGTTTCGAGACGGAGAAGACCCTGCCGCTAGGGTAAATGCCGAATCCTTTGGTTTCGTCGAAGCTCCATTCGGGGCGAGGTATTCTCTCGATAATACCCAGGCAGGGCGCAGTGAGGAGAATGGCAGGGGAGGGGTTTCGGAAGAAAGCGTAGCGGGGCGCTCGAGAGGTATTGGTGGCCGTGACACGCAAGTGAAGAACGGTCTCTTCCTCTCGATTCATCTCCTCAGGAAGGAGCGACTCATACTGGCGCCTTTGTGCATCGGTGAACATGTGGCCTCGGCTATGCCCGTCGACCACCAGGAAGTGTGTGCCGTGCAGCGCTTGTGTCTCTGACTCCAACCCAACGAAGGCAGTCAAGTCGTATTGGATGTCATCATCTATCAAAGTACCTTTGAGAATTGGCAGCACCCCATCTTCCAAGGATCGGTTGATCTTGTCTGCCGCTCCCCACCCGCGCCCCATCTGAAAGTCATAGCGACAGGGACCGTCTTCGGTTTCCGGCAAAGAGGCTTCAAAGCCGTGAAACTGCGGCTGGATCCACTCCAGCCGTTCCCCGATCGAAAAAATTCGCATGTCCCGGCCCATCCCCAGCCAAGTCGGGCAACTCAGGCTCACGGTATTCTGCGCGGCATTTTGGAAAGACTCTTCCGGCTCGTCCTCCATCTGCTGGAGGCGAGTTCGAAGTCCCCGGCCCAGGATGTCTTGTTCCATTTCAGAATACGACCGCGGATCATCGGCTGTCGTTACGGCGACTCCATACTCGCGAATCAAGATGGGAAACTGACGATGGACATCTCGTAGGAAAAAGCTGAAGGGCTGGGTCTCGGTCGCCACCGAGATGATCGCGGCATCCCGGCCGTATCCCTCCTCTGTTTCTTCGAGAGACAAATCAACTCGAAAGGGGGAATCCTCCGAGCTCGAGAATCGGTTGCCATCCTCGATGGAACCAAGGCCACTAGCGATTTTCAGGCTGCGGACCTTTCCGCCCCTCACATTCACTTGCCCCTTCGGCCTGCCGCTCTTCCATTCGATTGCGATCTTTTTTTGAGTCGTGGAATCCATATTCCTCTCCGCCTAATCCTCTGAGGTCCATTCAAAACCGTAAAACCGTGCGCGCTTCAGGTAGAATCTGACCCGCGCTTCCGGCACCGGGCATTGCTCGCCACCCTTCCATCTCATCACAGCGGACTTGTCGTCCCCTCGAAAGGGAATGCAATCCGCACGAGTGAATCCCGGAATCGGTTCGTCGCCAGCCAAGAGTTCCGCTTCGAAAGCCCCGTCTTCCACGGTCACTGCGTTTACTCTTAGTCGCTTTCCGCCGACCGATTGCACCTGGGTTCCCAGAAGGCCTTCCAGAGGGCCTCCACTCGACGTGACGGCGGCCCAGAGTCGTCCTTGCGCCCATGAGGTCCGGCACATGACGCCATGGGTCCATTGAAGACCGGCGATCGGGCTGTAGGAATCCTCCCCCATCCGCACGCCGGTCCAATAGTGCGGCCAGCCCGGAAGTCCGCCCTGCCGAGCTGGCTTTGTCACAGATCAGTACTCCCGTTGGCGGATGACAAACATTCCGCCGCTCTCATCCCTTTGAGTGCCCGACGAGGATCCGCAAACTCGACTAGAAAACGGCCAAGATTTCTTGAGTTCCGGAAACTGGTCTCACGTCAATCCATTCCCGCTCAGCGTTGAACTCCGACCAAGGCTCGCCGTCACACAGCGCCTTCCGGATAGGTTTTCGATCCGGGTGAGGCACTCGAAGCCGAATGCGCTCGATGACCGGCGGCCGAAGTTCCGATAGCGTCAAGTCAAAACAGATCCTTCCTTGATCTGTTTCAGATCTCGCGGTCAGGCTCAGCTTTGAGCAAGGCGTCAAGCCGTTTCTCAGCTCGATCTTTTTGCCGGCTTCCATCCAACGGCGCGGAACTCCCGGCAAGAGATGAATAATCTTCCCATCTTCCAACAGGAGGGCCTGGCGTATCAAACCGCAGATCCGAGAGCTGGCAGACGTATCCATGAAAAACGGCGCATATCGCGGATCGTGCAGATGAAACCTCTCTATCGAACCAAAGGTTTCCTTATCCACGCCGTAAGCCAGCACGGAGTAAAACGCGAGCAGGGCCTTCTCTACTTCACCGCGCAGCAGCCAGGCGCGATGCCAGACGTCCTCTGAAATATGGACGTAGAAAGCGTTGGAGCCGTGTGGATCACTGACTTTTTGGAGGCCTCCCGTGAGACCCAACACGCCACGGTTCCACTGCTTTTTCATGTAGTCTTCCAGCTGAGCGAATGCGGCTTCGTGGGGATTGAGAAGTCCGGTATCGACAAGCGCCAAGGCTCCGGTGGCAAACTCCGCCCAGCCCGACGGCCGGTAGAGCCTCTCGGGATAGGGTGGAAGCCCTCTGTCCAAGATACGCGTTCGACGCATCACCTCCTGAATGTCGCGTCGATAGGCCTCTGCCTCCTCGACCAAGCGTTTGCCCTCAGGATGATCAACGTCCGCCAAAGCCTCAGCTGCCCGCTCGAGTCCTTGCCAGCTGTAACTGTCCGTCCAGCAGGGATGGTAGGTGAGCCCGGGGAACTGTCCTTCGCTCATTTGGCCCTCGATCAGCTCCCCTTCCACGACGAGCTGCCGGATCGCTTCCTCCGCTGTGTCGTAGGCTCGACCAACGGGCAGCAGGCCAAAGTGGGTGACTTTCTGCCCCTCGTCGTTTGTCTGTCTGGTTCGTCTGCGCTCCCGGACAATCCAGTCACAGGCGCGCACGAGAGCCGGGGCCACCTGCTCCAACCACGAGCGGTCTCTGGTGTATGCGTAGTGCGTACCGAAGGCATAAAGCATCGCGCCCGTGCCGTTCATCCAATTGGGAAATTCTTCCTCTTTTCCTGCATTGAGCCTTGCGAGCTGGCCGTAAACAGTCGAGTCTGGATCGTTCTCCCATCCGCTCTCCTCGAAGGCAATGGTTCCTCCGAACACGCCATTGCTCGTTTCGAAGTCTCCCTGGGGAAGGAACCGGCCCTGGATCTCTAGGAAGTAGCCGAGGCACTTCCGCACGTCCTCGTGATATCCCATCGCATCCAGCGGCGTGAGCGCTTTCATGGCTTCCCAGGGCCAAACTCCCTGAAGTCCCTGGACCGGCAGGTAGTAGTCGCGTTCAGCCGCCTGCACCATCTGTACCTGGTTGTAAAGAATCTGGGCCTTGTATATGTTGTTGACGATTTGCTCGGGTACCTGGATTTGAGTGCCCTGCTCCAGAATTCCTTCCAGATCAAAAACTCGGCGGTCCAGTGCTGAGAGGAAATCCAACCCGCGAAGCTCGTCGATTTCGCCGGCTGATAATCCTTTCTTGCTGCTGTTTACCTTGAGCCGGATCGTTTTCTGTTCTCCGGGTCTGAGCGCGGTTTCAAACCTCCAGGCCTGTCCGAAGCGAAAAGTTCGAATGCCCGAATCCTCGGAGTGTGTTCCCAGCAGCGTTGGTCCGTCTCTAAGGATGTCACCGCTCGGCTCGACAGGATCGCCTTCGATCGTTGGAAGATCACCGGGCACATCGAACAAATCGTAGGTATTGTAGGGGAAAGGCGGGACCCCCTTTGCGGTGACGGGCCCCGGCACGAAAGCCCACAAGGTCGCGTGCCGAGTTGCGGAAGGGTGGGTGTTGGTGATGCTCATCGCCAGCATGGCCACCTGTTTCTCGCGTCCCGTTTGGACCTCCTCGGGTCTTAGCAGAGTGGCGAACGCCAGCTGCCGGTGCAGCAGGGAAGCCTCACGCCAACTGCTGGTTACGATGGGCAGGTAGCCTCTCTCGAGCGACCGCGTGACCTGTCTCCATGGGATCTTTTGGGGAGGATCGTTCACGGCGAACGCCACCGGATTTGCCACGGAGCCGACTCCCATGTCGGGCCGGACCCAAATAAGCTCCGGGTGGGCTTTGACGCTGATCACAGGGTGCTTGGACATGGGACCGCAGTAGACCTTTGCCACCTCCTCGTAAGCAACTTCGTGCCGGAGCTGTGCAACTCGGTCAAAGCTCCACAGCTCGTTCTGGTGAGACGGAGTCATCAGTCCAATTCAGCTGTCAGCACGGAGGATCATTCCTCGATGCGTGGGCAGGTTCTCGTTGTGGCTTGCCAACAGCAACCTTGGGCAATCGGGCAAGTCGCGGCGTCAATACAGCTTCTTGAGCACCGATTCGTCCCGCCATTGCTCGAAGTTTTTTCTCAGCTCGAAAGCCTTTTGCGAGAGACCGCTGCAGTTCTGAGCGAGCACCTCGAATATGCGGTTTGCGATGATCCGATGCCCGAGGTTGTTGGGATGCACGCCGTCGGGATCGATCATCCAGGGCGCCATGTCTTCCGCTGCGAAAACGTCGGCGTAGAGCGTGTCACACTCTTTGGCGAGACGTTTCAAGCCCGCGTTGTAACCCATGAAAGTCGCGATGTTGGCCTTGTTGAACGGGATGTAGCGATCGAAATCCGTCATGAAGTAGGCGTTCACGATCACGGTGAGCGCCCCCGTGCGGCCTTTGATGTCTGTGACGACCCGCTTCACGTCTTCCAGGAATTGCGCCAGCGGAGTGCCTCCTCGCGCATCGTTCAAACCGTAGGAAACCAGGACCAGGTCCGGGTCATGAGCGACGACGTGTTTCTGATATCGTTCCATCGCGCTCGGCTTACCCGAGTTTTCGTATTCCGGGCTTCGCCGAGAGATCACGTTGGCGCCGATCCCACTGTTGATCATCTTCACGGGTTCCAGCTGCGATTCGTTGATCAATTTGGCCAAGAGGCTGACCCAGGTCAGTTCGCGGCTGGTCGCCGTGCCACCGGCAGTGGTACTTTCTCCAAGCGCCACGGCGACTCGAAAAGGCTTGTTCCAATAATCCCTCTTCTGAAGTGCAGCCGGGTTGCCATCCGGTTTCGAACTGGACGGTGCCGCGGACTGCTGGCCGAAGGAAGCCAAAGAATTTGTCAGTGTCATTGCAGTGGCCCCCAGTGCAGAGCTCACAAATTCACGTCGAGAATTAGCCAACGCAAATCTCCTTTCAGAATGGAGCCGAGGGTCGATCCGCCCACAAAGGTCCCACCAACCCCTCCTCCGGGCGAGCCAGCGGCAGGATCGTCCACGGACCGTCGGGGAGTCCGGAGCTATTCCCAATCAAACGAATACAGCCGGGTCTGGTCGAAGTAGAATCTCGCACGAACCTGATCGACCGGAACGCGGTCACCACCCTTCCATCGGATGAATGCCGCCTCGCTGTCCCCCTTGAAGGCGGTGCAATCGGCCCGGCTGAAACCGGGGATCGGCTTTTCATCGATCACAAGGTCGTCGGGCAGCTCTCCTTCCAGTCCGGAAACGGAGGTTCCTTGCAGGAGTTCCACCTGCAAGGAACCGTCACGAATGGTTTGCGCATTCACGCGCAGGCGCTTCCCGCCGACAGAAAGCGGTTTCGTGCCAAGCATCCCTCCCATGGGCCCGCCGCTGGCGGTCACCGCGGCCCACAGACGGCCCAACTTCCAGGAAGCCCGGCATCCCGCGCTGTGAAAAAACGTGATGCCCGCAATGGGTGTGTAGGAATCCTTTTCCGTACCGGTGCGCAATCCCGTCGGATAGTGAGGCCAGCGGAAACTCTTACGAAAGTTCTGATACATCTCTGTGGTCTGGTAATCCATGTGCAACCCTTCGCAACCCGCATAGTAGAAATAAAGCCTGCCATCATGGTGAAAGGGCGATTGCAGGGGCCAGATCATGCCGCCGCCGTAATCGCCGAGGTTGCCCAGGGGAACGCAGGGACGGCGGTCCGGCCGCCACCAGCGCTTGCCGTCGCGAGAGGCGGCAAACTGAATGTCGATGGTTTGGTTGAGAAGGTGGTATACGGCCAGCGTCCCGATGGTGCCGCCTTTCTCAGGAACCGTGTCCAGTTCCATGAACTGCGTATCTTGCGGGTCCATCCAGTCCGGTGTGATGACCGGCTCGTATCCCGACCAATGGGTTCCGTCCTGGCTGGTGCGAACGACGATGATACGGCATTCACCGACGGAAGCGTCATAGGGAACCAAACCGCCCGGAGGAACCGCCTGGATCCCTTTGTAGTAAGTACGATAGGTTCCATCCGAGAGTTGGTGAACCAAGATGCTGTCGCGCGTGCTGAGTCCCAACCTCTCCCATGCCTTCCAGTTCTTGCCATCGGCAGAATGGTACCGATAGACGCCGCCGGCGTGCTTCGTCTCGCCCGGTGGGAGCGGAAAGCCCCGGACCACATCGACCGGCCCGTGTTCCGGATAGCGCAGCACAAACATCTCGTACCGGTAGTCCGGCTCGGCGTCCGGATGAAGGATCACCGAAGGGTGCTGCGACAGCCCCCCGGAGTCGAGATCGAACAGGATGTTGCTGGGCTTTCCTTCGTGTGGCGAGATGTCGAGCTCGGGTCTCCTCCAACGCACGCCATCCTCGGATTCTGCATAGGTCAAAATCCTCCCGGCCCCGGGGTTTCCGGTCTCTGCATAAGCTTTGCTGAGGTACCAAGCCTTCCACAGATTGTCCGCCGGGTCCACCATGATGCTGCCATGCAGAAAAGTGCAGGCGGAGTCCCACGGGTACTTGGGCTCGACCAGGGGGTTGGCCGGGTCTTGTTGCGCTGCTTCTACCCGCCAGGCGACGTTGCGCCTCTCGAGAAAGTCCTCACTCATGAGAAATGAGAATTGAGTCTTTTCATTCGCCACGTAAGGCGGTAAAGGTGACGGCTTTGATTTCGGTTTACTCTGGGCACCCTTTGGCATTTGTCCGCTCTCCCTGTTTCTTACTGAGAAATCTCAAGAGGTCTTACTCGAATCCCGAAATGCTGCACGGCCGGTGTCTGCGGCTTCCAGCGCCTGCAAGGTTCGTCGAAACTCCAGCCCCAGTTCTCAACCCCCAACAAAAAAACGGCTGGGAGGGAAGTAATTTACCCCCCCAGCCGTCCGATGTGGCGCTGGAGCATCAGCTCCAATCAAAGAGAAGCCGAATCAGAAGCTGAACCTAAAACTAAACTGGATCTGTCTCTCCTGACTGGCGGCCGTGCTTTTTCCAAAATTTGGAGACAACAAGTTGGTACCCCTACGACCGTCTCGAGGTGGGCTGAAGATGGGGTGGTTGAATACATTAAAGAACTCGGCACGAAAGTCGATATTCCAAGCTTCCGCACTGAAGATTCGCTTCCCGAGCATCCAATCAGCCGCAAAAGCGGTGGGCATTCTGAGAGAATTGTTTCCATAGTTCCCCAACACCAGCTGAAGCTCTTGGTTCAGCTTTGTGGGTGTCGTGAATGCGGCCCGGTTGACAATCCCATCGGCGGGCGATCTGCCAGACAATATAGGCGCAGCGCCCGGTACAGTATCTGGCACTTGTTGGAAGGTAAGATCACCGGAGTCCAGTCCAGTTCTAATGTTGAAGGGAAGCCCTGAATTTATTCTGACGATACCAGACATCTTCCACCCGCCGAAAACGTGTTGGGCAGCCGGGTTTGCATTGGAAAGATAGGGCAGGTCGTAGACAAAACTGCTTGAAAAGTTATGCCTTATGTCGTTTGGTAAATTACCCCGAGAAAGACTTGTGTTTTGGTGGGTCTGGATTTGGTTGTCATCGAAACCTACCGCAGCACTGATCTCCAGAAATCCAGTCGAAGTACCAGTCGAGTGTGCCCAAGCGTAATGCAGATCATAAGCCAACTTGTCCGTAAATCGGCGTCTGAGAGAAGTTTGGAACCCATGGTAGTGTGTATTGTCTGTGTTTTCTACGTGCGCGACGAAATTGAAATCCGTATTCGCACGTTCTCCTATGCGGGCATCGAAAGTGTTCGGCCGGGCAGTGCGGGGTACGTGGACACCGCGATTGCCCACATAACCGATGCTCCAGAGTGGTGGCTTCACCAATCTGGACCTCGCCCGTAAGGTTCCACTGCAATGTGTAATAATCCTTTGAATTGGGATCGAAGCTAAATCGGCCTAGGGAAGTATTCCTGCCCGTTGCCAAGAGCTCTGGCGAAAACGGGAAGGATATGGGCGAAAAATCGGATTCATTTATACGAAACGGAGAGACACTATTGAGGGCAAGGACGTCGCCCATTTGGCCACTAATGCGTTTACCGAAAAACTGGCCAAAGCCACCTCGTATGACCATAGACCTATCAGTTGATGGTCTCCAGGCGAAGCCGATGCGCGGTCCAAAGTCGTGGTTGTTTTTATACAGGGGCGCACCCGGGGGCCGAACTGGGTCAAAAGGGCCATTGATAACGTTCACCGCATTTCCATGCGAGTCGCTAAAGACTCCAAAGGTGTCGTAACGCAGCCCAAGGTTTAGCGTGAAGGTAGGGGTAACTCGAATATCATCCTGTATGTAGAGAGCCCTCTGGTGGTAGCTAAGGTGCTCCCCGTTTTGGGTTCCGTCTTCCCCAAAGGTAGCGCCAAGCGCGGTCCCACGATTAGCAACGAAAGCATCGATGCTAGGAAAGGTTATCCCCAACGGATTGAATTGGTTCTGGCCACTCAGCAAGAAGACGTAACCCCCTCCAAACGATAGTGTATGTCTCCCTTTGACCCATGTGGTCTTATTGGAAAGCTGGGGCTGGGTATTGCCAAGCTTCTTTAAGTTCCTCGGTTGAAAGAGTGTCACCCCGGGGATCGAAACCCCGGGCAATAGGGCATCGGCTGGGTCGGTTACCCCTCTAACTCTTCCTTGCAGAAAGCGATTGAGTCCGAGCTTGAGGTTATTGACGAGGTGTGGCGAAAAAGTCTTAGTCCAGCCTAATGCAGCCGTCTGGTGCCTTTCAGGTTGGCTGAGCTCGTAAGCCTCCCCCCCAAATAAACTCCCACCAATTCTTTCCCCGTGGTTAAAGGTGTACTGCACAAAAACCCGGCTTGTCTCCGAGAAATTGATATCGACCCGACCAGTCACCATATGTTGCGAGTGGTCGATTGGCTCGTTACGCCTCAAATTCCCTACGTCGGGGTTCCCAGGGATAGCTTCGTTGGGAAGGGGGGTGTTCTTGACGTGTTGCAAATAGGCAGGATCCATCCTGCTCCGCAAAAATTGGGTCGGAACTTGCGCAAATTTGGGCTCGTTATCACTGATTTGTTGGGTTTCGTAGCTAACCAAGAAGAAGACTTTGTCCTGCTTGATTGGACCGGTAACCGTGCCCCCGAAGTTGTTCAACGTAAAGTCGCCCTTGTCCGCCGCAAAAAAGTTACGGGCACCCATAGAACTGTTGCGCACAAAGTAAAATCCGGTACCATGGAAGTCGTTTGTCCCGGTCTTTGAAACAATATTCACATATCCGCTCGAGCCCTTGATATCCGCAGAGTAGTTACTGGTTGCAACGTCGTACTCTTGGATGGCATCCACGCTCATGACGGACATGAAAAAGTTGTTGCCGGCATAGTACTGTCCGTCGCCTCCGATCCCGGCCTCGACACCATCATGCATGAGGTAATAGCCCATCGCATTCTGGCCATTCATATTGTACTGCATGGCGGCACCGCTCTGCTGAAAGGAGGTATAAACCGAGGGGTTCAAAAGGCCCAGCTCAAATAGGCTCCTGCTATTGAGAGGCAGGTTTTGGACCTGATCGAGGAAGATCTTTCCCTTCACTGTGTTCTCTTGAGTCTGAAGCCGCTGCGTCGTCGCCCTGACTACAACGGTTTCTGTAATCTGGCCCGGCGAAAGGGTAAAGTCCAAGCTAACCTGCGCACCCGCGGACACGGCGATATTGTCCTGCTTCACCGTCTGGAAACCCACGAGGCTGGCCGAGACCGAATAAGTGCCAACGCGCAAGGCGCTGAAATGGTACAAGCCAATATCGTCCGAGACGGCGGCTTGACTGAAGGCGGTAGTTGCATCGGACGCGACCACGTCGGCTCCCGGGACCACTGCGCCGGATTGATCGAGAACTCGGCCGCTAATGCTGCCGGCGTCTGATTTTTGTGCCTGCAGGTTTCCGGCTAGAAAGACCAAACAGACCAAGCATCCGAAGATGCGTCCTAGAAAAGATTTTATGTTCATTTGACTCTGCTCCGTTGCTACTAATCTACATAGGTTAGCAATGGAGCCCAACTCTCCACCGCCGACTCATTAAACATATATGTCACGGTCGCGATACCAGGGATCATGTGTGTCTCATATGATAAGACCAGTTCCCAAAAGATAGTTCAATTATTAGACCCAGCAATTTTGGAAGTCAAGGTTTTTCTTGCCCTTCCTATTTCGAATTTCGAAAAAAATTATTCCAAACCGTCATTCGATTAATGGTGTCAGATTAGTGATAATATTATTATGTAGGTGATAATCTTCTGTCAAGAAAAAAGTGGGTCTCTCGCGATTGAGCAGTTATAGAGCGGGTTGTCTTCGTCTCGGGGTCAGGGAATTCAGGACATGGCAAACACTTATTCGAGGACCGTCATCCACGCGAGGGAGCGCAACCGTTGTAGATCGCGCAGATCACTCGGGTTCTCGGAGATGCCCCTGCTGACGGGAGATTTCGGTAGCAGACTCGTTCACGAGCGCTCCGAGTCTCGGTAAGTCCGGACAGTCCCACGGCAGCAATGACAGCCCCAGAAGCATTCAGGATAGGCGAGGCGACGCATCGCCCACCCAACTCATCTTCCTCGTCATCGACGGCATAGCCTGCTTTGCGGACCTTGGCGAGCTCCTTTCGAAGCTCTTCGTACGAGGTGATGGTCTTCGGCGTCCTTTCGCGGAGGCCTTTCTCGCACAGTGCTCTCAACTTGGTCTGCGAACTTCGGGAAAGCAAGGCTTTCCCCACGGCGGAAGAGTGAGAATAGTTTCTTTTTCCAATCCAAGAGTTGATCTTGAAGTATCCCGTGGGCTCCTTCTTTTGAATATAGACGGCGTCCTTCTGCTCCAGGATCGCCAGGTGCGCCGTAAGGCCGGTCACGCGCACGAGGCGTTCGAGGTTAGGAGCCGCGGAATCCTTCAGACCGAAGTTCTGGTGCAAGAGACTGCCGAGATTGAGGAGCTTGAGCCCCAGCACATAACTCCCCAGCTGTTCCAGACGCCGCACGTACCCAAATTGCTCCATTGTCTGCAGTAGATTGAAGGTCGTACTGTAGGGAATACGAAGCTCTTTCGCGATTTGCGTTTTCGTGAGACCAACGCTACTCATCGACAACAAGTCGAGTATTTCAAAGGCACGTCCCACAGACGGCACCTTGTATTTTTCTTTGGATCCTCTCTGCGCCATTTCGCCATCCCGCGGTAACGTTGTGGTAGATCCAGCGGATGCGCCGAACGAAAACAGTTCCGCCTGGTATAGGACTACCCGTCTTGAAAGAACACAATCGCGACGCTCTCCCGGTGAACCGTACTTACCAGGCGTCGGGAGCAATCTGGGTAGACAGGGCTTCTTCTCGACTGTAGAATAACACTGAATTGATTATCCTATCATCATTTTGATAGCCATGAATTTGAGTTTGATAGCCATGAATTTGAGTTAGGCTTAATTCCAATATGTCGTCCCCTGGTGCCCACAGCCGGCAAGCAGACCTTTCCCGTCATGTTCCCAATTTGCCAAAATAATGAGAACTTATCCCAAATCTGCATCTATCCTGGAGAAAAACCGACGCTTCATTCCGGGTGGCGTGGTTTCGGTCAATCGAGCGATCGAGCCCGAAATCGTCTTCGTGAAAGCGGAGGGCGCGTACCTGTGGGACGCAAGTGGAAACCGCCACATAGACTACCATGCCGCCTTCTCGCCGCACATCCTGGGTCACAATGACCCGAGCGTCAATGCAGCGGTGTCTCGTGCGCTGACCGAAGGATCGAGTCTCTATGGTTCCGGCACGACATTGCCGGAAGGCCGGCTGGCCGAAATCCTCTGCACGCACATCGAACCGGTCGAGTCGGTCCAGCTTCTGAACACCGGAAGCGAGGCTACCTACGTGGCACTCCGAATTGCCCGGGCGGCTACCGGCCGGGATCATATTATCGTCATGCAAGGCGGATACAACGGCTGGCACAATGACGTCGCCTGTAACCTGACGACGCCGCTCAATGAGCTCGGACCGCGGCGATCGCCCGGGGAGTATCCCTTCATGGCTATCAGCGCAGGAATTCCCGAGGATCACCAGAAGCTGGTTCATTCTGTGAACTTCAACGATCTGGAGTCTGTCCAGTACGTGGCGGAGAAGTATCCGGTCGCGGCGTTGATCACGGAGCCCATTTTGCAAAACATCGGTATCGTCCATCCTCAACCCGGCTATTTGCCGGCGTTGAGACGGCTGGCCGATCAGTTCGGGTTCACCCTAATTTTCGACGAGGTCAAGACCGGCTTCCGGCACGGAATGGGAGGCTATGCGGAGATAGCAGGAGTGAGCCCCGACCTGCTGGTTTACGGCAAGGCCCTCGCCAATGGTTATCCTATCGCCGTTCTGGGCGGCAAGAAGGATTTGATGGATCTAGTCGCTCACCCGGACACATCCAGGCGTGTGCTTCTGGCCGGAACTTATAATGCTCATCCTGTCCCGACAGCCGCCGCCATCGCGACCCTGGAAAAACTCCTGGCAAACGACGGAGAAGTTTACCTGCAGCTGGAAGAACTCGGGAAATCGAATCCAGCAAGGGTTGGAACGCGTCATCACGAAGTTGGGGGGCAAGCTCGGCCGGGAAGCGATCGTCGCCAGACAAGGATCGGCGTTTTGTCTCTACTTCATGGACCACGCCCCGCGTGATTGGCACGATCTGGCAAGCAATCATGACTTTGAACAGGACAATGACATGCGCCGGCAGATCATCGATATGGGGAGTTACTTCTTTCCCCAGGCAACCAAGCAGTGCTCCATTTCCTTTGCCCACCGCCCCGAGGACATCGATGAAACCATTGACCACGTGGAACGAGCGCTAGGGGTCACAGCTTGAAAATTGAATTTTGCTTTTTTGACAAGGCGATCGTGGTTTGATCCCGAGAGCAAAATTTCAATTTTCAAGCTGTGACCCCTACTATTCCTTCGCGCCGCCTACCGGGGCTCATCGAATCCAAGCACGATTCGCGCATGACCGGTAAAATTCTCAACCCGCACACGCTCCGTCACCGGATCATAAGACCCGCCCTCGACCCAAGTCGCCCGGCGACCGACCGGGTGGGGTAGCCTCACCTCGACGGTTTTCGGCTTTCGATCTGTCGCGCACTCGACTGTCGCCTCAATGCGGTTACTCTGGAGGTGAGATTCCATCCCGAGATCGATGGGACCGAAGTAGCTTGCCACTCCTTTAAGTTTTATCTGCTTGCCGTCTTCGAAATATCGGCGTGGAACTCCCGGCAGCAGCTCGAGCCGGTCGCCGCGCTCCATGTAAAGCATCCACCGGGTACTCATGAGGAACCAGCCTTCTTCATGAGTCTTGTGGGGGCTGGCGCCGAAATGGTGCTCCCAGAAGGTGTATGTCTGGCGATCCGCCAGGCTGGCCATCGTGTTGTAATAGGCCTTGAGAAAGGCTTTTGCTTCTCCGCGCCTGAGGTGACTGACGGGATGGCGGCTGTAATAGGGCTGGCTGAAGACCACGTTACGATTCGTCATCAGCTCGTTGTGGGACTCGAGCAAAAACCTGGCGGCGGCCTCGGATGGATCCAGGACTTCCTGGAAGATCAGGTAAACGGGACCGAGCAGGGAGTCGCGCGTGGTCATGGTCCCGTGCGAGAACCAGTTGCCCCCTTCACCGAAAAGCATGACCGGACCACGATATTCCACCCAGGGAGGTACGGTGGGGCACCAGGTACCGTTACCGAGGGGAATCACCGGCGACTTCCCCATCACGGCAAAGAGCGCGGTGCGGATGTCCTCTTTGAGGCCTTCGGCCTCTGCCAGCCATCTTTCGGCCTCTCCTGAGTCGAGCTCACGGAGCATTTCTGCGGCCCGGCTGAGGCCCAAGTAAGCGTAGCCGTTGAGCATGAAGGAGCGGAAAGGGTCCTCGGGGTCCGCCGTCTTGCCCTCGATCATGCCGTAGCCTTTTCCTTTTAGTTCCTCGCGCCGGTTCCGCTCGCGTCCCCGCCTCAAATACTCGCAAGACTTGATCAATTTGGGAGCAACCTCGCGGAGCCATTCTGTATCGCGCGTGTAGCGATAGTGCTCGCCCATACTCCAGAGCACCGCACCGGTCTCCAGCATGTAATTCCCGAAGTTTTGAATCAGGCCGTCTTCGTGCTGCTTATCCAGGAAGTACATCAGAGCGCGACGAGCCACGTCATGCCAGCCCATGGAGTCCATGAACTGAACTATGGGCGAGCTTTCCGAGCCGATCGCATTATAGACACCGATGCTGGGCATGAGCGTGCCTTCCGGTTCCAGCCCATACGCGACCAGATCGAGGTGAAGGAGACCGGCGGCGAGCATTTCTTCGATACGTGTTTCGGGAACTTGGATCCTGGCGGCCTGGTTGAGCTTGTGACGCCAAAATTCCCGCACCTCTGCATGGCGTGCGGAGAAATTCTGGTCGGCGAGCTTCGCGGCTCGTTCCGTAGATATGGGACGGTGGGGAAGGAAGATCTCCAAGGTGGCGCTCTCGCCGGGCTCCAACAAGATAGCCACTTCCTCCTCCGAGAGTGGCTCTTGATTGAGCCGGGAGACCGCGAAGACTTTGTCCCTCTCGTACAGGCCAAAACCACGCTCAGGATCGAAAGAGTACTCCAGGCGCCACCGGCCCGACGGCCAAGCGGCCTGGAGAAGATCGAAGGAATACTCCGGGGCCCGCCTGGTCGACGGCCAAGCGGTCTTGAAGAAGGCGTAGCGAGGGACCCGTGACGTATTGAGTGCGGTGGCCTGAAGATAGAGGACCGTCTCCTCCGGTTGGTTCAACTCGTCCTGCAGCAGCGATTCATAGAGTGCGTTCTGCTCCGGTGTGAACATGTGGCCGCGGCCATGGCCGTCCGCTACCAGAAAATGGGTGCCGCGAAGCGTGTCGGCGCGCAGCGGGCTCGATTCGAGCGTTACAAAGGCGGTGATCTCGTAGCGGATATCCTCATCAACCAGCCTTCCACGCAGAATCGGCAAAACACCTTCTTCCAGGCGGCGAGTAATGTCTTCGCGCGCCCCCCAGCCGCGACCCACCAGGAAGTTGTAGCGCGCCGGTGCGTCTTCTGCTTCGGGCAGCGAAGCTTCATACCCGTGGAACCGGGGTTGGATCCAATCTAGACGCTCGCTGACGCCGAAAATGCGCATATCCCGGCTCAGCCCGAGCCAGGTCTGGCAACGCAGGTCGCGGACGTGGGGGGCCGCCGTGTCGAAGGACTCCTCGGGCTCGCTCTCAATCTTCTGCAGCTTGGTTTGGAGGCCGGAAGCCTGGATGGCGGTGACTATTTCATCATACGAACGCGGGTCATCCGCCGTGGTCACTGCCACGCCATAAGCTGGAATGTAGATCGGGTAGGAGCGATTTACATTAGCCAGAAAGAAGGAGAAGGGATCCCGCATCGTGGCTACCGTCACCAACGTGGACGCAGGCCCGTGCCCGGCGTCCGCGCCTAGGATTTGCACTTCGAGCGTGCATGGGCCCGGCTGGCCATATTGGAAGCGGCTCTTTCCGTGTGTTGCCCCCTGACCTCGCGACACTTTAATCCGGACAAGCCTTCCGCGATCCACCTGGATCTGGCCCTGAGGCTGCCCGCCCTTCCAGCGGATCGAGATCTCCCGGATAAGACCCGATGATTGAGCGCGTGAGCATGGAGCCATAAAAAAGACAGCGGCGGTAAGAAAGAAAGCTTGCCGTACTAGCATTCTTGACTTCATAATCCGGAATCTCCGATTTCAACGTTGCCTTTGCGCAAGACCATACGCCGGTCACTCACTTGTGGCAAGCTCACATTATCATGGACGGGAATGGGGGCCCGGGTGAGAAGAAACATAAGGTAGATGGCTTAGCATGGAGAATTTCATTATGACCGTAAAACGACCATTGCTGGAGCAGCTATTTTCACTAGAGGGTAAAGCTGCACTGATAACGGGATCTTCCAGTGGCATTGGGCAGGGACTTGCCTTTGGCTTGGCTGAGGCCGGGGCGGTTGTAGGCGTGCATGGCAGAGATCAGGAGCGAGTAACGCAGACATGCTCGATGATCGAAGAGGCAGGAGGGAAGGCGGCGGGGTTGATCACGGACATACGGGAAGTTGGGGACTGTCGCAAACTGATCGCCGATGCCCATGAAGCCATGGGAAGACTTGACATACTGATCAACTCTGCCGCCACAAACCGTCGAAAGCCCATTGCCGATGTGACCGAGGAGGACTTTGACACGATTACGGCGGTCAATCTTCGCAGCATCTACTTCCTCAGTCAGGCAGCGCACTCTATCATGTGCTCGCAAGGCGGCGGGAAGATCATCCATATCGGGTCTATCAATATCTTCCATGCGTTTGACACAGTTTCAGTCTATGGCTTGACAAAGGGAGGAATGGCTCAAGTAACGAAGGTAATGGCAGTTGAATGGGCAGATGACAACATCCAGGTGAATTGCATATCGCCGGGCTTCTTCCGAACTCCATTGACCGAGGTGCTTTGGGCTGACGAAAAGAAGGCGAGATGGCTCCGTGGCCATATTCCTGTCAGACGCGGAGGAGACCCAAGGGAGCTGTTAGGAACTGCTATTTTGCTGGCATCCGATGCCTCGTCCTATATTACTGGAGAGAATATCGTAGTGGATGGCGGATTCATGGCTGGAGGTTCATGGAACCGGGATGAAACCTAGCTTCTATCACCGCTGTTGAGCATGGCAAAGAGAGTCTGCCCGGCATCTGCCCGGTATCTTCATGGATAAGAATTCTTATAAGTCAACTATCTTGGAGCGACTAGGACCGAGCGCCGGAGTCATCATAGGATTCCTTCTCCTCATCTTGCTCGGCAGCATCACGTCTCCGAACTTTCTCTCGCAGCGAAATCTCACCAACGTACTGCGTCAGAGTTCCATGCTCGGGATCGTGACCGTGGGCATGACCTTCGTCATCTTGACGGCCGGCATCGACCTCTCGGTGGGCATGACCCTCAGCCTCTATAGTGTAGTCGGTGCCATGCTTTTCGGAAGCGGAGAAGGTTACCCGTTGCTGGTGGTCCTGTTGGCTACGTTGACGCTGGGTGCCGCCGTTGGCGCGTTTAACGCCGCGATCATCATCTGGCGAGGCGTGGCCCCGTTCGTTGTTACCCTGGCAATGATGGCCATCGCCAGCGGAGCGGCCCTCACCATTTCCGGTGGCAAGCCCATCGGGGGGATCCAGGGAACCTATGCATGGTTGGGCGCAGGATCGCTGGGGCCTGTGCCCGTACCGGTCGTCATCATGATCGCAGCCTTTCTCGTCGGTGGATTCGTGCTGCGCTTCACCGCGTATGGACGCCAGGTCTATGCAGTCGGTGGCAACGAGGAGGCGGCACGCCTTTCCGGTATCCCGGTGAATCGGGTAAAGCTCATTACCTATATGATCAGTAACGTGTCGGCTGCCTTGGGTGGCATTATCTTCAGCGCGCGGGTGACAGTGGGTGATCCATGGGCCGGTCGGGGCCTGGAACTCGACGCCATCGCCGCCGTCGTCCTTGGTGGCACCAGCCTGTTCGGAGGTGTGGGGAAGCTCTGGGGCACGTTCTTAGGAGCCCTCGTAATCTCGATGATCAACAACCTGCTGAACTTGTTGAACGTGTCCCCTTACATGCAGGGTATTGCCAAGGGACTGATCATTCTCGTCGCTGTCTCTCTCTATAAGAGGCGGACGACTTAGCCGGCGACAGCCCGGTTTGGTGACAGCCCGGTTTGGTGACAGCCCGGTTTGGTGACAGCCCGGTTTGGTGACAGCCCGGTTGTAGGTGACAGCCCGGTTGTAGGTGAAGAGGGGGAATTGACACCGTGAAGCGAACGAAACAATTCAGCCGTCGGCAACTCATGGAGCACCTGGCCACCACGGGAATCGCGGTGACCGTCGGAGCTTGTTCGCCGCAAGCGGTGCCCACCGCAGGTCGCAAGCCGACGGAATTTACCGCTAGACGCTGGACTATCGGTTTTAGTAATGCATCCGAAACCAACACGTGGCGTACGGCTCTCCGGGAAGCCATTGAGCAGGAAGTTGCCAAATACGAGAACATGGATCTCCTCGTCACCGACGCCAACGACTCACCGGCCAAACAGGTGGCGGACCTCGAAGATCTGCTCGCCAAAGGGGTGGACGGGCTCATTATTGGCGCGGCGAACTTGTATGTGGCGGACCCGATCCTGAACCAATGTGAGCGGGAAGGGATTTTTGCCGTTATTGTCGACCGCAAGGTAAACAGCGACAAGTACGCGACCTTTGTCTCGACCGACCACAAACAGGGAGCGATTCAAGGCCTGAGCAAACTCATCGAATTGGTTTCGGGCAGAGGCAAGATCGCCATCGTCGAGGGCCTCCCGGGCGCCGGGCCGGCCGTGGAGAGGAACGCGGGCTACGATTCAGTCCTCCAGAAGCATCCGAATATCGAGACCGTCCGCCAGGCGGGTGATTGGTCGCGAGCCAGCGGGCAAAGGGTCACGGAAAACATCATCACCGCGCACCCGGATTTCGCCGGCATCCACTTTGACGGCGGGGAGATGGCCGTGGGAGGCATTCAGGCGCTGCGAGCCGCCGGGGTAACCGATGCCATGATGAGGTCCAACCGGCCTTGTCTCACATGGCTGGATGGGTACAACGGCGGCCTGAAAATGATCAAGGCTGGGCTCGGCAAGTACGCCATCCTCCATCCACCTCGATTGCATGGCTCGCGGAGCGTCCAGTCTTTGATCAAGATCTTCAAAGGTGAAATGGTCCCCAAGCAGCAGCCCATTCCTCTGCAGGAAATCACGCCGGAGAATGTGGACCGCTATGTTGCAATGGACGAGCCCGATGACTACTGGACGATGTAGCCTACGGGAGGTCTCTATACCTTCTCTTGTTGCGCGGGTACCCAGTAGGTCCGGTAAAGTTGCTCACAATCCGGGCCGCAAAAAACCAGCCGTTGCGCCTCGATCTCCACAACCCAGAAGCGTTTTGGAATGAGCCTCCCGCAAAGACCACAATAGATCATTTTCTGCTCATACCACTGCGCGGCATTCTCCTCCCACTGGCTCATTTGCTCTTCTCCCTAGTACTCCCGTATCCATAAAACTCACGCGCTGCTTCGGGAGAAACCCATCCTTGGCGGATGTCGCGCTCGATGGCTTCGATCGGGCGTTCGTTGGGTGAGCCATAGCCGCCGCCGCCCGGCGAGAGGATCATGACCTCGTCTCCCTCCTTCAGAACCACACGGGTAAACTTGGAATCGGAGACCGTGCCGAAGGCTTTCGAGAAGGTACGAAATTCCGTGTCCCCCTTCTTCTTGACCAAGACCCCGCCGCTGCCGCCCTTCCCTCCGCCAAACAGACCCCACGCGTGGGTCTTGGTTCGATCCATGAGTACGCTCACCGTGATCTCGGGCGCGAGTAGTCGAAGGATGCGGGAGCTGCCGAGACCTCCACGGAATTTGCCGGGTCCGCCGGAGTCACGGCGAAGACGATATTCCAGAGTAACCCAGGGGAACTTGTGCTCCATGACTTCCACGGGAGTGTTGCGGCAATTTCCGTTCTCGGGACACAGGACGGAGTCCCCGTCGTGGAAGGCGGTCGCGCCCCAGCCGCTCCCCTCCAGGTGGTAGTTGGTGTAGTACTCGGAGCTGTCGGGGTGGACGCCGGCGAAGAGAAAGTTGCATCCGCTGGCTCCTTCCGCGGCCGCCGCCCGCTCGGGAATTGCCTGGCTCAGCGCCGCGACGACCAAGTTCTGGAGGTGCGGATGAGTCTCCGTATTGCCCCCGACCGAGGGTCCGGGATGGCGCACATTGACGATCGAGCCCGGCTTCGTCACCACTCGAATCGGTCGATAGCACCCGGAATTGCGGGGAATGTCATTGCTGGTGACGTGCAGTATCCCGCTATAGGAGGCCGCCGCGGTCACTACAAAGGTGGCATTGATCGGCCCCTTGGTCTGGGGATCGGATTCTGTCCAGTCGGCGATGACCTCGTCATCCCTCACGACCAGCTTGAGTCTCATCCACACCGGTTTGTCGGTGATGCCATCGTCCTCCATACAGTCGCTCGCATGATACTCTCCGTTGGGAATCTCTCGTATCTCCGCTCGCATCCAACGTTCCGAGTAGTCGAGCAGCCGGTCCGCTGCCGCCGTCAGGAATTCAGCTCCGTAGCGCGCCAGCATTTCCAGCATTCGGGTTTCCGCCATGCCGAGCGAACCGATCATGGCATGCAGATCCCCCCAGCTCGTCTTCGGCGTGCGATGATTGGCCAGAATGATCTTCCAGATGTCCTGCACATACTCGCCACGCTTGAAGAGCTTCACAGGGGGTAGCCGTAGCCCCTCCTGATAAACTTCGGTGGCATCCGCCGCAAAGGAACCGGGAGCCATGCCGCCGATCTCACCGATGTGAGCAATGTTGGCCACGAACCCCCACAACTGATCCTGGTAAAAGACGGGCTTGAGCACCATGTGTTCGGGCATGTGACACTGGCCGCGATAGGGGTCGTTGTGCACGACAACGTCGCCGGGCTCGAATGAGTCGAGCCCGAGCTCCTCGATTGTCCACTTCACGGCGTACTGCGCCGAGCCCAGCATGGCCGGGCAAAACTCTGCCTGGCCAATCATGTCGCCGCGCCGGTTGAAGATCACGCACGAAAAATCCAGCCCTTCGTTGAAGATGGGAGAATAGCTGGTCCGCATCATTGCCGTTCCCATCTCCCGACAAATGTTGATCAGAGCGTTGTTGACCACGCTCAGCGTGACAGTGTCGATCTTTTCCATCACTCTCTCTTGGACTCCCTGTTGCTCACAAGCGAATGCTGATCACTCCGTGGTCGTTTACTGCAAGTGTATGATTGGGATGAACCAGGATTGTCGAATCACGCTCCTCGATAATCGCCGGACCCTCGACTTTGTACCGTGCCGGCAAGTCGTCCCGATGATACACGGGGCAGGGGACAAAATCCCGTTTGTCAAAGTACACGGACCGAGTTTGGCGCGGGCCTGGCTCTTTGCTATTCAGTGGTGTTTTGAGCCGGGGCTTCCGGGTCCGTCCGATGACGTGTGACGTTGAACCGGATCAGTTCGATGACCTCCCCACTGATCGAGTAACCGTAGAGCTCCTCGTGAAGACGGTGAAACTCGGCGAATGCCTTCTGTAGACTCTGCGAGTCCATAGCCCCTTGTTCCAATCGCACGTCATTTTCATAGTTCTGCCCGGCGTAGCGCATACTGATGGCGCGATGCACTTCCGGGGTCTCCGTGAACCCTTCGTTGCGAAGCTCCTCGTGAGCCATCTCCACCAGCTCGCGGAACCGGTCGCTCACCACATCCGCTTTCAACGTGTCGGAGCGGTAATGGGTGCTCCACACCTTGTCCACCTGAAAGTCGGCGATGGCTGTGCCAAAGGCTGAGCAGAGTCCGGGGAATAGGGGAATCACGATGTGGGTCATTCCTATCTTCTCGACGATGCCTCCCGCGTGCAGGGGCCCTGCTCCTCCAAGAGCGACCAAACTGAATTCGCGCGGATCGAGTCCGCGCTCGATGGAAACCAACCGGATGGCGTTTGCCATGTTCTCGTTGGCCATGTCGATGACAGCCTGCGCGGCCTCGACAGCACTCAGCTCCAGCTTGCCTCCGAGTTCGTCCATCTGCTCATGAGCCTTCGCCGGGTTCAGTTTCATCTTGCCTCCCAGGAAGTACTCGGGGTTCAGTCGCCCGAGGACCAGATTGGCATCCGTCACCGTCACCTCGACCCCACCGTGATCGTAGCAGACCGGTCCGGGCTCGGCCCCGGCGCTGCGCGGCCCCACCCGCAGGAAGCCGCCCTTGTCGACCCACGCAATGCTGCCGCCTCCGGCCCCGATCGTGCTTAGGTCGACGAAGGGAGCGCTGACGGGAATGCCCCACTCCACTTCGTAGTTGGTAACGTAGGAGAGCTTTCCCCCCTGTACCACTCCCACATCGCAGCTCGTCCCGCCCATGTCCAGAGTGATCAAATCCTGTTCGCCGGCGAGCTCGCCAAAGTACTTGCCGCCGATGATTCCGCCGCTCAGGCCAGACAGCAGGAGGTTCACCGGCTGGCCTTCAGCAGCCTGGGCGGTGGCGTGTCCGCCGTTGGATTTCATGATCGCCCACGGGCATTCCAGGCCCAGATTGCCCAGGCTCTCGCGAACCGCGCTGACATAGCGTTGCAGAAGCGGCTTGACGTAGGCATCCGCCACTACCGTGCTTCCCCGTTCGTACTCTCGCCAGATCGGCGCCACCTCGTGCGAAACCGACACGGCGACCCCGGGAAAACGGGACTCGAGAAAGTCCTTCAAAAGCAGCTCGTGCTCGGGATTGAGGTAGGAGAACAGCAGGGACACGGCGATGGCTGTGTCTTCGCCACGGTACTTCCCCAGGCGCTGTCCGACCTTTTCCGCCAGTTCTTCCATTTGCGCGTGAGACAAGGGAACCAGGACTTCACCCTTCGCGCCAATCCGTTCTGCAACGCCCAAAGAGTTTTGCCTCTCGACAAAGGGCAAAGGCTTGGTCCACTCGAGGGAATAGTGATAGCGGCGGTTCATGCGCTGGATGAAAAGGACGTCCTCGAAGCCTGCGGTGGTGACGTAGATGACGCGAGCACCCTTGCGCTGGATCAGCGCGTTGGTCGCCACGGTAGTTCCCAGGATCAAGAAATAGATGCTCTCGGGCGGCAATCCGGACTCCCGGACTACCCCGACGATAGCCTCCACCAGATGACTCTGCGAGGAAGGCCACTTCGAGACAACCAGCTCCCCGGAAGCCTCATCGATAGCCACGAGATCGGTGAAGGTTCCGCCCGTATCAATTCCGCACCGTACCTGCGTTGTTGCATTCATTCTTGGAATCCTATCTAGGTGGCGAGTTGCAGCACGTCCTGCTCACTGGACGATTCAGAAAGGAGCTGCCCTGTAATGTGTCGCTTGCTCATGACGATGATGCGGCGACACAGGGAAAGGAGCTCGGGTATTTCCGATGAGACGACCAGGACAGCGGCGCCTCGCCCGGCCAGGCTGGCTACGAGCTCGTAGATTTGACTCTTCGCTCCCACGTCGACGCCGACAGTCGGCTCGTCCAAAAGAAAAATCCTGGCTCGAGTACTGAGCCACTTCGCCAGCACGACCTTTTGCTGGTTGCCTCCGCTGAGCTGGGCCACCGCCTGGTTCCGCCCCCGTGCGCGTATGCCCATCTTTCCAATAGTCTGATCGACGAACCGGTTCTCTTGAGCAAGGTTGAGAACACCGCGGGAGGTGAATCGCCGGAGGATGGGCAGAGTGATGTTCTTACCGACGGACAAGCACATTATCAAGCCCTCGTGGTGTCGATCTTTGGAGAGATAAGCAATACCATGAGCCAAGGCCTGACGCGGCGATCTTATTTCGACTGGTTTGCCCTGCACATAAATCCGGCCGCTGTCGTAGGGTGCGGCACCAAAGATCGCCTTGCACACGTCCGTTCGCCCGGACCCTAGCAGGCCAGCCAGACCGACGACCTCTCCGGCGTGGATCTCCAAGCATATATCTTCGAAGAAACCCTGCCTGCTCAGGTGCTCTACGCGCAAAAGCTCGTCATCCCCCGCAGATTCCTGCTGAAACTTCTCCACCGGCACGTGTCCCACCATCTTGCCAATGAGAAAGGGACGGTCGATCCGGCCGTCCAACGGGAAGGAGCCCGCGTTTCTGCCATCCTTGAGTACCGTCACCCGATCGGCAATCCGAAAGATCTCATTCAGGCGATGGGAGACGTAGAGGATCGACTTCCCGGCCTTCTTGAGCTTGCCTATGATTCTGAAGAGTTTTTCCAGCTCGGCCGGTCCCAGTACCGAGGAAGGTTCATCCATGATCAGAACCCGTGCGTCGACCGACAGCGCGCGGGCAATTTCAGTGACTTGCCGGCTGGCAGTGTCCAGTTCCCGAACAGGACGACGCACGTCCAGGTTCAATTGGAGATCTTCCAACAGGACATTCGCCTCACGGTAGAGTGTTTTCCAGTCCACTAGGCCGCGCTTGGTCTTGGGCAGGCGTCCGAGAAAGATGTTTTCCGCCACCGTCAAATCCAGAACCAGGGCAGACTGCTGGTAAACGCTGGAGATCCCCAGTTGCAAGGCATGATGAGGACTGTGGACGCGCGCTGCGCGACCTCGTATGCGAATGGATCCACGGTCTGGCTGGAGGGCGCCGGAAAGAATCTTCATCAGCGTCGACTTGCCTGCTCCGTTTTCCCCGATCAGTGCGTGCACCTCCCCGGGGTGGGCAGCAAAGCTGGCGCGGTCCAATGCGCGCGTCCCACCGAATTCTTTGACAATCTCCCGCGCCTCCAGCGTATAGCCCACCGTCACAGCCTCCAGTCGTGCACCTTCCTGATCGAGGGCTCAGATCCTGTGAGCCGTACCTTAAATTAGCAACATGCTAGAATGCAACCGACCGACGGTACATTGGAATGAACGTATCAGCGAAAAACAGGTGACCTGACCTCATCCAAGGAGTTGTCATGAGAGTTCTCGCAGTTGGTGCCCACCCCGATGATCTGGAGATCCTGTGCGCGGGCACGCTGGCAAAGTATGCGAAGCGGGGCGATGAAGTGCACATGGCGGTATCCACGAATGGCGAAGTCGGATCGCCGGACTTGCCCAACGAAGAGATCGCCAGAATCAGGGAGGAAGAAGCAAGGAAGTCCGCCGACATCATCGGAGCCGCCTTTCACTGGCTGGGATACCAGGATGAATTCCTTTTTGAAAATGAAACAGTTCGTCTCCGCTACATTGATCTGGTCCGCGAGACGCGACCCGATTTGGTCATTACTCACGACCCCCAAAACGATTACCATCCGGATCACACCAACACAGGGCAAATCCTATGGAACATTCGTATGATGACCACTGTCCCCAATATCAAGACGGACAACCCTCCCTGTGAAAAGATTCCGGAGCTTTATTACATGGATACCGTTGCCGGGATTAATTTTTCTCCGGAGTATTACGTTGACATTTCCGACACGATCGATGAGAAGCGAAGAATGCTGTCGGCTCACGAGAGCCAGGGCAAATGGTTGGAGGATCAGTACGGCATGACCTACATCCAGTTCATGGAAACCTGTTCGGCCTTCCGGGGAGTACAGGCTGGAGTCGGTTTCGCCGAGGGCTTTCGGCGCTCCGTGACCTTTCCGCGAAGCATAGAGAATTTGCTGCCTTGAAGGGATAAACATAAAGCAGCTAAAAAAAGGAGTACTACATGACCAGCCGCGCAGAAACCGAAACGCGTTACGCAAAGTTAACCTGGCCCGAGATCAACGATGCCATTGAGCTTGGAAAAGTCTGTATCATTCCGTGTGGCGCCGTCGAACAGCACGCCAACCACCTGCCGCTCGACGTGGACATTGTCTGTCCGGAGGGAATTGCCCGCGGTACCGCACAGGAGATTCCAGAGAAGCTGCTGATTCTGCCGACGGTTTGCTACGGCTACACCGGGCACGTCATGGATTTTCCCGGCACCATCAATAACCATTTCGAGCACTTCATCCATCACGTGCTCGACATCACCAAGTCGCTTGCTTACCACGGATTCAAGAAGATCATCTTGCTGAACGGTCACGGCTCCAACATGCCGAATCTGGACCTCGTCGCGCGGCGCACCAATCTCGAAACGGACGCCGAGTGCGTACTCACGGCCTGGTGGCAGCTGTTGACCGTGGACAAGGACTTCCTTCCACGTTTTCGAAAGAGCAAGTTCCCGGGCGGCTGCGCCCACGGAGGTGAACTGGAGACTTCGGTTTACCTCTACCTCTCGGGCGATGACGTGCGCAAGGACAAGATCGAAAACGGCGTGATCAGCTACAACGAAGAGAACAGTCCCTTCTGCTTCGTCGACCTTTTCGAACAGGGTCCAGCGACGGTGATTTCCTGGACCAGCAGCTATACCGAGACCGGCGTCATGGGCGAACCGGAGATCGCAACCGTGGAGAAGGGTGAGGAGGCGTACCAGGAGGCGGTGAAGCAGCTCGTGCGCTTTGTGTCCTGGTTCAAGGACCGCCCGAAAGACCAGCGCGTCGACCACCACCGTAAGCCCCCGACGATTCCTATTCCGTGGGGACAGCGCCCGCTGGGTGAGTGAAAGCGTCGAGGCGGCGGCAAGGGCCCTGCAAGATGGGAACGAGGCTCTTGACTTCGACTAGATCGCATGGATAAAAATCCCTCATAAGCACAAAGGAAGCGTCGCACAATGATTCTCGAGAACAAGCACGCAATCATCAGCGGAGGTGGCACAGGCATTGGCCGGGCCACGGCAGTTCGCTTTACCGAAGAAGGTGCCACGGTCACAATCGTCGGACGTCGTGAAGCGCCACTGCGGGACACCTCGGCAGCCATCGGCCCCGCATGCCGATTCGCCGTCTGTGATGTGTCTGATCAGACATCCTGGGAAAAGGTAATCGCGGATTGCCCACGCCTGGATGTACTGGTCAACAATGCGGCGCTCTGCTTTTCGGTGGACGCCCTCGCCGACGACCTCGATCTCTGGCAACAGCTGCTAGGTGTGAACATGTATGGATACCTCCATGGCTGCCGCGCCGCCGGCAGGAAGATGGCGGCGGCCGGCGGTGGACGGATCATCAATGTCACCAGCATCCAGGGCGAGTTCGCCGAGGCGGGTAGCGCTCACTACGGGATGGCGAAGGGCGCGGTGAATCAACTGACTCGCTGTCTCGCTGTCGAGTGGGCGCCCCACAACATTCAGGCCAATGCGATCGCGCCGGGTTTTGTCGACACAGCGATGACGCGTGAAGTCGGGTTCGACAAGATCGATGAACTGGAAACCGATCTCTACAAGCAGTTCTACGTGGGACAGCGGAAGATTCCCATGGCCCGCGCCGGTCAGCCCGAGGAAATCGCGGAAGCGGCCCTGTTTCTGGCTCATCCCGGAAACAGCTACATGACCGGACATGTGCTGGTCGTGGACGGCGGGATGACCGCGACATTCTGATCGGACAACCCCTGATCAGATAACCCTGATCGGATCACACTGATCGGACAACCCTGATCGGATCACCCGCATTCCCTTAGGGCTTGAACGTAACCCCGAGGCGGAGAAGGGTAACACCGCATGTTGCGTTGGCCGGACCTGTTGATCATTGCCCTGTTTTTTGCCACGTTCGTCGGGATCGGCGTCCATTTTGCACGAAAGACAAAGTCGGCCGAGGAGTATTTTCTGGCAGGCCGCAACCTGCCGGGATGGTTGGTGGGATGCTCGGTAATGGCCACGATTGTTAGTGCCATGACTTTTCTGGCACTACCCGGCTTCGCGTACGCGGAAGACTGGCGTTACATGCCCACGAACGCGGGCTACCTCCTGGCCCTGATCCCGGCACTCATCCTGTTCATGCCTCTGTTTCGACGCACCGGAGTAGGTTCGGCCTACGAATACCTGGAGCGGAGGTTTGGAACCTGGGCCAGGCTCTATGCGGCTGCCCTCTTCGTATCCTGTGGCTCATCTGTCGCATGTCGATCATCCTCTACGCCGTCAGCTTGCCCATTCAAACGATGATCGACTTGGATTTGACCTGGATCATCGTGGCTCTTCGGCCTGGTTGCGACCATCTATACCGTCGTCCGGTGGTCTGGAGGCGGTGATCTGGACCGATCTACTGCAAACGGGTAGCGATGTTCGTCGGCGCCCTCATCTGCCTGCCGCTTTTGGTTTACAAGTTGCCCGGTGGCTTTAGCCAGATCCTCACCGAAGCGCACGCGGACGGAAAGCTGTCCATGGGCGGCACCGAATGGGTGTTCGATGAGAAGACCATGTGGGTGATGATGCTGCTCTCGCTGTTCACCTGGCTTCAATGGGGCTGCCAGGACCAGTCCATGGTGCAGCGGTACTGCGCTCCGAAAAGCACCAAAGAAGCTCGCAAGGCCTTGTGTCTGGGCGTTGCGCTGACGATTCCCGCCTGGACATACTTCATTTTCATCGGCACGGCGCTCTATGTGTTCTTCAAGGTGTTTCCGGATCCGAATTTGGCAGAGGTGGTCCGCAAGCCGGAGCAGATCCTGCCCTACTTCGTGCTTCAGCATGTCCCTTCGGGGTTGGCTGGGCTGGTCATTTGCGGGTTGGTTGCTGCCGCAATGTCCACCGTGGATTCGAGTGTCAACGCGGTTGCGTCGACGATCACCACAGATTTTTATCGTCGCCTTTTTGTGCGTGACCGGGACGAGCGCCATTACTTATTGGTGGGCCGACAAGTCTCCTGCCTATTGGGGGCTATCATGATCGCCGGGGCGCTAACCGTCCACTACACCAACACGGAGACACTCGCGGATCTGCAAATACTTGTCCAGTCTATTTCCGGTGGCGGGTTGTTGGCTCTCAGCTTGCTCGGAATGTTAACCCTCCGTGTGGATAACCGTGCCGCGATCATCGCGGCAGGTGCGGGCTTTCTTATGACATGTGCTTGGCTGCTCGTCGACTCTACCCTCGGGCAACAATGGTTCCCGACGGTGGCGTCCGCATTGCCGGACAAGTTCTGGATGCACGTCTTTGTGAACTTGTTTGTATTCGCCCTTGGCTACGGCCTTTCTGTCCTTCGTCGCACTCCACGGAACAAAGCGCTGGCCAATCTGACCGTGTGGACTAGTGAAGGGCAGCAAGCCGGCAGCTGACTGGTTCGAGCCAATAACGCGACGAAAGTTGTCGCGATTGTTGACCAAGGGATATCAAAAAAGCAGCGAACATGAACTCGATAGATCTAACGGTCATTCTTGTATCCCTGGTGGTCGTAGTAGCCGTCGGCCTGTGGGCCTCACGCAACCAGGGGAAGACCGCGCGGGACTACTTTCTGGCGTCGGGGAAACTGCCGTGGTGGATCATTGGCGCCGCCTTCGTGTCCACCAGCGTCTCCAGTGAACAGATCGTGGGCACGGTGGGGATTGCCTACGAGTCCGGGATGGGCGTTGCCAACTGGGAATGGTTCATTCTGCCGCAATACACGCTGCTCATTCTTTTCTTCATTCCCTTGTATCTGAAAAATCGCATCGTGACGATGCCGGAGTTGCTCTCGCGACGCTACGGACCACTCTGCGGCGACATCTACAGCTGGGCCATGCTGTTCGCGTACGTATTCATTTTCCTGGTGCCGGTTCTGTACGGTGGAAGCCTGGTCTTCTCCGAGCTTACCGGACTCAACTTCTTTGTGGTGCTCTGGTTGACAGTAGGACTTGTTGCTTTATATACCGCGAAAGGGGGGCTGTCCGCGGTGGTGTGGACCGATGCGGTCCAATGCATCATGCTGGTCGGCGGGGGCCTGGTATTGTTCTTCACTGCACTCTCGCAGATCGACGGTGGCTGGGAAGCGATGGTCGAGGCGAGCCCTGAACGCTTTCATCTCTACCGGCCCCCGAGTGACAGCACCGCACCCTTTCTTGGCATGATCACCGCTACCTTCGGACTCTTCCTATGGTACCAGGGATGCAATCAGGTCATGATCCAGCGCGTGCTGGGTGCGCGATCGACCTGGGATGGCCTGATGGGAATCATCTTCGCGGGCTTCATCAACGTGCTGCGCCCGCTGGTCACCTGTTTTCTGGGTTTCATCGTGTACCACTGGATCCACGTGGCACACATGGCGGAGCCGCTGGAAAAAAACGACCTGGCGTTCTCCTATGTACTCAACTCATTGACGCCGGAGTGGGGGCTTCGCGGTATCGTGCTGACCGGATTTCTGGCAGCCATCATGTCGACGACCAGTGCCCTGGCGAACTCGACAGCCACCATCTTCTCCCTGGACGTGTACAAGAAGCTGATTCACCCCGGCGCGAATGACGCGAGACTGGTTTTCGTCGGTCGGTGGGTTTCCGTCGCGTCGCTCGCCATCGCGGCCGTTGTGGCTCCCGCAGTCGAGGGCGCGGGGGGGATCTTCCGATATTTTCAAACGGGCGTGACCTACCTTTCCGTACCCTTCATCACAGTCATCCTGTTCGGTTTTTTCTGGAAGAGGGCCAACTACCCGGGGGCTCTGTTTGGTGTCACCGGGGGGCTCGCGATTCCGATCCTGGTCGCTGTTGGCTTACCCATGTTCGGGGTCGAGTTGCACTGGCTGTACACTGGCTTCATTGCTCAGATTCTGATAGCGATCGGGATCGTTGTCGTGTCTCTGAAGACGGCGCCGCCCGATCCGCAAAAGGTAAAGCCGTTGTTGTGGTCACCGAAGTTACTGGCGCAATACGACGAGGGCCGGAGGCGCCCATGGTTTCAGCGCGTCTCCTTTTGGTGGAGCGTATACGCGGTCCTTTGGTTCTACCTCTACTGGAAGTTTTGGTGAGCTCAAACGTTCGTATATTCACGGAACGTGAATGTTCGGCCCTATTAGCTCGGCGCGTGGCACTCTAGTCTAGTCGTCTTCTTCGATTTCCAGTATTCGATTGGCAGCAACGTTGGTCAAATCCTTTTCTTTGCCACCGGGCCATCGGATCAGAATTTGATCCATGACGTCGTGCGATCCCAATCCGAAGTGTAAACGGAGGTCATTCTGAGACTGGTAACTGCCTCCGCTTTGAACCTCTCGCATTTGGACAAGAGTCCCCGTACGAACATAGGCACGCGCACCAATGGCGCTGCGGTTCGAACGCTTCCCTTTCAGTTTAAGCAGAGTCCAGTTGCCTGAGGCGCTGCCGTCATTGAGCAGGAGAGAGGGAGCTTCATCCAGGTTGGAAATCAACAAATCCATGTGTCCGTCGTTGTTCAGGTCCCCAACCGCGAGGCCACGGCTGTTACGCACCTCCGCCAGGCCCGGTCCGGCCTCTTGTGTGGCTTCCCGAAAGCGGCCGTCGGCGAGGTTACGAAAAATGAAATTCCGTTGCCGGTAGGAGGGACCCAGCTCGTAAACGTCCAACATCTTGTAGAGCTTCTCCATCGAGGCAAGGGCCTCGGCGCGGCCGTCCAAAACGTCAACCTCCGGGTAGACATGTCCGTTGACAATGGCGAGATCTTTCCAACCATCCAAGTCCAAATCAACGAAGGAGGCCCCCCATCCAAGCTTTAGCCAGCTGACCTGTCGGAGACCGGCTGCGTGAGTTCTTTCAGCAAAAAAACCATTGGCGTCATTGCGGTACAGGGTGTTCGTGTCATTGGAGAAGTTCGTTACGATGATGTCTAGATCACGGTCGTTGTCAAAATCTGAGAAATCCACACCCATCCCCGCCTGCTCCTTCCCGTTGCTATTGACGGCGACGCCTGCAATCAAGCCGACTTCGGTGAACGTTTTGTCCCCGTTGTTCTGAAAGAGGAAATTAGGAGTGGAATCATTGGCCACGAAGATATCCATGTCACCGTCATTGTCATAATCCCCCCAGACCACTCCCAGGCCATAGGAGGCTTGTGGCTGTCTTATGCCGCTCTTGAGGGTTCTATCCGAGAACGTGGCATCCCCTCGGTTTTCAAAGAAGCGGTCCCCCTGGGCCGGCAGTCCTCTGGGACCACACTGTACTTTCATGCCTCGATACCGGCAGAGGTCGGTGTCCTGGGGAGGATTGTGGACGTCGAAGAACAGGTAGTTGCTGACGTAAAGATCTACGTCTCCATCTGCGTCGTAGTCGGCAAAAGCGGCGGAAGAGCTCCAGGATGGATCGTCAGCCCCAGACTCTCGGCTGAAGTCGCGAAAGGTTCCGTCTCCATTGTTCAAAAAAAGGACGTTGGCTCCGAAATTGGTGACGTATATATCGTCCCAGCCGTCATTGTTCACGTCCGCTACGCAGGCTCCCATCCCCCATCTGGTGTCTCCGACACCTGCCTGCTGGGTCACATCTGTGAAGGTTGCATCGTGGTTGTTTCGAAACAAACGATTCCGCGCGGGGTTGTTGCTCTTTCGCTCACCCTCGAGGGTGGAGCCATTGACCAGATAGATATCCATCCAGCCGTCGCTGTCAAAATCGATCCAGCCCACACCACCGCTCATGGATTCCAGTATGTATTCCTTGGAAGGGAGGCCGCTGGTGAGAGTGAAGTCGAGGCCGGCCTGCGCAGTGATATCTTTGAAGCGAGGGAAAGCTTGTAAAGAACCGATGCTTGAAAGAACGGTCACGAGCGTTACGACAGTTATCCTGATGTCTAGCCACGGGGTTTTGCCGTTCATGATACAAGTCTATACTATCTAGGCCTCTACATTAGTGCGTTCAAGAGAGCTGACGGCCTTGGGTTGTCAACCCTTCGTGATTGACCAGGACCAATGAATATGCGAGCCTTTCCGCTTGTGGTTCCCGGGATTCGGTGCGAATATAGGGGTTTGAAATTGGAAACTCCAGTTGAATAGAAGGAGGAACGGATGAAACGGAGAGGTTTTTTCTCGCTCGTGGGTGGTTTGGCCGGCTTTGCAGTCCGGCCTGGGATCAGTGCCGTCGCATCCAGCCAAGGAGGACAGTTCTACGACGCCACGATGTTGAGCATATCTGGCGAAAAACAAGTCTTTGTGGACGACCTCATCATCGAATCCGTCGAGCACATCCGCCGTACCTGGCATCAGCCGGTCAGGGCCCCCGAAAACCCGATCATATTCAAGGACAAGCCATGGGAGCACATCACCTACTTTACCTTCAACGGCTCGCAGGTCCTTCGCGATCCGAAGGACGGTCTGTTCAAATGCGTGTATACACATTGGGCGAAGGCAGCTCAAGGTAGCCGAGGAGGCGGGTCACAGGGAGGCCTTCTTTATGCGGAATCCGAAGACGGTATCCACTGGCACAAACCGACCTTTGATATGCACAAGTTCGAGGGCAGCAACACCAACATGGTCGTTGCCGACGCAAGCGGCCCGGCCATTGTGCTGAATCCGCACGAGCTGGATGAAACGAAACGTTTCAAGGGAATGTACCTCAGCCGTGGGGTCGGAGCCGTGGCCGCGACCTCTGGCGATTTGATCCATTGGACCAAATTGCCCGAACTGCCCGTTTTTGGCCGCTCCGGTGCTCGCATGGGTGATTCCAACGGCCTTCAATACAACTCCGCAGGGAGATTCTACGCGCTGAACATGCGCCACTACGATATCCAAGCGGTGGCGACAAACCTGGACAATCCCGTCTTGGAAGAGTGGTCCATGTTGCCGCCCTACTATCCCCTGGACTGGCGCCGGGCCAACAAGAGACGGGTCTGGCAGGCGGAAAGCTCAGATTTGATCCACTGGTCAGAGCCGTACGCGATTCTCACTCCCGAGGATGGCAAAGATGATCTGGACGAGACCTTCTACGGGTTCTGCCAGTTCCCTCTCGGCAGTGTGACAATGGGATTCCTTCCCATTATGAGCTACGTATCGAACAAAATGCGAACCAGACTGGTTTACAGCCGTGACGGGAAGACCTGGCACCACTTGAACAAGCGCCAACCCTTCCTCGTCCCTCAGGGTGAAGGCAAGTGGGATGCCTACATGGTTACCATTTCCCAAGGGCCGATCGAGGTCGGCGACGAGCTGTATATTTATTACGGGGGCGCCATCAACCACCATGACTGGTGGATTACCGGGGCTCGCGAAGGCTTGAAGGCGCCGGAAGTCTCGACCGAGACCTGGGGCAAGGCCGACAACAGCAAGGTCAGCTACGCTTTGGGCTTGGCCAAGCTGCGGCTGGATGGATTCGTGTCGCTGGACGCGCGAGCGCCGCGACGTGGCATCCTTATCACCCGGCCCTTGATCTCCGAGGGCAAGCAGTTGGTCATCAATGCTCGCTGCCGCGATGGGGGGTCCATCGCTGCCGAAGTGGTCAACCTGCGCGACGAAGTTTTCCCCGGCTATTCCCGTCAGGAGTGCGACGTTTTCAAGGGCGACGAGGTTCGACACATTTTTTCCTGGAAGGGAAAGAGCGAACTTCCTCCTGTGCCCGGCAGATACCCCAGATATCCAGAGCCGGAATTCGAACGCTACCGCAAGTTCCGTTTTTACATGGAAAACGTAGAGCTTTATTCGTTGACCATAGCCTGACTTTATATGTTAGCCGAATCGGACAATGCCGCGAGAGCGTCGATCCAATCGGCTCGATGTTTCCCTGGAGGAATTATGGCGAGTGTGCTCTGGTTTCGATGCGCACGACTGGCGACATTGGCTCCTCTGGCCTGGAGTTTGGTGCCTCTCCCTCTTTTCCCCTCGGGGCCTGGAGACGAAATGAACGGACTGACCCGGCGAATCTCGATTGAATGGAAGGGCGGCACACCCGCGGGCCAAATCCTGGTCACCGACGGAGACGTCTCGCGAATGAGGCTCAGTCGTGGTCAGGGGAAAGCGGAAGGAGGGAGCTTTGCTTTCTCCGGTGGCGGCCCCTGTCGCCTGGACCTTGTGATCGAAGGAACCAAGGTCAGGGTGGGGAAGGGCTCAACGGTCGTAACGGTGCACTCTGAAACGAACCCATTCAGTTTTTTTCTGCGAGATGTCGACCGGCGTCACCCCATTTACATTCCGGCTTATGAAGTGGTCGTAACCGAGGCGGATGACGGCCGTTCTTATGATGAGATCGCAGCGGCCATTCGCGGCCTTGGTTTGCAGAGTAACTTCCAGCGCATCGAGAGCGAGCCGGAGGAGTCCTACGAGAACGCGGCAGAGTCCACGAGGGAGCTAAGTTGCGAGACGTGGCTGGGTTTGAGCCGGGACATGAGGATTTTTGTTGTCGACGAAAGGCTCGAAACGATCCGTTCCCAGTTCGCCGGCGCGCCGGTTTCGTTGCCTGAGATGCAGGATACAGCGGTCACTTACAGCATGATGATCGGGCGCGGCTGGGGGTCCGTGGACTTGATCTCACGCCGACTTGAAGAGGGGACTTTGCCGATCCTGCGAGGGACGGTCATAGACGAAGAGGTCCGATACGACGTCACCGCCTTTGTCACGCTGGAAGGTAATCCGCTCACGCCCCAAAGCGTCCGGGGCACGCACTTCCTTGTGGCAGACGGATATTGTAAGAACCATTCCTTCACCAAAGAGCAGCAGGGCCATTTCGATTCGCTCGCGCCGGGCGAGCTGAACCAAGCAGAGGAAACCGTTCTGTGCCTGCGGGTCGAGGCCGTCAATACCTCGCGTGTGCCTCGTTATGCCTTCTTTAAGAACGTGACGCCGAATATCGGTCGAGCGGCGTGGGGTGGCGCAGCCGAATGGTCGTTCGACGGCATCAGCGGCTTCGGCCTCTACAAAAGCGGCCGGGTCTTTGCAATTTCCAGACTGAATGGTTCGCCAATGCAGCAGGAAGAAGTTGCCATTCTGCTGCGACCGGGCGAGACCATGACCATTGTGGTGTATATGCCGCATCGGCCGATTACGCAGGAACGCGCGCTGAAGTTGGGCAAGACGGATTTCACTCAGCGTCACAGAGAATGTCGGGAGTTCTGGAGGAAGAAGCTGGCGTCAGCGGCTCAAATCAGCATCCCTGATCCGCCGATGAACGAGATGATACAGGCGGGCTTGTTGCAGATGGACCTCATTATGTACGGGCAGGAGCCCGACGGCCCCTTGGCTCCTTCGATCGGGGTCTATAGCCCGATCGGTGTGTATAGCGACGCGACCATCCAGTTCATGGATTCCATGGGCTGGCACGATACAGCGCGCCGGGCCTTGGACTATTTCCTGGCCAAGCAGCATGACGACGGCTTCATGCAAAACTTCAAGGGATACATGGCCGAGACCGGAGCAATCCTGGCAGACATGGGGGAGCATTATCGCTACACGCGCGACGACCAATGGGTAGAAGGCATCGCCCCCAAGCTGATCAAGTCCTGCGAATACATCCGCCAGTGGCGACAACGAAACCGGCGTGAAGAATTACGAGGCAGGGGCTATGGCCTCATTGACGGCAAGACGGCCGATCCGGAAGACCCGTTTCATTCTTTCCTGCTGAATGGTTACGCCTATCTCGGCTTGAGCCGGGTGGCGGAGATGCTGGCTAAGATTAACCCCGCCGAAGCCGAGAAGTGGCGAAAAGAAGCGGTGGATCTCAAGGACAACATTCGCGCAACTTTTTTTGATGTCATGGCCAAATCCCCTGTCGTGCCGCTCGGAGACGGCAGTTGGTGCCCCACCGTTCCGCCCTGGGCCGAATCGCGCGGGGCTGTGCTTCTCTTCGCCGACGGCGGCCGGGTGTTTTCCCACAAGACGTTCACAACTCGCGATTCACTCCTCGGGCCGCTTTACCTCGTGACAACCGAGGTTTTCGATCCAGAGGAACCTGCAACTACATTCATGTTGAACTTTCACAATGAGCTGATGACCAGGCGGAATGTCGCGCTCAGCCAGCCTTATCTAAGTCGACATCCGACGATTCACCTGAAACGGGACGAGGTGAAGGCATTTCTGAAAGCCCATTACAACTTGTTTGCGAGCATCGCCGACCGCCAGACGCACACCTTCTGGGAGCACTATTTCGGCGGCAGCCCGCACTCGGTGGATGGTGTGAACTGGTTTTTGATGGACGTCCGGTCGATGCTCTACCTCGAAAAGGACCAGACACTCCAGTTGCTCCCCGGAATCCCTCGTAGGTACCTGGAGGGCGGCAAGCGCATCGAAGTGAAAAACGCGGCCAGCTATTTTGGACCGCTGTCTTTCCGAGTGGACTCCCGGTTGGACCACGGCGTAATCGAGGCAACGCTCGAGTGCAACTCCGACCGGCGCCCGAAGCGGGTCGAACTGCGCCTGCCCCATCCCCAAGGCCGAAAGGCGATCTCGGTAGAAGGTGGCCGCTACGACGCCGAGAAGGAGCGTGTCACGATCGACCCTTTTGATGGCCGCGCGGAAGTCGCGCTGAGGTTCAGCAAGTAGAATCAACAATAACCGAGACGCAGCTCGTTTTTTCTATGCTCCTGTCGCATTCGCGTCAATTGGCGCCGGAAACCCTTATTCAACCCTCAATTGAGCGGAGAGAGCGAAGATGACGACCGTTCAATGGCATTGCCGCCTGCTTTGCGGTTGCTTGGCGGCTTCGATCGTCATGCTGGCATCGGCCTGCAGCAAGGAGAGCCCCAGCGGCGATCGGTACACACAAGCCGTGATTAAGTTCGCCGACCGGGTGCTGACAGACGGACGCGACAAGTACGGTGGGGAGTCCACACCGCTGTTTGTCGACGGGCTTCACGCGGACACGCTCGAGCCGGCCCGCTGGAAGAACAGCGGGGAAACCTGGGTGTTGTCGAACTTCGCCAGCCAGCAGCCGCTGGTCCGCGTGCTCGATGGACTCACGGCTCTGACCGGCGACGAGAAGTATCGCCGAGCCGCCGAAGAAGCGGCCCGCTGCGCCCTCGAGCGTCTCCGTACGCCAAACGGACTGCTGTACTGGGGCGGCCACCTGGCCTGGGACCTCGAACAGGACAAGCCCGTGGGGCAGGGGAGAGACGCCCACGAGATGAAGAACCATCAGCCGTACTACGAGCTTCTGTGGCGAGTTGATGCGGGGGCGACGCGGCGATTGATGGAGACCGTGTGGGCCGGGCACGTGTTGGACTGGTCGCTGCTGGACTACAATCGCCACGCTAGTGTGAGCACGGCGGTCCGACCGCAATGGCGCCACGACTTCGACGAAAGAACGGAGGTTCCATTCCCCGCGAAGGGGAACAATCTATCGTTCTGTCTCGTCACGCCGTCGCTGGCTCACTGTGGCGTGAAACTCGCCGTTCTCGGCAACCATCAAGACACGCTCAGGTGGACCCGCCGGCTGTTTTACCGATGGCGACAGGCGCGGGACCCGAAAACCGGCCTGAGCGGCGGACAGCTCAGCTACCGCGAACAAGACCGCGCTCACCAGGCACTGGGGCACGTTCACCCGGATATCAACGAGGCAAGGATTGTCGCCGCCTATCACCAGACCAGCCGGTATCATCACTTGCCTCTGGCCCAGATGCAGGCGGCGGAGGCGCTCTCCAAAGCGGGCGGCCGTTTGGCCGAGGTGGGGCGCGAACTGCTGCAATGGGCCTCCGAAGATCTGAAGGTCTACGCCCAGCAGTGCCACGATCCCAAAACGGGCCAGTTCATCGCCATGCTGACGGACGGCACCCCGCTGGATTGGCGAAAATCGAAAAAGGGCTACTACATCCCCGAATCATTCGCGCCTCAGGACCCCGACGGGTTTCTGATGTGGGGGTATGCTCTGGCTTTTCGGCTCACGCGAGATCCCGCCCATTGGCTGATGACAAAAAAACTGGGGCGGTCCATGGGCTTGGGCGACCTCGGCGGCGTAGAAGGGGGCGAGCGAGCGCTTCGCCTTGACACGGGTTGCGACGACTGGCGGCTGATCTATGCCTTGCTTGAACTGTACCAGGCCACCGAATCGCCTTCGCTACTTCTCTTGGCCTGCCGCATCGCCGACAACGCGTTGAAGATCCAGGCGCCTTCGGGTCTCTTCCCGCGCTCAGGCCGGAAGTACGCGCGCACAGGCGACGAAATCCCCCTCGCCCTGCTGCACTTGGCGGCGGCGATCGAAGGCAATCGCGCGGAGCTTCCCGCCGCGACCTTCGACAGCCGCTTCTTCCATTGCGAGTACCACGGTCCGCTGGCGCCGCACCAGCAGAAGCGCGACGACAAACGCACGTACGACCACAACGTGTTCTACGGACCTCCCGTCAGCGACAATGATCCAAATTCGGTGTTTTGAATAAGAGACACTTCGAGGCTGTCGGACCAGAATTTGATCAATGACCTTGCCGATCCCAATCCGAAGTGTAAATACTAAAAAGCAATGACGGAGTTTGAATATGGAATATTTCGGCAGGTGAAATAGAAATGGCTGATGATCAGACAACCGGACGAGAGTGCTCGGAGGGGGTCCCTGTGGTTGGGGCGGTACTGTTTAGTGCGGCAGTCGCCTTGAGCCTCGTCGGCTGCGTGCAAGGAGAACAGGATCGCAAAACGTTGTCAGAAACAATGATTCAGGTGAAACCAGAGGCTGTTGAACCCGCAGACTGGAAGCCGGGCGATCCTATTGGTTACATGCGCTCGGAGATCCCCGGGTTCGCCATGCCCCCCTACACGGGGGAGCGTTACGAGGCGTTGGTGCCCGACACGCTGGATATACAGGAGCGGGCCACGCTGGCCGTGAACGTTTTGACCGAGTCAGTGGACCCGCAGGCGGATTATGAGATGTATTTTTCTGTCGCTATGAACAGGAACCCGCCACTCATGTGCCACAACGGCTCCAGTATTTGTCAAGCCAAGTTCATGGAGGCACTGCCCCTGATGCGCATGGTCAGCGGCAGTGAGCTCAACCTGGAGGAGGTGGATCGTCGCTGGATGGAGAGCGCACTGCGCAACCTGGCGCCGGATGGCACGTACTACTACCCGCTGGGTGGACGGCCCTGGGCGGTTCATGGGCCCTGGCTCGAGGCGGCGGGCGGCTCGGAAGATAGGATCAGGGGTAAAGATCAGATTATCGTGCCCATTTCGAGCGGGCGCACTCTATCTGCCATGATGAACTATGCGCGCAGGGGCGATGCTTCCCTATGGAAGAAGGAAGCCGAGCGCATGGTCGACGGACTGGTCGATCTCGCCGTGGACCAGGGCAGCTATGCCTTCTTTCATCCATCGAACCTTTATGCTGAGAAGGGCCCTACCGACGACCTTGGCATGTCGGGGCACCCAGGCTGGTCGGCCCATGCGGCCTTTGTGGCCCTGGGGTTGGCGCACGTGTACCGCGAGATCGGCTACGAGCCGGCCAGGACCTTGGCCGGCAAGCTGCTGAACTACGTTGTAGATGTGCTTCACTACATTGAACCCGACGGGAGTTTCGGGCCGGCCGCCCAGGATCGCAAGCACTTTCACATGCATACCTACAGCCTGCTGGCCATGCTGGAGTACGCGCTGGGGACAGGCGACGACAAGATGCTGGAACTGTCTCGTCGCGGGTTCGAGCATGGCAAAGCCAACGGCGATGTGTTGCTGGGCTACTTCCCCGAGAACACCGGTGACGCCTTCATAAAACTTTATGGGATGCAGACCACGGAGCTCTGCGAGGTGGCCGACATGATCGCCCTGGGGCTTAAGCTTAGCGCAGCGGGGGCCGGCGACTACTGGGACGACGTGGATCGTTGGATACGCAACATCTTTGCCGAGGGGCAGTTGACCCCGGCAAAAGCCGTGCTACTGGAACGCTATGTTTCCTCCCTGCCTGTCACACCTGTGGATCATGACATGCTGATGCCTGACCGCTCACTACCGTCCGGCTACGGGACGACCGATCGGGTTATCGAGCGCAATATAGGCGGGTTCGCCGGCTGGACGCAGCTCAATGACTGGGGCACCCCCGGCATCATGCACTGCTGCACGGGCAACGGTACGCGCACTGTCTACTATATCTGGGATCATATCCTTACCTATGCCGACGGCAAGCTTCACGTGAACCTGCTTCTGAATCGGGCGTCGCCCTGGGCGGATGTGGACAGCCACATTCCGTATACGGGGCAGGTGGATGTGAAGATCAAAAAGGCCGTGGACCTGGCGGTACGCATTCCGGAGTGGGTAAAACCCGGCGCAACCCGCTGCCTGGTCTCCGGGACGAAACGCGCATTGAGGTTTGAGGGACGCTATGCGCAGGTGGGAGCGGTAAAGCCGCGGGATGTGGTCACGCTGACCTTCCCCATCGCCGAGCATACGGAGACAGTCTGGCACCCGCAGGATTTCGAAAAGCAGGGGCAGAAGTACACCCTACTCGTGAAGGGCAACACGGTTGTGGCCATCGATCCGCCGGGCCGGACATGCCCCTTCTTCCAACGCGGACACTACCGGGACAACAGTACCCGCTGGCGCAAAATCGAGCGTTTTGTCTCCAACGAGCGGTTATAGCGTTGCGCGGTGCATTGGGAATGCGGCCGGCTCGCCCTGGGCGCGCGGGTACAGGTCGGGCGTAGGGATCCCAGGGTGGTGCTAATCAGTGCGCCCCGCCTATCACAACAAGAGCAAGTGGAAAACTCTCATCAAGACGATCGCCGAGTCGGATGACGTAAGGCGGTCATGAAAAACTGCGAAGGGAGTCATGCAAATGGCTGATAATGGGACAACCAGACGAGAGTGCTTGCAGCGGGTCACTGTGGTCGGAGCGGGACTGCTTGGCGCAGCACCCGCCTTGAGCCTGGTCGCCCCCGCTCGAGGACAAGATCCGAAAAATGTTGAGGAGCTGATCGGGAGCGCGAGGCAGTTGCGGGAGAAGTTCTGGACCGATCCGCAGCGACCCCGGTACCACTTCATGGCGCCGGATGCTTGGCTGAACGATCCGAACGGTTCATTCTACTGGAAGGGAAGATACCACGTACTCTACCAGCATAACCCTCAGGGGGCCTACTGGGTACCGGAGATGCAGTGGGGCCACGCGTCGAGCGCCGATCTGGTCCACTGGGTACACCATCCTATCGCGCTGGCGCCGACGCCCGGTGGGGACCACGTCGGAGTCTGGAGCGGTGGTGGTGTCGTAAACGACGGCGTGCCGACAGTGATGTACTACGGACGAGGCGGGAACTGGAAACAGGGCAGCGGTGGAATCTACATCGCGACGAGCCGTGACGATGAACTTCTCACCTGGACCAAGTCCCCGGAGAACCCCGTTATCAACAACGAAACGTTCGGGGATGACTTTGGGATCCACGACTGGCCGTTCTACCAGGATCCGTGCGTCTGGAAGCACGGCGAGTTCTTTTATGCCCTCTGTGGCTCGCGCGAAAAAGACGGTGGCGGCGATGTGGCGCGCCTCTTGAAATCGCCTGACATGGTCCACTGGGAGTACCTGGGTCCCTTCTATAAGTCGGAGAGGCGGTGGACGGAACCCTTCGAGGACTGCGCCGTACCGAACTTCTTCCCGCTGGGCAACAAGCACATGCTGCTTTTCTCAAGCCACACGTTAGGCGCTCAGTACTACATCGGACGGTACCAGGACGAGCGGTTCTACCCCGAGCGCCACGGCCGGATGGTCTGGCCCGGAGGATGCGGCGTCCTGGCGCCAAATACCATCCTTGACGATAAGGGGCGCCGGCTGATGTTCGCATGGATGGCGGAGAACCGGATGGCTGACGTTCAGCGGGCGTTCGGCTGGGCCGGAGCGCTGACGATTCCCAGGGTTCTAACATTAGGCGAAGACGGGAACTTGCGCATCGACCCTGTGCCGGAGCTGGAGATTCTCAGGTACAACCACCGCAGCAGGAAAAGCATACCTCTGTCGGGGGGCGCAGAACTCATCTTGGAAGAGATCCGTGAAGACTGCCTCGAGCTTGCCGTCGAGATGCGTCCGGGCAGCGCACGGCAGTTCGGTGTGAATGTGCGATGCTCTCCAGGCGGTGAAGAGCGGACCCGCATCGTCTGCGACCCCGCCGCCGGCACGCTGTCGGTGGACTTCGGCAAGTCCAGCCTGGACACGAATCTGAGCTACCCGGGAAAAGGAATACCCGGCGGTATGGGCCGGACCGGCCATGAGCGATACACCGGCGCGCCAAGGGCCCAGGTGGCGCCGTTTGAGTTGAACCCGGGAGAGCCGCTCAAGCTGCGGGTGTTCCTGGATCGCTCCGTTCTGGAGGTGTATGCAAATAGCCGGCAATGCCTGACGCAGAGGATATACCCCACCCGGAGTGACAGCCTAGGTGTCAGCCTGTTCGCCTCTGACGGCGACGTCGAAGTTCGTTTGGTGGAAGCTTGGGACATGCATGGGATTTGGTGATCCGGTTTCGGTGTTCGGATAAAGACTGGCAATCAACTGATGGTTGCATCCCTAAAGCTGCCTGTGGAAAGTGACACCAAGACCATGATCTACGGCGGGATAGGCGTTGAGCGCCTTTCCCTCAACGAAGACACCCTGTGGTCTGGTCGGCCAAGGTCTTACGCCCTGCCTGAGGCCAAGACGGCTCTGGCTGCGGTCCGGCAGGCCCTGTTTGCTGATGATTTCGAAAGCGCCACCCGGCTCTGCCGCAAACTCATGGGGCCGTATACGCAATGCTATTTGCCGGCCGGAAATCTGCGGATCTACTTCAGGCACGATGGCATCCCGGAACAGTATCGCCGCGAACTGGACCTGCAGGATGCGCTGTGCAGGGTTTCGTATCGATGTGGGGCGGTGATGCACACACGGGAATTGTTTGTCTCGTTTCCCGACCAGCTGATGGTGATGCGCCTGCAGGCCTCGCAGCCGGGAAGTATCTGCTTCTCTGCCCATTTCGACAGTCTGCTGCGAGGCTTTCAGCGGCATGCGAATGAAAGTACCCTGGTCTTCAGCGGCGAGGCACCGGTACATGTCGATCCGCATTATTACCCACGCTCCCAGATCGTGTACGAGGACGAAGCCGGAACCGGCATGCGGTACCAGATGCGCCTCGAGGTGCAAACGGGCGGCGGCTGGTGTCGCTGCACGGATGCCGGTTGCACGGTACACCAGGCCGACACCGTGGAACTTCGCCTCAGCATCGCTACAAGCTTTGCGGGCTTCGACCGCGATCCGCTGAGCACTGGCGTCGACCCCGAGGCTCGCGCGGTTGATGCCTTAAGCGCCGCTGCAGACAAGACCTTCGAAGAACTCCGCGCCCGGCATGTGCAGGACTACCGGGAGCTGTACGATCGCTGCGGACTCTGGCTCGGCAACGCGCCCGATCATGCGGAGGATACCGTGACCCGATTGCGGAAGACTTCCGACGACTTGCCCCCGGCCCTCGCCGCGCTTTATTTCAACTACGGACGGTATCTCCTGATGGCCTGCTCCCGCGAAGATTCCCGCGCGGCCAACGCTCAGGGCATCTGGAACGAGCATTTCCAGGCGCCGTGGAGCAGCAACTACACGACGAACATAAACCTGGAGATGAATTACTCGGCGGCGGAAACAACCGGCCTCGGCGAGTGCCATCAGCCGCTGTTCGATCTGATCAGGGTCCTGTCGGTGACCGGACGCGAGGCTGCTGCGAACTACGGCTGTCGAGGCTGGTGCACCCACCACAATACCGATCTCTGGGGATTGGCCTGCGCTGTCGGGGATTTCGGCCGGTTTCGAATCGACCAGGGTGGAGGCAACCCGCGCTGGGCCTGCTGGCCCATGGGAGGCGCCTGGCTCTGCCGCCACCTTTGGGAACACTACCGGTTCAGCCTTGATGGCGATTTCCTGAGGAAGACGGCCCTGCCGCTGATCAAGGGAGCTGCCCGCTTCTGTCTCGACTGGCTGGTGGAATACGAGATCGACGGCCAAACCTGGCTGGTGACCGCTCCGGCGACTTCACCGGAGAACTCTCCGACACTACCGGACGGCACTCCCGCTACGGTCAGCATTGCCACCACGATGGACATGGCAATTACGCGGGAACTTTTCAGCTGCACACTCGATGCCATGGCGGCCGCCGGTGAGCATGAGGATGCCTTCGGCCACGAAATCGCTGCGGCGCTGCCACGTTTGTTTCCATACCGCGTTGGTGCCGCGGGGCAACTGCAGGAGTGGTTCCGAGACTGGGCTGAGTTGGATCCGCACCACCGGCATCTCTCTCACCTGTACGCCCTTTATCCCTCCGACATGCTACAGCCGGGGCGAGACCTGGAGTTGATCAACGCGATCCGGAACAGCCTGGAGCGGCGGGGCGACGACGCCACGGGGTGGTCCTTGGCCTGGAAGGTCTGTCTGTGGGCCAGGCTGCTCGATGGCGATCGTGCTTGGCGCCTCATAGGCATGGCCCTGCGTCTGGTGGAAGATAGCGACATGTCCGCCATGGGAGGAGGCGTCTATGCCAATCTCCTCGATGCTCACCCCCCGTTTCAGATTGACGGCAACTTCGGCATAACGGCGGGCATCGCGGAGATGCTGCTACAGAGCCATCGTAAGGAGCAGAACGATGACGACGGCCTGGTCGTGCTGGATATCCTTCCTGCATTGCCGGCAGCGTGGCCCGAGGGGAAGGTGACGGGACTACGGGCCCGGGGTGGCTTCGAGGTCGACATGGCCTGGCAAGCCAGACGACTCACGTCGTTGGTTGTGCATGCTGTCAAAGATGGCGAATGTATCGTCCATGCCAATGGCCGGACCCGGCACCTGGACCTGCGCGCCGGCGATGCCCGGAAAGTCGAAATGGATGACTGACCCAACACTACACTGTATGTCAAATTCTTACCGGTCCTATCGATGTCAGTTCGATCTCGAAACGCGGGACAAAGGTCTGACTCGTAACCTGCGCCCCTTGCATGCGATCTACGCGATAGCTGCGGTGTTCATCTTTGTCGATGTTGTGAGCATGCAGAATGATGTTGTCATCTCTGGTGTGGCGTAGCGAATACGGTTCGATGATCCTTGTTGAACCTTGATAGACAAGCTCAACACATAGCCGGTTGGACGCGGCGAAACGAATAATTTCAAGATAGGACTGGGCCGTGCCGGATATGGGCAAACGCAGAGTGCGCTCCCGGATGATTTCTTCACCAGCAGCTTTCGCATAGGCTGCGGGAATCACCGGTGCGGCCCCACCCTCAAGCCAAGCGAAAAACGCGGGCAACTCGTCCCAGAACGTCTCAACCGGCGGCAGCGCGGGTAGCTGGTGCGCCAGCATTGTGCTCCAGCCACCTTCCAGATCTGCTTTGTATGGTTGCAGATCGGCTAGAACAGGAAGACCGATGCCCTTGAATTCGCATTTTTTACGTAGCACGTCGAGAAGCACAGCAGCAGGCCTGGCATAGTCATTTCGGAACAGATTTACGACATCGTAGAGATCACGCGGACGTGCCCGTTCGGCGAGCGCTCTGACTTTCTCGCCGAACGCCTCTTCATAGGCATAGGATTGCACAGTGATGCCGTCATCAGGAGCGTCGGTGTACGGATGAAAGACCAATGATCGAACTGGTGGCAGAACGACGCATTCATCTGAGGTCAAGTCCAGTTTGATCCGCGGCATGCTTTTTCCGCGCGGCGACACTGGGCCTTGGTAGCCAATTTTGGCCTGACAGGATTTCCCACCACGGGGATTCGTATAGATATCGAACTGCTGGAAATCAGATGGCAGTTCGATGCCGGTTACTTCATAGATGCGCTCACCAATCCCAGCGAATACTCCTTTTAAAAAGTCGGCATCAAGATGAGAATCATCGGTGAGTGTGAAATCGAGGTCCTCGGAAAAACGGTAGGTTTCAAAGAAGCACTTCTTCAGACATGTACCCCCCTTGAATACCCAACTTGTCGCCAGCGCGTCGTGACTGGAGATGCCCCATAACATCCACCCCAGGACATAGTCTTTCTCGACCATGTGTGGATTGAGCCCCAGCGCGGTTGCGATATCGATGATCTCGCGTTTATCAATCACTCGCGTCTCCCCGGGACCCAATTGGGTGGCACCCAGAGACGCCATCTCGAAACTAATCGAGTGCACTTCAGCGCCGGATCGAGTTTTGCATTTCCCTTTGTCAAACGCGTCTGGCAGCGCTCAACCAGTTCAGAAGTTGTCGCGTGTTTCTCTGCGAGGAACCCAAGGCGTTTGAATACCGCCCCGTTTCCAAGCTTCTCGGCGTACTCGATCAGCAAATCGTCATTGCGGTCGGAGCGTTTCAGATAGACGGCCAAACAATCCACCACATGTTGAATCCCGCCGCCCAAAGCGGGATCATCAAGCATATCGATGATGGTCCGGTGAACGTCTGAAACCAGGATTTGGGAGGTACCTCGCCAGACCGGCTTTGTGCCGAAGATATTTTGTTCTTGAATATGGTGCAGGGTAAATTGCGCCCCGTGGCGCTCCTGCTGGTTTTTCCGTACGGGCTGCGCCGTCATGACAACGATGTCGCGGAACAACTGCTCGGTGAGGTCCCAGTGTTCGGCTGCGGTCCGACCACCGATATAGGCGAGGGTATATAGAGCGGGGACAAGGACCCAGGGGTCTTCAAGAACATGCTTGCTTTCGAGAGAATCCAGGGGAGCAGGCACATAGGTTCCGGGCCCGACACGTCTCAGCCAACCTTGACTGACCCAGCGAGAGAGCAGTTTGGATGCTTCCGTTCTCCCGATTGAGAGCGTCGCTACGACATCGTCAATCTTGATTACGTCACCGGCTGCCCGTATCACGGATACAAGCTTTCGTCTGCCGGTTGGAAGGGTGTCCTGCATGGCTTACCTATACGACGAATGCATAAATTCACTATTTTAGCGAATTATACGTGTTAGAATATATCAATGGCCATGCCGAAATGCAACGAAAAAGTACTGTCTGATAGTCAATATTCCGTTTTTATGTGAATTTGTGCATTCGTATCATACTTTACCGGTGATAGTGGCCAAACGGCGCTTGAAGTGGTCTCTGCGTCGCGGCAGAGTCATAAGCCGAACCGGTGAGGGCGTAGTTGCCAGTGAGTGTTCTCAGCCACTTCGGCAAGGTTGCCATGCCTGGAAAGATGCGCCACAACGTTGATTCGCTGGCATTCAAAACGGGAGGCGAGCATAAAATTTCCGAAGCCGCCTAAAACACTATGTCCGTTAAGTCTTTAGGGTTGAGTATCTTAGGTGTGCCGGGAAGAATTAGGAGAAAAGTTTCGCAACTACGGAAATGATTCTGGCAGTCTATGAGTTCCACCGGCTCCAGTCGCCAGTCAAGTAGCCGGTGGAGAATCGAGAGCATCCGCTGGCCTCCCTTTAGACAGAAAAACCCCCTACTCCTCCCAGGTTTCGGCCTTGCGATAGGCCTCAAGACAGCGCTGGAGGCCCGCTTCACCGGGGCAGAGGCCTGGTGCTCCATTCCCACAAAGCTTTGGTAGCCGGTCTTGCGAATTGCTCTGAAGACGCTGCAACAATCGATTTCTCCGGTTCCGGGTTCCCGGCGACCCGGCACGTCCGCAAACTGGTAGTAACCAATATAGGCGGGATGTTTGTGAATTTGCTCAACAAAGGTTTTCCCTAGTGATTTGTTGGTGAAAGAAGTCGAAAAGGATTCTCACATGTGAACTGGCTACCTCTTGGACGGAACCCCCCCTACTCCTCCCAGGGCTTTTCGCTTCATGCGTGCATGCGCTCACTGGTCTTGAGGGTTGGCAGCGCTTTGATGGCCTTGCCCGCTTTTTTCTCGGCCAGCCGCAGCTCGTAAAGCTTTTGCAGATTGAGCCAGAACTCCGGGCTGGTGCCAAAGAAGTGAGCCAGACGCAGGGCCGTGTCACCGGTGATGGCGCGCTGACCGTTGAGAATCTCGGTGATGCGGTTGGTGGGCACCTTGAGTTGGCGCGCAAGCGCGGCGGCGCTCATGTTGAGCTCTTTCAGCTCTTCAGTGAGGTGTTCGCCTGGATGGATCGCGGGAACGGCCATAACGGTTCTCCTAGTGATAATCAACAATCTCTACATTCAAGGGCCCGGGGACCCTTGGGGCCACTCGAAGCAAATCCGCCATTGGTCGTTGATGCGGATGCTGTACTAGCCTTTGCGGTCCCCTTTCAAGGCTTGAAAACGGTTGCCGGGCAATGCGGCTAGGTCTTTGAGCGAGGAGGCCGCGTCAAGACGGTCGATCTTCAGCCGAGCGGCACGTTCGATTCCAGAGAAAGCCTTGACCCGTTTTCCGGCGGCGAAATCTCCGGTTCGCTTGTCGCTATAGCTGACGATCACGACCAATCATATCGGAAATTATGCGTTACGTCAAGCATAATGAAAGGCCGTCCGAAAACCAAGCGGCCGCGTTCACTGGCGCTTCCCACACGGCGTTGCCTATGAGCCTGGCGAGATCAGCCGTGTGACGCCCTCGATCGAAGACGCTTGCAGAGACGACTTAGAATGCCAGAGCTCTGCGAGGGTTGTTGACCAGGATCGTGCGGATCTCCTCGGACGATACGCCGAGCTGCTTCAACGAAACAACCAGCTTCGTCGTAACGATCGTATTGTCCACCCGATTCTCTTTCCAGCCGCCGATCCTTTTTTGCGATGCCGCGTATTCCCCATAAAAATAGGGCACATGATCGTGGCTGACCAGAATCTGGCGCGGAAATCCGGTCGCGATCAGGTGTCGTATTTGCCGCGCTTGTTTGTCGCAGTCGTAATTCTGTTGGCCAATGCGATCAAACTGGAGGTAGCAACCTAATTTCGCAATCAGCCGATGATAATCGTTGGCCTCGTCGCTCTCCCGATCGTCCTTGTGGCCCTGGTGGCCGATGATGACTCTCTCGGGGGCCGCTCCCGATTTGAGGAGCAACCGGGCTTGTTCTAGTCCGCCACCGTTGCTCGTGTGCGTCGAGATGGGACACCCGGTTTGCCTGCTAGCCACCGCCGCGGCGATGTGTACCACTCGCTCACTGGGGCGCAGAAAGCTACTGGTCGCGATCTTGATCGCGCCCGCGCGGATCTTGGTGAAGCGCTCTCCCCACCCCCCGTGCGGATCTTCCATTCCTTCGGTAATCTCACCAATGAACAGCTCGGCCATCTTCTGAGGCCCGTCGCGCTCGATTCCCAGCCGCACCGCCCAGGGATGCTGCGGCGCCAATGCTTCGCACCAAAATCCTGTTGAGGCAATGATGTGGACCTTGGTCCGGCGGGCCAGGTCGACCAGGAGTTGAGGATAACGGCCCACTCGGATCGGCGTGCATTCGACGATAGCACCGGGGCCGTCTTGCTCGGAAAGCGACCGCTGAAAGCCGTTCAAGATCTCTGCCGTCCGAGTTAACATTTTTTCGCGCAGCGGGCCCAGCGGCGCGGCTGATGTTTCGTACAGCTCGGACCAATCGACTACCGGCGCATGCTCGTGCGTCAGCGTCACTCCCAACTCCTCGGGTGCAACAGGACCCAGAACGGTCTGGACAGCCGGACCTGTCTCTAGATCCTTGGGGCGAGCGGCAATCTGCCCGCCAGTCAAACCGGCCAGGGTCACCATCGCCGAACGGGTCAAAAAGCGCCGGCGCGACAGGCCTCGGTTAGCTGGATAGAGAGACACTGACATTGTCGAGTCGAGTTGATCTCCAAGGATATGGAAAGGCTTCAGTTCTGGCGTTGGTTACGCCTTTTGATGATCTGCTCAAGCTTTTGCTGCTCTGCCTTCAACACAGCCGCGGGGATTATCGCCGGAGCCACGGGCGTGCCGTCGAGCTCGTGGTCCGGGCTGAGTGCGCGCAGTTTAATCCCACGATACCAGACGGGATCACCGTGGTCTTGCAGGTACAAGTCCGCACCCCGAGCGGAAAGATCGGCTCCACGTTTGCGAATCAATTCGACATTCCACGCCCACTGCGGGTCAGCGTAGTCGAAGTCAATCACCTTCTTGCCGTTTAGCCAATGCTGAATGACCGTCCCTTTGCCGATAATGCGGCCGCTGTTCCATTGGCCGACTGGCCTGGTCGCGTCGTGGGACGGGGCCATGCAGAAGTACAACGACGCCGCGCTGGTGCGTGGGTTCTTGCCGTCCCGATGAACTGCGTTATCGAGGATCTGGTATTCGTACTGGCCGGGACGGTAGTACACACCGCTGTTGCTTCCGCTGGCCACCTTCCACTGGAATCGAAGTTCGAAGTCGTTGGGGAGCTTCGTTGCCCGGTATGTCATGTTGCCGCCATTGCTGCCGCAAAACATCGCACCGTCCTGGATTACCCAGTTGCCGTTCTGCTGCCAACCCTCGAAGTCTCGGCCATTGAACAGCACGCTGAAGCCGGCGTTCTTCTCTTCTCCCGTCAACCCATTCGGGTTGTCAGCCCTGGCCGGTGATGCCAGCAGCCAGAGGCAAACGCCCAGGGCGATGACGATCTGTTGGAAAGCGGTCTTAATCATTGGATGCTTCTCCATTTTAGATCTCAGTCCACTTTTCCGTACTTGCATTCCAAGCGATCTTTTTTCGACCTCGCAGGGAAATGTTAGCTAGGATTGCCGCCGAGGTCGCTCGATGACCCGCTTCAACGTCGCAATGAGGAGTCCTGCGCGAGCGGAGGCATTCGATGAAGTTGGCCACATGCTTGCGGTCAATGTCATCGGTGAACCTCTTTTCCTCAATCTCGTTACTCAAATCGCCCTGAACCTCGAAAAAAGTGCGACCGATTTTTAACCTTCCTCCTGGACCTACAGCTTCAACATTAACCTCTCGAGCAGTATAAGACAGGTGTTCAAAGGTCACTAGACACTGAGGATAGCGATAGGTCACTGCGATGGTGTCGGGAGTTTCACGACCGTCGTTGTGGACATAGATCCCTCCTGCCTGGTAAATCTCTTCAGGGGCGTTCAGATCCAGCAGCATGTGGGCCATATCAATCACATGGGTACCGTTGTCGGTGAGCATGCCTCCGGAGTAGTCCCAAAAAAATCGCCAATCGTAGTGGCGCTGCTGATCATACTCTCGATAGGGTGCAGGCCCGAGAAAGGCTTTCCAGTCGAAGCCAGCGGGGAGCTGCCCTCCCGGAGGACGTTTAATGCCGGTGTGCTTGTTGAAGCGGCAGCGCACCATGCCAACCTGTCCAAGTTGACCCGATTTGATGATTTGCCGGGCACGCAGAAAGTGCTCTCCACTGCGGTGCTGTAGTCCTACTTGAACAATCCTGTGGTTCCTGCGGGCAGCCACCACCATGGCCCGCCCCTCTTCGATCGTGCGGGACAAGGGCTTTTCAACGTATACGTCCTTACCCGCGTCGCAGGCATCAAGGGTCATCTGGGCATGCCAGTGGTCGGGTGTGGCGATGATGACTGCATCGATGTCTTTGCGGTCCAGCAGGGATCGGTAATCGCTGACCCTGTCCGCTTGGGGAGCCGCCCGGGTGCATTCGGCCAAGCGATCCTGGAAGACATCGCAACAGGCCACCAGCTCCGTATTTGGCGCCATCAAAGCTTTTCCAGCCACAGATCTTCCACGTGACCCACATCCGATCAGCGCCAGTCTGACGCGCTCGCTGGCCCCGAGGGGCCGAGCTCCAACGGCCAAAGCCGTGCTGGTCGCTAATCCTCGTTTAAGGAAATCACGGCGAGCCGTTTTTCCGATGGCCATGCTTCTGTCTCCTCCTCAACCGTTCTGCTCCTCTTAATTGCCTAAGGACCGGCGTGGAGACCGCGACCGCAAGCCCCCGACGATTCCCATTCCGTGGGGACAGCGACCCCTCGGCGACTGAAGGCAGCGACGTGGCGACCAGAATCCCGGAACGATGAAAGGAACCGTGTCTCAGCGACTGCTTTCTACTCGTCGGTGACACAGCCCTCGGAAGCAGGCTTCACGTTCTTGATGTACTTGTAGAGCGTGCCGCGGGTCGCCTTGAAGGCGGGTGCTGTCCATGCTGCGCTGCGTCGATCGAGTTCCGCTTCGGTCAAATCCACCGCAAGTACGTTTCGCTCGGCATCAATGGTAATAACATCGCCGTCTTGAATCAGACCGATGGGGCCGCTGTCCTGAGCTTCCGGCGTTACATGTCCGACCACAAAGCCGTGCGTCCCGCCAGAGAACCGCCCATCGGTGATGAGGGCAACCTCCTGCCCCAGGCCGACCCCCATGATAACGGAGGTTACTGTCAGCATCTCCGGCATTCCAGGCCCTCCTTTGGGGCCTTCATAGCGGATCACGATCACGTGCCCTTTGCGGATTTCCTTTCGCTCCAACGCCGCAAGAGTTTCTTCTTCGGAGTCGAACACGCAGGCCGGTCCCGTAAAGCGCGTTCCTTCCTTCCCGGTGATTTTGGCAACTGCGCCACCCGGAGCGAGATTGCCCTTGAGGATCTGAATATGACCTGTCTTCTTGATCGGTCGCTCGAGCGGATGAACGATCGTCTGTCCCGGCGCAAAGTCCCGGAGACTCTCGAGATTCCCGGCAATCGTCTTTCCCGTCACCGTCCGGCAGTCTCCGTTGAGCAGGCCTGCGACGAGGAGATACTTCATGACGGCCGGCGTCCCTCCTATCCGATGCAGATCCTCCATCAGATACTGTCCGCTCGGCTTAAGATCCGCCAGATAGGGAACACGATTACTGACCGCCTGAAAATCGTCGAGGGTCAATGAAACACCGGCGCTACGGGCGATCGCAATCAGGTGAAGGACAGCATTGGTCGATCCACCGAGGACCATCACCAAAACCATGGCGTTCTCGAAGGCCTCGCGAGTCATGATGTCCCTCGGCTTCAGGTCCAGCTCGAGCAGGTTGCGAATGGCCCACCCTGCGGCACGGCACTCCTCGACCTTTTTCGGATCAGTGGCTGGAATCGAAGAACTGGCCGGTAGGGTCATCCCCAGCGCCTCGATGGCCGATGCCATCGTGTTGGCGGTGTACATTCCGCCGCAGGCCCCGGCACCGGGGCAGGCGTGCTGCAGGACGTTCCTGAGTCCGCCGTCATCCAGCTTGCCGGCGATGTACTCCCCGTATGCCTGAAAGGCAGAGACGATATCGAGCTTCTGCCCATTATGGAAGCCGGGCTGGATAGTGCCGCCATAGATCATCAGTGATGGACGGTTCAGTCTCCCCATCGCCATGAGGCACCCGGGCATGTTCTTGTCGCATCCGGGGATCGAAATGTTGGCGTCGTACCACTGGGCCGCCATAACGGTCTCGATGGAATCGGCGATGAGATCGCGAGACTGCAAAGAATAACTCATTCCCTCCGTACCCATGGATATGCCGTCGCTCACTCCGATGGTATTGAATCGCATGGGAACCAGACCCGTTTCCCGCACGCCCTCCTTCACTTTTTCGGCCAGGTCCAGCAAATGCATGTTGCACGGGTTCCCCTCGTACCACATGCTGGCGATTCCTACCTGGGCCTTCTCCATGTCGGCTTCCGTCAAACCCGTCGCGTAAAGCATGGCTTGTGAGCCTGGCTGCGACTTGGCCTGCGTGATTCGTGAACTGTACCGATTCAACTTCACCATGATGGCTCTTCCCTGGCTTGGATTTGATGAAGTCACATGATACTCCAAGCCGACATGGTTTGAGTACCGTTTCCCACTGCTAATGTAAACAGCTCGTCCTGTTGTCATGCGGCCTTCGGCAAGGCTTGATTTCCAGCCGTGCACCCCGCCTGCTTCGGGACAACAGGTAGGCAGCTGTACCTTTTAGGGCTTGGATTCTATAATCCTTTGCATGGACCGAGAAGCCATCGAAAATCGGATCCGTGAGTTCTTCCGCGCAGACAACCGCGGTGTCGTCGCCGTCTACCTCTTCGGCAGCGTCGCCCGCGGCACCCAGAAACGGAAGAGCGATATCGATGTGGCTGTTTTGCTCGAAAAGGATGGCGATCCAACCTTCGAGGCTTTGCAGCTCCACCTTTCCGGAGATCTGGAAAGGGAGCTCCTGCAGCCTGTGGACCTTGTTGTCCTCAACAGCGCTCCCGTAGATCTTGTCCACCGGGTGCTGCGCGCCGGACGGCTAGTGCTCGATCGGAACCCTAGTGCGCGTATCCGATTCGAGGTTCGATCCCGCAACCAGTTCTTCGACCTTCAGCCCATCCTTGCACGCTACCGCAGGATGAAGGGAAGGTCTCCGTGACCGACCGAGCGCTTCTTGCCAAGAAGCTCGCCTTCATTGAAACTTGCATCCGGGAAGTCCGTACCCTGTCCCGACCCGAGAAAATCAAGGAGGACATCCGTGAGGAGCGCTTCATCGCCCATACGTTGCAAATAGCCATTCAGGCTGCGGTCGACGTCGCCTCTCACGTTGTCTCCGATGAGCGCCTTGGCGAACCACGAACGAACCGGGAGCTATTTGATATTCTTGCGAGACACAACTGGCTCCCGGAGACACTCGGTAAGAAGCTCTCCAATATGACTGGATTCCGTAATATCCTCGTTCACGGTTATGAGACCGTGAATCTGGATATCGTCAGGGATGTGGTGGACAACCATCTGGACGATCTCCTCGACTTCTCCAGCCAGGTTCGTTCCAGGCTTCAAGAGGAAGAGAGCTAACCGTCTTGATTTGATCATTGGCTAGGGAGTGTCCCTAGACCAGCTCCCGGATAGGCTCTCCGGTTTCGTCGTCGATGGAGTTTGCGATCTTGAGGGGACGGCCGATGGGGTGCATGTACTCCTTGGTCCAGTCGATGCCCAGGGCCTTGTAGAGGGTGGCGAAGAGGTCGCCGATGGTCACCATGCGATCCTTCACGTAGGCGCCCCGCTCGTCGCTTTCTCCCACCACCACCCCACCGGGGATTCCGCCCCCGCCCAGAACCAGGGACCAGCAGTGAGGCCAGTGATCGCGTCCCGCCTTTGGATTGATGTCGGGCGTCCGGCCGAACTCACCCATGGCGATGACGATGGTGGACGAGAGCAGTCCGCGCTCGGCCAGATCCGCCAGCAGCGTCGAGAGCACCTGGTCCAGCACCGGGACCAACACGTCTCGGTGTCGTTCATCATTGTTGTCGTGGGTGTCCCAGTCACCCGTCGTCCCCCGGCGGTATCTGTCGACCACGGTCACAAAGCGGCTGCCAGCTTCCATGAGCCGGCGGGCGATCAGGGCACTTTGGCCCACCGTGTGGCGACCGTAGCGGTCCTTCAGCTTCTCGGACTCGCCGGAGAGATCGAAGGCCTGACGGACTGTAGGTGACAGGATCATCTCCAGCGCCTGCCCCTGGAACTCGTCGAGACTGGCGTGCTCGGCGCTTCGGACCTGCTCCCGGTACATGGAGTCCACCAGCCGGGAAACAGCGCGGCGGTTCTCGATGCGCTCGACCGTGATCGACTCGGGCAGGCTCAGGTCGGGAACCTGGAAGTCCTCATGAGCCGGGTCGGGAACCTCCATGGGGTCATATCGGGCTCCCAGCATATGAGCCCGGAAGTACTGCCTGTATCCGGCTCCAATGCTGGGCACCATGACATAGGGAGGCATTCCGCGCTGCTGGGGCAGCTCCCTGGAGACCATGGAGCCCAGGGAGGGAAAGTTCATGGCCGGATTGGGACGATGCCCCGTCATGGCGTAATGGTGAGCCTGGCCGTGGTTGTTCTCCTCAGTGTGCATCGAGCGGATGATGGAGATCTTGTCCATCTGCCGCGCCATGAGGGGCAACAGTTCCGAGACCTGGATGCCGGGGACGTTGGTGGAGATGGGGTCAAACGAGCTATTGGTTTTGGGATCCCAAGTGTCCACGTGGCTGGGGCCGCCGTTGAGCCATAGGAGGATGACCCCCGGAGCCTTGGCCTGGGGCGCTCGCCCGGTCGCAGCCATGGCCTGCTGCAGTCGCAGATAACGGCTCAGCGTCAGGCCGAAAAATCCCAGCGAACCGACTCGCAGGACGGAGCGGCGGGTCCAGGGAGTCGGCAGATTCTTCATACGAGTGCGATTCATGGCCATCTCAATGATTCTCGGAAAATTCCCGCGACGTCACCAGGGCCCAAAACAGGTCTTCCGCAGCTTCGTGACGAGGCCGTCCGCGAAACATCCGTTCCTGTCCGACCCGCTCCCGCTCGGCGGGAAAGCGACCAAGAGCAACCAGGTAGAGCTCTTCGATGATCTCCCCTTCGCTGGCGCCGCTCCTGAGAATCTGCTCCAGACGACCACCCGCCTGGGAAAGTTTGCTGTTGAAAGTCGCACCCACCAGCATGTGCAGCGACTGGCCCAGATTCAGCTTGGTGCCGGGCTCGGGGACCACGTCTCGAAGCGGCCTTCCGAAGATCTCCAGAAACGGGGAGCCATCGGGAAAACGGAGCTGGATGGCGCGAGTTCCCACCGGGATCTTCCCCAAGACTTCGGGTACTCCCGTCACCTGTGAGATGGCGTCCAGCAGGACCGCCGCTTCCAGCGGCCGGGGCAGGGCGTGGGAGTAGTTGATCCGGTCTTCACGGTTGCTCGGGTTCGGCTTGGCTGAGAGCTGGTAGCTTCGAGAACGGACGATGAGGCGCATCAGGCGCTTCAGGTCGTGGCCATGCTCCCGGAAATCACGGGCCAGAGCCTCCAGAAGCCGGGGATGGGTCGGCGGGTTGACGACCCGGAAGTCGTCCACCGGTTCCACGATGCCGCGCCCGAAGAAATAGCCCCAGATCCGGTTCACCGCGGCCTCGGCGAAGTAGGGATGGGAAGTGATCCAACGGGCCAGTTCCAGGCGAGGATGGTCTCGGCGCTCCCGCGCCAGCAGGACACCGTCCATGAAGGTGGGAGTGACGCGCTTTCCGGTACGAGGATGGAGAACCTGGCGGAACTTCAGCTCCGGATTGCTGTCGACGTAGTCTAACTCGTGTCCGTTGGGATCATCGAATACCGCATTGTCGAAGCCCCAGCCTGTGTTGGTCATGCGGCCGAAGAAGGCGGCCAGTCCCCAGTACTGGTTTTGGGTCCAGCGGTCGAAGGGATGGTTGTGGCACTGGGCGCAGTCTACGCGTCGGCCCATGAAGACTCGCAACGTCTCGTTGAGAATCTGTTCTACCGGGTAGGGCTTGTTGGTCCCGACCAAGTGCTTGTGGGCCGGGCCGCCGTAACCCTGAACGGCAATGGCTTCCCGCGCCACCCGATCGTAGGGCTTGTTGGTGGCGATGCTTTGGCGAACCCATTCCCAGAAAGGCAGGATCCAACCGTAGTCACCTCGGACGCGGAAAAGATCGGAGAAGCGGAAGACCCAGAAGTCGACGTATTCGGGCGAGCTCAGCAACACATCGATGAGCTTCTCGCGTTTGGCAGGATCGGTGTTGGCAACAAACTCCCGGACCCGCCCAGGCGGCGCCAAGGTTCCGGTCAGGTCCAGGCAGACGCGTCGCAGGAACTCCCCATCGCTCGACAGCTGGGAGGGACGGATACCCAGGCGACGCAGCTTGGCAAAGATGTGTTCGTCGATGAAATTGTGGCGCGCAACCTGGGGGTAATCGGCCATCGCAGGCTCCCGGACACCGACCCAGACATGGGCATATTGTCCGACCCAGCGCAGAACAATGGATGTTTCACCGAACTGCAGGGCTTCAATGGCCCCGTTCGTTCCCACTCGCACCACCCCGGAATCCAGCGGTTCGTACCGCACCTCCCGGGTGATGTCTTCCCCTCGTCCACCAGCGAACCGGGCCACCACCCGAAGCTGGTGTGACTGACCCGGCGTCAGCACGATCTCGCCCGAAGAGGGCTCGATCCCTTCCAGGGTCTCGACCATACCCTTTCCGTAGGGGGCCCCTTCACGCACCCACCTCCGGATAGTCGCGTAGTCCGCCGAGTCCGCTGGAAAACGCTCCCCCCCTCCGTGGGGCACACTGAATGTGGGCTTGAGCAGCACCAGACTCTTCTCCGGCTCCTGGAGATTGACACGCGGCGTGATGGGGCCAAGAGCCTCGGGGCGGAGTACCTGATAGGTGCCCCCATCCACGATCCATCTGTAGTCCTCCCTTGGGTCGAGGCCGTCCAGCGAGAGCTTGAAGCCACCCCTTCCCTTCACTCCCCCGTGACACTCGCTGCCGTTGCAACCGTGTCGGGTCAGGAGGCTGACGATGTGACGCTCGAAACCGATAGACTCCTTGTGGGCAGACTGCCGGGCCAGACCGCTCCCGGAAAGCAACATGAGAGTGATGACGAAGAGCGCCCGGGAAATGAGCCGGTCGCTGGCACGAAGCATCGTCATTGTCCAGCCTCCCTTTCTACCACCTCCGCCGTCGCCGGCCCGCTTTTCCCGGCCACCGTGAGAAGAATCTCCTGGGCCAGCAGAGGCTCCCCGATCCTGCCCGCCAGGATGGGTTGGGCCACGATTCGGACTGGCCGTGGCAAAGTCAGACTCGGAACATCGTCGGAGGCCATCCACATCAGGGCCAGCAAACGCTCCTGGGGCAGGTGACGATTCCTGTGAAGCTGACCACCGGGTTTGACCTTCAAACCGGAACCCTTCTGGGCGGCGTCGACAACCGGCGCCACCGCGACACCGGCCGGCAGATTCTCCACCCGGAGAGCCACTTCACCCTGAAAACCCTCTTCCAGTTCCACAGTCACATGGATGCTCCGACTCCTACCCGATTCCAGATGTATGCTCTCGACGCCCTGAGCAGCCACCATGCCGACGTGGGGCACCTGCGGCCGAACCACGAACTGGTAAAAACCCTCTCCGCCAAAGCTGGAGGTGAGATCGCGAATCTGGATGCGGAAGTCACCGGACTCATCAAACGTATAGAGGATTTTGGGCATTAGGGTCTTGATCCAGTCGTCTCCGTCACCCCCCAGACTTCGGTAGATGTTGCTGGCCAGTTCCTTCCCATCTCCATCGAAGAGCGTCACCCGCGGGTTGAAGAAGGGCGGTGGCAGGTAGGGTGTCTCGATTTCGATGGCCAGCTTCTCACCCTCCTTGACTCGAATCTGGAACCAGTCCAAGTCAAGAGCCGAGCCCACAGCACCCTGGACAAGCGTGGGCACGGGAATTTGGTGAGCTTGCTCTGGGGAATCGTTGGGCTCTCTCTCAGGCAGAACCGAAAGAGCTGGTAAGCCGGTCTCAGAGGAGCCAGCACGGGCCTGCAAACGACCCAGTCGGTCTGCCCCCATCTCCGCGGTGAAGTCGTGTCTCTCCCAGGTATCCGGGCCGGTGGCGTGCAGCGAGAACAGAGGGCCCCAGCGCTCCGGCTGGCGGCTTGTCGAAGAGTCCAATGGGAGAATTCTCAACTGGTACGAATAATCGGAACCACCCGAACCGTCCACGGTGCCCACCTGGGCAACGTAGCATCCGGCTTCCGCAAACACCCGCCTGACCCGCGGCAGGCGGTGGTAAGTCACCATAGAGAAATAATCCCAGGGCGGCGGACGCCACAGATCTCTCACCTCCAATCGCTTGCCGCGGTCCGGATCGAACCAGCTTCCCCCAGTCTCGTACAAGACGAGCTCTGGGTCCGCGGAGTGCGTGGAAAACCAGGTGGCTCGGACCTCCAACTGCAATTCCTGACCCGCCTCGACCTGGAAGGAGTAGTAGTCCAGCTCGCCGGAACTGGCCAGCTTCCCATTGACCACCACAGGAAAGTCCAGGGACTGGGCCGGGGTCAGCGTATCGTGAGGCTCTTCGGTTTCAGGGATCACAGGTTCAGAATCCACCAGCAGCCAGAGGGCGTCCGACATACCTCTCGGGGTCACCAAATGCAAAGCGTGGGCGCCCAGATGGGCCGCAGGATCGATTTCAACTCGGAGCCGGACCTCCTGAAGAGGCTTCTTCTCCTCCTTCTTGCCGGGTGAAACATCGGGTGCTTCCGTCTCCGGCTCAATCTCCCGTATTGACCGGACCTGTGCCTTCAATTCCTGACAATCGAACCAGACCACCTGCGCCCCTTGAAGGTCCCGGCCGCGAACCACCGCATCAAACCGGGAGCCCTGCCTACCCCCCAGGGGAAAGATGGACTCCAGGGTCGGGTCTGCCTTTTCTCCCGGGCCTGGTTCCGCCCAGACACTTGTGAGAGCTAGGAACCCGGTCAGCAAGAGCGCGAAGGCCAAAGCGTGTTCTGCTCCCCGAGACTTGGAAAGGTGTCTCTGTTGACCAAATCTACCATACCCTTGTGAGACAAGGCTAGCCCCAAAATAAGCGAGGTATGAGCTCGCTCGGAAAATCGTTTGCCTTTTCCGAATATCTCGTGGATTTCAGCTCCTTGTGCGTAACAGGGAAAGCAAAGAGAAACACAAGAGACAAACCTTCCATTGGTTGTCTGGATCACTTGATCTTGTTTGTCTCTGTTATGCCCTTCCTTTCGCCCGCCACTCTTGCTCCGCCGGGGGTACGGGCTCACCCGCCGGCGAGGCGCCTTCAAGTAAACCTGAGTTGCCTGATATAGTCGAACGTCGCCAAAAAGGTTTCGAGATGCTTGCTATAGGCCAATATCCTGTAAACGAGGCGACGACCGGTTCTTACAATCTGACAGGGTATTTGCACAAAGTTCACCAGGAAGCGTTTGAACTCCATCCTCAAGATATCACGACGTACTGTCGGCGCCTGCGTCACCAGGCCATACCAGGCCTTCAGATTCCACGCCAGCGATGCGATGACCATGTAGGCCCAGTTCGATACCAGACTGTCCGAAGGCATCCTCAAGGCGTTCACTCCACTCTTGAGCTGACCGATGACGTTTTCCTGGTTGCAGCGATCGTTGGCAAAAAGGACCACTTCTCCCATCGTCATCTCCCGATCGTTGGTGATGTAGAAGAAGTACCGGACCTCATCAAACAGCCGGTGCTCCCCCTTTTCGATCGTGAGGTTCTTCCGAACCACAACCATGCGATAGGTTTTCTTACAGTGTCCGGGACGATAGTCAAACTCGGCGACCTGCTCGCTCTGCAGGCGGATGTTCTTGAATTCTCTCTCCTTGATTACTTGTTCTTTGACGTTTTCCGGACGGCGCCGTTCTTCGCTCTTGACCTCATAACGAGGAGGCCGCTCGAGCGGTTTCCATTGTCTCTCCGGCAGGGCATCGGCCATCCCGACCAGGTTCGGCTTGGCGTCATAACCAAAGACAAAACCAACCCGCTCGTCCCAGCGATCGAAGTTTCTCGTCAGCGAGAAATCCGTGTCGCCCCGAAGCCAGACCTTCGTAAACACCGACGACACCAGATCGATTGCCCGGTCCATCCACTCGGCCGCTCCGTCGGAAGAGGGACGGTTGCCCGGCCGATTCATCAGATAGAGGACCTCATTCGTATTGGCCAAGGTCACGATCAACGGTGCGTAACCCCAGATCCCGTTGTAGGCAATGTCCATTCCTTCCTTGCATTCCCCCAAGGTTCCGGCGACGGTCCCGTCCACGTCGATGATGGCCTCCTTCCGGAAGGAAGCATCCTGCAACTTCCACACCTTGGTTCGGGTTTCATTGATGGTTTCCTGAAGTCCGAAGATCCAATCCTCATCGAAACGACGGAGGAAATCTCCAGCCGTCGTGGGATCCGGAATCCTCTCGGCTCCCAGTCCGTTCATGTAGGTCTCATCCTGGCGCAACCGCTCGATATCTTCGAGACAGGTTCCACCCGACAAGACGTTGTATGCGATGTTCAGTACATGATCGGATTCCCAGTAAGGAAAGTGGTACTTGAGCAAAACGATGTTTCTGTTGATATCTTTGTCCAATCCAAGCTTACACACGAGCTTGTGAATGGCTCCGATACCACCAGATCCGATGGCGCGCGTTCTCTCGGCGATCTCGTAGTAGGTGTTGGAGTCCTTGAACATAGGATCGGACCGGTCCTCAAACTGATTTCTTTCCAACCGGCGTGTAAGATTTTGCTTGTCTCGGAGGAGGATTCTGTGGTTTCTTTTATTCACCTGGAATGTGCTCCTTTCGGGATGTCTTGTAAGTATATCAAACGCATTTTATCCCGTAACGGCGCACGTTCCAGGGCTTTTCTTCCTCCTCATGCAAAAAATCACGCTGGACTAAGGGCTAGCGCGACCGGCCCAGCAACGAGGGCGTCTCCAAGACTCCACTACTGCTTGCGGCGTTTCCTGTGTCGTTACTTGCCATTCCCGCCACCTTTGTCGTGTACCTCCTGATCCCGCCTCACGGGAACCGTCGGCCCATTGGACCATGCTCATTGTGTTTAGTGCTGTGATACTCTTCTGCCTGAACCCCGGGGGAATCTGTGATGGGTACTTTGACTGACCTGTGGGGTCGACGAATTGCCTTCGCGAATACTGTCTGAGGAACCCATGATGAAACGACTCAATGTACTCGCTGTCCTCGCTGTCCTCGCCGGACTCGTCATCGCCGTCCCGTCGTTCGCCGCCGACGGACCACCACTTCCAGGAACGAAACCACTCACGTGGGAAGGAGACATCGCGTCTCACCTGGTCGACGGTGTGGATCGATTCCTGCTGAACGAACTCAAGCTATCCATCGACCGGCGTAGGAAGCACTGGAAACGCGATTTCTCGTCAGTCGAAGCGTTCAACAAGTCAATCGAGCCGAACCGCAAACGTCTCGCTCACATTCTTGGTGTTCGTGATCCTCGTGTCGCGTTTGACGCTCCGGAACTCGTGGCAACCGTCGAACAACCGGCTCGGATCGCTCGAGGAAACGGATTTGATGTGTTTGCCGTTCGCTGGCCCGTGCTCGGGCATCCTCAGCCGGGCGGCGACAACACTGTTTCGATTCACGGTGTGGGGCTGCTGCTGGTCCCGACGGGACGCAAGCCGGTTGCGAGCGTTGTGGCGGTACCCGACGCAGATCAGACACCGGAACAGATTGCCGGTCTCGAAGGTAACCTTCCGGCGCAATCGCAACTGGCGCGTCGCCTGGCCGAATCCGGCTGCCGAGTGTTGGTGCCAATGATCCTCAGCCGGGAACTGAAGAAGCGAAACGGGCGCGCCACGACGACAAATCGTGAATACATCTACCGATCAGCGTTTGAACTGGGCCGGCATCTGATTGGTTACGAAGTGCAGCAGATTCTGGCGGGCGTCGACTGGTTTACGAAGGACGCCGTTGACGGCGATGCCACGATCGGCGTAATCGGGTACGGCGAAGGCGGCCGGCTCGCTCTTTACGCCGGGGCCATCGACACACGGATCGACGCAACCTGCGTCACCGGCTGTTTCGGTCCGCGGGAAGGCGCTTGGAACGAACCACTCGATCGGAACGTGTTCGGAATGCTCGAACAGTTCGGCGACGCGGAAATCGCCGCCATGTACGCAGGACGGTCGCTGCTCGTCGAGGCCAGCGACGGACCGGAAGTGGAACTGCCTGGCAGCGGAGGTGCGCCTGCCGAACTCACATCGCCTTCGGTGCGTGCGGCGAACCAGGAATGGAAACGGACCGAGGACATTCTTGCGGATGCGAAATTCGACAGTGACATGTCGATGACTTCCATTGCCGGCGATTCACAGGACGCAGGGCATTCGCTGAGCGTGTTCCTGTCGTCGCTGGGCATCAACGACAAACTCGCAAAAGGAGCCGGAAAGGTCACGGTCACCCATAAGCTCGACACGGCCCAACGGCAGGAACGTCAGCTTGAAGAAATGGACCGGCACAATCAGCTTCTGCTTCGCGAAAGCGCGTTTGTCCGCAAGGCATACATGAGCAAACTGGATACGAAGTCTCTTGAAGGGTACGAGAAATCGGTGGAACAGTACCGCGACAGGTTCCGCAACGATGTGATTGGCCACTTCGACTATGACCTGCTGCCGCCCAACGCGCGGACTCGGAAGACATGGGACTCCGAAAAGTGGACCGGATACGAAGTCGTGCTCGACGTGTTTCCGGATGTGATCGCGTACGGAGTGTTGCTGCTACCCAAAGACCTGAAGCCCGACGAAAAGCGGCCGGTCGTGGTCTGCCAGCACGGACTGGAAGGACGCCCGACCGACGTGTTCCTCAACGATCACCGCGCTTACCACGATTTCGCTGCCAAGCTGGCCGAACGCGGTTTCATTACGTTTGCACCGCAGAATCTCTATATCTTCCGCGATCGATTCCGTACGCTGCAGCGTAAAGCGAACCCCATCGGAAAAACTCTGTTCTCGGTGATCGTCCCTCAGCATCAGCAGATCGTGAACTGGCTGAAGAAACTGCCCGGCGTCGACCCCGAGCGGATTGCGTTTTACGGACTGAGTTACGGCGGCAAGTCGGCCATGCGCATTCCGGCTCTGGTGACCGACTACTGCCTGTCCATCTGCTCGGCCGACTTCAACGAATGGGTCCGCAAGAACGCCAGCTCGCGGCACAACTTCAGCTATGTGTGGACCGGCGAATATGAAATCTTTGAATTCGACCTCGGCAGCACGTTCAACTACGCCGAGATGGCCGCGCTGATTTGTCCCCGTCCGTTTATGGTCGAACGCGGACACTTCGACGGTGTTGGCGAGGACGAATGGGTGGCGTACGAATTCGCCAAAGTACGATATCTGTACGCGGCGAAACTCGGCATCGGCGACCGCGCCGAAATCGAATGGTTCGTCGGACCGCACACGATCAACGGCAAGGGGACGTACGAGTTCCTGCACCGCCACCTGGACTGGCCGAAGCGGTGAGGCAGAGGTCAGAAGTCAGAGAGCGCGTGGCTTTCTTTCGCAAGCGAGATCCCACTCACTCACGTTGGGCACGGCCCCGGCGCTCTCTGCGCGGCTTGACCTTGGCGTTACCGGTTGCCAAGGCCGTGCTGGTTGCGAATTTCATCCGGATAGGCGGGGATGGCGCCGGAGTGCGAGGCGACAAAAGCGCCGATTTTGTTGGCCACCTTTGCGCTTTCGATCGGATCGCCGCCGCGGCAATAGCCCCACAGAAACGCAGCGCTAAATGCATCTCCGGCGCCCACCGTGTCGGCTACGTGGACCTTCGTGCCTGGGCAATCCACCCGGTGGCCGCCGTCGTAGACCGTACATCCTTCGGCTCCCTTGGTGACGCAAACCAGCCCAACAGAATACTCTTCCTGGATACGGCTAGCGAATGTCGACTCGTCCAGCTCCTCTCGGAACAAGAGCCCGGAAAGCGCCACCGCCTCGGCGTCGTTGAGCTTCAGGATCGTGCTGCGGTGTAGCGAATGCGCGATGATGTCGCGGTCGTAGAAATCCTGACGGAGGTTCACGTCGCAGAACACGTGTGCGGCCCGCGCCGCATCCAGGATCTGCCGGAGTGTGTTCCGGCTGACTTCGTTTCTCTGGCAGAGCGTGCCGAAGCAGAACACGTCGAAACGGTCGTTTCCAAGCCGGTCGCGGAGCGGCTCTTCAAAGGAAATGAAGTCGTACGCGACTTGCTGGTGGATGGTGAAATCCGGATTGCCCTGCCCGTCGACGAAGACATCCACGTAACCGGTTGGATGAACCGGGTCCACCTGAAGATCCACTCCAGAATCCCACCGCTGAGGTTCATTTGCTAAATTCTCGGGCAAGTCTGTAGCTAGCTACGGGAGACCTTCGCGTACGCATGGGAGTTCTACAGCCGGATCCTCGAGCATGGCAAGTGCCCCTCAGAGCGCAAAGAACTCCTCATGAAGTTCAAACACCGTCCGCCGTTTTCGGACGACCGCGTTGAGTTTGAGGAACTGCTCGAAATCCTGGGCGGTGCTCTAAACCGGCGGAATGGGTGGAAGACGATCCTGGAGAGATGCTCGGTGAGTCCAGTCTAGGTATTATGCCTTCGACAGGTGCTGCCGGAGTCCGCGCAAGAGTCAGACCGATTACATCTGACCCCAAAAGAACACGAAACCCTCAAGCACGACTTTGGCTAAACGAAGTCGGTGAGCGGGACGACGTCGACACGTCGGCCCAGGGAATAGCAGGTCGCGCCTGGATAGACGACCTTGAGCTCGTGAAGGTTCAGGTCAGCCAGCGCCATACGCATGGAGGGCGTCAGGGAGGGGGCGTCCATGCGTTTGCATTCTATTCCGATGCGGCGCCCTTTTTTGAAAAGGAGCAGATCAAGCTCGGCCCCGCCATGGGTTGCCCAGAAATAGGCATCGTCAGGCTGAAACGCCTTGAGGATCTCCTCAACGGCATAGCCTTCCCATGAGGCGCCGACTTTGGGATGGTTTTCCAGGTCGCCCCGATTTCCAATGGCGAGCAATGCGTGAAGCAATCCCGAATCACGCACGTAGACTTTCGGCGCCTTGACTTGTCGCTTGCCCAGGTTCTCAAACCAAGGTGGCAATTGACGGATCATGAAAACACTGGTCATGAGATCCAGATACCGTCGCACGGTGGATTGCCCAAGAGCCAGCGCGCGGGAAAGTTCCGCGGCATTCCAGGTTTGACCGTGGCAATGTGCCACCATGTTCCAAAACCGTCGCAAGGTCACCGCAGGAATATTGATCCCGAGTTGCGGAATGTCTCTTTCCAGAAACGTCTGGAGAAACTGTTGACGCCAGTGGAGCGAATCGACCCCGCTCCGGGCTGTATAAGCAAGCGGGAATCCCCCCCCGCAGCCAGTGACGGTATTGCTGAGAGGTGCCCAGATCTCGGAGTCGGAAACCCTCCAGGGAAACCGTCTCCAGCCGACCGGCAAGGGTTTCGGAGGACTGACGGAGCAGATCTGGCGATGCACTGCCCAGGATCAGGAAGCGAGCCGGCAGCGGTTTTCGGTCGGCCAGAACACGCAGGAGAGGAAACAGTTCCGGGCGTCGTTGGACTTCGTCGATGACAACCAGTCCTTTCAGGGGACGCAGCGTGGTTTCGGGTTCGTCGAGACGGGCCAGACTGGAGGGAGATTCGAGGTCGAGGTAGTTCAGCGAATCGGCGGCAACGAATTGTTGGGCCAGGGTGGTCTTCCCGCATTGGCGCGGCCCCAGCAAGGCAACGATCCGGCTCCGCCTCAGGGCCGTCTTTACGGCTTGAAAATCACTTTTACGATCAATCATGAGGTCACTATACCATGAAGATCCTTCATTCAGTGGTGGATTTTCATGGTCATGAACCAAGCCGTATATTACACAGGCCTTTTGGAACCGATGGTATACCAGGAGGTGAATTAGATTTCCTTGTAGTCGATCATTACCCTACCGACGAGACAGGATGATCTGTTTCTGCCCCGTAGTGTTTGCCAGGAGGGATCTACTGGTGGAAGCCACAAGCTTGCTTCAGGGAATTCGAGTGATAGAAGTCGCCACGATGGTGTTTGGTCCGGCCGCAGGTGCCGTCCTTGCGGATTTCGGAGCAGAGGTCATCAAGGTGGAGCCACCGGGTCTAGGTGATCTGAATCGTTATTACCACCAGCTTCCCGGCATGCCGGTGTCCGAGATTCCGTACACCTTCGAGATCGACAACCGAAACAAAAAGGGACTCGCCCTGGATGTGAAACACGAAAAAGGATCCGAGGTCATGAAAGCCCTGGTCCGCTCGGCGGACGTCTTCGTTACCAACTACCGACCGAGGGCCATCGAACGGCTTTGCTTGACCTACGAAGAGCTCGAGCCAATCAACCCGCGACTGATTTACGCTCTGGGTTCGGCCTACGGGGAGCGGGGAGACGAGCGGGACAAGCCTGGATACGACAACATTGCGTATTGGGCTCGCTCCGCCATCGAATCTCAGGTTTTTCCCATGCGTGATTGGCCCGGGCCTTTTCCGTTCGGTTCGACAATATGGCTTCTGGCGCCCCATCATCCGCCATGTCGTCGACCAGTATTTGGACTGCGGCGACCTTCGCTGTGGTTTTGCCCGCCTCCGGTGCGCAAGCTGTCGCAAGGACCTTTTATTGGCCTTTAGTTGCAAACGACGGTGTTTGTGCCCTTCATGCCACCAAAAGCGCGCCCTTCTATTTGCCGAGCACGTCGAGCGGAACGTGCTGGGTGAAGTTCCCATCCGGCAATATGTCGTCACCATTCCCAAGATGCTGCGCCTTTGTTTCAAGTACGATCGCAAGCTCCTGGGAGAGTTGAGCCGGTCGTTCTACGAGGCGATCAAGGAGATCTTCCTCGATGCCGCGGAGCAGGCAGGATGTTTTGACTCGGCCCCGCTGCCGGCCATGATCTCGTCCATTCAAACCTACGGGGATGATCCCACCCGATTTCACCCGCATCTGCACTGCCTGGTCGGCGATGGGCTGATTTTGCCGGATGCGTCCTTTGTCCCGATTTCCCGGCCCGATCCGGTTCGGATCATGCTCCTGTTTCGCGACAAGCTCCTGAGGACACTGCTGGCCAAGGAGAGAATCACCCGGCGCCTGATTGACATTCTTTTTTCCTGGCGGCATACCGGTTTTTCCGTATATCAGGGGGGGCAGCGTCGCTGCCGACGACCATGAGGCCCGAGAACGCCTAGCCAGATATTGTGTTCACCCTCCCATAGCTCTGGATCGATTGCACTATGAGGGTCAGACCCGGCAGGTAACCTATGATTCCAAGAATCGCCATCGCAGGGCCCGACCGGACTCTCGTGACGCAGTTGCCTGTCCGGCGCTTGATTTCCTCGCCGGACTTTGCACTCACATCCCCGATGCCGGCCAGCAGTTAATCCGATACTACGGTCAGTGGTCCCACGTCCGCCGCGCCCGCGCCCGCCAAACAGCCACTCCCCCAACCCGACCGGCACGGTCTCCACAATCCCAGCATGACGTTGCCCGCAGGCTCAAAAGCTCCTGGGCTCGCTTGATCAAGAAGGTCTATGAGGCCGACCCTTTGATCTGCCCTCGCTGTGCCGGCCCGATGAAGATCGTCAGCCTGATCGTAATCCCTGCCGTGGTTGAAAGAATCCTGCACCATCTCAACCTTTGGGATCAACCCGAGCGCCCACCCCCACCTCCGCTTCCAAGAACTCTTCATTATGATTACGATTCGGTTGGCGGCCGCGATAGCGACCCTTCGCGGCTCCGGAGCCAATGAAGCTCCCAAGGCTCGCTTGCTGCTGCTATAGCATTGCCGCCCGGGCTCCCTGCAGCGAGGGGTGCGCTTGCTTGGGCACACCAACGCCACTCAGGAGCTGATCCTCCAGCCGGGGAAACTGCATTTCCGTCTTCGTCCCGCTCAATTTGGCTCCCAACCCGCCATGCCACCCGGGCTGCCGCGATATTCCAGCATTCCACCAAACTCTCCGGGACATGTTGTGATATCCTCCGACAGGCAGCAAAAAGCGATTTCCTATTCTTCTGATCTCCTCCGGTGGGTTCGACCTATGTATGTTGTCCTACGGATACCTTCCAAGAGGCTACAACCAGGTCTTCTCCGCCAGGATGATCGAGCTGCGCAACACCTGCGTGGCGAAGGCGCACGAAATGGGGCTGGGTATAGCCGCGATGAAGGTCGTCGGTGCCGGTATGCTCGGCGCCTGGTCGGGAAACGTCGTGCCGGGATTCGACAGGAAACGCCTCGAGCAACTGCCCGGTGCGGCGATCCGCTACGTGCTGGATGACGACCGCATCGATCTCCTCGTCATCGGCATGCGTCTGGAGGAAGAGGTCGCTGCCAACATCAAGACGCTCACGAACGACAAGACGTACACGACGGAAGACCGGGCCCTCCTGACAGAGTTCAGCGCTAGAGTGTTCGAGAGCGACATGGTCAAACGCATGAGGATTGATTGACTCGGAAAAGCCTGCTCGACGCAACCGCGTGACTGCCGCTTGCTCGACTTTCGGAGCGACTCCACGGACCATTACGCCGTTCCAGGAAGCAAGAGAATGAAGATCCTGCTGACTCTTTCCGTACTTACCCTCAGCACGTCAATGGCCCAATTGAATGCAGGACCCTGAATCCTCAAGAGAATGGAGAGCGCCCATGTCGATCTTCAAAACCGTCCACGGAATTGAACGCACCAACTGCCTCTCGTTTGTCATCGACGAGGATATGGCGGAGCGAGATGCCATCGGCTGGCGCTTGGAGAAGGCGGTATTGGACCCGGCGAACCCGCTCATCGAACCCAAGTATCCGTGGGACAGCGGCTGCGGCTTTGCCCACGGCACCTTTTTGCTCGATCCCATCGACGACTTGTGGAAGGGGTGGTGGAGCTCAAACCCGGCCGGAGGAAAAGACAGCTTGAACCACTGCCGGCTCACCTATGCCGTCTCTGAAGACGGCGTGAACTGGACACGCCCCGAGCTGGATCTCTGTCCGCGGTCCCCGGAGGCCATCGGGGCTTCGTCTGGCACTATTGATGACTTCCAAGTCACGAATCGGTGAGATATTGGTTCTTTTTTTTACTTCGTCAACACTTTTTTGAGAATGTTAGGTTTGACGTTTTGGCCTTGCGAATTCATGGGGTTTTGGTTATTCAGTATTGCCGGAATTCTTGCTGGCAGTCTCACTCGAAGGCGGAGTTGGCGATGCTCCACGACAGAAAAATTGGCGTCATCATTCCCGCTTTCAACGAAGAATCGTTCATAGAAAACACAATACGTGGCGTGCCGGCTTTCATCGATCACATCATTGTGATCAACGATGGAAGTCTTGATAGAACCGCGGAAATCGTCGAGAGGCTTCGATCTTCACGACTATCGATCATCCATCACGCGCAGAGGATCGGTGTGGGTCGAGCGCTTCGCTCCGGTTACACGAGGTCACTTCAGCTTCAAAGTGATATCGTGGTCGTGATGGACGGCGACGGTCAAATGTCGCCGAAAGACCTACCGCAGTTGATCGAACCCATTATTCGCGGCGACGCAGACTATACGAAAGGAAATAGATTTCACAGCTGGGACGGGATCTGGATTGTTCCATTCTTCAGGTTGCTAGGGAATGCTGTGCTGAGCTTGATTACACAGATCACGACTGGATACTGGCAGGTTCGTGACTCTCAGTGCGGCTTCACTGCTATTCATTTTGAACTGTTGAAACGAATTGATTTGGACAGTCTCTTCCCGACCTTCGGAGTGTATAACGATCTACTATTTCGAATACGGGAAGTCGGTGGCAGGGTAACTTCCGTGCCTGTCCAGGCGATCTATGATGGTCAGCGATCTCAGCTGCGTCCAATTCCAGATGGATTCAAGGTTTTCTGGTTGCTATTGCGCTCGGCCAGAAAGCACCGAAGCAAGAATCCGACATGGGTCCGGAACAATGAGCGGATTTCCGAAAGTGACATGAATTCATCGACTTAGGCTGAGCAAAAACAGTCCGGGATGAGGGTAGATGGAGCGATAAGCCTACTGACTGAGCCCACGGATAAAGGGATTCCGGACACCCTCTCTGTTTCAAATCGTTCCTCGAGATCAAAGTCACGTCAAATGAGGAAAAAACAGGCTTGAGACTGCCATCACTGTGACTCCGATTGGGTAGGCTCTTGTGTTTTAGAGAAGAAGGCAGTCGATCCGTCGTCTTGCCGGAGCAAATGAGTCGCTCCTCCTTCAGCATGAATCTCTTGGCCCTTACGTCATCCTATCCCGTCCCCCACGAGGAAACTGCCTCCTGCTTTCTTCGCGACTGGGCGCATGCCCATGCCAGGAATGGATGGCGGGTCGAAATGGTAGCTCCAGCAAGGCGAGGGGAGGCTGCCAGGACTCTCGAGATAAATGACATTCAGCTACGATGCTTTTCCTATTTCACCCCTCACGGCTTGCAACGACTCGCCTATGGGGCAGGAATGATGGAGAATGTCAGACATAATCCGCTCCTGCTGCTGCAACTTCCAGCGTTGATCGCATCTTTCTATCGGGCCGCCAGAAGGCGCGCTAGATCTGCAGATATCGTCCACGCTCACTGGCTGTTTCCGGCTGGCATGGTCGGTGCCGTACTGAGGAGAGCGGGCGCGGGACCATTAGTAATTAGCGTCCACTCTACTGATTTTCATCTGCTGCGCAGCCTTCCGGGCGGCAGAACCCTTGCAAGAAGTCTAGTTAGACAATGCGACCGGATACATTTCGTGGCCGATTACCTCCGAGCTGATTTCGGAAACTGGATAGGGGAGCCGAAATTTCTTGACAAGAAATCCTACGTTGTGCCGATGGGGGTTTCAGATGGCCTTTTTGCAACGCCCCTACGAAGCCACTCACCCACTGTCGGATTCATTGGGAGGCTGATCTCGAGTAAGGGTGTTGACGAGCTTATTCGTGTTTGTGCTCGTGTTAAGCCAAGCAATCTCGTAATCGCGGGAACCGGACCTGAGGAGCACGCGCTTCGGACGTTATCAACACGTCTCGAGGTGCCTCACACCTTCATGGGCCCCGTGAGTGGGAGCGCCAAGGACGCTTTTTTCGCTCAAAGTGATATTGTGGTTTTTCCTTCTCGCATCTATGCATCGGGCCGCACGGAAGGTATGCCTGTGGCTCTATTGGAAGCGATGCGCTGTGGGCGAGTAGTTCTGGCCGCGGATGTTGGGGGGATTCCAGAAGTCGTCCGGCACGGAGTGAACGGCTATCTTTTCAGGGCGGGTGATCGGCAGAGCTTCACAAGTCTGCTCGGGAGTATTCTGGCCAACTGGTCGCAATACCGTCAGGTCTCAGTCGCCGCGACCGAGACCGGCACTCGGTTCACAGCATCGCGCATCTCGCAAGATCATGAGGCTGTCTATCAACGTCTTCTAAGGTCTGTTTGAGGTCTAAGCAATCTTGAGATCGAAAACCGTTCGTATTGTATCCAAGCCACTTGTGTACCCCTGGAACGACGCAACCAAGAACCTCCTGCGACTGCTGCTTACTCATTCGAAGGAGTATCGATATCGATACTTCGGAAATGGCGGTCCAGCCGACTTCCACGATTCAAATGTTCAGTGCGATCCGATTGTGGTAAAGCAGACATCCTTCAATCCGTCTCTGATGGAGAATCTGCGTCCGTTTCTCTTTCTGATGCGCCCGGAATCAGGGATCGATATTTACCATTTTTTCTTTTCCCCGAATCCTCGCACCAATCACACGCTACGACTATTGTTCAAGGTGAAGCGTGGGTTGACGGTCCATACCCTATGCAGCTGTCCCAGTCGTATTTCCGTACTGTACAGATCTCTTTTTGCGGATAGGATCGTGGTACTTTCGGATCATACCGGTCGCATTCTCCAGCAGCACGGGATGAAAAACGTGGTCCGGATCTATCCAGGGATCGAGCCACCCAAGGTGGATGCTGCCCGCGTTAAAGCACTGGGCGAGAAACTTGGCCTGCGTCAGGAGGATCCATGTGTCGTTTTCTCGGGCGATTATGAGTACTCCAAGGCGCATTCGGTTATTCTGACCGCGCTTCCCGAGATTGTGCGCGACTGCAAGAACCTCCGTTTCATTTTCGCCTGCCGCCACAAGACGTCCGCTGCACGAGAGATTGAAAAAGACGTAAGGCAATCGGTCGAGACATCCGGGCTGACACCTCGGGTAACCTTTATGAACGATGTCGATGACTTCGGAGCCCTCTTGAAGTTGGCCTCGGTCGTCATTTTCCCTGTCCAGTCGCTTCATAACAAGATGGATCTTCCGCTGACCTTGCTAGAAGCCATGGCCTTGAGGCGACCGATCGTGATCAGTGACCTTGGACCACTTCCGGAACTGTTGCCTCGAAATGGTGGCATGAAGATACCTCCGGGGGATGCGGCGGCTCTGCACCGAGCCGTCTCGACTCTGCTGCACAACGACGATCTTCGTTTGGAAATGGGTCAAACCGGAAGTAGATTGGTGAACGAGTTTTTCTCGGCGAAAAGGATGGCCGTCGAATATGAAAAACTCTACAGATCTCTCCTCAACGGCCTCGGCTAACTACGCGAAAATCCTCCTTACCCCTCGCAATCCGGATTCCCTACCCCTGCATCGAATCTTGTGGTTGAAACCTGTGGTCGCGCGATACTTCCACGCCGTCTCGTGATTTCTTCAACGCAACGTTCCAATTCATTGGTGAAAAAGAGAGTTGTCTAGTTCTAATGCCGGGGCGAATGGAGAACGATAAAACAGTAACACCAAATCTCTGCGATTTACGGGGGTGCTGATATGCAGCGCGAGCCTTTCGCCAAGGGCACATTGTCTGATCCGTATTATTCTCTGAGAGGTTGCGAGATGGTCAGCGCCTCCATTGTCACTCTAATTGTCGTGCTTCTCGATCTGCTTCACGGGACCTTTCTGCGATCGACAGAGTCTCTCACTCTACAAGGAGCCGTTCTTCCCTGGATCCTCAATTTCGCCATCGTGTCGACCGCGGTCTTCCTCCTGGTTTTCGCAGAGTCATTGGCTCTCAGAATCATCTTCGGTCTAGGGCAGGCGATCAGACGAAAGCGTTCCGTTGAGTGGAATGTGATCCTGATGGTCCTGGTAGCGAGCCTGCCGATTCTATATGTCCTTGCAGAACAGCCATTTGTCGGGAATCGTTATAGGACGTCGCCACTGGCTCTTTATGGCCCGTGGATGGTGTTGCCGTTCTTGATCGTCCTGTTCTGGCTGATTGCATGGGGAGCCTTGATTGTACTGCGAGCACTCCGCAGTCAGAACAGCACATCGCTGCAGTGGTATTCCAGTGCTGCTTTGGTCGCAACCTTGGCGCTCGGCGTTCTGGCCGTGGACGTGCGCTGGTACGTGGGTTGGTATCCACTCATACACTCGATTTTCGGAATTGTGGTAGTAGTCCTTCTTCATGCCCTCGTTCTCGGGATGCTCGCCCGCTTTGAGATGGTTGGGACGCTCGGTCGTTTGGCGCGAACGGTGGTTCCCGCCACGGCCGTCTTGGCCTGGGTTGTCTCGGTCTACTCGTGGTTTCCATGGAACGCCTGGAAGATCATGGCAGATTCGAATTTTGGAGCCAAGGTGGCTCAGCCGATTCTCCAAGCGTGGACACCAGAAGGGCGGGGCGGTTTTCCGGACGGCCTATCGAGAGTCGATTCAGGCGGATTCTGGAGCCGGAGCGTCACGAAAGAACTTCCCTCTGCCGTCGCCGAGGATGTGCTTCTAGTGACCGTCGATGCTCTGAGATACGATTCGGTTGGAATCCTCAATAAAAACAGTGATTTGACACCGAACATCGACAAATATTTCGAAGAAGATTTCATTTTCGAGAGGGCATACTCACAGCATGCGTCCACAAGATATTCACTGCGCGCCATTCTGCAGTCCCGCCATCCTTCCCTGAAAAATTTCGATGTTAGCGACAACCTGATCTCGGTTTTGCGAGATAACGGCCTCGATTCCGTAGCTCTCTTGCCTACTGACCTCCGGCTATTCACGAATCTGGAGCAGTACAATTTTTCCGAGCTCGATTTTTATGACGATCCGGAGGATATCCTGCCAAAACTCAAGGAGCTCATCAGTCGGGTTGACTCCGAGCGAACCATGGTATGGGTCCACTTTTATCAGCCACATGATCCTTACGATCCGCGTCCAGAGTTCATTCGAGGAACGGGATCGAAACAAATGTATGACGGCGAAGTGCGCTGGGTCGACCATCAGTTCGAAGAACTCCTGAGTATCCTCCCTCCGTCCGACTCTCGCCTGGTTGTGTTTGGTTCGGACCATGGTGAGGAATTTTACGAGCATGGTGGAAGTCTACACGGAAGGACATTGTACGATGAGACGATCCGGGTACCTCTGTTCGTCAAGGTGCCAGGTCTCACGGGTCAGCGTGTTCCCACGATGGTGGCGAATCTGGACATCGCGCCCACCATATTCTCACAGCTGGGTATCTCGGTCCCAATTAGTTATGAAGGCAGAGATCTGATTCAGGAGGCGTCCAGTCCAACCCTCAATCGTGTCATCTATGCCGAGTCGAATAGCGATGTTGTCGGTGCAATTAAGGGTACGCGCAAGTGGATCTATTCCGAGCCGATGGGACTATGGGAGCACTACGATCTCACACAGGACCCCCTGGAACATAGGAACCTGACAGCCTTGAACCCCAATAGCCTCGAGCTCGGTCAGGGGTATCTCTCGCTGTATGATTTTCAGGCAGATCAGGATCGTTATGCCGAGCAAATGGACGAGCCCTTCTTCCTCTCATGGCTGCAGGATTATGTGGCCCGGCCAGAAGATTCGCCGATATCTACCCAGTGGGTAATGTTCAGCTTGGCCAAGAAATTTCTGGCGTCGCGACCGGAAGGACCGGATAACAACTCTGAAATCCAAGAGCTCCTCCTACAAGCCTACACCATTGAAAGTAATGCCTTTTGTCGTAGCAAGATCGTGGAAAGCTTTGCCGGGATAGATGGCCCGCTGAGTGAACGAGCGCGGGCTTTGTTCGGAGAGGGCGCTGTCGCGGATAATGTAGAGCTGAGAAGAGCCTGTCTTGCTCAGTTGGCAAAACACAGAGCTGGAAGAGACCTCATCCTTCAAGCAGTCACCGATCCTTCTCCCGCCATCCGAAGAGTGGCAATCGAATCCCTGTCCTTATTCCAGGACGCTAGAGAACTTGAACGACTCTATTTGAGTTCGACCGACCGATTGAACCGGCGGGCCGCCATGAGAAGTTTGCTCCGCGTTGCCGAGTCCATATCGCCCGCGACTCTACATGTCGCCATGCAGGACGAAGATCCACGGGTAAGAGCGGATGCGCTACGGGCTTATTCCATGCGAAACGACGGCCATGCTCGAACGGTTCTTGCCAAAAGATGGCGTGATGAAAGGAGCCCACACGTACGTGCGGCACTTCTCGAGGCCATGTTCACGGTGAACCGTGACCTTGGATTGAATGCACTGAAGGACGAGATCAGAAATCCCATTATCAGCGATTACGTGCGCGTTAGGTTAATCGACGAACAGGGGATCTTTGAGGAGATCGATCATTTGGTGACACTGTTCAAGCAACATGAACAGAGTGCCTTTCGAAGAAACATTCTCAAGACGATTCTCAATATACATCCCAGAGGGCCCGAGCTTCGAAGCACTTTGATCGAACTACAGGCGCACACGTTTGACCCAAAGCTTCGTAAAGCACTGAACTTGGCTCTAAAAAGCTGATTTCACAACCGACGAAGAACGACTGTTACAAATCCGGCATAGCGAGCCATGAAGCTCCGGGAGAACTTCCTTTCCAGAAAGGACAGGAACTGTCCCAGTACCGGTATTCGAATCGCAATCGCCAACGGCGTGAATATGATGGCGCCACAAATGGCTTCGACCTTTGTTTCGGGCGGAAGGTAGCTCAGTATGGACTGGACGTTGTCGTAGCGAGTGTAGAGATCCGTCTCCCGGGCGCTCCCGGTTCGCTCGCCCCCGATGAGCCGCTTTAGACGCCAGCGCAGCCCTCTCAAGCTCCTCCGATTGTAGAATTCGAGGACAAGTAGTCCGTCTTTCTTGGTCACCCGCGCCAGTTCGGAGACGGCGTTGCGGATGTGCTCCACATGGGCGAGAACCTTGAACGAACATACCACGTCGAAGGTGCTTTCTGGAAAGGGCAGTTCCGTCACCGATGCCTGCGTGACCGGATGACCTCGGTCGAGGGCCAATCGTGCCATCTCCCGAGAGAGGTCCACTCCATAGCAACGCCGGAACCTGTCCCTCACTCGATCTAGAATAAGACCTGTTCCGCAACCAGCTTCCAGGCAGGTTCCACCCTGCGCTGAGTCCAGAAAGCTGGATTCGATCTCATCGAGCAACAAGTGATACCCTTGATGTCGGCGACGCTCATAGTTCGCGCTGAACTCATCGTAGTAACGAATTGGATCGTATTTTTTCATTGGGTGTTGAATGCGATTTTTAAACTTTGATGCCGCTCGTAGCGTAGTTCTCTAAACAGAAACAGGAAGAATACATAGATCAGGCCGAGCAAGGCGTCTTTTGCTAGAAGAAAGACCCCTTGTCCAGGAATGACAATCGCGAGGATGTAAAGGATGCCCGCGGACAGACCGATTCGGAGGCCGCTGTACAACGGAATAAAGGCGCCAAACCTGTTTCGTATGTAAAGAGCGGCAATGACCAGTCCGACGCCAAATGCGATGGCGGCTCCTACGGCGGCTCCCGTCATTCCGAGCGAGGATATGAGAAAGTAATTGATCAGAACTTCGACCAGAACCACGAATGCAACCGTTCCCAGGGAAAATAAGGGCTTGCCGGCGCTATTGATGATCGTGAGGGACATCACGAGAATGGACAGCATCAGGTATCCAATGGTCAGGATAGCCAATGAAGGGCCCCCACCCGCATAGCTTGAACTGAAGACCAGCGCCATGGTCTCGGAACTAGTTGCTGCCAAGATAGCCGACGGGCCGGCCACGATGATCAGGCAGGCACGAAGACCTCTCTGAATGTAGTTCACCGTGTCTGTGGGATTCCCCTCGGAAATGGATTTGGATATCAGCGGGAAGATCAGGAAGTTCAATGCGACCAGTATGCTTGGAGCGATCTGCGCTAGTTTTACGGCGGATCCATATTGTGCTGCAAGCACATTGGCAGAAGCGGCGGGCGAAAGCGCTTTGAGCAGCAGGAGATCTATTTGCATCAATAGATTCATGAATCCTTGATAGAAGAGAACCGTCGCCTCGAACTTGAGAATCTTGGTCGCGGATATGGGTGAAGCGGAGGATTCGTTTGCTTTCGGCCGTACCAGAGCCGTTGAGAGCAAGAAAATGGTCAACGAAGCCAGTGAAAAACCACCGATGGCTCCAAATGCGCCCCATCCCAGCCACGCTGCGGAGAGAACCATGGACACCTTGAGGAATGAGAATCCGATGTCGAAGACCGACTGAGGAATGAACCGCCGGCAACCATTCAGATAACCGATGCGCATGGCATAGAAGGCGTAACAAAACGGAATCACGGCTGACAGTCGTAGATAGGGCGCGAGTGACGGATCGTTCAGAGTCGAGGCAATGGCTGGAGCTACAAAGAAATAGGTCGCAACCACCCCACCAGCCAGGAACAGCTGCAGTCGCGTCGCTGCCTTCAGAACCAGGCCGCCACGGGCGCTGTCTTCAGAGACGAATTTTGAGATCGCCTGGATGGTACCCGTTATGAAAACGGCGTTGATGATCGAGACAATGCTGTTGATGACGAGGTAGAGACCAACCTCTTCTTGCGATAAGAGTCGAGGCAGGAAGGAATAGGTGACATAACTACTTAAAACGAAAATCGCTTTGGCAGCGAACAGGAAAGTGGCACCTGAAATGGGACTCGAGGTTTTGCTCATCCCTAATTGCTCCAAGTGTTTACTGCACCTCGGCGACCCGAGGCCATACAAGAAGTGCCGCCCCCAACGCTCCGGTCTGCAATTGGTCAGCTCAGGTTGATATCACCAATGTTCTGCGTTGGCATGGTGCGTATCAATTCTCGCTATCGGCAGCCCAATGGCGTTTGTTTAACCCAAATCAGGAGTGTATTCTCGACGATATTTCTCTAGCTTGTAAGTCCACGAACACGGTCGGAAGTTTCGGAAATGCATGGGCAACGACCCGGGAATTGTGTGGTGCGTCACGGTTTCAGGGCTTTATTTGAATCGGTGGCTAAAGTCGGGTAACGATTCAATCGATAACTCAGTTAGTCGGTGTCAGTAGAGGATTGGAGCCGACATCTCCCCAAGTCGATTCCGGTCAATTGCCTCAACGGGCCGTTTATCCCCTCTTGGAGTATGGTTGCATGCGTGAAACTATATTGGGATCTTGGAAACTGATCGTCCTGCTGGCCTTGTTCTCTTGGGCCTTCATCTCGGCAGCCGGATGGGCAGCCGGATCTGACAAATTCACCATTATAGTTCTCCCAGACACCCAGAATTACTCTGAAAGCCAGCCGGATGTCTTCAAGACACAGACACAATGGATTGTGGATAGTCGGGGTGCTCTCAACATCGTATTTGTGCTTCACGAAGGTGATATTGTGGAATCCGCGACAAGAGAGAATGAATGGCAAAATGCTCGGGCTGCCATGAATATTCTGGATCAGGCCGTGCCCCCGGTCCCATATGGGCTCCTACCGGGGAATCATGATAAGTCAGGGACCGACAACGTCTATTTCGAAAAATACTTCGGCATCGATGCAGGCAAGGATTTCAATGTTACCAGCTTCAAGGATTATCCCTGGTGGGGTGGTCAGTTCAGTAAATACGGACCTACTGGCAATGCTAACAATTACCAACTTTTTTCAGCGGGTGGAAGAGATTGGTTGGTCATGAATCTCGAATTCATGTACGGGCTAAAGAACGATCGTATGGACGACGAAACCACTCTTCTGGAAGAGCCGGACGATGATGGCCTTGAAAAGGAGGTAAAGGCTCAGTTGCGCTGGGCAGATGCTGTGTTGAAGAGCTATCCTGACCGAATGGCCATTATTACAACGCACGGCTTTTTAAGCATTGTTGACGGACAACCGGTTCGAAGATCGACAGGGCATTCTTCCGAATTTGTCTGGGAATATTTTATTGCCCCGAATCCTAATGTTTTCTTGGTCATGAACGGACATGAGTTGGGAAATCAGGCGGAGATTCGCCGCAGCGACTACGCGAACGGTCGTTGGGTACATCAGCTCTTGGCTAACTACCAGACGCGGGCAAATGGAGGTCAAGGTTGGCTCAGGATTTTGGAATTTGACACCACGGAAGAGAAGATTTTGGTCAAAACGTATTCACCCCTTCTAAATAAATTCGAATCGGACAACAACAGCGAATTCATCTTGCCACTGCCCGGCTCGGCGCCTTCCGGCGCCCCTAGCCGTCCCGAAAACCTCCAAGTACTTCCCAACCCTGACTGAAAACAGGCGCCAAAGCTGAGTTGTCGAGCCGATCTCTCTCAGGACGCACCAGTTCACCGATCTATCTCACAAGTCCATCTATCGCCAGATTATCCAGGAATTCAAGAGCAGGGTATGCCCTGTGAAGTTTCCGCATCTATCTGTGGATAAAATGTTTTCAAGACACATTCATATTGGATTGACCTGTCGGATCAGAGCCACCCGCGTCAGAAAACGGTTCGGTTGATCCTGCTCCCTGAATCCATGGGTTGGGAGGAATGTACACACCCGATCGCCGCCAGACCACCCGGATGCATTCTACGAGCCAGTGAAGGATAGTAAAAATAAGCTGCGTCTCGGAAGTACCTCGCTCCTGAGATGCCTCCCCTGCCGCTTCTGATAGGAGGTGTTATGTCTCCTTGACAGCGGCAGTCGAGCTGCGGCCGAATACGAAGGAGATCTTACCTCAAACCGCCATTGCGGCATAGGTCGCTGGGCGCGCCTCCAGGCACACTTCTACAGAGGACTCGGATGCCAGGGTCAACTGAGCTCCCGCTTGACCATTGGGCTCGGAAAAAATTACGGCGTTCTTCGTATTCTGGACTCGCCACGACAAGGACTAGGTAATCTGAAACTGCAGATCCGGATGCAGGAACCGGCCGTTGCGAGTGTATCCTTCCCGCGGGTTTTCTCCAAAAACGAGGCCGTCGAGGTGCTGGACATACTCTCGAGGGCGAACCTTGTACTCCCCTCCCGGAGTCATGAACTCATTCGCCATCCGGGGCGTGGCGGCGATTCGGTCCTGAGGCGCAGGATGAGAGGAAAGCCAGTTGGGCAGTACTTGCCCACTCTCCTCTCTCATCCGCTCGAAGACTTGAAAAAAATGGCTCAGCTCTCGCGCATCGTACTGGAGCTGGACCATGTACTCGACCCCGAGCTGGTCCGCCTCCCGTTTGGCATCGCGACCATGCTTCAAAAAGAGCGACCTGGCCCCCATCTGGGCCAGGTCGCTCATACTTCGAAAGGTATCGGAAAAGACAGCTCCGAGCCCGAGGCCCAGACCCAGGAGTTGAGCCCGGGATGCCTGCTCCACTCCATGCCGCGCCGTTACGTGCCCGATCTCGTGTCCCAAGACCCCCACCAACTCCGCTTCACTATTCATGTAAGCCAGGATTTCCCGGGTTACGTAAATATATCCGCCGGGAAGAGCGAAGGCATTCACCACCGGGGCATCGACCACCTTGAAATGCCACTCGAGAGCAGACCGATGAGAGATGCCCGCAAGCTCCTGTCCAAGTCGTCCGACATAACTTTGAAGCTCCTCGTTCTGAAGCTCGCCGAACTCGGACAAAACCGCCGGATGCGAATCTCTCCCCATCGCAACCTCCTGGCCTTCGTAGACGAGGACGAGCTGGCGTTTGCCGGTGACCGGATTTTTGGCGCATTGCGCGAGGAACAGGATGGAAACGAGAAGGACAATGAGCCGCGTTGGTTGTCTCCGCATGGTCGGGCCTCAGTTGAAGTCAGAGAGGGAAGTCGGTCGTCCGAGCTTTCGAACCGAAATGCATGTCTCAACGGTACGTTCTTTTCCACCTTGGTGTACCAGCCTTCAGGTGCGTAGTCACTCGTGTACAGGTAGCACTTCACGTTGGCCTTGCTGTTGCCGTCTTCGAAAGTCAACAGCCGGCTTATAGGGGACTTCCTGATAGTCGAATACCTGGTCAATGCCGCAACGTTGATGAAGGTCACGCCCCACTTCCGCTCGATGTGCGATTTACCACCAAAGGTATCATCTGGGTACGTGTGAGTATGGGCGCCCAACCACAAGTCGATCGCACCAGGGTGGCTTTCCAGATACTGCTCGAATTTGCCGGCTTGGGGAACTCCGTCCACGAAATAAAGAAAGGAGGCACCTTCCGGTGCGCCGTCGCGGAAGTAGCCATGATACATCCGTAGATCCCCTCGTTCAGTCCTGAGGCGACCGTCGTGTCTCGGAGCATATGATGGTGAGCACTGACAATGATTTTGTCCGCGTTCTTCTCAACCATCTCCTTCCACGAGTCGAACGTGTCGGTGGACACATTTCCTGCGGGATAGCCGCCGGTGTTTTTTCCGCGGCCTACCGGCGGCTCCAAGTCGTTCCGATCCGCCATCATCAGAAAAAGGATGTTGCCGACCCGAAAGGAGTACCGCTCCCAGGTCCCCGTAACGGGAAAAGTTCTTTGCCCGTTACTGACTCCAGACGTTTCGGGGTGCTTTCCCGTGGGATCGATCCACTTTCTGAACCACCAGTGGCCCGGACTGGCGTCATGGTTGCCGAGAAGAAAATAGAAGTCCTCACGGGGGTGCTTGATGGAAGCCGACAGCTGCTCCTGAATTTCTCGACCGTCCTCGTCGCTGACCGTACTAATCATGTCGCCCAGATGGATCATGATATCCCAATCGAAACTAGGTCCGCCCTCATCTCCACGCTTGTCGCTATCGGTGACCGCATCGGCTAGACTCAAACGGCCATGCTCCTTGTCTGCGTCGACATGGGAATCGGAGTTCGCCCACAGACGAAACGTCGCGGGCGGCGGCGCAACCCGGTTCGCCGAGGCTCCGCTTGCAGCCCTCGTTTCGGCATCTCGGCTGGGACTCGCCCCTTCGGTTTGAACCAAACCTAGGACGACCGCAACGCTCAAAACCAGGTATTTACAAGACAGACTTCTGGGCTTTGGACGCATGGGGTAGGCTCCTCGTGAACACCCCGGTTATCGAATATACAGGTCGCCTAGTCCTTAGTCCAGCGTGATTTTTTGCATGAGGAGGAAGAAAAGCCCTGGAACGTGCGCCGTTACGGGATAAAATGCGTTTGATATATTTACAAGACATCCCGAAAGGAGCACATTCCAGGTGAATAAAAGAAACCACAGAATCCTCCTCCGAGACAAGCAAAATCTTACACGCCGGTTGGAAAGAAATCAGTTTGAGGACCGGTCCGATCCTATGTTCAAGGACTCCAACACCTACTACGAGATCGCCGAGAGAACGCGCGCCATCGGATCTGGTGGTATCGGAGCCATTCACAAGCTCGTGTGTAAGCTTGGATTGGACAAAGATATCAACAGAAACATCGTTTTGCTCAAGTACCACTTTCCTTACTGGGAATCCGATCATGTACTGAACATCGCATACAACGTCTTGTCGGGTGGAACCTGTCTCGAAGATATCGAGCGGTTGCGCCAGGATGAGACCTACATGAACGGACTGGGAGCCGAGAGGATTCCGGATCCCACGACGGCTGGAGATTTCCTCCGTCGTTTCGATGAGGATTGGATCTTCGGACTTCAGGAAACCATCAATGAAACCCGAACCAAGGTGTGGAAGTTGCAGGATGCTTCCTTCCGGAAGGAGGCCATCATCGACGTGGACGGGACCGTCGCCGGAACCTTGGGGGAATGCAAGGAAGGAATGGACATTGCCTACAACGGGATCTGGGGTTACGCACCGTTGATCGTGACCTTGGCCAATACGAATGAGGTCCTCTATCTGATGAATCGGCCGGGCAACCGTCCCTCTTCCGACGGAGCGGCCGAGTGGATGGACCGGGCAATCGATCTGGTGTCGTCGGTGTTTACGAAGGTCTGGCTTCGGGGCGACACGGATTTCTCGCTGACGAGAAACTTCGATCGCTGGGACGAGCGGGTTGGTTTTGTCTTTGGTTATGACGCCAAGCCGAACCTGGTCGGGATGGCCGATGCCCTGCCGGAGAGACAATGGAAACCGCTCGAGCGGCCTCCTCGTTATGAGGTCAAGAGCGAAGAACGGCGCCGTCCGGAAAACGTCAAAGAACAAGTAATCAAGGAGAGAGAATTCAAGAACATCCGCCTGCAGAGCGAGCAGGTCGCCGAGTTTGACTATCGTCCCGGACACTGTAAGAAAACCTATCGCATGGTTGTGGTTCGGAAGAACCTCACGATCGAAAAGGGGGAGCACCGGCTGTTTGATGAGGTCCGGTACTTCTTCTACATCACCAACGATCGGGAGATGACGATGGGAGAAGTGGTCCTTTTTGCCAACGATCGCTGCAACCAGGAAAACGTCATCGGTCAGCTCAAGAGTGGAGTGAACGCCTTGAGGATGCCTTCGGACAGTCTGGTATCGAACTGGGCCTACATGGTCATCGCATCGCTGGCGTGGAATCTGAAGGCCTGGTATGGCCTGGTGACGCAGGCGCCGACAGTACGTCGTGATATCTTGAGGATGGAGTTCAAACGCTTCCTGGTGAACTTTGTGCAAATACCCTGTCAGATTGTAAGAACCGGTCGTCGCCTCGTTTACAGGATATTGGCCTATAGCAAGCATCTCGAAACCTTTTTGGCGACGTTCGACTATATCAGGCAACTCAGGTTTACTTGAAGGCGCCTCGCCGGCGGGTGAGCCCGTACCCCCGGCGGAGCAAGAGTGGCGGGCGAAAGGAAGGGCATAACAGAGACAAACAAGATCAAGTGATCCAGACAACCAATGGAAGGTTTGTCTCTTGTGTTTCTCTTTGCTTTCCCTGTTACGCACAAGGAGCTGAAATCCACGAGATATTCGGAAAAGGCAAACGATTTTCCGAGCGAGCTCATACCTCGCTTATTTTGGGACTAGACCGAACACGATGGTCACGGCCATGGCAATGAAGAAGGCGTCCTGAAACAGGGGGAGCATTCCCAGCATCGTGGTCAGGGCCGCCATGGCCACCGGTCGGGAGCGGCTGACCCCGGCCATGACAACGGCCTCGTAACGGTCCATGCCTCCACTGATCAGGCCATCGGTCTCATCGATCAGGACGATGGCGTTTTTGATCAGCATTCCCGAAAGGCTCAGGATGCCGAGCAGGGCCATGAAGCCAAACGGCTGATCGGTGACCAAAAGCCCTAGCGTGACACCTATGAGTGTGCTTGTGTATGCTTATGGTAAGCTGATTCATCCCCTCGAACTTCTGGGAGATTGAGCTTGAGTCAACCGTTACGAACCCTGGGCCGGGGTCATACGATCCTGCTTAGCGCCCTGTCGCTATTGATTGTCGGACCCTGCTGGGCCCAAAGTCCGCCGCGAGAGCCTCACACTTTCCTGCGAAAATATATCCGCCTTGACGACAAGGAGATCCGCAAGATGGAGCAGGGTGAGGTGGTCGCCAAGCTGCTCGAGACCCCGCTCAAGAACGAAATCGCAGTCTTCGGGATTGTCTGGATTCAGGCCGCCCCCGAGTTTTATCTGGAAAAGTATCAAGACATCGAGACTTTCGAAAAGGGCAAGGGGGTTTCGGCGATCAAGAAGATCAGCGACCCTCCCCGGCGCGAGGACTTTGATGAATTTACCTTGCCCGAGAAGGATCTGGAAGATCTGCGCACCTGCAAGGTCCGTGACTGCGAAATCAAGGTCGGGGAGGAAGGACTGAAACGGATCCACGGGGAGGTAAACTGGTCGGCCCCCGATGCCCACAGCCAGGCCACGGCAGTGATCCGGAAGATGGCGCTCGAGCGTCTGCAAGCTTATCAGTCGGGCGGCAACAAGGAACTCTCCGTCTATGTGGACAAGAAGAAACCCAACTACGTCGCCCGGGAGTTTGCCGGCCTGCTCGAGAATTCTCCCTACCTGCCAGCCTACATTCCGGAATTTCATCGCTACCTGCTCGACTACCCGAAGGCCGAGTTGCCTCGTTCGAAGGAGTTTTTCTACTGGACGGCGAATGTCTTCGGCCTGAAGCCGATCGTCCGGCTCAACCATGTGGTCATCTACCGCAACGAAAGAGACAACGTGGTGATCGGATCCAAACAGCTCTACGCCAGCCACTACTTTCATGCGGCCTACGAGTTGCGGGCCCTGATTCAGGACTCAGCACAGCCTGACCGTAAGGGCTTTTACCTCGCCTCGCTCAACCGGAGCCGGTCGGATGGCCTGACGGGTTTAGTCGGAAGCTTGATTCGTGGAAAAGTCCGCAAGAGCACTCTCAAGGGAACCGAGAGCTATCTTGCCTCCAGCAAGACGAAGTTCGAGGAGGAATACCGTAAGAGCCAGTAGAAGCCTTCTTGATAAGGGTCAGGAATGAGTGCCGAAACAACTCGACGGGTATCCTTCGTCGTTCTGATTGTTCTACTCCTCTATTTCGACTTCAAGATCCTCGAACTCTTCCTGGCGCCTTTGACCTGGGCAGCCATTCTGGCCATCCTCTTTTTTCCCCTTCACCGACGTCTTCAGGAGAAGCTCAAGAAGCCCAACCTGGCTGCGCTGCTGTCTGTCCTTGCGGTCACGTCTTTACTGATTCTTCCCTCCATCGGCCTGACCACCGCATTTGTACGTCGAGCGGTCGCCACATTAAATCGAGTGGAAATCGCGGAAGTGCTGCCCAAGGTCCAGTCGTTCCTGGAACGATCGACCCAGCAGCTTCCGGTGGGAGCGGACCAGCTCAAGGAAAGAACGAGCCAGGTAGCGGAACAGGTGGGAGCGTTCCTGGCTCAGCGTCTGGCTCAGGCCGTGGGCAACTTCGGACAGCTGTTTCTGCACACCATGATCATGATGCTGGCACTGTTTTACCTGTTCCGAGATGGACCACGATGGATTTCCTTTTTGAGGGAAATCTCTCCCATGACAACCGAAAGCAGCGTCATCATGTTTGAGAAGGTCAACGAGGTGGTGAAGGTGACGATCGGAAGCATCCTGGTCGTCGCTGTCGCTCAAGGAATCTGCGCGGCCTTGAGCTTCTGGGTTCTCGATCTACCTTCGCCTGCTTTCTGGGGAGTGGTCGTCGGAATCGTAGCCATTGTCCCACTCATAGGGGCCTGGGTGGTCTGGATACCGGCCGCCGCCATCCTGATCATCCAGGGCAGCCTCTGGAAGGGAATCGCCATGCTGGCCATGGGCGCCATCCTGATCAGCGGAGTGGACAATGTCATCCGGCCCATGTTCGTCGCGGAGCGATCCAACCTCAACGGCCTCCTGGTTGTCATCAGCATTCTGGGCGGCATTCATGTCTTCGGATTTCTCGGAATTATACTCGGTCCGCTCCTGGCCGCCCTCACGGTCGGCATGCTTGAAGGGTACCGGGAGAGTTTGGAACAAGGACCGCTCGAGATCGCCACCGAGTGAAATCGCAACCAATTGTCAGTACTGAGTTTTATCCTGCTCTTGGTTAGGCCCCAACGCTGCCCAGGCCGTCAAGAGAGTGAACCCTACTCCATTTCTTCACGCAAGGCTTCAAGCTCGGCCAAAACCTCTAAATCCTTGGGACGTCCGGCGGCCCTCTTGACACGAATCAACCAGTCCAGGTTTAGGCAACGGCATTCGATGCCAAAGACACGCAAGCTGATTGTATGCGGGAGTAGGTCTTCGTAGTTCCCTCCCCCGACAATCTCACCGAACAGGTCGATCGCACCCAGTGATGTCGACAGCGTAAAGTTGAGCCCACGCTCGACTGCCGCGCGATTCCATTGAAACGGCAGCCCTGGTGGGGCGTCACGAAGATAGGGAGCGATAGGCTTCAAGGCTGCAACCAGCTGTGAAATGTTATCTTCGCTGCGACAATAGACGATGTCCAGGTCCTGTGTCAGGCGGACGGAACCATGAGCCGTCGCAGCAACTCCCCCAATCATGATAAATTGGACCCGTCCCTCAGAGAGCAACTGCAGTAGAGCTGCGAAGTCGGTCATGTCTTACTCTTAGCCTCCTTCCCAGCACGGCGCATCTCGTCCGCAAATCGTTGCATTTGCATGAGTGTCAGGATTCTCTGTTCAACAGTACGTCGTAGATTTTCACGGAGCAACGAGCGATCGACGTCTTTCTTGTAGGCCTCGATAACTGGATCGGGGGGATCCGACGGAATGGGGACCTGCTTTGACATCTCAGTTTCTCCGTTATCACCATTATAGCGGAAACAAGGAGGCTCTCGCGTCTCACAGGTGATCTTCGTCCCCAACTCCCGGGACAAAACTCAGCGATAGAACATCCCCGACGACCTCGAGCATTGCCAAAGCTGAACTGGACGAGATCCGAAAGATGTGTGGACACATCGGAAAGTTGGTTGCCGAAAGTTTTAATATCGAGAAGAGCTACAGCGGAGAACCTCTGCGCAAGATCAGATGCCGCAGCGTTCCTTCTCCCAGCCGCCGGTCGATCGCCGAGTACAGGTTGTAGCCAGCAAAGGCCAGCCCGATGCAGATGACGGTGGCCAGCATCACGTTGCGGTCGCGATGCTCCCATACGTGCCGCAGCGACTCCCCGAACAGCCCGCCTTCCTGCCACGCGTGGAAGATCTTCTCGGCGATCACCACCAGTGACGTGACAGCCGTGTAGACCAGGGTCTTGTACAGAACGCCAAGCCAAAGGGCGTGGGTGAGGTCGAACCGATTGCCGATTCGAGTGTGGTCGAGCACCACGACGACCTTACCCACCACGAGCGCGGCGACGACGGCGGTGGAAACCCCATAGAAATCCACCGCATACTGAGCCAGGAAGAGCTTCTTGAGCGTCAGCACCAGGGTGAAGCAGACCATGAAGTACAAGGTGACAAGCCCGACTTGATTCATCTCACCTATCAGACGTCCGAAAGCCATCTTCGATTCAGCTCCAAGACCCCTTAAAGAGGGTCACAAAGAATATCTGTCCGCAAGGGAACCCTGAAGCCGTCAAACAAGGTGCCGCCTGCCAATACCTCACCACTAGTCCCAAAATAAGCGAGGTATGAGCTCGCTCGGAAAATCGTTTGCCTTTTCCGAATATCTCGTGGATTTCAGCTCCTTGTGCGTAACAGGGAAAGCAAAGAGAAACACAAGAGACAAACCTTCCATTGGTTGTCTGGATCACTTGATCTTGTTTGTCTCTGTTATGCCCTTCCTTTCGCCCGCCACTCTTGCTCCGCCGGGGGTACGGTCTCACCCGCCGGCGAGGCGCCTTCAAGTAAACCTGAGTTGCCTGATATAGTCGAACGTCGCCAAAAAGGTTTCGAGATGCTTGCTATAGGCCAATATCCTGTAAACGAGGCGACGACCGGTTCTTACAATCTGACAGGGTATTTGCACAAAGTTCACCAGGAAGCGTTTGAACTCCATCCTCAAGATATCACGACGTACTGTCGGCGCCTGCGTCACCAGGCCATACCAGGCCTTCAGATTCCACGCCAGCGATGCGATGACCATGTAGGCCCAGTTCGATACCAGACTGTCCGAAGGCATCCTCAAGGCGTTCACTCCACTCTTGAGCTGACCGATGACGTTTTCCTGGTTGCAGCGATCGTTGGCAAAAAGGACCACTTCTCCCATCGTCATCTCCCGATCGTTGGTGATGTAGAAGAAGTACCGGACCTCATCAAACAGCCGGTGCTCCCCCTTTTCGATCGTGAGGTTCTTCCGAACCACAACCATGCGATAGGTTTTCTTACAGTGTCCGGGACGATAGTCAAACTCGGCGACCTGCTCGCTCTGCAGGCGGATGTTCTTGAATTCTCTCTCCTTGATTACTTGTTCTTTGACGTTTTCCGGACGGCGCCGTTCTTCGCTCTTGACCTCATAACGAGGAGGCCGCTCGAGCGGTTTCCATTGTCTCTCCGGCAGGGCATCGGCCATCCCGACCAGGTTCGGCTTGGCGTCATAACCAAAGACAAAACCAACCCGCTCGTCCCAGCGATCGAAGTTTCTCGTCAGCGAGAAATCCGTGTCGCCCCGAAGCCAGACCTTCGTAAACACCGACGACACCAGATCGATTGCCCGGTCCATCCACTCGGCCGCTCCGTCGGAAGAGGGACGGTTGCCCGGCCGATTCATCAGATAGAGGACCTCATTCGTATTGGCCAAGGTCACGATCAACGGTGCGTAACCCCAGATCCCGTTGTAGGCAATGTCCATTCCTTCCTTGCATTCCCCCAAGGTTCCGGCGACGGTCCCGTCCACGTCGATGATGGCCTCCTTCCGGAAGGAAGCATCCTGCAACTTCCACACCTTGGTTCGGGTTTCATTGATGGTTTCCTGAAGTCCGAAGATCCAATCCTCATCGAAACGACGGAGGAAATCTCCAGCCGTCGTGGGATCCGGAATCCTCTCGGCTCCCAGTCCGTTCATGTAGGTCTCATCCTGGCGCAACCGCTCGATATCTTCGAGACAGGTTCCACCCGACAAGACGTTGTATGCGATGTTCAGTACATGATCGGATTCCCAGTAAGGAAAGTGGTACTTGAGCAAAACGATGTTTCTGTTGATATCTTTGTCCAATCCAAGCTTACACACGAGCTTGTGAATGGCTCCGATACCACCAGATCCGATGGCGCGCGTTCTCTCGGCGATCTCGTAGTAGGTGTTGGAGTCCTTGAACATAGGATCGGACCGGTCCTCAAACTGATTTCTTTCCAACCGGCGTGTAAGATTTTGCTTGTCTCGGAGGAGGATTCTGTGGTTTCTTTTATTCACCTGGAATGTGCTCCTTTCGGGATGTCTTGTAAATATATCAAACGCATTTTATCCCGTAACGGCGCACGTTCCAGGGCTTTTCTTCCTCCTCATGCAAAAAATCACGCTGGACTAAGGACTAGAGGTGCCTCACCTCAAAGAAAGAATGGAGTCCGGATCTGGCAGTAGCGACTGGGACTCGGGCGGGTTTCGACAGTTCACCGGCACGATCAACCGCTATTTGATTATCAAGACATGGATCAGCCTCGGGACGGGAGTCACCCTCGGAAGCCTCTTTTTCTTCGTCGGGGTCGACTATGCGCTGCTGTGGGGGATTGTTGCTTTTATCCTGAACTACATCCCCAACATCGGTTCCATCGTGGCCGCCGTCCCTCCGGTGGCGCTCGCTTTTTTCCAGTTTGGAACCACCTGGGGAATCATCGTGCTAGTGATCTGTGTTCTCGTCAACCTACTGTTCGCCAACATAATGGAACCTCGGTTCTTGGGACGTGGACTTCGTCTTTCACCAGTGATCATTCTCTTTTCGTTGGTGACCTGGGGATGGGTCTTTGGCGCCACGGGGATATTCCTAGCAGTGCCCCTCACCGTCACGGTCCGCCTCCTGCTGGAAAAGCGCGAGGAAACTCACTGGATTGCCGTGTTGCTCGGGAAACCAGACGCTTCAGCCCCCACTCCGGACGAGCAGCTCGCTCTTAGCTGACTGCTCCCGGATCTGCTTTCATTTATATAAGTTAGCAAGATCGTGAAAAAACGTGTTTCTAGGCACCAACGAGACAGTCAGCGTTCCAAGTGACCGGCGCGTCGCGCCGGTCAGCGCTGACTGCTGAAAGCTGAAAGCTATCTCGCCCGCCGCTCTGCCGCCCGAACGGTGTTTCGGAGCAACATGGCGACCGTCGTGGGTCCGACACCTCCGAGGCGCGGAGTGACCCAAGAGGCAACTTCGCCGACGGATTCATCGACGTCCGCGAGGAGGCGCTTCCCCTCCCAGGTGATGCCGCCACTGATTACCACTGCTCCGGGACGTACCATTTCAGGTTTTACGAAGTTCGGCACTCCCACGGCCGCAACGAGAATGTCCGCTCCGCGCGCATAGTCAGCCAGGTCGGGGACCCCCGTATGTACAACGGTGACCGCGGCGTTGGCTCCGGGTTGTTTGAGGGTCAGGAGCAATGAAAGCGGGCGCCCAAGAGTCGGACCTCTGCCGATGATGACGACGCGGCGTCCTTTCACGGGTATGTTGTAGTGCAAAAGAATCGCCTGAATTCCAGCGGGCGTGCAGGGAATCGGACCCGGTTCTTGAAGGACCAGGCGTCCCAGATTCGTCGGGTGAAGCCCATCGGCGTCCTTGTCCGGATCCATATGCGTGAGGGCGTCGTTGAAATCGAAGTTTGCGGGCACGGGATGTTGAATCAAGTATCCGTCCACAAGCGGGTTCTGGTTGAATGCGTCCACGGCCGCAAGCAGATCCTTCTGGCTGGCCGCCGGTGGAATCTCCTTGCGAAACGATGCGATGCCGCATTGCTCGCAAGTCTCGTGTTTCTTTCGCACGTAACCCGCACTCGCGCCGTCGTTTCCCACCAGAATCGTCCCAAGGCCCGGAGTAACACCAGACTCCGCCAGAGCGGCAACTTGGTTTTTGACCTCCGCCAGCACCGCTTCGGCAACCGGCTTTCCCTCCAGCAACTGCGCTGACATCGTCACTCCGTCGTTTTTTCGTTTGGTCGGGAAGGATAACACTTGCCCAAAAGACAGCGCAAATCCCATTGCGGGCTCGACACGGATCTAGAAACCGGTAGAGGTAAGAGAGCCTGGGCGATGCCGTATTCCTAAGAACAATGAAATCCGGGACGATATAATCAAGAGAGCCATGGGGTTCGGAAACCTTCGCTGAAATGGAGCATCTCTTGATGGGTAGGGAGCCTAAAGATGTAGTCCATGGAGGTCTGGCAGGAATGGGCACGGTGTCGGAGAACCACCCGATCCGCCAGCTTTTCTTCGTTCTGGCAGAACGAGGTCTCGAGCAGGCCAAGCTGCAGGATAAGGATATCTTGCTCTACCTCGCCGACCTGATGGTCGACTTCCTCTTTGTCGAGAACGTCTATCGTATGAAGGACACCGATGGGAAAAGGATCACTTACCTTGTAGACATGTTTACCCTGGCCACGGACGCCGAGATGCCAGACAAGAAGGAGTACTACAAGCACATTGGCGACTACAGCTTGTTCATGCTGGGGATGTTTCCCGAATCTCTCGAGCGGCCCCGCCGCGTGCTCTCTCCTTCCTACTATTCGGAATCCGGCCGGAGGGGATACCACGTCGCAGGCGAGTTGGAAAACCGATCGTGGCAGACCGTCGTGTATCGAAAGCTGGCCGAGAGGTTCGAGCAATGCGTTTTTTCACTGAACCGGGTACGCGATTATACCCACGATCCTTTTTATCAGCTCATGCTGCGAGAGTTTCGCGTCACCTGAGTCCGCGGCTCTCCCGGCTGGCCCTGCCGCAAATGCTCTGACTTGTTTTAGCCAGGGTGGGCACTAATCGGGTAGGACAAATCCAAGGACCCTCAAGTCCCCGCATTGTTTCTGCGTCTGAAGTTATTTTTGCGCAAGCCCCTGGAATACCCTAAACTGATTGTTGGAAAGAGGATGACGGATCATCGGCCATGTATAAGTGTGTCTCAGGGAAGGCTGGCCCCATGCTGGCCCCATTTTCTTTGCTCCTGGTGATTTTCGGAGCGAGTTGCGCCAAGGTCCCGGTTCAAACGCGGAGCCCGGAATTACCCACACCCAAAGACTGGACGGCCTCCAAGGTCAGCGATGCGGAAGTCGATTCTCAATGGTGGACGGGATTCGAGGATCCGGACCTGAGTTCGTTCGTCGAGGAGGCGCTACGGGCAAACTATGATCTTCGTTCGGCCGCGGCCCGGCTCGAGGTCGCAGCAGGACAAGCGAAGATCGCGGGCGCTAGACTTCTTCCGACAGTAGACGTTGGCGTCGACGGCCGAAGAAGCCGGCAAAACTTCATTGGTTTCCCGATCCCCGGTGCGGATCAACGAGTTCTCAGCCGGACGTTCACCACTTTTGGCGTTTCGTTGAATGTCGGATGGGAGGCCGATCTGTGGTCGAAACTAAAGGCGGGGGAGGTGGCGGGCCTCGCGGATTATGGCGCCGTCGAGGCGGATCTCCGTGGCGCCCGTATGTCCATAGCCGGACAAGTTTGCAAAGTCCGTTTCGCCGCCCTCGAGGCGGCGCAGCAAAAGGAGCTGGCCGAAAGAACGGTTGCCAGCTACGAGACGACGGTGACGCGAATCCGCCAGCGATACCAGCAGGGTCTCCAATCATCGCTGGATCTGCGTCTAGCTCTCTCCAGTCTGGCCGGAGCCGAGGCGTTGCGGCAGCTCAGAAACGAGGAACTGGATCGGGCGACCCGTCAGCTTGAAGTCCTGCTGGGTCGATACCCCTCTGCCGGTCTGTCGATTCGGCCCCTGCTCCCTCCGGTTCCGGCGCTGCCGGCCGCAGGATTGCCTTCCGAGCTCGTTTCACGGCGGCCCGATCTTGTTTCGGCGCAGATGCGCCTGATGGCATCCGACGCGCGGATAGTGGAGAGCAAAAAAGCTCTCTACCCGAGCTTGATCCTGGCCACCAGCGGGGGGACCGCCACTCGGGACTTTCTCGATCTCCTGAACGGAAACTTCTTGGTCTGGAGCTTGCTCGGGAATCTGGTCCAGCCGATCTTCGAGGGGGGCAGATTGCGGGCCGAGATTGCTATCTCTGAATCGCGGTCACGCGAAGCACTGGCATCGTTCGCGGGCGCGGTTTTGAATGCGTACTCGGAAGTGGAGTCCACCCTGGCCGCTGAAGAGACCTTGTCCGCAAGGGAGACCGAGCTGGCCGAGGCGTCCGTCCAGTCAGCCGCAGCGTGGCGCCTGGCAGAAGACCGCTACGACTCCGGCCTCGAGCCTTTCGTGACAGTACTGGAGAGCCAGCGGCGAGCGCTCGAGGCAGAGGGTCAGCTCTTTACTGTTCGTCGTTTGCGCCTCGATGCGCGGGTGGATCTCCACCTGGCGCTGGGCGGAGGGTTTTGACCCTCAGGAGGGCCGAATGGCCCGAGGTCTTACGCTCTCATGATTCGTTTTCTCAAACTCGGCATTCCTATCGTCGTTCTGGCAGTCGGGATCTATGGCGCCTGGACAATGATCCAGTCTCGTCCCCAGGTGGAGACCCGACCGCCGGAAGTTCAGGCTCCTTTGGTACGAACCCTGGAGGTCCAGAGGCAAGATATTCGCCTGAAGGTTCGGAGCCAGGGAACGGTTGCTCCCAGATCCGAGAGCACGTTGGTTCCGGAAGTATCGGGAAGAGTCACCTACATCTCCCCTTCTCTGGCAGCTGGCGGTTTTTTTGAGCAGGACGACGTGCTGTTGAGGATTGACCGTCGGGATTACGAGTTCGCGCTGGTTCGGGCCCAGGCGGAAGTGGCCCAGGCAGAGTTGAGGCTGGAACAGGAAAGAGCGGAGTCGGAAGTGGCCCGCACGGAGTGGTCTGACCTGGGTCGGGGCGAGGCGACGCCCTTGGTACTGCGGGAGCCTCAACTCTCGCAGGCGCTGGCGGCACTCGAGGGTGCGGGAGCCTCGGTGGAGAAGGCAGAACTTGACCTGAGCCGGACCGAGATCCTGGCGCCCTTCGCTGGACGGGTCCGGGAAGAAAACGTCGACGTGGGACAGTTTGTAAATCGCGGAACCCCCATCGCCACACTCTATTCTGTGGACTATGCGGAAGTGCGCCTTCCGCTGCCGGACGGTCAGCTGGCGTATCTGGATCTTCCCTTGGTCTACCGCGGCGAAGATTCCGAAAGGCCGATGCCAAAGGTTGTGCTTCGGGCGACCTTTGCCGGTCGGGAGTACACCTGGTCTGGCCGCTTGGTCCGGACAGAAGGAGAAATTGATCCCGGCAGCCGAATGGTTCAGGCCATCGCACAGGTCGGCAATCCCTACGGCCGCACCGGTGATCGTAATCGCCCGCCTTTGGCGGTGGGGCTCTATGTGGAAGCGGAAATTCATGGCCGGTATCTGAGGAACGTTGCCGTTATTCCCCGAGCAGTTGTGCGCGGAAAAAACACTCTTCTGATTGTCGATTCCGATAAGCGGTTGCACTTCCGAGATGTGGAAGTCCTGCGCGCGGACAGAGAGCAGGTCATCGTAGGATCAGGGCTGGAGTCTGGAGAGCTCATCTGTGTCTCGCCGCTCGAGATCGCCGTAGAAAACATGCAGGTCCGTGTCGTCGAGGAGGATGCCGAATGAAGGGCGCGATCGCCTGGTTTGCCAAAAATGGTGTGGCGGCGAACTTGTTGATGCTGGTCGTCATCGTGGCCGGTGTCTTCAGCATGATGACGATCAAGCAGGAAACCTTCCCCGAATTCTCAATCGATATGATTACCGTTACCGTCGAGTACCTTGGAGCGGCTCCGGAAGAGGTTGAAGAAGCGGTCTGCGTTCGAGTGGAAGAGAAGATCCAGGCCATTAGTGGTATCGAGAAGATCTCCTCGACTGCCTCGGAAGGCCGGGGAACCGTCACGATCGAGCTCATGACTGGAGCCGACATGAGGGCGGTGCTCGATGAAGTCAAAGCGCAGGTCGACACCATCAACACATTTCCGGAAGAAGTCGAGAAACCGGTCGTTCAAGAGATGTCGAGGAGAAGGCAAGTGATCAGCGTCTCGGTTGCCGGTGAGGCCGATGAATCAACGATCAAGCAGCTCGGAGAACAGATCCGCGATGAAATTGCCGGCTTTCCGGAAATCACTCAAGTGGAGCTGGTCAACGCCCGCCCTTACGAGATCTCGATCGAGGTTTCCGAGGACGTGTTGAGACGGTACGGGCTCAAGTTTGATGACGTCGCCGCGGCGGTGCGCCGATCATCGTTGGATCTTCCGGGGGGATCGGTCAAGACGGAGGGCGGCGAGATTCTACTCCGTGGAAAGGGCCAGGCCTATCGGGGTCCCGATTTCGAAAAGATCGTACTGATCAGCCGTCGGGACGGCGTTCGGCTCGAGCTAGGCGACGTGGCCAGGGTCGTCGACGGTTTCGCCGAAACCGACCAGTTTTCGCGATTCGATGGTAAGCCATCGGTAATGATTCAGGTCTTCAGGGTGGGGGACCAAAACGCACTGAAAATTGCCGAATTGGTCCGCAGCTACATTAGGGCTGCACAGCCGAGGATGCCGGAAGGCATCCATTTGACCACGTGGCAGGACGATTCCGTCATCACGGCGGACCGGCTGGACCTGATGCTCAGGAACGGACGGAATGGTCTCATATTCGTCTTGATCGTTCTCACCCTCTTTCTCCGGCTCCGACTCTCATTTTGGGTTTCCCTCGGCATCCCGATTTCCTTTCTGGGGGCTCTCTGGATGCTCCCCCTGATGGAAATCTCGATCAATCAGGTCTCGCTCTTTGCCTTCATCATTGTCTTGGGCATCGTCGTCGATGACGCCATCATCATTGGCGAGAACATCTTTGCCCACTATCAGAGGGGCAAGAGCGGCGTGACCGCGGCCATCGACGGGGCCCAGGAAATGGCCGTGCCTGTCATCTTTGCGGTACTTACTTCCGTGGCCGCCTTCACTCCTTTGATGATTCTTCCGGGAACGACGGGCAAGATATTCCGCGTTGCCCCCATGGTTGTGATCCCAGCGCTACTGTTTTCCCTGGTCGAATGCCTTCTTATACTGCCCGCGCATCTAGCGCACATGAGACATGCGCCGCCGGCCGAAAAACCCCGGCGAAGATCGTTGTCGGAAGTCGTCGACGGAGGTTTGAAATGGTGGATCGACCACAGCTATCGACCCGTCCTGAATTTTTGTCTGCACTGGCGTTACCTGACGGTTGCCGTCATGCTCACCATTTTGGTGTTTACCGCCGGCTGGGTGGGCGCAGGAAATCTGAAGTTTGCCTTTTTCCCCGTGATCGAAGCCGATAACATCACTGCCAGCCTGACGATGCCGATGGGCACCCCGGTGGAGGTGACCTCAGAAGCGGTGCGGATGTTGGAAGAGTCGGCCGAAAGAGTCCGGCAACAACTGGACGAAGAAGGGGTAGGGGGGGATGAGAGTGTCTTTCGCCATGTCCTCGCGTCGGTCGGCAGCCATCCTTCGTCAGGGCGTAGACGGGGTCCGCCCGGTACTTCGGGAAGCTCGGGTGGTTCTCACCTGGGGGAAGTTGACGTCGAGCTGGTTTCAGGGGAACGACGATCGCTGTCGAGCAGGGAGGTTGCAAATGTTTGGCGCGAGGCCACGGGCGCGATCCCCGATGCTGTCTTGCTCGATTTTACCGATACGTTCTTTTCAGCGGGAGATGATATCGATGTGCAGCTGACGGGATCCCGGGTCGAGGTCCTGAGAGCGGCGGCCGACGAGCTGCAAGAAGAGATACGCCAGTATCCGGGAGTGTTTGATCTTTCGGACTCGTTTCGCGGCGGTAAGCAGGAGATCAAACTGCAAGTCCGTCCGCAGGCCGAGACGCTGGGGGTGACACATCTCAACCTGGCTCGCCAGGTCCGGCAGGCTTTCTACGGCGAAGAGGCTCAGCGAATTCAGCGGGGCCGGGATGACGTGAAGGTGATGGTGCGATACCCGCAGGAGCAGCGGCGTTCGCTCGGGGATCTGGAGGACATGAGAATCAGGATTCCGGGAGGAGCCGAGGTCCCTTTCTCTACGGTCGCCAATGCGGAATACGGACGGAGCTACGCATCGATTCGGAGGGTGAACCGGCATCGTGCCATCAATGTCACGGCGAAGGTGGACGCCACCAAGGGCAACGCCAACGAGATCATCGCGAGCCTGGAGGAGACTGTCCTTCCCGATGTTCTCTCCCGTTATCCAGGGGTCCGCTATAGTTTCGAGGGACAACAGCGGGAGCAGCTGCAGACGGTAGATTCCCTGTTGGGGGGGTTCATCCTTACCGTGATGATGATCTACGCACTCTTGGCGGTCCCGCTGAAGTCCTACGTCCAACCATTGATCATCATGTCCGCGATTCCCTTCGGAGTGGTGGGGGCCGTCTGGGGGCATTCGTTGATGGGAATCGAGAACTTCACGATGCTTTCGCTGATGGGAGTCGTGGCGCTGGCGGGGGTGGTCGTCAATGACAGCCTCGTGTTGGTGGACTATGTCAATCGTAGTCGCCGCTCGGGGATGGAGTTCTTTGAAGCCGTCCGGAACTCTGGTGCCTCGCGATTCCGGCCCATCCTACTCACGTCGCTGACCACGTTCGTCGGTCTGCTGCCGCTCATCCATGAAAAGAGTCTCAATGCCCAGTTTCTGCTTCCAATGGCTGTCTCGCTGGCATACGGGGTTCTTTTTTCGACCTTTGTTACGCTGTTGCTCGTTCCGGCCGAATACCTGATCATCGAGGATCTAAAGCACCTGGGATCCCGGCTGCTTGGAACAGGCCGCCACGATGAGTTCCTCGAGGAGCCGGTGGTACCGCCCCAGTAGGATGCCAACAGGGAATTGGAACCGGTCAGCTTCCCTCGCCGAGCCGGAATAGATAAGAGCGATCAGCTTTCAGCCATCAGCGTCTGACCGGCGCGTCGCGCCGGTCACTTGGTAAAGTAACTGCACTGCACAGCCTGAAAAACGTGGTTCTTGGCGATTTGCTAAGTTACACATATAACAGCAGATCCGCGAGCAGTTACTGGAGAGCTTACAGCACAAAAAACTTCATAGCGGCTCGGCGGTTCGCTTGACATTCTTCACTCGTGACTCTGATAGGCACGCCGGCGACTTCAAATCGAGACTCGTCGAAGACGGAATTTCACAATGGCTCCGGGACATCCATGCTGAAGCAGCACTCCCCAAAGCTGACGGCTGAAAGCTCTCCAGAAACTGTTCACGTTAGTGCTGTAATTGGAACGAGTTGCATGTTGAGCTGCTTTGCCCTTTTGTGAAGGTATCGGATTTGTTGTTCCTGGTATTTGGACTCATAGTATTGCATTCCTTTGTCTGCGTATTGTTGGCCGTATTTGAGCATGCGATAGATGATGCGGGCGAGTTTGTGAGCCATGGCAGTAATGGCTTTGGCGGGACCGAGGCGAGCACGGAGACGTCGATAGTTGGCCCCTAGGGCGCTTTTGCTGTTCAGGAGGGTGGAGGCAGCCATCCGGAGAGCGTGGGCAGCACGGTTTTTGATTTGTTTGGTACCGCGTTTAATGACCTTGCCTCCGGTGATGTGATTGCAGGGTGCCAATGCCAACCAGGAGGCGAAGCGCTTCTCAGTTTTCCATGGGGTTATATCGACACCAACTTCGGAAATGACAGTAGAAGCAGTCATGACATCGATGCCGTCGACGGAAGTAAGGTCCACACCGGTAATGCGATACAGTTCGGAGTGTAGGTCAAACTGGGGAGCGTTTCCGCTAGGTTTCGACCCCTTGCGTCCCGGCAATGGATCAGCACGGGCATCAATCTTGTTGTCGAAGGTTTGCATATGGGCTTGGATGGCTCTGTCACACTCGGCAATTTCTCGCTGGTAGGTCTCGTATAGTTTCAGAGACTGACGCAGGACAAAGAGCAATTCTTGGCGCCAGTCGCCGTAGAGACTTTTGGCAATACGGTCTCGGGTTGATCGGATTCGGGGGTGTTTGAGTTGAGCGAGCTTGTCTGGGTCTCGTTCACCGTCGAGGATGGCACGAATGATGGCAAGTCCCGTGACGCCACTAATGTCACTGATGACGTTAGCCAGTTGGATGTTCATCTCCGTCAGAGCTTTTTGCATGTGTTGAATACAACTACTGGCGGTTTTGACGAGATTATCTCGCTGACGCCAGTAGGTTCGAAGCACACGGATCTCGCTAGAAGGACGGTAGGAATTTCTGAGTAACCCGAAAGTCTCGAGCTTCTGCAGCCATTGACAATCCTGGATGTCGCTTTTACGTCCGGGGACGTTCTTGACATGGTGAGCATTAACTAGTTTGACGGTGAAGCCACGAGCTTCCAGGACTTGATACAAAGGAATCCAATAACTGCCGGTAGATTCCATGACGACCGTGTCGATATCGCAGGATTTCAGCCAATCGGCCAACCGATGCAGATCGGCCGTGAAGCAATCGAATCGGCGGACCGGTTTAGAATCGCGGTCTGGTGGCACGGCAACGAAGTGCTCTGCACTTGCTACATCGATGCCTGCAGCATTGAGATTTAGTGGAGGCAATCCGGCAAATGGATCTCGTTTCGATTTGGATCGTGATTTCTTAGGTTTTGACATACAATTTTCTCCTCGATTTAGGATCGAGGGCTCGGCCCGGTTGCGGGTCGGTTTGAGAATCTCTCCAACGGGGTCGAGTCTCCCACGCCAAAAGACCGGGAAATCACGCCACCAAACAAGTGACCGCCAAAGAACCGGAACCACGCTGATAGACGGGCATAGAAGCACCAATGCTTTCTCGGTTTTAACTGCCGAGCCTCGTCCTAGCATGATGGCACGGACGAACTATTGGCGGACAGTTTCTTTACCAAGTGACCGGCGCGACGCGCTGGTCAGACGCTGATAGCTGACAGCTACTATGCTTCGAAAAACCGGCGGACGTTGTCGGATTCCAGCAGGCGCGCGCCTTGGTGCTGACCCTTCTCGAAGGTTCGCATGATGGTCGAGTGGTCCAGGCAGAGAAATCCTGCTTCTATCTTGTGATCCGGCGCTATCACGAGTAATTGACCTTCCTCGATGGCGTGCGCCACCGGGGGATAAGCGTTCAGACTTCGGAGCCGAGAGCTCGTCTCCCATAGGTTGCCGTCTGGGTCGCAACAAAAGATCACCGTCTTGGTTGGCCCCACCCAGTCCTTCAAACACTGAAACCTTGGGTCCTCCTGGAAGCGTGCCATGGGCATCTTCAGGGCGAATCCCCCGTCCATGAACTTGCAATTCGAGTCCGCGCCATGGGGATGGCCATTCGTTCCGAGCTCCGCGGGAGCCAGGGGTGATCCCATGGCCAGCGGCACGAGACACGATGCCTCGATCACGCCGTGGTAGTTCTCGGGAGTCAAGAGTCGAGCATACTCCGAACACAAACCGGAGGGAAGGTTGGAGGCAAAGACCACAGGGTCTTCGGCGTACCCTGTGGGAAGATACTTCATGGAGCGAGGAAGCTTACGGGTCATAGACTTCGCGAAGAAACGGATAAGATCTTGCGTGCCGATCGGTTTTTGATCCAGTCGCCGAACCCGTGTGGTGAAGAGCAACAGTTTCCTCGACGAACCGTTCTCGAACACGGCCGCGACTTCCTTCTCTTCCATCACGTATCGAATGGAACGATGAAGGTGATCCCTAAACCTCCCCCACCCCCCGAGGCTCACTCGTCCCTCGGGATGGTCCGCCAACTCGGCCGTGCCTTTCGTGCCCCCCGTACCCCAATTTTCCCAGCCCTTCAGGACGGTTTGCTCGGTTCCCGTGGCGACGTCGGCTGCTGCGTATCCCCCGGCGGATGCGCCCATGCTTGTCTCGGGGTAGCATCCGTGGTGACGGCTCCATTTCATGAACTCGTGTATGACGCCCCCCTGCCATGCCCCCCGTCCTGCACCGCCCGAGTCCAGGATCCAGCAAAACTTCATCTTTGCCCTCTCACGACCCATGTCAAACCTGTCCCAGGACAAAGATACTGTGTCACTGAAACGGCTTCAAGCTGGAGCCCGGACACAACGGCGTTGATTCGTATCTGTGAGTTACCCGGGTGCGCCCTCCGGTAGCCTGACGACCGGCCAAAACCGAGATCCGGGGCGCGCCATTCTTTGCTAAAGAGCGTATGGATCGGTTCCGATGTGATTAAGTATGAGAAACCAATGGATCATGGGTCTGATCAAGGAGTCCGACATCTCCCTTGTGCCCCAGCGATCAGGTGCCTGCACGACATCGGGTTTTATCGAGATCATCACGGAAACGGATCGCTTTACCATTTCTCCCGGGCAGGAGTTTGAACTCGCGAATTCGGAACATCTCATCATTCACAAGGAAGATAACGTGGACCGGATTCCGTGGAAACTGATCAAGGACATCCGATGTGAGGATCCCGTGGAGGCGGTAGACGACGCCGTGAGTGCCGCGGAGCCGCCCAGGCATCTTTGGTTTTCATTCAATTCTTGGATCTCCAAGTTTTCGTTCTCCCACAAAGACGGCGATTGAAGTTCTTGACGCTGGCAAGCCGATCCTTGCAGCCGATCCTTATAGAGAGCGTCGCACGGTAGCTGTATGTTGACCTGTCCCAAATGTAGTTGCTATCAGAACGATGGCCCGGAGTGCCGTCGGTGCGGCATTGTCTTCGCTCGCTTCAAGCACCAAATTTCTTCCCATTCGATGAAACGTCCAGAGATTCCAAGCGATCCACGCACCGGTATCCTTCGACGCTCTTGGCGCATTTTTCGCTGGGTCTGGCTTGCCGCCAGCATCTTCATGCTGATCCTTGTTCTCCGGCCCTCGTCACCGCCCAGGGTTGATAAGGATCCTCTGGCGGAGAAGAGAGCCCAACTCAAGATTCACCGGCACGAGACCGCGACTGCCGCAGGACGACCTCATCAGTTACGCCTGGACGAGGCTGAGCTGAATGCGCTGGTGGAGCCCCGGGTAGTGACTGCGAAAAAAGCCCGCGATCCTGAGTTCCCCGCAAACAATCCCGAGCCTCAGATACAAGACGATATCACCGTTGCGGAGGTCCAGGCTGCAGTGGAGGACGTCAAGCTCGACCTGCTCGACGATCGCGTCCGTGCCTATGTAGGATTCAATCTCTACGGAAAAACGTTGTCATTGCTTCTGGAAGGCAGGCTGGAGGTCGTTGATGGTTATCTTCGATTCCAACCGGTGAAGGGAAAGTTCGGCTCCTTGCCACTGCCCGGACCGACGCTGGATGCTGCCGTTGAGCGTCTATTTGAATCCGCCGAAAACCGCGAAAAGTTTCTGCTTCCTTCAAATGTTCGCGATGTAAAGATCGAAAACAGCAATCTCGTCGTCTCTTACCGCTGAGCGTTATCCGCGAACCGCTTCCGCTCCTCGCCGCTTCTTCTGCTCTATGACTTTTTGTGCTGATCTCCTATCATTGGGTCACGGATGCCTCGGGAAATCGGCAAGAAGGAAGAAGGGCGGCTCGGCAAGGCGCGAAACATATGGATTGCCACGGTGCGCCCCGATCAACGCCCGCATTTGGTTCCCGTGTGGTTTGTCTGGGCAGACAAACGGTTCTTCATCTGCATCGAACCGAAGAGCATCAAAGCTAGAAATCTGCGTGAAAATGAACATGTGTCCCTGGCGCTGGAAGAAGGAAGCAAGCCTATCATCTGTGAAGGAGCCGCTCGTGTCGTTCGTAAGCCGTGGCCTCACGCCGTGGTCCAGGCCTTCGCGGGGAAGTACGGCTGGAAGATCTCCGAAGACACCCGCTACACGCGACTCGTCGAAGTAACGCCGCAAAAATTCCTGATCTGGTAGCGCGGGGTCAGAGATCCCGCGTGAGCGATAGGGGTAGGGAGGCCCGATTGAGTTCGATCCCCCCTCCCTCCGAACCGTACGTGCGGTTCTCCCGCATACGGCTCTCCAGTTGGTGGTCTTACCTCGACGAGGATTGACGGACCAAGCCATGGGCAGTCGCCAAGGAATACAGCCCGTGCTCAGCAAAGTAGGAATTCCGCCAGCGTTGATGATCTCGCCCGCGGCCACGTCCCTTCCGACCGCATCGCTTTCGCAGTATCGATCGCAGTCGCATCCGGACCCAGCCATCTATGGGCTCAAAGGTGTTGCTGTGACTCTGCTTGAAGTACTCAAACCAGCCTCGCAGCGTCGCGTTCACATCCTCGATGATGTATGCCAGACTGTGGCCATGGGCACGTTTTGTTTTCGCCCGGATGGTCGTTCTGAGTTTCTTCAGGCTCTTCTTCCGTGGCCAGCGATACTGGGCTCGAAAGTGATACCCCAGAAAGTCAAATCCCTCCGTCTCAGCATCCACAATTCGCGTCTTCTCCGGATGAAGCGTCAGACCAGCTTCCGAAGTCCACGCCTGTACCAGAGCCAAGGCCGCCTCTGCTTCTTCTCGCGTACGACACAAGATGACAAAGTCATCAGCGTAGCGCACCATTTGAAAGCCTCGCTTGGCCATCAGGTGATCGAGCGGATTGAGGTAAACGTTCGAAAGCAAGGGACTGATCACGGCGCCTTGCGGACTACCAGATTCTGGAGTCCACTGCTTCAGACCATCCATGATCCCTTGCTTAAGAAACTGCTCAATCAGTCGGAGCACCCGGCCGTCGCTGACTTTCTCTCGCACGCGTGCCATCAACTTATCATGCGGAATCGAATCGAAATAGCCTTTCAAATCCGCGTCCACAACGTAGCCGTAGCCACTCTTCCTCAGCTCAACAACACGTCGAAGCGCGTCCTTGCAGCTGAGTCCGGGTCGAAAGCCGTAGCTATGCTCGGCAAACTCCCGCTCGAAGATCGGTTCCAGCACGTTGCGAAGCGCGGTTTGAACTACACGGTCGCGCACCGTCGGGATACCGAGTGGTCGCTTTTCCTCACCTCCCGGCTTTGGGATCCACACGCGTCGGACCGCGTGTGGCACGTAGGTGCGTTTCTGCAAGGCTTGTGCGATGCGTCCCAGGTTCTTGTCTCGGTGTTGCGAGAACTCATCTATCGTCACGTGATCCACGCCAGCGGCTCCCCTGTTCCCGGCCACTTGTATGTATGCCGAGAGCAGGTTAGCTTCCGCAAACACCTTGTCGATCAGTCGGGCCCATTTCCCTCCTTGCGCTCCAGCCTCGAGTGCCGTCAACATGCGGTCCGTCCAAACCGTCGCTTCCGTCCACCTCCATCGGCTGCGGACTTCTCCGTCGGGTTGAGTCCGAGGGCGTTTCCGACCTCTAAACACTGCGCCCGGTTGTTGTTCCGACTGTTCGGTCATCCCGCATCCACCTCCCTGCGTCCCTTTGCTCCACGAGTGTTAGCTCGCTTCTTCGCTACTATGGACGCTCTGACTCCTGAGCTACCGGCTCTTCGGCTCTCCTTCGAGTATGAACTCCGTCTTGGCTGTCGCTCAGGTCTCCCTGCTTTACGTGTTTGGCCTTCAGAGCATTCCGTCCCCAACCACCTGACTGCCCCTGCCGTCGCTTTTGCACACAACCCCTCAGCGCGACAGGCCTTTCGGGCTTCGCCATTACCTAGCAGGCTCGCCAGTCAGCCCGGCCGAAACGGGTTCGCTTTACTACGGACTGCTCGTTCACCTCCAGTTGCTCTCCACCCCCTTTCACAAGGACGCAGTTACTTTCAGTTACAGGCCGGAGTGTGTATGCCTGACGAGGACTTTCACCTCGCTAGCCAAACACGCTCGCAGGCGCACTAGGTCTCCCACGCCGTGGGAGACTCGGCAGAACCCCAAGCGTCTCTCGGAGATGGACGCCTACCTAAGGCTCCCACTTTGCTGGTTGCCGATACCCTCAATGAAAGCAGCAGGCGGAAAGCGCACGACGGAAGCCGGAAAGCGTACCGGGCGGCACGCCCGGTACAGTACAATCGTTTTCAATGGGAGAGCAGACGAGTTATCCCAGCTGGGATACTGCAAAGATCCAGCGGTTCCGCAGACGACTCGTGCGCTGGTACGGGCGTCACGGCCGGAAACTTCCCTGGCGCGATCAGCCCGAGCCTTACCATGTGTGGATTTCGGAAATCATGTTGCAGCAAACTCAAGTCCGGACCGCCTTGCCGTTTTACCAGCGCTTCCTGTTGCGGTTTCCCACTATTGAGTCTCTCGCACAGGCAAAGGAAACGGCCGTGCTGGCTGCCTGGGCCGGGCTTGGCTACTACTCCAGGGCTCGGAACCTGCACCGGGCCGCACGGATCGTCTCTGAGAATGGGGGAGGTTTCCCGTCAAGCTACGATGAGATTCTTCGGCTTCCCGGAGTCGGCCGGTACACGGCCGGTGCGATACTCTCCATTGCCTTGAACCAGCCCTACCCGATCGTCGATGGAAACGTCCGGAGAGTCATGATGCGACTCCACGGCCTCGAGGGTCGAGTCCCCGAGTCCTTTTTTTGGAATCAAGCCAGTGCCTGGGTATCCAAGAGGAATCCATCGGATTTTAATCAAGGGGTCATGGAGCTCGGGGCCCTCGTTTGTCTCCCCAAGAATCCCTCCTGCTCGCTTTGCCCCGTGCAATCGTTCTGCCAAGCGAAGGCGAGAGGAATGCAGGATCGGATCCCGCCGGCCAAGACGCAAGATCGGCAACAGTCGATGCGCCTGGTCACCCTGGTGATCAAGAGAGGGCCGTCCGTTGTTGTGCAAAGGACCGGGTCGGGAGACGAGGCGAGCTTTATCCCGGGAAAATGGCGCCTGCCGACAATCCGTCGAAACGCAAACGAATCGGCCCTCACGAGGGCAGGTGAGCTTGCGCAAAGCGTACTGGGACGCTCGCCGCGTCTCCGGGATTGCGGGAGCATCCGGCATTCGATCACCTTCCGGCGTCTTCAAATTGCCGTTTTTTGCGCCGAGGTTCACCGACCGCTGTCCGATTCCATCAGGCCTCCTGATTCCATCAGGCCGCTTGATTTCATCGGGCCGCCGTTCCGTTGGATCCGGGCGAAAGAGAATGAAACCTATCTCACGTCGTCCGCCTTCCGAAAAGCGCTCCGGGCCTCGGAATAGCGGCGGTTTTTGAGGGGCAGGATCATGCCAATCTGTTTCGGGCCGTCCGGCTGCCCGGGACCTTCTTGTATGTCTTTTCTTGATAACGGTTTCCCTTTGCTTCTGGCAAACGAGCACTGGAGTGGGCAGCGCAACCCCATTTCGGACGATCCAGGAGGATTCTTGCCGGGCGACCCGATTCTAGCGGCAGAAAGGGTCTGGCGGTGGCGGCTGTGTCTTTAGACCGTGAAACACCGTGAAGCTTTCATTCTACTTGACTTCTGAGCGGGGGAGCTTTAGTTTTTACTCAGCGGCTCCGTCGCTTGAATGGGGTCGAAAGCAAGGGAACCATCCCGTTGCATGGAGGAAGTGACTCTCTCCGGTTTGTTCCCGGATGAGGCAAAGAAAAAACTTTCCTAAAGGTGCTGATACCCCGATGAAGAAGATATGAGGAAAGCCCACCGAGGTCGATTCTGCCGCCCTTTCTGAATGGTACGTGTAGTTGTTGTGATCGGCGGCCGTTGAATCTTCCCGGTGAGTACGTTTGGCTGGGACATGACGGAAGTCCTCTTTAGACTTGGGATTAAGGTCGGGTGAAGTCAGCCCTCACAGAGACCAGACCAAGCGCCCTGTTTCCGTTTTGAGCACCGGGGTTCTTTCCAACTCCCCCCTTTCGAGGTTCACTTGTCGCTGGACGAATGGATCCCGTGGAGTCTCGAATGTCGAGGATCATTGTCGCATGAAACGCATCAAGCGACGCATGCTCAAAGAGCTCGTTGAACAGAATGTCTACCTGATCGAAGGGAAACTTCCTCTCCCACTGCGCCGGTCCGGAAAGATCCCGAAGGCGGCTGCCGGAGGGCTGATGGGTGCGCTTGGATTGCTCTTCACCTTCTACTTTGCCGTCAACCTGTCCACGGAGGGTGTGGCCAGCCGGCCGCGCACGGAGCCCCTGCCGCTCAAGGTGCGGGGCAGCGATGCTCTCAAGAGTCTGGCCGCGCCTAGCCCCATGGATCCAGCCGCGTTGCCGTTGACGGTGCGAAAAGTGACAATAGACCCAGGCCACGGCGGGTTCAGCGCTGGAACGCGGGCTTCCGCCGGGCTCATCGAGAAGGAGCTGACCCTCGACCTTGCTCTGCGACTCCGTGAGTTGCTCGAGGAGGAGTCCTTTGAGGTTGTCATGACACGGGAGGCGGACGTCGCGGTCTCGCTCGAGGAGCGGGCTTACTTCGGCAATGTCATAGGTGCCGACATCTTCGTCTCGATCCATGTGAACTGGTTCAAGGACCGCAGGGTCCGGGGAGTGGAAACTTACTACCTCGGACCCACGGAAGACCCGTTCATTACCCAGCTCGCGGCCGTCGAGAATCGGGAATCGGACTTGGCACTCGCCGATTTCAGGCAGTTGCTCGACGAAATCTACTTCGACTTCCGCAACGACTATTCGAAGCAGCTAGCCGGAGCAGTCCAGAAGGCGCTTTATCGATCACTCCGGAAAATCAATCACGGAATCAGGAATCGGGGAGTCAAGAAGGCCCCGTTTGTTGTGTTGGCTAAGACCAAGATACCCGCTATTCTGGTAGAGGTCTCTTGTCTTTCGAACAAGAAGGAGGCAGAGTTACTGACGCAATCGGACTATCGCCAGCGTATTGCGGAAGCCCTCTTTTCCGGTATACAGGCATATGCCGATGGCCTCAAAGAGAAAGGATCAGACCTATGAGCGATGAAAAGAAGAAAAATGGCAACCTTCTGGTTGGAATCGACCTGGGAACCTCCCGCAGCTCGATTTCAGCATCCAATGGCGAGCGACATGTTATTGAGAGTTACGTCGGTTGGCCTGCCGATATGGTCGCCCAGAAAGTACTGAAGAAAAAACTCCTCATTGGGGCCGAGGCCCTCGAGAACCGCCCCATGCTGGATCTGCACCGGCCGCTCGAAGAGGGACTGATCAAGGAGGGCTCATCAAAAGACGAACAAGCTGTTCGCGAACTGTTGCGACATCTTCTGCAACTCGTGGCTTCGGGCAAGGAGAAGAACGGTTCCGGAGTCCGCGCGGTGGTCGGAGTTCCAGCTAAGACATTGCGCGTAAACAAACAACACCTTCGCTCGGCCATGCAAGGTATGGTCGATGCGATCATGATCGTATCCGAGCCTTTCGCCGTTGCTTATGGAATGGAGGCCTTGCTTCATACCATGATCATCGACATCGGGGCCGGAACGGCCGACTTTTGTATCATGCATGGACGTCTCCCAACCGACGAGGACCAGCGCACGTTGACGAACGCGGGCGATTGGCTCGATGAGCAGCTGAGCCTCGCCATTCGCGAGAAGTACCCCGACGCCAAGTTCTCGGTTCATATGGTGCGAGAATGGAAAGAGAAGTGGAGCTTTGTGGGCGAGTCGAAAGAGCAAATAAAGGTCAATGTGCCGGTAGCCGGTAAGCCCGCGGAACTGAACCTCACCGAACCGATCCGAAGCACGTGCGAGGCGCTGGTCCCACCGGTAGTTGAGACGGTTACCGATCTACTGTACCGGGTGGAACCCGAATATCAAGAGAAGGTGCGCAGCAACATCATTTTGACCGGGGGAACGGCCCAGATTCGGGGATTGGGTGCCCGGCTGCAAGAGGAGCTAGCCGAAGTCGGCGGCGGGAGCGTGCAGGTCGTCGAGGATCCGATCTTTATCGGCTCGGATGGAAGCCTGGCCATTGCAGGGGACGCGCCGGACGCGGATTGGGAAAAACTGATCGCGAAGGTCGAGGGATGAGGCACCGGGCAACCGCACTTTTGCCCTGGAGCCCGGACAATCTTCTCCCGTGAAGCCCAGTCCCTGAGAGATCAACGGATCTTTCCGTAGTGGCGGGCTCTTTCGAGGCTCTTGAGAATTCTCTCTTCGCTTTTGGCACCGAAGCCACGAAGGGTGCGGATTTCCTGCTGCTTCAGCGAGTATTCCAGACCCGCAACACTGTGGATTCCCAATTCTCGGTAGAGAGTCCGGACCTTCTTTGGACCCAATCCCGGGATCAACAACAACTCGAGCAAGCCTTCGGGAAACAACCCCTGAAGGCGATCGTGTTCCACGGACCGACCTGTCGAAACGAGCTCGCCAATAACCGATGAGAGTCCCTTCCCGACTCCGGGAAGATCCGTCAGCGTTCCTTGCTGAACCGCATCACCCAGATCACCTTCCCATTCGTCCAGACTCTGAGCCCCGTTTCGGTAGGCCATCACCTCAAACGGATTTGCTTCGGAGAGCTCGAGAATATCGCCCATCTGCTCGAGAGCTCGCACGATTTGAGCCTTGTCCATCATTGCACCTATTGGAATCAGGCGTCCCGTCTACTGGATCCTATTGACTATAACTCAGTGCTCCAGTTTGTAAATACTCCGCTATCTGCATAGCCATCCGCTTTCCGAGCACCGAGCCGCGACATGCGGACAGCGCTGAGCGGAGAGCGGAAAGCGGTCTGCTATAATCGGGCTCTGAATTTCTTGGGACGGTTTTGCTCTCGCGCAAATATGGATGGTTGGGTGAGCCTGCAATGTTGAATCGCTGCCGCGTAGTGGAACTCGTGGGCTTTGCATTTTTTCCCTGGCTTGCCCTTTGCAGCTGCCAGAAGCAGCTCCCACAGGATCCTCCGAAGATCCGCACCGTCGCCGTTCAAAGAATCGATGACGAGTCCTTGCGCAAGAGCGATCAGCGCTGGGCGGACTGGTTGATGCATGGAAGAACCTATGGCGAGCAACGGTTCAGTCCGCTGAAGCAGATCAATGCCGGCAACATCGAGCAGTTGGGCTTGGCCTGGGTCTACGATACTCAAACCAAGCGCGGACTCGAAGCCACGCCTCTCGTTGTAGACGGAATCCTCTTTGCGACAGGGCCGTGGAGTGTCGTACTGGCTGTCGAAGCCCGGACTGGGGAGCTCCTCTGGAAGTACGACCCCGCAGTGCCGAAGACGTACGGCGCTCTGGCATGCTGCGATGTCGTCAACCGGGGCGTGGCGATCTACTCGGGAAAGATCTATGCCGGTGTCTTGGATGGACGCCTCGTGGCACTCGATTCGGAAACCGGTGACGTGGTTTGGGAGACGGTAACGGTGGACCAAAGTCTTCCCTACACGATTACCGGCGCGCCTCGAGTCGTCAAGGGGAGAGTCGTGATCGGAAACAGCGGGGCGGAGTACGGGGTGCGTGGATATGTATCGGCTTACGAGGCGGATACGGGCGAGCTCGCCTGGCGCACCTACACGGTGCCGGGAGATCCCGCGAAACCGTTCGAGTCCGAAGCGCTGGAGCGGGCGGCGGAAACCTGGAAGGGTCGGGATTGGTGGAAGATGGGAGGAGGAGGGACGGTTGGGGATTCCTTCGCCTACGATCCTGAGTTGGATCTTCTCTACGTCGGGACAGGAAGCGGATCTCCGTGGAACCGACGCATCCGGAGCCCCGGGGGAGGGGACAACTTGTATGTGGCTGCGGTCCTGGCCCTGCGGCCAGATTCCGGAAAGCTGGTGTGGCATTATCAGACAACCCCCGGCGATACCTGGGGCTATGCGGCGACGCAGCACATGATCCTCGCCGACTTGGTGTGGGAGGAACAACCACGAAAAGTGCTCATGCAGGCACCGAAGAACGGTTTCTTTTACTTGCTCGATCGAGCCACCGGAGAACTTCTGTCTGCAGAGCCGTATATCACGGTGACCTGGGCGTTGGGGGTAGACCAAGACACGGGGCGCCCCATCGAAGCCAGGGGAAACCGTTATCGTCGTGGCCCTGCGTTGGTCAAACCGACTAGCCTGGGCGGACACAATTGGCAACCGATGTCGTTCAACCCGGATACGGGCCTGGTTTATATTCCTGCACACGATGTGGCCTCGATCTATTCGGAGGAGGATGATTTTTCATACCGGCCGGGAACCTGGAACACCGGCGTGGATTTCGGAGTGGTTCGTGATTTGCCGCCGGCTCTCGCATCCGGGGTGCTTCTCGCCTGGGATCCGGTCGAGCAGAAGGTCCGCTGGCGCGTGCGACACCCGAGTCCCTGGAACGGTGGAACTCTGACCACGGCGGGAAATCTCGTGTTTCAGGGAACAGCCGATGGACGCCTCGTTGCGTATCGCGCAGACAACGGGGAGCAAGTCTGGGAGACCCGGGCCGGTACCGGGATCTTGGCGGCGCCGGTTACCTACATGGTCGACGGTCAGCAGTACGTCTCGGTGATGGCTGGGTGGGGTGGAGCCTTTGCCCTTTCCGGTGGTGAGGCCGCGGCCGCCAGTCAAGTCGGCGGAGTGGGAAGTCTGTTGTCGTTCACTCTCGGAGGAAAAAAAAGTGTGAGTGTCCAGAGACCGGATCCTCGGCCGGCGCTCGCTTCGGTGGCCCTGGACGCTTCCTCGGCGCAGATTGAGGAGGGAGCGCGGCTGTACGCGCGATGGTGCGTCCGGTGTCACGGAATGGGGGCGGTGGGAGGAGGTGCGATCTCAGATCCGCGGCATTCGAGCAGGGAGACCTTCGAGGGCTATCCGGAAATCGTTTTGAACGGAGCCTTGGAGGAGGCCGGAATGCCGTCTTTCGAGCGATGGCTCGGCCTGGGAGAAGTGGAGGCCATTCGTTCGTATGTTTTGAAACGACTTTCCGAGATTGAATCTCGGAAGTAACATCACTTTGTTGCCAGGCAGGAGGAGGTCTGGTTCCGGTCTTCCCGGCATCCAACAATCTCGAGGACGCAACGCGCGCCAGGAACCGCCGGGTGGAGCTCGTGCGCAAACTGCAATAGCTTCGCGCGGAATCAGCGCGTGCCGAGTGACGAGTGTGACTGACTACCTGAAAGACGAAATAGACTACGACGACCCTTCCATCGCTTCCGGGATCGATGAACTGTCGTTGTGGTCTTCACGGTTTGGGTTGCTGCTCTTCCGACATCTGGAGTTTCAAAGGAACCTCGAGATTTTGGATCTTGGCTGTGGTACCGGTTTCCCACTCTTGGAGCTTGCCAACACCTATGGACGCAGCTGCCGGTTGGTGGGAATCGATATCTGGGAGCAGGCTCTGCGGCGGGCGGCTTGCAAGCTTCGGATGCATCGCGGGCGGAATGTCGAACTTGTTCTTGGGGACGGGGCGCACATGCCGTTTGGCTCTTCCCGATTCGACCTTATTGTGTCAAACCTCGGAATCAACAATTTTGAAGATCCGGAAACCACGCTTCTGGAGTGTGCGCGCGTGGCCAAGGTTGGGGGTCGCCTGATCCTGACGACGAATACCAAGGGACACTTGAAGGAGTTTTACGATATTTTTCGCCGGGTCTTGCAGGCTTCAGGAGCAGACTACGTTACGCGGTTCGAGGAAAACGAGGACCACCGAGCCACCCCGGAGTCGCTCCGTGCGCTCATCGAGACTTGCGGCTTCGAAGTTGTTCGCACCGTCAAGGATGAGTTTGAGCTGCGTTACCAGGATTCCGACGCATTCTTCAGACACCCACTGACCCGGCTGGGGTTTCTGGACGGCTGGCGAGCTGTTCTGGACCCCGAGGAAGAGCTAGAAATATTTTCGACCCTGGAGCAGAAACTCGATGAGCTTGCCGCCGAAAAAGGCGAGCTTCGAATGACCGTCCCAATGCTTTTAGTGGAGTGTGTGGCAAGTGGCATCGGGTCCCCGTGACCCCAGTGCACTTTCCGCTTCTATGGGCGTAGGCCGCACAATCCGCGCGCGGCAGGGTGAATCTCGGTACGGTGATGGCCACGGAATTCGATTACAGTGAGGCTGATATGTCTGACTCCGAAGCAATTGAACGAAGAGTGTTTGCTATCCTGGAGGCATCTGGGAATCCCTACAAGGTCCATCGATGCGACCCCTCCATTGCCGACACCGCCGAGTTCTGTGATCATTACGGAATCTCTCCCGGCAAGTCGGGAAACATCCTTATCGTGGTATCGAAGAAGGAACCCAAACATTATGCGGCCTGCTGTGTGCTCGCCACTACACGAGTTGACGTGAATCACACCGTTCGAAGTCTCATGGGGGGACGGCGATTGTCTTTTGCCAGCGCCGACGAGACGGTTTCAGTGACCGGCATGATGGTCGGTGGAGTGACTCCCTTCGGATTGCCTGCGGAACTTCCCTTCTTTGTCGATAGTCGTGTCATGGAATGTGACACCGTCGTATTCGGAGGCGGCAGCCGTTCTTGCAAGATCGAAGCGCCTCCGGAGGTTTTGAAGAGTCTGCCAGGTATGACGCTGGTTGAGGGCCTTGCGGTTCCACGTCGGTAACCGGCAAGTTTACCGGCGGGATATAGCCACGTGTTATTGTGTTCTGGCAACCCAAGAATCGTCCTACTCTCAGACATGGGGAGTGTTTACTCGGAATTGGAGGAAAGAATATGGTTGAAGGTCTGGTGGCGGAATTGAAAAGCAGCAAAGAGTTCTTTGACCGGTCGACACGATGTTTGAAGGAAGAAAACTCGGATTACAGGCCGGTGGAGGGGATGTTTTCCGTGGCGGGGCAGATGGCTCATGTCGCGCAAACGATCGATTGGTTTCTCGAGGGGGCGTTTGGGACTGGATTCGATCTCGACTTCGAGAAACACTCCAAAGCCGTTTCTTCGGTGGGCTCGGTGAACGATGCGCGGAAGTGGATCGAAGAATCATTTGCCCGGGCGATTGCGCTCCTCGAGTCGAAGTCGGCCGAGGAGCTTGCTCATCCCATGCCCGAAGGTCCCATCATGGGCGGCATGCCCCGCCTGACTGTCGTTGGCGCGATGGTCGAGCATACGGCTCATCATCGAGGCGCTCTGACCGTGTATTCCAGAACCCTCGGCCACGTGCCCCCGATGCCCTACGTGGAAACCGAGGGCGCCTGAGTCGCGGGCCTTTACCATGCTCGAGTGGTGCAGACCGGTGCCGGCAGTGGTCTTTAACAATTAGGTGCTCGCATATGTTTGGCTTCCGAAAGTGCCTGCCAGCGATCTTGATTCTGGCTGGCTGCATCTCTTGCACGATCGAAGACGGAAAGAGGGGCAAACAAACCAGTGGGGATTATCTCCCCCAATCCCTGCGGACCGAAGTGGACCGGCTTCAGGATGAAGTTCGTCTGGAGCCCAGCTCGCGCGAAACGGTGTTTGGACGAAGCCAGGTGTTGTGGAAGTGGGCCAACGCGTATGCCGCCGAGCTCGGTGTCCTTCCTCCCAGCCTGGCCGCCGACGTTGCGTTGCTGCGTTATGCCGAAACCTGCCTGCCGGAGCCGCGCATGCCCGATGGGGTTGGGTTTTCCCTGGAAGATTTCGCCAAGCGCATCGATGGCTACGTTCGCGAGTTGGAAACCAAGGAGCGGGATCGTGGGGCCGTCGGCACGGTCCAGTTTTCGTCCGACGAGCCGTTGGTAGTCGAAAGCTGGGCGACGCTGGAACTCGTGTACACCGTTGGCTCACTGCCGATTCTGCCGGGAGGCACCTTATTGTTGGGAAGGCCGCCGCAGCCCGACCATGGAAAACTGCAACATCAAGACCCGGGCGGTGACAACTACGTGTCGGTCCGAACCCAGAAAACCGGGGTGAAGTTGTTGCCGACCATCGCTCCGATGATCGGAGTCCATGGCGGAATCCGCGCTCCAAGCCGCAACCTTGCTTTTGAAGTCGAAGGTGCCGGGCTTGATCCCGGAGACCAGGTCACCATCACCTATGGGGATCGAGGTTCGGGATCGCGTGGCTTCCAGGTTCAAAGCTTCAGTACGGACGAATTCCTGGTCCCACTCTATGTGGATTTCAATGGAGACGGAGACTTTTTCTCGTTGGAGTGGCCGGCATTGAGGATCGTCGGCCGGGAAGTGGCCGAAGTTCGCGCTTTGGCCCCTTCCGTGGTTGCGGTTGACGAGGCCTTTGATCTCTCCGTCCGGAGCGAGGACCGAAGACGAAATCGAGCCACGGGCGGCGTCGCCGAGTATGAAGTGTTTTTGAATGGAGAGCCCTTTGGCCGAATCCCCGGTGGCGGCAGCGCGATGCACGTCATGAGGGAGATCCGGATCACTCGGCCGGGGGTTTATCGCTTTGGCCTTCGCGCGTCGGATCGAGATCCGCCGATTCAGGGATTCAGCAATCCCGTCTGGGTGCGAGCCGAGCCTTCCCATCGGGTCTACTGGGGAGAAACCCACGGCCACTGCGGCTTCGCCGAAGGGCAAGGTTCGGCTGAGAGCTTCTTCCGCTACGGGAAGGAAGACGCGCGGCTCGACTTTTTGACCTTGTCCGAGCATGACTTCTGGCTGGACGATTCCGAGTGGGCGCATCTTCAAGATCTGACGCGTCGGTATGCGGCGGAAGGGGAGATGATCTCTTTCTTGGGTTACGAGTGGACGGCGCCGCGGGAACGAGGAGGACATCACAACGTCTTCTTTCGAACACCCGACAGAAACCGTGTGCCCATGCAGCAGGCGGACAATCTCTCCCTACTCTACGAAGGACTTCGAAGCAAAAATGCAGAGGAGGATGTGCTGGTCATCCCCCATGCTCATGTGGCGGCCAACTGGAACCAGAGTGATCCCAAGCTCGAAAAGCTGGTCGAGATCTACTCGATGCACGGCAGCTTCGAGTGGTTCGGAAACATGTATCTCAAGAATGGTTACGAAATTGGTTTCGTTGGGGCCGCTGACGATCACCGGAGCAAGCCCGGCTATACCGGAACCCGCTCAGCGACCGGGCAGTTTGGTGGTCTCGTTGCGGTGAGGGCTCCCGAGAAGACCGTGGATTCGATTTTCGATGCCCTACGAAATCTATCCTCCTATGCGACCTCGGGTCCCCGGATTATCCTGGATGCAACCCTGAACGGCCATCCGCCCGGGTCGAGGCAGCCTCCGTCGACGGAGAGGGAAGTACGCTGCCGCGTAATGGGAACCTCGCCCATTGATCACATTGATGTGATAAAAAACGGGGACGTCCTTTTCACCCGATCCTATCTGTTGGAGCCCCTTCGCTCTCGCACGTCGATACTGGTTGGATTTGAATCTTCATCCGAGGTGTTCGGTCCTGCAGTGGACAACCCGCGGCCGTATCGAGTATGGAGGGGGGTGCTCGCAATCGAAGGGGCTCAGTTGGTGGATGTCCGGCCCGTTGGGTTCGAGAACCGCTATCGAGAGTGGGCCCGTCGCGAGGGATCGAACCGGGTGCGGTTTCAGACGGAGACCCGCGGTCGACGCGATACGATGCTCCTGGAACTCGAGAACGCCGGTCCTGGTACCGTACTTGAATTCCGGTTGGAGCCGACCCGAGAGCGCAAGTACGCGCCCGTGCTGCTGAGGCCAGCGGCCGACCTACCGGGGGAGGTCGTGAGGCTTTCGTTGCGGGATCTGAGAAAGAGCCGTCTGGAGCACGAGTTCTCGGTCGGTGCCCATACCGACTGGCTGACCCTGCAAGTGGTGAACCCGGAGGCCTCCCTGGATCGGGAGTTCGAGTTTGCTGACCTTCACTCGCCGGCGCCCGGAGATTATTACTATGTGCGGGTGACACAGCTTGACGGTGGACGGGCCTGGTCGAGTCCCTTCTGGGTGGGCAAAAAAGACAAGTAAAGAACGTTGTGTGCGATCGCGCTTGAAGCGCACAGCGCACAGCGCACAGCTACTTCTCCGGATCGACTCTAACACCGCGCAGCACAACTCTGTTCCAGTTGCCCGTATCGTCAAAGGAACCGATGCCAACGCGCCCCCATGAGAGTGTCTTGTCCGTAGCTTCCATCACGGGATGATCCATGTCGTCAAAGAAGACTCGGATGCCGCCGTCATTTGTATGCCGGACGATGCGAACGCGATGCCAGCCATCGTCCCAGTCGGTTCCCGGTGTGGTCTTGTGAGAGATCTTGATCCTAGGTGCATCGTTGACGATGAAGATCTGGTTGGCGTGAGCATCCGTTTTCTTGCCGAAGTGAACATAGTAGAAGCGGGACGCGCTCTGGTACCCAAAGAACAAGCACATGTCCCGGTGGGGATAATCCTTCTTTGTGCTCTGCAGCTCCGCCTGGAGGACGAAGTCGCTGACGTGAATATCGCGGAGCCAGGCAATGTTTCGAGGGCTCCGGTGGGGTGGGGAGTACTCACTCTGCTTGAATTGATTGAAGGCTGCCCCGCGGGCCGTTTGAATGATTCGCCAGGCAGAAGCATCGGTGGGTTCCCATTGGGAGGCCCCATGCTCGAAGTCTTCCCTGAGAACCAGCGGCCAGTCTTTGCGTGCTGCGGGCTCGGCCTGGGTCAGTCGCTCTTCATGGCCCGACCCACCCACTGTTTCCGAGTGGAGGCAGCAGGTTAAAAATATTCCTATCAAGAGACCACGGTGTAAGAAGCTAGGGCTCATCATTTTTTTCCTTTGCAGGGTCCGGACGGTGAACCGGCAACCCGGGCGCGATCCCCTAGTGATGGCTTGGGGTGGCGTTGCCGGAGACCAATCCAAGCGACCATTTGACTGCCTCTACCCACATCTTTTGCACCTCAGGTGTTTCCCACACTTCCGTTCGGTGTCCCAGGCCGGAGTAGAAAACCCGGCCCGTGCCGAATTCGCGTGCCCAGGTAATGGGTATGTCCTGGTGTTTGACCCCTCTCTTGGTCATGTCCAAGTCGCCCACATCCAGGCTCATCAGGACTCGAACACGCTCGCGAGAGAAGTTCTTGATTTGATAGATCTCGTCTTTGATGAGAAAAGTCTTTGCAAAATGTCGTGTGGCGGGAAACTGCTGGTCCTCGACGCGAATCTTCGCATCGAACTGGTTCCAGGGATGGCCGTCAAAGTAACCCCCGATCATCTCCCCATACTCGTCCCACTGGTAGAAGGTGTCGGTGGCGCAGTGGGCTCCCAAAAACCCCTTGCCGTCGTCACGAACGAAAGACATCAGATCCGCCTTTTGTTGCTCGTCCAGGGGCAATTCTCCGGAGGTCATGAAAAAGATCGCGTCGAAGTAATCGAGATTCTTGGCGTTGCCCCTCAGCTTCTTCTTGGTAATCAGTTCCGTGTCCGTACGGACGTAGGTGTCCCACAGGCCGGACTTCTTGCCGAGTTGGTACATCGTGACCAGGGCATCCGATACCGAGTCGTGCTGGAATCCGGCGGACATGCCTACGGCGAGAAGTTTCTTCTTCTTCCCTTGGGCTCCAAGGAAAGAGCTCAGGACGAGAATGGATAACATTAGAAAGGTCCATGTGCGATTCATGCGATGCCTCCGTGGTTCCAGAACAGCTGTAGCAAATGATTTCACTATCCATTCCACAGGCTAAAAGGGCACTTGTCAATGATCATCTCGGGGGTATCTCGGAGATAAGACAACGGATTTTCCAACGGATCCGTGCCCTTTGATTCGAGACTGCAAGACGATAGTATGGGAGGCATGCCACGAGCCAGATCGTTGCTGGAGGAACTGAACAAGCACGATGTCGACTTTGTCATCGGTTTGCCGGATAACACTTCTGCTGCACTGTTCGAGCTGGTCGAGCACGACCCCAGCATTCGTCGGATCGGCGTGACTCGCGAAGGGGAGGCGTTCGCCCTGGCTGCGGGAATCTGGATTGGGGGGCAACGTCCCGTGGTATTGATTCAAAACACCGGCTTGCTCGAGAGTGGGGATAGTTTTCGGGGAACCGTCATGAGGATGAGAATCCCGTTGCTCTGTTTGATCACGTGGCGCGGTTACGGGACTCTCGAGGGGGTCCCTCTGGGACGGGAGCCGGCTACGCCGGACCTGCTCAGCCGGCACGACCTGGATTCGGCTGCGGTTGTTACGGAGCCGACGGTCCGGGCATGGGGTCTTGCTCATGATTACTTGCACGAGGATCAGGACCTGTCGAAAGTCGCCGCGGCGTTTCAAAAAGCGGAAGCGGACCGATGTCCCGTTGCCTTGCTGATACCGGGGCCTCTGACTTGAGCGCCGGCAAGAAGAAGTACACGAGGACGGCGACGTTCCGCAAAGCACCATGTTGACGAAAGACCAATTGATCGAGCCTCTGATCGAGCTTCGGGGGGAAGCGGTGGTCGTGACCACCATGGGCATCGTCCGTCTCTGGGGACGGCACTCCCGCAGCCCGCTGGACTTTGCGTCGGCCGATAGCGCCATGGGGCATGCGGCGGACCTCGCCCTCGGCATTGCGCTGGCGCGGCCGAACCGAAAGGTAATCTGCCTGAACGGGGACGGAAGTATGGTCATGACGTTGGGGACGTTGCTGACCGCGGTCGAGGCCCGAGCAAGGAACTTCGTCCTGTACGTTCTGCAGAACGATCGCTATGAGATTACCGGCAACCAGGCGACGCCAGCCGCGGGCCAGGTAGATTTTGTCCAGCTGGCCCGAGGAGCAGGTTTCAAGCAGGCTCACCTGTTCGATGATCCGGAAACCTACAGCCTTGCTCTGCCCGGGCTGTTATCGCTCGAGGGCCCGATTCTCGTGAACGTGAAGATCGAAGAGGGGAATGAGCCACCGCTTCGTCGGGGATCACAGGAGCCCTACCCGTATCTGCAAACTTCATTGGCCGAATCCGCCCATTCCCTCCGTCAAGCGTTGACGGGTACTTAGGCCTAGGGTGAGTCCCATGGTCAGGAGCAAGAAGCAGGATTCCACCGGGAATACAAAGCGGACCTTGTGGACCGTTGGCCATTCGAATCGGACCCTCGAGGTCTTCATTGACGTGATGCAAGCCGAGAGAATCGAGATCCTGGTCGACGTCCGGTCGTTCCCCTCGTCGCAGCGGCATCCTCAGTTTGACCGCAAGGAAGTGGAAGCCGGCCTCTCGCGCGTCCGTATCTCCTACCATTGGCTGGGTAAACACCTGGGAGGATATCGAAGCAGCACAGGTGCGAACAACCCGCACATTGCGCTGCAGCGACCCGGGCTTCGCGCCTACGCCGACTACATGGAGTCCGGCGATTTTCAGAGTGGAATCCAGCACCTATTGGATATTTCGCGTGAAGGCCGCACGGTCTACATGTGTGCGGAAAAGCTATGGTGGGAATGTCACCGGTCCCTGATTTCCGATTATCTCGTCGGGATCCGAGGTGTAGGGGTCATCCATATACTGGAGAGGAATCGTACGACTGCCCATTCGCTCAGCCCGCTGGCGCGAGCCGCTGGTCCTCGACTCGTGTATGACCGGGGACAGACGCCGGCATTGTTCTAAAATTGGTCCGGGCTCTTGAACCACCGGTCCCGTTGACTCTCGTCCCGGTCTGTGGCCTTGCACGACTATCGAGGCTGGGTCGTGATCCTGGACTTCTGGGCTTCCTGGTGTGGCCCTTGCCGCCGAACCATGCCGAGATTTCAGAAGTGGCATGAAGACTTCGAATTCGAAGGACTGAAGGTGTTGGCGGTGAATATCGAAGGCAAGACCGATCAGTCGATTGAATTCCTCAGGAAGACGAGCTACACGTTCACGGTCCTGTTCGATCAGGAAAACTTTCAAAGTAACGTAGCCCAGCTCTATGGTGTACGGGCCATCCCTCGGACGATCGTGATCGATCGCTACGGGGTTATCCGTTTTGCAGGACATCCCTCCCGCTTGTCCGAACAGTATATTCGCCAGGTATTGAAGCACTAGGCCCGCTGGAACTTCGGATAGGGTTCGCGGGTTCCTGCGCTATCGTCCGAAACAATAAAGCGCGCTTCGGGTTCGAAGATAAATCCGGTTGGAGACGATGGCGGGGGTCGCATAGCAGAGGTCATCGAGGTCGTTGACCGCTTGCACCTCGAGACTCCCGTCTGACCCCAGTACCGCCACCTTCCCCAGCTCACTCACCATGTAGACCTTGTCATCGCCGGCAACGGGAGATGCGTAATAGTTGTCGACGGCGCCCTTGAGTCTTCCCTGGGCGATCACATCACCCGTTTGTGGATTGAGGGTAGTCACGATGCCCCCGTCGTTGATCAGGTAAAGGATTCCTTTGAACAGTAGAGGAGAAGGAAGTTGCGGCACGGCCTTGCGGTAGTGCCACAGGAGTCCGCCTTCGGTCATGTCCCCGCGTCCACCGGCGCGAATCGCAAGGAGTCCGTTTCGGGAAGCCGCCGCGGCACGATAGTAGTCCCACTCGCTGGAATCGAGGCTTCCGTCGCCATCCAGATCGGTAAACGAAAGCCAAGATCGTGCCTGCCCCTTGGGCAGCTCTTCCTTCGAAAGCCGGCCGTCCTGGTTCGCGTCGTGCTGGGACCGAACGTCCTCGAAGGGGGAGGTCGGGGTTTGCCTCCCGGGCTGGTTGCGAGGTGTGGCGTAGCCGTTGACGTAAACCGTATCGTGAGACAGAACCGGCGTCGATTTCATCTCGAAAGACAGGCCCCCCACCCACCATTCTCTCTGACCCGTTTCGACGGAATACCCTGTCAGGAGAAAAGAGCCCGGGACAATCAGCTGCGAAGCGCCCTGCCGCGACCTATACAGGACTGGTGTGGAGTGTCCGCTCGTCGCTTCAGGGCGCGCTGTTTTCCACCGAACTTTTCCATCGTCCTTTCCCACAGCGATTACAAACGAACCTGTGCTCTGGTCGCAGACCAAAACCACCAGGTCGCCGGCAAGTATCGGGGAGGCGCCCATCCCGTATACGTTGTTGAACGGGCCGAGTGGGATGCGCCAGCGCTCGGTACCGTCAGAATCGTACGAAAGGAGCCCGTAGTCCGGGAAGAAAACGTAGGCATTGTCGCCATCGGTTGTAGGACTGGGAGCGGCAGGATTGTTGCGTCTGTCGAGCTTCTCGTGCCGCGCTCTGGGCGCTCGCCTCCGCCAGAGGATTCTTCCGCTCTTTCGATCCAGGCTGAGCACCAGGAGCTCCTCCTCCAGTGAGGCAGTCAAGTAGATATGTTCATCTGACAAGATCGGGGAGGAGTGGCCGGCAGGCAGCTCAGTCCTCCACACGACATTGTGCGCGGCTCCAAAACGCATGGGCAGGCCGTCGGCTTGTGCGACGCCGGAACCATTTGGACCGCGAAAGCGCGGCCAGTCGTCTGCACGAAGCGCTTGCGCTTCCACAGCCAGTACAGCCAGCATCAAGATGAACATCTGTGACAAGGTTCGATCCATCTTCATAATAGTCGTTCCAAATGAGAACCAATTACCCGTTGGCAATTCTATCGCGGAGTGCGGCAAATTCGTAAGAGCTTGTTCGGGCTGTAGCGCACCCGGTTCCTTGGACACAAGTTTGAGCTACGCCGCCTGGCGTAGCTTGTGCGCCTCGCGTGCCTCGATCGGTGTTTGATAATCGATCTTCTCGAGACGCCAGGTCTTGTTGTACAACTCCACGAACTCGGCCACGGCGGCACGCACCTTCTGGAGGTTCTGGAAGATTCTCCCGTGGATCGCTTGGTCCTTGAGCGTGCGATTCCACCGCTCCGCAACTCCGTTCGTTTCCGGTTCCTCGACAAAACCGAAGCTGGGACGGATGCCCCAGCACCGGATCTGGTTGAGGAAGTGATCCGACAGGTACTGGGAGCCGTGGTCCATCCGGAGCGCCAGCCCCCGGGCAACGTCGGAGTCAATGGAACCATAGAGGCGCAGCAGACCCTGCGAGATCGGCTCCAACGCCGCGAAGCGGCTACCGACCTTGCACACGTGCCACCCCACACACTCCGCGTTCCAGTGCTCCACCGCCGCGAAAATCCAGACCCACCCGTCATCGAGCGTGAACACCCGCACTCCGTCGGTCCCCCACATCACGTTCGGCGCCAGGGTGACGATCTTCCCATCGTGTGCCTTCGTTCCACCCTGGCGTCCGCGGTGTGGTGAGAGCAACTCATGCTCTCGCATGACCCGCAGCACCCGCTTGCGCGCAACCCGGATCCCGTCCAAGATCCGAAGCCGCGCGTGGACCTTACGATGACCCTCGCCCTGGAACGGTGAGCGCTCCAGATCGGCCTGGATCGCCTCCAAAAGCTTCTCGTCCGACACCTTGGGCTGGGGACCCCGCCGAGTGGGTTCCTCGCCCTCCTGCCGCTTCTGCTCGCTTGTCCGCCGGGCGTAGAGCGCCGAGCGCGAGCGCTCCCAGGCCTGACACACGCGCTGGATCCCGTAACGTTGACCCGTGGCTTCGGAGATCGTCTCGCTCATCGTCGCGACCTCCTCATCGCCAAAGGGAGGCGCTTCTCCGCCGCCCGGGCGCGATTGCGCAGCAGCTCGATTTCCATGGACAGCTCCCCGATGTGACGCTTCGCAGCGTCGAGCGCCTCCGCCAACGGCTCGCCCTGGTGATTCTTCAAGCCGAGCTCGAGCCCGGCCAAGGCCCGCTCCCGCCACTCCTCCAGCCGGTAGATTTCCACGCCCACCTCACGCGACAGCGCATCCAGAGATTCGCCCCGCAGCAGTCGCAGCACCACGTCCCGCTTTCGTCCTCCGCTCCAACGCTGCCCCGGCTCCAGAGGCCTCGCCCCGGACGCGGCGCCGACGGCCCGAACTCCAGTCGCCCTACGGGCTCCCTCCGTTCCTGCCGTCGCCTTCCACTTCACCCTCTTCGTTCGAACCATTTCCACCTCCTTGGACATCTCATTATCTCTTATTCTGTGTCCAAGAAAACTGGGTCCGACTCAGAGCTTGTTCGGGCAATTCCTGTTATGTTGCCAAAGTAGAGGAATCAGGAAAACGGGAAGCCCGTAGTTTTTATGCTGAGTGAGCAAGAGGTTTCGGGGCAGCACTAGCTTATAGAGAGATTATAGACAATGGGTCGGTATCTTCGACAGATTATGATACAGGCATCTGGGAATCCTAATATCGCCCAGGCCCACTCAGATGAGCATGGAGTGGCTTTGCCGCGTCACTTGGTTCTGGGTACGGTCGCCCTGCTGGCGCTGATGGCCGCTGGTTGCACAGCTCATGAGCCACAACCTCTGGAACAAGGCAGCCGAGTCGTAGATGTACTTCCCGCCCACCAATCGGAGAGTGGCATAGTCACCCGGAAGGAACTGGGCCTTGCCGAGGACTGGGTGCATCAGGTCGCCTCGGTCCGCAATGAGGACCCCCCGTGGTTGGATGGCTGGTTGCGCACCGCCTTACCGTTCAGTTTCCAGTATGGTGGTGAGAGCTCCTCGTCGCTTCTCAGCCAGTGGCAGTTGAACAAAGGAGAGGTGAAGGTTGAGTCCAATCGTACCTTACAGCAACTGGTCTGGAGCGACGAAGCCACAGGGCTACGACTGACCTGGGAGTTGACGCGATTTGTCAATTTTCCAGCTGCGGAGTGGGTGTTGTGGTTGGAGAATACAGGAGCCCGGGATACGCTGATCCTGGAGGATATTCAGGCGCTCGATCTCCGCTTGAACAGCCCGCAGAACAACCAGCCGTACGTTGTCCATGGAGCGTTGGGCGGTCGGAGTAAATCCGACGACCTGATGCCATTTTCCGAGGCGCTGCTGCCCTACGGTTCCGGGGCTACGCGACGAATCGAGCTGGGGTTGGCTCCCCGCCATCTTCAAGGACGCTCCGAATCGAGTAACAACCACCTACCGTTTTTCAATGTCGAGACACCGGACAACCGCGGTCTCATGGTCGGTGTCGGATGGTCGGGAATATGGAGGGCTCATCTGAATGTCACGGATACCGAGTGTCGCGTCCAGGCGGGATTGAAGGAAACCCATTTTCTGCTCCAACCCGGGGAGAAGGTGCGCACCCCCAGGATCTTGCTGGCGTTCTGGGAAGGCAAGCGGCTCCACGGCCATAACGTGTTCCGCCGGCTGCTCTACGAGCACTATGTTCCGTTGTTGCACGGCGAGCCCCAGAAACCGCTGGTGTCGGTCAACGTATGTTTCACCCACAACGGGTTTGGTACTTTTCTCCACCAGGCAAACGAGAAGGAAGTCCGCGCGCTGGCCGACCCATTCATGAGACTTGGCGCCGAGCTTTTCATTATCGACGCGGGTTGGTTTGAAGGAGCGCCGTGGCATCAGTGGCTAGGCAACTGGACTTTTTCCAGAAAGAAATATCCCAGCGGCTTCAGTGCTATTTCCAAGACTCTGGCTGAGGCCGAGGTGGAGTTTGGTCTTTGGTTCGGCCCGGAGAGAGCCAATAGCAGTGCTCCCGTCGTGCGGCAACAACCGGATTTGCTCCGACGCATTGACCGGAGCACTCATTATACGGTTCGGATGGATCTTCCGGAGGCACGAGAATGGTTCCTCAGCCAGGTGGACAGACTCGTGCAGGAAGCGGGGCTGACTTGTTTCCGCCAGGATCTTTCCGGCACCTTCGGAGAAGAACCCGAGAATCGGAAGGGAGTTTCCGAGAGTCACCATATCGCGGGGCTCTACGAGCTTTGGGACACGATCAAGACACGGTATCCGGACATGGTGATGGAGGGCTGCTGTGGTGGCGGACGTCGGATCGACCTGGAGACGATCTCACGATTCCATTGGCATCAGAAATCGGACCGCTGGTTCGACTCGGAAAGCGATCAGTCCAGCCTTTACGGCGCGAACCTGTTTCTGCCGGGTGGGATCATCAACATCCCCACGCAAGCCACGGACGACTATGGTGCCTGGTCTGCTTTCGCGGGACAGTTCTGCCTCGGCTGGCACCCATTGGATGCGGACTTCCCGATGGAACAGGCTCGTAAACAGGTGGAGCGCTACAAACGCATTCGTCCTCTGCTCAGCGGAGACTTCTATCCCCTGACGCCGCCCTCGGTGGATCAACCATGGCTTGGCTACCAGTTCCACCGTAGCGACCTGGACGAAGGGGTCGCTCTGATTTTTCGGCGTGGCATCGTGAAACCGCTGATCCCGGTTGGCGAAAGCTTGTCCGTATCGCTGCGGGGACTGGAGCCGGATAGTCGCTACCGGCTCCAGTTCGAGGGCTCCGGTCGTGAGCAGATAAAGAACGGTCGAGTACTGGCCGAGGCTATGGAGATCATTATTCGCGATGCTCCTGGAGCAGAGATGATTACTTATCAACGTGCGGACTAGGGTCTTCCCTGTCCATCGGGCATCGGACGCATTATCCTTGGAGAAGCACTGCCTCGAGAGATACAATCCTCGACCATGAAAAGAGATTCCGTTTCGCGGTGGCTGCATGCTGGCCGTCTGGACCCGGGGCGCTCCCAAGTTGAAGAGAAATCCATGGACCAGTCTGTCTCTGCAGCTGTCTTCGAAGACAAGGAGTACTGCCCTCAATGTGGCCGGGCAATGCGGCCTTTCCGGTGCAAGCTCGTCTGCGAGTGCGGCTATTTCATGAGCTGTTCGGAGTTTTGAGAAAGCGGTTGCCCGGCCGGCAACCGGATCGGACATCACCCGTTCACTCGGCGCAGCCTACTCGGTCCGAGCTTCTGGATAGCGAGAGGCCTCGTCGCTCCGTGGCCGCGTTGGTCGTGGCGGACCCCCGACGAGAAACACAAGTTGCATCAATCCCAGCCAAATCCCATTCTCCTTCTAGGCGGCACCTCCATCATCGGCTTCAATCTGTTCCGGGCCGACCCCGGGCGCTTTCGGCCGATACGCAACCCCTTCAATACGTCTCCCGCTATTCGCGCGTGGGAACCTGTGAAGCTGGAAGACGAGCCTTCGCTGAGAGCGTTGATGCAGCGATGTCATCCTCGAGTCGTGATCCATTGTCATGCCGTGTGCGATGTTGCCAAATGTGAGGCGAACCCTGGGTGGGCAAGGCGCCTGAACGTCGAGTCGCTTCGTATGTTCCTCGAATTGCTTCCGCCGAGCGCTCGCCTGCTCTACGTCTCGTCCGATCACGTCTTTGGCGGAGACGGCGCTTACACGGAGAGTTCGATTCCCAGCCCGATCAGCGTTTATGGTCACACACGCGTCGAGGCCGAGTGTTTGGTCGCGTCGCGTCCAAACACTCTCGTCATTCGAACCGGGTTGCCGATCGGGCCGTCAGCGGACCGGCGCTCTGGGCATTACGACTGGTTACGCTATCGCTACCAGATGGGGCTTCCGATCACGGTGATTCGTGATGAAAGCCGATCCGTCGTGCGGGCGCATGATCTGGCACAGCGACTCATCGATTTGGCCGAAAGTGGCGTTTGCGGAGTTCGCCACCTCCCGGCCACGCAGGTGTTGTCACGGCCTGTCCTGGCTGCGCAATTGATGAAATTGCAGGGGCTGCGGGCTAGATTTCAGATTCGCGATCGCCGGAGTCTCGAAACGCCCCACCTCGGCAAGGTAGAGATCCGGACTGATTGTCGGGATCAATGGGCGAAACCGCTCCCGGCCGTGTTCCCGGCCGATGTATCGACAGCGCTTTCGTTAGCCAACCGAGCCGCGGGTCCTTTGTAGCGCCTCGCATGGCCTTCGCCGGAAGGCCCTTACCCTTTGCCGTAACCCACTCGGGCGGGAGACTTCACTCACCCTTCTTGGCGGTGAATTGTTGTTCATTGCCATTCGGAAGGGTGCGGGTGAGCTCGATCACTCCTTCCTTGAGTACCCCGCTGTACTGGAGCTCAAATTCGTTTTCTCGCATTTTCAAGGTGTGTTTGAAGGAGATGCTATTTCCCTCGACCTTTCCTTCCCGGACCTCGGCCTCGGTATTGTTGGGCAGCGCTACGGTGCCGGCCAAGGTTCCATTCTCCTCTTTGAAGGTGAAGGCCCATTTCTGGATGCCGCGAGGGGCTTCGATCTCTGCCACCCATGTGCCGTTGAAGTGGTGCCCGGCCAAAGCAAGTGGGGCCAACAGGATGCATAGCGACAAAACGGCGAGAATGCTGGACTTTTTCATACGGGTCTCCTGAGTTTATCGCGCCACCCGGGACGCACGAGCAAACCTGAAGGGTCCCTGGACCCCAAAGGGTGCGCCCGTCACATTTACAAAGTGCTTTACAGCACCTACGCCGCGCGGTGGCTTCTGTTTCACTCAGAGTATCGGTCGCGCTGGACGCACCCAAGCCATTAGTGTATTGTCGCTCCGGGTGGGCTCCAGCGTGGCCTCCCGTTGCACGGAAGGCAAATGCAGATGAGCGAAGCAGCGGTTCTTTATCGGGTCGAGCGCGCGATTGGCGTTCTCACGCTCAATCGCCCCGAGAACCGCAACAGCATGACCGCGGAGGTACTCGATGGATTCTCGGCCGCGATCGCAAGCGCGAAAGAAAACGATGCGATCCGATGCCTCGTGATCACTGGCAAGGGCAAGAGCTTCTGCGCCGGCGCTGATTTCAAATCCATGGTCCAGAGACAGGACAGTGAGCGGCCCTTGCAACCCAATGAGCGCTCCTTTGCCATGTATCGGCCCTTTCTTTCGGTGCTGGAGCTTGACATGCCCGTGATTGCAGCCCTCAATGGCCATGCCATCGGGGGCGGAATGGGGCTCGCCCTCGTGGCCGACATCCGAGTGGCCAACAGGGAAGCCAAATACGGTGCGAACTTCACCAAGCTGGGACTTCACCCTGGGATGGCAACAACGTACTTGCTACCCCGGATCGTGGGAGTCCCACGCGCAGCTGAGCTTCTTTTGACCGGACGCATTGTCGATGGAGAGGAGGCTGCTCGGATCGGGCTTGCCAACTACGCGGTAGCAGCGGATCAGGTCTGGGACAAGGCCTGGGAACTGGCCCAGGAGGTAGCCAGCTGTGCTCCCGTCGCCAATCGCTGGACGAAACGATCCTTATATCGCAACGTGCAATGGCAGCCCTTACCGGCTGCGGAGCACGAGGCGGACCTGCAATCCAGGACGATTGAAACAGAAGACCATCAAGAAGGCGTGGCCGCCCTGCTCGAAAAACGCTCTCCAGCTTTCAAAGGGCGTTAAAGTCTCACTGATACTATTTCTTTAACTGAAGGGGAGAAGGGGCGACGCGCCCCTGAGGTTTCCAAACATGATGCAACTGCCTCTGGCTGGAGTTCGAGTCTTTGAAATGGGCAACAACGTTGCCGGGCCCTATGCTACCTGGATTCTGGCCGAACTGGGCGCGGAGGTCATCAAGATAGAGAGGCCGGAGGGCGACGACGCCCGCAGCTGGGGACCTCCTTTCTGGAACGGTACCGCCACGACGTTTCACGCGGTCAACCGAAACAAGAAGTCCATGGCGCTGAATCTCAAGGACGCCAAGCTCGTAGAGAAACTGCGTCGCCGCATGATCGAGGAGGGCGACGTGGTCCTGCAGAGCTTGCGGCCGGGAACCGCAGCGGCACTTGGGTTCTCCCCCGAGCCTTTGCTCGCGGAGAATCCGCGATTGATCTATTGCAACCTCCATGCCTTTGGCGCCAAGGGTCCGATGAAGGATCGTCCCGGATACGACACCTTGATGCAAGCCTTCGGCGGCATCATGAGCATGACTGGCGAAGAGGGGAGGCCTCCGGTACGAGTCGGAGTGTCCTTGATCGATATGGGGACGGGCATGTGGTGCGCTATTGGAATCCTGACGGCTCTGTACCGGAGAAACTCGACCGGAAAGGGTGGGATCATCGACGCTTCCCTGTTTGAAACAACGTTAGCCTGGATGACGTTGCACGCCACCGGGTTTCAGGTGACGCGAGAGGCTCCGACGCGCGGCGGAACCGCCGCCAAAGGAATCGTCCCCTATCAGGGCTACCAATGTGCCGATGGATATCTGATCATTGCCGCTTCCAACGACCGGCTGTTTTTGAAGCTCGCGAAGGCTCTGGGACACGCGGAGTGGGCGGCCGACGACCGATTCGTGAGCAACCCTCGGCGGGTAGAAAACCGAGAAGCCCTGAACGCCATGCTCGAGGAAATTCTCATCCGGGAGCCCCGCGCGATCTGGCAAGAGACACTGGATGCAGCCGGTGTTCCCAACTCTCCCATCCAATCCATGGATGAAGTCCTATCTCATCCGCAGACTCGAGCATTGGGTCTGGCACAGGAGACCGAGCTGGCCGGCATCCACTCGTTTGGATTGCCGATCGCCTTGGATGGATCGCGACCGCCGCTGCGCAATGTCGCTCCTGAGCTCGGGGCCGATAACGACCGTTCATTCTAGCCGGGAGGAACGACCGATGCAGACCCAGTTCGAGACCCTGCTCGTCGAACGAGACGGAGATCATGTCGTTGTCGTGAAGTTGAATCGTCCCGAGGTCCACAATGCGTTGAACACACTCATGTCCACGGAGCTGCGCGAGCTATTCCGTGGGTTCTACGTGGACCAGCAAGACATCCGGTGCATCGTCTTGACGGGAGCCGGGAAGAAGGCTTTCTGTGCCGGTGGAGACCTCAAGGAACGAAACGAGATGACAAGCGAGACTTGGCTACACCAGCACCGCATCTTCGAGCAGGAGACAATGGCCATCATGGATTGCCCTGTGCCGATCATTGCCGCGGTCAACGGAGTCGCCTTCGGCGGTGGTTGCGAGCTCGCTCTTTGTGCAGACTTCATCTACGCGGCGCGCTCGGCCCGGTTTGCTCTTCCGGAGACAAAGCTTGGAATAATGCCGGGAAAGGGAGGAACGCAGAATTTGCCGCGGGCATGCGGGGCTCGGCGTGCGAAAGAAATCATCTTTACCGGAGACGCTTTCTTCTCGGAGGAAGCTCTGTCGTGGGGAATCGTCAACAAGGTGTGTGACGACGAGTCAATCTTGAAGGAGGCGCTCGCCACGGCGCGAAGGATCGCCGGAAACGGACCCATCTCACTGCGACAGGCAAAGAAGTCCGTCAACACCGCCACCCAGGTGGATTGGAAAACTGGGTACGCTTTCGAGATCGAAGCTTATAATCATATGGTTCCGACGGAGGATCGCCTCGAGGGGGTCCGCGCATTCAATGAAAAGCGAAAACCGGAATTCAAGGGCAGGTAACGGAGTGGATCGCGATGTCCGTGTTCGGGAAGTCGGACCACGCGATGGTCTACAGAGCGTGGCGACCTTTTTCCCGACCGCTTCCAAGAAAGAATGGATCACCGCGGAGAGCGCTGCCGGAGTTCCCGAGATTCAGGTCTGCTCCTTCGTTCCAACCAGAGTTATCCCCCAGTTCTCGGACAGCGCCGAGGTCGTGTCGCATTCGCTCCGGCAGCCAGGATTGACGGTTGCAGCCCTGGTGCCCAATCTAAAGGGAGCCGAGCTCGGGTTCGCGGCCGGAGTGCACAAGATGGATTTCGTGGTGTCGGCTTCCGAGAGCCACAACCAGCGCAACGTCAGGCGAACCGTGGCGGAGTCTCTCGATGAATTCCGGCGGATCTCGGAATTGCGCGACACACGAAAGGATTGGCGAGCTGTGCAGCTGAGCGGCAATATTTCGACCTCCTTCGGATGTACGATTGAAGGTCGGATCGATCCCGAGGCCGTGATCAAAATCGCCGAGGCTTACGTCCAGCATGGGGCTGACGAGCTGACGATTGCCGATACGGTAGGCTACGCGAATCCAGCCCAGGTGAAGGATGTCTTCGAGTGCCTTCAGTCGAGCTTCGACAATGTACGGTTGGCTGCCCACTTTCACGACACCCGTGGACTGGGGCTGGCCAATGTGCTGGCAGCCCTCGATGCCGGGGTCCGGACCTTCGACGCCACCCTAGGAGGACTCGGAGGGTGCCCTTTCGCGCCGGGCGCGACGGGCAATATTGTCATGGATGACCTCGTCTTCATGCTCGAAGCCATGGGGCTGCGCACAGGGGTTGATTTGCAGCGGCTACTTGCTCTCCGGCATGTCATTTCGAGTCGCTTGCCGGATGAGCCGCTCTACGGAGCGATTGCCAAGGCGAAACTCCCGAAGGGCTTTCACTTCGCCTCTGACACTTCCCATCGCCAGGAATAGTTCAATGTCCGATTCAAATGCGAACATGCCGATCGAGAGGGACTACCCGGAGCTCCGGGACGCGGTAAAGAAAGTGTGTGACAAGTTTCCCGGGGAGTACTGGAGGAAACTGGAAACCACGACGGAATATCCCAGTGCATTTGTGGATGCCATGACCGAGCACGGTTATCTGGGGGCATTGATTCCCGAGGAGTATGGAGGTGCGGGTTTGCCGTTGCGCGCCGCATCGGTGATTCTGGAGACCATTCACGATTCGGATTGCAGCGCCAGTGCTTGTCACGCACAGATGTATACCATGGGAACGCTACTGAGGCACGGGAGTCCGGAGCAGAAGGGAAAATACCTGCCCGCCATCGCCTCGGGAGAGATCCGGCTTCAGGCGTTCGGCGTCAGTGAGCCCACGACCGGTTCGGATACGACGCAGATTCGAACGCGAGCCGTTCGCGACGGCGACACCTATGTCATCAACGGCCAAAAGATCTGGACCAGCCGGGCGCTGTACTCCGATCTGATGCTGTTGCTGGCTCGCACGACGCCGGCCGACAAGGTCCGGAAGAGAACCGAAGGAATCTCCACTTTTCTGGTCGATCTCAGAGAGGCCAAGGGCAGGGGACTGGAGATTCGTCCGATCGACACGATGATCAATCATCACAGCACCGAAGTCTACATGGACAATCTGGTCATTGCCGCCGACAGCCTTCTCGGAGAAGAAGGGAAGGGCTTTCGTTACATCCTGGACGGAATGAACGCGGAGCGCATCCTTCTGGGCTCGGAATGGATCGGAAACGCCCGTTACTTCATACGCAAGGCCGTGGAGTATGGAAATGAAAGGGTCGTCTTCGGCCGCCCCATCGGCCAGAATCAAGGGATTCAGTTTCCCATCGCCCGCGCGTTCGCCGAGACCGAAGCGGCCGACTTGATGGTGCGCAAGGCAGCGGCGCTCTTCGACAGCGGACTGCCTTGCGGCTCCGAGGCCAACATGTCCCGACTGTTGACTTCCGAGGCGGCCTGGAATGCGGCGGAGGCATGCTTTGAGACTTTCGGGGGGTTTGCCTTTGCTCGGGAGTACGATATCGAGCGGAAATGGCGCGAGACCAGACTGGCGCGAACAGCGCCCATCTCCACGAATCTCGTTCTGACCTACATTGCGCAACACGTTCTTGGATTTCCACGCTCCTATTGATCGTTCTTGACCTTGGGCCCGAACAACCAGAAAGGAAGTATCCCCGATGGCGACTCAACCCACTCCCGCACCGGGGTCCGGCCTGACTGCAGTTTTGGCTGCACGGGTGGTTGGATCGAAATGGGACGATCTCGAGGACGATATTTCGGAACGGGTCAAGCAGTGTCTGCTCGACTGGATCGCGGTCACGGTGGCCGGCGCCTCAGAGCCGCTCGTTCGGATTCTCGTCGATGAGATAGCCGACCGAGATTCCAAATCCGCAGCCAGTCTCATCGGGCACCCCATTTCTGTTTCTCCCCTTTCCGCGGCGCTGATCAATGGCGCGGCTTCCCATGCGCTGGATTACGACGACGTCCACATTGCTATTCTGGGTCACCCCTCGGTGGCCATCATGCCCGGTCTGTTGGCGCTGGCGGAGACCCGTCGCGCATCGGGAAGGAAGCTCATTACCGCGTTCCATGCGGGCTATGAGACGGCCTGTCGTGTGGGCTCCTTCGTGGCCCCCAGCCACTACGGACGCGGATTCCACGCCACCGCCACAGTCGGATCGTTTGGCTCGGCTGCGGCCTGCGCCCATCTGTTGGGCCTCGATGTGGAAAAGACAGCCCAGGCGTTCGGCATTGCCGGGACCCAGGCGGCCGGTTTGAAATCGATGTTCGGGACGATGTGCAAGCCACTCCACGCGGGAAAGGCAGCACAGAACGGACTTATGGCAGCGCTGCTGGCCAGCCGAGGATTCGATAGTCGTACCGACGTTCTGGAATGCGACCAAGGTTTCGCTTCAACCCAGAGTGAGACGGCCAACGCCGAGGCGGCGCTTGCCAGCCCGCCCGAGGGATACCATCTGAGATCGAACCTCTTCAAGTACCATGCCGCATGCTATCTGACCCATGCGGCCATCGAATGCGGACGTCAACTGCGCGAGCGCTACGACATCAAGCCCGGGGGCATCGTTCGAGCAGTCCTGCGCGGGCATCCCACCCTCGACTCGGTTTGCAACGTTGCGTGCCCTGAGAGCGGGCTCCAGGCGAAGTTCAGTCTCCGCCTGACCACAGCAATGGCTTTGGCCGGGTTCGACACCGGTGCACTCACTACCTACAACGACAAGATCTGTGCCGATCCAGATCTGGTCACCCTGCGCGACAGGATCGAGGTAGAGTTCGTCTCAGGTTGGCCTCAAACGAAATGCGAACTGATCCTGACTTTCGAAGATGGTACCGAAAAGACGACCACTCACGATTCCGGCATCCCGGCGCGGGACTTGAGCGCTCAGGGGAAGAGGCTGTCGGCCAAGTTTCACGTTCTGGTGGACCCGCTGCTCGGAGCGAAACGGAGCCAAGAAGTGGAGTCGCTGATCGGCCGCTTGGAAGAGTTGGACAGCCTGGATCCATTGCTGCAGCTGTGCTGTTGAGCTATCAGCGCTGACTGGCGCAACGCGCCAGTCGCTTGGGGACGTAACTGCGCCGCGCACCGTGAAAAAACGTGGTTTTTGACGATTTGCTAGGTTACACGCATAGCAGCAGATCTGCGAGCAGTTACTTAAGAGCTATCAGCTATCAGCGTCCGACCGGCGCGACGCGCCGGTCACTTGGTAAAGTAACTGCACTGCACAGCCTGAAAAACGTGGTTCTTGGCGATTTGCTAAGTTACACATATAACAGCAGATCCGCGAGCAGTTACTGGAGAGCTTTCGGCAGCTGACAGCTGATGGCTATTGAGCTATAATCAGCAGCTGTTACCTGCCTGAAGCGATGGGGTAACGTCACCGCAAGGGCCGCTGCTCACAACCCCTATCCGTCCCTTACGATCCTAGCAGTCGGAACCAGAGGCGCCATGACCCAGAAAACCCGAGAGAAAGTTCCCTCGCTCGTGGTCGTTTCGAACCGCCTGCCCTACAACGTACCGTTCAAACAAGGGGGGCGGCCCCCGAAGCGGAACGTAGGTGGGCTCGTCAACGCGGTGGAGCCGATCCTCGTTGCCATGGGCGGCCGCTGGGTGGGATGGGACGGGTCCCATCTTCGTTCCGGCGAAGCCGTATCGACGGCCCTGGCAAACCCGCAGGCCTACCGGACACCGAGCGGGATAGACCTCTATGGTGTGCCACTGAGCGACAACGACGTGCGCCACTTTTATCATGGCTTTGCCAACCGGGCGCTGTGGCCCCTGTTTCACGTCTTTCCAGGAAAGTCCAATTTCGCCTTGGAGGACTATTCAGCCTACGCGATGGTCAACCGAAGGTTTGCACAGATCGCTCTATCGCTGGCAGGATCCCCGTCGACACCCAATACACGGATCTGGGTCCACGACTTTCACTTGATGCTCGTTCCTTATTTTCTCCGTGAGGCTGGTTTTCAGGGACAGATCGATTTCTTTCTCCACATCCCGTTTCCGCCTCTTGAAGTCTTCAAGGCGTTACCCTGGCGTGAGGAGCTGTTGCGAGGACTACTCGCGTCCGATTCCATTGCTTTTCACGTTAAGCTCTATAGAGACAACTTCGTTGTGACCGCCAGCGAACTCCTGAAAGCGAAGACAAAATCGACAAGAACGCTCGGTGTGAAGCAGTTGCAACACAAAACGGGAAAGACGTCCGTTAGCGTCGTTCCCATTGGAATCGACGTCGGGGACTTCGAGAGGATTGCTTCTTTGCCGCAGGTCGAGAGCCGCATGCGCCGAATGAAGGAATCCTATCGTGACTGCAAGATTCTCTTCGCCATCGACCGCTTGGACTACACCAAAGGAATCAAAGAACGCCTCAATGCCGTGGAGTGGTTTTTGACCAAGCATCGGGAGGCGCTGCGGAAGGTGACGTTTCTCCAAGTGGTCGTACCGAGCCGCCACCAAGTGGCGGAGTATCGATCGTTGAAGCGGGATATCGACCGGGAAGTGGGACGAATCAACGGAAGACTGGGACGCGAGGGTTGGGTGCCGATTCACTACAGGTACGTCGCGCTCGAGCGGTACGAGCTGGTCGCTTGCTATCGCGCCGCCGACGTGGCGCTGGTCACGCCTCTGCGCGACGGCATGAACATGGTGGCATCGGAGTTTGCGGCCTCACGGATTGATGAGGACGGCATCCTGATTGTCAGTGAATTTGCCGGCGTGGCGGAACACGCCCCGGGCGCAATCCTCGTGAACCCATACAACAAAGAAGGTTTCGCGAACGCAATTGCCAACGCACTGAACATGAGTCCCAAAGAAAGAAACATGAGGATGTGCGCACTACGCGCCGAGGTGCGACGAAACCCCGTATCGCAATGGGCCGAGAGATGTCTCGGTTTCGACCGCCTCGAACATTACGAGAAGACAACTCAGCTCCAGTTCGAAGGGAATGCGACCGAGCACTGGACGGTGTGAACCGCTAGTTGAAACCCTTGCGGCGGTGCTGGGCGAAGAATTCGAGCGAGGCTGCCAGCGGCCTTCGAAATATGCGGTGGCCGCCGCCTGCGATTTCGCGGTGTTCGAAAGTCATTCCCAGTTCCCTCATCTTGGCCACCATGGCTCTCGAGTGTTCGACAGGTACGGTGGCATCGGCATCTCCGTGGCTGACGATGACCGGGATGTGCCGAAGGCGCTCCCAGTCTATTTCGTTCGGGACGACCCCGGCGCTCATCGGTGCGATCGCGGTCCAGATCTCCGGATGCAGGTTGGCCAGAGTCCAGGTGCCGCCTCCTCCCATCGAAACTCCCATCAGATAGATACGGTTTTCGTCGATGCGATACTCCGATCGGACCGTGGCTAGTACCTGTAGCACATCCTGCTCGCTCAACTGTGCGATGCGGCGCCTGAATGCGCCAAAGGAAACTCCTTGGGCACGGACTCGCCCGTAGCCACCGCTGGGCCGGTAACCCATCGGAGAAACGACGACGTATCCTCGCTTTTCGGTCTCGGTTTTCAGGAGACCGTTCATGACATCCATCATGGTGTCATCCGTCCCTCCGTTTCCATGCAGCATCACGATGAGCGGGAACGGCCTTGTGCCGTCGTAGGTTGCCGGTACGTTGATCCGATAGGGCATGATCTCATCCGCCTCTTCGAACCAGTAGTGACGTTTTTGATCCCCGACGGCGCGATAGACCGGATCGTGACCTTCCTTCAGTTGCTGCAGTAGCTCCTCCGCCGCGCCGATGCCAGAAAGGAAATCGTAATCTCGAGCCTCGACTTTTCTCAGGTTGACTCGTAAGGCTAAGTCGAACGGGTAGCGGATGGAAGCCTTTGCGCCCTCGTGACCCCTGATATCCTGCAGCTGACGGGTGACATTCTCCCGACGCGCGTCGAAACCTGGAATTACCCAGATCGAGGTCGACAAGCGCCGAAGGTGGCGACCCCCTTCGTGGATCTCGAGTTGCACTCGATGGCTCCCGGGACTGCACCCGTCGAGGTCCACAGGGAGGGAGTAAGGCTGATCACGAAAATTAGTGGCGTACGCCTGGTCCGTGCCGAGTTCTTTCGCGGTCGCCGGATCCGACACGTCGCGAAAGGTTGCCTGTATGCTCAATGGTAGGTCAGGCTCGTAGGATGAAGCGTAAATCTGCTCCAGACGCACGATCAGAGGTCGGCTTGGATCCAACACCGTCATATCGGTCCGCAAGACCAGCGAGCGCCAATAGTCGTCCCGCGGCGACCATTCTCGGCCCACGATCTTTGCCAGGGCACGAAAAAGCCAACGCGAGGTCTTACCCATCTCACCCGCGCTATAGTGCGCCTCCGCCTTGCGGACGAGCTCGTTCACCGCAGCTTGGATCTCCGGTGAGGGCTTCTTGGCGTCGAGGGCCCGACGAATGGTCCCTGGCAACTGCTCTGGTTGGACGTTGTCCTGCTCCAGCCTTTCCTCAGGAGGGGTCTGACTCAATCCTGGTGGCGCCAGCGCGATGCATAGCAGGGCCAAGGTAAGAAGGTTGCGGAGCGAGGGAACAAGGTTACTCGAACTGGAAAGAATGCCTGACTGTCGATTCACTATGACTATGCTCCGTTGTTCGGGTATTGCTCTGACTCGACTCTGAGCTTGTTTTGACCTTACATGGATCCCTCGCGAGATGTCAAAGTCTAAGATGGCTCCATAGTAGTTCCGGGGATTGGTTCTTGATCCTGGCTTGGCTGCAGCCTATATTGGGCTCATTCTCGCTACATCGTATCCTACCGCTTACCGCTCTCCGCTTTACGCATGAGCACGCGGCGCGAGGGAAACGATCCAAGAATGGCGACTATGTGGACTGCGGTGAACTCGAAGTGTTGGCAGGCAGCGAACTTGTTTTTCTTGATGAGTGTTGCGGCTTGCGGGGAGCGGTCGGGCTCGCCGACTGCGGGGCTCGGGGACCTGACGCACGCCCAGGGAGAGATGGCCGGGGAGGTCGGTCCCAGGAGTGCCATCCTTCAATCGCGTCTCACGCGCGGACACCCTCCATTTCACGGAGAAGTCCCAGGCTTTCCCGGGGTCGCTCGCTTCGAGATTTCGACGGCTTCCGATTTTGTCGACTCGTTTATGACGGAATGGCTCATGGCCGCACCCGAAACAGATTATGTCGTCAAAGACCGGGTGGCGGGGCTCGAACCGGGTACCCGGTATCACTACCGGCTTCAATACGGTCGCACGAAGGACGCGCTCGCTGTGGGTCCGGCTCGAACGTTTCGGACACTGTACGGAGCGGACCGCGATGCGAAGGTGTCCTTCGTCGTCGTGACCGGAATGAGCTATTATCCGTTTCAGGCTCTGTACGACGGGCCTGACAAGGCATTGGGGTACCCCGCGCTGGACACCATTGTTGGATTGCGACCAGACTTCTTCATCGGGACCGGAGACAACGTTTATTACGACGTTCCGTCCACGGGTGAAAACACTCCCGCCCGCCACCGAGCTCCCGCGGCCAAAACAGCGTCGCAGATGCGTGCGAAATGGCACGAGCAATTCGTCCAGCCGCGTTTCGTCGAACTTTTCGCCGAAGTGCCCACCTATTGGGAAAAGGACGATCACGACTATCGTTACAACGACTGTGACAACACTTCGGATCAAGAGCCCCTTCCGGATCTAGGAAGGAGGATCTTCCGGGAGCAGGTTCCCATCGTCGATCCGGACGACAGTGACCCGAAAACCTACCGGACGCATCGCGTGAGTCGGTTGCTGCAGATCTGGTTGACCGAGGGACGCGACTACCGCAGTCCAAACATGATTGCGAACACTCCTGCAAAGACCCTCTGGGGAGTAGAGCAAAAGGAGTGGTTGAAGCGCACACTATTGGCAAGTGATGCCGTCTTCAAGGTGCTGGTTTCCCCGACGCCGATGATCGGGCCCGACGATTTTCACAAGAAGGGTCCCTCGAACCCCGGCGACGATGATTTCAAGCGTGACAATCATTCCAATCCCAAAGGGTTCTCCCACGAGCGCGACGAGTTCTTCGGCTGGCTCGAAGAAAACGAATTGCTCGACAACCGCTTCTTCATTGTTTGCGGAGACCGTCACTGGCAGTATCATTCCATCTCACCCAACGGGGTTGAGGAGTTCTCTTGCGGTGCTCTGACGGATTCAAACTCACGTCTGGGACTGAGCCCGGGAGATCCCGAATCGAACGACCCGCAGGCCGAGATTCGACAACCCTACACGCAGCAGGTAAACTCTGGCGGATTTCTGAAAGTTGCCGTCTTACCAACCGAAGGTGCCCACCCGGGGCAAATCGAATTCACCTGGTTCGATGAGCACGGGGAAAAGTTGCACGGTGTGACGAGGGCCCCAAAATAGCGCTGACTGCGACAGCCCCGGGTGCGGCAACAAGACAAAGGGAAGGATACCGATGGTGGATTTTAGCTTGAATGGAAAGGTGGCGCTTGTCACCGGTGCGAGCCGGGGTATTGGAGAAGCCATTGCACAGGGTTTCGCCGAAGCCGGTGCCAAGGTGGTTCTTTGTGCCAGAAAACAAGAAGGGCTCGACGCCGTGGCTGGCAAGATCACGCAAGCTGGAGGCGAAGCGATTCCTGTAGCTTGTCACACCGGTAAGACCGAGGCCGTTGATGCCCTGTTCGAGAGAATTCAAGCCGACCATGGCAGACTCGACATCTTGGTCAACAATGCGGCAACCAACCCGTACTTCGGTCCTGCGGTCGACATACCCGAAGGGGCGCTCGACAAGACCATCGAGGTCAATATCAAAGGCTACTATCTGACCGCGCAACGGGCGGCAAAGATGATGATCGAGAGCGGCTCCGGGTCGATCGTCAACATTGCCTCGATCGCCGGGATCACCCCGGGGCCGTTCCAAGCCATCTATTCGATGACGAAGGCCGCTGTGATCAACATGACAAAGGCATTTGCGAGGGAGCTTGGTTCCAAGGGAATCCGAAGCAACGCGATTGCTCCCGGAGTGGTCGAGACACGCTTTCCAAGATGCTGATCGACACGCCGGAGATCTACAAGCAGGTCATCCAGCAGATTCCGATGAAACGTCACGCACAACCAAGCGAGATCGTGGGAGCGGCCCTTTACCTGGCGTCCGATGCCTCGAGCTTCACGAGTGGATCGGTGATTGTTTGCGACGGCGCCGCCACGGCGTAACTCACCCGAAGGAGGTACCATGAAAGACCTTGCCGGGCACTTCGCGTGGATCGCACTCGTTCTTTTGTCCTTCGGATGCAGCGAGACGCACGAACACCCGCCAACGCCCTCGTCATCATTGCCGGCCCCTTTCATCGCTGGGCACGGCTTTCACGGTATCCACGGTCTGACTTTCGATTCCGAGGACCAGCTCTACGTCGGCAGCGTCATGGGGCAGAGCGTGTATCGGGTCGACCGGGAAACCGGAGCATCTCAAACCGTTCTTTTTCCTCCTCTCGGAATGGCAGACGATCTGGAGTTCGACTCCGACGGGACCTTGGTCTGGACCTCCTTTATTCTCGGGAAGGTTCATGCGCGCAAAAAAAACGAAAGTGAGATTCGCGAATTGGCGTCGGGGCTACTCGGCATCAATTCGCTGGCCTTCAAGCAGGATGGCCGGCTGTTCGCGACCCAGGTCTTTTTGGGAGATGCTCTCTACGAAATCGATCTCGAGGGCAAAGCTCCGCCACGGAAGATCCTGGAAGATATTGGCGGCCTGAACGGTTTCGATTTCGGTCCGGATGGGTTCCTTTACGGGCCCCTCTGGTTCAAGGGACAGGTCGCGCGGGTGAACGTCGACACGGGGGAGCTCTCCGTGGTCGCCGATGGTTTCCAGATTCCGGCCGCGGTCAACTTCGATTCCAAGGGAAACCTCTGGGTTCTGGATTCCGCGCGGGGAGAGGTCATACAGCTGGATTCCGAGACCGGAGAGCGGAAGCGTGTCTTTGCTCTGAAGACCTGCATGGACAACTTGGCCTTCGACTCTGCAGATCGGCTGTTCGTGACGGTCATGGCTGAAAACGCGATCTATGAGCTCGACACGGAGACGGGCGATGTCCGGACTGTCAAGGAGGGGCAACTGGGAGTCCCGGCGGATCTGGCTATCTGGGGTGAGTCGGGCGGAGAGACTCTGTATGTGGCCGACACCTTTGTCTTGCGAGCTATCAATCTCGAAACGCGGCAGGTCGTGGATTTGAGTCGCTTCGTCGAGGATGAGCTCGAGTATCCGTTTGGCATCGACGTTTCGGAGAGTTTTGTATACACGGCCTCATGGTTTTCCGGGACCATCCAGAAGTTGGATCGCAAGACTGGAGAGATCCTGGACACCCTTCACGGTTTCACCACACCTTATGATGTTCTGGAGCTCGAAGATGGGAGCTTGTTGGTTGCCGAGATGATGGCTTCTCGCTTGTCCCGCGTCACGGGCCCGTCTTCGAACAGCGAGCAGGTCCGGGAAACGATTGCGTCTGAGCTGAACGGACCAACGTCGCTGGTCGATGCCGGGGGTGGCGCCGTGTATGTGACTCTTTCTTCCGAGGGGAGTATTGCCCGGGTCGATCTCGATTCGCGGGAAGTGGAATCCATTGTTTCCGGGCTAGTGGGCCCCGAGGGAATGGCCCTGGCGCCCGATGGACGATTGGTTGTGGCCGAGGTGGGTCAGAGCCGTATCCTGGCTATTGATCCGGCCACCGGGGAGCAGGAGGTAGTGGCCTCGAACGTTCCGATCGGACTCCGGTTCCCTGAGGGCCAACCCTTCGTGGGGCTATCCACCGGGGTGGCCGTTTCGCCAGCCGGGGACGTCTTTTTCTCGTCCGACCTCGAGGATGCCATCTATTCGGTGCCGTTGGGCTCGACGTCCAGGCATCATTGAGGCAAACAGGGATCGTGTCGGTCCGGCTGACAGACAGGGATTATGTCAGCCCGGCTGACAGATAGGGATTATGTCAGTCCGGGACGGGTGCCGAATTTGCTTTTGCGCGCACCTGGGTAGCGGAAAACACAGGAAACTCATGAGCCAGCCATACACCCGGTCCAAAGCGTGGATCCTGTTGTGCTTCTTGATGTTTCTCAACTTGCTGAACTTCCTGGACCGGCAGCTTGTCTCGACACTGGGCGCGCCCATTAGTCGAGATTTGGACATGACAAATGCAGAGCTCGGTCTTTTGGTCGGCTTCGCCTTCTCTTTCTTCTACACCTGCGTCGGGGTCTTCATGGGGACGATCGCCGACCGGTGGCACCGGCCTCATCTCGTTGCCGTGGGATTGACGTTGTGGAGCGCGATGACTGCCGTCTCGGGAGTGGCGCGCAATTTTTTGCATTTGTTCTCCGCCCGCCTATTTGTCGGCATCGGAGAGGCCACGTTGACGCCGGCAGCAATTTCCATGCTCAGCGATGTCTTCAAACCGAAGGATCGGGCGCTGGCCTCCGGGGTCTACTATGCGGGAATTCCTCTCGGTGCCGCCGCGAGCATGCTGGTGGCGGGAGAGATCACGGGTACACTGGGTTACAGCTGGCGCGTAAACTTCTATGTCCTGGGCATTCTGGGGGTCGTGCTTGCATTTGCTGTGTGGAGGCTCACAGATCCACAACGGGGGGCACAAGAAGAAAACCCAGTCTTGACCAGAGGGACCCCGAAGAAGAGATCGACGCGAGAAATTTTCGCCGAGCTGGCAGAAGCACTGCGAAATTCTCCGGCCTTGGTCCTGACGCTGGTGGCTGGAATCATTCTCATCTTTGGCCAGGGCGCATTGAACTTCCTTCCCAAGTGGATCATGGTCGAAAGGGGTTTCAGCCAGGCCGAATTGGGAAGAATCGGTGCAGCGGTGATTGGCGCGGGAGGAATGCTCGGGGCTGTTTTGGGCGGAAAGCTCAGCGATATCTGCCATCGGTTGTGGAAAGGAGGCCGGCTGTACTTTCTCGCCATTGGCCAGATTGTCGTCACGCCATTTTTCATCGCCTTTCTTTTTCTCCCCCCGGAAGGTTTCCTTTTCTATTTTTGCTGGTTCGTTGGGAGTGCCTCGATCACACTTTTGTTCGGGCCCGTATTCGCGTCCGTGCAAGACCTGGTTCCGGCTCGTATCCGATCGACCATTATTGCGTTTCTCATTTTCTGTATAAACCTGTTGGGTACAGCGACGGGTTCCTACGCCACGGGTGTGATCGCGGATCGGGCGGGGCTGAGTCAGGGGATGATCATCATCACCCTCTGCGGTTTGCTGGCCTGTCCTTTGTTTTTTTGGGCGGGGCTGCGCTATTCGGGTGACATTGAGCGTCTGGAGCGAACGGAGGCCATGCGCGGCTAGCCCGAAACTGAGAAACACTTACCCGTCGTAGGCGTAGCGACGTGCCGCGGCCTCGTTCAGCTCGCAACCCCAGCCGGGTTGCGTCGGAATCGTCATCTCCCCGTTTTCGATCTCCGGGGTGGTCGTTGTGATCTCATCACGCCAGGGTGCGGAGTCAACGTCACTTTCCATGATCTTGACATTCGACACTGCGGCCGTCAGATGCAGCGCCTGGAAGCTACTGAGGTGAGAATTGTAGTTGTGCGGGGCGATATTCAATTCGTAGGTTTCGGCCAGGTCCGCGACTTTCTTGGCCTGGATCAGCCCCTGCCACTGAGTGTCCACCTTGACGACGTCCATGGCGCGTCTTGCAAAGTAAGGCTGGTATTGCCGAACGCCCACGAGCTGCTCCCCGGAGCAGATAGGAATCCGTATGGAGCGCTTCAGCTGTAGTAGAGCTTCCGGATCCTGGTTGTCGAACTCCAGCCACATTAGCTTGAACGGCTCCAGCTCACGTCCGAGACGAATGGCACCCTCTGTTTTGAAATGGTAGTTGATGTCGAGCGCAATATCGATCTCTGGCCCCACGGCTTGCCGGAGCGCCGCCACCTGGCTCACGACGTGACGTACCAGACCAGTGGGCGCGTTCTGATCGTTTGCCCCCACGAATCCTTGCTTGATCGTGGTCGACACCTCGCCCGGAAATACAACATTCGTCTTCACCGCCGTATAGCCTTTTTCGACGGCCTCGACGGCGCAGGCCGCCACATCGTCCATGCTGCGGAGGTGAGCGCTGCCTAGAAGGTCCGGGTTGTTAGCCCTGTAGGTTGCCAGGTGGGACCAGTAGACTCGTTGACGGCTGCGGAAAGGTCCGCCCAGAAGCTCATATACCGGGACTCCCAGTGCCTTGGCCTTGATGTCCCAGAGTGCTAGCTCTATTCCCGCAATGGCCATCGCCACGGCCCCTCCCGTCATCATTCGAGTTCGGCGATACAGGTCCAGATAGTGCCTTTCCACGGGGCGGGGGTCCTGTCCGATCAAGTAAGAGGAAAGGTCCTGGACGATGCCGGGGAGGCCGCGGGCCAGAATACCTTCGCCGAATTCACTGTAGCCGGTCACTCCTTCGTCCGTGCGAACCGCGCAGAACAACCATGGGTAGAGCCAGGCACTCTTGACCACGAACGTTTCAACCGCTTCAACCTTCATGATGCCTGCCTCTCGATAGAGAAACTTTCCATTTCCGTGTCCACGGGGTTAGGGCTCGACGGCAACCTCTCTGACGGTCTCGAACATGATGCGCGTCCCGAGTCGGACGTTCTCGACCGAGATACGCTCGTCGTTGCCGTGAAAGCGGCCGGAGTCTTCGGCTGGAATGACAAAAGGATCGAAGCCATAACAGGTGATGCCGATGTCTCTGAAGAAATGACTGTCGGTAAATCCGGTCGACACCGAGGGAATGACCTCGAGCTTTGCGAAGTGGCGGCGCCCGACGCTTTCAATCGCTCGAAACAATTCTGTTTCCGTTGTGGAAACGGCGGGCGAGAATCCCATGATCCGCTCGATACGGATCTCCGGATCGTTGATGATGGAAACCAGCTGCTTTTCAAAGTCTCCGGGATCTTGGTCGGGTAGCAATCGGCAATCCAGCTCCGCTCGGGCCTCGGGAGGGACGACGTTGATCTTGCTGCTTCCTCCGAGCACGGTCAACGAGCAGGTGTTCCGGGTCAGGGCAGCAAGGACGGGGTCCTCGAGCTGTAGCTCGAGCAGGCGCTCGCGATTGCGCACCATCTCGGCCATGTTCCGATAATCGTCCCGCCAAACCTCGCTCGCGTGGCTCGCCATGCCCTTGAAGTACGCATCCACGGCGGGCACGATACGAGGCTCGAATTCATGAGTTTGGATCCGGTCGAGGGCTCGAATGAGACGGGTGACACTGGACGAAACGCGCGGCATGGAGCCATGCCCCGGCACGCCTTTGGCTATCAGGCGCAGCCAGAGCGGGACTTTTTGCGTGACCTCGACGTGGAGTTGAACGGTGGAGGCCGTGGCTCGCCCGCCGCCGCCCTCGTTCAGGAGCCACCCTACCCCCTTGAAGAGCTCGGGCCGGTGCTGAACCAGCCACCCCGCACCGAAGAAGCCCCCTGCCTCTTCATCTGCGGTCGCCATGAAGATGACGTCCCGGTTCAGTCGCGCTCCCACGCGATGTAGAGCAAGGAACGTTTGCAGATGCATGATCCCCAGCGCTTTTGTGTCCAGGGTTCCGCGGCCGTAGATATACCCGTCCCGGATTTCGCCCGACAGAGGGTCGATGGTCCAGTAGGACCGGTCGGCGGGAACCACATCGATATGATGCAGCAGCACCAGCGCTGGCTCGGTGCCCCCTTCCAGCCTGGCCCAGATGTTGCCGCGCCCTGGATCAGACTCCATCGATTCGAATCGGATTCCCTCCGCCTCGAAAATCTCAGCAAAGAACTCCACTCCGCGAGATTCGTTGCCCGGAGGGTTGATCGTATCGACCCGCACGTATTGTTGAACTCGTCTCACCGCCTGCTCTTCGATCGAGGAGAGATCCACTTCTTGAGCCAGCAGGAGGCTCCGAGTGATCAGACAGATAACGGGAATCCACGGGCCAAGAATCTTCGAGGTCACTTGAGTCGTCTGCATGGGTCCATCTCTTCCTCGTTTGAGCTCCAATCGATCCTCAGTCTAAAGGTAAGGGTGGTGAGCGCAACTCCCCCAGGGTCAATCCTGACGTGACGTCACGTCACATCGCATCGCATCGCGTCACGTCGCGCAAGTTGACGTCTTCGGGTATGTAATCTTGATATTCCCTCGAATCAGAGAGGATGACCAGCTTTGTGATCCAGGCTTACATCTCCGGCTCCTTTGTACGCGATCACGAGGCTGAGTGCAATCGCGACCATGGGAATGATCGGGGCCTTTGGCTGAAGAGGAAACAGATCGAGGTCCTCGACCACGATGTGCACGTAGCAGGCCACGATCATCATTACGACGGCCAGGAGGCTCGACAAGCGGGCCAGCCAACCAAGAATCAATGAAAGCCCGATGGAGACTTCGACCAAGGGGACAAACCAGAGATTGAAGGATTGCAGGGGGATGTTCGCCTCTCTCAGTTGTTCCGCAAAAGCCTCGCCCAGCATGGGGACGAAAAGCTTCATCAGTCCGGTGGAGAAGAAAAGAACGCCCAACGAAACACGAATCAAGACCAGAACGCCGCTTGGCTCCGTGGTTCGCGCCTTTTGAAGGAAGTGTACGATGCGTTGCATGAACTCTCCTTATCCGCGAGAACGAGACCAAAATCGCCACGGGTCCGCCCGTGCCGGTTCCATAATCCTCGTGTCGGGCTATGGAACATAGAATGGAGCTCCGAGTTCCGATATTGCCTTCAGAGGGATCGCGGCCCCGAAAAGCGCCTGAGATACGCGATGCGGGATCCGGGGTTTGTAGGATATAATAGTCGAAATCCAAGACACGAAGATAGGTTTGGGCTTACGCGCGCATCTCACCGCTCGAATCTTCTCGGGGGCAACCAGTTACACTCGGTGGAGGCAAAAGATGAACCGGAACCGATTTCTCCTCAGCTGTCTCGCGGTCTATGTTGTCTATCAGGTGCTCAGTTTTTTGACTCATGCCGTCTGGCTCGCTGATACCTATGGGGCGACGGCCAGCGTGTGGCGACCGGAAGCCGAGCTCATGTCCAAGCAATGGATCATGTTCGTGACGAGCGCCGTATGGAGTATTTTCTTCTGCTACATCTTCATTCAGGGATGGGAAAACAAGGGAGTCGGCGAAGGGTTCCGCTATGGGGTGATCATCGGCCTCTTCTTTGGGATTCCGCAGGCCTATGAGAACTACATGGTCCTTCCGATTCCGTACACTCTCGCGCTCAGCTGGTTTCTTGCCGGCATGGTCACGGCGGTGGTTTGCGGTCTGGTGGTGGCTCTGGTCTACAAGCCGGCGCAGGCATAGGGGGAGTTGTGAATGCCAGACGCTCCATTCGCCATGTGTGCGGATCTGCCTTATGCCGTGGCGCCCCTCGCCTTATCGCGTTGCTTTGGCTATCGGTGTTGAGCCCGGCTTTCGGCCAACAACCGACCGGTGGGCGACTATCGGCAGCTGATGCTGGAGACTTTCTCGGCACCTGGTCCCTGGAGCTTGAATCGAGCAGAGGAAGCATCACCGGAGTGCTCGCTATCACAGACGTGGACGGCCAAGTGGCGGGGGAGTTGGATGCCGAGTTCGGAGGTTCCGACGGTCCGATCACAGACGTCTCGAAATCCGATCGAGGTTTGAGTCTCCGCTACAATGCGAACCTCGGGGGCCGAGAATTGGGAATCGTGCTGGTAGTGCAGAGAACCGGGGAAGAGCTCGTGGGACGGCTTAGCTTGGGCGGAGGCCAGTTGTCCATGGATGCCCGAGCCAGTCGGATTTCTGCCGAGGCCGCCCGGCAGATCTCGCGCGAGTCCCGGGGGCGGGGTAGGTTTCGGAGACGCCCGACGCAGGCCAGGGTCCGGCTGGCGGGAAGCGACATTCGCATCGTTTTTGGAGCTACCGCGGTCCGTCATCCGGATTTTGAGCGAATCGAGCATTTGGGCGAAGGAGAAGTGATTTCCTTTTCAGAGGCAATCGCAACCAAGCTGTTGACCTACGCAACCCTCCGGTTTGGCGATGTTTTGGTCAAGGCGGGGAACGTCGCAGAAAACTACCCCGGCGTCTATAGTCTCTGGATGAAGAAGACCGGCCATGGTTGGAGGCTGGTTTTCAACGGAGAAGCCGATGTCTGGGGCACCATGCACAATCCCGACGCCGATGTCGTCGAAGTGCCGCTGCAGCGCTCCGAATCGAAGGCGGCGGCCGAACGATACCTCGTCGAGCTGAAAGGAAAGGACCGGATCGGTCTGATCCGTATCGCCTGGGGCCCCCACGTTTGGCAAACCCTCTTCTCCGTTCCCGTTGAATAAGGCCCCGGAGGGAAGATAATGATGAAGCTGAACATCAAGTCCAAGTCGATGGTGGCTTTGCTCGGGTGGACGATTCTGTTCCCGCTTTCTGTAAAGGGTGCCGAGTGGCATCACGTGCACCTGACCACCACCAATGGCAAGGCGGCGGCGGCCTGGTACATCAAGTATTTCGGGGGCCGTCTTGTCACCGAGGGACCCTACGCTGGGACTTTCACTACGCTGGACTACGGCAATGCCTTGATTCGTTTTTTTGAAAAGGAACCTGGCTTTGAAGGAAGTGTGGGCGGCTCGATCGATCACATCGGATTCTCGGTCGCTGATGTCGAAGCGAAAGTAAAGGAGATGGAAGCGGCAGGAGTCAAAGTCCTGAGTCCGTCCCGGTACGTCGAAACCGGAAAGTTTCACTTTGCGTTTGTCACGGATCCTTGGGGAGTGAAGATCGAGCTGATCGACGATACAGACTATCCTGGTTTTCACCATCTGCATGTTCTGTCACCGGAGCCGGACGCGACGATTCGTTGGTACTCCGATACGTTCGGAGGAGAAAAGATCACGACATTCCGTGGCCTGGCTTTTCTTCCGGCGATTCTCTTCGATGACGTGTGGCTCGTTGCGACCAAGGGTGGGCCCGTGGCTCCCTCCGCCGGCCGGGCCATTGACCATCTGGGTTGGAGCTTCTCGGATCTCGGTGGCACAGCGGTCCGTCTTCGCGCCGCCGGTATCCCGTTCACGATCGAGCCGCGCCCCTTTGGCGAGCTCAAGATTGCCTTCATCGAGGGACCCGACGGCACACGGATCGAACTCGTTCAACCACCAGTAGCTGTGACCCGCTAGACTTCGATCGAGAACGGCGTGAAGTCGGTGTTCGTATCGTAGTAGTCCTCTTGCTCGGTGCGTTTCAGAAGCGCGACCACCCGGTACGTCACCGGAGTGACCGTGGCTTCCCACCCGACCTTGATCAGGTAGTTGCTTATCATTACCTGTATCAGCAGATCACTGGACCAGACGCCCATGAAGGCCACCGGATAGAAGACCATTGTGTCGACGACCTCCCCGACGATGGTCGATCCGATGGTCCGCGTCCACAGGAACCTGCCCTTGGTCCAGACTTTCATTTTCGCGAGCACATAGGAATTCGACATCTCACCCACGAAGAAGGCGCAGATCGAAGCAAAGACGATCCGGGGAGTCTGGCCGAAGACGGTTCTGTAGGCCGCCTGATCGTTCCATCCGTCGGCAGGCGGCAGGGCGACGACCACCCAGCTCATCAAGGAGGCGAACAAAAGGCCCGCGAACCCGGCCCAAACGACTTTGCGAGCCCGCGCATAGCCATAAACCTCGGTCAGGATATCGTTGAAGAGATAGCTGATTGGAAAGAAGAGAATCCCCGCCCCAAAGGTAATGCCCCGGACGGTCGTTACCTTTGCTGGCCCGATCACGTTCGCACACAACAGAACGGTCACGAACATCGCCATCACGAGGTCATAGTAGCGATAGCGCTTGCGTGATGAGGGTGGGGTCATTCAGGTATCCTTAGTGCCGGTAAGGCGCGGGTCTATCGGTCCGGCTCGACGAGGGTCCAAGCCAAATCCGCGGTCGAGCGGGCCACGTGCCCATAGCTCAGAGCTTTCTCGGAACTCGCGTTTCCCTGCAATCCTCTTGCGTAGACACCTTGAGTGATGCTGGCAGACCGGAAAAGTGAAAAGGCGACGTAGAAGTTCCACTCATCGATCTTTTCCCGGCCCGTGCGGCGGCAATAGGCGGCCACGTACTCTTTCTCCGAGGGAATGCCGAGCCTGTCCATCTCGGATCTCGGCTGCGCGATCGCCGTATGAGGGCTGGCGTAGTAGGTCATACAGTTGTAGGCCAGGTCGCCGAGCGGATGGCCGAGCGTTGAAAGCTCCCAATCGAGCACGGCCAGCACCTTCGGCTCGGAGGGATGAAAGATCATGTTCTCTAAGCGGTAATCGCCGTGCACGATGGTCGTTTCATCTCCGGAAGGAACATTTTCGGCGAGCCAGACGCTGAGCCGATTCATGCTCTCGATCTCCTCGGTCTTGGCTGCCTCGAACTGCTTGGTCCAGCGTCCGATCTGGCGCGCGTAGTAGTTGCCGGGCTTGCCAAAGGTCTCGAGTCCCACGGTCTGGTGGTCGACGGAATGAAGCTTGGCCAGAACCGAGTTCATCGCGTCATAGATCGCGCGACGCCCATCGGGCGACAAGTCCTGCAAAAGCACGTCGCGAAAGACCCGACCCTCGACGTGCTCCATGACATAAAAGGGTGTTCCAATTACAGATGCATCCATGCAGAGCAGGTGAGTCTGTCCAACGGGAACATCCGTGTTCTGAAGCGCCGACAGTACCCGGTACTCGCGATCGACCGCGTGAGCCGAGGGTAAGAGTCGGCCGGGGGGTTTCTTGCGCAATACGTACTTTCGCGAGCCCGCCTCGATACAAAACGTGGGATTGGATTGTCCCCCCGTGAATTGTGTCACGGTCATCGGCTCTCGAAAGCCCTCGATCTGATCCGTCAGATACTTCGCGAGATTGACTTCGTCAAAGCGGTGGGCTTCCCTAACTTGGGCGGTTTCGCTCATAGTGTTGCACTCTCGAGAGGTTAGTCCACGATCGCCTGGTAGGCCAGGAGCTTGAACTCCTCTCCGTACCGCAGGTTTCGATGGGGCCATATCTGGATCATGAAAATACCGATCATCTCCTCCTTGGGATCGATCCAAAAACGAGTTCCCGCCGCGCCTCCCCAGCTGTACTCGCCCGCGGAACCGATTGCTCCCGCCTTCCCGGGACCCGGGTTTACCGCAAAGCCAAGCCCGAATCCATAACCTGTCCTCCCCAGGCCCATCGGTATCTTGCCCAGATGATCGGTCGTCATCAGCTCGACCGTCTTGCGTCCCAATATGCGCACGCCGTCCAGCGCGCCACCGTTGAGTAGCATCTGACAAAAGCGCAGATAGTCGGCGGTTGTCGAAACCAATCCGCCGCCGCCCGAGAAGTTGATCGGGGGCTCGGTAAAAGACCTCCCATTCGGAGGTGTCATCGGTTGCACCGTTCCATCCGGTTTCGGCGTGTAGGCGCCGGACAGCCGGGGCGTCTTTTCTCGAGGCACGTAGAAACCGGTGTCCTTCATACCGAGAGGGTCGAAGATGCGCGCTCGCAAGAATTCGTCAAAGGGCATGCCAGAAATAACCTCGACGAAACGGCCCAATATGTCGGTCGAGACGCTGTAATGCCAGGTCGTCCCCGGTTCGTAGAGGAGCGGCATCCGGCCGAGGCGAGTAACCATTTCCGCGAGCGTTATCTCCTGAGTGTTGCCCGCCTTGCGGTACTCTTGATCGACCAGGGTGTTCCCGAAGATACCGTAGGTCAAACCGGAGGTATGGCGGAGAAGATCACGGACCGTCATGTCGCGCTTCGAAGGCCTTCTCTTTAGTTTCTTCTTGCCTGTCGAGGGGTCCTCTTCCTCTGTACCGACCTGCAGGTTGCCGAGCTCGGGAATGTATTTCGAGACGGGGTCGTTCAGAAAGAAGTGTCCTTCTTCGTAAAGCGTCATGACGGCCACACTGGTGATGGGTTTCGTCATCGAGAAGATCCGGTGGATGGTATCAAATCTCATCGGCTTGCCCGCCCGGGTATCGCTCATCCCGAAAGTCTCGGCGTACGCGATCTTTCCCCGCCGAGCGATCAGCGCCATTGCGCCGGCGATCCGATTCTCATCGATGTACTTTCGCAGCAGCTGCTCGATACGGCCGAGCCGGTCACTCGAAAGCCCGACCTGCTCCGGCGAAACACGCGCAAGACCCAGGTGCGAGTTTTCCGCGTGAACATGCAGAACTGCGGTGCAGAAGCAAGCCGAGACGAGTGCCAAGCGGAGATAGTACATGGAGACCTCCCACATGGACGTTTTCAGAGATGCGGTCGTGGGCCCATCCGGCCGCCAACGGCCGTATTTGCGAACAGAAGTACCTAGCTTACCGACTTTGAACCCTGGAGCAAAGCCTCAAACGAAGCGCACGGGCTTTCCGGCGCCGCGGACCTTGATTGGGTGACGGCCGGGGCAACCCGTGATAAGATGTGCCCACAAAAAAATGTTACTCGAAGGAAAAACCGCGATCGTGACGGGTGCCTCCAGAGGTTTGGGGCGTGCTATCGCACGTCGGCTGGCCAGCGATGGGGCAGCGGTCGGCGTCAATTTTTTCCGCCGCGCGGAAGATGCCGGCGCTCTTGTATCCGAAATTGAAGAGGCAGGCGGGCGGGCCCTGGCCGTGCAGGCTGACGTTGGAGACGCCGGACAGGCCGAGGCGTTGGTCGATCGGGTGGAGTCAGAGCTGGGACCTGCCGACATTCTTGTCAACAACGCCGGGATTCTGAAGCTGGGAGATCTGGAGCAGTTCGATCTGACTCAGGTACATGAAATGCAGAGGACCAACGTCGACGGGGTGATTCACGCCACCAAGGCGGCGCTGGAAGGCATGAAGCGCCGCCGCCATGGACGAATCGTGAACCTTACGTCCATTGCGGCGCACGGCACCGCGGTGCGAGGTACGACATTCTACGCAGCCGGCAAGGCAGCCGTGTCGGTGCTGACGCTGCGCTTTGCGTTGGAGCTCGGGCCGTTTGGAATTACGGTCAACGGCGTGGCCCCCGGTTTCATATTGACCGACATGGCGATGGCTGGCCGCAGCTCCAACGATGCCAAAGAGGCCATGGATTCGATGGCTTCGAAGTCGATGGTCGGTCGGGTGGGGCAGCCCGACGACGTCGCGAATGCCGTCGCGTTTTTGGTCTCCCCGGCTTCGAGCTTCATCACGGCTCAGATCTTGACGGTCGACGGGGGACGGCAGGATTATCTTTCGCACCCTTGAAGTGCCCTCTAAAAGAATTGCAACCTCCCACGGAAACAACTACCCTAATTCGTTCAATCCGGCTCGAGCTCAAGCGGCCATCAGAGGCTGCGATCGCTACGGTAGTGGATCTGTATCGACTCGTTTCAATGGAGGGCAATGTGGCTACGATTACATTCAAGGGAAATCCCATCCAAACCAAGGGGGATTTGCCCGCAGTAGGGGGGGCAGCTCCGTCATTCAGGCTTACGAAGACGGATCTTTCGGAAACCTCCTTGGGGGATTACGCGGGAAAGAAAGTGGTGCTCAACATTTTTCCGAGTATCGACACGCCCGTGTGTCAGAACTCTGTTCGGAGATTCAACGAGGCGGCCTCGAACCTTCAAAACGCCGTCGTGCTCTGCGTTTCAAAAGATTTGCCCTTTGCCCATGGTCGTTTCTGTGGCGCCGAGGGCCTGGAAAACGTCGTTCCGGCTTCGGAGTATAAGGACAGCAGCTTCGGTGATGGTTACGGCGTAACCATCGGTGAGGGTCCTCTGGCAGGGTTGTTCTCTCGTGCCGTTGTGGTGGTCGACGAGAGCGGGAATGTCACTCACAGCGAACAGGTGCCGGAGATCGGACAGGAACCCGACTACGAAGCAGCGCTGGCGGCACTGAAATGAGTCGCACCGGGTCGTTGACCCGGTGCGCTTACTGCTGTCCGCCATCCGCACGACTTCGCGGCAGAAGCGCCGCTCACGCCATGGGCGGCATCGGATGAATCCACTCAGCCCCAGCGGGAAAGAGATACGCGGTGCCTGAGTCCGGATGCGCAAGAAACCTGGTGTCTCAGGTCGCCTACCGGTGCAGCATCCCGGCATACTTGCCAAGGATGTGCTCATGCTGAAGCTGTCTCTTGTTGTCGGTCATCGAAAGCACCATCTTCAGCCCGAGCACAACACCGATTCCGCTCCAGATCAAAAAGATCAGCCACTCATAGGGCCAGATCAAGGCTCCTGGACTTCCGGGAAGGTAGAGCAGCGCGAACAGTATTGTGATGGTCAAACCGACCCCTCCGACTAAACGGGGGTAGCCTACCCGGTAAGGCCTTGGAAGATCGGGGTACTTTTTTCGAATCGCGATAAACGCGGCCGCCACGAGAAGATAGGCGAGCACGGTCGCAAAGCTCCCCGCGTCCGCAAGCCAGACCAGGGCCGGGCGCCCGAACAGCGGTGCGAACATCGAGGGAACCGTGATCAGTACGATGGCGGCGACGGGCGACTCGTATCGGGGATGCAGGCGCGAGAATATCTCGGGAAGCATGTGCGCCCGACCCATGGCAAAGATCAATCTCGTCGCTCCGATGAAGAATGCATTCCAGCTGGTCAGAATGCCCAGGAGGCCTCCGAACACGAGAATGTATGCTGCAGCCGGATGCCGGTAGGCCGCTTTCATTGCTTCGGCCGTGGGGAGATCCGAGGCAAGACCTTCGGAAGTGAGCGAGATCCCGACGGTCCATTGCACCAGGACGTACCACACGGTGGCCATGATGATCGAAACCATGATCAGCCGACCCAGTTGCCTGGCCGGCACTTTGATTTCCTCTGAGACCTGCGGGATGATATCGAAACCAAGAAAAAGAAAAGGGGTCATCATGACGACCCGGAAGAAACCCGTCCAGCCCTTGAAGTGTGGAGCTAGATTGGCGGTATCGCCTGTGATGTTTCCGACCAGAAAGAACGACAAACCAATGACCAGGAGGATCAGGCTGGCGGACCATTGGAGAAACGACGAGAACTTGATTCCGAAGTAGTTCACGAAACCGATGGCCAATGCGGCGACGGCGCCCACCACAACCCAGGTCAGATAAATGTCGTAACCCTGAATGCTGTACAGATACTGGTATTGCAAAGCTGGCAGCAAGTATCGAGTAACCGTCTGAATCGCCACGGCCTCGAAGGAGCAGACCGCAAAGTAGGCCAGCACGAGAGTCCAGCCACAAAAGTAGGAAACCGCCGGCCCCATACCCAGGAAGGTGAAGGTCAGCTCTCCCCCGGCGCGAGAAAGCGCGGAAGTGAGTTCCCCATAGATAACTCCCACGAGAGCGACCATCACGGAGCCCAGCAGAAATGCCAGAATCGAGCCGATGGTGCCGGCCCGATTGATCATCTCACCGGAGAGTACGACCCATCCCCACCCAATCATCGCCCCGAAGGCGATGCCCAGGACTTCCCGACGGCCAAGAATCTTGCGAAATTGTGATGTCTCTGTCATTCGGACCCTCAGTGAAGGAACATTCAATAGGAAGAGTTACGCTTACGGCAGGCATGCGTCGGTTCGATGAATGGGTCGGCCGCACACACCCATATCATTCGTTCGCAGTTCGTTCCGAACGGGTTTCGCTTGGCGGCGAGGCGAGAATCCTCAGGGGCCTCTAGGACAAAGCTCCGGCAAGAAACATGGAGCCGAAGTGAAGTGTCACGACGGCCTTGCCTTTGAACTTCCCGCTGCCCGGCGTGATGTCCAAGAGCATATGATCGGCTTCGCCAGCCGAACTGGTATAGATCGAGTCGAGTTTGATGACCTTCGTCATATCAGGTTTGGAACCCCGGCGAATTTGCCCAGGGTAGAGCCCCATGGTCCAGTCATCGGCCCCGTTCTTGATAACCCCAATGGTGTATTCTCCGGCCGCGATGGTCTGGCCCGAGACCGTCAGGTCGGCTGAAAGAGAGAGCCGGGGCCTACGTGGGGTGACAAAAGAACCCACGGCGGCGCTGGCGGCGTGGCTTTCGTTCGCCGGTGTCGTGCCGTACGAGAGGGTAGCCTCAACACCCCCGGGTAATCGCGCCGTGACGCTTTTTTTAAAATGGGGATGAGCGGTGATGCTGGAGGTAGCCAGTATAGCCACCCCTACAACGATGCAAAGAAGTACCGGTCTTTTCACGTGATCCTCCTTTTCGGACTTGCTACAGACTCGCCCAATCGAGTCGCGGAGACAGCCCAGCTGTTTCTGTCACCATTTCTCTCCGCATTCTCTAGGGAAACCGCTGTCACTGTAGTCGATTCAGCTCAGGAATTCAACTTGACGGGGGCGCCGTTTCTTTCGTTTCAATTGGTAGGTCGTGAAATATAATGCCTCTAGAACTTCACGTGGGACGTTGTTGAACTGAACCGGCGGCATGGCCGTGGGCTACGGGGCTGTCGCGGGCTACGGGGGCTGTCGCGGGCTACGGGGGCTGTCGATGAAGCGATACCCGGTAAGAGACTTCTTGCTTCCGCGGGACGAGGCGCGAGACCCGAAGTTTCGGGAAGAATGCTACAGACTAGTGGACCATCAAAGCTAGAAAAACGTGAAAGAAGAGGTGCGATCATGGAGAGTGGAATCAATCGTCAGGTCCTGCTGGCCGCTCGGCCGGTGGGCTTTCCCCGAGAACAGGACTTCGAGCTGGCCCAATCTTCCGTGCCTACGCCGGGTGAAGGCCAGATGCTATGCCGGACGATTTACCTGTCTCTGGATCCGTACATGCGGGGCCGGATGAATGCGGGACCATCGTACGCCGCCGCCGTGGAAGTGGGCGATGTCATGGTGGGCGGAACGGTCAGTGAGGTGGTGGAGTCCAACCTTCAGGACTATGCCGTCGGAGATTTCGTGCTGAACTACGGAGGCTGGCAGGAGTATTCGCTTTCAAGCGGAACGGGCGTACGAAAGCTCGATCCAGAAGCGGCGCCGATCTCGACGGCGGTGGGGGTGCTGGGCATGCCTGGAATGACCGCCTACGTCGGACTGTTCGAACACGGCCGTCCTCAAAGTGGAGAAACTGTCGTGGTGTCGGCGGCTTCGGGGGCCGTGGGATCGGTCGTGGGGCAACTGGCGAAGATCAAGGGTTGCAGGGTTGTGGGCGTGGCGGGCACGGCGGAAAAGTGCGACTACGTCACCCACGAGCTAGGTTTCGACGCTGCGGTCAACCATCGGAGCGAGGACCTTGCCGCCGAGCTCCAGCAAGCCTGTCCCAAGGGAATCGATGTCTATTTCGAGAACGTGGGGGGGCGAACGTTCGATGCCGTGCTTGCACTGCTCAACGATTTTGCACGCATGCCGGTGTGCGGCAGGATCGCCAACTACAACATGACCGAGCTCCCTCCCGGTCCGGATAAGGTCCCGACTTTCGTGTTCGCCATCTTGATCCGGCGGGTCACCGTGCGGGGTTTCATCGTCTCGGATCACATGGATCGGCAACGGGACTTCGTGAGGGATGTCAGCGGTTGGATCCGCTCGGGCCAGGTCCGATACAAAGAGGACATTGTCGACGGAATCGAGAATGCCGTTTCGGCTTTTCAGGGGCTGCTCGAGGGCCGCAACTTCGGCAAGCTTCTGGTGCGCCTCTCGGACGACCCAACACGCTGACCTTTTCGCCGTCCGTTTACCGCCAAGCGCTACCGAACCCGTTCCGAATAGTTCACTCCCATGAACATCCGGAAAACATCACCGTTTTCGTCCAACTCGAACCGAACCAGCTCGCCGTGAGGTCCGAACCCTTCGCTTTCCAATCGAAAGGTATGCTCGCCGACCGGTTTCAATACGCCCTTTGCCGTCAGCGGGTTCTCGCTTTGCGGATAGATGACGATGAGTTGATTATTCAAGATCAAGACCGTTGAGTCTCCCCAAAGGGTGCGATACTTCCCGAGGTAGGTTTTCCAGGAAGGGTCAGGGTCGGGGGGCTTTCGCTCTTCTTTTACGGCCTCTCGCACCGAAGGTGCCACCCAGCTGAAAACCTTTTGCGCGAAACGGCCCGCATCTCCGTCCCCACCGTTGGTGAACGCGACCACTCCGATCTTCTCTTCCGGGCTGAGCAATGTTTTTGTGCGATAGCCGGGGAAGGATCCACCGTGTCCTACGAGATCCCGTTCCTTCGTATGCGTGATCTCGAATCCGAGTCCCCATCCTTGGGTCCAGTTCTTCTTGAGCCAGTGGACGCGCTGCATCTCGCGGAGTGTGTTGGGTTGGAGAACCTCCGAGCTTTTGCGCTCCCGGACCCTCATCTGCCACGACAGGAACCCGAGCATGTCCACAACGTTGGAGGATACCCCGGTTGCGGGATCGAACGCCCTGGCATCTACGAACGGGCGGACCTTTCTGGAACCGTCGGGCAGCCGGCGGGTATATCCAGTGGCTAGCTGTTTCCGGTGCTCGTCCGGGGGAATCCCGACGCTGGAGGAAGTCATCTTCAACGGTACAATGATCTCGTCTTCCACGTATTCTTCAAAGGGCCGACCCGAAACCCGCTCCACGATCATTCCGGCCAGCGTCAATCCAAGGTTGGAATATTTCCAGCGACTCTCGGCAGGATAGATGGTCTCTTGCTGCGCGACCGTGGCCCGAACTTGTGTGGCGGTGGGAAACTCAAGATCGCTCCATGCCGGATGGATGGACTCGCGCGGCAATCCGGAGCTGTGGGTCAACAGATGGCGGATCGTGATCCGGGGGGACTCGGAGTGCTTGTTGCGAATGTCAAACCATGGGAGATGATCCTCGATCGGATCGTCGAGCCGCAACTTCCCTTGGTCCCGCAGCTGAAGCACCGCAATGGCCGTGAACAGCTTGGAATGGGAGGCGATGCGAAAGATTGAATCCGTGCGCATTTTCGTCTGGGTAGCGAGGTTTGCTTGTCCATACGACTTGATCCAGACCACCTGCTGATCGTGAACGATTCCAATGACCAGACCAGGTAACCCGCTGTACTCCATCTGAGTCTGGATCCATTCGTCCAGCAACCTGATCTGTGACCTTACCTTGGGTTGCTCCCCGATGCCCTTGGCGTGACTTTCTGAGTAGAGAACGGCGAGACAGCAAAGTAAGACAAGTATTCTTTTCATGCGAAATTCTCTCCCATCTTAAAAAGGATGGTCGTTTTGAGTTGCGTTGGGCGTTTGCTCGAAAACGACCGCGTTCTCGACGCCTCACAATACTTGAACAGGCTTTCCCAGAAGCTCTCGCTCGATTTCCACCCCCATGCCGGGTTGGTTCGGGACGTGTACATAGCCCTCTTTATCGATTTTGAGAAAGAAGTCACGCACGCCGTAGGCCTTTTCCCACTTGGTGTTGAGCTCGTCGGTCCCGATCCTTTCGACGAAGAGCGTGTTTTCGATAGCGCAGGCTATGTGGGCTTGGGCAGCATTCATGAAAGGAGAGTAGCTGACGTGCAATTCGATATTCTTTCCGAAAGCTTCCGCGAGATGCGCGGTCTTGAGCACCCCTGTGATTCCTCCCTTGAGTCCCACGTCGCTGCGAACGATATCGATCGCTTCCTCGGCAATGTACTGAGCGGTCAGGTAGACACTCCCGGGTAGTACTTCCGGCCCGCAGATGGGGATATCGACAGTTCGGCAGAGTTCCCGGTAGGCCCGGAGGTCCCATTCGGGCATCGGTTCTTCTAGCCAAAGGTATCCCAGTGCTTCCAGTTCCCGCGCTGCTTTGAGCGATTCCTCGTGATCATAGGCTCCAATGGGATCGAGCATCAGGTCCATTTCGTCGCCCACCGCCTCCCTCACAGCGCGGCAGGCCGCGAGATCAGACTCGAGGTCGCCCCTGGGATGGAGCTTGTACGCTTGGTAGCCTGCGGTCTTCGCCTGGAGTGCATCTTCCACGAACGCCTCACTGGAAAGGAGCAGATTCGAGCTTCTGTATGCCGGGATCTTGTCCCGATAGGCTCCCAGGAGCTTGTAGAAGGGTAGGCCCGCCGCTTTCGCGGCAATGTCCCACAGTGCGATATCGATCGCGCTGTGGGTGAAAATGGAGAAGTGGTAGATGCGCTCCATCTTCCATAGAGTGTGCCAGATGAACTCACGGTCGAGCGGATCCCGGCCCACAACCAGAGGCTTGACGGCCGAAACGATCTCCTGAGCGCTCTGAAGGTTTCTTACCGGGCAGAGTCCTTCGATGCCCGCGTCGGTGAACACCCGTAAGAGACCCATACGGTGGTTTCCCGAGAACTCTGGGACCTTGCCGGTCCAGATCTTCCATCTTTGATATCCGGGGGCCCGTACCGGGGTCTCATAGATCTCCACGGCGAGCCCGGTTATTCTCATCGCAGCAAGAGTCCCGAAAGTGGGTACAGGTTCTCTCTTTCTCTTGGTTGCTTGCTCCGCCGCGCTCACGCCCACGCCTCCCAGGCCGGCCTGCAAAAGCTGCCGTCGACTCCATCGATCGGAGCGAGGGTCCATGGAAGGTGTTTCGTCCTGCCTTTGATCTGTGCTGTTCATTCCGTTTTCTCCGGTGTAGTCGTGCAACCTCGAGCGCGGATGGCTGCGGGCGGACTCCACCCACGGAGCCGTCCAACACCCATACGCAGATTAACGAAGACCCATTATAGAATAGAGACCCGGCCGGAATCTTGTTTAACCGTTCTCCCCTAGAGTGGGATCGTTCCCCAATGGGGGAAGAGTTGATGAGAATCATCAACTTCAGGAAAAGCATCACCTCCAGCAGGTGGCGCCCACGGGCAAACGATTTGACAGGGGGGCTCTATCTCATTGATAAAAGTGCACATCGAGCGAAAACTCGGACCGGCGCACAGTCCGCCTTTTTTTGGTCCCCCAATTGCATATCACCAAGTTACTTTCCTTGACAGCACCCCCCGATTAAAACTCTTGGCGTAGCACCGGCTTCTGGGGGGTCCCCCAATCCTCCGGGAGTCGCGGAGAGAAGAAAGATGAAGAAACGGCAAGGATTCTCGCTCATTGAAATGGGTGATCCGATTGGAAAATCGAGTTAGTGGGTGACTTGGACCATGATTCTCTGGAACCTCCGACAAAGCTAACCCTCTGTTGCACCCGGAACACCCCGTCGATTCGTGTCGTGTCCACTCGGTTTGGGCCGATTTCCTCTGTATCTACCGACGCTGGTCGCTGTAGCGTAGCGTCCTCTATTGAAGATAATCTCGAAATTCTCCCCGCCGCTCACGGGCCCAGCGGCCTACGTAAGCGTGTCTCGCCGAGAGACGCAACAACGAATAATTGGAAGCCGCTCACCGCGTGACCGGCATACGCCTTCACCGATAGCGTTGAGGAAAGCTGACCCTGACGGCCGGGGGGTCGCAGACCCGTTGCAGTTTTTACTTGACGGAAGGGGACTTTTCTTACATTAAGACCGGACCGTACTGAGTACGGTGTCGCACTCACGGACCGGAGCGCCTAGTGATAAAGATCAGACGTGGACTGGATCTGCCCATTGTCGGTGAACCCGAGCAGGTCGTCGTCGAAACGAAGACCCCCCAAACCGTAGCGCTGCTTGGCGGAGACTACATCGGGATGAAGCCTGCCATGGAGATCCGCGTCGCGGACTTTGTGGATGCCGGGCAAGTTCTTTTTACCGACAGAAGAGTCCCGGACGTCAAGTACACTTCTCCCGGTTCTGGAAGAATCGCCGCTATCCACCGTGGAAACAAAAGAGCTCTACTCTCGGTCGTGATCCAACTCTCAGGCACCGGTGCAGTGACGTTTCCATCGTTTCCGGAGAGTCGTCTGAACGGCTTGAACAAGGAGGAGATCCTGGAGCCGCTGATCGACTCGGGGCTCTGGGCCGCGATACGCACGCGCCCCTACAGCATGGTGGCTGACCCACGAACCGAGCCACACTCGATCTTCGTGCCGGCGATGGATACGAATCCGTTGGCGCCCAGGATCGACAAGATTCTGGAGGGACAGCAAGCACAATTCGGCAACGGGCTCAGGATTATTTCGAAACTCACCAAGGGCAAGGTCTATCTCTGCCGCGAAACCGGCGCTCCTGTTCCGGAGCCGGATCTGCCCAATCTAGTGGTCGAAGAATTCAGCGGCCCGCATCCAGCCGGCAACGTCGGGACCCATATCCACTTTCTCGATCCGGTCCATCGTCACAAGATGGTGTGGCACATCGGCGTGCAGGACGTCATCGCCGCGGGTAAGCTCTTCACGACCGGCACGTTACAGACCGACAGGATTGTCTCGCTTGCCGGTCCGTCGGTGCGGCGGCCACGACTCATCAAAACTAGACTCGGGGCCTCGCTCCCAGAGATAACGTCCGGGGAGATCAAGGATGGCAACCATCGTATCGTCTCCGGTTCGGTTCTTTCCGGACGCGCGGCTTCCGGAGAAGTTGCCTTTCTCGGGCGGTATCATCAGCAGATCTCCGTTCTGTCCGAGAACACGAGCCGGCGGTTTCTGGGCTGGCTCGATCCGGGTTGGAATCTGTTTTCAGTCAAGAATGTCGTCCTCTCGAATCTGTTGCCGGGAAGAAAGCTCCGCCTCACGACCTCCACGAACGGCGAGGTTCGCGCCATCGTTCCCAGCGGCAATTACGAACGAGTGATGCCGCTAGATATCGTGCCGCTTTTTCTCATGCGAGCCCTGGCGGTAGACGACGTGGAGGAGGCCGAAAGCCTCGGTGCTCTGGAATTGGACGAGGAGGATCTTGCCTTGTCCGCCCTGGTGTGTCCTTCCAAGCTGGAATTCGGGCCCCTTCTGAGGAGGAATCTGAGGACAATGAGAGAGGAAGGATAACGTTGAGATTCTTGCGCAAGCTCCTCGACGCACAAGCCCGGCACTTCTCAGACGAAGGCAAGTTGCGGAAACTCTATCCCCTCTTCGAGGCAACGGATACATTTCTGTATTCCCCAGGCACCGTCACGCAGGGCCCGCCCCATGTCCGTGACGCGATGGATCTCAAACGGTATATGGTCACCGTCGTGGTGGCATTGATCCCGCCGGTTTTGATCGGGCTATACAACATAGGTCTGCAGGCCAACCGGGCTCTACAGTCCTTGGGAGAGGCCGGTGCCTCGGGCTGGCGCGGGGAGGTACTGCAATTCCTCGGATTTGGTGTCAATCCGGACGCCATGGTCGAGAACATTGCTCATGGCGCCCTGTATTTTCTGCCGGCGTATGCAATCACGGTTGCGGCTGGAGGGTTCTGGGAAGCGATCTTTGGCTGTGTCAGGCGACACTCGATCAGCGAAGGTTTTCTGGTAACCAGCTTGCTCTTCCCTCTCACGCTGCCGCCCGATATTCCCTGGTGGCAGGTTGTGATCGGGATCTCCTTCGGAGTCGTGGTGGGCAAGGAGATTTTCGGCGGCGTGGGCATGAACATCCTGAATCCCGCCTTGACCGCTCGTACGTTCCTCTACTTTGCCTATCCCGCCTCGATCACGGGAGACGCCATTTGGGTTGCCGCCGACGGATATAGCCGGGCCACGCCCCTCGCGGAACTCGCCGATCCCGTTTTGACCTTGTCGGTGACACTAAGGGAGGCATTTTTGGGGCTGATCCCGGGTTCCATGGGTGAGACATCCGCTTTGGCCTGTTTGATTGGTGCCTTCATCCTTATCGTGACCAAGGTCGGCTCCTGGCGAATCATGTCCGGTGTAGTGGTTGGAATGGTGGCCATCTCCTCGCTCATGAACTCCATCGGCAGTGAAACCAACCCGATGTTCTCCGTCACCCCCGTATGGCATTTCGTGCTGGGTGGCTTTGCCTTCGGGACCGTCTACATGGCAACGGATCCCGTCAGTTCGGCCCACACCCGGCAGGGTCAATATGTCTACGGGATTCTCGTCGGAGCCTTGACCGTGCTGGTTCGGGTCATCAATCCGGGGTTTCCCGAGGGGATCATGCTTGCTATCCTTTTTTGTAATGTGTTTGCTCCAGCTATCGACAAGATTTTCATCAGTCAAAACGTCCGCAGGAGACGGTTGAGAAATGCAAGATGACAGCATCAAGCAGACCCTGAAGGTGGCGCTGGGTGTTTGCCTCGTTTCCTCGCTTCTGGTTTCCACCGCCGCGGTGACGCTCGATGCCATTCAAAGCAGAAACCAGAGACTCGACAAGATAAAGAACATCCTTGTCGCGGGGGATCTCTTCGAACCTGAGATCGATGTGGCCGCCGTGTATGAAGAACGGGTCCAACCCTTGATGGTGGATTTGAGCACGGGCGAGTCTGTTCCGGAAGATAGGTTTGACGACGTCTTGAACATCGAGGGCTTTGATATCGATGCGATGGCCAACGATGATACATACGGAGAGGCAATCCCTCTGAAAACCGACATTGCCAGCATCAAGCGAAGGCCGAAGTACATGGTGGTTTATCTCGTGATGGAAAACGACTCTCTGGAAAGAGTAGTGCTGCCGATCCATGGGAAGGGGTTGTGGTCGACCCTTTACGGTTTCCTCGCGCTGAACAAGGATCTCCGAACCGTGTCGGGGATTACCTTCTACCAGCACGGTGAGACTCCGGGGTTGGGAGGGGAAGTGGACAACCCGAGATGGAAGGAGATCTGGAAAGGCAAGCAGGCGTTCGATGCCGAGCGTAACGTGTCGATTCAAGTCGTCAAGGGTTTGGTCGATCCCTCGAGTGCGGGCGCCGAGAACAAGGTGGACGGTCTTTCCGGTGCCACCATTACAACTCGGGGCGTCGATAGCCTCATCCACTATTGGCTGGGTGCAGAAGGCTATGGGCCATTTCTAGCACAGCTTCAACAGGACTCACATGAGTGATTATCGCAAAGCTCTATTTGATCCTATATTCAACAACAACCCCATTGCCTTGCAGATCCTGGGAATCTGCTCGGCGCTGGCCGTGACAACCAAGCTCGAGACCTCGGTGGTGATGATGTTGGCCGTCATCTTCGTTACGGGGTTTTCCAGTCTTTCGGTCAGTTTCATTCGCAACCAAACTCCGGGTAGCATCCGGATCATCGTCGAAATGGTGATCATCGCCTCCCTGGTTATTATTGCCGACCAGTTCATAAAGGCCTATGCGTACGACATCAGCAAACAGCTGTCGATCTTTGTCGGGTTGATCATCACCAACTGCATCATTCTCGGCCGGGCCGAGGCATTTGCACTGAAGAACCCGCCGACCTTGAGCTTTGTGGATGGCATCGGGAACGGGATCGGATATAGCCTCGTCCTCATCGTGGTCGGCTTCTTCCGCGAGTTGTTCGGCTCAGGGAAACTGTTCGGCGCCTCGATGCTGCCCCTAGTATCGGAAGGGGGTTGGTACACTCCCAACGGACTGTTCTTGTTGGCGCCGAGTGCGTTCATCCTGATTGGATTCTTTATCTGGCTGTTGCGAGCCTGGAAGCCGGAACAAGTGGAGACCGATTGACGATGCTGGAACACTACCTGAGTATCTTTATAAAGTCCGTTTTTATCGAGAATCTCGCACTCTCTTTCTTCCTGGGAATGTGCACGTTCTTGGCGGTCTCAAAGCAAGTTGGCACTGCCGTGGGCCTGGGGATTGCGGTGATGGTGGTGCAAGGGATCACCGTTCCGGTCAACAACCTCGTCTACAATCACGTTCTCAAGGAGGGCGCATTGGCCTGGGCCGGCGTGCCGGACGTGGATCTCACTTTTCTCGGACTGCTGAGTTACATTGGAGTCATCGCCGCCATGGTCCAGATCCTGGAAATGGCGCTCGATCGATTCGTGCCGAAGTTGTACAACGCCCTGGGAATATTTCTTCCTCTGATTACGGTCAATTGCGCGATTCTGGGAGGGAGCCTCTTTATGGTAGAGCGAAACTATGATTTTACCGAGAGTGTCGTCTTTGGATTCGGCTCCGGCGCAGGGTGGGCACTTGCTATTGTCGGGATGGCCGGAATCCGGGAACGAATGAAGTACAGCCACGTACCGGAGGGATTGCGTGGGTTGGGGATCACGTTCATCGTTGCGGGCCTGATGGCATTGGCATTTATGCTTTTCTCGGGAATTCAATTGTAGTCCGTCTTTGCCCGGTGCAGCCCTTTGTGGCCTTGCCGAATATGGGAGATTCATGAGTCCCTTGGCGTTGATCTTGCTCGGCGTGTTCATGTTCACCTTCATCGTGCTGGTGCTGGTGTCGATTATTCTCGTCGCCAAGTCCCAACTGGTAGCCAGCGGCAGCATATCGATTGATATCAACGGAGACTCCGCCAAGACCCTCAGCGTTCCGGTGGGTGGCAAGTTATTGAATGTGCTCGCCGAGCGAGACATTTTCCTTCCTTCTGCCTGTGGGGGAGGTGGTACCTGTGGGGAGTGCCGGATCGTCGTCAAGGCGGGTGGCGGGGACGTCCTGCCCACGGAGCGGGCGAAGTTGAACCGACGTCAAGTCCGCGAGAAGTACAGGCTCTCTTGCCAGTTGAGTGTCAAGGACAACCTGGCACTCGAGGTTCCGCCGGAGCTGTTCGAGATCAGGAAGTGGCATTGCACCGTGCGTTCGAACGAGAATGTGGCGACGTTTATCAAGGAGCTCGTACTCGAGTTGCCGGAAGGTGACAACGTTGATTTCCGAGCGGGAGGCTACATTCAGATCGAAGCGCCCCCCCATTCGGCCAGCTATCAAGACTTCGAGGTGGAAGACGAATACAAAGCCGACTGGGACAAGTTCAATCTCTGGCGTTATACCTCGGTCGTGAAGGAACCTGTGATCCGAGCGTACTCGATGGCCAATTACCCGGAAGAGAAGGGCATCATCATGCTGAACGTTCGCATCGCGACGCCACCGCCGTCGCTTCCGGACGTGCCGCCGGGCCAAATGTCTTCATACCTATTCAATCTAAAGCCGGGTGACGGTGTAACGATTTCAGGACCCTATGGAGAGTTCTTCGCTAAAGACACCAAGGCCGAGATGATCTTCATTGGTGGCGGAGCCGGAATGGCGCCCATGCGGTCCCATATATTCGACCAGCTCAACAGAATAGGATCCCAGAGGAAGATCACGTTCTGGTACGGTGCGAGAAGCCTCAGGGAGATGTTCTACCAGGAAGACTTCGATATGCTGGCGAGGGAACACGAGAACTTTGAATGGTTCGTTGGCCTCTCGGACCCGATGCCGGAGGACAACTGGACCGAATACACGGGTTTTATCCATCAGATTCTTTACGACAATTACCTCAAAGATCATCCCGCTCCGGAAGACTGTGAATACTATATCTGTGGTCCGCCCATGATGCTCACCGCATGCATCGGATTGCTGGATGATCTCGGGGTGGAACCCGAAAATATTCTCTTTGATGATTTCGGCGGATAAGGGAAACACTCAATCCCAAAGGGATGGGGGCAAGATATGGAGACCGCTAAAACGGCAGAGGATATCTTGAATGAGAAGGGGCCCGAGATCCTAAGCGTGGAACCGGACACTACCATACACGATGCGCTGGGATTCATGACGGAAAAGAGGGTGGGGGCCGTGCTGGTCAAGGAGGGTGACGTATTCCTGGGCATCTGGACGGAACGGGATCTCATGAAGAATACGATCGCTGAAAACTTCGATCCCAAAATGGCGCGTGTCCGGGACTACATGACCCGGGAACTTGTTTCAGCCGCGCACGATGAGTCGATCTACGGTTTGATGGATAAGTTCCTGGGCCTGCGTTTGCGCCATCTTCTGATCGAACGAGAGGGCCAATTCATCGGGCTGCTCTCCTCCGGCGATGTGATTCGGGCGGCGCTTCAAGAAACATCCGACCAGGTCAAGGAACTCGATGCAATCGTCCATCTGAAGTACTACGAGGAGTGGCGCTGGAATCGGAGGAAGAAGCGGTAAGCGCCTCATGTTTCGCTGCTGGAGCCCGTTGCTGCCAACGTCTTTTCTCTTGAGCGCCTTTCTGTTCTCGGGTTGCCTCAATCTGCCAGATACTCCGGGTGTCGCCGCCATCGAGGGCCTCACCATGGGCACCACCTACACCGTGAAGATGAGCGAAGTCTCAGGACCTGAGGTCGAGTCCATCAAAGGCACGCTGCACGAGATCTTTGAAACGGTAAATCGGCAGATGTCGACTTACGTCGAGAACTCCGAAATATCCCGCTTCAACCGCTATGACAGAACGAGCTGGTTTCCCATATCCCCTGACTTTGCGGCGGTGCTTCGAAAAGCACTCGAGATCAGCCATTTGTCGTCCGGGGCGTTCGACATCACGATTGGCAGAATAGTGAACTTGTGGGGGTTCGGCCCGGCGCCGCGGGGGAAAACGGTTCCAAGCGAACAGGAAATTGCGGATGAGCAAGCCGCCACCGGCTACCTGCACCTGGCTGTCCGATCATCTCCGTCGTCGGTAAAGAAGGAGCTGCCTTACATCTACTGCGACCTTTCGGCCATCGCGAAGGGGTTCGCGGTCGACAAGGCCTCGGAATTTCTCGATTCCCTCGATATCCAGAACTATATGGTGGAAATCGGGGGTGAGGTGCGTGTCCGTGGGAAGAACCAACAGGGACAGCTGTGGCGCATTGCGATCGAAAAACCCGGCGCCGGGCGTGGATTCCAGCGAGTCGTCCGGATCAGCGATATCGGGATGGCTACCTCCGGCGACTATGCCAACTACTTCGAGGAAGGGGGGACAAGGTACTCCCACACCATCGATCCGAGGACCGGTAGGCCGGTTACGCATTCACTGGTTTCCGTCACGGTTCTTCACCCATCGTGCATGACCGCCGATGGCCTGGCGACCGCCGTCCAAGTGCTCGGGCCCGAAGACGGAAACGAATTCGCTTTACGCGAGCAATTGCCCGTCCTTATGATCATCAGAGAAGAAAAGAGTCTTGTCGAGAAATGGACCCCGGAGTTCGAGCAGTTCTTTTAGATAGTCGGGAAGCACAACGTCGATGAGTAGCTACATTCTCGTATTCGGTTTCGTTCTGCTAGGATTTCTTTTCCTGGCTGCGGCCATTCATATCAGCAAGTACAGGCAGAGAGGCTGCTGCGCCGATCTGTGGAGCGGGATCGAAAAGGACTCCGACAGCTGCCGCATCTGCCCCAACTACACCGAGCCCTCAGAGCCGGTCACTTCTTCAACAACGGAAGATCGATAGCGCAGCCGGGCCTCGCAGAGGTCCGATGATATGATCGAAAAGCGCCCCACAGAGCGCTTTGCTAAAAACTGCAGGGCGTAGCCCTGCGCTACGGTTTCCTGACCTTGAAGGTCTCCGGCCGAATAATCGGCGTCCCGGTGATGTAGTTTTCCAGCTCCTGAATAATGAACTCTTGTTCGCTGATGACCGCCTTGACCACGTCACCGATCGAGATCAAACCTACGAGTTTCTCCTCCTGTAACACCGGCAGGTGGCGGACCCGCTTGCCCGTCATCAAGGCCATGCATTCGTCGATCGTCTGATCGGGGCGAACGTAGACGATCTGATGGCTCATGATTTCCTTCACCTGGGTGTCTCTCGAAGACTTTCCCTTCAGAATGACCTTCCTGGCGTAGTCCCGCTCCGATAGAATCCCCACCAGCTTCTCGCTCTCGAGCACGAGAACCGCCCCACAGTTCTTGTCGGCCATCAGGCTGAGCGCTTCGAAAACAGGGCTGTTCGGGGCCACCGACCAAACGTCGCGCCCCTTGTCTCCCAGCAGCTGAGCAACGAGTTTCATAACGTCTCCTCCGTCCAACTCACCATGTCTTGCGGGGATGCCCATGAGACAATCGAGCTGTTGCGACGGGTAGTGAAAAAGATTGTATTTATTTTATCTCGTTTCCCGGGCAAAGGCCATCACAATGCTCCAATGGGATCGGGTCCATGAGACCCCATGCGCTATACTCTGACCGCCATCCGCGATGGGGTCAATCGAGAGCAAAAATGAAGAGACCCCTCCCTGCGCTGACGGCGATCTGCTGCTTTCCTTCGCTGAGATAGCTGACCGGATTGGCGATGACTTGCCCTCCTGTTTGGAAGCGCCAGAGCAGCTTTCCCGTCTCCGCGTGGAGCGCGAAGAAATCGCCTTCGTTGGTTCCGCCAAAAACGAGTCCTCCGGCCGTTGAGAGCACGCCGGCCCAGGGAGGTGAGTTCAGGCGAAACTCCCAAAGCTGCTCCCCTGTTTCAGGGGTCAACGCTCGAATCGCCCCGTAACGTTCGGCACCGGGTATGAATCGAAATCCTCCGCCGTTGAAACGCAGTCCCGGTTTGTACTCGGGCTCGCCCTTGTAGAAGATGCCGCCTTCTTCACGTGCGGCCAAGTAGAACAGATGACTTCGTGGACTGTAGGAGGGGCTGTTCCAGTTTGTCGCGCCGTGCATGCTCGGATAGACGACCGTTCCCTCGACGGTCGGGGCCGTATCGGGTAAACGCATGGGCCTGCCGCTCGCGTCCAGGCCTTTGGCCCAGGTCTGTCTCGCGAACTCTCTCCCGGCCAAAAACTCACCTGTTTCCCGGTCGAGGACATAGTAGAAGCCGTTTCGATTCGCCATCACAACCAGCTTGCGATCCAACGGGGTTCCCCCATCGATCAACACGGGGATCTCGGTAGCGTCCCAGTCGTGCTCGTCGTGGGGCGTGAACTGGAAATACCATTCGAGCGCGCCGGTGTCCGGATCGAGGGCCACCAGACAGTTCGAGTAAAGATTGTCTCCCTCCCGGTCATCTCCATTCCAGTCTGGCCCGGGGTTTCCCGTTCCCCAGTAGAGCAAGTCCAACTCGGGGTCGAAGCTGCCCGTCAGCCAGGTTGCGCCCGATCCCGTCTTCCAACTCTCTCCCTCCCAGGTCTCGCTACCTGGTTGTCCGGGGCTGGGAATCGTCCAGAATCTCCAGATGCGCTCGCCGGTTCTTGCGGAGTAAGCGTCGATGAAACCCCGGATCCCGTACTCCCCGCCCGCAATACCAATGATGACCTTGTCCCGGACCACCAGTGGCGCCAGCGTAATGGAGTGGCCGGTCCTGTAATCGGCAACCACGGTGTCCCAAATCACGTGCCCGCTCCGGCTGTCGAGGGCGATGAGACGGGAGTCGATGGTCCCCACGAAGAGCCGGTTCCCCAGGATGGCGACCCCGCGGTTGACTTGTCCGCAGCAAACCCGCACGTCATTCGGAGTGGGATGCCGGTATTTCCACAATGATCGCCCTGTCCGGGTGTCCAGCGCGGTCACATCGCTGGGGGGCTCCGTTATGTACATGATGCTGCTGACCACGATGGGCGAGGTCTCGAACTTGTGAGTGGATCGGACCTGATAGATCCATGCAGGCTTCAGTTGCCCTGCATTTTCCGGGGTAATCTGGCTCAATGGTGAGTACCGGTGTCCCTGATAGTTTCCCGAGTAAGTGAGCCAGTTGCCCGGTTCGGCTCCTGCGTTACGAATGCGCTCGTACCGGACCTCGGAATGTTGAGCAGAGGCCTGAGGGAACACCACGAACAGAAGCCCCCAAAGAACTGCCCCTCTCATGGATTGCCTCTCAGGGTGGAAAGGTAGGCGACCAGATCTTCGAGGTCGTCTTCCTTGAAAACATCGCGATAGCTCGGCATGGCGGATTCATCCCGCTCTTTTGTGAGTGATTGAAGCTCGTCCTTCCAAAACGACAGCATCTCGCCGGAAAGGCTACATACTTGAACAGAAAAGGTATCCTCGTTCAAGCGGATTCCCTCGACCTTTCTGCCTTCCAGGGTTTCGAGCCTCACGAACTGAAACTGCCCGGTGATACTCTTTGCGGGTTCGATGAGGGACTCGCGGAGATGCGCCGAGCTTCGGCGCAATCCGATCCTATCGAGCACGGGGCCGAGTGAACCTCCCTGGCCCTCGATCATATGACAGCTAGAACAAAGTTTGCCGCGATAGATCTCTTTTCCTTTTCCCGCATCCCCGGGGGTAGCCCGCGCCTGTTCAGACTTGGCACCGAGACTGCGAACGTAGCGTGCCACCTGCCATACCTCGCGCTCGATCATCGCGGCGCCGGTCATTTCCGTCCCGCGAATCCCTCGCCGGATCACTTGGAACAAAGAGTCCATATCCGGCGCGCGCGGAAGTCGGGGCTGCGCTATGTCCGGGCCGACGCCTCCTTTGCCGTCCGGGCCATGGCATGGGCTGCATTGCCCCAAAAAAAGCCTCTTCCCTTGAGACAGGTCGGCGTGAGTCGGTCGGGATTGCTGCGGGGCAAACGCCACACACAAAACCCAGAAAACCGTCAGTAGAATGGACATCTCAGCCTCGAGGTGCTCGAGTGCCGCATAGGCGTCACGCGCCGCGAGACGCAAGAGATGCTAGGAGCGAGCCCGCGTCTTCATTGTATCTCGCTTCCGGCCTCAGATCGAATTCTGTAACCGTAGACTGAGGATCGGCCGATTTGGATCACCATGACGAGCTCCTTGACCAGTCCCTTCAAGGCCGGAGCTGAAGCGATTCGGTGGGACCCTGATGCAGTGCTGCGAGACTACCGGGTAGGGATCCGGAGTCGACAGTGCAGCATCACGGGGCGACTGGAAGTCTTCTCTGGAAAGGCCAAGTTCGGCATTTTTGGCGATGGGAAAGAGGTCGCCCAGCTCGCCATGGCTTACGCATTCAAGAAGGGCGATTTCCGTTCGGGATACTATCGCGACCAGACCTTCATGTTTGCCCTGGGCCTGACGACAGTCGAGCAGTTCTTTGCGCAACTGTACGCGCACGCGGACCTTTCCGCCGAGCCATACTTCGGGGGCCGGGCCATGACGGCACATTTCGCCACGCGCTTGCTCGATCCCGACGGAAGCTGCAGGCCGCTGGTCGATTCCTACAACTCCGCGGCGGATCTGTCACCGACGGCGGCTCAGATGCCGCGGCTCGTCGGACTGGCCTATGCCTCGAAACTCTATCGGGAAATGGAAAGCCTTCACGAGCGAGCATCTCTATTCTCCAGCGGTGGGAACGAGGTCGCTTTCGGCACGATCGGCAACGCGAGCTGCGCCGAAGGTCTCTTCTGGGAGTCTGTCAACGCGATCGGCGTGCTTCAAGTACCGGCGCTCCTTTCGATCTGGGACGACGCCTACGGAATCTCGGTTCCGAATCGCTTTCAAATGACCAAGGGAGACATTGCTCGAATCCTGGAGGGATTTCAGCGGCGTCCCGGAGGCAGGCCGGGCATCGATATCTATGTTGCAGCCGGTTGGAACTACGCGGAGCTGTGCGAGACCTATCTGGGGGCCGCCGAGACCGTCCGGAGCGACCACGTGCCGGCCATTATTCATGTCACGGAATTGACGCAGCCGTTGGGTCACTCCACTTCTGGGAGCCACGAGCGATACAAGACCGATCGAAGGCTGCGATGGGAGCAGAAAAACGATTGCCTTCGGAAGATGCGCGAATGGATTGCCGAACAGGGATTTGCAACGCTCAGCGAGCTCGACGAGATCGATGCGTCGGAGAAGCAAGGTGTTCTGGCGGCCAAGGAGCGGGCCTGGAACGCCTACCGTGGATGTATCGAATCAGAGCGCAAGACGGCGTTGTCTCTCATTCACGAGCTCGAGCAGGAGTCCGAACACTCGAAAGAGATCTCCGATCAGCGCGTGGCGCTGAAGCGCAAGCAGAACCCACATCGGCGGGAAATCTGCGCCACGGTGGAAGTAGCACTGCGGACGGTTCGCCACGAGAGCGGCTCCGCCAAACTGAATCTCGCGAAATGGAAGCGGCAACAAGACCGCCTCAACGAAGACCGTTACGGCTCCCATCTTTATAGCCAATCGCCTGAAGCGGCGGTGAATGTTTCCGAGGTACCGGCGCGATACTCCGAAGGCGGCGATCTGTTGAGTGGATACGAGATTCTCAATCGCTGCTTCGACGCAGCATTCGAAAGGTATCCCGGCCTGATCGCCCTTGGTGAGGACGTGGGGCTTTTGGGAGGCGTGAATCAGGGCTGGGCCCATCTTCAGGAAAAGTACGGCAAGTTTCGGATATCGGACACCGGCGTTCGAGAGGCCACGATTCTGGGGCAGGCGATCGGTATGGCCTTGAGGGGATTTCGCCCAATCGCGGAAATCCAATACCTGGACTACATTCTGTACGCGCTCGAGATCATGTCCGACGACCTTGCAAGCTTGCACTGGCGTACCCGAGGCGGCCAGAAGGCGCCGGTCATCATCCGAACGCGAGGGCACCGTCTGGAGGGCATCTGGCACTCCGGGTCCCCCATGGCCGGCATTGTCAACTTGATCCGCGGTATCTATGTCTGCGTCCCGCGAGATTCCACGCAGGCGGCAGGGTTCTACAACACGATTCTGCAGTCCGACGATCCCGCACTGATCGTCGAAGTGCTCAACGGGTATCGGAAGAAAACAAGACTACCGGACAATATCGCCGACTTCGCCGTGCCGCTCGGGGTCCCGGAGATCATCCGGCAGGGAGGCGACGTCACGGTCGTGACCTACGGCGCGTGCTGCCAGATTGCCCAGGAGGCGGCCCAGCAGTTGAGCCAGGTCGGGATCAAAGTCGAGCTCATCGACGTCCGGACTCTGCTCCCTTTCGACACACGAGGGCTGATTGGCAAATCACTCCAGAAAACCAGCCGGATCCTCTTTCTGGATGAAGACGTTCCGGGGGGGACCACCGCTCTCATGATGAGGGAAGTGCTCGAGCTGCAACGTGGCTATGACAGCCTCGACGCTCCACCCCGCACCCTCAGTGCCAAGGAGCATCGACCCGCCTACGGCTCGGATGGAGACTACTTCTCGAAGCCCAACCGAGAGGACATATTCTCCGCCGTCTACGGGTTGATGCACGAAAGCGATCCTCGCCGATTCCCGCTGCCGTACTGATAAGGATTCTCGGACGAGTCCCTAGGCTGCTGCTGTCTTCGCCGTCTTCCAGTCGAACCCGATCAAGACCGCCAAGAGCGACGTTCCGATCAGATCGAAGATCGCCAGGTTGAAACCGGCCCACTCGACCCGACTATCCGGGAACAAGAGAAACACCGCGGATACGAGAAAGAGCAGGCGCAGTCCAAGAGAGAGAGGATGAAAACAATAACCTGCGATCGAAACGGCGAGAGCGAAAATCCCGAGAGCGGCAGCCCCCAGGGCCCAAGCGAATGCCTGAGAGGAGAAGGGCTCGCCCGGGTGGCTCAGCAGAAGAAGCTCTGGGCGGTAGATGAACATGAACGGAAGGGAAAAGCCGACCAGGGAGAATCGAAAAGCGGCCAACCCGGTCGGCATGATCCTCGATCCTGCGATCGACGCACTGGCGTAGGCAGCCAGTGCCACCGGCGGCGTGACCATCGACATCATGCCGAAGTAGAAAATGAACAGGTGAGCCGCCAAGGGAATGACGCCGAGGCGGTTCAGGACGGGGCCGATGAGAGTGGCCATCAGCAGATAGCAGACGGCCGAGGGAAGGCCCATCCCCAAGACGATCGAGCAGGCCATAATGGCGAGCAGGGCCAGGAAGAGACTTTGCTCGGCAATCGGAAGGATCGAATTCGGAAAGGCGGTTCCAATCCCGGTCAGAGTGACGATTCCGATGATAATTCCCACGCAGGCCGTGGCACAGATCAGCGACACTCCATTTCTGGCGGACTTGGTTAGAGATTCGAGAATCGGCGGACGCCATTTGCCGTGGATCAACCCGAGAACCAAAACGGCGATCAGGGCTTCGATTCCGGCATCCGACCACGCTGCGAGTTGCCCTCCCAACAGAAGAGGATAGTAGCGGGCCCCGACAACGAGTGCCGGAAGCAAAGCCAGCGCTTTGAGGCGGTCGCTCCTCTGGACCGGGATCCTGGGACTGGTGATTGTAATGATGATGATGGCGGCGAGCGCGTACGTGACCGCGCGAAAGGGCGAGAAGCCGGCGAGTAAGAAAGCGATCAGAGAGACGAGGGCCGCAATGAAGGTCACGCCCTCCAACGAAATCAGGGTGCCCTCGGATGGATCCTCCGACACCACGGGTGGGCTCTGCACACGGCGGGCATACAGGTGAACCATCAGAAGGATGGAGAAGTAGTAGAGAGCCGCCGGGACCAACGCCGCCTTGGCAATCTCGACAAATGTCACGGGCGGGTCGACGATCTCCAGCATCATGTATGCTCCGGCTCCCATCACCGGCGGAACCAATGCGCCCCCCGATGCCGCGGCTGCCGTGATACCAGCGGCCACGACAGGTGGAAAACCGGCGCTACGCATCATGGGAATTGTGAAGGTCCCGGTGGTTACCGCGTTCGCAACCGCGCTTCCTGATAGGGATCCCATGAGGCCGCTGCCCAGCACCGCCACCTTGGCCGGGCCACCCGGGCTCCGTCCGAATACCCTGGAGGCGAAACGGATAATGAACTGCGTCGCCCCGCTCGCCTCCAGGAAGGCGCCAAAAACGACGAAAAGAAAAACGTAGGTAAACATAACGCGCAGTGCCGTGCCGAACACTCCCTCGGTACGCAAGAAGGTCTGGGCGACCACGCGCTCAACACCATATCCCCGGTGCGGGAATAGCCAATCGGGCAGCAACGGTCCAGTAAAAGCATAGACGAGAAAAACCGTCGCCAGAATCGGGAGCGCGAGCCCGATGCTGCGGCGGGTGGCTTCCAGTACGATCAACAACCCCAGCGCGCCGACCGCGATGTCCATGCCGGTGTACATTCCCGCACGCTGACCCAGGGCATCTCCTTGGCTGATCAGATAACTACAGCAAGAGATGGCGGCCAGCATCCAGGCGACGTCGATGAACGAAAGGACGGGGTGCTTCTGCAGCCGAGGATAAATCAAAAAGCAAAGTACGAGTCCCAGCATCGCGAAGATGGCCAGCTGCGAAAGGGGGACCGTCCGGGCGAGATTGACCTCGTAGAGTGTGAAAAGAGACAGCAGGATTCCCAGCGCGACTGTAAAAAATCTGCGGGTTGATTCGCTCACTGGTTCCAAATGCCTATTTCCTCATAGTATCGAATGGCACCTGGGTGAAAGGCAGTTCCGGTATCGCGCACGACGATTTTCGGGTTTATGGCTCTCCCGGCCTTGTGTTTCTCGGCGATCTGGGCTCGACCCTCGTAAATAACCCGCGTGAAGTTGTAGACCAGATCCTCATCTGTATCGGCCCCTGTGATGAGATGGGCCGAGCCGACGTTGAGCCCTTGATACGGTTGCGCCTGGCCCCTGTAGGTGTCTGCTGGGATGGTCGCGTAATCGAAAAAAGGATAATCAGCCACGAGCTGTTCTTTTTTTGCGTCCTCGTACGGAATGAGAAATATATCCATGGTGGAGGCCGCGCTCGTGATGGATCCGGTCGGCACGCCGCCACCTAGAAAAGTCGCCGCCACGGATCCATCTCCCAGATAATCCACGGTGCTCTGCTGGCCGCCATAGACGGGCTGGAAATCGTCGTAAGTCAATCCGTGGGCCCCGAGGATCGGCCGGATGAAATACTCGAAGCCGGCCCCTTCCGGACCGACCGCCGCACGCTTGCCCTCGAGATCGCCGATGGATCGGATGCCGGAGTCGGATCGAGTGACGAACATCGCCACGTTTGGAAAGAGCGTCATCACGGATCGAACCGGGTAGGGCTTTTCCCAACCTTCCTCTCCGCGGGTCGCAAAATAGGTAATAGAGGAATTGGAGATCGCGAACTGGATTTTCTCGGAGTCGAGCAAGCGAATATTTTCCATCGAGCCGGCGGTCGACTCGGCAGTCACTCTCCAGTTCAACTCGGTGCCGCCGACATCCAGCACGTTGCTGATGGCTCCGCCGATCGTGTAGAACACGCCGCCCACGGGAGCGGTACCGATGCTGATGAAGTGGCGCGCGGGCCCGGTTCCGTGCTCCGAGGATCCTCCGCAAGAAGAGAGAACAAAAAAGCTCAGCCATAGCAGGGCGTCAGGTATGCTTCGGATCCATCGCATCATCGCTTGATTCCTCGGTAACGGGCCTCTGGTCCCGGCTCGAACCACCGGTGTGGCTGCCACGGCTCGGTTCCATGCCCGGAGGCGGTCGTCGTGACGTGACGTGTCGTTTCAAGCAACGAAGCGCCTAGCCATGCGCTTCCGGTGCAGAGTAAAAAGGTATTGTCTTTGTCTTGCAGTTTCAACCGATTAGTTTGCTTAGTACTCCTGTTCGTAAATAGGCGAGCGCCCGGTCAGGCTTGTAATCGGCCGCAATATCTCGTACACATTGCGAGTCACAGGCGTGGAGAAGTACGTTGACACCGAAAATCACGATCCAACCTGCGAGACTCAGACAAGGCGTATCACGAGATTCGCTGGCACAGTCCGAACCTGCGGTCTCGGATCACGGCGCGCAGCAGCGCGTGCGGGGGAAGGCGCTCATCTTCTGGGAAAAGCCGGGCAAAAAGCGCGATGCAATCGACACGGATCAGATCACGCCGGCGGCCGACTGCGTTTCGGAAACGCTCTCTTCATTGGATGAGCGGTGGAAGGCCGGGGCGTTTCGTTTCTTGATGCCGGACTTTCGCGAGAGGGTCCATCGAGGCGAGACCTTTCTCGTAGCCGGAGATCGCTTTGCCATTGGCTCTTCCCGAGAAATGAGTCCGGCGGGACTCAAGGCGGTGGCGGAAGAAGCAGGCAAACAGCTCGTCATTGTCTGCGGCGACCAGATGGGGGACATCTTCCGACGGAATGCCCTGAACCTAGGATTGGAGGTGGTTCAATCTCCCGAGGCGGTTGCTGATGTTCGAGACGGCGATGAACTATCGTACGATCCTGATACAAGGGAACTCACCAACGAGAGCCAGCGGAAAACCTATCAGCCTCTGCCCTTGACCGTCAAAGAGGATGAGATTCGAAGGTCCGGCGGCATCTTCTCGGTTGGGCGCCGGGAGTTTGGTCGATCGGTTGAACGCAGACCTCAGATCGACTGGCCCGACCCCGAGACCGCGAAGCGCATGACGACGACGGAGCAAATCGTCTGGGCGCATCGCGTCGACAAGGACGCCGCGGTACGGCCCGGAGAAACCGTGCGAGTCTATGCGGACTTGCTCCCCGCCTCGGACGGAACGGCTCCGTTTGCGATCCACACCTTCAATCAGATCACGGGAGGTCGGACGATCTACCCACGTCAGGCGGCGGTGGCGAACGACCATTTCGTATTTACCGGTAAAGACTCCGATGAGCGCCAGACCAGTATCAGTCGGGAGTTCGCTCATTTTCAAGATATGCGGAAGCCGTTTTTCGCGACGCCGGGAGACGGGATCTTCCACTTCTATTTTCCGGAACAGGGCCTGGTATGGCCCGGACAGTTCATCCCGGGCGCCGATTCCCACAGCCGAGCCTATGGGGCCTATGGGGCGGTCGGGATTGGGGTCGGTTCCACCACCTTGGGATTCGGCTGGGGCACGGGGTATGTCTACTTCACCCTGGCTCCTGCGCGTCGGGTTGTCTTCACGGGACAGCTGCACCCTTGGGTCACGGGGAAAGACATCGTATTGATGCTGCTTGGGCGGTGGGGCGCCCGGCAATCCCAGGGAATGTCGGTTGAGTTCGTCGATCAAGACAGACAGCTTCCAATTGTCTACCGCAACACCATCTGTAACATGATGGCGGAAGGAGAGGCGCAGAACGGGATTTTTGCCGCCGATGAATCGACGGAAGTTTGGTATCAGCGGCGCTCACTGGGCGAGTCCCCATACCCTCGAATCCAGCCGGGTGTCGAGGCCTGCTATGAGATCGACGAAACCGTGGATCTGACTGGTGTGATTCCAATGATTGCGAAGCCTTTCAGCCCCGGCAACGCACATCCGGCGGAAGAAGTGGCCAAGGAACGCCTTCCCTTCGACAAAGCGTACATCGGGTCTTGTACCAACGGCAGTTACGAGGATCTGCTCCAGGCGGCTTTGGTTGTTGCGGCGGCTTGCGAGGCCGGTCTGAACAAGGTCCAATGCGACTTCGTCGTATTTCCTGGCTCCGCCGGCGTAAAGCAACAAATCGAGCAACCCGACCCGCGGCTGGGCGGCGAAACGGTTGCGTCCGTGCTGCGCTCGGTCGGGGGACAGATACGCGACTCCTGGTGCGGACCGTGCTTCGGTCAAGGTTCGGATGCGCTGCAAAAGGACCAGGTCGCCATCACGACCTTCAACCGCAACTGGCAGAACCGAATGGGAGTCGGGGGACTCGGCTATCTGGCGAGCCCCTCTGTGGTGGCCTCCTCGGCGCTGCTGGGATACATGGCTCCCCCGAGCGAGATCGGCATAGCGTGGGACGCTAAGAGATTCGGGGTTTGATGGGGACGTCCCACGTTTACCAGGTTTTTCGCGAACTTCATTCCAAAAAACTCGGAAACGTGGGGGGGGCGTCCCTATTTATTCCACACAGGAAGCTCGATCTGTGACGGATTCTTCCCACCAAGAAAGACCTGGTATTCGAAATCTTGGTAGTAAGGTACAAAGGTCGGCTCACCGTGGTTGCGCAACTCCAGCCGAATTCTGTGTCCAGCCTCGAAGCGATAGGGCATGGTGCGCAGCTCGAACTCCACGATCGAAGCTTGGTCGCTCGGTTGATCATCGCCGTAAGGCATCATGGTTACAAGCTCCGCCTCGCCTCCCGGAGCCACATCATAGAGAGCCGCGTAGACCTGCCAGATCCGAACATTCGTTTGAAGTTCAGGCGAGCGGCTGGCGCTCCCAGAAGCGTGACAGGGGTCGGGAGCTCTTCCGTTTCAAAGTTCCATGAGCTTTCGGAAACGACCCCGCGCGTGTCACCTGGCTGCAGCGAGGCGGCCTTCTCCCAGGTCATATCTCTTCTGAGCCAGCGGTTTTCGATCCTGACGGAAGTTCTCTCCGACCGCGGCGTTTCCGCCAGCTTTCCCTCCGCGGTTGGATAGAGAACGAGCGGTCGGGTAGCCAAACCCGGAAACACCGGGGTAGTCGCTGGTTTCCACTGGGGGCGAAGTCCGTAGAAGACGTCTGGTTCTTGCATGATGCCGTTGTCGATATCTTTGAGCCAGTACTCCAGCCACCGACGGCGGACCTGCTGAGCGCGAGCGGCATCCTCGCGATCAGGGCGCGCTCCATGTCCTCCCGATCCCAGATAGAGCTTTTTGGGGACCCGAAGTTGGTTGAAAAAGGTAATGGTCTTGTTGGCAGGGTTGACGACATCCATCAGTCCGACGCGAATGAAGACCGGGCACTCGATGTCCCCGGCGAACCACTGGACGGAGGTCAAATCGGCCAGTGTCCTCGCTTCATCGAATCGATAGCGGAGTGTGTGGGCCGCCATCTGCGGGAACAGTCCCAGCGCCCGTACCGCGGTGCGGGAAGCGGTCGTGTAGAAGATGAAAGAAGGCAGCACGTTGTTGGGCAAGAATGCATGAGGGCCGTAAGTCGGGAAGGCGGAGGGGCAGATGGTGCGGATGCGTTTGTCGATCACGGCAGCGAAGTACGAGCGGAAGCCGCCGAAAGAGCTTCCCGTGACGCCGATCCGAGCGGAGTTCACCGGGAGATTGTCGATGACATGAGAAATCACATCCCGAACGTCGAAGATCTCACGCCACCCGAACGTATTGTAACCCTCGGATTTCTTGTTCCCCCGAGAACTGTAGACGACCCCTAGATAGCCGTCCTTGGCGCTCTGGTTGGCCAGGTTTTCGTTCAAGCCTCGGCTGTAGCCGTGCAGTGTGATGATGCAGGGCCATCCGGCTTCTGGCCGCTCGCCCGCGGGTGTGGCGTAGTAGGCATCCAGTAAGATTCCATCGTTGGCCGCAATCTTGATGTGTCGCCGTCCGGGGGCCTCGGCCGAGAACTCGTTCGCCCTGACGACGGAATACGGTTTCAAATAAACCACTAGGGCGAGAAAAAGAAGCTTGAGAGTGAGTTTTGACATGGCCCTTTTCCCCGTCCGGTTTTTGAAGTTCAGCGCCCGGAGTCTTGAGAATCTTTACCAATTGGAAGGTCTCTTGTAATCCGGGTTGCGAGGAATCGCTCCGCGATACACAGGTTTGTTCGCTTCATCCCCCGGTAACGGTCGAGGGATCAAAAACGTAGGGGCCTCACACTTCCCCGGCGGACGACAGTTGCTGCCGGGGTAATCCGGTCCGTCACCCAAGTCGGCGCGTGCAGACTCCAAGTACTCGTTCAGCTTGGCGACCACATCCGGATGCTCCATGGAAATGTCGTTCTGCTCACCGATATCCTTGCCTAGATGGTAGAGCTCTCCGTTGGCGTGCAGCTTCCACACTCCGCTTCGCACAGCCCGCAGGATGTCACCAAAGTAGTAGTAAAAGGCTTCGTAGGGTGATTTTGCACCAGGCTCGCCACGAAGTATCGGTGAGATATCGTCGCCGTCGATAATTCGATCTTTGGGCACTTCGGCTCCGGCCAACCCGGCAAACGTCGGCAGCAGGTCCATCGTACTGGTCACTTCGTCCGACTCCGATCCGGCTGGAATCGTACCCGGCCACCAGGCCAGCGTCGGCTCACGCATACCTCCTTCATAGGTGCTCCCTTTTCGCCCACGTAGCGGACCCGCGCTGCCACGTGCCGGCCCGTTGTCCGAGGTAAAAATAACCAGAGTATGCTCCGAGATTCCCGTCTCTTTCAGCGCATCGAGAATCCGCCCCGTGCTCCAATCGATCTCTTCGATGGTATCCCCCAGCACAGCGTTGCTGGACTTGTTCTTGAATTCTTCGCCGGCATAGAGTGGGACGTGCACCATGGTGTGGGGCAAGTACAAAAAGAATGGTTCCTCTCGGTTCTGCTGGATGAATCGAACTGCCTCTTCGGTGTATGCGCCAGTCAAAAAGGACTGGTCTTTTACTTCACTCAAAACCTCCTCTCCCCGCAGCAGCGGCAGCGGTGGGTAGTTGCGAGCAGGGGTGCTTGGATTATCGGGAATCATGTCATTGGAGTAAGGCAGTCCATAGTAGTAGTCAAAACCATGGCGTGTGGGCAGGAACTCGGCCTGGTCGCCCAGATGCCATTTGCCAATGCAAGCGGTTCGATACCCGCGCGATTGGAGCATCTCGGCAACAGTAACTTCATCGGAATGGATTCCGTGTTCGTCGCCAGGCATCAGAACGACAAACCAAGATCCCGCCTCGAGACCAACTCGCTTTGGATAGGACCCCGTCAGTAGTGCCGCTCTCGACTGCGTGCAGAGCGGAGCGGCATAAAAGCTGGTCAGTTTCATGCCTTCATCAGCAATGCGATCGAGGTTGGGAGTCCGGTTCAGCGTTGATCCAAACGGTCCAATGTCACCGTAGCCCATATCGTCCACAAAGATGATTATGAAATTCGGCGGACGGGACGCTGACTCCGGCCCCGTTGCACATCCCCACAGCAAGACACATGCAAGTGCCGCCGCAGCGGTTTGTTGCCACGACATGGTTTGTCCGGTCACCTTTTCCTCCCGAGATGCTCGAATCCCTTCGAGCGAGCTACTCGAAGCGATTCGAGGTGATGTATTCCCGTGGTGTAGTGTTATACAGACCCATATTAGCCCAGAGCGAGCGATTCCAATAGAGTCGATCCGCGGGGAGCCCTGGCAGGGACCTTGATATCCGTCCGGGAAGTGCTATTCTCGCCGAGCGCCGCATCCGAGTTGGGGGTACCCGGAGAACTGGGGCCCACTATCCGGCTCGCCGTGCCCGATCTCGTTGGGAATATCCCCCAGGAATCCTTCGGTTTGCAACCATGGAACGAATCAGCGCTGTTGGGTTCTGGCTCTACCTCATCATCGTGCTTTTTTTGATCGTTACCGTCATCAATCCGCACGACTACTTCTGGGCAGCCAAGGGGATATCTGGGATGCACAGTGGGACATGACGTACTGTGGATTCGGCGCCGTAGTCTCGATCGTCTTGGTTGGGGGTTGGCATCGAAGACAGATACAAGGACTTGAAGGATTATGAGCACTCCTCGTGAGAAGTCTGTGCCGATGGTTCTTGCTGGCTTGACCGTTCTGGCGGGGTTCTGGGCGTCGGCCTGCATGTCGGCGGATCCAGTCTCGTCACCGCCCAGCGTGGTCCTGGTATTTTCCGACGACCATGGGGCCGAGGACCTCGGGGCCTATGGAAACGATGTGGTGAGAACCGCGAACCTGGATCGGCTGGCGGCGGAGGGCTTGCGGTTCACCCACGCCTTCACGACCACTGCGATGTGCACGCCGAGCCGGTCGTCCCTGTACACGGGGCTCTACCCGCACAGTCACGGATCTCATATGAATCACGGCAGCGTTCGATCGGGGATCCTAACGATGCCCGACTATCTCCGTCCGTTAGGCTACCGGGTCGGGCTGGCAGGAAAGCGGCACGTCAAACCAGCCGAGCAGTTTCCTTTTGAGTACATGGAGCTGGATCCGGAGGCGATCCGTCGATTCGTGACAGCCGATGCAGGACAGCCGTTCGTGTTGATCGTGGCTCCAAAAGAGCCTCATATTATCGAGTTTGGGTTCCCCGAGACCGAACGGTTTTCCCCGGACGGAATTCCAATGCCACCCTATCTCGTGGATACCTTGGACACGCGCCGGCAGCGAGCCGGTTATTACGAGCTCATCGCTCGACTCGACGAGAAGATAGGCCAAGTGATCGGTGTTCTCGAAGACGAGGAGCTGTTCGATAAGACCGTCTTCATCTACGCGAGCGACCATGGGGCAGGCTTTGCGTTTGAGAAGTGGACCTGCTACGAGGCCGGTTTGCGGGTGCCGCTGCTGGTCCGATGGCCCGGCCAGGTGAGAGCCGGTAGAGTCACAGAGGCCATGGTCAGCTTGGTGGATTTGCTCCCAACCCTGATAGAAATCGCCGGCGGTGCGCCATCGAAGCCGATCGATGGCCGGAGCTTTCTATCTGTCCTGCAGGAAAAGGCGGACGAGCACCGGAGCCATGTCTACGGCGCTCACACCAACCAAGGGATCATCAAGGGCTCTGCTTACCCTGTGCGAAGCATCCGCTCTCGAACTCACAAGTACATTCGCAATCTCAATCCTGAGGGAACGTTCACCAACCTGGTCACCGAGGATGGCATCGTCGGGTGGCGGTCCTGGTTGGATGCGGCGGCAACCGACCCGTCTGCCGCGACGAGGACGAAACTCTATCAACGCCGGCCTGCCGAGGAACTCTACGATTTGACGGTGGATCCGTACGAGCTGAACAACCTCGCCGCGGAACCGGCGCTTGGCTCCGTATTAGAAAATCTTCGCGCGGAACTGGATCGCTGGATGTCCGAAGAGGGAGATCGCGGACTGGAGGCGGAATTGGCTGTGCCGCCGCGTGAGTCCGTATCGGCGCGCGCGAGAGATGACGGTACGATAAAATGCCAGGGAGGGAAGAAACCATGATCAAGAATGTGCAGGCGATGGTTCAACCAGGCATTTTGGGCTCGGTGCCCTCTCTGGCGCGCTACGTTACCTTTTCCCGTGTGCCCGAGGCAGATCCTCGCACGGTCTTGAAGTCGCTGAGCTCCGAAGTCGATGGAAAGGGTTGCGTGGTTGGGATCGGGCTATCGACCGTTCTGGCGCTCGAAGGCAGCATTTCGGGCCTGCGGTGCTTTCCTGCTCAGGTCGGAAATGGACTTGCGGTGCCTTCGACGCCGGCCGAGTTGTGGTGCTGGTTCCGGGGGGATGACCGTGGGGTTTTGCTCCATCAATCCAGATCCGTTCAACGCTGCGTCGCCCCGGCGTTTCGGGTACAGAAAGTGGTGGACGCTTTTCAGTACGGGCCCGGAAACGATCTGACCGGGTACGAGGACGGCACCGAGAATCCCGAGGGAAACAAGGCAATAGAAGCTGCGGTTGTTCAGGATCCAGCGCTGGCGGGTTCGAGCTTCGTGGCCGTGCAGCAGTGGGTTCATGATCTCGATCACTTCGAGTCGCTCTCGATCGAGGAGCAGGATCATACGATCGGACGCAGAAAAAGAGACAACGAAGAGATCGAAGATGCTCCCGCTTCCGCGCACGTCAAGCGGACCGCCCAGGAGAGCTTCGATCCCCAAGCCTTTGTCCTGAGGCGCTCGATGCCATGGGCGGACGAAACGGGATCCGGGCTGGTTTTTGTCGCCTTCGGCAAATCCTTTGACGCGTTTGAGGCCCTGCTGCACCGTATGGTGGGAGCCGAGGACGGCATCCCGGATGCGCTTTTCCGATTCACCCGGCCCGTTTCCGGCAGCTACTTCTGGTGTCCTCCGGTCCGAGACGGTTACCTAGATCTGAGCGTCTTGGACTTATAGCGCTCGAGCTCGATACGGGCCCTGAGAGGTCGTCACGCCCTTTCGTGTCCTCGCTGAAGAAAAGCCACGACCACCCCGAGGATCAACAGAAGGATGCCGTCAAAGACGATTTGCTTGACCGCCATGACACCCGGTACCGGTTGGACCACGTAGTAGATCGTGTACGTGGGCACAACCGTCAGGAGGGCAAGGGCGGCTCCGAACCGCAGGCCTTGACCCACCGGAGGCTTGGCCTCCGCACCACGCGAGTAGACCCATACAAAGGCGCCGGCCATGATGACGTGGGCGAGCAGCATCAATGGAAGGTACTGTTGGGCCTCCGTCTCTGGCCGAAAGAGGGTGGGTAAATTCGCGTAGTCTGCGTACAGCAGGGTTCCGTGAACAACGAAACTGCCAGCCATCCAGACCACGAAGATCACTAGCCAAGCGACAAGGAAGCTCTTGTTCATCGCAGACCTCCTGCTTCGGCGCCGTGGATGCGCCACGCGCCGGCTGAATGAGTTTCTTTCCGGAGTCTCGTGTCCAGAGCTCCAGTGCTGAATGAAATCGAGAGACTCAGAAAAGAAACGTTTTGAACAAACCAATTTACCGGATTGTGTGGATTCTACCACGATTGGCTCGAGGTTTGTGTTGCATGTGCATAGACCCCGTCGCTTGCCGTCACGAGTCCTATGGTTTGAGGATTTCAGAAACGGGCTCGAGCGGTTAGAATGTTAGCTGCAATCGTGGCTAGGAGAAGCCGCAGGGAAACGAAAGGAGCCCGAGTGAGCCCCGAGCGGGAGAAGGTCAAAAGCGGGATTGGATCGAGTGTTACAATCTGTCTGGTGCCGAGTGCGCGCGGCGGGCCCTTCGTTTTTTGGGACGACGTCGAGAGCAGTTGCCAAAGCGCGGCTGAAATTGGCTTTGATGCGGTAGAGTTTTTCCTCCCCTCAGCCGAGGCGGTCGATCCGGCTCGGTTGCAGGACACCCTGGCGGCGCATCAGCTTTCGCTTTCCGCTCTCGGCACAGGAGCGGGAATGCTGCTCCATCAGCTGACGCTGTCGTCGGAGGACGACGATGTGCGGCGGCGGGGAGTGGAGTTTGTTCTCCCGCTCATTGACCTGGCGGGCAGTTTTGGGGCATGCGTCATTATCGGGTCGATGCAGGGGTCGGTTCAGAAGGGACAAGAAAAGGCCGCCGTTTTGCGACGTCTCGGCGATTCGCTGCGGCAGCTTGCCGATCATGCAGCCGAGCGAGATGTCGTGGTGATAATGGAGCCTCTGAACCGCTACGAAAGCAATCTGGTCAACCGGATGGAAGATGGAGTGGCATTGCTCGAATCGCTGGAGAAGTCGAACGTCAAGCTGCTGGGCGATCTCTTTCACATGAATATAGAGGAAGTCAGAATCGGCGACGCGTTGCGGCAAGCAGGACCGCGTCTGGGGCACGTCCATTTCGTCGACAGTAACCGGCGCCCGGCGGGCTTCGGGCACATCGACTACAACGAGGTTGCGGCAGCGCTGCGCGAGATTGATTATCGAGGATACTGCTCCGCCGAAGCGTTTCCATACCCGGATTCAGTCTCCGCGGCGCACCAGACCCTCGAAACATACAGAAAGTACCTAACATAAGCCTTCGATAAACACCGTGGAGAAAAGGACGCTGATAGCTGAACGCTGACAGCTCTCCAGTAACTGCTCGCGGATCTGCTGTTATATGTGTAACTTAGCAAATCGCCAAGAACCACGTTTTTCAGGCTGTGCAGTGCAGTTACGTTCCCAAGTGACCGGCGCAGCGCGCCGGTCAGTCGCTGATAGCTAAAGGAGAGACTGAATATGCGTATGGCGGTTGGAAGTGATTCCGAATGTCACCTGACAGATGCGATTACGGAGTACTTGCAGAGCAAGGGACTGGAGTTGGTTCGCTGTGGGGCTCTTTCGGGAGAATCAGCGGACTATGTGGACGCCGCCCGCGGGGTCGCGGAAGCGGTGTCATCGGGCGATTGCGAGCAGGGGCTTATTTTTTGCAATACCGGAACCGGCGTGACGATCGTCGCCAACAAGGTCCCGGGCGTTCGTGCCGCTCTCTGTGTCGACAATTTTTCAGCCAAGATCGCCCGTCTGGCAAACAACGCCAACGTGGTTGTGCTTGGCATGCGTCTCACCGGCGAGATTCACGCGAAGGAAATCGTTGATACCTGGCTTCAAACCGGACCCTCGGACGAGCCGAGGCGTGTGAACTTCCACCGCAAGACCGACGAACTGGATGAGCTCTACCGAAAGTCCAAAGAGACTGCCCCTGTCGATTAGAAAGCGGAAGACGCCAAGCGGAAGACGGAAAGCGCACGTCTGTTTGCTCGCCGTGGTATCGCTGTGGGTCGGTGCTTGCGGTCCACACTCCGATCGGATCGTCCTGAAGCTGGGCCATGCGCTGGATCAGAAGCATCCCGTCCATCACGGCATGGTGCACATGGCCGAGCTGGTCCAAACCCGCAGCGGCGGAAGGGTCCAGATAGAGATATACCCGAGCGAGCAGCTCGGACCTGAAAAGGAGCTCCTGGAGCTGTTGCAGCTGGGCTCGATTGCGATCGCCAAGGTTGGAGGGATGGTCCTTGAAGGTTTCCAACCTTCCATGGGAGCCTTCAGCCTACCCTACCTATTTCCGGATGAAGAGAGCTTCTGGCGGATTCTGCAAGGCGAGATCGGGCGTCAGCTTCTGGAGGAAGGGTCGGCATTCGGGTTCAAGGGTCTGTGCTATTACGATTCGGGTAGTCGAAGTTTCTACACCCGAGAGCGTCCCATTCACGGCCCCGGGGATTTGCGAGGCTTGAAGATCCGGGTGCCCAAGAGCGCCACCTCGATGGAGATGATTCGCTCGCTGGGAGGGTCTCCGACACCGGCTGCCTTCGGCGAGCTCTACAGCGCTCTGCAGCAGGGCGTCGTGGATGGCGCCGAAAACAACCCCCCGAGTTTCTATCTGAGCCGGCACTTCGAAGTCTGCCGTTACTACACCTTGGATGAGCACTCCCGCGTGCCGGACGTCCTGGTAGGAAGCCAGGAGGTTTGGGGTAAACTGCCGCGGGATGTGCAGAAACTCATCGAGGATGCCGCCTGGGACTCCATGGACCGGCAGCGACAGCTCTGGCGCGAATCCGTCAACGACTGCATGCGGGACCTGAAGGCGGCCGGTGTCGAGATCATCCGTCCGGACATTGCCCCCTTCATGGAAGCGGTCGGGCCACTGCTCGACCGCTACGAGCGCGAAAAGGAATATGGAGATCTGGTGGCGCGGATCAGGAAAGAGGCGCGTAAGTAGCTGTCAGCTCTCAGCTTCTAATCACTCTGGCCTGACGACGAGCTGCTTGAATCGAAACTAAGCGCCCTCAGACCGATCGCGAAACTGCTTTTAACGTGTACCTCAGCAAGATCGCGAGGATCACGCTTTTTCATGCGTGGTACCGTGCAGTTTCCGTCCAAAGTGACCGGCGCGTCGCGCCGGTCGGACTGCTGAAAGCTGTCAGCTCCTAAATCCCGGATAATACTGATTCGTATACACTCCTGCCTGGCCGGGGCCCAGGCGTTTGAGTATGCGTTGGTAGAATTGCTCTGCGGTGCTTTCCTGGACAATCTTCTTGAGTCGGCGATCTTGCTCCTGGAAGGCTTGTTCGGTCACGGCTTCCGGGTCGACCAGGGAACGGAGAACGTCGTGCAACTCCCGCTGGATTGCGGCATGCTCGGGTTTGCCGGCTAGATTGTTCAACTCTCCTGAATCTCGCTCGAGATCGTACAACGCATCTCCGAACCAGGAAAAATGAATGTACTTCCAATGGTCCTTGCGGATCATGAACGATCCGGTGCAGTTTCCTTCAGAGTGCGACTCTCCGTAGGCGTAACCCGGATGATTCCCGGAGCGGCCGTTAATCATGGGGAGCAGTGAGGCGCCACGCAGCTCCTCGGGTATCGGGACATTGGCGACGTCCAACAGGGTGGCGACCAGATCAACCTGTGAAACGGGTGTGTCCACGTTTTTCCCGGCTGGTATGCCCGGACCGGAGATCATCATCGGGACTCGCGCCGCATCCTCGAGCAAGTTGTTCTTGAGCCAAAGTCCATGCTCACCGTGCATTTCCCCGTGATCGGAAGTGTGGACGATGATGGTGTTGTCCCGCCAGCCCGCCTGTTCGACTCGATCCAGAATCGTCCCAATATAGTCATCGAGTTCTTTGATCATGGCGTAGTAGGCGGCGCGGGCTCGGCGTATGCGGTCTTCTGGAATCGGAGTCGCCATGAGCTTGAAGGCTCGCTGCCGCTGAAACGGCAGCGGCATGCTCTCCAGATGGCCGGGCGGGAGGTTCGGCATCCGGACGAGGTTGGGCAGATAGAGATCCTTGTACCGAATCGGTCCAACGTACGGATGGTGCGGGAGCTCCAGACCGAGATAGAAGAACCAGGGCCGCTCGAGACCCTTGGCATCCCCGCTCAAAAAATCGAGCAGGCGCTGGACCCGTGCATGATCCACGTGCTCGCGGTCCTCATAGCTTCCTTCCACCAGCGGGCGCTCATCGACCCGATAGCCCAGCGGGCGACGGAAAAGGGAGGTAATGTCCGGATTGGTCGCATGTCCATGGGTGGTTTCGACCTCCTTGAAGCCAAAATCGAGCCCGCCTTCGAGATCCAGCTTTCCGGTGGCGAGGCCGAAATAGCCTTGATCGCGCAACCGACGGCACCAGGTCGGGACCCTATCGTCCAGCGGCGTGCTGTTGCAGTAGGAACCGACGTCGGATGCGAACATCCCGGTCAACATACTGGCGCGACCCGGAACGCAGACGGGGCTGACGCAGTAGGAATTCCGAAAATGAGTTCCCCGGGAGGCCAGCCGATCCATGTTAGGTGTGTCCACCTCGGAATGACCGTTGCAGCCCATCAAGCGGCCGCTGTGCTGATCGGTATAGATGAAGATTATATTCGGGCGCTCGGATCCTTGGTCAAAAGGGTCGCGATCAGAACGGCCGGGGTGCGCACTCGAAAGGGCCGAGATTCCGCCCGCGGCCGCCACGGACTTTCCAAAATCCCTTCGACTAATCTCAGGCATCAAAACCTCCTCAACAGTGGATCGGGGCGCTCCCAACTTGGTATAATCCCTGACGCTCTGCGAATCAAGAGATAGTTCTTCCCCAACGAGATAAGCTGAAGGGAAGCCCGCCCCATCTGGACCGGGACCCGAAAGGAGCGACTTAATTTGAATAGATATCATGAGAAGAATCGTATGGACGCGCTTGCCGGTGCCGTGAGGGCTTGGACTCTCCGGGCAGCCTTCGGCGCATTGACGGCATCCACGTTTTTATATCAGGGGTGCGCCGGCCCTTCGGGGGAAGATCAGACAGTCGAAGATCAAGCGCGAGAACCGTCTCCCGAGACACGGGCCGATGAGTTTCCCTTGGATCCGAAAGACGAGGATTGGGAAAAGCGCTTCAAGGAGCACGTACGGCCGACCGATCCTCTCACGCCGGAGCAGCAGCAAAAGGGATTTCATCTTCCTCCCGGGTTTTCGATGGAGCTCTTTGCCTCCGACCCTCGGATCGGCAAGCCCTTCAATATCGCGTTTGACGCCCGCGGGCGCCTCTGGCTGACGCAGTCGCTGGAGTACCCTTTTCCTGCTGCCGGTACGGAGGGGAAAGACCGCGTGATGATCCTCGAGGACACCGATCAAGATGGGCAGGCCGACAAGTACACCGTCTTTGCCGATGGGTTGAACATCCCGATTGGCCTGATCCCGGTCGAAGATGGAGCCATCGTCTTCAGCATTCCCTACGTGTATCGTTTCTTCGATATCGACGGCGACGACCGGGCCGATCACAAGGTGGTTCTCTACGGTAAGTTCGGTTCCAGAGACACGCACGGACTGGTGAATGCGTTCACCCGAGGGTTCGACGGCTGGGTCTATGCTTGCCACGGATATGTCAATACCTCGACGATCGCGGGAGGGGATGGAAGCTCCATTACCATGACATCGGGCAACACGTTCCGGATGGCCATCGACGGATCTCGAGTCGAGCAGTTTACCTACGGTCAGGTCAATCCCTACGGCCTGAGCCTCGACCATCTGGGCAACCTCTATTCGGTGGACTGTCACTCAAAGCCGATCTATCACCTACTACATGGAGCCGACTATCCTCACTTCGGCAAGACGGAGGGCGGAATCGGCTACGGTCCTGAGATGATGAGCCATCTACACGGGTCGACTGCCCTCGCCGGGATTACCTACTATGCCGCCGATCAGTTCCCCGAGGAGTACCGGAACAATATCTTCACCGGTGACGCGGTCCGAAGTCGCATTGATCGGGACAGCCTCGAGCGGCACGGATCGACACAGCTGGCCATGGCCCAGGACGAGTTCGTCTTGAGCGATGATCCGTGGTTTCGCCCCGTGGATCTGGAATTGGGTCCCGACGGCGCCATTTACGTGGCGGACTTTTACAACAAGATCATCGGTCACTACGAAGTGCCGCTGACCCATCCGGAGCGCGACAAGATGAGTGGGCGAATCTGGCGAATCGTCTACCATGGAGAGGACACCCCATCACAGAAATCAGCCGCGGATGGGGGCTGGTCTGAGGCGGGAGTCGACGATCTGATTGAAGATCTCGGGCACTCCAATTTGACAGTCCGGATGATGGCGACCAATCAGCTGGTCGACCGGATCAGGAGCTCGGCCATCGCTCCAGTGCAGGACTTGCTCGGCGCCGAGCAGGCGAGTCCATTTCAGCGGATCCAGGGCCTATGGGTTCTGCATCGCCTGGGGGCACTCGACCTGGATATCCTGAAACAGGCGGCCGGTGATCCTGCGGCCGAGGTTCGACTGCATGCGGTCCGTATATTGTCGGAGGTAGACCCGTTCGAGGACTCGCATCGGAAGCTGGCTTTGGCCGGAGTGCAAGACACAGACCCGGACGTGCAGCGTGAAGCGGCGCAGGCGCTCCGCGTTGCTCCGCATCAAGAGAGCCTGGCAGCGTTGCTCGACCTCAGGCGCCGGGCCCTGGAGGAGGATACCCATCTCATCTATGTGATCCGAATGGCTATTCGGGACCATCTTCGAGACGAGGCAATCTTCGCGGATGCGTTCGACCGGGAATGGAACGACCAAGATGCCTCGGCTTTGGCGGACGTCATGGTCGGGGTGCGTTCCGAAGGATCCGCCGCCTTCTTGTTGGATCACATGAAGAGCTCTGTCGTGGACGAAGAAGAGCTGGTCCTCTACGTGGAGCACGCCGCGATCTATTTGCCCGAGTCGAAGCTGAACACGCTCGTGCAATGGGCACGGCGCAAGAATCCGGGGAATGTCCAGCAACAACGGGACCTTTTCAAAGCGTTGGAAGCGGGCATCGGGGAACGGGAATTGCCCGTGACAGCGTCGATCCGGAGCTGGGGTGTGGCGGTTGCTCAGCGGATCCTCGCGGGCGCCGGGCAAGACGAAAAGTTACTCCGCTCGGGCTTCGAGATCGCGGCGTCTCTGGGCTGGAGCCCCGCACAAGCTCGATTGATAAAAGTTCTCAACTCGAAGGACTGGAGTCCTGCGACCAGAGCGAGCGCCGCCGCGGCACTGGTCTCGATCAATCCGGCGAAGCACGCACCGAGGATTGGTCGTCTCGTCCGGGATGCCGAACTCCCCATTGGCTACCGGATGCAGCTCGTGGAGCCGCTCAACGACAGCGACTCACCCCAGGCAATCGCGGAGCTCATCAAGATATTGGGGGTGGCGCCCAAAAGACTGCAGCATAGAATCGTCGGGAACATGGCCAGGCAAGAGGAAGCTCGGAAAGCGCTCCTCGATGCGGTCGAAGCTGGAAAGGCCTCTGCACAGCTGTTACTCCGGAGTGGCGTCACCATTCAGTTCATGACGACCAAGCAAGAGGCGCGGTTCCTCGCGCTCACGGAAGGAGTGGAACCGGTCCCCTCCGACGCCGACAGACTCATCAGGGAGCGACAGGAAACGTTTGACCTGGCATCCACCTCTTCGGAACAGGGTCTGGATATCTTCAAGGAGCACTGTTCCAAGTGCCACCAGATCGGCGGCGAAGGGAAAGTGATCGGGCCGCAGCTCGATGGCATTGGATCGCGCGGGATCGAGCGGCTGCTCGAAGATGTTTTGGATCCGAGCAGCAACGTCGACGTTGCCTTTCGAACTCAGATCGTGCGGCTGAAGAACGGCACCAGCGTGACCGGTTTCGTGGTGCGGGAAGAGGGCGACCGGATCATCTTCATGGACGATATGGACAACGAACGCCGGATCGCCAAGGCCGACATTCGCAACACCCAGGAGACGAAGCTCTCCCCCATGCCGAGTGACTTCGTCGATAAGGTCTCAACGGAAGACTTCAATAATTTAATGGCGTTTTTGCTAGCGAGTGGGGAATAGCTTTCAGCGTTCAGCCATCAGCTTTCAGCTACTTTTGCTGTCCGGCCACCGGCAGGATGCGAGAATCCAGGAAAGATGTGCTTAGATTCACGTTGAGGGTCAAGCCTTAGAGCAGTAAGCTGACAGCTCTCCAGTAACTGCTCGCGGATCTGCTGTTATATGTGTAACTTAGCAAATCGCCAAGAACCACGTTTTTCAGGCTGTGCAGTGCAGTTACGTTCCCAAGTGACCGGCGCAGCGCGCCGGTCGGACGCTGATCGCTGAAAGCTGACCGCTATCGCCCTAGCGGCCTTCTATTCTCCTTCAACTCGTCATTGAAGCTTTGGGCCATGGACAACAATCTCTCGACTACGTCGGGGTTGTCGGCCATGGCATCCTGGCTCTCGCCGATGTCGGCCACGAGGTCGTAGAGCGCCTGGCCTCGAAAGCTGTCGTCTTCGGACTCCAGATGTAGCTTCCACTGGCCGCTGCGAATCGCGCGGAGCCTGGGCAGCTGGTCGGGAGGGTTGCCCGCATAGTAGTAGAAGGCTTCGTGAGGACTCTTGGCTCCGGGCTGTCCGGACATCAAGGGCCAGATATCTTTGCCATCGATGACGCGGTCCGTTGGGGGCGACGTCCCTGCCAATCCCGTCAAAGTGGGTAGCAGATCGATGATGGCGGCGACCTCCGATGTTCTTGTCCCGGCGGGGATTCGCCCGGGCCAGCGCATGATGGAGGGGACGCGTTGTCCCCCCTCAAAAGTAGTCCCTTTGCCCGCTCTCAGCGGACCGGCGGAACCACCGTCGATCCCGTACTGGAGCCATGGACCGTTGTCCGAGGTGAAAACGACAAGGGTCTTCTCGTCGAGACCCAGCTCTTTCAGCTTGGCCAGAATCTCTCCCACACCCCAGTCGATCTCTTCGATGACGTCGCCGTAGAGGCCGCGTTTGGACTTTCCGAGGAACTTTTCGGAGGCAAAGATCGGTACGTGAGGCATGGTATGGGGCAGATAGAAAAAGAACGGCTGATCCTTGTTTTCCGTGATGAACTCCAGCGCCTTTTCCGTGTAGTTCTTCGTCAACTGACTTTGATCGGAGTTGAGCTCGATGACCTCGTCATTGGACAGCAGCGGCAAATCCGGCCAGGGCTCGTCCCGGTAGCTCCCCTGTCCGGCAAAGCCCGTCAGGGCGGCTCTTTCCCGTGCCGCAATCATTCGGGGATGCTCGTTCTCGGTGATCGGCATGCGCGGATGAAAGGGCCACATGTCGTTCGAGTAGGGAAGGCCGTAGAAGCTATCGAAGCCGTGGTTCATGGGCAGAAACTGCGGCTCGCTGCCGAGGTGCCACTTACCGACGATCTTGGTGGCATAGCCTTGCTCTTTGAGCAGCTCGGCGATGGTCACCTCGTTTGGATGAATCCCCGTTTTGGATGCCGGTCCGTGGTTGAAGGCGAGGCTGTTGCGCGGAGGATAGCTGCCGGTCAGGAGGGCCGCCCGTGACGGCCCACAGAAAGGCTGAACGTAGAAGTCCGTGAACAGAATCCCTTCGGCCGCCATTTGATCGATGTTCGGCGTCCGGATGTCGGGAGACCCATAAACCCCCAGGTCGCCGTAGCCCTGGTCATCGGTGAGGATGACGACGAAGTTGGGTTTGGGTTCGGTTTGCGGTGGAGTTGCACAACTGAACTGGATGAGGACAATTGCAATCAGGACGATTTTCTTCACTTGTTTCCCCCGAGACTGAGTGGCGGTGGGATTGTATGCGTCCTTTGTGTCGCTCGTAAAGAGGGTAGGGGCTGCGTGCCCAACCTTTGCCAAAGCCCAATATCCAGGTGTCGCTCACGGATAGAGCGGTCAAGCCGCTCTGCGTGAGCGAGCTACAAAAAAGCCACGAACGCCGAAACGTCCGTGGCTTTGTCGCTAATCGGGCGGGTGCCGCCAGCCAGAAGGCTGACAGCTCACCGCTCTTAAGTAACTGCTCGCGGATCTGCTGCTATGCGTATAGCTTAGCAAATCGTCAAAAACCACGGTTTTTCACGGTGCGCTGCGCATTTACGTTCCCAAGCGACTGGCGCGTTGCGCCAGTCAGCGCTGAAAGCTGATAGCTCCTAAAAATCGTACCGCAACGCCCACTGGATGGTCCGTGGGTTGTGTACGCTAATCACTCTCCCGAAACCGGCGTCGGTTTGGACGCCGGCGGCGTTGAAGCGGGCGTTGTAATCCAGCCTCCGGAAGTTGGTGTGGTTGAATGCATTGTAGAACTCGAACCGGAACTGGACCCGGTGGGTTTCGTAGACGCGAATGTCCTTGATGACCGAGAAGTTCCAGGAGCGCCGCCCGGGACCTCGAAGGTCCGAGATTCCACCGTTGCCCGGATCGACAGCATCGGGACCGCTGACGCCGAAGACTCCGGCGGTGGGCCTTGCGACCGCAGAGGCGTTGAGCCACTGATCAGCCGTTCGTTGACTCGGCTCGAGACGAGGATCTCCAACCAAGCGGATCCGGGCCCCCTCCGTCGATCCCGTAGCCCGGGCGGAATTACCATCGATTCCGAGGCGGCGGCGCTCTCCACTGGCAATCTGGGACGTTCCGGTCACTCTCCAGTCTCCGAAGATGTAGCTCGCCACGCCACTTCCTCCCATGCGGTCGCTGAGATCGGGGAGCTGGTACATGAACATGACGTTGAAGATGTGGGGAGCGCTCAGCAGCGGCTGACCGTAATCACGGTCGCTCGGTGGCAGCAAGAACGACCGGAGGTTGTTTACGTTCTGAGAGCCGCCGTACTGAAGAGTTTTGGCCCAGGTGTAGTTGGTGTTGAAGGTAAACCTGTTGCCGAAGCGACGGGTTGCCATGACCTGCATCGAGTTGTAGTTCGAGCTGCCGCCAAACTCGGTGATCCGGATGGCATTGTAGCCGATGAAGGGGCGCAGGTGGGGATCGGCCAGGGCCCGGTTTGCTCTAGTGGGATCCTCGAACGCACGATCAAAGCGGGCCGCAAGAGGAAGCGTGTTGTGATCGAAGGCATCGGCCAGGTGGCGGCCGAGCGAACCGACGTAGGCGATGTCAAAGACGAAGAGGTCTCCGATCCGCCGCTGCACGCCGAACGAGAAGTTCATGGTCGTGCCGGGCTTCAGGACGCCGGAGAACGAGGCCACGTCTTGTGTGAACTGTGCCCCCTCCCCGACGTCCAGAAAGGATTCGAGGTCTCCGTAGAAGAGTCGGGGGCGGCTGACAAGGGGCTGAATGAAGATCAGCCCAGCCGTCCCTCGCCCCTCGACAGCACCGGTAGTCAGCCGGTCGAAGTACATACCGAAGCCGCCGCGAATCACGGTGTCGCCGTTTCCGAACGGATCATAAGCAAAACCGAATCGCGGCCCTAGCTTCACCCCGTCTCCGCTCAAGAAACTGTCCCTTCCAACTGCCATCCCGTTGTTGACGTCTCCGCTACCGGGAACGATGGAATTGGTCAACAGTCTGGAAACGGTGTTCCCTGTTAGAGGATCCTGTGCGGTCCCTCCCGGGCCGGGAACGTACAGACGCACCGCGTTGTTGGGATCATACTGCTCGGGCACAAAGCCCGCCATCCGGTCTTCGCGCTCGAACTCCGGAGGTTGCCAATAAAAGCGCAACCCGATATCGAGCGTCAGCTTGGAGCTCACTCGCCAGTGATCTTGGAAGTACCATTCGAGCGTGTTGAAGCGGGTGAAAGCCTTTCGCGTGTTTACCAGCTCGTCGTACTGGCGAAAGGTGCCCGTGAGCGCATTGGCAAAGGGGTGACCCGTTTCGTTTGGATTGTTGGGATCTCTCTGGAAGTTGAAGGACCCCGTCTTCGGATTGCGCCTGCCGCCAGGAAAGGTTTCGTTGTTACCCCGTTCGTAGAAGAAACCGAACTTGAAGGCGTGGTTCCCGTTGATCCAGGTGAGGTTGCCGACGATGTCGACTTGATACTCGAAGGCGTCGGTGAAGTTATTTTGAATTACGGGGGCTGTGCCCCCGTTGGGGAGCGACCCGAAGCTCATCAACGGTATGAACCCGTCCGGATTGCTTTCGGGTGATAGCTGGCCCAGATTGATCCCGTTTGGTCCCTTTAGGATCTTGTTGGCCTCTGTTTCGTTGGCCGGCCCGTTCGAGTTCTCCAACTCGGTGTGCCCAAAGGTGAAATCGGTGATCACTTTGGGCGAGATCGTGTAGGTTGCCCGCATCGACGCGCTCTTCCCCAGCCGCGGAACCGCCATGAGAACGTTGGAGTAGTTGGTTATGAAATCGGTCACGATGGGATTCGAGTCCCGAATCCAGCGCCCGAAAATGCTCAACCTGTCGTTGACCACCCAATCGATCCGGACCATCTCCTCCTGAATGGAGTCGGTCCGCTGCAATCCCGACACGTTGTAGTTGAATCGCGGGTCGGATGTGTTGGGTGAAGGGAAGTAGTTCAGAATCGACTGTCCGATCGGGCTGATCCGGTTCGATGGAATGATGTTCCCCGGAAACGCAGCCCCTGTCGTGGGATCGATGATGGGTACCACGGCTCCTGTATTGTCCCGGGTATCGGAAAAATCGCCCATGCGCTCGAGTGCGCTCGGCATCTGTCTTTGAACCAGAGGCGGCGGCAGAAGATTGGGCTGCTGGTTGAAGCCAAAGAAGAAGAAGAGCTTCTTTTTGTCTTCGTTGAACACCCCGGGGATGTATACGGGGCCTCCGATCGAGAACCCGCGGGTCTGGAGACCGAATTCCGCTTTGGGTTGACCGAACTTGTTTCTGAGGAAGCTATTGGCGGCCAGCTCGTCGTCGCGCCGGTAGTAGTAGGCGCTGCCGTGAAAGTCTTGGCTTCCGCCTCTCGTGATGATGTTGATGCTGGGCCCGGACCGGCGCCCGAACTCCGCCTCGTAGTTGGCCATCTGGAGCTGCATTTCCTGGACATTGTCGCCCGACAGCGCAATAGTCGCGGCCTAGTTGGTGACGTTGCGCAGGGCGTTGACTCCATCGATGGTGTAGTTTTTGTTGTTGACCCGGCCGCCCATCACCGACATCTCGCGCAACCGCTGCGGGCGGTGGACGGTCGTGTCGGGAAGCTCCGACTGAACCACGCCGGGCATCAGAACAAACAGATCAAGTGGGTCTTGTGATCCCAGGGGCATGTTGTAAAGATCGGTCCGTTCGATCACCGCGCTGCGCTCGGCGCTCTTGGTTTTGACCGTCTCGATCCTGCCCGAGACCGTTACCACGTCGGTCATCTCGCCGAGTTGCAGTTCGATCGCCCCGGTGTCGAGACGCTGGTTGGCGGTCAGCACCAGGCCGTCTTTCACCACCTTCTTGAAGCTCGTCATCTCGATCTCGAGGTTATAAGTTCCCGGGATCAACGCCGGAAACTGGAACACTCCCTGTTCATCGGAAACCAGTGAGCGCTCCGCTCCGGTTTCGGCGCTCGTCAGCTTCGCGTCGGCGCCCGGAACTGGAAGACCGTTTGAATCTACAATAGTGCCGCCAATTGTACCGGCAAGGCTCTGGGCCATCGCCGGAGCGGTCGCAACCAGGCACACCAAAACTAAAGTCATGAGCTTTTGCATTATGTCCTCGCAATTCATTGGAAAGCGTTCAATGCGCTCGTAAAAAAATACTTTAGATCTTGACGAGTCTTCGCGGACAAACTTCAGGTGGGGATTCAAGGGCGTGGATGTAGGAGCTCTTGATTTCCCGTAACAGCGATTCGTTCTTCCTTCGTACAGCCAAATCAGTTCAAGCGAACCAGGAATACCTCTAGCAAATCATGGATAAAGGCCTGCTGTCAAGGGTTTTAATGCGCCGGGTCATGTCAAGCTGCTTGTGTAAAAAGGTCGAGGGTACGAGTTGGTCGTTGTTCCTTCCAATCGAGATTGAATCGATGGAAGATCGAGTAAATGATTCTGTCGACACTCTGGACATTAACAAAGCAAACCATCGGACGCGTTCTCCGTCGAACCTCAACGAAGCAGCGTTCGATGACGTTGGTGGTTCGTAGCTTCTTCCACAGAGGCCGTGGGAAGCTGTAAAAGGCCAGTAACTCAGGGAGATCCTTCTCCAATCGATTCACCATCTTCGGATAATCCTTGTGCCAGCAACGCTTCAGCCTCCTGAAAGCTGTCAGTGCATCCCGACGGCTATCGGCCTGGTAGATGGCCCGTGCATCCTGCTTGATCTGGTCTCGATCGCACTTTCGGACTGAATTGACGATGTTTCGCATCTTATGTGCCCAGCAGCGTTGGTGCTGAGCTCTCGGATAGATCGTTTCAATGGCCGCTGCCAGACCTGCACAGCCGTCGGTCACAATCAGCTCGAGGTTATCTCCCTCTATACCACGCCGGTACAGATCTCCTAAGAGTCCTTCCCAGGCAGCTTGACTCTCTCCACTGCTGCGCATAAATGCCAAAAGCTGCCGGCTACCATCCGCTCTCACCCCGTAGGCCACCAGCATCTGCACCCGTTTCCGCCCACTCGGACGTCTTACCCTCAGACTCACTCCGTCCAGAAACAGTGTCTTCCATTCGTCACTCAACCGAGCTCGGTGAAATCGCTGTACTGCTTCATCTAGCTCTCGTGTCAGCTGCGATACCGTCTGTGCACTGACAACTTCTCCCGTCATGATCGCCACAATCCGTCCCACCGTCCGTGTGCTGATTCCTCTGAGAAACGCCTCTCGTATCAGCAACGTTACCTCGTCAGCTCGTCGTTGAAACCGTTGTAATCCCTTCGGGAGAAAATTCTTGTTCCGGCTCCGGGCAATCCGCAACCGTAACGTTCCAAAGCGGGTCACAAAGTCCCGTTCATAGTATCCATTGCGGTACTCTCTCTTTCTCTGCCCACCTCTTTCATACCATCCAAAGCCACAATAACGGTCTCTCTGCCGCTGTGATTCAGTCTCGAAATACCGTTTCCACGCCAGCTTTGTCTTGCTATACACATCTCCCCAAAAGTCTTCTTTTACCTCATCAAGGAAATGTTGGAATTGTTCGGTCATCGGTGTTAATTTCGCCATTGGGTGTAAGCTCCTTTCTTGGAGTTGGTTTTTGCCATCGCAGCGAAAAAACCAAACTTACACCCTCTTTCTTTTTACACAAGCAAAGTTACATCACCAATGCGCCGGCTCGAGCCGGCGCGCTCACCGCTTTCCGCCGACCGCTTACCGCGGAGCAATCGCGACAATGGTAACAGCTCTTGGGTTATTGACCAGAGTCCCGCGGACAGCGGACAGCGGATCGCGGGCCGCGCACGGCGCGGCCCCTTCAGCTACAAATGCTTGTGTCGATGGATCTTCGTCTCCAATTCACTCTGTGCTTGCTCGAAGATTTCCCGTGCCCGTGCCATTTGTTCCCGATTGCCAGGGGTGGCGACCGTGTCCAGCCACAAGATGGGTCCCTCGATCAGCTTCAGCATGTATTCCGCGGCCGGAACCGAGAACGTTTCTTTGCCCTCCCGGGTCAAGTAGACCGGGGAGGTGTGGGCCCCGATGTTACGCATCCCGTAAGCAAGTCGCTTCGGCGCCGAGCACCGGGCCGCCAACCATCCCGGGTCCTTGAGCTGGAAGCTTTCCCGCAGGGGAGGCCGGCCGGAAGCAATCACTGTCCCGTTATGCACGATCTCGACCTCGCCTACCGGGAAGACCGATTCCACCGCTACCTGGATCGTCAAGACCCGTCCATTGCCGATTTCGAGGGTATCGCCGGGCTCTCTCCCTTCGACTTTCAGAAACAGCAGCGGTCCCGTGGTCACGAAGGTCCGGCCTGCCCGAACAGCCCGTGCCCAGGACTCGAAGCTGAACGGCTCGCCGCTGTGAAGTCTGGCGTAGGTGCGCGAAGCCCCCACGGCGCGCCGGGCAGACATCTTGTCGGTTCCCCCGGCTGCCGCCAGCCGGTAGCCGCAGTTGAGGTAGCGGTAATACTCCGTCACACCCAGAGCGGCGAAACCATGGTCGTAGCGAATCTCGGCCGCGTCGAGCTTGCCGAGAACCACATCGGCCGCCGTCTCTCCGTTCGGGATCGGGAAGTGGACTCCCACGGTCACCCCACCTTGCTGTCGGCAGGCATCGGCCCATTCGGCCAGAGTCGAGACCAGTGGAGAGCCGAAGTATGCCACGGGCGGTCCGGACGCGGAGAACGGCACGACCCTCTTGTGAAGTCCGAGCAGACCAATGTGACCCAAGAAGTGGTTGCGGTTTTCGGATCCTACCCACACCGTGGTCTCTGCCGTGCTTCCGGCGAAACGGCCGGGAGGATCGACGAAGTTGGTCACGAGGCGCCCCCACTGAGCCGCCAGAAGATTGACGAGGTCGAGCCCTTCCGCGGCGCCTTCCAACACCAGAAGCTGCGGCGAGCCGAAGTGAACATGCGTGTCGGCCGTGACCCAGCCGGCGCGGGATGCCTCGAGCGCTCTTCGAATCGGAAGGACCAACTCCTTTTGCCCCGGCTGGATCCGGACCTTTTTCCGGACCGGCTCGAACTCGAAACCCTTGGAGATTTCGACGTAGTTTTCACCGACGGGCATCTCGATCTGGAAATCTCCCTCGACGTACGCATGGGAAGCCCCTCCGATTCGCACGTCCGGACCGCTGTTTTGCATCCAACCCGTACTGATCTCTTCCGCATGGCCGTGGGGGGCAAGATAACGCCCCTCCGGACTGCGAAAAGACACGCGCGCGGCGCAAGGCCGGCCAGTCGATTCGTCTACCACTCGTGCGTGCAGCCATCGGGGATCGGGATCGAGAATCCGGACTTCTGGTTCAACGGCGCCGGCCAAGTCGTAGTGGTACTCGCGGCCTTGCGTGCGGTCCTCGACCGTCAGGGTGGCTGCCGTCGAGGCTGTGATCTCCGCAGCCACTCGACCGACGGGGAGCACTGGCTGGACTGGTTCCCCGAGCCCCTTGTACGGATCTTTCAGCCAGGCATTTGGATTGAAGTCGCCGGCAGCGAACACGCGTCCGACCCGGCCAAGGTCCACCCGGATATTCCACCGGCTCTGCCAGTCGACCTCTGCCGCCGGCAGTGTGATCTCGAATCTGCGCAGCGGCTCGCGCCTCAGCGGATGTTCGGGCCGATGAAAGAGGGTCAGGGCACAGACGGCGAGAAGATCGTTACCTGTGGCGCTCAGTTCGATGTGTTGGACCTCTTTGTCCGGTTTCGGGTTGGCGAGAGCGCAAACCCAGATCAAAGATCCATACTTCGGCTGCGTGCGACGGTCCAGACCGGTCAGAGCGATTCCCCACTCGTATGCACTTTCGAGCGGCGGATCGGGAGTAATGGAGCTGGGCTCGAAGGACGGCAGTGCGGCAGCGGGCACGTGCGACGGGTCGATTACTGGCGGATTGATCTCATAGCGCCTACGGATGGGTGCATCCTTCTGCGTCCCGTCTTCGTAAACAAGGGAGTAGGTCGCCAGGTGCTGACCGACCGGCTCGAACATCGAATCCGGATTTTCGGCGCCGAAGGGTCCAGCCGTGTCCTCGGGATGGCGGTCGCAAAAATGAGCCACGCACAAGTAATGAAACCTGCTCTGGATCGGGATCTTTGCGGCGGGACGATGCTCGCCGAGAATCAAGAGCCGTCGCCCGGCGGCTTCGGGAAGGTGGAAGGCAACGCCGGCAAGCTCTCGCAATCCTGATTGCAATTCCGACAGGCCCGACATTTGGGGGTCGTACCAGCCTTGCCCGCTTATCTCGGCGGGCGATAGCCCGTCGGTAGCGTAGCGGTCGATATCGAGCAGGGTCAGTTTTTCTGTTGGCTTTGCGATCAACTCGAGCGGTCGTGCCTTACCGGCGACCCAGACCATCGGGATGGAACCCAGAAATGATCTCCGAGTGATCACAACAGGTAGTTTCTCTCGTAAAGGGGAAAGCAGTTTCCGGGGGGCGATATCGATACGACGGTGTCGCCCAGCCACTCGGTCTGGTAGGTGATTCCGAGTAGCCTCTCGAGCCACTCGGTGCGCTGGCGTCGCATGGGAAAATCCGCCACGATCTTCTGCCCTCGCTTACAACCCGGGATCTTTTGATAGGGTCCGACCCAGGACGCGTAGTCTCTGGTCGCCTCCGGCTGGTAGCGAACCGTGTGACGCGCCCAGTCGGGTATGCGCAAGTAGAGGTCTCCGTCCGCTTTCATGGTGACCCGCAGATGGCCGCGCTCGGGAAGCCCGGTTTCGAGCTTGGCGAAGTCAGTCTCTCGATCGAAGAGCAAGTTGGCGTAAAACTTGTTCCCGTCGCGCTCGAGGCCGTGCTTCCATGCCAGATGCAGCGCGCGGAGGTTGGCGGTGTTGCAGCATCCGATCGGGCCCGACGGATGATAGAGATCGAACAACCGATTGGGAGAGCTTCGGGCGGAAAAACTCCCCAACATGCGTGCCTGCATGTCGTGCGGGCCCTTGCTTTTTACCCAATCGACGGTTGTCATCTGGTTCTCGAATAGATGATTGCGAAGGTACCGTTCGGCCTCCCCCCAGTATTGTGGGTACCCCGCACGGGCCAGATAGATCGCGCACTCGATCAGATCGGTGATGCAGCACCCCTCGCAGGTCGTCTGGCGCAACTTTGGATTCCGTCGGCTTGTGGGTGTTTTGGGATTGGACTCCACCATCCAGCCGAAGTCGGTGCTGATGCTCTTCAGGCCATACTCGTAGATGGCGCGCCCCGTCTCCACCAATTCCTTCCGGTCGAGCTCCACTCCGAGCATGATCAGCCCGGAAACCGTGGCTCCCACTGAATGCACGTGGGTCGCCTCGTCGCCGAAACCCTTGAAGTGGCCGGAACGATCGAAGTGAAAAGTATCACTGGTTCCGAGAACGTGGTTGGCGTAGCGCTCGGCCAGCTTCAGGGCGACCTCGTAGCCGGTCGCTTTCGTGTATCGGACGAGCGGCATGATGGTTCGCCCATGCTTTCCCGGCGTCCGGGCGTCGTCCCAGAAGCCCTTGGCCGGGGAATAGAACATGCCCGGCATGCTCCAGGATTCTCCTTTTTTGCGTGCCGTGCGAACCATGGCTTCGACCAGCTTGTCCCCGTAGCTCCGAAGCGTCTTGCGCTCCTCGCTGCCGCCGGTATGCTCGTGCCAGTTGGTCAGTCCCAGCAAAACTCGGTTTTGATCGTGCTGCATGGCCACGCCGGTGTCATCGTAGTTGAACCCGTCGTCGCCGAAATCGGATAGCATCACTTTTCTGATTTTGTGCTCGTTTTCCACGCCCGTTCGCCAGTCCCCGGTCATGTCGCGAGCGCAGAGGATCGCGTTCACACTCCGGCCGGTTTGCGAGATGTGATCCCATCTCGAGTGCTCGGCCGGAACGGAAACTTCACCCGTGGCGTAATTCACCACGTAACTGAAGTAAGGCAGTCCGTCGTCGTCAATATGCTGGGTAAGGGCCCCTTCGAGCGTCATGCGCGCCCGCTCGACTAGATCGCTGGTGGGACGGCCCCGCCATCCGGGGTGGCCAACCTCGGAAGTAAACGGGTCGGTAGGATTCAACAGGGTAGTTTCGTCCGCGCTGGCCAGCGCAAATTCCGCCGTCAGCTCATCTTGTTTCTCGGCTGGGTGGGACAGGAGTACGGCGCCCGCTCCCCCTACTGTCGAGCGCAAAAACTGTCGACGATCGATTCTCACCCATACCTCCAAATGGCTTGAGCCAAGAGTACTGACAAGGGAAACAAGGTGTCAAGTGTAGGCAAATAAATAGGGACGTCCCTTATTTTCAGCCGATGAAGCTGTTGCGATTGTATTATACTTATTGGTACGGATAGGTCGGGGCACCGGTAGACTCGACTCCCCTCGTGCGAAATTCTGGAGGGCATGGCAATGCAAAATACCCGCTGCGATGGCGTCACGCGCCGGGATGCCATCAAGATCGGTTCGGTGGCTTTTCTGGGCATGACACTCTCGGGTTGGGAACGCCTGAAGGCCGATACGTCCCAGGAGAAATCGTGCATCTTCATCTGGCTCGATGGAGGTCCCAGCCACCTGGATACCTTCGACCTGAAGCCCGATGCTCCGATCGAGATTCGCGGCAACTTCAAGCCCATGAAGACAACGGTGCCCGGCATCCACATCTGCGAGCATTTGCCCTCCATCGCCAAGCACATGAAGAAGATCGCACTGGTGCGTACCATGACGTCCGCGATCGGCGAGCACGATCAGGCCGGCATTTACATGCACACCGGCTACAAGCCCACACCCGCGATCGTCTACCCGAGTATCGGATCGGTGGTCAGCCGGGTGAAGGGCGGCAGCGGCGCGATCCCTCCGTATGTCGCCGCGCCGAGCGCACGTCCCTACATGGGGCCGGGCTACATGCCGGGATCCTATAGTCCCTTCAACGTGGGCGACGATTTGCGCAAGCCTTCCGTGGAGGTACGGGATCTCGATTTTCCGATTGGAATGACGGAAGAAAGAATGCAATCCCGCCGCGCCATGGTGGAAAGAATGGACGCGTTTCAGCGAGCCGTCGAAGACGATCCCGCGGCGCAGGATCGAGGGAGTTTCTTCGAACAGGCATACCGCCTCGTGACCTCACCTCGAGCCAAGCAGGCCTTCGATCTTTCCAAGGAAACCGCGGCCACGCGACAGAAATACGGCGCCAAGATCGGCCAGAGTTGTCTGCTGGCAAGACGTCTGGTCGAGGCAGGGGCAAAGTTTGTCAGCGTCGTGGACGTCGGCTGGGATACACACCTGAACATCGGCTACAACCTGACCTATGGTTTTCCGGGCAAGCTGCCGGGACTCAATGCCGCGCTCGGATCCTTGCTCGAGGACCTGCAAGACCGCGGTCTGCTCGAAACCACGCTCGTGGTCGTGATGGGCGAGTTCGGGCGCACCCCCAAGCTCAACCCTCGCGGCGGGCGCGATCACTGGCCGGGGGCCAATTCGATTCTCCTGGCCGGAGGTGGAGTGCACGGCGGACAGGTCATCGGCAGAACCGATGCCCGCGGGGAACTGCCGGCTGACACCCCGGTATCTCCGGAAGATCTGGCCCGCACCCTCTATACGCTGCTGGATGTCGATCCGGACCAGAGCTTCACGACGGCCGATGGAAGGCCCATTCATCTCGTGCAGGGGGGCCGCTTCCTAAGCGAGCTCGTCACTGGTTGATGTATGGCTCTCGCGCTCATTTTGCTTGTGGCCCTTGCTCAACCGGCGGGGATTGTACCTGCTAGCCCCGTTACTGCCGTTCGTTTTTCTCCAGACTCGCAGATGCTGGCTCTCGCCGGGGGTAAGACCGTGCGGTTTGTTCCGGTCGGAGCACAAGAGCCCGTCCGGACTCTGTCGGTGAACCTCGATCAGGTCTTCGGCGTAGCGTGGGGGCCGGCACGAAACGCTGGGGCCCGACAGATACTGGCCGTGGCAGGTGGCCGGCCCGCGCGGAGCGGCGCGGTCGAGTTCCTGGATTTCGACTCCGGGCAGTCGATTGCCCGCAGCCCGGACTTTGGAGACTTGGTCTACGGGATCGACTTTGCTCCTGATGGCCGGTATCTGGCGGCCGCATCCGGGGATGGCCGAATCGGAATCCTCGAGGTGGAAACCGGCAAGCCGCTGGCGATGCTCGAGGGACACTCCGGTCCGGTTCTGTGTGTCGTTTGGTCGCCCGATGGATCGAAACTGGCTAGCGGAAGCGCCGACCGGGCGATTCGCATCTGGAATGCGAGAACCTGGAAGGAGGAGCAGGCTCTGACCAACCACAACGGCGATGTGCAGTCCGTCGTGTTCACTCCGGATAGCAAGAGTCTCTATAGCGCGTCCTCGGATGCCACCGTCCGGATCTGGGATCCTGCGATCGGGCGGATGAAGAGAATCTTTCGGGGTTGCGACCGCGACGTCCTCGGCTTGGCGTACGTTGCGGAGGCGCATCAGCTTCTCGCCGTGAGTGCTGACGGCCACGCCCGGCTGCTGGACGCCGACAGTGGGAAGTTCACCAAGGTTTTTCCGAAGGATTCCGCGCCCGGTGCTTGGCTTCAGACGGCTGATGTTTCAGCCGATTCCCGATGGATGGCCTGGGCCGACACCGACGGACAGCATCGGTTGGTACAGTTTTCGCCCTGACGCGTTCGCCGCGGGAGTACCGAAAGGCGGGGTGCCAAAAGGTATTCCCAATAAGGTATCCAAATGACGCATGCAAGGAACACCTCAGTTTTCTTTGGTCTTTTTGTTCTCGTATTAGGCCTGGTGTTCGTTCCCGTCGCTTTCGCTCAGAACACTATTTACTCGGGGCCCCAACCGGGTGAGTCGCTGCCTTCCTTCAAGGCGCTGGCAGTGAACGGCGCCCATGCGGGCAGGGAATTCGACTTCATTGAAGAGTATGGCGAAGCGCCGACCCTGCTCATCTTTGCCCACTACATCGATCGCAACGTCTACCGCATCCTCTGGCCCTGCGACCGATACGCTGCGGAGCGAGCCTCCGCCGGGCTGAAGACGCTTTACGTTTTCTTGGCTCCGGACAAGCTTTCCGGAGAGCGAAGAATGGCACAGGTCATCAAGTCGCTCAGTCTCGAGGTGCCGGTTGCGGTGTCTCTGGAAGGGCTGGAGGGCCCGGGTGCATACGGTCTCAACAAGGAAGCCGGCGTCACGGTGCTCGTGGCGGAGAATCGCAAGGTGGTTTCCAATATTACTCTCATACAACCCGGTCTGGTCGATTCCCCGAAGATCATGGCCGAGGTTGCGAAGCTGGTCGGCGGAAATGTGCCGAGCGCCGAGGAGCTGGGCCGGCTGGGGCCGAGGTATCGCATGACGTCCCCGAGTGAAATGGGGGGCATGAGGAGCTCGTCATCTGAAGGCGCGGTTAAAGCGACCCCGAGGAAGACAGGGCCGCCCGACTTTGAAACCCAGCTTCAACCGATGCTGGTCAAGGCGGGCTGCTTTTCCGGCGCTTGCCACGGAGCGGCCGCCGGGAAGAAGGGCTTCAAGCTCTCGCTATTGGGCTACGATCCCGAGTTGGATTATGAATCGATGGTCCGCCAGTATCGGGGCCGGCGGATCAACCTCGTGCAGCCCGCAAGGAGCCTCCTGCTCATGAAGCCGACCATGCAGGTGGCACACGAGGGAGGGAAGCGTTTCTCGAGAAACTCCAAAGCGTACCGGTCGATGCTTGCCTGGCTCCGAGCAGGCGCGCCCTTTCGCGCCGGAGAACCCCGAAGAATCGTCTCCTTGCAGGTACTGCCCGGTGCCCAGCTGGTGGAGAAGGCAGGGATCGAGGGGCAGCTAAAAGTAATCGCCTCATTCTCGGACCAAACTCAGGAGGACGTCACCCCATACGCGCTCTATCTATCCAACGATGATGCCGTGGCGTCGGTGACCGACACGGGCGCCTTCACCGTCAATGCCGTTGGCGAGACCAGTCTGAGCGCCCGCTATATGGGAATGTTTGCTACGGCGAGAGTCGGAATGCCTTTCGAAGGGGACGTCGATACGATCGAAGGGTTGACCCGTCACGCCTCATCCTTTGTCGACCAGCGCGTCAACGAGAACCTGCGCCGGCTACGGATCGAACCTTCTCCCGTTTGCTCCGATGCGGAGTTTCTCCGCAGAGCGTACCTGGATGTTGTCGGAACTTTGCCTTCGGTAGGCGAAGCCAGGGCTTTCCTGGCGGACGAGCAGTCCGACAGGCGGGTTCGTTTGATCGACGAATTGCTCCAGCGCCCGGAGTTTGGCCGCTACTGGTCTCTTTGGCTGCTCGATCTGTTCCGGGTCAAGGGACGAAACATCGGAGAGGAGAACACAAGAGTCTTCGCCCGCTGGATCGAGCAGGGACTCGCCAACGATGCCTCGCTCGGCGACATCATGAGTCAAGTGCTGACCGCCGAGGGAGACGGCACCGTCAACGCAGCCGCGAATTTTCTCCGGCAGGAAAATGACCCCAAACTGCTTTCGGAGGTGACCACGGAAGCGCTGATGGGATCACGCTCCCGATGCGCGCAGTGCCACAACCATCCCTTTGACAGCTGGACTCAGACACAGTACCACCGAATGGCTTCTTTCTTCGTGCGCGTGAACAAGAGCGAGCGGGGAATTGTGCTCACAGATCACGGCGAGATCGAGCATCCAAAGACAGGGAAGGCTGTTTTGCCGGGTTTTCCAGATGGGAGCATGGCGAAAGTCCAGGGGCCGGATCGCAGGGTGGCGCTCGCGGACTGGCTGGTTGCGCCGCAGAACCGGTATTTCGCTCGCTCCATGTCCAACCGGATCTGGGCCAAGCTCATGGGGCGCGGAATCATCGAGCCGGTCGACAACCTCAGCGTCAGCAACGCGCCTTCCAATCCCGCACTTGCAACCGCACTGGAGGACTACTTCAAAGGCCGGCTTGGCGGACACCCGTCCCCCCGTTATTCGATCAAGGCATTGATTCGTGAAATCGTCCGAAGTGATGCCTACCAGCGAAGCGCTCGCCCGAACCGCACCAACAAGCTCGACGATCGATTCTACTCGCGCTCGCTTGCGCGACCGCTCGACGCCTATGCCTACGTCGATGCGATTGCGCAGGTTACCGGGGTGGCGGAACCGTTCGAGGGTCTTCCACCCGGAACCCGTGCCATTGATGTGCCCGACGCCAGCGTGGAGTCTTATCTGCTCGACGTGTGCGGGCGGTGCCGGCGGGAAGACACTTGTGACGGTCCCAACGCTTCGGCGGGCGGTATCCGGCAAGCGCTACACCTGATCAACGGACCAGCCTTGAACACGAAGATCTCGGCGGCAGGAGGAAGGCTGCAGCGCCTGCTGGCCCGAAACGCTACCGCAGATGACATCGCCGAAGAGTTTTATCTTGCGGCGTTGAGTCGACCTCCGTCGGAGGAAGAGAAAGATTTCTGGTTGTCGCAGATCAGCGAGTCGGAAGGCGTACGCGCGACTTTCGAAGACTTGATCTGGGCGCTTCTGAACACCCGGCAATTCGTCTTTAACAGGTGACATGATGATAAAGCTTTCGGACATCCTCAAAACTTCTTTCCTTGTGCTAGCTCTGAGCTCGGTCTTGGCCGCTCAGCAACAGCCGTTTTCCGGCCCACAGGTGGGGGAACCGATCGAGCCGTTTAGCGTATTGGCGGTGAATGGGCCCGACGCCGGAAAGGAAGTGGATTTCATATCGCGTTATGGGGATGCACCCACGATGCTCATTTTTCTGCATCAACTCGACCGCAATGTCGCAGCGCTGCTGAGACCCTGCGAAAGATTCGCACAGGAGCGGGAATCGGCCGGTCTCAAATCCCTGATCGTTTTCTTGGCGGATGACAAGATTGCCGGCGAGCGCAGGATGCAAGCCGTCGTGGGCTCCTTGCAGATCAAGATACCCGTCGGCGTCTCGCTGGAAGGGATCGAGGGACCGGGCGCCTACGGTCTCAACAAGGGCGTGGCGGTCACGACACTGGTCGCAAAGGACCGGAAGGTGACGGCGAACCATACGTTCGTGCAAGCGGGAATCGTGGATGCTCCCAAGATCTTGACCGACGTCGCCGCGCACGTCGGGGGCACGGTCCCGACCGCCGACGAAATGATGGCTCAGCTCCGAGCCGAGGGCAACCGCCGGCGAATGCGAGGGAAGCCGTCGGGTGGAAGGATGTCGGAAGACTCCTCGATGAAGGAAAAGAACAAGAACTAGAAGCTTCAGCGCCAGTCGTTGTTCCAGAAGCCCCAATCGATGACCCGGGAGTGATCGAAAACAAGATAGTCGGGGAGAAGCTGTATCCCGAGGTGGCTCGCCCAGCAGATGGCGTCGGGCTCGTGGCCACTGAGTATCCCAACGTAACGGCGCCCGTCCGGATGGGGCCGAACGGCGATACAGGCCAGATGGGATCCCGTGTAACTTCTGCCTGCCAAGACCAGCGATCCTCTGCCCCATTCGATCCGTAGGTCTGCTTCCCACTGCTCCAATAAGCTATTCGAATCGCCGTTTCCGATGAGCAGCAGGTTCGAGCGCTCCACGAGCTTCCGGTCAACCCTTACGTCGCCCCGCCCGACGGGTGAGATCTTGTTCTCGATGAGCTGTTCGGCCTGGAGGTCACTCAGGATCGGAATGGGGACGGCGCTGCTTCCCATGATTCCGCCGCGATGCAAACCGCCGTTGGTGAAGTTGAAAAAGCGGACCAGGTTGCGCGCCATCGTCTGATTGTAATGTTGCTCGGCGTCGGTGCCGGACGCACCGGCGACGATCAGGGTGGGGTTGTGGAAGATGTCGCCGAACGGCCCAGCAAGACCTGGCCGTTTTTGCCCTTTCTCAATTGCTGTGGATTCTCGGACCCAAGGCCCGTCGGCGGTACGCGTGAACTGCACCGGCGAGGAGAGATCCACATCTTCAAACGCCGTCGCGTCCAGACGAAGCTTTACCGAGGTTGCTTTCTCAATGGGACCCAAGGCGAGCCGGCGGACGTTGTTCGTGCTTGCCGTGAGGCTGCCGGAAGGGTGTAGCTGGGCGTCGACGGTGGATTCTTGACCGTAGGTAATCTGCTGCTGCACCCGCAGCCAATGAGACCGATTGTGTCTGAGGGTATGGACCGTCAGCGATAGCCGGTCCGGAATTTGCACGCGGGACTGTTTCAGGAGCCATTGGATATTCTGCACGCGGGTCGCCGGATCCAGGCAGTTGTGACCTCGCTTTGGAAGTTCAACGTAGGCATGTGGGATTCCCTCGGCTGTCAGCTTGCGATCCATCTGGCGCGAGTGCTCCACGGGCACGCCGCCACCGACGGCCCGGTCCCATTCACCATGCACGAACCTCAGGGACAACGGACGAAAATTCCCTACGCGATACGCGGCTCCGCGTGACGTCCAGGAAAACTCTTCCCAGAATTGGCAGGGATAGGTGAACCCGCCAGGCTTGTCCCAGAGCTTGTAGTCGCAGTAGCCGCAGACCGGAATCGCCGCGGCCCAGAAGTCAGGGTAATGCGAGGCGTGAAACCAGGTAGCGGCTCCCCCCATCGAGGTGCCGGTAACGCTGATTCGATCCGGATCGATGCTGAAGTGGGCCCGCACTGCCTCGATGGCTTCGTAGACGTCCACTTCCCCATACCCCTGGAAGAGCGAGCCGTCTCCCCGACCGGCCGGCATGATGGCCACGCAATCGGCCTGGTGCTCCCGGGCAATACGGCAGGTTTGCTCACAGGTCTTCGCGGCTTGGGGTAGTCGGCTCCAGGTTCCGGGACGGAGCTCGACGATCAGCGGGGCCGATTCGGGTCGAAGCGACGTGGTGCAGATGGCGATCGGTTGCAGGTCGGAATAGACGCTGGACCGGTAGTAAACAACTTGTCCCTTCATCGGCTCGAACGTGGCCTGTCCGATCTCGATCTTCTTCGGGGCTCCGGGCGTTGCTGTTGTGTTTGGGCGATCTTGAGTAGCCGCTTCCAGGGAAGTGTGGGCAGCCAATCCGAGTCCTGAACCGGAGACAGCCTTGAGGAATTCACGTCTTTTGGGCATTTAGCGCTAACCGCTACCCGTCAAGCGCTGACCGCTACATGCAGTCACAGTCGTGACGAGTGAACGAGTAGTTGTGCCACAACGGGACTCTGGCCGCAACGAAAAGAAATAGTTTTTTTCGTTGGGTTTCGGAACTGGCCGCTCGCCGACAGTCCGCCGAGGAAGGGTTGGGCTGCGCCTAGGTGGGGAGTTCCCAGCCCTTTCTATAGTCCCGTCGAATGTACTGGTTCGGAGACGAGACGTTGGTCACCCGCATCTTATCCTTGTCCCATTCGATGACTTCTCCGGTGCGTACCGCCAGGTTACCGAGCAGGACCAGTTCCGTCAGCGGGCTGGCATAGTCGAGGAAGTTCACGTCGGACTTGGGTCCCCCTTTGCAGGCGCGGATCCACTCCTCATAGACGCCCGGCGATCGCGGATACTTTTCAGCCGGGAGGTTGGCCATGACCTTCTTGTGTCTTGCTTCGGGAATGAGCATCGGATTGGCTCCGTAGATGTCGGCCGCCATGACTCCGTCGTCTCCCACCAGGAGCTGTCCGCTGTGTCCGCCGGGAGGTAGGGGTCTACCTTCCTCGAGGTGTTCGGGGCGGGGAGGTTTGAGACTGCCGTCGCGCCAAACGAATTTCATCTCCGGCCGGCTTCCTTTGGCCGGGAAGTGGTAGGTGACTCTCGATACCGTGGGTCCTGTCTCCCTGCTGATGGAGCTGACCTCGGGCTCGATCTTGGATGGGATCCCCAGGTCGAACATCCAGAACGCGGCGTCCATGCCGTGGCATCCCATGTCTCCCAGAGCACCCGTCCCGAAATCCCACCACCCGCGCCAGTTGAAGGGAACGTAACTGGGATGGTAGGGCCGCTCGGGGGCCGGCCCGAGCCACAGATCCCAATCCAATGTGTCCGGTACGTAGAACTGTTCGAGCGGCCGCGTCCCACCCTGGGGCCAGATTGGCCGGTTCGTCCAGTAATGGACTTCCCGAACCGTGCCGATCACGCCCGCTTCGATCCATTCGCGAAGCTGCCGAATTTCATCACTGCAGTGGAACTGAATGCCCATCTGGGTCGAGAGGTTGTGTTTCTGCGCGGTCTGGGCCAGGAGACGAGCTTCGTGGATGGTTGTGGTCAAGGGCTTCTGGCAAAAAACGTGTTTGCCCATCTTCATGGCCATCATGGCTGCGATGGCGTGAACATGATCAGGTGTGCTGATCGTGACCGCATCGAGAGATTTCTCCTTGCTCGAGCATTTCGCGGAAGTCTTTGTAGCGTTTCGCTCGGGGAAACCGGACAAGAGATTCCGAGGCGCGTTCGTCATCCACGTCACAGAGAGCCACGATATTTTCGCTTGCGACTCCGGCGACGTCTACCTTCCCTTTTCCTCCCACTCCGATGCAGCCGATATTGAGCTTGTCGCCGGGCGCCGTATGCCCGTCGCCACCCAGGACGTGCCGGGGAACGATCGTGGCAGCCAAGGCGGACGTGGCCGCGCCCGTCACAAAACGACGCCGTGAAACGCTCTTCTTTTCCATTGTGTTGCCCTCTCGTCTATCTAACTCGGTATTTATGCCAGTTTCATAGCTTCTCATCCCATTGTGCACGATACCCGGAGCGATGCACCAACGAAAGGGTAATTTCCCCCGGCGCCGCGATCAGTCACGGCTCGAGACTTCGGATTTTGGCCTCGAACTCGCCCATTCGCTCCCAAACCACATGGAAGTTCTGGACCTTTGGAAACCATCGCCCCCTGGTTTCCCAGTCTTTCATGTAGGCCGAGGTGTAGGGGACGTCGGGCTCGAGCTCCCGGAGCTTGGACATCCAATGCCCCGGTAGATTGCGAAACAGCTCCTTGACTGCGTCGAAGGCGGACAGGGCGCGCTTGAATAGGATGCGGCTCTGGCGCGGGTGCTCGCTTGCCAAACGGTGAGAACCGTAGAGCGCAGTGATTCCCTCCATGCGAGCCGCCATGTAGTCCAGCTCCCAGCAGTACTGCCGGTAGAATTGGTGATCTTCGAGGCGGGGGGCAACCGAACGAGCCAGCAGCAGAGCACGCCCGAGCAACCCGGCTCTCTCCCGGAAGAGGGCTAACCTTCGATCGAGCCAGTTGAGGTTGGCACCGCCTCCTTCCATGTGCTGCGCCAGTTGATCCTCCGCACTTCCCTGAAATCCAGGAAAGTTGAAGCTCAAGGTGAGGTCATCGACGGTCCATCGGGTCGTGACGTCCGGCTTGGGGACGGCGACCGCATCGCAGAAAAGCTCCAGGCTCTCGGCCAGCGTGTCGGCCACCTCCGAGCCGAATCGCCGTCGAGCATAGTCTTGATAGAAATCTTCTACCGAGGGGTTTCTCTCCAAGCCAATCCGCGCACCCAGGTCTGCCAGGATCATGTTCGTGCCGGCTTGAATGTGAAAGTACATGACACCGTCAGCCCCCTGGTCCAGAGCGTGCGAAAAGTAGTCGATCATCCACTGGGGATGCCGGCGGGCCGTGCTGGGCGGCCACCATCCTTCCATGGTGGTGTGGACCAGCTGGATATACGGCCGTCCGTCGAAAGAATGATCCGGGACCCGCTCCGGGTCTTTGAGATTGTCCCATTCCACGACTCCCACCTCACGGGGAATCTCGGCGTTGAACGCTTTCCACTCGTTGTGAAAGTTCTCCGTCAGCCATTCGTGCCTCGGCTGATCGGGGGGCGGTGAATTGTGGTATTTCCAGCACCACGTCTCCATGAAGATCTTCGCCTCGGGATCGAGCTCCTTGAGGACTTCCATCATCTGCAGGGTCGCGGCGTTGTGATTTTTGTAGTATTCGGGAAGGGGGCTTTCGTGCTGATACGAGCAGACCAGATAGATGTGGGAATCGTCGAGCCCATAGGTGTCGAAAATCTCCTTCCAGAAGCGCTTCATGATTTCTTTGCACTCCGGCTGGATCGCACTGATGCCTGCGTTGTACATGCTCAGCGGGTAGTATTCGAGATCCGGACGGAAGTCGGCGAAGAAATCGGGGACCTGGGAATAGAAGAGGTTGTACGCGACGGCCACTCCACTGTCACGCGCGTACTGGAAAATCTTGTGGTTCAGTGTAGTTCTCCAGGCCGGATCCACGACGTAGTGCGCCAGGGTTTTGTCGTTTCGCTCGATCTCGGGAAAGGCCTTGAAGATGGCATCGCCGAAAAAGTAGGTACCTTCGTCATGAAACAGAGGAAGCGCATTGAATCGTTTGCGCCGCATCCAGTCGATCGTCTCTTTCCACTTTTTCCACCCCCAGAGGCGCCACGAGTTGGCGTGGGGATGTCTCCAGGTGGGGTGATAAAAGAGGCCTCGAATCGAGGCGGCCGGGACTTCCCTGCGGTTCAACCCGTCGAGCGAGACATGTTGCAGCCGTGGGACTTGATTGCCGTCGATGAAGAAGCCGAGCGCGAGCTCGTTTTCCAGAAACGAGTAGGCTGCATAGCAGGCTCCGGTCGGTGTTTCTCCTGACAAAAAGACCAGAGCTTTCCCTTCTAGCCCAGCCGCGCGAACCAGGGACCCTTCATGACCGAGACCGTCGGGCATGACTCCCGCCGCGCCGGAAAGACTCGCAAGGAGCACATTGTTCTGGGCCGTGCCGAAAAGAAAGCACACAGGCTCACTGATTTCTGAGAGCTTCGTGGTTGCGGGGTAGGTGCGCACCACGGCCTGTAGCGTTCTTTGCAAGAAGCTCGTCAAGTCGTCGAGGGCAAGGAGTCCCTGCGGGGGAAGATTCTCAGGCCGGACGAGCGCGATGTGGGCGTCTCGTCCCAGGACTAGACCCTCGCCCGAGGAGAAAGCCGGGTCGCCGGAAAAAGAAAAGAAACATGTGAACACCAGAAGGACCGTCTTGGCTCGCGCTATCATGAGCTGCTCCTGCATGCCTCCTCCTCCTATTTACGGCCGCATTTTCTTTTCTTGCCAGTACTCGCCCGGGTGAAAACCGTAGGGGCTCGGGGCGTACTCTTTCACCGTGTCGACCTTGGAGCCACCGGCTGGAATCTTCTCGACCATACCCAGGCTCCAATAGACCGCATTGACGATCAGGCGCCGTGTCCCCGAAGCGGCAAGATCAGTCGCGGCCCCCATCGTGGTGGCAAAGGCTTTGCCTTTTTTTCCCCCTGGTAGTTGATACGACTTGGTCCAGGCGATCGGCATCATGGGGGCGTTCTTTGGACCGGTGACAGGCTTGGAATCGGCCGTCATCCCGTCGAGCACTTGACCCATGACGATGGCACGGCTGTCACCCCCGAGCGGAATTCGAACCGCATAGACGTCGGTGTCGGCCCAGATGTCTCCATCCCCGATGCCGCGTGCGATGGGGCTCGATCTGGCGTCGGCGTGGATCACTCCACGCGTGCTTTCATGCTTGTGCCGTCCATGATGGCGAACCCACCTCTCCCCCAGGACGAGTCGTCCGAAGCCATCGGTCCAGGCCTTTCTTTCTCCGGCATAACCGTTGCCATAGTGGGCGTACTTGCCGCCTTCCTCGATCTGGAATGCGTGCGTCGCCGTTCGCATCCCGATGACGGGACGGCCGGATTTCAAATACTGATCGACGAGTGCCATTTGATGGTCGGGCAAGTCTCGGAACCGAGTCGCGATGATCAATAGATCTGCGGTGCGCAACGCCTCGAGCCCCGGGATATTGTGCCGTTGGTTCGGGTTGATGATTCCGGTCGCGGGGTCGATGGCAAACAAAACCGTGCACCGAAAACCGTGATGCTGCGCAAGAATACCGGCCAGTTGAGGCAGCGCTTCCTCGGAGCGGTATTCTTCGTCTCCGGATACGAGGACGATGTGTTTCCCACGGCCAGGACCGCCGTGGCCTTCATAGACTCGCCACAAGTCCCGAGCGGGCAGTGAAGAGAGCTGTAGGAGGACTGAAACCAGGGCGAGGCTGAAAATGATGGCGATCTTCTTGGCAATAGATTCCGGAATCACACACATGCGCTTTTTCCCTCTGGCACCCGCCACGATAGCTCAAGGCTGGCGCTTGCGATAAACGTCCTGAGCCCTCCGAAACAGATCGATGACCGAGTCGCGTTTTTCGCTCGTTGCGAATACGCCCTCTTTGCGCACTAGATCGATGAGCTGGTCGATCCAATCCACCCAAAACGTTGCGTCGGACGCGGATCGAATGGGTTTGTCGCCCACGATGCAGTAGACGGGGCTCGTGTGCGCGAACGCCTCGGGATCGTTGACCACCAGTCGATGGCCCGGTCCGTGGACCCTCGCCGCGACCCACGAGCTCGCGTCGATTTTCAAGGCTCCCTCGAACCGAAGATGATGTTCCGACCCGGCTGGCTCCTTGGGCGTAGCCGTGGCGACGACTTTGCCGTTGGCGACAACCTCCAGACGCTCGATGGGGACAAGCGAGCGCGCTTCCGCCACGATCTTCAAAGTGGGGTCATCTGGATCGAGACGTAACTCGGCTCCGGGTCTGTGCCCGTTCACCGATAGGTCCACCATGGGGCCATTGGTAGCGAAACTGCGCCCCTTCTTGTAGTTGGCGATCCATTTGAGATACGAGAACTCCCCGGGGACGTGGACGTAAACTCTACCGCCGCCCGGAACGAAGTGCATGACGCGGTTGGTAAAAGAGTCGGTGCCGGCCGAGATGGCGCAGCGGAAGCCGCAGTTGAGGACTCGATACCAGATCTCCATACTGGGCACCTCGACGGCATTGCTCAGTACATCGAGGGCATCGACCTGACCCAAGGCGAGATCGATGGGCAACTCTCTGCAGCTGACCACTGAAAACGCGGCTCGATCGGCCGGGTGCACGTAGCTGACCGCGCCTCCTTGCTCCTGCGCGCCCTTTGCCTGGTTATAGTTGGGCGGGTAGTCCTCGTAGTGTCGGGTTCCGGGAAATCCGGTAAAGACGGGACGGACCAGCTCCTTCAGGTTGAAGAAACTCATGTGCCCATAGATTTTGTTGTTCCGCATTTCTTCATTAAAGTACAGGACCTTGTGACCCTTGCTGAGTGAATGGGGCTTCCCTTCGAAAAAGCGCGCGTCGTGCAAGATGTTGGAGCTGCGCCCCGAGTTGGCAACCATGAAGTTGGCGTTATCCAGACCCTCGGCACTGCAGTACAGCTGGATGTCGTCGATGTCGATGACCTCGTTCTTGGTGTAGTTCGCGTGAATGTGAGAGTCGGCGGAATAAAGCTTCCGCTGGTACATGGAAAATCGATGATCCAGCTCCAGCTCGATCAGTTGATGGTGATTCAAGACGATCTCCCGGCGGACGGGAGCATATTCCATACCTCGAACGGCCTCGATCACCGCCGGCCCCTCCGGGAGCAGGAGCGCAAAGGTGTCTTTCGCGTGGAAATAGTAGGTGCCATGTGGACGTGTAATCCTAGGAATGGCCCCGGCAGGTGAATGAGCCAGACCGTCGGCCCCGGTCAGGTAGATTCGGGCCGCCGGGACCATACCATCGTGGGCGGGTGATGGGTCGGTGATCCGAACTCGCAGCCACCAGGACCGGCGCACGTCGAATTCCACGGGAATCTTCCGACTCGAGTTGGCAAGACCCAGCTCAATGCTTCCTTGGACTCCGCCTACCGTATCCGTGTTGAGATTCAACGCATAGCCGCGCAAGCTAGCCGCCGGCACCATGAGTTGATAGTTTTTGAAGGGTGTTCGCACCCGGAGAGTTTGGGCGTCTCGGTAATTGTTTTTGACCAGCAGGGGCAGATGGTAGTTTTGATTGGCCATCATGACCAGGATCTTGGGGGCATGGAGAACGTTGATCCGACCGGGCTCGAGCACGATCTTGACGAGGTCCGATGCTTGCATCAGCTCCAGGTGCCGATCCTGATACTCCTTGGTGAAGATCAAACTACGGGACACTCCTGCGAGGTCGCGCCATGCTTCCTGGCGCCGAAGGAGTAGCGACAAGAAATCGAACGAAGACACCAGACCATTGAAGTCCCACTTGCAGGGTTGATTGCGGTTGACGAACTGGAGCTGGAGATTGGGAACCTCCGAGGCAGCCGTCTCGGTGCTTTGAGCTCCGACTTGATCCAGATGGTCCGTCACGGTCCAGAGGGCGATGCAGGCGAGTAGTGCCGCTGCGAAAGACCACGTGAATTTCCCGGTTCTGCCCGGTCCACCGCCGAGCGGCCCTCCCGCTTTTAACGTTGGCTCTGTTTCTTGATCGCGTTTGGGTGGAATCATCTTGAAGTTTCTCCCGTGCCATTCATTTTGTTTCAATGATTTATTGTGGTCCTACCCCTCGTTTTGCGGTTGCGTACAGCTGGTTGCGGTTGAACGATTGCATCTGGGTGACGAGGTCTTGGTAAGGCTCGTCCTTGTAGTTCTTGATCCCCGATTTTCTCGCTCGGTTTTCGATGAAGGCACACCAGTGGAATCCCACGACGTAAGGCAGTTTCAGGATCCGGCTGCAAAACATCCGATAGGCTTCCCCTCGCCCCTGTTGATCGGGTACATATGCCGCAGACTGTGGTGAAACCGACAGCAGCTCCGTTGGAGCCAGATAGGCGAGATCGGAGATAATCACCGGCTTGCCCGAGACTTCATGCCAGCGGCGAACGCCGGAAGCCACCGCTTCCGGCGAGACGAATCGGTTGCAGAGAAGAACGTCAAAGTACTCTCCAGCGATCTTGATAATCCACTCCGGCGTTTCGGGAGGACGGTCGAAGCGCGGACCGAAAATCATGTGGTTGGGATCGTACCGGCGGATGGCATCACTGGTCACCTGGAAGTAGCGGCGAACGATCCCCTCCAGCTTCTGACGGTCCGCGCCGTTTCCCAAATCGAGTCCCTCGGCCCAGGAGCCTGCAAGATCCGCGGTGAATGCCGGCACAGGCAGGTCGGCGTAGCCGATCAGCAGCGGATCCTCCGCCATGTCGACACAGTTGGAACGGGCAATGTAGTCGGCCCAGTTCTCGAAGTCCTCGCTGAAGACATCGGGATAGAAGGGGTTGTTGTTGAAGAACTCGATTTCCGAGAACTGTAGGTTATAAACGTAGGGAAGTCCGGCCAGCTGGAACTGCCGGTGAGACCACTCATGCGAGTGACGCAACAGGGTCTTGGGATCCATCCACTTCCCTCCCACCGACTCTTGAGTCCAGCCGATCGTATTGAACCCCCATTCGCGAAGCGGTCGCCCGACGCCTTCCTCGATAAAGCGATCGGTGCTGGAGCCGTAGCGCTCACGGAAAATGTGGATGTTGTCGGCATGCTTCAACGCGGACAGGTCGAAGTGATTCATGCCCACGGAAATGAAGCCGTGACCCTCGGGAGTCACGAGCCACCAGCGGCCGCCGATTTCTTCGGCCCTGAAGAACCCGGAGCCATCGCCGCGAATCGTTCGTGTGCCGCCGTACTGGTCGCGGTCGCGGTCCGGTTCGGAAGCCGCAGTCGCAGTGGCATCTCCGATTCCTCCAACGGCCACCCGATAGAGCTCTTGATTGTTGAACGCGCGCATCCGGCCAACGCATGCCTCGTAAGGCTGGTCTGACCCGTCGAGTAGGCCCGATCTGCGGCCACGGCTTCGGCCGAACGCGCACCAGTGGTAACCGACGACCAGCGGGTTGGAGTAGGCGCGCCTTGCGAATTCCTGGTAGGCCGCTCCGCGGGCCGCCTGATCCGGTACGAAGCTGGGGGAGTCAGGCGAGACCTTCAACACGTCGGTGGGCGCGTGGAAAGCCGAATCGGCCAGCAGTACCGGTTTGCCGGTCAGCGAGCTCCAAGAGCGCAGGTTTTGATCGAATTTCTCATCCGGCCGATAGTACTCCAGCGAAAGGACGTCGATGGTCTTTTTCATGGCGTCGAGTACCTCGTCGAGCACGCCTCGGACCTTCTGGGCCCCCATGGGAATGGAACGGTCCGCTTTGTATCGATCTCCCAGCAGGAGATGATTGGGATCGTGGCGCCGAATCGCGTCGTGGATCACCTGGTAGTAGCGTTCGGCTACTTCGCCAATGCGTTCGCGGCCAACCTTCGAAGCCCAGAGCGGCCAGTTGGGAGCGTCGGAGTAGCAGTAGCCAATGAGGTTCGGGTCATCTCGAAGCTCGGGACAAACCTCGCTTGCGAGGCGATCGCACGTCTTCGCGAACTCCTCACTGAAGACATCGGGGAACTGCTCGTTCGTATACCAGGCAATTTCGGCAAACGGAATCAAGTGCAGGTAAGGCATCTGCGCTTGCCGGTACTGCGCGGGTCCCCACCCCCGAGAGTGAACCACGTTCCCTTTGACGAACTTGGGATTCATGGATTCCTGTGACCACCCCACCGTATTGAATCCCCAATCGCGGAGGTGATCCACGACGAAACCGACAAACTCAGCAGAATAGTCGTTTTTGTAGTCGGCATGATTGACGCCGGAGGACAGAAAGGCGTTCCCTTCCGGAGTGACGAGCCACCACCGCCCGCCGATTTGCTCCACCCGAAAAAAGCCGGTTGCACGACTCCGCACCGACTGCAGGCCTCCGTAGGAATCCAGACCGAGGTCTTCCATGTCCGATCCCAGCGACGAAGTTCCCGTCGGCATGGTGGTGCAGCAGAGCGAGAGCGCCAGAGCTGCGAGAATCAGGATAGCTTTGAGGGCACGCGAGTGTCTTCCGTTGCGATCGAATCCCATGGCTCGTTCCTCACGGAGAGCGATACGATTATTCTACCTTTTCGCCGCGGCCTGTGTATTGCCAGATCCAGAAGGCTGCCACGCCGGCCAGCATGGTCAGCAGTCCATAGCCGATGAACTTCCAGCCCGAAGTCAGAAAAACGTACATCCACCCCGCGAAAGCCACAATGCTAGGAAGTGGATAGAGCCATATCTTGAAGGGCCGCTCGATATCGGTTCGATGTTTTCTCAGCACGACCACGGCAAAGATCTGGCCGATGAACTGGATCAGAATTCTGGTGGTCAAAAGAGCCGAAATGACCCACTCCAGCGAGAGAAATGCGGCGGCGATCGAGAGTCCGCCAATCACGAGCAAGGAAACATGCGGAAACTTCCCCTCCGGGTGCAGCCGCGAAAACGGTTTGAAGAAGTAGCCTTCGAGTGAGGCCGCGTAAGGAATGCGACTGTATCCCAGCATGAGAGCGAAGACAGAAGCCAATGCAGTCCAGAGAATCATGACGGTGATCAAACTACCCGCCCAAGGACCGTAGATCCTCTCCATGAACTCGGCCGCGATGAAGCGCGATTGCATGGCCTCCCGCCAGGGAACCACGCCAATGATCGACAGGTTCATGACCGAGTAGATCAGGGCGACGGCGATGACCGAGATGATGATCGCCCGGGGAATGACCCTTTCCGGGTTGCGGACCTCGCCTCCGACGTAGCAGATGTCGTAATAACCCAGAAAATCGTACATGGCGATGAGCATCGCGCCGCCCAGACCGAGCGCGAATCCAGTCGAGAAAGTAAACGCACCCTCCGGAAAATCGAATGCGAGCTTGGCGTCGAAATGGAGCAGGCCGCTCACGATCACCCAGAAGACGGTCAGCAGCATCCCCACCCACAACACCACCGTCAGGGAACCGACGGCCGTGATGCGCCGATACAACAGGAAGACCGCGAGAGCTCCAACCCCGGCGGCCACCAACCTGGCGTCCCAGGTCCCCATCGATCGCCAGAAGTAGCTGACGTACTGGGCAAATCCGATGTACCCGGAGGCGATTTCGAGCGGTCCGCTAAAAATGAATTGCCAGACGAAAAGAAAGGGGAGGATGCGTCCAAGCCGCGTGTGCCGAAATGTCTCTCGAAAATAGACGAATGTTCCACCTGCTCCCGGCATGGCGGCGGCGAGCTCCGCCCAGATCAATCCGTCACACAGAGCCAGGATGGTTCCGGCCAGCCAGCCCAGCATGCATTGCGGGCCGCCCATGGAGGCGATCATGAGGGGAATGGTGATAAAGGGCCCGACGCCCACCATGTTGCTCATGTTCAGGGCCGACGCCTGCAACAAGCCGAAGCCTCGGACGAGGCCGTATTTTTCTTTGATGATCTCGTGTCGGTCGGCGGTCATATGTCTCCTCGCTTGCGAGGATATGCTTGGCGAGAGGTCGTGGATCCCGTGGTTGCTGAGTCGCACCCGTTACGGACAAGAAAAAGACCAACCGTGACATCCCCATCTTTCGCGGTTGGACCACGATAGGGAGAAATCGATTGACATGCAATATCTTGATTACGATGATTCGAGAAAGCAGCGGATCGATAGATTTGATCGAGTGGGTGCTCTGTCCCAGTCTCCGCACCGGCTACGGGGGCCCGATTCTCGAAAGAAAAGGAGGGAAGGTGAGGACCGGAGCGCAGTATCTCGAGAGCCTGAAAGACGGTCGGGAGGTCGTTATTGCAGGAGAAATAGTCGCAGACGTCACGACACACCCGGCGTTTTCCGGCATCTGCAAGACTATCGCCACCCTGTACGATCTGGTTGGAGCGAGTCCGGACATGACCTTCCCGTCGCCTTCGAGCGGGCTTGCCGTGCAAGTTTCGCACCTGATCCCCCGCTCCATCGAAGATTTGAAGAGAAGACGGATCGGGCTGACTCGTTTCGCCCAGCACAGCTTCGGGCATGTCGGCCGGGGGCCCGAGCACGTGGCGAGTTTTTTTGCCGGATTTGCCAGCACCCCGGAGTTTTTCGGTCTGCCCGATCGGTCCGATGGGAGCTATGCGCGAAATGTCGTGCGCTTTCACGAGAAGATCCGGGAAGAGCACCTCTATGTGACCTACACGATCATCCCGCCGCAGATAGACCGATCTCGGAGCGCCAACGAACAGGAGGAGGCGTACTTGCCAGCCGGTGTCTACCGCGAGCAAGATGACGGCATTGTGATTCGCGGCGCTCAGATGTTGGGAACGGCCACCGCGATCTCCGACTATCTCTTTTTGAGCTGCATCCAGCCGCTTCGGCCCGGAGACGAGCCGTATGCCATCTCTGTCGTTTTACCGGTGGCATCGCCGGGCCTCCGTCTGTACGCACGCCGAGGATACGCCGTGGGGCAGCCGTCCGTATTCGACTATCCGCTGTCGACTCGATTTGACGAGAGCGATGCGCTGGCGGTTTTTCGCGACGTCTTCGTCCCGTGGGAGCATGTATTCGTCTACAAGGACATCGAGCGAACCCGCGCGCAATGGCACGAAACACCCGCCCACATCCTGGGAAACACGCAGGCACAGATCCGGTTGACGACGAAGGCAAAGTTCTTGCTGGGAATTGCGCGGAAGATTGCCGCCACGAACAAGATCGATTCGATCCCGTCGGTTCAGTGGCAACTCGGAGAACTCGCCGCGCTCGTAGCGGTGGTTGAAGGAATGGTGCTCGCAGCTGAGGCCGAGGCCGTGAGCCGTAGCAACGGAGTGATCCATCCGCACCCTCGATTCCTCTACGGGGCCATGGGCCTGCAATCTCGAATCTACCCACAGATGATCGCGATTCTTCGTGAACTCGCGGGCGGAGGGTTGCTACAGGTCCCCTCGTCTGTGAAAGAGTATGAAAACCCGGATACGGTCGAAGATATTCGACGCTACATTCGCTCCTCGGGAGTGAAATCCGAGGACCGGGTCAAACTATTCAAGCTCGCCTGGGAACTGGTGGGCTCGGAGTTTGCGGGACGGCATCAGCAGTACGAAATGTTTTACGCCGGCGCACCCTTCGTCCCCAAGACCTATTCTTATAACAACTACGGCTTCGAAGAAGCATTGGAGCTTGTCGACCGATGTCTGGAGAGTTACGACCTCCAGACGGAAAATCCGTGAACGGAACAAGGGCTCACAGCGCCTGAGGGGGAACCGAATGTTGAAAGAGCACAAGGAGTTTTACCAGCTGGATATGGATTCCGGGTGGGAGAGGCCTGCGGGTTACCCGGAAGGGCTATCCCAGAAGATCCTTTCCGGACACCTGGATGAGGATAGCCGAAAGGGGAGCCGGACCCGGTTGCTCCGTTTCGATCCCGGGACGCGGACAACCGAGCCGTTCATGCATGAGTACTGGGAAGAGGTGTTTCAGCTCGAGGGAGAGCTAACGGTAGGCGGAGAGACTTTCGGGGCCAAGACCTATGCCTGCCGTCCTCCCGGGGTAGCTCACGGGCCGTTCAGCAGCGAACGCGGCTGTCTTCTTCTCGAGATTCAGTTTTTCAATCCTCTGTGAAGTAGGGACGTCACCCACGTTTACTAGGTTTTCTGGGCGCTCGACGCGCCGTACCTGCGAGAAACATGGTAAACGTGGGGGACGTCCCCTTTTGATCAACGTGGGAGAACCATGGCCGCTGCACTCCTTGTGATCTATGACGGAAGACCCCAGGACCCGGGAGCTTTTTACCAATACTACGTCGAGCACCACGTGCCTCTGGTCTGGAAGTTTCCGCGGATTCGCGGCATCGAGCTCGAGCGCAGCGTCGAGGGCGACATCTTCATGATAGCCCGCCTCCGTTTCGACCATCCGGACGACGCAAGGGCCGCCCTGCAGTCGCCCGAACGTGAGGTCGCGCGGCGAGACCGCGACCTTCATTTCCCCCCCTTCGAGGGCCGAATCCGCCATCAGATTGTCGCAATCGAGGAAATACCTCTTAAAAACTAGGGACGTCCCCCACGTTTACCATGTTTCTCGCAAGTACGAGGTCGAGCCACCAGAAAACATGGTAAACGTGGGGGACGTCCCTAGTTTTTACCTAGTTTTTATTTCTATACCGGAATTGAGGCGGAGCCGTAGATGCTGCCCGACTTCACGGTCGCGATGGGATCGAGCTTTTGGCGGCCGATGCGTTTCGCCCCAAGGGCATCGACGAACTCGAAGTTTCCCTCACGCAGCGCGAAGATCGCGACATCGGCCTCCGCTCCGGGACGCAAGCTCCCCAGCCCATTGGGAAATCCGAAAAGGGCCGCCGGATTGCGCGTGGCCCGGGCGATGACTTCCTCGAGCGAGAGCCCGAGGTGCAGGAATTTCGAGAGCGTCGTCGCCAGATTGAACACCGGACCATTGACATTGAACTGGTGCAGGTCGCTGGAGATGGTTCCAGGCGTCACCTCTTGCTCGAATGCTTTCTCGGCAATGTCGAAGGAAAAGCTCCCCGCTCCATGTCCAACGTCGAGGTTCACCCCTTCCTGCACGGCCCGGCGTACGGCGGGCAGAACTCTTCCGTTGTCATCGAGGATCCCTCCCTCGCCCCCACGGAAGGTATGGGTGACCAGATCGCCTTTTTCGAGCATGCCAAAGATCTCAGGCAGGGGCGAGTGCGTGTCTCCAATGTGCGCCATCACGGGCAGCCCCACCGCTTCCGCTGCCTCCTTGGCCAGCTCGAGCGCCTTGAGATCATTGTTTCCCACGATGTTTTTGGACAAACGAACCTTGACCCCGAGGATGACGTCGCGGTTTTTCTTGATTGTCTTGATTGCCAGAGCCGTATTGGCATAGCGAAGGTCCAGGAGCTCGCCGTGAAGGTTTTCGAGCGATAGCGATGATTGGCCAATCACCGAGATGTTCAACAGACAATAGACGCGGGTAGCGACCGTGTCGATGACGTATTGCCTCAACCCCGGGAAAGTATGAGCTCCGGCGGATCCCGCATCCACGACTGTCGTCACTCCCTGCGCGATGCAATTCGGGTCGGCAGGAATACCCAGCGGAGCCACTCCATCGTAGACGTGGACGTGGACATCGATGAGGCCCGGAGTCACGATCAGGTTCCGTGCGTCGAGCACGTGGCACCCCTCTTGTTCTGGAATATTGGGTGCCAGCTTGACGATCTTGCGGCCAGCGATTGCAATGTCCAGCTCGGCCGATAGGCCCTGGGCCGGATCGATGACCCGCCCACCTTTGACCAGCAGGTCGCAATCAGCTGCTCCCGTCTGGGCCGCTAGCAAGGGACGCCACGGTGTCCCGATGCTGCACACCAAAGGACCCGCGAGACTCAAGTGCATGAAATCTCTCCGGGAAAGACCTTGGGTGCCGCCAGATGAGCTTGCTCGTTTGGTTGCCATTGTTGCCCTACACAGTGAAGCCATGCTGCCGCTGGTGATGCGGGCCGTCATAAATCTGCGTAGATTTTGACGGCTCATGCCTTCCGTCTTTTGCTTCGTCACGCACCTTCGACAGTAACTGTGACATCTCCGACTGCGGCATGGGCTTAAATCCCCTTGCGATTTTCAGATTCTGCTGGAGGTCTTCCATCGATACCATGCCCACGACCAGGGATGAGACCGGCATGCTGAGGGCATAACGAATGCAGGCGCGACCGTCGATCTTGGCACCGGTTGGGATTTTTCCCCGGGGAGATCCTCCTCCGAGGCTCTTCATTCCGAGGACTCCCACGTTCTGGCGCAGGCAGACGGGAACGACTTCCTTCTGAAAGCTCCGGTAATATGTATCCATGACGTTGATCGGCATCTGGGCCGTGTCCCAGGGATGGTCCTTGGCCAGCATGCCGAGATGGATTCGGGGGTCCTTGTGTCCGGTGAAGCCAATGTATCGGACCTTACCCGCTTTTTGTGCCTCCAAGGCGGCTTTCAGACCACCCTTCTCCATGACCCAGTCTGGGTCGTTGTCGTAGTTGATCTCATGGAACTGCCAGAGATCAATACGATCGGTCTGCAGGCGCCGGAGGCTGTCCTCCAGATTCCGCATCGTTCCCTCGTAGTCGCGCTCACAATTCTTGGTCATGAGAAACACCTTGCTTCGTCGCGAGCTCGAGGAAAGCGCCTTGCCCACGCGTTCTTCGGATCCGCCGTCCTGATAATCCCAGCAAGTGTCGAAGAAGGTCAGGCCTTCGTCGATGGCGGTGTGCATGATCCGGATAGCCAGGCTTTCATCCGGTACGTGCCCGATGTGCCAGCCTCCGAGGCAGAGAATCGGAACCCGCTCGCCCGTTCGCCCCAAAACTCGGGTCGGCAGGCCGTCCGTGCCAGAAGACGTCTGGGCCACCACTTGATGGGCCAAGGCGGCGGACATCGCGGAACCGAAGGCGACTTCGAAGAACTCGCGCCGCGAGCTGGAATCGTTCATTTGTTTCCCCCTTTCAGCTGCAAGTATAGACCAAGACCTACTGTCTGCGCTCGACAATGACGTAGCGGACACCGACCTGCGTAACCGGCTGATCTTTCTCCCCCTCGCGATGCAGGACGGCATCGAGACGTGCGGGGCCCGCCTCGAGCGGGATGGAGTCGAAACGCGCTTGCGTTTGATCCTTGGAGCTCGGCTGGCGGTGTACCCGATTCCCAATTCGGAGCTCCGCCTCTGTGGCTTCGTCCAGCGCCGAGAATTCTAATCGCACATCGTAACTCGCCGACTCTTTCACTTCGACTTCCCAGTAACCGAGATGAGAGTCACTCCACCCGTCCGGACCCACCATACGCCAGTCTTGCCTGGTGAGTATCACCGGATTCTCGTATTCACTTCCCAGCGCGATTCGGGGAGGATCATAGCCTCGTGTGCCGGAGACATCCTGGAACCATGCCTGATAACTTTTCTGCATTTCCGACACGATATCGGGATGCTCGGCGGCCAGATTTCTGGATTCCCCCGGATCCTTGAGTAGATCGTAGAGCTCGAGCTCCACGGCCGGAAGAGTTTCATTACGGGACGGTTGCAGCAGCTTGTATCTCGGGCCGACGGCGGCGAAGTGGCGGAAGAGCTGGGGAACGTTGCCGCGGTGCCACTGAAAATAGAGAGTGCGACTGGGCAACCCTTCCACGGTTCCCTCGAGTAGCGCCATCAAGCTGATCCCATCCATCCCTTCCGGGGACCGGCTGCTTTGGCCGATCGCTTCGAGCAGGGTCGGCACGATGTCGATGTGAGCGGCCGGCAGGGAGACTTCACGCGGTTTCAAGCGGGCCGGCCACCGGACGATAAACGGGACGCGAATGCCACCGTCGTAGACACTCCCTTTGAAGGAGCGCAGGCCAGCCGTGTAGTGCCCGGTGGTCGGGCCGTTGTCGGTCATGAAGATCAGGATTGTGTTCTCGCTCAACTCGAGCTGGTCCAGCTTTCGCGCAAGCTTGCCCATGTTGTCGTCGATGTTGGAGATCATCCCGTAGATGCGCGCATCCTTGTCGACGAGCCCCTCGCTTCGGTAAGGGGCGGCATCGGCATCGGGCACTTGGTAAGGACTGTGGGGCGCGTTGGTCGGGATATAGGCAAAGAACGGCCGATTTCGATTCGAATCGATGAAATCGTTGGCGGCATCAAAAAAGATGTCCGTGCAATATCCCTCGTACTGTTCTTCCTCCCCATTGTGCTGCAATGCAGGATCGAAATAGGTATTGCCGATAGGGTCGGACGGCTGGCCGATTCCTCCTCCTCTGTGTACCAGGACTTCTTGAAATCCTTGGTCCATCGGCCGGAGCGGATAGTTGTCGCCCAGGTGCCATTTGCCAAAGATGCCGGTCCGGTAACCGGAGGCCCGCAGGATCTCGGGCAGCGTCACCTCGTCTGTATGCATCATCGCCCGCCCCAGATAGGTGTCGACCACACCTGTGCGATAGTTGTACCGGCCCGTCATCAAGCTTGCGCGCGTCGGAGCGCACACCGGGGAAACGTAAAACCGGGATAGCTCGACGCTTTCTCCGGCAAGGCGATCCAGGTGGGGAGTCTGGATGATCTCGTTTCCGTGAAAGCCGACCTGGGCCCAGCCCTGATCGTCGGTGATGACGAGGATGATGTTGGGTGGCCTGTTTGGATCGGAGCAGCTTGCACAGATCGTGCCGAGGGCCAGCGCAAGTAAGAATGGACATAGAGCGTTTTTGCTTCGCAGGTTCACCATGGGGCGCTCAATCCATCCATCCCAGGAAATTCATGGTCGTCACGATTGCGAGCAAGAGGAAGAAGCATCCTGTGCAGACCAGCCCGATCCGCGGCCACCAGCCAGGCCGCAGCTCCGGTGGCAGGAGAGTCAGGTTGATCGCCAGAGTATGGAAGCAACTGAAGCCGAGCGCGTAGTTGAACAGGTTGGCGGCAATGGTCAACAACGTCAGCGGAGGGGCGACTGAAAGCATGATGAGACCGAACAACGCGTACCCCGACAGTACCTTGAAGTAGACGACGCCGATTTTCTTCGGATCGATCTGGCGCAACCTGGGGCTCGAGGTCCAGAAAACATCCACCCAACGCCGAATGATCCCGTCCGCGCTCGCGGCCATCGAAGGCGCCAGCACCAGGAAACCGCAAAACATCGTCAAATACCAGAAGATGCGACCCAGGCCGGGTGTCCAATTCCGAGCAACCGCCTGGTCGATGCCGTCGGCGGTCATTCCTGCGGCTACCCAGTTGCTGGCCTCCACTCCGCGCGGAAGGAACTCCACCGAGAGCATGGCTGGAAGCGCCACCCCGAACAAACAAGCCGGCGCCCAGAGAGCCAGCTGATCGCGCGCCACGTGCCGGTACCATCGGCGCCAGCGCACCAGAGAGTCCCGGTTCACGGCAAACACCTTCCCGACATGGGAAAGAGAAATGTGCCGGCCGCCGATGATGCTGGGAATTGCACCGACGTGGTGTCCCATCCCCCAACCTTGGTCGCGAGTGTAGTTGCTGATCGGCGTGTTGCTCAACCCGCCGTTGCCCGCCATGGCGGCGAATGCCGCAAGCAGAGCGATCGTGCTGAAGTCGATCACAGGCAGGCCTTCACCTCGGAAAATAGAACCGAAGATGTTGACCGTCTCGGTTCCTTCGGTCGGTACCTGTCCGAACTTGAAGAAACCGCTGAATATCTCAAACCAGGTGGACGGACTCGAGTGAAACAATCCCAGTACGAGTAGGAAGCCAAGGACCGCGACGATCTTGAAAGAGATGACTGCCTTGAGCGAGTTATAGATTTTCCCTCCGACGAGCAAGGCCCCCAGAGAGAAGAGAAAGATGACGTAGCCCAATATCCGCATGAGCCACCAATGGCCGTCATTGTTCTCTGGGTCCGGCAGAACGCCTCCGAGGATGACTGCTGCCAGGGGCGTGGCTGCATTCGCGGCCAGATAGGGGAAGACCGCTCCGAAGTCGAGCAGGAGATAGACCCACAACCAGAAACGGGGCCCGGGCGGGGTCCGGAACTTGCCGGTAAAGATCGGCTCGCCCGTGTAGAGCGTGTAGCGAGAGATCTCGATGTTGTAAATCACCTGCCCCACGATACTCAGCGTGGCAAGCCACATGACGGCCCCGCCGTAGCGCGCCGTGACGGCAGGTCCAGTAAGCCATTCCCCTCCACCAATGGCGGATCCACCCATGAGCAAACCGGGGCCCAGAAACCCAAACCAGTTGCGCCAGGTAAAGCGAGGAGCTTCGATCAGATCCGCCGCGCCCCAGGCTGGCATCTCCTTGGAGCCTGGGTGGGGTATGTTTTTTTCTTGAATATCCATTTAGCTTTCAGCCGTCAGCGTTCAGCTATCAGCTTTCGAACAATGAACTGCTTGCGCGAACGTGTGGTTCGATGAAACCGTCAATCAATTTTCGATTCCCCCTGCGGGGTACTGTAGCTTAAAGCCGAAGGCTGCGAACTAAAAGCTAAAACCTGACCGCTCCTAGCTGACAGCTGATAGCTGATAGCTCATCCCGCCACCTTGTACATTCGCTGGGAGAAGTCCGAAAAGGCCTCGAGCATCGGTTGATGATAGTTTCCGAAGGGATCTTGCAGTCCGGCGTGTTGCTTGAGAGCTTGCCGGGGAAAACTCTTCCAGCTATCCATCCATCCGCAGTGGTTCCACCCGACGAAGTCCGGTCGGGCAAACGCCTTCTCCGCGAACTCCACCGACCGGTGCGCTTGCTCCCCGTGGTCCTTGCAGTGGGGACCGTACGGATCGGGCATCTCCTCGGTCGGCACGGAATAAGAAGAGTCGCCACTGAAAAAGGGCTTGGATGTAATCTGGGCCCAACGATCGAGGTGCTCTTTCTGCTCGTCGTAGTAGGCGAAGGTTTGATAGAAGATCAGGTCCATGTACTCGTCGGCCAGTGCCACGATGTAGTCGGGAGTATCGGTATTTCCGTTCAGCTTGTCTCCCAGAATCATATGATTGGGATCGAACTTTCGGATTGCCCGGGTCGCGACCTGGTAGTAACGCTCGACCACGAGCTCGAGGAACGCATGGTTGTCGCGGGTCTCGTCCCTGTTTTCCGGATCGGTTGCCGGTCGCCATTGGGTCGCTTGCGCGAGCGCATCAAAGGAGCTGAAGTCGGTCCCGTATGTACGGTTGAACGCTTGGAGATCTTCTCGATAGACACTTCGCATGGCTTCCAGGTAAGCGAGCTTTCCAGGATGGTCCGCGGACAGATTCCGCAACACGTGCGGCCAGGTCGCTAATCCTCGCCGTTTGGCGCCATAGACATTGTTTTCACGCGGCGCGGCGTCGAGATCCGTGAAGATAGGACAATCGGTCAAGGAGTAACCAATGAGGTAAGGATTCTGGGCGTGCGGTTCCACCGATTTGCGCGCCCTCTCCTCGCAGTGAGTTTCGAATCCCTCCGAAAAGACGTCGAGGAAATCTTCTTCTTTCGGCTCCATCCAATGAGGGATGTCGACAAAGCGGGTGTTCTGCACATAGGCGGCGATGCCAGGCTCGTAGTATCGAGTGTTCGAGTGTGTTCCCAAAGTGTTGAAGTGGAAGGCCGCAAGGTCCCGACGCACCTTTTCCTTGAATCCTTGCATGAACGCCGGGCCGCGAACCTCCTCGGCGTTGAACTCTTTTAGCCAAAAGTCAGAATTGACCTCTTGCCGCACCAGGTGCGGGGCGACGTGATTCGCTCCGAACGAAAGGAAGGCATTCCCCTTCGGCGTAACCAGCCACCAGCGGTCGGCTTTTTCCAGGCGAAAGAAACCACTGGCCTCGAAACGAATTCCCGGAAACCCGCCGATGTCGTCACGTTGTGCGTAATCGAGAGTCCTTTCGGTAGGCGAAGGTCCGGGCGTGGCGCAACCTGTGAGCTGTGCCAGCCCGGCAACCGTGCCCAGGCCTGCCAGTCCATCCTTGAAAAGCCTACGCCGCGTAACCTTCCGACCCGTATGAGCGCCCATGATCAGAACCTCCCGTTTTTCGCGCATAACTGAGTTGGTGCCTTTTTCTTATCCTAGTTTTTCGCTTAGCGCTTTCCGTCATCCGCTTTCAGGAGCCTCGCCGTCTCTCTCCGAAAAACGCGTGGGCCTTATCGCTCTTTCCGAAAAAGGGACGCTCAGCGCTAGACGAATGGCGGTAGGCGCGAAGCTCAAAGGAGCGTCACCAAACGATAACTGGCAAACGCCAGCATCGCGGTCGAGCTACCCCACAGCAGTAGATCCACGATGAGACCGGGCGTGATGCGAGGGTCGATATGTTTGTAGCGCAAGTAGACGGTCGAGAAGCCGATGATCGGCAGCAGACACGCTTGAGCCGTCCCGCCGATGATTACCATGAGTACGGGCTGGCCCACCAGTATGTACCAGATTGTGTACAGAGGAACGAGTATGGCGATCATGAGCCGGTGTTTCCGGAGACGGTGGGCTTCGCTCTGGATCCGAAGGACTCGGATCAGCTCGAGAAAATCTACCAGCACGCGTGAGTTCGACGCCGTGGCCGAAAAGTTGGTCGAGTACAGAACAAAAAAAGCGCCGAGGAGAAAAAGATAGAACGCCCAGGGTCCAAGTGTCTCGATGTACATGAGCGAGAGCGTTCGAACCATGTCGTAACCGGCGGGCACCTCTCCCATGGTGAAAAGAACACTCGCGCCCAGGGCGTAAAAGGCAACCGTCGCGAGCGTGTACAAAAGCATTGCCACGAGCGTATCGGTCTGCATGACCCCGATCCACCCCCGTGCCCTTTCGACCCAGGCTGCGGAATCATCGACTTTGCCGACATAGCGCGCATATCCCTTTTCGAGACACCAGTACGGATAGTAAATCAGCTCGGTGGCTCCGACCCCGGTGATACCGAAGGCGGCGAAGGCGACCGCCAACCCTCCGACGGGCAGCTGGAACCGGAGGCCGTCGACGAAATCAGTCCACTCGATCCTGTACGGCGTCCAGCCGATCATGATGGCACAGGCGATCGTGATGAGCGTGAAGCTGACAACCATCAAAACGGTGGTCTTCTCGATGTAGCTGTATTTCCCCCGGAGCAGCATGACGAGGATGGACGCCGCCATGATGATGGTCCAGGTCTGTGCACTCAGCTGCGGGAATGCGAGATTGAAGGCCTGACCGACGCCCCCGACGATCCCCCCCTGCTGGAACGTCACGGCGACAAACATGAACATCCAGGCCCAAACGACCCAGCTCGTGCGCCAGCGTGGTCCCGGCACCTTGTCCAAAGCCTGAAAGGTGGTGTCGCCGGTTGCGATCGTGTAGCGTCCGAGCTCCTGCTGCACCACGACTTTGATCAGACAGCTCAGCAGGATGAGCCACAGTGCAATGAAGCCAACCTGCGCCCCGAGCGTCGTGGTTGCAATGAGCTCGCCCGAGCCCACGATAGAACCCGATATGATCAACCCGGGGCCGAGTTGTCTCAGGGTTTCGCGTATACCGCGCGGTGGAAGTGACTCCTCGCCCATTCGGTCCATTGGTTTTGCCCTCGCTCGGTCGGGTTCATTCTGGCCAGACAACCCTCAGGCTTGACGGCCACACGGCCGCAAACGTCAAAATGGAGCCGGCACGCCGAGCTCCGATGCTAGGGTTGCCAGCTCCTCACAAAGAACGGCATTCAGCCCGATTCCTTGCGATCGACGCTGCTGCTCGATCTCATGTTCGATTTCTCCGGGGAGGTAGATTCGGTCCACCGAGGCGGCAGGGGGGCAGTCCCGCATCAGTCCGATGATGGCATCGACCCGACTACGAAACTCCGACACCGCCATGAACGATTCGATTCGAAGAGCGCCGAAGGTGTGCGCGCAGCCCACGGGTTGATCAAAATCCTTACGCAAGATGAGGACCTGGTTGGAAAATGCAGAGCCGCACAGCACCCCGGTCAGGATATCGATCAAGAGACTCAGCCCGTACCCCTTGTAGCCCCCCAACGGCTGAATCAAGCCGCCGTTGGCGGCGGCGTTGGGATCCTGGGTTGGCTCCCCGTCCCGGTCCAGTGCCCAGCCGAAGGGAATCGTTCGTCCCTCCTGTTGGGCGATGAATATCTTTCCCCAGGCGACGGCCCCGGTCGCCATGTCCAGAATGATTGGTGGATTCGATTGTGCCGGGACGGCGATCGCAAAAGGATTGTTTCCCAGCCGAGCCTCGCGTCCTCCGGTCGGCGCCATGGTAGCCCCCGCGTTGGTTGCGGCAAACCCCACCATTCCCTCATCGAGCGCCAGCATGGTGTAGTAGGCAGCGGCGCCGAAGTGGTTGCTGTTTCGGACGCCCACGAGCCCGAAGCCGGACTCGTGTGACTTGGAGATCGCTAGCTTCGCGGCCGCGACGCCGGCGACCTGGCCGATTCCGTTGTGAGCGTCCAGCAGCGCGGTCGCAGCAGATTCCTCGATGACGGAGGGTTGGGCCTTGGGGTCGATTCCACCGGCCCGCAAGCGGTCGGCATATACCTTCATCCGTATGACGCCGTGGGAATCGACGCCGCGAAGGTTGGCAAAAATAAAATTGTCGGCGGTGATCGCTGCGTCCGCCGAAGGGAGTCCGAGCTGGACAAAACAACGGTGGCAGAACTCTCTCAGCGTCTCAGCCTGTACCGTTACTCCGTCGTCGCGTTTGCTGTTCGCCATGTCGCGGTTCCCTGGTTTATGAATTGGTCCGGCTGAACTCCTCTTTGATGGACAGGTAAAGCTGGCTCAACCGTTCCACGGAGAATTCAGATGATTTGCAAAGGCCGAGGATCTTCGCTTCGAGCTGGCTAACTTTGGCGGCGGCCTTCGGGACCTCGCTGGCGATCTCGTGTGGAATGGACAGCACGCCATGCTTGTCCGCGTGGAGTAGATCTCCGGATTGCACCTCCAGGCCGCCAATCGTTACCGGTTTTCCGAACTCGACCAGGTGGACATAGGCGTGGGAGACGCAGGCGCCAGCGGCAAAGTAATGAAATCCCAGCTTGTGAACCTCGTCCAGATCCCGCACATGGCCGTTGGTGACTACTCCGGCGCATCCCAGGCGCACGTGGATGTTGGTCTGGACCTCTCCGAAGTACGCACCCACGCCGGGAGGATCGTCCAAATCTTCCATGACAACCACTCGCGGCTCTGGGATCTCCATCAGGTACTTCCAAAAGTCAGGCCGGGCGGCCTGCGTCGAGGGGGCCTCCCGGGCCGCGTACCGCGCGGTCACCGCGTGTCCGACCAGGACACCCAGATCCGGAAAGAGACAGCGAATTTCCGGCGACATGAATCCGGTGTTGTGAGGCCGGTCGTGGACCAGTTCCACGGCGTTCGATGCCGTCGGAGAGTCCAGTTTCCTTAGTGCCTCGAGCACTGAAGGTGTGGTTGCTTCATTCGTCATGAGTCATCCTTTTGCTTAGCTAGATTAGATCAATTTCAAGCTTCCAGTTTCAGGGGCGGAGAGCGCTGAGCGGAAAGCGGATAGCGGAAACGCTACCGTTCGTTCAGCTTCCGCACCGTCAGTCGTACTTCCTCGTCCGCCTCGAGCGACAAGCGATAAGCCCAAAGAGCAGGCCCTTTCACCCTTTGGAACTCTCCGGCGCCGCGTTGGATTTCATAAACGGTCCCGGCGTCCGCCGTGTACCATTCGGGGAACTGGTTGATGCGCGGGTAATCGAAGGGCATGTTCATGTAATCCCGATGGCGCGGCCGGTCGAATCGAAGCGTCCCGCGCCACGGCCAGTCGCAGTGCAGATAGATTCTCAGCGTCCCCGTTTCGTCCGCCACGGCGCCGAGCTGTAGATCGTCGCGCCAGGGGGCCAGGGTCAGACCCTGGCTCTTCCATAGTCCATACATCAGCGCCGTCCGGGCCGCGTTTCCATCACCGTGCCAGCCCCCGATGATGCCGTCGGCCCGCTGCAGTGTCAGCAAGAACTGCGCGGATGGTTCGAGCCAATCGAAGCCGTTCTTGGAGGGGATCCTGTTCAGCAAATTGAGGGCGCCCTCGATGGAATCCGCGAAACCATCGGCTCGTGAACGCTCCCATGGGTAGTAGTGATAAAACCGGAGGTTGTGTAAGGCCTTCTCCACCGCTACCCGAAACCGATCTACCCCGTCGATCTCGGCGACGGTCAGAAAGGCATTGTAGTTGTAGCCCCAGTTATCACTGATCTCTGGATCGATCACTTCGCCCGTCGCAGGGTTCACCACGTTGTAAAAAAAACCGTCCTCGTTTGCGCCCACTTCCAGCACCCGATCCAGGATCGCATGCAGGACAGGACGGTATTGCCGCGATCTCTCGGGATCCGTCTGCGAGGCGACCACATACGCCTCCGATAGTCCGGCGATGATCTCGCAGCCGTGATCATCCAATCTCAGGGAATCCTGCTTCAAAATGTCTTCGTGGAAAATGTAGTGGTCCGCGAGACGGAATACCATCGAGCGCAGGGTCTCGTCTCGCGTCATCCAGTAGAGACGGCTCAGGGTAGCCATGAGTTCCCCGTTGACCTCCGGGTTCCCGGAAGGAAGCTTCCCGGCCTTGGAATCGTGATGGCCGTGCTTCCAAACATCGCGCAGCATTTCCTGCATTCGGTCCAGCCACGGTCCCGGCCCCAACCATTCGGTGATCGGTGTCAAACCGTCCTTGGCATATTCGGAAGCTCCGAAAACCAAGTCCTCAGTCTTGTATTCGAGAGTCCGAAATGATTGGGTGGCGAACGAAAAATCATCTGGAAGTGAATCCAGGCGGTTGGTGAGCGTTTGCTCCTGCTCGAGCATTCGCAGCGTGAGGCGCTTCAAGTGATCCGTGTCGGTGACAAACGCCGTCAGCAACATGAACGGGAAGTTGTCGGCCGCTGCGTCTTTCGCATTCCAATAAAAGGCCTGGGTCAAGTTCCTGGGAATGAGGCCGCTCTTGGGATCGATATGGTTCAGCCAGGCGTGCACGTAGCGCTTGCAATAGACAACGGCCTGCTGCGTCCGTTGAGCGTTTTCCTTGGCTGTCTCCCAATCCGCGGCGCGGTTGGCCTCAGCGAAGGTCAGCACTGTTCCGAGCATGAACCCGATCAGCAGTGGTATTCGCTTCATGAGGTTTCCAGTAGGTTCGTTACGCTCTCCGCTTTCCGCTTATGACTGTAGTGGCCAAAGCTTTGCTGTATGGTGCAGCAGTGTAGTCGATCCAGCTCAACAGCGGTAGTGATAACTCAGTTGCAAAAACCGAGCCATCTCGGCAAGAAGAGGCTCAGCTCGGGTACGAAAGTGATCAGCAACAGCGAGGCGATCATGGCTATCAGCAACGGGATCAAAGGGCGTATGACACGCACGACAGCAATGTTGGCCACGCCGCAACCGACGAACAAGACACTTCCGACTGGCGGTGTGCAGAGGCCGATGCAAAGATTCAAGACCATGATTATTCCGAAATGAGTCGGATCGATGCCGAGGTCCGTCACCACGGGGAGAAAGATGGGGGTAAAGATGAGGACGGCCGGGGTCATGTCCAGGAAAGTCCCCGCGTAGAGAAGTATCAAGTTGATCACGAGTAATATGACGATCTCATTGTCCGCGATGGCCGTGAGGGCGGCGGTCATTCCCTGCGGGATGTTCTCATAGGCCAGAACCCACGACATGGCCATGGAAGTGCCGATCAGCAGCATCACGATTCCCGTGGTCGCGCCCGTTTCCAGCAGCACGTCGGGAAGCTCCCTCCAGCGGACTTCTCGATAGACCAGGACCGAAAGTACAAACGTATAGAGCACTGCCACCGCGGCGGCTTCCGTTGCCGTGAAAACGCCAGCCACGATCCCTCCCATCACGAGCACCAGCAGAAAGAGGCTTGGAATCGATTCGAGGAAACGCCTGGCCGCTTCCCTGAAACCGACCCGGACACCGGCAGGATAGCCGCGCCGGCGAGAGATCCAGCCTGTTACCATCATCAGGGACACGCCCACGATGATTCCCGGGATATAGCCGGCGAGAAACAGGGCGGCGACCGAGACCCCTCCGCTTGCCAGCGAGTAGACGATGAGGATGTTGCTGGGCGGTATTACCAGGCCCACGGTCGATGACGAGATATTCACGGCCGCGCTGAAATCCTCGTCGTATCCCTCCTTTTTCATCATCGGGACCATGAAGCTACCAATTGCCGCCGTCGCCGCGACCGCCGAGCCCGAGATGGCCCCGAAAAGCATACACGCCATGATGTTGACGAAGGTCAAGCCTCCAGGGAGCGGGCCGACCACGACTTTGGCGAATTCGATCAGGCGGCGCGCGATACCTCCTCGGTTCATCAGCTGTCCGGCCAGGATGAAAAACGGAATGGCCAGGAGGGTGAAGCTGTCCAGACCTGTTCCGATCCGGTGTGCCGCCGTGGCCATGGCAGGAAGGAAATCGATGCTCAGCAGGAGGGTCGCGATGGTGGAGATCCCGATGCAAATCGAAATGGGCAGGCCCAGGATCAGGAGGACGGCAAAGACGAAGGTCAGGACAACAACGTTCAGAACTTCCACTAGGATGCCTTCTCACTCTCGTGGCCTTGGCCCGGCGGACCCGCAGATGGACCCTCCGTCGACGGTTTCCGTATCTGTTCGAAAATGGCCAGTCCCGAATAAAAGGCAATCAGGATTCCGCTGAGCGGAAGGACCCAATATACGTAGCCGATCTGAATCTGTAGCGCGGCCGAGGTTTGCCCCAGAGTCAACGTCATATGGACGAGCCGCAACCCTCCGACAACGAGAACCAGGACTCCGAAGAGGAGAATGGCGCTGTGGACGAACAGCTCGACCGCTCCGAGCAGGGGTTCGCGCAGCTTGGTCTTGAGAATATCGATGGCCAGGTGTGTCTTCTTGCTGACGCCGTAGCTGGCGCCCAGCAGGCCCAGCCAGATCAGGAGGAAGCGAGCCAGCTCCTCCGTGTATGAGCTGGGGTTGTTGAGGACATATCGGGTGAAGACCTGCCAGAGTACGTTGACGACCATCACGGCCATCAAGGTGATGATCAGGCATTCGAGCGCTTTGTCGACGAAAGAGCGAAATTTCATGAGCTATCAGCTTTCCAGCTATCAGCCGTCAGCTTTCAGCTGTCAGCTTTTTACTACTGGGGGGGGTCTACTTCAAACCAGAGTAGAACTTTTGGGCTTGCTCGAGGCGCTCCAAGATACCAACCTTACGAGCATCGTCGGGCCATCCTTCGGCTTCTACCCGAACGTCCTCGATCAGGACGAGCTGGCGATCCGCAAGCTCCGGCGCCTTCGCTGGGTGACGAAACGGTTGATCGTCCACGACGAGGTAGACCGGACTCGAGTGAGCGACCGCGCCATTGTCGCAAACCGTGCTGGCCGTGATCCACTGGCTGTGCGCGACGCGATGGTTCCACTTGCCGGAGATCGTAGAGCTCCTCCCCCCGGGCAGAAACTCACGAATCAGCCCGTCGGATCCCATCAGGCGAAGATAGCGGGGATTGCCGATCTTGGGATGGCTTCGTACCGCAACTTCGATCGCGACCTCATCTCCCTTGTTCAAATGAAGCTCCGACCCGGGCAGCTTGGAATCGACCGTGAAGCTCAGCGCCGGCCCGTTGGAAACAAATGTGTGGCCTGCCTTCAGGGCGCCGAACCAACGATCAAGATCGAGCTCCGGCCCGGTGTAGCAATAGGTTCGTACTTCACCGACGGTAGAGCCCCACGGCACGTCGCTTCCCGCGGCTGCGGTCAGTTTGAACCCGAGATTCAAGTAATCGTAGTAGTCGAGGGCGTTCAGATGGCGAAACTGCAGCAGCTCGACAAAATCGATCAAACCGGTGGTTGCCAGCCAGGGAAAGCCCCGCGTTATTCCGCCGCCGTTCCAAGAAAAATGCGCGAACCCCACGAGTCCGTCCTGCGCCCGGATGCCACGAAAGGCGGTGTCATAGAGATCGTACTGCTCGACGTCCCGCACCATGTTCCGGAGGTTCAGTCCGATGATGTGACCAAAATAGCTGCGCGGGTCCTCCTGTCCGCTTACCAACCAGTAGTCTCCGCGTTGCACACGATATTCTTTTCCAAATCCGGCCTGATCGAATTCCACTCCGCTGTGATGGCCCATTGCCAGCACGTTGGTCACGTGCAGGTCTTCACCCATGCCGTAGTGCAAAAGGAACTCACGAAACTCATGACGGCTCGTCGGATGATGCACGTGCACATCGCCCGAATACCAGCCTTCCTTGGGAAGGTCGATCCATCGTTTCAGGTGAAAGATCTTTTCTATGGAAGGCTTGTCTCCGCGGATTTCGATCTCCTCCTCGAGCGGAATGGTTTCGTTTCCGCGACTGACGCTGATCTGATAGCGGCCGGGTTCCAGACGAATGGAGAAGTTGCCGGAGGTGAGGTAGGCAAAGGGCTGATCCCAGTAGGGAACCGAAAGCTGGGTTTCGTACACATAGCTTCGATCCCGGTTGTTTCCATATCCCGCCATCTTTCTCACCGGCCCCACCCAATCGCGGCGCGGACTGAACGCAAACCCCTTGTAAAACTCCCGCGTCGTGCTTCCGGGCCCCGAGTAGACCCGCCCGTCGGGAGGGAGGCGCAGCTTGTTGTCCGGGAGGGAAACGAGCGCCACCATGGCGGGGGTTGTCTGGCCGGTTTGCGCATCGACCAGCTTGATCGATACTTCAACGGGCTCCGGCTCGTTCCCAAAGAATGGGTGGGCCAGATAGAGCACAGAGATCGCTGCCGTGGCAAAGAAGAGGTTGGATCGTGTGGATCGAGCCATAGGCGGAACGAGAGCTCCAGTCACCGAACCCCGAGCTCTTTTGCAAACTCCGTGAGTTGTCGGTAGATCTTCGAGTTGTGTTCGTAAACTTCGCGCGCCGTCTGAAAGTCGCTCCATTCGCCAAAGCGGCGGAGCCCATAATAAGTATTGTCCAGGACTTCGACGTGACCTCTGACCGGCGGGTGCTTCGTGGCCGCGACCTGAAGTCTGGGAAGGAGGTCGTCGTATCGGTAAATCAGATCGTTGATCTCCCGTATCGTGATATCTCGCTTTTTGGTGGGTGGAGGATGAATCAGCGCTTCAGACAGAATCACTCCTTGCGAGGTGGCAGGGGCCGCGACCCCGGCCAGATGACATAGTGTCGGTACGATATCGATGCTGTCGGCATAATCGAAAGTGGCGCCCTTTTTGACCCCCGGGCCAAGGATGATCAAGGGCATCTCGGCCGCCTCCGGATCCCAATAGGGGTGACGTCCCACGTGAGAGATGCCATGATCCGCCGTCAGAAAAATCACCGTCTTGTCCCACACGCCCGACTGCCTCAAAAACTCGACGAAGGACCTGACGTGCCGATCGGCGGTGACGGCCGTCCGGCGAAAGGGAGATCCTTTGACCCAAATATCATCCGCCCAAGCCGGATCTCCATCTGAGTTGTAACTGGCCCGTGCGGCCCGTCCGAGGTCCTGCATGTGAATCCGCATGTAGGCCGGCTTGCCACGCTTGAAGAACTCGCGCGCCCAGAAAAGCGCATCCTCGTCCGTTCCGGCCGCAGTGTCGTCCACGTAGGAGTAGGTGAAGCCGTCGTTGAGGGAGAAATAGCCGCTGTTGGTGGAATGGGCAGTCGGCCGCTTCGCCTCTTGAAATACCTGATGCACATATTCCGTCTGATCGTCGATGAAGAGAGTTCCTGCGAGAAGAACCGGATTCGGCAGCGATGCGTTGTGAAGTTCCATCCAGCGCCCCTGATTCGGATGATACGGGGCGATCCCTTCCACGTGCTTGTAATAGGCTCCTTCAGCGGCCAGGGCGCGGATATGCGGGAGCTCGATTTCCTCGAGCGTTTTCACCGAGAGTCCGTCGACGATCCAGATGATCGAGTGCTCGATCTCGCCCGCCAATCCCATCCGTGCAATTTCACCGGCACCCGCTATCCATGTAAGACACACTGGGATGACAAACAATCGGGAAGGAAGAAAATGCATATCAAAACCTCGGTTGCGAGTCGACGACGGCAGAAAAAGGAGAAATCTCCGGTAGCTTTCTATCCCAGGAAAGACGCCTCCGCTTCCATCGTCGTCGTATCCGAGGCATTATAGCTGCTCGGAGTTTCAAAACCAGATATTCTGTTGCGGGCTATCGATGCGGAAGCAGGACCTGGACTGAGAAGAAAACAAAGATGAACCTTCAGGCAACCGACAAGCTCTTCCACTACAAAAACGGATGGAGATCTCTGTGTCGCGCGGCAGCACGGGACGGACTCGCAGTGGTTGTGTTGACGGTAGGGAATGTGGCTGCGGAGCCTCCAGCTGGCAAGGGACAGGAAGGATTCGGGACCTTGACATTGTCCATCCGGGATGCGGCCACCGGCCGGACTCTGCCAGCTCGAATTCGGGTACGCGATTCAGGAGGAATCGACCACCTGCCCGCAGAGGCCGTTGTCGTTCCCATTGCTGAGGATCGCTGGTTTTGCAGTGATGGAAGCACAACGGTGGAAGTACCCGCCGGACCGCTGGAGATCCGGGTCGAGCGGGGGAAGGAGTATCGGCCGGTCAAACAGCGAATACGAATGTCGGAAGAAAGGCAGCAAGAAAGCATTGAGCTTCATCGCTGGATCGATATGGGGGAAAGAGGATACCGCAGCGGAGACAACCATGTGCACCTCGGTGGAGAGAGCCTTGCCGCTGTACTGGCCGCGGAAGACCTCGACTTCGGTTCCTCGTTGCTCTGGTGGAATGGCCCGCGATGGGGCGCCGATCGCGCCGAGGGCACGCTGTCCTTTGGTGGGGAATCGGTGGTTTCCTCTCTGATGGATGCGGAGGTCGAAAGGGCGTGGGGGGCAGTCTATCTTGTTGGTCTGGCCAAGCCGATCACTCTGGAGCCCGCAGAAGGACGATTCAATTTGCCGTTTCTGGTGCAGGCTCAGCGGAGCGGTGGCTTGGTCTGCTATCAGGGCGGGTGGTCTCCGGAAGTCCTGGTAGATTTGTTGCTGGGGTCCGTGGACATGGTCAACATTTGTAGCAATCTGTTCCACCGCCACAAGTACTTGCCACGGATCATCTATTCCAACCTGCTGGAGGTCCCGGGATTTCCAACATACGAAAACGATCCGCACGAGATGATGCGGCTGAGTACGGAGAGTTATTACCGGCTGCTGAACTGTGGTTTCAAGCTGGCCGCCGGAGCAGGTTCCGCCGCAGGGGTCAAGTCGACTCCCGTCGGTTTCAATCGTGCATACGTTCGAGTGGAGCGCGACGGCTCACTCGACGATTTTTGGCGTGCCTGGAAACGTGGCGAAAACTTCGTCACCAACGGTCCGATGTTGTTTCTCACCGTCAATGAGGAGCACCGTCCCGGAGAGACTCTGGATCTGCAAGCCCCAGGAGGAACCGTGACCGTGTCGGCCGAAGCGATCTCCGAACAACCTCTGACGGCGCTGGAGATCATCGTTAACGGAAAAGTGGTCGGCCGGAAGAGTCCGGAGGGTCAAGGAGAAACTCGGTCGGCAGAGATCTCGTTTCAGGTCGATGTCCGGGAAGGAAGCTGGATCGCGGCGCGCTGCGTGGAGCGGGACATGTTGTTGAGTGATGACGAGCTTGCGCCCTACGTCCGAACACGAGGCCGCTATAGCGAGGCGCCGACGCGTCTTCGTTTTGCCCACACGAGCCCCGTCTACGTGACGGTGCAGGGCCAGGGCGCCCGGGTCGAACACTCGCTGGTGCAAGCAGCCAGGATGCTCGATGCTTTTGAGCTCTTTGTCAGGAAGCATGCAGATGAGGATCACCAGGCGGAGGCGCGAGATGCGCTGGCCCGCGCCCGTGCCAAGCTGATCGGGATGATGCAACGGCGGTAGGGATGTGCAGGAACATTCTTCGGTTTTCGGTTTTTCTGATTGGTATCTCGAGCCTTTGGCTGCCGGGCCTGGCTGCAGAGGCGCAGCCCAATATCGTGCTGATCTATGCCGACGATCTGGGATACGGCGACGTGGCGTGCTACGGCGCCCAAGATGCTCGAACTCCAAATCTGGATCGTTTGGCCACCGGAGGTGTTCGTTTTACCGATGGATATGTCAGCGCTCCGATCTGTGCTGCTTCCCGGGCCGGATTGATGACCGGCCGCTACCAGCAACGTTTCGGCTACTACAACAACGTGGAGAGCACGGAAGTCGGCTTACCCCACACCGAGTTCAATCTGGCGCAGCTATTGAGAAAGGAAGGCTACGCCACCGGCCTGGTAGGAAAATGGCACCTGGGGTCGGTTCCGAGCCGCCATCCCACCGAGATGGGATTTACGGAGTTCTACGGTTTTCTGGGGGGATCGCACGACTACTACGATCTGGCGATCCCGCCGGTCGATGCGAACAAGAGTGAATTCCAGCGGCGGCTCCGCGGCTCCTATCGCGGGCGTCTGCCCAGCCACCAGCCTCTCTACCGCGGTACCGAGCCAATCTCCGAAGAAGGCTACCTCACCGATTTGCTCCAGAGAGAAGCGGTTTCCTTCATCGAGCGTCAGGTGGCAAAGGACAAAAACCGGCCATTCTTCCTTTACCTCGCCTTCAATGCGCCGCATTTTCCCCAGCAGGCTCCCGCGTCCGAGATCGAGAAGTTCAAGACCGGAAAGCCGCTGCGCGACGTCTATCTGGCAATGGTTGCGATCATGGACAGAGCGGTCGGTGCGGTTCTGGATCAGCTGGATACGGCCGGGGTGGCTGACAACACGCTCGTCTTTTTCATCTCGGACAACGGCGGCCTGGAGCGAACGCACAATCGGCCTCCGGAAAGAATCAGCGGCGCCAGCAACGGAGTCTTGCGTGGTGAAAAGGGAGAACTCTACGAAGGAGGTATTCGGGTCCCGTTCATCGTGCGCTGGCCCGGGAAAATTCCGGCGGGCAAGGTGGTTGCGGAAAGCGTCATAAACCTGGACGTGCTTCCCACCTGCATGGCTGCTGCAGGCGGCGAGCTTCCAGGCGACCGGACCTATGACGGACGAAATCTAATTCCCTTCCTGACGAGCCAGATGCCGATACCGCCGCATGCGTATCTTGTGTGGACCATGGACCCTGATAAAAAGTACGCCGTCCGTCAGGGGAAGTGGAAGCTGCTCTACGAAGACGACGAGATAAATCTGTACAATCTGGAAAGAGATATCGGCGAGAAAAGGAACCTGGCCGGATCCAACACCCGCAAGGCGCGTGATCTTTATGCTTTCTATCAACGGCTGCGGAGAGAGATGCGCGACTCGATAGCCGGTCCGAAGAGATATTGGGGGAAGCGCTGAGCGCTTGGCGTCTGGCGTCTAGCGTTAACCGTCTACTGCTCTCCGCTCAGGGCGATCAGCCGGCGGCCTTCAACTTAGCCTACAAAGAGCGCTGGACGCTCAGCGGATGACGCTAGACGGAAAGCGCTAAGCGCTAGACGCATAGCGCCCAGCCTCAAGGCTCATAATGCACCCACATGGGGCTGGCCCAGGCCAAGGCTCCGTCTGTTTGCATGATCCGCACGTAGTACATGTGCTGCGACCCTGGTTGTGCGGCGTTGTCGGTCCAGCTCATCCGGACGCTCTGCTGCTGTGGCTTCGTGGTGTATACGTATTGAGGCATTTCCTGGCCCAGCTGGCGCACGATATCGATTTGCGCGATCGGCTTGGTGCCCTCGACCGTGATGTCGAGTTTGGGAAGCCGAGCCATCGTGAATTCATCGCCCATCATGTGGCTTCCGGAGCGAACATCCAGGATGATGTTGTCGTTGGCCCCGTAGCAATGCCGCTTCTTGAATGCTTCCAGGATGCCCTTTCGGGACCTTTCCTCCGCATAGACGACGGCATAGCTGAGGTGGGTGCTCACGTGATCCGAGCTCACCTGGAATCCCAGTTTGTAACCCTTCGCAAACGCATTCCAGACGAAACCGGCGGGTTTGTATTGACCGATCGAATCCTTGGCGTCGATGGCTGCCTTGGGGGCGTTCGGCTCCTCGTAGTTTTGACGGTGCCCCTGATAGATCTCGACCACCGGCTCGACTTTCGAATCGTTGTCGCGCCAGTCCGTTCCCATGTTGGTCGCCGAAGTGTGGGACGAGCAAATCCCGTCGAAGAACCGGAGGTAGGCATAGAGGTTCTTGATGTCCGGTGCGCCCGCTTCCGGTGTCCCATAGAGGAGATCCTCTTGTTCGTGCGTTCCGAGTCGCGGCAGCGCCCGGATGCCGCGCCGGTCGAACATCACGTTCCGATGGCCACTCGGATAACTCATGCTCCGCTCGTAGGTGAAGGCAGGAACGAACGTCGATGGATGATGGTATATCTCAATCTGTTTCTGGGTGAGCCACCACGGATATTCCTTTCCGGCGCCATAGTCGTGGTCGCCCGGCCCGATCCAATCGAGTTGCGCCACGTCGAGGCCGTAGCGCCAGATTTCTTCCATCGGTCCATCCTGATCTCGATGGCTGGAAATCTCGGTGTGCCGATGAAACTCTCCTCGCAACAGCTGGTAGTTCCGGCCATCGACTCGGGCGCGATACGATCGAATCCGGCGGATGTCTTCGGACTCGTTGGGGTGAACCGTTTCGACCGTCAGGACTGCCGCAGGCGGGGTTATCAACATCGGCGGCCGCGCGTCCTCGGTGGCCTCGAGCTCCGCGACGTAGAGGTTGTTTTCCAACATGGTGTTTGTCCCGCGTGTCCGCCCGTCCCCGGAAAAGATTGCCAGCAGGGCGCCGCCTTTCGTTTGCGCCAGTGCCGGCCGGTTGTCGAGCAGGTTGTCCGAATGCGGGATCTGCATAGGGGTCGTCCAGCGCGCTCGATCGAAATAGCTTGCGCGGCTCACCCAGTGTTCACCGCCCCCGTTCTTCAGCGCATGCTCGCGAAACAACAGCCAGAGTCTCCCGTCTCCGTCGAAACTCAGGCGCGGAAAGCTGAGGCGCTGGCGCTCACTGGGGGGGTAAACGGTGACGATCGGTTGGGACTCCACGTTGAAAAGAGTCTGTTTCAGTTCGGTGCCGGAGAGACACCGAACCAGAATGTTGCGGTCGAGATAGAAGGGTACGCCTCTCTTTCCTTCCCAGACCGTACCGAAATCCTTTCCCCAGTTGGCCCCCGCGTCTTCGAACGCGACCCAGACGCGGTCTTGCGCGTCGACGGCCAGGCTGGGCCGGGCCTCGAACCTGGGTGAGTCCGCGATGGTGCGCACATGTTGGACGCGCCCGTCAGACTCGAGCACCCAAACAAAGACGTCGTAGTTCCCGCTCGCGTAGCTATCGAAGGCGACGTAGACAGTCCCTTTGGAATCAGTGCCAATCGCGGGATTCCAGGCGTTTCTGTCTCCGATGTCCGGAATCGTGATGCCGGTTTCTCCAAGTTTCCGGGCCCTGATGACGAATCGCCCCGCGTCCCATGCTTGCCACGCGATCCAGACACGGCCCGACGGAGAAGTCGTGGCGACGACGTTGATGTCCGAGCCCGGCTCCTGGGTAATCCGCTCGATGGAATCCCAGCGAGCGGAGCCCGGATCATAGCGCCGAGTGTGAAGGTCCCAGTTTCCATCTGTGTTCTGCGACCAGAAGACGCGCACCGATCCAGATCCGTCGACGGCCACCGCGGGGCGCCACAACTCGAGCTTGCTGTCGGTTGCCGCGATCGGCTCCTGCCACCTCTCTCCATCAAAGTGCATCAGCCGTAGTTGATCGCCGTGACCCTGGGTCACGAGCGAATCGAACTTTCCCTGATTCACGTCTTCCATCACGACGGGGGAGCCGTGCTCGTAGGCGAGATAGGCACACCAGATCGTCCCGTCCGGCGCCGGGGAGCAGGACGGAAAGTCTTCGTCAGCCCCGCTGCTCGTCAGAGCCTGGGTCGCGGGGACCTGTTGAATGAATACGGCTCCTGCCAGGTAAGCTCGCGTCGCTTCGAATCGGATCTCCGACAGCGCGAACTCGAAGTTCCCGTGGTTGGTCTTGACTTTCACGATCGTCTCATCGGGGGCGTCGATGTGGGCAAGCAGCACCCCGGTTTGGTTGCGGCGGGAAGTCAGACTCCATTCCTTCCCTCGAATCTTCGTGTTGGGGTTCAAGCCGGTGAGTTGCGCCTTTCCCTTGTCCGAGACAATTTCCCCTTCCCATTCCATCCGCGGGCTTCCGACGGCGCCGAAACTGATCTGAAGCGTCTTTCCTTGCTTTGCGGCTCGTGATCCCGCATGCGTTTCCTGGGCCAAATTCGGTTGAGTCGCGGGGCTTGGGTCGGGGTGCGACACAGCCGTGAAGACAACCAATCCGGCAACGAGGAATCCTAAGAGAAATCTTGCGCGCATCAGAACACCTCCGTATACAGTCCTACAGCAGAGTAGTCGAATTCACCGATTCACGATTGGCAAGCGATTCTATGGCAAAAGTCTCGAAAGCCCAAGCAATCAGAATTTGTTTGGGGACTGGAACTTGAACTTTGTGATTTCTGAAAGTATGCGCTACATTTCTGAAGATCCCTATATTAGGGTTTGAGTGGCGTTGTAGGGGTGAGACCGGGTGCATCCGCGCGCGCTTGGATAGGATTTCTGATTTCTGAGGGAGCCGACAATGAGCGACTCGACGGAACGTCTGGCAATTCCTTCGCTTTGGGTGGCAGTCGGGGTGGCATTGGTAATGTCCGGCAATGCTGTCTCGGCAGCGCTGGCAGCGGACCTGGATATACAGGCAGTCGTCCGCAAGGCGGGCAATGCGGAAAGCGAAAAGCAGCGCTACCGAATTCTCGAGGCGCTCTCACACCACCCCGACTTGGATTCCGCTCTCCGCAGCGATCTGGCGAAGCTGCTGCCGGTGGTCGATGACTGGGCCAACGGAAAGGAAAAACCGATTGATCAGTCCGGCCGTCTGGCCGAGAATGGATACCTGTGCATTTTCTTTCAAGGGAAGGCGAAACCTGGAAGCGACTATCCCCCCAGAATCGCCAAAGATTCCCCCCTTTACCCGCTTTGGTGCTTTTATCGGGGCCGAATGCTGGTCTGGATACCCATACAATCCGGATACATCTTGCGCGACGAGAAGCTGCGCCGGCCGTTTCACGACGAGGCCCGAGAGCTTCTCAGAATTGCGGGGGAGGCGTTTCCGGAGAATCGAATCCTGGGCATGTACAACGGCCGGTCGATTCCGTGGCCCACGCGCTTTGGCCCGGATTCGCAGGCGCCCCGGTGGGCGAATCTCCAGCGTGAAGTCATCGCGAAACTGACGGAGCTGATTCATTGGTGGATCGATGAGCGTCAGCTCGCCGACGGGCAATTCGGCGGCGGTTGGGGGGACGACGTCGAGATGTGGCGCTTCTGGTCTCCCCTGCTGGTCGTATTTGACGAGGACAAGATCGCCGCGGGGCAGAAGCGAATCTCTGAAGGTCTGTTCGCGCTGCCACGGATGAAGGAGGGGTACACGAGCATCATGAGCGACGTGGAACATACGGCGGAAGACTCGGCGGATACCATCACGCCGATGATGCATCTCGACCCTCTCGATCCGGTCTGGCAGCGGCGCGCCTTGCGGATCGTCGATCTGATGCGCGAAAAGTGGACCGGCCGCAACGAACGCGGCTTTCTCCAGTACCAGTCGACATTCTTCAACGTCCATGAAGTGGATCTGGATCCGCAAAGAGCGTGCGACACCGTCTACCACGCCCGCACCATCCTGCCGGCGTTGCTGTATTGGCAGCGGACAGGGGACGAGAAGCTGACCGAGCTGTTCTCCGACTGGATGGACACGTGGGTCGATGCCGCGGCCCGGTCTGAGCGCGGCAAACCGGCCGGCATTCTGCCGTCGGCCATTCACTGGCCCGATGGGCGGGTCGGTGGTCTGGGGAAGCACTGGTGGATGCCGGAAAACTACGGCACTCATCTTTATACCTGGCCCAGCGCGACCGGAATGATGACCGCCACGCTACTGCTCACCTATCACATGACCGGCGAGGAGAAGTATCTGGAACCGATTCATTCGATGGCCAGGATCCGGGGGGCGTATCTGGCGAATCCTCCCGCCCATGAGCCGGAGCCTGGCTCGGAAGCTTGGTGCGCCGCCCAGATGCCGAAATTTCTACCCGATACCCTGGCCAAGTACCGCTTCCTTACAGGCGACGATCAATACGACCACTTACTCGAAGCGGATGCCAATGGCTACGTCCGGTACCAGTTGACCGGGGATCGGGACGGTTTGCTGACAGATCTGGAGAAGGACGCTTCCGGTTTTCGCATCAACAAGGAATCGTTTACCACCGAGATGCGATACACGGACCGAGTGTTGACCTTCACCGAGCGTTGGTTCAACTATCAAACCGGTGCGCCGCAGCCCTCTCCAAGGTTGGGAACGCTTTACTGTTCCCTCACGGGCGATCCGGGCAGTCCGCTCATCTTTCCCATGAACGCCGTCCGCTGGCGCACGAGCCCTCGGGATTTTGCCGCGCTGGTGACCGAATCCTCTGCGAAGGGCCTATCGGCGGAACTGTACCACTTCGGCTCCGACCCGAGATCGCTCTCGGTGGAGTTCTTTTTGTTGAAGAAGGGGCAGTATCAGTGGTCACTCGCGCCGGTCAAGGAGACCGGGGAAGCTCGAGCGCTGACTGTCGATGGACCGGGGGCGAAGATAGCCGTTACGCTCGAGCCCGGGCGTCTGTACCGACTGGTGGTGAGGACAATGTAGGCAGTCGCTCACGGAGTGAGCGACCTAGTGCGCCTGCGAGCGTGTTTGGCTAGCGAGGTGAAAGTCCTCGTCAGGCATACACACTCCGGCCTGTAACTGAAAGTAACTGCGTCCTTGTGAAAGGGGGTGGAGAGCAACTGGAGGTGAACGAGCAGTCCGTAGTAAAGCGAACCCGTTTCGGCCGGGCTGACTGGCGAGCCTGCTAGGTAATGGCGAAGCCCGAAAGGCCTGTCGCGCTGAGGGGTTGTGTGCAAAAGCGACGGCAGGGGCAGTCAGGTGGTTGGGGACGGAATGCTCTGAAGGCCAAACACGTAAAGCAGGGAGACCTGAGCGACAGCCAAGACGGAGTTCATACTCGAAGGAGAGCCGAAGAGCCGGTAGCTCAGGAGTCAGAGCGTCCATAGTAGCGAAGAAGCGAGCTAACACTCGTGGAGCAAAGGGACGCAGGGAGGTGGATGCGGGATGACCGAACAGTCGGAACAACAACCGGGCGCAGTGTTTAGAGGTCGGAAACGCCCTCGGACTCAACCCGACGGAGAAGTCCGCAGCCGATGGAGGTGGACGGAAGCGACGGTTTGGACGGACCGCATGTTGACGGCACTCGAGGCTGGAGTGCAAGGAGGGAAATGGGCCCGACTGATCGACAAGGTGTTTGCGGAAGCTAACCTGCTCTCGGCATACATACAAGTGGCCGGGAACAGGGGAGCCGCTGGCGTGGATCACGTGACGATAGATGAGTTCTCGCAACACCGAGACAAGAACCTGGGACGCATCGCACAAGCCTTGCAGAAACGCACCTACGTGCCACACGCGGTCCGACGCGTGTGGATCCCAAAGCCGGGAGGTGAGGAAAAGCGACCACTCGGTATCCCGACGGTGCGCGACCGTGTAGTTCAAACCGCGCTTCGCAACGTGCTGGAACCGATCTTCGAGCGGGAGTTTGCCGAGCATAGCTACGGCTTTCGACCCGGACTCAGCTGCAAGGACGCGCTTCGACGTGTTGTTGAGCTGAGGAAGAGTGGCTACGGCTACGTTGTGGACGCGGATTTGAAAGGCTATTTCGATTCGATTCCGCATGATAAGTTGATGGCACGCGTGCGAGAGAAAGTCAGCGACGGCCGGGTGCTCCGACTGATTGAGCAGTTTCTTAAGCAAGGGATCATGGATGGTCTGAAGCAGTGGACTCCAGAATCTGGTAGTCCGCAAGGCGCCGTGATCAGTCCCTTGCTTTCGAACGTTTACCTCAATCCGCTCGATCACCTGATGGCCAAGCGAGGCTTTCAAATGGTGCGCTACGCTGATGACTTTGTCATCTTGTGTCGTACGCGAGAAGAAGCAGAGGCGGCCTTGGCTCTGGTACAGGCGTGGACTTCGGAAGCTGGTCTGACGCTTCATCCGGAGAAGACGCGAATTGTGGATGCTGAGACGGAGGGATTTGACTTTCTGGGGTATCACTTTCGAGCCCAGTATCGCTGGCCACGGAAGAAGAGCCTGAAGAAACTCAGAACGACCATCCGGGCGAAAACAAAACGTGCCCATGGCCACAGTCTGGCATACATCATCGAGGATGTGAACGCGACGCTGCGAGGCTGGTTTGAGTACTTCAAGCAGAGTCACAGCAACACCTTTGAGCCCATAGATGGCTGGGTCCGGATGCGACTGCGATCGATACTGCGAAAGCGATGCGGTCGGAAGGGACGTGGCCGCGGGCGAGATCATCAACGCTGGCGGAATTCCTACTTTGCTGAGCACGGGCTGTATTCCTTGGCGACTGCCCATGGCTTGGTCCGTCAATCCTCGTCGAGGTAAGACCACCAACTGGAGAGCCGTATGCGGGAGAACCGCACGTACGGTTCGGAGGGAGGGGGGATCGAACTCAATCGGGCCTCCCTACCCCTATCCGTAGGCCGCTCACTCCGTGAGCGGCAATCATCAAATACACAGGGAGTAAGTTATGGAGCGCAAAGCACTCAACCCATGGAAGTGGCAAGAGCAGTACGGATTCGTCCAGGCAAACGAGATTCGCGGAGCGGAGCGCACGGTGTTTTGCTCCGGACAGGTTTCGATTGATGAAGAAGGCAACACCGTCCACGCAGGCGATATCGGCGCGCAGATTGCCAAGTCGCTCGACAACGTCGAGGCTGTCCTGGCTACCGCCGGGCTGGACCTCTCACATGTGGTACGGCTCAACTACTACACGACCGACATCGAAGGCTTTCTCGGCGCGCTCGCACCGACCAATGAACGCTTGAAAAAGGCCGGGTGCCGACCGACCAGCACGCTGCTGGGCGTGGCGTCCCTGGCTTTTCCCGAGCTCCTAATAGAAATCGAAGCCACAGCCGTAGCGTAAGGTGCTCACTCCGTGCCGCGTCGGCTTCGAAGAGAGCTACTACGAAGAGCTCTTAAGTAACTGCTCGCGGAACTACTGTTATACGTGTGATTTAGCAAATCGCCAAGAACCACGTTTTTCAGGCTGTTCAGGGCAGTTACGTTCCCAAGTGACCGGCGCGTCGCGCTGGTCGGACGCTGATAGCTCTTTTTCACCTATCCACCCAGGCAAACTCCAGCGGATCGGGCTGTGTGTGTGTGGACCAGAGCTCCAGCAGCGACACGACCAAGTTGTCGGCGCCCGTGATGGCTTCATAGTGATCGTGCTGGGAGCTCGCGCGGGGGAGCGGAAGATCCTGCCAGAACATTTCTATCGCTTGCCGCGCCAGAACATCCGCACGGTCCAGGTACACCTGTTCCCCCGTCATCCGATGGACGCGGACCAGCAGAGAGATCCCCGACCCGAAAGCGGCTGGATAGAGGACAATTCCCTCGGGAGGGTCGTGATCCAGATAACGTTTGGCGGCAAGGATCACGGTTTGACGGTAGTCCGGGAGGGGGCGCTGCTGGAATCGTTCCCAAACGACCATCGTGGCCGCAGATTCGGACAGGAGTCCATAGGCTGTTCGCCACGGATCGGTGAACCGTACCCGGTCGGGTCGCGGGCGCAGTGTGGCGATCTCCGCCTGGGTCAGGAAACCCCGGCCTCGCGAACTCATTTCATGGGGAAGCTTGCCAAAGGCGGCGTCGGTCTTTTCCGATTCGGCTCGCATCCGACGGGCCAGATCTTCCGGAACGCGGGCAGCCGTGTCCCACAGATCGATGGCATAGGAGAGCTCGCTGAAGATACCGACGTTCTGCGACCTGGTCGAGCCCGGCAAAACACCGGTCTCTGGATGACGCCTCCGTTGGAAGTAGGACAGCAGTGTCTCGATTGCGTGCAGAAAGTAGGGGTCTCGCGTATGCGCATATGCCTTGCCCCAGGCGTGTATGTAGAAGCCGCCGTGGCGCGGAAACTCATGATTGCGATAAGGCTGGTGGCGGCTGTAGCGGGCGTGACGGCTGAAGTTCCCGTCCTTGGAACCGGCGGAATCGGCGAGCTGGTGCTCCCACAGTCCTCGGGCAAAACGGAGTGAGGCGTTGGGCGCGAGTGAATAGCACTGCTCCCACAACTGCCAGGATCGAAAGTACTCGTGAATGTCGCGGCCCGGCAGTGGGGCTTCGAGCTCAAACTCCCAGCTCATGTGCTCGCCCCAGGGAAACAGTCCGGTCGCGGGACTCTGGGTGTTTTGCAGGAACCAGGAAAGGGCCTGATTCGCTTCGTCCCCGTAGCGGGCGTCCTGGGTAATGTCGCTCAGTGCCCAGAGCACACGATATAAATTCTGGTCGTGCATGGGATTGGATCCCGTGACCATGACCATGGCCCGGTCCGACCACCGAATACCCTCGATCGGGTCAATCAAGTCCCTGGGGGCTTTCAGCTTCTTTCTGTCCAGGGCACCGGCGAACAACGGGGAATGCACCTCGCCGTAGGTGTCGCGCCCGTGTTTGATCATCGCGTCGGCATAGGCGCGTGCGGTCGCAAGGTATAGTTCCGGTGGCTCCTGAGCCAGCCCCGTCGGAGCCGAGCCGAGCAGGCACGCGCCGGTCATGATGATTAGAATTACTTTGCTACGAAGCATTCACATCTCCTTTAGGCGAGAAGCGTAGGCCGCACACTCCGTGTGCGGCTTGCGTCTCTCGGAGAGAGACGCCTACACCTTTACCCTTCGCGCCAGTTAGCGTACTATTGTTGAATCGTCAGGCGCAAGCGAACGCCAAGTAGGACAGAAATCATACGTAGTGAAACCTATAGGAAACGCTTATGAAACGATGGATGCTGATTCTCTGGTTGGTTTCCGGCCTTCTCATCGCGACCGTGTGGCACGGGACCGGTGCGCAGCGAGGCAAACCCTTCAATCGACAGGCCTCCAAGCTCATGAGCTCTCTGCTGAGAGACCATTTTTATGCGCTGACGTCCGAGCAGCAGACCAGCCTCATGAGACTGCACCGGCGGCTCAAGGAAATGGAGGTCGCCCTGTCCGATAGGGCCTTCGACCCCAAAGTACTACGAGAGCTGGCGTCCCTTGCGAAGGAATCCTTGATGCAGCTTCAGGGCTCACCGTGGATGATTTCCGTCTCGATAAGCGACGGCGCCCTTCAGGGATCGGCTTCAGGGGAGATCTCCATGCCAGGGGATTCCGGCCTGTTGCTCTTTCGCGTGGACGCGGGCGGAGAGACGGATAAGGAAGACAAGTATCTCCCGCTCGAACATGATATGTCCCAGACCTCGATGAAGCCGATCGTTGTGGAAATCAACGGCGACGGTGTCCATTGGGTTTTCGTCGGTCTGAAAAAGCTTCCCTTCAAGGGAAGTGCCCTGGTGGTTGATTTTCGGAAAGACGGTAAGAAGGTGGGGCGTATACCGGTCGAGATTCAAACGCCGGACCCGGGTCGTTTGAGCGTGGAGATTCTGTCGGACGACACGGGGAAACCCGTACCTGCGATGGTGCAGCTCGTGTGGAAGACCGACGGCCGGGATCGCAAACCCGGCAACGTGATCGATATGGAAGCCCAGTTCGACAGGCAGGGGCGCCCCAGTGCCCGGAGACGCGCCGTCTTGCCCGGCGAGCTCGGAGGACATTGGTGGTGGTGTGTTCCGGGCCCTTTTGATATGACCCTTCCCCCCGGCGAATGGGAAATCATGGTGCGGCGCGGTCTGGAGCATGTTCCGGCTCGCGAAACTTTTTCCGTCCAGTCCGGGAAACTGACGAGCAAAACCCTCCGTCCGAAGCGCTGGGTGGACATGCCGAAGCACGGCTGGTACTCGGGCGACGATCATCTCCACGGTCAGATTCTCAGCGATCGGGATGCCCAAAATCTCATGGCGTGGATCGAGGCCGAGGATGTGCATCTAGCCAACGTGGTCAAGATGGGAGACGTGAGCCGGACCTATTTCGATCAACGTGGCTTCGGAAAAGACTACCGGGTACAGAACGGCGACTACATTCTGTCTCCCGGGCAGGAGTGCCCCCGAACCCACCAGCAGCTCGGCCACACGATCCACATGAATACCACGAGCATGGTCCGGGATACGGAGAAGTACTACCTCTACGACTGGGTCTTTGACAACGTGCACGCCCAAGGCGGTCTGAGCGGCTACTGCCATGTTGTGAACAACAGCTTTAATGTGCACCGCGACATGAGCATGAACGTTGCCAAGAGTAAGGTCGACTTCGTGGAAGTGCTTCAGTTCAATCGTCTCGGCACCGACACCTACTACGACTTTCTCAACAACGGATTCAAGCTGACCGCGTCCGCCGGGTCGGACGTTCCCTGGGGAGGAACTACGGGCGAAGTTCGACTCTTCGCGTACGTCGGGTCGGGAGCGTTCTCAGCCGAGGCCTGGTTCGAGGCGGTGAGGCGAGGTCGGACCTTCGTGAGCAATGGTCCCATGATCGAGCTTCGAATCAATGACGCGCTACCGGGAGACGAGGTGAAGATTCCGCTCGACCGAGGAAAGCAGCAAATCCATATCACCGCCAAGGCATGGGGCGCACCCGGACGTATGCTCCCCACCGAATTGCAGATCATTCAACACGGCGATGTCCTACGATCGGTGAAGCCGACGAAGGACCAGCAGACGGCGCTCTCGCTAGACTTTTCCGTCGACGCGGGATTCGGTTCCTGGATTGCGGCGCGTGCGAATGGGAGCGACGGATCTGCTGCCCACACGACCCCGATCTATGTCGTGCGTGATCCTGTGAGATGGTGGAAGTACGAAGATGCCGAGCGGCTCATCGGAGAGCGGCTCGCCAGTATTGCGGAAATCGAAGATATCGTCGCCAAGGCCCAGGCGCAAAACGCCGAAGGCAAGATCGACGATCGGCGCGACCTGAAACAGCTCGCCCTGCAGGGCCCCCAGCTACTCGAGCGAGTGGAGTCTGCCAGGCAGATCTACGCAGGGCTTCAAGAGACATTGAAGAAGGAAGCGAGATTTCGCGAGGAACGAGAAATCCAAACTAAGGACCGGGGGGCCGGGCAATAGAAATCCTCAGGTTCATGCGGAAACCCCCTTTCAACAAGCCACTATGAGATCGACTGTCTGGCTCTTCGCACTGGTAAGTCTGGCTGGGGCGCCAACGCTTCCGGCTCACGACGCGATGAAGAACGTGATCCGCCACGACGCTACGCTTTCGGTCGGCCCGCGAAACATCGACCTTGAAATCGATCTGACCTTTTTTTCCGCGCGTTCCGCCGAAGAGCGTTTTCGCATGGACCGGGACAACAACGGTCAGATCGAAAGTTCGGAAGAATCCGCCTATCTCGACCAGATCGCGCAGGAAGTCGAAGATCGCGTCCAGTTTCTCGTCGACGGCCGGCCGGTCGAAACTTTTCTGCACTATCATCCCGAGCTGGACCTTCTGGACCAGAGAGCGGTAGAACCGTATCCGCACGACTTGCGGCTCTTCTTTTTTGCCCGCACGCCTTCATGGATTCGCTCCGGCAGCCTCATTCAGATCGAAGACCACCTATGGTTGGAAGGGGAGGCAGTGCATAACCTGAGGGCCAAGGGGATCGATGGAATCGAGGTCGTCGCCGATCAAACGGGAAGCGCCGTTTCGGTTGAGGAACCCTACATTTTTTCGGCAAAGTGTCTTCAGATAGAGACCCCCATCCCGCCGACCCTAACACCCGCGGCGGCAGCCGCGACGAGCGAAAGTACCACGTTCGACGTACAATCCTGGGGCTGGCGGCATTGGGCCCTGAGTTTGTGGATCGTGCTCTCTATTGGAATCGCACTGTTTTTCGGCCAGCGCGTCTGGAGCAAATCACGCGTCGCCCGCACGAATTAGGTTTTCCATCGGCACAATCTCTGTGCTTAAATGTCGGCCATGACCCAAGTACAACGAAGCCCCGAGATACATGATGTCGTCGTCATCGGCTCCGGCGCGGGTGGCGGTACGGTCGTTCAAGTTCTGGTAGAGAAGGGCATCCGGGTCACGTTACTCGAAGCCGGTCCGATGCTCGATCCCGTCCGCGACTACAAGGAACACATGTGGCCCTATGAAGTGGACCATCGCGGAGCCGGTGAAAAGGCGGAGAAGTATTTTGGTCGAGAGAAATGGGGATACTTCCGCGCCCCGAATGGCTTCTGGGACTCGGAGGACGAGCCGTACACGGTCGCTCCAGGCAGTGAGTTCCGCTGGATGCGCTCCCGCATCCTTGGGGGGCGAACCAACCACTACGGCCGGATCTCCCTTCGGTTTGCCGACTATGATTTTCGCCCCTACTCCACCGACGGACTCGGCGTCGATTGGCCGATCACTTACGAAGACGTCGCCCCGTACTACGACAAGGCGGAGTCGTTCATCGGAGTCACCGGAAGCATCGAGGGGATCCGCACAGCACCGGACGGCATCTTTCAGGCCTGCCCGCCGCCTCGAGTTCACGAGACACTGGTCAAGAAAGCCTGCGACCAGCTCAACATCCCGTGCATCCCCAATCGGCGCGCGATCATCACGAAGCCTCATCGAGGCCGCCTCGCATGCCATTATTGCGGCCAGTGCGGCCGCGGCTGCCGGACCGCTTCGAACTACTCCTCCAGCCAGGTCCAGATCCTTCCGGCGCTCGAAAGCGGGCTGCTCGAGATCCTGGACAACGCCATGGTCCGGGAGATCCTGACCGACGACTCCGGCCGCGCCACCGGTGTGTCCTACGTCGACAAGACGACGCGCACCGAAAAACAGATCCGATGCCGGGTTGTGGTTGTGGCCGCCAGCGCCTGCGAGTCGGCCCGGTTGCTGCTCAACTCGAAGTCGAGCCGTTTTCCCGCCGGCATCGCCAACAACTCCGGCGTCGTGGGACGCAACCTGATGGATACGGTCGGGTTCGGCCTGGAAGGCTACATTCCAGCCATGGAGGGGATGCCTACCTATGACACGGATGGGATGAGCGGGGCCCACCTTTATATGCCGTGGTGGGAGTTTGACAAGAAGAACAAGGAGTTTCCTCGCGGCTACCACATCGAGCTGGGCGGGGGATACGGAATGCCCGAGACCGGGTCCTTTCAGGCGTCGGTCAAACGGCATGGTGGCTATGGCACCGATTTGAAGACGCATATTCGAAAAGAATACGGATCAATCATGCGGCTCGCCGGTCGCGGTGAGATGATTCCCAACAACCTGTCCTATTGCGAGATCGATCCTCACGTCGTCGATCGTTGGGGGATTCCGGTGCTGCGCTTCCACTTCAAATGGAGCGACTATGAGTGGAAGCAGGCACGCCATATGGAGCGGACCTTTACCGAGATAATCGAGACGATGGGAGGGAAGGTCCTCGGCCTTTACGCTCCTCAGCGCGAGTCCAATGGGATCTCGATTCCAGGGACGATCATTCACGAGATCGGGACCGTCCGGATGGGGAAAGACCCCCGGACCTCTGCCGTCAACGGTTACAGCCAGGCCCATGAAGTGCCGAATCTCTTCGTGTGCGATGCGGGACCCTTCGTCAGCAATCCTGACAAGAATCCGACCCTGACGATCAATGCCCTGGCCTGGCGCACGTCCGACTTCATCGCGGAAGAAATGAGGAAAGGGAATGTCTAAGCCGAACTCGATCGAGCCGAATACCCGAGAAATCTCACGCCGTGACGCGCTGCGCAACGTTGCGTTGGCGCTGACGGCGGTCGGGACCGGGACAATGGAGCTGGATGCTGCGCAACATGTCCACGAAGCAATTCGGGCGGAAAAGGCACAAGGTGGCAGCTACGTCCCGAAGTGTTTCAACCCACACGAATACCAAACCCTGCGCCGGCTGACCGAAATGATGATTCCCGCCGATGCGAAATCAGCCAGCGCGCTCGATGCCGGCGCGCCGGAGTTTATCGACCTGCTCGCCAGCAAAAACGATGAGCTGGCTCGCATCTTTACCTCGGGAATGCTGTGGCTCGATCGGGAAATGAGGCGCCACCATGCGGCGACATTTGTCGATGCACCCGGGGCGCGGCAGACCGCCATGCTCGATCAACTCGCCGAAGAAGTTCGCCGCGAGGCCGAGAAGGTCATCGAGTGGCCTGCCTCAGAGTATCGTGGTTTCCGCGAATATACCGTCGAGGACCAGTCCACCCTGGGCCCGGGCGGCCGTTTCTTCGAGTGGGTGCGCCGCATGACAGTCGACGCCTTCTACACGAGCCGCGTGGGAATCGACGACATCGAATTCAAAGGGAACGGCTTCCTCACCGAATACTCCGTCCCCAAGGAATCCATCGACTATGCCCTCTCTCGCAGCCCCTTCAAGGTGGAGTAGGGGGCCGGCGACGGGAAAACGGTGTTCGAGCTTTCCACTGCTTTTCCAACCGTTATTCAGCGGTTATTCAGTCTTTATCCACAGCCTATCTGGCTCATAATTTACATTTAGTGGGGGTTGGCCGCATTCATCGACAGGACTCTCGAGGATTCTTTGACTTTTTCGACGCCTTCGCGGCTCAGCGGAGCGGCGTGGTAGGTACCGTCCTGCCAGTAGATGAGCTGGTCATCGTAGTGGGGGTTGTTTGGGTCCTCCGAGATTCCCGGGGGCAGCATCGACAGGCTGTTGTCCAGATCGCCGAGGTCAACGATGTGGCTGTAGGAATTCCCGTCGTGGGCCCAGATGCTTTGCGTCAGCGGGCAGCAAAGCGGGGGCGAGTCCATGTCGTACTCCGGCGCCAGGGAGCCGTAGCGTTCGGCTCCGTACCCTTCCGGAACGTCCTGATAGAGCATCCGGCGAATATGTGCGGTCCCCGCTTCGCGTGGCGCACTCTCCGCGGCCGGCGCGGGTTGTTCTGAAGGCTCCATCAACCATCCAGTGGTCTCGGTGACTCTGGAAACAGTGCCGCGCGCCAGGTACCCTTCCTTGAGGATTTTCTTCATCCACGCTCGGACCTGCGGATCCTTCGGAGTCTTTCCGCTGTCGCGCAGGGGAGGCAAGGTCTTCTTGACGAAATGCGAGATCCCACCCCAACCGGTGCCATACTGACTCTCCAGCGTGGTTCCAGCAAACTTGATCTCCTCGAGCTTGATCGCCAGTGCGCTTACCAGGGGATAAACCCCGGAGTTGGTCGAGACCGTTTCATCCCAACCCTCCAGAGCTTTGATGCACTCGGCAATCTCGGGAGAGGACGCGCCGTCTTCTTCCACGATCTTCCGCGCAATGATGATGAAGTTTCTCAGGACCGGATTGACGCAGTCCTGGTGGACCTTCTCGACGAAATCCTGAACAGAAAACTTGCGCTCGAGATCTTCGGTGAAGATCTCACGGAGGCGAAAGGCGCGCGGCCCTTCGCCGCGGCTGGCACTGGGGCGGTAGGGATACCAGGTCCCGGCGGGCAGGTGATTAGCGGTAAAAATGCCGTTGGATTTTGGATTGAACATGCTAGGCAGGTTATCAAAGGCAAGCATCTCCCACTCTTGTTCGCCCCTCCACCCCTTCTTCGGCAGTGGTTCGTCTTCATACCGGACCGGGACCTGTGTCGCCGATTGATACCCGATGTTACCTTGCACGTCGGCGTAGATCATGTGAAGCGGCGGGGTGACATAGGTGCTAAACGATTCCCGAAACGACGCCCAATCGGTTGCCCGCATGAGCCGGAGGATGGACTCCAGAGAAGAAGTTTCCGCATTCAGAATCGTGTTCTTCATGGCGAAGACTTCCCCGGGCTGGACCTGTTGCAGGAGCTCGTTGACCACCGGCCCATGACGTGTGCTCCGAACTTCGAGCACGACCGGATCCTGGCCCTTCACGACGATGGTCTCAGCGCGCGTCACGAATTCCTCCCAGCCATCTTTCCACCGGTACCGGTTGGGATTCTCGGGGTCGGTCTTTTCCTCATATAGATCGGCCGTGTCTCCCCCGAATCCCGTTGCTCCCCACGCGATGCGATCGTTCCACCCGAGGAACAGTCCGGGGGCTCCCGGGATCGACACGCCGCGCACGTTGTAGCGGCCGCCGTGCAGGTGAATCTCGTGCCAGAAGGCGGGGTTGTTGACCGAGTAGTGAGGATCGGTCTCCAGGATGGGCATCCCGGTGGTGGAGCGCTCGCCCCCGACGAGCCAGTTGTGGCTCAACTGGATCTCGGGCATTGCCTGGTGGAAACGGCTGGCACTTTTTTTCCGCACCACGTTCTTGAAGCTCTCATAGACTTCGGGATTCGATCTCGCAAACTCTTCTTCCGGGACAATCTCGGCCGAGTTGTCGATCAACGGCGTGGGCAGCGACGCATTCGGATTTTTGGCCAAAAGGCGCTCCAGCTCCCTCTTGGCGGGGACCTCTCCTTGCCATCCCAGGCTGAACCGATCTCCGACCCGAAGCCAAAGGGCGATGCTGTCGGCGGCGGTCCAAGGTTCCGGCTTCCCGCCGTACTGGTCGAACAAGGGAAGGAGGCGGTCCTCATCTATATAGGCATTGATCCCGGCAGCATAAGCTTCCAGATTGCGGCGTGTATCGGGCGCAAGGGCAGCTAGCAGTTCCTCTGCTTTGTAGTGGAATCCGAGAATTCGGAATCTCCGGTCCGAATTCAGGAACCGATCTTCGGGGCCAGGGCCGAGAATTTCCGCGGTCCGACCTTGCACCATTCGACGCTTGAGCATCATCTGCAGCATCCGGTCTTCCGCGGTGACATATCCGGCGCCGTAGAAAAGCGCCTCTTCATTGTCCGCATAGACGTGCGGGATTCCCCAGGTGTCCCGAATGATCTCGATCTCCCCTTCCGTCGGCGCCGAACCGCAGGCACCTGAGATGCAGACCAACGTGAAAAGAGAGAGCGAAACCCCGATCCGTCGCACTTTTTTCATGGTACTCGCCTTCCGTACAGTGTCTTGCATTGCTGGGAGTCAGTGTGAAATTCGAGCGTAAATCAGTGATGCAGGTTTGTAAAGTGGGCGCGTAGGTCGCTCACTCTGTGAGTGGCGCGATATGTCCGTTTCGAGGGGATGAAGCTGAGCTGGCAGAGGTGATCTCGGATTGTCGTCGCCTACTTCTCCACCTGTGCCTGGTTTGACCTGGACAATAATATACAAACCTTGTATATTATTGTATGGAACGAGGTGAAGGCGTGGGCAATGTAACGGTGAACATATCTTTTCAGGATTCACTCCTCAAGGAGATTGATGCAGAGGCGAAGCGTGAGTCGCGCACGCGATCCGAGTTGTTGCGCGAAGCGGCTCGCTCATACGTGCGACGGCAGCGACAGTGGGACAGAGTCTTTACTCTAGGTGACGAGATCGCGGGACGCGGTGTGACCTCGGCGGACATCACGCGAGCCATCAGTGGCGTAAGAAAACGCAAGCAGAAGAGATCGTGAATGTAGTTTGTAATACGAACGTCCTGATTTCAGGCATCCTGTTTGGCGGGCATGCGCGACAGATCCTTCGACTGGTGTCGCGTGGCAAACTCACCAATTTCATCTCACCGGAGATTCTTCGCGAAGCCGAAGAAGTTCTATCCAGACCCAAGTTTGGACTCCGCCCGGACCAAGTACTCAACATCACGGCACTCTTCAGAGATACGTTCGAGCTCGTCATCCCCGAGCGTCGTGTCGCAACGATCAAGGCGGATCCTGCCGATAATCGAATCCTCGAAGCTGCCGAAGTCGCCGAGGCGGAATTCATCATATCCGGAGATAGACATCTCCTGGATCTCTGTAGCTGGAGAGGCATCAGAATAGTGTCACCTGCAGGATTCATCAAAGCATACACCTCCGCATAGTCTGTCGTACTCTTGTCATAATTCACCATCGCATAGTGGCAAAATGACAGACACCAAGAGCCAGCAACGACACATGCACTGGAAGCACGACCCTATTTCGCTTGAAGATCGTTCGCATGCCGATCGATTTTCAATGATTCCAGCCAACCCTACCCTCACCTAGTCGATTCTCCGTCTTTCCGAGTCTCCCAAAATGCCGTTCACGGAGTGAGCGGTTCCTGCGCCAAATCCACGCCTGAATCCCGTTCGACATCGACTGAGGCAGGTTTCCATCAACGCCACAAATAATTGAAATAATGTGCCTTAGCTCCCAGCAGCGCACCTTCAGGCTAACTTCAGCGCAAGTTCGGGCGGCCTTCAGGACTCCTTCGGCATTGGCGGGCTATTCCTCTGTGCGAACAGCAAACGCACCCAGGAGGGATAGCCATGAAGAACTCTTCACAATCAGTCCTAGCCGGCGCAGTCATCGTTCTAATCTGCGGCCAGGGGCTGTCTGCAGAACCAGTTAGGGAAGACCTCTCATTCACCCTGCAGCAAGGGCATCTCGTTGTCGTCAAGGGTTCCCTGGCCGGGCAAGAGCTAAACGTGATCATCGATACCGGGGCCACCCACAGCCTCGTCAAGAAGGGAACGGTCAAGCGACTGCGGCTCGTGACGCTGCCTGGGTCTCACGCTCTCAATGCCTTTGGCAAGAAAACGAAGGTAAAGCGCGTTGTCTTGCGCGGCCTCCGTGTTGGATCGGTCACGACAAGTTTGCCCTGCTTCGTCGGAGACATCCCGTGGCCGAAGATAGATGCCATCGTTGGGATGGATTTCCTCAAGGGCCGTAATTTCACCATCGATTACGAAGCCAAGAACATTCTCTTCGGTTCGGGGAATCACTTTGCGTCGAGCACCCCGTTTGCCCTCGAGTCGGGACACCTCGTCGTTGGGGCCACGGTATGGGGCAAGAAGGTTCGACTGGTCGTGGATTCCGGAGCACCGACCCTGAATCTCTATCGAAGACGCGTGAAGTCCTGGATCGGGAAGTTGCCGTCGGACGGAGTGAGACAGATCCATCACGTCGCTGGCAAGTCGCGGCACGAGGAGGTCTGGCTTCCCGGCATAGAGCTCGGCCAAATCGATTGCGGCAGCGTGCGCGGTCTGGTTCTGGATTCCTCCAGGGAGAGGCAGGACGGGATCGATGGTGTCCTGGGTCTGAGAGGGCTGGGCATCGACCAGATCTACTTCGACTTTTCGAGCAACACGTTGAGCTGGAAAAGGTAACGCGGACCCATGTCACCGAGGGAAAGAAACGAAATCATCGGCGGCGAAGGCCGCAGAGGGGTGGATCGAGGTGTATGCGGAAGGGAACCTGTTTCAGCTTACGTGCAAGTAGCCACTCGCGATACCGCATCGTACAGACCACGCTAAGGAACGTGGTGGAGCCGATCTTCGAATGGGAGTTTGCCGAGCATAGCTACGGGTTTCGGCCCGAGAGGTGTTGTAAGGACGACCTCGGACGTGTTCGAACGCTTAAACGGAAAGACTATCGGTACGTGGTAGGTGTAGGGATGAAAGACTACTACGATTCGATCCCGCACGAGCAGTTGCTGCAGCGTGAAGGGAGAAGCTCCCCGATGGGCGCGTCTTGTGCAGGATAGACAGATTCCTGAAGCAAGGGGCAATGAAGCGGCTGGAGCAATGGACTCCGGAAGAAGGCAGCCCCATGGGAGCGGTGATCGGCCCGTTGCTCGGCAATATCTATTTGGACCCGCTCGATCACGCGGTGACGAAGCGGGGGTTTCAAATCGTGCGCTATGTGGACGACTTCATCCTCCTGTCTCGAGCCCGAGAGGAAGCCAAGCAGGCACAGGTCGCTCACTCCGTGAGCGACTTGAATATACTTTTTGCATCTCGCGGAGCGAGACGCCTACGGGCCGCCCACGGGGTGGGCGGCCCATTGAAGGTACGAGCTATTGCGAGATGGATCCCCACGGGTAGGGGCCCTTATGCAGATCGCGCCCCGCAGAACCGGGATCGTTGAGACGCCGCCGCTGACTGTGGTGGTAGCTCCTGGGAAGACCATACGACCATCGAAGACGCCGCTGAGTGCTCCAGTGCCGCCCACTATTCGCATGGTTCTAGCGACTGAAAAGACACCTGGGGCGTCCGTCTGCTTAAAGATGCTGTCTGTAATGAAATAGAAACTGCTGCCATCCGTGAACTCCCATTGACCAAGACTATTAACGAGGAACGCTCCATCGTCCCTTGTTTCCGTGAGCCCCAGCCCGAAAGGGATGTTTGTGACGGTGAATGACTTGGTACTCCCCTGACCTATTTGTACCGTTATGTCGAAGACACCAGCCGCTCCGGAACCGGTGAATGGATAGCAAGTAGCCTCTCCCTGCGCCCAAGCCGTAGTGGGCAGCACAAACAAGCAAAGCAACAAGCAGCCGAGCAAAAAGTTGATTCGTCTCATTTTAGAATTCTCCTTGTAAGTTTTCGTGGACAACCGTAGGTCGCTCACTCCGTCAGCGATTTGATGCGTCTCGCGGCGCGAGACGCCGACGGGTTCCGTATGCGAAGGCAGGTATAGATGCCGGTTGGTGAGGAAATCAGGAATGCCGAGTGGCCTTTGGGTGAGGGTTCCGTGGGGCCGTGGCAACGAGCGGTCAGTTGTCGTCAAGGATCTTGGTAAATGATTGCTCTGTAAGGCATTGTCGAGGAACCCCCGCTGAAGTAGAATATTCCGTAACAGACAGCCTCAAAAGGAGCCAGCCGATGGAAGGCGATTTTCGTCTGGGGGATTGGCTTGTTCAGCCTCAGCTGAATCAGATTGTCGGATCCGGCCGGGACACCACGATCGAACCCAAGGTCATGGAGGTGATGGTGTATCTGGCCGAACACCGCAGCGAGGTGTCCTCCAAGGAGCGCATTATCTCTGCCGTCTGGCCGGATACCTTCGTGACCGACGATGTGCTGAAGCATGCCGTCTTTGAGCTGCGCAAGGCACTCGAGGACGACTCGCAGGCCCCCCGCTTCATCCAGACGATACCGAGAAAGGGCTACCGCCTGATTGCCCCGGTCGCAAAGTCGAAGTCCGAAGAGGAATCACGCTACCGCATCGTAAAGAAGCTCGGTCAAGGGGGGATGGGGGAGGTCTTCTTGGCAGAGGACCGCTTGCTGCGCAGGAAGGTCGCGCTGAAGTTTGTTCGAGAGGACAAGCGGCTGGACGAGTCCTACAGGAAGCGCCTCTTGCGAGAAGCCAGGTCGGCGGCAGCTTTGGACCATGCCTTTATTGCCAAGATCTACGACATGGGAGAGAGGGATGGGAAGGCCTTCATCGTCATGGAGTACGTGGAGGGAGAAACACTAAAGGAGACGCTGGCCCGGGGTTGCTTGCCCCTTCAGGAAACACTCCCGCTGGCGGCTCAGATGGCGGCGGCTCTGGAAGAGGCCCACAACAAAGGCATCATCCATCGGGACTTCAAACCGGCGAACGTGACCCTTACGTCCGAAGGACAGGTAAAGGTCCTGGATTTCGGTCTGGCCAAGGCAATCAGGAGCGAGCCCTCCGCAGCGGACCTGTCAGATTCGACCAGCATTACCATAGAAGGGGGCCAGGTAGGGGTCATTGCAGGCACGACTCCGTACCTGTCGCCGGAGCAGGCGCGGGGTCAGGCAGTGGACAAGCAGACCGATATCTGGGCCTTCGGATGTGTGTTGTTTGAGTGTCTGGGGGGGAAGCGGCCTTTTGAGGGTGAGACTCCGATGGATGTTCTGGGTGCGATTGTGGGCAAGGACCCGGATTGGGAGTCGCTACCCGGCGATACTCCGGTTGTGGTTCGTAGTCTACTGAGTCGTTGCTTGCAGAAGGATCCGGACAAGCGCCTTCACGACATCGCCGACGCCCGGATCGAGATCGAGGAAGCACTGGCTCGTCCGAGTGGACTGGCTGAGACCGGAACGATATCGAAGGCTGAACCGGCACTAGTGGCGCCGCCACGGTTGGTCCCGCTCCGCTCGCGGGGTTTGTGGACCTTTGCTGTCTTGGTTTTGGGGATTGCCATCGGAAGCGTTGCTATCTGGAATCTAAAGCCCATGCCGCCCGAGGGATCTCGAGTTACCACCCGTCTTCCTATCGTGACTCCGAAGACGGCACCTCTGGAAATCTGGTCAGATCTCAACAACCACATCGCAATCTCGCCCGACGGAATGAGCGTCGTCTACGTCAACGGCAGGCAGCGCGAAAGTCAATTCTACTTACATCAACTGGATAAGTTGGAAGAGCCCATTCCCATCGGCGGCCCCGGCTATGATCCCTTCTTTTCCCCTGATGGTACGGAAATCGGTTTCGCTCACTTCAAGGATCTGAAGAGGCTCTCGATTCGGGAAAGGGTGATGTCGAATATCTCCCCTATTACAGGCTCGATGCTGGCTGGTGGAAGCTGGGGAGCAGACGGGACCGTCGTCTACGGTTTGAGAGTGGGTGAGCCGCTCCGGCGCGTTGCAGCAGCCGGCGAACCCGAAGTCCTAACCACACTACAGCCAGGTGAGGCTCATCATGCGTGGCCGGAGATCCTGCCGGGCGACGAGGCAGTCCTCTTTACGGTGATCGATGAGCCCATGGAGAATCTGCAGATAGCCGTGCTCGATCTGCAGACACGAGAGCACCGCGTTCTGTTTCCAGGCAGCCATCCGAGCTATTCCCCTACGGGGCACATTGTCTATGGCCGTGATGGAGATGTGTGGGCGGTGCCCTTCGATCTCGACAGTTTGGTGGTCACCGGCAAGGCCGTCCCGGTGGTGGAGAACGTGTTCAGCGGAGTGAACGGGGCAACCAACTTTGACTTTTCGGCAACTGGATCGCTCGTGTATGTCCCGGCCGACGGGGTTGTTATTCGCCGCCCGCTGAATACGCTGGTATGGGTAGACCGCCAGGGGAACGAGAAGCCTCTGGGCGTAGAGCCGCGAGAATACGGATTTCCCCGTATTTCTCCCGATGGGAGGCGGGTAGCTCTCGCATATCATCCCCCGAATGGGTGGCAACCGGACGTGTGGATCCTCGACCTCGAAACCAAGAAGCCAAGGCGACTCACGCGTCACCCGATGGTGGACTGGAGTGCGATCTGGACTCCCGACGGTTCGCGGGTCGTGTTTGCTTCCAACCGGGCGGAGTCGTTCAACTTGTACCAGACGGCGGCGGATAGCTCGGGAGAGGTCGAACTTCTCGCGCGCAGCGCATTCAGCCTGCACCCCATGTCCTGGTCGGGCGACGGGAAAACGCTAGTGTACAGGGAATGGGATTACGAAACCCACAACATCGGGATCCTCTCGATGGAGGGAGAGCGCAAGCAAATACCCATCATCAACCACAAGGGTTTCTACGAAGCGCAACCGGAAGTCTCACCCGATGGCCGGTGGATTGCCTACGGTTCCGATGAGTCCGGGGGCTGGGAAACCTGGGTTCGCCGTTTCCCCGACGTAGATCGGGGCAAGTATCCCATCGGCGGACAAGGCACCCCCAGGTGGTCTCCAGATGGGAGGGAGCTTTTCTTTGCCAGCGGCGGCAAGATGATGGCTGTTTCCATCCAATACGAACCTGAATTCACTGTCGGGACTCCGGAGCTGCTATTCGAGAAACCCTACAATATAGATTACGAGTACGATGTCCACCCAGACGGCCAGCGTTTCATCATGATCAAACCGCTCCCCGAAAAGGAAGAGCCGTCCGTGCGACCCGAGATAATCCTGGTCCAGAACTGGTTCGAGGAACTCGAGCGCCTCGTGCCGGCGGGCAACTAAAGGGGGCGTCCCTAGTCCCAAAATAAGCGAGGTATGAGCTCGCTCGGAAAATCGTTTGCCTTTTCCGAATATCTCGTGGATTTCAGCTCCTTGTGCGTAACAGGGAAAGCAAAGAGAAACACAAGAGACAAACCTTCCATTGGTTGTCTGGATCACTTGATCTTGTTTGTCTCTGTTATGCCCTTCCTTTCGCCCGCCACTCTTGCTCCGCCGGGGGTACGGGCTCACCCGCCGGCGGGTGATGTAACTTTGCTTGTGTAAAAAGAAAGAGGGTGTAAGTTTGGTTTTTTCGCTGCGATGGCAAAAACCAACTCCAAGAAAGGAGCTTACACCCAATGGCGAAATTAACACCGATGACCGAACAATTCCAACATTTCCTTGATGAGGTAAAAGAAGACTTTTGGGGAGATGTGTATAGCAAGACAAAGCTGGCGTGGAAACGGTATTTCGAGACTGAATCACAGCGGCAGAGAGACCGTTATTGTGGCTTTGGATGGTATGAAAGAGGTGGGCAGAGAAAGAGAGAGTACCGCAATGGATACTATGAACGGGACTTTGTGACCCGCTTTGGAACGTTACGGTTGCGGATTGCCCGGAGCCGGAACAAGAATTTTCTCCCGAAGGGATTACAACGGTTTCAACGACGAGCTGACGAGGTAACGTTGCTGATACGAGAGGCGTTTCTCAGAGGAATCAGCACACGGACGGTGGGACGGATTGTGGCGATCATGACGGGAGAAGTTGTCAGTGCACAGACGGTATCGCAGCTGACACGAGAGCTAGATGAAGCAGTACAGCGATTTCACCGAGCTCGGTTGAGTGACGAATGGAAGACACTGTTTCTGGACGGAGTGAGTCTGAGGGTAAGACGTCCGAGTGGGCGGAAACGGGTGCAGATGCTGGTGGCCTACGGGGTGAGAGCGGATGGTAGCCGGCAGCTTTTGGCATTTATGCGCAGCAGTGGAGAGAGTCAAGCTGCCTGGGAAGGACTCTTAGGAGATCTGTACCGGCGTGGTATAGAGGGAGATAACCTCGAGCTGATTGTGACCGACGGCTGTGCAGGTCTGGCAGCGGCCATTGAAACGATCTATCCGAGAGCTCAGCACCAACGCTGCTGGGCACATAAGATGCGAAACATCGTCAATTCAGTCCGAAAGTGCGATCGAGACCAGATCAAGCAGGATGCACGGGCCATCTACCAGGCCGATAGCCGTCGGGATGCACTGACAGCTTTCAGGAGGCTGAAGCGTTGCTGGCACAAGGATTATCCGAAGATGGTGAATCGATTGGAGAAGGATCTCCCTGAGTTACTGGCCTTTTACAGCTTCCCACGGCCTCTGTGGAAGAAGCTACGAACCACCAACGTCATCGAACGCTGCTTCGTTGAGGTTCGACGGAGAACGCGTCCGATGGTTTGCTTTGTTAATGTCCAGAGTGTCGACAGAATCATTTACTCGATCTTCCATCGATTCAATCTCGATTGGAAGGAACAACGACCAACTCGTACCCTCGACCTTTTTACACAAGCAGCTTGACATGACCCGCCGGCGAGGCGCCTTCAAGTAAACCTGAGTTGCCTGATATAGTCGAACGTCGCCAAAAAGGTTTCGAGATGCTTGCTATAGGCCAATATCCTGTAAACGAGGCGACGACCGGTTCTTACAATCTGACAGGGTATTTGCACAAAGTTCACCAGGAAGCGTTTGAACTCCATCCTCAAGATATCACGACGTACTGTCGGCGCCTGCGTCACCAGGCCATACCAGGCCTTCAGATTCCACGCCAGCGATGCGATGACCATGTAGGCCCAGTTCGATACCAGACTGTCCGAAGGCATCCTCAAGGCGTTCACTCCACTCTTGAGCTGACCGATGACGTTTTCCTGGTTGCAGCGATCGTTGGCAAAAAGGACCACTTCTCCCATCGTCATCTCCCGATCGTTGGTGATGTAGAAGAAGTACCGGACCTCATCAAACAGCCGGTGCTCCCCCTTTTCGATCGTGAGGTTCTTCCGAACCACAACCATGCGATAGGTTTTCTTACAGTGTCCGGGACGATAGTCAAACTCGGCGACCTGCTCGCTCTGCAGGCGGATGTTCTTGAATTCTCTCTCCTTGATTACTTGTTCTTTGACGTTTTCCGGACGGCGCCGTTCTTCGCTCTTGACCTCATAACGAGGAGGCCGCTCGAGCGGTTTCCATTGTCTCTCCGGCAGGGCATCGGCCATCCCGACCAGGTTCGGCTTGGCGTCATAACCAAAGACAAAACCAACCCGCTCGTCCCAGCGATCGAAGTTTCTCGTCAGCGAGAAATCCGTGTCGCCCCGAAGCCAGACCTTCGTAAACACCGACGACACCAGATCGATTGCCCGGTCCATCCACTCGGCCGCTCCGTCGGAAGAGGGACGGTTGCCCGGCCGATTCATCAGATAGAGGACCTCATTCGTATTGGCCAAGGTCACGATCAACGGTGCGTAACCCCAGATCCCGTTGTAGGCAATGTCCATTCCTTCCTTGCATTCCCCCAAGGTTCCGGCGACGGTCCCGTCCACGTCGATGATGGCCTCCTTCCGGAAGGAAGCATCCTGCAACTTCCACACCTTGGTTCGGGTTTCATTGATGGTTTCCTGAAGTCCGAAGATCCAATCCTCATCGAAACGACGGAGGAAATCTCCAGCCGTCGTGGGATCCGGAATCCTCTCGGCTCCCAGTCCGTTCATGTAGGTCTCATCCTGGCGCAACCGCTCGATATCTTCGAGACAGGTTCCACCCGACAAGACGTTGTATGCGATGTTCAGTACATGATCGGATTCCCAGTAAGGAAAGTGGTACTTGAGCAAAACGATGTTTCTGTTGATATCTTTGTCCAATCCAAGCTTACACACGAGCTTGTGAATGGCTCCGATACCACCAGATCCGATGGCGCGCGTTCTCTCGGCGATCTCGTAGTAGGTGTTGGAGTCCTTGAACATAGGATCGGACCGGTCCTCAAACTGATTTCTTTCCAACCGGCGTGTAAGATTTTGCTTGTCTCGGAGGAGGATTCTGTGGTTTCTTTTATTCACCTGGAATGTGCTCCTTTCGGGATGTCTTGTAAATATATCAAACGCATTTTATCCCGTAACGGCGCACGTTCCAGGGCTTTTCTTCCTCCTCATGCAAAAAATCACGCTGGACTAAGGTCTAGGGTGATCCCGAACTTCCGGCTGCTCCAAAACGCGCTGGAACAAGTAGGCCCATGGGCCGGCAGTCTCCTAGGATCCGACCTTCCTGGTTTGTCGAACGCATGCGCGAACGAATCCAGCAGATCGACTGGCGGGCAGTACGCGAAGATGTACGCCGGTTCTTGCCTCACCGGGACCAGGAGGGATTGAACCTGTGGAGCTCGGAGCTCTTTCTTTACCATGCCAACCAGATGGCCGGCTATCTGTCAGTTTGAGTCTACAAATCCAGGGCGAAGGAAATGGCGCGCGTGCCTTCACTGATCTCCCCAGGCGTGTTCGTTTTCCCAGACGGAAAACTCCAATCGCTCAACGGGCGTATTTCGCTGGAACTAGAGCGATCGGAGGACGCGTCCGAGAATGTCGACCGCACGAGCGAGCTGCTCGTCCGAGAGATAAGGTGCAGGACCGAGGCGCAGTGTATCGACGCGATAGTCGGTGAAGACTCCTTGGTCCTGTAGCCGCCGGCTCAACTCACCCGCGCGAGCGGAGCAAATTGCGAGAAACCCGCCAATTCCATCCGGAGCGACCGAACGATCCCGGTCGATGAGTCTCGGGTCTGCATCCAGATCGTCGAACAGCCGAGCGAGCAAGGCCACTTGGTGGCTGCTCACCTCGCGCAAGAACTCCGGCGTCAGGGCATGCGCTTCAAAAAAATCGAACACCTCGGCCGCGCGGTAGTGACTCGTGGGATCGTACGATGCACCGGCAAAGCGAGCCGGACCCTGACCGTAGACGACCCTTCCGTCGGCGTGGCCTTCGGCCAACGCGTCGAACTCACTGAACCATCCGGTGATGACCGGGCGCAGGTCGCAATCTCCGGGAAAGCGAAGAAAGCAGTTGCCTTCGCCCAGCTGGCAGTACTTGTAGCCGCCACCCACAACGAACGCACCCTGCAGCCCCTCTCGGGGCAGGGAAAATGGAACCGCGTTGAGCGAATGGTACGCATCCACGAGAAGCTCAGCGCCCACCTTTTGGCAGGCTTAAGGTCTTCCATTCGTGGCGGGATAGGGGGCAGTTTGCAGGATGGTAAGTCTCTGGCGATCATGATCGAGGCTGAACAGGCGCAGAAGTACCTTGTTTAAACCCACGAAGGGATTTACGCATGATCACCGAAAGTCTGAGTTTTTCCGCCCAAGGCAAAGAGGCTCGGGTTTTTTGCCAAGCCGCTTGCCTGCTCAAAATGGCTTTGATTTCAGGTTTCAATAAACCGCTCCTTGAAGGTTTGCCACGCCTCTCCGAGTTGGTGGCGATGTGCGAGATCGGCGATCTGTTCATCGGTTACCGAGCCGGATTCGCGTAGGGCCAGAATGCGGGCAAAGTCTTTGCCACGGCCGACGCTCAAGGCGATAACCGCCAGATAATCAGCGCGAACAACACGAATCGGCGTGCCTTCCAGATCCCCGGTTTCCGCATTCTTCATCGCTTCTTCGGTTAGCGCATCGAATGCGGGGATGAACTGCACCGGCCAATCCCCAACGGGTACAGCTTCGCCCTCGGGGATGTAGCCACGTTCTGAGCAGAAAGCATAAATGGAACTTAAGCAGTCGAGGGCATCTGGTTCGGTAACCGCGACTAGGATGTCTGCATCCATCGTCGCCAACGCCTCCGTGTAACGCATTTGAGCGACAGCGCCGAAGACGGCGTAATTCGTAATGACTTCGGCGCTGACCATGTCGTTCAAAAGCTTGGCTACTTCTTCCATACGGGCAGTATAGCGCTGTCATAAAGTCGTCACAAGAAATGCCGGTGTGAAACAGAGGTTGAAAAGAGCTCACACTCTTAGCGTCCTCGAGACGTCCAACTGGAAGATCAAAGGGAACGGAAACGCTGCCGAACGACTTGAGCTCTAGCCGAGCACCTTACGATTCCGGCTGAAGAAAATGGGGCTCGTTCAGCTGAGACGGAATTACAGAATCTGAGGATAGGGATTTATATAGATCCTATGTAGGGTAAAGCCTACCTATGAGCGGGCTGCTGTTGGTAGGCTCCTTTCAAAAACATCAACCAGACATTGGGCGGCCTCAAAGCCATGGCCTCCGGGCTCACTCTGCAAGGCCTTGCCCCCGCCCCAATGTCTCTGAAATCTGAACCCCTATTGGCTCATTCGAATTGCCGGTCTCGGAGATCCCGGCCTACGTAGACTGCTCACTCCGTGAGCGGAATCGAGGTCCAGAGCCAGTGGGGCGCTGAAAGTATTTGGCGCCGGGATTCAGCGGGTAGCGGTCTCGGGAGGCGCTTGCTCCAAACTCTCGCGATACCCTTCAAGCATGCCGACCGTGAGGGCCGCTATCAGCGGACCGAGTATGATTCCGAGAAAACCGAAGACATGAATGCCGCCCAGAATGCTGATGACAACCAGGAGGCCGTTGAGGTTAGATCGCTCCGCAACAAACATGGGCCGGATCACATTGTCCACTCCGCTGATCAGGATGGCGCCCATGGCCAGCATGGCGGCGGCCGGTATCCATACCACCCAGGCTCCTATGAGTGGGACGATGGCAACGACTCCGACAACCACTCCCCAGAAAACGGGGGAAGGTAGATCGAGAATCCAGAAGCTCAAGGTCGCGCAAATTCCTTGAGCGACAGCGACAACCAGGATGCTTCCGATCGTCACATTCACCACCTCGTTGACTTTCTCAAACATGATGGCGCTGCTTTCGGTTAGTGTCCTGCCCTTATGTTGGATTGCTCCGCCAATGCGAAACAATTCGGGTCCGGCGCCGACTACAGGTGCTTCGCCGCTTTGTCGACGGTCTTCACAAGTGCCTCATCAAGCGTCATATGGACTGTTTTCATGACGATCCCGTCATGTGGATAGTAATAGCTATAGTATTCCACATGATCATAGTGCTGCCAACTGGCTTGAATGACCGCCCTGTTTCATTGGGGGTTGATTGTAGAACGAACAGATATCCCGCCAAGATTGACAAGCTTTTTCGCGACTTCGCTTCGCTGGAACTAGAGCGATCGGAGGACGCGTCCGAGAATGTCGACCGCACGAGCGAGCTGCTCGTCCGAGAGATAAGGTGCAGGACCGAGGCGCAGTGTATCGACGCGATAGTCGGTGAAGACTCCTTGGTCCTGTAGCCGCCGGCTCAACTCACCCGCGCGAGCGGAGCGAATTGCGAGAAACCCGCCAATTCCATCCGGAGCGACCGAACGATCCCGGTCGATGAGTCTCGGGTCTGCATCCAGATCGTCGAACAGCCGCGCGAGCAAGGCCACTTGGTGGCTGCTCACCTCGCGCAAGAACTCTGGCGTCAGGGCCTGCGCTTCAAAAAAATCGAACACCTCGGCCGCGCGGTAGTGACTCGTGGGATCGTACGATGCACCGGCAAAGCGAGCCGGACCCCGTCCGTAGGCGACCCTTCCGTCGGCGTGGCCTTCGGCCAACGCGTCGAACTCACTGAACCATCCGGTGATGACCGGGCGCAGGTCGCAATCTCCGGGAAAGCGAAGAAAGCAGTTGCCTTCGCCCAGCTGGCAGTACTTGTAGCCGCCACCCACAACGAACGCACCCTGCAGCCCCTCTCGGGGCAGGAAAAATGGAACCGCGTTGAGCGAATGGTATGCATCCACGAGAAGCTCGGCGCCCACCTTTTGGCAGGCTTTATGTACTTCGGCCAAACCGGGTACGATATGGGCATCCCTGAAGAGGACGGATGAGACCAGCACCGCAGCCGTGCGGTCATTGGTATCTGCAATCAGCCGCTCGGCCAAGGTGGCGGCGGGGCGGGCCGCCACCTTGACGATCTCCGTCGCCTCCTCGCTCAGTCGGTCCAGCTGGCGGCGGATGGTGTGAAACTCCCCGTCGGTGGTCACGATGCGGGGACGGGTCCTCAACGGAAGCGCGGACAAGAATCGGATGACAAGCTCGTGCGTATTGGCGCCCAGTGTGATGTGGCCGTCTGTGTCATCCAACAGACGCGCGAAGCCACGCCGCACCCGGTCGGATTTCTCAAACGCCCCTTCCCACTTGTGGTCGACGTATCGAGCCGCGTCCAACCATGCGTTTTGCTGGCCCTCGAATCCGCAATCCGGCCACGCCTGGTGCGAATGTCCCGTAAGGAGAAGCCGTTCGTGCACCGCAAACCGGCCATAGTGCGGCGCGAGGACATTGGGGCTTTGGTATAGGTCTTTGGGATCCACGCGCGCGTCCCTAGAGCTCGGTCCGTATCGCCCACAAGTCTGGGAAGATCGGTGTGTTGAGGGTCGCCATCAAGTACTCCGCGCCCGACGACCCACCGGTGCCGCGCTTGGTGCCGATGGTGCGCTGGACCATCTTGACGTGGCGGTAGCGCCATTCCTGCAACCCCTCGTCCAGATCCACCAGCCGCTCGCAAACGGTGCGCACGCTGGAATCGTTCCGGTAGGCGTCAATCAAGATCTTTTGAACGGCAGGCGAGGGTTCGATCGGATGCGTTACGTCTCTCTCGAGTAGTTCCTGCGGTACATCGTAGCCCTGGCTTGCCAAATAGTGCAGGAATGCATCCCACAGGGTGGGTTGTGAATATCGTTTTTCCAGGCGCCGGTGACCGTCGGTGTCGCCGGGATAGTGATCGACGGTCTTTTGGCTCTTACGACCCAACGAGAACTCCAGCTCGCGGAACTGGTGCGACTGAAAACCGCTGCTGCTCTCCAGCCGATCGCGAAAGGAAAGGAACTCGAGTGGGGTCATCGTCTCGAGGATGTCGATCTGCGCAACCAGGACCTTGAGGATGGTGAGCACGCGTTTCAGGGTATGCAGGGCGACCGGTGTTTCCTTGCTTCTCAGCAGGCGCTGCAAGTAGTCCAGCTCGTGCAGAATCTCCTTGAACCAAAGCTCGTACACCTGATGGATGATGATAAAGAGCATTTCATCGTGTTCGACTCGTTCCGAGTGAGGTTGCTGCAGCGAAAGGAGCTTGTCGAGCTTCAAGTACTTGGAATAAGTAACGGGCATTGCAGCCTCCGTGGCCGTCTACGACTGCTCGATAATCTATCAGAACCAGGCTCAACGGGTGTAGATACTATCGGTGCCGCTCGCGGGGTGCTCCCCACGCCGCACTGCTTTTACCGCCGCTCGTAGGTCTTGCACGAACTTCTCCGCCGTGGACTCATGAGCCGGGGTAACACGCAGCTGCAACGACAACGGGCCGCCGAACAGGTTGGGCAGCCAGCCTCGCTCTTCCATGCCGGCCGCGATTGCTCGAACATCGATCTGATCGGAGCCAAAGCTGATCACCGAGAGCAGGGGATGGCCACGTGTTTGAAGTCCTTTAATAGACCGGATTCCCGCGAGAATGGTGTCTCGCGCGCTCATGGTGGAGGCTGTCCTGTCCAAGAAACCCCGCTCTCCCAGGTAGTGGACCACCGCCCAGGCCGCGGCAATGGGGCCGCCGGAGCGAGTGCCCGACAATCCCGGAGTCGTGTAATGGATATAGTCGTCTTGCCAGTCGAACGTATGGTGACGCGCCTCCTCGGGTCCGCGAAAGAGCACCACCGAAACACCCTTGGGTGCGTAACCATACTTGTGAAAATCCGCGGCGATGGAGCGCACGCCGGGAATCGATAGGTCGAAAGAGGGCACCGGGCGACCGAGCTTGCGAACAAACGGGGCAATGAAGCCTCCCAGGCACGCATCGACGTGTAACCAGAGATTGCGAGCGAGGGCCAGCTCGGCCAGTTGCTCGATGGGATCCATAGCCCCATGCCATAAAGATGGTGCCGAACCCACGAGCATGACCGTATCGTCGGATACGGAATCGGCAAGCGCTGCCACGTCGGCGCGGTAATCCGAACCTTCCGGCACGCGTATGACGCGCATGCCAAGCAACGCTGCGGCCTTGTTGAATGCCGGATGCGCGGGACGCGGGCAGACGATGGAGGGCGTTTTCCCTCCCAAACCGCGCGCTCTTGCCCAGTCGCGGGCAGATCTGACGGCCAGGATGATGCTCTCCGTGCCCCCGGTGGTGACGGTTCCCGCCGTTTCGTCGTCGCCGTGAAGCAAGTCGGTCGCGAAAGCGATGAGGTCTTCCTGGAACCGCTTTACGCTGGGGTAGGCAAAGCCAGCGATCGCTTCGGTTTTCAAGAAGCCGAGATACGCCTCCTCGGCCAACTGCCAGACCTCGTCGTCGGCGTGGAACGTGAACAGGAAGGCCCTTCTGTTCCAGTCCGGCATCTTGCGGTCGATGTCCTCGTCTCGGGCTTCCCTGAGTAGACTTTGCACGGAGCCGCGGCTGAGTCCGTCGGCAGGCATCGGCTTCTTCATGGTAGGAATCCTCGCAATAGTAACAATCGAGGCACCGGTTGCTTCTCGAAGGCAATCATAGATCAGGAATCTCTCGAATCACATACTTTGCTGCTGCCCGGGTCTCTTGACTGCTGAACACTGATGTAGTGCAGGTCACCGATGCGTATCTCCTGGGGATGGCGGCACACCATGAGGGTAAACTGGCCGCGCTGGATCAGCCGATCCCCTCCGATGCTGTTCGTGGAGGACGCCAGGCTCTGGAGTTGATCATCCCCTGATCCGGCAATCCGCTACGATGAGTCGAACGGTCAACGATCACGTTCATGGCAGGCAAGCTGAAACCAGCTCATGATAACTTGGCCCAGATTGAGCGGTCGACCCGCGTATGCAGGGCGGGACCCGGCCGTCTCGTAGGTTGACATTCCTTCCGGTACCGCTAAGCTAAGATCACTCTCCTGGGACAACCCGGGCCGGCAACCCACTGTCAGCGATAGGACGCAATGAAGCAACTCCTTCCCATTCTGCTGTGCTTGGCGAGCACTATTCATGCCCAACCTCGCGGCACCAACGCACGGCAACAACCCCCGCCCCTGTCCGTAGAGGAAGTTCAAAAACGGGTCCCCCCTGATGTGAAATACATCCCCGATATCCCTTACCGGGAAGGGAACGAAGCCTGGAAGCTCGATTTGGCCATGCCGGAAACGCCGGGGGGCAAAACCCCGACCAGCGATTGTATTCGTTCATGGGGGCGGTTGGCGCCGAGGGGATAAGCGGCGCGGCAATTTCATCGGCCTGACACTGCAGTTTGCCGCCAAGGGCTATGTCTGCGTATCGGTGAACTATCGGATGTTGGATGAAGCGCCCATCACAGCCTGCATCGAGGACGTCAAGTGTTCCGTACGCTGGTTGCGCGCACACGCCGAAACCTACAATGTGGATCCTGACCGCATCGGGGCTTATGGCAACTCCGCCGGCGCCCACCTTGTCGCCATGCTAGGGCTCTGCCCTCCTTCGGCCGGGCTGGAAGGGGACGGCCCGTGGCAGCATCACCCGAGTATGGTGCAGGCGGTCGTCAGCAGCGCAACGCCAACCAGCTTCCTTGGGCCCATGAACGAAAGGCTCGGGCCGATCAGCAGCGACAACACGCCCGACGCGGTGGGCCGGCGCATGCCCGCGAACATTCCTTACCTGCTCCCGGAGGAGATCAGGAAAAAAATTTCACCGATCACCTACGTGCGGGCCGACGCCCCTCCTTTTCTGATGGTCCATGAAGAATCCGACGCGGTCGTCGGCGTGTGGCAAACCAGCGATTTCGTCCAAGCCCTGCAGGAGGCCGGAGCCAAAGATGTCACCTTCATGCATCTCGAGGACGGTAGCGGCCATGGGGCCTTCTTCCGTAACAGCAGCGAAACCGTTGCCGCCATGGAAGCATTCTTTCAGCGGAACCTGACCGCAAGATGAAGGAGAGCTCTTGCATCGCCATATCTCTGGGCTGACCGATGAGGGCATCTTGGCCGGCAGACAGGGAAGGTGGTACCTTTCCGCCGGCTTTGCTGATGCCGACATCGATGAAGCGCTGCAGCGCATGGACCGGGCAACAGCAAGCTGTAGAGAATATCGCTTCGGCCTCCGGCTAACGCAAGGAACCTTGTAACGAGTCACCTTTTTCTGGAGGTTGCCATGCGTATCGAATGTGCTTTCATAGCCTTCGTCTTGCTTGTGCTGCTGACCGGCTGTCAGACGTCTCAACACGCCGCTCATGAAACCGAATCGAGAGAGCCGACCGGCGGCCAAGAGATTTATTTCCCGCCCACGGATTCAAGCTGGGAGACGATTTCACCGCAAGACGCGGGCTGGGACCCTGAACGGCTCCAGGATGTGGTGGACTATGCGGGCGGGCAGCGATCGAGCGGTGTCGTGGTCGCCTACAGAGGACGGATCATGGCGGAGCAGTACTGGGATCTTACCCCGGATTCCAAAACAGCTTACTCGGTCATGAGATTCGGAACCGACGCGGCCGGACACTCCATCGAAGATGTCGCCTCGATCCAAAAGAGCGTGGCGGCGGTTTTGGCGGTCATGGCGCGGGAGCGCGGTCTCCTGGATCTCGATGTGCCGGCGTCGCAGTACCTGGGTGAGGGCTGGTCGAAGGCCAAACCCCAGGATGAAGCCGCCATCACGGTTCGCCACTTGATGGCCATGGCCAGTGGGCTCAGCGAGCAGCTCGAGTTCGAGGCACCTGCAGGAACGAAATGGAATTACAATACCCGAGCCTACACCCGCGTCTATGAGATCGTTTCTCACGTCGCCGGAATGGAGCTCAACGAGGCAACGCGCCAGTGGCTGACATCCCCGATCGGCATGGTTGACAGCCGGTGGGTCAACCGCCCCGTTTCCCCCGGGAGGAAAAACCCCGACAACCCAAGCGGATTTGCCACTACCGCACGGGACCTTGCGCGGCTGGGCATTCTCGTGCTGGCGGGAGGGAAGTGGAATCAGCAGCAGATCGTAAAGAAAGAATCCTTGGACGAGTTGTTTGCTGTAGCCCAGGAGATGAATCCCTCCTATCGCCTCCTCTGGGGCGCCAACGGGACGACCCAGCACATGCGTCCCCACAATCCCAAAGTCTTTGACGGACCACTTTTTCCGACCGCGCCGCCAGATCTGGTCACAGCCATGGGTTCTCTCGGACGAAAGCTCTACATCGTTCCCAGCCTGGGCTTGGTGGTCACTCGTCTGGGCGATCAGTACGCTGACAAGAGATTCGATCACAACATCTGGAACAAGCTAATGCAGGCGGCGCCAGCCGAGGCGCCCGGAGTGCGAACATCCCCACATGGAGTTGAAAATGAAGCATCGGGCGACGAATAGCGAGGCCAGGAGCAATTTCGGCGTTGCAAGCTGCAGGCGAATCGTCCGGGTTCTAGAGATTAGGAGATCGTCCAATGCGTGAATCCATTCGAATGATTACCATATCAGCCCTTGCGGTTGTCGTGCTCGGTGTATCGAACGCTTCGGCCCAAGATATCGGTGCCAAAGCCGACGAGTACCTCACGGCTCACCTGAAATCGGATAATTTCAATGGAGCGGTGCTGATTGTACGGCGGGGGGAAACGTTACTCCGGAAAGGCTATGGTCTGGCCAACCACGAACATGACATCGCCAACACGCCACGGACAAGATTTCGTATCGGTTCCATTACCAAACAGTTCACCGCCGCCGCGATCCTCCACCTTCAAGAACAGGGGCTGCTCCGCGTGGATGATTCGATCCGCAAGTATTTTCCTGATTTTCCTTCATACGGGGACAAGATCAAGATCCACCACCTCCTCATACATGGCTCCGGTCTTCACGAATACGGCGGTCCCTCGCGCGAGTTCAGACAAGCGATGATGGTGCCGCGATCGTTAAAGGATATCTTGGAACGTATTATGGCTCAGCCGCCGAGTTTCGCCCCCGAAGAAAAATTCGAGTACAGCAATGCGGGTTTTTCTCTCCTGGGAATGCTACTGGAGAAGCTTTCGGGAAAGTCCTACGAAGCTTACCTTGCCGACAATTTTTTTAGTCCTTTGGGGATGAACAACTCCGGCTACGATCATAGCGAAACAATCTTGAAGGGCAGGGCATCCGGCTACTCGCGCGAGTCATCAAGACTGGAGAACGCCGCCTATCTCGATATGTCCAACCCATACGCCGCCGGGGCCTTGTATTCCACGATCGACGATCTCTACCTCTGGGATCAAGCGCTGTACACGGAGAAGATTCTAAAGAAGAGCAGTCTCGAGCTGCTCTTCCGTCCTTACATCGATGCGGGACCCCGAGGCCGTTACGCATACGGCTGGTTCGTGGATGACAGGTTTGGACACAAGGTCATCAGTCATGGCGGCGGTATCAGCGGTTTTCGTGCCCAGTTCTTGCGCTTCGTGGACGATCGAGCTGTCATCATCCTGCTCAGCAACTTCGAGCACACCCCGATAATAAGGATCACCGCGGATCTGATCAGAATAGTACTCGGACAGAGGTATCAGCTCCCACAGAGCCAAAACTAGGAAATGCGGGAAGGCGTGTGAGGGCGTGTGAGAGCGTTGAGACGTCCCTAGTTTTTCAGGAAGCGGTCGAACCAGTCGAGCATCCGGTGGTTGCTGTCGACCAGAAACACGGGCTTCCAGCTGCCCCCTCCATGCGTCACGTCCGGATACCGGATGAGCTTGGTTTCCACGCCATGATGTTTGAGGGCGCGAAACATCTGCTCGGCTTGTTCCGGCGGCGTGCGATCGTCTCTTTCGCCCAGCACCAGCAGGGTGGGTGTCTTGGCCCGCAATACATGTTTGATCGGGGACCGGTCCCAGTAGAGCTCGGATTGCTCCCAGGGCGATGCACCCATGGCTTCCGTTAGCTCGTAGGGATTATCCCCCGTACCCCAGTAGCTCACGAGATTGGAGATGCTATTGAAAGATACCGCGGCCGCGAAGCGGTCGGTCTGGGTGATGGCCCAGTTTGCCATATACCCACCGTAGCTCCGACCATAGAGGCCCACACGCTTCGAATCAATCCAGGGGTACTTGGCCAAGACCGTCTCCACCCCTTGCATGACATCTCGATAGTCGCCTCCGCCCATGTCACCGGCGTTGGCGTCGAGGAAGCGCCCTCCGTAACCATCGCTGCCCCGATAGTTGACATAAGAGACCGCATAGCCGCGGGCGGCCAATAGCTGAACCTCCCATCGGAAGGCGTTGCCCGCTTGTACCCTGGGACCCCCGTGAACCCAGATGACCAGCGGATACTTCCGCTCGGTTTTCCAATCCACTGGCTTCACCAGCCAGCCCTCAACATCCAGGCCACCGTCGTTGCGGAACCTGAAGCTCTCCACTTCGGGAAGATTTATTTCCTGAAGCCACTTCTCATTGATCCGCGTCAGCCGGCGATCCCCAAGGTACAAATCCCCAGGTTCGTTGAGGCTGCTCTGGATATAGGCGATCTCTCCGGTGTCCGACACGCTGAAGGAAGTCACCCGCTTGCCTGCGCCTGCCACGCGTGAAATCCTTTTGGATGCCGGGTCGAGCCTCATCAGTGGCCAGGCTCCTTGGTCCGGCACGGTAAAGAACATCCCCGCTCGAGTCCACTGGAAGGCCTGAATGCGACGGTCGAGGGATGCGGTCAGCTCGGCGGCGTCGCCGCCTCCGAACGGCATGATCCAGATATCGGGGGTATCTCGACGGTGCTGCATGTGGGTGAAGGCAATGAATCGGCCGTCCGGGGAAAACTGAGGGCTGGCGTTTCCTTCGGCGTGCGGGGAGACGCAGCGAAGGTCTCCTCCCAGAGCTGAGACGACGAAAATATCCTGATCCCGACCACCGGAGAAAAACTTTCCGCTCCGGTCGGACGTGAACGCAATCCATTTGCCATCGGGCGACCAGGTCGGGTCTCTGTCGAAGGCGTCGCCGTCTGTGATTTGACTTGCTTTTCCGGTCTTCGCATCGACCACGAAGATATGGGAACGGATGTTCAGAAAGAAACCCGGCCCATTGAGCTCGTACATCGGCTGGTCGATCTCCACAACTCCTAGATCGGTTTTTTGCGGGGGTCCCGTGGGGACGGGGGAAAGCACAGCAAAGCGCGAGCCGTCCGGGGACCAAGCCAGATCCTGGGCACCGTGCTCGAGACGGGAGAGCTGCGTGGGCTGTTCTTTGCCGGGAGACCAGAGAAAAATCTGGGGTTTCCTTTTTTCGCCCAGGGAAATGAAGGCGAGTGTCTGACTATCCCGGGACCAGCGCGGCTGCCGTCCCCGGCCGACCGGCGTGGGGCGGGACTCGGAGGTTGGCGTCACCATGATGGCCGCAAGCCGGCGGTTTCTTTCAAGCGATGTCCGGGTCGCCACCGTTGCCAGGTACCTGCCGTCCGGGGAGATCTGAACATCGGCCAAACTCGTCCACTGCCCGATGTCCTCGGGCACCAGACCGCGCGAGGATGCGTCCGGCACGAACCAGAGGAGAAAGCATGCGCAGAAAAATCTCGGTCTCAGATAGTACATCGGAAACCTCCGAATGATGCTACACGGGGAGCCGAAAGCTCCTATCACAGATCCCCAGCGTGACCGCCTCGCGGCTCGGCCACAAGGGGTCTCTCAAGCCTCCTTCCCATGACGCGTGATGGGCTACACACCGGAGCGGTGACGTAACCGTTTTTGAAAAGAAGACACTCCATGAGGACACGGTAATATTGCACCTTGTCTAATCCTTAGGATCGTAAACGAGAATGTTGACGGTAGCGCGCCAACGACTATACTGCCATCCTTACCATTGTGGATCTTCTCGGAATAGAGGACAAGATGCATCCCACACATCCGATGTGCAAGCCTCCGCTCCGGCCCAGGACTTTAGCTACAAGCCCATGGCTTGGCGTACTGCTTCTGATCCTGTGTGTGCCGCTGACTCGAGCGGCAGCGCAGCAGGCTCCGGGGCCTTCCGCGGACACGGCCTTCGTCAACGGTCGGATCTACACGGTCGATCAGATGCGGTCCTGGGCCGAGGCGGTCGCGATCAAGGACGGTCGTTTCATCGCCGTGGGCAGCAACGGCGAGATCGAGTCGTTCATCGACGCGACTACCAAGGTGTCTGATCTCGGCGGCAAGATGGCGATGCCCGGGATTCACGACATGCATATTCACCCGGTGAGCGCGACCCTGAACGAGATGTGGGGTTGCAAATTCCCGTCCGACCTGTCACTGGAGGCGATCGGGCAAAAGATCAAGGAGTGCGCCGCCACGCAGCCTCCCGGCACCTGGATCCGCGGTGGCGTCTACGGTGTGCATCTGCTCGAGTCCGAACGCAAGCCGCACAAGTCGGTTCTCGATGCCGCCGCCCCGGAGCATCCCGTCCTGCTGAGAAGCTCCGGGGGTCATAGCACCTGGGTCAATTCCCGTGCGCTCGAGACAGCGGGTATCGACAAGGACACGCCGGATCCCAAAAACGGTGAGATCGGCCGCGATCCCGGCGGGGGTGATCCGACCGGGCTGCTGTTCGAGAGCGCCGGCGCGCTGGTGATGCGCTCCATACCGGGTTACACCTCCGAGCAGTATCGCAGTGCCATGAAGCAGCTCGCCGGGGTTCTCAACCGCGAGGGGATCACCGCGATCAAGGATGCCTCCACATCGGCTGCCGTGGCCACGGCCTACCGCGCCGCAGACCAGGCGGGCGAGCTGACCCTGCGGGTCGCGACAAGTCTGTCGTGGCGGGCCAGTGCCGAAGGTCGTGATGCACTCCCCCGCTCAATTCGGGAACGCGACCGGTATCGCAGCAAACATGTCTACCCGGACTTCGTCAAGATCTTCGTCGACGGCTCGGCAGGTGCGCGCAAGGCAGCCTATCTGGAGCCGTACCTGCCGGATGAGAAGCACGGAGGCTCCTACTACGGAGAGTTTGTCACGCCACCCGAGGAGTTGAAGCGATATCTCGTGCTGCTCGACAAGCAAGGCTTGACGGTGAAGATGCACTGCGGGGGAGACGCTGCCGTTCGCGCAGCGCTCGATGCCATTGAAGCGGCGCGCGAGGCGAATGGCGACTCGGGACTGCGACACGAGGTCGGCCATGCAAATCTGGTGGCCCCTGATGACATACCCCGATTCGGTAGCTTGAACGCGGCCGCCGATCTATCGCCCATGTACTGGTATCCGAACCGAATCGTGGGACTGCTCGAAAAGACCCTGGGCAAAGAGCGGGTCCGCCGAATATGGTCCATCAAGGCGCTGGTCGATGCCGGTGCTCTCACGGTCTACGGCTCGGACTGGCCGGCCGTGGTACCAAATGCGAATCCCTGGCGCGGGCTGGAAGCCACGGTGACGCGGCGCGATCCCGAGGGGCGAACACCTGGACGGTTCAACCCCGAGCAGGCGGTCGATCTGGCCACCGCGATCGAGATCTTCACCCGAAACGGCGCGCATGCGATGCGCCTGGAACGATCTACAGGATCCATTGAAGTGGGAAAACATGCCGACATGATCGTGCTGGACCGGAATCTTTTCGAGGTCCCGCCCGAGCAGATCGGAGACACACGAGTGCTGGCCACGCTGCTCGAGGGCCGTGCCGTTTACGAATCGGGCAAAGTCAGACAGGAGGAATAGGATGGGATCGCTGGATGGGAAAGTCGCTTGGGTTACGGGATCGGGCAGTGGTATTGGTCAGGCCGGGGCGGTAGCGCTGGCGGGCGCGGGTGCGCACGTCGTTCTCACCGGTCGGCGAGAGCAGGCTCTGGCCGAAACGAAGGCCAGAATCGACGCCGCCGGAGGGAGTGCCTCCATAGAGCCTCTGGACGTCACGGACGTGTCTGCCGTGGGTGCACTGGTTTCTCGCATTGAGTCCTCGCATCAGCGTCTCGATGTTTTCGTCAATAGCGCCGGCTGGAACGCGCCGAATCGTCACTTTTTTCATCTGACCCCGGAGGCCTGGGAGCGTACCATCGATGTGAACCTGAACGGGGCCACCTACTGTATCCTGGCCGTACTTCCAATCATGCGCCGGCAGCAGAACGGATTGATTGTCAATGTCTCATCCTGGGCTGGGCGCCGAGAGGTGTACATGGTTGGCCCGGGGTACAATTCGAGCAAGGCCGCCGTGATATCGATGACAACGTCGCTGAATATCGAGGAATGCGTCAATGGAATCAGAGCGTGCGTTATCTGCCCGGGGGAGGTGGCGACTCCGATACTTCATAAACGGCCCATTGCTCCGAGCGAAGAGGAGATTGCCAAGATGCTGCAACCCGAGGACCTTGGCCGCACCATACTGTTTGTCGCCGAGTCCCCCGCGCACATGTGCGTGAACGAGATCATCGTCACGCCCACGTACAATCGCATTTTTTTGGGCGGGAAAGACATCGATGCGCAGATAGCGACTCGGAAAGTGAGGACGGAGTAAAAACAGGGAGCTCTTGTGGAAGGAAACGAACCGGCTTGCGCGAGTGACGTTGCTAGGCGCCTCCCACGTGGCGTTGTTTCCCTCCCCAGTACTGCTCGCGCAGTTGACGCCGGAGGACCTTGCCCACGGGGCTCTTCGGCAGGGCCTCGGTGCGAAATTGGATCGAAGTCGGTTTCTTGATCCTTCCGGCCTTCTCACCGCACCAGTCGATCAGCTCTTGCTCGGTTGCGCTTTGTCCTTCTCGAAGGACCACGATCGCCCTTGGAGTCTCGCCCCATTTTTCGTGCGGCACCCCCACGACAGCCGCCTCCAGAACCGAAGGGTGGGAAAAGAGGGCGTTTTCCAGCTCTGCCGGCCAGATATTGAAGCCGCCGGAAATGATCATGTCCTCCTTGCGATCGGCGATGTAGAGGAAGCCGTCGTCGTCGAGAGATCCGATATCGCGGGTCCGGATCCATCCATCCTTGGTGATGCGCTCGCGCGTTGCAGCCTCATCTTGCCATATCTCCTTCATGGCTCCGGGTGATCGGACCGTGATCTCCCCGACCTCGCCCGTGGGAAGCTCCTGGCCGGCGTCATCCAGGATCTTCACGAACGCATTGGGGGTGGTGCGGCCGGCGGAGCGCAACCAGCGTTTTTCACCCGCCGTGCCTTCCAGGACGTGATGACGCGGGGCCAGCATCGTGATCGGCAGCACCTCGGATTGTCCGAAGACCTGGTACATGATGTTGCCCCATATCTTCTGCGCGTCTGCGAGTGTACGCTCCGCGATGGGGGATGCGCCGTAGAAGACGGCTTTCAGAGTCGACAGATCCCGGGTCTTGGCGTCTGGATGATTGGCCAGTATCTGGATCATGGTAGGAACGAGTATAGTGATCGTGCAGCGCTCCTTTTCGATCACCTCGAGCGCCAGTGCGGGATGGAACGCGGGTAGGAGGACTTGCCTGGCCGCGTGCGCCAGGATCATCCACACGATGATTCCCGAGGCGTGAGACATGGGACCGGCAACGAGCATCGCATCCGAATCATCGATGCGCGGCAACACGAGCCCGACCTCATTGCCCAACTGGAGAAAACCGCGCACCGTATGGGCGATTCCCTTGGGTCGACCGGTAGTCCCTGCCGAGAAACGGATGATGTGCACGTCGTTCTCATCCATCGGTATCCGCGGGTCCTCGGGTTTTGCCCGCTCCATCAACTTGTCGTAATCGAGCGCTGGAGCGGGTGCTTGGCCGTGCACGATGACGTGCTCCAGTTTCGGTGCTTCGCCGATGCGGGAGGCGAACTCCTGGTAGTAGCGGTCCTGGACGATGAGAGCCTTGGCTCCGACGAGGTTCAGCATGTAGAGGTGAACGTCCGCGGGATTCTGGGCGTACATCGGTGCGCGGATGAGGCCAACCAGGGCGAAAGCGCAGATCTCCTCGACGCTTTCGAACATGTTGTCTCCAAGAGTGGCCACGCGGTCCCCCTTCCTGAGTCCCAGGGCCAGCAGGGCGTCGGCAAGGCGGCAAGCACGCTGGTACAGCTGTGCATAGGTCTGGCGGCGTTTCTCGAAAACGACGGCTGGGTTGTCGGCGTACTGGCGGGCGTTCTTTCGAAGAATGGATGCGAAGTCCATCTAGCCTCCTTCGCGGGGTACTGGGGTCGCGTACAGAAAACCAGGAAACGTGGGGGACATCCCCATTTTATGAGATACTATCGATCAAGGGAAAAACTACTGTCAACTCCAAAGAGCCAACATGAGACGAACTTTCCTCGTACTGATTTGCCTGTCGTTGCAACTCTGCTGCACCGTTGAGCGTCCGCCCAACATCGTTTTGATCATGTCCGATGACATGGGCTACTCCGACATCGGCTGCTTTGGGGGCGAGATAGAGACCCCGAATCTGGACCGGCTGGCGGGGAATGGCCTTCGGTTTACCCAGTTTTACAATACCGCCCGGTGCTGTCCGACGCGGGCTTCGTTGCTCACGGGACTTTACCCGCATCAAGCCGGGATCGGTCACATGAGCGATTCGTGGAGCCCCCGGTTGCCGCCAGGGTATGCCGGCGATCTGAATAGAAATTCCTTGACGATTGCCGAGGCACTCGAGACCGTGGGATATCGAAACTATGCCGTGGGTAAGTGGCATGTTGCTGCAGACGTGGCAACCGACGGGCCAAAGCACAATTGGCCGCTCCAACGTGGTTTTGACCGTTTCTACGGCACGATCGTGGGAGCGGGAAGCTTTTATGATCCTGGCACACTCACGCGGGGGAATGCCGCGATTTCTCCCTTTGCGGATCCCGAATACCAGCCGGAGGTCTATTACTATACCCACGCCATCAGTGACTGGGCCGTCCAGTTCATCGGCGACCATCAAGGCAGCGATCCGGGGAAACCATTCTTTCTCTACGTCGCCTATACAACGGCCCACTGGCCGATGCACGCCCTCGATCGGGACATACAGAAATACGGCGGCCGCTACGATGAGGGATACGATGCGGTGAGAAGGGCGCGTGTAGAGAAGATGAAGGCGCTGGGGGTGCTCGATCCTCGATCAGAGATCTCTCCCACCGTCGGGGACTGGGAGGCCGTGCAGGAGAAGGATTGGGAGGCGCGCGGCATGGAAGTCTACGCGGCGATGATCGACTCCATGGATCAGGGAATCGGGCGAATCGTGCGGATCCTCCAAGACACGGGACAGCTCGACAATACACTCGTCTTTTTTCTCCAGGACAATGGTGGCTGCGCGGAGGGCGTCGGTCGTCAGCCCAAGATGACGCGCCCCACTGAGCCCACGCTGCCGCCGATCGCTCCAGATGCAATCATTGCCGATGTGCTCCCCGCGCAAACTCGTTCAGGAATGCCCGTTTTGAAGGGAACCCAGATTATGCCGGGTCCGGAAGATACCTACATCGCCTATGGGAAGGCCTGGGCCAATGTCTCCAACACGCCGTTTCGCGAGTACAAGCACTGGGTGCACGAGGGGGGGATTGCCACGCCGCTGATCGCACACTGGCCCAGGGGAATCCCGGAATCCCGACAGAACCAGCTCGAGCGCCAGCCCGGGCACTTGATCGACATCATGGCCACATGTGTCGAGGTTGCAGGGGTAGAGTATCCGTCGATGTATGCCGGTCAGACGATCCATCCTCTCGAGGGGGTGAGTTTGCGTTCCGCTTTCGAGGGAAAGGAGCTGGGCCGACCCCAACCGATTTTCTTCGAACACGAGGGCAATCGTGCCGTCCGCGAGGGCGCTTGGAAATTGGTTGCCAAGGGCCCCGACGGAGCCTGGGAGCTCTACAATACGGAGCTCGATCGTGCCGAAATGAAGGATGTTGCAGCATCGTATCCCGAGCGGCTAAAGGCGATGGTTGCAAAATGGGAAGCCTGGGCGAAGCGGGCCAAGGTTCTTCCGTGGCCCTGGGAACCTCAATATGTTGAGGGCCTTGTCGGACAAGACTAGGAAACGTGGGGGAACCCCTTGCTAGAAGTCCTACCGCTTTCGTCGGCTCTTGCGGCGGAAGTCCGCGGTGTAGACCTGAAACAGACTCTGAGCGACGGCGTCTGGCGACAGATCGAGCGCGCGTTTCACACTTATGCCGTGCTGATCTTTCCCCGGCAGGATCTCACGGACGATGAGCAGATAGCATTCAGCAAACGCTTCGGACGGCTCGAGCGGTTCATCACTCGGGTCAAGAATCCTGAAATTGCCCCTCTCAGTAATGTTGACCACAAGGGGAAGGTATTCGAGCCCGACAGTGACCGCGCCTACTACTTGAAGGGCAACAGCTACTGGCACACCGATAGCTCTTACAAGCCGGTGCCTTCGAAGGCGTCGCTGCTGTCGGCACGGGTACTTCCCAGCTCCGGTGGCGAAACCGAGTATGCCGACATGCGAGCCGCCTGGGATGTTCTGGATGACGAGGGGAAAAATGAACTCAACGGCCTCGAGGCTGTGCACGACCATTTCTATTCTCAGAGCCTCGTTGGTGGGACAACTGCACTCTCGAAGGAGGAGTGGGCCGCCATGCCCCCAGTTGTCCACCGGGTTGTTCGCACGCATCCGGCAACGGGGCGCAAAAACCTCTACATCGGCCGTCACGCCTCTCACATCCTCGGCCGGGACGTCGATGAGAGCCGCGCCTTTCTGCAAGAGCTCTGTGAGCAAGCCTGCCAACCGGCCCGTACGTATCTTCATGACTGGAGCGTCGGGGACCTCGTAGCGTGGGACAACTGTTGCGTGCTCCACCGTGGCCGACCGTGGGATCCGACCGAGCCCCGAATCATGCACCGCACCACCGTCGCTGGCGACGGGCCCAATGAGTGGGCGCTTTGAGCCCGTTTTTCCAATAACGGGTGTCTGAACAGCCTCGAAGAATCATCTTGAACCGCAATAACTATTGATCAAGAAAGAGAATCCGCCGCCCGATAAATAGTTGAGATGTCCCCAATAGGGCCAGATCCCGTGGATTTTTGATCCATCTCGACAGGACACGCACAGACAATGCCCAGTGCCACGGCGGAACAGCATTTCGAGCCCATTCTCAGCGGTTTTCTCGGTAGTCGAGGCTACCGTGATCTAGGGATCGGAAAAATCGAAAAAGTTCATTTTCGTTCGTCATTCGAACGCCCCTTCTCTCACCAGGCCATCTACACCCTGCATGGTACGAAAGGGAACAAGGGGATCTTCGTAAAGGTCCTGAAAAACGCGTACGAAAAACCGAAGAAGGACTTCGAAGAATCGATCGAAGACTCTTACAAGCTCAACAGCTTTTGGCACGACAAGATCAACAGACTCGAAGAATACCGAACCTTCAAGCCCGTTTACTGCTCGGTTCCTCAGCATGCAATCATCACGGAAGAGCTCGCCGGAACCCATCTTGGCGAGCTAGCTCTTTCCAGTCTCCGCTACTGGCCGCCTGAGAAGCGAATTCGAGAGTTTGAAGCCTATATGGGGAAAGCCGGACGATTCTTGAGGTTGATGCAAGGATTTGCGTGTGATCCCATACCCATAGACTTGAACGCACTGGTAGAAGACATCGACGTTCGGCTCACTCTTCTGGTTTCTGAATCCCGGTCGAGATTCAACGAGGCAGATCGGCAAACCGTCTTGGATTTCTTTTCCAGAAACCTCGATCGGGCGCAGAGGGAACCGATGGAGATTGGCCTGTTGCATGGGGATTTCACTATTGCGAACTTCCTCGTCAGCGATGGACGTCTCGTACCACACGATTTTTCGACCATGGCCTCCGGCGCCACCTTCTTCGATCTGACGCGCTTTTTTCACCACCTCGAGTTGTTGCGATACAGGATGGTCTTTCTCCCGAAGGTGATCACGCGCCTGCAGAAGGCGTTTCTGGCCGGATATGGGTATCAAAAGGATCGAGAGTACATTCTCTTCCGCTTCTATATCTTGCGCCACACGTTTACCCATTACCTCAGTGTGGTTCGCAACCCGGGAAGCAGAGTGCGTGAGCGCCTTTACAACCGGCGGCTCGTCAGTATGCACCGCAAGGCCGTCGAGCGCTTGACCCGGTAGCGTCTGCCATACTCCCGTTGTGACAACGCCTAGGTGGAGGGCTGGGTTCTCAGGACTGCAGCGCCAGGATTATCGGGTTCCCGGAGCCGCTGAGGAGGTCGGGGAATCAATTCTGCGGAACCGCGTCCGGGCGCCACGGTGCCGGCCCGATCGGCACCTTATCAGGCCAGACCTGATCCAGCGTCTTGCCGTCATAGAGCCGGCCGTTCTTCATCACGTAGAGAATGTCGGTGGTATTGTGGATATCTTCCAGTGGATTGGAATTGAGAATGATCAGGTCGGCGAGCTTGTCAGCCTTGATGGAACCCAGTTCGTGGTCCAGTCCAATGAAGTAGGCGCCGTACAGCGAACCCACCTTCAAAGCCTCCAGCGGCTTCATGGCGGTTGCATAGCTCCAGACTTCCCAGTGAGAGCCGAGCCCGTATTGCTCCGCGTGGTCGCCAATGGCAGCGTAACCACCCGCTCGAATGACGTCCGCGGCTCCCTCGGCCACCATCGGAAACGAGTAGTTTTCCAGAGCAACGTTCGAGCTCCGGCGCATTGCCCGTTCTAGATGGTCGCGGGGGAAATACAGCCGATACTTCTCGTCTTCGACGAGATTGTGCTTTCCCCTGAAATGGTAGGCAGCGCCACGCCAATGGCCGCAGACGCTGACGGTCGGCGAGTAGACGACCCCCGCGCGGCCAAGGAACTGTGTGAGATCTTCGTAGAGTGGAAAGATGTAGAGCTGGTGTTCCCATCCGGTTTGGCCGTCCAGGACCATTGCCAGCACATGGGGAAGAGTCCCTCCTTCGGCGGTCACCGAAAGGCCCCCATGCAGGCGCGCCGCGTGAATCAGCTTTTGCTGTTGGTCGCGGCGGCTGATCGTGTAGTTTTTCAAGCCGATGGCTCCCCAGTCCGCCCGCCGCTCGACCTCCCTGCGGGCCCCCTGGACTGTCTGAAACTCGACGTGGTGCCCGATGTGCGTCACAATGTCCCCCACGCCGAAGATGCGAGAACCCGTGACGGTCCCGGCGGCGATCAACTCTTGCATCGGCGTCGCCGATTCCAGCGAGGCCCCCGGATCGAAGGTTGTTGTCACCCCATAGGCCAAGGTCACCGCGGCGCCCACCGGGTGCTGTGAAACCAGCCCCGCCGTGGCCCGGCTGTTGTGTGCGTGGACATCGATCAGCCCGGGAATGATCGTCTTGCCCTCGAGGTTGATCTCGCGGTCTGCCTTTGGGTGTCCGCTGGATCCGACCGAAAGAATCCGGTTCCGCCGGACCACAACGGTACCCGACGCGAGGACTTCGTCTCCCTCCAGTGTGATGATTCGGGCTCCCTTCAACGCCACCGTGCCGGTGGGCCGGTCTCGCTTGACCTGCAGCCGGATATCGACGGTCTCGGTTCGTCTCTTCTCGACATCGTAGCTGGCGTAGGTGTTTCCCGAAATGAATTCGATCGTGGTGGAGCTGCGCCAATTGAGGTGCATCCCCCCGATGACCGGTACTCGCTGGAGCTCGGGAATATCTCTGGCGGGTTCTCCCACCACCACCTGTGGCCCCGGTCCCTCCCATGGACGCACCAGTCGCTGCACAAACACATTGTGATCGTACACGAAGGCAAGGAAGCGATCGTCGGGGGAGATCACGGAGTGATAGTCCGGATTGCCGCTGGCCCAGGAGACAAAAGGGAACAGAATCACATCCTCGTGTTTTTCGGTGACGGGATCGATCTTGCGGAGCATCTCGTATTCCCTCGCGCGGGTTCGGTAGTAAAGCCCCCCGTCGGCGCCAAAGTTCGGCCGAGAAAGTTTGCCGCTCCTGGGCAAAGATATCTGCGTTGGAGCGGCGCCACCCGACACTCCAATCTTGACGTAGGACCAATCTGGATCGGAACCCCAGGGGTCCTCCGTCACGCTCGCCCCTTTGCCCTGTGTCACCACGACGGATGAGCCGTCGGGGCTCCATACGGGATGGATATACTCGGCGGCGTTCTGGGTAAGTCTTCTAGCGTGGCCCCCCTCCGATGCCATCGTCCATAGATGCCCTCTGTTTTGATCGTCCCAGGTAGTGTAGGCGATCGTAGATCCATCCGGAGACCAGGATGGCGTCATCTCAAACGCCGGACCGGAATTCGAGGTCAGCCGCTCGGGTTGCCCGTTCGGGAGGGCCATGCGCCAGACGCGTCCCATCGAGACAAACAGAAGAGATCTCCCGTCAGGGGAGGCCGCCGGCCACTTCAGAAACTTCGACTCGAAACCTTCGTCGTCGATGTCGGTCTTGCCCCGGACGTATCCTGAAATCGTTCGTCGAACGCGGGCGCGGAACGGTATCTCTCGAACCTGGCCTGTTTCAGTTGCGACCCGGCGAATCTTGCCTCCTTCGAGAACGACGATCTCCTTACTATCCGGCGTCCAACCATACCCTGGCAGGATTCGATCCACAGAGTACTTCGCGTGGCTGCGCGACATATCCGTCGTGATCGGATCCAGAATTGCCCGCTCGTCTCCGCTTCGTAGATCGCGCACCCATAGTGCTGTGCGCGGCGCGTAGGCGTGCCCGCGGTAGCGGAAGGTTTTGTTTGGCATCTGGCGGGCAAAGGCAAGGAATCGTCCGTCGGGCGAAACTTCCGGGGCCATCACGGCCGTATATTCCGGTACCGGATCCATATAGATGGATCTTATGTGGGAGTCCGGAATGTGCGCGGCAGCCCGGACGGCGTCGCTGTCGTTGGGACGAATCTGCTCGATGTCGCCGGTCGCCAGCTCGTACCGGCGCAGATGGTGGCCGCTGTATGTCATCAGCATGCGGCCGATGTAATAGGAGGCGTGATAGTAAAGAAACCGGCCGTCGCTTGATATCGACGGCCAATGGGATTGGGCCAAATCGTCGGCCACGAGCGGACGCGGCGGGGAACCGTTCACGGGAAACATCCACAGTTGCGTGATCGTCCGGTGAAACGCGGCACGTCTGGTCCGAAGCTGACGTACTGCCACGATGCCTCGACCGTCGGGCATCCATTTGGGGATTCGAATGCGTGTGTCAGGATCCACAAACACGAGGCGCGGGTTCGCGCCGTCGGACCCCATGACCCAAAGGCCGAGTTGTCCGCTGCGGTCCGAGACGAATGCAATCTGTCGGCCATCGGGGGAGTAGCGTGGCTGGATATTCAAGGCGATTCCGCTGTCCTGCGTCAGACACTCCGCCTGACCGCCTGCCTCCGGCAGCCGATAGACGTGGCCCAGGAGATCGAACAGGATCCACTTTCCATCCGGAGACACGTCGAGCGACATCCAGGTTCCTTCTTCGGTCATGAAGTCGATCACGCGGGTGTTTCCGAGGGGGAGCGTGGCATCCCAGCCACGGATGTCCTGAGACGTTGCCTGTGCCACGCTGTTTCGATCGCCGCTGATGATCAGGGCTATCAGGATGGCGCAGCGAGCGCTTTGTTGTGTGAAGTGCCTGAAGAAAAGCGAGATTGCCAAGGTCGATCCTTCAGCGCGGTCCGGGGATCACGGGAAGCAGGATATGGGATGGGTGGCGCGCACTATGATGAATGGTTTGAGTCGCTTTCTGGACCCGGTCGTCCATTCCAAAGGCGCGGCCGGTATTCTGATTCCGGTCAAAACGCGGAAAGTTGCTACTGGAAATCTCCAAACGAATGCGATGTCCCTTCTTGAAGACGTTGCTGGTCGCGTACAGGTTGATCTCGAAAGCATAGACCTTTCCTGGCTCCAGCAGGGTGGGAGATGAAAAAGACTCCCGGTAGCGCGCACGAATCATGTTGTCGATCAAGCCATAAGCACGTCCGTTGGGATGAACATCCACCAGCTTGGCCATGAAATCGGTGTCTCTTGCGTCGGAAGCTGCGTAAAGGACCACCGTGAGCGGCCCGGTCACTTCCAGGTCTCGCTGCAGGGGAGAGGAGGTGAAGACCAGTACGTCTGCGCGCTTCTCGATTTCTGTTTGATCAAATGGCCCCGGAATCAAGTCGGGATTGGCCCCGGTCAAGCCCCCCCCTTTCGTCGGCACGGGATCTTCAGGATCGTAAACATACTGATCGACCGGCTCCTGGCCGGGCACATCGGTGCTCAGTGATCCATCACCGTTGAGAGTCTGGGCGTTTCCCTGGCTGTGCAGGTAGTACTTGGTGAACTGAGTCCGGGCCAAGGGCCACTCGTATTCACTCCGCCATCGGTTGGTGCCCATGACAAAGATCTGAATCGGGGGCTCCTGCATGATTCCATTGTCGATGCCTTTGAGGTGGTAGTCCATCCAGCGCACGGCCAAACGATCCAGGTCCAGCTGGGCGTCGGGTCCAAAATCGATTTCCCCGGCCTTTCTCGGAACTGGAAGGCCGTGGGGCCAGGGACCGATGACGAGCTTTTGTGACGCACGGGTAGCTTCCCGCCCGCGCGTGATCATCCCCGTGTACGCCGCCAGCGTGGATCGGAGGAAGGTGTCAAACCATCCTCCGATGTTCAATGCGGGCACTTCGATTTCAGGGATTTTCTTCTCGTCGTCCAACAGCTCCCAGTAGGTATCGTAGTGGGGATGCCGGATCAGCTCTTGCCAGAAGGGCAAGTCGTGACCGAGTGCCCGGTCCAACGTCCGCAAGGGAAGATGCATCAGGTCTTCGTCCCAGTTGTAGTCGAAGTTCTGGTTGGTGCGGCCATCCATCAGCGTGGCCCACTTGATACGTCCGAATTCGAAACCGCCGCCGGGATGTCCGTCCAAGTACGTGTTCAGGGGACTGAAGATCGGCATGATCGCCTTCTGGTAGGGACTCCGGAGCCATGCCGCGCGCCACTGGACGTGGGCCAGATAGGAGAGACCCCACATGCCCACCTTTCTGTTGGACCACTGTTGAGTTCCCGCCCACTCCAGCGCGTCATAGCCGTCATTCGGTTCCTGGAAAATCGGATTGAAGTCTCCTTCTGAGTCGTTACGGCCACGCGTGTCCTGGTGCAGAAAGACGTAACCGCGGGATGCCCAGTACCGACCTACACGGGGATACGGTTCACCGTCGCCGTTGTTGTATGGGTTTCGAACCAAGAGCACAGGAAACTTCCCGCCTGCGTCGGGGCGGTAGATGTCGGTGGAGAGTCGCACTCCGTCGCGCATGCGAACCATGAAGTTGTAATGGATTTTCACTTCATATGTTGGCTTGGAGATTGGTGCGTCTTGCGCCGCAAGGCTACTCGAGCCGGGGAGAAGGAAAAACAGTAACCCCATGATTTTGGCCAATACCGTTCCGCGTGATGCGCTTTTGTGCATTTGAACCTCTTGCCCATAAAGTAAAGAAAGGGTAAGCGACAATTCTCGACTTGATGCAGGTCCGGGATCAAGGGTGATTTCAAAGTTGAGTCGAGTTTGTTCTCTTCCGCCGGGGTAGAGCGCAACCGGTTTGAACAGCGATTCTAGTGGAACCTGTGTACAATCGAGGCGAGGCGAGGCGAGGCGAGGCAACCGCAGCGTTAGGCGAGGTGAGGTGAGGTGAGGTGACGTGACGTGACGTGACGTGACAACGGGAAACATCCAATACTGAATGTGAGTGGAAGGACCGGATCAATGAAGCAAGAAAACACAACTGTTCTCCTAGCCAAGTTTCTTCTGATTGGATCACTGGCACTTGCCACAGGTTGCGCCGGCGTTTCATCTGCAATGCTTTCGCAACAGGTGAAGCAGCTCCGAGACGAAATCCTTAGCATGCCGACCACCTCCGAGAATTACCTGGACCGGCTTCGTGTCTTGGATCGATGGGGCAACGCGCTGGCCAGTCCCGAGCGCTTGCTCTTTCCTCAGTACATGCAGGTTACGCTGACGGGCCTGATTACAGGACCGTTCAACTCACAGACCTCCTCCGAAGTCGAGCGGTGGGCCAAGACGCTCGAGTTTGTGGAACAAAACTGGGACCGATGGGGAACGCTGGTGCGTACGGATCGCACCAGAATGGTGGCCGGGGAGTACGCGACCCTGACGCTGGAGTACACGGTAGGAGAGTTGGAAATTGGACCCGGACAGAGCTTGCTACTCGGACGATCGATTCTCGCGCGGCAATCGCAGATGCAAGTTACGCGTCCTCGAGCGGACCACTATGTGTCTTTCAAGGTCATCCCGAAGGGGACCGAGGCATCCGTGGAGACGAAAACAACCAGCTTGGCATGGCAGAGTCAGCTTGGAGGCGACGCCTTGCCGGCCCTCGAGGTGACGGGAGGGTACCTGAAACCGGGGGACAAGGTCGTCATAACGATCGGGGACCGGTCCCAGGGTAGTCGGGGCTACGGCGTCGTGTGGCGGGACTCCGATCAGTTTCGCTTTTCGTTACAGTTGGATATCGACGGGCGCGGCAACTCCGTCACTGTGGGGGTGGCCGACGTAGCTATTGAAGGAAACAGACTGGCTGGCCTGGCGGCTGTTGTACCGTCTGTGGTTCAAACAGGCGAGCCTTTCGGACTCCGACTGCGGCTCGAGGACGAATACAACAACCCGGCCAGCTACGACGGGGGACGCTTCGATGTTCTGCTTGCCGGGCGCTCGGTTGGCGAGATCGAGGTGGGGCCAGGGTCCTATCTGGGTTTGCTGACAGGGTTGGAAATAGACACTGAGGGCGGATACAAGTTCCAGATCAAGAGCCACGAGGGCAAGTTTTCCTGTTTCAGCAACCCGGTGCTCGTGGAAAAAGATCCAGGTGCGCGTATCTACTGGGGAGAACTGCACGGCCATTCCGGGTGGGAGGAGGGCATGGGCTCCGTGCCGCGTTATTACGAATACGCCCGGGACGTCGCATTTCTCGATTTTGCCTCGCTGACCGGCCACGACAGCCAGTTGGTCGATGAAGCGTGGCAGCAGATCCGGCGGGAGACCAGGCGTGCAAACCGGATCGGATCCTTCGTGGGCTTCATGGGTTATGAATGGACCGTGATGCGCGATCGCGGCGGCCATCACAACGTTTTCTTCAAGAACGATCCGGGCCGCTATGTCACCCAGCGGGAGGCGCCGCGACTGCCCCAGCTCTACCAGCAACTCAAAAAGATCGATAGCGTTGAAAACATCTTGGTCATTCCCCATGCTCACAATCCGGGCGATTGGAACACGAGTGATGACGAAGTCCAGCGGCTGGTGGAGATCGCCTCGGTACACGGAAACTTCGAGTATTTCGGCAACCGTTACCTTCAAAATGGATATCGCGTTGGGCTTATTGGCGCCAGCGACGACCACGCCGGTCATCCAGGATCGAGCTCGCCTCTTTTCGCGACCCGAAACGGTCTGGCGGCCGTGTACGCTGAGGGGCCGACTCGGGAAGCGATCTGGGAATCGCTCCGGGGACGCGCGACCTACGCGACCAGCAATGCCCAGCGGATCGTGGTGCGCATGACCGTCGGAGATCAACCCGTTGGCACGTCCCTTCCTATAGCTCGGGCGCCCGTGATGGAGGCTCGAGTGCTCGGCACGGCCCCCATCGATCATATCGATGTCGTCCGCAACGGCGAGGTCGTGTTCAGCCGCGACTACCTGAAGCCTCAGAGTGAGGCGGCGCAGGCGGTCCAACTGATGTTTCACTCCCCGACCGAAACCCCGGGAACTAGTAACATTCCTCCCTTGGCAGCCGTCATGTGGCAGGGATGGATCGAAGTATCGGGAGCGGAGATTGTCTCGGTCCGAGTGCTTGGCCAGGACCATGTATCGGACGAGTTCCATCAAGTTGGCGCGACGAAAGCCTGGTTCACGGTCAAGACGCGAGGGGACTTCGATGGTGCGTGGATACGGTTGACGAAGATTCAGCCTGACGCTTCGTTGTCGGTTCGAGTGGCCTCGCTCTAGATCGATCGCGAAGGTACCGCGCACGGTAGATTGGTCCGGCGAATGCCCGGTCCACCCGAGGATCGGGCGAAGCACCAAATCCGGTTCCGCCTGGCGGATGCCATGAACAACAAATCGAAGTTCGAAATTGCACCCCGCGCCTGGTTGTTTGCCAGAACCGTGACCACGGAGGGAACCTGGGATGCCAGTTTCAGCTATCGGCCGACTGCCCCGTCGGTCGCAAACGACTACTACTATCTCCGGATCGTTCAAATCGACGGCGAAGCGGCCTGGACGAGTCCGGTCTGGATTGGGAAATAGGGGACGTCCCCACGTTTACCAGGTTTTCGTGAACCCCTTTTGGAAAAACCTGGTAAACGTGGGGGGACGTCCCTATTTAATGCTCCCTCTCGACCCAGACGCGATTCCCTAGGAGCCGGACTTTCCAATCGTCCACGATCACGCCGTCCATCAGATCCCTCCACGAGAACTCGGTCGTCCCCGGCCTGCCTACGCGAATAACGACGATAAACCGTTCGTCCCTTGCCGGGGGCGGGGTAGCCCGAAGATGCCACTGGTTCTTGAGCTCCATGTCTTTCGAATTTGGTCTCCAGTTGACCGCCGGAGGCTCGAAACGATTCGTCTGGGAGAAGTCGAGACGCGCGGGCTCAACAAACTTCACCGTGGCCTCCGCCTTTTGGCCACGGACAAGGAGACGCCGCTCCGATTCTTGAATGTCGATTCTCTGGGCGGCATGCAGCAGCCAATCGAAGCGATGTTTCTGGCCATCGCCCGACTCCAGGCTGTCGAAAATGACATAGGTCTGCACTTCCGAGCCCCTGAGCCAAACCACGTGACGGTCGAACCGTTTCAGAGATACGTCGCGATACGCTGTCGCCGCGCTTCCCTTCGCGTAGACCCAGTCGTCGTTTTGCTCGAAGTAGCGGATCTGCCCGTAGCCTCGAGTGTCTCCCCAGGGTTGTCCTGTTCCATCTACCAGCAGCGTATTGTGAGCCTTTGTCTGGGTGCTCCAGCCACGGTGGTGGGGATCTCCGTAGGGGGTGTAGTACCCGGAATCCAGCAACAGCGGTTCATTGAACGCAATGATGTGAAAACTGTTCTGATCCGCGTGGCTGTGGCCGATGCCGCCGTACGGGCTGGAACGAAATTCGAGGCGGACGTTCTCTTCGGCCTGGGTATAGTGTGAGTGCATGAAAACGGTTCCGATGTCCCTGAAAAGCCGAGCCGCCGGCAGACGATCGAGAGAGACCGCTTGGGTTTCGTCGAGCGTGCCCCAGCGCAAGTATTCGGGACTGATGATCGGGTTGGCCTGAATCCGCGCCGCATAGTCGGCGGCGTGACCGTTTCCGTGAAGCTGAGCCATTCGGAGCGCCGCCAACTTCTCATGGTCCGTCGGAAACTTTCGTTGCCGTTGGATCCCCACGTCGCCGATCCTAGAGATGATACCGCCCGGCGGGAAGGCGTACATCAGGTAATAAGGATTGGCGGCAAACCAGGGATGACCGGAGGCGAAGTCCAGACCGAAGCCATGGTAGAACAGATCCCGGATCCTCAAACTGCTCATCATGTTGGTGGCGTTGTAATAGTTGGCACACTCCTGCGAGCCGCCATCAATTCCTCCATACCAGGGGTAGAGCGCAACAAAGGATTTCAGACCCCGCTCGACCCATTCCGCCGCGACGGGTTCCTCCCCGTATAAGGCCAGTGCAGCCGAGAGCCCATCGGCATAGACTCTCTGCCATCCGTGGGCGCGCATGACGTCGAGCGGCGCCGATTCCAGCTCTTGCATGATCGGCTTCGTCCTTGCAACCAGCATCGATCGAATGCTGGAGCGCTCGTCCGGGCTGAAGGAGTCGTAGAGGAAATCGTAAGCCAACGCGGTATAGGCCACAATGGCCGTGTTGCCGAAGTCGGCGTTGCGGTGCGACACGAACCCCTCGGGATCGAGCGAAACGGCGAGCATCACGCGGCGGTGGATCTCGTCTGCGAGCTCGTCGTTGCCCGTGGCCAACCAAAGCCAGCAAAGGTCGTTGACCGGCGCCATCAGATCGATACCAGCCGCCTTGGCAGCCCAGCGCCGATTTACGACGATGCGCTGTTTTTCGGCATCCGTGGAAGCCGGGCCCGACGGCACTCTGGACTTGTAAGTGTCGACAGACCACGACTCCCCGAGTTTGCTCTCCATCTTTCGAGACCAGGCCTGGAGCTCGTGTTTCCAGGGACCATTGGCCAGCTGACGGAAGTGATCCAATTCTTCCCGCTGAATCAAGAGACGCGGGTGCCCCGGGGGAATGCGCGTCATGAGCTCTTTCCAGCCCGGGATCGGCCACCGGGGCAGATCCGCGGAGACCACAAAGGAAACGGGATCCGACCACACCGAATCTGGGTTATCCCCCATACGATAGCGCCACCACCATTGCCCCGTCCTGAGAGGGTCGATGGGTCGATAAAACTTGTTGGTTGCCAGGATACTGTCGGCATTTTGCATCTCTCTCGAGCGCGAAATCTGGATCTGGCAACTCTTGGCTCTGTCTGCGCCCGGCCAGCGAAACGTAGGGGGATTCAAGGTGAGCGGAGTATGTTGCACCGGCTCCGGACGATGCGGCTGGCTTTGCAACAGCCGCTCGGGCTTGCCCCATTCGTCGCCAAGGGCCACGACCATCATCGGCAGTGCAATCACGGTGGCCGCCATCCCTAACATTTTTTTCATTTTTCACCCGTTGGTTTGGGCTGTTTCTCGATTTGCTGACGTCGCTCCGCGACGATTGCCTGAGCCGTTTTCAAAGGACTGCGTCCTTCTTTTTCGGAACGGTTGAGGATTTCCTCGAGCGTTTCGGGAATGGAACGTAGCCTAGCTTCCGCTTCCTCGTGAGACAACCCTTCCAACTCCCGCGCGAAGCCGTAGATTGCCGCCCCCGCGTTGATGACGTAATCCGGCGCATAGCTGATTCCACGCTGGTACAGCAATTCACCGTCGGCAGAATTGTCCAGCAGGTTGTTGGCACTTCCCGCCACGATGCGGCAGTCCAGTTCGCGGATCGTCTGGTTCGTGAGCACGCCTCCAACGCCGCAGGGCGCAAATATGTCGCACGGCTCGGAGTAGACCTCCTCCGGCTCAACATACACCAACCGGGGTTGGTCCCGGAGCTTGGAGACGAGAGACAGATCGAGATCGCTGAATTTGATCGTGGCCCCCGATTGCTGCAGTAGCTTCACCAGGGCACGGCCCACACTTCCGATCCCTTGGACGAGTACGGTACGGTCCGCCAGGTTCTCCGAGCCGAAGGCGTGCCGACACGCCACTTCGATGCCGTACAAGACTCCCTTGGCCGTCGGCGGACCTTGATCGCCGGTCCCGCCGTACTCTGGCGGAAGGCCGAAGACGCGAGATCCGTGCTGGGCTATCAAGACCATGTCTTGCGGGCTTGTTCCGATGTCGGCGCCCGTTTCAAAGAGGCCTCTCAGGCTTGCCAGCCATTTTCCATAGCGCACCAAGAGAGCGTCTCTGGCCGGTGGCTCGAGGTCACCGGGTGTCGCCAGTACTGCCTTCGCTCCATCCCGAGGGATCCTTGCCAGCAGGAACTTGCTGTCCATGGCCTCGGCCAGGCGCAGCGCATCGGCCAGCCCGTCCCGCGGACTTGCATAATGTTTGAGTCTGGTCCCCCCGGCAGCGGTGCCGCGTGCCATCGAATAGATGGCGAGGAACATCCAGGTTCGGGCAACCTGATCCCAGCGGGTCAGAACGCATTCTCTGCTCCAGTTGCGAATCAGATCATCCATCTTTGCTTTACCTACCGCGACCCGTGCGCAGGCGGGACATTCATATGTTCTCGATTTCGACCTGGAATTCCAGCTTTGATTTGGCGGATCCGCGAAAGCTCCCTTTAGTCGGCGCGGCGCCCGGAGGAGCGGGTGAGGTGGCGATTGCCACATGCTGGGACTCGGTGGCCGTTCCCGTTCCCGGATCGTATCCCCTCCAGCCGGCCCCGGGGAGATAGGCCTCGACCCAGGCATGAAGTTCGCTTTTGAGCTGGTCTTCGTTTTCAGGCGTTTCGGGGGCTTCTAGCTTGTACCCGCTGACGAAGCGTGCCGCGATGCCCACCGATCGGCAGAGGTCCATGAACAGAACCGCCAGGTCCCGACAGGCTCCCTCTCCTCGAGAAAGGGTCTCCGACGGAGGTTGTGCCGGGCCCTCGAGCCGGAGCGTCATGGACAGCTCCTGCTGGAGATAAAGCGCGACCCGAAACAAGAAATCGGTCGTCCGGCTGTTCGCGGATTGCATCAATTGATGGGCCAGTTTGTCAACTGCCGGGTCGGGTGCCTCCCTGCTTCGGTAAGGCTCCAAGGCTGCGGCCGAGTGCGAGTTGTACCGCATCGGCAAGGTCAGCGCTTCCGGATCGGTGATCAGGTAGTCAAAGGGCTTGGTAGCGACGAGAAGAATTTCGGAGAGAGCTGTCAGCTCCAATAATGAATGCAGGCCCTCGAACCAGGCCAGCGTCGCAACGTTATCATGAAAATCGAGGCTGTCGCTCCGACCTGCGGGCCGGGGAGTGATATCGAGAGCAAACCGGCGCAGGTACTGGCTTGTATCCGTGCGCGGTCTCAAACGAATGGTCAGCGGCTCCAGGAAGACAGGCGTGGAATACTCGAGACGAATCGTGTGCCGAATTCGATACAACATGCTTGTACTTTCCTACTTCGAAGGCAGCTTGCGCAGGATGGCGGACATCCAGTCCGTAGGGGCTTCCTCGACCGATTTACACATGCGGTGCTGCCACCATTCGGACACGAGTATCAGGTCGCTCCTTTCATAACGGTGTTCGACGATCTTGTAGCTGTTGAGACGGTAAAGAACAACATCCAAGGGAAAATTGACATCCGTGGCGCTGGTGCGGGTAGCGTCGAATGCGAGGTATCCAATCTTCAGCGCCAGGTCCACGGAAGTTTCATAACGGAGTGCGCGATCCAGCAGCGGCTTGCCGTAGCTGGACTCACCGATTGCATAGTAAGGGGTGCCCCGGCCCACCTCAACCCAGTTCCCCTGGGGATAAAGCAGATACAGCTTGTGCTCTCGATCGTCCTCGAGCTGTCCCCCGACAATGGAATACAGGTTGAAGGGCAAACCGACCTCCTCCAGCGCGTCCTTGTCTTCCGCCGAAACCCGGCGAACTTGCTCAGCGAATGCATTGACTGCCTTGTACAGCTTGTTGAAGCCCTCCTCGTTTTCAAGGACTTCGTTGAAGTAAGTCAGCGCCTTGTCGCGTGCGGAGCGCAGGCCCGAGGTCATGAGAAACATGGAGTGGCGCCCATGTTGATGGATCGTGACCTTTCTGGCTGTGATGTGCTCGTTTCCGCTGGTGACACGAGTATCTGCAATGCCGACCAGTCCCTCCTGGATTTTCATCGCTACGCAAAACGTCATTCAGCCGGTCTCCTACTGGTTGAAGCGTAATCGACGGCAGGCGTGGCGAAAAAGGTCTCGTGAACGGCGCGCCCCAAGTCGCTGAGCTTCTGCTGAAAAGCATCTAGATATTCGTGCAAGCCCCTGGAGATGATTTCATCTACATCACTGTAGTCCAGTTCGGCGCGAAGCCGCCCAAGGGACTGCTCGGCATGGTTGCGGAAACTGCCGGGTTCCGTTCCGGTGACGGCATGCAGCGATTCCTCCGCCTTGATGAGGCAGTAGCGCATCGCCCTCGGAAACTCACGATCCAGGATCAGAAACTGCGCGACGTCACGTGGCACGATACGATGAAACCGCTTGCGATACATTTCCAGGGCGCTCGCGGACTTGAGCAAGGCACCCCACTGAAGCGTATCGTATGGGGACCCGACGTACTCGACCTCCGGTAACAGGATGAAATACTTTACGTCCAGGATTCGCGAAGTCTTGTCGGCGCGCTCAATGAGCCGGCCTATGCGCAAGAAGTGCCACGCCTCGCCATGCGACATGGTCGCGTCGGTAGTGCCGAAGAACAGATGACAGGCCTTCTTGAAGTGGCTGAAGAATCCGGCGGGATCATAGGAGACCCTCCCCGATGCCTGGGCGTCCCGCAACATCAGATACGAACGGTTGATCTGTTCCCACATCTCCGAAAAAACAACCTCCCGGATCGTGCGTGCGCGTTCCCGCGCCGACTTCATACAGGAAAAAATCGAATTCGGGTTCTTCTTGTCAAAGGTGAGAAACTCGATCACGTTGGCACGCGTTGCTTCATGATAGCGCTGCGCGAAGGCTTTGTGGTCCCCCGTGGTATTCACCAGGGCGGACCATTGAGTTGCCGTCGGGATCGGAAAATCCAGCATGAGGTTCATGTTGACATCAATGAAACGAGCGACGTTCTCCGCCCGCTCGACGTAGCGGCCCATCCAGTGAATCGAGTTGGCAACGCGGCTCAACATAGAGGCGCTTTCCGCTTACCGCTGTCCGTCTTTTTTCTTGAGACCCACTTGGGCCCTTTCTTAGCTAACTGTCGATGACCCAGGTGTCTTTGCTTCCGCCGCCCTGGGAGGAATTGACAACCAGGGATCCTTTTCTCAATGCGACGCGGGTCAAACCGCCCGGGAGGACGTAGATATCCTCTCCGTAAAGGATATACGGCCGAAGATCCACGTGTCTTCCCTCGGCCTGGTCGTCCACGACAACGGGAACGCGTGACAGCGCGAGGGTCGGCTGAGCAATATAGTCGCGCGGATTGGCCCGGATGCGATCGGCGAAGGCCTCTCGCTCTCGCTTGGTGCACTGTGGCCCGACCAGCATGCCGTATCCGCCCGATTCGTTCGCCGATTTGACGACCAGCTGGTCGAGATTATCGAGAACGTAGCGCCGGTCGTCGTCGTCCCAACAAAGATAGGTGGGAACATTCGGCAGAATGGGGTCTTCGCCGAGGTAGTGCCGGATCATCTGGGGTACGTAGGCGTAAATAGCCTTGTCGTCCGCGATGCCGGTGCCCGGCGCGTTGGCCAGCGCAACCCGTCCTGCTCTGTAGACCTCCATCAATCCGGGGACACCGAGAAGAGAATCAGGGCGAAACGCGTAGGGATCCAAAAATTCGTCGTCGATGCGCCGATAGATCACATCTACGCGCTGGAGTCCCTTTGTCGTGCTCATCATGACAAATCCTTCGGACACGGTCAGGTCGTGTCCCTCGACCAGCTCGACCCCCATCTCTCGAGCAAGAAAGGAATGCTCGAAGTAGGCCGAATTGGCGATTCCCGGGGTTAGCACGACAACGGTTGGAGAATCGACTCCAGCCGGAGCGAGATACTGCAGCGTGTCGAGAAGCCGGCTGGGATAGTCTTCCACCGGGCGAACGCGGGATGCTTCGAAGACCCTGGGGAAAGTGCGCTTTAGCAGTTGACGGTTCTCGATCACGTAGCTTACCCCCGAAGGACAACGAAGGTTGTCTTCGAGAACATAGAGCTGCCCATCGGCGTCACGAACGAGGTCTGTGCCGGTAACATGGCACCAGATACCGTGCGGCGGTTCGAGCCCCACGCACTGCGGGCGAAAGGACTGTGCCGATTGAATCAAGTGTTCCGGGATAACTTTATCCCGGACTATTTTCTGATCGTGATAGATGTCTTCGATGAAGCTATTCAACGCGAAGATGCGTTGGCGCAGGCCCTTCTCGATGCGTTGCCAGTCGTCCGCCTCTACTATTCGGGGGATGATGTCGAATGGCCAGACCTTCTCGGTGCCCTCTTCGTCGCCGTACACGGCAAACGTGATTCCCATGTTGGTCAGCGCCGCCTCGGCAGCGCGCTGGCGGCGAAGCAAATCGCCCGGAGGCAGCTCTTCTAGATGCTTGATCAGCCGCGCCGCGCCCGGTCGAGGCTTTGCGGGAGCCTCGAACAGCTCGTCGTAGAATCCCTCTGTTTGATAGGATCCGAATTCCATGGTTGGCGCAAGCTCCGGGGATTGCCCCCTCCCCTCCAATTATAGGACAAATCAAGCGACAAATCGTAGAGGTGATTGGACATCGAGGACAGATTCCTCGCCCTCCGTATCGGCGGGATTTCCGGTCAGCGTAATACGAAAGTACTAGCAGGGGCTCACGGTGTAGGCGCATCCTCGCGCAGCAGGCCCTCGGACTTCAGCTCGGACCAGAGATCGGGGGGAATCGGATGCCGGAAGGTTTCCAGGTTCCGGCTCACATGCTCGGGTTGGAACGCTCCCGGGATCACGGCGGCGACACTGGGATGGCCAAATGGAAACTGAAGCGCTGCCGCGGCCAGCGGTACCCCGTGCCGGCCGCAGACCTGTTCCATCTGCCTCACCTTTTCGATGATCTCAGCTGGAGGGTCCGCGTAGTTGAACTTGGCGCCCGCGACAGCGCCGGTGGCCAGGATTCCGGAGCTGAACACCGCTCCGATGACAACCCCGACATTACGTTCGGCGCAGCGAGGCAACTCCAAGTCGAGAGTGTCGGTTTGCAGCAGCGTATACGGCATCGCGATCAGGAAGAAATCGATGTCGACCAGATCCAGGAATCGAGGCACCATGCCCATTTCGTTGATGCCGGCCCCGATCCCCTTGATCGAACGCGATGAGCGCAGCTCGTCCAGAGCCCGCCAGCCGCTAGTGACCAGTTGTCCCAGGTATGCCTGCACTTTCTCGATTGGCGCGTGATACATGAAGTCCAGGTCATGGACCAGAAGCAAATCGATGCTGGTCAACCCCAGTCGCTGTATGCTGTCTTCATACGAACGCATGATTCCGTCGTAGGAGTAGTCGAAGCGGACCTCGAATGGGAGTCCCCCGGTCCAGGGAGACCGGTCAAAGGTGTTCGGGTCGCGAGCGGGGCTCAGGATCCGGCCGACCTTCGTGGACAGAATGAAATCCTGGCGATTGCGTTGGCACAGAAACCGTCCCAACCGATGCTCGCTCAGACCACGTCCGTACCACGGCGAGGTATCATAGAATCGGATTCCGCTGTCCCACGCCGCTGCCAAGGTCGACTGCGCGTCTTGCTCACTGACTTTGAGGAACAACTCTCCTATGGGTGCTCCGCCAAAGCCAAATGCGCTCAGCTCGACTCCCGTCCGCCCCAATGTTCGTTTTGCACTTGGATCCATAAGCTATGAGCTTTCAGCTATCGGCTATCAGCTTTCCGGCCTTCGGCCGGATCAGCTTTTAGCTGAAAGCTGACCGCTGATAGCTGATAGCTTTTCAAATTTTCCCCATGGCGCGGTCGGCGCGCTCCAGGGTGTCGGCGATGTCCTTTTTGGTGTGGGCACCGCTCAAGTAGTGTCTTCCGTCACTGCAAACCACAACCCCTTCGTCGGTGAGGTGGTAGACGTACTTGTGCAGCTTGTTGAAGTCGACGTACTTCTTGATGTCCGCCCTCGTGTAGATGACGTCCTGGTCGGAAAAGTTGAAAAAGAGTGCCGCTCGAGGTCCCTGAAGGATGGTCGGGATTCCTCTCCGCCGGCTGATTTCGCGGAGTCCGGTCCGAAGCTGCGCGTCCCGTTCGTCCAGCCTCTTGTAGAAGGCGCCATCATCTCGCTCGAGGATCTTGACGGTCGCCAGGGCCGCGGCCGTGCTTACCGGGTTTCCATTGAAGGTGCCTGCCCCGAGAACGCGTCTTTCCAGAAGCAGGTCCATGATTTCGGCCTTGCCGGCGACCATTGCAATCGGGGCGCCATTTGCCATTGCCTTACCGAAAGTCGCAATGTCGGGTGTGATCCCGAGTTCCGCCTGCGCGCCACCCAGGCCGAGGCGAAAGCCGGTGATGACCTCGTCGAAACCGAAGACGATCCCGTACTGAGCACACAGTTGTTGGACACGTTCGATGTATCCGGGACGGGGGGGACAGCATCCGCCGTTGCAGAGATAGGGTTCCATGGTGATCAGGGCCACTTCCTCCCCGTGTTTTTTCAGGACCTTCTCCAGAATCTCGATGTCGTTCCAGGGCACCAGAATATTGTGCTCCAGAGCGTTCGGGGCTCTTCCCTCGGTCGTGAAGTAATCCCCTTCGAATTCCACCGGATTGGGATGGTTGACGGGATCGTCACTGGGCTTTCCACCCAGAACCGAATCCAACCAGCCGTGATAGTGCCCCTCGAAGCGGAGAAAGTACCGTCTCTTGGTATACGCACGCGCAAGCCTTATGGCCAACTGATCGGCGTCGGTCCCGGTTACGCAAAAACGGACCTTATCCGCACAGGGGATGTGCTGGACGAGTTTCTTGGCGAGCTCGACCTCGAACTCGGCTTGCGCCTCGATGTGGAAGTACGGGAGCGTTGCCACCTGTTTCTGCACGGCTGCAATGTACTCCTCGTTTCCGTATCCAAGAATGCCGGGACCCGCTCCGCTCCAGTACTCAATGTACTCGTTGCCGTCGACGTCCCAGAGGTGGCTGCCCTTGGCTCGGTCGAAGAACAACGGGCGGTCCAGCATTCGAACACGCAGGTTGCTGTGGGGACCCGCTGTGTACTTGATTAGTTCTTCGTGCAACTGCGCACTCTTGGTCGGTTTTTTCTCCACCATTCCTGGTCTTTTATCCGTTAGTCCCATCATTGGAGTATCCTCAATTTCGCGGACGCCGCGAAGGTGGTCCGCTCACGGAGCGGTTTGATGTTTACACCGGTGATTCGCGTTCTCAACTCCTCTTTGTCAAAAAAGGCCGCTTGCTAGACCTTACTCATGGCTCTATCCGTCCGTTCCAGAGTTTCGCTGATATCGGCCTCGGTCAGCGCTCCTGAGAAATACCATCGGCCGTCTCTCCAGAACACGATTCCTTCGTCGATCATGGCGGTGGCGAATTTGGGAAAACGCTCCATGTCGACGAATTCCCGGATCTCGGCGCGGGTATAGAGAGCGTCCTTCTCGCAGAAGCTGAAGAACAACACCCCGCGTGGACCCTGGGTGATACAGGGGATTCCATGCCTGTGGGCAATTTCCCGCAGTCCCTTGACGAGAGCCTCCTGGCGGCGGTCGATTCTCGAATAGATGGCGGCGTTGTCTCGCTCGAGGATCTGGATATTGGCCAGAGCGGCTGCAATGTACACGGGATTGCCGTTGAATGTTCCGGCCCCGATCACCCTTCTTTCCAGCAGAAGATCCAGGATTTCCTTCTTCCCAGCCACCGCGGCAACGGCAGCGCCGCCGGCCATGGCCTTCCCGAAAGTCGCGATGTCCGGGGTTACCCCGAGCTTTCCTTGCGCGCCACCGAGGCCCATCCGAAAACCGGTGATGACCTCGTCGAAGCTCAGGACCACTCCATATTCGGTACACAGTTCCCGGACCCGTTCCAGGTATCCGGGCCGTGGAGGGCAGCAACCGCTGTTGCACATGATGGGTTCCATGTGAACCAGGGCGACTTCCTCTCCGTATTTTTGCAGCACCCGCTCCAGCACGTCCGCGTCGTTCCAGGGGAGGAGAAAACCGTCGGAGAAGGCGTGGGGCGCCCTTCCTTCCGTACCCATGAAATCTCCCTCGAACTCCTTGGGAAAAGGATCGTTGACGGGATCGTCGCTTGCCTGGCCTCCGATGACGTTGTCGAGCCAGCCGTGGTAGTTTCCTTCGAAGCGGATGAAATAGGGACGCTTGGTATGAGCGCGGCCGAGCCGGATGGCCAGCTGAACGGCTTCACTTCCCGTGGTGACAAAGCGGACCTTTTCGGCGCAGGGAACATGTTCGACTACCTTGCGCGCCAATTCGATCTCTGCGGGGATGAGTGCCAGACTGGGCAGGTACGGGAGGGTATCGAGCTGTTTCTTCATGGCCTCGATATGCTCCCGGTTCCCATAGCCGAGAAAACCAGGACCTGCCCCGTTCCAGAACTCGATATATTCCTTGCCGTCCACGTCCCAGAGTCGTGCCCCCTCGCCTCGTTCGAAAAACAGGGCGCGGTCGATCAACGGAATTCCGAGATTACTCTGAGAGCCCGGCATGTACTTCAGGGCTTCTTCATACAAGGCTGCGCTCTTGGTGGTCGAATAGGTGCTCATCGTGTCCTCCCAGCGCACCGTTCCGGTGCGCTTTCCGCTAACCGCCCTCCGCCACCTACATTCACAAGACTCGTCGTCATCGGGCTTTTGCAGGATGGCCGTGCGAAGATATGGCTACCTGTATAAACCGTTTCTCTCGTTTCTGCAACACCGACGGTTCCGGGAAAGTCGTCGTTAGTTCCCGGGAAGTCCGTGAAACCGAAGTAGTGTGCCTTGTAGATCCCGCGAAGCCTCGGTGACTTGCTGCCTGCTCCCGAGATCCAGCCCTTCCGTCAACTTCTTGGCCGTACGCGTCAACTCCAGAGCTGCCTTTTGTAGAGCCCCGGCGGCCTCCTTCAAATCCGCGGCGTGTTTCGCAGCGAGCTTGGCTTCCCGTGCCGCGACTGCCCGCTCCAATGCATGCAGCCGCCCGTCCAGTTGGAAACAGAGGAGATCCGACGGCTTGCTTCCTGACTCCTTGGATCTCCGAATCGGGTGCAACACTTGGATGATCTGGCGAAGCTCCGCGGCCGACCGATCCACGCGGTCCCAGTCGTTTGTTGCAACCTCAGTTGCAATGGCTTCGATCTTGGATCGTGCCGTACCCCACGATTTTAGCAGCCGCGGAACGGTCCGGCTCAGGGCGGCGGTGTGGCTGATCATCCCATCGATATCGGCTTCTTCAAACGCCAGGAAAACGCCATCCCCATGCCGCCGAGCCTGCAAACAAAGCGGCTCGTTTCCGTTGCCCAGGTCCTTGGATTCCTCAGCCACGGGGATGAAGCTCCAGATCGCCTGTTCCTTCTCGGGTCCAGCCAAACCCACGGCCGTAGCCTTGGCTCGGAGTTCCTGCCCCTTGGGGTTAGCAGATTTGAAGAACAAGGCCTGAAGCACGTTCTGATATTGCTCCAGACTGGACAACGCCTTCTCCCATTGGGCCGCATGGGTTTCGCGAAAGCCTTCGGCGAGGTCCAGGCAAATGGCAAGGTAGGCCGCGCGCGCGGTCACGACCTGCTCGTTCCCACCGAGTAGATCGCGCTCGATTTCAGAGCCCAACTCCTGCCGCAGACCGGCGAGCTCTGCGAGCGGATCGATCAGCGGTTCGACGTTTGCGGGCTCTTGGCGCCTTATCCGGTAGGTTGTTTCCGATCCATTGGTTGTTTTCTGCCCGCCCTGTTTCACGATGGCGAGATCGGCGAGTCCGATCAGCCGGTCTCCGAAGCTCGTGATGGTTTCATCGCTGGGGAGGCCGGGCCGAGTCGTATTCTGGTACCGGTCGACGATGTTCCAGCCCTGCATCTGCATCCAGCGCTCGCCCTGGATCACGCCGATGATGGTTGCGGCGGTCGCGGCGTTGTTGTCCGCATCCCAGCCGAAATTGAAAGAATGTATCAAGGTCTCGACAAAATCCCCGTTGCCGTACAGGAGGGAAGCAACGGTGGCGGCCGTGTTGAGGTCGTAGCCGTTGCCATCTCGAGCCCCGCCGCCGTAACGGGTATATTCTTCTTTGATGAGTCTTCGAGTTTCACGCCAGTTCTCGGGATTCTGCCCGTGCCATTGCCGAATGTTCTCGACGATTCCCCGGATCTCACTCTTTCTGTCCAGGGCATCGAATCCCGCTTTCAAAATGTGATCGAGATCGTCGGTTGTAAAGGCGGTCGCGATCATGGTGTTGAACATCTGGGTCGTTTGAGCCGGCTCTCCATCGATGCCCACCCGAGTATAGTGCAAACCGATGCGCGCCGCGGTCTGCGGCATGGCCGGAGCAAGAAGCCCGAAAGACTCCGCCAGAAACTGACCGGAGATGTTGAATTCCGCCCAAGGATTCAGCGCACGATTGCCCGTCATGGGTGGCTCGATGCCGAGGTCCATCAGCTGGCGCACATACTGATTGGAGCTCCAGATGCGCTGGTTGATATGCGATTTCCAGAGGCTGACGATGCGATCCGGCGGGAGAAATAGCTCTCCGGCCTGCTGCATGGCGGAAACGTAAACCCATTCGATATCGGTGTCGTCGTCGGTTCTTGCCCCGGTCGGGAGCGCAGGAACATACCGCTCGACGTTTCCCGGCTCATCGATGTACCGGTGCTCGTGCTTGAGGCCGTTCAGATTACCCAGCAATTGGGCTAGCAGGCCTCCGCGGATCTTGTCGTGCAGACCCCCCGCCGGAATCTCGAAGAATTCCGGCAGCCCTTCCGCCGGAATCTCGAAGAATTCCGGTGTAACTTCCGGCTGCCGGACGCAGGAGGAGGACAGCAAGAGCAGGAGTAGCACGGCATTGCGCCGTGCGCAGCCCGCCATCCGTCTTCCGCTTTCCGCCATCCGCCCTTGGTCATTCATCTGTTTCTACCAAATCAAGAGCGGTCCCAACGGCTCCCTGACTGGAGGTCCGCTCCACCGTGCGATCGCCACGCCACGCCACGGTGTTCGACTACGATCCCGGTAACGCCGGGTGGGTTGTTGCGTTTTCCCAGTCCGTGTGGAGGCGGTTGATCCACTCGAAGGCTTCGGCCACGTAATCGGGGTTCCGGTCCCCTGCCTCTTCGTCGCGCGCGTCCAGCCCGATCAAACCGTGGCTGTTGCACGGGATCTCGGAACCGGGAGTCGTCACGCAAACACGACGCAGCATGGACCTCCCCCCCGGGTTCTTCTCAACGATGGCGCGCGCAATGGCACCATTGAGGAATTCGTCACTGTATTGCTCGTCAGAGCAAATGATGGTGGCGTCCCGGCGGTTCCACAGATGAAAGATCGGACCTTCGACTTCCCCGTTCAAAATGCTGGAGCTGGTGGAGTCCTGGATCACGCCGGCATAGGTGAGACCGACAGTCACGGGTTCCACTTCCGATTCGCACGGAGCTTCCACGGTTCGCCCATCCGGAAGAGTGATCTTTCGGGTCCTCGAACTGTCGTACAGCCATCCGTAGGCCTCCGGCTCGTATGCCTGGGAAGCGACGACCACACCTCGGACCTTCACTCCCGGAACGGAGTCTTCCAGATCGCGCGCCACATAAACGGACCCGCTTCCTCCAGCCGAGCTTCCTTCGGCAAAAACGTGGCGGATGCCACGGGTTTCCTTCAAGTAGCGTACGGCTGAGGCGACCGCGATCCAACCGTAGCGGGGGAAGTCCTCCCCGGTCCCGCGGCCGCCATAAAGATCGTGAGAGCAGTAGCTCGGGATCAAGATGGTCCAGTCCGGGTGCTCGGCTCGAATTCGAAGGGCCAGCCGGTGCCGGGCACCAACCTCCCAGGACGCTGGTGGTCCAATCGCCGCCAGCGTACGCATGCGCCTTCGGTTGAACGCCACCGTGCCGAAGAACTGCATACCCATGTAGGTTCCAGGAGCGTCGCTGTGGCCACCGTCCTTGTCGATCCAGCCGAATCCGCCCCCGGTGAAGACGATATGAACCACGCTAGGCTTGGGATTGTCCTGGTCGTAATCGACCGGGTTGAGGACCATGAATTCGTGAAAGCCGCGGGAATCGGGATCCTTGGGATCTTCCGTGTTCAGGCACTGGCAGTTAGGATTCTGAAAGATCTCGCCAACGCGGCCGTCGGGGTATGTGGCTTTCGAGCCCGGCAAGGGGCGAATCTTCGAGATATCGTAATCCAGGGATCGAACGGAGGCACTCCGTGCGGTCGCATGTTCGGCGGGATCTATGGTCACGTGTATAGAATCGTTGGATGATTCTTGACTGGCGCAGGCCGAGCTCAAAACAACTCCCAGTGTTATCAGATAGAACACCCATCTTGTCATCGATAAGCTCCTCAACTCAGCGGTGTTTATACAGGGATCGTTTCGCCAGTCTATACCGTCGAAGAAACAAACACGACAGATTTTCGAAAGCCTTGCGGAGGTGAAGTCTATGGCGAGAAGACGATGCCTGCGACCCGCGCCGGGGAGTTTTTATTGAGCAGCACGCGTAGCGTTTCTTCCTTACCTTCGATCGTGGCCTTCCCCCAGAGCGAAACACAGGGACAGAGATCCCGGCCGAAGACGTACTTGGCGTCGCTCAGAAACTCCGGCGCCGGCTTGATGCTGGGGACTGCGATCGTCTCCCCGTCAATCATTTTGATGACCACCTTTTTTACCAGCCGGCGCTTCTCATCGGTGATGAACTGGATAGAGTGGATCTTCCGGGCCGGGAGGTGCCGGCGGCTGGTCTCGTCTCGCTTGCCTTCTCCGTCTCCCTCGTCTTCAGGGCTCTCGATCTCGATGAACAGGTCTTTGCTCTTTTTCGTCCGATAGAGGCCGACCGGCCCGGGGGACTCGTTCGACTCCATGAATCGGTACTGGAAAACCCAATCCTTTAGCGGCACCCCTACGTTCCCGGGAAGCACAAGAACGATCTGCTCAGGGGCCTGGGGTTCACCGTAGTACTGTAGGGGAGCCTCTGGAGCAGGCTCGGGCAAGGAAGAAAGACCCGTGCTGCAGCCAAGCACAATGGCGAGAGACAGCGATACGTGTAGCATCTGGACTCTTGTCGGCATCTCGGTAAGTTTACCGCAGGCGGGTCTCGTCTGGAGATTATTCCCGTTGAACGAGCCAATGTCGGAGGGGGGATGAGACCCCATCACCAAGAGTAGATCGATACAAAGGAACGGGACGTCCCTGATTAACGAGTTCCATGACGTATTTTGTTCGACCAACCAGATTGGGACGAGTTGGTTAGTATTGGATCTACAGGTGTCGCTTTACTCGCTGGGGCTTTGTGTGCTCTTACCTGGACACCACTCAAGGTATGATAAACTATCATACCATTGGAGGTGTTCTGTGAGCAGCAGCAAGATCGCGATCACCCTGGACTCTGGCATTCTGGATGAGGTGGATGCGCTGGTAAAGAAACGCGTGTTTCCGAATCGAAGCCGTGCAATTCAGGTGGCGGTGAAGGAGAAGCTGGACCGGTTGAACCATGACCGCCTTGCGCGAGAGTGCGCTATGTTGGACCCCGAGTCCGAGAAGGGGCTAGCGGAAGAAGGTTTACAACAGGATATTTCAGAATGGCCCGAATACTGAGAGGAGAAGTGCGCTGGGCGAGTCTCAGCCCTGTGCGTGGTAGTGAACAGGCTGGTCGCCGGCCCGTCCTGATTTTGAGTCACGATATCTTCAATATACGCTCTGGTACCGTGATCGCGATGGCGATCACGAGTCGACCACAAAAAGCAGGATTTCCGCTTACCTACCCATTGGAATCCAGACAACTACCTAGACCCTCCTGGGTAAAGATCAGTCAAATACGTACGTTGTCTGTAGAGAGAATCGGAAGGAAACTAGGAACCCTCGAGCCGGAGCAGTTGGCGAAAATCATCAATGGGTTCAACGAGATAATCGGAACGTAGGACCTCGAGATTCCTTGCCATGATACTGGTCTTCGCACTGTCGTTGCGCCTGCGTCAGCGAGAGATCGAGACCATTTTCAAGCTGGGATTCTCAAGCTGGGATGTCGAAAACGGACGATTGCCCGGTTGTTGAGCGCGGCGGTTGAAATCATTCTGATTTCCAGTGCTGTGTTGACCGGGTTACTGGTGGTCATCCTGACCGGAGTGAATCGGGAGCTGGTTCGAGCTCTGTTTATTCAGTAGGTCGACCTTGTCTGTCCCAAACCGATGGAACATAATGTTGGGTCCCGGCCACCACAAACTTCGATTCGAGATCCTGGAGTCCTCGTTTTGAAAAAGCTTGGACGCAATTCGGAGCTCGACAAGCAGCGAGGATTGACCATGAAACAGGCTGGAACGCTTCTATCTGCCGTTCTGCTGGTCTGTGCGGTAGCCGCAACCGCCTCCCCCCAGTCGGACGAGAGCATCATGAGGATGGCCGAAAAGATCCGCAAGGAAATCGTCAGGCTGCCCAACTACGGAGTCTTCGATCATCTCAGCTTTGGCATACGAGGGTCGACGATATATCTGCGCGGTTTCGCCTCGCGACCCACGCTCAAGAGCTCGGCCGAGCGTGTGGCAAGGAACGTGGAAGGTGTTGAAGAGGTGAAGAACGAGATCGAAGTGCTCTCGCTCTCGGGTGTGGACGACGACGTTCGGGCGGGGGTTTACGTGGCCATTTACGGTCATCCCTCCTTGAGACGGTACGATCCAAGCCGCGGATCACCCATCTTCATGTCGAGAGCTCGGGCGGCGGCGGGGATTACGAATGATCCACCGATCGGCTTTCATCCGATTCACATCATCGTGCACAAGGGCCATGTCACCCTGGAAGGGGCGGTCGGCACGGCGGGGGACAAGGCCATTGCCGGGATCCAGGCCAACGGGGTTTTCGGAGTCTTCGGCGTCACCAACGACCTCGTGGTAACTTCCAAAGAGAACGACTAACGACCCACTAGAACCGAATCCAGGCTTGCGCTTCAACTTTGCGGTCCGAATACGAATCGTCATTCCAAATGTCCGTGATCACGACCGGAAACCCGAATCGAGATAGATTGGCAGCGGTCCTCCGGCGGTACTGGGGATTTGATAGTTTCTTGGCGCTTCAGGAAGAAGCCATGGGTTGCGCGCTCGAAGGGCGCGATTCAGTGGTCGTCCTGCCGACCGGCGGTGGAAAGTCGCTCTGTTTCCAAGCGCCGGCAATGTGTCAGGAAGGGCTCGCAATTGTCGTCTCCCCTCTTATATCGCTGATGAAGGATCAGGTGGACGCCCTGCGGAATTGTGGGGTACCGGCTGGTTTCATCAATAGCACGCTGTCAGCGCAAGAGCGTAGAGAAGTCCTGAAAGCGGCTCGAGCCGGCCACTTGAAACTCCTGTACGCTGCTCCCGAGAGACTCCTCGGAGAAACAACCCTGGAGTTTCTGCGTGGCGTCGATGTGTCGCTGATCGCGATCGACGAAGCGCACTGCATCAGTTCCTGGGGGCACGACTTCCGCCCGGAATACCGTCAGCTCCGAACCCTGCGGCAGATGTTTCCGAACGTCGGCGTGCACGCGTACACCGCGACCGCGTCGGAGAGGGTTCGTCACGACATCGCCGGTCAGCTCGGATTGCACGATCCGGGTTTTCTGGTCGGCTCGTTCGACCGTCCGAACCTTGTTTACAAGCTCCAGCGCCGGGCCAGCCTGGTACATCAGATCCAGGGCGTTCTGAGCCGGCACTCGGGTGAGTCCGGGATTATCTACTGCATCACTCGGCGGGAAGTGGACGTCCTCAGCCACAAACTGACCGACCTGGGGCATCGCGCTTTACCGTATCATGCGGGTATGGTGGCTGAGGAGCGTCGTCGAAACCAGGACGAATTCATCCAGGACAGGGTCGAAACGATAGTGGCCACGATCGCATTCGGAATGGGCATCGACAAGCCGGACGTGCGGTATGTCATCCACGCGGGAATGCCCAAGTCAGTGGAAAACTATCAACAAGAGAGTGGACGTGCTGGCCGAGACGGCCTGGAGGCCGAATGCTGCCTCTTTTTTTCCGGTTCCGACTACATGACCTGGAAACGGATCATCGCAGGTTCGGAAGTGGAGGCCGGGGAAGGAGCCCTGGCGTCGCTTGCCGCCATGAGCGAGTTCTGCAACGGCGTCACCTGCCGGCATCGAGCGTTGGTCCAGTACTTCGGGCAGCAGATCGATGCCGAATCGTGCGGGGCTTGCGACGTCTGCCTCGGTGATCTCGACCTGGTAGATAATCCGTTGGTCATAGGCCAAAAAATCCTGTCGTGCGTCATGCGGCTGAAACAAAGGTTCGGCGGCGACTTCACGTCCATGGTACTGGCAGGTTCCGAAGATCAGAGAATCGTCCAGCACCGATACAATGAGTTGAGCACCTGGGGGATTCTCAAAGACGAAGGCCGGCGCACGGTCCGTGAGTGGATCGAGCAATTGGCAGGCCAGGGATTTCTGGAGAAGACCGGTGACTACAATGTGTTGGAAGTAACCGGCAAGGGCCGGCGTTTGTTGAAGGGTGAGCTGACACCGCATCTTTTGAAGCCAGCCAAACGTATTGCGAAGACAACTCCGGCAAAAGCGGAGATCGACTCCTGGGCGAATGTAGACCGCGATTTGTTCGACCTGCTTCGCGAGTTGCGAACCGAGAAGGCGCGTTCCAAAGGCCTGCCCCCGTACCTCATCTTCGGTGATGCGGCACTGCGCGACATGGCTCGTCGCAGACCATCGACACTCGAGGGTTTTCTGGCGGTCAAGGGCGTCGGCGATCAGAAACTCCGTGAATACGGCGACGAGTTCGTGGGTCGCATTACCACCTACTGCCGCGAGAACGAATTGGCCATGGACCGGTGATGGGGGAGTCGTAGCCGAAGCCGGAAAATGCAAGCCCCATTACACAATCGAGAATTCAGAATGTATAATCTCTAATCCACAAGCCATCGGAATCACGGATCATGCACTCTGCAGCTCGCCACTTCGTTTGCCGTCTGCTCATCGTTTTGGCGATGACGGCGCTCGGTGGCTGCGGGCGCACCCGGGACACGACCACTGATCCCATCGAGAAAGACGCCGAGAATCTCAACCTCATTGCCATCATGACCGATGATCAGGGAGCGTGGGCGATGGGCGCCTATGGCAACGATGAGATCGTTACTCCTCACATGGATCGACTGGCGGCCGAGGGGGCGCGCTTCACGAACGCCTTCGCGGTTTCGGGTGTTTGCACACCTTGTCGTGTGTCACATCTGACGGGACTCTATCCCAGCCAAGTTGGGCTCAACGATGTTCCCTACCGCCATCCGGATGAAGGTCTCCCCGCGGGGGTCCCCACATGGCCCAAGGTGCTGCAGGCGCACGGCTACGTCACGGGATTGATCGGAAAGTGGCACCTGGGGCGGACTTCCGCTCATCATCCGACGCGCTACGGCATCGATTACTTCTTCGGGTTTCAGGGAGGCTGGAACTACCCCATGAACCCGGTTCTGTCACGGGATCGCAAGGTTCAACCCTATCCCGGGCCCACGCCGGATGTCTTGGTCGACGACGCCATTGGTTTCGTGAGAGAGAATCAACGCCGGCCTTTTGCTTTGATGCTACACTTTCGCGCTCCGCATGCTCCGCATGGCCCGGTACCGGAAGTTGATCTGGCGCCCTTTGAAGGCCTCGACCCGACGGTACCCATGGTGGACCCATCGGAAGCGGTGTTGGATGACGATCAGGAGCCGGCCGATCCCGAAGCCATCGCCTTGCACGAGACGCTTCTGAAGAAAAAGATGATCACCTACTACGGCAGCGTTCACTCGATCGATCGCAACCTGGGTCGGCTGATCGAAGAGCTGGACGCATTGGAGCTAACCGGCAAGACGATCGTTCTGTTCACCAGTGACCATGGATACATGTTGGGGCACCGGGGCCTGAAGGGAAAGGGTGCGGCCCAGCCGATTCGAAACCACACTCTCGCCGACAACGTGCCCCTGATCAATATGTACGATCCCTCCATGAAGGTTCCCCTCGTCATCCGCTGGCCGGGGGTCGTCGAGCCCGGCACCGTGATCGAAGAGCTGGTTTCGCATATCGACACATTTCCGTCGGTGCTTGGGATGCTGGGAATACCGTCACCGGAAGAGGCTCCAAAGGAAGGCATGGATTTTGCGGCGTTGCTGAGAGGAGAAGAGGTATCGTGGCGCGATGCCCTCTTCGCCCAGTACACGCCCGATAACATCGGCTTCATCGAGTTCATGCGGATGGTTCGGACCAAGCGATGGAAGCTGGTCCGGACCTATCTTAGCCCCGGAGGGAACCAGCTGTTCGATCTGGAGCGCGATCCCGAGGAGAAGAGGAATCTGTACTTCGCGAGCTACCGGCCGATCCCGCTCGAGCAAGACACCGGGCAGTCTCGCCTCCTGGAATCCCATCCCCACGGGGACACAGTAGATCGGCTCGACACACTCCTGACGGATTGGCTCCGATCGATCGACGATCCGGCATTGCAGCTCGATGCCGACTACCACGAGGCGAAGGAAGCGGCCAGACAAAGATGGCAGTGAGGACAAAAAATGGCACAGAATAGGCGAAGCTTTTTGAAATCGACTATTGGACTGGGCTTGGCCAGTCCCCTGTTCGGCGAAGTCCTTGGGTCTCCGGCTTCCGCATCCGGGAGCCAATTCGATCCGGACTTCGGCACGGCCCAGCAGGCCGCACGGGCCATTCGGACCGGGGTCATTTCCTCCCGGGAGCTCACGGCTCACGTTTTCGAGCGCATCGAGGCCCACAATCCGAAGATCAATGCCTTCGTCACGTTAGCCAAAGAGCAAGCAATGGAGCGTGCCAACGCAGCGGATGAAGCCTTGGCTGCAGGCCACCCGTGGGGTCCCCTGCATGGCTTGCCGGTCGTCCTCAAAGACAATCTGGCGACCGCCGGTATTCGCACCACGGCGGGATCAAAAAAATACGAAAAGACAGTCCCCAGTCACGATGCCGTGCCCGTTGCCAGGATCAAGAATGCGGGAGCCATCATCGTGGGAAAGACCAACCTGCCGGAATTCGGCGGGGATGTCCAGACGTACAATGATGTTGCTGGAACGACCAACAACCCATGGGATTTGAAGAGAACTCCCGGGGGGTCGACCGGCGGCGGAGGCGCCGCGCTCGCGGCGGGTTTCGGTTTCCTGGAGATTGGGAACGACATAGGCGGCTCGATTCGAACCCCGTCGAACTTCTGCGGCGTGTACGGGCACAAACCCACCCTGAACCTGGTTTCGAGAGTGGGCAATATGCCGCCGGATCCGGGAACCGTCGGTGCGGCGTTGTCGGATCTGAGCGTCAATGGACCGCTGGCGCGATCCGCACAGGATCTTCGGTTGGAGCTCGAGATCATCGGCGGCCCGGCCCCCACTGAAGCCGTGGCTTATTCGTGGCGCCTTCCGGCACCCCGGGGATCGAGTCTGAGTGATTACCGCATCGGCTACACGATCGACGATCGGTTTTGTCCGGTTACGGGTGAGGTTCTCGAAGTGCTGGAGCGGGCCATTCGGGCATTGGAAAAGGCAGGGGCCCGGCTCGAGCGAGGCTGGCCCGAGGGCGTGAACCCGGGCGAGACATTCGAACTTTACTTCAGGCTGCTGGGCGCCGCTTTTTCAGCCTCGGAGGCCCAACGGGAAGAGCTGGAGGAAACTCAGCATACGCTTCGGGAAGCCAAGAACTATCTCGACGGTGTCACGATCTCCCATGAGCGATGGAAACAAGACAATGTGGGTCGCTATCGAGCCCGCGCCGCGTGGAGCGACTGGTTTCAGGATCATGATGTTTTCCTGATGCCCGTGACGTTTACCCCTGCCTTTCTTCACGATCACAATCCGAAACAATCGCAGCGTTGGATCTCCACTCCGAAAGGGAAGAGAAACTACATCGAAATGTTCAAGTGGATCTCCTTTGCGACGCTTACAGGATGCCCTGCCACGGTGGCGCCGGTCGGCCTCACCCGCTCGGGCCTCCCTGTCGGGCTTCAGATCATGGGTCCTTACCTCGAGGACGCAACGCCCATCGACATTGCCGGCCGGCTCGCCGATTTGATCGGCGGGTTCCAACGGCCGCCTGGTTTGTAGGGACATCCCCCATGTTTCCACGCTTTTCGGAAACATGGGGGATGTCCCTACTGGCCGACCCAGAAGGGGCTTGACCAGGCGCGGCCCCCGTCGAGCTGCCGGACCCTCACGTAGTAGTAATCCCCCGGATTGGGACTGTCGAGATCGGTAAACTCGAATTCTTGATCCATCGGGCCGTTCGGGGCAATGACGGCGAGACTGACGGTGTCGGTGTGTTTGTCTATCGGCAGTTCATGCTCGATTTTGTGTTCCTGCAGATCAGCCAGTCTCAATGTGAATTGGCTCTCCGGAAGCAGGGCCGGAGCGCGCACGAGTGTAGGGGATAGCTTCTCTTCGCGCCGGGACTCCAAATGGAACCGGAAGATTGTACCGGCGCCGGCCCCTTCCAGCTCCACTAGCATCGAGTCCCGGCGACCCCGTGTCTCGACGTGGAAGTGAACTAGATTCGGATTCACGGAATCGACCACGGCGCGCTCGAAATGCCGATTGTCGAATCCGGGAGTGCCGACCGATACGACTCTGGCTCCCGATACTTCCACAGTCCCGACCCAAGGGCGGTACGGCCGGGGATTGTCCCGTTCCTCCCCGAAAACCCCTGAGGTAGATTCGAATCCGACCTCGATCCAGGCGTGAGAAGTCAGGGGGGTCGAAAGGTAGTCTTGGCTGAAAACCACGTCGCCGTTTTTTACCACGTCTATCTGATCAATGGGTCGTCCATTCGTACCCCAGAAACGGAACGAACCTTCCCTCGATGTAGTATTTTTGAGCCAGCTCCTGCAGCGTCTTCCACTCGAAGTCATCGAGCCAGATGTCGTGCTCGGACAGGCACAAGAAATCGAGGCGGGATTCTTCGAGACCAAATTTGAAAAAACTCTCCGCGGAGCCCTGTCCCTCCGCAAAACCGGTGTGAGCGTGGGTTTCTCCCCAGTAGATCCGATGCGCAGGATCCTCGCGGACCCAAACCGGATTGCTGGATCCGCGAATACGGCCATCGGCGGACTGGAAGGTGAACCGATAGACCCCGGGCTGTTCGATCTGTATTTTTGACAGGACATGAATGGCCTCGTCGCCCGCCGGGATCCTGGCGAATGGATCTCCGTTCAAGAAAACCTGATACTCGGGAATCGCACCGCTGGCTCGATTCAGGAAGAGGTCCTCGCTCCGTATGGAAAGCTCGAATGCTTCGTTCACGCCCACCACGGAAGGCGCAAAGCCGTGAACCGATTGGACCCCTTCTCCGATCACGACCTTTCCCGGCCATTTAGGAGTGAGGTAGTTGCCTTTTCCTTCCAGGTCGACATAAATCGGGAAAAGGAGCTCGTCTGTTGGCGTGTATTGAATACGTATACCTCGCGACCCGCCGGTCTTATCGCCGTAGACCACGGTGATGGTTTCTCCCGCCCGGAGCGTGGTTCCCTCCAGCACAAAAGTCGCCATGCCTTGCGCCGCACGGAAACCTCCGTGCATCCCCGCGACCGGGGTCACCGTCTTTTTGAACGCTGCATCAGGATTGGAGCATCGGACCGAGACGTAATGGTCGGCCGCTGAATCTTGATGCTGGGGGTAGACGGCTCCGGTCAACAGTTGCCTTGCCAGCAAGACACCGCCTCCCTCGAGCATGGTCTCAGATCCGATGACATAGGTCTGACTGAAGGTAGCCCAGCTGCCAGCGACGAGAGGTTCTTCGGAGTCGAACCGGAGCGAACCCAGGGCATCGGGTCGCTCGTCCTTGATCTGCAGCTCCCGAATGTACTGATCGATTTGATGCAGCAGTTCTGGACCGGCGGCAACGCCATCGGTCTGCGCGATACGGGCTCTCGAGACAGCCTGCGGGAGGTTTACGGGAACAGGCCCTCCGGTAAGTGCATAGGCGTTGGCCCAATCCCAAAGAACGTCTGTTCGAGTGGAGAAGTTCTCCGGGGAGGTCCTCTCCTCCGCTTCGAGCTTGAGTTGCTCGACCCGATCGCGGAGCCCGGGCTCCAGATAATCGGTTTGGCTAGCACAGCCACCAAGGAGAAGAAAGCCGAGCGCCACGAATGCGCACAGCCTCGAGATGTGTGCCGCACAATAGCAGGTTGCTTCCACCCTCATGGGCTTTGCCTCTTGATTAGAGATGACCATTATCGATTGCGCCGGATCATATCATAGCCGCTAGTCTTGTCACTCCGTTGGAGTTCGGGCCTTGTCTCTATGGGGATGGATCGATTACGGCACTCCCCGGGCCAGATCCCCGAAGGATTCTGATTGACAGCGGTGGACAATTCTTGTTTACTGGTCAGTAAGTAAAATGGGAAGGCTCCACTTTAACAAACCCCTGGCACTGTCCCGGGAAGAACTGCAGCAAACGGCGCGCTCGCTGGGGGCGGACCTGGTCGGTTTCGTCGGGACGGACCGCCTCGAGAGTCTAGCCCCTGCAGAACTGCGCCCCTCGACGATTGATCCCGAGTCCAAGTCGGTCATTGTGTTTGGCAAGAGGACGCTGGCGGGGGTGGTCTGGTCGCGCCACCTGCCGAGCAAACAGCTCGCGGGAGGACACAACCTGCGCCGTCTGGATCACATCGGTCATGAGCTGACCGATCTGCTCGAGGAGCGTGGGCATCCCTCGGTTCCCATCTCCTCGGGCGCTCTCGATTTCGAGAAGCGCGGGCCAGATAACATCACGCCTGCAGGCCAGGGCTCCTATCTGCTGCGCCTGGCCGGCGTCGAGTCGGGTCTCGGGACCTGGGGACTCAACATGATGGTGCTGACCCCCCAGTACGGTCCGCGGGTCTACTGGGGTGGCGTCCTGACGCGGCTCCCCGTGGAAGGAGGCGTTCCCATTGAGAGTGAGCTTTGCCTCGGCCTGGAGGAGTGCGGCCGCTGTGCCGCGATTTGTCCCGAGGATGCCATTCCGAGACGGGCGCGGGCATCTGCCCCTTTGACGGAGATTCGGGGTCTGGATTGTAATGCATGCGCTCGGAGCAGTCAGCCCTTCGGCTTTCAGACCTTCGTCGACCACACGGCCGAGATACTGAAGACGCAGGATGCCACCGAGATGTGGGGCCGCATGCGCAATCGAAAAAGCGGGGAGATTTGGGCCGAGATGGCGATGATGAAGGAAGCCTCCCTCACCGGTTGTAGCGACTGCACTCAGGTGTGTCCCGTCGGTGACGACTATGCTCGGGTGCAGAACTCTCCCCATCGAAAAGAGGACTTGCCAGAGTCCATTCCACGGTCTTATCAGGATGGCTTTGTCGAGGTCGCTCATTTGGGGCCGAAGGTCCGGAGAAACACAACATGGGACACCGAGAAGAAAAAGACTTGAAGCAGGAGCTCAAGACGTTCGCGCGCAGCATCGGCGCCGATTCCGTCGGGATCGCGAGCGTCGAGGAGTACTCGAAACGGGTGCCGAATGGTCAGAAGCCGGATTTCCTCGCGGAAGGAATGCAGAGCATCGTCCTGCTCACCAAGCACCTGCTGACCGGGTCTGTGGCCTTGAAAGATGTATCCACGCAGTCGGTGAACTCGCACCTGGCCCTGGATATCATCGATGACGTCAACTTCGAGGTAGCCGAGTGGCTGGAGGAGCAGGGATTTGTCGCCTTGCCCGTTTCTCCCGAGTACGCAGATATGGATTTGAAGTTCAGTGGTGCCGGCCTCCTCGACCTCAAGTGGACGGCCGAGTTTGCCGGTCTGGGACATGTCGGCTTGAATCTCAATTTCCTCAGTCCGGAGTACGGGTCCCGTGTATACATCATAGCCATCCTGACCGACGCAGCGATGGAACCGGACAAGCCTCTGCAGGAGCCGCTCTGTCCGGGAATGACATGTGGACGCTGCGCAGCCATCTGCCCGCCGATGGCCATACCCCTGAAGGCGGGGCGGAACGAGCACGTCAACGACTATCGAGACCTGGACCAGAAGGGGTGCTCGCAGGCGGCCATGCGGATCAGCATTCGCTCGCTCTACGTCGTACTTCGGAAGTTGCTGGGAGCGGGCAACGTACTCGATCGAGAAGAGGTCCTGGACAATCGATACTGGAAGGATTTCTACATTGCAACCAACAGCAAGCGAGGAGCGTTTGCCGCGTGCTTTGAGTGCCTTTACGTCTGCCCGGTCGGCTCGAAGGATATCAAGCGGATCATGCGGGTTCCCTATCGGAAGATGGATCTCCCGCCTCGAACCGTCAAGCACACGCGGACCGAGGAGTATCACGAGATATCCTTCGTCGGCCCGCCGAAGGATAGAGACCCGGAGTACATTAGAGACAGAGATTTCGACCATCTGGTTCAATTGAGCTGATAACAAATGGACGTGAGTAAAGACGTTATTCGGAAAGAGGCGACCGATTCCGGGATCGATCTTGTTGGGTTCGTTCGCTGGGATGACCTCGAGCAAGACGCCCCCTCCTACGACAAGCCTTCACAGCTCACCACGTACTTGAAAACCTTGATCGTGATGGCGAAGCGTTATCCCACGGGAGTTGCCTGCAGCCCTGACGAATCCGTGCGGCAGTATGCGATGGGGCGTACCTCGAGACACCTCGAGGATGCGGCGAGCAGAGTCGCCTACTGGCTGGAGGAACAAGACGTCATGGCCGCGCTGCTTTCGGCCACGTTTCCGGACCTACGTCGGCAGCCGCTAGGATACGCCGGACCGGCCGGTCAGGGCTCGTTGCTCCTGCGCCATGCGGCGGTTCGGGCCGGTCTCGGCTCGCTAGGACTGAATTTGATGCTGTTGACCCCCGATTTCGGGCCCAGGTGCTTCTTATCCGGTATCTTGACCGATCTTGACGTGGAACCCGATCCACCCTTCGCGGATGAGCTTTGTCCGGGATTGGAAGAATGCGGGCGCTGCGCCGCGGTGTGTCCCGAACAGGCGATTCCCACGCGGTCCCGGCAGGGAGCCTCGCTGGTACAGGTTCGCGATCTGGATGATGCCGCCTGTATCCGCAGCTCTCAACCCTACGGACCGGATCGGATGGTGGAGCATCTTCAACGGATTTTTACTTCCAGTTCCGGCGAAGAAGCGGTACGTATCGCCAAGGAAAAAACGACGTTGAAGCTCTGGTACAATCTTACCGTTCTTCGCCATGGAGCCTTCACAGGGTGCGGCCGCTGCGAGCTGGTCTGCCCTGTAGGTCAGGACTATCCGGTTATTGAAAGCTCCTCGGTACGCCAGCAGGATTTGCCCCACGGGGTCGTCCGTGAAGTGGTGGCCGATCAGGTGAGCGTGCAGAATGTTGCCAAGCCCAGCGGGTGAGCACAGGAAAAGAAGCGAACCCTATCCCCTCGGAGAGAGGTTGCAAATGCAACAGGCCGCGAAGTCCAGAGAAACCGGCCGGTACTGGCAAATATGCGACACGGCCGCCCACATTTTCGCGAAGAAAGGGTACGAGCGCACCTCCCTCGATGATGTGGCCGCCGAGCTCAACATTACCAAACCTGGACTCTACTATTATTTCAGGAGCAAGGACGAGCTGCTCTACAAGATCATCCAGTATCACTGGGACAACCTGTACCAGCCCATCAAGAAAAAGCTCGACGAGTGTGACGACCCGGTCGAGATCATTCGTTTCGCCATCGCGCAACATTTCGGCTACGTGCTGAAGAACCCGGAAGGAACCGTCCTCGTGGAGGAGAAGTATTCTCTCCGGGAGGATTACCTTCGCGCCTACAAGAAGCAGGAGAAGGAATACGCGGACGCGATTTGCGCTCAAATTACCAAGCTGAAGCAAAAAGGAAGACTACGGAAAGGGATCGATCCCACGGTGGCAAGTTACAATCTCTTTTCGATGATCAACATGACCCACCGCTGGTACAAACCCGGCGGCCGCATTGCTCCCGAGAAGGTGACAGACCAGCTGGCGACGATCTTTTTCGAGGGAATCCTGGGATAACGGAGAGGTACGGATTGCCTGAATCAAAAGAAGACATTATCAAGGGCGTTGGGATCAAAGCCGGCGCGACGGTGGTCGGGATTGCCTCCGCCAGCGCCTTCAATGAGTATGTGCCCGAGGGGCATCGCCCCGAGGACATCTTATCGGGGGCAGAGAGCGTCATTGTCGCCGCCGATCGCGGCCCAACTGCCGGGTCGTGGCGATGCCCCGACAACCGCCTGATGGAGATCACCGGCTACGACTTTCGCGAGAATGTGGCGGTCCACGTGATGTCGGACTTCATCGAGCGTGAATTTGGTTACTATGCCGTCCAGGGTCCGTCGTTGCCGACGGCAGGGCATTCCCCTCCCATGAGTATGATGCTGGCGGCGGTCTTGGCCGGATTGGGAACGCGCAGCCTCGCGGCCAACATCATTCTCCATCCCGACTATGGCATGTTGTACTATGCGGCGCTGGTCACGACCATGGCTTTCGAACCGGATCACCTGCTGGAGAAAGATGTCTGCCCCGCCCCTTCCTGTGCTGTGATGTTTCAGAAGAAGGGGACGACGCCTTGTATGCAGGCCTGTCCCGCTTCTGACGGGGGATGCCTCGACGGCGATATCGACGCCGACGGACGGATCGCGAGCTCCTACTACAATCGTGAACGGTGTCACACGAGGGCCATGAGCTTCGGAATTGGAAGCTTTCAAAAGTCTCTTGTGGACATCGTCAATGAAGAGGATACGGAAACGCGAAAGAGCATGATCTATTCGGATTTCTTTACGGATGCCATCGGAGGATTGGCCTTTTACAAAGACAGTGTGGCGCAATGCTTCGAGTGTATACGGGTCTGTCCGATCGGCAAGATTCATCGGGTCAACAAGAACTAGGAGGCGAGTTTGAGCGGCGAAGGGGCAGGATCCACCGAAACGAGAGACCAGATCATCGCCTACGGCAAAAAGGGCGGGGCCATGACCGTCGGCGTCGCGGATGCGGATGCCTTCACGGAGGCTCCCTCGGGTTTTCGGCCGGAAGACCTCCTTCCCGGGGCCCGGTCGGTGATCGTGCTTGGCGGGAGCCCGCCGCGAGCCGGAGACTGGATAAGTCCCATGACGGAGCTCCAGGAAACCATGGGAACCAGCGACCGGGTCAACACGCTGGGCCGAAAGGTGGCGAGGTTCGTGGAAGACACGCTTGGGTACTACGCCCTGTTTGTTCCTCCCGGATTGAACCGCGGGAACCGGCCGTTCCTGAGTATCATGTATGCTGCCGAGCTGGCAGGGTGCGGCAGCCGCAGTCTGGCCGGACCGATCTTGCATGAGAAGTTCGGGATGCTCTACTACACGGCGGTCGTGACCACTTTACCCTTGCCGGTCTCGGGACCGCCGGAGAAGCCGGTTTGTCCGGCACCGAGTTGTGTCGATTCCTGGAAGGCCGAAAAAACCGTCCCTTGCCTTCAGGTATGTCCTGCAAGTGACGGCGGCTGTCTGGGAGGGGAACTGGTAGATGACTCGTACCAAGGTCGGTCATACGATAGCGCGCGCTGCACCACACGGGTTTACAATCACTGGATCCCTTCGTTTCAAAAGACACTGGAGAGCGCTCTCAACCTGGAAGATAAAGAAGCCCGCAAGATGATTCTTTACGGAAGCCATTTCACTCGAACCCTCTGGTCGATTACCTACTCGGCAACAAACCAAGCCCAGTGTTTCGAGTGCATGCGGGTCTGTCCCGTGGGACTGGAATATCGAACGAAGAAGTAGAAGCGCTTTCCGTCAACCGTCTAGCGCTGTGTGTCTCCTCTCAGTTGAAGTCGCGATTCATTGGGGACGGATAGCGGTTAGCGCAAAGCGGAGAACCCCATGACCTTCTTTTATGTGGATCCGAAACTGTACCAGCAGTATCGCGAGCAAGTGATCGAGTTGAGCAACTCGATTCAAGTCGATATCAACGAGCATTTGCCCCAGGGGAAACGCAAACGCGGGCTATCGGATCTGGAGATCGCGAAAAAGATCGGCCTCGATGAGAGAACCGTCAAGGAGATCCGTGTCGTGGCGGAGCGCGACTACTACTCGCTCGACGAATGGGAGAAGGCGCTGGAGTTCAAGCGCAAGGCATGCCGAGATTACGTCGAGAACCGAATCGGGCTGAAGCCCAAGCGCTCGAAGAGTTGAGCGGAGCCATCGGATGACATTCATCATTGCCGAGCCCTGCATCGATACGAAAGACACGTCCTGCGTTCAATCCTGCCCGGTGGATTGCATTCACCCCAGACCCAACGAGGATGATTACGAGGGCGTGACGCAGCTGTACATTGATCCGGCGGAATGCATCGATTGTGGCGCTTGTGTTCCTGTGTGCCCGGTAACCGCGATTTTTTCGGAAGAGGATCTTCCTGACAAATGGGCCGGGTATACTCAGATCAACGCCGACTACTTCGAGCTGTCCAAAGAAGAATTCAAGGAGCGTTACAGCAAAGGGTCAAGCGCTTAGCGCTACCCGCTCACGCCGTCCGCTTCGCGCGGATCCCCGATAGTGGTGTCAAGAAACGGAAGACGGGTAGCGGAAAGCGCAAGACGCAGAGCGGTCAGCGCGAGCGGAGGCGAGCCCCATGAACCGACGAGAATTCATCAACAAGACAGCTGCCGCTACGGCGCTGGCAATCGCCCAAGGCAGGTCAGTTCCGCTGTCAGCGGCATCCCCTCACGCAACGACGTGGAATCCTGGGGCCGTGGCTCATCTTCTGCCGACCGCGAGCCACGATCGTTTGCTCCTGAAAGCGTCGTTCACGAGAGCCCTCCGCGATTCCCCTCAACTGCAGATTGGGACTCGGCGAGTTCGAGGGGCGGCTTCGGATACCGGAGGGTACTTCTGGAGCTTTGACGTGGACGGTCTGGATCCGTCAACGCCGTACGAGCTTGGCTTGATGGATCGGTCGAAACCGCTTTGCGATCCTTGGCCGCTCAAAACCTTTCCCGCTCCGGAGGACCGCCCTTCCAAACTCCGGTTGCTGATCTACACCTGCGCCGGCGGTCATGAGGGGCTGACGGACAAGGAGGGCCTATCTTACTTTCTCCCTCTGTCTCAGAGGACCCGGCTGCTGCAGCGGGGGCTGTCCTTCAGCCCGGACGCGTTGATTGCCATCGGTGATCATCTCTACTGGGATCAACTGGCCGGCAGGAGTGCCCAGATCATTGGAGCCTCTCACCAGGCACAGGCTTTGGCTGGAGTTTTCAACCGATCGCAACCCGTTCTCGGGACCGCGAACGAAGATGTTCTGAAGAAAGCGGTCGGACCGCAGATCGCAGACTTTTACGGCACGCTTTGTCGGTCGGTGCCTGTTTTCTTCGTTTCGGATGACCACGATTACTTTGAGAACGATCATGCTGACAAAAGGATTGTGACCTTCCCCCCGGACGATTTCATGGTTCGTCTCGGCCGGGCAAGCCACCGGCTCTACTATCCGGAGTATTTGCCGGATCCGAACCGCCCTGCCGGACTGGCCGGGTCCTCAGCGATGGATCGGCCGGCTGGAGTCTCGGAGAGTTTTGGGACCTTGCGCTACGGCCGCCTGGCGGAGTTGTTGCTCTACGATTGCCGCCGTTTCCTGAGCTTGAAGGGACCGAGCGCCGTATTTGTACCCAACGAGGTAGAGCGATGGTTGCTCGATCGAATGGAGGCATCGGAGACCGATCACGTGGTAAATGTTCCTTCGACGCCCGTCGCATGGACCGCCGGCAAATGGGGAGAGTGGTATCCCGATGCGCTCGATGAGAAGGGCAGACTGGGCGTGAGTCAGGACAAGTACCTGTGGCAGCCGGGTTGGCGGGCCCAGCACGATCGCTTGCTGCGGGCGGCCTCGGCCATGAAGAACCGCCTTCCCCTTTTCATTAGCGGAGATCTGCACTGCCTAGGGGAAGGGCGCATCCACCGTGGCGGCGGGTTGGACCTGAGGGCGAATCCGGTGATTTCGATTCTCTCCGGACCGGTTGGAGCCACGGGCCCGCACGGCTGGCCGTCGGCTTTCCGCGGTACCCCGGCTCGTACGCCTCACGGTCTGGAAGTCGAAGAGGGCTTGCCGCCTATGGAAGAAAACGGATTCATCCTTGTGGACTTTACCGCAGACAAGGCTGTGTTTCGATTCTTCAAGTACAACAGGCACGAACCCGCCGAAAACATCGACCGGCTGGAGCCGTTTCGGCTCGTCGAGATGGAACGGCCAGGATAAACACAATTTTGCACAAAGCGGTCAGCGGATCGCGCTGAGCGCCTTTCAACTGCCGCCCGTGAGTTCCAGAAATCCTCTTGCGAGCGCCCGGCCGGCCATCAGATGGCCTTCGGCATCCCAGTGGACCTCTCCGCGCAAGGAAGGTAGATCTCTGAGGACGACCATTTTCGCGTTGGGGATCGCTTGCTGCGCATCGAACTGCGCTTTGAGAACGTAATAGAGTCCGATTCTCGGTTGTGTCTCGCCAGGAAGCGTTGGTGGCGTTGGCCCGGTTGCGGGGTCGAAATCGCTCAGATCATCCGGAACGTCTTTGAAGAACCGGATTCGATTCGTCCCGAAAGCAAGGGGTAGATCCGCCACGCCCACGTCTCTGCGCACGGACGAAACAAACGTCTTGAAGTAATCGAGATACGCCTTGCCTTGAAAAAGCGTCTGATAGTCGGCCCCTCCCTGGTTCCAGATGAGTCCGACGAACTCCAGGTCTTCGCGGCTACTTCGCGCCATTTCGATCGCTTCCATCAGTCTGGGATAAATCGCGCCCTGCTGCGTTCCCAACTGGGTCCGGCCCGCCTGTTCTTCGTTCCAATCGGGTTGCCATGAAATGATCGAAGAGCCGCCAACCTGGACTTTGATGATACCGATGGTCTCGTCCGGCCAGGCCTTCCCCATTTCATTACCGAATCCGAGCTCAGGCCCGAACGTATTCTCCGTCCATCCGAATTTCTTGACCAGTCTTGCGTGGGGCTTCGCAAGTGGCCTCAACGTTTGCCATTGACCTTCGAAGAAATATTGGATCCTATTGTCCCCCCGCTGCAACTCATCGGAGATCTCGGCGCTGTATCCAGAATTGCCCATGTTGGATTGGCCGGCGAGAATGAAAACCTTCATGGTCTTTTTTGCGGGGGGTTCCTTTACTTCCGGCTCTGGGGCCTGCGCGCATCCCGCCATGAGTGCGAGCACGACGCTTGCTAGAATCCGAATGGTGGTGAGCTTGTCGAACATATTGTCTCCTTATGCAGTTGCGCCGCAGGGCCATGATCGCTTCAAGTTCGGAGCGCCACCCGCACACCATCCTAGCCGATTGCTCGTTTCTATTCGAGAAGAACAGGTCCGGTCATGTCAAGCTGCTTGTGTAAAAAGGTCGAGGGTACGAGTTGGTCGTTGTTCCTTCCAATCGAGATTGAATCGATGGAAGATCGAGTAAATGATTCTGTCGACACTCTGGACATTAACAAAGCAAACCATCGGACGCGTTCTCCGTCGAACCTCAACGAAGCAGCGTTCGATGACGTTGGTGGTTCGTAGCTTCTTCCACAGAGGCCGTGGGAAGCTGTAAAAGGCCAGTAACTCAGGGAGATCCTTCTCCAATCGATTCACCATCTTCGGATAATCCTTGTGCCAGCAACGCTTCAGCCTCCTGAAAGCTGTCAGTGCATCCCGACGGCTATCGGCCTGGTAGATGGCCCGTGCATCCTGCTTGATCTGGTCTCGATCGCACTTTCGGACTGAATTGACGATGTTTCGCATCTTATGTGCCCAGCAGCGTTGGTGCTGAGCTCTCGGATAGATCGTTTCAATGGCCGCTGCCAGACCTGCACAGCCGTCGGTCACAATCAGCTCGAGGTTATCTCCCTCTATACCACGCCGGTACAGATCTCCTAAGAGTCCTTCCCAGGCAGCTTGACTCTCTCCACTGCTGCGCATAAATGCCAAAAGCTGCCGGCTACCATCCGCTCTCACCCCGTAGGCCACCAGCATCTGCACCCGTTTCCGCCCACTCGGACGTCTTACCCTCAGACTCACTCCGTCCAGAAACAGTGTCTTCCATTCGTCACTCAACCGAGCTCGGTGAAATCGCTGTACTGCTTCATCTAGCTCTCGTGTCAGCTGCGATACCGTCTGTGCACTGACAACTTCTCCCGTCATGATCGCCACAATCCGTCCCACCGTCCGTGTGCTGATTCCTCTGAGAAACGCCTCTCGTATCAGCAACGTTACCTCGTCAGCTCGTCGTTGAAACCGTTGTAATCCCTTCGGGAGAAAATTCTTGTTCCGGCTCCGGGCAATCCGCAACCGTAACGTTCCAAAGCGGGTCACAAAGTCCCGTTCATAGTATCCATTGCGGTACTCTCTCTTTCTCTGCCCACCTCTTTCATACCATCCAAAGCCACAATAACGGTCTCTCTGCCGCTGTGATTCAGTCTCGAAATACCGTTTCCACGCCAGCTTTGTCTTGCTATACACATCTCCCCAAAAGTCTTCTTTTACCTCATCAAGGAAATGTTGGAATTGTTCGGTCATCGGTGTTAATTTCGCCATTGGGTGTAAGCTCCTTTCTTGGAGTTGGTTTTTGCCATCGCAGCGAAAAAACCAAACTTACACCCTCTTTCTTTTTACACAAGCAAAGTTACATCACCAGGTCCACTCGGCCGAGCCGGATTCCATAAACTCCGATCCTCTTTGCATCCGCGGGCTCGATCGGGATGGACGAAGGAAGCCGGCTTCGGTAGAGTATGGCTGAGTAACCGGGGATGGACTAACCAGTAGCGTATTGGATGGACCGAATTCATGGACGTAAATCTGCTGTACGGTAAGAAAGGCTTGAAACTCGATCTGAAAGGCGTCCAGGCGACGATCCTCAATCCGCAGTTCGTCGAAGGACTTGCGGATGAGGGTTCCGCCTTCAAAGAGGCAGTGCGAAGCCCAATCGAGTCTAGGCCTGTTCGAGAGATCATCTCTTCGGGGGACCGGGTTGCAATCGTGATTCCGGATATCACTCGAGCGCTGCCGAACGAACGGCTCCTGGGTTTTTTGTTCGAGGAACTCGAGCACGTTTCCAAGGATCGCTTTACGATCGTGATTGGAACAGGCTCTCACCGGGCTTGCACTCCTGAAGAGATCGCCTCCATGGTGGGGCCGCTCGCACAGGAATATCGTGTGGTCAATCACGACGCACACGAGCCTTCGTCCATGGTTCGAGTTGGTCAATCTCCGTTCGGGTATCCGGTCTTCTTCAACCGCGAGTATGTCGAAGCAGACAAGCGGATCATCCTGGGGTTTATCGAACCGCACCTCATGGCAGGGTACTCGGGAGGATACAAGGCGGTTTTTCCTGGAGTTGCCGATATCGACGCGATCATGCACTACCATGGAACCGCCAACATCGGTGATCCTCGAAGCACCTGGGGCAACATGTCCCAGAATCCAACCCAGGAGAGCATTCGCGCTGCTGGGTCTCTGCTCTCGGTGGACTTTTGTATCAACGTCACCTTGAACAAGGACTTGCAGGTGACGCAGTTCTTTTGCGGAGAGACGCTGGCGGCGCACGAGAAGGGTTGCGCGTTTGCCAAGCGGACGGCCATGGTCGCGTGTGATGAGCCGTTCCCCATCGTCGTGACGACCAACAGCGGATACCCGCTTGACCAGAACCTCTACCAAAGTGTGAAGGGAATGTCGGCGGCGGCCCAGATATCCGGGCAGGACGGCTTGATTTTAACCGCCGCAGAGTGTGCCGACGGGTTTCCGGAGCACGGGAACTTCAAGAGATTCCTCTTCGAGCAGAACTCCCCCGAGGCCATGCTCGACGCGATCCATGCACCGGCGTTCAAGATGTTCGATCAGTGGCAGATTCAGATCCTTGCGCAGATTCTCCTCCGGACGCGTATCGGACTCCTCAGCGAGATCGACGATCCCGACGTGCGCCGAGCCCATCTGCAGCCGGTTCGCGACCTGCGAGGGGCACTCGAGGACGAGCTGAAAGCCGTCGGTTCGGATGCTCCCGTCGCCGTGCTGCCGGAAGGCCCTCAAACCATCCCGTACCTGAGTACGTGATCGAACGCGCTTACCGCTAACCGTTTGCTTTCTCTCAATCACTAGGGTCGGTAAGCGGAGAGCGGTTGACAGACAGCGCTCTAGTTTTGAACCACGGTATTGACGAGCGTGCCGATCGGCTCGATGGAAATACGGATTTCGTCATGTGGCTGCAGAGTGAAGCCTTCGGGGGGCACGATCCCGGTACCGGTCAGGGCGAAACATCCCCCAGGAAAGCTGTTGTCGCGGAACAGATATTCCACCAACTCCTTTGGATCCCGCTTCATCTGCGCCAGTTCGGTGCCGTCCTCGAACACGCAGACCCCCTTGCGTCGAATCTCCAACTCAATGCGAGTGGATGGCGGAAGGGGACTTTCCCTGACCAGAATGCAGGGGCCCAGGGCGCATGATTGATTGTAGACCTTGGCCTGCGGCAAGTAGAGCGGGTTCGCCCCCTCGATATCTCGACTGCTCATGTCATTGCCGATGGTGTATCCAATAATGCGGGCGTTGGGCGAGACGACCAAGGTCAATTCCGGCTCCGGCACGTTCCATTCCGAGTCCTTGCGGATTCGAACGATCTCTCCGTGCCCCGAGGTCCGGTGGGGAGTGGATTTGAAGAAGAACTCTGGCCTGGACGCGTCATAGACCCTGTCGTAGAAATCATCGCCCCCGGCTTCTCTCGACTCCGCCATCCGTGCATCACGGCTGCGGTAATAGGTGACACCGAACGCCCAGACTTCCTGGCTCAGGATTGGTGCCCGGGTGCCGGCCGGGATACCTAGGGAATCCAATTCGACAGGGCGGGGATTCGAGCCCTCGATTCTGGACCGAAGCCAGTCGGCTAGATTGTCGAGACGGAGTAGCTGGTCCCAATCCTCCTCCGCCAGGGCGTACCATCGTCCGGACTCTTCAACCAAGATGCCACGATTGGTTCGGAATAACTTCATAAACCCGGTTCTGAGCGCGTTACCCTTTCAGCGACTGACCGGCGCGTCGCGCCGGTCGCTTGGAACCGTAACTGCCAGAGGGCCCCTCGGAACGCCATAATCGAAATCTTGCTAAATTGCACACATAAAAGCAGTTCCGCTAGCAGTTACTTGAGAGGTGCATGACCACCATCTTCAGCTCGGTCATTTCCTGGACCGCATACCTGGGACCCTCTTTTCCCATGCCGCTATCTCGAAGACCTCCATAAGGCATCAGGTCAGCGCGCCATTGAGTCCCCCAGTTGATGTGGAGATTTCCGCTGTGCACCTCACGGGCAAATTTCATGGCTCGGTCGACGTCCTGGGTGAATATGGCGGCCGACAGCCCATAACGGGTATCGTTGGCGAGATTGATAGCTTCCTGTATGTCGGAAAAGCGAGTGACCGCCACGGCAGGACCGAAAATTTCCTGGCGGCTGATCCGCATGTCGGGGTCGACGTCAGCCACGATCGTCGGCTGGTGCATCGTGCCCTGCCGCTCGCCGCCGGTGATGAGACGCGCACCGCCTGCAACGGCCTCATGAACCCATTCGTGGACGCGGGCCGCATCGGATTCCCGAATCATTGGTCCCATCTTGGTCTTGCCATCGAGCTGATCTCCCGTCGTCAACGCTTCCACGCGGGGCTTCAACCTGGACAGGAAATCGTCGTACACTTGACCGCTGGTCAGGATCCGCTGTGCGGAGATACAGACCTGGCCGGCATTTGAAAAGCCAGTCGCGACGGTGGCGTCGGCTACTTTGTCTAGGTCGGCATCGTCCATGACAATGAGAGGGGAGTTCGATCCCAGCTCCATGGTGACTTTCTTCATTCCCGCCACCTGGCAAATGTGCTCTCCTACTTCGTAGCTTCCAGTAAAGCTGATCTTGCGAACTCTCTTGTCGGAGCAAAGCAAGTCACCCACCTGGCTACCGGGACCCGTGATGCACGCTATTGCCTGTGCAGGCAGCCCTGATTCGAGCAGTAGCTCGACCAGCTTGAGAGCCGAGAGTGGGGTATCCGTGGCGGGCTTGATAATCACAGCGTTCCCCGCTGCAAGCGCCGGTCCCACTTTGTGGCACACCAGGTGCAACGGAAAATTGAAGGGGCTGATCGCAGCCACGATGCCAACCGGGACCCTCAGGGTAAACCCAAGCCTGCCGGCGGCGCCGGGCGCGGCATCCAGGGGCAAGACTTCCCCCGTGAGTCTCTTGGCCTCCTCGGCCGATAGCTGGATGATCTCAGTGGCCCTCGATGCCTCCATCCGGCCCTCTGCAAGAATCTTCCCTTCCTCTGTGCTGATGGTTCGAGCCAGATCGTCGTTTCGTTCGGTCATCAGGTCGGCGGTCTTGCTCAGGATTTGCGCCCGTTCATAGGCGGGCATTTGGGCCATGATGCGTGCACCCTCTTCCGCGCCCCTTAGTGCCTCGTCCACGTCGGATGCCGTGGCCGATGGAATCGTGTTGACAACCGACTGATCATACGGGTTCTTGACCTCGATCTGGCTGGGGGCTTCTTTCCATGCGCCCCGAATAAACATCTTCATCGTGTATTCTCCATGGAACTATTAGGACTGGCTCTTCATTCGCCTATTCGTGAATTAGAGTAGAGAATAGAAAGAGTGTCAAGGGTGTCGCACACGGAGTGTGCGACCTAGTGCGCCTGCGAGCGTGTTTGGCTAGCGAGGTGAAAGTCCTCGTCAGGCATACACACTCCGGCCTGTAACTGAAAGTAACTGCGTCCTTGTGAAAGGGGGTGGAGAGCAACTGGAGGTGAACGAGCAGTCCGTAGTAAAGCGAACCCGTTTCGGCCGGGCTGACTGGCGAGCCTGCTAGGTAATGGCGAAGCCCGAAAGGCCTGTCGCGCTGAGGGGTTGTGTGCAAAAGCGACGGCAGGGGCAGTCAGGTGGTTGGGGACGGAATGCTCTGAAGGCCAAACACGTAAAGCAGGGAGACCTGAGCGACAGCCAAGACGGAGTTCATACTCGAAGGAGAGCCGAAGAGCCGGTAGCTCAGGAGTCAGAGCGTCCATAGTAGCGAAGAAGCGAGCTAACACTCGTGGAGCAAAGGGACGCAGGGAGGTGGATGCGGGATGACCGAACAGTCGGAACAACAACCGGGCGCAGTGTTTAGAGGTCGGAAACGCCCTCGGACTCAACCCGACGGAGAAGTCCGCAGCCGATGGAGGTGGACGGAAGCGACGGTTTGGACGGACCGCATGTTGACGGCACTCGAGGCTGGAGTGCAAGGAGGGAAATGGGCCCGACTGATCGACAAGGTGTTTGCGGAAGCTAACCTGCTCTCGGCATACATACAAGTGGCCGGGAACAGGGGAGCCGCTGGCGTGGATCACGTGACGATAGATGAGTTCTCGCAACACCGAGACAAGAACCTGGGACGCATCGCACAAGCCTTGCAGAAACGCACCTACGTGCCACACGCGGTCCGACGCGTGTGGATCCCAAAGCCGGGAGGTGAGGAAAAGCGACCACTCGGTATCCCGACGGTGCGCGACCGTGTAGTTCAAACCGCGCTTCGCAACGTGCTGGAACCGATCTTCGAGCGGGAGTTTGCCGAGCATAGCTACGGCTTTCGACCCGGACTCAGCTGCAAGGACGCGCTTCGACGTGTTGTTGAGCTGAGGAAGAGTGGCTACGGCTACGTTGTGGACGCGGATTTGAAAGGCTATTTCGATTCGATTCCGCATGATAAGTTGATGGCACGCGTGCGAGAGAAAGTCAGCGACGGCCGGGTGCTCCGACTGATTGAGCAGTTTCTTAAGCAAGGGATCATGGATGGTCTGAAGCAGTGGACTCCAGAATCTGGTAGTCCGCAAGGCGCCGTGATCAGTCCCTTGCTTTCGAACGTTTACCTCAATCCGCTCGATCACCTGATGGCCAAGCGAGGCTTTCAAATGGTGCGCTACGCTGATGACTTTGTCATCTTGTGTCGTACGCGAGAAGAAGCAGAGGCGGCCTTGGCTCTGGTACAGGCGTGGACTTCGGAAGCTGGTCTGACGCTTCATCCGGAGAAGACGCGAATTGTGGATGCTGAGACGGAGGGATTTGACTTTCTGGGGTATCACTTTCGAGCCCAGTATCGCTGGCCACGGAAGAAGAGCCTGAAGAAACTCAGAACGACCATCCGGGCGAAAACAAAACGTGCCCATGGCCACAGTCTGGCATACATCATCGAGGATGTGAACGCGACGCTGCGAGGCTGGTTTGAGTACTTCAAGCAGAGTCACAGCAACACCTTTGAGCCCATAGATGGCTGGGTCCGGATGCGACTGCGATCGATACTGCGAAAGCGATGCGGTCGGAAGGGACGTGGCCGCGGGCGAGATCATCAACGCTGGCGGAATTCCTACTTTGCTGAGCACGGGCTGTATTCCTTGGCGACTGCCCATGGCTTGGTCCGTCAATCCTCGTCGAGGTAAGACCACCAACTGGAGAGCCGTATGCGGGAGAACCGCACGTACGGTTCGGAGGGAGGGGGGATCGAACTCAATCGGGCCTCCCTACCCCTATCTACAACGTCTTTTCGATGTAGTCTGCGACCTGTTTTCTCAGGCCATCAGGAAACATGTAGCCGGCGGCACCAAATGCCGCCCCCTGCATCAGGGCGCTGCTGTAAAAACCCATTCCCGAGTTTAGAATGATCGGGAGATGGACCTGATAGAATTTCGTCTGGCCCTCCTCAATGGTAACGCCAGGACCTGCGTCGAAACCGAGCAGACATTCTGTGATCATGATCGGCTTGTTCCTGTCTTTCGACAGATCGCGAGCTTGCCGGAGAATTAGCTGAAGCTTCTCTTCGTTTTTCTCGTAAGAGTGAAAGGACAGCACATCCACCACGTCGGCTAGGGCCGTGGTGACGTTCAATCCCGCTGCACCCACCGTGATGGGCTTGCGGGGTGTGATGGCAGAGGCCACGCCGCAGAAGTGGCGCACGAACTTGCTGATCCGGGGCCATTCGCCGTCCAACTGAAAGATTCGCACAATCTCCGGTTCGTTCATGATGTCCCACAGCAGAACCTGGGGATGGTCGCCGAACCGGCCCAAAACGCCGCGGACATACTTCTCGTAATCACTCCACTTTTCCGTGTCGTCCAGATGGCTATATCCTGGACTTGGTGTCCACCATGCCCACGACAGTGTTGACGGGTCGGTCTTCGAGTACGGAACCCTCCGGCTCTTGCCCAGGGTCGTTGCAAGACCCGGAAGTCCTTGCATCACCATGATCGCCCGGCCTTTTTCGGTGAAGTCCGCTTCCTTGATCGCTTTCTGATAGGCTTCCTCGAGGGGCAAGATCTCCCCCGAATAATCGGCCGGTTCGACTCCACAGGAATCGAACAGAATCGGCATAGCGGTAAGCTTGTGCTTACGGCAGAGCTCGAGAAAGGTGCCGAAGTTCTCGAGCATCCCCTCCGGATTCCGCTCGTACGAATAGTAGTTCAGCCACACCCGTACGCTGTCGAACCCGAGGGCTGCCGCATAGGAAAGCTCGTTGTCTACGGTTCTCTCCTGGAATCGGTCCCACATCTCGTCGGGACTGTTCGCGTAGGAGCAAAAGTAATTGACGCCCCGGATCTTGGAAAAATCAGTCTGGTCCTGTGCTTGTCCACTGCCGCCCATCGTCAAGAACTGGATGGAAAGAGCCGTGAGAGCAAGAGCAAGCCAAGTGGTCGCACTTTGTTGGTTCATCGACAATCTTTGGTCTCAAGTTTTTTGTTTTGTGTGAGGATCAAACTAAACCAGAATAATTAGACATGCTGACAGTGTCTGAAGCAAGGCCCAATCTCATCGGAGGTTCGCTATGTCGTCCTTGAAAAGAAGGGTAGAGGAGGCGTTTCGCTGAGAGCTTTCAGCTCTCAGCTCTCAGCGGAAGCCTCTAGGCGCTAGACGCCTAGCGCTAAGCGCCTAGCGTCTTACTGTGCTATACTGCACTCAAGATCGTGCCCCTACCATTGGATGGACCCTTTGAGCAACCCAACATGGTTTCATGAGCACGAAAGGGAGGGACGATGTTCCGACTAGATGCCGAAAAGCCGGTCCGTTTCTGTGACGGCTGGAATCGTCGTGATTTCCTCCACGCCGGTTCGCTGGCTTTGCTCGGGCTCGGCATGCCCGAATGGATGAGCCTGAAGGCGCAAGGGGCGGTGAGCAACGAAAAGGACGTCAACTGCATCATGCTCTTTCTGCTCGGGGCACCCAGCCAGCTCGACACCTGGGACATGAAGCCGGATGCGCCGGCCGAGATTCGCGGACCGTACCGGCCGATCTCCACCAACGTGGCGGGCATTCAGATCTCCGAGCTTTTTCCGCGCATGGCCCGGCATGCGGACAAGTTTTCCTTGTTGCGTTCTTGTTATCACACCGCCACGGCCGTTCACGATACCGGCCACCAGATGATGCAGACGGGCCGTCTCTTCCAGGGTGGAATCCAGTACCCGCATGCCGGGGCTGTGCTGTCAAAAATCAAAGGAGCCAGGAGCGATATTCCCCCACACGTACTGGTCCCGCAACCCATGGGACCCACCGGCGGGAACATGCCGCATGGGCAGGACGGTGGATTCCTGGGAAAGACCTACGATCCTTTTGTGTTGAACGCTGACCCCTCGGCGCCCGGTTTCAAGGTGCCGGATCTACTCCCGCCGGATTATATCGCCGCAGTTCGGTCGGACCGCCGCCGCCAGTGGCGCGGCATGATCGACAGCGCGGTGCGAAGTTTCGAAAACAGTCCCGATGCGAAGCTGCTCGACTCCAACTTCGAGCAAGCATATACCTTGATGTCGTCGGCTGGGGCACGCGAGGCATTTGAAGTAGACAAGGAGCCGGAAGAGCTCCGGTTGAAGTACGGCGACAACAAATTTGGCCAGAGTTGTTTGCTGGCACGACGACTGATCGAGCGCGGCTGCCGGTTTGTGACCGTCAACATGTTCGAGACGGTTTTCAACGAGATCACCTGGGACATCCACGGGTCCAAGCCGTTCAGCCCCATCAGTTCGATGAAGGACCTGGTGGGTCCCATGATGGATCACGCATACAGCTCTCTACTGGAGGATCTCCACCAAAGGGGAATGCTGGACAATACCCTGGTGGTCGCGATGGGGGAATTCGGCCGGACACCCAAGATCAACCCGGCCGGAGGAAGGGACCACTGGCCTCACTGCTGGACGATGTTGTTTGCTGGCGGGGGTGTGCAGGGTGGCAGGGTGGTCGGTGCGTCCGATGATATCGGTGCCTACCCCAAGGATCGACCGACAAAGCCTGCGGAGGTGGTCGCCACGATCTTTCACGCGCTCGGTATAGATCTCAATATTGTTCTGGAAGGCCCGTCGGGTCGAGCGATCCCCCTTGTTGATCGGGGAGTAGAACCAATCCATGAGCTCTTCGCGTGAGGTCCAGAGACCGGCTTTGACAGAAACCTCCAGACGAGCAATGGGCACAAGAGAAGGATCCGGATGGAGAGCCCCGCGGTTGATTGCCTGCCTGGTTTCGATCTTACTCCCACTGTGTGCGGCGTCGGCGCTGGAAGTCGAGGTTTCGAACAAGACTTCGTTCATTAACGTCGTGCCCGATCGGCTCTCACCTTTCCCCACGACCGTTTTGTTGCACAGTTCCCGAGCAAGCCAACGGCTTGTTGTCCAGGCTCACTTCGAAGACGGTGTCGAGGAAGACTGGACTGAGAAGGTTGAGTTCTCTTGCTCCAACAGTGAAGTAGCGTCGGTGGATCCGGACGGCAGGGTTCTTCCTATCTCCGATGGACAGGCGACGGTTCGAGTCGTAGCTGGTGATCTTCGGGCGGAAGTCCCGGTAGAAGTTCGAAACAGTACGGTACCTTTCGTCTGGAGCTTTCAAAACCACGTCATTCCAGTCATGACGAAAGCGGGCTGTAACTCGGGGGCTTGTCATGGAGCCGCCGCCGGCAAGAACGGGTTCAAGCTGACCCTCCGTGGCTATGACCCACAGACGGACTACAACGTGTTGACCCGCCAAGCCGTCGGCCGAAGAGTGGTAAAGACGGAGCCCGCCCGGAGCCTGATTCTGCTCAAGCCAACCTTGGCCATTGCACATGGAGGCGGGAAACGCTTCGGAGTGGAATCGACCAGTTACCGGATCATCGCAGACTGGATCGCATCCGGTTCGCCCTCACCTTCCGAAGATGCTCCCACCATGACACGGTTGGAGATCTTTCCGTCCCGGGCGACCCTGAGGTCCCAGTCGCACCAGCAACTCCTCGTCCTCGCGCACTATTCCGACGGACACACCGAGGACGTCACGGCTTGGTCTCGATACGGCAGCACCGACTTGGGTGTGGCAAGTGTCGACCGCGACGGGCGTATACAGATGATGGGGTACGGCGAAGCGGCCATTACGGTCGGGTACCGCAGTCAAATTGGCATTGCGCGGTTCACCGTTCCTTTTCCTCATCTTGCAGCCGAGCGAATCGGTTTCCTCTTGGACCAGGCTCCCCGGCAGAACTACATCGACGACCGAGTCCTTGCAAAACTCCGACAGCTCCGCATTCCTCCCTCCGGACTTGCCTCAGATGCCGAGTTCATACGCCGCGTCTATCTGGATACGATTGGGATCCTGCCCTCTGCCCGCGAGGTCGAAGATTTTCTGGGAGACGCGTCCCCGAACAAGCGGACGTCATTGATCGACGCGTTGCTCCAGCGCCCGGAGTTCGTGGACTACTGGACCTACAAATGGTCCGACGTGCTTCTGTTGAAAGGGGCCGGGCAGTCGAATCCGGGAGCAGGAGACCTCTCTTCCGATACCTTGCGCGGTTACTACGAGTGGATTCGTTCCGGTGTGCGAGCCAATAAACCGTGGGACCGGTTTGTGCGCGAGTTGCTGGTTTCATCCGGCTCGAATGTCGAAAACGGCGCAGTGAATTATCTGGTGACCAACATGGAACCGCTCGTCGCTTCGGAGAATGTTTCCAAAGCCTTCCTCGGTTTGAGCCTCGGGTGTGCAAAGTGCCACAACCACCCGATGGAGAAGTGGACCCAGAACGACTACTACGCGATGGCCAACCTTTTCGGCCGTATCGGTTACAAGAACGGAAGCAGTCCCAGCGAAGTGATTGTGTTTACCAAGCCGGCAGGCGAGATCATCCATCCGCGTCTGGGCCGACCTTTGGCTCCCCGGACCCTGGACGGGTCGCCGCTGGATCTTGATTCACCGATCGATCGTAGGGCTCATCTGGCTGAATGGCTGACCTCGGCGGAGAATCCTCTCTTTGCTCGGACTCTGGTCAATCGCGTGTGGGGCAACTTCATGGGACGAGGTCTCGTCGATCCGGTCGACGACATGCGGGCAACGAACCCCGCTTCGAATGAAGAGTTGTTGTCGGCTATGACAAGCGATTTCGTGGACCATGGATTCGATCTCCGGTACCTGATCCGAACGATCATCGGCTCGGCCACGTATCAACTCTCCTCGAGTCCGAACGAATTCAATGCGGACGACACCCGGTATAATTCCCGATACGTACCGCGCCGGCTTTCCGCCGAGATTATCCTCGACGGCATTTCGCAGGTCACAGGCGTTGCAGAGAAGTTTCCCGGTTTTGCACTCGGCACCCGCGCCCTTCAACTTCCCGATGCGAATGTCCGGTCTTATTTCCTGACCGGGTTCGGAAGAAACCCGCGCAACATCACCGATGAGACCGAACGGGAAACTTCTCCCAGTCTGACTCAGGTGCTTCACATCACCAATGGAGATACTATCAATCGCAAGCTGATGGCCCCTGGCGGAGCGGTGGAGATGTTGATCAAGCTCGGGCTGTCGAACGAGCGTATCATTGAATATGCGTACCTCTCTGCCTTCAGTCGCTACCCCACGGTACAGGAACGGAAGAAGTTGACCAAGGCGATGAGAGAAGCAGAAGTCGAGGCCGACAAAGAGAGAAAGGAACTACGGCGCGAGCTCGTCGAAGATTTGTTTTGGTCGGTTCTAACCAGCAAAGAATTTCTCTTCAATAAATAGCGAAATGGTCTCTGGACTCTTCCCAACACTGATGTTCATTCTAGCCCTTCAGGCCGAGAGCCCGCTCCAAGGTTTTCCGCCGGAGATCGGCGAGATTTTCCGGAGCCAGTGCACGGGGTGTCACAGTGCTGAGGAAAAGATGGGAGGATTGGTCCTGGAGACCTATCAGGATTTGATGCTGGGAGGGAAACACGGCCCCGCCATCTTGGCTGGCCGAAGTGAGGAGAGTCGTTTGATCCTCATGCTGGAGGGAAAGATGGCGCCCCAGATGCCAATGAGCGGCGAGCTGCCGGTAGAGCAGATCCATGCAATCAAGGCCTGGATCCATTCTGGAGCGGAGCCCTTTGCAGCCGCCACGACCTCGCATGTCCCGACGCCTATTCCCGAGATTCTGCCGACCGTGGATGTGTCTGATCCCGTGGGATCGTTGGCCTTCAGTCCTGACAGCAAACGGCTGGCCGTCGGAGGCTACAAAGAAGTTCGAATCGTGGATGTAGTCACCGGCCGGGAAACAGCCAGGCTTCAGGGACATGCCGAGCTGGTTCGGTCGCTGGCTTTCAGCCCCGATGGAAAATTTCTCGCTGCCGCCGGCGGACCCGCGGCCCGGGAGGGTGAGGTCAAGATCTGGGAACTGAGCTCGGGGAACCTGGTCCACTCGCTGGCCGGGCATGAGGATTGCATCTACGCCGGAGCCTACAGTCCGGACGGAAAGCTGTTCGCAACCGGGAGTTATGATAAGCGAATATTGCTCTGGGATGCTCCATCGGGCCGGCAGCTGCGCACCCTCAAGGATCATATCGATGCCGTCTTTGCTCTCGAATTCAACCCGGAAGGCAACTGGCTGGCTTCGGCCGCCCAGGACGGTGGTGTGAAAATCTGGGACGTCAGCTCGGGAGAGCGGCTCTACACGCTTTCCTGCCCGGATTCTCAGTATTCGCTCTCGTTTCACCCATCCGGAAAGCAACTGGCGTCCGCTGGCGCCGACAAGGTATTGCGAATCTGGGACCTCGCGCCAGACACTGGAACGGTCGCCCGTTCCATCATTGCTCATGAGGCGCCCATGCTTCAAGTGGCCTTCTCTCCTGACGGGCAGAGCTTGGTCACGGCCGCTGAAGATCGCCTGATCAAGGTTTGGGATGCTGGCACACTGACCGAGAAGAGTGTATTGAAGCAAACCGATTGGGCGATGTCGCTGGAATTCAGTCCGAGTGGCGAGTGGCTAGCCGTGGGACGTTACGATGGCACCGTTGGCCTGTACGATCCTTCCAATTATCAGGAAGTGGATCTTGCGGGCGAGGGTGCGCTGGGCAATCCATAGGTGAGGATATGAAACATCAACGTGGACTTCCTTCGGCTCTGATCCTGGCAACCCTGTTTGTTTGGGGTCCTGCGCCAGTGGTAGCACAGGGGCCCACGACCGTTCCTCCGGACGTCACTTTTATCGTCCCCGCAGGCGCCAGGTCGGGCACAACGGTGACCGTGACCGTGACAGGGCGAAACCTTGAAGGCGCTCGGACTGTTTTTTTCAATGACTCAGGGATTTCAGCCAGGGTCACCGGGGTGCGGCGCCTGCCGCCGAAGAAGCGATACTCCAGTGAGTTTCAACGCGCCGCCGCTGTTGGTCAAGCTCCGTCCTATGAGGTCACGCTCGAGGTTTCAACCCACGAGCGCGTTCCAGCAGACGTCTATCGCTTTCGCTTGCTAACGGCCTACGGACTCACGAGACGGGTTGCCTTCGCAGTCGGCGAATGGCCGGAAGCCCACGAGGGGATGACAACGCCGGGAACTTCGGCGCCGTCACCCGTTGATCTTCCTGCGACGACGGTCGGAACCTTGGAAAAATTGGGGGAAGTGGATGAGTACTCGTTTTCGGCTCGGGCAGGCCAGGAGCTGACCTTTCAAGTTATCGCCGCGCGGATTGGGTCCTCGCTCGCACCGGTTCTGCAGGTGTTCGACAGTGGAGGCAACGAGGTAGCCAGCCGGCGTTCCATGACCAATACGGATTTCGTGTTGGGCGCTAGATTCGAGGCTGACGGGCGCCACGTTCTGAGCGTCTCGGATCACCGAAAGCGGGGCGGGCGCGGCTTTTACTATCGCGTGAACGTCGGGGAACAACCTCATGTGACACACACATTTCCTCTCGGCGTTCCTAGAGATCAGACGATTCCAGTTCAGATCGAAGGATTCAATCTCGGCCGTCTGAAGACCGTTGAGGCGAAGGCTCCGGCTACTACCCCTTCCTGGTCTAGCTTCTCAATCCCGATCGCGATCGACGGAGCAAGGGCGATTGAAGACGTCCGCCTGGGCGTCAGTGACTATGCCGAGATTCTGGAAGAAGAAACTGGCGCTGGCGTGGAAAGCGCGACGAAAGTGGCACTGCCGGTTGTCATCAACGGCCGGATTCACAGCAAAGAGACGGGGGCCATACCGGACCGAGATGTTTACCGATTCGATGCCCGGATGGGGGAAGAGATCGTGATCGAGGTCCGTGCCGATCGGCTGGGATCGCCGCTCGATTCCACCATCGAGGTGCTCGACGCGGATGGGAGGCCGGTCCCGCGAGTCACGCTGCGAGCGACCTTGCAGACGTCGGTGATCTTTCATTCCTACAACGCGCTTTCACCGGTCATCCGCTTCGATCCCGTTGCGGGAATCGGTATCGGGGACTACCTCCTGATTGACGACGAGGTCATGCGAGTAGCCAAGCTGCCCGAACAGCCGGATGCCGGTCATCTGTTCGAGCAGTTTTTGGACAGGCGCGTGGCGGCTTTTGGAACGACACCGGTGGCACACGCGCTGGGTGCGCCCGTATATAGAGTCACTCCGTATCCACCTGGGCGGACCTTTCCCTCCAATGGCCTGCCGGTCGTGGATGTCTACTGGCAAAATGACGATGGTCCCGTTACCGGTAGAGATTCGTTGCTGGAATTCAAGGTTCCGAGGGATGGCACGTACCATGTAGGATTGAAAGATGTGCGGGGATTTCAGGGTGAGGAGTTTTCCTATCGTTTGATTCTGCGCCACCCGCAACCGGACTTTCGGCTGACGACCCAGAACGTCGGGCAGGATGCTCTCGGCGTCAGTGTCCCCAGGGGTAGCCGCGTGCCGGTGACCGTCATAGCGCGACGCTTCGACGGTTTTGATGGTCCGATAGAAGTGGAGCTCGAGAACCTACCTGAAGGCCTTTCCGCTCCAAAGGCATTCATTGGAGCAGGCCAGGACTCGACCGTCGTTGCGCTGTCGGCTGCCGAAGACATTTCGCTGAATCGCAACGCTGTGCATGGCGGTGTCGATGGCGCGGCGCCGCTGCACATCGTCGGCCGGGCTCATATTGATGGGAAAACGGCGGTACGTCAGGTCAAATCGGATGAAGGACTGCAGCTTGTGGCCGTCATGCCATCACCCGATCTCGCCGTTTCTCTCGGAACGAAAAGCTTGACCTTGAGACAGGGAGAAGAAAAACTGATCCGCCTTACGATCGATCGCTTCAACGGTTTCGAAGAAAGAGTGCCGGTGAACGTCCTGAACCTGCCTCCGGGCGTAGTGGTGGTCAACTCGGGTCTCAACGGAATCAATATCGCCGAGCGGGAGACCGAAGCGACGTTCTGGCTGCGCGCGTCCGATTCTGCAGCTCCTGTCGAGCAACCCGCCTGGGTCACCGCCCGGATCGAATCCAACAACACCACCTTCTTACTTGCCCCTCCGCTGTTGTTGAAAGTTGTAGGGACGTCTCCCTAGTTTCCCGGTTTTTTAGAGAAAGAGGGACGTCCACCCCACGTTTCCTGGTTTTTAAAAAACCGGGAAACTAGGGAGACGTCCCCTTTTCGCTTTCCTTGAAAAACGTGGTAAACGCCGACCGCCTTCCCATGTAACTCCAGAAGTGTCGGTGCCTATATACAAGAGAGACTAAGCCGGCTCCGGGGGTGGGTAGCTGGGGCGGGGCGGGGGTTTGGGGAGAACCCGACGAGTGGCAGGATCGAAGGCCAGGGCCTTTCCTTCACGGTAAGAATCGACGCCCAGCTGAATTGCAACCATCACCTGATATCCTTTCAGCGTGTCGTAGACAGGCTGCTGGCGACTTCGCATGCAGTCGAGCCAGTCGTCGACGAGGCTAGGACGTTCCTCGGGCTCAATCCGCAACTCGGTCTTCCCATTGTTGGCGTCCTTGAACTCTCGAGCGAAGGTCGGTTCCGCCTCGACCACCGCGACCCGACGAGTCTTGGAGGTCGACCCGCGGCCATTTTGTTTCCCGTTCGTGTCGATTGGCTCGTCGAGGATCTTGAGAGTTCCCCAGTTACCGTAGATCGTCAGTGGAATAGGCTGAGCGTTTGCCATGCACGAGGTCATGTTGACCGTGTAGTCTCCGGGATACTCCGCCACGCTAATAAAGGTGTCGGGAACTTCTCGATTCTTTTGGACGTATATCCTGCCGGATCCGGTGACGCGAGTTGGGAAGTCGAACTCCAGCATCGTGCATACCACACCGAGGACATGGTAGAGGAGATCTGTGGCGACTCCTCCTGAGTAGTCCCAGTACTTTCGCCAGCGGAAGAACCGTTCACGGCTGAAGGGTCGCTGAGGGGCCGGCCCCAGCCATCGTCGCCAATCGAGGTTCTTTGGGCTGACCTCGGCGTTTGGCCAAGGCCGCATCCCGACACCCGGAATCGGATAGTCCCACACCCCTGTTCGCGCGTTGCGGTTATAGGTGGCCATGGTCCACAGGACCTTCCCCATCTTGCTGGCCTTTCGTTTCCTGAAAAAGTTACGAATCAGGCTCGTCCCCTGGCCCCCACAGCCTATGAAACCGAGGTTGAGCCGATCGTTGGCTCCTAGAATTCCAACCGGGCGCGTCACCACCGGCAGCGCGGACAGCCCGGCGGATTGCTTCAGAAATTGCCGGCGGGTCGAATTCCGTTCGGCCTGGATTGAATCAGTTTTTTGGGGAATCAATGCGGGTCTCCATTAAATCGAGAGTTGTCGAATGGGTGGCTTTCCAATAGCACACGATGCACAAGCCGATCAACGTCAAAGATGACCATGGGTTGCGACTCGCCGCAGGCCGTGAAAAAATCGCGGGGACGAAGATCACGGCGAAGCGATAGGGGTAGGGAGGCCCGATTGAGTTCGATCCCCCCTCCCTCCGAACCGTACGTGCGGTTCTCCCGCATACGGCTCTCCAGTTGGTGGTCTTACCTCGACGAGGATTGACGGACCAAGCCATGGGCAGTCGCCAAGGAATACAGCCCGTGCTCAGCAAAGTAGGAATTCCGCCAGCGTTGATGATCTCGCCCGCGGCCACGTCCCTTCCGACCGCATCGCTTTCGCAGTATCGATCGCAGTCGCATCCGGACCCAGCCATCTATGGGCTCAAAGGTGTTGCTGTGACTCTGCTTGAAGTACTCAAACCAGCCTCGCAGCGTCGCGTTCACATCCTCGATGATGTATGCCAGACTGTGGCCATGGGCACGTTTTGTTTTCGCCCGGATGGTCGTTCTGAGTTTCTTCAGGCTCTTCTTCCGTGGCCAGCGATACTGGGCTCGAAAGTGATACCCCAGAAAGTCAAATCCCTCCGTCTCAGCATCCACAATTCGCGTCTTCTCCGGATGAAGCGTCAGACCAGCTTCCGAAGTCCACGCCTGTACCAGAGCCAAGGCCGCCTCTGCTTCTTCTCGCGTACGACACAAGATGACAAAGTCATCAGCGTAGCGCACCATTTGAAAGCCTCGCTTGGCCATCAGGTGATCGAGCGGATTGAGGTAAACGTTCGAAAGCAAGGGACTGATCACGGCGCCTTGCGGACTACCAGATTCTGGAGTCCACTGCTTCAGACCATCCATGATCCCTTGCTTAAGAAACTGCTCAATCAGTCGGAGCACCCGGCCGTCGCTGACTTTCTCTCGCACGCGTGCCATCAACTTATCATGCGGAATCGAATCGAAATAGCCTTTCAAATCCGCGTCCACAACGTAGCCGTAGCCACTCTTCCTCAGCTCAACAACACGTCGAAGCGCGTCCTTGCAGCTGAGTCCGGGTCGAAAGCCGTAGCTATGCTCGGCAAACTCCCGCTCGAAGATCGGTTCCAGCACGTTGCGAAGCGCGGTTTGAACTACACGGTCGCGCACCGTCGGGATACCGAGTGGTCGCTTTTCCTCACCTCCCGGCTTTGGGATCCACACGCGTCGGACCGCGTGTGGCACGTAGGTGCGTTTCTGCAAGGCTTGTGCGATGCGTCCCAGGTTCTTGTCTCGGTGTTGCGAGAACTCATCTATCGTCACGTGATCCACGCCAGCGGCTCCCCTGTTCCCGGCCACTTGTATGTATGCCGAGAGCAGGTTAGCTTCCGCAAACACCTTGTCGATCAGTCGGGCCCATTTCCCTCCTTGCACTCCAGCCTCGAGTGCCGTCAACATGCGGTCCGTCCAAACCGTCGCTTCCGTCCACCTCCATCGGCTGCGGACTTCTCCGTCGGGTTGAGTCCGAGGGCGTTTCCGACCTCTAAACACTGCGCCCGGTTGTTGTTCCGACTGTTCGGTCATCCCGCATCCACCTCCCTGCGTCCCTTTGCTCCACGAGTGTTAGCTCGCTTCTTCGCTACTATGGACGCTCTGACTCCTGAGCTACCGGCTCTTCGGCTCTCCTTCGAGTATGAACTCCGTCTTGGCTGTCGCTCAGGTCTCCCTGCTTTACGTGTTTGGCCTTCAGAGCATTCCGTCCCCAACCACCTGACTGCCCCTGCCGTCGCTTTTGCACACAACCCCTCAGCGCGACAGGCCTTTCGGGCTTCGCCATTACCTAGCAGGCTCGCCAGTCAGCCCGGCCGAAACGGGTTCGCTTTACTACGGACTGCTCGTTCACCTCCAGTTGCTCTCCACCCCCTTTCACAAGGACGCAGTTACTTTCAGTTACAGGCCGGAGTGTGTATGCCTGACGAGGACTTTCACCTCGCTAGCCAAACACGCTCGCAGGCGCACTAGGCCGCTCACTCCGTGAGCGGTGCTGGTTCACAAGTTCAGCGAGTTTCAATGATCCGAATATCGCTATTCCCGATGTTATGGTTGGCTCTCGCAAGCTGCACGCCTCTGCAGAAGCCCGACATCGATGACTATCGATGGATACGGGGGTTCAACTACGTTCCTTCTTATGCTCGCAACGATGTCGAGATCTGGAACGAGTACGACCCGAGGGTAATCGAACGCGAGCTCGGCTACGCCGCTCGCCTCGAGCTGAATTCCGTACGGATATTCTTGCAAGAGCTCGTCTACCGGAGGGATCCGGAACGTTTCCTGGATAGTCTCGAAGACTTCGTGGAGCAGAGCGAACGGCATGGCATTCGAGTAATGCCGGTTCTGTTCGATTCCTGTTTCGGGGTCTCGCCAAGCCTCGAAAGTCGCGACTTCTGGGTTGCCAACCCAGGACCGGATCATATGGGTCCCGAGTACTGGTCCCGGGGAGAGGCGTACGTTGGGGCGATCCTGGATCGATTTCGCTGGGACGATCGCATCCTGATGTGGGATATCATGAACGAGCCGGAAATCACTTGGTACTACCGGGTTGATGAGCAGGGAAAGAGAGACATTGGGGACTTTTGTCGTCATTTTGCAGAATATGTCAAAAGAAACGACGACCGACATCCCAGAACGGTCGGGTTCGCGAACCATGCGCTGAACAAGATACTCATCGACCTCATCGATATTGTCTCCTTTCACAACTATGGTCCGGAAGATCGCCTACGGGCCGAAATTGGCATGGCTCATGAGCTGGCAGGCCCCAAGCCTGTCATCATCAGCGAGGTCGGGGCGCCGGGCCGAAATCAGCCGTACGAGACGAGCTTGCGGGTATGCAACGAGGAGAAAATCTGCTGGTACCTCTGGGAACTGATGATCGGCAGGAATCAGTTCCAGTCCGTCCAGGGGTTGATCTATCCGGACGGTACTATCCGGAGAAAGAGCGAGATCGAAGCTGTTCTGGGAAGGCCAGACGATAGCTGGCCGGTTCGCGCGGACGCCGATGGTATTCCTATCGGTCGAGATGTAGGGGCGAAGGATCTGGCCCGTTCGGCACACAGACGTTTCCGATCCTCCGCGACGGACGAAGGCAACTTCAGTGAACGGTATACATACTTTCGCGCTTTGACCTCCGGCGCCAATCCCGGCCAGCGGGATAACACGCCCTTTGGGGAGCGTGGAGTCGAGGTCGAGCGACGAATTCCGGAGATCCAGCGCGCGTTCGACAACGGGGATCTTGACACCGCCTTTCGAGGTATCGACGAGCTCGTTGGGCTGACGAAGGATGCAATGGAATCGATGCCGGTTCGGAGCCTAATCGAGCCACCCGGCATCGAAGTGGAATCAAGGAGCCCTTAGCCCATACACTGGGAGCAATGACGTGATGCCCGAATTGGATGTGTTGATTGCAGACCTGTTCGAGCTGGCCCGACGCATGAAGTCTCGCTCTCTGGAATAGGGCGAGAGCCCAGGGCAAGCCAAAAGGAAGAGTTAGAATGAAGACGTTCGTCATGAAGCTGGTTTTACTATCGATGTTATTGCCGCTCGCCACCCTCGGCGTCAGGGCGCTTCCGCAGGGCAGTGTCGAGGAAGACCCTGCGGAGTCTTCCTCGAATTCCCCTGGCGTTGATGCTGTCGATGCTGCCAGCGGCCGGACGCTCTGGGTCTACGATCCCAAGAGTTATGAGCGCGGACGACCCGCCACCTTTGGATTCGTGGGCCGGGGCCTCGCATACTGGCGGGACGACAAGGAAGAGCGAATCGTCTTTCTCACCGGCGACGGCCGACTCATTGCCCTGGATCTTGCCGGGCAGCCGACCCGGCAATTTGGCTCCGATGGACAGGTCGATCTGCGGAAGGGCCAGCGGCGATTCTCTTCGATTCAGGTTTTGACCTATCCCTCGCCACCGGTGATCTGTCGTGATGTCATTGTGGTCGGGTCGACGATTACGGATGGGGCCCGGAACAAAGAGATGCCGCCGGGGGACGTCCGTGGATTCGACGTCCGGACAGGCGACGAGCGCTGGGTCTTTCATGCCGTTCCCACGGAGGGAGAATACGGGGTCGCCACATGGGAAGAGAGCTCGTGGAAGTACAGCGGCGGTTCGAATGTCTGGGCCATGATGAGCGCCGACGAGGAATTGGGTTACGTTTACCTCCCCTTTACGTCACCGGCAAACGATTCGTATGGGGGTCACCGGCCAGGCGACAATCTCTACGGCGAGAGCCTGGTCTGTCTGGACGCAAAGACGGGCGCGCGGGTTTGGCACTTTCGGATCGTTCATCATGGGTTGTGGAACTACGATCTTCCAGCGGCTCCCAACCTGCTGGACCTCACGGTGGAAGGCAAGAGAATCAAGGCCGTGGCCCAGGTGACCAAGCACGGCTTCTGTTTCGTCTTTGATCGAGTTACCGGCGAGCCCGTCTGGCCGATCGAGGAACGGGAGGTTCGCCACTCCAAGGTCCCGGGGGAACGGAGTGCCGGGACCCAGCCGTTTCCGACCAAGCCAGCGCCCTTTGAGCCGCAAGGGATGACCGCCGACAACCTCATCGATTTTACTCCCGAGCTGCGCGCCGAAGCTTTACGCTTCCTGGAGCAGTACGATTCCGGGGACCTTTTCACACCTCCGACCCTGAAGGGAATGATCTATTCGCCCGGAATCTGGGGAGGGGCGAACTGGGGCGGAGCGGCCGTCGATCCCGAAACCGGCATCATCTACATTCCGTCCATATCGCTCCCGACTGTCGCCGAGCTCACACAGCCGGACCCCGCGCGCTCGAATCTCCGCTACATCGGCAAGAAGACTCCGACAGGGACGCTTCCGAGTCTGGGCGGACTTCCGCTGGTCAAGCCCCCCTACAGTCGTGTGACCGCCATTGATCTGAACCGAGGGGAACATCGGTGGATGATCCCTCTGGGAGACGGCCCGCGCGAACATCCCGCGCTCAAACATCTCGATCTGGGGCCTCTCGGCTCCGGAGGCCGGGGGCTCCCGCTGCTCACCAAGACGCTGCTTTTCGTTGGAGAGGATGGTCTGTCCACGCGCTACGGTAGCGGCGGCGAGCGGAAGTTGCGCGCCTTTGACAAGGCCACCGGCGAGCTCTACTGGGAATTCGAGCTGCCGGGTTTTGTCAACGCGGCGCCCATGACATTCATGGTTCGCGGGAAGCAATACATTGTGGTTGCGATCGGAGGCGCCGAAGACCCCGATGCTCTGGTTGCACTGAGTCTGCCATGACGGCTCATTGGACAACAGTGGCTTACACTGATATGGGACACTTTCCACTAATCGCTTCGGCGAGACTCCGGGGATTCGTGACCATCGCGCTTTGGTTCTTCGCCTGGAACGTCGCGATTGCGAGCGAGCCTGAGATCATCTACCTCGTCAGAGACGAGGCGCTGCACGGTATCGATACGAAGATCTTCGGCCATTTTCTGGAACGGCCCAGTTGGGGCGAGACCGGAGTCGAAGGGGCCTTGATTGCGGGCACGAGTCAGCTCCAGCCAAGCGTCCGCGAGCGGCTGCGGGAGATGGACATCCCCGTGCTTCGATTCCCCGGCGGAACCGACGTCGACCACATGGACTGGCGGGACATGATCGATCACGTTCCCGGACGCGCGCGTGAAAGGCCGGTCAGTACCGGACACAAGGGTCACCCAGTGACCAACAATTTTGGCTACGACGAGTTCCTGCGTCTTCGTGAGGAACTGAAAACCAAGGCCATTGTTGTCGTGAATCTGGGGGACGCCCTCTTGAAGAGAAAGCCGCTCGAGGAGGCCGCGCGACACGCCGCCGCCCTGGCTGCCTATTGCAACGCGCCGTACGGCGCCGCGTTGCCCGCCGGAATGCTGGATTGGCCGGCGGTGCGAGACAGAAACGGGAGACGCGAACCTTACGGCGTGAAATACTTTCAGCTTGGAAACGAGACCTGGTTTTTCATCGCCCGGATGCGGAAACAGGGAAACACCGATCCGGAAACCTTCTACGTCGAATGTCTGGCTGCCTACGTTGCCGCGATCCGAGGGGTCGATCCGTCGGTACAAATCCTGGTTGATGCCATCTCTCCCACTATCGCGGGCCTGATTCACCAGCGTCTGGGTGAGCAGGTGGATTATCTTGTTCAACACCACTACATGCCCTGGGGAATCAAAGGCGCAAACCGGGCGGGACAGCAAATCCCACTTGCCAAGCTCACGGACGAGGAGGTCTGGAACGCGTGGGTCGCGATCCCCAACTCCAGAAACGCCGCCGGAGAATCGGTCATCGATGTGGTCGCGTTGTCGGAGGGGCGCAAACTCGGCTACAAGGTAGCCGTGACGGAATGGAACTGGAACGGTTTCTATTCCAGCGGTGAGTACCGGGCACTTCCCGCCGCGGAGCGCCCCCTGGACTCCAGTTTTGCCAAGGGGCTCGGCGCGGCCGGATACCTGCACGCTTTCATGCGGGCGGGAGACGCGATTGAAATCGCTTGCCAGTCGATGACCGTGGGCAACCGCTGGGGCATCACGGGTATCCGTGCCGATCCGCAGGGCCGGGTGCCAGCCTACTTTCTTCCGAGCGGCCAGGTGACGATGTTCTACGCACAGCATCACGGAAACGAATTGCTGTCGGTGACCGGCAGCGATCTGCCGACGTACGATCAACCCTTGCGAATGGGAAAGATCCAGCCGAGTGCGGCGGTGGCCTACCTCGACGCCCTGGCCACGGCGGACGATCAAGCCGTTTACTTTCACGCGATCAACCGCCATTTCTCGAAAGGATTGACGGCTCGCATCGATCTGTCGGACTTTCGCGGGTTGGAGGGCAAGGCAGTACATCATCTGTTCGTGGGCAGACTGAACGACGCCCCGCGCCGCGGCGAATCCCGCGCGATTGGGCGTTTCGAGGAGAGGAAGCTCTCGTTCGATGGGAGCCAGTTGATCGCCGTTTTTCCCGCGCGATCGGTTTCCTGCATCGAGATCGTGCTCGAATAACCCTCCATGTCGAGCCATGAGGACGAACTTTGCCTCGGACCTCCTGCTGCATTGAACCGAGCATCGGGGTTGGAGAACCCGGCGAGTGTCGGCGGGGGTGCTCAATTAGATGGACTTGCTTGCCAGGTTGGGGAAATCCGTCCGCCCGTCTCCTGCATCATCCGGTAGAGTCGGCTGCGCAGGTCCTTGACCAGATCCGTGAACCCGGGTTGGTCGATCAGATTGTGCATCTCTTTCGGATCGGCGATGATGTCGTAGAGCTCATCCGTGTCCCAGATTCCATGGTAGTGGAGGTACTTGTAGCGCTCCGTACGGATCCCCAAAACTGTGGGGGTCTGGGGTAGAGGGCGCTCCCAAAAATACTCATAGAGGAAGTCCTTTCGCCAGTCGACCCTCTCTCCTTGGGCGAGAGCGAGCAAGGAACGGCCGCCGAAGGCTTCTGGAAGTGGAAGCGCAGCGGCCTCCAGTATGGTTGGAGCCAGGTCGATATTGAGTGCGAGCTCCTCAACCGTGCGCGGCCCGAAAGCATCGGGGCAGTAGAGGATCATGGGGATACGAATCGATTCCTCGTAACCGGCTCGCTTGTCGATCAGGCCGTGCTCGCCGTGCAGGAATCCGTTGTCGCTGGTAAAGATGATCAGCGTCGATTCCAACAGATTCATCTTCTCGAGTGTGTCCATCAATCGCCCGACTCCGTCGTCGACCGCCAACAGGGTCTCGAAATAGTGTGGGATGAAGCGGTCGTAGATCGGGCCGACGTTGTACATCCAATCCACACCGTGATAGCTCTCGCGCTGAGCGTAAATCCATTTGGGCTTTCCGCGATAGTTCGCTTCAGTGGGGGCCATGGATTCGGGATACTGGATTTCGATATCGCGATAGCGTTGCCGGTGGCGCTCGGCCGGTTCAAACGGCCCATGCACCGCCTTGTGGGAGACATACAGCATGAACGGTCGGTCCCGCTCTTTCTCGAGCCAGTCGATGGCGCGGTCCGTGATGATGTCGGTCACGTAACCCTCAACCTGGGCTCTCCGTCCGTTGGTGTTGAACGTAGGGTTGCTGTAACTCCCCTGTCCCCGAAAACTCACCCAGTGGTTGAATCCGGCTCGGGGATCGTCGCTTGCGTTCCCCATGTGCCACTTCCCGACAAAGGCGGTATCGTAGCCGCTTTTCTGCAGGATCTCTGGGAACGTGTCTGAAACCCCCGAAAACAAACTTGCGTTGTCCAGCACGCCGTGCTGATGGGCATAGTGGCCCGTCAGGATTGAAGCTCGACTTGGAGAGCAGAGCGACGTGGTCACAAAAGCGTTCTTGAAGTGCACGCCCCCACGAGCCATCCGGTCGAGATTCGGAGTCTGAAGAAAGGGGTGCCCGATGAAGCCGAGCGCGTCGTAGCGCTGGTCGTCGGTGAGAATGAGAACAATGTTTCTGGCTTCTCCTCGAGCCTGCGCAGAGGCCAGCAGAGAAGTGATTATGATGATCGCCAGCGAGGCTGACAGCATACCGGCATGGCTTTGATGCTTGTAGCGTTGACCTATCGATTTCATGGACTCACCCGTTGAGTATTGAGTTTGACAGCCCGCGTGACCCAACCAATAATATGAAACTCTAACATCGTTTTAAAAGAGACCCTTATTCATGCACAACTTCCATACGAGACTTCGCTCTCTCGTTTTACTCCTTGCCGTGATAACCGTGGCGGGCTGCCGGTTTTTTGGACCCGGGGGAGTCTCGGTGCTTTTGCTGGGTGGAAGCAGCGGAAGTCACAAACCGGACAGGATGAGTGAGATTCTGGCCCAAGGGCTGTCCGGCACCGGTTTGAGCATCACCTACACAGAAGACATCGATCTCCTTTCCGCCGATCAACTGGCTCGGCACGATGTGATCGCCATCTACAAGGACGACGGCGAACTGTCAGCCGGGCAGGAGAGCGCTCTGCTCGGAGCTGTGGAAAAGGGAATGGGCATGGTCGCGATTCACTGCGCTTCACACGCGTTCCGAAACAGTCCCTACTACGGAGCCCTGGTGGGAGGGCGTTTCAAGGGTCACGGCCGGGGAGTCTTCCGGCCTCGCATTGTGGATGCCCAGCACCCGATTACCGACGGCCTCGATAGTTTCGAGACCTGGGACGAGACCTATGTGCACAACGAACTGGGCAAGGACCTCCGCGTGCTCATGACTCGGGCGGAAAGCGGTGCATACGAACCGAGTGCGTGGGTGCGGCGGCACGGTGAAGGTCGCGTTTTTTACACGGCTCTTGGCCACGACGAGCGTACCTGGCGGCAGGAAGCCTTTCAGGAATTGCTGCACCGGGCGATTCGCTGGGCGGCGGGGCGGACGGATGAGCCCGAGGTCGAGCTGCCGGACGACTACCTGGCCGAGGAGCCGCCGCCGCCGCTCTCACCTCAGGAATCAATAGAGAAGATGCACCTGCCGGAAGGCTTTCGAGTCGAGTTGTTCGCGGCGGAACCGGATGTGAGCAACCCGATGACCATGACCTTCGACGAGCGGGGACGCCTCTGGATAATCGAAAGCACCGACTATCCCAACAAGGTCGAGGAGTCCGTAGAGGGGAACGATCAAATCAAGATCTGCGAAGATACGGATGGCGACGGAGTGGCAGACAAGTTCACGGTGTTTGCCGACGGGCTCAATATTCCGACGAGCCTGCTTCACGGCGGCGGTGGACTACTCGTCGCCCAGGCTCCCCATATTCTCCTGCTGCGAGACACCGACGGAGACGACAGGGCGGATGACACGAAAATCCTCTACACGGGCTTCGGTCGATTCGACACCCATGCGGTGCTGAACAACTTCCGTTACGGCCTCGACAACTGGATCTGGGCCACCGTGGGGTACAGCGGAGGAGAAGTAACGGTGGCCGGGACAAAGCATCGAATTCTCGCGTCTGTTTTCCGATTCCGTCCCGATGGGTCTGCGCTAGAGGTCCTGACGCCCACGCAAAGCAATACCTGGGGGCTCGGCTTCAGTGAAACCGGGCAAGTCTTCATGTCGAAGGCGAATCGCATGCACCACCTCCACCTTGGGGTGGCCAACCGCTTCTATGAATCGGTGCAGGGGTGGCATGGCGTCGGGAGCGAATCGATCGAAGATCACAAACACTTTCATCCCGTGACCACCCACATCCGCCAGGTGGACGATCACGGAGGGTATACGTCTGCAGCCGGCAAGTCGGTTTACACGGCGCGCGGTTTCCCTCAGGAGTTCTGGGATCGCACGTCGTTTGTTTGTGAGCCGACCGGGCATTTGATTCACACGGATTTCCTTGTCCGGGCAGGGAGCGCATTCGTGGCCAGGGACGGCTGGAATCTCATGGCCAGCCGCGATCCCTGGACGGCGCCGGTGGAAGCGCTCGTCGGTCCGGACAGCTCGGTCTGGTTTCTGGATTGGTATAACTACATCGTCCGTCACAATCCAACACCCGCCGGCTTCGAAACCGGGGTAGGGAACGCCTACGTCACGGATCAGCGCGACAAGAAGCATGGCAGAATCTACAGAATCGTATACGAAGCGAGCGAGCCTTCTCCCATACCCCCCGTTGGCGAGCTACGTCCTGTTCAGTGGCTAGGCATGCTGAGACACGAGAACATGCGGTGGAGATTGACGGCACAACGTCTGCTCGTGGAGCGAGGGCACTCCGACATCGTCCCCCAACTCCGTCGTCTCGTGGATAATCGAAGCCTGGATGAGAGAGAGAACAACCCGGGTGTGCTTCACGCGCTTTGGACTCTTCACGGTCTGGGTGCCCTGGACTCCCCCGACGCCGAACTGAGCAAGACCGTAGTGGCTGCGCTCGAGCATCCCGCCGCTGGGGTGCGCCGCGCAGCGCTCGCCGTCCTGCCCCGGACTTCGCAGTCGGTGCGTTCGATTCTAGCGGCGGGGAGTCTCCGGGACGGGGATGCCTCGGTTCGTCTCGAAGCCATGCTGTCTCTGGCCGAGATGCCGGCTAGCGTGCAGGTCGCACGCGCCATCGGGGATCTCGTCTCGGAGCCGAGAAACGCAGTGGATCGATGGATCCCGGATGCTGCCACCTCCCTGGCGGCCAGAAATGCACGCTTCTTTCTGCGCTCGGTCGTCTCTTCACCTCCCGCGGTGGCGGATTCACCCGCGCTTTCGGAGCTCATCGCCCGCGTTTCGGAGCACCATGCTCGGACGGGCAACTCGATGGAGCTATCTGATCTGTTCAGCCGTCTCGGGACCGCCAAAGCGACAATCGCGGAATCCGTTCTTCAAGGTTTGGCTGAAGGTTGGCCGCGGGGCCAGAGACTGCGGCTGAGCGGCGGTGCGCAGACTCAACTGCTGGCTCTTTCTCAGAAGCTCACGCTTTCAGGGCGCGTGAGCTTGGCCGCCTTGATCTATCGTTTCGGTGAAGGGGACCGATCCGATGTTTTGCGCGAGCAAGCACGAAAGGTCCGGCACGTCCTGAGGACTCAGGTCGCGAATCGCAACCTGGACGATGCCCGCCGAATTCAGGCGGCCGAGAGCCTCCTCCGGATCGGTGATCACTCCGATTCGATAGAGGTACTCTTGGATCAACTCCATCCTCGTTCTTCCGCCAAGCTCATCAACGGGCTACTCGCCGTCCTGGAAGAAGGCAAGTCCATCGGAGCCAACCTCATTTCCCGCTGGCGCGACTTACCTTCCTCTTCTCACCCGAGGGCCACTCGCCTCCTGCTGAAGCGGCCCCGCTCCACGGAGCTGTTCATGCAAGCTCTCGAGAAAGGAACGATTCCGTCGGATACCGTGATTCTGGACCACCAGCAGCAGTTGATTCAGCATTCTGATCCGGCTGTCGCAAAGCGAGCCGCGGAAGTTTTCGATTGGCGACCCGTCGCTGAAGAAGAACGAGCCAGAATCGTCGAAGCCAAGCTTTCCATTGCCGACGGGAAGGGTGATCCACGGCGAGGGCAGCAGGTATTCGAAAAGAACTGTGTTCAATGCCACCGTTTCAGAGGCTCGGGAGGGGAGATCGGCCCCGATCTGTCGGGCACAGGGGCCCGTCCGCGCAGCGATATCCTGGTGGACATCCTGGATCCGAACCGCTCGGTCGAGGGCAACTTCCGCCAGTGGATTGTCACGACCAAGGACGGATTGAACCACACGGGTTTGATGGGTGCCATGAACGAAACGAGTTTTTCTTTGATCGATACCTTGGGTGACCAGCGCGTATTTCTCGCCAATGACGTGACCCGTCGGAGACGGTCTCGCCTTTCACCAATGCCGGAGGGTTTCGAGCATTTGCCCGAGCAGGATCTGGTGTCGCTCTTGGATTATCTGACCCAGCATAGCCGGTTTTTGCCGCTCCCTCTGCGGGAGGCCACGACGGCGAACAGCGCCCGTGCCGTGCTATCCGGACGCGAGCATGTAACCTCCAAAGGCGTCCAGTCCGAGGAGAGCTTCGTACTGCCCTCCTGGGGCGAGACAACCGTCTCGGGAGTCCCTTTCCACATCATCGATCCGCAGGGATTTCAAGCGAAGAACCTGATTCTGCTCTTCAGTTCGAAGGGTGCCTTGAGCCGGGAGATGCCGACCAGCGTGACCCTGGGCTGCCGGTCCGCCGCAAACGTCATCCACCTGCTGAGTGGAGTGAGCGGCTGGGGTTACCCTCTCACCGCCGAAGGCACGACCTCCATGATTCTGAGGCTGCACTACGGCGATGGGGAAGTGGAGGACCACAAGTTTGTCAACGGGGTGCACTTTGCCGATTACTCACACAGAGTGGACGTCCCGGGATCAGGCCCCGGACTCCAACAAGGCCAAAAGCAGGTTCGGTACCTGTCGGTGCGGCCCCAGCGCTCCGTGGCCATCGAGAAGCTCGAGTTTTTGAAGGGCAACGACGATACGGCGCCGATGGTTCTGGCCGTGACATTGGAGCGGGTGGCGTAAGATCAGTGCAACCAAGCTGGTATCAAGCTCGGCTTTTGTACCCAGCGATCGATGGCTGGCTGCAAGGCGTCCCCCTCCGGGTTGGAGTGGTCCCTGGACGCCGCGACCGGTATCCACTGGCGATGTCGGTCGATCACCGCTTCGTAGCGTGGATCGCCGGCCAGATTTCGGTGTTCCCCCGGATCCGTTCGGTGATCGTAGAGCTCTTCCGCGCCGTTGCGATAACGGATGTAGCGCCAGCTCTCACTCCGTACGGAATGGTTGCCGTAATACCAGGTCGTGACCGCCGGTTGGTCCCTCACAGCGCTGGCATCTTTCAGTAGCGGTGTGAGACTCGTTCCCTCAAGATCCGGGATCTTCCCCAATTCACAGAGCTCCACCAGGGTCGGATAGATGTCCAGGAGGCTCACGGGGCGAAGACAGACTTGCCCGCCTTGACGGTCTCCCGGAAGAACGAAGACCAAGGGCACGCGGGTCGATTTCTCCCACAGGCTCATCTTGCGCCAGTGTTTCTTTTCTCCCAGGTGTTGACCATGATCGGACCATAGCACAACGATCGTGTTGCCGGCGTATTCGCTTTCATCCAAAGCCCGGACTACGCGCCCTATCTGATCGTCGACGAACGAGACACACGCAAGATAGGCGTGCACCAGATCCCTCCAGTAGTCGGGTCCCATGTCAAGCACCGTGTAGTGGTCGCCCATCGGAAGCATGCCGTAAGCCATCGCCTTCCCGATCAGCGGCACGTCGGCCATTTCATCTTTGGGAAAACTCGGAATTTGAATCGTTGCGGGGTCGTACCGCTCGAAATATTCGCGCGGCGCCGTGTAGGGAACATGGGGCCGGGCGAACCCGACGGCTAGAAAAAACGGCTTCTCATGTTTTTCCTGCAGCTTCAGAGCAGCCCAATCCGCCAGCTCTGCATCCGGCATGATCCCTCGAGGAATGTCTTTTTTGTCCAGCGGGGCGTCGCACAACGAATAGCCGTCGACTTCGCCGTACGTCCGCACGATCGGACTACCCCCCGGGGGAAACGGATGGAAGAAATTCTGCGCGTAATCGTGCCCCATCTCTCGAAACGCCTCGCTCATCGCGTACGGGTTTTTTTTCTCGTCCCACTCGCGGCTGCCGAGTCGACTGTCGGTGCCGAGGTGATAGATCTTTCCTCCGCCCAGCGTCTCGTAGCCTGAGCTGCGGAAATTCTCGGGCAAGAAGAGCGCTTTTCGCAGTTGGGGTGAGTCCTTTGCCCGGCTGTCATTGCTGTAGAAGCCGGTCGTGGCGGGCCGCAGACCGCTGAGCGTCGCCACGCGCGAAGCGGCACAGACCGGGGCGGCCGTGTGAGCGTTGCTGAAGTAAACCCCTCGAGCTATGAGACGGTCCAGGTTCGGTGTTGCTGCCTGAGGATGTCCCCACGACCCGTTGGCGCCAACCCAGTCGTTCAGATCGTCGACCGCAATGAAGACAACGTTTGGTTTCGCGTGGCCCGCGCTTTCGGTTTTTTCCAATGGGGGTTCAAAACAACCGATAGTGGCCAGACCGACGAGGAGGCCTACACCCGAAAAGAGGGATCGCATGTCGTCAGAGACCTGTTACGTTAAAGGGTGAAAGGTTACGGGAAGCGACCGAAAGCCTCGAAAAGTGAGCGAGTCGAGCCATTCAGGCGCGTCGATCTCGGCCTTCAGATCGCCGCATCTTGCCAGTATGCGTGCGATGGCGATTTGACCTTCCAGGCGTGCCAGCGGGGCTCCGATGCAATAGTGAAGACCCATGCCGAAAGCAATGTGAGGATTGTCCGCCCGCTGGATATCGAAACGGTCGGGATCCTGAAACACGCGCGGGTCCCGGTTGGCGGCGCCGATCATGAGAAAAACTCGTTCACCTTGTCTGATGGTCGTGTCGTGAATCTCAATATCCTGGGTGGCCACACGGGCGACCGATTGCGCGGGACCTTCATAGCGGAGGATTTCCTCGATCGCGCTCTCTATCAGGGACGGTGTTTCGCGCAGTGCGGCCAGCTGGGATGGATTCTGCAGCAGGGACCAGATCCCGTTGCTGATCAGATTCGTGGTGGTCTCGTGTCCGGCGAAAAGAACCAGAATGCAGGTTCCGACCACTTCATCGTGGGAAACCAATCCTCTGTCGATGGATTGGATCATCTGGCCGATCAATCCGTTTTCTGGGTACTTCCGTTCGTGATCGATGGCTTCAGAAAAGTACTGTGCCATCTCCTGCACACCCTCCTGGGATCTTTCGTACTTGTCTGCGGTCGTGAGCGCCCCTCCCACAAAATATGCCAACTCGTCCGACCAAGTCTTGAGCCGGTCGGAATCACCAGATGGTAGTCCCAGTAGATCACCGATGACCGTGATGGGGAGCGGATAGGCTAGATCCGCAATGACATCCATCCTGCCCTTTGAGATCGTATGACCCAGAAACCGCTCGGTCAGGCGCTCGACCTTCGGTCGAAGGGCTTCGATGGCCACAGGTGTGAAAGCATGGGTCATCAACCCGCGTAATCGCGTGTGATCCGGCGGATCCTTGAAGACAGCCCACAGTCCGATCCATTTTGCCAGGGGCCCAATCGTTCCCCGCGTCGATTCGGGCACGTGCGCGATCAAGGACTCCATGCGCTCGGCCGAAAACCGCGGATCGAGCAACGCGTTCTTCACATGCTCGTAGCGGGTCAATACCCAGCCTTTCAAGATGGGGCTCCAGTGAACGGGTTCCCGCTCTAGAAGCTCGTGAAAGCTGGGGTAAGGATCCGCAATGACGGCGTGCTGCCTCGGGTCGTAATCAACGAGCATTCTGTGGCTTCCGGTTCTTTGATTCTGTGTGGGTGAATTATTGCCCAGAGTGCACTTTTCCGCAGCCATAAAATCAGTTCGGCCGAGGTTGGCGGAGAATCAACGGCCCCAGTGGTTGACGTCGTTTCGGGGGTTGCCTATGATCGTCAGCAGCAATCCAGAAGTTTCGAACAATTACGGACATAGACCTTGGAGGAAGCACAATGAATCTCCGAACGGGCCTCATTCTCACTAGTCTTGCCGCCATGACCCTGTCGCTGGGGTGTTCTGATGCATCCAAGCTATCGGACGAGGTTGCATCTGCTCCCTCTTCCGTCAACAACGAGATCCGCGTGCTGGTTCTGGAGGGCACTCCCTATCAGCGGGGATTGACTCATGGCATGGCGTTGAAGAAGGAGATCCACGAGGTTGTCGCTTTGTGGAAGGCGGATCTCGCGGAGAAAGCCCAGACCGACGCGGACGCCTTCATCAAGAAGTTCCTGAACGAGACGGACTTCATTCCCGCGATAGAGAAGTGGACACCGGATTTGCTCGAGGAGGTCCGGGGAATCGCAGATGGTGCGGGTGTGGAATTCGAAACCATTTATGCGTTCCAGTGCATGGATGAGGTTTGGCTCTACATGGATGGATTGCAGGTCGAGGCGTGCAGCGCCATCGCTTTCGCCCGTGACGAGGCAAGGCCGGTTCTGCTTGCGCAGAATATGGACTTGGAACCTTTTCGGAATGGGTACCAGGTAGTGTTCCGGATTCGGCATGCGGAATCCGAACTGGAGGTTCTCGCTCTTTCCTGTGCAGGGCTGATTGTCACGACCGGAATGAACAGCGCGCCTCTGGGGGTGTGTGTCAACGCGATGTCTCAGATGGATTATGCAAAAGTGGGTCTGCCCATTGCTTTCGTCGTTCGCGGTTTGCTTGAGCAACAACAGCTCGAGGATGCGGTCCGTTTCATCGAGACTATCCAGCATGCCTCGGGCCAGAACTACATCTTGGGCGACTCCGAGAGGGTCGTTGATCTGGAGGTCTCGGCAAATAAGATCGTTCCATATATTCCCGCTGAGAATCCCGAAGTGATCCTTCACACGAATCATCCAAAGATCAATTCCGACTATAATCCGCGGTATCGCCAGGACATCGAGAAGGGAAAGACACCCCGGGATTTGCACGAGAACACTCTTGTGCGTCTCGAGGCTCTCGAGCGACGCCTGGTAGCGAAGGCATCACTCGATATCGAGGACATCAAATCGACGTTGAGCTCTCGGGACTCGGAGGAGCACCCCGTGTGCCGCGTCTACGACACGAACAAATCCAGTTTCACTTTTGGCACCGTGGTCCATGTGCTGTCCGAGCACCCCGAGTTTCACCTGGCTCCGGGGCCTCCGAACGCCACGCCGTTTCAGGTTTTTCAGGTATCGAGAAACGAAACCTCGGCCACAGACTAGTCGGCGGCGATTTTTCTTTTTCGCTACAGTAGCACTCTTCAATAACGCCCCGAACGGGCCCCGGCGAGAAGGTCCATGCGTCCAAGCAGAATCCGGCAGGTCTGGGAGCAGGACCGCGTCGTTCTCAATGGCTGGTTGGCGATTCCCAGCAGCTTTTCGGCCGAGATCATGGCCAAGCAAGGATGGGATTCGCTCACGATCGACATGCAACACGGTTTGATCGATTACCAGGCCGCGGTCGAGATGCTCACCGGGATTTCGACGACCGAAGTCGCACCCTTGGTACGGGTGCCCTGGCTCGATTCCGGAATCATAATGAAAATGCTGGATGCGGGAAGCTACGGCATCCTGTGCCCGATGATCAACAATCGCCGCGATGCGGAAGAGCTCGTCTCGGCCTGCCGCTATCCGCCGCGGGGGCACCGCAGTTATGGTCCGATTCGCGCCCTGCCCTATGCGGGTGCCGACTACCTCGAGCACGCCGACGAAACGATCGTCGTCCTCGCGCTGGTCGAGACGAAGGAAGCCTTGAATAATCTGGATGACATCATGACGGTCGAGGGACTCGACGGGGTTTACGTGGGACCCAGCGACCTGTCTCTTTCGCTTGGATTGCAGCCGAAGATCGAACCCGATGAACCGAAGCTTCTCGAGGCCTTCGATACCATTACTGGCGACGTCGGTTCGGCACGGCATTCGGGTGGGGATCGACACCGCCACCGCGTCCTACGCGAAGCGGATGGTCGGGAAGGGCTTCCAATTCGTCACGGTCAGTTCCGACGCCCGCCTGGTCATGACGGGCGCGAGCGACGCCGTTTCCGAGCTGCGCCGGCTCAACACAGGCCTGGAGTCCGGCGGTGGATGAGTTGCTTGCTCCGGAGGGGATCACCGCGCCGGCAGTCACCCAAAATACCCGAATGAAAACGAACAGAGAAGAGAGGTAGTGCATGGTTCGCAAACAAAAGCGTGTTGAAGAGTTGAGGAGTCAGCGCTGGTTCGCTCCGGACGATCTGCGATCCCATGGTCATCGCGCGCGGGCCAAGGGGATGGGTTTTGATGGAGAGGATTTTCAAGGACGACCGGTCATTGCTATTCTCAATACGTGGAGTGATCTCAACACCTGCCACACACACTTGAAGGAGCGGGCGGAGCAGGTCAAGCGCGGCGTCTTGCAGGCTGGTGGCTTCCCGGTCGAAGTACCCGTCATGTCCCTGGGCGAGGTTCTGATGAAGCCGACCACCATGCTCTACCGGAATCTTCTGGCGATGATCACCGAGGAAGTCCTTCGGTGTCATCCTGTGGACGGCGCGGTTTTGATGGGGGGATGTGACAAGACGACCCCGGCCTTGCTCATGGGGGCAACCACGATGAATATTCCGGCGCTCTACGTTCCCGCAGGGCCGATGTTGCGGGCCAACTGGCGGGGCGAGCCCCTCGGGAGCGGAACCGACAGCTGGAGGTACTGGGCGGAGCGCCGCGCCGGAAACATCAGTGCGGACGAATGGTGCGAAATCGAGGACTGCGTTGCCCGCTCCGCCGGCCACTGCATGACCATGGGCACCGCGTCGACGATGACATCGATTGCCGAGACCCTCGGGATGACGTTGCCGGGGGCTGCGTCCATTCCTGCTGTTCATGCCGGCCATGCTCGCATGGCCACTCGTAGCGGACGACGGATCGTGGAAATGGTCTGGGATGATCTGAAACCTTCGGATATCCTGACGCCTTCCGCCTTCGACAACGCGATCACGGCGGACATGGCGCTGGGCGGATCCACCAATGCGATCATTCATCTCGTGGCGATGGCGGCACGGGCGCGCGTCGCCTTGCCGCTGGAGCGTTTTGACGAAATCTCGCGCCGTACGCCGGTCCTTGCAAACATCCGTCCCTCCGGCGAGTTTCTCATGGAAGATTTCTTCGATGCGGGTGGACTGAGGGGACTCTTGGCCCGCATTGAAGATCTGTTGAACCTTGATTGTCTCACGGCCGTCGGAACAACTCTCGGGGAGAACATCGCTGGCGCACGCGTCCATGACGATGCTGTGATTCGATCCCGTCAGGAGCCTTTGTCCGGCGAGGGTGGGACGGTGATCCTTCGCGGCAACCTGGCCCCGGACGGGTGCGTTCTGAAACATACCGCGGCCGAGGCGCGCTTGCTCCACCATACGGGGCCGGCGGTCGTATTCAAGGACTACAACGACCTGGCGGCGCGCGTGGATGACGAGGCGCTCGCAGTCACGAAGGATTCCGTACTGGTGCTGCAGAGCGCCGGCCCTCTGGGGGCTCCGGGCATGCCGGAGTGGGGAATGTTGCCGATCCCGAAGAAACTGCTTCGTCAGGGAGTGAGGGACATGGTGCGAATCTCGGACGCGCGCATGAGCGGGACTTCCTATGGGACCTGCGTGCTTCATGTGTCTCCCGAATCCCACGTGGGGGGTCCCCTTGCTCTTGTTGAGGACGGGGATCTCATCGAACTGGACCTGTCCAATCGACGATTGGAGCTGCAGGTTCCCCAGGAAGAGATCGAGCGTCGCCGCCAAGCGTGGAAAGCACCCGACGCGAAGTACAGACGAGGCTACGGACAGTTATTCGTGCAACATGTCACCCAGGCACACCAGGGTTGTGATTTCGACTTTCTGCAGAATGACGCGGAGGTGCCGGAACCGGAGATTCACTGAACGCACATGTCCGGCCCGTGGCCGGACGCAATCCGCTGACCGCTTTCCGCCTCGGCTATTGGAGAGCCGACTACGCTGGGGAAAACTATGGGGCTTTATCCGTTTGTCGTTCTTGGCATTGCGATTCTGTTTGTCATTGTGACGATCGTGTTCTTGCGCGTTCATGCCTTTCTAGCCCTCATGCTGGCGGCCGTGCTGGTCGGGATTCTTTCGGATCAGCCCCTCAGCGAAAACTCTTCCAGTCCGCAGGCCGTCCAGGCCATTGAAATGGCCACGGTAGAGCTCGGGCAGACCGTTGCCAAAATTGGGCTCGTCATCGCGCTGGCTTCGATTATTGGTCAGTGTCTGATGACCAGCGGTGCGGCAGATGCCATTGCTCGACGCTTCCTCCGTCTTCTGGGTCTCAAGCGTTCCCCGCTAGCTCTGCTGGGGAGCGGGTACGTTCTTTCCGTCCCGGTTTTCTTTGACACGGTCTTCTATCTCCTGGTTCCCTTAGCCAAAGCGTTCCGGCTGCGTACGGGGCAGCAGTATGTCCTGTACGTGATGACCATTTGCGCAGGAGCGGCGCTCACGCACTCCCTGGTGGCTCCAACGCCTGGGCCGCTGATCATGGCCGACAATCTGCATCTCGACCTGGGAACTACGATTCTGGTGGGGCTGGCCTTTAGCATCTTGCCTGCTATCCTCGGTGGTTGGTTTTACGCCCGGTGGGTCAGCTCGAAAATGGATATTCCTTTGCGCGACACACCCGGTCTCTCGACCCAGGCGCTGCAGGAAATCGTCGATCGTCCGGATTCCGAGCTGCCCTCTTTTTGGCTTGCAATCCTTCCGATTGCGCTGCCCGTGCTTCTCATCGCGGGAGACACTGTGGCAAACACGGTCCACGCATCGATGCTGTCAGCAGGAGGACCCGGACTCGACGTATCGGTAAGACAGGCGCTCCAGCTGCTCGGCAACCGCAACTTCGCCCTCTTTGTTTCCACGGCGGTGGCGGTTTGGCTCATGATGCGGCAGAAAAAAATGAAGTTGCTGCAGCTGCGCGATTCCATGGAAAACGCGATCGAATCGGCGGGAGTGATCATTCTGATCACGTCAGCCGGCGGTGCCTTCGGAGCAATGATCGGACACGCGGGGATCGGGAACGCGATCGCGAATCAAGTTCCGGATCGGGCCTCGGGAACCCTCCTGTTGCTATTGGCGTTCGTGATCGCGTCCGTGATCAAGATTGCGCAGGGGTCGGGGACGGTCGCGATCATTACCGCATCTGCGATCATGTATGGTGTAATCGAGGGAAAGACGCTCCCATTTCATCCCGTATATGTCTTTTTGGCTATCGGTTTCGGTTCCAAGATATGTTCTTGGATGAACGACAGCGGATTCTGGATCGTCAGCCGAATGAGCGGCTTCACCGAACAGGAGACTCTGCGCACCTGGACTCTGCTTCTGGTAGTGCTCGGTTTGATCGGACTGGTGCAGATCCTGATCGTTTCGCAGTTTTTACCGCTGAAATTTTTGCCATGATGTCCGGCCTGTGGCGGGACGCTGTGCGCTATCCGCTTTCCGACTACACTGAAGCACAGTGAGCGGAAGGCTGACCGCTGTGTAAGCTTATTTCTCTTCTTCCCATCCTGGGTGCTTTGGAGCGCCGCCGAGATAGGTGTAGGAGTCAAAGGCATCGCCTGTTCCAAGGACACGAGGGTCGCCGGTGGCTTGTAGTTGCTCGAAGAGTCTTGCGTGCAGATCCTTCTTCGTATCGGCGTACGCCGAATCGGCTGCAACGTTGTGGAGTTGATGGGGGTCCTCTTTCAGATCATACAACTCCTCGGCCGGCCGTTTGCCGAACGCGAGATCGTAAAAACGACGATGTGTAGCGTCCTTGTCCCGGTTGTCGATGATGTGGCTCTTCGTTGGTCCGTTGTCCGTATCGGAATACCACGCGCCGGGAATGGCGGCCTTTTGGTAGTGCGGCGTGCCAGCCGGCCAGCGATCGGGACGAAAGTTGTGGATGTAGAGCCAGTCCGAGGTGCGAATGGCGCGACACGGGTACCCTCCCATGTCGGGCGCTTCCTGGGACGGAACGTGTCGCTCCTTCCCGACCAGCACGAAGTCCCGCTTGGAATCCAGGTGACCGGATTCTTGGCTGTCCAGCAGAGTCATCAGACTTCGACCCGTCATGTCGTCGGGCGGTCGGACGCCGGCGACTTCCAGGAACGTCGGTGCCAGGTCCGTGAGGCTCACGAAATCATCGATCGATCGCCCGGGCGGCACCTTCGCCGGCCATCGCACCGCGAGCGGAACCCGGACTCCGGTGTCGTAGAGGTGACTCTTGCCTCTCGGAAAAGGCATGCCGTGATCCCCGGTCATCACGATGATCGTGTTGTCGAGCTGTCCGATGGCTGCCAGGGCCTGCAGTGCTGATTCGACCAGTGTGTCGAAGCGTTGAACTTCGAAGTAGTAATCCGCCACGTCGCTCCGAACCGCCGGATGGTCTGGAAAACTGGCGGGCAGCTGGATCTGGTCCAGTTCCATCCCCGCGGCTTTGCCGGATCCTGGTTCGTAGGGTCGATGGGGATCCGAGCTTCCCAGCCAAAAGCAAAACGGCGAGCCCTCGGGAAGCTGATCCAGAAAGCTTTGAAAGTCCGGGTACTGTTCCCCCACCAGTTGCCGCCCCTCCGTCTCGGTGCGGCCCGGCCCCCAGCCCTTTCTTTTCACTCCGATCGTGTACCCGGCCTTTTCCAGTAGCTCGGGATAGGTGACAAACTTGTCCGGAAAAACGTTCCAGAGATTTCCGCCGGCTTCGAGCCGCCAGTGCCATTGACCGGTAAGGATCGCGCCTCTCGATGGAGTGCACGAGGGGGACGACACATAGGCATGGTGAAACAAGACTCCTTCCCGCGCCAGCCGATCAAACGTTGGAGTCTTCACGACCGGGTCGCCGTAGCTACCGGCATGGGGCCACCCCCAGTCGTCAGCGATCGCAAAGAGAATATTCGGCGGGCGAGCGGAGCCCTGGTCCGTCTGCTCGTCGGGGGCCGCGCAACTTGCCAACGACACCAGCAAGGCCAGCGAGGGTATCAGTAGCCCGATTGGGGATACGCGTCGCGATCGAATCAGCATTGAACCGTCCTTTTGGGCCATCATCGAAACTGTGTTTCGCTTGGGAGCTTGATCCCAGCAAGTGACTCAATCAGGGCTGGGTGCCTGATAGTTTTTTTCTTAGAGAATGGCAATGAGATCTTCGGAGATCTGATTGATGGGGACGTGCTCGATATTGCTCAGCACGATAATAACCGAGCGATCCTCCACCAGACGGATCAATCGCGTCCGAAACCCGTTGATTCCGCCGCCGTGTTGAATCGTGAATTTTCCCAGCTGCTTTCCGACCGCCCAGCCGTAGCCGTAGCTTTGGTTCCCCTGGACTGGCATATGTGGCCGGAACATGGCGTCGAGGCTCTTCTTGTTGAGAACCTCTTCAGGGTAGAGGGCTCGGTCCCAGCGAAGCAAATCGTCGACCGTGGAGTAGATCGCACCCGCGGCGTATGGGTTGGACATGTCGATGTAGACGGCGTTCTCGAGCCCATCCGGCCCGCGCGCGTAACCTCTTGCACGTCCCTTCAAGATTTTCTTGCTGTGATCATATCCGGTGTGGAGCATCCCACGGGGCCGAAAGAAATTCTCCGTTAGGTAGGCTTCGTAGCTCTGGCCCGACAGCTTTTCGATGATCATGCCCAGCAAGCTGAATCCTGAATTACTGTACGAGTATTTTCCCCCCGGTTCGAACGCAGGCGGTTCGGCCGTCATGCGCCCGAGAATATCAGACAGCGACCGGGGGGCCATCATGGCCTTCTGAAAACCTTGTTGGTTCGCTCCGTACTCGTGAAGCCCGGAGCTGTGCGTCAACAGATGGTGCAAGGTAATCTCGTCGCCGTAGGAAGGGAAGTCGGGCATGTGTGTTCGAATGGAATCCTCGACCCGGAGAGAGCCCCTCTCTTGAAGGAGCATGATGGCTGTGGCGGTGAATTGCTTGGTGATCGAGCCGATCCGAAACTTCGTTTCCGGAGTGTTGGCGACTTCGTGTTCCCAATCGGCGAATCCATAGCCTTTGCTCAGGACTGTCCGGCCCTGCTTGGCGATCAGGATAGAGCCGCTGAAATCTCCCAGTTTCGTGTGCGCACCTAGATATGCGTCGATTTCCGCTCCGATATCTCGAGCGGAGGCCGGGAAGGAGCCTAGAACAAGCCATAGCAAAATCCAACCGCCACGATTCCGGTGCACCACCATGGTTTTCCTCCTGGCGAAAAAACAGATGACAGAATGGAACTTGGCGGCGATTATATAGGGACGTCTCCCACGTTTCCTGTTTTTTTGTGGGGGCGTCCCATCTGTCTCCGGTTTATGCCGAGAAAAACAGGAAACGCGGGAAAACGTGGGGTGCACTCCCAGGGGACGTCCCCTTTTTTCGAGGTGAACCATGATTTCGCAAAGCCCTTTCCCGGATGTTGAAATCCCGGATATCTCTCTTCACCAGCTGGTGCTCGAGAAGGCCCGTAAAACGGGGGATAAGGCTGCGTTGATCGATGGAACAACTGGCCGGACCCTCACCTATGCAGATCTCGTGAACCAGACCCAGCGCGTCGCATTCCACCTGTCGCAGAGAGGTTTTGGAAAAGGAGACTGCCTGGCGATCCATAGTCCGAACCTGCCCGAGTACGTTGTCGTCTTCTTGGCCGTTTCATCTCTTGGAGGATTTTCGACCACTGCCAATCCTCTCTACACCGAACGCGAGCTCGGCAATCAACTTCGCGACTCGCAGGCGAAGTTTCTCGTCACGGTTCCGCCGCTCATGGACGTCGCAGCCAAGGCGATGAATGGTTCATCGGTGAGGGAGATTTTCGTTTTTGGAGAGCACGAGGGTGCCACACCCTTTGCCGATCTACTGAAAAGCGAAGGCCCGTTGCCCCCGGTCGAGCTGGATCCTCGCGAGGACCTGGTTGCCCTTCCGTATTCGAGCGGTACGACCGGTCTACCCAAAGGGGTGATGCTCACGCACCGGAACCTGGTGGCGAATCTCCATCAGCTTGCCGCGATGGAGGGGGCGGATTCCGCTGATATCACCATCGCCTTTCTCCCCTTTTTCCATATTTACGGGCTGGTCGTGATCCTGTTGCATGGACTCGACCGGGGGTCGACGATGGTCACGATGCCGCGCTTCGACATGGAACAGTTTCTGAAGGTGATGCAGGATTACTCGATTACCCGGGGCTATCTCGTTCCTCCCATTGTGCTAGCGCTGGCCAAGCATCCTCTGGTGGATCAGTATGACCTGTCCAAGCTCGAGATGATCATGTCCGGTGCGGCTCCCCTCGGGGCCCAGACGGCCAACGAGTGTGCGAAGCGGTTGGGGTGCCGGATCAAGCAAGGTTACGGGTTGACGGAAACCAGCCCCGGCACTCACATCAATCCGGACGACGCCGTCAAGGATGGTTCGGTTGGCCCGCTCATCCCGAATGTGGAAGGGAAGGTGATCGATCCCAGCACCGGGAAGACGCTCTCGTTCGATGAGGACGGCGAAATCTGCGTGCGCGGTCCCAACATCATGAAGGGCTATTTCAAGAAGCCCGAAGACACGGCCGCCTGCATCGATCCGGATGGTTGGTTCCATACCGGCGACATCGGCCACGTGGATGAGGACGGTTATTTCTACATCGTCGACCGATTGAAGGAGCTGATCAAGTACAAGGGCTACCAGATCGCACCCGCGGAACTCGAGTCCATCCTCGTGGATCATCCCGCCGTGGCTGACGCCGCTGTGATTCCGTCCCCGGACCCGGAAGCAGGAGAAGTTCCCAAGGCCTTTGTCGTCCTCGCAGGGGAGGTCTCGACGGACGAGATTCTCGGCTACGTTGCGGAGCGGGTAGCGCCTTACAAGAAGATTCGTCACATTGAAATCGTAGATCAGATTCCCAAGTCTCCGTCCGGGAAAATCTTACGGCGGATGCTGGTTATACAGGAACGTCAGCAACAGCAGCAATGATCTAGGGTTGGCATAATCGAACCTGGGAGGTGTCGTGTCGATAAGGAAAGCAACTCCGCTTCTTGTTCTCCTGTTCCTGTTTGCATGTTCTCCAGCGCCGGATGCCTCGTCCGACGGGGATTATCTGGATCGGAGTCTCCGTGCCAAGGTGGAACAGCTCAAAACGGATGCCGCCGCAGAAGCGACAACGACGGAGAATGTGTTCGAGCGAACCGATATCCTGTGGGATTGGGCGAATGCCTATGCCCTCACCGCCCGCCCCGTTCCCGTGATGCTCCCGATGGATGTGACGTTGCTGAGAACGGGCCAGACTGGTGGAATCGACAAGTTCCCAGAGGAGCTGGGAAGAGCAGATGCAGACGGTGGATCGTTACATCCGGGAGCTGGCGGTCTCGGATGAGATGCCGGACGCCGTCGGAAAGGTGACGGTTTCGCATGACGGCCCGCTTCACACACGTGCGTGGGTTACGATCGAGCAGACCTATACGGTCGGCTCGATGCCGATGGTTCCAGGAGGTGCTGTCTTGCTCGGACGCCAGTATCAGGCCAACACCGGCGCCAATCAGCACCAGGACCCCTGCCGGGGACCACTATGTCTCCGTCCGCTCGTCCAATCCAGACGCGGAGTTCGACCGAACCGAGATTGCCCTCATGGGGCAGCACGGTGGTTTCCGCTCGAAACGCCCGATGCCGGCTTTTCGTTTGAAGAACGCCACGCTGGGACCGGGCGAAACCATTACCGTGGTCTATGGAGACCGCTCGGAAGGATCCAAGGGACTTCAGATGCAGACGTTTGCAACCGACAATTTGATCCTCCCTTTATATGTGGACCTGGAGGGAGAGGAGAACTTCTTTACTCCGGAGTGGCCGCGGCTGCCGGTATTGGGACACGAAGTGGCCTCGGTCAGTGCCATGGCGCCTTCGATTGTCCAGGTCGGGGAACCGTTCGAGCTTTCCATCCGCAGTGAGGACGCGGTTTTGAACCGAGCCACCCAGCCGATACCGGCGTACGATGTGCTATTGGACGGTGCGCCTTTCCGTGAGGTGGCCGCCGGCGATCAAGCGATCACGGTCCTGTCGAATCTCGAGATCGATAAGCCCGGCGCCCACCGGTTTACCGTTCGAAGCAAGGACGGGCGCCTGGAGGCGACCAGCAACCCGATCTGGGCTCTTCGACAGCCTCCGTGGCATGTCTTTTGGGGGGAAACCCACGGTCATACCGAATACGCCGAAGGTCAGGGATCCGCGGAGGAGTTCTTCAAGTTCGGCAAGGAGGACTCGAGACTGGACTTTCTCACCCTGTCGGAACATGACGCGTTCATGGACGATTTCGAGTGGCGCACGATGCAGGATCTGACCCGGGAGTACTCGGAGCCTGGGAAGTTCGTCGCCTTTCTTGGGTACGAGTGGACCGCCTTCCGCCGCCGAGGCGGACATCACAACGTACTGTTCCGGACGCCGGACAGGGAACGTGTTCCGGTGCAGGAAGCACACGAATTGTCGCTGCTCTATGATGGACTGCACCGGAGCAACGATCCGGAGGATGTGTTGATCATTCCCCACGCCCATCTTCCCGGAGACTGGACGCAGCAGGATCCAGAGCTCCGCCGCATTGTCGAGATCTACTCGATGCATGGCAGTTTCGAATGGTTTGGCAATATGTTCCTGAAGCGTGGCTGCGAAGTCGGATTTATCGGAGCCTCCGACGATCACCGGTCCAAACCAGGACACCAGCTTGGCCAGGTCAGTGGCGCTCTGGCTGGCAAAAGCGGACTGGCGGCCGTGCTAGCGCCGGCGAAGACCGCAGACGCAATCTTTTCGGGATTGCGCAACCTTGCCGCCTATGCAACGAACGGACCGCGCATTCTTCTCGATGCGCAGCTCAACGGCTCGCGGATGGGATTGCGGCAGGAGGACAACCCTCGGCGTCATATTGTTTGCAGAGTTAGCGGAACGGCACCCATCGATCACATCGACGTGGTCAAGAACGGCTCGGTAGTTTTCAGCCGTCGCTACCTTGCGGCCCCGTTGACTTCCCGTGTCTCGGTCCAAGTCGCGTTTGAGTCTTCGTCCGAGGTCTTCGGTTCGGAGCGGGACAATCCTCGTCCCTATCGGACCTGGGAGGGCTCGGTGGAAATATCGGGAGCCCAAGTGGAAGGCCTCGATGCCCGCTTCGACAATCGAATCGTGGATCGTGCCCAGATCGATCCCGGGAACCGCAATCTCATTCACTTCCACGCCGAGACCCGAGGTCATCGCGATGTCATGCTGGTCGAGCTCGACGGCGCCAGCAGCGGGACCACGTTTCACTTTCGCTTGAAGCCAACACGCGAGCGGGGATCGGCACCCGGACTGATTCGTCCCGCCGCGGATTTGCCGGCCGACGAGTTCAAGCTGAGCTTCGTCGACTTGAAGGAAGGGAAACTGGAGCGTCCGTTCAGGGTCGACCGCCATACCGACCGGATCATCATCCAGACCATTGATCCCTCCGCTCCGCTCGATCGGGATTTCGAGTTTACCGACCTCGAATCGACGGCACCCGGGGACTACTACTACGTCCGGGTCACACAGCTGGACGGAGGTCAGGCCTGGTCCAGCCCATTCTGGGTCGGCCGAAAATAGGCACCGGGGGACCCGGTGCGCTGTCCGACATCCCTCCTCTCGACGAGATCCGGGCTGAACCAAACAAACCAAACCAAATACTAGGGTGTTTGGGCCAGCTCGGGGCAGGCACTTAGAATCTTACGATCGTAAGTAACGATCGGAACACCGAGATCTTCAGCCAGAGCAACAAACTCACTGTCGTAGCCGGAGAGGCCGGTGCGTCTAGAGACATCAAGAATCCGAGAGGCCGGTATCGAAAAAGTAGCTTCTCCAAAGATTGCTTCGGCCGCTTCCATCAGCTCCAGGCATACCGAGAAATCGAGCCGCGCGGTCCGTAGATAGGTGGACAGTACGTTGGCAAATTCCGAGCGCCAAAGAAGAGGTGCGGACCAGTCCGGCTCCCGTGCGTAGAATGCATCCACCTCATCCGTTCGATCGCCTTCAATCAGTAGATAGACGATCAGGTTGGTGTCGGCGACGATCACGATCTTCCGTCCGAAATGGCCCGTTCGATGTCTTTTTGTTTCAGACCCAGTTGTGCGCGCTGTCGCACTTGGCGGATACGAACGAGATAGGCCTGGGGATCCTGGCGGTAAGCACCAGTAGAGGATTCGAGAATGGCGATGATTTCCCGATTGAGGCTCCGACCATGCAACTTGGCCCTTTCACGCAACAAAGAGTGGAGTCGTTTCGGAAGGTCTTTCACGGTGAGACTTGCCATGTTACTTCCATTATGCAACCATTATGGTTCCATTTCAAGTTTCATACCTGAATCATGGAAGTATCTGGTGGAATGACCATCTTATTTCGCTGGGTGGTTTTTGTTCTCGCGGCGACGCTGACTGCCGCGGGGTGGGGAGACCGAGACCGCTCTCTGTCGGCCGCCACGCGAAAGCCAAACATAGTATTCATCCTGATCGATGATTTGGGATGGGCGGATCTGAGCTGTTATGGAAACAAGTTCCACCAGTCACCGAACATCGATCGATTAGCCGCCCAGGGGATGCGGTTCACGGATGCCTACGCGGCCGGGGCTGTCTGCTCGCCGACGCGCGCGAGTCTGATGACCGGCAAGTACCCGGCCACCCTTGCTATAACGGATTTCATTCCCGGGCATTGGCGGCCGTGGGAAAAAATGATTGTTCCCAAGATCGAAAACCAACTCCCGCTTAAAGAAAAGACTATTGCCGAGGCCCTGCGGGACGTCGGCTACGCGACCATGTATCTGGGGAAATGGCATCTTGGCGGCCGGTCGCATTTTCCCGACCGGCAGGGTTTTGACGAGGCACTGGTTCAGAGCGGTTCTCACTTTGGCACCCGGCTAGTCGGAACGCGCGAGGTCCAGTTAGAACCAGAGGAGTACCTCGCAGACCGTCTCACCGACGAAGCCCTGGCCTACATCGATGCGCACCAGGAAGAACCATTCTTCCTGTACCTGTCCCATTACGCGGTGCACATTCCGCTGCAGGCCAAGAAACCGACGATCGCCAAGTACGAAGCACGCAAGCAGAGCGTAAATGGAAAATCTCATCCGACTTACGCCGCCATGATTGAGCATGTGGATGAGAGCGTCGGCCGTATCCTGGACAGGCTCGACGAGCTCGGGATCGCGGACGAAACCCTGGTGATCTTTTTCTCGGACAACGGAGGCCTGATTCAGCGCTTCGATGGCACGGGGCCGATTGTGAGCACGAACGTTCCGCTCCGCTCCGAGAAGGGTTCCCTCTACGAAGGGGGAATACGAGTGCCGTTGATCATCCGTTGGCCGGGTATAGTTCCATCGGGCACGACGAGCGGTGTGCCGGTAAGCAGTGTCGATCTTTTCCCCACGATGATGGACCTGGCGGACGTAAAAATCGATGCCAACCATCGAATCGATGGCACGAGCCTCAAGCCGTTGGTCACGAAAACGGGACCGCTTCGACGGAACGCCATTTACTGGCACTATCCGCACTATCACCATATGGATCCCGCCGGTGCGGTTCGCGCCGGTGACTTCAAGTTAATCGAGCGTTACGACAATGGGGAACTCGAGTTGTATCGTCTCACGGATGACATTGGAGAGAAGAGAAACCTAGCGGATCAGCTGCCCGAAAAAGCTGCGGAGCTGCGCGGCTTGCTCACCGCCTGGCGAAAATCGGTCGGGGCCCGCATGCCGGCGCCGAACCCCGACTACGACGCTGAGAAAGCCCATCTGTGGAAGCGACGGCCGCGCAACCCCAATCGCTAAGGGCCGCCTAGTTGGGGATCTCCGAACGGATGTAATCGAGAACTCCCTTCTTGAAATCATCCTCGACCTGGTCGGTGAAGGGGCAAACGAGACCGGGTTCATAGCCGCCTTCGGCAAAGGCCGTTTTGATCGGTAGATATCCAATATAGCCGTTGGCATAGCCGAAATAGAAGGTGTAAGGGTATGGCGAACGCTGCCTGACGGCCGTCGCGATCTGGTTGAAAAGCTCCACCGGGGCCGACCAGATCAGGACGCTGTTATTGATCTTCAGAAAACGAACTGGGATTCTCATCCAGGTTTTCCCGCCGTCCTTCCGGATATACTCCGGCGAATCGTCGAGCCAGCCAAATCCGGGTTTTTGAGGGGTTTCGATGATCGTCTCTCCCGTCCACAACCGAATGTTCGGTGTTGTTCGTCGAAGGGAGCGGTGAGCGGCCAGGATGGGGTCGCCCAGCATTGTCTTGAATTGAGATAGGTGGGCGGCCCTTGGATTGCCATGGTCGCTGTAGATAGGTGCAACGTTGCCGGCAGCGCCATTGATAAAAAGCATGGGAGCGCGCACCTTCGATTCGACGTATTCGGAAACCACCCCCGCTGCATCGCCACTGAGCAGAGAGTTCCCCGCGCCCAAAACAGTGCAGTGCATGGCGTAGCTCGCGACCAGGGCCAACACGGATCCGTCGATTCTAGCGATCCGAATCAATCCGATTTGTCGATCGACGGGACGATCTGGATTCGAACCCAGTGAGATCTTCCCGTCTTCGTCCACGGCTCTCCGGTTGACGTTGGCAAAGGAAATCCCAGTCGTGACGCCAAGTCGGGCCGGTTCCAGGAGCGATCGTGCCTTTCGAATCCCATTGATCAGCTGGCCCTGAACCTGGTCCGAATACTCTGAGTTGGGCGGGTGAGGCTTGCGCCAGGGCCGCACCAGTTTGTCAAAGCCGGAGGAACCGACGGCAGGGGCGGAATGCGTATGGGTGGCAGTCCACCAAATCTGCCTTCGTTCGATTCCCACCTCCCGACTCACCCGGGAAATCGTTTCACGATAGAAAGAAGGTGGAATCACGGTCAGATCGGAAGAAATCAGATAAAACTGCGTCTGCCCGTCATCGATGGCAACGATCCGGTGGTAGAGCTTGTCGTGCACGCCCGTGGACTTTCGAGCCGCATAGGCAACATGCCACTGGGGCTCGTCCGGAGTGATGTCCATCTTTACCGCGGAGGCCCGGAAGCTTGCGGCTGTGGCTGGAATCGACGAAGCCAGGAGCACGGCAGCGAGCGAGGCCAGCCGGATCTGCGAACCTCTTGTGCCGAGACATCTCGATGCACATCGAGTCGAAAAGATACTCATTCTTTGGCTCCCAAGGAGTAGCTTGATCGTTAGACCCAGAGTCTATCAAAAGTTGGCGGTTGTGGGCATCAAGAACCGCACTCACTGTGCTAGCATGAATATCCCTAACGTTGCGCTAACGAAAGCGGAGAGCGGAGGCTGGCGGTATGCGAGGGAGAATGGTGCTACTCGTTCTGTCTGGGGCCGTGATCACGCTCGGCTGTGGTGGGGCGGGAGAATCCGAGACAGGCGGGGGCTTCTATACAACCGAGAAGATCGAGCAAGTGAGCAGTCGAGAGTCCGACGGATGGCAACTCGAATACTATCGCAATCGGGCGTACACCTGTGGCGTGAGTGGCTATCAAACCTTCGTCTTGGCTTATCGCCAGAAAGATTCCTTGTCCGACCCCAAACCGTTGTGGGTCCGATTGCACGGCGGCGGCGGCGGGAATTGGCTGCCCGACGGGAGCTATACCCCCGAGGGGCACGACCCTCGATCTTTGGACGAAGAGACCGCCCAGCAACTCGCGGGTAGTTTGCGTGAAAAAGGCCTGATTGCAAACGTGACCGACCATGCTGCCGGGTTCCGCTTTTTGCTTCCTTCGCTGTGCGATCATGATTTCTATAGCGGCACCGGCGAGGTCGATCTCCACAATCCCAATATTCCGGATGAGAATGGGGACCAGCGGCGCGTCGACGGCGCACCAGCGACCCTCTCCGCATTGGCTTTCGCCAGAAGACGCCTCAACGCGACCCACGTTTTTCTCCACGGGACGAGCGCAGGCTCCATGGGGGCAATGACGCTGGCGGCGGAACTAGGACGGCAGGGGGAGCGACTGAGCGGTGCGGTATTGGATAGCTGGGTGCTCAATCCATATCTGCTGGATCTCATGAAGACTGGTTGCCGTTCGGAACGACCGAACAACCCCGGGCTCACCGGCGTTCCGACTCCTTCGGAACCGGAGTTGTTTCTGGAGCGTCTCGGCTATTACGGGAGCCCCGAGCATATGCCGGAGGAGTCCGTCGCAAATGGCCTTGTGCAGACTCCTCTGTTTCTCACCTGGTCGCGTGACGATCCGGGAATGTGCGGTGAAAAGATCCTGACCCTCGAGGATAGCCACGGAGCCACAGCCAAAGGGGAAGCATCCTGGCTGATGAACATGCCGCTCAGCGAAGCCCTCGATCAACACAATCCCGGTGGGGCCTCTCGCTGGCGGCGCCTATGTGTGGACAACCCGGAGCTCGATGGTTCCGAGTGCGATCGGCACTCCCCGACTCGATTCAGCGCCGCGGAGTTCGGGGGAGACCGGTCCCGAGAGGGAGAAGACTACAATCAAGTGATCATGGCTTGGGTCGGCGAAAGACTCGGAGATGAAATTCCATGAAGCCGCTTTCCGCTTACCGTCAAGCGCTATCCGTCTACCGCTCTCCACCTACCGCTTTCCGCGGGGTTGTCCTTTTTATCCGTCTTAGAAGCCCCGTTGAGATCGTTTCAGGCGGTTGGGGCGGTTAGCGCTCGACGCTGGACGGATAGCAGTCCCCCTCAGATCCTTCTCACCTTGGCGATCACTTCCGGGTGCGACTTCCAGTCACCCCACTCGGCCTGGGTCGTCGCCACCGACTCCAACTGCTCCGCCAGCTGCCAAGCCTCACCGGGACGAGACCGTACGAAGAGTCGTACCGTGCTGGAGCACAGGTCGTGATGTACGGGCCACCATGACTTGCCGTCCGGCTCGTGGTACTCCGCCTCGACCAGCAGCGTGTCCTCCCCCCGTATCTCGGCCTCCAGCCGCGTCGTCTCGCTCTTGCCCACGAAGCGCCACCAGCCGGGCCGCACCTCGTTGTGGGCGACCGAGCCGTCGAGGAAAGAGAACTGGCGGTAGTCGGTACCGCTGGCGCGTAGGATGGCGACGTGAAGCGGGTTCGTGTCCGGCGCGTCTGCGCTCTCGGGAACGCACAAGATCTCCAGCGCGGCATCGGGACGGTCGACAAAGGAAGTGCAGTGGGCCCACAGCCCGTGCGGCGGATGGCTGCGGCCCCAGATGTGACACTGCTCGCCCGGGGCGTCGGCAATCTCGACCCGCCGCCCGTCGACTTCGACCCAGCCCTCAAAGAAGGCGTCGAAGAACGTCGTGATGTGGCCGGCCGGCAGCTTGTCGTAGAGCTCCGGGGGAAAGGGCAGGTAGGGGAAACTATTGGCGACGAAGGAAAGTGCCCAGCTCAGCGTCTGTCCGCCACCTTCGAGCGTTCCCGAGCAAGCACCGTTGCGCAGCGAGGCTTCGCCGATCCGGAGCGCGAACGGCTCGGCCCCGACGGTGACTTGCGCGCCCGGTATCTCTCGGGTTAGCCCGAAGCTCTCGGCCCCCGGACGAGAGTCGAAGACGGTCGCCCAGAGCTGACCCGCGAGGGAGTCGGGCCGGCCGACGCTAGACTGAGCCACGTACCGGATCCACACCCCGAGCCGTGACGCCGGCGCGCTGACGGTCAGGCAGTAGAGCTCGTAGAAGCCCTCGTCGATGCCCCAACCGTAGTGTGGGCTGTTCGCCTGCTCCAGGCTCATCACCCCCTGCGCTCCGCTCTCAGTCATCGGCACTTCCCTCGGGTGGCAGCGTGAGGTGGCAGCTCTCGACAGCCCGAGCCGGGAAGAAGGCAGACAGCGGCTCCTCGGATCGGATCTGCTCGAGCCAGAAGACGCCATCGTAGGTGCCGCCGTTGCCGCGGGTGGCGAAGATGTCGACGTCACCGTCGCCGTCGACGTCACGGGGCACAAAACCATCGTACATGCCGCGCACCCGGCGTGAGACGTCGTGGCGCCGCCAGCTCGGCGACGCGCTCTGTCCCTCCGAGCCTTTGTTCTCGAACCAGTTGAGGCGGCCGGCGATCGAAGTCGCGTCGGCGCTGGCACCATCGTGCTCCCGGGGGGGATCGCTATAGCCACCGGTAAAGAGGTCGAGATCGCCGTCGTCGTCCACGTCAACGAGCAGCACACCGGTCGGGTGGTCCGGCGCCAGGGACCCGATGGGATGGATGACCCAGGGTTGGTCCGAGACTGCCGGCTGCTTCAGCCACACGTTCAGCTCCGGAGTCTCCTGAAGCACGATGTCAAGACGGGCGTCGCCATCGAGATCGGCGAAGTCCATGCTCATGCCGGTCAGGCGCCGGGCTCCCCCCTGTTGGGGAGCACTGCGGTTAGTGACCGTGATGGGGTGCTCGTGGAAACGCAGCTCACCCCCCGGGTTCTCGAGCAGGTTCTCGAACCAGAAGATTCGCGCTTCCGGGCGGCTCCCGCCGACGATGTCGAGATCGCCGTCGCCGTCGAGATCGACCGGCTGCGAGTTGACCGGCATCTGCACCCGTGCCAGCACGTGCTCGCTCCAGCTCTCGTCATCCAATGAATCGCCCGCGATCTGGAAGATCGAGATTGCGGTCAGCGGCCAGTCGGTAGGGAAGCGGTCGGGCACCACGCCGTTGAGAGGCTGAGGATTCTGGTCCGCCTTGTTGGGCGCTACGGCCTCCAGCCGGCCGTCCTGATTCAAGTCCGCCAGGTAGACCCGGATCCAGGAGCCCCGCTCGCGGCTGATCTGCGGCATGAGGCGCGGCCATTGCCCGCGGCGTGCCTCCTCACCGCACGGGTTGCGGAAGAGGATCAGGTGGGCCAGCTCGCACGCGACGAGCACGTCCGCACAGCCGTCGCCGTCGAGATCGTCTATCGCGATGTCCTCCGCCGCTCCGGCCTCCTCGCCCGCAGCCAGGGTGACGAGCTGCCAGCGATCGGGATCGGCACTGCCGAAGGCTATTCGGATGTGGCTGCTGTCTTCGTGCACCGACACGATGTCCTCGAAGCCGTCGCCGTCGAGGTCGGCGAGCTCCAGTCCGTCGGCGCCGCGAATAGCCAACCCACCGAGCTGCTCGTCGTCGACCAGATGCTCCCGCCACGAGATGTAGCGCCCGTCGACGGCGCGCGCTCGGGACGGGGTCTCGGCCACCGTGGGCGGCCGAGACCCCGAAGGCGACTGGGTTGGCATTGTCGAATCCGATTCGGGGCGGGGCGCCGTGCTGGGACCGTGGCAGCCGAGAGCCGCCACCGCGACGAGTACGGCGACGGTAACCTCGACGGTCGGCGCCGCGACGACCCAGCGGCCAACCTCCGCCCTACCCTCATCTTTTAGAAGCCGCGTTTGCATCGTTTTAGGCAGTTGGGGGCGGTTGGCGCGCGACGCTAGACGGAAAGCGGTCAGCGGCTTTTCTCTTCCCCTCTCACGAACGCGATCAAATCGGCCATTTCCTGGATACTCACACCCTGGTCCAGATCTTCGGGCATGGCCGAAACGCGTGAGCCGACCATACGCCGAATGTTTCCTCGGGCGATGATGTCCTCTTTGCCCTCTTCTTGCAGAAGCGTAATGGCGGTCGGGGTCTGGCCTGCGATGAGTCCGACGACACTGGAACCATCGTTCATTTCTACAAAGTACATTTCATAGTTGGACGCAATCGATCGGCTGGGACGGAGAATGTCGGAAAGTAGTTCCTTTGGAACCCGATTGCTCACGGTGGACAGGTCCGGTCCATAATGAGTTCCAACACCCTTGATCAGATGGCACTTGGAACAGACTTTCTCGAACACTTGCTTGCCCGCCGCGGGGCTGCCCTCAATTTTCAAGGAAGCTTGATACTTGTCGAGGATCTCCTTGCGATCTTCGGCGTTCTTTTCCAGTGCGGCCCGCGCACGCTCGCGAACCGCCGCGTCGCTGTGCATGATGAGAGATCGTTTGTTGCGAAACTCCAGGGTCCAGGGTTGAACCCGCCCTTGGTTGACAGCATCGATCAACTTGTCGATCCGCTCCGGCTCGGTCAGGAGGGCGTTGCCCGCAGCGCCACGGGTCTTCGGCGTCAGCCGGCCCCACCGGTCGAGGAGAAAGTCCGCGACACTCTCCCCAGGGATTTTGCCGAGCGATTCAATGGCGGCCTCTTGGACGACTTCCGGTTCCCGGGGGGTGACCAGATTCTCGAGCATCGATCGGTGAGTGCCGGGATCGATGAGTCCCACCAGCCGGAGCGCGTCGGCTCTGAGCTCGGGGGCCGTAACCGCATTCGCGGCGATATCTACCGCCTGCTGAAGAACTCTGGCCAGGCGATCATCCTCGTGCAGAAGATCCAAAACCTCCAGTAACCTCTGGGATGGACGCCTCAACTCGGCGAAGCGACCGAGAGCGAGGCGAAGCAGGGATCCCCGCTGGTCGGCGAGATCGAGCCGCCTGGATTCCGAATCCCCCTCCGAACTTTTTTCTGCCCAGTAGACGGGAGATCCCAACCGGGGCGTATCGGAGCGGACCAGCAATCCCGTGGTGAGTCCCTCGAAGCATGCCGAGCGCCACCACGCAGAACCATCGGATACGGACGCGACGGCCGCCTGGATCAGGTTTCGCACCTCTCTCTCCTGCCTCCGGACTCCGACCAGCGAGGCGACCCTCCGGAAGAAGAGCGCATGCTCCGGGCTGGGGGACGAGCCCAGCCGCCGGATTCCCTCCCGGACCGTGGCGCTGGGATCCTGGAAGGAGGCACTGAGGGCGGCGATTTGCATCCAGGTGTCCTCGACGTTTTCGAAAAGCAGCTCGTGTCGCGCCGCCTGCGCTTGTTTCCCCGCCATTCCTCCGAGAGTGCAGAGGACCTGCATCCGCACCTTGGGATCCGGATCCCCCACCATGGCCAAGATCCGTTTGGTCAGCTCCGGGCTTTCAGATATCCGGGACTCGGCCAGCTTCACTCCGTTTTCCCGGATCCCGGGCTCGCTGTCTTCCAGGGCTTGCTGAATCGATCGGAGGTCAAGCTCTCCCAGCCCCTCGAGCGTCCATAGCGCTCGAAGCCGTGCTGTCGGGTTGGCACTCCCATGAAAGGTCTTCTGCAATGCGGACGCGACGGATGGATCCTGCCGGTCTACCAGCAAGCGCTGTGCCGTGCGGCGCCACCAGAGGTTCGAGCTTTCCAGGTAGCCGACGAGATCGCGGCTGGGGGCGCTATCGAGAACAATGTCATGAATGCTTTGTTTTTCTTCCTTGGGGGATGCATCGGCTGCCGTCGGGACGATTCTATAGATCCGACCCCGGTCTTCCCCGTCGTACAGGCCTTGGGACTCGTAGACTTCCTTGGCCATCCACTCCGGGTGCTCGATGTAGCGGCGGTAATAATCCAAGATGTAAAGTTCTCCCTCGGGTCCGACGTAGAAATTGACCGGACGGAACCAACTGTCGGTGGAGGCCAGGAATTCCTTTTCTTTCGTCGCCCGCGACGCGACAAAAGAGGTGCCGGATTCCGACCAGACGTCGCGGTGGATCAGGTTGTGGGCAGGCTCGGCGACAAATGCGTTCCCGTCGTACGGTGCCGGGAAGTAGCCCCCTCGATACAAAGTCAAGCTGCAGGCGGATGTCAGCACTCCGACGTCGGTGAGGATCTGGTATTCGGGATTCTCGGTGATGGGATAGACTTTGCACGAATTCCCGTGATCGGACATATCCTGCATCGTCGAGCGGACCAGCAAATCAGGGTTGCGCTCCAGGTACCTGGCCTCGATGACCTCGTGGCGCGCATGATTGGAGTTGTGCATCGTGAAGTGATGTCCCCAGAGGTCGAACACATGGCCGAACTGAGACGTTCCGGATAATGCCTCGATCTCGTACGAGTCCGGCCGCAACCTCAAATTTCTGCCTTCGTTCTTCAATCGCGCCGAGGGCTGATCGGGGAAGTGGAGGTCTTCTCCTTTGTCACCGAACTCGTCTGAGAAAACGATCGCTCGAATGGCAGGTTCGTGCGCCAGGTAGATCCAGTTGTCGATCCCATAGACGGGAGTGTTGACGGTATGCTGAGGGTTGCTGAAGGCGAAACCTGTGAGGATCACGCGGCGAATATCGGCTCGATTGTCTCCATCGCTATCTTCGAAATACACCAGGTCAGGCGCGGCCGTGACCAGAATGCCATTTTTCCAGCGCATCAAGCCGGTCGGAAGTGTCAGGCCATCGGCAAAAACCGTGCTCTCATCGGGCAATCCATCTCCGTTGGTATCCTGAAGGAGCTTGACCTTCCCGGTCGGTTTTGTGTCCAGGGGATACCCGGAGTTTTCAACCACATAGATCCGACCGTTTTCGTCCACTTCCATCGCCACCGGGTCGGTGACGAGCGGTTCGGCCGCGAACAGCTCGATTCGGAAACCTTCTTCGAGCTCAAAACTCTGGAGCGCTTCTTCAGGCTCCAGTGGTGAGATTCCAGTCGGCGTCCGGCTGCATCCCATCCAGATGGCCACGGTGCATACCAGGCCCGACAGAAAAAGGAGCGAGGGACGAGGCCGGCAATGATCTGCAACCCGGGAAGCGGCGAAGCCAATGAAAGTTGAAGTACCTGGTCTTGCCATTGGTTGACTCCAGTCCTTGTGGGACGCGGGATTATAGGATGGCTCCAGCACGGACGAAGTACTAAGAATAGCCCTTTAGAGAAGGTGGTGGCAAGTCTTCCCGCGGGGTCATGGTCGTAGCGGTGATTGTGAACGGCAATCTAGTTTATCGCCGAGATACTAGGGCACCGTGATCCAGATCGGCGAGCTCCAGGCCACATTCTTGTCCGCTTGCACCACACGGACGTAATAGTAGTTCAGTCCCGATTTCGGCGCCGTATCCTGGTAAGACAACTCTGCGGTGTGGCCATCGGGGCGTGCTTGATACACGGACTGGTTGTTCCGAAAGATATGGACGTTGTCGATTGCTGCCGTCCCGATCACCTTCACCTTGGCCGCCGGAACCCGATCAGCCGCAAATTCGTCGCCCATCAGATGGTTTCCTAACCAAAACTCCAGAATGATGTTGTCAGTGGCGCCGTAGGTGTGTCGCGCTTTCATCGAGTCCACGATGGCCTCGCGGGTCTTGGCTTCGGTCCAGACCATCGCGTAGGACAGGTGCGTGGAGATGTGGTCGGAACTGGTGATCACTCCGAGCCGATAGCCCTTTTGCCAGGCGTTGCTCACGTACCCTTTCTCTCGATCCGACGGATGGTTTGGGCCGGGGGGCGGCCGGTCGGGATAGTCCAGGGGAGCTCCCTTGTACTCGGAAGAGTAGCGGTCGCCTTGGAAGATCTCCACCAGCGGTTCGACGACGGGATCGTTGTCACGCCAGTCCGTTCCCATGGCTGGTGCGGCGCTGGTATGGGGAATCGTGATTCCCCCCTGGCGCCCAACTTCATCGAAGAGCGCGGCCGCGTCGCCACGGATCACGTTGGGAGTCCCGGTACGTAACCGGAAGGCGAACCGGTCATCTTGTAAGAATGCCAGCGGCGTGAAGCCGCGCTTGGCCCAAATGACGTTTCGGTGTCCGTCGGGGAACTGCACCGAGCGCTCGTAGCCGAATAACGAGATGTAATGGGAAGGGAGCAGGAAAAGATCTTCCAGCTTCTGAGTCAGCCACCACCAGTACTCCCGCTCTGCTCCGGACTGATGGTCCGTGATGGCGCCAAAGTCCATGGCGGCGGCGTCGAGCATGTAGCGGTAGTAATCCAGCACCGAGCCGTCCGGTGTTCCCTGCCCGTCCAATGAAAGCTCTGTATGGCGGTGCAGATCTCCCCGCACAACGGATAACGACTTGCCACCATATTCGATTCGATGGTGTCGAATTGCCCGGACCTGCGCTTGCTCCCGCGCATCGGCGTCGGATCGGGTTCCATGATCGGGTGTCCCTCGATCTGTCAGACTGGCTCCGATCTTGTAACGAGACGGGGTGTAGATGCCGGTGAAAACGTTTTCGAAGATGGTTTCCTCGGGATAGTCGATCATCATGCGGTTGGTCGGGTGATTGTCGCTTGGCCACGCCAGCCAGAGGGTGCCGTTTCCTGCCGGAGTGGCGGCGGCTCGCATGCTCAATCGGCCTCGGGAGTGTGGCACGGGGGCGGGGACGGCCCAGCCCTCCGCCGTCATCGTGGCGATCCAGGACCGCCAGTACTGTGCGGCTCGGCCTCTCCCATGTCTTTGGTGAAAGATCAGATGCACGCCTCCACGATCATCGGCGATCACTTGCCCGGTATTGAACAAGGGAGCCTCCGATGGTTCGAGCAGGTCGGATGGTGTCAGAAGAGCATGGAGCGGACTCGACGGTTTCAGGGTCCGGCCTCCGTCGAGGCAAACAACTTCGACTTGGCGTTGTCCGTACAAGGGGGCGCCAGGAGACTTTTCCCACGTGAGCATTGCACCGTAGTCTTTGCCCCAATTGACGGAACCGACGTCGTAGGCAATCCAGAGGCGATCTCGTTTGTCGATGGCGATAGTGGCGTGGGCCTCCAGGCTCGGCGTACTGGCGATCGGTCGTGCTTCGGATATCTTTCCGTCGTGAATGCTTCGAAGCAAGACATCGTAGTTGCCGGCATCATAGGTATCCCAGACGACGTGCGCCTTACCGTCCCGGGAAACGGCAACCGCAGGGGCCCAATCGTTTCGATCGGAAGTGGAGACTCTCAGCGCCGCCGACCATTGGACGCCATCACCCTCGAGGTAGAAGATGTCGGATTGGCCGTCGCGGAAACCTTGCCAGACCAGATGAATCTCCCCTGAAGCGGTCGTTGCGACGCGATGATCAAAGTCCGCCTGGGCTCCCGTGCTAAAACGCTTGCGTGGGCCCCAACGGGTTCCGTCGTACCACCGCCCGTAAAGATCGAAGTTGCCGTCGACCCGTTCAGACCAGATCACCCACACGCGTCCCCGGGAATCGTAGGCCAGCGCAGGGCGCCATACATCGCCGCTGACGCCCGGAACCGGATTCCATGTTCCCCAGATCTTATCCTGCTTTCGGTAGCGTGCCAGCCTGAGCGTGTCCGCCCGACCGCTGTACGAGATCCATACGGCGTAGACTTGGTCGAGGTTGGCAGGGTTCGACGCAATGGCCGGAAAATCGTCCGAACGATCGTTCTCCGTCATCCGCAAAACGCTGCTGAGGCGAGGATCGACAGCAAGCGGGGGTTCCGGATCCCTGGGTTGCCGGACGTTCTTCAACCAGGGGTCGGAATTCATGATGGGTTCCGTGAATTTTCGACCTTCCTCGTACGCCGCAGGTGGGCTCTCGCGCTGGGCTTGCGCTTCGGCCTCTGGTTTCTCGGGCGGTCCCTTCATGGATGGGAGTGCAAACAAGACGGACACGGCAACAACCGCAACCACCAAAACTCCAAAGGGCTTTGACCGCATCGTGTCTGCCATGCCACGGCGTTCGTGGTCTATAGAGGGCAAGAGTTTCTTCATCGATCAATCCACTCGACTGTTCGATTTCAGTTTGAGTGTCCGACCTCCGGACACCATTTTTCTTTGAATCTTCGGAGCGTTGATTATATCCTCCGTCTACCACGACCTACTAGAAGGTAAATGATAAATATCTGTGACGCGGACGTTGCGAAACCCGGGTTGCATAGTTCTCGTCGGTTCGATGATCGGGTGGCTCGAATTGTTTCGCCGACTTCACCAGCGCGAAGATCTGGTCCAATGAGTCGAATTTCACGAATCTCTCTCTTTTGCTTGGCTGCCTCGATGGTTGCCGCCTGCTCCTCGGTTCCCAGAAGACCGAACGTCGTTTTGATTCTCGCCGATGATCTCGGCTATGGGGACCTCGGGGTCACCGGCTGCCCGGACATCGAGACCCCGAACCTCGATCAGTTGGCCGCCGAAGGGGTCCGGTTTAGCCATGCGTACGCCAACGGTCCGGTTTGCACTCCCACCCGGGTCGCGCTGCTGACGGGACGTTACCAGCAACGTACCGGGATGGACCGCGTGATCTTCGTTGGGGAGAGGGAGTTGGGCCTGACGCTCGACGCTTTGCTGCTCCCGGAGCTGCTCAAGCAGCAGGGATACACGACCGGAATCATGGGCAAGTGGCACTTGGGTTTCCCGAAAGAATACTTCCCGAACCGAAGAGGTTTCGACACCTTCTTTGGTTTCTTGGCCGGCAACATCGATTACTTTGCCCACACTGACCGCTACGAAAATCACGACCTGTGGCACAACGAAACCGAGATCCGGCGCGACGGTCAATACATGACCGAGTTGATTGGCGACGAATCGGTCGAGTTCATCCGGCAGCACCGCGATGAGCCATTCTTTCTGTATGTTCCGTTCAACGCGCCCCATGATCCTTTCCAGGGTCCCGGCGATGTGGCATCCGCAGGGAATCAACCCTTGACCCGCCAGACGTATCGAACACGCGCCAAATTCATCGAGATGGTGGAATCGATGGATCTGCACATTGGCAGGATCCTCGATGAGATCGCCCAGCAGGATCTGGAGCAGGACACCGTGGTCTTCTTCATGAGCGACAACGGCGGTTTGACTGCGGTTGCCCGCAATGATCCCTTTCGAGGCCAGAAGACGACGCTCTGGGAAGGCGGAATCAGAAGTCCACTTCTGGTTCGTTGGAAGGGGAGGCTCGAACCCGCGCGGGTGGTCGATGACATGGTGGCCGCGATGGATCTGCACCCGACCGTGCTAGAGATCGCGGGAGTGGAGCTGCCGCCCAATCTCGATGGCGTCAGCCTGATGGGTGTGCTGGAAGGAAAAGTTCATCTTCAAAGGGACACACTCTATTTTCACTACCAAGATCCGTCGCCGGATCAGCCCCCACAACAGGCCATGGTGCAGCGTGGATGGAAGTACCTTCGAAACAGAGAGGGACAGGAGTATCTGTTCCACCTGGCTGAAGATGCTTCGGAATCCAGCGACCGTTCAGCCGAGCAACCCGAGCGTCTCGAGCGGATGAAAGCGTTATACGAAGCCTGGCTCGAGGACGTGCGCCGCGACGCCCCCCACGTTCCCCCTTATGATTTGACGAGCGAGAAATGAGAAAGAGCTTATAGCTATCAGCTTTCAGCGAAGTGCACTTGAGAATAGGCTAGCGACTTAGACCTCAGAGTTGCCGATTCAAAAGAGCTGGTCGCTGAAAGCTCTATGCCTTTACTCTCCTGGTCAATTTGTGGAAACTATGGCCAGTTTTTTATGCTGATGGAATAGTCGATGAACCGAAGCTTTCGATACTTACTCGCGGTGTGTGCTGTCGCGCTCTCGATTGCCTGTTCGGGAGGTCCGGACGGCGGCGACGACGGATTCCGGATCGCCGTCATCCCCAAAGGAACCATGCATGAGTTCTGGCGCAGTGTTCATGCCGGCGCCGTGAAGGCAGAGAGGGAGTTGCGGGATCAGGGTGTCCCGGTAACGATCATCTGGAAAGGACCTCTGCGCGAGGACGATCGCGAGCAACAGATTCAGGTCGTGGAGAGTTTCCTGAGCCAGGACATCGACGGCATCGTTCTGGCCCCGCTGGACGACAAGGCCCTGATTCGTCCCGTCCAGGAGGCCAAGCGCGCGGGCATTCCTACCGTCATTTTCGATTCGGGACTCGCATCGGACGAAATTGTGAGTTTCGTGGCAACGGACAATCGCAAGGGCGGTCACATCGCAGCGGAATACCTCGGGAAGCTGATGAACGGTACCGGGAAGGCACTCATGCTTCGCTATATGGAGGGATCTGCCAGCACTCGGAATCGAGAGGAGGGCTTTCTCGAAAAATTTCGCGCTCTGTACCCGGACATCGAGATCGTCTCGTCGGAGCAATACGCCGGGCCGACGCGAGACTCGGCCAAGCGTTCCTCGGAGAACTTGTTGAACCGGTTCGGCGAAGATCTTCAAGGCATCTTTTGTCCCTGTGAGCCGGTTGCGATCGGGATGCTGTTGGCTCTGCAGGACATTGGCAAGGCAAGATCGGTGAATCTCATTGGCTTTGATTCAACCGAGCTGATGGTCCAGGGCATCAAGGATCGGGAGTTGGATGGACTTGTGGTTCAAGACCCCGTCAAGATGGGCTACCTGGGAGTCAAGACCATGGTGGCGCATCTGCAAGGCCAACAAGTACCGAGACGAATCGATACGGGAAGCGTCATGGTGACTCCCGATGTGTTCGACGACCCGGAGATTCAAAGACTAATCAACCCTCCAATTGAGCAATACCTCGGGCCGGAGAGCAAAAATTCTCCACGCCCATGAAGCCGGTCCTCCAGCTTTCCAACATAACGAAACACTTTGGTCCGACCGTGGCGCTTGACGGTGTGGACCTGGAGCTTTTCGCGGGCCGGGTCCTTGCCCTCATCGGCGAAAACGGCGCCGGCAAGACAACGCTGATGAGTGTCCTGGCCGGGATTCTTCAGCCCGATTCGGGAAACATCGAGCTGGAGGGGAAGCCCTATGTCCCGCGATCTCCGATCGAAGCGAGGGAGCACGGAATCGCTCTCATCCATCAGGAGCTCTCCCTCTTTCCTCATCTCACCGTTGCTGAGAATATCTTGATGGGCGTCGAATCGTCCCGGCATGGTCTCTTGGACCACCGGGAGTGCCGGCGTCGGACAGTGCAAGTGCTCGATACCTTTTCTCATCTGGAGATTCAGCCGGACAGCCGGGTCGCCGACCTACCGGTCGCAGCCCGACAGATCGTGGAGATTTGTCGGGCCATTGCATCCGATGCGCGGATCGTCTTGATGGATGAGCCCACCAGTAGTCTGCAGCAGGGCGACGTGCAGCGGCTCTTCACCTTGATCCAGCGTATGCGCGACCGGGGCCTGGGGGTCATTTACATCAGCCACTTCTTGGAAGAGGTCAGGGAAGTTGCCGACGACTGCGCGGTTCTCCGTGATGGAAAGAGAGTATTCGAGGGGGTGCTTCAATCCACTGGGGATGACAGGTTGGTGGCTCACATGGTCGGCCGGCCGGTGAAGAATCTGTTCCCCGCTCGCGCCCGGCCGAAGCAAGGCCCTGTCGCCTTGCAGGTGCAGGGCCTGTCGGCGCCTCCCAGCTTGAAGGAGGCCAGCTTCGAGTTGAGACAAGGTGAGGTGCTGGGCATCGCCGGACTGATCGGTTCAGGACGGACACAGCTGGTGCGCGCTCTCTTCGGTTTGAGTCCCGCAGGTTCAGGCAGGGTCCGGATCGGGTCCCAAGAAAGCTCTGTCTCCAGGGCGGAGCCTTATCTGCGAATTCTCCAGGGAATCGGATATTTGAGCGAGGATCGCAAGGGCGAAGGGATTGCCCTGAATTTGTCCGTAGCTGATAATGTGACGCTCTCGCGCTTCTCTAGTTGTGCGCGTTTGGGTTGGCTGAGTCTGGATTGCCAGGGTCAGGAGACCCAAAAGTGGATCACTCGCCTCGATATCCGAGCCCGTGCGCCTTTTCAGACGACCCAAACCCTTTCCGGAGGCAATCAACAAAAGGTGGCGCTGGCGCGGTTGCTTCATCAGCAGGCCGAGGTCTTGCTGCTGGACGAGCCTACGCGCGGGATCGACATCGGCAGTAAGGTGCGAATCTACGAAAGCATCTCCGAGTGTGTGTCGGAGGGCAAAGCCGTTCTGATGGTCAGCTCCTATCTTCCGGAGCTGTTTGGCGTCTGCGACCGGATTGCCGTGATGCGCCGCGGACGGCTTTCAAACGCTCGGCCAGTCCGAGAGTGGACACCGGAATTGGTGATGCAGACCGCCATAGCGGGAGAGCAATGAGCGGAGTCGGTTTTATTACCTCACTTCGGAAGTGGGCGGGTCCTTTTCTGGGTCTTGCCTTCGTCATCGCTGTTTTTGCCATCCTCAGCGAGTCGCCTGAACAGTACCTTTCGCTCCGTAATCTTCGCATCGTCGCCGCCCAAACGGTCGTCGTCGCCATGGGGGCGATCGGTATGACTCTGGTCATCATAGGCGGGGGCATCGACCTGTCGGTCGGATCGGTCATCGCCCTGACCAGTGTGGTCACGGCGATTTCGTTGCAGCAAGGCTGTTCTCCCCTCTTGGCTGCATTTCTGGGGATGGTTGTTGGCGGCCTGGTTGGGGTCGTCAACGGAGTGACCATCACCCGGTTACGCGTCGTTCCCTTCATTGCCACCTTGGGAATGCTTGGTGTCGCTCGGGGTGCGTCCAAATGGCTGGCCGGGGAGGAAATGGTCAATCCCCCGCCGACGTGGCTCAACGAGCTGGCCATTACCTTTCCGGAGCCGAGCTGGGTCCTTGTGGCCCCGGGCGTGTGGCTCACGATCCTGCTCGCAGTGATTATGTCTCTCGTCTTGCGCAATACTGTTTTTGGCCGCCGAGTCTTTGCGCTGGGATCCAATGAAGCCGCGGCCCGCGCTTGTGGCATCCCGACGACAAGAATGAAAGTGTGGGTCTACGGTCTCGCGGGTCTCTTCTTCGGATTGGCGGGGGTGGTGCAAATGTCCCGGCTCCGCCAGGGAGACCCCACCGTGGCGATCGGAGCCGAGCTGGACATCATCGCGGCGGTCGTCATTGGCGGCGGAAGCCTGGGGGGCGGGGAAGGGAGCATTCTCGGTTCCATGATCGGAGCCCTGATCATGGCCTTTCTGCGCAATGGCTGCCAGCTGATGGGATGGCCCAACTACATCCAGGAGATCATCATCGGCGCCATTATCGTGATCGCGGTCGCGGTGGACCGCTGGCGCACCAGCAAGCGGGACTCGTAGGCCGCACACTCCGTGGGCGGCCACTACCTTGCATCTCACGGCGTGAGATGCCTACTGCACCTTCACGACCAGCAAGTTGAAACTCAATGGTGGCGCCGATACGCGCACCCCGGAATCTCCTGCCAGCTCCGCCTTTCCATCCACGGGTTTGACGGCGTCCGGGTTCTCCCATGAGTTTTCCGCCTTGGGATCCGTACCGGTCAGGACCTGAATTTTCTCGACTGCAGTTGCCGACACGCCGTTCAGTTGAACCGTTACATCGAGCGCCTGACTCGTATCGCGATTCACCAAGAACACCGAGGCTTTTCCTGATTTCGCATCGTAGCTGGCAGAGACATCGAGCATCGGAACCGTTGTCATACCGCTTGTCTGCTGCTCCCAGGGCAAAGGGGGACGTGGCCTCGGAAGGCGTGTCTTATAAGTGGGCGATTCGACGACGGGCCGCAGGGCGACACCCTCCGTATTCTCGGAATACATCACGAAGGGGTAGTAAATCGTCTGCAACAGAATGCCGTTTTCGTTTGCCAGGATCGGGGCAATCACGTTCACGATCTGGGCGAGGCCGCCAATCTTGACCACATCCGCACGACGGACGAAGCTGTTCAGAAACTGCGCTACGACCAGCGCATCCTCCAGATTGTATTTCTCCTCGACCTGGGGATGAGGGTCCTTTGCCCACCACTTGACTTCCGGGGGTCTGGCTCGGTACCAGACGTTCCATTCATCGAAGCAAATATACACATCATGGGAGCTCTTCTTCTTTGCCTTGACAAACTGGATGACCGCGGCCATTTCTTCGATCTGCCGATCGATCTCCAGGCCGGTCGCCAGAAAGCGCGGCGTGTCGTTGTCACTGTTGCCCACGTAGCGGTGCGCGGAGATGTAGTCAATCCTGCTCCAGCACTTTTCCAGAACCACCCGGTCCCACTCCATATACGTAGGCATCAAGGGAGCGGTGGAGCCGCAAAGCACCAGCTCGATGGAAGGATCCATGGACTTCATCAGCTGCGCCGCCTGGTCCGCTCGGCTCGCGTATTCCTCGGCTGTCACGTGGCCCGCCTGCCAGGGCCCGTCCATTTCATTCCCGAGCCCCCAGGTCTTCACCTTGAAGGGGTCTTTGTGCCCGTTGGCGATGCGCCGCTCGGACCAGTAGGTGCCGCCCGGAAGGTTGCAATATTCTACCCACTCGGCGGCGTCCTTCGGTACTCCGGTTCCCAAGTTGATGATGACGAATGGGTCGGTCCCCAGCTTTCGGCACCACGCGATGAATTCGTCCGTCCCAAATGTATTCGGTTCGATGTTCTTCCACACCAGATCGGCGCGCGGGGGGCGTTGCTCCTTGGGACCGACGCCGTCGCGCCAGTCGTAGTTGCTCACGAAATTACCTCCCGGCCAGCGGACCAGGTCCATTTTCATCTTTCGGTGGGCTTCCATCACGTCCTTGCGGAATCCGGACTCGTCGCTCAGTTTGTTACCGGGTTCGTACACGCCCTCGTATACGGCGCGTCCGATATGCTCCAGAAAACCCCCGAAGATGCGATGATCGATCGGCCCCACGTTGTGACGCACATCCAGATGCACGGTTGCTTTTGGCGGCTCTGCCATTGTGGCACGCCCTTTCGTTTCGGCTCCTGCCCTCGCCGGGGAGATCATCCATACCATTGTTACGAGTATCCAGTACCCCTTTCGATTTCTCAGCACCATCTTCTTTCTCCCATCTAGCCTCCAGGCCGATTCCCGGTTTGTTTCGAGGATGCATTTGACATTTTTTTTTCATGATTTACCGGAAAGGAACAAAACTGCGCCCGGTGCGCCCATCACTGCCATGAGACGGAGGTTGGCTGCACACATTATGGCAAGTCGGGGCTGGAACGTACAACACCTACGGGTGAGTAATGCGGGTCCACCGCAACCTGCTCGAAGCCGAGAAACTTTGGACCCGTGTGATCCCTACGACTATGATGCAAGGTACCGGGCAAAGACCGGATTCATCCTCGGGAGGAAAGCTTGAAAGCCATATTTGCATCGCTCCTTGTCCTTTGCGGTATTCTTGCAGTGCTTCCTGAGGCGAAAACAGTCTCGGAACGAGCCCGGAAACTGCATCACGATGCGTTCGTGTTCGATGCCCACATTCACGCGATGAATCGACAGTTCTACCAGGGGGTTGGCTTTGGGGAACGGTTGCCCGATGGCCAGGTGGATCTGCCGCGCATACGGGAGGGTGGGGTCGATGCCTTTTTTTGCTCCCTGTTCGTTTTTGAGGAGTATTATCCCGGCCGTTTTGAATCCAAGCAGGTGCTACGCTTGATCGACGTTGCCCTAAAGGAAATCGAGGCAAACGCCAATCACATGGCCCTGGCGTTGAGTGCAGCCGATGTCGAGCGGATACGAAAGCAGGGTAGAATTGCAGCTGTTCTGGACCTGGAGGGTGGCTTCGACCTGGATGGCGATCTCGGCGTCTTGCGCAATCTCCATCGTCTGGGTCTGCGGGTTGCGCAGTTGCCCGCGCACAACTGGACCAACAACTTCGCGGATTCCTGCTGCTCGCCGGCCAAGTGGAATGGGCTGAACGAACGGGGCCGGGAAGTGGTCCGTGAGATGAACCGGCTCGGCATGGTCATCAATGTCTCGCATGCGTCCGACGCGACGCTGGAGCAGACCATCGAGCTGAGCTCCGATCCTGTGGTCGCGACCCATCATGGATTGCGCAGCTTCAACGACATCCCTCGGACCATGCCCGATCACCTACTCGAGAAACTGGCGGCCAAAGGGGGTGTCATCGGGTTTCACATCGGAAACTCTTTTCACAACCTCGAGTATTTCAAGTGGCGAACGGCGCGGGCCGGCAGGACTTTTTGGGATACGAGCGAGATCGGAGACAAGGAATCCAGGCTATCGATCGAAGAAATCGATCGCCTCATGGTGGCGAGATATCCCGGCGTCGGACCCAGGGCTCCCGAAGAACTTCTGTTTTCGGTCGACCAGTGGGTGGGCGTGGTGGACCGGGCAATTCAACGGGTGGGCGAGGATCATGTCGCCCTCGGAAGCGACTTCGACGGAGGACCGACGCCACCACAGGGAGTGCGAGACGTCCGCGACCTGGCCATGATCACCGAGGCCATGCTCCGTCTGGGTTACACGGAAGAAAGAATTCGAAAGTTCCTGGGCGGAAACCTCCTGCGGGTGTTTCGTCAGGTGACAGAGTAGGCCGCTCACCCCGTGAGCGGCTTCCAAAGAGAATTCAGTGCGTCTCTCGGGGAGAGACGCCTACGTCCTCAAATTCCGTTCTCTGATGAGGACAGACCCAATGCTCTCGTCCCGGACCCCTTCTATTTTGCTCGGATTGCTGGTCGCGGTTGGTTGCGGGCCTGCTCAAGAAGGCGCAAGGGTCGTTCGGGTGACGGACAGTCTCACCCTCGTCCCCGGAGCCGTGAACGGAGCAATAATCGAGCGCGACGGGAAACGATTGGTCGTCTACGGCGATCCGCGGCCCGATCCGGCTCGAGCAGACACCGTCCTGCTCACCCATCATCGCCGGGATGCCGTTTGGCATGCCCGAAGGCTGAAGGAAGCCGGCGCGGAAACAATCGGCCCCCGAGGAGAAGAACATCTTTTCTCTGGAGCGGAAGCGTTTTGGTCGGACTTTGCCACAACCCGCTTTCACGACTACGGGCAGCCCACGACGAAAGTTCTTACCCAAGCGTTGCCGCTATCGCGAACCGTTGAGGGCGGCGAAACCATCCAATGGGAAGATCTTTCTGTCCGCGTCGTGGACACTCCGGGATATACAGCCGGGTCGCTGACTTACCTCATCGAGATCGATGGCAAAAAAATCGCGTTTACCGGAGACCTCATCTATGGAAACGGGCAAATCTTTGACTGGTACAGCCTGCAAGACGCGATTCCGGAGCTCGGGATCAACGGCTATCACGGCTATGGCGCGCGAGGCGCGTTGCTGATCCAGAGTCTCCAGCGAATTCGTGCGGAGAATCCGGACCTGATCATTCCACTGCGCGGCCCCGTCATCGGCAATGTCGGCGAAGCAATCGGAACCTTGATCGAGAGGTTGAAAAGGGCCGTCACGAACTACCTATCGACCAGCGGCTATCGTTGGCACCTGGGTCCCGATCGCACCGAGAAGCTGACCCGATGGCTGTTGGACCCGTCTTCTGGCGGATTACGGCCACCACATGTCCCTTGGATGCCACTCGGTGAGATCATGGAGCCCGAGCTTCCGGAGTGGATCGTTCCCATTCGCAATTCTCGTCTCATCCTATCGCGGGATGGTTCGGGGTTCCTCGTGGACGCCGGAGTGCGAGGAATCGTGGGAGAACTCCAGCGACTCGAAAACACGGGCAGGTTGAAGAGCCTCGAAGGGTGCTTCCTGACCCACTACCACGACGACCACACGCATCGTGTCAAGGAAATAGTCCAGCAGTGGGGTTGTCCGGTTTACGCGACCGAAGAGCTCAGCGACGTGCTCGAGCACCCGGATGACTATCGACTTCCGTGCCAGACCGAGCACGCGGTGGAGAATTTGAAAGCGATGAAGCACGGACAGAAGCTGCGCTGGAAGGAATTCGAATTCACGTTCTTCTATTTTCCCGGCCAGACGATCTTCCACGACGCACTGCTCGTCAGAGCCGATACCGAGGAGTCGTTTCTCTTCGTTGGAGATTCGTTCACGCCAACCGGCATGGACGACTATTGCCCCCAGAATCGTAATTTTCTCCACCAGGGGATGGGATTCTCTCGATGTCTGGATATGCTGGGAAATATCGGACATTCCGGCTGGCTCATCAATCAGCATGTCGGTCCCGCCTTTCGCTTCTCGGAACAGCAACTGGAGACCATGTCGCAAACCTTGGCAGATCGAATCAGTATTCTCGCCGAGTTGTTCCCGTGGGATGATCCGAACTATGGTCTCGATGAGGGGTGGGCGCGCTTCTATCCTTACAGTCAGACTGCGTCCGCCGATGAGAGCGTTCGTCTGACGCTGAAGATTTTCAACCACTCTCCGGAGGCCCACGCGGCTCGAGTACGCTTGAATCTTCCCAGCGGCTGGACTGTAATAGAGAAGGAGGTTGAGCTATCTATTGCCCCCCGTCGGGAGGGCACGATGGAGTTTCGAATCCGGTTGCCGGAGAATGTCGCTCCGGGAATCTTTTTGGCTACCGCTGACATTCACTTCGGTCCATGGGATTTGAAGAGATGGACCGAAGCGATGATCCATGTAAAGGAGTGACTACAATGACGATGCGATCCCGGAAGGTGAGCGCGGGAATCGTACTCGGGCTGGTCCTTCTTTCGTTCCCGCGCTTTGTCGATGCCCAGCATCCTTGGCAGAAACCGCTGCCGCCGGAGACCCAAACGGAAATCGCAGCGGTCGTGGGTCCGGTCCGCCACCACGAGCCGACACGTGATTTGCACATCGTCGTCGTCTGGGTGCCGCGGGACCATGCTCCAGGCTTCCACGAATATGAAAAGTTCAAGGAAGATTGGAGCCGGCTGCTCGGCAAGGTTCCCAGGGTTACCGTCGAGGCGGCCCGTGGATACCCGACGGGAGAACAGTGGAAGCGTGCCAACCTGGTTGTCTTCTACACCCATCTCGACTATTTGAGCGAAGCGCACTATGAACCGATGGATGCGTTCCTGGCCGGCGGCGGCGGGATGATCATTTTGCACGAGACCTTGATTCAGCGCCCCAAGGGCGAAGCGCTCGCCCAGCGCTTCGGGCTGGCCTGGAACCACGGAACGTCGCAGTGGGGGCTGTTGCCGACGCCGGTCACCGTCGATACCAGCCACCCGATCTTTCGCGGCCTGCCAGAAGCACTGCACTTTGCGGACGAGTACTACTGGGCACTCACCGGGGATCCGGCGAAGATCCGGGTTCTCGGGACCGCGCCGGCTGGACCGCCAGGCCGCACCAGCCGGCCCCACCGGCCGGACGAGCTCGACGATCGCGCGTGGCCGGTGTTCTGGACCAAAGAAGGTGTGGGAGGCAAGGGCAAGGTCTTTGTCTCCGTGATAGGACACAACTACTTCACCTATCAGAACCCTTACTTCCGCATTATCCTCCTTCGCGGGCTGGCCTGGGTCGTCGGTGAGGACTGGGATCCCTTCAAGCCACTGGTAACGGATGGCATCGAATTGGCGACGAAACCCGTCGGAAGTCGGAGTATCGAACCATTCGCCGTGCTAGACTAAGCGCGTTCATAGCAAGCGCCGAAGGACGGGATGCTGAACCCAAACAAGAATTGGGTGGGTCCTGACCGCTGGTTTGTTGATCAAGTTCGGCCGGAGACAGCTGTCCACTGCTGTTCAGAGGATGGCCGTCCAACCCACAAACATGAATGATTCCGTTCAAACCATACCCCTCATGGAGCTGGGGTTGGCCTTGATCCCGGTCCTGGTAGTCTTGGGAGTCCTCTATCGGTGGCACCTGGACTGGCGCAACGGCATTTACGCTGTCTCCAGGATGCTCGTCCAGCTGCTCATCATCGGATACTTCCTCACCTATATATTCGAAACCGATCGAGCCTGGATCATCGTCGCGGTCTTGGCCGTCATGGTTTTGACTTCGAGCTGGATCGCCCTCCGCACGATTGGAATCTGGCGTCGGAAGCTCTATAAGAAAGCCCTGGCCGCGATTTTTCTTGGCGGGGGGGTCACTCTGTTGATTGTTGTCCTCGGGGTGCTGGGGCTGCAGCCATGGTATCTTCCCCGTTACACGGTTCCATTGGCGGGGATGATCTTTGCCAATGCGATGAACAGCGTCAGTCTGGCCGCGGAGCGGCTCGATGCAGAGCTACAAGGTGGGAAGGATTATGAAGATGCCCGGGCAACCGCGTTGCGTACTTCACTGATCCCCATTGTCAATTCCCTGTTTGCCGTGGGGCTGGTTTCGCTTCCTGGCATGATGACCGGCCAAATACTTTCGGGGATCTCGCCGTTGATCGCGGTGCGCTATCAGATCATGGTGATGTGCATGATATTCGGCTCCGCGGGGATTTCGGCGGCCCTATTTCTGAAGATGGTCAAACCTGATTTTCCACTAGTCAAAGGATGATGCATGAAGATTACCGACGTGGTAGTACGCGATATCCGTTTCCCGACCTCCCTCGAGTTGCATGGTACCGATGCGATACACCCGGACCCGGACTATTCTGTCGCCTATGTGATTCTGAAAACCGACAGCCCGGATGGACTGCAGGGGCACGGCTTTACTTTTACGGCTGGCCGCGGAACCGAGATCTGCGTGACCGCCATTCATGCGCTCAAGCATCACGTACTGGAAAAGACGCTGGAGAGTTTGACAGGAGACATGCGCCGTTTTTGGCACGGGTTGATCAACGACACACACCTGCGATGGCTCGGTCCCGAGAAGGGGATTGTCCATCTGGCCTCGGGGGCGATTCTGAATGCCATATGGGATCTGTATGCGAAGGCAGCCGGAAAGCCCGTATGGAAGCTGCTCGTCGACATGTCGCCGGAAGAACTGGTCGGCCACGTTGACTTCAGCTATATCACCGATGTGCTGACACCCGAAGAGGCAGTGGATATTCTGAAGGACGGTCTTTCCGGAAGAAAGGCGCGAGAGCGGGAAATGCTACGCGACGGCCTGCCAGCCTACAACACTTCGGTTGGCTGGCTCGGTTACTCCGACGAGTTGGTCCAGAGCAAGTGTCGCAAGGCTCTCTCGGAGGGTTGGACCAGCTTCAAGATGAAGGTGGGACAGAACGTCGAACAGGATCGGCGGCGGGCTGCGATGATCAGAGAAGTGATCGGCGACAAGAGCAAATTGATGATGGATGCCAACCAGTGCTGGAACGTCCCGGAGGCCATCGCCTGGATGAAGCACCTGGCGGAATTCGACCCCTGGTGGATCGAAGAGCCGACGAGCTCCGACGATGTGCTGGGGCACGCGAGGATATCCAAGGCCATCGCGCCAATCGGCGTAGCGACGGGAGAGTGCTGTCAGAATCGAGTCCTCTTCAAGCAATTCTTCCAGACCAAAGCGATTCAGTTTTGCCAGCTGGACTCGTGTCGGCTGGCCGGTATCAACGAGGTCGTGGCGGTGCTTTTGATGGCGGCGAAGTTCAACGTTCCGGTCTGTCCTCATGCGGGCGGTGTGGGGTTGAGCCAGTACGTGCAGCACATATCACTTTTCGATTACATTGGTGTGGCGCGCACCCTGGAAAATCGCGTGGTCGAATACACGGAGCACCTGCACGAGCACTTTGTAGATCCCGTGGAGGTTCGCAGCGGGCGCTACATGGTGCCTCAGGTAGCGGGTTACGGGGCGACCATGCGGCCGGAATCGATGGACAAGTATGCGTTTCCAATGGGAGAGGTCTGGCAAAAATAGTTGGGGGCGGCTCGCGGTGCTCGCAGTCTCCATTCTGCTCGCCCAGGACCCGGAAGGTGAGAAGGGCCGGGACTATAGAAAGACCGTGCGGACGTGCTGAACGAAGTGAAGATATATCTCCGCGGTGTCGAGCTCGTGAACCAGGGGGAATGAAAAACATGCCAAAGGGAAGTGTGAGGCCCCGTCCCATTGTAGCCGGTATTGCCTCGAGGTCCACGGCCGTTGCGGGGATGGTCTGTGCGCTGCTGGTGGGAATGCAATCGGCGCGTCCCGACGAACGGAAAGCCAACATTGTTTTGTTTCTCGTCGACGATATGGGATGGGCCGATGTGGGGTACAACGGGAGCAAATTCTACGAAACCCCGAACATCGACTGGCTGGCGCGCCAGGGGATGACGTTCACCCAGGCTTACGCCTCTCCTCTTTGCTCGCCGACGCGGGCAAGTCTACTGACAGGAAAAAATCCTGCGCGCCTTCACCTGACCGATGCCATCCATCCGATGAGCCAGTCCATGTACAACAAGACCGCGGAGGAGGTGGGAACAGCGGAACCCTACATGAAAGTCGTAGTTCCAGGATTCGTCGACCACCTGCCGCTCGAGGAGGTGAGCGTCGCCGAGACACTGGAGAGCGAGGGGTATGCGACTGGAATGTTCGGTAAGTGGCATCTCGGGGAAGCTCCTTCTACCCCAGAAAACCACGGGTTCGACGTTTCTTTCGGACACGGAACCTATCCTCCGCCTCCCAACTATTTTTTCCCCTACGGCATGGGAAGTGTTCCAGACGGGAAACCCGGCGAGTACTTGACCGATCGGCTGACGGACGAGTCGGAGAAGTTCCTCGAAAACAACAAGGACCGTCCATTCTTTCTTTTTCTTTCTCACTATGGGGTCCATCTTCCGCTCGAGGCCAAGAAGCCGCTTGTCGATCAGTACCAGGCGAAGGTGGAACCCGACGCCGGTCAGAACAATCCGGTCTACGCCGCCATGATCCACAGTGTGGACGAGAGCGTGGGTCGGATCATGAAAAAACTCGACACCCTCGGCCTTTCGGATCATACGGTTATCGTATTCATGTCGGACAATGGAGGTGTGCTGTCGCAACAGACAGGCTTGACCGTGACGTCGAACGCGCCGCTGCGTGAGGGGAAGGGCACGCTGTACGAAGGAGGCATTCGCGTACCCATGGCCGTCCGATGGCCAAACGTTATCGCGCCGGATAGCGTCTGCGACGTACCGGTCTCGAGCGACGACCTCTACCCCACGTTCATCGAGATCGCGAGAGGGGAGGAACCTGCGGATCCGCTCATCGACGGTGAGAGTATTGTGCCTTTGCTCGACAACAGCGGAAGGTTGCGCCGGAAGAGCCTGCAGTGGCACTATCCGCACTATCCGGCGAGTTCCGCCATTCGCGAGGGAGATTACAAGCTGATCGAGTTTGACGGCGAACGGGTGGAGCTCTACAAACTGAGCGACGACCTCGGCGAAACGAGAAATCTCGCCGAGAAGATGCCCGAAAAAGCATCCTCTCTTCGCCAGAGACTGGGCGATTGGCTCGAGAAGGTCGGTGCCTGGGTGCCGATTCCAAATCCCGCGTACGACCCTGGAGCCAAGGAGCCGCCAATGCCTCCTATTCTTCGCCATGCCTCTTTCATGCTCAACCGCCAGGTGCAAGTGGAGGAAGTACGGGCGATAATGCGAAGATTGAGTCGTGCGCCGGGCCGCTGAAACATTGTTGGTTGCAAGGCCTCGCAAATGGGATATCGTTTTGTTGCCGCGAGGAGACAGCCCCCTAGATCATCGAGAAAGGACGGATTATGACTCGCGAGAGACTAGCAAGACGTCAGTTCCTTGGGAAAAGCATGGCGGGTGTCGGTGCCTACCGCTCGGGCCGGAGCGTTAGCTGGGATGTGGATACAGAGCGCTCGGATCCAGAAGTGGCCCATCTGCTGACGCGCCCCTACCGGGCACCGTGGAAACTGGGCTAACGGCTAGCGATCCATTAATTCGCCCGGTGATTCGCACTCGAAGAACGGTCATGGCTTCAAAATCGACTCGATTTCTTGGTAAGTCCTTGGCTTTGGATCGAGCCACCGAACCACCGCAGCTTTGATGGTCATGGCCGTGAAAAGATTCCCGGCTGGGTTGTAGTGTCCATTGTAGTAGCGCTTCAGATAGACATCGACGCCTTCCCGAAACTGATTGAACTCGGCCGTGTGGTGGGTTCGCAGATCGACAACCGGGTAGTCTCGGGTAGCTAAAAAGTCGAGAAAATCCTGGCCCTCCCGGCCGGGGACTTGCTCGCTGGCCAGATAGGGCCCGAGCCGCCGGGGGCTGTAAGAGAGGACAACCAGCAGCTTCTTGCCCCTCTGATCCAGATATTGCTCCGTCATTTCGAGGACCTTGCGGGTGGCAAAGAGTGCCGCCTTTCGATAGAGGCGGTCGAGCTCGTCTTCTAGATTCCCAGCTCGTTCCTCGTCGTTCCGTTGGTAGTAAGAGGCGAGGCCGAACTTTGCGGCAATTCTTTCGAGCGCATCGGGCGTAACGCCGGCTTCTTTGGTGTTGGCGTAGTCCAGAATGGGATCGTTGCCGAAACGGGCAAGCACCCAATCGAGATCCTGGAGCCGGTAGACATCTTCCACATTGGGACAGGAATTTGGTCTCTCGGTGACGCGGTCTTTTTCGACATCGACTTGCAATGAAGGCAGCGTGAAGCCTGCCAGACCCCGGTTGCGCCCACGGATCGAGTCCAGGTTTCGATAGTGATCGTTGTCGAAGATATTCAGAATGACCCACGGGGCAGGATACTTTTCTTCGACGATCTTCATGCGAAGGTAGGCCTGGTAGACGCTGTAGCCGCCCACACCGTAGTTGTCTATCGGCTCGCCGAGATGAGCCGCGAGGCGTTCCTGCCAGGTCTCCCCGTCGTTGACCTGACTGCATAGGGTAAAGCTGTCGCCGAATGTGTGAATGCGCGAGGGTAGGTCCGGAAACTGGATACGTTGCCGTGCTCCATTTTGATCGTAATGGTAGAAGACAAGGGAACCGTCGATGCCATGCGGGCGAACTGCATTTCGCTGCACCCAGCCCAGCTGGGGGTGAAATTGGAATCCAGCGCTTGGGTTGGATCCCCCGGTATTCTCTGCTTTCCCCACGAACAGATCGATCTGATCGCGGGTTGGAAGGATCGATTCGAGATACTGTCGCGCTGCATCCGACGGTCCGGAAGCCGTTTGGAGCAACGCGAAGGCCGGAACGTTCACAAGAATCAGTAGCGAGTAAAAGTAGAATCGTCTCACGCTCATCCCCCCCCCGCGTCTCTCGGAGAGAGACGCCTACCGATAGGGGTAGGGAGGCCCGATTGAGTTCGATCCCCCCTCCCTCCGAACCGTACGTGCGGTTCTCCCGCATACGGCTCTCCAGTTGGTGGTCTTACCTCGACGAGGATTGACGGACCAAGCCATGGGCAGTCGCCAAGGAATACAGCCCGTGCTCAGCAAAGTAGGAATTCCGCCAGCGTTGATGATCTCGCCCGCGGCCACGTCCCTTCCGACCGCATCGCTTTCGCAGTATCGATCGCAGTCGCATCCGGACCCAGCCATCTATGGGCTCAAAGGTGTTGCTGTGACTCTGCTTGAAGTACTCAAACCAGCCTCGCAGCGTCGCGTTCACATCCTCGATGATGTATGCCAGACTGTGGCCATGGGCACGTTTTGTTTTCGCCCGGATGGTCGTTCTGAGTTTCTTCAGGCTCTTCTTCCGTGGCCAGCGATACTGGGCTCGAAAGTGATACCCCAGAAAGTCAAATCCCTCCGTCTCAGCATCCACAATTCGCGTCTTCTCCGGATGAAGCGTCAGACCAGCTTCCGAAGTCCACGCCTGTACCAGAGCCAAGGCCGCCTCTGCTTCTTCTCGCGTACGACACAAGATGACAAAGTCATCAGCGTAGCGCACCATTTGAAAGCCTCGCTTGGCCATCAGGTGATCGAGCGGATTGAGGTAAACGTTCGAAAGCAAGGGACTGATCACGGCGCCTTGCGGACTACCAGATTCTGGAGTCCACTGCTTCAGACCATCCATGATCCCTTGCTTAAGAAACTGCTCAATCAGTCGGAGCACCCGGCCGTCGCTGACTTTCTCTCGCACGCGTGCCATCAACTTATCATGCGGAATCGAATCGAAATAGCCTTTCAAATCCGCGTCCACAACGTAGCCGTAGCCACTCTTCCTCAGCTCAACAACACGTCGAAGCGCGTCCTTGCAGCTGAGTCCGGGTCGAAAGCCGTAGCTATGCTCGGCAAACTCCCGCTCGAAGATCGGTTCCAGCACGTTGCGAAGCGCGGTTTGAACTACACGGTCGCGCACCGTCGGGATACCGAGTGGTCGCTTTTCCTCACCTCCCGGCTTTGGGATCCACACGCGTCGGACCGCGTGTGGCACGTAGGTGCGTTTCTGCAAGGCTTGTGCGATGCGTCCCAGGTTCTTGTCTCGGTGTTGCGAGAACTCATCTATCGTCACGTGATCCACGCCAGCGGCTCCCCTGTTCCCGGCCACTTGTATGTATGCCGAGAGCAGGTTAGCTTCCGCAAACACCTTGTCGATCAGTCGGGCCCATTTCCCTCCTTGCACTCCAGCCTCGAGTGCCGTCAACATGCGGTCCGTCCAAACCGTCGCTTCCGTCCACCTCCATCGGCTGCGGACTTCTCCGTCGGGTTGAGTCCGAGGGCGTTTCCGACCTCTAAACACTGCGCCCGGTTGTTGTTCCGACTGTTCGGTCATCCCGCATCCACCTCCCTGCGTCCCTTTGCTCCACGAGTGTTAGCTCGCTTCTTCGCTACTATGGACGCTCTGACTCCTGAGCTACCGGCTCTTCGGCTCTCCTTCGAGTATGAACTCCGTCTTGGCTGTCGCTCAGGTCTCCCTGCTTTACGTGTTTGGCCTTCAGAGCATTCCGTCCCCAACCACCTGACTGCCCCTGCCGTCGCTTTTGCACACAACCCCTCAGCGCGACAGGCCTTTCGGGCTTCGCCATTACCTAGCAGGCTCGCCAGTCAGCCCGGCCGAAACGGGTTCGCTTTACTACGGACTGCTCGTTCACCTCCAGTTGCTCTCCACCCCCTTTCACAAGGACGCAGTTACTTTCAGTTACAGGCCGGAGTGTGTATGCCTGACGAGGACTTTCACCTCGCTAGCCAAACACGCTCGCAGGCGCACTAGGCCGCTCACTCCGTGAGCGGCATTTCAAGGGCCCGCGTCAAGCATCTAAATTTCGCAGAACATAATAATGAAGCAAGAGGATGGAGTCGATGATCGGATTTCACAGTTTTCGCTTCTCGCGGTGCAGAGCAAGCGGATTTCTCTGCCCGAACCCGATGGAATGTTGCTGCCTCGCCTCGGGATTCATGATAAATATCCGTTCCTGAGCTACACCTGGAGCCGAGGTTGCTATGATCTCTTTTCTTGACAGACGTACCGGCCTCGTCGCGCTGGCCCTCATCTTGTCCGCTTCCGGAACAGTCGCCCGGGACGACCTTTCCTGGGTTCGCGGGGCGAACTACGTTCCCAGCTATGCTACGACCGACGTGGAAATCTGGCTGAACTACAACCCGGAGGCGATCGAGCGGGAGCTGGGTTATGCGGAGAAGTTAAAGCTCAACAGCCTGCGCGTGTTCTTGCAATACCTCGTCTGGCAGGACGATCCGAAAAGATTCATGGCTAACCTGGAAGATTTCGTCGCGCGCTGCGAGCGTCACGGGATCCGTCCGATGCTTGTTCTTTTTGACTCCTGCTTCGGAGCGGACCCGAGTCTCGAGAGCTCCGGCTTCTGGGTGGCCAACCCGGGCCCCAGCCGTATGACGCGAGAGTTTTGGCCGGAGGGAGACAAGTATATCCGTGACGTGGTGGGTCACTTTCGGGGCGACCGGCGGGTTCTGATCTGGGACGTGATGAACGAACCCCAGGCGACCTGGCTGATGGCGGACAAGGATGGAAGAAAGGCCATATGGGATTTTTGCCTCCACTTTTTGGATCTTGTCCAGGAACTGGATCCGGAAACGCCGGCAACGGTAGGTGTGATTGGCCATGCCTATGAAGAAGTGGCGGGCAAGGTCGACGTTCTTTCCCTGCACAGCTACGCCGGCACCACAGACAAGACACTCGAGGAGATGCGACGCGTCAAACACGACTCGGCGCGATTGGGAAAGCCGGCTGTCATCACCGAATGTTGCTCGGTCGGCAACTATGGCTCGACTCTTGCTGCAGCTCGCGATCTTGGCCTGGGTTGGTACTTGTGGGAGTTGATGATTGGTCGTGACCAATTCAGTAGCTATCAAGGGCTGGTCTATCCCGACGGCAAAGTCCGGCGTTGGGATGCGATTCGCGCGGTCTTGGGGGAAGAACCCTCCGGATTCGAGGTGAAGTCCGATGCGGAAGGTGTGATTCCTGACGGGGGCCGCGGTTTTGGTGCTCCGATCCGCGCGATGATGGCACGCTTGCTACGAAGCCCGACAACCGCGGAGAATCTCAGGGAGCGCTATACCTTCTTGTCAGGGCTGGCTCGGGTCGGTTTTTTCAATGAGTTCGAGCCAGACGAGACCTGGGTGGCGGAGGTGGAGAGTCACCAGCCGGCTTATGCGCCCCAACCGGCCGCACGGGAGTTGACCGCCGTCGATCGCCTTCTCGAGAAACTCCACACTCGAGTACGGCAGTACGATGCCAGCAAGCCCCCGGAGAAAACCGTCCTGGCCATCTTTGCGCATCCCGACGACGAAATAATGGTCGGTCCCGTACTGGCGAAGTACGCACGGAAAGGAGCGCGGGTCCATCTGGCCGTTGCCACCTCCGGTCAACAAGGGAAACGAGCCGGCATTGAGACTCCTCGCGGAGCGCCACTGGGTCGCGCCCGCGAGAGCGAGGTCATCTGCTCCTGCCGGGAGCTGGGCATTCGGCCGGCGGTGTTGCTGCGCCTCTGGGACGGCCAGGTAGCGAACAAGATGAGGCCGCTTGCCGCCGCCGTCCAAAAGCTCTTTGAGACCCTGCAGCCACAGGTCGTAATCACGTGGGGTCCCGAAGGTCTGTACGGTTATCCCGATCACCGGATGGTGAGCAATGTGGTCACCGAAGTCTTCCAGTCGCGCCCTCCCGGTCAAGGCTGGCCCGAAGCACTCTACTATCCAGGCGTACCGGCCGGTCGACTCAAAAAGACGCCCCCACCAGAGGGCTCGGTCTATCACCCGGTGGCGGAAGACTTTCTTCCCATCCGCGTCCCCTATACCGAAGTGGATTTCGAGCGATCGGTCCGGGCCCTCGAGTGCCATGACACGCAGTTCAGTCCAGAGCAGATTCAAGAGATGATGCAATTCAAGAAAGTGCTGGATGCGGGTGAGGCCCACCTGCGACCGTGGTTTGGGTCAACGGAGCGAAAGTCGGACCTGTTTCAGTGAAGGACAGTGGGTAGGGCTTTGTCACTGCTGCTCCGCGCCGAGCAGCCGCTCCAGCTCTGCGACCGTCCGGCTGTACTTCCGGTCGTTGGCCAGGTTGTGCCACTCGCCTGGGTCGGTCCCGTGGTCGTAGAGTTCCAGTCCCGCTCGGCCGCCGTCCCACTCGGTGTAGCGCCAGCGCTCGGTCCGTACCGAGCGGCCGACGATCTGCCCGCGGCGCACCTGTGTGTATGCGGCAGTTTTCCAGGGAAGGGCCGGGTCGTCCAGAAGGGCCCGGAAGCTCCGTCCGGGGAGTCCGGCGGGAGGCTCGATCCCCGAAAGGTCGGCAAGCGTCGGGTAGAGGTCCACGAACTCCACCAGCCGGGCCGTAGTCCGGCCGGCCCCCGCCATTGAAGGAGCCCACACGATCAGGGGCGCGCGGGCGGAGAGTTCGAAGAGGGTATTCTTGTTCCACCAACCGCGCTCGCCGAGGTGGTACCCGTGGTCGCTGAAGAAGACGACGACCGTGGAGTCCCAGAGTTCGAGGCGGTCGAGTGCATCCAGGACCCGCCCTAGCTGTGCATCCATGAAGGAAGTGCTCGCGTAGTAAGAGCGGAGAAACTCGCGCCGCTCTCGGTCGGTGAAGCTCGCGAATCGATCGGGGTCTGCAAGCGCGTGCCGCACGTCCGGGTGCCGGCCGGGCGGGTCGGCATGCACCGGCATCTGCTCGAGCGGGTAAAGGTCGAAGTAGCGCTTCGGCGCCACGAACGGATCGTGAGGTCGCTTGAAGCCGAGCGCGATGAAGAATGGTCGATCTCGGTTCTGCTCCAGGAGTCGGATCCCCTCCGCCGCCGTTTGCGCGTCGGGTTGCTCCTCATCCGGTCCCTCGGCTGCAACCCAGCGGCACCACTCCCGAGAGTGCATGCTCCGGCCCTCTCCTTTTTCGGCGTTCGGTCCCCCCTGGGGGTTGATCGAGAACTCCCATGCTCTCGGATCATCCTGGCCCGTGCTGCGGTCATTGAAGACTTTCCCAACCTGGGCGGTTCTGTAGCCTTTGGAGCGATACATCCGCGGCAGCGAGACGGCTTCGGGGACGACATCTTGCCAGCTGTCACCGTTGTTGAATATCTTCACCGTGTCGGGCCGGAGGCCGGTCATAAACGACGACCGCGAGGGGTTGCAGAGAGGGTACTGGCAGTACGCGCGCTCGAACCGCATGCCGCGTTGGGCCAGTCGATCGACGTTGGGCGTACGGGCAATCGGGTCGCCGTAGCAGCCGAGGTTCGTGCGGAGGTCGTCGACAACAATAAAGAGGACATTTCGAGCCTGCACCGCCAATAATGGCTCCAGCGGGAGCGCGCCGAGTACCGCTAGCCAGACGAGACCGAAGAAAGCGGTGCGGGATTTCCAGGTCGGAGAAGACCAGAATTCGGCAATTCTTGCCAGGGGTATCGGGAGGTTCATGTTGATGCCCGGGATGAAGATGGCATTCGACCGGTTAGGATATCAGGAGTCTATCCGAGAAGCATACGGAATTCCTCGGAAGTCGGCGAACCCCCGGGCATTGTTGACGGAAGCGGGCGCGAGAGCAGTGGCGTCATAGATCAAGTGCTGACGATGCATTCCGGGAAAGATCCGCTGTTGACGACCCCCGCGCTGCTATAGAATGCCACAAGAATGTGGATCCTACGGATAATCGTATGTGTCGGAATCGTGCCAGTCCTCTGCTGCGTGTGCGCATGCAGTGGTTCTAGCCCGGAGACGCCGCTGTCCGATCTTGGGTTTGTGCCGGACTTCACTTTGATCGAACGTAGCGGTCAAGAAGTGTCGCTTTCGGACCTACTGGGCCGCCCCTGGATAGCAAACTTCATTTTTACCAGCTGCGCCGGCCCCTGTCCTCTTCTTAGTGCGCAGATGCGAAAACTGCAGAAAACGAGTGCGGACTTGGAACAGGTAAGACTTGTTTCCTTCAGCGTGGATCCAGACAGAGATACGCCCGAGGTTCTTCGGGAGTATGCGACGTCTTTCAATGCGGATTCCAATCGGTGGCTCTTTCTCACCGGAGAGAAGGACGAACTGTACAAACTGATTCGCGGCGGTTTCAAGCTGGCGGTGGATGGTGGTTCCGAGGCCGACCCCCCACGTGACAGCGCGCCGGCGGGAATCATCACTCACAGCACCCGTTTCGTGATGATCGACAGTGCCGCACGCATTCGGCGTTACTATGACGGAAACGAACCGGATATCACCCAGCAGATCCTTTCCGACTTGAATCGGGTGGCCGGCCGGTGACCATGAAGCGCCTAGGCGAAGCAGAAATCGCGACACGACTTGACAGAAGGTCGACCTTGGGCTAGAGTCACCTAGTCATGAGAAGTCACATTCGCTGCATATTCCGCCCCCATTCCCACCACCATCGCGCCTAGCGCGCGAAAAATAGACTCTACCTGCCTACATCGTCAATTTCTTTATCCAAATGCCTGGGGTAACTCTCTCGTTTCCCATTGTTGAGCCCAGCGCAGCTGCAGGTTTATCGAGGTACTCATGCCATCGAATGTTCGTCTGGCGGTTCAGAAATCCGGACGATTATCCGACGGATCTCTGCGTTTGATCCAAGAGTGCGGCATCGAATTTCAGAGCAACGGGGGCTCGAGTAAGCTGAGATCCGAGGCGGTGAACCTGCCCATCGAACTTCTTTTCCTGCGCGACGACGATATTCCGGGTTATGTTGCCGATGGCGTCGCGGATCTGGGGATCGTTGGGGAAAACATCGTCCGTGAGAAGCAGCAGCCGGTCCAGATCGTCGAACAACTGGGCTTCTCCCGTTGCCGGCTCGCGCTCGCCGTTCCCAGGGGAAGCTCGTTAGAGTCGGTTGAGGATCTGGGGGGCTGCGATATTGCCACTTCTTTTCCGAAGATCCTGAGCGCCTTTCTCGCGAAGCGAAACGTCTCGGCAAAGATTCATGAGATCAGCGGCTCGGTCGAGATTGCACCCAGCATCGGGCTGGCCCGAGCTGTGTGTGACATCGTGGGTTCTGGCAGCACTCTGGTGAGCAACGGATTGCGTGAGATCGAGACCGTGCTCCGCTCCGAGGCTGTACTCATTTCCCATGACCATCTCTCGGATGAGAAAGAGCTAATAGTCAAAAGTTTGTTGCTGCGCGTCCGGGCCGTGGGCAAAGCCAAGCGGAACAAATACATCTTGCTGAATGCTCCCAGCGCTCGCCTGAAGGACATTATCGCGCTGTTACCGGGAATGAAGAGTCCCACGGTGTTGCCGCTGGCACTTGAAGGCTGGAACTCCGTGCATGCGGTCCTGGACGAGGATAGATTCTGGGAGATCATCGAGCAGCTCAAGAGAGCCGGAGCCCAGGGCATCCTCGTGATACCAATCGAGAAGATGATTGTCTGAGGAGGGTTTCGTGGAGTGTATCGAGCGCCCAGGCAGAGACGAATGGAAAGCCCTGGCCGGGCGGCCTTCGCGTGAGAACACGATCTCAGAACGAGTGGAGGCCATTATTGCGTCCGTACGGGAGCGCGGCGATTCTGCGCTCTTCGATTTCACGCGCGAGTTCGATGGAATCCACATCGAAAAACTGGCGGTCCAGGCTCGCGAAATGGCGGAGTCGGAGGCTCTTGTACCGAAAGATCTGCGCGAGGCGATCCGGACCGCAAAAGCCAATATCGAGACTTTTCACGCTGCTCAGCGGCAGACTGTTGTCCCGATCGAAACCATGCCTGGAGTCTTGTGCTGGCGCCGCCATGTACCCATTGCTTCGGTCGGCCTGTACATTCCGGGCGGCAGCGCCCCTCTCTTTTCGACCCTCTTGATGTTGGGAGTCCCGGCTCGACTGGCCGGTTGTGAGCAGATCCTGGTTTGTACTCCCCCGAACTCCGATGGAGGGGTCAATCCTGTTGTGCTGTATATTTGCCGACTCCTTCGTATCACGCAGGTATTCAAGCTGGGCGGGGCGCAGGCCATTGCAGCGTTGGCTCATGGAACGGAGAGTGTTCCCCGTGTAGACAAGATACTCGGTCCCGGCAATCGTTACGTAGCGGCGGCAAAGCAGCAGGTCGCCGCGGAGGGTGTGGCCGTGGATCTACCGGCGGGACCATCGGAACTAGCGGTTGTGGCGGACGATTCAGCCGTGCCGGAGTACGTGGCGGCCGATATGCTCTCGCAGGCTGAGCACGGGGCCGACAGCCAGACCTTGCTGCTGGCGACGGATCGTTCGGTAGCGCAGGACGTCATGGCGGCGCTGGAGGCGCAACTGCGTGAGTTGCCCCGGCGTTCGATCGCGGAACAAGCAGTCAACTCGAGTCGCTGTATCATCTTCGACGCACTCGATCAAGCTCTGGAATTCGTCGACCTCTATGCTCCGGAGCATCTCGTCCTCGCAGTTCGAAATCCTCGAGCGGTCGCTGAGCGGGTCCGAAATGCGGGTTCCGTTTTTCTTGGACCTCTATCGAGCGTTACATGTGGAGATTATGCATCGGGGACCAATCACGTCTTGCCCACGGGAGGCGCCGCACGAGCTTTCAGCGGTGTCTCACTCGATAGCTTCGTGAAGAAAATCACCTTTCAAGAAATAGACGAGCACGGCTTACGGGTTGTCGGACCGATAGTCGAAACATTGGCAGCGGCCGAGGGACTCCAAGCGCATCGCGAGGCAGTGCGCGTTCGTCTAAGAAGTATGGGGCCTCGCAAGAATGATCGGGATGGTGCTGATGATTGAGACGGACAAGAAGGTGGTCGTGGACGAAATAGGGAATTTGCTGCGAAGGAACATTCGATCCCTCGTGCCCTATTCTTCCGCTCGTGATGAATTTGAAACATCGGAAGAAGCGAGATCCGAGACGACGGATCTTGTTCTCTTGGACGCCAACGAGAATGCGCTGGGATCGGTTGGAACGGCTCCTTATCATCGGTATCCAGATCCCGCACACAAGCAACTCAAGCAGAGCCTTGCCGAGATCAAGTCGATAGCGACCGGGCGCATCTTCGTCGGAAACGGTAGCGACGAGGCCATCGATCTGCTGATTCGTGCATTCTGTGCCCCGGGACGAGATCGCGTTCTCGTCATGCCCCCGACATACGGGATGTATGGCGTGTGTGCCCGCGTCAATGACGTCGCGGTGACAAAAGTGCCCCTTACCCCGGAGTTCGCGATCGACGTGGATGCGGTATTGGGCGCGGTCGACAACCATACCAAGTTGCTCTTTGTTTGTTCGCCCAACAACCCCACGGGTCAGTGCTTCAAGGCCGAAGCGATCGAGTTGCTACTCCGTGGGTTTCCTGGAATTGTCGTGCTCGATGAGGCGTATATCGACTTTTGCGAACAGCGCTCGTGGCTCCGACGGTTGGACGAGTTTCCGCGGTTGGTGATTCTACAGACGCTTTCGAAGGCATGGGGTCTGGCCGGAATCCGGTTGGGCTTTGCATTTGGCCAGCCGGCGCTCGTTGACGTGCTGGATCGCATGAAGCCTCCCTACAATGTGAGCTCGGTGAATCAAGAGATCGCACTCCGTGCGCTTCGGTCGCCGGATCGAAAGGCTTCGTTCGTTCGTCAGCTTGTGGCCGAGCGTGACAAGTTACGGGTGGCTCTCGAACGGCGCGGAGGGGTGAAACGCGTCTATCGATCGGACGCGAACTTCCTGCTGGTTCGAACGACCAATGCCGGCCGGTTTCTCCGGACGCTGAAAAATCGAAGGATTATCGTACGTGATCGTTCGAGCGAGAAGCATTGCAAGGACTGTGTGCGCGTTACGGTTGGAACAGCGGCGGAAAATGCCAGGCTGATCGACGCGCTGGGGGGCGATAGCGAAACCGTGGTGGGCCCGGGAAAGCCGCGCGAGGCCGTGGTGCGCCGCGTGACAAAGGAGACCGAGGTGTATGTCGCACTTGCTCTCGACGGGCGAGGGGAGACCGACATCGAATGTGGGATAGGCTTCTTGGATCACATGCTCGAGCAGCTGGCACGTCATTCTTTGTGTGACCTCACTCTGTCCGTTCGAGGGGACCTGCGGGTCGATGCCCATCACACCGTGGAGGACGCAGCGTTGGCTCTCGGGGAGGCCTTTTCACTCGCGCTGGGTGAAAAGCGCGGGATCGAGCGTTATGGTTTCATGCTTCCGATGGACGAGTCATTGGCACGAGTCGCAGTTGATTTCTCAGGACGAAGCTATCTGGTCTGGGATGCCTCATTCGCACGAGAACGGATCGGTGAGATGCCGACCGAGCTCTTTCCGCATTTCTTCAAGTCCTTTTGCGACGCGGCGGGGTGCAATCTCAATATCCAGGTACGCGGGGAGAACGAGCATCACAAGATCGAGGCAATCTTCAAGGCCGTGGGGCGATCGATCCGCCAGGCGGTTCGCCATGACCCCTGGAAATCAGACGTGCCGAGTACGAAGGGGTCGTTATGACGGTAGCTGTCATTAAATACAATGCAGGAAACGTGTTTTCGGTGATGACCGCCCTCGGACGGCTGGGCGTGGCCGCTGAGCTTACCGATGATCCGCGTAGAATTCGGGCGGCCGACAAGGTCATCTTTCCCGGGGTGGGGGAGGCGAGTTCTGCGATGCGCTACTTGCGCGAGCGGGGTCTCGATGACGTGCTCCGGTCCCTCATGCAGCCCGTCCTCGGCATCTGCTTGGGTCTGCAGCTGTTGTGTGAATGGTCGGAGGAGGGGGACACGGAGTGTCTCGGTGTCTTTCCCCATCAGGTGCGACGCTTCGAGCCGGTTCGAAAGGTTCCGCACATGGGGTGGAACACGATTACCAACCTGCACGGCCCGCTATTCAGTGAGCTGGACGAACCCTACGTGTACTTCGTGCACAGCTACTACGTCGAGCTGGGGGAATATACCACTGCACGATCCGACTACATTGTCCCGTTTAGCGCGGCACTCGGCCGAGATAATCTCTTCGCAGTTCAGTTCCATCCCGAGAAAAGCGGAACCGACGGCATGAAATTGCTCGAGAACTTCTTGACCGGCGAAATCGAGGTGAGTCGATGATCGAGCCAATTCCGGCCCTTGATATCCTCGACGGCCGATGTGCACGCCTGAGGCGAGGAGACTACCGAAGACAGAGCATCTACGATATCGCTCCGCTGGATCTGGCGAAACAAATTGAGGACGCGGGGTTGCGCAGGTTGCACCTCGTCGATTTGGACGGTGCCCGACAGGGGCGAGTCGTCAACTGGCAGGTGCTCGAGAGCATAGCCGACAAGACCTCGTTGATCATCGATTTCGGTGGCGGATTAAGAGCAACCGAGGATCTGGAATGCGCCTTCAAGAGCGGAGCCGCACAGGTGACGATCGGGAGTGTGGCCCTGACCGACCGCGGCTTGTTCGAGCGGTGGCTGACCTCTTTCGGGTCCGAGCGAATCATTCTTGCCGCGGACGTACGAGCGGGGTTTGTCGCATTTCATGGGTGGCAAGAAGAGGGGTCCGTTTCCCTCGAGGAATTGTTGAGGGACGTCATGACGCTTGGCGTGCACTCCGTGATCTGCACTGACATCGAGCGTGACGGGATGTTGAACGGCCCGGCTTATGATCTGTATCGCTTTGTGCGCGATCGATTTCCTGAACTCAGGCTTATCGCCAGTGGCGGAGTCCAGTCCATCGAGGATGTGAAGCAGCTGCGCGACGCAGGTGTCCATGGAGTCATCATCGGGAAAGCGCTCTACGAAGGACGTATCTCCCTATCGGAGCTAGAAGGGCTGCGATGCTGACCAAACGAATCATTCCCTGCCTTGACGTGCATGACGGAAGAGCCGTGAAAGGCGTGAACTTCGCGAACATCCGTGATGCCGGAGATGCCGTCGAGCTGGCAAAGGTCTATGTGGCGGAAGGGGCAGACGAACTCGTTTTCCTGGATATCACCGCAACGGTGGAGCGGCGCAAGGCGCTGGTCGGTTTGGTGAAACGTGTTGCCCAGGAGATCTCGATTCCCTTTACTGTCGGGGGCGGAATCTCGTCGTTGGCGGATGCAGCGGTTTTCCTGGAGTCCGGTGCCGAGAAGGTCTCAGTCAATTCGGCAGCCGTTCGAGCGCCAGCGTTGATCCACGAGCTAGCTTCCGAGTTCGGTAGTCAATGTGTGGTACTAGCCGTGGATACGAAGCATAGCGATGGAGAGTGGATAGTCTATGTCGACGGAGGCCGCACCCCGACGGATCTGCGAACGATGGAGTGGGTGCGCGAGGGAGTCAATCTTGGTGCGGGCGAGATTTTGCTGACCTCGATGAACCACGATGGCACCAAGAGCGGTTTTGCGCTGGAGATTACCCGCGTCGTCTCGGATGCCCTTCCAATCCCAGTCATTGCTTCCGGTGGCGCCGGTGCGCCGGAGCACTTCCGGGAGGTTTTCGAAGAGGGGCGCGCCGACGCGGCACTGGCGGCGAGCATCTTTCATTTTGGCGAAATCGGCATCGGTCATCTCAAACAGTATCTGAAGAAGCGAAATATTGCGGTGCGAATATGAATATTGACTTCGAAAAAGGAGGCGGGCTCATACCCGCCGTGGTCCAAGATTCGGCAACCCGCCGGGTCCTAATGGTCGGGTACATGAACCGCGAAGCCGTAGAGAAGACCCAAAGAGAAGGTAGAGTCTGCTTTTACAGCAGGACGAAACGGCGATTGTGGACCAAGGGGGAGAGTTCCGGGAACTACCTCGAGGTGCGGCAGATCTTGCCCGACTGCGACCGAGACACGTTGCTGATCAAGGCGGATCCAGCCGGTCCCGTCTGCCATACTGGAAGCGATACCTGTTTTCAGGAGCAAAACGGCGAGCCGGACTTTCTGGCCTACCTTTCCGGAATCATCAAAGAAAGGAAACACCATGGCGATCGCCGCTCCTATACTCGAGGCCTGTTGAATGCCGGGGTCAAGAGAATCGCACAAAAGGTAGGCGAAGAAAGCGTGGAATTGGCGATCGCGGCCGTGGACGAAGATGCAGAAGCGTTTCTCAACGAGGCTGCCGACCTGGTCTTTCACCTTTTGGTCTTGCTGGAGGCTCGCGACGCAAGCATCGATGATGTCATTGACGTCTTGCGCTCTCGTCGCCGATAGACCGCGCCCGAGACGCCGGTGCAGGCCCGCCATTTTGCCGAGATGATACACCCTTTGTTATGCTGAGTCTCCGCTTGCGCAATGTTGTGCGCGTGGTGGAGAGAACAAACATCAGAGAAAATCAGAGAGCAATACGATGCCTGGTTCGGGAAGGTGTGCGCTTTCTAATGGAAGACCACTGAACAATGACCACTCGCCGGACATTCTTCTTTAAGAGGTCAGACTAGTCCTTAGTCCAGCGTGATTTTTTGCATGAGGAGGAAGAAAAGCCCTGGAACGTGCGCCGTTACGGGATAAAATGCGTTTGATATATTTACAAGACATCCCGAAAGGAGCACATTCCAGGTGAATAAAAGAAACCACAGAATCCTCCTCCGAGACAAGCAAAATCTTACACGCCGGTTGGAAAGAAATCAGTTTGAGGACCGGTCCGATCCTATGTTCAAGGACTCCAACACCTACTACGAGATCGCCGAGAGAACGCGCGCCATCGGATCTGGTGGTATCGGAGCCATTCACAAGCTCGTGTGTAAGCTTGGATTGGACAAAGATATCAACAGAAACATCGTTTTGCTCAAGTACCACTTTCCTTACTGGGAATCCGATCATGTACTGAACATCGCATACAACGTCTTGTCGGGTGGAACCTGTCTCGAAGATATCGAGCGGTTGCGCCAGGATGAGACCTACATGAACGGACTGGGAGCCGAGAGGATTCCGGATCCCACGACGGCTGGAGATTTCCTCCGTCGTTTCGATGAGGATTGGATCTTCGGACTTCAGGAAACCATCAATGAAACCCGAACCAAGGTGTGGAAGTTGCAGGATGCTTCCTTCCGGAAGGAGGCCATCATCGACGTGGACGGGACCGTCGCCGGAACCTTGGGGGAATGCAAGGAAGGAATGGACATTGCCTACAACGGGATCTGGGGTTACGCACCGTTGATCGTGACCTTGGCCAATACGAATGAGGTCCTCTATCTGATGAATCGGCCGGGCAACCGTCCCTCTTCCGACGGAGCGGCCGAGTGGATGGACCGGGCAATCGATCTGGTGTCGTCGGTGTTTACGAAGGTCTGGCTTCGGGGCGACACGGATTTCTCGCTGACGAGAAACTTCGATCGCTGGGACGAGCGGGTTGGTTTTGTCTTTGGTTATGACGCCAAGCCGAACCTGGTCGGGATGGCCGATGCCCTGCCGGAGAGACAATGGAAACCGCTCGAGCGGCCTCCTCGTTATGAGGTCAAGAGCGAAGAACGGCGCCGTCCGGAAAACGTCAAAGAACAAGTAATCAAGGAGAGAGAATTCAAGAACATCCGCCTGCAGAGCGAGCAGGTCGCCGAGTTTGACTATCGTCCCGGACACTGTAAGAAAACCTATCGCATGGTTGTGGTTCGGAAGAACCTCACGATCGAAAAGGGGGAGCACCGGCTGTTTGATGAGGTCCGGTACTTCTTCTACATCACCAACGATCGGGAGATGACGATGGGAGAAGTGGTCCTTTTTGCCAACGATCGCTGCAACCAGGAAAACGTCATCGGTCAGCTCAAGAGTGGAGTGAACGCCTTGAGGATGCCTTCGGACAGTCTGGTATCGAACTGGGCCTACATGGTCATCGCATCGCTGGCGTGGAATCTGAAGGCCTGGTATGGCCTGGTGACGCAGGCGCCGACAGTACGTCGTGATATCTTGAGGATGGAGTTCAAACGCTTCCTGGTGAACTTTGTGCAAATACCCTGTCAGATTGTAAGAACCGGTCGTCGCCTCGTTTACAGGATATTGGCCTATAGCAAGCATCTCGAAACCTTTTTGGCGACGTTCGACTATATCAGGCAACTCAGGTTTACTTGAAGGCGCCTCGCCGGCGGGTGAGCCCGTACCCCCGGCGGAGCAAGAGTGGCGGGCGAAAGGAAGGGCATAACAGAGACAAACAAGATCAAGTGATCCAGACAACCAATGGAAGGTTTGTCTCTTGTGTTTCTCTTTGCTTTCCCTGTTACGCACAAGGAGCTGAAATCCACGAGATATTCGGAAAAGGCAAACGATTTTCCGAGCGAGCTCATACCTCGCTTATTTTGGGTCTAGTGGCGTGTAACAGTTGAATTGCTATTACGTGTTGCACACTGTCGTACGCATGGAAGCACGTTCAACGGAGCTAATCAACGAATCATTACTACGAATTCACGTGTTACAGGCCACTAGGCGGTCCTACATTGCAAGGACCAGCAACAAACTTGCTTGGCTATTGTCGGGAGTTCCCTCCGGGATCCGGCAGCATAGGAACTGTATCCGTTGCTACCTTCCCAGATTCATTCAAGATTTCGGTATCGGAATTTGGTGGCAATCTCCGACGATCCCTATCCAAAAAGATAGGACCCTATCCGATCAGATTGCCCTTAGCCGGCTCCGCCGGGAAAACGCACGATCAGCTCCCCCCCCGTATCATTCTATCACCCTGTAAATCAGACAGTTACAAGAACATAAACAAACTTCTGGAGGAGATTTCAAGTTGGCCTCCGAGTTGCAATTAACCGGTGCAAGAAAAGGAGGAGGTTAAAAATGAAGAAGCTGCTTCAAATAGGATTTTTCTTGATTTTCACGGCACATGCCGTGAGCCTCGCCAACGCTGGCAGCCAGCAAGCCGCGTCAAGCGCGGGGGAAGCCAATACCACCCAACCGGACACCCCACAACCGCCATGGTTGGGACCCGATTTCAAGCCGTTGCCCTTCACCACTGACGAGGAGATTCTGGAGTTTCTCAAAACCGCCAAGGTTCTCTCTCGAAAGGGAGTCAAGGTGGGAATCACCGGTATCGAGCAAGTCCTACTAGAAAAAGATGGTGTCCAGATGCACGCGGCGTTCCGGGACGTCAAGATCCGGAAGGCGCACGTAAAGTTGGGGGATGGTACCACCGAATTCAACTTCCGGGACGACTGCAAGTTCGAGATTGCCGCGTACCGCCTTAGCAAGCTCTTGGGTTTGAACAACGTCCCACCTGTGGTCAAGCGGGGGATGTTTGGCCAAGACGGCACGCTCCAGATCTGGGTCGAGAAAGCCATGATGGAGCAGGATCGGGTCAAGAAGAAAATCACACCACAGGGTGGTCTGAAGTGGTCCAACCAAGTCCAGATCATGCGCAGCTTCGACAATCTGATTGCCAACAAGGATCGCAATCAAGGGAACTTTCTGATCGACGAAGACTGGAAACTCTGGATGATCGATCACACCCGAGCCTTCGGCAACGGCAAGAAGATGCTCAACCCCTATCCACTCCGACACTGTAACCCAGAATTCTGGGGGAAAGTGAAATCACTGGAGATGGAAAGCCTCAAGCAAGAAATGAACGGAGTCCTCAGCAAGGATCAGATCAAAGCATTGCTGAAGCGACGGGACACTCTCATGAAAAAGGTGGACAAGCTGCTCGAGAAGAAAACCAAGAAGAAGGCCGAGTGACCCAACGTCACAACAATCGCGGTGGCAACTAGGGAACCGGTCCAACTGGAACGGTGGAAACTCCAGCCGAAGACGTCTCAACCGGGGCGTCTTCGGCCTTTGACGCTACTGCGTGCCTACAGAGGCCCCAGATCGCAAGTCTCCCGTGGGTGCCCTTGCCAATGACCTGGTCAGGACCGCACAACGATTAGGATTCTTTCTTGATTTTTTCCCTCAGGTTCAAGTTCCGGATCAGTCGGTGGAGGTAATTTGCATGCAAGCCGAGTTGTTTGGCAGCCTGAGTGAAGTTACCACTCGCTTGGCGCAACGCGCCGAGGATGAGCTGTTTCTTTTTTTCATTGAGAGCCTCATGGTATTGCGCGACCTCTGAGACGGAACCTTCCGTTTCAATGACGGCTTCGGGTAAATCCTCGGGACGAATAACCTCACTGGATCCCAAGACGATGGCCCGCTCAATGGCGTTCTGCAGCTCCCGTACGTTGCCGGGCCACGAGTAGGTCAGCAAACGCTGGCGGGCTTGCTGTGATATGCCGGTCACGACTCGATTGCACTGCTTGGCCGACCGGGCGGCAAAGTGCTGCGCCAACAAGACAATGTCGTCGGAACGCTGCCGGAGTGGCGGCACCTCTATCGCGACCACGTTGATTCGGTAGTAAAGGTCTGCACGGAAAGTACCATCCTCGATCGCCTTTTCCAGATCCTTGTTGGTGGCCGCGACCAGACGAATGTCGACTTTCAAGGGACGCGTGCCCCCCACCCTTTCAAACTCCCGTTCCTGAAGCACTCTCAATAATTTTGCCTGGAGACTCGGAGCCAGTTCCCCGATCTCATCCAGAAAGAGCGTTCCATGATTGGCCAACTCGAGCTTGCCTTTCTTCTGGGTGTACGCGCCAGTAAACGCTCCTCTCTCGTGGCCGAACAGCTCACTTTCCAGTAAGGTCTCCGTCAGCGCTGCGCAATTGACAGCCACGAAGGGCTTCTGTGCTCTCCCACTATTGTTATGAACCGCCCGTGCGACGAGTTCCTTCCCGGTGCCGTTTTCTCCGCGGATAAGGATCGTGGAATCCGTGGGCGAGACCCTGGTGATGACCGTGTACACGCCCCGAATCGGTTCACTTTCCCCGATCATATTGTGTTGGATCTCGAGGTCTTCCTTCAGAAGCTGGTTTTCGCTCTCGAGCCACTCCAGGTAACGGTTGTTTTCCATGGCCGAGGCGGCGATCGCAGCGATGGCCACCAACAAATGAAGATGATCTTCGTCAAAGCTAGAGGCAGGGTCGCTCGTTGTCAGATACACGACCCCGAGCATTCTGCCGTGAAGAACCAGCGGTACGCACAGAATTGATGTCGAACCCGTCGCGATTAAACTCTCCGAGTCTTTCAAATCACTGGATTGCACATTGTTGATGAGAAGCGCATTGCTATCCCGCAGAACCCCGTTAACGACAGTGCGACTCAAGTGGACTTTCGAGGCTCCACTCCCGACCTGATCCTTGGCACAGATTGAACCGTAGTCTGCCTCGCCTTGTTCAGCTGGAATCAAAGATCCTTGTTCAGCTGGAATAGCTCCCAGTATCATTTCCAGCAACCGGTCGTGGAGTGTTCGAGAACCACGGATGGAATTGATATCGGTGGCGATTTTGAGCAGCGCCTCCAAATCTTTCGCTACTCGGGGTGTCCCTTGCTGTTCTGCAGCAAATTTCTTGCGAAGGTATCGGGAATCCTCACTGCTGAGCGAAATGGTGGAATTGGAAGGAAGCTCAGGTTCGTCCCACTGGATCGTGTCGGAGGTGGAGATCAATTGGTCCGCTGCTTCGTCGTCACGCAACAGAAAGACCAGCACGGTGTTTGCCACCTGAATCTGATCGCCATGTTCCAGCGCTCGTTCCTTTACCGGTGAACCATTCACGAAAGTGCCGTGGAGGCTATCCAGATCCCGTATGGTACAGCTATCCTGATCTCGCTTGATCACGCAGTGTTGACGCGAAACGTACCGTTCCGGAATAGCCACGGAATTGGCTGGGTCCCGTCCGACGAGAATTTCATCGACAACAGGGAAACTTTCGCCCTTCAATCGGCCCCGAAGGACCTTTAGTTTTGGTTCCATGTCGAACCGAATCTATCGTGAACTGGATTGTACGGTCATCAGTATAAGGGGCGGAACGCTTTTCGTAAACATGACAGTAGCCGTGGCGTGGCGTGGTATCAGGACGAAGCATTTATCGCGGCGCGAGATCGCGGACAAGGTTCTCGAGTGGTGCTTGCAGATACTCGCTCGAGGCGTGATTCGACTTCGCGACCCGGGCCCATCGTCATTTGTTTGGTATTACCGGCAACAAGATATGAGAAGGATGGCCGGGGGAGTGGTGGATGGTGTTTCTGGCTAACTTCCATTCGGTCTCGTCGTAGTTGTTGCCTCCGGTGTTCAGGTTCCGGTCGAAACGTGGAAAGTTGCTGCTGGAGATTTCGAGCCGAATCTGATGCCCCGGTCGGAAATAATTGCTGGTGGCGTGCAGCGAAATCGGGACCTCGTAGACCTCTCCTTCCTGCATCCAGACTTTCTTGTCAAACCCCTCGCGATAGCGGGCCCGTAGTATCGCCTCCTGGACATTGTAGGCCGTCCCGTCGGGATAGACATCGACAAGCTTTGCGGTGAAGTCTGTATCGCGCACGTTACTCGAAACATAGAGAACGACAGACAGCGGCCCGGTTACCTCGATGCCTTGCTCGAGAACTGGCGTCGAATAGACCAGAATGTCGTGGCGAGTCTCTACCTCCGATTGGTCGTAGGCCCCTTCGGGTGCGTCGGGGGAGTCGCTGCAGCAAAGCGCCCCGCCGACGGAGGGAACCGGAGTGCGGGGGTCGTAAACATAGCTGTCCTCCGCTTCCTTCGTCGGTGGCGCCGGAACCAAAGTGCCGTCACCCAGTCGGCTGTTCGCGTTGCCGCCGCTGTGAAAATAGTACTTGGTGAACTTGGTTTCCGGGAGAGGCCATTCGTCGGTCCCGTGCCAGCGGTTCTTTCCCATGACGTAGTACTGAATCTTCGGCATCTGGGTCACGTTGTTGTCGATCCCCTTGAGCCAATGATCCATCCAGCGCAGATACAGACCCCAGTGATCGAAACGGGCGTCGCCTACATCACGCCGACCAACAATGGTCCGGCCGGTGGCCACTTCGGAGCGACAATGGGACGTGGGCGAGATCACGAGGAACTGATTCTGCCGCGCGCTCTCACTGACGCTGTTTTCGCGGAACAGATTGTAGAGATCGAACATCATGTCGACGCCATAGTCGTACCAGGAGTCGATCTGAAGGGCTGGAACGTCGAAACGGTCTGAATCATTGATCAAGTTGAATTGATTCCACCAGGGGTCGCCGGGTAAATGAGAGACGAGACCCTCGAAATCCGAGGGTGGAGCCTGAAATGTCTTCGCAATATCCAGCAGGGGGAGAGTTCGCCACAGAGGCTTGTAGTCGATTTCCGGAACGACGGGGTTGAGCTCGAAGTAGTCGAGTGCTTGGATCCTCAATTCGTCGGGCGTGCCGGGAGCCACCTGAAAATGTACCTTGCTGCCGTTCAGGCGCGCCCATCCCACTCCCAGGGCGAGCTCGAACGCCCCCCCGCTGAGCATCGAGAGGTAGCGAATCGGCCCGCCACCGGCCCGGGGAATCATGGCTGCATGGTGAGGGTTTCGGTTCTTGGCCTGAAATATCTGCGTTTCGCCCAGGTAGGAGCATCCCGTGGTTCCAACCTTTCCGGTGCACCAGGGCTGAGCGGCGAGCCAGTCGACGGTGTCGTTGCTGTCGTTCATGTCCGAGGCCTGAACGAGGAATGGCCCCTCGGACTCGAATTTGCCGCGGACATCCTGGACTGCCACCACGTAACCCTGGCCGGCGAAAAAATGAGCCTCGGAATTCTCCCCGTGATGACCATTCTTGTTATAGGGGGTACGAATCAAGATCGCGGGGAACTTGTCTTCCGAAGACACCGGGAAGTGCAGGTCGGTGGCCAACCTCACCCCGTCGCGCATCGGGATCATCACGCTGCGATCCATCCGGACCTTGAACTGGGGCGCGGGTTTTCCAAAGGGACGACTCGCACTCGCCGGTTGAGCGGTCGCCGGACTGGATGAAACGAAAGGAATCAATAGCAGAATCGTGGCCCAACGTGACTGACGCATCGCAAAAGCTCCTTTGGCGCTTCTTTTAGTTGGATTGATGTTCGATTGCCGATCCCAGCATCAGCCTTCGCCGCTCTGGTTCGCTGATACGGACGCGGTGTTTGGCTCCGAGCTTCCAGAACAGGAAACCCAACGCGATCCAGACCAGCAATATACCCCATTCGATTGGAAAGGTACGGCCCGCTTCTACCGCATCTACGTAGGGCAGGTAGATTGAAATAACGAGCATGAACAGGCAGGCCACGGCGGCCACGCCTGCGGTGGCTACGCCGCCGGGAGCCCGGTAGGCTCCTCGCCGTTCCGGCTGCCGTCGGCGAAGTCGGATGAGTCCGTAACAGCTGACAAAGAAGGCGAACGCGAAACTCGTGCTGAGAGCATTGATGATGGGGACCAGCATGCTTTTCCCCAGCAGGGCGGCAACGAAACCTGCCACGCAAACAAAGAGGATGGCCTTGGCCGGGGTACGGTAGCGGGGGTGGGATGTACCAAACGTGGTCGGGATGATGTGGGCCCGGCCCAATGCGAAGAGCACACGAGACGCTGCCATGTAGGCGGTATTCCAGGTACTCAGTAGTCCGCACAGGCCGGCAACCAGAACGGTATTGGCCAGCAGGGGAGAATTGAAAGCGGCATTGAAAGCTCCGGCTGCCGGAAGCTCGAATTCGAGCAGCTTCGTCCAGGACAAGGACATCGAAGACGAGAGAATGAGCAGGGAATAAAATGCCGCGGCTGCAATGATCGAGCCCAGTATGATGCGCGAAACCGTTTTCAGAGAGGCTCCCGGCGCTTTTTCTTCCATGAGTTGGGGAATAATATTGAACCCGGCCAGCCACGTGGGGACGGTAAAGAGAATAGTCAGAAACCCGACTCCGAGGAACACTCCTCCTTCGGTTCCAAAATGGGGTTGGAGGTTCGCCAAGCTCCCCCTTGCAATGCCTACCACAATGAACACGAGGGATAGCGCGATAAGACCGTAGGTGAAGATGTCTTGAGCCCGCGTGGCCGTCTTGATTCCTCGATAGTTGATCGAGGTGAAGACCAGTGTTCCGACGATCCCGAGGATGAGGCTGCCCAGTTGCACGGGATAATCGAAGACTTCATAGAGGACGGGACCTTGGATTCCCGGAACGAGCGCGCCTATGACCCATCCGACCGAGATGATCTCAAACGACGTGACCAGCGTGTACGGAAGGGCAAGCATCCAGCCGGTTGCGAACGATACCCCGGTTCCGTATATCTCGTAGGCGTACGCGACCTCCCCTCCCGAAACCGGGAGCACCGAGGTCAACTCGGCGTAGCAGAATCCCACCAAGATGACCACGATCCCACCCAGGCAAAACGCCAAGATCGCGCCGACGGGACCGGCCGCCTCGAGCCAATTCCCGAGAAAGACGATCCAGCCCACCCCGACGATGGTCCCGAACCCCAGATTGAAAAACTGATGGGTCCGAATTTCCTTTCCGAGCTCCGGCCTTGCCTCAGAATGCGCCATGCATCTCCATCAATCCCCGAGTCCGAGTCGGCCAAGAAATTGTAGAAACCCCCATGCCAGATCGGGTCTCTGAACGAAGCGCCCGTGCGGACGGCGGATACCTCTTAGGAAACAGCTCGCGGATCTAGTTATACGTGTATCATTTAACAAAACTGCAAAAATCGTGTTGTGCTGGTCGAACGCAGAAAGCTGATAATAGATCGGGCCCTAGACTAGCACGGATCCCTCGTAAGTCCATCATTTCTGTCACCCATCGATCCGCGCCGGATCGGTGTCCGGCGGACCACGCCGATCGATGTCCCGAGGGAAAAATGATAAGATGCCGACTCTACCAAGAATACGATAGGAGTGCGGGATGGGTTCCTTGACGGGAAAAGTTGCCTGGGTCACCGGTGCAGGGAGTGGTATTGGATTGGCGGCATCTGTCGCGCTCGCGCGGGCCGGCGCCCACGTGACTCTGAGTGGGCGCGGCCGTGACGCGCTCGTGGAAGCGCAAGCACGTATTCGAGAAAGCGAAGGAAGCGCGACGGTCGAGCCCCTGGATGTTTCGGACGCGGCCGCCGTTTCGGCGGTCGGCGAGCGCATCGAAGCGCAACATCAGCGACTGGACGTCCTGGTAAACAACGCCGGCGTGAATTTGCCGAAGAAACATTGGGCCGAGCTGAGCACGGAGCAGTTCGCCCAGGTCATCGCCACGAACCTCAACGGTGCGACCTACTGCACCGCTGCAGTCCTCCCGATGATGCGCCGGCAAAAGGACGGTCTGGTCATCAATATTTCCTCATGGGCGGGGCGCTTCGATGAATACCTTCCGGGACCGGCCTACAATGCCAGCAAACATGGGATGAACGCGCTCAGTGCTTCGCTGAATATCGAGGAGTGTGTGAGCGGAATTCGCTCGTGTGCAATCTGCCCGGGGGAAGTGGCAACGCCGATTCTCATGAAACGTGCCATTCCTCCAACCGAAGAGGAGTTGGCTGCAATGCTCCAGCCGGAAGATCTCGGAGGGGTGGTTCTTTTCTTGGCCGAGCTTCCCCCCCACGTATGCATCAATGAAATCCTGATCACCCCTACGTGGAATCGAATTTACCTGGGTGGTAAGGGGCTGGGGCGCCCGATTCCCAAGACCGATGGATAGAACTCGATGATTCGCAAAGCTGCGATCGTGTGTCTGTGGTTGACCATGACGCCATTGGCGGCATCCACAGAGCGTACCATCACCAAAGAAGCGCTGATCGACAAGATCAGCGGGTTCTGGTACGGGCAGATCGTGGGGAACTATCTGGGATGGCCCTTTGAAAACGTCTATCAGGAAGAGCCCGTACCGGTTCTGGTGGACCGGTTGTACACGTATAGGGATCAAGGCGCGGTCCGGGTCAACGAGAACGATCCGAGGGGCTTTGTTCCGATCTTGCTGGACCTTTTCGACGGGGCCTTCACCGACGATGACACGGATATCGAGTTCGTGACTCTTCATGCCGTGGAGAAACACGGTCTAGACATTACCCATTCTGAGATCACGGAAATGTGGAAGACGCACATCAACCGGTGGATCTGGGTTGCCAATCGAACCGCGCGCGACCTCATGAGCCAAGGTCTGGTGGCGCCCGATACGGGAAAGAAGGAGAACAACGAGAATTGGTTTCAAATAGACCCGCAGTTGGTGAACGAAATCTGGAGCGCCTTCTATCCTGGGATGACCGGGCACGCGGCTGAGCGGGCCGAATGGGGCGCCCGAATCACGAACGACGATTGGGGCACTCATGCGACCGTCGCCTATGCCGTCATGTACAGTGCGGCTTTTTTTGAATCGGACGTTCAGAAGATCGTCAAGCTCGCGCTCGAAGCAATTCCACAGCAAGGACCGTTCCATGAGGGGATGGTCGACGTGATCCAGTGGCACCAGCAGGATCGCGATTGGCGTAAGACGCGTCAGCGGATCCATGAAAAATACTATCGATACAAGAAGGGCGATTACGAGGCCCCTTTCTCGCCGGTCTCATCGTTGAACAACGGTCTGGCCGGCGTCATGGCGATCCTCTATGGGGATGGCGACTTCATGAAGACGACGGGCATTGCCGTTTCGGCCGGCTACGACTGTGACAACCAGGGAGCCACCTGTGCCGGATTTGCCGGAGTCCTTCAGGGAGCGGGCGCCATACCGAGCGAATTGATGTTGAAGATGTCGAACGTGAGGGAATGGACGCAGCCCTTCAACGATCGCTATCTCAATCACTCGCGCGATCAGCTTCCATACGAGAACCGCTTGACCGACATCATCCGCCGGACGGCGGTGATAGCGGAAAAAGCCATCCTGAGCAACGGGGGACGCAAAACCACGGTGGATGGGCAAGAGGCCTACGTCGTGAATTGTGATTTCTAGATTCCTGGTTGAGGAGGCACACATGAAAGCAAGGCGACGGATCTGGAGTTACGTGCGAGTGAGCCTTCTTCTGCTGATTGCTCCTTTTGGCCTCTGGGCGGCTGACTCTCGTATAGATTCTTGGGCCAAATCCGTGACGATCTACCGCGACAGCTACGGCGTTCCGCATGTGTACGGTCCAACCGACGCCAGCGTCGTCTTCGGCTTTGTCTACGCCCAGGCCGAGGACAACTTCGAGCAGATAGAGGATTCCTATATCCAGGCTCTCGGAAGGGCGGCGGAAGTCCATGGTGAGGAGATGCTCCAGGAGGATCTTCTGAACCGGCGATTGGAAATCACACGCTTGTCGAAAGAGGAATTCCAGAAACTGGGTTCCGATTGGAAGGAGATGCTCCTTGCGGGAACCGCGGCGCTGAACTATTACCTCGCCAAGCATCCCGAGGTGCAGCCACGCCTGATTCGAAAGTTCGAACCCTGGTTCCCATTGGCGTTCGTTCGCTTTGCCGTCTATCAGATGTTCATTTTTCGCCAATCCGGGGTAAGTTCTTTGGAACAGAGGCAAACCGCTAGAGAACTGGAAAAAAGTGCCGTGGCATTCGGCTCCAACACTTGGGCGGTTACGCCCGCAAGGAGCGCCTCAGGGGATGCCTTGCTGTTCATCAATCCCCACCAGCCTTTCTTTGGTCCCGGCCAGTGGTACGAGGGGCATGTTCACAGTGATTCCGGTTGGAACATGTCAGGGGCGACCTTTCCGGGAGGGCTGTTCCCCTCGATTGGACACAACGACCATCTGGGTTGGAGCCATACGGTCAATCACCCGGACGTCACCGATCTTTACATCGAGCACTTCGACGATCCTTCCTCGCCGCTGAGCTACCGGTACGGTGACACTTACCGTACGGCCGTTGCGTGGACCGAGACCGTCAAGGTCAAGACCAACAACGGTCTGGAGTCCCGGCAGTTCGAGTTGAGAAAAACCACGGTCCCATTGTGGCCCACCGTAATGGGAAGGCGCTGTCGCTCCGAATGTCCCGGTTGCAGGAGGGGGGAATGCTCGAGCAGTGGTACCGAATGACGAAGGCTCGGAACCTGGCGGAGTTCCGGGCGACCATGGCCGATATCCGGATTCCCATGTTCAATGCCATGTACGCGGATAGAGACGGAAACATCTTCTATCTCTACAACGCTGCCGTTCCCAGGAGAGATGCCCGCTACGATTGGTCGAAGCCGGTGGATGGGTCCGATCCCGCGACCGAGTGGAAGGGCTACCATCCGATCGAGGATCTTCCTCAGATTCTCAACCCTCCGTCCGGCTATCTTCAGAACTGCAATGCCAGCCCGTTTTTGGCGACCGATCCCGGCGGCCCGAAGAAGGAAAAGTATCCGTCCTATATGGTGACCGAGGGGGACAATGCTCGCTCCCGTGTGTCTCGTCGCATTCTATCCGGCAAGTCCAAGTTCACTTTCCAGCAGTGGGCCGATGCCGGTTTCGATACCACGATTCTCGAAGCGGAAACGTGGGTACCGAGAATCGTTATGGAGTGGAAGAAAGTCAAAGGAGCGGATCCGGATCGCGCTGAACGAATTGGGCAAGCCGTTTCCGAACTGAGGTCCTGGGACTACGTCAGTACCCTGGAATCGACCGCGATGACACTATTTGCGAACTGGTTCGAAAAACGGCGCAGCACTGAAGCTCATTCTCGCGACCCCCATTTCCCTCTGGTTGCCTTGCTCGAGAAGGTAGCCCAAGAGTTGGAGTCGCGGTTCGGGACCTGGTGCGTGGCGTGGGGAGAAGTAAACCGGCTACAACGGATCCACACCACCGGCAGGGATACCTTCGACGACGATCGCGAGAGCCTTCCCGTGGCCGGGGCCCCCGGACCACTCGGTGTCGTTTTCAACTTTTACTCCCGTTCCGAGAAGGAACAGAGGCGGCGCTACGGCGTGCTGGGACATTCCTTCGTCAGCGTGGTCGAGTTTGGACCGAAGATCCAGGCGCGATCGGTTCTGGTTTTCGGGCAGAGCGCCCACCCCGAGTCCCCGCATTTCTTCGATCAGGCGAAGCTCTATGCCGGCAAGCGGTACAAGCCGGCATGGTTTACCTTGAAGGAGATCCAGGAGAATCTCGAGGTGGCCTACAAGCCCGGCCAGGAACGCGCGCACGAAACGAAGTAGCCTACAACCCAGGCCACCACATTCCTGGTTGCCAGCCCTTCCCTTGAGAGCGTGCATGATGATCGTTCGGAAATTCGTTGTTCCTGTTGGACTACTCGTTCTGCTTGCTCTGGGCCTCTTGGTTGAGGGCCGGCGCGCGTGGACCCGGCAGGGGGAAAAGCCTCTTTTGGCCAGTGAGCACGGAGTGCGGGATTCCCTGGCGTTGCTGACAGAAACGCCCGCCGAGCCTTTGTCGGTTCGTGAGCTCTTCGACGGCAGCGGCAGGAATCCCGGATCGGCGGCTCATCCGAACGCTCCTGGAAGAGTGCGTGCCGACGCACCGGCACAGCACGAGATCGGCCTCGCGGATGCAACGACTCCGGGTGGACCGAATCGGGAGGCCTATCTCCGATCGGATCCCATCCCGGAGATCGACGATCAGTTTCGCGACATAATCCGGATGAGCGACGACAGTCGAGCGGACGATTTCCCGGTCATTCTCTCGAATCCCGCAAATAGGGAGGAAGTCTGGATGGCGTGGGTCAGCTATTCGGGTCGACGGGACCAGATCCGGCTGAGTCGGAGAAACCCTGAAACCGGACAATGGGGAACGTGGAATCTGGTTCCCGGTGTGACGGGAGACGTGTGGAGGCCGTCTCTGTGCTACGACGCCGAGGCCCGGCTGTGGCTGATCTGGGCCCAGCAGAAGCTCTTCGATGCCAACTTCGATCTCTACGGGCGCTGGTTCGATGGTCGCCGATGGGGGCCCTTGGAGAAGCTCACATCTGACAAAGAGGGAGACTTCAACCAAGACGTAGCCCGTGGGCCGGACGGAAAGTTGCATCTCGTGTGGCAGAGCTTTCGTGAAGGGCAATCCGACATCTTTTATTTGTCCCAAGACGGTCGCGGCTGGTCGCGAGAGGTACGCGTTTCTGAAAGCCCGAGCAATGACTGGTCTCCTTCTGTTGCCGTCGACTCCTGCGGAAGGGTCTTCGTCGCCTGGGATACCTACGACAAGGGGAACTACGATGTTGTCCTACGCTCGTTCGTACAGGGACGTTTGGGCTCCGTTGAGCCGATAGCACAGTCTCAGAGATTCGAAGCTCGTGCGAGCGTCCTGGTCGATGGGCAAGATCGCGTCTGGGTCGCCTACGAGGTGGGCGAGTATGGTTGGGGAAAGGATCAAGGTCTGCTGGTAGATCGGAGCCGTACCCCCGGATCGATGCTCAACATGGAGCGGCAGGTGCAAGTCGCGATCGTGGACTCGGGTCTTCAATCGGCAAAACCTGAGTTGGGTACCCTCTTTCCACCCCGCCATTGGAAGATCCGGGTAAAAAAAGTACAGCAGCACCTCAGCCATCCAGAACTCGTGATGGACGATGGGGGACGAGTCTATGTGCTGGTGCGAAAGCTGGAGTACGATGGCGGATCCTCCGAATACTGGAGGCCTTACCTTCTGGAAATGACAGAGCAGGGCTGGCTTCCGCCCGCCCGGTTTCCGTACAGCCGGGGGAGGCTCTCGATGTTTTGCTCGGCTACCGCCGCGGCGGGACAGGGTTTGTGGATTGCCTGGCCCAGGGACAACCACCCCACGTTTTCAGCGTTTCACGCGTTTCCGGAGGAGACGATCATCGAGAACGTCTATGCCGCCCGTTACAAGCCAGAGGGGTCCGGGGGCCTGCGGACCGGTGAGTTTCAGGATCCTGGTTTTACAAAGCGTCCCGCGGGGCATCCCAGCGAGAGTTCCGACGTGACCCGCATCCGGCAGTGGCGGACCCGCGTTGACGGAGAGAATCTTCGCATCCTTCGCGGAGACCTACACCGGCATACCGAGTTCTCCATGGACATACGCGGAATACCGGATGGTTCCGTGCTCGACTTCTACCGCTACATGCTCGATGCGGCCTCCATGGACTTCGGCATGATTTCGGATCACCAAAACGGTTCTGATCGAGAATACTGGTGGTGGCTGGAGGAAAAACTCGCCGATCTTTTCCATAGTCCGGACAACTACGTTTCGCTCTTTGGCTACGAGCGATCCGTCCGGTTTCCTCATGGGCACCGCAACATTGTCCACGCCGTTCGGGGAGTGCCGCCCCTCTCCTTTTTCCAGAAGAGTGATATCGGTGTGCGCTATCACACCAGCGCTGGATCGGTCCTCGCGGATGATGCAAAGCTGCTCTTCGAGGAGATTCGAAGAAGCGGCGGCATCTCGATCCCCCACACGAGTGCCACCGGGATGGGCACCGACTGGCGCGACAATGATCCCGAGGTCGAACCCCTGGTCGAGATCTATCAGGGAGACCGTCACAACTACGAAGCGGCGGGCGCCCCACTGTCGGACTCCAGCGGGGTGATCGGTGTGCGCAAGGAAGGCTACGTTTCAAAGGCGTGGGCAAAAGGATATCGTCTCGGTGTGGTGGCCAGCTCCGATCACCTCTCGACCCACATATCCTACGCGATGGTATGGAGTGACGGACGAAACCGCCAATCGGTTCTGGAAGCCATGAAGAACCGACGAGCCTATGCGGCGACCGACAACATCGTGCTCGAGTTTTGGATCGGTGATCGTTTCATGGGAGACGAGTTCCAAGCGTCGTCCGTGATGCCGATTCGTATCAAGGCGGTTGGGACGGCACCCTTTGCCGACATTCAGATCATTCGCAACAACGATTCGATCTACCAGAGTGGGTCAGAGTCGGAGCAGGTGGAGCTGACGTTTCAGGATCTGGAACCGAAGCCCGGAACAAACTTCTACTACGCCCGCCTGGTTCAAGTCGACGGCCAAACCGCCTGGAGCTCTCCGATATGGGTGAGTGTACCGGGTCGTTGACAAACAGCTTTCAGCGCTGACTGGCTCAACGCGCCAGTCGCTTGGGAACGTAACTGCGCAGCGCACCGTGAAAAAAAACGTGGTTTTTGGCGATTTGCTAAGTTGCACGCATAGCAGCAGATCCGCGAGCAGTTACTTGAGAGCAATCAGCCTTCAGCTCTCAGCTTGCCGCTTTGAATGGGGACGTTCCCCACGTTTCCTAGTTTCCTTCGCAACGCAGTTCCCGAAAACCAGGAAACGTGGGGGACGTCCCTATTTATGTGAGCCACCGCCGGAGTGGGACTCGTGCTCGGCGCTAGAATCGCAGCGGTGGACGGGGCCTTCGACCCATTCGCCGTCGGGGAAGGTTTTCAAGGTCTGGGGCCGCTTGAAGCCATTCTCGCCCAGAAACAATTGCCCGGCCGCGCCGGAGGAATCGAATTCGAAAACCAGCCCGAGCTCCTTGTCTTCGACCCAGAACTGGTTTTTCGACTTGGGAATCAGGCGAAAGCCGTAGCCGGGGCCACCGTCGGTCGGCAGCCGCAGGACCAGTCCTTCCTCTTGCTGCTCGATGGTCACGACCGTCTCTCCGTCGGGCTTGCAGTAACTTCCGACATGGTGTGCGGGCGTGAGGCTGTCCCAAACAGAGGCATCGACCGAGAGAAAAGGCTCAGGAAACACTCGGAGATCTGGATTCGGATCGTGTTGTCCCGTCTTTGCGGCGAGGATGGCTTGCAGTAGACGAGCGCTCTTACCGTAGCGGACGTTCTTGTACAAGTCGACGGTGTGGACGAATACCAGCCGCTCCGACGGCACGACGCTGATGACCTGGCCGCCTGATCCATGAGCCTCGAAGCGCATCGGCAGCTCGGCGCTCGGTTCGAAGATCCACCAGAGGTAGCCGTATCCGCGTCCAGGCTTGCCGGTTTCCGAGTACGCGGTCAGACTCTGGTCAACGTAGCTTTCCGGCACGAGTTGTTGACCGCGCCACCGGCCGTTCCGCAAGTACAGGAGACCGAAACGAGCCATGTCACGAGGAGACATCTTCAGATTGTGATTCCCGTGCCGGGATCGATCCGGCAGGAGGTGATAGGCCGTGTCGTTGAGCGAAAAATCTTCCATCTCCAGCGGAATCATCAACCGATCACGAATCTCCTCGAAGGCGTTCGCTCCAGTTTCTTGCTCGATAATGGAACACAGGACGTTGACCTCCCAGTTGTTGTAGTACCAATGAGTGTCCGGGGCGGCCGCTCGGCGGCCCGTGCTGGAGTATTGAGGGTGGCGTGATAGACACCGGAGCGGAACTTGAGCAGGTGGATCAGTGCTGCCGTTTGTTCCTGTTCGGTCAAGGTGGGAAACCCCGGCTCTGCCACGTCGCTGATCTGATGATCGGCCAGCGTGCTCAGAGGGTCCAGGATCCCCTCATGGAAATACATGCCGTAGAGAGCGCTCACGAAACTCTTGCGGCAAGAGGCAATTCCGTAGTGTTTGCCCTGATTTCCCCAGGCGGCCACGATGGCACCATCCTGGATGACAAGTGCGGCCGCCGAGTCCATGGATTCGAATTGTCGGCGCGCTTTCTCGAGCTCGACAGTGTCAAATCCAGCCTGCTCGACGTTTTCGTATTGCTGCCATTGCTCGGCGGGATACCTGGGCGGGTTATTCTGTGCGTTTGTACAGGCAGCCAGGAGCACAAGGGCAAAGATCGAAAGACGGGTACCCATTCGGATCAATCCTCCAAGTCCAATACTCGGTTTTGGGAACGGCCCACTATAACGCGAATCTCGAGTCCGGCATCCCATATCCGAATACCCACCCTTGCCTGCCGTATAATAGGAGTCTGCAACCCCGTCTGAGTAGTCGAAAGGGACGAAACAAAAGGTGAACGAATACACGAGGCGTGGCCTCCTCCGATCGATGCTGGGAGTGCCTCTGTCCGTGGCAGGCTCGCATGCGTATTCGGACGACGACCTCGTCGGCTACTGGCCGCTGCAAGGGGATGCTCAGGACTACTCCGGAAACCGATTCGATGGGGTCAATCACGGGGTCGATCTGAGGGAGAGTCACTTTGATGGTCGCTCCAGTTGGGTGGAGATTGCGGACCGGCCGCTTCTGAATCTGGCGAAGGGCGACTTTACCCTATGCGCCCGGGTTCATACTTCGCGGAGGGTTGAAGACGTCATTGGCGTGGTTTTGAGCAAGTACGATCCCGGTCTCCGCCGCGGTTTCAGCCTGGGCATCCAGAGTAGCTCGGGCGGATACAACTCACGCGGGACCGGGATGCAGATACTGTTTGATACCGACGACGGCCGGGCGCCCGCGTGGAAGGACTGCGGCCGGCCCAATCCAACCAGCAACTACGTCAGCAACTCGTTGACCGTGTTCGAGGGCAGTCTCTATGCCGCGACCACCGACGACGCCGGCCTGCGAGACTGGTGTCACGTGTACCGTTACGCAGGGAACAAAGATTGGGAGGACTGCGGTCGCGTGGGCGAGCTACGGACCCGCGGTGTGGGGCCCATGATCGTTCACGGCGGATGTCTTTATGCGGCTACATGGAGCTATGACTGGACCAGGGTGGATTCCGATGAACTGGACGATTGCAGAGTCTATCGCTACGAAGGAGCACAGAAATGGACGGATTGTGGCCAGCCCGGTCATTGCCGCCGGTTATTTTCAATAGCTTCCTACCAAGACAAACTCTACGTCGTGGGAGACGACAACAGGTGCCATGTCCATCGAGGAGGGAAAGCCTGGCAGCCCTGTGGCGAGTTTCCGTTCATGACCCATCCCATGGCGGTGCATGACGGCAGGCTATATGCAGGAGTTTTTGGTAGCCGGCGACGGCGGCGCCAGGCGGAGGTATACGCCTACGACGGCGCGTCTTGGGTGAGTGCCGGGGCTCCGATGGCACAGGAAGACCGGGAAGATCAGATTCATGCACTCGAGGTCTATCGGGGAAGGCTCCATGCCACGACCTGGCCGAGCGGAAAGGTGGCGGTCCTGGTCGGAGGAAAGTGGGAGAGCTGTGGCCGGCTCGGCCGAAGTACCGAGATCAACGCTCTCACGGTATACAACGGCAAACTCTACGGCGGCACCATTCCGCTGGGGGAAGTATATCGCTACGAGGGGAAGAAGCGCTGGAACCGCCTGATCCGGTTTTGTCCGCCCGAGGTCCTGGCGACGACACCCTTCGACGAGATACGCTGGGGTCGGGTGACCAGTCTCACCGGATACAGTGGCAAGCTGTTCGCCGGAATCGGTAGTTACACGAGCTCTGTTCTGGACGCGCCGGCCGATAGGCGCGGCCGCGTGTATGCCATGCAAGCCGGGCAGTGTGTTTCGCTGGATCAAGATCCAGGCGCGAGTTGGAAGCACCTGGCGGCAGTTCGAAGGAAAGGCCGCCTGGAGCTGTTCGTAGAAGGGAAGCTGGCGGCGGAGGCTGTTTTTTCGGGATCCCCCTGTGATCTATCCAACGCCGAGCCCCTTCGAATCGGTCTTGGTCCCACCGACTACTTCTCGGGCAAGATCCAGCAGGTTCGTTTTTATCGACGGGCTTTGACCTCGACCGAGATCGGCCGCCTGGCTGTGTAGTCGAGCTCAGAGACCGAAAACGCTTGACAGGACGTACGTAATCGCGTACGCTATCTTTCATGTCTACGATGAGTGCAAGTGAAGCCCGAGCCAAGCTCTACGGACTGATCGATGAAACCGCTCGGTCCCACCGGCCGGTTCGAATAACGGGCAAACGAAACAATGCAATTCTGCTCTCGGAAGAAGACTGGACCTCCATTCAGGAGACGCTCTATCTACTATCCGTTCCCGGGATGCGCGAGAGCATCAAGGAAGGGCTCGAGACGCCAATCGAGAAATGTGATCAGGAACTCGACTGGTGATTTGGCGACTGGTGTATACCAAGCACGCCATCCGAGACGCGAAGAAACTAATCCGCAGCCGCCTCAAGGGAAAGGCCCAAGAAATCCTCGACATCCTTGCAAAGGACCCGTATCAAACGCCACCCCCATTCGAGAAGCTCACTGGTGATCTGACGGGTGCCTACTCGCGACGCATCAATGTTCAGCATCGCCTTGTTTATCAGGTGCTGGACAAGGAACGAGTCGTCAAGGTCATTCGAATGTGGACGCACTACGAGTGAAGCCGTCGCGCTTGGTTCTTCATGCCCACACGCTTGCTCCGTTCGTTCTTCCTTCGGGCGACGCGACGCGGGCCGGGCCCGCTATTCACTCGATCGAGTATCTTCTGACCGCATCTTCGTCCCACTCGATGCCGTTTCCCGGCCGGTCCGGAATTAAAACGTGGCCATCCTTCACTTCGTTGGGCTCGACCAGGATGGGGTGGACCCAGCCCACATACTCCAGCCAGTGGCAGGTAGGCGTGGCTGCAAGCAAATGCGCGCTCACTTCCGGGAACAGGTGACTCGACATGTCGAGACCATGCGTGTGTGCGAGCGCCGCGGCGCGCAGCCAGCCGGTGACGCCGCCGATTCGTTGCACATCCGGCATGTAGTACTCGGCGGCATTGGCCGCAATCGCCTTTTGCATCTCGAGGGCGTTGAGCAGATTCTCGCCGATCTGGATCGGCGTCCTCACTTCGGAGGCGACCTTCGCGCACCCCGCGTAGTTATCGTGACGGACCGGCTCCTCGATCCAGTAGAGTCCCTCGTCATCCAGCGCGCGTCCACGCAGGATGGCTTCATTGGCAGTGAGCGACTGGTTGAAGTCGCTCATCAGGTGCACGTCATCACCAATGCGCTTCTTGATGTTTCGGATTGTCGCAAGGTCGTCTTTGAAGCGGCTGCGTCCGATACGCACCTTGACGGCGTTGAAGTTGCCCTCGGCGAGAAGCTCCCCCGCCTCATCTGCCACACTTGCGGGGTCCTGGATCCACAGGCCACAGCTATTGTATGCCCGGACCGGTTGGACCTCGCTACCGAGTACGCACACCAGCGGCATGTTTGCCGCCTTGGCGTGAGCATCCCACACCGCCATGTCAATGCCGGCCAACGTCTGCCCGAGAATTCCGTGGGCGTCGAGTAAAGTGAATCGCTTTCTGAGCTTGGAGTCTATTGCCAGTGGCGCGACCGGGTCGCCGCGAATCATCTCCCCGACGGCCTCGACGCAAGCCACGGTGGATTTCAGCATCGAAGGCATGAACGCGAAGAGATACGCACGGCCGGTGATGTTGCCGTCCGTCTCCAGATCGACCAGTACCAGCGCTGCATTTGCAATAGCGCCGCTTGCCGCAATAGGCGGACGTTTGATCGGGACCATCAGGGCACGCGATCGGACTTTCGTTATCTTCAGCGTCATGCCAAAACCTTCTCCACCACGTTGCCGTGAACGTCCGTGAGCCGAAAGCGGCGGCCCTGAAACTTGTAGGTGAGTCGAGTGTGATCGATTCCCAGGCAATGCAGGATGGTTGCCTGCAAATCGTGCACGTGCACGGGATCGCGGGTAATGTTGTAGCTGTAGTCGTCCGTTTCGCCGAGCGTGAATCCGGGCCGGACGCCGGCTCCTGCCATCCAGATCGTGAAGCAGCGTGGGTGATGGTCCCGGCCGAACTTGCCGTCGAGCCGTCCCTGGCAGTAGACCGTGCGGCCGAACTCTCCTCCCCACACCACCAGGGTATCTTCGAGCAGACCGCGCTGCTTCAAATCCTGGATCAGAGCGGCAGTCGCGCGATCGGTCTCGTCACAGCGAGCTCGATGCTGCTCGGGCAACTCCCGATGCTGGTCCCAGCCTCGATGGAACAACTGGATGAAACGGACGCCGCGTTCAGCCAGACGCCTTGCCAGGAGGCAGTTGGCGGCGTAGGTCCCAGGCTTTCTCGAATCGGGTCCGTAGAGATCAAAAACCGAGTCGGGCTCCTTGGATAAATCTGTCAGCTCTGGCACGGAGGACTGCATCCGGAACGCCATCTCGTATTGCGCAATCCGGGTGGCGATCTCGGGGTCGCCGAATTCCTCGAGCTTTAGCTGGTTGAGCCGAGCCAGATCATCGAGGAGCCGTCGCCTCGTGGTAGGCCCGAGCCCAGGCGGATTCGAGAGGTGAAGAACCGGATCTCCCACGGACCGAAACTTCACACCCTGGTGCTGGGTCGGAAGGAAGCCACTCCCCCAGAGACGATCGTAGAGAGGTTGCCCCGGAAAAGTGCCTCGCGAGATCATCACGATAAAAGCCGGCAGGTCCTTGTTCGTACTTCCGAGCCCGTAAGAGAGCCAGGAACCGATGCTGGGACGACCCGACAGCTGGGCGCCGGTCTGAAAGAAGGTGATGGCCGGGTCATGATTGATGGCCTCGGTGTGCATCGAGCGAATGAAGCACAGCTCGTCCACGATCTTGGCGGTGTGGGGAAGTAACTCGCTGACCCAGGCGCCGCATTCTCCGTGGCGAGCGAACTGAAACGCCGGCGGAACGATCGGGAAACTCGTCTGTCCGGAGGTCATCGTGGTCAGCCGCTGGCCCATGCGAACGGATCCCGGCAGTTCGGTACCCAGCTGGTCGTCGAGTTTCGGCTTGTAGTCGAAAAGATCCAGCTGTGATGGGCCTCCAGACTGAAACAAATAGATCACGCGTTTGGCTCTGGGGGCAAAGTGCGGGAGATCGGCGCGTCCAGCGGCCTCTGTGGCACTGTCTCTGCCAAGGGCCGATGAGAGATCCCGGTCCAATAGTGAGGCGAGCGCGGCGGTTCCAATGCTCGCGTTGACACGGCCGAAGAAGTGCCGCCGGGTCATCTGCAACTTGGTTGGCGTTTCTGGGTTCACCCTTACTCCCGGGTTAAAGTCTCGTCGAGGTTCAAGATCATACTGGCTACCATGGTGTAGGCGGCGAGCTCACCGGGATCCAGCATTCCGTTCCGCGGAGATTCCCCGGCACTGACGAGCTCGAGGGCCTCGGACTCGTTGCTACGATAGTAATCCCGGTGGTGGCGAAAACCGTCGATTATTATCGCCCGCTCCGCCTGCGCGGGCTCACGGGCGAGAACGAACTGAAAAGCAGCGGATATGCGTTCTTCCGGAGTCGCGTCCGGTCCCGCCAGAACTCTTTCCGCCAGGGCACGGGATGCTTCGACGTAAGTCACGCTGTTCATCAGAGTCAGAGCCTGCAACGGGGTATTGGTCCGTGTTTCACGAACGATGCACGTCTCACGATCGGAGGCGTCGAAGGTCATCATCGAGGGAGGGGGTACGGTGCGTTTCCAAAACGTGTACAGGCTACGTCGGTAAAGGTTCTCGCCTGTGTCCTGCTTGTACTTCCCGGCAGAGGCGAGCTCCAACCAGAGTCCCTCGGGCTGGTAGGGTCGCACGGAGGGGCCCCCCAATCGCTCCACCAGAAGTCCGCTCACCGCAAGGGTCTGGTCCCGCACTATCTCTGATGAAAGCCGAAACCGTGGTCCCCTCGCCAGCAGGCGATTCTCGGGATCCCGTTTGCGCAATTCGCCCGTTACCTTCGACGACTGACGATAGGTCGCGCTGGTCACGATCGTCTTTTGAAGAGCCTTCACGTCCCAGCCGGTTCGCATGAACTCGGTGGCCAGCCAGTCCAGAAGTTCCGGGTGGGTGGGTGGTTCTCCCTGGCTTCCGAAGTTCTCAACTGTTTCGACCAGGCCACTTCCGAAATACATCTGCCAAAACCTGTTGATGGTCACGCGCGCCGTGAGCGGGTTGGATCGATCCACCAGCCAGCGGGCAAGTCCGAGCCGGTTGTTTTCCTCTCCGGCGGGCAGGGGTGGGAGAAATGCCGGCAACCCTGCCTGGACCTGTTCTCCCTGTTTGTCATAGGCACCCCGGAGTAAGACGAAGGTGTCCCTCGCGTGCTTCATCTCCTTCATCACCATCGTGGTCGGAATGCTCTCCAGCAGACGCACCTTCTCCTGCCGGAGCTCGGCGAGATTTTTCCACGCCTGACGAATAGGCTCAGGTGCAAGCTGCTCGAGAAAGTACCGGCCAATCTTGATCCTCTGGGCGGGAGTTCTCTTCTCCGGGGTCGTTCGAGCGATATCGGTGATCGAATCGGGATGGGCCACAATGGCCACCTCGTCCGCATCGAGCGCTCGGGCGTATACGCGTACGTCCTCGATAGACCCATGAAAGCGACCCTTGGTGCCCCCAACGGCGCCAATACGAAACGGCTCGTTGATATAGAATGTCTGGTTCAGACCGTCCAACAGGACCCTGAGCTTGACTGGCTCCCCATCGAGGTAAATCTTGACGCCGCTCGCGACCCTGGAACCATCGTAGGTTGCCATGACATGATGCCGGCCGGGAGAGAGACCGTCCTCCGTCTCCACCCGGAGAGCGTCGTCCAGCCAGCGTTTGGAGAGGTCCAGTCGAATCTTCCCAGCCTTCAGGTACAGACTATATCCTTCTGCTTCATCGGTATCGGCTACCCTGGACAGGATGGCGCCCTCTCCCGCAGTCGAGTGAATCCACGCACCCAGGGAGAACTTGTCGAGGTAGCCGAACTTCCCAACGTCACCGCAGTCAATGAAACGCCGACCGTCGAAGCTTGCGGCTTCGACCCCCCTGGCGGCTTCGCCGACACTGCTCGCCACGAAGCTAGGCTCCCCATCGCTAGCTTTCGGAATCTCTTCCTTTTCGAGTTCGTTGCCCGCGTAGGTGATCTCTCCGTCGAGCGGATACTTTGCCGCGAGTCCCTCGGCAATGGTCCAATCGATCGGCATCTCCGCAGAAAGTGATTCTTCCCACCTGGACTGAGCGGCTTCCAGCGTTGGTGCCATCGCGGCGAACTGCTGCTCTGCCTTTCTGACTCTCTGTTCGAGCTCGGCCAGTACGGCTTGCTGGCTGGGAGTGGGTGCCGGAATCATCGGTGGCGAGTTGCCGTGCTTGATGGATCGGCCGCGTTCGGGCACGTTGTTGAAGAACGCAAAGAGCTGGTAGTACTCCTTCTGCCGGATCGGATCGTACTTGTGGTCATGACAGCGGGCGCAACCCGTCGTCAATCCCAACCATACGGTCGAGGTCGTGTCGACCCGATCCACGACGTACTCCACCCGGTATTCTTCGGGAATGATCCCACCTTCAGCGTTGCCTCGATGATTGCGGTTGAACCCGGTCGCAATCTTCTGTTCGAGCGTCGCCCTCTCGAGCATGTCGCCCGCGATCTGCTCGACGGTGAACTGATCGAATGGCATGTTGCTGTTGAAGGCGTCGATGACCCAATCACGCCATCGCCACATGAATCGTTCGCCATCGGTCTGATAGCCATCGGTATCCGCGTAACGGGCGGCCTCCAGCCATCGCCACGCCATGCGCTCTCCATAGCGCGGGGACGCAAGGAGCCGGTCGACGACGCGTTCGTAAGCCTTGGGTGCGGTGTCTCGAAGGAAAGCCTCCACTTCAGCAGGGGTCGGGGGCAGACCGGTCACATCAAGCGTGACGCGACGAATCAACCCCGCGCGATCCGCGGCGGCCGAGGGGGCCAGTCGCTCCCGCTCGAGGCGCTCGAGAACAAAGAAGTCTATTTCGTTGTGCGGCCAACCCTGATTTCGGACTGTTGGCCGCTTGGGCCTTTCAGGTCCGACAAAAGCCCAATGGCGCTCCCAGACGGCCCCCTGCTCGATCCAGCGGCGGATCAAGTCGATCTGTGCCGGCGTCAGTTTCCTTTGAGACTTCGGAGGTGGCATGCGGGCGACTTCGAGCTCGGCGCTGATCCGTTGAAACAGGCGGCTGTTGTCGAGGTCTCCGCCGACGACAACCTGATACCCCCCACGGTTTTCGTACAGGCCCTCTCGAGTATCCAGACGCAAGTCCACCTGGCGCGTACCCGCGTCCGGCCCGTGGCAGGTAAAGCAGGTGTCGGAGAGAATCGGCCGGATATCACGGTTGAAGTCTACGGCGGGGCTGGTGTCGTCAGCGATCGCGGCAATGGATACTGCCGCCCAGATCGGGAGGAAGACGACCCAACGATACAGCTGCGTCCAGTGTCTCGCGTTCATTATTCGTCTGAACCTATCCGGACAGTCACGGTCCTTCAATCAGGCTCTATTTTGCCCTCTGGAGGTCTCACGGTTTGGCCGACCTCGTAGCCCTTGGCTTTCCAGTCCCGCACTCCGCAAAAAGTCACCGCCTTGTAACCATGCTTGTGAAATAGAGCCGCCGCCCGGGAGGCTCGTCCGCCGCCGTTTCAGAAAAAGACGAGCTCCACGTCTTTGGGAATATCCTGCATTCGCGACTCCAGCATTCCCAGGGGAATATGAATCGAGCCTGGAATGGATCCGGACTCCACTTCATCATTCTCACGAACGTCGATCGCAAGAATTCGTTCGCCCTGTTCCAGTTTCCGCTTTAGTGCCTCGACGTCCGCTCGACTTGGATCTTCAGATTGTTTCATCCCACCATCCACTGGGTTGCAACTGATCAGACAAAACATCATCATCGCTGCCAAGATACCGAGAGCTCTCATTTGGACCCCATTTCACAACCAATCTTCGAGATATCGTGGGCACGCGGGACTATCGTGCAAGGACCGGCAGCAGTATATGAGACGGATAATCACCTTCATGGTACACCCGCTGTGCCGCCGTGACCATGGCGGTGTCGCTCTCCGGAGAGTTGCCGGTGTTGAGGTTGCGGGAAAAACGAGGGAAATTGCTGCTCGAAACTTGCACCCGGATACGATGTCCTTTCTTGAATACGTTACTCGTGGCCATCAGATCGATCCGCAAGCGGTACACTTTTCGCGGCTCCAACAAGGAAGGCGCGGTGATGGACTCCCGGAAACGGGCGCGAACGATGCCGTCTGCAAGATTGAAAGCACGGCCGTCCGGATGGACGTCCACGAGTTTCGCGGTAAAGTCAGTGTCTCGTGCGGAGGACGATGCATAGAGCGTCATTGTCAAAGGTCCGGTAACTTCCATATTTTGCTCGAGTGCGGGAGAGGTGTAAACCAGCACGTCGTTGCGTGCCTCGACCGGTGCCTGATCGAGCGGTCCCGGTTCAAACCCCGGAATCCCGGCCAGGTTTCCTCCCCGTGTCGGCACGGGGTTGCGCGGGTCGTAGTCGAAGCGATCGAAGGGCTCGCTGCGCGGCTCAACGGAGCTCAGTTTCCCATCCCCCTGGCTCGAATTGGCCCCACCCCCGCTGTGCAGGTAGTAGGGCTGATACTGGACGCCGGCCGGAGGCCAAGTTTCTTCCGAGCGCCATCGGTTCTCCCCCATCACAAAGAGACGAACCGGCGCTTCTGTTTCGATGGCATTGTCGGTGCCTTTGAGCCAGTATTCCATCCACGGTAAGGCAACCAGGTCGAATTGCACGCCCGCATCCGGTCCAAAGTCGATTTCACCGGTTTTCCGACCCGGATTTGCGCTGTGCGGCCACGGCCCGATGATCAGCTTCTGGAGCCGATCGGGCGACTTGTTTTGCTCTTGTAAGAGAGTGTGGCTGCTCAGGGTTCCGGCCAGCCACGCATCATACCAGCCTCCAATCTTGAAGGTGGGAATCCCCACATTCTTGATCTTGGCCGCGAAGTCGATTTGTTCCCAGTATTCGTCGTAGTTCGGGTGCTGGACCCAATCGCGCCAGAAGGGGATCTCGTACCCCATGGCGTTATCGATTTCGACCACCGGAAGATGCCAAAAGTGCCAGCTCCAGTCGTGCTGCTGAGCCTGCGCCGTCCGACCGGACATGCGGAGCGCCCACGCCGCCTGACCCAACAGGAAAGCGCCTCCGGGATGAAACGAGCGATAGGCACTCAGGGGTGACAAGATGGGCACGATGGTTTTCAGGTTCGGGCTTCCGAGGCAGGCGGCCTGCCATTGATCGATGCCCATGTAGGATCCACCAATCATGGCCACCTTCCCGTTCGACCAGGGCTGCTCCGCTGCCCATCGAATCGCGTCCTGGCCGTCCTCGCCTTCGTGAGCCGTCGGGTACCAGGATCCTTCGGAGTCGTAGCGGCCACGAACGTCCTGGTACAGATAAACATAGCCTCGGGAGGCCCAAAAATTTCCCTGACGAGAATCGTTTTGTCCCGATCCGTTGCCGTACGGATTCCTGGTCAGGATCACGGGGTAGCTACCTTCGGCGTCCGGGCGATAGATATCGGTGGACAGGCGGACGCCGTCTCTCATGGGCACCATGACGTTGTACTGGGCCTGCACAGCGCGATCCGGTTCGGCGGACAGGTTGCCGGGCCCGTGAGCTCGATCCGCGGCCTGGAGTAATCCCAGGATACAAATCGTGGCTGTCACAAAACCAAGGGGATAAGACTTGTACGGCATGGTTCCTCGACTAGTTCTGGCCATCAGTATCATCTTGCTGCCCCTCACTTCAATCAAAAAAGGGACGTTTCCACCGTTGCTTTCACAATCTTGCTCGCTGTTGCCGCTGTGCTAGACTCGGAGTCATGAGTCCATCCGATGCCAAGCTCGGGGAAGTGTACGAAGTAACTCGGCTCAGCTACGATGAGCTCTACGCGTTCTTGGCGACCGTGCCCGATCGCGCCGCCAGGTTCCGGCCATCGGAAAGCAAATGGTCCATAGGGGAGCTAGCCCACCATATCAGCCTTTCACAAGGCCGCATCTTGAAGGCGATCGAGCGCTTCTTGCGTGAAGCGGAGAAATCGGATCTCGGTCCCGATCCGGATCCTACCTCCGCACTGGGAGGGCTCGACGGAATTCGGAGCCGTGCCCAGGGGAAGTTTCAAGCTCCGCCTCAAGCCATTCCGGAGCATGGAAGGGATATCGGCGCCGCCGTCGCGGAGCTTCGCAGCCAGCAGCAGCATCTCGAGAGTTTGCTTCCGCGACTGGCACGGCGAGATCTGCGTCAGCTCAAGTTTCCGCATCCGGTCTTCGGCGATTTCGACATTTATCAATGGATCTTGTTTCTGGGCGGACACGCGTCGCGTCACAGACAACAGATGGAGGGGTTGACGAAAGATCCGGGCTATACGGGATGATCCTCTCGAATACTCCTGCCGCGGATAGTTGGTCTCGCCGGGAGCGGACCGAGCCGGGCCGGTGCGCTAGTCCGACAGATGCCGCACGACGGCAACCTTCCTCAACAGCACCAGGTCAGCTTGTCTTTCGCTCGTATCCCGCGCCGTTCGGTAAGCCACATCCATGACCTCGATGAACTCGGAAGTGTAGTCCTTGAGGACTCCTACGTAGGCTTTGGAAGATTCTCCGCTCAGCAGATCAAAAATGACCCTGCGTCCAATGTGATGCTCCAGAAGGGGCTCGTAGGCTGTCTCGACCGAACCTACCACATCTTGTTTCAGCCTGGCCACGTACTTGTCCTGGGATGCCAGAATGGCGCCGCCAGGGGCCCTTTTCTTGGCCAGGTTGACGAACAGATTCAAGACATCCATCAGAGAATCCCGGACCAAACGGAAGAAATTCAGCACGGTCCGTTTCAGCCGGAGCAGAGATGACGGGCGATAGATGGATCGCATCCCTTTGTCGCGACGCGCGCGATCCGTTAGGGTCAATTCGTCATGAAAGCGAATCAGAGATTGAATGTGCGCGTACTCCGGACGATACAAGAGATAGCTTTTTCGTACCTGGGCCGCTTCTTCGATCGGTCTCTCGTAGATGAGCTCCATCCCCGTGATCTCCAACCGCAACCTTCCGGTAATGATACTTCCGTCGACTCTTTCCAGGTGAACCAGGCTTTCGTCCAGATCGTTGAGACAGCGATCCTTCGCCTGCCTTTTGATGTAGGCTGAAAGTATTGTGAAAACAAAGAGGCACGCGAGTGTGATCAAAAACGTCTGACTCATTGGGTCCTTATCGGGGAAAATAGGGACGTCCCTACTTTCGTTCGTCTATTTGGTAAACAGGTTGGCGGGGTAGGACTTGACCGATGAGCCTACGGTGTCGAGATCGACTCCGGCCATTTCGCCGCAGCGGCGGAGCGTTGCAATCTGATCTTCGGAATAGGGAATCCCATTGCTGAGCGAGTACTCCCGGGCCAGCTGACTTCGCTCCCCGGGCATTCGGGAGGCTGGTCCCATGTAATCGGACCAATCCCCGACGAGCGAGTTCATCCGCTCGAGAGCTTCTGTTTTGGTGTAGAGAAAGTCGGTCGCCTGGGCCTCGAAGGCGTGAGACACCCGCGCCTCTTGGGAGATCGAACCGTGCTGCATCACCCTTATCGGACCACCACCGAAGCTATGATCGGCCTCGACGCGCTGGATCATGATCTGGCCCTTGTAGCCGCGAAGGCCACCGTGGGGAAAGACAGAGCCCAGGACCTTTAGTTCTCCTCCCTCGAGGCGGACCACGTCCCCCGGATCGAAGGTAGGCCGATACTCAGCATCCGCAACGTAGTTGGGGATCTTCAAGGCCTTCGGCTTTCCCGTCACGAGCCCCTCCTTGAAGGCTTTATAAAAAAGTGAGATGGCAAGCTCCGTGTTTGCCATGTCGATGGTCAGCAGCCCGTTCTCATATGGGATGGAGTACGCGTCGGGATTGGAGCCCAATCGCTGTTACTTTCCGATAGCTGCACCCTTCGTGTAATCCACACCTTCCGGATCGTCTCCAAGGAATCTCACCGAGGCGTGAGCGGTGCAGGTCACGTGTCCGATCAGATCCTTGTCCTTTGCGATCTCGTCCGACCAGATTCCCGCTGCGCCGAAGTGATTGGTGTTGTAAACGTAAACCTTGGCCATCCCGTGAGCCCTGGCGAGCTGTCTGACCCATTCGACCGCCAGTCGCGAGGTGTAGTGGCCCGGAGCGGCATCGCCGTCCATCACTCCAATCGTGGAGTACTTCTGATCCAGCTTCTGGGGCTGTCCGTTGACGTCGACCGTGGCTGTCGCACCCTTGAACGAGAGCGACTCTTCCAGGCCGGTCCCACCCGCGGCGCCATGAGTGTAAATCCCACGCGCGTCGCCCTCGACGAGTGTGAACGCTGTCTCCGTGGCCACCTGCGCCGGATATGCCTTTTTCGACAGACAGGAGATGCAAAACTCCATGAGCCCCTGAAAGTCACGATGATCCCGGGAGCCGCTCAACTCCATCAGGTTACTTCCTTCCATCTGTTCGTCTCCCAGGCTTCGATCATCACAAGAAAAAATGGTAGGCGCCAGGTCCTCGGACCAAGCAATCGATTTCGCCACTGCGGCGGAATTACCGCCGACAGCGGCCTTCAGACCGTACCATATTTCTCGAACACTTCCTTCAAGGTGCTTCCGCTGCGCAGCGCCTGACGCACAGCATCTTCGCCCTGGGACCGTTGAGCCACTTGTTCGATTACCCGCTGCAGGTGGTCCTCGGGAATGACGATGACACCGTCCGCGTCTCCCAGGATGAAGTCCCCGGGGGCGACGGCCACACCTGCGCATTGCACCGGCGTATCGATAGCTGCGAAGCGACCGCGTCCCATCAGATCCAAAGGAGCTATGCCACCGCAAAAGACGGGGAAGCGGGCTTCCTTGATGAGACGAACATCTCGAACGTAGCCATTGGTGACGCATCCAGCGGCGGCTCGCCCGATGGCGGCATTGGTTACCAACTCTCCCCAGGGACAGAGTCGATCAGACTCCTCGCAGGCCAGAACGGCCACGTCATCGGGGCTCAGGCTGTCAACCAGCTGGATGCCCAATCGATAGGGGTTCCCCTTCTCATCGTCCGAGACGCCTTCCTCGACGCGGGCCGTGCGCGCGCGGCCAAACAGGGGGAGCGAATCGTCGAGCGGCCGAATACCGGCGGCCATGGCCTGTCGGCTGCGACCCATCGAGTCGAGGATGTCCGATACGATGGTGGTCGACAGCGAATCGCGCGCCAAAGAGATCAAGTTCGTTTCCACAATCGTCTGACTCCTCCTTACCTCCGGCGCATCATGCCACCATCACATGCGGGGGCGTGTGCTGGCATATTGGCCGGCGCCGAACGTCAACTGGCGACTCTCGAGAGTGTCGAGATGCAATCGCCAAATCTCCCACTGGCCGGTACGATCGGACTCGAACACGATCCATTTACCGTCGCGGGAAAACCATGGATGGCCGTCGTTCCCTGCTGCCCGGGTTAGGTTGCGAGGCTCCGAGCCGTCGATTTTTGCCAGGTAGATCTCATCGTCGGACCCCGCCAGGTCGGTTTGCCATGCGATCCACTGCGCGTCCGGTGAAACGGCCGGTCGCCGGTGCAGGTGATCATCATCGGTGAGAAACAGGGCTCTGGAACCAGGACCGTGACCGGTCAGGCGCACCAGAGATACCTTCCGGGGCGACTGCTTGAGGTTTTTCTCATGCATGAAGATGATGCCACCAGCAACCGCGACGCCGTTGGAAGCCACCATGTTGACTTCGTAGCTCCCGGGTCCCCATCCGACCCATTGGGAGCGAAAGTCGGCCTTGTCCCGGTGATAGGCCACCTTGTCTGCGATCGGCGATACCGTCGCATGGTGCAGGGCAAAGCCGGGAACTTGAGCAAAGACCTCGTGCTCTCCACTGAGGATGTCGAGTTTGATCAGTTTTGCCTCTTCGGTCGGGTCCAGCTGATTGACCGGGAATTGGGAATAAAGGACGTGCCTTTGATCCGAGAAGATGGAGGGGTGCTCATCATAGGTTTGGCCGAATGTCAGCTGGCGTAGACGGGACCCGTCTGCTTCCATGATCCACAACTTCCCGGCAAGCACCGGTGCGCCGGGCTCTGGGTCCAGATGGGATCGTTGAAACACGATCGGATTGATCAGTTTCCGCTCGTCGGCTTGCCCAGCGGTGGCGATGATGAGTTGTAGGGCCGACAGCAGGCCGACGCTCAGTATTGCCCGGGTGTTCATGATCGCCCCTTCAAGCGGCCTGATTCGAGGGAGCCCGTCTCCGACGTCCGATCCGCATGATTTGGGAAGGTGAATTATTCATCCAGATCGGCCCGGATGCAACTCTATCCACCGGGTTCTTTCCCGTCGAACCCTCGATTGAGGGTCGGCCTGCTGTCGGCGCTACAACTCATCATCGCCACCGCTGGGCAAGCCGACGATTCGTCTCTCGAATATATCTCCGCCGCAGCAGGACACTGATCGCAGAGCGACAGGTGCGCTTCTTCGAATTCTGGTGGTGTAGGGCACACGCTCGGACTAGACTGGCGGGACCCACTTGGTCTATTCATGTATTGCCGCCGGATACATGAGTAGCTGAGGACCAGCGTCGATTCATCAATGAACCGAGGGAAATTCGTGGAGGCATCATGGGAGCTTTGTCGGGCAAGGTAGCGTGGGTGACGGGGGCGGGTAGCGGAATCGGACAGGCCGGGGCAATCGCGCTGGCAGAGGCCGGAGCTCGGGTAATTCTGAGCGGTCGCACGCGCGAGACCCTGGTTGAAACCGAGGCGCAGATCCATCGCACGGGAAGTGGTGCGTCCGGTGCGTCCATGGAACAGTTGGATGTCTCCGACCTGGCTGCGGTCCAGGCAGCTGGGAAGCGGATTGAAGACGAGTATGAGCGGCTGGACATCCTCGTCAACAGTGCCGGTATCAACCTTCCCAACCGCCACTGGTCGGACGTGTCACCGGAGGCCTGGGCAAAGCTGATCGATGTGAACCTCAACGGCGCGACGTATTGCATTGCGACGGTGCTTCCCATGATGCGTCGGCAGCAAGACGGTCTGGTCATCAACATTGCCTCCTGGGCGGGACGATATACCAGTCAGATGGCCGGAGTCGCCTATTGCGCCAGCAAACACGGAATGGTCTCGATGAACGCCTCGTTGAACATGGAGGAGTGCGTCAACGGAATTCGGGCTTGCACCATCTGCCCGGCCGAAGTGGCGACCCCAATCATGAGAAAGCGGCCGACCGCACCGAGCGAGGAGGATCTCGCCAAGATGCTTCAACCCGAGGACCTGGAAAAGCTGATTGCGTTCATCGCTCAGCTCCCTCCCCATGTGTGCCTCAACGAGGTTCTGATCAGCCCGACCTGGAATCGAGCCTATCTGGGCGGGGCGGACCTCGAACGCAAAAACCCCCAAAAGAATTGAGGGTGAGCCGCACCCTCGTGGGCGGCAAGGCGAAGCCGGGCGTAAGAGTTTCATCTACAGCCCGCGTGGATGTAGCCGGAGACAGAATCAACGTTTGTCTATAAGATAGTTACTCCTTCTCCATTGATCCGATGATCCGAGGGCCTATATGTCGGCGCCAGTCGTAAATTCTCGAGAATGGTGGGACTGGTACTTTAGCGAGAACTGGGATGCCAACGACGGCGGAGGGCAGACGCGACACTTCATGGAGCGCCTGGTCGCAAACTTGCCCGCCGCGGAGAGGGATTATCTGCGGCATGAAGCTCGGCGCATCCTCGATTGGGGCTGCGCCTTTGGCGAGGGTGTCTCAACGCTCGCCTCCGCCTTCCCTCGATGTCAGGTCGTGGGACTCGACTTTTCTCATAAAGCACTCAATGAAGCGAGACGGCGTTTTCCGCGGAGCGAGTTCGTTCACATGGAAAAGGGTGAGATTCCGGAGCAATTCGACGTGGTGGTCACCTCCAATTGCCTGGAACATTTCGAAAGCCCCCTCGAGGTGGCGGAGTCCATGCTCAGTGCGTGCGAGCAACTATTGGTCATTCTGGTGCCCTATGAGGAAGACCCCTTGAGCGAGTTCCATCTTTCGCGCTTCACCGAGGGATCTTTCCCGCGGCAGCTCCGAGACTTCCATCGTATTCACTGTGACACGATAGAAGTCGATCAAAAGTACTGGGCTGGAAAGCAACTGCTCGTACTGTACAGTTCCAGCTCCTACATGATGAGGCGTCTCGAAGACCGTGCCCATACCACGGAGCAGCAAAAGTGGGACAGTTACTACGCGACAGAGTCCCCTGCGGAAGAAGACGGCAACATCAAGGTGTTCAACCAGGAATTCGCCGAACGAATCGAGGAGTTGCTCCCGAACGGGGCCCGTATCCTGGAGGCGGGCTGTGGCGACGGATGGCAAAGTCTCGCCCTTGCTCGAACCGGAAAACACGATGTGACGCTGATGGATTTTTCTCAGGGAGCGCTCGACCATGCTCAACAACGCTTCGAACGAGAAGGTCTCGCGGGCAGTTTTGTGCTCGGGGATGCTCAACAGAAGGGGGAACCCGAGTTTGATCTTGTTTTCAATGCAGGGGTACTCGAACACTATGATCCTGCGCAACAGGCCTCGTTTCTGCGCGGAATGGCGAGCCGGAGCCGCCAATACGTGATGGCGCTCGTGCCCAACCGTCTGTGCTACTGGTACTGGCTATGGCGCATTCGAGCCGTAGGCGAAGAGAACTGGCCCTTTGGGAAGGAAGTGCCCTTGGTGGATTTGACGGCCGCCTTCGAGTCTGCAGGCTTGAAATTTCTCGGACAGACCTTCATGGGAGACACGTGGTCGGAAACTTTCATCAACGGGATTTCAGGGATCGCGGAAGACCTGCGTCGGGAGCTTCGATTGATCCATCGATCAGCCGTCATCCCGGATGCAGAAAAGAGTTATCTCGTGGCGATGCTGGGAAGCGTCCGTGACGATGCCGTCTCTGTTCCTTCGGCTTGGCGGGAGCCGCCCTTCAAGGAGCAGTTCCGAGAAGCAGAGCTCTACTCCGCCATGGGCGAAGCATTGGGGCAGATTATCAAGAAGGAAAAGCAGCTTGAAAGAAAGGAAAGGGAGCTTTCCTGGAAAGAACAAGAGCTACAGAACGCGAACGCCGTGCTGAACAGCCCCTGGTTATCCCAGGTGCAAGTTTTGCGCCGGATAGTACACTACCTGGCCCCGCCCGGGAGCCGCCGCGGAAGATTGGTCCGGGACGCGGCCGGCCTGATTCGAAAAAAGCAGTGAGGCCGAAGCGTAACCTCAGATTCGGCCCGGCACGGTCGGCCTACGGGCAAACTAAACTTCGCTACGTCGAAAGCGCTCCAGCAGGTGATCGCAGGCCCGCACCGTAATGGCCATCATCGTCAGGGTTGGGTTTTGACAGGCCGAGCTCACAAAGCAGGCGCCGTCGACAACCAGCAGATTCTTGACATCGTGAACCTCGTTGAAAGCGGTAAGCACCGACTTTTTCGGATCATTGCCCATGCGGGCGGTGCCGATTTCATGAACCGCCATTCCCGGTGTCGCCGCCGCGGAGTTGACGTTGATTCCCTTGGCTCCCACTTCCTCGAGCATCTCGGCGGCTGTGACGGCGGCATCCTCCATCAAGGCCTTTTCGTTTGAACCATGACTCATGTGAATCCGGAGTGCCGGGATGCCCCAGGCGTCTCTGAGATCGGGGTCGATCTCACAGTAGTTGTCCATCCTCGGCAACGATTCGCCAAAGCCGGTAAGCGCGATCGTGTACTCTCCCGCCTTCACGGCTTCCTTGTATGAAGCCCCAAAACCTTCCGAACCAAAGGCGAAGTTCGGACCGGTGCTGCCCTGGAACCCGTAGCCTCGAATGAAGTGGGGGTGGCGCGAGTCCTTGTCCAGGTTGCGGAATCGAATGACGTAGATTCCATTGGGCCTTTGTGGATCGCTGGCCGTCTGCTTGGAGCTGAATCCCTCGAGTCGACCAGCAGCGGATCGCCCGATGGCGTGGTCCATGAGATACCGGCCGAGCCGACCGCTCGAGTTTCCTACCCCGGTGGGATGCTCCCGCGTCTTCGAATTGAACAGAATTCGAGTTGATTCCAGAGCCTGAGCCGCGAGCACGACCACGCGGGCTGAAATCTCGAAACTCTTTCTGGAATGGCGGTCCACATAGGTGACGCCGCGAGCCCGATTGGTTTTCGAGTCCAGTTCCACATGACTGACGATCGCGTTCGTGATCAGGGTGCAGTTTCCCGTCTTGAGCGCGTCGGCGACGGTGGTGAACGGACTGCTGAAGTACGAGTGCGTCACACACCCTCGATGGCAGGGACCGCAGTAGTGACAGGCGGCGCGCCCATTGTGAGGCTGAGTGAGAACAGCCACCCGCCCTATCGTCACCTGCCGTCCGAATCGACTTGCGGCCCGGTCGCGCAATAATTTTTCGCCGCAGGTCATCGCCATGGGGGGGAGGAATTGACTATCCGGTAAAGCCGGATTACCTTCGGCGCTCCCGCTGATGCCCACGTATCGTTCGACCTGATCGTAATACGGTGCCAGGTCCGCATGTGAAATGGGCCAGTCTTCCCCATAGCCGTCGTGACTGGCGGCCTTGAAGTCCAGGTCGCCCATGCGGTAGCTCTGCCGCCCCCAGACCAGCGTGCGTCCGCCGACCACGCGCAGGCGCTGCCAGGAGAAGGGTTTGTCTTGCGGGGTACTGTATGGGTTTTTGAGATCGTTGACGAACCAATCGTAATTGTATTCCTGGCAGGCGTAGCATGCCTTCTGGATAGGTCGAGTCTTGACCCGGATTTCCAATTTGAATGAAATATATCAACCTTTCAGCCGCCTTCGGCATCCCTATTTATAAGCGTCGGAGAATGATAAGGACACATTGGAGGGCAACACCCGATGGGTGAAAAAGAACGAAAGGGGTTTCAACTCAGCTTTAACGGATTACTCAAAGTTGATTTTCAGGGATCGCGAGTCACCTCCGAGGGTGGCCTGATTCTGGTCCGCGAGTTGGACGAACGGCTGGGGATGGGACGACTCATAGACGAGCATCTCAACGACACGCGGCAAGGCTTGAACAAACAGTTCCCGCTCGTCGATCTGCTGCGGCAATCGGTCTATAGTCGCCTGGCAGGCTACGAAGACCTTAACGATGCCGCGCGGGTCTCAGTTGATCCGACCTTTCGCTTGATCGGCTCGAAGAAAAACTGGGATCGCGGTGCGGCGCTGACCTCGACGTTACACTGGTTCGAGACGGAGCTGCTGACGCGAGAAGAGAATCTGATCGGGCTGATGGCTCTGAACCGAGAGACACTCGCACAGGCCGAGGCTCTGGACAAGTCTGATCGCGTAGTGTTGGATATGGACTCAAGCGAGAGTCCGGTGCATGGTCAGCAGGAAGGCAGCGCCTACAATGGCCACTTCGAGTCCGTGTGTTACCATCCGCTGTTTCTGTTCAATAGTCACGGGGACTGTCTGGCGGCCAAGCTGCGGCCGGGTAACGTGCATAGCGCCGAGGACTGGGACGAGCTTCTGTTGCCGGAGATCGATTTTCAACAGGAGCAAGGCAAAGAGATCGTCTTTCGAGCAGACGCCGCCTTCGCCAAGCCAGAGGTTTACGAGACCCTGGAAGAGCGCGGCGTTCAGTATGCCATACGCATCCCGTCCAACAAGAGCCTGGAGTGGGAGATTGCCGACATCCTGTTTCGTCCTCCAGGTCGGCCCAGCCGCAAGCCACTGGTGCGCTACAAGAGCTTCCGCTATCAGGCCGAAAGCTGGTCGAGGCCGCGACGGATCGTCGCCAAGGTCGAGCATCACCAGGGCGAGTTGTTCCCGCGGGTCGGGTTCATTGTCACGAACATGAGCTTGCCGAGCCGCTCGGTGGTGAGGTTCTACAACAAGCGCGGCACGGCGGAGCAATGGATCAAAGAAGGCAAGCAGGCGACGCATTGGACGCGGCTGTCCTGCCATCGCTTCCGTGCGAATGAAGTGCGCCTGCAGTTGAGCGTGCTCGCCTACAACCTAGGCAACCTATGGCGGCGACTCGGGCTACCACCCCGGATCAAGAGCTGGTCGCTCACGAGCTTGCAGCACCGGTTGATGAAGACTGGCGGAAGGCTGGTCAAGCACGCGCGGTACTACTGGTTGCTCTTGGCCGAGGGGCATCTGGACCGTCGGTTGTTTGGTGAAATGCTCAGGCGGATCTGGGCCTTGCCGCTGCCAAGCGGTTAGCCGCCCGGCTTGCAAGTCCGGAATTGGAATGCCATGGAAGGAGTGTGGCGATGTGTCTGGAAAATCGCCCACGCAGGAGTGAGAAGGTCTACTACCACGGCGACAACGGGTCATTGGGATGCGTTGACTGGATCCATGGTTGGTCTGAGGCCGGGATTTTCTTGCTCCCATGGTGGCTCGAGACTATTATGTTGGGAACCGAGATCCAAATTGGAAATTCCGGCTTGACGATCTCCGGGGAAAGGTTCCGGTAGTCGAGCCGATAGGCGGGCAAATGCTCGGCAAACTCGTCCGGCGAGACCTTGCGGCCAGCCTCGAGCAGCGCCACCTTCAGGCCGGCCTCACTGAGTTTCTTGGCCGCCCAGCCCCCCGTGGCTCCGGAACCGACGACAATGGCATCATATCGAACCGATCGAGGATCTTGCATCAAACCTCACCATGAGTGCCGTCAGGATGCGTACATCCGTCGAAGGAACCGAAGGTCGGATTCCCGTCCCAGCCGAGCTCCTTCATGCCGATTTCCGAATTATAGTAGGCCTGGCTGATCCGGCCCTTGAGATACGCGAAGTGCTCGTGACCTCTGTAACGGGAACGGCTACCGCCCAAGTTCATCAAGCGATGGGGATAGGCCATCAGGGTGAGGATCTCGATCTGGGTTTCTCCGGGGAGATGCACGAATGCTTTGCCGTAGCGCCTTCTGCATTCCCCGTCGAGAAACGCCAGGCTCGCGAGGAACTGCTTCTGGGTCTTGGATGTCTCCGCTGCCAGCAGCCGATCGATGAAACGGTTGACCAGCGCCGCCTTGGCTCCGGGCGTGTCGGTCTCCGGGATGATGAGATCACTCAGCACAACCAGGGTCTCGTTCTGGTGCGCGTCCAGAAAGACAGGCTTCCAGTCCGAGCGCGCCAGTTCCTTGGAAGCGTCGTAATCCCGTGGGAGTTTCCTGGGGTTCGGAGCGCTTCGGGTGAAACCGGTGGAAGAGACGCCGGCTCCAAGAGCCCCGAGAAATGACCTCCGGAACCACTCGCGACGCTTGATCACAGTAGACCTCCAAACACTAATGAGTTCGCAATACCTTACGATGTCCTCGGGGCGCAAACAAGGCACAAAACGATGAACACAAGGCGAGATGGCGGGTCAGACCCGCAGGTTGGCAACCATGGAAAAGCAGGCGACCGGATCGTGACAGCGTTCGTATGGCGGAAACTTCAGTGGATCGCAACCGAGGAGGGTTGCGTCGTCGTGGAGGACGGACCGTCGGAGATGAAACGAAGGAACCAGGCACCGCCCCAGTGGATAAGTAGCGCAAATATTACAAATGATTGCAAGATACCACCAATGATGTAGGCAATCTCGCCATCATAGCTGATGAAGTGCTGGATGAAGATGACCGTGACAGCGGACATGGCCAGGATGGGTGCCGGCGAGAACTTGAACAGAGCGCCATAGATGGCTCCGAGAACTACACCCAATCCGAAGATACAGGGGAACATTCCCAGGAACCCGAAGTCGATGTAAAATTGCGCCATGTAGCTGAGTCCCAAAGAGGTGCCTTCCTCCTCTCCAGCCCCTTTGATGCCTGCATATCTGTGGATCAACCAGGAATTGGAGCCAAGGCTGGGTTTGTCGGGGAAGAGGAATCGGGGCTTGAGGATATGGTTGAAGACCCTGGCGGTCAAGGCTCCATCCTCGTGGGGGACGACATCGGGCACTCGATCCAACACCAGTGAAAAATAGCCGATTCCCGACGACATTCTTGCAACCAACGCCTCGAAGGCGCTGAACGGGTCCAGAGTTCGTAAGGCCTGGTGCCCCATTCCTATGAATGAACCAACCTTTTCCAAAGGGGATCCCGCGACATCGCCCGCGACCACGGCGGGTCTCCAGTTGGGTTTGACTCCGCCCTCCCAGATTACCCCCAGAGCAACGAGAACAAGGACCATACATGCCATGGATTTCAGGATACGGCTCCGGTACTGGGCATCGCTCTTCAATCTGGAATACAGGCGCGGGTCTGCCAGCAAGGCAATCACGATGTAAAAAAGCAACTCCTTGAAGTTGGACATGACCGATGCAAACCGCGGGATCAGCGCCCACGCAAGCGCGGCTGCCCCGTACCCGTAGCCTGCTCTGGACCGGAGAATAATCAAAAAGAGCAAAACCAAGAAAACTTCACGGAACATCAATAGATTCTGGATGATCTGCGACACGCGTAGCGGTAACGAGGTGTGGGATACTTCGATGAGCCAGTGGATCGAGTACAGAACGACCACGACCTTGAAGAGACGTCCGATGTTGTACCTGGGTCTTCGGACCTCCTTCGCATCATCACCCGGCAACTGCCATTTCGAGAAGGTATATAGCCCCGTGCGGATTCCATATGCAAGCGCGATGAGACCGCCCAGTGATAAGATCACGGCCAGGTCTAGACTACCGTATTGATAGAATCCTTTGTAGCCCCGGAGATCCCAGAGAGGCATGGCGGGAAAACGGCCGGTTAGATGGTCGTAGCCGTATCCAATGACGATGAATGCCCACTGATAGGCGAGGCAAAATACCAACGCTGGAGGATGTGCCCTGTGCCAGAGCAGACCACTGGCTGCGAAGAGAACCAGAACTGAGACACCCATGACCGGAGAAAGCAGGATCGAGCCGACTATGATCCCGCTCAATAGTCCGGCTCGAAGAAGCCTTTTCTCCAGGGGATAGGTGCGCTGGCCAGTCTTGGCCTTGTCTACGCGCGGAGCGTAATGTGCCGCCAGCGGTTCTGTTTCTTCCGAGTCATCGGGAGTCGTATGGGTGACAACACGTGCGCTCGCGACAACTTCCAGTGCTGAGGGCTTGGGAGCCTCGATCCACTGCGCGGAGACTTGGGCTACGGCCGGTTTAACCTCCGGTGTGACTTCCGGGATGTCCTCCGGAATCCAGCTCGGCCTTCCCAGTTCTCGGCGTTCGGAGAGTTTCTTCCTGAGCTTGGACGCTGCAAAGGAGGCGTCCAATAACAAAGCCTGCGATAGTTGCTCCAATGCCGACCAGACGACATCTTCGTGAACCTGAGCTCCGAAATCTCTTCGGAGCACCCGCAGCATCTCCTCGATCGTGGTCACGCCGTCGCAGTGCCGCCAGACCGAGTCCGCAGGCTTGTTTAGCGAGTAGGTCTTGTCTTGATTGAGATCGCGAACCAAGACTTCGTTGCGGAGTAGCTGGACGACGAGTCCATCTTCGCGGGCACGTGGTAGTTTCGTCTGTATGCTGCTGAGCACGAGGAACCCAGTTGTGGAATCAGTCCGTGATTCCGATTTGCTGATCGACTGCGCTACTGCCTAGATTGGAAACATGCGAAAGGGAGCATCAAGCTAGAACTGTTCCCCGATCGGGATCGTTACGTTACGTTACGCTTGAACGAGGCTGTCCAGCGATCTTCCGGCCTAGCCACTCTGGCCTGAGTAACTCATCGGCTCCAACGCCGGCGCAATGCAGCTTAAAACCAGGCAGGGCATGTGATTGGTCATCCCTGCTCGGGGGTACCGGAGCCGGAGCAGGGTCCAGCCACGAAGCCATGCGCGTCGTTTTAGCCATTCGTCTTTTGTTCTGGCTTCTCTTGTGTTTTTCGCATGATACACAGACGCATCAGCTCCTGAATCGCGGGCTGGCGCGGGTCCGTATGACGGAAAAGGGAGCGCACGTAAGCTTTTGCCTTCTTGAGACTTTCAGATTCTGGGGCGGAAGTGGATTCGCGCTCGATTTTCTCCGGACCAGTCTCGACGTCTGCTTCGGTAACTCCCCAGGTGGCAAATATTTTTAGGTGCTTTTCACTGATAACGGATCCGGCCCGGAGCAAGACTCGTCCGCTGGTGTCGGCGACATCGCTTCTCAATCTCATTCCCGGCTTCAGATGCTCTAGATTGGCAATTCCCACCCGATCTTCCCTTCCTTTCTCACCTCGGAGTCCCAATCAGGACTCCTCCACGACCTTATGGATCAGGGAATTCCTTATCTAGTTGATGTTGGGGCCACGCCGAGACTCCCATATGTATTCGTCTGGACGCTCCGTAAACTTAAGAAAAAAGACGCAATCGACTATTCTCCTTGTATGTGGTTTCGATTTATTCAGTGGTTGAACGACGGAATCCCTTAGTTTGATGAGAGCGCGGTAAGATCTGGGATGATCCCTCCAAGGAGTAATGCGCGTTGGAGGGTGAGAAGAGGCACGAAAGACCATTGCGGCGTTGCGATCTTTTCGTACGCCGGTCACCGTAGTTTCATGGCGGGATCACCGAACAGGATCCAGGTGCGGCGGACGGAGGATTCGCTAGTGGCGGCCTTGGCCCTGAGGATGGCCTCCCCAAGGGTGAGATTGTCACCGAGCAGATACGGGATCAGCTCCTGGTTGATGTGCGTGCGGGCAGACGGCCGATGGCGATTTCGGGGAGTCCCTGGTAATCGGCTATTTTCGTGGGTTTGATTTGTTCAGTCGTTGAATAGAGGAATCCCTTAGTTGGATGATCCCTCGTGGGCCGGATGCCCCCTACCGCCGATGACCCACCTCAGGCATCTCCCGAGCCCGGAGAGCACACGGCGGCAGCGGTATCGAAAGCGGGCTCTCGCTCCGGCCAACCGGGTGGCGCCCGTTGGGCGATCCACGGAAATCACCCGTCCCATGATCGCCTGCGGCTCGATTGTTTCGCTCCCTTCGCAAGCATCTCCGCGCAGGACAAGGGACAGTCGGCTTCGATCGGTTCTTCTCATGCGAACCAGCCGGTGGGCCGTCACACCCCGTTCGTCCCGGAACACCAGGATGTCTCCACGACGAACCGACGAGGGCTCGACCGGCTCCACCGTGATTTCTTCGCCGTCTTTGATCGTCGGGAACATGCTGCGACCGGTGGCGCGAAAGCGCACGGAATACCCGGCATGAAGCAGATCTGTGGTTACTTGAAGAAACGATCGATCCGTCACCGCTATACCGCCTCGAAAGAGCTCCCAAGGATGTACTCCATGGCGCGGGAATCGGGAGTGAACCGGAGCTCATGACAGGGCGTTCTGCCTGTCAAGTGCTCGAGAAAGCGGAGGGTGGAATCCAGACCGTCGAGACAATGAAACGGCGGAAAGGCGCAGGAAAACAGAAAGGCCGCAGCCTTGGCACTGGAAGTCCGAACATGTTCATTTTCGTTCGCCTGTCGCAAGAAAAAAATATTTCGCAGGGGTGCTCGGTCGTTGGATGCCAGCTCCGCCTCCCCGTGCCACGGTGTGCCATACATCCAGATTCGTTCATGGATGTGACGCAGAATGATGCGATCGTCACTCAGGATCCGGACTCCGCCCCGTTGCTGCCACAGCCGTGCCATCGTGGTCTTGCCGGCACCGGAGTGACCCACGAAGAGATGACCCCAGCCAGCTTCGTCTACAACACCGCAAGCATGGACCTCCATGCCGCGATTTCTCGCCAGCAGATTTGTGATCAGCAATTCATCCAGGGGGTACTCCAGCGCGTTCACGGGCTGGCCCGAGCGAGACAGCGCTGGGTTCAGGTAGATCTTCCCCATTGTGAAATCCGGCTGAAGCGTCATGGCTTTGTAAGGAATATCCCCGAAGGCAGGGCAGAAGAAATCGAAGCGCAGGTATCCGTCACAGGAGTACATCCTCCAAACACCGCCGGAGTCGAAAACCTTCGTGCCCCCGCATTGTCGATCGATGTGATTCGAACTGGCCGTGAGTCGCACGTCGGGTCGCGAAGCCGGGGCCGCCACCTGAAATTTTTTGGCTGCCCCACTCAGAGACAAAACTATAGATGGATCGTCGGAGCTGAGCGATATCTCCACGTCCGCGATGCGGACACTCAATTCCGAGGGATGCTGGCGGGGTTGTCGTATCGACGAGGCCATAAAGATTCCGAGTGGTCCAAGGCTGAGCGGGCCGGGATCATCATGAACCCGCAGTCATGCACGAGGTCGGCACTGTACAGGTCGCTTGAGCGGGACCTGAGAAGGACGCGTTCTTGCAAGCCCCCAATACGGCCTCTTCCGGCCTTAGCTCAACCCGTTTGACCTGCGGTTTGCTATAAGGCCGCTTCTGTTTTGTGCCGTCTCGTCTGTCCTCTGAACTCATCGGTCTTGCCTTACAGCACTCCTGAGCTACATGACGTACATCCGTTCGGCGAGCAGCCCGCACCGGAGCTAGCTTCTCGCCCGGCGAAGATCGGGAATAGTGGTTCGCCGGTCGGATTGGAGAGAGGGGGGGGCGGGACAGCTTGTGCCAGGCGGTTGACGGATTCGAGCAGCTCTGCGTGGCGCTCTCCACCCTCGCAGTATTCGCAGTTGCCATGGGCGGGAACCGTCATGCCGAGCGCGTGCGCGCGCAAATGGGCAACGTGGCAGAGAAAATCGATGGGTGACTCAGGATCTCCGGCCTCGAGCTCCCCGTTGGCCGGGCACATACCGCACATGGCCTGGAGCTGGCAAGAGGTGCACTTGGTCTGGCGGGTGGCCTTCTTGAGGCGCACCTTCAAGAGAAAGTCCTTCCATCCCTCGAGAAAACTACCGCTTCGCAGATCATAGGTATCAAAGTGAGACAGCACGCAGATGCTCATCTTGCCCGAGGGGTCGATCGCGAAGGAATTGACGCCGCCCCCGCAGGTGTATAGCTCATCATTTGTTTTTGTCTGAACGGGTTGGATGTACTGCCGTCCAAATGTCTGCCACTCGGATACACGCCGGGGATCGCCCAGGTCGAGCGACACGATCTCCTCCGGAGCGAGACGCACCGAGAGCGGGCTCTGAGAACAGTCGATCCGCGGACTCATCATCGCGTCGAACTTGAACTCCAGTTCCAGGTCCTCTTCCACGAAGCGCTTCATCTCCCATATTTCGTGCTGGTTCACGGAGACGGCAACCGTCTTGAGGACGAGGGGAAGCCCGCGCTCTTTGAGCAGATGAATGCCGCGCAGGCAGCGGTCGTAGGAACCCGGGATCCCGGTCAGTCTTTCGTAGGTTTCTCTGGTGCGACCGTAAAGGGTGATTTCGATACGGAAAGGCTGCCACTCACTCAAATAGTCGGCGATCTTTGGCGTCACCATCGTCCCATTCGTGAAGAGCGTGATCAACAGCCCCTTTTGCTTTGCATAGGTGTAGATATCGAGGAAGTCAGCCCGCGCGAAGATCTCGCCCCCGGTAAACAGCAGCCACAGGCAACCCGCGTCGACGATCTCGTCGATAATGCGACGGTACTCGTCAAAGCGGAGCTCGCCGCTTCTGGCCTCGACATCGCGCATCGGGAGGTTGTTGTAACAATGAGAGCAGGTCAGCGGACAGCGATGCGTCACCTCGATGGTGCCATTCAGAGGAACGCGATCCTGGACCAGCTTTTCTTGAAGCCCAAGGCTGTACTCGGCGTAGCCCAATGATTCCATACGGCTGCCCCTATTCTGAGGACCCCTGGATGAGTCCGGCCTCTTCCAAACACTCGAGGTACTCCTGTACGTCGGAGGCTGCCACTTCGCAGGAAACCTCGAACTCCGTACAGATCCGATCGACAATACTGCTGACGCTGGTCTTGCCGTCGATCAGCTCCCAGATCGCGGTGCCCAGCTCGTTCAGCGAATAGATCGTGCTGAGCTCGCCGACACCACTTCTGACCGGTACGACGATCGTCTCGCCGCCGATGAGTCGGGTGGCCAGGTTGTTTCTTCTCTCAGGAGAAGCACAATAGCTCATAGCTTCCAGATTTCCAGCGTGACCGTAGGGCGAGAGCTAAAGTCGATCTGATGTGACTTAGCGACTCCGGACTCCAGCCCGCCGGGGGAGGAAACCTGAGATACGGAAAGTAGGAGCGGCCGAACGTATCACAGGGCCTTGATGTTCTTGGCCAAACATCCAGTCCAGCCCAGAAAGAGTTATTCGGCTACTGAAAACGAATGCATTAGCAATTCTTATCCATTCAATGCCTGAACAGGACAAACCTTCAGAGCCCAATGAGATGTCGGGAGAACAGGAACGAGAAGGCGATTCTTTCGGTCACAAGCCCTTGCCTAATAGAGATTAGGCTGGAAACCAAGAAACGCCGATAAGAGATCCGGCTGGCGGATGCGCCGCCAGTTCGGTCCTTGGATACTCGACGCTCCTGACCCATGAGATTCTTGGAATCGGCGATCGTGAGATTCTTGCGAGTTTTTAGTTTGAGCCCTTGTCGTTGGCATTGTCTTTTCCTGGCGGGGATCTTCGCCATACTCCTGGTTGACACCGCGCAGGCGGCGCGCCTGAATTCCGTTCAGTCGGGAAGCGTGACCTTTGCGACCACAGATACCACCAAGACCGCGACCATCACCGCGGTCGTTTTGAGCAAGTCCTTCGTGGTGTTTGGGGTTTCCCTCGACGAGAACGAACCGATTAAGGGCAACGTCAGCGCCCAGATCACCGCCACCACCACAGTGACCTTTCAGCGTAACGGAACGGCTACCAATAGCCTGACGGTCCACTGGTATGTGGCGGAGTTCACCAGCGGCGTGTCTGTCCAGAGGGGAAGCGTCACGGACCCGACGGCAAGCGAAAATGTCACGCTTAGCCCGGCTGTCGATACCGCCCGAAGCTTTCCGCTGGTGAGCATTCGCTCCGCTGGCACAGACTTTGACGACAACGATCTTGTTCGAGCCGAGATTACCACGACCACCAATCTCCTTCTCACCATGGACAACAACTCGAATCCCGCGGTCATCGAGTGGCAGGTGGTGGAATATCTCGACGCGGAGGTCCAGACGGGGAACCTATCGTTTCTCACCACCGATTCCTCCAAGACGGACACGATCACGAGTGTCGATACTTCCAAATCGTGGCTGATTTTCAATTACAAAACCGCCGACGGCACGATCGCCGACATTGGACAGAAACTGGTCCGCGGCGTGATCACCAATGCCACCACCTTGACCTTTGACCGGAGTAACACGGGTCAGACCCTGGATTTGACCTACTACCTGATCGAGTTCGAGGATGCGACCACGGTGGCGAAGGGGCAACACACGTTCGGCACCAGCGACACCTCGGTCAACAAGACAATTTCCATCTCGGACACAACGCGGGCCATCGCCACGGCGGGCGGCGGTCCGTGCGGATGCGGGGGAAAGAGTGACTACTCGGCAGATGACAAGCCGGAAACCGGATGGTTCACCCTGGATATCACCAGCACCACGAATCTGACCATCGCCCGCGATTCCGGCACGCCTTCGTCCACCGCATCGCTCGAGTACTACGTGGTCGAGTTCTCGATCAATCCGACCGTGCAGTTGAGATTGGTCCAGACCGGAAGCGCGACGCTTGTAACCACCGGCCAGTTTGTAGAGTCGACTCTGGGGACGACACTACTGGATACGGCCAAGGCGTTTCTGGTGTTTGGTGTGTCCGAGAACGAAAACACGCCGGGGACGGGACAGATCTCGGGCAAGCTCAAGGATGTCAACACGGTGAGGTTCGAGCGCAACAACTCGGGAGGGGCGGCCAACACCATTACCATCCGATGGTACGTGGCCGAGTTCACCAGCGGGGTGACGGTTCAGCGGGGAACCGTTACCATGGACGCGACGACCAAGAATGTCACGCTGACGAAAGTAAACACTTATAGAAGCTTTCCCATCATCTCGATGAAGTTTCCGGGCACGAGCTTCGGTGATGACGACTTTCCCATGGCGGAGATCACCAGTGACACCAATCTCCAGATCACAATCCAAACTTCCCAAGGGACCGGAACCGATCACTGCGAATGGCAGGTGGTCGAGTACATCGACTGTTACATCCAGAAGAACACCCTGTCGTTTCTGACGACGGATTCGTCGAAAACCGACACAGTGACGAGTGTGGATACCGACAAGTCCTGGCTCACATATAGTTACAAAACAGTCAATGGAACCACCGCGGACATCGGCCAGAAGCTGGTCGATGGGGTGATTACCAATGCCACGACCCTGACCTTCAGCCGCGACAACACCGGCCAGACGATGGATCTGACCTATTATCTGGTCGAGTTCACCGACGGCACCTCGGTGCGAGACGGCACGAAGGCGTTTACCACCGATAACCTGACCGCAGACGCGACCATCAGCCCCCCGGTGGATACCTCTACGAGCATATGCGCCGGGGGCCATTACATGAGGGGGGGCAAGTCCCCGTATTCGACAGATGATGTGCCCGGAGTGGGATGGGTGACGCTGGAGCTGACGACGTCGTCGAACTTGAGGCTGACCCGCGGCTTTGGTGGCTCGACCACAGCCGAGGTTGGCTGGTTTGTGATTCAGTTCTCGTCTCAGCCGACGGCGGTCGAGCTGACCGAGTTCACGGCCTCGAGCCATCACAACCAGGTATTTCTCAATTGGAGCACGGGCTATGAGGTCGACAACCTCGGCTTTCACGTCTACCGCGAGGATGGAGGCGGGCTGACGCGGCTCACGCCCGAGATGGTGGCAGGCTCCGCCTTGCTAGCGGGTCCCGGAAGGCCGTTGACGGCTGGCCGGTCTTATTCTTGGTTGGATCGTGCATCTGGGAGTTATGGCGCGCATTACTGGCTGGAGGACCTCGATCTGGACGGCACCGCCACGTGGCACGGCCCGGTGACAGCGGAGCCGGGAGGGCCGATTCCACCAATGCAGACGGCATCCCCGATTCTGAGCCACTTCAGCTCCACCTGGCCCACGGAGCAGTCCATTTCCCTGGGACCGGCAGCCGAAGGCCTGACGCCTTCGCGGATCAAAGCCAGCGCGAGCCCGCTGGAGCTTGCCGCACCGGTGGCCCTGGAGGCCTTGGAGGAAGACTCGCCTGAAGATCCAGAGGATCCACACGATGTCCAGCGGGGGTTGGCTGCGCAACCGGGGGTGAAGCTACTCGTGCGCAGGACGGGTTGGAAGCGTGTGTTTGGCTCCACCCTGGTTGCCGCGGGGCTAGATCCCACGGTCGATCCCCGAAGGATTCAGCTCTTCGCCGATGGCGTGCAATACCCGGTGGTTATTAGCGGCGAGTCCAGCGGGATCTTCGGTCCCGGGGAGAGTCTGGAGTTTTATGGAGAAGCCCTGGATGAGCCCTGGACGGACGCACGTGCCTACTATGTGGTGGAGGGGAAAGAGCCTGGCAACAGGATCACACGCGCTCTGTTTCCCGGTCCCCGGTCTCAGAGCTTTCTTGCCACGCTGGAGAGAAAGGATCGTTCGATTTATTTTGCGGCCCTGCGCAACGGGGAAGCGGAGAGCTTCTTCGGATCGGTGGTGCACTCGGAGCCGCTGCTACAGTCACTGATTGCCGTTGGCCCCGATCCCTATGCCCCGGGCGACGCCCGTCTGGAAGTAGCGCTACAAGGAGCCACGGCCACAGCGCATAGTGTTGCGGTAGTCTTCAACGGGTTCGATCTCGGAAGTATCGAGTTCGAAGGGCAGACCCGCGGCACGGCTACCTGGTCTTTGCCTTCGCAGCTGATCCAGGAGGGAGACAACACCGTTACACTGCAGGCACATGGCCCTGAGTCGGACGTGAGCCTGGTCGACTCTATACGGCTGACCTTCTGGCAGAGCTACCGGGCGGACCAGGAATCTCTCCGGATGACGCTTTCGGCGGGACATCTTGCGCGCATCGAGGGGTTCACGCACCCGATGATCCGGGTGTTTGATATCACCGATCCCCGAGCCGTGCAGGAGGTTCCGGGACTGAGGCAAGCGCTGGGTCCGGGAGCTCACGCCGTCACGGTCATGGCTTCGGGAGAGGGAGAGCGAACGCTGCTGGCGTTTTCGGATCCGGCGGTCAAGAGGCTGGCGGCCGTGAAGGAAAACCGGCCCTCTGTCTGGAGCCGGGAGAGTAGGGGAGCGGACGTGGTGATCCTGTCCCATGAGCGCTTCATCGGTGAGTTGAGACCTCTGGTGTCGTCCCAGCAGAGTGAAGGGTATCGGGTGGCGGTGGTGGATGTTGAGGACATCTACGACGAGTACTCCTTCGGGCACAAGAATCCCCGGGCGATCCGCGACTTTCTCCGGGAGGCATCGGGGCGGTGGCAGCGTGGGCCGCGCTTTGTGCTGCTGGTGGGAGACGCCAGTCTGGATCCGAAGAACCATCTTGGTTTCGGCGACTTTGACTTTGTCCCGACTAAAATGGTTGCGACGAAGTACCTCAACACGGCAACCGACGAGTGGTTTGTGGACTTCGACGGCGACGGGGCGGGAGAACTCGCACTGGGTCGGCTGCCGGTGCGTAGCCGCAAAGATATCCGTGTGATGGTCGGAAAGATCGTGGCTTACCGACAGTCCGGCGCCGGGGAGTTGCGCCAGGCGGTGCTGGTGGCGGATGAAGGCGACGGCTTCGATTTCGAGTCGGCCACGGTGAGTGTGCGGTCCGGCTTTCCGGATGGCATCGGGGTTCAAACGATCTTCCGCCGTCCGTTAGGGGATGAAACGGCCCGCCGCGTGGTGCTGGATGCGATCAACCGGGGCCCGTTGCTGGTGAACTATTTCGGTCACGGATCGGTGGGGGTATGGCGGGGCAACCTCTTGAATGCAACCGACGCGCGGGAGCTCACCAACGGGACCCGACTGCCGCTGTTTGTGGCCATGAACTGCCTCAATGGCTTCTTCCATGACGTCTATGCCGAGAGTTTGGCGGAGAGTCTGATGGCAGCAGCCGATGGAGGCGCCCTTGCGGTCTGGGCGTCCTCGGCCTTGAGCCCGCCCGACGAGCAGGTGACGCTGAGCCAGGGTTTCTATCGATTCCTGTTCGAGGAGGGCTTGACAGTCGGAGAGGCGGCGCAAATGGCCAAGAGGACCGTGGCCAACCGGGATCTACGCTATTCCTGGATCCTCTTCGGGGATCCGACTCTTCGGCTGAAGTAGGCCCACCGGAAAGAAGTCGTTGGTGATTCTAAACACTATGGTTGCGTGTGTCGATCTACTGGGTGCACGCTGCCCGACGGGTCGCTTTCGTCATGGTCGGGTGAAAGTCACGCTCGGCACCGATGCGGTGGACCATGGAAATTCCCACAAAGCACTGGACTCGGCGATTTCGATTCTTCGACGAGACGAAACTCGGGATCTTCGTCTTGTCTCTCATCGATTGGATGCCCTGGAGCTTGTTGTCGGTAACGGCATCAATGCTTGCGATCACTCTGACCGAAGGAGTAGGACTGCTTCTGCTCCTACCCTTGCTGCAGCTGAGTGGTCTGGACGTCGGTGAAGGCCCCATCGGTAGAAATGCCGAAGTTCTCTCGGGCGCCTTCAAGGCGGTAGGCATCGCCCCAACCCTGACCATCGTTCTTGTCTTGTATCTGGGAATCGTCGGGGCACGCGGATTGCTGTCTCGAAAGCACTCCCTGCTTCAATATGATCTGGTCCACCGATTTGGCGCTATTCTGCGCTTCGAGCTCTATGGCGCCATCACGCGCAGCCGCTGGGTCTTCTTCTCGCGGGAACCTTCCTCGAGGTTCATCCACGTCTTGACCCACGAGATCGAGCGCACCGTGGCCGCCACGTTTCATCTCCTGCAATTCATTGCAACGCTCTTTGGTGCGATCACCTACATTCTATTCGCGATATACCTGTCGCTATCGACGACCTGTGTGGTGTTCGCCTGCGGCGCCCTGCTGATGTTCGTGTCCAGGAGAAAGTTACGAGAGGCCCGGAATGCTGCCTTTCAGCTCACCGACGAGACGAAGCGGCTGTTTGCCGCCGTCGTCGATCAAATCAGCGGGTTGAAGACCACAAAGACCCTGGGAATCGAGGAGCATCATGCGCGAAGCTTCTCGGAACAAGCCTCGAAGGTCCGGAAGGAATACATTGCTTCGATGGCTAACCAGGTGCAAGGAAAGTTCCTCTTTGACCTTTCGTTTGCTCTGACTCTGTGTCTGGTTCTCTATTTATCTCTCGAGGTTCTGTCCATACCGACCGCGGAGCTGCTACTGATGCTGTTTCTGTTTCTCCGCCTCGTTCCGAGATTGTCCGGCATCCAGCATTCCTACGGCGGTCTGATCCATCTACTGCCTGCCTTTGCGAACATTGTACAGACGATGAAAGACTGTTCGTCCGCCGCGGACCCGACTCCCGTGCCGTGCGAGGCGCTTGTACTGAGACGGGAGATTCACCTCGAGGATGTCCATTTCGGATATTCTGAGGTGCCGGTAATTTCTGGCTTGAGCCTGAGGATTCGAGCCGGGCAGACCACAGCCATCGTGGGTTCGTCCGGGGCGGGCAAGAGCACCATCGCAGACCTGATCACCGGTTTGGTCGCGCCCGATCGAGGCAGAATCTTGGTCGATGCCACTGTGCTTACCGGGAGCCGAATCGCGAGTTGGCGAAAGCAGATTGGCTATGTGGCACAGGATGTTTTCCTTTTTCACGACACCATCCGCAACAACCTGCTGCTGGCAAACCCCGCCGCCCGCGAAGAAGAGTTGCAAGCTGCACTGGAGATGACCTTCGCGGCTGATTTTATCGCGAGCTTGCCCCATCAGCTGGACACGGTTGTGGGGGATCGGGGCGTTCTCCTGTCTGGAGGCGAACGTCAGCGTCTGGCTCTGGCAAGGGCTCTGCTGCGCAAACCTTCCCTGCTGATTCTGGACGAGGCCACGAGCCAGCTCGATTCGGTGGGCGAGAGCCATATCCAGCGCTCCATTGAGCATCTGCGGGGACAGTGCACGGTGCTGATCATTTCCCACCGTTTGGCGTCGGTCCGTCACACCGATTCTATACACGTGCTCGAGGATGGGCGAGTTGTGGAGTCCGGAACCTGGAGCGAGTTGACGCACAAGGAAAGCGGTCGGTTCCAGCGGTTGTTTCAGAGCCAGAGCCTGGATGCTTCATCTTCTGGACCGGACCCGGACTTGCATCCCGACAGTGAAAGCTCTCTTTTTTCAGAGCAGATCGTCGGTTAACGAACCGGGAGCTTGCCGTTACCTCCGATCGTCGGAGGATGATTGTTCTTCTGTTGTTTTTCCTTCGAAGTTCCCACAGAGTCCAATATTGCATCGAGGAACGCTACCAGGATCTTTCTGGTTTCGTGGCCGCCGAAGATGTTCCAGCTGTTGATGACGGCGATGAGCTTCTGTTCCGGGAGGACCAACAAGTATTGTCCTCCCATACCGAGCCCCGCCCATATTTCAACTCCGGGCCGGTCGAGCCGCCACCACTGATATCCGTAGCCGTTGCCCTGTTCGTTGACGTGTTCGACCTGCAGCGCGACGGACGATTGCACCCAGCCTACGGGTAAGATGCGCCGCCCATCCCAGATGCCATCCTGCAGGTAGAGATAGCCAATCTTGGCCAGCTGCTCGGCTTCCAGGTAGAGTCCGCCCTCGGTATCGGGGAAGCCTCTGGGCGTCTTTTTCCAGTGATAATCATCGATCCCCAGAGGACCAAACAGATGTGCTTCCGCGTACTGGTCGACGTGGAGCTGGGTTGCCCGCTTGATGATCCCCGACATCATTTGGCTGCTGCCGCTGTTGTAGGCCCACTTCTCACCCGGTGCAGCGTCCATGGGCTCATCGAGAGTAAACTGTATCCAGTCTGCACTTTGCTCGAGTCGATACGTGCTGTTTGTCTCGTCAAACGGTTCTCCGACGTGCCATTCAATCCCCGTGCGCATGGTCAGCAGGTCGGCCAGCGTGGCGCGATAAAGCCGCTTGTGGACACGCGACAGGTCGTAGTCTTCGAAGAAGGGTAGTATCGGAACATCGACGCCTTTGATCTCGCCCCGGCCGATCGCGATTCCGATCAGAGCAGACGTGATCGACTTGGTGACCGACTGTAGTGTGTGAATCTCGCGGCCCCGATAAAAAGGATGCCAGTTCGGATGGTAATAGTTGAATTCGTGCAGATCCTTTGCGTCGTCGCAGGTACCTTCTCCGCACCCCATCGAATCGTTGTGTCCACGGCTGATGGTCCGGTAGTCGTGTCGGTAGCGTTGGTTCACGACGAGGAGACCGTTGCGTACGACGACCATTCGATTGACGTATCCGTAGGCGCCGCTGCGGATCGCCCGATCCAGTTCAGCGAAGACGGATGGCTGTAGGCCCTGTTGTTCTGCCGACGACGTGGACCAAGCCCGCGTGGGCCAGGGCGCATCCTGAGCAAGGGAAACAGCCGCCAGTCCCATGAACAAAAACACAATGGAGCACCGAGACCATCCGAATCCCGAATCAAGACGCATCGCATCCACACCCCTTCCGGCCATGCCGAGACATCATCCAGGCGGCAAACATCTTCGTTTTTCTCTATGATATCGTATCCGGCGACAAAAGAGCTGCGCATTTCAAGATCGTGCTGTGTGTCGGCCGACTAATGCCGGACACCCCGAGGATGACGATGAATAGAAGACAGTTTCTGACGACGGCGGTGGGCTCCGCCATTGGGGCCGCATCGCTACCCGGTTTTCCCATGACTGCTCGAGACCGGCTTTCTGACTGGAAGTCCAGGGCGAAGACGCGACATCGAATAGCCGGCATTCGCACCTGGCACATCGATCTGAATCCTGCCAGTCGGACTGTTCGCAGCGCGCGCCAGAAATTTCCGTTTGGTCCCTTCGCCATGCAGGCCGGCGCACTCATGGTCGAGATCGTTACGGATAAAGGGCTCAAGGGCTATGGCCTGGGCGGCGGAGGATTGGCGGGTGCCATGATCGTCGATCGACACCTCCGTCATCTCGTGCAGGATCGAGATCCGCTGGAGGTCGAGCAACTCTGGCAGCGGATGTATCACTTCACCTCCATATACGGCCGTCGCGGCATCGTGATCTATGCCTTGAGCGGGGTCGATCTGGCCCTTTGGGATCTGTGCGGCAAGATTCTGAATACGCCGGTCTACGGGCTAGTGACGGAGCAGCCGAGATTGAGGATTCCTGTCTACGCCACAGGCTCAGATCCGGGTTACTACGCCAGCCGGGGGATTGAAGCCGTCAAGCTCCCACTCCTGCATGGTCTCGATGACGGCCAATCCGGGTTTGAAAAGAATCTCGAAGCGGTGAACAAGGCGCGGGACGCCCTCGGGCCGAAGGCCGAACTGATGGTTGACGCCTACCTCAAGTGGGACGTGGACTACACCCTGCGGTTTGCAGAAGCCGCCGCTGGTGCGCGGCTCCAGTGGATCGAGGAGGCCGTGGCGCTTGATGACTATCAAGGCATGGCAGAGCTGGTCCAAAAGATTGATTCCACATGGATCGTATCGGGGGAGCACGAATTCACCCGCCATGGATTTCGGGAGCTGTTGCGGCACAAGGCCGCCGACATGGTCCAGCCGGACATCAGCTGGGCCGGCGGATTCGGAGAATGTCTTCAGATCGCGAGCATGGCCGCGGCCGAGAGAATCCCCACCTGGCCGCATCAGGGGGGAACGGCCTGGGGACTGCACCTGATCGCCACGCTGCCGATGTCCTGCCGAGCGGAGACCTTTGGCCCGTCACGAAGCGAACCCGACAACGAGCTCTTTTCTGCCCTACGGCCCACACCGAAGGACGGTTTTCTAACGCTGGACGACAGGCCGGGATTTGGAGTCGAGATCGACGAGAGTTTGCTCGATGCCTACACGGTCGAGCGTCTCGGCTGACCCCGGCCCCACGGTAGTTTTCCCTCGTGGGATCACCGCTCACTGGACGTAGGCGCCCCGTGAGGCAGTACCGGCAAGAGAATGCTCGACGGATGCCGGGAATCACTGAGGATCGTCACCGTACCGGGCGGTTGGTCGGAGTCGTACTGGTAGCTGGCACCACCCTGACGCGTCTTTACCACTGGATCTGCCAGGGGTGGCTGGCTGATCTCCACGGCCAGAGTGTGTCCCTGCCGGAAAATGTGCCCCACCACGAAGACCTCGATCTGGAACTGATATGGCTGTCGGGGGCGCAGAGGCTCCGGGTTTCGATAAGGGTGATACGGCCGGATGAGCTCTCGCCGTCCGGACACGGTCACCCAGTCCGAGCGTTCTTCATCCAGAGCGCGAAAGGAAGCCCTCAGCAGCCCCCGCTGCAGGTATACGCGGTTTCCGTTTCGATCGACATCGAGGAGCAGGACGAAGAAATCCGTGTCCAGAGTCGTCGAGCTCGCCCAGAGAGTCAGCGTGATCGGTCCCGCAACCGCCACCGTTGTGTCCACCGGAAGGGAAAAGGAAACCCTTTCGATCTCGTTGTCTGAAACCCCGACCTTCACGTCGTAGCTGTAGCGAGCCTCATCACGCGCCGTGGGCGCTTCGGTGGACAACTCGGCGCCCCGGCGCAGGAAGTATCGGGTCCACTGGGTCTCCGGGAGAGGGAAATCTCCGGAGACGAGCGGGGGGCGTGCCTTGAACCGTCTCCCGTCCCGGGTGGTGTCGAAGTGGACTCGCACCCTACGATCCGGATCCACGATGTCCCCCTGGCACCCTTGGCCGTCTCTTAGAATCCAGCAATCGAGCCAGGCCTGCCGATCGGTCCTCGCGATTGCCGGCGCGCCATGGGACCCGTTTGTCAGCACGAGGCGTTTCGGGACATCGTCGGCGATCTTTTCCCAGAGGATCACTCCGCGTGGGCCGGTCTGTTCATCCTGATAAGCGTGCGCGATGTGAATGGGTGCGCGAATGCCGTCGGCGTAGGTGACGAGAGAATGTTGGCGCCAGACGGAATTGTCGTGAGGTTGCTGCAGAGCCTTCCAGAGCATCTCCTGCAGCAAATCGCGAGGAAATCTGGAAGCCTGGTGGACGGACACCAGCTCATCGTGGGGCGATCGAAACTCGATGGCGGCCTCGTCCGAGCGAAAAACGCCCGCTTCATGAAGTGTACTGTTCAGCCAGGATATGGGAAATCCTGAGTTCCGAATGCCGCCAGGGTAAAGAATCCCCCGATAGCCGTCATCCACCAGACCCGAAACGGTGACAGCTTTGAGCGACGGTGGATTGGTGCTGGCAATCTGGAACCCGTTGAGACCGCTCCAGGAGTGACCCACCACCCCCACCTTCCCGTTGGACCAGGTTTGCTTCACGATCCAGTTCTCGATGACTTCATAGCCGTCGCGTGCAATACGCCGGTCAAAAAGGGCAAAAGTGCCCGAGGACGCGCCGGCACCCCGCTGTGAAACACTCACCATCACATACCGGCTTCCGAAGAGCTTTGGATCCAGGGGCTGGACCGAGGGTGGGTACCCGCTCATCGTCAGGATTGCCGGCCACTTCTTCCCGGGAGGTCCCAGTTCCGCACCTTCCGGGAAGGCGATAGCCAGCGCTATCTTCGCGCCGTCGGACATCGTGGCGTAAGCGAATCGGGGGCCGGAGGCCACGGACGTCGTGGCGAAAAACGCCAGCCAGATCGAGGTCAGAATCAGGAGCCTCGAGGGATGTTTCAACCTGATCGATGTTCTGATTGATCTAATGAGCAAGGGATCCTCCTTCACGAAACTCGGCCGATGGGTCCACCCGCATCCTTCAGCCGATGCCGCATCAAGCCAAAGCTGTCTCGAGCAAGCGACGGACCCGAGCGGAATGCTCGATTTGCTTTGCGGCCTCATGGCCGCGAGGGGACATCTTCTTCCACGTCTTTTGCAGAATGTTGATCAGTTTCGGATCGTCGTGCTGACGAGCGAATTCAGCCAGGTGATACTGCAGGAAAACCAGGCCCGCCACGTCCTCGAGTAGCTGGCATTCCGGGTCGGACTTCAGTCGTTGCTTGGTCACCAGCGCGGCGACTCGGTCGACGACCAAGGGATCGTACCCGACGTCTCGAAGTATTGTCCCCACCGTCTCGGCATGAAACGCGGCCAGGTCACTCCGCCAGCGTCGATAACCTTGCCTATCCCTTGGGTAATCGCCGCGCGGGATCTTCCAGCGGCAGATGTGCTGGGCCCTGATGGCCAGGCGAAGCGGCTCGGAGGCATTCGGCTCGAGGCGTTCGAGCCAATCAGTCATCCGTTGCGAGTAAAGAAGCTCCTTCGGAAAGTCCTCGGCGTTGTCTTGTTCGACATTGGGATCTTGACGGTTTGCCTCATCGATGCGCTCGATGGCCGCGCGAAATTGCTCCGACTCTTTACCCATTTTCAGTAACCTATGGCTGGAGTTTGTTCCCCTCGGACAAGTTTCCCGGATCTTCCTGTCACGAAAAGAAAGACCCCCTGAATGAGCGCGGACGTGCCAGCAACGCCGTTCCGTTGTGCCATCTGGGCGGCATCGCTACAATGGTGGTCCGGGATGTCCGTATTCTATCAGGATTGATCCGTTTTCGAACCGGGGGAATGCATGCGGCGAGCAGACCGACTCCTTGCGATGGTGACGACGGCCGTGTGTTTCTGTTGCTGGACTGGCGCGGCTCAAACCGTCGAGCCCTACGACCTGTGGATTCGCGGCGGGTGGGTTGTCGACGGGACAGGCAACCCCTGGTTCCGTGGCGATGTGGCCGTGCGCGGCGACCGTATCGTGGCGATAGGTCGAGTCCCCAAAGGCCCGGCAAAACGCGAGATTGATGCAAGGGGACTGGTCGTGGCCCCCGGCTTCATCGATATCCACTCGCACTCGGACTATCTGCTGGTTGCAGATGGCGATGCTCAGAGCAAGGTCCGCCAGGGCGTCACCACCGAAGTTCTTGGTGAGGGACATTCCGTGGCGCCCTACAAGGGAAAACTAGAGCCGCGTTCCATGCGCGTGGAGGGGGGCAAAAAAGTACAGTGGCGAACCTTGGAGGAATACTTCCGCATTCTGGAGAGTGCCGGTGCGTCGGTCAATGTCGCCTCCTACGTCGGTCTCAACAACGTGTGGGAGGCGGCAATGGGCAAATCTTTCGAACCGCCGACCATCGAGAATCTCGAACAAATGAAGATGCTGGTCGATGAAGCGATGCGTCACGGCGCATTCGGGCTTTCCAGTCAGGTCATGATGCCGCCGGGATCTCTTGCCACGGTGGAGCATATCGTCGCGCTGTGCGAGGTGGTCGCAGGTTATGGCGGAATTTTTTCGATCCACATTCGCAATGAAGGAACCGGTGTGTTCGATTCGGTGAAGGAGGCCATCGGGGTTGGCCGGAATGCCGGGATCCGGATGGACATCATTCATCTGAAAATCGCGGACCAGCAATACTGGGGTCGGATGGACGAAGTGGTCGAGTTGATCGAACAGGCCCGCCGCGAGGGGATCGACGTCCAGGCTAACGTGTACCCGTACACGCGGGGCAACAACAATCTGGTTAGCATCATTCCCCCGTGGGCGCACGAGGGGGGACACACGAAGCTACTGGCGCGATTGAAGGATCCCCGGCAACGCGAAAAGATGAAGCACGATATCATCCATGGCGTGCCTGGCTGGTACAACCACTACACGGCGGTGGGCGGAGACTGGGCGAGGATGCTGATAAGCGGCAACAATCGCTTCAAGGGATGGACCATGGACCGTGTCATGGCGCAGCGTACCGAGGGCAAGAGTAGCCCGGACCTGCTCGAAGAACTGTTTGAGAAGAAGGAGGATCGGTCGGAACCGTCTATTCTCACCACACCGAGCGGGACATGAACCTGGCGCTGGTTCAGCCCTGGTGCTCCGTCGGCTCGGCGCTCGCCGTGGAAGGTCCGCTGAGATTGGGCCATCCCCACCCGCGCAACTTCGGGACTTTTCCTCGCCTGCTCGGCGTTTACGTACGGGAGCGGAAGCTGCTGCGCCTCGAGGACGCGGTCAGAAAAGCAACCTCGCTCAACGCTTCAAAACTCGGGATTCCCGGCCGTGGGATCCTGCGCACGGGGATGTTCGCGGACATTACCGTGTTCGATGCAGAAAAGGTCATCGACGGCGCGTCGTATGTCGAGCCATTCCACTACAATGACGGAATCGAATACGTGATCGTCAACGGTGAGCTGGTACTGGAAGGGAAGCAGCATTCGGGAGCCCGGCCGGGGCGGCCCTTGCGCCGACAGTGATTCCAGCAAAACCATGAAACACGGGAGACGGCCCCCTATGTCAGTGCTGAACCGCAGGTCATTTTTTACAATCGCTACTACACTTGTGACGAGTGCGTGTGCCGGAAGGAACAAGGACCATCTTTGGGATCACCTTCGGGCGCCCCGCGGGGGCGGCGGGTATGGTTCACTCTACCCCACACGGTCGGCAAATACGGACGAGCTGCTGTTGGCGCTTCCCGAGGGCTTCCAATACACCGTCATCGGCAAGGAAGGCACGCGGATGGCCGACGGCAATGTCACGCCACGAGCCCACGACGCCATGGCCGCTTTTTCGGACGGCGGCGCGATCCGGCTGGTGCGCAATCATGAGATCAACAACGGCAAGGGGAGGGCCGGCGTCGCGATAGGCGGCGACGCACCGGCGTACGATCATTCCGCGGGCGGAGGTACCACCACCCTGATCGTGGATCCGTCGAGCGGAGAAATCGTCCGGGACTTCGTGAGCCTCAGCGGATCGTTGCACAACTGCGCGGGTGGACCGACACCGTGGGGCACATGGATCACTTGCGAGGAGACCGTGTTTGGCACCCGCGCCATCATAGACAAGGAACGGGGAATTCACCGGGGCGAGTTCGAAAAAGAACATGGCTATTGTTTTGAAGTTCCTGCTCTGGCGGATGGTCCGGTGGAGCCGGTGCCGTTGAAAGAAATGGGGCGATTCGTCCACGAGGCCGTTGCCGTCGATCCTGCCACGGGAATCGTATACGAAACCGAGGACAGGAATCCGTGCGGTTTCTATCGGTATGTTCCGGAGCAACCCGGGAAGTTGGCGGCGGGCGGCCGTCTTGAGATGCTCGCGGTAATGAATCAGCCCCGGTACGATACTCGAACCGGGCAAAGCGTTGGCATTTCCCTGCCGGCGGTCTGGGTAGACATCGCCGATCCCGATCCGGCGGCAGCAGGGATCGATTCGCTTGCCGTATATCGCCAGGGTGCCGAAAAGGGGGGCGCGGCTTTTTCGAGACTGGAGGGATGCTGGTACGGCAAGGGCAGCATCTTCTTCATTGCAACGAGCGGCGGAAACGAAAAAATCGGTCAAATCTGGGAGTATCGACCTGCTCCGGATGGCGATGGCGTGGTGAAGCTGGTCTTCGAATCCCCGACTCCCGATCTGCTCGAAGGACCGGACAATCTTTGTGTGAGTCCGCGCGGAGGGTTGGTCCTATGCGAAGATGGCCCGAAGGAGCAGTACCTGCGAGGCCTGACGCCGGAAGGCCGCATCTTCGATCTAGCACAGGACATTACCGGAGCGGAGATACACGGCGAATTCGCAGGCGCGACCTTCAGCCCTGACGGGCGGATTCTATTCGTGAATATTCAGCGGCCCGGCATGACTTTGGCTATCCGGGGACCGTGGCACGAAGGCGCCCTTTGAGGGAATCGAGTTTGGGTTTCCTGGGATGACGTCCTGGATCTACCGCGGTGGAACAGCCCAACTACCCGTAGGAGGATCCATGAAGAAACCCAGCAGCCTTTGCCTCAGGAATGTGGCCATCCTGCTGATTGCTGCCTGTGTGGCCACGGCTGCTGCAAGCGCGGCGGATCGCGCCGTGGTCGAACGCATCGATCAGATCATGGCCGGCCGATATACGCCGGAAGGTCCGGGGGCGGCCGTGATTGTCGCTCGCAACGGCAAGGTGATGTTTCGCCGTGCATACGGCCTCGCCAGTGTTGAGCTTCAGGTGCCGGTCCGACCGGAAATGGTGTTCGGACTGGGATCGGTGACCAAGCTGTTCACGGCGGTCGCCGCCATGATCCTGGTCGAGGAAGGTGCTCTGCGTCTCGACGACAAAGTGGTGGACTATTTGCCCAAGCTGGTCAAGACGGAAGGTGTCACGATTGCACATCTGTTGTCGCACACGTCCGGCATGACGGGGCCGATCGCCGAGATCCGCGGTTACGGGGCGGAAAACCTCTATCGCGAGATCACGCCCGAGGACCTGGTTGCTACGTACGCGGATTTTCCGTTGCGATTTCAGCCGGGTGAGCGCTTTCGATACAGCAACGAGGGAGTTGCGACGCTCGCCCTCATCGTCGAACGCGCCGCCAAACAGTCCTGGGAAACATTCCTGCAAGAGCGGATTTTCAAACCGGCCGGAATGCAATCAACCTACTATGGCGGCCATCTCCGAATCATCCCGATGGCGGTCACCGGTTATACCAAGCACGATACCGGCTGGAAGCAGGCCCGACAATCGAGCTTCACCCGGGGATTCGGAATGGGCGGATTGTTTTCCAGTGTCGATGATCTGCTTGCCCTTGCCAACGCTTTACTCGCCGGAGTGCTGGTCAAACCCGAGACGCTCGAAGCAATGTTCACCCCGTATCCGCTCAACGGCGGCGGTCACAGCCGCCACGGTTTCGGGTTCGTTGTCGCCGATCGGAAGGGGCACAAGTTCGTCGGGCACGGCGGCGGCCATAGCGGCATCAGTACGTTCGTCGCCATGCTGCCGGACGATGGGTTTTTCATCGCCCTATTGACGAATCGTAGTCCCCAGAGGCACCGGGCCAGAGACGAAGCGGAAAAGATCATCACAGTCCTGCTGGGGTCACAGCCTGAGAATTGACTCTTGCGGCGTCATGTTCGGGATGCCTCGTCGTTTCTCCATATCGCAAACCCGGTATAACCCCAGATCACGGAAAAGACTGGAACCACGAAGGGCAACCAGGTGTAGGCAAAATAGCGCGCGGTGGGGACTCCAAGCATCTGGCTGGTGAATGCCGCCGAACCACACCAGGGAATCAGCGGCGCCGCGATGGTGCCTGCGTCTTCGAGGGTTCGCGTAAGCACGGTGCCGTCGATCTGGCGCCGACGAAACACCGGTACGAATACCTGGCCGGGCAGGATCAGGGCGAGCATCTGATTTCCGGTCAAAAGGAGCGTCACGTAGCTCGCCAGCAGAACGGCCACGATCAAGCCGCCAGTGCTGGAAACGTTCTCTTGCAGTTTTTCTCCAAGGGTTTCCAGCAGACCCGATACCTCCATCATGCCGGCCAGCGCCCCGGTGATCACGACCAGGATCACCAGGTCGGCCACCGAGGTCATTCCACCTCGAGTGAATACCGTATCGACCGGTGCCACACCGGTCTGAGAGCGAAAGCCCGTTGTGGCCGCGATCAGGGTTTCGACCATGGTTGCGTGCTGGAAGATGACGGCCCATAGCGCCCCCACGATCGTGCTCACAAAGAGCAGCAACAAGGCAGGCACTCTTCTCAAGGCAAGGCCGAGCATGATGGCAATCGGCGCGAGATGGATGGGGTGAATACTCCATCCCTTGCGCAAGCCTGCATCGAACTCAAAGCTTTGCGACAACGATTCCGAAGGGGAAAAAAGAATCCGGCTGCAGTGTAGAGCGCCAAAACAACCATCGCCGCGGGAGCCGTCGTGTAGAGCATCGATCGAATGTGTCGAAAGAGATCGACGCGACCAACGGCAGCGGCAACGTTGGTGCTGTCTGACAGGGGAGACATCTTGTCTCCAAAAAAAGCACCACTCAGGATGGCACCCACCGTGATCGGCGCCGGTACGCCGAGTCCGGACTGAATACCGATCAGGGCCACGCCGGCGCTAGCGATGGTGCCGAAAGATGTCCCCGTCGCCAGCGACATGATCAAGCAGACAAGAAACGCCGTGGGCAGAAAAAAGTCCGGACGTACCAGCTGCAGCCCGTAGTAAACCAGGGTCGGAATGGGGCCGGCCAGGATCCAGAGACCGACCAGCGCTCCGATCAGGAGAAAGATCAATCCTGCAATTGCGATTCTGGCTATACCTTCGAGCAATCCATTCTGCAGATCCTGCCACGAATGGCCGAGGAAGAAGCCTAGCGCCCCCACGATGCCGACAGCAAGGATCAGTGGAGCAAAGGTCCCCCTCACTCCGCTTTGCAGCGAGATCCCGGTAATGATCACAACCACGACGACCAGAAGGACGAGGATGCATTCTTTCAGATGTGGCTTTCGAGCAGGCATATATCTCACATTCTAAAAGTAGGGACGTCCCCCACGTTTACCTGTTTTTCTCGACTGCGTACCAAGAAAAAATCCGATAAACGTTATTACCAAAGACTTCGGACCTCGGGTCCGCATTTCAAAAGTCTATACCGACCTCCCGCTAGCCCTGGACCAACCTATCAATTTTGGCGTGAAAAATTTCTGCAAGATCTGTGATAGATGTGCCACGGCTTGTCCCGTCAAAGCGATCGCCTTTGGAGAGCCCAAAGGCGACTATTACAATCAATCCAATCTTCAAGGTGTGACCAAATGGAACGTAGATGCCGAGAAATGCTTTGATTATTGGGTCCGTCAGAACACTGACTGCTGCATTTGCCTGCGCGCCTGCCCCTACAACAAGGATTTTTCCAAATGGACCAATCGGGTGGGTTTGTTTCTAGCTGGCACCCGACTTCGCAAATGGATGCTGAAACTGCATGACCGCATGGGCTACGGAAAGCTGGTAAAACCCGATGGTTGGTGGACCAAGGTCAACCAGGGATTGATCAAGATCAAGTAGCTCGAGAAACTCCTCTGGTTCGTTTGGCTTGAAGCCCCAGGGAACCAACCGCGCTTTTGAAGAGATTTCCCTCGCCGATCCGGACGCTCCTCCGTTTCTGAAGTCTCATACCTAGTCCACACCGACGTGCTTGTGGAACCAGTCCAGGTTTCGCTGGAGCGCGTCCAGGGCGAGGCGCGGCTCCTGGATGGGGTGGCCCTGTCCCGGGTAAATCACCATCTCCACCTCGAGCCCAACCCGCTTGGCCGCCCAGTAGAATTCATGCGCTTGAGTGACCGGTACAATCGGGTCCAGCTCGCCGTGTTGAATCAAGATCGGGGTCTTAGCGTTTCCGACGAACATGAGCGGCGAATGGTCGAGATAGATTTGAGGATTCTCCCATGGCGGCGCTCCCCAGATGCCGTCGTGCTGCCCGTATCCGCGAGCTTGGCCTGTGCTGTAGTGGCTGAACAAGTTCGTGATTCCCGCGCCTGCCGAGATGGCTTTGAAACGATCCGTGTGCGTGGCCACCCAATAGCCCATCTGGCCTCCATAGCTCCAACCCATCAGGCCCATCCGCTCGGGGTCGGCCACGCCTTTGTCGATCAACAAGTCCACCCCAGCCATGATGTCCCGATAGTCCCCGCCTCCGAGATCCCCAATGTTTGCCCGCCGGAAGGCCTCGCCATAACCGAGGCTGCCCCGGGGGTTCGGGAGCAGCAGTACGTAGCCCTGTTCCAGGAAGGCAAACGTCGGGTACGCGCCATGCCGAGGCGCAAACATGTACCGGAAGACGCCGGCCGGACCGCCGTGCACCAGAACCAGCAGTGGATAGCGCTTCCCCTCCCGATAGTTCTTGGGCTTGTAGACCAGTGCTTCCAGGTCCCACCCGTCATCGGAGCGATACTTCATTACCTCCGTTTCGGTCGCCATGCCTGCAAACGCACTATTAATGGCGGTCAGTTTCCGCGCGGCTGCGCCCGCACCTTCCAGCCGGTAAACCTCCAGAGGCGTGGAGGCGTCGGTGAAGATCGCGGCCCCGGTTCGGGCGTCTGCGCCGAAGCTGATTGCCTGGCAGACGCCCGGTCCCGGAAACGCCCCGAGCGCACCGAACTGTCCGCTCACGAGCGCCAACCGGAACGCCTTCATGGAAACTCCACGGAAGGCCTGAAAGAAAATGGCCTGCGAGTCCGCTGCCCACTCGAATCCTCGGATGTTGGCGTCGAGCGGCTTGGTCAACTGTCTCAGCCCGGAACCGTCCGGCCGCACGATCCAGAGAAAACCGATTTCGCCGAACACGTGTCCTCCCGCTCTGCGATCGCCTTCTCCTGCGGTGAATGCGATCCAGCTGCCGTCGGGAGAAAACCTCGGACTGGCCAGGAGATGTAGTCCGCTGGCGAGCGCTTGAAACTTCCCCGTCTGCAGATCCAGAATCCTCAAATCCGTCTCTTTTCTGTGAGCGCCACCGGGCCGAGCTTGCCCGCTGAGCACGAGCTTTTTTTCATCCGGCGAAATATCAAAGCCGCCGACGTGATAATCCTCTTTGGTAAGCCGCTCGGGTCTTTGATCTCCCTCGACAAACCGGTAGATGCGGCTGTAGCGGACGTCCCTGTCCATCACGAGGGGACGATTCTGTCGGCGCGGGGGGCCCTGTGGGTTTCGAGCCGCCGGCTGACGCATCGGCGGTCCGCCACCTCCGGGCCGTTGGCCCATCGCGCCCGTCGGGGGATCCTGCGCCGCGAAAACGAAGCCGCGTCCGTCCGGCAGCCAGCGAAACTCACGAATCCGCACCCTCGGGAAGCGCGCGGCCGGTGCCGCCTCTCCGCCGCTTGCTAGAATTGTCCAGATCTGGCCCCGGAAAAGGTAGGCGATGCGCTTGCCGTCCGGCGACCATGAGGGATCCGCCACGTGACCCTCTCCCTTGATCAGTACTCCGGCTTCGCCACTGGCAAGATCGACCTGCCAGACGCTCGGGCTGGAACGGTTCTCCTTCAGATTCGATTCCATGACCACCAACACGGCTCGTGAACCGTCTGGAGACACATCGATACTGTTCAGGTTGCGGTACTCCAAAAGCTTGTCCAGACTTGTGGTCTGTCCCGTCAGGGGCGGGCAGACTACCAAGATCAATAGCAGCGCCCAGCGCGTAGATCTATTCATTCGTTTCTCCTGCTCACAGGTTCGGATTTGTTTGCCGAGCTGCGTTGCATCCACAATCGCTCGATGCAGTCTCGAGCCCGCCCGCTGCCTGGTGAACAACTTCGCCGCCAAACAACGTCATCAGGCATTTGAGATCCTTGATCTCCGCGGCGGGGACGCTGTATAGATTCCGATCCCAGACGGCGATATCGGCGAGCTTGCCCGCTTCGAGCGAACCGATCTCGTCTTCCATAAACATCTGCCTGGCGCTCCAGATGGTATAGGAGCGGAGCGCCGCGCGAATATCAATCGACTCTTCCTTGCCGTAGGGGTCGGGGTAGGTTCCAAGAAGTGTCTCGCGCTCGAGCGAGGCCCAGAGTCCAAAGCGCGCCGGGAAGGGCGTGACGCCAAAGTCGGATGCCCCCGCCCAACGGATTCCCCGCTCCAAGTATGTTTTGAAGGGATTGAGACGAAGACTACGACGCGGCCCGAAATTGCCCGCATAGGTATCGCCGATCCACCACATAAAGGGCGCCGACGGCTCGGGGTAGGCAGCGTCGTATTCGCGCTGCAGCTCCGCGATGGCGTCCCAGCGCGCGGTCGCTCGGGATGTTGTTGTGGATGATCCCGTGGCGCAGCCCCGATGTGGGTTTTTGCTTCAGCACCATCGCATAGGAGTCGACCACCCAGTCGATGGCCCGGTCGCCGATGGCGTGGGTGCTCATGTGCAGACCAGCGTCGTGATACATTCGGATTTGCTGTCGCAGGATTTCCGGATCGATCGCCGGATAGCCGCGGTTCCCCTCGTCGAACTCCTCGAAGTTCTTGTTCCAGTCCTCATAGAGCCAGGCGGTGCGCGCGCCTCCGCTGCCATCGGCAAACAGTTTGATGCCGCCAGAGATCAGTTGTTTGTCGCCAAGCGCCAAATAGGGACGGGAAAAAGGGCCGATTCGCCGGATTAGATCTTGTGCTGCTTCAAGGGTTCCACCCGAACGCCAGAGTGTGAACACGCGAACGGTCAGCTTCCCTTCTTCTAACACCTTCTTGTAGGCATCCCATACGACCCCGTCGATAGCAGGATCCTTCACGCCGGTCATACACTCCCGGTTGAAGCCCTCGACGATCCGCCGGACGCCGTTGCTCATGCGCTCCACGCCGATGGGTGGAAGCAGACGCATCACCAGACCTTGGGCGGATTCCTTGAGGATTCCCGTCGGCTCACCGTCAGAACCGCGATCGATGGTGCCACCCAGCGGGTCTGGAGTGTTTCTGGCAATACCGGCCATCCGTAGGGCGAGGCTGTTGGCGACCCCGTAGTGTCCCATGGTATGGCTCAAATAGACCGGATTCCCGGGCGTGACCGGATCGAGGTCTGCCGCGTAGATATAGCGCCGTTCGGCCAGTTTGCCCTCGTCCCAGCCTCGCCCATGCAGCCACTGTCCTGTCTCGAGCTTCCCGGCCTCGGATTCGACTTTCTGTACCACGGCGACCACGCTGCCGACCTCAGGAGAGCTGAGGTCCAACTCGTAGAGCAGGGAGGCACCACCGCGGGCAAAGTGAGCATGGGCGTCCAGCAGGCCGGGCGTTGCCGTGGCGCCGCGCAGATCGATCTGCTTGGTGGCGGGACCTGCCAATGCCCGGATCGTCTCGTTGGAGCCCACGGCAAGGATCCTGCCGTTCTTGATCGCCAGCGCTGCTGCGATCGAGTCCTGAGCGTCGACGGTAATTATGTTTCCGTTGTAGAGAACCTTGTCGGCTGCGGCGGGCATGAGGATCTCGCCGTCGCGGTTGCAGCCCGATCCTCCCGCGATCACAAGCAGACAACCCAGCGCGCACAAAGAACGCGAGATCAACATCGGTCACCTTCCTACCTATGGACAGGATGCAACAGAGAGAGAAGACGTGGAAACCATGAAAGTATTCTACGCTGAATGAGCCCCACCGGGGGCTCATAAAAATAGGCGTGCCGAGCGGCACAATCCTGCGGCCCGCACCGACCGGCACGTGTTGTGTGCTGGGTGATGTAACTTTGGTGATGTTAATTTGTGTTGATTGTATGTACAGGTGAGGATCTGTAGCATGTCTCGAGAGCATAACAATCCGATGCACCGAGCATGCGAGAGAAAAAGTCGCGGCCAATTATCCCGGCGCTACTCGCGGGTGGCCTCGTGGCGTCGTTTCACACGGCCTGTTCCCCTGCATCGACACCGTCGCCCCCTGGGGATGAGAAGCGAGGATCGTTGCACTACGCAAGCCTGACAGAAGTTGCTGGGCTCATTGAATCGAAGAAGATCTCACCCGTGGAGCTCACGCAGATGATGCTGGATCGGATCGATTCGATCGACCGCCGTCTCAAGAGCTACGCCACGGTGATGGGGGAGCATGCGCTTGCCGCGGCACGCGGGGCTGAACAAGAGATTCACTCGGGGAATTACCGCGGACCCCTGCATGGTATCCCCATTGCCGTCAAGGACCTCTGCTACACGAAAGGCATACGAACGATGGGCGGTTCCGGTGTCCTGGCTGATTTCGTGCCGGACTACGACGCCACCGCCGTCTCGAGGCTCGAAGCGTCCGGCGCTGTTCTGCTCGGCAAGCTGAACCTGACCGAGGGCGCGATGGGGGGGTATCACAGCGACTTCGAACTACCGGTCAATCCCTGGGACGAAGAGCTGTGGCCAGGAGCGTCCTCCAGTGGCTCAGGCGTTGCGACCGCGGCAGGCCTCTGCTTTGCCTCTCTAGGTTCGGACACCGGGGGATCGATACGGTTTCCAGCCATGTCCAACGGAGTGGTCGGCCTCAAGCCGACCTACGGTCGGGTCAGTCGGTACGGTGTCTTGGCGCTGGCCGAATCCCTCGATCACGTCGGACCGATGGCGCGACGCGTAGCCGACGCAGCCGTCGTCCTGGAGGCAATAGCAGGATTCGATCCCTATGATCCCACATCCCTCCAGGCACCGGTCCCGAACATGCTCGAACAGTTGGGCCGGAGCGCGAAAGGCGTGCGCATCGGGTTCTGTCGACGCTACGCCACGGACGGAACCGATCCAGGTCTCGTAGCCTCGATTGAGGCAGCCCTCGGGCAGCTTGAAAGTCTGGGAGCCCAGATCGTGGATGTGGACATGCCGGACTTTACGGAGGATCTGCTAAACGCATGGTTCACGATTTGTTCGTACGAGGCGTGCCAAGCCCACGCGACCAATTATCCATCGCGCGCCGGAGGTTACGGGGCCTACTTTCGAGAGTTCCTGGAATCCGGGTCGGGGGTCTCCGATGCGGCATACTCAGAGGCGGGCCGGCTTCGGGCCGAGTTCAACACGCGCTTTCGAGCCGTGCTCTCCAGTGTCGATGCGCTGGCCAGCCCGGCGGGCGGAGTACCGTTTCCTGTCTCCAAGGAAGTGCAATACGGCGGTATGGCAGGCTTTGAGCCGGTAATGACGAACGTCCAGTTCCAGTTCACGGTGCCAGCCGATTTTGCCGGTACGCCAACGATCTCGCTGCCCTGCGGCGCAGCCGACAATGGGATCCCCTACACGATCCAGTTCCAGGGCGGTCGCCTGACCGAACCCGAGCTGTGCCGAATCGCGCATGCCTACGAAGAGGCAACCGAATGGCACAAGAGACACCCCCACACGTAAAGACGCTCCCTCTAGGATGTGAAGAAACACGATGCTTTGTTACCGGCGTCCTGCCAGCGGCGCAAGGTGCGCTTGCGACCCATTGGTTTCGCACGATGAAGCCAGAACACGGGAAAACCAGTCATGCACCGCGCATCATGTAACGAAGTCGCGAGGGTATCCTCAGCAGCTTCCGGATGGCGCGGTGCGGCAAATTGGAGACTTCCTTGGCAACCCCCCTGGCAAGTTGCTTGCTTTGTTCGCGCAAGTAAGGCAGGCCGGAAGGGTCAAACATTTCTTGGGTATCCACGGCAAGTACAGGCTTTCCGGCGATCGCTGCAATACGACTCGCCAGCTTCGCATCGCTTTCGATAAAGAGGCGCTTGTCACTCGCGGCATAAACTTCAGATTTATGTTCCGCGTACTTTCCGGCTGCCTTTCTTTCTTGCATCGTCGCATAATGCATCATTTTGAGTTCGCCGTATTGTATGTTGTGATCGGCCAACCATTTTTCCGTGAGTGTTCTGTATTTTTCAAGCCGCGACGTCACAAGAATCCCGATCGGGGAGCTCGGTCGGAGGTATGGTTGCGCGTTGGTGATGAAATTCCGGTATCTTTCACCATCGTCGTTCTCGAGCCGAGAAGGATCCACGCAGAGCACACCATCGATATCGACGCAATATTTAGCGAGCCCTCTGCTGTGCATCAGGTTCCACTCAAAAACCCTTGGTGTGGGACAGATCTCAAAGGTCAGATCAAGGTCGACCGCTCGCTCCTTGGTCGAATAGATGACCCCAAACAGAACTCTGTCAATCGAGCCAGCGCTTTCGAGGCGGCGCCGTGCGATACCCATCTGTCGGCCCGACACGATACTGTCGTCCACGATCAATGCTTTGCGGCTGGACTTCGCGTCGACAGTGTGGGTGGACGTAGGAGACCGGTACATCCCCCAATCGATCGAGCGATTCTCAATGAACCCATTGAGGGTGGTCACGGGCAGATTCAGGTGCAACGCCAACAAATTGGCGGCAAGCATCCCACTGCGTGGGATTCCGACCAGCAGATCAACATCTTGCGGCACTCGGTAGCATTCGGCACTAATCCGTTGATTCAGGTCAGCGACGCTTCGGTATTCCATGGAAGATGCTTTGACTCCAAAGTATATACTTGACCCATATCGGCCACATTGCGGATACCATTTTGTTAAAAACATATGGTTGCCGGCCAAAATGTGAGATCCCAGCCACCAATCTGAATATATGCGGGTATGGGTGCCAATCAGGAAGCCAAGCGGTGAGGAAATCATGGTAAGTTGAACGACCACCTTCTTTGGGGCGATCTGGGATGAAGGGAGCCCGTACAAGATGAGAAATCTTCTAAAAAAAGGATCTGTTTTTCCTCATCGGCGGTTGCTCTTGGGATCCTGTTGCTCACGTCGTCTCTTTCGGCCGCGGTGGTCGAAGAGATGGTCCCGATGCGGGGATGGCACCAGGCTTTTAACGCTGATCCTGATGCCGCAAGGATCGCCCGCACGGGAAGGTTGGCCTTCCGTTCTGCAGCGGACCCCGTACAACGCCCGGGGCTATCTGGTCGAGGGATTTGCGGATCAAGGTTTCGTCAGTATTGCCCAGGACATGTGCGAAGGGATCATCTGGGCGAGGTTTCGCGAGGGTCTCGACAAGGAAGTCTTCATGGAGGAGGGCCGCGTGTATCCGGTCACGGTCGATCTGTGGTCGGTGAGCTACGTCTTCAATCGGGGGCATCGCATGCGCCTGGCGATTTCTTCCAGCAGTTTCCCGCGTTATGAGCCCAACCCGAATACGGGCAAGCCGCATTGGAAGTCGGACAACCCTCCCAGCACACAACCAATTCGGTATTTCTCGAGCCGGACCGCCCCTCCCATCTTCTGGTCAACGTGATCCATTAGATCCCTTACCCGGGAAGAAGAAGTACTTACCCTTCCGCGGTGAGAAGAATGACAACTGGGAAGGCGGTTTCCGCGTTCCATTGATCGTCAAATGGCCTGGAGTTATCAAACCCGGCAGCATCTCAAACGACATCATCTCGCATCTCGACTGGTTCCCTACGATTGCAGCAGCGCTCGGGGATGAGGATCTGAAGGAACGAATGATGCAGGGGCCGGTCTTCGGCAATGACAACACCAAGGTTCATCTGGACGGCTATGATTTTCTTCCCCGCTGGAAAGGGGCAGCGGATGAAGGGCCGCGACGGGAGTTCTTCTACTTTTCCGATACCGGCAATCTGCTGAACTTGCGTTACAACAAGTGGAAAGCCGTCTTTGCGGAGCAACGGGCACATGGGTTCGATGTTTGGCAGGAACCGTTCACGCCTTTGAGACTGCCGAAGATCTATGACCTGAGGGCGGACCCGTTCGAGCGGGCTGATCATGAGTCGATCGGGTACTCGCGTTGGCGTATCGATCGCGTCTACCTGTTGGTTCCGGCACAAGAGTTAGTCGGGAATTTTCTCAAGACATTCATTGAATTCCCGCCGCGCCAGAAGCCGGGCAGCTTCTCAATTGATCAGGTTCTGGAGAAGCTGCAAACGGGTGGAACCGGCAGCAACTGAATAGCCCAGGGGCATCTAAGGCACACGGCTCCCCATGAGTTCATAATTCAGGCGATCTTATGAAATACAAAGAATTTTCCTCGGATCTTCCGCGGCATCGAACCATCACGTTCACCTCCGCAGAAGAGAACGAAGAGACGCTGCGGCGTCATGAAAGCCTTGAGCAATAGGAGGCGAGGGTCAAGATGTGCCTACTATCTCTGCGTAGAATAGTACCGTAAAATACGCATGTGATGCGTATTTTGTTATTGACGGTGCGTCGAATAGGGGCCATAATCTACGTATTGGGTGCGTAGATTATGGCACGCTACATTCACCAATTGGCGGATTGGCCCCGGTTTTACTGGGATCACGAGGCCCTTGCCTCGCCTCTGGCCGAGATCCGACACCGGCAGGGCCGCCTCCTGGGCCGCATGGAGGGCCTCGGCTTCTCTCTGCAAAAAGAGGCGGAACTCGAGACGCTGACCCTGGACGTTTTGAAATCCAGTGAAATCGAGGGTGAAAGGCTAGACGCCGACCAGGTACGCTCCTCGATTGCCCGGCGCCTGGGTCTGGCGACGGCGGGAACGGTCGCGACGGAACGCGACGTCGAGGGCGTTGTCGAGATGATGCTCGATGCAACGCAGAATCTGCACGAGCCGCTGAGCGACGAGCGCCTGTTCGGCTGGCACGCAGCGCTTTTTCCGTCGGGGCGCAGCGGGATGCGCAAGATCATCGTCGGTGCCTGGCGCGACGATGCCCGCGGGCCGATGCAGGTCGTTTCGGGCCCGGTCGGTAAAGAGAAGGTCCACAACGAGGCGCCGGCGGCGCCGCTGCTCGACGAAGAGATGTACCGATTCCTCGAGTGGGCAAACCGAGCGGATGGAAAGACGGATGCGGTCTTACGGGCCGCACTCGCGCATTTATGGTTCGTGACCATCCATCCGTTCGATGACGGCAATGGGCGGATCGCGCGCGCGATTGCGGATTGGCAGCTTGCGCGCTCGGAAGGAAGCGCCCAGCGCTTCTACAGCATGTCGGCGCAGATACGTCTGGAAAGGAACGACTACTACGACATTCTAGAACGCACACAGAAGGGAACGCTCGACATCACGCCGTGGCTGGAGTGGTTCCTGGCATGCCTCGGGCGCGCGTTCGACGCAACCGACACCACGCTTGCGGCCGTGCTTCACAAGGCTCGGTTCTGGGAAAAACATGCCCGCGTGGCGATGAACGACCGCCAGCGTGACATGGTGAACAGACTGCTTGATGCCTTCTCAGGAAAACTGACAACAACGAAATGGGCGAAGCTCGCAAAATGTTCTCATGACACGGCGCTTCGCGACATTCAGCACTTGATCGAGCACGGCGTTCTGAAGAAGGATGCCGGTGGCGGACGGAGTACGAGTTATTTGCTGCGAGAGGATTGATTGCACACGGCAACTAGTCCTTAGTCCAGCGTGATTTTTTGCATGAGGAGGAAGAAAAGCCCTGGAACGTGCGCCGTTACGGGATAAAATGCGTTTGATATATTTACAAGACATCCCGAAAGGAGCACATTCCAGGTGAATAAAAGAAACCACAGAATCCTCCTCCGAGACAAGCAAAATCTTACACGCCGGTTGGAAAGAAATCAGTTTGAGGACCGGTCCGATCCTATGTTCAAGGACTCCAACACCTACTACGAGATCGCCGAGAGAACGCGCGCCATCGGATCTGGTGGTATCGGAGCCATTCACAAGCTCGTGTGTAAGCTTGGATTGGACAAAGATATCAACAGAAACATCGTTTTGCTCAAGTACCACTTTCCTTACTGGGAATCCGATCATGTACTGAACATCGCATACAACGTCTTGTCGGGTGGAACCTGTCTCGAAGATATCGAGCGGTTGCGCCAGGATGAGACCTACATGAACGGACTGGGAGCCGAGAGGATTCCGGATCCCACGACGGCTGGAGATTTCCTCCGTCGTTTCGATGAGGATTGGATCTTCGGACTTCAGGAAACCATCAATGAAACCCGAACCAAGGTGTGGAAGTTGCAGGATGCTTCCTTCCGGAAGGAGGCCATCATCGACGTGGACGGGACCGTCGCCGGAACCTTGGGGGAATGCAAGGAAGGAATGGACATTGCCTACAACGGGATCTGGGGTTACGCACCGTTGATCGTGACCTTGGCCAATACGAATGAGGTCCTCTATCTGATGAATCGGCCGGGCAACCGTCCCTCTTCCGACGGAGCGGCCGAGTGGATGGACCGGGCAATCGATCTGGTGTCGTCGGTGTTTACGAAGGTCTGGCTTCGGGGCGACACGGATTTCTCGCTGACGAGAAACTTCGATCGCTGGGACGAGCGGGTTGGTTTTGTCTTTGGTTATGACGCCAAGCCGAACCTGGTCGGGATGGCCGATGCCCTGCCGGAGAGACAATGGAAACCGCTCGAGCGGCCTCCTCGTTATGAGGTCAAGAGCGAAGAACGGCGCCGTCCGGAAAACGTCAAAGAACAAGTAATCAAGGAGAGAGAATTCAAGAACATCCGCCTGCAGAGCGAGCAGGTCGCCGAGTTTGACTATCGTCCCGGACACTGTAAGAAAACCTATCGCATGGTTGTGGTTCGGAAGAACCTCACGATCGAAAAGGGGGAGCACCGGCTGTTTGATGAGGTCCGGTACTTCTTCTACATCACCAACGATCGGGAGATGACGATGGGAGAAGTGGTCCTTTTTGCCAACGATCGCTGCAACCAGGAAAACGTCATCGGTCAGCTCAAGAGTGGAGTGAACGCCTTGAGGATGCCTTCGGACAGTCTGGTATCGAACTGGGCCTACATGGTCATCGCATCGCTGGCGTGGAATCTGAAGGCCTGGTATGGCCTGGTGACGCAGGCGCCGACAGTACGTCGTGATATCTTGAGGATGGAGTTCAAACGCTTCCTGGTGAACTTTGTGCAAATACCCTGTCAGATTGTAAGAACCGGTCGTCGCCTCGTTTACAGGATATTGGCCTATAGCAAGCATCTCGAAACCTTTTTGGCGACGTTCGACTATATCAGGCAACTCAGGTTTACTTGAAGGCGCCTCGCCGGCGGGTGAGCCCGTACCCCCGGCGGAGCAAGAGTGGCGGGCGAAAGGAAGGGCATAACAGAGACAAACAAGATCAAGTGATCCAGACAACCAATGGAAGGTTTGTCTCTTGTGTTTCTCTTTGCTTTCCCTGTTACGCACAAGGAGCTGAAATCCACGAGATATTCGGAAAAGGCAAACGATTTTCCGAGCGAGCTCATACCTCGCTTATTTTGGGACTAGTTGGGAATGGAGCGCAAGCCGGAAGCGAGCCTCGCTTCCAACCAGAATGGTGTCGCTGCCGCTCGTATGATCAACGAGCGTAGCGAGCCGACCACAACGCGGGGCAGCCAGGCGGCACAGCCTGTGCCGCTACCGCATAGCCCGCAGCCGGAGAGCGGCAATCCCACTGAGGCTGAACTCACACCTTCCATCACCAGTGACACCGCCCGTCACATTCTCTGTGACATTCTAGAAAACATCGAAGACGGCTACTACGAAGTCAATCTTGCCGGGCACTATACCTTCTTCAACGAACCGTTTTGCGAGATTCTCGGTTATTCCCGAGATGAACTGAGCGGGACGAGCTATCCGAACGCCCAGATTTCGACACGTTCCCTCGGTCCCGACGAAAAGGAAACTTCGCGCCGGGTGTTCGACGTATTCAACCAGGTATACCGCACCGGCGCCCCGGTGAAAGATTTCTCCTTCGAGATCACCCAGAAAGATGGATCCAGGCGGTTTGTCGAATCTTCCATCTCTCTCATACGGGATGCCGAAGGTCATAGGCAAGGTTTTCGAGGAATCGTACGAGACATCACGTCACGCAAGAAAACAGAAGAGGCACTCGTTCAGACCGAACAGAAGTATCGTGCCCTGATACAGAACTCTCTATACGGAATCTATCGTGTTTCCGTCGATGGCCGACTCTCGGAGGCCAATCCCGTGCTCCTGAAGATGCTCCAGTACGATTCAGCAGCAGAGCTTGCGGCTCTCAATCTCGCGACGGACGTCTTTCGGGACCCATCGGACCGGGAGCGCATGGTCGAGTTGTACCGCAAGAATGGCCAGATCAAGAATATGGAGGTCGACTGGAAGCGTAAGAACGGATCAATCGTGACGGTCCAGCTCAGTGGTTGGGCGGCGAGAGACGATTCTGGAACTCTGGTTGGTTTCGATGTCCTCGTCGAAGACGTGACCGAACGCAGGACACTCGAGAAACAGCTGCGCCAATCTCAGAAGATGGAGGCAGTGGGACGGCTTGCCGGGGGAATCGCGCACGATTTCAACAATCTCTTGACGACCATCATCGGCTACAGCGACCTGCTCCTGGACAAGGTGGGCAACGCTTCCTTCCGGATCGACATCGAGGAGATCAAAAAGGCCGGTGAACGGGCGGGGACACTCACCAGACAGCTGCTCGCCTTCAGCCGCCGGCAGCTCTTGCAACCCAAGGTGCTCAACCTTGATGCTGTGGTCGCGGACCTGAGCCGGATGTTGCGACGCCTGATCGGCGAGGACATCGTCTTGATCACGGTCCCGAACCGGTCGCTCCGGTGCGTCCGGGCCGATCCCGGACAGATCGAGCAGGTCTTGATGAATCTCGCCGTGAACGCCCGAGACGCTATGCCCCAAGGGGGCCGGCTCGTCATCGAAACGGCCGACGTCGATCTCGATGAGAGTTCCTTCAGCAACGTTGCCGTGCAACCAGGCCCCTACTGCATGCTGTCGGTGAGCGACACCGGAGTTGGGATGGACGAAGAGACCCAATCGCGCATCTTCGAGCCCTTTTTTACAACCAAGGAAATGGGCAAGGGAACGGGGCTCGGCTTGGCCACGGTGTACGGTATCGTCAAGCAGAGCGACGGATTCGTCTGGGTTTCCAGTGAGCCCGACAAGGGCACAACCTTCAAGATTTACCTCCCGCAGGTGCAGGGGCTGGATTCGTGCGAGAGCGTGGAAAAGTCAAAGCTCCCGAGTGACGGTTCCGAGACCATCATGATCGTCGAGGACGAGGACGGTGTTCGAGCACTCGCCAGCAGGGTCCTTCAACTCAAAGGATATAGCGTACTCGAAGCACACCACGGCGAAGAAGCCCTGTTGATCACCAAGAAACACAATGCCCCCATCCACTTGTTACTCACCGATGTGGTCATGCCCCATATGGGCGGGCGGGAACTGGCAGAACGGATGATGCCCTCGAATCCTCAGATGAAGGTCCTCTACATGTCCGGCTACACGAGCGATGCCATCGTCCGCTACGGCGTCCTCGACCCACAGATATCGTTCGTCCAGAAACCATTCACTCCCGAGACCCTGACGGTAAAAGTGCGAAAAGTCCTCGACGCCCCCATGCCCAGTGAGATGTAAGGGGTACCCCTTCCAGAGGCAAACCGCGGCCTGGGAAAATGCTTCCGGACAATCCATCCGCTTTCCGAATCGTTTCATATCAATTCTCTTGTCACGACGGCAGCTCCTGGTCTAAAAGAGTCTCGGCGCTTCGCCCGTCTATTAACGTAGGAGAATCTCATGAGACGCTTGTTTCTGTGGGCCCTTGTTTTTCCAACCTTCGCCTGGAGCCAGGACACTCCAGCCTGGACCGTCTTGACCGGCTCGCGCATCGTGGATCTGTCGGTGACAGTGAGCGAGACCCTCCCGGCCAACTGGGCCGAGGCGCCGCGTTTTGCACGATGGACCTACAACTGGTTCACTCCTATACGCAACGACTATGGCACGGTCGTTTCCCCGAGTGAAGCTCCCTACTACGGACAGCGTTTCATGATGGACGAACATACCGGAACCCAGGTGGATTTTCCGGCGCACTTCATCCCTCCACCCGATTCCGGATTGCCGCACGCCAGTGAACAGGGAAACTCAACTGGAGACAAGTACCCACTGGCGCATCTGATGGGGTCGGCGGTGGTAGTGGATGTCACCCAGCTTCTGGACAAGGCGGAGCCGGGGAAAAGCCCCCGGATCACGCTATCGCACATCCAGGATTGGGAGAATAGGAATGGTTCGATTCGGGCCGGAGAAGTCGTGCTATTTCGCAGTGGGTACACCGACAGGTATTACAAGCCCTACCCAGAGGGAAAGCGGCTCACGTTCGATCCGGTGGTGGCCAAATCGGCGCCGGGCTGGCCGGCCCCGGACCCCGAGGTGCTGCCCTATCTGCAAAAGAAAGGAGTCTGGCATCTAGGCACCGATGGTCCAAGCATGGGACCGGCGGAGGCCGGACAGGAGACGCACGTCGCGGGACTCACTTTTGGCATGAGCTGGGAGGAGATGCTGATCAACCTGGATGAGCTACCTGTCCGCGGCGCCTTCTACATCGCGCTGCCGATCAAGATAGCTGATTCCAGCGGGAGCCCCACGAGAGCGATCGCTTTCGTTCCACGCTGAGATGCGTCCGCGCGGGTTTCCCGTTTTCGGAGAAACCCAACTGTGTTGCCAGCTTTCGGAGTCGATCGACCAATCGTTCGCCTTTTCGATCGTACTTCTTGGCTTGGTATCGGACCCGCCACCCTTCGGCGGGATCGTTTTCAATGGCACTCTCGAGCGGTTCGGGCATATACGCCGGACGGCCAAGTGCCTCCTTCCCCAGGTACGGCAATGAAATTGAAGCAGATGAGCTTGGAACGCAATATCTGTGGAACTCGGGCTTCGACCCAAACGGCCTGGCGAGTTTTTTGAAACGGGTCAAGGACAACAATCTGTTGGACGTGGCGAAGGGAACTTGGCGACCCATGAGCCAACCCCCTCTCGAGCTGCGACTGAAGCGCATCGGCAAAGTCCTCAAGAAGCTACCGGTTCTCCCATCCGTCCGTGTCAACAGCAGCAGGTTTATCAAATTCCAAGATCAGCTTCGCCCCGCCTCCGGCGGCCTTCGCTCTAAATCGGGTCAGAACTGAGTCCTCCTACGGCATGACGAAGACGTTCCTAATCAGGAAACGTCATGGGACCGGCCCAGCCGTCCGCGGGCTACGGTAGCAAACAAACAGCCGGCGACAAGCAGGACCCCGAGGCTACCGAACGCAAACAGGCCACTCTCGGCGTCCCAGTAGCCTTTGAGTCCCAGGGCGACAAAGACGGCCCCCGACACCAGGTTGAGCAACAACAACCAGATCGGCATCCGCAGCGATCGCGGCAAGAATCGACGATCCATCCAGAGATTCAGAAAACAAAAGATGCCGCAAGCGAGCACCCCCGTAAACAGATTGGCCGGGGTCAGAATGGCCAGCAGCAGCCGCGGTCTGTCCTCGCCACCACTTGCCTGGTAGAAAAGCAGCCAGATCAGAATCGCATACGCCCAAACCGCGCACCAGACGACGGCGATCCGCCTGATGTGGCGGGCGCGCGCTAGTGCGAACCGATGATCGAGAGCGTGCGCCATTTCGGCGGCAATGCTGCAAGCCACTTCCAGGGTGCCGTACAAGGTGCCGAACATGGTCAACAAGGCACCGGCAATGTAGAGCGGAAGCAGGGCGGGATGAATCCCGGTGACGAACTGCGCCTGCAGATTCAGCAGGTTGTTCTGATCCGGAATCTCGTGGTTGGGGCCCAGGATCATCGAGCCCGAGGCGACGAATACCACGCTGAAAGCGATAACCAGCACGAAGCCGATTGTCGAATCGATGTACGGGGCGCGAACCCATTGGCGCACGGGATGCCGCGCGTCACCGGCGATGGCAACGAGCTGGCTGGCAGTTGCCGGGCTATCTCCGGGTACTCGGCGCTGAGCCAGTCGGGATAAAGGTAGGGTTGCGGGACAACAGCACCCTTGAGCAGTTCGAGCCACTGAGGATGGTAGAGAATCAGCGTCACGCCCGCACAGAGCATCAGGGCCGCGACAATTCCCAGCTGGACCCGCTCCAGAATGGAATAACCGCCGGTCGCGCTGACAACCAGCACGGCACCTAGAATGGCGGCGCCCCACAGGTAATCGACGCCGCCTCCCAATCGGCCACTGGTTCCTGTGACCCAACTGGTCAAATTGCCGAGCACGCCACAATGGAATGCAATCCAGATAGGCAAGCTCACCGTCGCGATCAGCAAGAGCACGCTGGGCAGCCAACCACGGGGGCCGGGCAGCATCATCATTCGTTCGTAGGGATGCGCGCCGGTCAAAACCATGTGCCGCGACAAGGCGATTACGAGTCCCCACTTGAGTATCGAGATCACCACAAACAGAAATAGAATGCGATATCCGAAGAGCGCGCCCCCGCGCGTCGAGAAGATGAGCTCCCCGGTCCCAATTGTCAGCGACGCGATGATGGCACCCGGTCCGAAGACGCGCAGCCAATCGAACCAACCCCGCGGCAGGACCGCCATCGGGTGTTTGTCAACCTCTGATGGGTTGTTCATGGATGCGCGTCGTCGAGCGTTGCCACGCGAGTGGTCACCACCGTCGATCCTACCCTAGATCCACCCTTCGGTAGCTAGCTTTGAGCCCAATCGATCAGTTGCTTGCGCAACCGAGTCACGATGTCGCGGTACTTCGGGTCGTAGTAGAGATTGTGTTTCTCAGCCGGGTCCTCGACCAGGTTGTAGAGTGAACCGTCCGGTCCGTAGAGTGGATCCTCTGGATAGAAAGCCGAGAGATTCCACTCCTCGGTTCGGATCATGCGCCGGATCGTGCCCGGGCGCTCACCTCGAAGCCATTCGATGTCGGTTTCCCCGGCGTAAATCTCGCTGAATACCGCCTCGCGCGAATTCGTTTCCGCCCTTTTCCCCGGAACCAGGTTTTGCCCTTCCATGTCCGACGGCACATCGACACCGCAAAGAGTCAGAAGGGTGGGGGCCAGGTCGATCATTTCCACCAGCCCGCTTTCCCGCCTTTCCGGAATGCGTCCGGGCCACGACAAAAGGAACGGCACCCGGGCCGAGACGTCGTAGAAAGTAGATTTTTGATACAGATCATGCTCGCCGAGATGGGCGCCGTGATCGACCGTAAAGACGACAATGGTGTTGTCGGCATGGGGAGAGGCACGGAGCGCGTCGAGAAGCCGGCCCACCTCATGATCGACAAAGGCGGCCAAGCCGAAATAGCTCGCCCAGGTCTGGCGCTGCTCCTGCTCACTGAAGGAACTTCGCAGTTGCCCCCGGTCGTAACGGGACATAACAGACAGTTCCTCCGTGCTGACACTCGGGATCGGCATATCCCCGGGGTCGAACATGCGGTTATACGGCTCGGGAGGCAGAACCGGCGTATGTGGTGCCCTCAGCGACAGCCGCAGCAAAAACGGTTCCCGCACGCTGTTTTTGAGATATTGAATCGCCGCATCCGTCCACCGGGCGCTCTCGGTTTCCGACGCGGGTGCAGGGAAGGTACCGGCGAAGATGCCGGGGGCGTTGAGCGGAACGATGCCGTACTTCTTGGGATCGAGGCCCTTGCGGAGGCCAAACCACCAGGCGTGGCCGTGCTCTGTCACCTTCGGTGTGTCTTGAAAACCCGAGCTCGGTGCACCGTGGTGGAGCTTGCCGATGCTCGCCGTTTGGTATCCGTTGTCTGCCAGTATTTCGGGAAACATCCGGTGCTGCGGGCCCTTGCCCACGATCCCGAGTTGTTTGGTAAGTTGCGCCAGTGCAACCGACCAGCCGAAGGTTTTCCTGAGCCACGGAGGAAGATCCTGGTTGTACTTGCCCTCGAATTGAGCCGTCGCAAAGGCACCCAGCTGGTCGACTCTGCGCTCGAATTCTTCGTGCCCCATCTTGTCGATGGCCGCCGCCAATTGCCGCCGGTGCCAGGAAGTAATATTGAGGCGATAGCCATTCTGCAGCACTTCAATGGTATGACCGTACTTTCCGGTCAGCATCGTCGCGCGAGAGGGCACACAAATTGGGCTTTGCACGAACGCGTTTTGAAAAAGAACTCCGCTTTCGGCCAGGCGGTCGAAATTCGGAGAATGGGCCCATGGATTGCCGTAGCATCTCAGAGAGTCCGTCCGCTGCTCATCGGTCATGATCCACAGGATGTTGGGACGTTCGTTCGAAGGGCGGGTCTGTGCACTTCTCCCTGCTGCAATCGCTGCCGCCGAACAGCCGACCCTACCGAGAAAATCTCGTCGCGTTGTGATGCTTCGATCCATCGAGGACTCCGTGGAAATTGGTGAACTGACAGCGGATTATATCGAGTTCCGTCATGGTCCGAAACCACTTGCCGCCCACGGAGTGGGCGGCCTACGCGTTAGCGGATGGCGGAAAGCGTACCGGGTCGCAAGACCCGTTGCCCTAGGACCGCTCGGTTGAAGGTTTGTCTCCCGGTCCCGGCAAGTGGGCCTTTTGGCCGCCGGCGGATTCGCCCTTCAAGAGGGACTCCAAGCCGGGATACGGATAGATCACCGGGGCCTTGTTTTGCATCAGTCCTCCCGTGTCGGCGGTCGGCCCATAGGTGCTGTGCAGCTCGTGGTTGCGCATCCTCAAAAGCGTGGTCTGCTGCCCTCGGTGATGAGACGTGTGCGCGATGCGACGCAGCATTACCCACGCCCTCGACCGCCGCACTTCAAAGAACCGGACTTCCTCTTCCCACCAGCCTTCGCTTTGGGACCGAAGGGCCACCATACGTTTACCGGAGTCTTCGGCATACTGAAGCACGAATTCAAGACGCGTCTCTTGCTTCGGGAGGGGAGGCGCGGCGACGTCGATCCCCAGCATGTTTTTGAACCATAGATCTTCACTGACGCATTGATGGATCATGTGTTCGAGCAGGTTTCGACCTCGGCGATCCTCTGGATGAGGCCTGAGGAAAAGACCCTCGTCATGACACATACTCCAAACACTGACCACCTTGAGGCGCTCTGTCTCGTAACTATCAATCAAGAATTGATATCTCATTGAGTTCTCGATCTCCGCCGTCCGCTCTCTAGACTGATCGGGCTCCGCCTCGAAACCGATGCCCCGCTCTAGGGCGTATACCAGACCGGCGAGGTATACGCGCGCTCTTGGTGGCTGGAAGGCACACCCTCTGGAAGATCGACGCCAAAGAACGCGGCATCATACGTAGTCCACCTGGGCGTTGGGATCTCGAGCACCCGTACGTAGTAGAGCGCTCGTTCCGCAGGATCGAAGTCCAAATCTTTCCAGTAAGCTATCAGTGCTGCGTCTCCAATACTGTTGGTGTAGTTCGCTGCTTTCACGTTTACCGTGTTTCCCACTGGCGTCTCGCAGCGTCCGTTTCGCCCGATCTTGCGACCGTCGGCGACTGACAAGTCGTAGACTCGCTCGTGGGGCTCTCCTTTGCCGTCCAACCATCCCTTGATGATCTGGATCCGGTCCAGATTCGCCCCGGCCGGGTCGCGCAGCGCGTGGACCATGAACGCCGGGGCCTTACCGAGCGGGGCACGGCTCAGGTCGCCTCCCATCGGAACACCGCGGGAAAAGCCATCGCGGACGAAATCCGGACGCTGCACATCAGCAGCCTCGAAATCCCATCCGGCAAACAAGCGCACGGTAATCCGGGTCCCGGTGGTCGCATAGACCTCCTTGCGCTGCATGGCATCGAACAACGCCTCCCTTGTGTTTTCGGTGGCCCAGACGGCGGCCATGCCCGAAGCGATCGCCCGGTAATGATAAATCGAGTAGTCGCGGCCTTCAGGGTCCGGCATATACCCGATGATCTTTCCGTTGAAGCGGTCGTCTCCAGCCGACGGCTCCCCCGGTGCGGCCTTGCCGAAGAAGTTGTTCTCCTCGGACGTGCTCAACGAAGTATGCGAATCGGTCGAGCCCACAAAGCCAAATTTGAACGGGTTTGCCCCGATTTCGCTCTCGAGCTGCAACCCTCGCTTCAGCGCCTCGCGCGCATACTCTCTGGGCAACATGTCGGGCGTTTTGGCGCTGCCGAAACTACCCCTATCCCAGGTGCCGTAGTCCGCAAACTCGTCGTTGGGTGAGAGAACCGGATGGGTTTCCCCATCGCCCTTGATCTGGGTGATCTCGTAAAGTGGCTCCCATCGCTTGCGGCGCTCCGCGTAGTCGCGGTCGAGCGGCCTCCCTCCTACCGTGACCGTGTCGAACATCAGCCCGTTGGAGAGGTTGCCGTTGTGGGCCAGGGCCAGCAGCCGGCCGCCGGTCTGCCGTTCGTACGCCGCCATCCATTTCCACAGGTCTTCAGGGTCGGAGGAATCGTAACTAGAAAATGGAAGCATGCGGTCTGCTCGCTCCTTACCGTCGCGAAATATCACGTTGCGGTGCAGGTTGCTACCCGTAGGGCCGGCCGTCCACTCGAAACCGATCACTGCCGTGAACACGCCCGGGTGGTTGTACTTCTCTGCGGCTGTGGTCAGACTTTCCCAGATCGACCGCGTCATGGACTCGTACGCCGCCAGAGGATCCTTTCCCGTTCTCTTCTCCGTGGCCCACGCGGTGTACGCCTCGATGAATTGGCCGTTCTTGACGAAATCGTGAACTCTGCGGCCAAACTCGCTTTTCAGTAGATCCGGATGCGATTGCGCGATCATGGGAGCCAAACCCAGATTCTCCGCGTGATCCGAGATCACCAGAAAATCGAGCGGGCGAAGAAGCTTCGCTCGCAGCCCACCGCTGGAGACCACCTCTGCCCCGCGGGCGAAGCGATAGGCTTCATCCGGGCCCAGCCGATTTCCGATCATGCCGGCATCGGTGGAATAGGATGTGTGTAGATGAGTATCCCCCCAGTAAACCTGCTGCGGGTATCTCTGGCCGACATAGGGGGAGAAATTCTTTCGTCCGGCCTCCTCGGATTTGGCGGGGGCGTCCTGAGCGGATACCCACTGCGCCAGTGTCATGGCGACCAGAAGCGTGACGGATATTCTTCTCATAAGGGGCGACCTCTATTGCCCAGCTGATCCAGGGTCCGTGGTAAAGTAACCTATTTGGAGTCAAGACAAAAAAAGAAATGCGGCGCACCAAGCTCAACAAGATTCTTTTTTGTTTCATCTCGCTCTCGCTGTTTTCGCTGTTCTTACTGTCATTTCTGACCGGGTCCCACGCGGACTCCCGTCGAATCCGCGGGGAGTGGCGTGTCTACAACGGGGACCTGGCGGGGACCAAGTACTCCGGGCTCGATCAAATCAACCGCTTCAACGTGAAAAAGCTGGAATTGGCCTGGATTTACCGAGGGGGCGATAAGCGAGAAAATCCGCCTTCCACCATCGAATGTAATCCCATCGTTATCAACGGGATCTTGTACGCCAGTTCTCCCTCGCTGAAGGCCTTGGCACTTGATTCAAGAACGGGAACCAGAATTTGGGCATTCGATCCCTTTCCGGAAGAGAAGCCGAAAGGCGTCAGCCGCGGATTGGCCTATTGGGAAGGTGGTGACGACAAGAGAGTCTTTCACGGGGCAGGCTCGTTCCTCTATGCGCTTGATGCGCGCACAGGCTCCCTGATCAAGAATTTCGGCGCCGACGGTAAAATCGATTTGCATGATGGATTGGATCGGGATGTCTCTTCCCGCTATGTCACCACAACCTCGCCCGGGATCATTTATGAGGATCTTTTGATCATGGGATCTGCGCTTGGGGAAGGTCCTCATCCGGCTGCTCCTGGCCACATACGTGCGTATGACGTACGAACGGGCGAGCGGAAATGGATTTTTCATACTATTCCACATCCCGGCGAGATCGGTCATGAAACGTGGCCTCCGGACTCCTGGCAAACTGCCGGTGGAGCCAACGCCTGGGGTGGACTCACTCTAGATGAGAAGCGCGGACTTGTTTTCTTTGGCACGGGCTCGCCTACTTACGATCATTATGGCGGCAACAGGATAGGCCAGAATCTCTTCGCCAACTGCATCGTTGCCTTGAAGGCGAAGACCGGAGAGTTGGTTTGGTATTTCCAAACCGTGCATCACGACTTGTGGGACTACGACCTGGCCTGTCCGCCAAATCTGGTGACGGTCGAGCACGAGGGTGGTAGGGTCGATGCGGTAGCGCAAGTTACCAAGATGGGACACATGTTTCTACTGGATCGGAAAACAGGGAAGCCATTGTTTCCGGTCGAGGAACGTCCGGTCCCTCGGTCCGATATTCCTGGCGAGCAAACTTGGCCGACACAGCCTTTTCCCACCAAACCTCCACCGTACGCGAGGCAGTCCTTGACGAAGAAGGATGTCACGGATAGAAGTCCTGAAGCGCGCGCCAGCATCTTGACGAGACTCGAAAACTTTCGCCTTGGTGATATTTTCCTGCCTCCGAGTTTCGAGGGTTCCGTGACTGTGCCGCAATTCAACGGAGGCACCAACTGGGGAGGGGCTGCCGTCGATACGGCAAGCGGGGTCCTCTACGTTAACGCGAGCAACGAGCCGGAATGGATTTCCATGGTGAAATCAACACCCGATTCCGGAATAACTGTTTCCGAGCTTGGCAAGCGACTGTATGGCATGTCCTGTTCCAGCTGCCACGGTTATGCCAACCCGTATAGTCCTGGTGCTCATTCTTTGACCTGGATGCGGCGGGTGAGAAAAAGACGAACCAAGGAAGAAGTCCAGGAGGTGATCGAGAAGGGTTTGGGCCTGATGCCTCCTTTCGGTACCTTTTCGGAACTCGAGAAGCACGCACTCCTTTCTTTCTTGTTCGAAGAGGATGCCGGGGAAACGGTCGAAGCGGGGCGTCATGTTCTACCCTGGACCCGGGCCATCCCTTACGTAAGCACCGGGCACCGGGTTCTGCGTGACTCCGAGGGCTATCCCGCCAGCAAACCACCCTGGGGAACCCTGAGTGCCATCGATCTGAACCAAGGCAACATCCTCTGGCAGGTTCCTCTTGGAACGTATCCCGAATTGGCTGCCCAGGGCCTTGCCCAAACGGGGACCTTCAACATGGGAGGTCCGATGGTGACGGCAGGCGGTCTCGTATTCATCGGGGCTGCCATGGACGAAAAGTTCCGAGCCTACGACAAAAATACGGGTAAGGTTCTCTGGGAGTTTCAATTGGATGCCGGAGGCTACGCCACCCCGATGAGCTACGAAGTCGGCGGGAGGCAATACGTGGTCATTGCTGCCGGCGGAGGCGGCAAGCCAGAAACTCGTGCCGGAGACGCCTATTATGCTTTTGCCTTACCTCGGCGTCGATGACCTCGCAATGGACTCGTATCCCGGTGAATTCCACTCAGGGGTCCGAAGAACCCAAAAACAGGACCGACACCACCACCACCACGAAGAAGAAAACCGCTGTTTCATCGGTTGCTAGTTCGGGCTTCTCTCCAAGATGCTCGAGCAGGACATCAGGACTTGCAAACTACAACAAAACAAGTACAATGTTTTCTGCCACTTAGAGGTTGGAGGAATGGCCGAGTGGTTGAAGGCGGCGGTCTTGAAAACCGTTAGGGGGGCAACCTCCTCGTGGGTTCGAATCCTACTTCCTCCGCCAGACCTTTTTTGCCCGTGAGGATGCGATGAAGGCGAACAAGGCAGGGTCGGTTGACCGGCCGAATGCCTCCCGGGTTCTATCCACAATCCGCGAGATGAACTCCCACGCCACGCCACACCGTAAGGCCACCCGGAAATAGACTTCCCCCCCCGTTTAGTCGCTCACGGAGTGAGCGACCTACCCGTGTCTCTCGCGGGGTCGCCTACGCTTGATGCGACTCGAAGCATGCTTTACGATGCAAGCACTACCTCTGGGAGAACGAACATGATTCGTAGGATACTAGCCTCTATCGTCGCTCTGGTTTTGCTGATCTGCCCGGGTTGGGCGGCTGACAGCGCCCCCCTGCTGTCCGTCCTCATCGTTGACGGTCAGAACAACCATCCGTGGCAGGCCACGACTCCCGCGCTCAAGGGGATCTTGGAACACGGTGGCCCTTTTCAGGTTGCCGTGGCAACAGTACCTCCCCCCGGCAAGGACGGTGAGAGCATAGGAGGTTTCGCGCCTCACTTTCACGACTATGACGTGGTTCTATTGAATTACAACGGAAGGTCCTGGCCGAAGAAGACACAGGAATCATTCGTCGACTATGTCAAATCGGGTGGAGGATTCGTGGTCTTTCATGCGGCCAACAATGCCTTTCCCGACTGGCCCGCCTACAACGAGATCATCGGCCTGGGAGGATGGGGAAGACGAAACGAGAAGGATGGTCCCTACGTGCGCTGGAGAGAAGGGAAGTTCGTCAGGGACAGCAGCCCCGGAAGGGGTGGATCACACGGGATACGACATGAGTTTGCAATCGACAATCGAGCTCCGCACCATCCGATCATGAAAGGGATTCCGGCCCGATGGCTGCATTCGGAGGACGAGCTCTATGACCGGCTGCGGGGCCCGGCCAAGAATCTTGAAGTCCTGGCCACTGCCTACTCGGATCCTGCGACAAAGGGCACCGGAGAGCACGAGCCGGTTCTCATGACCGTGCGCTACGGCAACGGGCGCGTGTTCCATACCGTCCTGGGTGACAACCTGAAGGCGCTGTTCAATGTTGGATTTCAGGTCACCCTGCTGCGAGGAACGGAGTGGGCGGCAACAGGCAACGTCACTCTTGCAGTTCCTGCGTATTACCCTGGGGTTGACAAGGTGACCTCCACCGACCCCGGGACACCCTATCGAAAGGACGCCCACGGTTGGCGCCCCCTCTTTGACGGGAAGTACCTGGCTGGCTGGAGCCAGGTAAATGGAACGGCCGAGTACAAGGTGGTCGCAGGAGAGATTAGAGGCACAACCGCTACCGGAAGCCCCAATTCCTTTCTCTCCACCGTCGATGAGTTCGGGGACTTCGAGCTGCGCTTCGAGGTCCGGCTGGATGATCCGAGGCTCAACTCCGGCGTTCAGATTCGCAGCCACCAGTACGAGCGCGAGACCATGCTCGAAGTCGGGACCAGAACATACACGGCGCCCGCCGGACGAGTCTATGGTTACCAGGTAGAAATCGCCGCTTCGCGGCATGGGTCGCTAAAAGGTGAGATATACGGAGGCGCAGGCTTTATTTACGACGAAGCGCGAAGAGGATGGCTTTCCTCGGACTCGGACCGCCGCGACCCGCAGAAGCGAAAGCTCTTTCAGAACGGCAGCTGGAATCAGTACTTTGTCCGGTGTATCGGAGACCGACTCCAGGTGTGGGTCAACGGGGTCCCCGTCGGTGATGTGCGGGACTCGATGACCTCCCACGGGCACATCATGCTTCAGGTACACTCGATTCCAGAAGATCAAGGCCCATGGTCGGTTCGGTGGCGGAACATATTGATTCGCGAGATCCAGTAATCATTCGCTGCTTTCAGGCCCCGCCTTCGGCCAAATCTGCTTTAGCGTGTCGTCGTCGTAAAGCACTCCACCCTTCATGACGTAAGCGATGTCGAGTGTGTTGCGAATCTGCTCCAGCGGGTTTGCGTTCAAGATCAACAGATCGGCGAGCTTGCCATTTGCAATGGAGCCGATCTCTCCCTCTAGACCCAAAATAAGCGAGGTATGAGCTCGCTCGGAAAATCGTTTGCCTTTTCCGAATATCTCGTGGATTTCAGCTCCTTGTGCGTAACAGGGAAAGCAAAGAGAAACACAAGAGACAAACCTTCCATTGGTTGTCTGGATCACTTGATCTTGTTTGTCTCTGTTATGCCCTTCCTTTCGCCCGCCACTCTTGCTCCGCCGGGGGTACGGGCTCACCCGCCGGCGAGGCGCCTTCAAGTAAACCTGAGTTGCCTGATATAGTCGAACGTCGCCAAAAAGGTTTCGAGATGCTTGCTATAGGCCAATATCCTGTAAACGAGGCGACGACCGGTTCTTACAATCTGACAGGGTATTTGCACAAAGTTCACCAGGAAGCGTTTGAACTCCATCCTCAAGATATCACGACGTACTGTCGGCGCCTGCGTCACCAGGCCATACCAGGCCTTCAGATTCCACGCCAGCGATGCGATGACCATGTAGGCCCAGTTCGATACCAGACTGTCCGAAGGCATCCTCAAGGCGTTCACTCCACTCTTGAGCTGACCGATGACGTTTTCCTGGTTGCAGCGATCGTTGGCAAAAAGGACCACTTCTCCCATCGTCATCTCCCGATCGTTGGTGATGTAGAAGAAGTACCGGACCTCATCAAACAGCCGGTGCTCCCCCTTTTCGATCGTGAGGTTCTTCCGAACCACAACCATGCGATAGGTTTTCTTACAGTGTCCGGGACGATAGTCAAACTCGGCGACCTGCTCGCTCTGCAGGCGGATGTTCTTGAATTCTCTCTCCTTGATTACTTGTTCTTTGACGTTTTCCGGACGGCGCCGTTCTTCGCTCTTGACCTCATAACGAGGAGGCCGCTCGAGCGGTTTCCATTGTCTCTCCGGCAGGGCATCGGCCATCCCGACCAGGTTCGGCTTGGCGTCATAACCAAAGACAAAACCAACCCGCTCGTCCCAGCGATCGAAGTTTCTCGTCAGCGAGAAATCCGTGTCGCCCCGAAGCCAGACCTTCGTAAACACCGACGACACCAGATCGATTGCCCGGTCCATCCACTCGGCCGCTCCGTCGGAAGAGGGACGGTTGCCCGGCCGATTCATCAGATAGAGGACCTCATTCGTATTGGCCAAGGTCACGATCAACGGTGCGTAACCCCAGATCCCGTTGTAGGCAATGTCCATTCCTTCCTTGCATTCCCCCAAGGTTCCGGCGACGGTCCCGTCCACGTCGATGATGGCCTCCTTCCGGAAGGAAGCATCCTGCAACTTCCACACCTTGGTTCGGGTTTCATTGATGGTTTCCTGAAGTCCGAAGATCCAATCCTCATCGAAACGACGGAGGAAATCTCCAGCCGTCGTGGGATCCGGAATCCTCTCGGCTCCCAGTCCGTTCATGTAGGTCTCATCCTGGCGCAACCGCTCGATATCTTCGAGACAGGTTCCACCCGACAAGACGTTGTATGCGATGTTCAGTACATGATCGGATTCCCAGTAAGGAAAGTGGTACTTGAGCAAAACGATGTTTCTGTTGATATCTTTGTCCAATCCAAGCTTACACACGAGCTTGTGAATGGCTCCGATACCACCAGATCCGATGGCGCGCGTTCTCTCGGCGATCTCGTAGTAGGTGTTGGAGTCCTTGAACATAGGATCGGACCGGTCCTCAAACTGATTTCTTTCCAACCGGCGTGTAAGATTTTGCTTGTCTCGGAGGAGGATTCTGTGGTTTCTTTTATTCACCTGGAATGTGCTCCTTTCGGGATGTCTTGTAAATATATCAAACGCATTTTATCCCGTAACGGCGCACGTTCCAGGGCTTTTCTTCCTCCTCATGCAAAAAATCACGCTGGACTAAGGCCTAGTTTCCAGCAAGTGCGATTAGGTCTCAAAAGGGGAAACTAGGGGTGGAGTGGTGGACTGCACCCCTGTCATGAGACAGGGGTGCAGTCCAGGGGGATGTCCCCTTTTGCCCACTGAGGCGAAGATGATCGCTCGTCACTTGCGCGTTTCTTGTCTTCCCTGTTTGCGACAACTCCCAGCCTGCTGGCTCTTGGTCTGCTCGGTCTCTTCCCTTCAGCCTGCAAGGGAGGCTCCAAAGTCAAAAAGCGACCACGAGACGGCTGGCGTTGCAATCAAGCCGCTCGAGCCCATCTGGGATTTCTACACCGGTGTGCTGCTCGAAGTTCGCGGACCGCGAGGAAACATCTTTTGGCTATGGCCCCAGGAGTATTGGAGTTGGATAACCGAAGAAGGGCAACGGAAAGGAGATTTCATCCAGGGCGAATTTGTTCGAGACTTTCGTCAGGATCCACAAACTGGCACGATCCACTACAACCTCACCATGGCTCCGCGGGATTGCGACATTCGGGTCGAGGTAGTTCCCGGTCCGGACACATTGACCATTGTTCACCGCATTGCAAACCGAGGCTCGGGCACCGTCCTGGGAGGCTCTCCCTGTCTGCAGATCGGGCACGCCAGAGATTTTCAATCCTGGACTTTCGAGCAGGCCAAGCGGACGTTCCTTTGGACTGTGCAGAATAAATTCACCTGGCTCTCGGACACTCCACGAACGGGCAAAGATGTACACCCCGACAACAAGCCCTTCTGTCAAAACTACCACTTCTCCGATCCGACGAAGATGCACGGAGCCTTTGGCCGTTCGCCCGATCTTGCCGCCAGCGGTGTTATCGGGTCGGTTTCGACCGACCAGAGGTTCCTTGTGGCCTGCGTCAGCGAAAACGCCCAGTCGGTGGCCCACGGCCTCATGAACTGTCTTCACAGCTCGCTCGACTGCCGGACCGGGCCAGGAGAAGAAAAAGCCTTCCGCTATCGAATCTATTTTCTAGACAACGATATCGAACAGCTCGGCAGGAGAGTCCAGAACGATTTCCCGTCCGTGGCTGTCCTTCCCGCCGATCGCACGGAACTCGTTCTAGCCGGGCAGTCGCCTCCGCTGGAGTCCTTCGAGGATGAAATGGCGTACGCGCGCCTCGCAATCGACGGCGGTTTGGTCGAACCCACGGTCCGTCGTCGGCTGACCGTGGAAGGAGGCGCGGCCCCCACCTACGGCGTCACCCACGGACAGGGCGCCGCCCTTTGTGAGCTGAAAGACGGCGGGTCGGTCACGGTTCCCGCCCTGTTTGTCCCCGACGAATCGAACCGCTACTTCTCAGTTGATTTGACGGTTCCCGAAAATCAAACGTTGACGATCAGACTTTTGTTGACCCAGCAGACCCGACGCGAAGAAGCAGAGTTTGCGGTTTCCCCCGGGGCAACCCGCCGATGCGTACTTCCGCTCGGCACCATCGGGGCGGGCGATCCCGTCAGCGTCACGCTGGCAGCGGAGGATGGAAAAGCCTGCCTCATCCAGATGGATGCTTTGTCGCTCTACTGAGCCCGATCAGTTTTCTCAGCCGCCGGCTCTCCAAGAACGACCATCATTATATCTCCGCCCAAGATTTGTTGGGCTTCCTCCACTCGAGCCGAGAGTGGGCGGCATTGTTGAACGTCGTGATCTCGTCGGTGATCTTGTTCTCCGGGTCGAGTACAACGTAGACCTCGCGGCTGTCCTCGACCAGGGTCCAGTTGACCCCGACGGTCACGGTTTGCGGTTCCAGATCGTTCGGCGCTTCCAGATTGGGAACGGTCGAACGTCCAATCTCCTTGCCGCCGTCATCGGGGTCTCCGTCATAGAACACAACTGCGAGGTTCTTCACCGGGACGGAACCGACATTGTGAACCCTCACAAGGAGCAGACTCCGTTCCGGGTTGTACCGGATATCTCCCGCCGAAATGGCCGGATCCGGAGCCTTGTTGGCGATCCGGCCCCGCCTCTGTTGATCCAGCTCGATCAGATAGGTCGTCTTGGGCGCTACCCGGATCTGAATCGGCGTGCCGGCCTGGGGCCAGACGAAGGTGCGTGCGGTGACCGAATCCATTTTTTCGTCGTCGTCCGCATCCGGACCGTAACGGAGTGTATACTCGCCGTTTGGCTCCAGTTCCCACGGCACGATCCCGATCTCACGCGCATCGGGGGCCATGCTGTGATAGAGAATGCGAAACCCTTGGGCATCGGCCGCCATGACAGCCGCTGCGAAGTATTTTGTCGTATCGGCGTAAGTGATGGGGGCTCGGATCATCGGCCCGCCGAACCCACCGCCCGTATAAGTGAACAGCACCGACAGCAGTCCGGGCATTGGCACCCGGTCGGTGGCCGAGGCCTGGGTCGTCATCAAGGGCCAGACCATATTGCGCATTTCCTGCGCAAACAGCATGTGATCCTCGATCTGGGTCTTTGTGATGTCGTTGACCAACTTCCCCTTACGTCCCTCGATGATCCGTTTGGCCTTCAGCCACTGTTCCGTCCCCTTGAGTTCCGCGGCCACCCACTCCTCGCCGCCGGGATGCAAGGCGATTTTCTGCGTTCGTTTTGGTTTTGGTGCTATCGTTGCGTCGCTCGTGGGGCTTGTCGCCACACTCCGACTTGGCGGAGTCCAACGTTTGAGCAGAATGTCGATTCCGCTGCGCGTGTCGCGCATCGATTGCATCCAGGGAGCCTTGCCCAATCTCTCTCTTCCACTCAGATCGGCGGCATGCCCGAATCTGTCGGCCAGCGCGTGCTCCAGTCGAATCGGCTCCAGATACTTCGCGTCGCCGGTTTGCTGGTAGGCGACAAGAAACAAATCTTGAATGTAGCCCTTGTATCGCTGGCCCTTCACACCGGCCCAATCGTAGTTGACGGTCCCCTTCGGATGGCTGGCTGTCCACCAATTCGGCGAGTTCGTGCCGCCTGGAATCGCATCCGGAAACGATACCTGAGCCGGCATCACTCCCGTCGGCTTGCCGCGCGCGGCCGACATGGCGGAGGCGAGCCAGGCATCGGCCAATTCCACGAACAACTTCGAAATCGCCGGGTTCTGGTTGTAGGCGAGCACGGCCGCCGCCGGCCGCACGGCGCGATAATTGATCCACGAATCGTTCATCTGGTCACCGCGTCCCACCTGGCTGGCGCCGAAAAAGTTGGCACGGAACCTCCTCCGTCCGGCCGTGTCGAAGGCGGTCCACAAATCGCGCATCAACTTCGCAGTCTTGAGGCTTCGTTCGATCCAGAGCGGATTTCCGTAATCGATTTGGGCCATCATTCCCAGTGTGTTGCCGGTCCATTCGGCCGAATGTTCCGCATCGGCCATCGGTTGGCAGAAACCGATCTCCGGATCGATCTCCGAGAGGTTCCACATTCCTTCGACCAGTTTTCCAGCACCGGCCACCAACTCTTCGGATACCCCCTTGCTCAGGTAACCGAGATAGCCGAACGCCCCGACGATTTCGACGTCGTCTCCGAAGCCGCCGCCAATGTTTCCTTCCGGATACTGCTTGTGGCGAATCCAGTATTCGGCCCAATCGATCATCTGCGCGTAGTTAGCCTGCAGCAGGCGCGCCCACTCCGGCGAACCTTCGGTCTCGGAGTAATAATCGTGCAGGATCCAGTCTGTCCGACCGCCTCCCTCGCCGTGAGGGTCCCACCTATAGTCCATATAGAAGCGGACGTGGCGGTTGTCCGGAAACTTCTGGTGGAGCTCCTCGAAGATCTTCTTCGCGGTATTCAGGGTTGGGATATAGGGCATGAGCATGTGGACGGCCTGTCCTGCGTACAACCGCGCCTTGTAATACAAGGGGGAGCCGGGCTTGATCATCCACAGAAACGCAAACGCTTTGTCGTTCTCGATGAAGTGGTTCCTTTGCACCGGCGCGCCGTCGATCCAGCGCATGCGGCCCCGATCCAGATGGGTGCGCAAACCTTTGTGGAAGATCCTCGCATCCCGCAACAGCTCCTCCACGCCTTGCTCATCGGGATACTTTGCGACATGCTCAGTGAGTATCTCAATCGCCGCCGGCGTCAACTCCTCTTCCTTCTCGACCTCCGGCCTTCCCGCCAAATACAGCTGAACGATCGCCTTGCCGACCTGGGCGTCAGGTTCGGCCACGCCCTGCAGTGTTTGCAATGCCCCGGCGAAATCGCCCGAGTTGTACTTGGAGATTGCAGCGTATAGCGGCGCCGATCGGACTCGGGGGGACAATCTGAGCGAATCGCCGTCGGACACAACGGGCGGGCTAGCGCCCGGATTCACTTCGATCGCCATGATGCTGTGACGGATAAACGGAAAGCCGATGTAGTGGTACGGGGGATCTTTCTTGGTTGTATCACTGCGCCAGTGAACGCCGATCGGGTTTTCCCAGGTCGCCTGTTCCTTCATGTGCTCGTCGTAGTAGCTCGAATCGCTTGTAAGAAGAACCTCGATGGCACCGTCTCGCACGTCGACCGTATGGCGGACCTGGGTCCACCAGCCAATGGGTGTTTTGTGCAGGCTTCGATAGCCGCCAGGAGCCCACGCAGCCACACGCTCCTCGACGGTCTCGGTGTTGATCTTCACGACGATCGAACCGATCTCCTTCGAAAGGTCACCAAGTGTCAGGGTCACACGGTAGGTTCCGTCGGGAACATCGAGCCGGAATGACACATCGGCGGCGCTGATCAGACCATCGCGATTCAGATCATTGCGGTTTTCGTCGACAAACTCATCCATCCAGTTCGTGCCACCTCGCGGGCTGTTCGCCCCAGCCCGCCGCCTTTGCTCCTCGGTGCCCGGATAGCCGAAGACGACTCCAGTTGGAGCCGTACCTCTCCAACCATATCCTCTCGCGGCGCTATAGACATCCGAGCCCGTCAAACCTCGGTAGCCTTCCATCACAGCCGCCTCTGCTGGACCGGCGTCAAATCGCCATACCTTCTCTTCGGACAAAGCTACGCTCGAAACCACGAAATAGGCGGCAAAAGCCAGCAACCCCTGCCTCAGATGCGCCTTCTCTGTATATTTCATTGCAGAATCCTCAGCGTTCCAAGAAAAGCAGATACTGAACCATATGGACAATTCTAGCGAAATCTCGGTCTCCAGCCAATTGACGGAAGGCTTTGTCTGACGCTGCCAGCCTGGCGTGAGCATGGCACCCGCGAGGAGCGAATCCTGGTCTGTTTGCGCAATCCGGCGCATGCGGCCCAGAGTCTGAAGCGCCGCAACCGGATCCCTCATCGCCTGGCCTACTCACTATGGCACGAGCATTACCGGCGACTGCTCGACCATGCCGACGATTCACCCCTATGGTTTGTGGACTATGCCGACCTGCTCGATCCGCAACGCTGCCAGCAGGAGTTGCGGCTGGCCTTCCGTTTCATGCGGATAGAAGCCTCCTCCGCGAAACTGGTCGAACTGAGCAACGCGCACGTCAAGCCCGGAACAGGCCACGCTCAGAAGATCGAGGCGATCTCAGCCGGACAAAGCCACGTACCGCGAACACGGAGCAAGCTATGCAGCACACAATGAGGATTAGGTAGCTGATCCACAGTTCCAATCGTATCGATGTAGCCACTAGACTAGTCGCGTATCTTTGAACGCAAACCATCGGGTCATCTTTTTACCGCCCTTTTCTGGAGCAGCTTGTCTACCTTTTCCATCAGCGCATCGCGCCGCTGCAACATGGACTTGATCTGCCCTTTGCTGAGCACTCCCTTCATTTCCTTCTTGAGGCTTTCGCTATCGAGCGCTTCCACCTTTTCCCAAAAATCCGCGTTGCAGTAGAGGAGGGGATAGGGGGTCCGTAGCGCCTTCTCGAGGCCGAACGATCGTGTGTGGTCAATCAACCAGACATTCCAGTCCGGGTCGATCAGAATGTTTCCTTGGTTGCGATCCGTGTTGCCAATCAGATTGTCGAAGCTGCGCATGATCTGGAATTGATGCACCCACCTGAGACCGCCCTGCGGTTTGAGCTTCTTTTCGACTCGATCCTGCTCCATCATGGTGCCTTCCACCCAGATTTGAAGCGTGCCCTTTTCTTTCCCGATTCGCCGCTTCACTACTGGGGGCACGTTGTTGAGACCCAAGATCTGGCTCAGACGATACGCAGCAATCTCGAACCGGCAGTCGTCGCGAAAGTTGATTATTGTGGACCCATCCGCCAACTCAGCCACGGGCTTCTGTATCTCGACGTCGCGGAAAGCCGCGTGCACTTGAATTCCATCCTTCTCCAGGAGAACTTTGGAAATCCGGTTGACCCCTATCTTGACTTTTTTTTGAGAGACAACCCTAGCCGTTCTGAGAAACTCCAGAACCTCCTCGTCGGTGTTGAATGGCAACGGTTTTGAATCAACCCCCAACCATGTCCGTCCTGGCGTGCCCAGTTGGGTTGTCTTGTTTTCCGTCGCGCTGGACGCCGCTTGCCGGTCCGCCTTGCCCTGGCTCACACCCGGAGCCACGGCCGCCCAAACCATGGGAGCTATCAAAATGCCCAGTCGAAGTATTTGTCTCATCGCTAACCTCCTTTATTCCTGCAGTGGAGACTGCAACTGGGAGACCAGACTTCGGTCGTCGCCGGCAATTTGTTGCTATTCGCGTAACTATCTAAAGTAAAAGGAGATACGATTGGCCGAGGAGATCGTCTCCGATTGCCACTGAACTTCGTAGCACCACAAGAGCAATCCGACCGGATAGACGTCTATCTACTAGGATAGTGATTCGAGCTGGGAGCAGCTGGGCGACTCATCGAGCGACCATTGCATCGCGGTTTTCGATACGAGCCGGCTCGGTGTTCGGTGTCGGGTTGCATCTGCTTCGTCATTGGATCTATCATCATCCAAATCATTTCTCAAAGCAATCAGGAAATTCGCGTCTTGGCACGCGAGGGACGTCCCCCACGTTTACCACGTTACTGCTCATCTCAGGAGGTTCCCGCTGATTTGTGCCGGTTGTGGCAACGAGGTAGCTCTCTCGATGGGCGGCCTTTATCCGGATTGCAAAGAAGTGGGAGTGAAGGACCGACCGACCTCGCACGTTCAATACCCGCGCTTGACGCACCTTCATGACGTGATTATAATGTAATCACATGGCAGGAGGTGTTGGTCCCATGAAAACTCGATTGGTTCAAATAGGCAACTCTCGCGGCGTGCGCATTCCCAAGCCTCTGATCGAGGAGGCCGGACTGCACGACGAGGTAGAGATTCGCGTTCGGGCAGGGTCAATCGTCATCATGCCATCCAGAGCCGCTCGATCAGGCTGGGCAGAGGCCGCAAGGCTCCTCCAGGAGCAGGAAAAGGGCAGACTTCTAGATCCTCCTACACCCACGAGATTCGACGACGAGGAGTGGGAGTGGTAACGACCCGGGACGTCCGGCGGGGTGACGTTTTTCTGGTCAATCTCAACCCCACACGAGGGAGCAAGATTCGGAAGACCCGCCCTTGTGTTGTGGTTTCACCGGACGAGCTGAACGCCCATCTCCAAACCTTCATCGTGGCGCCGATGACGAGCGGCGGCCACCCGTACCCATTCCGTTTGGCCTGTCGATTTCAGGGGCGAACCGGCCACATCGTTCTCGACCAGATTCGTACCGTGGATCGTGAACGTCTTCTGCAGCAACTCGGGCGCCTTTCACCCACCACGATCACCCGCGCGATGACGATTCTGCAAGAGATGTTTGCTCACTGAAAAGAGCCTCCGTTGGGCTGGGCAGGACCAGGGCTTCCAAGAGCCCGGCCCCGTTCCTGGTATTTAATCTTCGAGTACGTCTGTTCTATAATTGCATGCGAAGGGTTCGCGCAGGCTGAACATCAATCACGGTGTCGAATGAAACCTATTGTACAAATCTCGCTGGATCTGACGACCGTCGACGAAGCCCTGGAAACCGCTGCGATGGCCATGCGTGCCGGTGTCGACTGGCTGGAGGCGGGTACGCCCCTCATCATCGCCGAAGGGATGCACGGCGTGCGGGCCTTGCGAGAACGGCATCCCCAAACTCCCATCGTGGCCGATCTCAAGACCATGGACGGGGGCTGGCTCGAAGCGGAGTTGATGGCCAAGGCAGGCGCGACCCAGGTCGTTGTCATGGCCCGGGCTCATCCGGAAACGATCAAGTCCGTCGTGCAGGCGGGCAAGGATCTCGGCATCGAGGTCATGGGCGATAATCTCGGTTGTGCCGATATGGTCGCAGGGGCTCGCATGCTCGAGGACCATGGTTGCGACTACGTCATTCACCATATAGGATACGACGAGCGCAGGGGGCTCGCGGCTTCTGGGCAGAAGATGCCCAGCCCGCTGGTCCAGCTCGCGGAAATCGTCGCGGCCGTAGATGTGCCGGTCCAGGCCGTGGGTGGATTGAGCATCGAGCAGGCCATCCAGACTCCCGAGTATGGCGCGCCGCTCGTCGTCCTCGGCGCCCCGCTGACCGTCGATGCCGACTCCTTCAAAACAGCATCAGGGGATGTGGAGGCGGTTCTCCATATGATCTGTGAAAAAGTCCATGCCCACGGGGACGTCCAGATAGGCGGGTCATAATGAAACATCCAGCTCTCGTGAACTATGGACCGGAACCTCAAAACGTCGAGCTGCGCGAGCTCGATGCGCCGGAGTTGGGTCCGGAGGACGTGCTGGTCGAAGTGCAGGCCGTCGGGGTGTGCGGGAGCGAAATCCACCAGTGGCAGGGAAGCCACAGCTGGCCCGTCCGCTATCCCGTGGTTCTGGGCCATGAATTCAGCGGTCGCATCCAGAATACAGGTAGCGCTGTCGAGCGCTGGACGGCGGGCGACCGGGTGGTGAGCGAGACGGCCGCGATCATCGACCCGAGCAATCCGATGACGCGCCAGGGCTACTACAACCTGGATCCCAACCGCTGGGGATTCGGTGTCGGTGTAGACGGCGCGATGACTCGTTTCGTTCGCGTCCCGGCCCGCTGCCTGCACCGTATCGCCGACGAGCTCCCGTTTGAAAAGGCCGCGCTCACGGAACCGTGTTGCGTTGCCTACAACGCCGTGGTCGAGCACTCGCCCATTCAACCCGGAAATAGAGTCGTCATCCTCGGCCCCGGAACAATCGGCTTGCTGTGCAGCGCGATGGCGAAACTCCACGGAGCGGAAGTCGCGGTGGTTGGACTGGAATCAGATCGGAGCCGTCTCGCGATCGCCGAGCAATTTGGCTGCCAGGGCATCGTCGGCTTCGACGAGTCTTTGGATGCGTTCGTTCTTGGTGGAGATGGACTCGGGGTCGACGGCGTCGTGGACGCGGCGGGTGTTTCCAGCGCCCTGAAAACAGCCCTTCGAATCGTGCGTCCCAGAGGCTGGATCACGAAGGTGGGGTGGGGCCGCGACCCGCTGGACTTCTCCCTGGATCCGTTGGTTCAGAAAGACATCACCTTGCGGGGAAGCTTCAGTCACAACTGGCCGATCTGGGAAAAGGTCATCGCCCTGCTAGAAAGTGACCGGTTGCAAATCGACCCCTTGATCGGTGGAGTCTGGGAGATCGACCAATGGGAGACGGCGTTCGAGGCCATGCACAGCGGCCAGATCGCCAAGGCCATCCTGAAGCCTTAGGGACATCCCCGCCGGAGTTTCTATGCCCCAATTGGCAGTTTTTCCAAAAGCATTCATGGACCCGCTCTGTGTCGATGGCAGCCTTTCACTCGACCAGTGGATCGATATGGCCGCCACGCTCGACGTCGAGGGGCTCGAATTCTATAGCGGCTTTCTGGATTTGAAAGAGGCGTCCTCTTGGCAGCACTATAGTCGAGTTGCGGCCGACAAGGGCCTGAAGATTCCGATGCTGTGCTGCTCGCCCGACTTCACTCACCCGGATCCGTCTTTTCGACAGCAGCAGATCGAGAAGGAAAAAGCGTGGATCGATATGGCGGCAACCCTCGGGGCGAGATACTGCCGCGTTCTATCCGGACAGCGCCGGCCCGAGGTGAGCACTGAAGAGGGGATACGATACGCGGCCGACTGTATCGAGGCGTGTCTGGAGCACGCGGCCGGCTACGGCATCACCCTCAACATCGAAAACCACTACAAAGACAACTACTGGAAATATCCGGAGTTCGCCCAGCACATGGACGTCTTCTGCGATCTGGTGAACGCGATCGACTCGCCGCAATTCGGCGTCAATTACGACCCGAGCAACACCATTCTCGCGGGAGAGGATCCGCTCGAGTTGCTGCGCCGGGTCAAGCATCGCGTCGTCACGATGCACGCGTCGGACCGCTATTTGAAGTACGGCACCATAGAAGATCTACGAAAGGAAGAAGACAGCGTTGGGTACGCCCAGCGTTTGAGCCATGGCGAGATCGGTAAGGGAATGAACGACTACGATGCCATCTTCCGCGAGCTGGCCGGCGTGGGCTTCGACTCCTGGATCAGCATCGAAGACGGTGTCGATGGCATGGAAGAACTGCAACGCTCCGCCACCTTTCTTCGAAATAAGATAGCTGTGCACTGGCCATCACGGTGACTCGGGATTCCATGCGGGGTTCGGGGTGGGCATTCGAGCGTCCACTTCTTCTCTCCAGGTTTCGAGTTTCCCCCGTAGCTCCTCAGTTTTCTCAGGCATTTGCTCCACGAGGTCCTTCATCTCGCCAATATCCTCCGCCAGGTTGTACAGCTCGACGTGACCGTCTTCGAACCACTCAATCAACTTGAAATCCCCTGACCGTATGGCGCCCGACGGGCGATGCCCGGACCCGTGATAGTGCGGGTAGTGCCAGTAGAGGTTCGGCGCCGCCGCTTCCCCTGCCCCGCCGAACAGTGGCACAAGACTCCTTCCATCCTGATGTCGAGTGGGATCGAGTGGCAGGCCGGCCATCTCGAGCATGGTGGGATAAAGGTCGGTGGTCATCGAGGGAGCGCGGACCACTGTTCCTCCCTCCACTACTCCCGGCCAGCGGATGAGCAACGGTACACGAATTCCACCCTCGTAAAGCCATCCCTTGCCGGCGCGCAGCGGCAGATTCGATGTCGGCGCCCCTTCGCGGGGCTTCAGCAAAGTACTCAGCCCACCGTTGTCGGACACGAATATCACGACGGTGTCATCCTCCAGACTCAACTGCGCGAGCTTGTCGAGAATTCTCCCCACGCTCTCGTCCATGCTTTCCACCATGCCGCCATAGGTCGCGTGATCCTGCCGCTGCTTCGTGTGCGTGTCCGGCCGCTCCGAGACAAGCGTCGGCCCATCTGAAGCCGGCTGCCCTTTCGCCTTGGCTTCGTACTTTTGGATCAACTCCGGTTTCGATTGAAGCGGCGTATGAACGGCATAGTGTGACATCAGAAGCAAGAACCGTTGGTCGCGATGCTGGTCCAAAAACTCCAGAGCGAGATCTGTGACGCGATCGGTCAGGTAGTCCCCCTCTTGTCCCCCGTCAAGATCGGGCACGTCACGCACGGAGGAACGGTCGTGTTTGTAGGGATAAAAATAAGAGCCGGGCAGACCCGCGTTGTTCACGGCCAAGCTGGTCGCAAACCCCTGGTGTTCCGGCCGAAAGTCACCGGCGCCGAGATGCCACTTGCCGATGTAGCCGGTCGCATACCCTGAAGCCCCGAGCGCCTCGGCAATCGTGATCTCCTCGAGCGGCAAGTGGTGCAGGTAATCCGGCGGTCGCAGCATCGCTTCTTGCCGCCCGGGAATCCAGTTCGTGATGTTCAGCCGAGCCGGATGCTTTCCGGTCACAATGCTGGCCCGCGTCGGGGAGCACACCGATCCTGCCGTGTAGAACTGGGTAAACCGAGCCGACTCACGCGCCAGGCGATCGATGTTGGGTGTTTCGTAGAAACGGCTGCCGTACACCCCCGTATCCATCCAACCCAGGTCATCGATGAGGAAGAAGACTATGCTGGGAGCGTCGATTTTCTTCTCTGCCGCGCGTTCGCAGGCAACCGCAAACAGCATGAGCAGGAAAACCGAACCACGAAAATGCAACTGCCGGGTCGATCGCACCGTGCCTCCGAAATTTGGTCGTGCGCTATTCGCTCTCGGCATTCTTGGGCTCCCCGCCAGGCGCGGGAGACCAATCGACGGGCGCGATGTCGCCCATGTCCGGATCGAGCTGGAGCGTATCGGCGATCTTGGTGTAGCTGGAAAACATCTGCGTCACGCCAAGGATCTCCAGGACCCCGGGGTCGCTGACACCAAGCCTTCTCAGCTCCTCCACATGAAATGCCGTGCCGAATCTGGAGCTGGTCGTCACCGAAACCGCAAAGGCCAGCGCTTCCTTGAGCCTGCGGGTCAGCTGATTGTCCGCGAACGCATGTCGCAAGGCGGACCAGAACTCTTTCAGGTAAGCCGCATCACGGGCCAGCACTTGAAAGATTTGAGGAATGTCTTCCCGATCATAAAATTCTCGAATCTCCGAATAGACCGCCAAAACCTTATTCGAAGCTTCCTCTTCTTTTACGGGAGCCATGAGACTCGGCCCGGGAATCTCCACCATTGAATCCGCCACCACGTTCAGCGCGTTGGTGATCCCGACGAGCATGGCCGCTTCGTACCAGAGTGCGTCTTGTGTCAGTCCTTGCAGCTTCCCGGCTGCAGTGTGTGCCTTCACTCAATATTCGCAAGCGTTGACACCGCTGACAACGGCGGCGACCATCTCCTTCTCTGCTCGTGTGAACTCTCCCGGCGTGGCGGCATGTTTCATGGCCCGTCCATGCGGGCCGCCAAAGCCGGGATCCCAGCCCATGACTCGGCTCATCGCCGGTGGCTGATCGAACTCATAGTTGAACCAAGCTTTGGTAATCTCGAAGCTCTTCTGAATTTTCTGTGCGTATTCCTTCGCGTCTCGGAGTCTTACAGTCGGCATGGGTTGGGCTCCGGAAAAGCTATCAGCTGTCAGCGATCAGCTTTCAGCGTCCGACCAGCGCGACGCGCCGGTCACTTGGGAACGTAACTGCCCTGAACAGCCTGAAAAACGTGGTTCTGGGCGATTTGCTAAATTACACGCATAACAGCAGATCCGCGAGCAGTTACTTGAGAGCTTCAAGCATCAGTTATTGTTATAAGCTATAAAAAGCTATCAGCTTTCAGCCTTTCATTGTTCTTTGTTCTTGTAGGTGATCCACATGGGGGAGGCCCATACGATCTCGCCGTCGGCCTGCTCGCCCCGAACATAATAGAAACTGGTCTTGCCCACCTGTGCCGCGGTGTCGCGCCAGGTGAACTCGACCGATGCGGCGTTCGGCCCCGTCGTAAATACGTACTGGTTGTCCTTGACGATGTGAACCTTCGAAAACGGAGCCGTTCCGACCAGCTTGACCCAGATCGAAGGCTGCTCCCGGGTTTCGAACTCATCGCCCATCATAAACGATCCGCTGCGCACATCGGCCAGAATGTCGTCGGTGGCCCCGTAGACATGCCGCTTCTGAAACGCCTCCAGGACCGCCTCGCGCGTCGAGCCGGTCGTATAAAGGTTGCAGTAGCTCATGTGGGTCGAGATGTGGTCCGAACTTGCCTGGAAGCCAAGCCGGTAGCCCCGCTCGAGCGCCAGCGATATGAATCCCTTCGGGCGCCATCCACCGATGGAGTCTTCCGCGCTGTTTGCCCGAGGGGCGTCTGGTCGCTCATAATTCTGCCGGTCTCCCTGGTAGATTTCGACGATCGGCTCCACCAGCGGATCGTTGTCACGCCAATCGGTTCCCATGTCGGTGCCACTCGTGTGCGATGCCGCAATCCCGTTGAAGTGCCGGAGGTACCGGTACAGCATACGCGTATCCGGGGCGCTTCCCGTCGATTCGAGCTCCACCTCCGCGAGTCGCGGCAGGGGTCGAATACCTCGTTGCGCGAAAATGACGTTACGGTGACCTTCCGGGTAGTCCATGCTCCGCTCATAGTGAAACATGGGGACGAACGTTCCTTGATGGTGAAAAATATCGGTCAGCTTCTGAGTAATCCACCAGGGATACTCGCGGAGCCACCCGTTGTCATGATCGCAGCAGCCCACCCAGTCCAGGGCCGCCGCGTCCAGAAAATACCGCCACGCGTCCAGCAGGGAGCCATCGCGGTCTCCATCCATCGAAATCTCGGTGTGACGGTGGAATTCGCCTCTGAGAATTTGATAGCTCACATCGCCGATCTCGGCTCGATAGTCTCGCACCCGCCTGGCGTGTGGATCCTCCGTCACATTGGATTTGGACTCGGCCACCGCCGCAACGGCATCGAGCTCTGGGCCGTTTGCCGCCGCCGGGAGCTGGATGCGTGCCACGTAAACATCATTGTTATAGGAGTCGTCATAGAAAATATTGGACGAGATCTTCCCCCTGGGAAGACGAAGTGTGTTCAGAATTTCCATTCTCGGATCGAACATCTGGCGCCCGTCCGAAGAGCCGACGATCCAAAGCCCTCCCGAAGCGTCAGATGTCAGGGCTGGCCTATTGTCCAGGAGGTTGTCGCTGTGCGGGACAAATATCGGGCTGGACCAGCGCTGACCGTCGTAGGAAACGACATTCTCGAACCAGACTTTTCCCAGGCTCGTCCTCCATAGGGGATGCGCGGTTCGGTAGGCCAGCCAGACGCGGCCACCGGGATCGGCCAGTAGCCGTGGATAGCTGTTGAGCGGCCGCGGTGGGTTGACCGGGTATCGATGAGGAGCACGCTTCTCTACCAGGGTCGGGTCGGGCTGGGTTCCCTCCCAGGCATCTCCCTGTCTTGCCGTCGAATCCTCCCGCGAGCTCGGCGGACCCGGCAGCACGGAGCCCAGATCACCGGCGGTAAACAGGCGGTTTCCCTCCAGCACCCGAAGCTCGATCCACCTTCCCTGGTAGAGTCCGATACCGGAAGTCTCGTAAGCTCCAAAGTCCTTTCCCCATCCCTTGTCCGATTCTTCCCAGGCTATCCACATTCGACTCTGTGGATCGTAGGCCAAGGAGGGATGCGCTTCATAGCGCTCGCTTTCCGCAACCGCCCTTTCATTGCCGAGCCTTGCATGCTTGTCGAATGTTCTCACAAAAACATCATAATCACCCGAGCGGTAGCTATCCCATGCCACCGTGACGTCGCCGCCCGGAGACGCAGCAATCGCCGGGTTCCATTCATTGGCAGCTGATGCCGCTACGATTACCGGTCCGCTAAACCTTGATCCCGTCAAATGAGAGGCGTGGATCTCGGCGCGCCCATTCCGAAAAGCCTGCCAGGCCACCCATACACGTCCGGAGGAATCGGTAGCGGCCACTGCAAAGACGTCCGAGCCGGGATCGCGGGTAATCCGAACGACCTCACCCAGCGTGCCGTTTTGATACGAGCGGGCGTACAAATCAAAATTGCCCCCGGCATTTTCGGACCAGAAGACCCACACGCGACCGGATTCATCCACCGCCAGCGCCGGACGGTACCTATCACCGAATTCCGCTGTGACCTCCACCGGGTCGGACCAGGATCCTTTGTCATGGCACATCAGGATGATCTTGTCTCCCACGGCCGGCTCCGCCAGTTCATTCATGTCCTCGATCGGTTCCGCCAGAAACATCCGAATCTGGGTGGATTTTGGATTGGGGGTGAACTGCAAGAAGGCGACCCAGAGGGTTCCATCTTGATCTACTACACTGGCAGGGTAGTCCTGATCGTCCGATGATTTCGCCAGAACCTGGGAAATGGGAACGCGATCCACCATGACCCGACCATCGAGAAATTTTCGCGCGCTTCCGTAGGGAACATCGCGGGACCGAAATTCGAAATCCCCTTGCTTCGTCCTGACCTGGACAGCCGACTCTGCGACGAGATCATGCAGCGCTACCACAACGCCGTTGGCCACGATTTTCATCCCCGGACGGTCGAAAAACGACTGTCGCATCTCGCCACGCGACCCAGGTTTAGTCCCCCAGACAAGCCAGCCAAGATGAGTCGATAATTTCCAGGACTCGCCCTCGATCCGGTCCTCCCCCTCAAACCGCCAGGGCTCCACGCCTGCCACGCGGCCGGGGGGGCCGGAAGCGATGGACACAGAGCCGTCCCACTCCGTGCTTTGCTTGTCGGTCAAACCGAAAAGAATGCGGAAGCTGGCCTTGTCCTCGATGGGGTCCACGATGGGCTCGGTGGCGGGCGCCGCCATCCCACTCCTGGTGGCCGGCCCGATTGCGGACGCACCCCAGTAGGCCAGCGCGATGAGGGTCGGAGCAAACAGGAATAGGAGCCATCGTCTGGTCATGATTCTCCTCCCCAGCAGAGACGACTGCCGAAGCACATTTATCCGGATTGGATGTTAGTATATATCATTCAGACAACGCAGAAGAGTATTGCAGGGAGTCGCTTTGCAAGGGATGAGAGTCGTTTCTCCAATGCGCGGGATTGTCCTTTCTCTCTTGTCGATCGCGACCGCAATCTTGACGTTTGCCACGGCCGGGTGCACCTCCCCAGGGTCTGAGGATGCGCGATTGCCCAACATCGTGTTGATCTTCGTCGACGATATGGGAACCGAGCTCGGATGCTACGGCAATCCGGTCATCCAAACGCCCAACATTGATCGGCTGGCTCGTGAGGGTCTTCTGTTCGAACGCGCCTACACCGCTACGCCCAGTTGCAGCGCCAGCCGAGCCGCTCTGTTGACCGGGCGATATCCGCACAGCAACGGAGTTCAGTCCCTGATCCAATGGCATATCCGGGCCGAAGGAAAGCAATATCCGGATCGACTCGAACGCACGCGGCGCCATGCCTTGAAGCGTTCCGAGGTCGTTCTTCCACAAACCCTCAAGGAGCTGGGCTACGCGACCGGGATATTCGGCAAATGGCACCTCACGCTGGATTCGGTCACGGAATACGGATTCGACGAGGTATGGGCCGAGCCCGAAGAGTTCATACAGAAGCACAAAGACAGACCCTTCTTCTACTATCACGCGCTGTTGCACACGCATGTGCCGTTCTGGAGCAGTCCAGACTTCCGCTACGATTCCTCAGAAGTCGTTCTGCCGCCATACTTCGACGAGGATGCCGACCTGCGCGCCGACCTGGCTCAATACTACAGCGCGATCAGCGACCAAGATCGGGAGATCGGCCGCATTCTCGACGCTCTGGACAACGAAGGCCTGGCCGATGAAACGATCGTGATCTTCACCAGTGACAACGGCCCACCCTACGCGCGCGCCAAGGCGACTCTGTACGAATGGGGGGTTCGCGAGCCGCTCATCATGCGCCATCCTGGAAAGATCGCGGCTAATCGGCGTACCGAAGCACTCGCGTCCACGGTTGATATCTACTCAACGCTGCTTGACCTTCTCGGGCAACCGATTCCGGACCGGCTGCAGGGAAAGAGCCTACTGCCGGTATTGCGAGACCCGGAGACCACGGTTCAAGACGCCGTCTACTGTGAACTGGTTACTCATGTGCTTCACAACCCCATGCGATCGGTCCGCTCAGGAGATTGGAAGTACATTCGCAACTTCGACCCTGATGCGCCTTTCTATGTAGGAGACACTACGCTCGGATTACCTTTCCTGAAGCATCCCCTGCCGGTCCCACCCCGACCTCCCGAGGAGCTCTATCGCTTGAGCCAAGATCCTCTGGAAGCCCGGAATCTGTCCGACGATCCGGAGCATGGCGCTCAGCTGAATCGCATGAGAGAGCTTCTGTCGGTTTGGATGAAAGAAACAGCGGACGATCCGCTGTCGGAAATGAAGTATGTCAGCGCAACGGAAAGCTATCCGGGTGGCTGGTTCGGCCGACCGGAAGATCCTGCACCGCGGGTACGCCCCGCCAACTGGATTCGAAAACTCAATTTCGAAGTCCTCAAACAGCGCTTCGGCTTCATCGCCGGGGTTCCGGATGCCGGTGTCCGGGACGACAAGCGCGAGTAAGAAACGGAAACCTATCATGCGACTGTATGAGCTTTTTCTACTGGGTTTCGGCGCTGCGTTGATAGCGGGCTGCAACCCGACACCCCGGACGCCGGAACAAGGGGAGCGACCCCCAAACTTCATTATCATTTTTTGCGATGACATGGGCTACGCGGACATTGGACCCTTTGGATCGGAAAACCACCGCACGCCGCATCTGGATCGCATGGCGGCCGAAGGAATGAAACTCACGAGCTTCTACGTCACCAGCGGCGTGTGTACTCCATCCCGTTCTTCCCTGATGACGGGTTGCTATCCACGCCGGGTCGGCCTCCATCAAAATGAAGAGGGACGATCCGTACTGTTCCCCGGAGATTCACATGGGATTCATTCCGACGAGATCCTGATCTCTGAAATACTCAAGGATCGGGGTTACGCCACCGGGGTGGTGGGCAAGTGGCACCTAGGAGATCAACCGGCGTTTCTTCCCACACGTCACGGTTTCGACTATTACTTTGGAATACCCTATTCCAATGACATGGGGCGAGAGGGCTATGAGTGGCGCATACCCAGGGCCGCCCGGTTCCCAGACTTCGATCCAAAGGCAGGGTACGTGCCGATCCCGGTTCTGCGCAACGAAGAGGTCATCGAGACCGAGCCCGAACAGGGACTCCTGACCCGCCGGTACACGGAGGAAGCGGTTTCGTTTGTCCGGTCGCATCAGAACGAGCCCCTTCTTTCTCTATCTCCCCCACACGATGGCCCATCAACCCGTTCATGCCAGCGAGGATTTTCTGGGCAAGAGCGCGGGCGGGACCTATGGAGACACGATCGAAGAAATCGATTGGTCCACGGGCCAAATCCTGGAGACACTCCGCGAGTTGGGAATTGACAACGACACCCTGGTAGTTTTCACCTCCGACAACGGCGCTTCCGGTTTAGGCGGAAGCAATCTTCCGCTACGAGGCGAAAAGGGGAGTACCTGGGAAGGCGGGATGAGGGTGTCGTGTGTGGTGCGATGGCCCGGGAAAATTCCAGCGGGCAGTGTGTGTGACGAGCTCGCCACCACGATGGACATTCTGCCAACCCTGGCATCTCTTGCCGGCGGGAATCAACCGAACGACCGCGTGGTCGACGGGAAAAATATTTGGCCGCTGCTGTCGGCGCAGCCGGGTGCCGCTTCGCCTCATGAATACTTCTTCTACTACCACAAAGGAACGCTCGAGGCCGTACGTTCAGGAAAGTGGAAGCTGCACCTTACAAACTCGCGAGCAGCGGCAGGTTCGGCCGAGGCATTCCCGGCACTTTATGATCTGTCCAGTGACGTGGGGGAGTCGACAAACGTGGCGGAGCACAACACGGAAGTCGTCGCACGACTCTTGTCGCTGGCCGAGCAGGCCCGCAGCGACCTCGGCGACGCAGCAACCGGACAAGAGGGCAAAAACACCCGCCCATTCGGCAAGGTGGCAAACGCGAAGCCACTGGTTGCTCCGGTGGTGCCATAGAGAGCTTTCAGCGGTCAGCTATCAGCGGTCAGCTTTTTGAAACGTGAGCCATTGTGGAGCCTATGAAAATAAGGTTCCGATCCGTGAGAGGAGCGCGTCACACATTTTTCCGCAGAGTAAAAACGGCCGCAGGCCGCACCGATATGAAGCTGACAGCTGATCGCTGAAAGCTGATAGCTGATATCTATTTCGATTCCTGCAGCCGGACCTTTACCTCTTCCTCGTTGCCGTCGCGGACAACGGTGACAGAAACCACGTCCCCGACCTGGTATTCTTCCAGTGCTAGAATAAGATCGTTTCTCGACTGCACGCGCTCGCCTTCAACGGCGACGACCATGTCTCCAAATTCGACTCTTCCGAGGGAGTTGTACCGAGTGGGACGAATTCCGGCCTCGGCGGCGCCGCTTCCAGGCGCCACAGTCATAACCAGAACGCCCTTGACCTTCTGAAGCTGGTAATCTCTCGCCTCGATTCCCAGCGCAGGGCGGATCACTCGTCCGTGCGCAATCAGATCGGGAACCACCCAATTGACCGTGTCGACCGGAATGGCAAAGCCGATCCCAGCATAGGCCCCGGACGGGCTATAGATTGCCGCATTGACACCGATGAGGCGACCTGAGCTGTCGAGCAATGGTCCACCTGAATTTCCGGGATTGATCGCGGCATCGGTCTGAATCACGCCGCGGATTGGGCGTCGGGACATCGATTCGATTTCTCGATCGAGAGCACTGATGATGCCGGTCGTCAGGGTCTGGTCGAGCCCAAACGGGTTTCCGATGGCGTAAACCTGCTGACCCACCACCAGATCCTGTGAGGTTCCGATCGGAACGGGCGTGAGTTTTTCCCTCGGCGCGTCGATGCGAAGCACAGCCAAATCCTTCTCTGGCGCATACCCAACCAGGCGCGCTCCCCACGTTGTCTGATCCGAAAGTGTGACCCGAGCCTCATCCGCCTTTTGGATCACGTGGTAGTTCGTCACGATATGGCCCGCATCACTCCAGATGAGGCCCGAGCCGGTTCCGCTCGGAATCTGCATGACGTTCAGGCTGAAGAAGTCCCGACGCACCGATATAGAGGTAATGTAGACAACCGACGGAGAGGCCAAGCGAAAGAGCTCCGCCGTGGCCAGTTCCTCGGATTTGAGATCGTCCCTCGGGATGACAGTCCTGGGAAGGGAGGCTTTCTGAACGCGCTGGAAATCACTCCAGCTCGTCCCGGCGTAAAATCCGGCCACGAGCAGCAGCGCCGCTAAAAGCAAATAAGGTCTGCGTCGTGGTTGCTGCGACATAGTCCGTAACCAAGCTAAACGCTGAAAGCTACTTCGTAAACAAATGAACCGGGTAAGGTCTGGTAGTGCTCTGGACGCGATCGAAACTTGCTCCCGCCAGCTCGCCGCAGCGCTTCAGAGTGGCAATCTGCCCTTCGGAGTATGGAATTCCGTGGGTCAATGAGTATTCTCGGGCCAGGTGACTGCGTTCTCCCGGCATTCGCGTGGCTGGACCCGCATAGTTCGCCCAGTCATCCAACAAATTCGACATGCGCTGCAGAGCCTCGTCGGCTGTATAAAGAAAATCTATGGCCTGCGCCTCGAAGGCATGGGAAATCCTCCGCCCCACACTGGTGTCTCCGAGATCCAGGTGCGTTATCGGCCCTCCGGCAAAGCTGTGGTCGGCCTCGACCCGTTGAAGCATGATCTGTCCCTTGTAACCGCGGAGCCCGCCATACGGGAATACGGTGCCCCGAACCTTCAGTCGACCATCCTGGTAGGAAAGAACCTCGAAAGGATCCAACGTCGGCTTGTAGTTGTCGTCGGCAACGTAGTACGGAATTTTCAGCAGCTTCTTCTTTCCGGTCGCCGTCCCCTCCTTGTAGAGCTTGAGACAGAGTGAAGCCGCCAGTTCGGTATTGGCCATGTCGATGGTGAAAAGCCCATCTTTCGACGGGATGGAGTAGGCATCGGGGTTCGTGCCCAATCGCAGGGGTTTGCCCAGCGCGGCGCCCTTCGTGAAATCGACCCCATCGTTATCGTGACCCATAAACCGGGTGCTGGCCGGCGTGGTGCATGTGACGTGCCCTATGAGGTCCTTTTCTTTGGCAATCTCTTCCGCCCAGATACCGGCGGCGCCGAAATGGTTGGCGTGACTGACCCATACTTTTCCCATACCGTTCTCACGTGCCATTGCCTTCACCCAGTCGACGGCCAGCCTCGAAGTGATATGTCCGGGCGCGCCGTGAGCATCGATCACGCCAAGGGTAGAGTATTTCTGCTCGAGCTTTTCGGGAACCGCTTCGATGTCTACTGTAGCGGTAACACCCGTCCGGCGGATCGATTCTTCCAGCCCGGTCCCCCCGGCCGCTCCGTGGGAGAAAATACCCCGTGCATCCGCCTCCACCAGGACGAAGGCCGACGCCTCGGCCGATTCTTCCCGGTATCCCTTCCGCCGCAGACAGACGATCGAGAAATCTACCATCGAAACGAAGTCGCAATGTTGCCGGGCCCCTTCGAGCTGCAGCATGACTTCTCGATCCATGGGAGCTTCACCTAACAAACTAGTTTCTTGTGTGCGCGACGATCGGTATCATAGCATTCCTTGCGCCCGATCGTTGTGGGTTGATGTGTTTGAGTTGCGGAGGTTGGCCATGAATCGCCGCCAGTTCATCTCCCGTTCCATTGTTGCGGCCGCTGCACCGATGATCGCTTCTTGTACCTCCGGCACGCAACGGAACGGAGACGATCCCTCCTCTTTCTCTGATCTCGATGTGCTCATCGAGGAAAAGATGGAGCGCGACCACATTCCTGGAGTCGCGGCCTGCATCGTGAGGAATGACACGATCGCATGGTCCCAGGGCTACGGCTGGGCGAACATCGAAAAGCGCATTGCCATGACGATCGATCACCTTCAGAACATCGGGTCGATCTCAAAGACGTTCACTGCCACCGCGCTCATGCAGCTCTGGGAAAAGAGCGCGTTCAATCTGGATGATGACATCAACGATTATCTCACCTTCCCGGTGACTCATCCCGTCCACCCCGAGATTCCCATCACCTTTCGACTGCTCTTGACCCACCGGTCCTCCCTGCGCGACGGGAGCGCCTATCCCGCAAATTACGCCTGTGGGGATCCCCGGATGGCACTCGAAGATTGGGTCCGGGCCTACTTGTCTCCGGATGGAGAGTTCTACAACGCAAAGGAGAACTTCAACGATTGGGAGCCGGGGAAGGCGTTCGACTACTGCAATGTGGCCTATGGGCTGCTGGCTCATCTGGTCGAGAGACTGTCGGACACCTCCTTTGGCGACTACTGTCGAACCAACATATTCCAGCCGCTGGAAATGGCGGAGACATCCTGGTATCTCGCCGACATCGATACCTCGAAACACGCGATTCCGTATGTTTATTGCTCGGGAACCGAGGTTCGCCGACCCAACTACGGCGGCGACGAGCTCGGGGTTCTGAGAGACGAGGGTGCACCGCGTCCAGATGTGCAACAAGAGGGGTACTTGTGGAATTGTTTGTACAACCATCCAAACTACCCGGACGGCTTCCTTCGCACCAGCGTTCGACAGATCAGCCGTTACTTGCGGGCTTACCTGAATCAGGGCGAATTCGGAGGACGGCGAATCTTGCAGCCTCGCACGATCGTCGAAATGCTGACTCCACAGGTAATGAACGATGACCGAATCCAGGGCTTGACCTGGTATGGGAGTCCGAACGGTTCTGATCTGATCTGGGGGCACGGCGGGAGAGACCCCGGGATCAACAACGACGTGCGTTTCCTCCCCTCGAAAAGAATCGCCGTCATTGCCTTCACCAACACGAACGGCGCAAATCCCCGTGAGATCACGGACGCCCTGCTGGAGAAGGCTCAAAGCATATGAAAATCTACTATCTGAGAGGCTGAGCAATGGCAATCATCGCATCCATTATTCTCTTGTGTCTTTCCTCCTGGGCGACCGGCAGCGCTCCCGCGACCGATCTGGTGGCCTTGTCCCCCACGACCTGGGATGAGTACGCGCCCGCCGGGAAAGAAGTGGACGCCATTTACGGCGACTTTGTCCTGAGAAACGAACAACTGGTGGCCGTGATTGGCAACCCCATCGATGGACGGGACGCGAACATGGGGGTCCGGGGGGTGGGGGGATGCATCATCGATCTCACGAGGCGCGACAGCCAGAGTGACCAGTTGAGTGCGCATTACCCGGTCTCGCGACAGTTCCGACTCCGTTTCGCGGGCGTCGAAACCAAGGCATCGTCGATCTACGAAACGGCGGACCTTTCGAGTGTGTTCATCCGGGCGGACGAGATAACGCTCCGACTCGAAGCCGCTCCCGCGGATGGAAACCCCGATGTCGTGCAGCGATATACCCTGCGGAACGGTTGGAGCCACATCCTGGTCGAAACGGTCTACACGAATCCAACGGATAAGCCCATTGAATGTGGCATCAGCGACAGCATCCGCGCCGATCGCAGTCTCGATCAACGAACCCCGGAAATAATCCCGGATGGCCGCGGGCCACTGTTCTGGTTGTATGACCCGTGGTTCGGTCAAGCCTATGGAATGGTCGTCGAAGGTGCGGAGTTGCACTATCAAACCGGGAGTGGCAGAACCCGCGGTTCTGCCGTGCAGTACCTCTCGGATGGAAGAAGCAGTCATACGCTCCAGCCCGGAGAATCACTCCGGGTCACTCGACGGCTCTTTCCGGGTCGAAATCTACTCGAGGTGCGCGCCATTGCCAACGAGTTGCTAGGCACATCACAAAAACGGGTTACCATTGCTGTGACGGACAAGTCCGGAGACCCGATTCCCGATTCGGCGGTGACTCTTTCGAAAGGATCCGAACGTTATGGGTGGGGCCGCACGGGCGCGAACGGGGAGCTCACCGCCTCGATTCCGAGTGGCTCCTACGAAGTGACGGTCGCTGCCATGGGCCGCACCACTCAGAATCTGCAGGTCGATGCCTCGGCAAACGATGCATACACAATCGTACTCGACGAGCCCGGTCACTTTCGCGCCCGGATAGTGGATGAATCCGGAGCCGCCATTGCTGCCAAGCTCCAGTTTCGGGGACAAAACGAAACTCCCGATCCTGATTTCGGTCCCGACAGTGGAGAGCACAAGCTCCACAACGTCTACTACACGCATAACGGGTCTTTCCGGCAACCTCTGGCACCGGGCCGCTACGAGGTCATCGTCAGCCACGGGCCGGAGTATGATGCAGTGTTCACTCAAGTCGAGATCACGCGAGGCAAGGAGACAGCGCTGGAAGCCACTCTCGTCCGCAGTGTAGACACTTCCGGATGGGTCAGCTCCGACTTTCACAGCCACTCCACACCGTCGGGAGACAACACCTCGAGTCAATTGGGACGCGTCCTGAATCTCTTGTCCGAGCACATCGAGTTTGCTCCTTGCACCGAGCACAACCGAATCTCGACCTACATTCCGCATCTGGAAAGCCTCGGGGTCGCGGACCAGATGGCAACCTGCAGCGGCATCGAGTTGACGCGCAGCCCCGGCTCCGTCAACCATCAGAATGCATTTCCACTAATCCTGCGCCCGCACCTTCAAGATGGCGGTGGTCCTCGCACCGAATCAAATCCGGAATCACAAATTCGAACCCTGGCATTCTGGGACAATCGCAGTGAAAAGCTGGTGCAGCAGAACCATCCGCATATCGGCCGCATCCTGGAAGACCACAATGGAGACGGGGAGCCGGACGCAGGCTACGCGCAAATGTTCGATTTCATGGACGTCATCGAGGTTCATCCCGCGATCAAGATCCTGGACACGGATGCGGCGGGCGCCACCCGGATCGGAAGCTGGCTCCATCTGATCAACCGTGGCCTTCGCATTCCCGGTGTCATCAATACGGACGCCCACGGGAACTTTCACGGGTCCGGATTCCGGCGCAACTATCTGAAGAGCTCATCGGACGACCCTGCCAAAATCCAGACGCTCCAGATGGTTCAGTCGGCCGAGAACGGAAATCTCATCATGACCACGGGACCCTATCTGGAAGTCTCGATGGAAACGGCAGGCGGCGATGAAGTAGCAATACCCGGGAATGATTTTGAGGCGATTGGCGGAAAGGCTCAGTTGAAGGTTCGAGTTCAATGCCCGAATTGGTTCGACATCGACCGCGTCCAGGTGTTTCTGAACGGTAGCCCCGACAAAGCGTTGAATTATACCAGGCAGCAGAATCCGACGGCGTTCCAGAGTGCGACCGTTCGCTTCGAACGAACCCTGTCACTGCAACTCCAGCACGACACCCATGTGGTTGTTGTGGCCGCCGGCGAGACCACGACGCTGGGTCCGGTCATGGGGCCAAACCACGAGGAGGACCGGCCGGTGGCGGTTTCCAATCCCATCTTCGTGGACGTCGACGGCGGCGGCTTCGAGCTGCCGGAGTCGGTGATGAGCGCCGCAGCGGACATCCACAATACCGGCGGCTTGTCGCGCATCCTGTCGGAACTTTCCTCACAGAACAAGAGCGGAGTGTACAGAATCCAGCTCAGCCAGGGTCCGGATGCGATTCTGGGTGCCTGCTACTTACCTCGGGCTGGCAATGGGAGCTGGCACCTGTTGGTCCCGGGCGATTACTTCCGGAGCGATGTCAAGAATATCGCATGGGACGGAAACCGATTCGACGCGATGACCCGGTTCACCGGAGAGGGTGCTTGCAAGATCTCGGGTGAAATCGATCTGGAGGAAGGACTCATTACAGGAGTCCTCGAAAGCGGCGAGGTCAAGCTTCCTTTCCAGGGAAGCATTGCTCGAAATGTGCAATAAATGGGGACGTCCCCCACGTTTACCGGGTTTTGCGAACTCCATTCCAAAAGAAACCCGGTAAACGTGGGGAACGTCCCCATTTTATTCCATTAGGTCGCAACGGGAGGGGGATTTTTCCAGCACTGGGTTTCTTGTTCGAAGGCGTGGGCTAGCTGTAGCACGCCCAAGTCATCATGATGCCGCCCCACGATCTGTAGCCCTACGGGAAGTCCATCCTCGGTAAACCCACAGGGAACCGATACGGCTGGCAAACCGGTCACGGTGATGAAATAGCAGCTCTTCATCCAGTCAATATAGGTTTCCATCTTGTGACCGTTGATCTCCTCGACGTATCTCTGAGCGACGTCAAACGGCGGGACCTGACTGACAGGCAGAATAAGAAATTCGAAATCGGCCATGAAGCGACGGACCCGGTGAAACAGCCCTGTTCGTAGTTTCTCTGCGCGTTCCAGGTCCTGACCCTTGAGTTGCGCTCCTTGGTCCACGTTCCAGAGCACGGTCTCCTTGATCTGTGAACGGTGCTCCTTTACCAGCTCTCCGAGCGTGAGATGCAACCACCACGCGCGCCATACCTTGAAACTCTCGTCTGCACGACTGAAATCCGGCTCCCCTTTGCTAATCTCGCAACCCAGCGTCTCGAAGCAAGACTCTTGCTGATCGATGACGGCACTCACTCTCGCATCGACGGGCAACCCACCAAGGTCTTGGCTCCAGGCCACTCGGGTACCCTTGAAATCCCGGTCCAACGATTGCAGGAATCGGCTCCCCGGCTCGGCAATAGATAAGGGATCGCGAGAATCGGGACCGGCCATGGCGCCGAGCATCAGCGCTACATCCTCTACCGTACGGGCCATCGGGCCCTGCACGGGAAAGGTGAACCAACCCGATTCGCGCGGGTACTGGGGCACTCTTCCCGGCGAGGGACGAAATCCCACGACGTTACAAAAGCTGGCCGGGTTTCTCAAAGAGCCACCCAGGTCACTCCCATCCGCGAGCGGCAACATGCCACAGGCGAGCGCCGCCGCGGCCCCACCGCTGCTACCTCCCGAGGTTTTCCGAAGGTCGTAGGGATTGAGCGTTTCACCGAAGACTTCATTGTAAGTCTGCGATCCGGCACCAAACTCCGGCGTATTAGTTTTTCCGATCGTAATGGCTCCCGCGTCGCGAAGCCTTTGCACGATCAGTGCGTCTTCCTCAGGGATAAAGTTCCGATAAATGGGCGAGCCGAAGGTAGTCCGAATATCCTTCGTCAGTACGAGGTCCTTGTGCGCGATCGGGAGCCCATGCAAGGGTCCACACGTCTCCCCGCGAGCCAGCGCCTCGTCGGCCGCACCGGCCTGCTTCATCGCGCGCTCCGGCACCAGCGTCACGATGGCATTCACATCGGGGTTTACTTGTTCGATTTGGTCCAGATGGGCCGCCACGACTTCGCGCACCGTAATCTCTTTGGCGCGAATCCGCCGCGCCAACTCGACGGCCGGCCAAAAACAGATCGAAGAGCGACTCATGACAGGGAATCGTCGCGGTCCGGCCGATGGCCGGACCTACGCGTCATAGCTGAGTGCTGACCGCTGATAGCTCTCAAGTAACTGCTCGCGGATCTGCCGTTATATGTGTAACTTAGCAAATCGCCAAGAACCACGTTTTTCAGGCTGTGCAGTGCAGTTACGTTCCCAAGTGACCGGCGCAGCGCGCCGGTCAGTCGCTGACAGCTCTCAATTGCATGCCTCAAAAAGTCCCGCGGCGCCTTGGCCTCCACCGATGCACATGGTGACGACGCCATAGCGCGCCTTGCGGCGTGCCATCTCGTTGGCCAAGGTCCCGACCATGCGAGATCCGGTCATCCCGTAGGGATGCCCGATTGCGATCGAGCCCCCGTTGACGTTCAGTTTCTCCTGGTCGATCCCCAAATGATCGCGACAGTAGACCACTTGCACCGCGAAAGCTTCGTTGAGCTCCCAAAGGTCGATATCGTCCACCTTGAGACCGTGGCGGCTCAGCAGTCTGGGTACGGCGAATACCGGCCCGATTCCCATTTCATCGGGCTCGCATCCGGCCACGGCAAAGCCGCGAAAGACCAGCTTGGGTTTGATCCCCAGGGCCTCGGCCCGCTCGCGGGACATCAGGAGCGTCGCCGACGCGCCATCGGACAGCTGCGAGGAGTTGCCGGCCGTGACGGTCCCCTGTCCACTCTTTTGATCGAAGTAAGGTTTCAGCCCAGCCAATGCTTCCATTGTCGTGCCGGGGCGGTTACATTCGTCCTTCTCCAGCCGGCCGGCCTTTTTGTCCACGATCTTTTTGGTCTCTTTGTCGATGATGCCGTAGGTGACATCCATGGGAGCCAGTTCCTCGTCGAAAAGGCCTTCCTGCTGGGCGCGGGTGGTACGCTGCTGACTCGAGACGGAATACTCGTCCTGGGCCTCACGGCCGATCTTATATCGTTTCGCTACCACCTCAGCCGTTTCTCCCATGACCATGTAGACACCGGGCTTCATCTCTCTGATCCTCGGATTCGGGTCCATTCGTGGGTTCACGTTGGCGGTGATGCTCTCGACTCCCCCACCGATCGCCGCCTCGGCCCCTTCCTGAGTGATCTGGTGCGCCGCCATCGCGATCGCCTGCAGACCCGATGAACAAAAACGGTTCACCGTCGTTGCCGAAGCCGTTACCGGCAAACCCGCCAGCAATGACGAAATCCGTGCCACGTTGAAGCCTTGACTGCCCTCGGGGAAACCACACCCGAGGATGACGTCCTCGATCTCGGCGGCATCGAGCTCGGGAACCTTGCCGACGACGTCCTTGATACAGTGGGCCGCGTAATCATCCGGCCGGGTTATGTTCAAGGATCCGCGAAACGATTTGGCCAACGGTGTTCGTGAGCTTGCGACTACGACAGCTTCTCTCATTTCTTTTCCTCTCTCGAAGCAAGGCTGCTTCCGATTGTGCCTGACCTGCGCTTGGTAGACTCTTATATAAGACCGAAATACCCCTATTCGCAAATACGCCAGCGATTCGAACCTTGCGATTCTACCATCTAGACAGTAAAGCAGCCACAAGGAGAAAAGAGAAAAGCGCGGTGCCATGCCTCTCACGGCGTGAGCGGCCTACGGACGCATGTGAGTCCTTAGTTCCTTTACTCTCTGGAGACTCGGCGATACGCTCTGACCTCGTCTGCTTGAAACCGAAGGCTAATGAAAGGTGATTGTTTTGATTCGATGCACGCCATCTGTTGTTGATTTCGTTTGTGAGGGGCTGGATCATCCCGAGGGGCTTTGCTTCGGTGCGGACGGGTCCATTATTGCCGGCGGCGAGGCGGGACAAATCTATCGAATCGATCCCGATTCCAGGAAGGCCGACACCATCGGCAACAGCGGCGGCTTCATTCTCGGAGTCTCCAGTGATTCGAAGGGGAATGTCTATGCTTGCGACTGCAAACGAAACGAAGTTCTTAAGTTAGATTCTTCTGGAACAGTATCCGGCTACAGCAAAGCGACAGCGGATCCGCCCAATTACTGCAGCTTCGATCGCGAAGGAAATCTCTTTTTCACAACCTCCGGCGAGTATTTTCATCCCGAGGGGACCGGCAAGCTTTTTGCCGTGACCCCGGAGGGCGAAACCCGCTGTGTGCACCCCGGTCCTTTTCGATTTGCAAACGGGATATGCATCGATCCCGAGGAAAACCTCCTCTACCTCATCCAAAGCACCGCGCCCAACATCTTGGTTTTCGAGATTCGGGGAGCTGAGTTAGCCCGCCTCGAGCCGATCCGGACCATTGCGCTGGAAAAGGACACTGTGCCCGATGGGCTGGCTCTCGATACGGAAAGAAACCTTTACGTGGCCTTCTACACGCCGGACCAGATCGGAGTCGTCCGGCCCGGCGGAGATTACGAAACGCTGTATCGGGATTTTACGGGAGAGCTCTTGATGCGGCCCACCAACATCGCACTGCAGCACGACGCCATCTACTTCGCCAACCTGGGCGGCTATCACATCGGGCGGATCGAGCATCCCCTGGAACCGCTCGAGGTCGTGAGACCGTGATTAGCTAAGAGCTCTTGCTTATGATCCGGACCTTGAAGCCTAGGGCTTGGCTCAGGGCGACCATTTCGCCGAAGATGTCTCCGTAGACGACGGCAATGTGGTTGCTGAGGTAATGGGCCATCAAGGTGTCGCGGTCCATGCCCAGATCCGCCGCCATGAAGGGCCACTGGCGCGTGGTTCCGTTCCACCACGCGTCTCTTTTTTCTGCCGGAAGCTTTACGACCTCGCCGCGACCGATGTCCATCCAGAGCTCGCCGCCATTGAGGTAGGCGCGCGCCCAGGTAATGTCCCCGGGAAGGCTTTCGCCCGCGAACGTGCCCCCGGGAACCGGGAAATAGGTCGAAGGCTGACGGTAGGAGTGGGCGCCTTTGAGGGTATCGGGTTGGTGGTTGAAGGCGAAGGCTCCGCAGGAACCGGAATTGAGCAGAACCCAGACGAAACGGCCGTCATGTTCCCCGCCCCAGCGCACGTCGTGAAACAGCACACTCTGGTGCAGTCCCTTGGCCTTCATCAGCCGCTTCATCATCTCCATGGGGACCAGATTGCCTTGATCCGCCTCAGTCGCCGTCGCCACCGTATCTCCATTACTCTCGGGCCGACAGACCGAGTTGAGCAACCCTTCCGCAAAATCGGAAGGCGGTCGGAGCTTGATAAGTCCCAGCTGGTATTGCCAACCCAGACAGTCGGCGCGGAACTCTTCCAGCAGATCGAGCACTGCCAGGTAGTCGCGCAACTGCTCGCGGGTGTCATTTTCGGTGAAGTCCTCGGCCTCCTTTTCTCCGTAATGAAACTCGACCCCCTGCTCGACCACAAAACGATAGGCATCCTCGATACGAGCGGAATCGATGCCTCTGCCTCGTTCAATAATCCATCCCTGATCCACCTTGTGCTCGGTGAAACCAACGGGGTTGAGCACGCGCGGCCCAAAATAGCCGTTGATCATCCCCATCGAGGTATCGCCCAGCATCATGGCCAGGACGCGGCGACGGCGGATCTCATCCGCGACCGCGGCGGCAATCCGTGAGGCTTCTTCAGTGATCGCCGCGGTGTAGCTCAGAGCATCCTCCGGATACGAGATACGCCCGGTGGTACACCACTCATCCAGCCGAGCCATGAACTCTTCATCTCGCGTCCAATCCGGCTGCTCGGTCCACGCCCGGGAGCAGTGCCGACCAACGCTCTCCAAGCAAGCCGCCGTATTCAACAGCCCCACCAGACCGGGCCAGGTGCCGGAAAAATTGCTGCACAACAAGAGGGGATTGTCCTTTCCTACCACGCCGTCGGTCGTATGGGGTCCGTAGACCCAATGCGCATAGACCCCGATGAGCGGATCGTCCACCGGCCCCAGTTTCTCGATCGCTTCGTCCGGCTTCGTGAGGAAACCCTCGATGCGGTAGGATTCACGCCCCAGTTTCTTCAAGGCCCCTTCGAGCTGCCGGGTTGCCTCGGTCACCTGGGGGAGACCCAGCTCATTGGGCTTGGGCCGATAATCTCCGGGCCAAAAGATTCCTATTCTCATAATGTCTTATCCTTGCGAGGAATGTATTTGCATGATAGCGAACGTGAACCAGTTCGAGTTGTCCTATTTTCTTTTATTCAATAGTTTACCGCCAGTCAAATCTTCCAGGGTTACAATATGGGAATGCCATCCAGCAAGAGAGGGCAGCCATCACTTTCGCGGAACGCCCGGTTCGCCACGACCCGCTGGAGCATGGTGGTCGAAGCGGGCCGCCGCTCGTCGCCCAAAGCGGCGGAAGCTCTGGCGACCCTGTGTGGAATCTATTGGTTTCCGCTCTATGCGTATGTGCGAAGGCAGGGACATTCGGCCGACGACGCCCAAGATCTGACACAGGAGTTCTTCGTTCACCTGTTAGACAAACAGTCACTGCAAGTCGCCGACAGAGCGCGTGGTCGTTTTCGCTCGTTCTTGTTGGCGGCCATGAAGAACTTCCTGGCCAAGGAATGGCGGCGCCGCGCCGCGCAAAAGCGGGGCAGCGGGCAATCGGTGATCTCGCTGGATGTTGACGACGGCGAGAGGCGTTACCGGCTCGAGCCATCGCATGACGCAACGCCCGATAAGATCTTTGAACGTCAATGGGCCTTGACACTGTTGGAACTGGCGTTGACAAAGCTGCGCTCCGAGTTTGACGCGACCGGGAAAATCGAACTCTTCGACCGCCTGAAGGTTCTCCTCGGCGGGCAAAAGTCGACCGTTCCCTATCGTGAGCTCGGGCGCGAGCTCAAAATGAGTGAGGGCGCCGTCAAAGTGGCGATCCACCGCATGCGCCGACGATATCGAGCTCTCCTGCGAGAGGAAATCCAACAAACCATCGGCGCGGCGGAAGACGTCGACGAGGAACTTCGCCAGTTGTTCGACACGCTCGCTTCGTGATCGCGGAATGGGCGTCTCGCCCGAATTGGTGATTCCAGACGTTCGCGTGTAACCTTTCCTTCATTTCGGGTTAGTACTGTTTGCCAACAACTTCTTGTTCGAGGTATCCCGGAAATGACCGCACCACGAAAATGCCCCCAATGCCATAGTGAGCTTCCCGCCGATGCCCCGGAGGGAGTGTGCCCGAAATGTTTGATGCAACAGGGTTTCGAGAGTCACAACGGGGCGCCAACCGGAAACCAGCCACTCGATTCGAGCGCGAGACCTTCGGCCTTTGTCGCCCCTTCCCCCGAGGAACTGGCACAACATTTCCCTCAATTCGAAATCGTCGAGCTACTGGGCAAAGGGGGTATGGGAGCTGTTTACAAAGCGCGTCAGCCGAAGCTCGACCGCTACGTCGCTCTGAAAATCCTCCCGACCGAAGTCGGCAAAGACCCTGCCTTTGCCGAACGCTTCATGCGCGAAGCCCGTACACTGGCCACGTTGAGTCACTCGTCGATCGTCGCCGTGTACGACTTTGGTGAAGCGGAAGGGTTGTATTATTTCGTCATGGAATACGTCGACGGGACCAACCTGCGGCAGACGATCGAGACCGGGGGACTGACGCCGCCCGAAGCGCTGGCAATTGTCCCAAAAATCTGCGACGCCCTGCAATTCGCGCACGACGAAGGCGTCGTTCACCGCGACATCAAGCCAGAAAACATTCTCATCGACAAACGGGGACGCGTGAAGATCGCCGATTTTGGCTTGGCAAAACTGCTGGGCATGGATAAAGAAAACTCCGCGGCCGAGAAACCGTTCACGCTGACTGGCACCCGTCAGGTCATGGGCACGCCGCACTACATGGCACCTGAACAGATGCAAGGATCCGGTACGGTCGATCATCGGGCGGACATTTACTCGCTGGGTGTGGTGTTTTACGAAATGCTGACGGGCGAGTTGCCCATCGGCCGATTCGAACCTCCGTCGAAGAAAGTACGGATCGACGTTCGACTGGATGAAGTGGTGCTTCGATCGCTGGAATCGGCACCCGACCGCCGTTATCAACACGCCAGCGATGTGAAGACCGATGTCGAATCGATCGCGGGCACGAGCGACGCCCAATTCCCGGCCAAACAACGAGACACGACGGATTCGGGGGCATTGGTCCGCAGCCAACTGAAGGCCCCCGCAATTGGCTTGCGGGTTGCGGGCATCGTGAACCTGCTGACAACGCTATTGATTGTTGTGAATCATGTTTCGGTCCAAATCTCCCGTAATCAGGTTGGATTGCCGGGCGGTCTGAGCGTCGCAGGCATCGTATTCGCCGTGATCGCAATTTGCAGTCTGGTGATGGGCATCGTGCTTCTGATCGGCTCGGCCAGAATGCGTGACCTGCAGTCCTTTCCAGCCGCGTCGGCCGCGGCCGTGGCAGCGATCTTGCCGTTCGCGCCCGGATTCGTGATCAGCCTGCCGTTCGGCATTTGGGCGCTGATCGTGCTGTCGAGGCGAGACGTGACAACCGCATTTACCGGGGAATCTGAACGGGAACCACTGATGAAAAAATCCGCTTCAGCGGTCGGCGGGACGATGTCAGTTGGCCTCGCGCTGGGATTGTCTTTGGGCGCTGCGATGGACAACATCCCGGTCTACATGACTCTCGGGATGGTCCTCGGTATGCTGGTCGGCCTGGGCATCGACAGCAATAAGCGACGAAAATCGGAAGACTGACCCAGAGACACTCCAGCGGTCGACGCTGCCCCAGCAGTGTATTGATGCAAATCGGCCGCTCGGGTGAGTATGGAAAACGAGGGTGTGCCAGATTTCCTCAAATTTCCGCAAAATTTCCACTGCAAGTACTGTAAACTACGTTGGTTCAATGCTTTGATTGTACTTGCAGGCCAGCGAAATACCCGTGCAACGGCCGAGTCCAGTAAAGACATCCTAGCCCGGACCGCGTGCGGCGAGGCCACCCATGCTCTTGTCCATGCAGGACATCTCCAAATCGTTCGATGGGACTGCCGTTCTAGAAGGCGTGAACCTCGATTTGAACGAAGGGGAGGTCCATCTTCTGGCCGGCGAGAATGGCGCCGGTAAGAGCACGCTGATCAAAATTCTCGGTGGTGTGTACGATGACTACGGTGGGCGCATCCTGGTCCACGACCGCGAAACACGCTTTGCCTCGCCGAACGCCGCCGCCACGGCCGGCATCTCCGTCATCCACCAGGAGCTCTCGTTGATTCCATCCCTGTCCGTTGTGGACAACCTTTTTCTGGGACGCGAAGAGACCCGATTCCCTGGTCGCGTCGATCATCGACGCCAGCAGGACAAGGCCCAGCGGATTCTGAACAGTCTGGAGTTGCGCGACGTTGAGCTAGAACAACCCGTCGCCCATTATCCCGTCTCTCTGCGGCAAATGCTGGAAATCGCCAAGGCCCTCGTGCTCGAGGCAAAGATTCTGGTGATGGATGAGCCCACCAGTGCACTCAACGAACCGGAAGTACGGCGTCTGTTTGGTCTCATCGAAGAGCTCAAGCAAAGAGGATACGGGATCATCTACATCACTCATAAGATGGAGGAAGTGTATCGTATAGCCGACCGCATCACGGTCCTGCGTGACGGGAAGCGCGTCGGTTGCGAAAGCGCCGGCCGTCTCTCCAGAGACGAGCTCGTGCGATGGATGGTGGGCCGGGAATTGAGCCACCAGTTCCCGGAGAGGGCTTCGTCACCGAGCGAAGAATGTCTTCGCCTGGATGGATTCACTGTTTCTGATCCAGATCCGACTCGTCCCCCGACGGTGAACCAGGTCTCGTTGGTTCTGCACAGGGGAGAGGTCCTGGGACTCGCGGGTCTGCGCGGCGCGGGAAATAGCGACCTGCTTCAAGCACTGTTTTCCGGAGCCCATGCCGGCGGCAAGGTTTGGCTCAACCGCGAGGAGGTATCGATTCAATCTCCGCAGCAAGCGATTCAGCACGGAGTGGCGATGCTTACCAACGATAGAGCCGTGAGCGGGATCATTGCCGGCATGAGCGTCGCATCCAACCTGACGCTGGCCGCCCTGCCGTCGTTCTCCAGATACGGCTGGCTGGATCCGGATCGAGAGCAACAGGCCGCCCGATCACAGATCGGCAAGCTCCGCATTCGTGTCGGTTCCGAGCATCAGGATGTCGCTGAGTTGTCAGGCGGCAACCAGCAAAAGGTCCTGCTTGCCAAATGGTTGCAAACCGAGCCCGGCATCCTGCTTCTCGACGAGCCGACCCGCGGGGTCGACGTGGGGGCGAAACACGAGATCTACGAGTGGATGAACCGCTGGACTTCCGAAGGCGTGGGCATTCTTTGGATCACATCCGAGATGCCGGAACTTTTGGCGCTCTCGGATCGGATCCTGGTCATGCACCGCGGCCGAACAAATGCGGAATTCTCACAGCAGACGGCAACTCCGGAGAAGATTCTCCAGGCCGCGATGGGAGAGCCGGATCGATGAGTCCCATGCCAAAGATTCCACCGCTGGGGCGAGCTCTGGCGGCACTCATCGTGATCGTCCTGCTTGGAATGATTTTCAATGCCGATGGAGCATTCTTCAAGTTCGACACGCATCGCGACCTGCTCCGTCATATCTCGCGCTACGCCATCCTGGCGTGCGGCATGACCCTGGTCATCATCACCGCCGGCATCGATCTGTCGGTAGGCAGCACTCTCGCGCTATCGGCGGTTTCATTTTCGATTCTGTCCATTCACTGGGGATGGTCCCCCTGGCTCTCGGTCCCTTCCTGTTTGGGCCTCGGCCTCGCTTTTGGGCTGCTGACGGGATTTCTGATTGCCTGGTTCAAGATTCAACCCTTCATCGCAACACTCGCCATGATGGTCTTTCTCCGAGGCCTCACCAAGTTTCTCTCCGGAGGCCAGAAGATCTCCACCGCGGTCCAGAATCCAGACGGCTCGTATCGCTATGTCGACCCACCGGAAGTTTTCGAAGCTCTCGGCTCGAAGCTATTCGGCAACAACATTGCCGTCGTCACTCTGATCTTTCTGGCCTGTGTTTTGGTATGCTGGGTACTGCTGACAAAGCTGAAGTGGGGCCGCTATCTGTACGCCATCGGAGGCAACGAAGAGGCGGCGCGGCTTTCCGGCGTCCCGGTGCGCAAGGGTAAGCTGCTCGCCTATGGACTGGCAGGACTGTTCAGCGCCGTGGCGGGTCTCTGCCACGCAGCCGAAGAACTTCAAGGAGACCCGGAGGCCGGCGTCACCTACGAGCTTACCGCCATTGCCATCGTTGTCATCGGCGGAACCAATCTCATGGGTGGCAAAGGCAGCATCGGGCTCACGATGGTTGGCGCGCTTACGATCGGATATCTGGAGAAGATATTGAGCATGAATGCGGTCGGTGAAGCCAGCCGTCTCATGTTGACCGGCGCGATCATCGTCGGGGCTGTGCTGTTTCAGAAGACGAAAAGAGCTTAGCGCTTGGCGTCTAGCGCTGACCGCTATCCGTCATCCGAGACTACTAAAAGGAGCTATTGGATGTCTTACTCGAAGACGGTCATTGCTACTGCGTTGTTGATCTTGGGCTGGGCTTGCCAGCAGGCAGCAGACCCCGCGAAGGACGATATCGCAAAGTGGACCGTTGGGCTCAGTCAGTGCAATCTTGGAGAGCCGTGGCGTGTGCAGATGAATGCGGACATTGAAAAGGCCGCAGCGCAGCACGCTGATGTCGAGCTCATCGCGAAGGACGCGCAGAATGACTCTCTCAAGCAGCGCTCTCAGATCGAGGAGTTCGTGAGTGCGGGTGTCGATCTACTGATCGTCTCACCCAAGGAGGCCGCTCCGCTCACTCCGGCCGTGGCTGCGGCATACAAGAGCGGTATTCCGGTCATCGTCCTGGACCGGCGCGTGATCGGGGATCAATACACCTGTTTCATCGGCGCCGACAACAAGATGATCGGGCGGGCAGCCGGAAAATGGATCGTCGAGCGACTCGAAGGCAAAGGAAGGGTCGTGGAACTGAAGGGACTGATGACCTCGACCCCCGGTCAGGATCGCCACAGTGGGTTTCGAGAAGGTATTGCCGGCAGTGACGTCGAGGTGATCTTCGAAGCGGACATGAAATGGCTCGAGCCCGAGGCCCGCAAGGAGATGGAGTCGGCGCTGACGCGTTATCCGGAGATCGACCTGGTCTACGCTCACAACGATCCCGGCGCCCACGGAGCGTACCTGGCGGCCAAAGCGGCCGAGCGGCAAGACGACATCATCTTCGTCGGAATCGATGCCCTGCCGCACGAGGGCCGCGCCTATGTCGAACAGCGCGTCATGGAGGCGAGCTTCGAATACCCGACCGGCGGCAAGGAAGCCATCGAGACAGCGCTGGAAATCCTGAACGGTAATTCGGTGGCGAAAGAAATCACCCTCGCGTCTCGTGTTTTCACGCGTGAAAACATGGCCGATGGGGGAGAACTGCTGAACTGAAACCCTAGTAACTCCAGGCAGCTATTATGAAACAATCAAAACAACGACTCGGCACGGGTCGCCGTGATTTTCTCAAGCAGGTCACAACGGCCACCGCCTTGCATCCACTGGTATCGACCGCTTCGAAAGAGAAAATCGATGCGCTGTCGACCCCGCGCTCCGCCATCGAGTTCCCCCGAGTTTTTCGAGGAAACCAGTTGGGCACGATCGCCTTCCCGCTCGGCGGGATCGGAACAGGCTCGATCTCTCTAGGAGGAAGGGGCCAGCTTCGAGATTGGGAGATCTTCAATCGCCCCGATAAAGGAAACTCCCCCGAATATGCCTTCCCCTGCATATGGGTCAAGCGGCGACGCGGTAAGGCGGTGACGAAGATTCTCGAAGGGAGTCTCCAGCCCCCTTACGAAGGAGAAATGGGTCTTGGTTGGGCCAACGCCCCGGGAATGCCGCGGCTCGAAGGCACTGTATTTAGCGGTGCCTTTCCTTTTGCCACCGTCGACTTTGCCGATCCGAGTCTTCCGGTCACGGCCCGTCTCGAGGCATTCAGTCCCTTCGTTCCGATCGATCCCGAGTCCTCGAGCTTACCGGTTGCCGTGCTTCGCTACCGGGTGCACAACCCCGGACCTGGAGACGCCAGGGTGGCGATTGCATGGAATCTATCGAACCCTGCGGGAAGAGACGGCGACAACGACTACCGGGACAGCCCCCACGTGAGTGGACTGTTCATGCATGATCCGGATATGGATCCTTCGGACCCTCTGTGGGGCTCGCTTGCTCTGTGCGTCACTGCAGACTCCGGCATCGTCAGCCACACGGCATCGTGGGAGATCTCCACCTGGAGCTCTCCGCTGCTGCCATTCTGGGAAGATTTATCAGACGACGGAACGCTGGCACCTGCCAATTTCCAGTCCACGATCCGCACACCCAAAGGGAAACCTCCCGTGGGGAAAGTGGGCTCGCTCTGCGCTACCCAGGACATTCCCGAAGGAGAAGATCGAGCGTTCACCTTCTTGCTGGCCTGGCATTATCCCAATCGGACGCCCGAGCGTTGCAGCTGGTCCGCTCCCAAAGGCGAGGAAAAGACCCGTATCGGAAATCACTACAGCCGGAGGTTCGGAGACGCCTGGGAGGCCGCAACCTTTGCCGCCGAACATCTCGGTGAGTTGGAATCCGGCACGCGTGCCTTCCTGGAGGCCATGAACGAGACAACCCTACCGGAGGTCGTGCTCGATGCCGCCATGAGCAATCTTTCCACGCTCCGGACCAATACCTGTTTTCAAACCGCAGACGGCCGTTTCCACGGGTTCGAAGGATGCTACAACGAAAATGGCTGTTGCTTCGGCAGCTGCACGCACGTCTGGAATTACGAATTGATGCTGGCCCATCTATTTCCTACTTACTCCCGTTCCTTGCGTGAAACGCAGTTCGAGTATGCCACCAACGACGATGGCCGCATGGACTTCCGCTACCACTTGCCCCTGGGAAAGGAAAGTCTCGGGTTTGCCGCCGCAGACGGGCAGATGGGCGTTCTGATCAAACTCTATCTGGATTGGCGCCTCTCGGGTGACACGGCCTGGCTGCGCCGACTATGGCCCAAGGCAAAGAAAGCGCTGGAATTTGCCTGGATCCCGGGAGGTTGGGACGAAGACCAAGACGGCGTCATGGAAGGGTGTCAGCACAATACCTACGACATCGAGTTCTTCGGCCCCAACCCACTGATGGGCGTTTGGTACCTCGGAGCACTTCGAGCCGGCGAAGAAATGGCTCGCGGGGTGGGAGACGATAAGGCGGCACAACGCTACCGCTCTCTCTTTGAAAAAGGGAGTGCCTGGATCGACGAGCACCTCTTCAACGGCGACTTCTACGTTCAAAAGATCCAAGGACGGCCGATTTCAAAGATTGCCAAGGGACTCATCTTGTCCACCGGAAGGATCGGCGACCCGGAATCCCCCATCAATCAAATGGGCGAGGGCTGCCTGGCCGATCAATTGCTGGGTCAGGGCATCGCACACCTGGCCGGCCTCGGGTCTCTACTGAACCACGACCATGAGACCCGGGCGCTGGAATCGATTTTCCGAAACAACTTCAAAAAAGATCTCAACGAACACCGGGGCGCCTTTCGCACCTACGCCCTCAACGACGAAGCGGGACTCATCCTGTGCGACTTCAGCCAGAAGCCACCCCCGGAAAAGCCCTTCTATTTTTCCTCGGAAGTCTGGACCGGCATCGAGTATCAGGTCGCCTCGCACCTCTTCCACGAAGGAAAGTACGACGAGGGCATAAAACTAGTCGAAGCCGTCCGCCGCCGCCACGACGGCGAAAGACGCAACCCATGGAACGAACCGGAATGCGGCCATCATTACGCCCGCGCGCTTGCATCCTGGTCCTGCATCCTGAGTCTGTCGGGCTTTCAGTATCACGCACGTGATGCGCAGATCGGGTTGACGCCGCGCATGCCGTCGAATCCGGCTGTGGGATTCTGGAGTGTTTCGACAGGTTGGGGAACTTACTCTCACCGCGTGACCAGTGGGTCGGCCTCGATCGAGCTGACCGTCGTTCGAGGGAAGCTGCAGTGCCAAGAGATTTCGCTGGGCAGTATCGGAAGTCTTGCACCTCAATCGGCAACGGCGACTCTCGGACGAGATAGCCTGGCGTTGTCGCTGAAGCGCCGGGACTCGGACGTCATGGTTACCCTGAGCAAGAGAGTCGAGCTCACGCCCGGCAAAAGCCTCTGGCTGCGGGTGTATTAATAGGGGACGTCCCCCACGTTTACCGAGTTTTTTCGGACAGCGCAATCAGGATCCGTTTCTCCGCGGTAGTTCTCTCAGCGTGTATCACGGTTCGATTCCCGATTGAAATATAGATCCATTAGGAGTACAATTACACGTACTATTGGAGGTACGGTTAGATGAAGATACCTGATATTATCCCCGTAACTGACTTACGACAGGACGCTGCGGCAGTCTTCAATAGGCTCCGGGGGTCCGCGGGCCCACTGGTTGTCACCCAGCGCGGCCGCGCCGTCGCCGTCATTCAAAGCGTGGACGACTACGAGAGGTCTGAGCGAGAACGTGAGTTGTTGCGCGCATTGGCGACCGGCGAAAAAGAGATCGCCGCTGGTCACGGCCATACTCTTGCGAGCGTCCTGAAAGAGGCAGACGCTCTTCTGAAACACGGAGATTCGTGAAGCTCAAATTCACGCCTTCGGCCCGCACCCAGTTCCTCGAGGGTCTGGATTACATACGGCACGACAATCCGACAGCCGCCCGCCGATTCCGTGAGAGGGTTGAAGAGGTGCTTCGGCGGCTCGAGGAGTTTCCGGATTCGGGACGCTCGATACCGGAGTTCCCTGATCTGCCTCACCGCGAAGTCATCGTCACCCCATATCGTTTCTTCTATCGAGTGGTTGGCAAGACCGTTTGGGTTGTGGCCGTTTGGCACGGCGCGCAGCTACCCGAGGGACCGGGCAACTGATTCTTTTAGAGAAAGAGGGACGTCCCCCCTTTCAAGCTACCGGTCAACAGACCGGCAATCGTCTATGCAGAGGTAGGCAAGACTAACGTGTCAGGGCAGCGAGCCATACTCCGCGAGACTTGGGTGTCGATGGGCTAATCCCACATTGTCGCGGCTTGGGGTTGCTCGAATGCTTGAGCGCGCGCCACGGCCACGACGGCTCTCTCCCGCAGTTTGGGCTCTGTTATCTCCTCGGCCCATGCCCGCAGGCGTCGCAGCTACTTTGTGTTTCGGGCCCCCGTGGTGTTGAGTTGAAGCACGTCGGACCCAATTGCCGTATTGTCGTTGTTGTTACTGTTCTGAAGCGCTCTGTGGCCTATCGCAGTGCTTCTTAAGCCGGTGGTGTTATTTCCGAGAGCGAATGCCCCGCTTGCAGTGTTAAGCTGGCCGCTGGTGTTGAATGCAAGTGCACCGGCCCATCTGCTGTGTTGTTATGGCCGGTGTTGTTGTTGAAGAGAGCTTTCCCTCCACTCGTGTACGCCGAACTGCACCGCTTGTCCTCCCACTACGCGCAGCGGAGACCGAGGCGTGAGGATGACATACACCGAAAGGTCTTCCGAAACACGGCTAGCTGAGTGCCGATACCTCTCCATCTTTTCTCTGCCGTAGTCCGCCTCGGCCAGATAACCGTTGTGCGCACGGCACATCAGAACGATGTTGTCCGCACTGTGGTCGCCACCAAGAGCAAAGGGGCGCTGGTGATGGAACTCCAGTCGGTCCCTCTGCGCGCAGCGGTGTCTGCGCTCATCTACAAAGGTGCACCGGCCTTCGTCGCGGCTCTGGACGGCACGTTTGACGGGGGCTGGGATGTAACGCGACGACGGCTTTGTATCCGTCTTCTCGAGGCTCTTGCGAGGTCTATCGGTCTTTCCATATCGTCGTGCTTCGAGACGCTCGAGTCTCTCGGTCACTGCTTGGTCAATGACGATCGCAAGATCGGCAGCGCCTGTCAGGTTGCGGAGGCGTTCAAGCTTTTCGCGAAGCTGCGCCGATGCAGTAAATTGAATCTTGTACCGTGATGGGGCCAGTGGTTCCATCACCTTGGCAGGCTGCACCACCACGGCGGCCTGTGAGCCACTAACTCTTTCCGGACGGAGTTGTAATTTTGGCGTGGGGCCAACGTCACGGCTCGGCAGTGTCTCAAGGCGCCGATCGGGGAGCTTGCGCACTACAGTCGGAACATCGGGCCGTGGCGCCAGCTCCGCTATTAGCTCTTTGATCTCCCGTTTTGACTTGTGCACTGCGCAAGTCAAAACTTTATCCCGATTGGCCTCGGTGAGATGTGCGGCAAGTACCGAAATGCCACTCAGGTGAAGCCGGCCATCGCAGAGCATCTCCAGTAGCACGGGATGCCGCCGCGCGGCCCGAGCCGCAGTAATGCGCAGATACGCCTCGGCCTCGGACAGATGAAGCACCTCTGTCGCATAAACGAACATCGAGGAACAGGCCCAGCAAGCATAAAGTCGCCGTGCGTCCACTTCTCCTATATGAGCCACGAGCTCCGACTCGACTCGGCGGGATTGCTGTACAAGCTCCGACAATCGTCGAAGCAACTCGTCGTCTGAAAGTGTTTGGAGCTGAAGTTTGGGTGTCATGTTCTTTCTATACCATGAGCTTTTTCCCCACCCTGAGATGGCTTGTGCTGCGCGTAAAGTTCCCGAGATGACCGCGTAGCTTCGCAAGGGAATTTGACGTCCTGTGGTGGCTCGAGAGTGGCGAAGCGCACAGTCCAGAACACGGCTGCACTGCGTTTCGGTAATCCTCTAGAAAAGTCGTCAAGGAAGAAAACGATTTCTTTGATCTTTTTTTAAAAAAGAGGGACGTCCCCCACGTTTACCAGGTTTTTTCGACGGGATCGACACACGCGGGTGTAGCCGTGCGTCGTTGCAGACTTGCGCCACCATTTCACGGTAAGCGGCGATCCAACGTCGATGGTCTCGGACCACGCAAAACTAGGTAAACTTGGGGGACGTCCCTACTTTTCCGCTGGCGTGGGTAGAGCGATTTGTGTAGTTGCGAAACCGCCGCTCAGGGAGTGAGCGGCCTACTGCGTCAGGGTCCTGGGATTTGGCGCAATGGCGGCGGGCCGGGTGTTTTGGCCTAGTGCGCCGGTGGTGTCGTCGCCGAGGTCGAAGCGGGCTTCTTCCAGGAGTTTCTTTAGCTTCGCCGGGATTGTCGGATTTTCGGCCGCAAGGTTCTCTCGTTCCGGAAACTGGTCGCGCAGATCGTAGAGTACCGAATCTGATTCGTTCACGGATCTGGAACGGCGCAGCTTCCACTGGCCTGACCGGACCGCTTCGAGAAATCCTCCTCGATAGTAATAAAAGCGATCGTGCGGTGTCTTTGCTCCGGCCTCACCGGCCAGCAGGGCGCCCACATCCTTTCCATCGATGAACCGGTCCTGAGGAATCGACGCCCCGGCCAAGCGTGCAAGGGTAGGATAGAAATCCATCGACGTCACCATCTCCGAGCACACCGCGCCGGCGGGAACTCGACCCGGCCAGCGAATCAAACAAGGCACCCTCATTCCTCCCTCGTAGGTGCTCCCCTTGTAGCCTCGCAATGGGGCATTGCTGCCGCCCCATTGCATCGAGGTGCCGTTGTCGGAAAGAAAGACGATCATGGTCTGCTCGTCGATTCCTAGTTCCTTGGCTGTCGCGATGATTTGTCCCACGGACCAGTCCAGCTCTTCTATGGTGTCTCCATATAACCCGTTGGCGCTCTTGCCGAGAAAAGCTTCGCTGGCAAAGACCGGCATGTGCGGCATGGGGTGGGGCAGGTACAGGAGAAACGGTTCGTTGCGGTGCCGGCGCATGAACTGGATCGACTCCTCGGTGAAGCGCTTCGTGAGCAGGGATTGATCCGGATCCATTTCCACGACATCCTCGTTGCGGAGCAGGGGAAGCGGGGGAAAGTCGCGTTCGCCGAAACCTGCGCCAAGATTGTTGGAGAAGGGAATGCCGAAAAACTGATCGAAGCCCTGGCGCGTTGGAAGGAACTCCGGCTGATCTCCGAGATGCCATTTCCCGACGATGGCCGTGGCGTAGCCTCGTTGCTTCAGGAGCTCTGCGATCGTGATCTCGCTCGGGTTCCGGCCCCGGTCGTCGCCGGGGTAGAGGACGCGGGCTCCGGCGCTGTTTTCATGAAGCCCGACCCGGCGCGGGTAGCATCCTGTCATCAGTGAAGCTCGCGAAGGCGTGCAAAGCCCGCTGGTGACATAGAAATCCGTGAACTTCATTCCTTCCGCGGCCATCCGGTCCAGATGCGGGGTTCGATTCTTCTTCGAACCATACGGACCGATGTCTCCGTATCCCAGATCATCGCAAAAGATGATCACGAAGTTGGGTGGCCGCTTGGGCCGTTGCTGGCGCACATGTCCGTGGGACACGCCCGAGAGCAGCGCCAACAACAACGCGATTTCCTGCCAGCAGACTCTCCTGAATCCCAAACCAGGCCTTTCCGACTTATCAAATGTGACTTACCGACGGGTTGGTATATCCTAAGCGCTCCCGTTCGTAAATACGATAGCGAGGACATAGCCATGAACAGACGAGAGTTTTTCAAGGCCACGGGCTGCGCGCTTGCCGGCGCTCCTTTTTGGATGGGTATTCTTCCCGAGCATCTCTGGGGAAAGATACCGTCCGGGCTCAAGATCACCGGGCTCACGACGATGATCGTCGAGGACGAGGTCTACCTGAAAGTCCTGACAAACCAGGGTGTGGTTGGTGAAGGCCACACCACGGTCCATCGCAAGTCACCGACCTGTCAGGCGGCCCTGCTCGACCTCGAGCGGGTGCTGATCGGAAAGGATCCGACCCGAATCGAGTTTCTCTGGCAAGCGATGTACCGATGGCCCCGCTGGCGCGGCGGTCCGGTTCTGAACGCCGCCATCAGCGGCGTCGATCTGGCGCTCTGGGATATTCTCGGCAAGCTGCTCGATGCGCCGATATGGCAGCTTCTCGGCGGCGCGGCGCGGGAACGCATCCGTCTCTACGCACACGGAAGCGGCAAGACCGCGGTTCGGCGGGTGAAGGAGCTGGGCTATACGGCGATAAAGACGACGCCGCGGGTCGACGACTTCGTCGACGGGCGCCGGGTGATCCGGAGGCCGTGGAACCTCAAGCGCGCGGTCAAGCAGATCGAGGATATGCGCATCGAGGCGGGCGACGATTTCGACATCCTGATCGACGCCCACGGTCTGTTGACCCCGACGATGGCGCTCGAGTATGCCAAGGCGATCGAGCCCTACCGGGTGATGTTTCTCGAGGAGCCGATTCAGCTCGAGGGAAACGACGCGCTGGAGTGGCTGGGACGTCAGACCACCGTTCCGCTGGCGACCGGCGAGCGGCACACGACGAAGTGGATGTTCGAGGACATCATCGCGCGACATCTCGTGAGCTATGTCCAGCCGGATGTGATCCAGTGTGGCGGCATCACCGAGATTCGAAAGATCGCCGCCATGGCCGAGGCGCAGTTCATCGAGGTTGCGCCGCACTGTCCGGGGAGTTTATCGACGGGACTCGGTCTGGCTTCGCTTCACGTCGACGCGTCCACTCCGGCCTGCGTGATCCAGGAGTCGCGCCCGCAGCCGACCGGATGGCAGCTCGACATGTTCAACGGCCGGACGGTGAAGATTACCGACGGGTACGCTGCGCTGCCCCAGTGGCCCGGGCTCGGGTTGAAGCTCAACGAGGAGGAGGCGAAGAAGCACCCGCACGCGAATCCGAACAATGAGATCTACTTCGAGGACGGGTCGGTGGCGGATTATTGAAGATATCGCGCGCGGAGGCGGGTCAGGTTGTCGTGTCTCAGGGCTTTGCGGCGGGCCTCGACGTCGATGCCATAAATGCGGGCTGCGTTGAGGCCGAAGATCTGGGCTCTCATCTTGTTTGTGATCTTGGGATAGCCGAACTTTTCGCAAAGCTCGTCTGAAATCTGGAAGCGTTCCAGGATGCCGATCATCCAGCCCGGTGCCCCCGACCACAGGGCGTCACTCGCCCAGACCACGTGATCCGACCCAAAGACTTTCAATGCTCTGCCGATCAGGTGCATGGCTAGCTCTGGGTGAGAGATGGCGGTCTGACAAAAGATAGAGCCGATCTCGCAATAGATGTTGTCGATCTCGGGATGCCGGGCTTTGATCTGCATCAGCTCGTCGTGCCCGGCGATACGCCCCGTCTCGGGATCGAAAAAGTCAGGATGGCGGAACTCGGCCTCTGCAGGGCCATGCTTCAAAGCGGAGTCGTTCCATCTGTTCCGACAACCGCGTCCAGTCCGCCGCCCCGTCGGCGTTGCGGAAGTGGTTCGGGGCGCAGTTCCCTTGACACAAGGCTCGCCCGGATCCTGCCAGCTCGTTCAGATCCTGCTTGCGCCTTGCCAAAAGCCAGCTGGGCAGAACTGCAAACCCGGGGGTTCGCTTCTTACCTTGCAGAATTCGTCCCGCTGTGTCCCGCTGGCGTTCCACCGACGGAATACCGGAAAGTACGACCATGTTTGTGTTGGCGCGGACAAACATTCCGAGAACAAAGTTGGCGAAGCTGTAGTGGGTCGGGTCGTCCTTCAGACTCAGCCCCAGATTCTTGAAGAACGCGAGCTGCCGAAGCTCGATGGTCGGGATGCTGCTGAAGTGGGTTCGGCCATCCAGGACGAAATAGTCATTCGAGGGCCAGCGGTTCGAGGCCGCCGTCTCGGTAGGCTCCGCCTCCCAGTAGGGTTTCCCATACGCAGGGTTGCACGCCAGCAGCCCTGACAGTCCTGCCTGCAACCCGATGAAGGAACGAAGGAAGGCGCGACGCGTCGACCACATGGACTCACTCACTCTGCTGTCTTTCCTCCCCCTTCTACCCACTGGAGCCGCGCCATTCGAATTCCCTGCAGATCCGGCAGCAGGGCCGCGACATACCATTGGTCTCCGTGCCGGATGATCTCCGGAGCCGCCACCGGCAACTCGCCTACCAGGAAGCCTTCGTCTTCATCGATACCAAAGTAGGCCGGATCCCGCGACCGGTAGACGCGCGTCTCCGGCTCATCCGCATACACCTGGGTCGTGAACAAGTAGTAGTAGTCCGATTCCTCGTGATAGACAACGAAAGGACACTCCGCCGTGCCGCTGGTATTGCCCGCCGATCCGCCGTGCCGCACCTGGACGCTATCGCTCCACTCGCGCAGGTCGACCGACGTGCGCAGGTACACGCTTTCCTTGTTGTTTTTCGTGTTGTCGCCGTCGACTTCGGGATGGGCCGTGTAGTAACAATAAAACAGATCGCCCCCCTGCAACACCATCGGGTCGCGGGCGTGAGTGGGAACATAGGTTCCGGAGCGCGGCTCATGAATGCCCATGGGCTCGGCAAACATGCCCGAGCCGTGCGCCATGGCTTCCCGCTGGAAAGCCTTTCCATCCCTGCTGGTCGCAAGTGCGATGTAGAAGCCGGAACCGTAGAACATGTAATAGAGGTCCTCGAACCTCAGCACGAAAGGAGCTTGAAGCCCGCCGATCAGCTCTTCGTGGGCGGGGTCCGCCTCCATTGCAATCCCTATGGGGTTCCAGTCGGGTTGCTCCAGCCCGCTCCCTTCCCACCAGTAGAGCAGCCGCGTCCACCCCTCACTCTTGGTGTAGCGGATGCAAGACCAGAGTTGCCATCTTCCGTCGTCGGCCTGCCAGACGCCGAAATCAACCGGCTGTTGACCCGGATCCGTCAACCGTCCGAGATCCGGATTCCCCGCAATCTTCCACCACGGCTCCACGATCTTGGGAAGCAAGATCGTGGTCTCCACAGTATCCGTGCAGGAGGTCGTCCATCCAGCAAACAGGAAACAGAAAACAAAAAGGCACATCCAACGTACAGTCATGCACACGCCTTCTAGTTCGCATCGTCCAGGCTATAACCAACCGGAATACGCTCAGCGCCGATTCGAACTTCCAGCTTCACTTCCGATGCCCCCACCGGTGGGTCTCCAACGACCGTCACCTCTGCTGCAGGCATCGGACCCACGTACGGGTAGAGCAAGGTCACGAAACGAACGCCGGGTCGGGAGCTCGTCTTGTTGACCCGGTACCGGAAGGCCGGACGAGGCTCCTTCGAACCGTACTTGAAGGACACACGGCCTTCTTCCATCTCGAGCGACATGCCGGGTTGGGGAAGCGCGCGGACCAGAAGATTGGCACCCTCGCTGAAATCGGTTCGAACCATGAACTGATCCTCGCGGACCTGCGGCTCTCCGGGAGCCAGCTGAAAGTGAAGATCCACGTTCCCCTGCCCCGTGCCGATTGCTTCGTCCACCAGGATGAAGAACTTCTTCCGGACGAAAAAGACAGCACGGCGGTGTTTCAAATCCGGATAGCTCTGGTTTTCCACTACCAGCGTGTCCAGATCCGATCCGGGTTTCCATTGCAGAAGGCTGGCGGCGTAGGCGGAGTCTTTCCCGTCGAGTGTGATGGTCTGATGCACCTTGGTCTGCCGGAACCATTCCCGGCCTTCCGCATGGTAGATGTAGCAGCCCGAATCCGGCATCAGGTACCTTCTGTAGGCAAAGAGCTCGAATGTGGCGTTGTCCGGCTGGGAATGCCAGAAGCCATCCCGGCCGCACTTCATGATGAAGTGAACGGCGTCGGCGTCCCAGCCGCTGCGCAGCGAATAGATCCCGGCATCGGGAAGCGGAAACGCCGTGGGCGGCGTGGGGCCCTTGCCGTGTGCCAGAAACTGAAGGGTCGGGTTGTCGGGAAACTCCTTGGTTCCTCTGCTGACATAGTCACGAACCGCGTCGGGCTTGTCGTCGCCGAACATGCTCATCTTTCCGTTGGGATGGGCGCACCGGCCCAGGACCTCGTACATCTTCTCCACGGTCTTGGGATAGCTATCCGGAAACAGTGACTCGAGTCCGTTGAGTCGCGCAAGCTCGTACGTTCGCCAGAGCCAGCGGATCACTCCCTGATGGTAGTTGAAGCACATCTCGTACTGCATCCCGTCCGGCAGAATCTCCACCTGGATTTCCTCGACCAATTTGCCGATTCCTCTGCGGCGCCAAACAGGTGCATCTCTGAATTCGGGAAAGAGCACGGCAATGAAGGCCATACCCTCCGCTTCCATCAGAGCGTGATTCTTGATACTGAAGGGACGGTTCTGCAAAAAGTCGGCATGATCGTAAAAGGAGTTCAGATGCTGGACCAGCAACTCGGGTGTGTAGTGTGGTGAGTCCAGAAAATAAAAGAACTGGGCGGTCCAGTTGTAGCCCCGAATTCCTACCTGCAGCATTTTCCAGGCTTGCGTATCCGTCCGGTTGGGCGGGACTTTCTCTATCCAATCCGCCAGTTGACGTGCATACGCCTCCGGGTATTTCTCGTCTCCATTGTGCCAGTAGGCTCGACCCATCGCCGTCCAGGCGACATGCCGGTGGAGCTGCGCGATCCACTGGGTATCGTTGTTCGGACTCTGGTTCGTGAACCAGTCGATCTCCGATCCGAAATCGTGACGCGGATAGTTCAGAGACGCCACCAGAACATTGCGTGCGGCATCGTCGGCAATCTCCAGAATGAATGGGGACGCCAGCTTGCCCCGCATCTGCTCCCGTTCCCCGACAGCAATGTAAGGATGATCCCCGATCGCTTCCGAGAAGACGGGGACAATCCCGCTTCGGAGTCGGTAGTAGTCGAGCAAGGCGGCTGCAGCATCCGGATCCTGTGCACCCCGGACTTGCTCCAAACCAGGGCGGTCCAAATCGAGGCGCGAAGCCAGTAGCTCCCAGTCCTTTTCCGCCGCCTCGGCGGAAAAGGACAGAATGAATAAAATGCCTGGCAGAACACAACGAAGCTTCATCATGCCCCTTTCTGTCTCCCCAAGAATCTAGCTGGGCACCCGGACCTTGGTTCGGATTTCGATCAGCTCCTTCATCACACAAGCCAGATTGCCGTTCCACTCCGTTGTGCCAAAGGCATCGTGCAACTCCCGATAGAGGGAAAACAACCGGCGATAAACGCCGTGGGCCGTGGCATCGGGCCGGTGAACCACTTCCTTGACGCCGGTCATCTTTTCCGCGGCCCGAGCAAAGCTGTCGTAGCCGCCGGCTTTTGATCCCGCAACCACGGCCCCGCACATCGCGGCGCCGAGGGCACAGGTTTGAGGAGACCGGGAGACTTTCATGGCACGCCCCGTGACGTCGGCATAGATCTGCATGACCAGCGGATTCTTCTCGGCGATTCCTCCGCAGTTGATGATCTCCTGCACCTTGACTCCATATTCCTCGATGCGCTCGATGATGACCAGCGCTCCGAAGGCCGTGGCTTCAATGAGCGCGCGGTAGACCTCTTCCGGCCGAGTCTGCAGCGTCTGGCCCATGATCAGTCCAGAAAGCCGCTGATCGACCAAAACCGTTCGGTTTCCGTTGTTCCAGTCGAGCGCCAAAAGGCCCGATTCCCCCGGGAGGAGCATGCCGGCCTTCTCGGTCAGATCTTCGTGCAGCCCGGACTCGCCCTTGCCGTGCAACAGCACGTCCACAAACCAATGGAAAATGTCCCCGACCGCTGATTGTCCGGCCTCCAGGCCGTGACATCCGGGAAGGATGGACCCGGGAACAATACCGCACAGCCCGGGAATGTCGGGGATCTCCTCCTCTAGCGGCCACACCATCATGTCGCAGGTAGAGGTCCCGATGATCTTGACCAGCGTCCCCGGTCGGATTCCACTCCCCACCGCTCCGAGATGCGCATCGATGGCGCCTACCGCGACGGGGATGCCGGCCGGCAAACCAAGTTGCGATGCCCAGCGTGATGACAGGGGCCCGGCCGCGTGTTCTACGGTATAGGCTTCGTTGGGCAGGCGTTCCCGAAGCGTACCGAGCTCCGGGGCTCGGCCAGCGAGAAAATCTTTCGATGGATAGCCTCCCCAGCTGGGATGAAACATGCCTTTATGGCCTGCGGCGCAGATCCCGATGCGAGTCTTGGCTGGGTGCTCTGTCTCGGTCAGGAGCGCCGGGATCCAGTCCGCGATCTCGATCCAGCGGAAGGCCGCCCGGAATACATCCGGCGCCACGTTGAGACAGTGCCAGGCCTTCGCGAAGAACCATTCCGAGGAATAGGTGCCGCCGCATTTGGCCAGATACTCCGGATGCTCCGTCTCGGCGGAGCGGGTGATCTCGGAGGCCTCCCTGGTGGAGGTATGGTCTTTCCAAAGCCACGCCATCGCGTTCGGGTTGTCGGTGAATTTTTCCTGGAAGGCCAGTGGCTGGCCAGAATCGTCAACGGGCATCGGGGTCGAGCCGGTGGCATCGACGCCTATCCCGATCACAGCGCTGGGAGAAAACTCCGAATCTTGCTCCGCTGCGCGGGCGAGTGCTTCCGGAACCGATTTCTTCAGTCCCGTTACATAGTCACCGGGATGCTGACGCGCCAGGTCCGGGTTTTGCGCGTCGAGAATGATGCCGTCCTCACCATGGGCATAGTTGTAGACCGCAGTTCCGATCTCGGCCCCATCGGAGACTCTCACCACGCGACAGCGCACGGAATTCGTTCCGAAGTCCAACCCGATCGAATACTTTTCTGACTTACTCACCCAGTATCCCCCTAGCTCCTGTTTGCCGGAATCAATTAACGACTATTGTACTATGAGACGCTACCGGTGGCATCCTGCGGGTGAACTAACTAAACTAGCGCAGACACCAACACTACGATCGGAAGATGGACCGTCTTGCGGAGATTCCCCTATGCTTAAAAGAATATCCATAATGCTGTCTTCGATTCTTGTACTTCTGCTGGTTGCCCTGGCGGTGACGCATTCCACCCCACTGCGAGAGACAGAACAAGAGAGCAGCCCTGACGGCCGAGAGAAAGCCCAGCAGGCTCCCGAAGCGCCCGTCACCTACGAGGTGGGACGCGAGGCCGAAGCCGAGCGGCTTCAGGAGGTCCCCTTCTTTCGGGCGATGCGTCGACCCGGTGATCCCGTACCGGAACCTTCGATCGATCCACGAATAGCGGACCTTCTTCGGATGACGGAAAACAATCGAAGTGACGATTATCCCTTCATCGCTTCGAACCCACGGAATCGCAGTGAGGTCTATGCAGTGTGGGTTTCCTTTGCGGGGGAGCAGGATCAACTCCGGTTGGCCGCTCATCGACCCGAGATCAAGACCTGGGGTCCATGGAACCCGGTACCGGGTGTCACTGGCGACGTTTGGGCTCCCGTCCTCGCCTTCGACGGCAAAGATCGACTCTGGGTAATCTGGTCGCAACGAGACGGCGCCAACTTTGATCTCTACGGCCGGTGGTTCGACGGCAGTCATTGGGGATCGTTGCAGCGGTTGACCCATTCGCCGGAAAGCGATTTCAATCATCGGGTGGTCTCGGGCCGCGACGGTCAGATCCACGTGGTCTGGCAAGGATTCCGTCACGGACAATCCGATATCTTTTACATGAAGGGGGGGGCAGGCGAGTTCGCGGAATCCTGGTCCGATCCGGTAAAGCTTTCGGTCTCCGAGAGCAACGACTGGGCCCCCGCGATTGCCGTCGGATCTGGCGGGACTGTCTTCATCGTCTGGGACACGTACGACCGCGGCAACTACGATGTCGTCAGCATCAGAAGCCGTGAGAATTCCTGGTCTTCCATCCGAGAGATTGCAACGACGCCTCGCTTTGAAGCCGACGCCAGCGTGACTGTGGACAGCCGCGGACGGGCATGGGTTGCCTACAGCGTCGGACCCATGAACTGGGCAAAAGATCAAGGAGCGACAATTCCGCGCGACCAAGCGCCGGGCGTCACCATGCTGGGGGATCGCCAAACCGAAGTCGTCTGCCTCGACGGAGATCGTGTCTGGATGCCGGAGACACGACTCGAGACCGTGTTGTCGCCTTCGGACTCCACGGACCCTTCGGTTCCTGCGTTGCTGAACCGGGCCCAGCTGGTTTCCGGCGACAGGGGCCAAGTCCATCTGCTCTTTCATCAGAGGCACGGGCGCACGCGGCGCGCTCAATACTGGAGAAGCTGGATCACGACCATGACCGATCAGGGCTGGGCGAAACCTGCGACCCTTCCGTTCAGCCGCGGGCGGTCGAGCATGCGGGCCGCGGCCACTCCGGCCGGCGACGGCGCGTTGTGGTTCGCGTGGCCGGGCAACAACCACCCCACCACCGCTGTCTTTTTCAAGTCACTCGACGAGTCGGTGATCGAAAACGTCTTCACCGCACGGTACCGGCCGGATTCATCCCGGGCCGCGGAGAAGCTGATTCCCTATACGATCCCGCACTACGCCAGGCGCCCCGCGGGGCATCGGGACGAAAGAGGCAGGGTAGCGCGAATCCGAGCCTACAAGGTTTCTCACCAAGGAAGAGCACTCCATATCCTGAGGGGAGAGCTTCACCGGCACACGGAGTTCTCGATGGATGGGCAATCCTTTCCCGATGGATCGGCGCTCGATTACTACCGCTACATGCTCGACGCCGCCTCGCTCGATTTCGGCGCCATGACCGATCATCAGGCCGGGAGCCGGCGCGAGTATTGGTGGTGGTTGAGTCAGAAGCTGGAAGACATTTTTTTGGCGCCGTCGCGCTACGTCTCGCTGTTTGCCTACGAGCGTTCGATCATGTTTCCCTTCGGCCATCGCAACGTCGTCTATGCGGAGCGAGGGCACAGAGCCTGGCCGCTGCTTCAAGACAAGGACTTCGCGTTTCGGACTCATATCGGCGGGCGCTCCGTGCTGGAGGGAGATACGAACGTGCTCTTCGAGGAGGTCGGACGGCATGGCGGGATCACGATCCCGCACACGACCGCCACGCAAGGAGGAGGAACCAACTGGAGCTACCACGACCCGAAGGTCGAGACCTTGGTCGAGATCTTTCAAGGGGCGCGCAACTCATCCGAGCACGAGGGCGCTCCGCTGGATTATCCGCAGGTCTCCGAATCCACACCCATCCAGCAGCGCAACAACAACGCGGTACGCAAAGAAGGGTACGTGTGGAACGCCTGGGCGAAGGGATATCGCATTGGTGTGATCGCCAGCTCCGATCATTCTTCCACCCATATGTCCTACGCGATGGTGCTTGCGCCGGAGCGAAGCCGGAGTGCGATCCTCGGGGCCATGAAGCAGCGCCGCACCTATGCCGCCACCGACAACATCATTTTGGAGTTCTGGATAGGCGATCACCTGATGGGTGAGGAATTTTCTGCGGGCACTCTTCCCCCGATTCGGGTCAAGGTGCTGGGCACCAATGAAATCAATCGCGTGGATATCATCCGGAACAACCAGTACGTCTACCACACGGAACCCAACCGAGACACAGTTGAATTCACCTATCGCGACGCCGCCCCGGATTCCGGGCTGAACTACTACTACGTCCGAGTCCAGCAGAAGGACAACCAGTATGCGTGGAGCTCTCCGATCTGGGTGACGCTGGAGTAGGTAGTCCGATCACGCCGTGAGCGGATTTAAAAGCACATCTTTGCATCTCACGGCGTGAGATACATACGCAAAGCGGACAGCGCTCGACGGTCAGCGCCTATTCCTCGAACCCTTCAAAAGTGTCGCGAACAATGCCTTCGAGGCGCTGCACTTCCTGTTCGGTCAGCGCGGCAAATTCCTTCTCCCGTCGCTTCTTCGACAATGCACCTTTATTTTGGCGAATAAACATGATGAGATCTTGGGCCAATCGGTCCGGCATCTCCACGGTGTCCATGATTCTGCGAAGCGCTTCGTCATGAAGGCGCAGATATTCGATCTCTCTTGGAAGATCTTCCTCAACGGTGCGGCGGACACAGGCAGAGAGAAACTCGGCGGCCTCCGTGCAATCAAAGTAGCGATAGAGATCCGCGGTGTCATTGAGAACCTCGAGGTTCCGATCCTCTGTGGGACGCCAGTCGGTGTAGTCCATCAACGGTCCGGAATGGCGTTGTAATGTCGAGCGGTAGTCGTCAATTCGATCAAGCATCACTGAGGAGACAGGAAACAGCATGCCCGGCGGTGTGAACTTACGCTCGGCCAGAACATGGTGGATCAGGCAGCGGTGAACACGGCCGTTCCCGTCCTGAAACGGATGGATATAGACAAAACCGAATGATGTGGCGGCCGCTTGCATGACGGGATCAAGCCCGTCATCGCGCATCCGGTCATTGGCGCGTAACATGCCTGCGAGCAGGCTCTCCAGGTCCTGCGGGCGCGCACCAATGAACTCAGGTAGTGGGTAACCGTTTTCATCGCGTTCGCCAAGGAAACCCCCCTCTGGGCGGAGGCCCACTTTGGTGAATCGAGTGTCCTCGACGAGGAGACTGTGTAAACGGATGATCTCCTTGAGGGTCAGACTGCTCGTCCCTGCCTGAAGGACGGCACGTCCCCAACGCTCCAGGCGGTTGCGCGGCGCGCGTTCACCTTCAATCTCGAAACTTGCGCGACTGTCGGCGAGCAGCATGAAGCTGGCAGCGCGTGCAACCAGGTGCCTGCCGGTTCGAGCGATGACCTCCGAGGCCCTTTCTGCGAGCCCCAGCGCAGCGAACTCCTTCAGCACCGGTGTCCTGCGTATGACGGGGCAGTAGTCTCCACAGCCCAGCAGATTGTCTCGCACGCGATGCCGCCTGGAGAGTCGCGACTTTGCGGTGACATATGCTTTCGTATCGAGCGCATCCACTGCGGCAACTTCGGTGACATCATCTATGTCAAGAGTCCGGCTGGTCAAGGTCTCATAGAGAAACCAGGCACGGCGTGTCTGCCCACCGGTCGGAGCTGAGCGGACGTACTGTTTCATTTCTGATTCTGGCACCGAGTCGAACATACGCCTTAGGATCAGCAAATCGATATCTTCATGGCGCAAGGCGAAGGTCAGATGATCTCCGAAGCCTTTGCCCGGTGCGTATCGTTTGTCGTACAGTTGCCAACCGTTCTCTTCACGCCGACTGCCGCGAACATGCTTGCGAGATATGCAACTCGGGCGACGCACAGGCGCTCTCAAATCAAGCGCATGCACTAGGGCTGCCCAGCCCGCAAGCTGTGCGCCCTGTGGAAGGAGCCTATCCTGGAAGCTGATCGGGGTAGCGGGTTCAAAGCGCATGGTCGAAAACCTTGTTCCTCGAGTCGAAAATCGCCCCAATTCTGGACACTATATCGAAATATACTATACCTTAGTTTGGTCGAAAAACCATTCAAAATGTCGATTATTGCCTTGTGCTGGTCTATAGAGTCGAAAATCAGTATATCTTGTCTAGGCCCTCTCTCGCCGAGAGACGCACGGAATCTCTACTCATGCCGCTGGAGGGCGTGTGCGGAATACAAACAAAAAAGCCCCATGGCCGTGAGCGGCCATGGGGCATTCGAAGAACAATCAGTTGGATACCCTAAAAAATGAGCTTCAGGGCGAACTGGATCACACGCGGCGCGGAGCTCGTTCTGCCGATGATGCCATACGATTGGGGAATTGAAACGTTGGAGCCCGGATTTCGGAAGTTCACGGCGTTCAAGATGTTGAAGAACTCGGAGCGAAATTCCAGATAGGTCCCTTCCGTCAGCTGCGTCCGCTTGATGATCGCCAAATCCAAGTTGGTCTGGCCCGGACCGCGCATAATGTTCCGTCCGGTATCGCCAAAGTAGGTTCCAGGCCCCGAGATGGGAAAGCCGTCCGGAGTGGTGTCTCCGGGACGAAGCGTCGGGGCCCTGGTAAAGGCCGACGTGTTGAAGTATTCGTTCAAACGGTCCTGGGTCCTGCCGCTTTTTCGGGCCGTGCCGATACTGGCACCCTCGGCGAAGCTGGCCCGGGCGCCCGGGGCAGAAAAGAGACTCGCGGCGAACCTGTCGGTGACCGAAAACGGTGTTCCCGATTGCAAGATGACGATGCCCGACGCAACCCATCCGCCCAGGAAACCGCGGGCAAAACCGCTTCCGAGATCCGGAGCCGGAAGCTCGTAGTTCCAGCTGAAGACGAAGCGATGCGGGCGGGCGGCAGTGGAAGGCCCGTAACCGTCTCCTCGTACGTTGAGGGCGTCCTGGCTTCCACCGGCGAATCCGCCGAGGTCGGTCCCATCCGGACTACGTGTGCCGACAGTGCCGAGTGACTTTGAAAAGGTATAGCCAGCCAAAAACTGCAGCCCATCGCTGAACCGCTTCGTGACGCTCGCCTGCAACGAGTGGTAGGCAAATATCCCAGTGGTTTCTGTGCCGGTCAGTGGCGCAACCATTCCTATCAGCGGGGCTCTTGCGAGCCGGTTTGCAGCCGAGTTGGAGGTCTGGCTGTTGATCGGCCGTTCTGGACTCGCCAGAAAGGACTGGTTATAGTTCCGGAACTTGGCCACGTGGTTCGCCCTGGATCCCACGTAACCGACCTCTATGAGGTAATCCTCTCGCAAGGAAAACTGCGTGTTCAGGCTGAAGTGCTGCGTCGACGGCGACTGCATGGTGGGATCGGTCAACTGAGAAAACGTTGGAGGTAGACGCACTCCACGACCTGGAATCACAAACGGAACGGGAAAGTCTTCCCGCGGAGTCAAAGCCGGAAACGGGTTTTGTAGCGTCGAGTTTCTGTTTTGCGGCCCAGGGAGAATAAAACGCTCAATGAATGGAGGCGATCCCACCCCCTGCGACACCAGCTGCGGCCGCTGATGGATGCGCTCGTAGAAGATCCCATACCCTGCCCGAATCACCAGACTGCCTCCGGCCATCGGACGGTAGGCAAATCCGATGCGGGGGGAGAAGTTGTTGTAGTCGTCGGAATCGAGCATGCTGTCACTCACCAGGGGCGTTCCCGGGACAACAAGTTCCGCGTTTCCGGGCTGCACCCAGCCTGCGGAACCGATGGTGCCATCGGCAGGGATCTCGTATCGGCGGGGCTCGAAGTTACTCATCCGACCCTGGGTATCGGTGCCCGGACCCAGAAACTCCCAGCGCAATCCCAGATTGATGGTGAATTTCTGGCTGATCTTCCAGTCATCGGCGATGAACAGGTTGTAATCGTCGGTCCGCATGTCCCGGTGCCCGATGCCCGCGGTAACCCCTGCGACGTGGATGTTGCTCAAGGCCGTCCCAGTGCCCCCCGGCCCTCCACGCATGCCCAGCAGAAAATCCGGGAAAGATCGGATATTCATGATGCCGACACTCTGGATACTCGGCAACCGGACGTTGTGCTGCTCTTTCCGGATTTCGCCACCGAAACGCAGGTCATGCCGTCCCTTGGCTTCAAAGCCTAGAGAGAAGGTGTCCATCAGCGAGTAGACGTTACTGGTCAGATTGGTTTCCGTGCCGACATTGCCAAACTGGTAATGTCCTTGAATATTGATGCGCGGCATCCCGGAGACAATATTTTGAGTGTCGCGGTGCATGCCCACGTCCGCGTCCGTGACCTCCGGAATGACGGTATTGGCCCCCCTGAAGCGAACGTAGCCGGCGCGGAGCTCATTCACCTTGTTCGATCCGAAAATATGCGTGTTGCTGACGGTCACGTTCTGGTTGTGATTCGGAACGCTCTCGGGAAATCCCGGAATCTGCGTTTGGTTGAAATGCGACAGCCGGCTCGAGTCCGCGTAAAAATACCGGACCGACATACGATTGTTCTGGGTCAGCTGGTGATCGAGACTGGTGGAAAACTGGTCGTTGTTGTAGATGGCCGGAAGCGATATCGCATAGTTCGGACCGGCCGGTGTGTTTACCTGCGGACCGGGGAGCATGTACTCTCCGCTGGAACCGAGCCGGACATTGAGCATGTTCAAGGCGACGGGATTGATGTTGGAGCCATCGGGTGCGACGACTCCTCCGTTTCTCCCTCTTTGCCCGCCGAAAACTGCACCCAACGCCTCCGGTGTCCGGACGTCGGGAATGGCAGGAGCGCGCAAGGTCCGGATCGACAACTGGTTGCTGGCGCCGTTTTTCTGCCGATTCCCCTCGTAGTTGAAGAAGAAGAAGGTCCGATCTTCAATAATAGGACCTCCAATCGTTCCCCCGAATTGATTCTGCTGCAACGTGGGGCGCTTTGATCCCAGGGAATTGAAGAAGAAGTTGTTGGCATTCAGGGCGTCGTTGCGGAAAAAATGATACAACGATCCGTGAAACTCGGAACCGCCCGATTTGGTCACGATACTGATGTTGGCTCCTGCCTTCCGGCCATGGGAGGCGTCATACAGAGAGGTCTGGACCTTGAACTCCTGGATCGCATCCACGGACGGGACCGCGACGCCCGCGTTGCCGAAATCGCTGCCCGCGGAGCCGCTGAAATTGTTGGTGGCGTCGACTCCATCGATCGTGTAGCTGTTGCTGGTGTGCGTGCCACCGTTGGTGTAGACATTCTGGCTGCCGTTTCCCACCGCCTGCGTGTCGGGAATCGTGATCGAGGACCCCGGAGACAGAGCGGTCAACTGCGTGAAGTTCCGCGTCGCAAGCGGCAGCGTCGTGATGCTGGTCGAATCGACCACCCGGCCGAGGGTGCTGGAATTGGTCTGAAGGATCTCGCCTTCCGCTACGACGGTGACGGTCTCCTGCGCCGTGGCGACTTCGAGCGTCGCGTTCACCGTGACCTTTTCTGTGACGTTTACCGTGACCCCCTCTTGAATCAGGGTCTTGAAGCCAGGCAGGGCAAACTCCACGGAATAGCGACCCGGGGGAAGCAACGGAACGTTGTAAGCACCGTTGTCGTCTGAGATCGTGTCGCGGGTGTCCCGCGTGCCCATGTTGGTACTCGTGATACTGACTCCCGGAACCACACCCTTGGAGCTGTCCAGAACTGTGCCCGTAATCGAACCCGTACTGATCTGGGCGAAGGAATAGCTAGCAACTAACAAAAAGACGGTCAGTGAAAACAAAACCTTCTTTGCCATGGCGGTGAACTCCTTATCTATGTGTAGCGCACCCGGTTCCTTGGACACAAGTTTGAGCTACGCCGCCTGGCGTAGCTTGTGCGCCTCGCGTGCCTCGATCGGTGTTTGATAATCGATCTTCTCGAGACGCCAGGTCTTGTTGTACAACTCCACGAACTCGGCCACGGCGGCACGCACCTCCTGGAGGTTCTGGAAGATTCTCCCGTGGATCGCTTGGTCCTTGAGCGTGCGATTCCACCGCTCCGCAACTCCGTTCGTTTCCGGTTCCTCGACAAAACCGAAGCTGGGACGGATGCCCCAGCACCGGATCTGGTTGAGGAAGTGATCCGACAGGTACTGGGAGCCGTGGTCCATCCGGAGCGCCAGCCCCCGGGCAACGTCGGAGTCAATGGAACCATAGAGGCGCAGCAGACCCTGCGAGATCGGCTCCAACGCCGCGAAGCGGCTACCGACCTTGCACACGTGCCACCCCCCACACTCCGCGTTCCAGTGCTCCACCGCCGCGAAAATCCAGACCCACCCGTCATCGAGCGTGAACACCCGCACTCCGTCGGTCCCCCACATCACGTTCGGCGCCAGGGTGACGATCTTCCCATCGTGTGCCTTCGTTCCACCCTGGCGTCCGCGGTGTGGTGAGAGCAACTCATGCTCTCGCATGACCCGCAGCACCCGCTTGCGCGCAACCCGGATCCCGTCCAAGATCCGAAGCCGCGCGTGGACCTTACGATGACCCTCGCCCTGGAACGGTGAGCGCTCCAGATCGGCCTGGATCGCCTCCAAAAGCTTCTCGTCCGACACCTTGGGCTGGGGACCCCGCCGAGTGGGTTCCTCGCCCTCCTGCCGCTTCTGCTCGCTTGTCCGCCGGGCGTAGAGCGCCGAGCGCGAGCGCTCCCAGGCCTGACACACGCGCTGGATCCCGTAACGTTGACCCGTGGCTTCGGAGATCGTCTCGCTCATCGTCGCGACCTCCTCATCGCCAAAGGGAGGCGCTTCTCCGCCGCCCGGGCGCGATTGCGCAGCAGCTCGATTTCCATGGACAGCTCCCCGATGTGACGCTTCGCAGCGTCGAGCGCCTCCGCCAACGGCTCGCCCTGGTGATTCTTCAAGCCGAGCTCGAGCCCGGCCAAGGCCCGCTCCCGCCACTCCTCCAGCCGGTAGATTTCCACGCCCACCTCACGCGACAGCGCATCCAGAGATTCGCCCCGCAGCAGTCGCAGCACCACGTCCCGCTTTCGTCCTCCGCTCCAACGCTGCCCCGGCTCCAGAGGCCTCGCCCCGGACGCGGCGCCGACGGCCCGAACTCCAGTCGCCCTACGGGCTCCCTCCGTTCCTGCCGTCGCCTTCCACTTCACCCTCTTCGTTCGAACCATTTCCACCTCCTTGGACATCTCATTATCTCTTATTCTGTGTCCAAGAAAACTGGGTCCGACTCAACTCCTTATCTATGTACCTGCAAACCCGAGCGATAACCTCTAATTTCCAATGCGGACAAGACTTTGCCGCCTTTTATCACCACAACTCCCGGCTGTCAAACCTGCGACGAGTTGCGGGACCCGGCGTTCTGAAATCGGATTCATACGCAGTCACCGATGCCTCAAAATAGGACACACTCCTACTTTCCAATGCCGTCTTGAAGGATTCGGTTATAACGCGAGAAACCCAGCATATCTATACGCCACAATCAGGACGCCACAATCAGGCTTCTTCACGCTGCACGCCAGGGATCAATACTTACCAGTCAGTATATCGGGCAACATATTGATGTCAACTAAAATCCGGTGCATGATAGCGACCACAAAACTGTAGCCAGCTCACTCCGTGAGCTGCATCTGAAGCGAGCTGAAGTCGCCCACTCCGTGGGCAACCTACACGGGAGACATCCATGTTCGGGCTTAAGCTGAGCTACGTTGGAATTTTTACCATCTCGATCCTCGGAGTTTCGTCCTCTTGGTCCGTGATGGCCGTTGATCCATTGGCCCCGCAGCTCAATCCTCTACCGAGACCTGAATCAGAACCGAATCTGGCTCTCCGAATCGTGTTTGGCATCGAGGACACCGAAACCACAGACTGGAGCGGCACGGCGACTCTGAGTGCGGGTGCAGTCTCCGGCATCGAAGGGTGGCACTTCAGCAGGGATGACAAAATAGAGGGCAAACAGAGTTGGCAGTGCTCGACCAAGAAGCCCCTCCCGACCCCGCGGAATTTCAATCATCCCGGCGAGTTCAGGCTCCCCGCGCCCTACCCGTTCGACCTGGTCGGTGTCGTCATCCGGCTCTCCGCTCCTTCAGCCGCTACAGGGTCAAAACTGACGATCGAGACAGCGGAGGGTAGCTTTACTCTCAGGTTGCCAGACCTGCAGTATGGGAGCCCACTGAAGGTTCTTGGAGGCAAGGCACAGGTGGAGCGCGTCCCGGTGGCATCCCGGGTCACCGATCGTGCCTACGAGAATGACTTCCCCGCGCTGACTTACAGCCGGGAAGGAAAGCTGTGGATGGCGTGGATTGGCTACGCCGACGACTCCGATCAAGTTTTTCTTCGGGAATCCCAGGGTGGGGTTTGGAAAGAGCCGATCAAGGTCACAAGCGAAGCGGGAGATCGGTTCAAGGTCGGGGTGGCGGAAGATGAATCCGGGCGAATCTGGGTCGTATGGTCCGAGCTTGTCGACGGCGATTGGGACCTTCGTGGGAGAACCCTGCACAACGGCAGCCTTTCCCAGACCGTAGGGCTAACCGAAGCGCCCGGACCGGATATTTCTCATGAGCTGGTTGCCGATTCCACCGGGAAGCTCTGGCTTGTTTGGCAGAGCTTTCGTCACGGGAGGCGGTCGGATATTTGTCTCCGGCAGCTCGACGGAGATCAATGGTCGGAGGTGGTGACCGTCAGCAGCACCGAAGCCAACGATTGGGAACCGTCCGTGACGGTCAACAGCAGCGGCGACGCCTGGGTGGTCTGGGATAGCTACCAGCGTGGAAACTACGATGTCATGGCGCGCCGGTACTCCCGGGGTAAGCTGGGAAAGCCGATTCAGGTGACCCGGTCTCCGCGCTTTGAAGCATATGCCGACGCTGCCTTCGACCCCGAGGATCGCCTCTGGATCGCGTGGGACGAGGGAGAACCTAACTGGGGCAAGGATTTCGGCTTTTACTTCGAGGGTCCCGGCGATTCCCTGTACCGATCGAGGAGGCTCCGCGTCGCTTGCATCCTTCCCGATGGGACGATGCACCGCCCGGCAAGCGACATCATGGACGTGGTTCCCTCACATCTGCGCCGCTACTGCCAGCGCCCCCGGATCCAGACCGACAGCCAGGGCGGGGTCTGGCTCTTGTTTTGGTCCAGGTCCAGCGCACGGCTCGAGGCCACGACCGTCGCAGCAGCGGTGCGGTGGGAAGCCTTTGCCGCCTATTACCACGGCGGCCGGTGGAAGACGCCGATTCCTCTCCCGAACAGCGTGGGGCGAAACCATCAGCCCCTCGCGGCAACGGTGGACGCGGGCGGGTACGTCTGGAGTGCATGGCCGTCAAACGATGCGCTCTTCGGGGGCAACACGAGCCCCATGGGAGGTTTGCCTCAAAGCCACGACATCTATGTGGCGGCGCTCGATCTCCCGGGCATCCACCCCGAGCCGCTCGAACTCGAAGTCCTCTCCGGAGGTTATGAAGACAAGACCGATCCGGTCTCTCCGGTTCACCCCGATGAAACAGTGAATGTCCGGAATGTGCGCAATTACCGGCTCGAGATCGAAGGGAAAAAGTACCGGATCTACCGCGGCGAGATGCATCGGCACACCGACATCTCCCAGGACGGCGGCGGCGATGGGTCCCTGCTCGATTTTTATCGCTACTGCATGGACGCGGCAGATCTCGATTTCGGCGCCGTGACCGACCACGTCGGTGCGATTCAAGACTATTCCTGGTGGCTCACGATGAAGTCGGCCGATCTTTTCTTCGTTCCCGGGGTTCCCGGGGTCCCCGGGTTCACGCCGCTCTTTGCATATGAGCGCAGCATGGGCTATCCCAACGGGCACCGGAACGTCGTTTTTCCGCAACGAACGGAGATTCTGAAAGTGGGACGGGCCGAAGGGTCAGGCCAGGAGAACACTGGACCGATCCTTTACCCCTACCTGAAAAAGAACAACGGGATTGCAATGTCGCATACGTCGGCCACCAACATGGGGACCGACTAGAGAGACAACGATCCCGAGGTCGAACCGCTGGTCGAGATCTTTCAAGGAATGCGGAACTCCTATGAGTACGAGGGAGCGCCACTGGCCGCCACGGCCGACCATATCCAGTCGCAACCCGGAGGCTTCCGGGAAAAGGGCTTCGTCTGGAACGCCTGGGCCAAGGGTTACAAGCTCGGAGTGCAGGCAAGCTCCGACCACATCTCGACCCACGTCTCCTACGCTTGCGTGTATGCAGAAGATCAGTCACGTGAGGCCTTGCTGGACGCGATGAAAAAGCGCCACAGCTACGCCGCCACCGATAACATCATCCTCGACTTTCGAATGAACGACTCGGGCAAGACCTTCATGATGGGCGACATCTTTCAAGCCCAATCGCGTCCGACGATCTGGCTACGAGCGGTTGGAACTGCAAAGCTAAAGCAGGTCGATATCGTCAAGGACAACGCCTTCATATATACAGCCAAGCCCATGACCAGCGAATATGCCCTACAGTTCAGCGATACCACACTGACGGAGGGCGAAAGTTATTATTACGTCCGCGTCCTTCAGGAAAATGGCCAGGCGGCGTGGTCCTCTCCCATCTGGGTTACCTACAGCGGTAGCGAATAGTTGATCAGCTGTTGTTTGGCAGAGCGGATCGCGCCGCCGCAACCACCGGGAAATGAAAAAAGAGGAGAATCAGTACACTACGGATTTTCATGGACGGAAGCGTGCAGCTGCTGGTAGGTGCTCGGGCGCAGGCCGGATTTCCGAACATAGTCAAAAGTCAGTTCCAGCATTTTCATGGCGGGATCAAAGGCGTCCATGGACCAGGGATGCCAGATTAAGGATACAAAGGACTGTTTCGTGTCCAGCGCTTTGCGCAGAAAAAGCCGGTTGATTTCAAACTCTTGTTCCGGCTTGGTGAGAAAGCCCGCCGGAATGGCTTCCGGCATCGAGGGCGGCCATAGGGTCAAACGGCGAGGGCCGAAGTTGTTGTTGTCTTTTAACAAGTTCTCGTGCCAGCCGTGGCCCGGCAGTTCCCAGAGCCTAGGAAATCCGTCGGCGGCGTAGTTGAACGGCTCACGCAGTGGAGCCGGCAGCGAGAAATCGCGGTCCCAGAGAATGCTGCTCACATATCGATAGCCGGCTTCGGCGATCAGCCCAAGCAGCTCGGGTGCGCCTTTGAAACCCTGTTCAAAACCGCAGCCGGGACGCAGGCCCGTGCACTGCCGTTGGAAAACTTCTTCAACGATCGCCTTACCCCGGCGGATTTGTTCTTGCTTTTCGGGCAGCGAAACCGCCGGACCGCAAAAGGGATTATCCCGCAACATCTTGTGGCTATAGGAATGAGAAGCAATCTCGAAGAGAGGATCATCCAGCAGGCGGCGATACTCCCCACGATCGTCCGCCAGGGTTTTGCCGACGATAAAAAACGTCGCCGGCATTTCAAAACGCTGATGAACTTCCACGATTTTGCGGCAAGCAGCGAGACAGGCCGGCGTTTCCGTGTCGTAGGCGGCAATATATCTGGTCGTGGCGGCAGCGCGCGCCCGCGCTCCAGAGGTAAGGGTGGCAACGGCGGCAGCGCCCGCAACCGATGTCTGGATGAATCGTCTTCGGGAAATGTTCATGGCTCAGATCATGTCGGTGTGAAAATGCAGTTTTGTCCCGTTTTTATGAAAGAACCCCGATGGTCGGTCCGAAACTATCCTGATAGGGAGCGGGATCGACGCGGGCATCGATGAGCGTTGTCCGTTCTGCCACCATCGCTCGCTTCAATTCCTTCTCGAACGCTTCAGGGGTTTCGACTACCGCGGCAGCAAGCCCGCAGGCCTTCGCGACCGCCGCAAGATCTACCGGCTCCAGGTCGAGCCCATAGTCGTGCAAACCGCGTGACTTCTGGCGAGACTTCATGGTTCCCAAGGCCTGATCGTTGATGATGACGAGCGGTACCGAGATTCCCAGCCGCGAGAATACCTCGAGCTCGCCAAGTCGCATGAGGAGGCTTCCGTCGGCGCCGAGACCGATCATCGGTGTTTCCGGCTTGGCAAGCTTGGCACCGAGGACCCCAGGGACCGTGAGACCCATCGATCGTCCGCCGGCCGTCCCTAAATACGTTCCCGGTGTATCCACGGGCCAGAGGTGCTCGAGCATGCAGATGTACACGCCGGTCTCTGAGATCAAGATGCCGTCGCCCGGCAGCACCGCACGGGCGATGTCGATGATGTCCTGCGCCGCCAAGCGCGCTTCAGCCGGCCGCTCGAAGCAGCGGAGCACTTCCCTGCGTGTCTCCCGGATCGTGTCCTCGCGAAAGCCTTCCTGTTCGAGCGCGAGCAGACGCGCGAGTGCCGCCTTGACGTCTCCGTCCACGCGCACCTTCGGCTCCGGCGAGAGCGTCTTGTACTCGGGCCGAGCAACCAGCTCGCACGTGGGCAGCTCACTCTTCCAAGGCGTATGCGTCATCATCGCATCCACCCCGACGAGGAGCACGAGATCCGCCTGGTTCAAGATTTTTGTTTCGATGACATTCGGACCGAACATGCCCATCAAGACCCCCGCCCAGCGTGGATGGGACTCGGGGAAGACTCCGCGCGCATTCGCGTTTACCAGAACCGCTGCCCCAACGTTCTCGGCGAGCTCGAGCAGCTGTTGCCTCGCCCCGGAGGCCTCGATGTCGGCGCCAGCGATGATGACAACTCGCCGGCTCGCGCCGATGAGCTCTGCAACCCGTGCGAGCTGCGCCGCATCCGGCTCTGTCGGCACCGGTGGGGCCTTTGGCGCGAGGGGCCCCGAGCAGTCCGCCCGCGCGAGATCGGAGGGAAGGTTCAAGAGAACGGGTCCGGGGCGGCCGTCGGTCGCCTGGAAGACGGCCTCTTGCACCGTCGCTGCAGCAGAATCGGCGGACAGCGTGCTCTGGTACTTCACGACAGATTGGAAGAACCCTGAGTGGTCCACGTGCTGGATCAGCTCCTCTGGCTTCCATTGAGTCGGCGAGCACTCGCACAGACAGACAACAGGAGCACGCTCGAAGTAGGCGTTTGCCGCGCCGCCGGCGAGGTTTCCTGCGCCGACACCCTTGACCGCGAGCGACAGCCCCGCGGTGCCGCTCAGCAGGCCGTTGTAAGCAGCCGTGATGGCCGCCGTGGACTCATGCGCGACGCTGACGAAGTCGACGCCCGCTCTGCGTCCGGCCTCCATCAGGTCCAGCGGTGCGCCCCCTCCGGGGAGACCAAAGAAGTGACGCAGCCCACGGTCTGCGGCCTCGCCCATGAGCAATTCAGCCAGGTTCATGGTTTTTCTACCGGGCACATGAAAAAAATCTGTAGGAGCAACGATGGAGGACTCTGGATCAAAAACCGAACTCCTTCTTGGCCCTGGCAAGCGCCTCCTGCGCCGAGCCCTTCATGAGGTATAGTTTGCCGCGGACTTTCCGTTCCTCTCCGGGTTCCAGCTTCATTCCAAAATGAGGATCCGCGTGGAAACACTGGTTCCCCGGATTGCTGTAAATGGAGTGGCCACGTTCGAAGGCAAGCGCCACCGTGTGTGTCGCGGCCGCGTTCTCGACCAGAATGATGGGAGCTTTCGCCTCGACGGCACCTCGGGGGTGGTGTGGCGGTGCGTGAAGCGGTGGGACGAAACCGTCCGATCCGTGCGCCCCGCCGATCGTGTATACATCTACCTTCCCGCCGGAGTGCCTCATTTTCGCGATCTGACGCAACCGCTCACCGTCGAACAAATAGGTCCGCTCGAGCTTCGGATCGCCAATCGACGGTGCCTCGTAGCCCAGCGGGCAGAAATACCAGTCGACGTATTCCATGGTTCGATCGAGATCGTTGCGAATCGAAAGCTCGATATCGATGGTATCCTCGTGAGCGGTCAACTCGAGTTTGAAGCTCCCCTTGCCCGGCACGACACAATTCGCCGACAGCTGATCGGGCGCCTTGTCGGTGTCGAACCGAAACTCCGTGTGCTCGTAGCCCTTTTCGCGTCCTTGAACGTTCGTGGGCGGGAAGTGATCGTCGTAGAGGAATCCCTTGTCGTAGCCCACGATTTCACTCGTGCGCAGGATGAGCCTCTCTCCCTCTTCCATCCAGGGTGCCCGCACTTCGGCGCATAGCCCATCGTCGTGCGGCGAATTCCCCAATGTGCGCGCGACAGAGTACGGTCCCTCCCACGCATAAGGTTTGATCTCGATCTTTTGCGCCGTCTTCGTCTCGCCGCCGCGGAAGTCGAAGCCGTAGAGGAACGCCCGCTTCAGATAGAACTTGGCTTTTCGTGCATGGCTCGGGGCCTTGGCCCCGCCGGCCCATTGGACGGCAAGCGCCTTGTGGTCGCCCTTCAAGGGAACACAGTCGTCCCGCATAAAGCCGGGAATCGGCTGACCTTTGTCATCGAGTAGCTCGACTTGCAAGTAGCCCTCGTCGAAGCCCAGTTTGGTGGACTTCTTCGGCGGCCGCGTCACCAGATTCACGTGCAGAGTCTTGCCGGCCAAGTCCCGTGCCGTTGTCACGGCCACCCCGAGGGTGGGCCCACCGGCGGAAGAGGCGAGCGCGTACGTGCGATCCAGCCGCCAGGAGGCACGGCACAGAGCCGAGTTGAAGGGTATGAAATGGGCGCCGTGGTCGACCACCGTCTCCTGGTAACCGATCTGCTTCGAGGGAGCTCGGGTGTCCGACACTTGGCGGTGCGGGCCTTCGGTCCCGCCGTAATAGACATGCAGCCGATCGCCCTCGACGATCAGGTTCTGGCTCTGCCAGAGCATGCCTCCGCCGTAGTCGCCGAGCGGCCCGTTGTCGAGGCAGGGGCGCCGGTCCGGAAACCACCAGCGGCGGCCATCGCGGGAGGCGGCCGCGCGGAAGGAAAGAGTCTGAAGGATCGGGTGGTACATGTTGACGATCGCGATATATCCGCCCTTCACTTTCATCGGCACCGTTTCCTGGTACTGCGTATCGCGGTGATCGCGCTCGTCCGCCGTCAGCATCATCAGATGGTCTTTCTTCCAGTCCCATCCATCCTTGCTCACGGCACGGTAGCAGCTCCGGCGCTGGAAATCCTCCCAGACAGGGACGTGATCGGTCGGCTTATGGGGTCCCCCCAATCGGTAGTAGGCCACGTAGCCGAAGTCCGGATCGCGATAGAAGATGGAAAGGTCCCCCTTCATCGGACCTTCGATCTTGCTTCCCACGCTTTCCCACGTCCGGCCGTCCTTGGAGCGATAGCGATAGTAGCCAGTTCCCTCTAACGTGTTCTTGCCTGCCCGAAAGGCGATCATCTCGTAGGGCCACTCATTCTCAGGATCGACGAAGACCGAGGCGTAGGCCGAGTTTCCTTCGCTCGAGTCAAAGATGATGTTGGTTTTGCTGTGCCCCTCAAAGGGAGCGTTCGACAACTCCGGCCTCGACCAGTGGACGCCGTCCGTGCTCTCGAAAAGACAGATGCGGCGGGTCCTGGTATTCCTGGAGGCCCAGGGCTTCTCGTTGTTCTCTGTTGTGACCTCGGGTTCCGTGGAGACGAGATACGCTTTCCACAGGGAATCGATCGGATCTCGCAGCACCGACCCATGAATCCCTACCCCACCGGAGTCCCACGGCATGTCTCCTTCGATGAGAGGGTTGGCCGGATCCTGAGTGCCGAGCTCCACCCGCCAGCCGACGAGGTGCAATTCGCTGAAGTCGTCCGGCATCAACAGCGGCATGCGCAGGTCTTCGCCCGTTTGCGGATCGACGTCCTGGCGAACCAGCCAACTGTCCCTGAAACCATCTCTGGCAATATCTTGGGAAAGAAGAAGACCACCGCTGCCGGCGAAGAGGATATAGAAGCCGAGGACAAGGGAAAAAACGACGGAGGTTCTCATTTCAAGTCAATCCTCTCTTGGTTTACAGGCAACCTTAATCCAGACGATGCGGGGGAATCAAGAGTGAAATCGGACAAGTGATCCAATAGGAGTTGTGCCTTCGACTGAGGCAGGGGTAGACTGAACTCTAGAAAATGGCGAGTTTCGGAGGGTTCCCATTAGCGTCTTGAAACGTCTTTTAACAAAAAACTTCTGCAAAAAACTTGTCGCCCTGCTGCCAATTTTTTGTGCGGTGGGGTCGCTTGCCGCTCAGGCGACCGCGGTGGGGTCGTTCGCCGTTCAGGCGACCAGCGACGACGCGGAGTTCTTCGAGCGTGAAATCCGCCCGATTTTGGTTAACCACTGTTACCAGTGCCATAGTGCCCAGGCGGAAATGGTTTCGAAGGGCCTGCGGCTCGATAGCCGGGCGGGTATGCTCAAAGGCGGGGAATCCGGTCCCGCGATCCTTCCAGGAAACCCGCACGAAAGCCGTTTGATCCAGCGCATTCACGGGAAGCCTGTCCTGATGCCTCCTACCGGCTCCCTCGGCGACGAACAGATCGCGTCGCTGGTCCGCTGGGTTGAAATGGGAGCACCGTGGACGGACCAAACCTCCATTGCACGAGAGAATCAGGGTTTCAACCTGGAGGAGCGAAGAGCAGCCCACTGGGCCTGGCAACCGGTTCGACTGGTTTCGGCTCCAAAGGTCGACAACGAGGATTGGCCCATTCGAACGCTTGATCGATTTGTACTCTCCAAACTCGAAGACGCCCGACTGAAGCCGGCTCCGCCGGCAGATCGTCACGCCCTCATCCGTCGTCTGTCGTTCGACTTGAGAGGTCTGCCTCCCTCACCGTGGGAGATCAAGACGTTTGTCGACGATCCCTCCCCGGCTGCCTATGAAAAACTGGTCGATCGCTTTCTCGACTCTCCCCATTTCGGAGAGCGCTGGGCCCGCCACTGGATGGACCTGTTCCGCTACAGCGAATCGCACGGCAGCGAAGGGGACCCCGACATTCCAATGGCCTGGCGCTACCGAGACTATCTGATCCGCGCATTCAACGCAGACGTTCCCTATAATCAGTTGATCCGTGAACATCTGGCCGGCGACCTCCTGGCAAACCCGCGAATCAACAAACGCGATGGAATCAATGAATCCCTTCTGGCCACTGCCCATTTCCGCATGGTGGAGCACGGCTTTCAGCCTCTGGACCCGTTGGAAGACCGGGTGAAGTGGACCGACAATCAGATCGACGTTGTCTCCAAGGCATTTCAGGGTCTCACCGTTTCTTGTGCCCGCTGCCACGATCACAAGTTCGATGCCATCAGCCAGAAAGACTATTACGCCTTGTTCGGAACCCTCTACGGCGCGCGACCGACACAGCGTGCCATCGATGATCCCGAAATGCTCGAGACCAACCGCCAGAAACTGGTGCAGCTCAAGGAAGGCGTTCGCCGGAAACTGGCGCAAGCGTGGCTCCTGAAAGCGGAGAGCATTGATTCCAAGTTCTCGAGCGAAAGTCGAGACGACGGACTCCAGGACTCCGGAAAGGAAAGCGCGCTTGACTGGTGGGCCGAACTGTCAGCCAAGCAAGGCAGCGGTTTTCGCAAAGCATGGCAGAAGCTCCGCGACCACTGGCAGTCCGAGATTGCCCGGCGCGAGACCTTCAACCAGGAACACTTCAACAAGACCTGGGATCTGAGCAGTACCGACCTCGACACAATCGGCCACGGAACGGGATTCACAGAGGAGCCTTCGAGGCCCGGAGAGTTCTGGATTAGCAGCATCGGCGACCGCATACTCAACGGCATCTATCCTGCCGGAGTCTACACTCACCTGCTCTCGAGCAAACACAACGCCGTCATTCAGACGCCCCGCTTCAAGATCGAAACCGACCACATCAGCCTGCGTCTGCTGGGTGAAGATTTGAGCTTCGCCCAGTTGATCATCGAGAACTACGCGGTTCCGCGCAACGGAGTCTATTCGATGCGTTACAGCCCCAAGAAAGACCAGATGGATTGGCTCCAGTGGGATACTACTTTCTGGAAGGGGTTCACGGGGTACATCGAATTTGCGACGCGCGAAGATGTGACGACATTCACGTACGACCCGATCGACCTGGAGAGCGAGCTGCGGCCGCAGCCGCGGCGGGATGGGCGCTCCTACATTGGCGCCAGCCGCATTGTTTTTCATGACGCCAAGGAGACGCCAGAGGAGACAGTCGTCCCCATCCTGTATCTGCTGGAGGGAGCCTTTCCGAATTCGCCTCAGCAACTGGCGCAACTAGTCCGTCGGCGCCTGATGGATGCGATCAAAGCCTGGGGGGATGGAAACCTCAGCGAGAAACAGGCTGTTTTTCTGGATGAATTCGTTCGACGCGACTTGTTGCCGCGTTCGCTCGATGATCTGGAGTCGCTTGGTCCGTTGGTCAACGAGTATCGTGTTCTGGAAGAAGAAGTGCCCGTGGCTCGCCGCGCGCCCGGAGTTCTGGAGGAAGGATCGCCGGCCCAACCTTTTCTCGTTCGCGGCAACCACAAAAATCCCGGACAGCCGGTCCCGCGGCAGTTCCTCACGGCACTGCGGAGCGCCCCCTACGGCGACCCAGCCGCGGTGCGGCTTCGTCTGGCCGAGGAGATTGTCTCCCCCGACAATCCACTCACGGCTCGGGTGATGATCAATCGTATCTGGAAACATCTGTTCGGCCGCGGAATTGTGTCCACGGTGGATAACTTCGGCAAGCTGGGCGAAGCACCAACTCACCCCGAACTGCTCGATTATCTGGCCGGCCGTTTCGTGGAGGAGGGCTTCTCGATCAAGGGTTCGATCCGCAGGCTGGCTACCTCGCGGGCGTATCGCGCCAGTAGCCAGGCTTCCACCAGGGCAAAGGAGCTGGATCCTACCAACAGGCTGCTCCAGCACGCGAACCTGCGTCGCCTGGACGCCGAGGCGATTCGCGATTCGGTACTTCTTGTCTCCGGGAGGTTGGATCCATCCCAATTCGGTCCGTCCGTCAGGGTTTACTACGCCTACAGCACGGGGAAAACAAAAGGGGACAAGGAAAAGGGCCCACTCGACGGAGAGGGCCGGCGCAGCATCTATCAGGAAATCCGGCGCAACGCCCACAATCCTTTCCTGGAAGTCTTCGACTTGCCCAAGCCGGCAAGCGCCCGCGGGCAAAGGGACGCCACCAATGTGCCGGCTCAATCGCTGACTTTGCTGAACAGCCCGTTTGTAATCAATCAGGCTGCGCTGTGGGCCCGGCGACTGGTCGAAGGTGAAGCCTACTCCATCGACAGCCGCATCGAGCACATGTTTCTCAAGGCATTGGGCCGTCTGCCTCTACCGGATGAACTCGAGCGTGCGGGGGCCTACATGTCAGGCCTTGCCACTGAGCATGGTGTATCTCAGGTTTTGGTCCTGTCGGCAGCCGCTGTCTGGCAGGATTTTGCCCACGGCATGTTCAACTTGAAGGAGTTCATCTATATTCGCTAGGCAAGACCTATGTTTTTTGAAAACCAGCACCAATCCGGTTCCCGGCCCCATCTCACGCGCCGTGAAATGCTGCGCAAAACCTCCACCGGTTTTGGGATGTTGGCTTTATCGGCCCTGATGGCGGACCGGTCTTACGCAGGATTGGTCCCGACAGACAGCCCGCTGGCTCCCAGGGCCCCGGATTTCGCGCCCAAGGTCAAAAGTGTCATCTTCTGCTACATGTCGGGCGGACTCTCCCACATCGACTCCTTCGACCCCAAACCCCGGCTGGCCAGAGAAGCCGGAAAAGCCATGCCGTTTCCCACCGAGCGAACCATGTTCAACCAGGACGGCAACATCTTCCCCAGTCCGTGGGAGTTCAAGCATTACGGTGAGAGCGGCATCCCGGTCAGCGGTCTTTTCCCTCATCTCGCGAGCGTGGCCGATGAACTGACCGTCATCCGGTCCATGACAACCAAGTTCACGGAACATGCCCAGGGAAACTTCTACTTCCACTGTGGTATGCCGTTTACGGGGTTTCCGAGCATGGGTGCCTGGATTACCTATGGACTGGGCACGGAGAATCAGAGCCTCCCCGGATTCGTCGTTCTCGGCAGCGGCGGTATTCCGTTGGGGGGCATCAACATGCTCGGCAATGGTTTTCTGCCCGCCATCCATCAGGGATCTTTTGTCTACCCGGAGCAGGAAGAACCCCTCAACAATATCCGCCCTCGTGAGTCCGACAAGCTTCAGCGCCGGCGCATCTCCTTCATCAATGAGATGGACGGGAAATTCCTCGCCCGGACGGACGCGCACCCCATGGTTGAATCTGCGATCAACAACTACGAGATCGCCTATCGCATGCAGAGCTCGGTCCCGGAACTGGTCGAGCTCAGCAGCGAGACCGAAGGCACTAAAAGACTCTACGGACTGGACTCTCCGGTTGCAGCCACGGCTGCGTACGGTCGTCAATGTCTGGTCGCCCGGCGGCTGGTCGAGCGTGGAGTGCGTTTCGTGGAGCTGACCATGGTCGGCACCCAGGGTCTCACCGGCATGAGTAATCCTTGGGACCAGCACACGAAACTGAAGGAAGGACACGCGACCAACGCCATGACTGTGGACCAGCCTGTGGGTGCGCTCATAAAGGACCTCAGGGCACGGGGCCTGCTCAATGACACCCTTGTCATTTTTTCCGGCGAGTTCGGTCGTACTCCCTTCGTCCAGGGTACCAACGGACGCGATCACAATCCCTTTGGCTTCAGCTTGTGGCTGGCGGGCGGCGGCCTCAAGAAAGGGTACGTCCATGGCCAGACCGATGAGTACGGCTACAGGGTCGTGGAGAAGGCGCAGACCGTCCATGATCTGCACGCCACGATTCTCCATCTGCTGGGTCTCGACTTCGAAAAACTCACCTACCGCTTCGGGGGACGTGATTTTCGCCTCACCGACGTCCACGGGCATCTGATCAAAGATATCCTGGCCTGAGCGGCGATGGATACGGAACGGAAAACCCATGAGTCGATTTGAAAACAACAGGTTTGAAAACAACAGAGTGGTCGTCACCGGCGGGTCCAAGGGGATCGGCGGGGCGACAGTTCAAGCATTCCTGAACGAAGGCGCGAGGGTCGCGAACCTCGACGTGGATACCCGAGCCGAAAAACACGAACGGCTGCTGTCAGTCGAGTGCGACGTCTCTGATTCTAACAAAGTGGATTCCGCCATTGCCCAGGTCCGGGAAGAGTTCGGAGGCGTGGACGTCCTGGTCAACAACGCCGGCATCCAGCATTACGGTACGGTCACGGAAACAACGGAGGACGACTGGGACAAGGTCATCGGCGTCAACCTCAAAAGCGCGTTCCTCTGCTCGAAGGCCTGCATCCCAGCCATGCTCGACGCCGGTGGCGGGGTCATCATCAACGTCTCCAGCGTCCAGGCGTTTCTCAGCCAGCCGAAGGTCGCCCCCTACACTACCAGCAAGACGGCGCTTCTGGGACTGACGCGAAGCATCGCCGTGGACTATGCGCCCACAATTCGAAGCGTCGCGGTTTGTCCGGGGACGGTCGACACTCCGATGCTTCGCTGGTCCATCAATCAATCGCCCAACCCGGAAGAGGTCCTTGCAGAATGCAACGAGATGCACCCGGTCCAGCGAATCGCCAGACCGGAAGAAATCGCCAAGCTGATTCTTTATCTCTCGAGCCCCGACGCCGCTTTCATTACCGGACAAGCCTTTCGTATTGATGGCGGCCTTGGCCTCAGCCTCGGGGGCAGCAAAAAAGACTGATGAACTGCATCACACCCGAAAGTCGCTGGGCAAAACCAAGGGGGAAATGATCATGGCGATCTCGCTCGCGAAAGCGTCCGTCTTTTTTGACGGCCTGGACCACTCGGAATGCCTCGCGGTTCATCCCGACGGATCCATCTGGGCCGGTGGAGAGGGTGGCCAGATCTACCGCCTCACCAAGAAAGGAACGCAAATCGAGGAAATCGCCAACACGGGTGGATTCATCCTGGGAGTGGCTTTTAGCCCCAAGGCCGATTGGTTGCTCGCGTGCGATCTCAAAAAACAATGTCTCTGGAGAATCGACGTCAAAACAGGACGCAAGCGGTTGTTTGCCAGCGGCGTCGGCAAACGTCGTCTTAGCATTCCGAACTATGGGGTTTTCACCAGGGATGGAACCCTCTACGTCAGCGACAGCGGCGCCTTTGGGAAGGTGAATGGGAAAATCCTCCAATTCGACAAAGACCATAGCGGCCGAGGACGATTGTGGCACAACGGCCCCTTCAATTTCGCCAATGGTCTCGCGCTTTCACCCAATGAAGACGAGCTCTTTGTTGTTTGTTCCTGGTTGCCGGGCGTGGAGCGAATCGAAATCAAGAGCACCGGAGAAGCCGGGCTTCGCTCCGTCTACGCCCGAACGCCCAAAACGGTGCCGGACGGACTGGCGTTCGACAAGCGGGGCAACCTCTACATGTCGTGCTACACCCCGAACCGCATCTACAAGATTGATCCACACAGGAACGTCCGAGTGTTTGTCGAGGATTGGGAAGCGCATACGATTTGCAATCCAACCAACATCGCCTTCGGCGGCCCAAAATTTGACCAACTCCTCGTCAGTAACCTCGGCCGCTGGCACATCACAAAGCTCAACATCAAAATCAAGGGAGCGCCCCTGGCCTGTCATTGCTAGTTGCCTCTTCGGCTGCGCCGGTGGCCGTCGTCTGGGATCGTCCCGCTCTTAAGTAACTGCTTGCGGATCTGCTGCTATGCGTGTAACTTGGCAAATCGTCAAAAACCACGTTTTTTCACGGTGCGCTGCGCAGTTACGTTCCCAAGCGACTGGCGCGTTGCGCCAGTCAGCGCTGAAACCTGAGCGCGAATTAGGACTGGCGATTTACCCTGGATTGGCCTATTTTGAATGCACGGCGTGAAACCAGGACCGGACAGCTGGTGCTGTCCCGTTAAACGTTTGTCCAAAAGAAAGGTACCGCATGTCCATATTCAAAAAGGTTCACGGAATAGCCCGTCTCGATTGCCACTCGTTTCTACTGGATGAAGACCTCGCGGAACGTGATAACGTGGCGTGGCGCATGGAACAGGGGGTACTCGACCCGGCAAATCCGTTGATCGAGCCCCACTATCCATGGGACGCCGGTTGCCCTTTCACACATGGGACCTTTCTACGCGACCCGATCGACGGATTGTGGAAGGCCTGGTACATCTCCACACCGGCGGGCAGGGCTGATTTCGAAAACTACCGCCGGCTGACGTATGCCACCTCCGAAGACGGTATCCACTGGACCAGACCCGAGCTGGACCTGTGCCCGCAGCCCGGACATCCCAAAACCAACATTCTGTTCGACTTCGACTCCGGCGGCATCTCGATGTATGCCTCGGTTTTCGTCCATCCCGATGCGGAACCGGACCGTCGCTACGAGATGTTCTGCATGCGCGGGCCGGGCAGAATCGGCGGGGAAGAAAACAACTGGGTGACCGGGATCGAGCGCGGCCCCGGCGAGACCGGCCACCCCTTTGCGACCTATCGGTACTTTTCCTCAGATGGTATCCACTGGGAGGCGAAGGAAGGGCCTTTGCTGGTGCCGCAAACGGTCGGAATGAAAATGACGATGCCTTACGTGCGGCAGGATGCCGGTGCCGATTCGGCTTCTTATTATACAAACAGTAGTCTCGGGATTGATGACGGCGGTTACACCCTTTTTCAGAAGGTAGGCGAGGTACTGCATCCCGGCGGCGTGGTACCGCACGATTGTTTCCCGTGGGGAAGACGTGTCATCGCGCGGCGCACCAGCCCGAATGGCTCGGACTGGTCACTGCCCGAGGTGATCATCCAGCCCGACTGGCGCGATCCGCACGACCAGCAATTCATGGAACTGTCGCCGCAGAAGGTGCGCGGCGGTCTCCTGGGTTTGCTGGCTTGCTACAACGTACGTGAGCAGACGATCGATTTTCAATTTGCAGGCAGCGTGGACGGCCGCATCTGGTCCCGTCCCTCGCGCCAGCCGACCCTGGCGGTCTCTCCTCTGGGCGATTACGGAGGGGGGATGCTGTGGCCAACCCGTGTGCTGATCGAACACGAGGGCCGTCAGTACATGTACTACGCAGGACTGGAAGGTTTGCACGCGGACACATCATTCGGCGCCGGTCCCAACCTGTCCAACTTTTACGGCGCCATCTGCAGGGTGAGTTGGGAGGTGGATCGTTATTGGGCACTGGTCAGTGGTATCGGAGGGGTTCACGAGGCCTCATTCCGGTCGCATGTGGTGCCCGCGGGCGGAAAGAAGCTCGTCTTGAATGCGGCGACTTCGACGGTATCGGAGGGCGAGCTGGCTATCGAGCTCACCGATCCTGAGGGCAAGCCGATCGAGGGATTTACGCGGGCAGATTACCAGCCATGGCAAGGGGATTCCAAGGCTCAGACCGCACGTTGGGCCGGCGGAGACACCTGTCCACGTGAAGAAGCTGCCGCGCGCTTCTTTATGCGCCGCGCACGTCTGTATGGGTTTGCCTGGGAATGAGACCATGAAAATCACACGCGTGACACCCTGGCCGATCGGCATCCCATTGCCCTACCTGGATGCGCCGGAGCAAAAACCACGTGCCGGTGAGTTTGTATTTGTTCAAGTGGAGACCGACGAGGGCATCACGGGGTGGGGAGAGTTCACCGTATCGACGCCGACCGCCAACCGGGCGGCGGCGGCCATGCTGGGTCAGATCGGCGAACTGATCGAAGGTGATGATCCCGCGCGGATCGAGTTGATCTGGCACAAGATTTTCAGAGCGTTCTCCTACATGGGCTCGCGCGGCGCGGGCTCCAGCCTCACGAGTGCCATCGACATCGCCCTGTGGGACATACGGGGGAAGCAGCTGGGGGTGCCGATCTGCGAGTTGCTGGGGGGGCCGGTACGGGAATCCCTTGCGCTGTATACTCATCCGGATGGAAGTTTCGACCCCGCAAACATTGCAGCCGCATCCAAGGCTATCGTCGAACAAGGCTTCACAACCCTGAAAACCGGGCCTTTCCGCGGCTACAGTCCCGAGGGGATTGACGGCTACATGAGCGGACAACTGGATGCCGCCGGCGAGGAATTGGGGGTGGCGATGATCGCTGCGATCCGGGAAGCGGTGGGTCCACAGATCGAGATCCTGATCGATGCTCACGGGCGTTTCGATGTCCCAACCGCAATCAGGCTGGCCGGGCGTCTCGAGCCCTACAAGATCGGCTGGTTTGAAGAACCGCTTCCGCCGGAGAGTCTCAAGGCCTTGCGGCAGGTGCGCGAAGGCACAAATGTGCCGATCTGCGTCGGCGAGCGTCTGTATACCCGCTTCGACTTCCTGCCGATCCTGGAAAACGAGCTGGCGGACTTCATCATGCCGGACGTGACCTGGACGGGGGGCATTTCCGAACTCAAGAAAATCTCCACCATGGCGGAGACCTACCACATCCCGGTTTCACCTCACGACGCCGCGGGACCGGTTAACATTGCCGCCGGCGCCCACGTGATGGCGACCGTGCCCAATTTTTACAAGCTGGAGATCGCCCGCGCAAGACTGGAGCTATTTCCTCTGCTGATGGACGAACCCTTTGACATTCGCGATGGTCAATTGCACCTCGGCAAGCGCCCGGGTCTAGGGTTTGAAATGAACCTCGATTTCTTGCGCGAGCGGGCGATTGGAGGCTTTGCGAGGTAGCGTTCTTCCGATGTTGAAACCGATGTTGTTTGCCGCTTTATTCGCGGTCTTTTGCGCTGCCTCGGCGCCGGCCGAAATTACGTTACCAGTCGGTTCCCATCCTCCGGCGCTCTCCTTTTCCCACTTTCCCGATCGAGTACACGCCTTCGTCTGGCGGAATTGGCATCTAGTCAAACCCAGGCGGCTTGCCGAGGTATTAGCCACGTCAAACCAAAACGTTGTGGCCATGGCGGCATCGATGGGACTTCCACCGGCGAGAACGATTCCTGCCAAATACAAGATGCTGGCCTACATCACGATAGTGCGGCGCAACTGGCACCTTCTTCCTTATGACCAGCTGCTTCAACTCTTGGACATGACAGCCGAAGAACTCGCCTTCGCGCTCGATGAAGACGATTTTCTGTATATCAAACTCGGCAGCTTGAAACCGCAATGCGAGCCGTTGCGTTACGTGCCACCGGACGAAAAGGCAAAGCGGCGAGCCGCCGAAATCAAACGGCTGGTAAACCAACATTTCGGTGATCAGCTCTTGCAGCCCGGCGAGGAGCGCTATCGTTTCGTTCGAGAGCTCAGCCGCCTGGACACAAGCCGGCCACGGGATCCGATCGAGCCTGATCGAAAAACGCGCGGTTTGCGTTTTCTCTACTCCTACGTTGCACCGTTTGGCGACCCGTTGCTGGACCAGGAGGCAGATCCTTTTCCCGAAGGGCTGCTTGCCCGCTTGGCTGACGTCGGTGTCAACGGAGTGTGGCTCCATGTCGTGCTGCGGCAACTGGCGCCAGGCGGTCCGCACTTCCCCGAGTTCGGTATCGATCACGAGCGGCGATTGGCCAATCTGCGTCGCATGGTCCGACGTGCACAGCGTTACGGCATCGGGGTGTACCTGTACATGAACGAACCGCGTGGTATGCCGCCGGACTTCTTCAAGGAGAGGCCTCAAGTAGCCGGGATATCGGCCCGGGGGTTGGTCGCCATGTGCACCAGCGACCCCACCGTACGGGATTGGATGTCCGATGCTCTCTCTTATCTTTTCCGGAAGGTTCCTGGACTGGCGGGAGTGTTTACCATCACGGCCTCCGAGAACGTCACCAACTGCGCGTTTGCCGGAGAGCACGCGGCCTGTCCTCGCTGCCGCAAGCGTACCCAGGCGGAAATAGTGGCGGAGGTGAACCGCACCATCGAAGCGGGTGTGCACGCTTCGGCTCCAGACGCGCGTGTGATTGTTTGGGATTGGGGGTGGAACGGACATGGAAACGCCACCGAAATCATCGATTTGTTGCCTCGCTCCGTATGGTTCATGTCCGTCAGCGAATGGGCGACCACGATCGAACGAGGCGGCGTCGAGTCACGGGTCGGCGAATATGCAATGTCGGTGGTCGGTCCCGGACCACGCGCGAAACTGCACTGGGCGCGCGCCAGGCAGCTGGGCTTAAAAACCGTTGCCAAGGTGCAGCTGAACACTACCTGGGAAATGACCGCTGTTCCGTACGTACCCGTCATGGACCTCGTCGCCCAGCACTGCGCCAACCTGGCAAAGGAATCGATAGACGGACAAATGCTCAGTTGGGCGTTGGGTGGTTACCCTTCCCCAAATCTTAAAGTAGCTCATCGCTTCGCCGAACAACCGGAGGCCTCGGTGGATTCGGTACTGAACCAGCTGGCCGCGGAACATTACGGCGCGAGGGCGGTACCTCACGTGCGACGGGCATGGAGCAGCTTCAGTTTGGCCTTTGGCCAGTTCCCCTACGAAAAAAATGTGATCTACTTCGGACCGCATTTGAGCGGTCCGGCCAACCTCCTTTACGCGCGTCCCACCGGCTACCGGGCAACCATGGTCGGCATACCTTATGACGACCTCGAGCGCTGGCGCGGGCGCTATCCGCCGGACGTCCTCATCGCTCAGTTCCGGAAAGTCGCTGAGGGTTGGACGAAAGGCTTGGACGCTTTGAAGCGGGCTGTCGAGGAAGTCCCCTCCGAGCGGCGGGCAGGCGCACGCCGTGACTTGGGTGTGGCTTGGGCCTGCCAACTCCACTTTGCCAGTGCGGCTAACCAGGCGGAATTCGTTCTGAAGCGTGACGCGCTGGCTGGAACCGATTTGACGGCGGAGAGCCGGCAGCGGCTAAAACGACAGCTCATGCGAGTTCTGGATGACGAGTTGGCAAACGCTCGTCAACTTTTTGCGCTCGCCAGGGCCGACTCGCGAATCGGCTTCGAAGCCTCGAGCCACTATTTCTATTTGCCGCTCGATCTGGTCGAGAAAGTCATCAACTGCGACTGGATGAAGAAGACGCTCGGAGGAACAGCTTCAGAACCAGGCTAAAGATTCAGGCGATTAGGCGCCAAAACTCAGGCGACTCCGGAAGATCCCAATCTTCTTCATCCAGGTCTTCCACTCCCACAGGTACCGATTCGGACGGATGTTCTCATGGGCCTCGACCAAGCCTCGCAAAAGCCGGCAGAGCCGACTGACCCGACAGCACCGCCCGCCCCTACCGTCCCGACAATGTGGAAAGACCCGGTGATTTGGTTCGTCCTGGGCGTGGTCTTCGTCGGTAGCTCGATCACGAATTTCATGCCGGTCACCTTCCCAATCTTTCGGCGTGTGTTCGGAACCACCTTGGAGCAAATGGGCCGAATTCAGGTCAGCTACTACGGCAGCTCGGTGCTCTTTACCCTCGGGGGCGGCTGGTTCGTTGGCCGCTTGGGCTATAGACGGGCCATTGCCATCGCGTTCCTGGTCATCGCTTCCGCCTTATGCATCATCGGCAGCGCCCCATCGTACGCCATGGTGCTCGTGGGCGCCTTTATCTTCGGCCTCGGCGTCCTTTCGCTGGCCGTCACTACAGCATCCATCATCGGAGAGCATTTTGGTCCGATTCGTCAGCGGCTCTTTTTTGTCCATGGAATTTTTGATTCTCTGGGGGGCATGGCAGGCCCTGCCGCGCTGGGGTGGTCCCTGGCCAATGTAGAGCGCTTTGGCATGAGCTGGAGAACGGCATACTTCGCCACGGCAACGCTGGTGGGCTCGTTGTTCCTTGGGCCATTGTTGCTGCGATCGAAGATCTTGTCAGGCGGAAGCAGCGACGACGCAAAAGTGACACACAATGCGGCTGCAGCTTTCAAGTACATCCTGAGCCAACCCGCGATGTACATAATTTTCCTCCTGACGACCCTCCACGGACTCACCGAAGCAGGAATGGTCTCGTTTGTTGGACAGCTGTACCAGAGGAGGCTCGGCGTCGACGCAGCCCAGGCCGCCTATTTTCTCAGTTCCCATGCCGGCGGTTTCCTCGCAGGTCGCGCGATTCTCAGCTTGATCACGGGACAGTGGAAGATTCCCGAATTGATAATCCTATCGGCATGCGCTGCGGGTGGAGCGCTGTTCTTCGGGGCGACCATCATTTCTCCAAGCTATCTGTGGGGCCTGGTTTTTATGTTCGTAGCAGGCATTTTTGTTTCCGGCAACGGCCCGTCCATCAATTCAATTCTGGGCATGCGTTTTCAAGCCTATGCCAAAACGGCGTACGCCGTCATGTGCGGATTGAGCTACATCGGAGGGGTTTTGGGACCCTACCTCATTGGCTATCTGGGTTCCGAGTACGGCCTGGAGCAGAGCATGTGGATTGGTCCACTGCTCAGTCTGGCCTTGTCTGGGATTGCCCTTCTCTGGTTCTCGAATGGACGCGGGAGGATGTCTTCGTGAGCCCCAACCAAGCATCGCAGGACCGGACAGCGCCGTCCGGAGCGGCCTCGGCCGCCCCGTCGATGTGGAAAGACCCGCTGATTCTGTTCATTTTGGGCGTGTTCGTCGTCAGTAGCTCGATCGCGAATTTCATGCCGGTCACCTTCCCGATCTTCAGGCGTGTGTTCGGTGCCACCTTGGAGCAACTGGGCCGAATTCAGTTGTGCTACTACGGCAGCGCGGTGATCTTCACTTTCGGGGGCGGCTGGTTCGTGGGCCGCTTCGGCTATAAACGCTCCATTGCCATCGCGCTGATGGTCATCGCATCGGCCCTGGTCCTCATTGGCACCGCTCAATCGTACAGCATGGTACTCGTGGGAGCCTTCATCTTCGGCCTTGGCGTCCTGCCACTGGCCGTCACCACGTCGTCCATAATCGGGGAACATTTTGGTCCGATTCGCCAGAGGCTCTTTTTTGTCCACGGGATGGTTGGATCCGTGGGGAACGTCGCGGGCCCTGCCACGCTGGGGTGGTCTCTGGCCAATGTGGAGCGTTTCGGCATGAGCTGGAGAACCGCATACTTCGCCACGGCAACCCTAGTGGGCTCGCTGGTTCTTTGGCCCATGTTGTTGCGATCGAAGACCCTGTCCGGAGGGAGCAGCAGAGACAACAAGGTGACGCACGGCGCGGCCGCAGCCTTCAAGTACATACTGAGCCAGCCGGCGATGTACCTGATTTTTCTCGTGACCACGCTGCACGGACTTACCGAGGCAGGAATGATTTCGTTTGTCGGACAGCTGTACCAGGGGAAGCTCGGCATCGACGCTGCCCAGGCGGCCTACTTTCTCAGTTCCCATTCCGGCGGCTTCCTCGCGGGTCGTGCGATTCTGAGCTTGATCACGGGACGGTGGAAGATTCCCGAATTGGTCATCCTATCGGCATGCGCGGCGGGGGGAGCGCTGTTCTTCGGGGCGACCATTGTTGCCCCAAGCTATCTGTGGGGCATGGTCTTCATGTTTGTTGCCGGCATTTTCGTTTCGGGTAATGGCCCGTCCATCAATTCCTATATGGGCATGCGTTTTCAAGCCTATGCCAAGACGGCGTATGCTTTCATGTCAGGCATCAGCTACATCGGAGGAGCTCTGGGACCGTACATGGTTGGCTATCTGGGTTCTCGGTACGGCCTGGAGCGGAGCATGTGGATCGATCCCCTGTTCAGCCTCTCCCTGTCCGCGGTTGCCCTACTCTGGTTCTCGAGAGACAAGTCGACAAGGAAGGATTTTTCATGAGCCTCGACAAACCGTCACAAGAGTCGGCAGAGCCGACTGAGCCAACAGAATCCTCGGGTACCAAGGCCGCTCCGCCAATCTGGAAAGACCCCCTGGTCAGCTTTGTTCTGGGCGTGTATTTCGTGACCGTCGCGATCATGAATTTCCTGCCTGTCACCTTCCCTGTCTTCAAGCGTGTCTTCAGCACCACCTTGGAGCAAATGGGCCGCATTCAGTTTACCTACTACGGAAGCGCTGTGGTCTTTACTCTCGGAGGCGGCTGGTTCGTGAGCCGCTTGGGGTATAAACGCGCCATTGCCGTAACGTTCGTGGTAGTCACCGCATCGTTGGTGCTCATTGGCAGCGCTCAATCGTACGCCGTGTTACTGGTCGGCTCCTTTACCTATGGCGTTGGCATCCTCTCGCTGTCGGTCACCACCATGGCCATTATCGGGGAACACTTTGGCAGCGTGCGCCAGAGGCTCTTTGTTCTCCATGCAATCTGTGGCTCCGCGGGGAGCGTCGTGGGCCCCGCCTCTCTGGGGTGGTTTCTGGGAAATTCAGAGCGCCTCGGCAAGAGCTGGAGGCTGGGATACTACTTCACGGCAGCAATCACCGGCTTGCTGGTGCTTTGGCCGCTGCTTCTGCGATCGAAGACCCTGGCAAAAGAGAGCAGCGACGCCAAGACCAAACCCAGTGCTGCTGAAGCCTTCAGACACATCCTCAGCCAACCCTCGATGTACATAATTTTTCTTCTGATCACGCTGCACGGATTTACCGACTCGGGAATGATCTCGTTTGTCGGACAGCTGTACCAGGGAAGACTCGGCATCGACGCCGCCCAGGCGGCCTATTTTATTAGCTCCCACGCCACCGGATTCTTTATAGGTCGCTTGCTGCTCAGCTGGATCACCGCGCGCTGGAAGATCCCCGAATTGCTAATTCTGACCGCGTGCTCCGCGAGTGGAGCGTTTTTCTTTGGGGCGACCATTGTTGGTCCAAGCTATTTCTGGGCCATGCTCTACATGGGTCTTTCCGGCGTTTGCGTTTCCGGCAACAGCCCCTCCATCAATTCTTATCTGGGGATGCGTTTTCAAGACTATGCCAAAACGGCGTACGCATTCATGTCGGGAATGAGCTACGTCGGAGCGGCCGTGGGACCCTACATTGTGGGCTACCTCGGTTCCAAGTACGGACTGGAGAAGAGCATGTGGATTGACCCGTTTTTCAGCCTTTCCCTGTCTTCAGTGGCTCTTTTCTGGTTCTATCGAGACAAGTCGAGGGAGGCGCCGGCGGCCATCGAGGAGACTTAGCGGAAGCTACTGCGGTCGAGACGGGCGAATATGGCCGACACCGATCGTAGCAATCCCTAACGCAAAACGCTTTAGAAATAGGTTGTTCGGCAGGCTGTTTTCCATCAAGAGCAATTTTATGACCTTCCAACTCTCAGAACAGCACATCGCAGATTACCACATGTCAGGATACACGGTCTTTCGGGAAATCCTTTCCACATCGCTCATCGGTGATCTGCGCAAGGTGACCGATCGCGCACGGGAGATCGCGAGAGAAGTGACCGGTCCGCAGGCGCAGCGGCTGCAGCCGGTCGCGAAGTACGACCTCGACTTGCAGCCCTTCAAGGACTACGGAGAGCTGACGGAGCTGAACGATGCAATTCACCAGGTCCTCACTCCTCGACACTATCACGCCGACATCGACTGGATGGGGGTCCTTCTGGAGCCGGCGGAGTTCCCCTGGTGCACGAACTGGCATCGCGACTGGCGGGACCATGTGCCCGAGCAGATCTTCGAGTCGGAGTTCCGAGAGGAGTGGGACCGACAGACCTTCGACATCGACTACACGAACCAGGTCAACTGCGCGCTCTATGAGGATTCCTCCACCTGGTTCGTGCCTGGCAGCCACTACCGACAGAGAAACCTGCCAGGTGAAGTCGCTGCCCGCGACGCCTACAAGCACGACATGCACCGGGATCTCCCTGCCGAGCCCATGCAGCGTGAAAGGGACTGCCTCGACTATTGCCGGCTCATGCCTGGTGCCATCCAGCTTCGGCTCAATCCCGGAGACTTCGCGCTCTATCGTTCCAGCGCCTGGCATATGGGCAACTACGTTCCCTACCGAAAACGCGCCACCATTCACGACTTCTGCAACACCCCGGAATACGCGGAGTACGTCCAGGAGAGGCGCAAGCGACTGGTAGCGACTCGAGCGAAGCAGGAGACAGACGCCGTCGACTGAAGTTTCAACGCGTGAGTAACCCCGGCAAGCTGGCGTCACTCGATAAGGGTCTGGCGCACATATGACACGGAGCCACATCCGAAGCCCTTCTTTCAATGCTCGCGTGCGCGCAGTATGACGAGGATGAAGAGACGTGTTTCTTTTACGATCTTTACCGTGTGGCAGGGTCCTGTGGATGCAGCGATGCATCATCCACGGGCCATTTTCTGACGGGGCGGTCCTCGGTTTCCTGCTCGCGCTCTCCCTGACTTTTGCCACAGGATGCGGCCACCATACACCCGATGGATCTGCCGCTCGGGACGCCCTGTTCGATCCCGTTGGCATCTTCGTCGTCGACGGTAACTCACACACCCAGTCGCGGCACGGCGCGGTGGCGATGCCGCAAAACGTCCTACAGGAACTCGGCAATCCGCCGGGCCTTGAGTTGATCGACCAGGCCCACAGCGGCCACGGTATGGTGCAGATGCGAGACCGAGTCCTGGAAGGTGTCGACCCGTTGCACCGCCCGGGACAAGTCAACTTGCTCCTGTATTGGGAAGGGGTACATGATCTTTACCAAGGCTTCAGCGTCGAGGAGACGTACGAGCGGCTCCGCGAGTACGGAATCGCCCGGCGGCTGGCCGGCTTTACCGTGGTAACTTTGTCCCTGTTGCCGGCGAGAGAGAAAAGCACTCCACCAACGTACGAGCAGGACCGGCAGGCGGTAAACGCCCTGTTGCGGCTGAATTGGAGAGAGTTTGCCGATGCCTTTGTCGACGTGGGTGCCGATCCGGAGATGGGCGATCCCGAGGCTCCCAAACGCGGTGTCTACTACAGCCACGATCGTGTCCACATGACCGATGCCGGCAGCGAACGGGTGGCCCAGCTCGTCGCGGACGCACTGCGGCCGTTGCTGGGCCAGTGACCGCAACCGTTCGCTCGAAATTTGTTCGTCGTTCGAACCGGGCAAATGACAACAGGTGACTTTTACCACCAAGACTCGCAGGCATGCCGGCCGTTCCCCGCATTCCTAGTTCAGAAAGCCTCTCGCATAGAGCGTCTGTACGCGTTCGAGGTGAGACGGGGGAATCGGTGGCAGGTTGATACAGGCCGCAAGCTCCTCGATCTCCGCGACGTTTTTGACCCCAGGAACCGTTGTGTCGATGTCGCGGTTCATCAGGCAGAACACCATGGCGGCCTGCGACAGGGTGCGGATGGGGCCCTCGAGTAGAAAGTCCAGCTGGGGGGCACTGGCAGCGTCTTGCGCCAACAAGGTCCCTGGAGGTATTGGCCGGTCTACCTGTAGGCTCAGCGCCCCTGCCGCGTGAGAACGGATACCGATCACACCCATGTCGAGTGATTTTGCCAGTGGAATGATCTGGCCGTTGTCAAACAGCTCAACCCCAGTGGGGGCTGCGGTTTGAGCGGTCTGATTCAGTAAGTTGTAATAGGCCAAGACGGTATCATATCGCCCACTCTGCATTATTCGCTGCAGGGTTGGCACATCGGGCTCCATTCCCGATACGCCAATAAACCGGATTTTCCCAGCTTGTTGGACTTGTTGATAGGCCTCTAGCACGGGTCCCAAGACGTCCTCGGCACTGAGTGAATTCGGGCTATCGCCCCGCTGCGGCGTCAACCGGTTGTGGACCTGGAGTATATCGACTGCATCCCGGCGTAGCCGCCGCAGACTGCCTTCCACGGATCGGCTGACTGCGCCGGCCACATCGGACATGTCATCAGCCGGCAAATGAACCTTGGTGGCAACGACCACCGTTTCCTGACGGCCCTCCAACGCCCAGCCCAGAACCTCCTCGGCTTTACCACTACCGTAACCGGGTGCGACATCAAAGAAATTCACGCCGAGTTCAAGCGCCCGGTGGATCGCCCGTGCCGACTCCGCTTCAGTTGTCGTTCCCCACACCTGTCCAATACCCCCACCCCCGAAACCGACTCGCGAAACTAGCAAGCCTGTCCGGCCCAATTCAGTGTGTTCCATCATGTTGAAATCCTTGTGTTTTCTAGTTGCCGATCAGCACTCGCAGGGCTCTTGCATATTAGTCCTACTCCCGTTTTCATCGAATGATGACCGACCCTCTGATTGCGGTCAAGGATGCATGAACCCTCTGGAACCCACTCACTATCGGGATTTCAAAGACCTGGGTAAAAAAGAAGGACGTCCCTACTTTTGAGTGCGGCGTGCTAGGGATTGGGACCTTCGTTCTTGCCAATATCTATTGGTAACCCGTCATCACCTAGAAACTTCACCGTGATAGTCGCGCCACCGATGCCGAGGAAGATGAACTGGGTCTGAAATCCATCTCCCGGAGGTGTTGAGGAAGATCAAGGTCATGACATAGCCACCTCCATCGGTCACCTGTCGATAAAACAAAGACTGGGTCGTGGCTGGCTGGGTCAGATCGGCAATGGGGGTACTGGTAAGAAGCAGATCTCCACGCTGGTTGGTACTCAGGCGAAGAGCCAGAATGGACAGTGTCCCGATGTCAAATGGTCAGTTTCGGGAGAGGGTGGCTTAAGGCCGGTTTGGTCGCCGGACGGGAGGGAGCTTTATTATATGAGCCGCGATGGCAACAAGATGATGGTCGTACCCATTCAGACACAACCGACGTTTAGGGCGGGCAAGCTTAAAGTCCTGTTTGAGGGAAAGTACGGTGTGTTCTTTGACATCTCCCCCGATGGCGAGCGCTTTTTGATGAGTAAGATCGAAAGCAACCAGAGGGTACCATCACTACAAATCAATGTCGTTCTGAACTGGTTTGAAGAACTCAAGCGCCGCGTCCCCAAAGGGTAGGTTGCATAGTGGTGGTTATCTTTAATCAGTAAGGGCACTTTACCTTACCACATGCGGTCCGATCTTTCGAAGAAAGCGAAAGGGTCGCGAATGTCGGACAATAGGGCGCCTCGAAGTTTTCCAGCGTTATCGCTTTTCCTCCTCGCTGGTTCTCCTGCGCAGGCCCAGACGGGCCGCATTCTCGGTACAGTCTCGAACGAAACAGGCGCTGTGGTCCCTGGAGTAACGGCTACATAGTCAGGCAACCAACATCCGCCGGAACTTCTTCACAAATGACAGCGGCAACTACGATTTTCCGGAGCTATCGGTTGGTCTCTACATTGTTCGGGCTCAGTTCTCTGGGTTCAAGACTGCCGAAACCGAGGTGCTAGTGCAAGTCTCTCAGATTGTGCGACAAGACCTGCGACTGGTTGGCGGTGCACTTACCGAAGTCGTGAATGGACTGCCCAGGGTTTCGTAGACACTTTTGAAGGCCTAAAATAAGGCAACTTTCAGAGTGAAACAATGGGACAGCCTAGATACACAGATGAGTTCAAACGGGAAGCAGTGCGGCAAGTTACCGAGAAGGGGCATCCGGTCAAAGAGGTTGCCGAACGGCTCGGGATGTCGAGCTACAGCCTCTACGAGTGGGTCAAGAAGTACGGCCCAGCCACTGGGACGAAGACAAGACAGCTAGCGAACAAAGACGATGAGATCCGGCGGCTGCGGGCGGAGCTGAAGCGGGTGACCGAAGAGGAATTAAAAAGAGGGACGTTCCCCACGTTTACCAGGTTTTTTCGACGGGATCGACACACGCGGGTGTAGCGGTGCGTCGTCGAGGCGTACAACACGATTTCACGGTAAGCGGCAAGCTAACATTGATGGTCTAGACCTTAGTCCAGCGTGATTTTTTGCATGAGGAGGAAGAAAAGCCCTGGAACGTGCGCCGTTACGGGATAAAATGCGTTTGATATATTTACAAGACATCCCGAAAGGAGCACATTCCAGGTGAATAAAAGAAACCACAGAATCCTCCTCCGAGACAAGCAAAATCTTACACGCCGGTTGGAAAGAAATCAGTTTGAGGACCGGTCCGATCCTATGTTCAAGGACTCCAACACCTACTACGAGATCGCCGAGAGAACGCGCGCCATCGGATCTGGTGGTATCGGAGCCATTCACAAGCTCGTGTGTAAGCTTGGATTGGACAAAGATATCAACAGAAACATCGTTTTGCTCAAGTACCACTTTCCTTACTGGGAATCCGATCATGTACTGAACATCGCATACAACGTCTTGTCGGGTGGAACCTGTCTCGAAGATATCGAGCGGTTGCGCCAGGATGAGACCTACATGAACGGACTGGGAGCCGAGAGGATTCCGGATCCCACGACGGCTGGAGATTTCCTCCGTCGTTTCGATGAGGATTGGATCTTCGGACTTCAGGAAACCATCAATGAAACCCGAACCAAGGTGTGGAAGTTGCAGGATGCTTCCTTCCGGAAGGAGGCCATCATCGACGTGGACGGGACCGTCGCCGGAACCTTGGGGGAATGCAAGGAAGGAATGGACATTGCCTACAACGGGATCTGGGGTTACGCACCGTTGATCGTGACCTTGGCCAATACGAATGAGGTCCTCTATCTGATGAATCGGCCGGGCAACCGTCCCTCTTCCGACGGAGCGGCCGAGTGGATGGACCGGGCAATCGATCTGGTGTCGTCGGTGTTTACGAAGGTCTGGCTTCGGGGCGACACGGATTTCTCGCTGACGAGAAACTTCGATCGCTGGGACGAGCGGGTTGGTTTTGTCTTTGGTTATGACGCCAAGCCGAACCTGGTCGGGATGGCCGATGCCCTGCCGGAGAGACAATGGAAACCGCTCGAGCGGCCTCCTCGTTATGAGGTCAAGAGCGAAGAACGGCGCCGTCCGGAAAACGTCAAAGAACAAGTAATCAAGGAGAGAGAATTCAAGAACATCCGCCTGCAGAGCGAGCAGGTCGCCGAGTTTGACTATCGTCCCGGACACTGTAAGAAAACCTATCGCATGGTTGTGGTTCGGAAGAACCTCACGATCGAAAAGGGGGAGCACCGGCTGTTTGATGAGGTCCGGTACTTCTTCTACATCACCAACGATCGGGAGATGACGATGGGAGAAGTGGTCCTTTTTGCCAACGATCGCTGCAACCAGGAAAACGTCATCGGTCAGCTCAAGAGTGGAGTGAACGCCTTGAGGATGCCTTCGGACAGTCTGGTATCGAACTGGGCCTACATGGTCATCGCATCGCTGGCGTGGAATCTGAAGGCCTGGTATGGCCTGGTGACGCAGGCGCCGACAGTACGTCGTGATATCTTGAGGATGGAGTTCAAACGCTTCCTGGTGAACTTTGTGCAAATACCCTGTCAGATTGTAAGAACCGGTCGTCGCCTCGTTTACAGGATATTGGCCTATAGCAAGCATCTCGAAACCTTTTTGGCGACGTTCGACTATATCAGGCAACTCAGGTTTACTTGAAGGCGCCTCGCCGGCGGGTGAGCCCGTACCCCCGGCGGAGCAAGAGTGGCGGGCGAAAGGAAGGGCATAACAGAGACAAACAAGATCAAGTGATCCAGACAACCAATGGAAGGTTTGTCTCTTGTGTTTCTCTTTGCTTTCCCTGTTACGCACAAGGAGCTGAAATCCACGAGATATTCGGAAAAGGCAAACGATTTTCCGAGCGAGCTCATACCTCGCTTATTTTGGGACTAGTTTTTGAATGTCTGCTTTCGGTTCCATCCCGTTGCATTAGCTCCATTGGATTGTCGATCGAGGCAAGATGTCATTGTACCGCGCGTTGCGGTCGGGAGATACCGGCAGCGAAGATGATTCGCCCCCTCTGCAAGCTGGAAAACAAATCCCGCTTGAAGCGAGAAAGTCTAGGGTGATAGCATAACTGGTTTTGACAGACACTGAACCGCGGAAGGATCAACTGGGTTTTCTGTTTCGTGGGATCATTTTCGAATCAGGTGCTATGGCATGACAAAAGAGGAAGAGGAAGAATCTTCGTTTCGTATCACGGACAAGAGGCAGTTCCGTGAGGATGGCGATCGGCGCGAGAGCATTGAGGACGAAACTCCCCCCACCGAGCAGGCTCAGCCGGAGTCGCCGTCGCCAGCGAGCTCCGCGGAAGCGGGAGCTGCACCAGTGGTGGGGGAGGCCCCTCCCGGCACCCAGCCTCCGATCGATTTTCCTTCCTACATTCTTTCCTACTACACGCAGGGGCTCGTTCTTCTTGGAGAAGTGCCAAATCCCTACAGTAACAAGAAGGAAGAAGACCTCCAGGCCTCAAAGCATACGATCGACATTCTCGGCCTGCTCGAAGAAAAGACCAAAGGGAATCTAAGCGAGGAAGAGCAAAAACTCTTGGAAAGCGTTCTGTACGAGCTGCGGATGAAGTTCATGGCCAAGACCAGCAAGATCAAACTATAGGGTATGGCATGAGAGTTGTTCGTAGTCTCGACCAGTTGCCGCACGGCTGCGATTGGCCCGTCGCTACGATCGGCAATTTTGACGGCATTCACCGGGGACACCAGAGGCTCTTTCAGGCACTGATCGAAAAGGCTCGTGGGCCTCGTGGCACACCGACGGTGCTGAATTTTCATCCACACCCTCTCCAAATCCTGGCTCCAGCCAACGCGCCCCGTCAGATTCAAACGCTGGATCAGAAGCTTCAGACGATGGAGTCGCTTGGGATTGAGCTTGTCATCGTTCTACCCTTTAGCCGCGAATTGGCACAGATGAGTGCTCACGAGTTTGCGGTGGATATCCTGGGACAACAGCTGGGCCTGCGGGAAATCTTCGTTGGTCCGAACTTCGCTTTCGGTAATCGGCGCGAGGGCAGCTTTCGGCTCCTGAGAGAGATTGGCGAAAGCGCTGGATTTCTGGTCGGACAGATTCCACCCGTTCGGTTTAGAGGAGGCCGCATCTCCAGCACCGCCGTTCGGCAATCCTTGTTTGCCGGTCAAGTTGCGCTGGCACGCCGGCTGCTAGGGCGTCCATTCGAGCTCGAAGGAAAGATCGTCCATGGAAGCGCAATCGGTGCGGGAATTGGATTCCCAACCGCCAATTTGGAGACGCCGAACGAGCTCATTCCTCGCAAGGGCGTGTATGTCACTTACCTGAGAACAGGGGGCCGGTCCTTGCAAAGCGTCACGAACGTCGGTGTTCGTCCGACGATTGGGGGCAGTGGTGCTTCGGAGCTCACAATCGAAACTCACGCTTTGGACTTCACCGGTGATCTGTACGGGGAACTGGTGACATTGGATTTTTTCATCAGGCTTCGAGCGGAAAGAAAGTTCGAGGGCAAGAGTGCCTTGATGGCTCAGATCCAGACGGACATTGCTCGGGCGAGGCGTTACTTTGCCCATCTGGACGGCGCGGAGGGCCGCGTCGAATTTAAAGCTACGCATCCAGAGGATCCACAAGATGGCGGTCAGCCGTGAGGAAATTCTAAAGATATCCCAGCTTGCGAATCTCAGCTTCAGTGATTCGGAGCTGGAGGCCTTTACTGAACAATTCCAGAATATTCTCGAGTATGTGGAGAAGCTCGGCGAGGTAGACATCACCGGGGTGGACCCCACGAGTCATGTCTCCTTGGCTGAAGAGGCGTCGGCCGCGCGATGGCGAGCCGATGAGGTGCGGGAGTCCCTTCCAATTTCGGAATCGCTGGGCAATGCACCTGACCCCGGCGAGGATCACTTCCTGGTCCCCAAGGTCTTGTAGTTCTTGCATCCAACCAGCGCTGACCGGCGCGTCACGGCGGTCACCTGGAACCGTAACTGCCAGAGGGTGCCCTCGGAACGCCATAATGGACATCTTGCTAAATTGCACACATAAAATCAGTTCCGCGAGCAGTTACTGGAGAGCTGTCACCAGATCCCGTTAAATCGCGGATGACACGAGGCGTAAAGAGTGAATCTGAAAAGTGCGATGGAAATACGAGATGCCGTCAACGAGCGCAAGCTTTCGGCCAATGAAGTTGCCCGGGCGTCGCTCGCTCGTATTTCGGAGGTAGACTCCCGGGTCAACGCTTTCATTACGATAGAGGCCGAGAAAGCCATCGAACGGGCTCAACTCGTGGACGCGCGGATCGCACGAGGCGAGGGCCCCTTTCCCCTCGCGGGAGTTCCAGTGGCGGTGAAAGACAACATCTGCACCCGCGGGTTGCGTACGACCTGCGGCTCGAAGATCCTTCAATCCTATGTGCCTCCCTTTGACGCGACGGCCGTCGCCCGGATCGAGAGGGCTGGGGGGGTGGTGATCGGCAAAACCAACTGTGATGAGTTTGCCATGGGGTCCTCGACCGAAAACTCCTCATTCCAGCTGACGCGCAATCCGTACGATCTGGATCGAGTTCCGGGCGGTAGTAGTGGGGGCAGCGCCGTTGCGGTTGGTGCGGGGATGGTCCCCCTCGCCCTGGGGTCGGAAACCGGCGGTTCCGTGCGCCAACCCGCTTCGTTTTGTAACGTCGTGGGCCTGAAGCCCACCTACGGCCGGATTTCGAGATACGGGCTCATCGCGTTCGCTTCTTCTTTGGATTGCATCGGCGCTTTTGCACACTCCCTTCCGGATCTCGCCCTTCTGCTTGGCATCGTCTCCGGCCAAGATGATAGAGACGCAACCAGTGCGCGGGATCCGGTCCCCGACTATAGCTCACAGCTAACGGAAACCGTCCGGGGATTGCGTGTGGGAATCCCCGAGGAGTTCTTTGGTCATGGAATCGATCCCAAGGTACGGAGTGTCATTGAGGAGGGAATCCGAAGTGTCGAGCAGCTCGGCTGTGCGATAGAGCACATCTCTCTTCCTCACTATGACTATGCGGTTGCGGACTACTACATCATTGCGCCGGCGGAGGCGAGCTCAAACCTGGCAAGATACGACGGCGTGCGCTACGGCTTTCGTTCGTCTGATGCAGCAACACTTTCGGAGATGTATCGCGAGACCCGCAGCGGAGGATTCGGCGCAGAGGTGAAGCGAAGAATCATGATTGGCACCTACGCACTGTCGTCCGGATACTACGACGCCTACTACTTGCGGGCCATGAGGGTCCGAACCCTCATCAAACAAGATTATGAGGAAGCCTTCCGGAAGGTCGACGCGATACTGACGCCAGTGAGTCCGACGGCTGCTTTCAAGATCGGCGAAAGGGTGAATGATCCTCTCGCGATGTATCTATCGGACGTGTATACGGTCACGGCAAACCTCGTCGGTTTTCCGGCCCTGTCGGTTCCCTGCGGATTCACGGATGGCTTGCCGGTTGGACTACAGATTATTGGACCCCACTTTGAAGAAACGACGGTTTTGAGGTTGGCTCACGCATTTCGTGAGGCGTATCCTTGCCCGGACATACCTCTGAAGATTTAGCGCCGCAGCCGCGACGCACTTTCAGTCATCCCTCCACAGTGTAGGCCGCTCACGCCGTGAGCGGCTTTGGAAACCCACCGACTTGCTTCTCTCCGCGAGAGATGCGGGCTAACGAATTCGGCCTTTTCCGTCCAGTTCTCCTGGATGGAACCCCGCCTTGCGTCCCTGTTGATAAGTGTCGCGTCTGTCCTCGACCAGCCGGTCGAGTTTCAGTTCCAGCTCGCGAATCTGCCATTGGAGACGATCTTCCTTGCCCGAATCTCTCGCTCGAGTCCCGCGCAGCAGTGCGGCTTTTCGTTTGGATTCAGCTCGTTCCTTCAATACCACGAGACGATCCCGCGCTGTTCGGATCTCCCGGTCGAGTTTCCGAAGCGCACTTCGAAACTTCGCCGGGGACGGCCGACGAGGAACACGCAGCGACGATATTCGGATTTTCGTTTTCGTGGATGCGGGAGATGTGCTGATGTTGCCACGTGGTGCCCAGGCTGAAGCGTCGTGACCGTCGATCACCTTTCCCTCTACGCCGCGCGACTCCAGTGCCTTGCGGCGATCACTCTCTTTTCGCGCCAATTCGGCTAGCGTCTGTGGGGGTGTTGCGTCAAAGGCGTCCGGGAGCAAGAATCTCAAGGCGAGCACGCCGAGGCAGAATCGTGTTTTCATGCCTTGACTAACGACCGCCCGTCTATTCGAGCGAAGATTCTTCCACTAGCAGGCGGTAGGCTTCCTTCCTGGATATCCCCCTTTGATTCGCGACTCTCTTCAACGCTTGATTTCGATCGGATCCGGTTCGGCCCATCTCCCGATCTACGTGTTCACGAATCGACTTGGGATAGTCGACTACGTGGGGGGGTGTGGCTCCCGCCGGTCCGACCACAAGGGTGAACTCTCCTCTGATTCGATCACGCGTCTCGAGGGCGTCGAGGGCTTGCGGCAGCGTTCCCCGAATCCACTCCTCGTGTACTTTCGTGAGTTCACGAGCCAGGCAAACCTCGCGAGAGCCGAAGACGGGGATCATGTCGCGAAGCGTGAACAGGATTCGGTGGGGAGCCTCATAGATGATCAAGGTCGTATCCAGCCGGGCAAGGGTGCTGAGTCGTTGCTGTCGGATCGCTTTTCGGAGGGGAAGAAATCCGACGAACAGGAAGGATTCGGTGGGGAGCCCGGACGCCGAAAGTGCGGTTGTGGCTGCTACGGGCCCCGGGAGCGGTACGACTGCGATTCCCGCGTCGATGCAAGCGCGAACGAGCCGAAAACCGGGATCTGAGATCAACGGGGTACCGGCGTTGCTCACCAGAGCCAGGTTGGAGCCTTGTTCCAGTTGCCGTAGGAACTGCTTGGTTCGAGCGGCTTCGTTGTGCTGGTGATAGCTTTGGCGCGGTGTGCGGATCTCATAATGACGGAGCAACGTTGCCGCATGTCGCGTGTCCTCGCAGGCTACAAGATCTACCTCTCGGAGGACGTCAAGGCAACGGACGGTCACATCCCCCAGGTTGCCGATCGGGGTGGGAACTAGATAGAGCACTCCTGCCACCGGGGATCCTTCATGGATTTTAGAGTCTAACGGTAGCCGCGATCCTGTTTGCGACGGTTCTCAAGGCCGGCCGGGCCTATCATACAGTCCTTTCATGCCCTGGTATCGGACCCTCAGGACATCGATCAGGGTTCGGGGAATATCGCCCAAGCGAACACGGCTCCCTTCGACGTGGCTCCACATGACCGGGACCTCTACGGTTGGAAATCCCAAACGATGGGCAATGTATAGAATTTCAACGTCGAATCCAAATCCGTCGACTGTTTGCAGGGGAAAGATCGTTTGGGCTGCTTCCCTTGTGAACAGCTTGAAGCCGCACTGAGTATCCTTGAATGGGAGACCGCAGATCCATCGAACCAGCACGTTGGAGCTGCGGCCAAATCGTTCGCGGAACCAGGACTGGTGTATGCCGATCTCAGATTCTCTGAGGCCTCGCGATCCAACGGCTATTGCGGCCTTTGCGCGATGCAGCGCCGAGGCGAGCTTGTGATACTCTCCGATCGGAGAGGAGAGATCGGAATCGGTAAAGAGCACATGATCTCCCGTGCTCCTCAACACACCGCGACGGATGCTGTGGCCCTTGCCGCGATTGCCGTCGTTTGCGATGAGCGCGATGGGCGCCACGGACTCATAGGTCTGGATGAGCCCCCGGACGACATCTGCGGTGCCGTCGGTGGAGCCGTCGTCGACGACGATGATCTCGGCCTGCAGCTGCTCTCGAACGATGAACTGCCGGATTTTGCGCAATGTCGGAACAATCCGAGTTGCTTCATTGTAGGCCGGGATGACCACCGAGAGCTGTGGCGGCATGCAACCTCTTCGGGGTAAAGAATGAAACCAGAGAATAAGTCAGCCTTCGTCAGAGAGACTCACGCCAGTTATGGCGCTACGCCCTGCCAGATTCCGCTTTGGCAACAGATCAAGATATAGGAGTCGTTTCGAAAAATCTATCCATCCGATGTTTTCCTTTGGACCAGGAATAGGCTCACTGTGTGGGAACCTATCCACTGGACCGGCTGTTTGCAATTGAGCCCGGATATTCGTTAGTATTCGGCCGGGGGCCATGCCCCTTCGAACCTCCTCAGCGGAGAGGTGCTGGAGTGGTTGAACAGGGCTGCCTGCTAAGCAGTTGCACTGGAAACGGTGCCGGGGGTTCGAATCCCCCCCTCTCCGCCAGTTTTAGCTTTTAGCGATCAGCTTTCAGCGACCCACTAGCGCGGGGCGCTAGTTACTTGCAAAAGAAACTGGCCGCCAGAAGTTCATTGCGTGCCATCATGCTGGGATGAGGCTCGGCAGTTAAAACCGACAGAGCATTGGTGCTTCTATGCCCGTCTTTCAGCGTGGTTCCGGTTCTTTGGCGGTCACTTGTTTGGTGGCGTGATTCTCGTTCCTTGATGGACGGAAGCTCGACCCCGTTTGAGAGGTTTTTAAACCCTTCCGCAACCGGGCCGAGCCCCCAACCGTTAAGGAGATTAAATTCTATGCCAAGACATCGAAAATCACGATCCAAATCGAAACGAAATCCTTTTACCTTCCCTCCACTCAATCTCAATGTTGCAGGCATCGACGTTGGAAATGCCCAACACTATGTTGCCGTGCCACAAGACCGTGATTCTGAACCGGTCCGTCGATTCGAGTGCTTTACGGCTGATCTGCATCGGTTGGCCAAGTGGCTGAAATCCTGCGATATCGACACAGTCGCCATGGAGTCCACCGGCAGTTATTGGATTCCTTTATATCAAGTCCTGGACGCTCGCGGCTTCACCGTCAAGTTGGTCAACGCTCACGATGTCCAGAAGGTCCCCGGACGTAAGAGCGACGTGAAGGATTGTCAATGGCTGCAAAAGCTCGAGACTTTCGGACTGCTCAAGAATTCCTATCGTCCTCCAAACGAGATCTGTGTGCTTCGAACCTACTGGCGTCAGCGAGATAATCTCGTCAAATCAGCCAGTACCTGTATTCAACACATGCAAAAAGCTCTGACAGAAATGAATATCCAACTCGCCAACGTCATCAGCGACATCAGTGGTGTCACGGGACTCGCAATCATTCGTGCTATCCTCGACGGCGAACGAGACCCTGACAAACTCGCTCAACTCAAACACCCCCGAATCCGATCGGGCCGAGATCTTATTGCCAAAAGTCTCCACGGCGACTGGCGCCAAGAATTGCTCTTTGTCCTCGGTCAGTCTCTGCAAATGTACGAGACCTACCAGAGTAAAATCGCTGACTGTGACAGAGCCATCCATGCCCATATCCAAACCTTCAACAACAAGGCTGATACCCAAACTCATCCATTGCCGGGACGCAAGGGATCGAAACCTCGCGGAAACGCTCCCCAGTTTGACCTACGCTCCGAACTGTATCGCATTACCGGTGTCGATCTTACTTCCGTGGACGGCATCGATGTCATGACCGCTTCTACCGTCATCGCCGAAGTCGGAGTCGATATAAGCCCCTGGAAAACTGAGAAGCACTTCGCCGCCTGGTTGGCACTGGCACCCTGCAATGCCATCAGTGGCGGCAAGGTAATTAGACGAGGGACCAAGCAAGTCAAAAACCGCACCGCCCATGCCCTCCGGATGGCTGCCTCAACACTCCGGCACAGTAAAAGTGCCCTAGGGGCCAACTACCGACGTCTCCGCGCCCGCTTGGGTCCCGCCAAGGCCATTACCGCCATCGCTCATAAACTCGCACGAATTATCTATCGCATGCTCAAATACGGCCAGCAATACGCAGACAAAGGAGCGCAATACTATGAGTCCAAGTACCAGGAACAACAACTCCGATACCTTAAGAAAAAGGCCAAACAGCTCAACATGCAACTGGTTCCATCTACAGCACTAACATGATTAGTTTCTTGAGAGCGATCAGCGACTGACCGGCGCGCTGCGCCGGTCACTTGGGAACGTAACTGCACTGCACAGCCTGAAAAACGTGGTTCTTGGCGATTTGCTAAGTTACACATATAACAGCAGATCCGCGAGCAGTTACTGGAGAGCTTTCAGCTTCCCGCCAGTTTCAGCGATCAGCTCTCAGCATCCGCATTTAGCGGGACTTGTGGAGCTGAGCTCGATAACGATTTCTCAAGTCCGTGAAGTACACATGATACCGGCCACTGCGGAAGTCCGGGAACGTCCACGGCAGTGCCTGCCATTGTCCGCCCCGGTAATGCATCGTTACTTCGGCGTAGATTCCCCGGGATAGGAGGATCCGATGGTAGAAGTTCTTGGTGCTGGCCAGAACGAGCTTTGCCTCCTCCAAGTAACCCGGGTCGAGATTGATCGGCCGCGGAACCGGCGTTTCCCCTGATCTCCAATTGCATTCAATGGTGTTGGTGCGAATCTTGATGCCCGCGAGTGAGTCGGGGGGGATCAGGTCGGAGAACCCGAAGAAGTACCTCGAAAGCGGGCCTCCCATCTCCTCGTGGTAATAGTCGGTCTCGTGGAAGGCGAACGGACCGCCCTTGGATTCAATCTGACCGAACTCACGGGAAAGCACCGCCCCCACGTCGGCAACGAGCTCCGGCCGGGAGGTCAAAAGTCCGACAAAGAGCTTGACGGGCTCGGGCGCTCGATTGGATCCCATGGGTTTCTCACCGGGTTCCTAATAACCTTAGCATCTCGGCGTCCTTGTGTGTGGATGGAAGAAGGTCTCGTCGGCACCCGTCGGCAAGACTGGCCATGGGCTGTTCTGGAAACTTACCCATGGAGGATGTTGAATATGAACCGATTTGTAGCAAGCATTTTGACTCTGGCCCTACTCGTGTTGGCGAGCCCGTTTGTGGATATGAACTCGATCGCACTGGGACAGGAAACGGATAAACGCAACGATAAGCCCACTGATCGACCCACTGATCGACCTACCGATAGACCCACCGATCGACCCAGCGATAGACCTACCGATCGACCGGAAGACCGGGAGATCTGGAGGCATCTGGTTCACCGTCTCGGTCTCACCGAAGATCAACAGATCTTCTTGCTTCAGGAAGCCGCAGCGTTCAAACATGATGTAACACCATTCATTCGTCAGCTGAATGAGTGCGCAGAGGCGCTGCGCAGACTGAAGGAGACCGACGGAGATCCTGAGCTGATTCGGAGGGCGGAAAATTGTGTTCTGGACCATCTTGAGACGATCAGCCGGCTGTTTGATGCGTTCGTGCAGAATGTTGCCCGGATTCTCAACGACGACCAGCAGCACGCCCTGCGTCAGGTGGTCAAGGTCCTGCTCGTGATCTTCGAGATCAACCTACCGATACTATAGGCGCCGAGCCTGCGGCTCGGCGCGCTTTGCGCTTACCGCCTTTTTGGGTGGCATTGCATGGACGCCCCGATCGAGGGGCGTCTTCCCCTCACAGCGCTGACTGGCGCAACGCGCCAGTCGCTTGGGAACGTAACTGCGCAGCGCACCGTGAAAAACCGTGGTTTTTGACGATTTGCTAAGTTACACGCATAGCAGCAGATCAGCGAGCAGTTACTGGAGAGCTCTAACAGGTCGAGAGACCGTAGCCGTCTTTCATCAATCGCTGACGTAGTGGGTGGGGTCAGGGATGCTGGCTTCCTGAAAGCCCTTCTGGCGGATGATGCATGAATCGCATTTTCCACAGCAGATGCCTTCGGGGGTCGGATCATAACAACTGTGGGTCAAGGAGAAATCGACACCGGCATCGATCCCGGCCCGAATGATTTCAGCCTTCCCCATGTGAAGAAGCGGGGCGTGAACGCGGTAAGAGACTTCATTCTCCACACCGGCCTTGGTGGCCACCGAGGCCAGCCGTTCGAAGGCTTCCAAGAACTCCGGCCTGCAATCCGGATAACCGGAGTAATCGACGGCGTTGACGCCGACAAAGATATCCGAGGCTCCGAGAGCTTCACACCAACCGAGAGCAAAGCTCAAAAAAATTGTGTTTCTGGCGGGAACATAGGTTTCCGGAATCCCCACGGCGAGCTGATCCAAGGATCGATTCTTGGGTACGGGGATGCTGCCGGTCAGCGCTGAAGCCCCGAACGCGCGTAGATCGATTGTCAATACCTTGTGTGCCTTCGCCCCTACAGCGGAGACGATCTTTCGGGCAGCCTCGAGCTCGAAACGGTGGCGCTGGCCATAGTCGAAGCTCAAGGCGAAGACTTCCCACCCTTGGCCGCGCGCAAGGGCCAGCACGGTGGAGGAGTCGATGCCCCCGCTGACGAGCACGACCGCCTGTTTCATGAATTCCTCTCGCCTCGTTTGGAAGGGGTAGATGCATCTCCCACCACTTCGCTTTCCATCGTGAAATCCGTTTCGTCCAGTCTACGGCTCCGAGGCCAATGCTACAATGAGGGTTTTCGAGGGAATGATGCTTCAAATCAAAGGCCTGGGAAAATCATTTCGTGGGGAATGGCTCTTTCGCACATTGGATTTCCAGATTAACGAGCTGGACCGGATTGGGCTGGTCGGAGACAACGGGACCGGGAAAACCACCCTGCTAAAGATGCTCGGTGGCGTCGTGCCTCCCGACGAAGGGGATATTTCGCGTCCGAGGAGCCTCGTGTGCGGGTATCTTCCTCAGGAAGGCATTGTAACAATCGGCAAGACCGTCTTCGAGGAAGTGCGGAGTGTCTTCGAAGATCTCCGTTCGCTGGAGCAAGAGTGCGAGAAACTCGAAGCGGAACTCGCCGAAACAACCCCATCCGACCCGGAATACGAGAAGAGGATGGAGCGTTACGCGACGGTATCGCAGCGATTCTCTTTGCAGGGGGGATACGTCGTCGAGGCGAAGGTGAAGTCGGTCTTGCAAGGGCTAGGCTTTTCCGAGGCCGACTGGAATCGTCCTTGCGAAGAGTACAGCGGTGGCTGGCAGATGCGCATCGCGCTGGCCAAGCTGCTGCTGACCGAGCCCGGGCTGTTGATGCTGGACGAGCCCACGAATCATCTAGACCTGGAGGCCCGAAACTGGCTCGAAGATTATCTCCAGTCCTACCCGGCCGCGGTTATCCTCGTTTCACACGACCGGTACTTTCTCGACGCCACCATTGGTCGTGTGGTCGAGATTCGCAACCGAAGCGCTCACCTCTACAAGGGCAACTATGGCGACCATCTACGTCAGCGGCAAGAAAGGCTGGTCAAACTCGAGGCGGAGTACAAAGCTCAGCAGAAGGAAATTGCCCGGATCAAGGCGTTCGCAGATCGATTTCGCTACAAGCCGACCAAGGCGGCCCAGGTTCAAAGCCGGCTGAAGGAACTCGAACGGATGGAACGGATCGAACTGCCATCGGAGGCAAAACCAATCTCGATCCGGTTTCCGGAGGGTCCCCGCACCGGGCGGATCGTGCTGGAGCTAGAGGCCGTGACCGCGGGCTACGGGGCCGAGCCCGTGTTCGAAGATCTTGGACTGATTCTGGAGCGTGGTGAAAGGATCGCTCTGGTGGGGCCCAACGGCGCGGGAAAATCCACCCTCATGAAGCTGCTGGCCGGGCGGCTATCCCTTCAGGGCGGTGCGCGCACGCAAGGACACAATGTGCTGGTTTCCTACTACTCTCAAGAACAGCAAGATATCTTGAGCTCCACGCGCACGGTTTGGGAAGAGGTCTATGCCACGGCCCCGAGCGAAATCATTCCGAAGCTGCGCACACTGCTGGGATGCTTTCTCTTTTCGGGCGATGCCGTCGAAAAGCCTGTGTCCGTGTTGAGCGGTGGCGAAAAAAGCCGGCTGGTGCTGTGCAAGCTGTTGCTGTCGCCGGCGAACTGTCTCCTGCTGGATGAGCCCACGAACCATCTCGATATCCGATCCAAAGATATTCTGATGGATTCGCTGCGCCACTACGGCGGCACCATAGTCTTCGTGAGCCACGACCGATATTTCCTGGACGGCCTGGCGAATCGGGTAGTCGAGGTCGGGGAAGGAAAAGCGGTCTCGTACCTCGGAAACTACGAGGACTTTCTCTACAAGAAGAATGCCGACGCGGCTCGTGAAGATCAAAATTCGAGTGGGAGCGGGAAGGTGCCGGCGGAAGTGCCGCAGCCGCCGGATCGAGATCGCCGCAAGAAGAGGGTCAATCCGATCAAGATCAACCAGTTGACCCAGAAGATCCACAACGTGGAAGACATCATCGCGGGTCACGAGACCCGCATTGCGGTACTGGGTAAGATGCTGGCAAGGGAAGAACTGTACCGGGACTATGATCTATTTCGATCGACCCAGCAGGAACATGAAAAGTTGCAACTAGAGTTGGCCGAGCAAATGAAGCAATGGGAACGGCTTCAAAACGAGCTCTCTAGCCTGACAGCGGACGCCTGACCGGTCCCGCGATTTTCTCTGGTTTCCATGGACCCTCGAGATTTACAGTACTGGAACTTGGTGATGTAACTTTGCTTGTGTAAAAAGAAAGAGGGTGTAAGTTTGGTTTTTTCGCTGCGATGGCAAAAACCAACTCCAAGAAAGGAGCTTACACCCAATGGCGAAATTAACACCGATGACCGAACAATTCCAACATTTCCTTGATGAGGTAAAAGAAGACTTTTGGGGAGATGTGTATAGCAAGACAAAGCTGGCGTGGAAACGGTATTTCGAGACTGAATCACAGCGGCAGAGAGACCGTTATTGTGGCTTTGGATGGTATGAAAGAGGTGGGCAGAGAAAGAGAGAGTACCGCAATGGATACTATGAACGGGACTTTGTGACCCGCTTTGGAACGTTACGGTTGCGGATTGCCCGGAGCCGGAACAAGAATTTTCTCCCGAAGGGATTACAACGGTTTCAACGACGAGCTGACGAGGTAACGTTGCTGATACGAGAGGCGTTTCTCAGAGGAATCAGCACACGGACGGTGGGACGGATTGTGGCGATCATGACGGGAGAAGTTGTCAGTGCACAGACGGTATCGCAGCTGACACGAGAGCTAGATGAAGCAGTACAGCGATTTCACCGAGCTCGGTTGAGTGACGAATGGAAGACACTGTTTCTGGACGGAGTGAGTCTGAGGGTAAGACGTCCGAGTGGGCGGAAACGGGTGCAGATGCTGGTGGCCTACGGGGTGAGAGCGGATGGTAGCCGGCAGCTTTTGGCATTTATGCGCAGCAGTGGAGAGAGTCAAGCTGCCTGGGAAGGACTCTTAGGAGATCTGTACCGGCGTGGTATAGAGGGAGATAACCTCGAGCTGATTGTGACCGACGGCTGTGCAGGTCTGGCAGCGGCCATTGAAACGATCTATCCGAGAGCTCAGCACCAACGCTGCTGGGCACATAAGATGCGAAACATCGTCAATTCAGTCCGAAAGTGCGATCGAGACCAGATCAAGCAGGATGCACGGGCCATCTACCAGGCCGATAGCCGTCGGGATGCACTGACAGCTTTCAGGAGGCTGAAGCGTTGCTGGCACAAGGATTATCCGAAGATGGTGAATCGATTGGAGAAGGATCTCCCTGAGTTACTGGCCTTTTACAGCTTCCCACGGCCTCTGTGGAAGAAGCTACGAACCACCAACGTCATCGAACGCTGCTTCGTTGAGGTTCGACGGAGAACGCGTCCGATGGTTTGCTTTGTTAATGTCCAGAGTGTCGACAGAATCATTTACTCGATCTTCCATCGATTCAATCTCGATTGGAAGGAACAACGACCAACTCGTACCCTCGACCTTTTTACACAAGCAGCTTGACATGACCCAGGAACTTTGGTTCTTTGCATCTGCTTCCGCAATCTGCTAAGATGAACTTCTCCACTCTGTTGAAAGAACGGGTTTTCAATCGAAATACAATTCTGAGTTCAAACAAAACGCGCGCGCGCATTGATCTCGCATTTGGCCTGCCTGTTCTCAATACGATGATCGAAGCCTTCGAGGAAAAGAGATGAGTAGAAAGTATAGTCAACGTGGATACCTGGACCGCGAGAAGGAGCGCAAATCCAAGCCTCCGCCGCGCTCCAGGGGCGGATCGGGCCGCGTTGAAACGAAGTTCATTCTGATCACTCGCTGCAATAATTGTGCAGCCGAGTTCCAGATCGAGGAGCAGGTTCAAGTCACGGATCAATGCAAAAACTGTGGCACGGATCTTCGCACCTGCCGCAATTGCCTGCACTTCGACCCGGCCGCCCGAAACGAATGCACGAAGCCGGTGGAAGTTCGAATCGCGGACAAGGGACGCAACAATTTCTGTCACTATTTCGAACCGAAAACACTGATCGAAAAGAAAGGGAGCGGAGCCGCTCCTCCAAAGCGCGAAGACAGTCACCGACAGGCTTTTCACGACCTCTTCAAGAAATAACAGCAGCGGCCCTTCATCCCATCCGTTTTTTTGGAACGTAGTCCTGCCGGCTCAACCGTGGCTGATTCGAAGATGCGGCCTACACAGACTGGTTTCAATCCAGCGTTACACACCCCCATTTTCACTCGCACTTCCAACCATGGTAAAAACAGGGGCACTGACTTGCCATGCGGGCGATTGTCACAACCTTGCTTCTGATCGCGGTGGGAGCCGGTGGCTACTACCTCTATCAAGATCCCAGAGTCTCCGATCTCTTCAAGCCTTTGGGGAAAGGGCCTCAAACCCCGTCGAGAGCCAATCAACGGAGACAACAGGATGAACAACTAAAAAAGAGGCAAACGCGTGAGCAAAAGCCGGCCGAGCCGGCCCGCACGCAAGCGGTTGTGGAAACCGAGCCCGAGCTGCCTCAAAATGCAGTGCCGAACCAGCAGCTGAGCCGGGTGTTGAGGCAGATCCTGGCCGCAAAAAAACTGGGCACGGGCATATCGCTAGGAGTCGGCGATCAGGAGATCGTTATTTCCGGCACGGTTCATTCCGAAGAGGAGCGCGCGGAAATTTTGACCATCGTGGAAAAGGCACGCGAAGCGCGCAAAGTCGATGCTGCCGGGCTCGGGCTACAGCCCTAGCAATCCGTTATTCACAAAGGCGCCGAGCTGGTCCGTTTTGGAAATGCCCGGTCCTGAAGGCCTATTCCGTCGAGATGTTCGCCTCTGCGCCGCACTTCTCTTCCTCAGAAAGTGTGTAGGTAACTTTGACTTTATAGGTGGAGCGAATTTCGGAAACAAAGGCCGCCCTGGCATTGGTTACGCCTCCCACCAGGCGGGCGTCATCGCCGCCACTGAAATCCCAACTGTAGGTTCCTCCAGAAGGACTGCACTCGGCCTCCAGAGAAACCAATTCATTCGGCCGCGCCTCATGCGTTCCATTGATTGGTTCCAGCTGTTCATTGATATTCACAAGTAGTTCACAGCTGCAGCCACCATTGGCAGCCCGGGGTTCGATGGAACCCTGGGCTGCCATGTCTGCCGGTGATGGCGGCGCGTTCGAATTGCGTATGACACTGGTGTCCGCCATCCAGATCTGCCCCTGGCACTCCTGTTGATCGCCAATCAGGCCTTCGATTTGCCGGATCCTTTCCTGTGCGGCCGCGAGGCGCTCGTCGTCACCAATCGCCTCTGCCTGCCCGGCTGCCGCCCGTTCTCTAAAGAGCGCCTCCAGCAACAAACAGAAAACCAGAAAAGCCCCGGCAGCCAAGAACTTGTATCGGGTGGTGGACATGAGGCTAATCTGGTTGGATCCCAGCGACCGTGTTCCCGGCGATGTTACCCCAAGAGGTTGCCAGGGCGAGGAAGAGCGCGAAGATCACGCCATAGTTACAAGGGAAGAAGGGGTTCGTTTGCGCCCGCACCTGTTGACCCGTAGTGAGCAGACATAAACTCAGGATCACGACAACGCTGATGGCTTTTTTCATGGCAATCTCCCTACAGAGTGATGAGAACGGGTGCCAGGGTTCCGAGAATGGGACCCGTCAACTGGAGTGCGACGATAGCCGTCGAACCGGAGGTCGTGATCCTCAACTTGCCCTTTTTCCCCAAGGTGCCGTCGATCTCCTGAAAGACGAAGGTGGCTTTGTGCCCTCGAGCCGGGAGTGTCAGATCCGTCGTCATTCCCACCTGCATCCCGGCCTCGTCGAAAAAGGCCAGGCGAACCGTGATCCCGCCGTCGGCGGACAGATTCGCCACGGCGAACCCCGTGTGTGAGGTATCGGTTCCGTTCACGAAGATATCGACCTGGGTGGTCGGCCCCAGCGATTCAACCGCGGCCTGCGAGATGAGCGTTTCGCCGTTGATCGATTCGAAAAGGACCTGCGCCCCGACCTCATCCGTAGCCGTGAGGTTGCACCAACCGGTGGCAGCCGTGACCGCGGTACCCGGGGTGCCGAGAATCTGGGTCGAGTCCGCGCCGATCTGGACGGTAATCTCTGATCCAGTCGTGCCGTCGAGCGTCAAGGAAAGCGGGTTCCCGTCGCTGTCGAAAAACTTCAGCGTCACCGTGACCGCCGTGCCATTCTGGTTCATGATCAGTACCAGGGTGCGGAAGCCGCCCCCGTCGGCGACCTGGGCGAAATCGTGAAATCTCGATGGCGCTCCGGCCTGAAGATTGATAGGCACGAGAGCCATGACCACGAGGGTCAGGAAAACAGACCGTAGCAGCAATTGCATAGTCCTCTTTGCTCTTTCTCAGGAAAAACAAGACTGGAAAGTTCGATTTGGCGCCGTGAGTCATGCGCTCTGGTTAGAAGGTCCTCCAACATTCTGTAGGAATGATTACAGAAATGCATGCCTTCGCTTCGGCCTCTGGCTATGAAGGCTCGCTTCCAGCGCTGACTGGCGCAACGCGCCAGTCGCTTGGGAACGTAACTGCGCAGCGCACCGTGAAAAACCGTAGTTTTTGACGATTTGCTAGGTTACACGCATAGCAGCAGATCCGCGAGCAGTTACTTAAGAGGCTTCCACTTGATGTTGCAGCCGAGGCTGGGTGTCTGATCGGAGCTAACGGGCGAACCGGCGATCACGGCATCCAGCGCCATACGAAGGTCTCTGCCCGTCACCGGCCTCTGGTTTCCGGGCCGGCTGTCATCGAGCTGTCCCCGGTACACGAGCGTCCGCGCTGCATCGAAAAGAAAGAAATCCGGGGTGCACGCTGCGGAATAAGCCCTGGCTGTTTGCTGAGATTCGTCGTAACAAAATGGGAAAGAGAACTCGAGTTCTTCGGCCATCTGTTTCAGCATATCCGGCGCATCATCCGGGAAGTTGCTCACGTCGTTGGAGCTGATCGCCACGATTCCGACGTCCTTTTCCCCGTAATCACGTCCCAGGCGGGAGAGCTCGTCGTTGATGTGCTTCACGTACGGGCAGTGCCGCGAGATGAACATGACCAGAAGCGCCGTGCGGCCTTCGAAGCTGTCGACGGAAATGGTCTTCCCCGATACCACGTCGGGTAATTCAAAGGGCGCAGCGGATGTGCCAAGCGCCAACATTCGGGAAGCTGTTTCTACCATGCCAATACTCCTAACCAGAGAGAAAATGCCAGAATCCAAACATAATGCAACGACTCATCAACTGCAACGTTTTACGGACTGCGGGCGTGCTACGCGCCTCCCTCGAGCACTAGTGCGCGTCGTGAAAAATGACGCCGAGCGTGTAGCGCATGCCGGAGTGCAGCCGACTGGCCCCATGGCGCATCTGAACGCGATAATTGCCGGCACGGCCGAGAACGGGACGTTCGCGATTGGTAAAGAAAACCATCTCGCCCCGCTGGAGCCGGATTGCCTCACCGCGAGACTGACTTCGAGGGCGCTGCTCGACAAGCAAGAAGTCTCCGCCTTCATAATCGATACCCTCGCGACTCAGAACGCACAGTAACTGGATCGGAAAGGCAATATCGCCATACAGGTCTTGATGCAGGCAGTTATAGCCGCCTGCCTCGTACTTCAACAGTAGGGGCGTGGGCCTGGTCTGGCCAGACTGATGACAATGCGCCAGAAAATCTTTCAATCTCGACGGATACAGGAGTCTGGAACCAAGCGCTTCCGCCCATCGATTGGCGACCGGCGCCAGATGCCGATAGGCGTGTACCCGCAGAGATGCAACGAGTCTCGGAAGCGGATAGGCAAAGTAACGATACTCTCCGCGTCCAAAGCGGTAGCGCTCCATATCGATCGTGCTTCGGAACCGGCGCTGTTGGCGGTACGTTTCGATGAGCGTGGTGCATTCTTCGACGGTGAGGATGGAGCCTGTCTTGTACGAGCCGTACTCCCAGAGGTCGGCTTCGATTCTGCTCCAGTCGAGGCGGGCCAACCGTTCTCGGATGGTCGATCGGGCCATGGGTGTGACCAAGGCTAAGTACCCCTGTTGGTAAATACACTAACGTTTGTTGCGGCCGGGAAGCCTCACAACCTGCCTTCGACACAGCACGGATCGATAACCTCTCACAACTAGTGAAGTCATATTCCCGGGCGCAACCCTCTGGGCGCGTGGGGGTTGTGGGCAATCTCTTTGTTGCTGTTCGCCGAGTCGTTCGTCGACGACGATGTCACCACATCGACTCCTCCTCTCTTCGCGACCTTGCCCCAAAAAGCCCCACCCGCAAGCGTTGCCGTATTTACGAACAGGAGTACTAAGTTACAGATAACGCCGCAGGATCGTCAAGAAACATAGCATGAGACGGGGAAGTCGGGCTAAAATAATCTTTGTCGTCTGAGCCCACGAGCGTTGAGGGATCATGAACCAATGCCCGGACTCAGGCCCCGTCTGAAACGCGAATAGCCTGCAAATCAGCTGGAGGAGTCCTATCATGAAACGCGCCACTTGGTCATCTGCCCTGGTTGCTGGGGTATTCATCCTGACGGCGAACAACCCGGCGAACAGCCCGGTAAACGCACAGGAGAATCGATCCTACCCACCCAATTTCCCGGACGCGAAGGCGGAGGTCTACAAGACCGTCGATGACGTGGAGTTGAAGATCCACATATTTACACCCGAGGGACATCGAGCCGGGCAGCAGCAGGCTGCTATTGTCTTCTTTTTTGGAGGCGGCTGGACAAACGGTTCACCCACGCAGTTCGTCGAGCAGTGCCGGCATCTGGCTTCGAGGGGAATGGTGGCGATGACCGCCGATTATCGAGTCCGTTCTAGACATAGCGTGATGATACGGGATTGCGTCGAAGATGCCAAAGCGGCCATTCGCTGGGCCCGCACCCATGCCTCGAGGCTGGGAATCGACCCCAATAGAATCGCGGCCGGCGGGGGTTCCGCGGGAGGACATCTCGCCGCGTCCACGGGCACGCTTCCGGAATTTGATGGAAAGCACTTCCACGGAGTGAGCTCCGCCCCGAATGCAATGGTTCTCTTCAATCCGGCGGTCGTGCTGGATCGTGTTGAAGGGGAAACCTTTTTTGAAGAGGCCAAGTTTGAGGGGCTCAAGAAGAGGATGGGTGTGGAGCCTCACCGTCTCTCGCCGTTTCACCATCTCCGAAAAGGGACGGCGCCGGCGATCATTCTTCACGGTACCAAGGACGCTGCGGTGGCATTTCGCTCAGTGGAACTGTTCACCGACAAGATGGTCGAGCTCGGCAATCGTTGCGAACTGGTCCCGTATGAGGGGCAAGAGCACGGATTCTTCAACTTTGGACGCGGCGACGGCAAGTACTATGAGCACACCTTGAAGAAAGTCGACGCGTTTTTGGTGTCGCTGGGATATCTGGGGGGAGAAGCTCCGATCACAGATACCCAAGGATCCCGATGAAATAGCCCGTGGCGAACGGAATCAAATGCTCACAAGCTAAGGGTAAGTGCCGCCGCGGCTAGGAGTGTATCAGCTCGGAAGCCCTTCGAACTGCGTCGACCACCGCCTTGATGAGTGTCACGCGAATCCCTCCGTCCTCGAGCGCCATGATTCCGTCCATCGTACAACCCTTGGGCGTGGTGACCATATCTTTGAGAAGGGCGGGGTGCTGTCCGGTCTGCAACACCATTTGTGCCGAGCCCAAGACGGTCTGAGCCACCAGCTCCGTCGCAACCGCACGGGGGAGACCCACCTTGACCCCCGCTTCGGCGAGGGCTTCGATGATGATGTAAATGTATGCGGGACCACTGGCGGAGAGTCCGGTCACGGCGTCCATCTGGCTGTCAGGCAGCACGACCGTGCGACCGATCGAGCCGAAGATACTTTGTGCAACCCCAAGGTGGTGCTCGTCGGCATGAATACCCGCCGCCAGCGCTGTGATTCCGACTCCGAGTAAGCACGGCATGTTGGGCATGGCGCGGATGACTGGGGCCCCGGCGTCCAGATGCCGTTCCAAGAATTCCGTGGTCACGGATGCAGCAACGGAGATCACGAGAGTCTCTGGTTTGATTTCCTGCCGAATCTCCTTGAGCGTGGCCTCCATATCCTGTGGTTTCACGCAACAGATCAAGATATCCGCGCGAGCCGCGGCGACGGCATTCGAATCCGCGCCCTCGATACCGTACTGCTTGCAAAATGCTCCCAGGCGGTCCTGGTGCAACCGGGTGGCTACAATTTGGTTCGGTTCGAGAGTTTCGGAATCGAGCAGGCCCCGGATGACCGCCTCTCCCATCTTTCCTGTTCCGATGACGACCACTTTTTTCCCAGACAGCATGCAAACCTCCACTCTTTCTTGATACGGGCTAGAGATCCAGATGGTCTCTGCCGTTTGTCTGCAGCCCGAACCCAGAGGCTCGCTTGCCGCTCTGACGTTCGTTTCTTAAGACTGCGTACCCTGAATATAGATTTCGCCGGCGGATCGATCAACTGATAAGCGCTTTCTGGTCCAGTGAATCTGTCCCTGGTGATGGGACTCAGGAAAGATGTGTCCGTCGTCGACTGGCGAGAGTGGTAAGCTGAGGTGACCGTGGAGCGCAGTTTGCTACCCTTGATCCGAACTTTTGCCATCGGAGGCGAGTGAACGAATGAAGATCTTTGTCCCCGGACGTATCTGTCTCTTCGGCGAGCACTCGGACTGGGCTGGCGGGTACCGCCGCATCAACGCGGAAATCGGCAAAGGATTGACGATTATCACCGGAACGAACCAGGGAATTCACGCCGATGTCGAGCCACATGCCTCCCATCTGGTGGTCACGAGCGAGCTTTCCAGTGGAGAGATCCAGGGTCCCTTCGAGGTGGCAATGGACAAGGAGACGCTGCTCGCCGAGGCCGATCGAGGAGGTTTTTTCAGCTACATGGCCGGTGTCGCCTACCAGATTCTGGTTCACTATCACGTGAAGGGCCTGGTCGTGCGATGCCATAGCATGGATTTGCCCCTCAAGAAGGGATTGTCCTCGTCGGCGGCTGTCTCCGTGTTGACGGCCCGCGCGTTCAACCGGATCTATGACCTCAAGATGACCACGCGCGGAGAGATGGAATATGCCTATCAGGGTGAAATACTCACCCCTTCGAGGTGTGGCCGGATGGACCAAGGTTGTGCCTATGGACAGCGCCCCCTGCTGATGACTTTCGATGGCGATTTGTTGCATGTGGAGGAGATCTCCGTCAAGAAACCGTTGCACCTGATGATCGTGGATCTGAATGCGGAGAAGAACACAAAAGAGATCCTGGCGAAGCTCAATCAAAGTTATCCCTTCCCGCGCAATGAAATGGACCGCAACGTCCACCAGTACCTGGGGGAGACCAACCAGGGAATGGTCAAAGATGCGATCGATGCGATCCGAAGTGGCGACGGCTCAAAGCTCGGCAAGTTGATGAACGAGGTCCAGGCGCATTTCGACGGCGCTCTCACCCCGACCTGTCCGGAACAGCTTGAAGCGCCTGTGCTGCACAAAGTTCTCTCCTATGAGCCCATACAGGAGCTCGTTTGGGGGGGCAAGGGCGTTGGCTCGCAGGGAGACGGGTCGGCGCAATTTGTGGCGCGGGACGAAAAGTCGCGCGAGGACGCCATGGGGATTATCGAGTCAGACCTGGGGATGGCATGCCTCCCGCTCGACATCAGCCCCCCCAGCAAGGTGCGCAAGGCCGTCATCCCGGTGGCGGGATTCGGGACGCGCCTGTATCCAGCGTCGAAGGCAAACAAGAAGGAGCTCTTCCCGATCGTGGATCGAGACGGCATTGCGAAACCGGTTATCCTCCTGATTCTCGAGGAAGCGCTGAGTGCGGGAATCGAAGAGGTGTGCCTCATCGTCCAGAAGGAGGACGAGGCAACTTTCAGCGAGTTCTTCAACCTGCCGGTTGCGATCCAAAACTTCAACAAGCTTCCCACGAAGTTCCGCGACTACTCGAAATACCTCGCGGATCTCGGAAGGCGCGTCCACTTTTCCGTGCAGGACAAGCAGGAGGGCTTCGGCCACGCCGTCTACTGCGTGCGGGAATGGGTTCGAGACGAGCCCTTTCTCCTGTTGCTCGGCGATCATCTCTATCGGTCTGATACGGACCAGTCGTGCGCACAGCAATTGATCGAATCATTCGAAAAGTACGAAAAGAGCACGCTTTCGCTCATGCAAACAGTGGAAGATCAGATCAATGCATTCGGTACGGTCACCGGTGAGTGGCTCGACAACAAGAAGCGCGATTGCCTGGCGATTACGGAATTTGCGGAGAAACCCACCGTGGACTATGCGCGCACCAATCTCCGCGTCTCAGGGATCGAGCCTTACTATCTCACCGTCTTTGGCCAATACGTCATCCAACCGGAGATCTTCTCGGTACTCGAGGATAACATCGAGCGCAACATGAGGGACCAGCGCGGAGAATTCCAGCTGACGCCGGCCCTGGATGAGTTGCGCAAGCGCGATGGCTTTTACGGAGCGATCGTTTCCGGCCGGCGCTACGACATGGGCACCCCCGAGGCGTACCTGCGTACTTTGAATGACTTCGCGACCTAGTGCGCCCCTAGCGCATACTGCTGTCCGCTTTCGGCTGTTGCATCTCGCGGCGCGAGGTGCCTACCGTGCCAATCGGTTAGAATAGCGGAAGGTGCGACGCGGAAAGCGTGCCGAGTCGGAGACTCGGCACCCCTTTTGGAGTGATCGATGAAGTTCTGGATTCTTGTTTTGTGGCTTGTATCGATGGCTGCGTGTAGTGAAGCGGATCAAGGCGTACTGCTTGCGCCGCCGCATGGGGCTACCCGGACGATCGACTTCGAGACCGACGAAGGGACCTGGATGTCGGTGGACGTTTCCCCCGACGGGCGCTGGATCGTGTTCGATCTACTCGGGCACATTTATCGAGTCGGCGCCGACGGGGGCGAAGCTCAATGCTTGACGCAGGAGAGTGGACCGTCGCTGAATTATCATCCGAAGTTCTCGCCCGACGGAAGCCGAATTGTCTTCGTTTCGGATCGTTCCGGTCAAGACAATCTCTGGTTGATGGACCCCGACGGCGACAACCCGCGTTCCGTCTATCCCGATGCGGTTACGCGCTACCGGGAACCGAAATGGACTCCCGATGGGCGGGCGATTATCGTGACGCGCTGCTTTCAGGAAGGGCATGCACTCAATCCGGAAATCTGGCGTTTCCCGGCCACTGGCGGAGAGGGGGAACGACTGGTATCAGGAAAGCTTGCCTATCTGCGCGGCCCGTCGATCACGCCGGATGGCAAGCGCCTATTCTACTTTACAAGCTACGGGGTCCGAAACAACATCGGCTCCATGGAGGACTACCATATCCAGAGCCTCGATCTGGACACCGGGGAACGTTCCTTCCTCCGTGATCATCCCGGCAAGGAGCTCGACCCCGAAACTCGGCCCAACGCGGACCTGAACGAGGCGTCCCGCGAAAAATTCGGACGCGTGGTCCGGATACCGGAACTGGGCGATTCGGAGCTGGCCCCGGAAGTTTCTCCGGATGGTAAATTGGTTGCGTTCGCAATGCACGTGCCCGGGTCGACGCAGACATACCGGGGGCACGAGTATGGACCATCGACGGCGCTGTTCGTACGCAATCTGGTATCAGGTGAGGAGCGCAAGGTCATGGACCCGATTGCGATCGACATATCCCGGGTGACCGTCTCCTACGCGGAGCGCGTCATCCCTGGTTATGCATGGACGCCCGACAGCAAGGCGATTGTGCTGAGTGAAGGGGGAAAGCTGCGGAGGGTGGAGGTTGCCACCGGGGCCGTAACGGAGATTCCCTTCCGGGCCCGCGTGCGCCGGGTTCTTTCCGAACAGACGCGCAACCACGGAACGCTCGACGACAGCGTCGAGATCCGATTCTTCGAGTGGCCCTCATCCTCTCCAGATGGTAGATCGCTTGCTTTTGTAGCTGCCGGAGCGATCTGGCTGGTAGACCTTCCATCTGGACAACCCAGCAAGTTGGCCGCGGACGTCGGCCAGGGCTTCCAGTACACACCGTCCTGGTCCCCGGACGGAAACTGGATTGCATTTACCACCTGGCATGAGAAGTCAGGTGGGCATGTCTGGCGTATCCAGCCTGACGGGGAAAAGCCCGAGCGCTTGACCAGGATCGCCGGCCAATACCTCTATCCGGAATGGAGCCCCGACGGCGCCGGCCTGATCGTGAGTGCGGGTCCGTCCGAAGGGCCACGACTGGATTGGATTGGAGCCGAAGGCTACGAGCCGGACCGGCGCCCATGGTCTCTTCTTCGAATACCGGTGCCAGGGGAGGGAGCGGTCGAACGTCTGGTCGAGATTATCGAGGAAGGGAGAGGACATTTCGACCGTGAAGGTCGTGTCCGCTATCAGCAGCGCGGTGACGGCTCCGTCGTGGTCCTGACGATGGAAGGCAGCCTCTCGGTCGAACTGGTCAGCCTGAGCTCCCCTTTCGTGCAAAACCCGCTCGCGTCGCCGGGCGGTGACTGGGTGGCGTACGAGCACGAGCGGAATATCTACGTAGCCCCGCTGGGTGGTGCCGAGGACGCTGGTGTGACTCTCCCCGAAATCGATCCCGTCGCGCGCGCGAGAACCATTGCGGCGAGCGAGCTTGGCGGCATTCACCATCGGTGGCGTGACGACCGTACCCTGGAGTGGGTCAACGGGAACCGCTACGAAACCTATGACGTCAGCAAGGGTGAAAGGACCAGCGTCAAGATCGAGTTGAAGCTTGCGCGACCGATAGCGCCGGGCACGATCGCGTTGGAAAGCGCCACGATCATTCCCCTCGACGCTGACCGGGATTCCTTCACGGGAACGATTCTGGTGCAAGGCGGTCGCATCACATGTGTCGGCGACTGCTCGAGCGCGGACGCCGAGCGTGTCGTCGACCTGTCCGGCCGCTTCGTGATGCCGGGATTGGTAGACGTACATGCACACCACACGGGTCAGCCTGGATCGATGATTCCACAATGGCACCCGTCGGCGGCCGTCGACCTGGCGTACGGCGTGACCACGATCATGGATCCATCGGGATCATCCACGAGCGGTTTCCCTATCTCTGAATTGATCGCCTCCGGCAGAATCTTGGGACCTCGGACCTTCTGCGTGGGAGAGTCTATTGTAGGACTTCTCAACGAGGTCAAGACCATCGAGACCATCGAGGATGCCCGCCGCATCGTGAACCGGCGCGTCGACTGGGGCGCGCCGTCGGTCAAGCCGTACAGGGTCGCCCATCGGGCGAAACGCCAGCTGCTGATCGAGGCGGCCCGGGAGCGGGGGGTCACGGTCACGGCCGAGGGAGGGTTCTTGTATCAGGACGTGGCATACGCCATTGACGGTATGACGGGGTGGGAGCATTACATGGCGCCCATCCCGATCTTCAAGGATGTGTCGACATTTTTCGGCCGCGCCAAGATGGTGTATCCGCCCACGGCCCACGTCGCATCGCACAACAGAGGATCGGCCCACTACTTTCGGCCGCGCCACGGCCTGCTCGAAGATGAGAAGTACAACCGCTTCATTCCGCGATCTGCCGTGGAGCGCCAGGTTGCAATGTCGGATCAGAGGCCGAAGGCGGAATTCTCTTTTCCGTTCATCGCCGAGGGGCTGGCCGACGTCATACGCGCCGGTGGTTTCGGTGCCATCGGCGAACACGGAGAGCAGCCTGGCCTCGGGTCGCATTGGGAAATCTGGAGCTATGCGGAGGCGCTGACACCGATCGAAGCCCTCACCGTTGCCACTCTGCACGGTGCGTATTTCTTGGGTCTAGACCTTAGTCCAGCGTGATTTTTTGCATGAGGAGGAAGAAAAGCCCTGGAACGTGCGCCGTTACGGGATAAAATGCGTTTGATATATTTACAAGACATCCCGAAAGGAGCACATTCCAGGTGAATAAAAGAAACCACAGAATCCTCCTCCGAGACAAGCAAAATCTTACACGCCGGTTGGAAAGAAATCAGTTTGAGGACCGGTCCGATCCTATGTTCAAGGACTCCAACACCTACTACGAGATCGCCGAGAGAACGCGCGCCATCGGATCTGGTGGTATCGGAGCCATTCACAAGCTCGTGTGTAAGCTTGGATTGGACAAAGATATCAACAGAAACATCGTTTTGCTCAAGTACCACTTTCCTTACTGGGAATCCGATCATGTACTGAACATCGCATACAACGTCTTGTCGGGTGGAACCTGTCTCGAAGATATCGAGCGGTTGCGCCAGGATGAGACCTACATGAACGGACTGGGAGCCGAGAGGATTCCGGATCCCACGACGGCTGGAGATTTCCTCCGTCGTTTCGATGAGGATTGGATCTTCGGACTTCAGGAAACCATCAATGAAACCCGAACCAAGGTGTGGAAGTTGCAGGATGCTTCCTTCCGGAAGGAGGCCATCATCGACGTGGACGGGACCGTCGCCGGAACCTTGGGGGAATGCAAGGAAGGAATGGACATTGCCTACAACGGGATCTGGGGTTACGCACCGTTGATCGTGACCTTGGCCAATACGAATGAGGTCCTCTATCTGATGAATCGGCCGGGCAACCGTCCCTCTTCCGACGGAGCGGCCGAGTGGATGGACCGGGCAATCGATCTGGTGTCGTCGGTGTTTACGAAGGTCTGGCTTCGGGGCGACACGGATTTCTCGCTGACGAGAAACTTCGATCGCTGGGACGAGCGGGTTGGTTTTGTCTTTGGTTATGACGCCAAGCCGAACCTGGTCGGGATGGCCGATGCCCTGCCGGAGAGACAATGGAAACCGCTCGAGCGGCCTCCTCGTTATGAGGTCAAGAGCGAAGAACGGCGCCGTCCGGAAAACGTCAAAGAACAAGTAATCAAGGAGAGAGAATTCAAGAACATCCGCCTGCAGAGCGAGCAGGTCGCCGAGTTTGACTATCGTCCCGGACACTGTAAGAAAACCTATCGCATGGTTGTGGTTCGGAAGAACCTCACGATCGAAAAGGGGGAGCACCGGCTGTTTGATGAGGTCCGGTACTTCTTCTACATCACCAACGATCGGGAGATGACGATGGGAGAAGTGGTCCTTTTTGCCAACGATCGCTGCAACCAGGAAAACGTCATCGGTCAGCTCAAGAGTGGAGTGAACGCCTTGAGGATGCCTTCGGACAGTCTGGTATCGAACTGGGCCTACATGGTCATCGCATCGCTGGCGTGGAATCTGAAGGCCTGGTATGGCCTGGTGACGCAGGCGCCGACAGTACGTCGTGATATCTTGAGGATGGAGTTCAAACGCTTCCTGGTGAACTTTGTGCAAATACCCTGTCAGATTGTAAGAACCGGTCGTCGCCTCGTTTACAGGATATTGGCCTATAGCAAGCATCTCGAAACCTTTTTGGCGACGTTCGACTATATCAGGCAACTCAGGTTTACTTGAAGGCGCCTCGCCGGCGGGTGAGCCCGTACCCCCGGCGGAGCAAGAGTGGCGGGCGAAAGGAAGGGCATAACAGAGACAAACAAGATCAAGTGATCCAGACAACCAATGGAAGGTTTGTCTCTTGTGTTTCTCTTTGCTTTCCCTGTTACGCACAAGGAGCTGAAATCCACGAGATATTCGGAAAAGGCAAACGATTTTCCGAGCGAGCTCATACCTCGCTTATTTTGGGGCTAGTTACGATATCGAATTCTGTCGCGGGGCAAAAGGAAGAAGTGTTTCGCCGGCGGGCGATCGCGAGTGCGCCACTCGATTGACGCCGTGCTATGAAGCGGATCGACTAGGGGCTACGTACGCGAAGAGTTCCAAGTCTATTACCAGCCGCAATTGGACCTCATGAGCGGCCAGCTCCGCACGGCTGAAGCACTCCTGCGGTGGACTAACCCCGAGCTCGGTCCGGTGTCCCCCGGGGACTTCATACCGATGGCCGAGGAAACCGGCCTAATTGTCAGTATCGGGGAGTGGGTGCTGCGTACCGCATGCACTCAGCTCAAGCGCTGGCAGGATGATGGCGTGCCGATGTCGCGCGTAGCCGTGAATATCTCGACGGTCCAGTTCCTCCAGGGCAACTTCGTGGATCTGGTCGACGAGATATTGACCGAGACCGGAATCGACCCAGATGGGCTCGAGCTAGAGATTACGGAAAGCTTGCTCGCGAAGGATGTGGACGCCGCCATTCGTATCCTCAGTCGTCTTAAGAGCCTCGGACTTCAGCTCAGCATCGATGATTTTGGAACTGGCTACTCCAGCCTCAGCCAGCTCAAACACTTTCCCATTGACCGGCTCAAGATCGACCAATCGTTCATCCGCGACCTTGTCTCGGATCCCAACGACGCCGCTATCGCGCTCGCGATCATTTCAATGGCGCAGAGCATGAACCTGCGGGTAGTTGCGGAAGGTGTTGAGACGAAGGCGCAGCTGCAATTTCTACAGAGGCAGGGTTGCCATGAGGCACAGGGATTCTATTTGAGCCGCCCGATACCTGCCGGTGATCTGGCTGATCTGTTGCGAGCCGAACCGTCGGCCGACGCGGACCTGCCTTGCTCCGAGCAAACGATCCTACTCGTCGTCGACGACCAATCTACGCTTGCCCTGCTCGGGGGGTTTCTGCACACAGAGCCCTATCGAGTGCTTTCCACGGATAAGGTCGGGGAGGCTTTCGCGATCCTTGCTACCCATGACGTAAATGTCGTGGTTGCCGACTACATGATGCCGGATATGCTCGGCACGAAGTTTTTCGAGCGAGTACGAAAGCTCTATCCTACAACGGCGCGCATCATGCTGAGCGGAGCAAACGATGTTGAAGCTGTTATCAGCGCGGTAAATGACGGTGGGGTGTACAAATTCGTGGGAAAGCCTGTGCAGCGCGAGAACCTAATCGGCGTCCTGAGAGAGGCGTCTCGCGCGGAGCACGTAATGTAGTTGCAAGGTGACCTTCCTCTGCCTCAGACCGTGCATGGATTCGTGTGAGGAACCGCTAAAGTCGTGCGGACGCTTGCCGATAACGAGTCCGTAATGGGACTGTAATAGTCAATCTCTTCGCGGCCAACGCGCCGCTTCCACCGGATGATTTATATGGGACACGGGCAGCTCATCACCTCGGAATCGGTGTCCGAAGGTCACCCCGACAAGCTCTGCGACCAAGTCTCCGACGCGGTGTTGGATGCCATCCTAGCGCAGGACAGCCGCGCGCGGGTGGCGTGCGAGACCATGGCTAAGACTGGAATGGTCATCGTCGCCGGAGAGATCACCACCTCTGCCGTCGTCGACTATGAGGCGCTCATCCGCGATCAGATCAAGGCCATCGGGTATGACAAACCCGAGCTCGGGTTCGACGGCGCCACCTGCGCGGTGCTGAACGCTATCGGCAAGCAGTCGCCGGACATCGCCCGGGGGGTGGACGAGGCCGAGGGGGACGACCTAGGCGCGGGCGACCAGGGAATGATGTACGGCTACGCGACGAACGAGACCGACGTGCTGATGCCCGCGCCCATCACCTACGCCCACCGGCTCGTCCGTCGCCAATCTGAAGTGCGTCGCGACGGGACCCTGGCGTGGCTACGCCCGGACGCCAAGAGCCAGGTCACCTTTCGCTACGTGAACGGTCAGCCGACTTGCATCGACGCCATCGTGCTCTCCACCCAACACGACCCCGAGATCGACGAAAGGCAACAGCGCGAGGCGGTCATGGAGGAGATCATCCGCCCCGTGATCCCTGCCAAGTGGCTGACGAACGGCACCCAGTACCACATCAATCCCACCGGCCGGTTCGTGATCGGTGGCCCGGTGGGCGACTGTGGACTCACGGGGCGCAAGATCATCGTCGACACCTATGGCGGCGTGGGGCGACACGGAGGCGGTGCCTTCTCCGGTAAGGACCCCTCGAAGGTTGACCGGTCCGCCGCGTATGCCTGCCGCTATGTGGCCAAGAACGTCGTCGCCGCCGAGCTAGCTGAGCGCTGTGAGGTGCAGGTCTCATACGCCATCGGGGTCGCCGAGCCCACGTCGGTAAATATCGAGACCTTCGGCACCGGCAAGCTGAACGACGACAAGCTCAGCGAGCTGGTGAACCAGCACTTCGACCTCAAGCCCCGGGCCATAATCCGCACCCTTGAGCTGTGCCGGCCTATCTACCGACGAACGGCTGTCTACGGCCACTTCGGGCGGGAGGAAGAGGATTTTACCTGGGAGCGTACGGACAAGGCCGATGCCCTGCGCGATGCGGCGGGGCTCTAGCCCGCACTAAGTGCGGGCTAGGTACCTGGACGGGAGCAGACATGTCAACCATTCAACCAGTGGCGAATTTCGACCCCGACTATAGGATTGCGGATATCTCGCTCGCTGAGTGGGGGCGCCGCGAGATCGGCATCGCCGAGAACGAAATGCCCGGCTTGATGGCTATCCGTGAGGAGTGCCGGGACGCCCAGCCCCTCGCGGGGGCCCGGATCGCAGGCTGTCTGCACATGACCATCCAGACCGCAGTGCTCATCGAGACGTTGACCGCGCTCGGGGCGGAGGTCCGCTGGTCCTCGTGCAACATCTTCTCCACTCAGGACCATGCCGCCGCCGCCATCGCGGCGACCGGCGTTCCCGTCTTCGCCTGGAAGGGGGAGACGGAGGAGGAGTCCTGGTGGTGCATCGACCAGACGATCTTCGGGCCGAACGGATGGCGCCCGAATCTCATCCTCGACGACGGCGGCGACCTCACCGGGGTCATGCACGAAAAGTACAGCGAGCTGCTCGACGATATTCGTGGGCTCTCGGAGGAGACGACGACCGGGGTCCACCGGCTCTATGAGATGATGCAGAAAGGCACCCTCAAGGTCCCGGCGATTAACGTCAACGACTCGGTGACGAAGTCGAAGTTCGACAACCTCTACGGCTGCCGGGAATCTCTGGTGGACGGAATCAAGCGCGCCACCGACGTGATGGTGGCGGGGAAGATTGGAATCGTGGCTGGCTATGGCGACGTCGGTAAGGGTTGCGCCCAGGCGTTGCGGGCCTTCGGCGCCAACGTATGGGTGACGGAGATCGATCCGATCTGCGCTCTGCAGGCAGCGATGGAGGGCTACCGGGTCGTCACCATGGAAGAGGCAGCGCCGCTCGGAGATATCTTCGTCACCGCCACCGGCAACGTCGGAGTCATCACCCACGAGCACATGAGCGCGATGAAGCACGACGCGATCGTGTGCAATATCGGGCACTTCGATTCAGAGATCGACATCGCTTCCATCCGCGCGTACGAATGGGAGAACGTTAAGCCACAAGTCGACCATGTGGTGTTTCCCGACGGTAAGCGGATCATCCTCCTCGCCGAGGGCCGGCTCGTAAACCTCGGCTGCGCGACCGGTCACCCGAGCTTCGTCATGTCGAGTTCCTTCAGCAACCAGGTGCTAGCCCAGATCGAGTTGTGGCAGAACCCAGGCAACTATGCCCAGCAAGTTTACGTTTTGCCCAAGCACCTCGACGAGAGGGTGGCCCGCTTTCACCTCCAGCGACTCGGCGTCCGGCTCACCCGCATGACGCCGCAGCAGGCAGATTACCTCGGCATCTCCGCCGACGGCCCATACAAGCCCGGCGCCTATCGTTACTGAGCTAGGTTGGACCGCAATAAGCGTTGGAACAAGGGTCCCTAAGTGTTCCAGACTTCCGCCGATGACTCGATCGTCGCGAGATATCTTGGAGATTCCCGACCGTAAATGGGGCCGCGCACACAAGAGGTTGACCATGACCGCGTTGCAAACGACTACTATAGGCTCCTTCCCGAAGCCAGATTACGTGTCCGTCCGAGATTGGTTTCAGGATAGGTATACGCCCACCTACGACGCGAACTATTTCCTCAGCCGGGAGGTCGAGACGAAACTCGCGTTAGCGACCAAGGAAGCCATCGCGGCCCAAGTAAACGCAGGAATCGATGTGCCGACCGACGGTGAGATACGCCGTGAGCATTACATTTTCTACCATCTTCGTCACCTATCGGGAATCGATTTCGACCGAAGGCAAGTACGGCAGATAAGAACCGGCGCCTGGGAGGAACAGGTTCCGACGATAGGTAATCGGATTGTGCCCAAGGACCGATTTCTGGTGTACGACTTCCAGATTGCGCAATCCTACTCCTCCAAACCCGTTAAGATCACGATTCCAGGTCCCATGACGATCGCCGACACGATCGTCGACGAGTACTACGGGGACGAGAGAGCGCTCAATCGGGATCTGGCCGAGGCGATCAACGTTGAAGTCCGTGCCTTAGCCGATGCAGGGTGCAGATGGATTCAGATTGACGAGCCGGTATTCGCCCGTAAACCCGAAGAGGCTCTCGCCTACGGCATCCAAGACCTCGAGCGATGTTTCTACGGGGTGCCGGACGGGATACGACGTATCGTACATCTGTGCTGCGGCTATCCGCGACACCTCGACGAGCCCGAGGAGGATGTGCGAAAAGCCGACCCCCATGCCTATTTCGCCCTGGCCCCTGCCCTCGAGGAAGCCTCCATCGACATGGTGTCCGTGGAGGACGCTCATCGCCCCGTCGATCTAAGCTTACTTGAGATCTTCTCGACTACAAACGTCATTCTCGGAGTGGTAGCGATCGCGAAAAAGCGGGTGGAGTCGGTACAAGAGATTGGCGCGCGCTTGACGGACGCCCTCAACCACATTGACCCTCTACGACTGTTGGCCGCACCGGATTGTGGGCTGGGCATGCTCGACTGGCCGATGGCACAACAGAAGCTCCAAAATTTGGTGTCGGCTGCGGCAAACGTGGGGCGGTGACAGACGGTGCTGCTTCGCTGTCGCAACCGATCGTCATTTCGGTTCCTGATTACCACCGAGCCTCAGCCAGAGTTAGAAGCCGATGGGGCATCGGGGGTGTACGCAACGCGACGTAGGCCAGGCGCGAGACCATCTCCTCGAGGCGGTAGCGGCGGTTGAAGCGGTAGGAGAACTCCCCGAGGTATCGCGGCAGGTGTTTGGCACTGATGGCATGGTAGGTTCCGTGGATCGCGCGCTTGACGTTTCCGAGCATCGTGTTGACCCAGTTCAACGCGCGCTTCTCGGCCCGCTTCCGGTAATGATGGGCTGGTGGAGACAGCCGGCGCGCTGCACCGCTGCGAAGCAAGCCAATCCATCGGACACGACAACGCTACCGGCCCCCAGATGTTTGCACGCCCAGGCAGCGATCTCATCGCTGCGGAACCCGCGCACGCAGCTCAATCGCATTGCCACCGGCCGTCCCTCGGCGTTGGTCGCAACCGCGGCGACGAACGGCGTCTTTGCATCGGCACCGCGCCCGCGCTTGCCCCCGTGACGTTCACCTCCCCAGTAGGCGTCGTCGAGCTGCACGAAACCGCCGAGGGCCCGAGTGTCGTCACGCTCCTTCATCGCCTGCATGAGCTTGTGCTTCATCCGCCAGGCACTGTTGTACGACAGCCCGAGTTGGCGAGAGAGTTCGAGCGCCGAGACGCCGTTCTTGCTCTGGGTAAGCAGATACATCGCGAGGAACCACGTCGTGAGCGGTAACTTCGTGTGCGCGAAGAGGCTCCCGGCGATGAGTGAGGTCTGATGATGGCACCGATGGCACTGGTACAGCGCTCGGGTATTGAGGGTGCAGAAGCCGGTGTAGTGGCACTGGGGACAGACGAAACCGTTGGGCCCATCGCCAGCGGTGCAGTGCCTCAGCGCATTGCGCTTCGGTGCCGTATTCGGCGAGAAACTGCGGAAGGCTGTATCCCTTTTGGAACTGGATGTGATTGCGTGCCATGTCAATTTCCTCTGGCGAATCAGACCGTTCCAGTATGACCAGGGTGCTGGCTCACCAGCTGAGCTTCAGGCGTAATCAGGAAGGCGTTTGGTTCAATTGCTCTCTGTACATTTCTGAGCTCGTTGCCGACCGCAGGTGCGCACGAGCTGGGCTCCAATTTGAAACCGCTCTCGTTCGGGACAGACCAGACCACGATTGACGTCGACAAGGTTGTGTGGGAACCGCTCGAACTTGAGGGTGTGGAAATTGCCGTGCTAAGAGGTGACCTCGCGAAGGGCGGTGCTGAAGTCTTGTTGCGCATGCCCCCTGGTTACGCGGTTCCGAATCATACCCATACCAGCGACGAGCTCTATGTTTGGATCAAAGGCGCTTTCACACTGGTCGCTCACGATGGAACGAGAACGCACTTCGATGGGCAGGCGTACCTGAGCTTCCCCGGCAATGCCCCACCGCATGCGCTCGAATGCGGCCAGCAGGAGCCGTGCGTCTTCTATTTGAAGTACTCGCGTCCCTTTGACATTCGATATGTACCCGACTCAACTGGATGAGGATTCCTGGATCTTTCGGTCAATCTCGCTCTAATCGTGGCCCGAAGTATTGCTCGAATGGAAACGGCGGTCACGCACATGGAAGTGCTCCCGGGAGGAGCTGCTTTGAGCCAGCCCCTTGGGCCGGTACTGCCAACCAATGAGAGACGAAAGATCGGCAATGATCTCATGCGCGTCTGCCTGGATCTGAAAGAACATAACTCCTTTGGCGCCATGGTCTATGGCATCGCCGAAGTAATCGACCAACCAGTCCGGGGGGTTGCGATGGGTGTTTGGCGGCCACCAGTTTTCCATGTTGGTATGAGTCAGCTGGATGTGGGGGCGCCCGGCGAAACTATCGGGCATGGGGTGCATGCGACGTACGTCCCATTCGGCGACGCCGATTTCGCGCGGCACACCGGACTTGAACTCGCGGAAATTGATGGCGGGGTTGGCATCCAGCGACTCCCGCGTCTTGACCTTTTCGTCCCGATATTTCCAGCACCAGGACTCGACGAACATCTCCGCTTCCGGATCGATTTCCTTCAGTATCTCGAATGCATCGATCGTCATCGAGTTTTTGCCCGCGAATCCCTCTCCCATCACCTTTTCATGTCGATACGGACAGATCAGGTAAACATGCGAGTCGTCGATACCGAATTCGCCGATGATCGCAGACCACCATTTCTTCATGATCTCACGGCACTCCGGCTGATCCGCGTTGATGCCGACGTTTTTCATGTTGAGCTCGTGGTATTTCAATTCAGGATGGTAAGTGGCGAAAAACTCCGGCAGCTGTGAGTAGAACAGATTGTAAGCAATCTGGATCCCACTTTCCCGCGCATAGGCGAAGATCTTGTGACTCAATTCGCTGCGCCAGGCAGGATCGACGACGAACTCCGCGAGGGTGGAATCATCTCGGGGGATCTCGGGAAACGTCTTGAAGATCAAATCACCCCATAGGTAGCCGCCCGTGTCGCAGTACATCGGCAGCAGATTGAAGCGCTTGCGACGCATCCAATCGATCGCGGTCTTCCAGCCGTCGAACCCCCATAGACGCCAGTTGTTTGCATGTGGGTGCTTCCAGACATAGTGATAGAAAAGGCTGCGGATGGGGACCGTGGGCCTTTCTGTACGGTCCAACCCACCGAGCTCCACGAACTCCAGACGTGGGACGCGGGTTCCATCAATAAAGAACCCGATTCCAAGCTCTTTTTCCAGCAGCGAGTAAACGGCATGACTCGCGCCGACCAGAGTATCCCCAGCCAGCATCAGGACCAATTTGGATCCTGACGATCTCGTCACCTTCTCCGATTCGATAACGCGCGCCTGCAGGCGACAGCCTTCTTCGCCGAGTGAATCCGTGGCAACGTCGAAACCGTTTGCCTGAAGTTTCTTCAGAGCCGAATTTTCGTGAGGGGTGCCGAAAACAATGCAGCGCGTCTCATCGAGCTTTCTCAGATCGGTCCCGACCCCGTATCGGCGGACCGACACACCAAGCGTCTGCTGAAGGAAACTTACCAGATCATCGCGTGCCATTCTTATGCGCGCTGGTGCCTCATCCATACTGATCAATGCAACCGGCTGCTCGCGAACGATCGTGGTTGTCGTTGCAGCCCGCATTTCGTTGGAAGTCCAAAGTACGGCAAGCAGAACCGCTACCAGAGAAAAAGGCGATCTTGTCTCGAATGTATTCATAACCAACGATTTCCTCTTGAATGGAATCGCTTTGCGGTTATTCCTGTTCACCTTCTTCACCACCCATGTTCCGGAGCGTGGGGTGAGCACACCGCCTTGGGCCCGAGCAGACTACTATTCTATCAGGAAGACCGAGCCGCACTCGTTTGAATTCCTGTCACAACGATCTCAGGGTGACTCTTTCTCACTCTATGACAACGGTGGGTTCTTCCTCAGAAGAGGTTCGAGCCGTTCTGCAACCGGGAGGAGACCTACTTCCCGGCCGGCTGGATCGGCGGAATACCAGTAGGTCGTCGTGGAGTAATCGATCCATCCACAGCCTTTTTCGTTGCGCCGCGCGATCCGGTCGATGAAGTCCCGGCCCCCGGGCCAGCTCTTGAATTCGGCCGTCCAGTCCAGGGTCAGCTCCAGACTTTCCTGGAAGTAAATGGCGTCCGTGTCCCGGAAGCGGTAGGTGGAAACACCTGTGTCTCCTGCTTCGTGTTGAACCCAGTTGATGCCAATCTTGTGGCCGGAGAAGAGCTCTCGCCATCCCCAGCAGAAGTTGAAAGCGCATTCGGTTCCAAGGTAGTTCAACGCCGGCTCTTGCTCACCATCGACCCGATACTGATTGTTCGCTTCCATCACGTAGTTCAGCCCGGCGAAAAGGGGTTCGTTCGTACACACATACCAGTACTGTCCCACCACATGGCTGGGTCCATCTAGGCGAAAGATCTTCATCCGAGTTTGAGAATTCAGCTGGAAGCTCCGACGACTCCAGAAGGCGTGGAAATAGCCGAGATCCTCGACCCATTGCGGCAATCGCTCCCATTCGACGTAGGTGTAGTTGGAGAGATCACGGTCCGCCTCGTTTCTAAGGGTCACCCGGGCCGATTCTCGAAACGGCATAGGAATGTAGCAGTTGTAGGATCCTGGAGAGTTCTCGACAAAAGAAGTCGAGAAGTTGGCGGCTCGGCCGGACGCATCTGCAAAGAAATCACCGAGGGGCACCGAAACAGCAGGAATCTCACGCTCGAACTCTTTTTCTGTCTGAACAACGTTTTCAACCCCGGCCACGAGAAAGCCAGTGGCCGCCCGGGCGGACTGCGAATCGGGTGCAAGCAGGTCGCCCGCGATCTGCCAGCGCACGAACTGATCGTAGGGCATATCCTCGTTGAGAGCTCGAATCACGAAGTCGCGGTAGTGATAGGCCTCGGGCCGGTCTTCGTCTTGTTCAAAGCCGTTGCTCTCGGCAAATCTGACCACGTCGAGCCAGTAGCGGGCCCAACGCTCACCGTAGTGTGGACTCCGCAGTAGTTCATCGACCAGTCGTTCATACGCCTGTGGCGACACATCGGACAGGAAGGCCCCGGTTTCGTCCGGCGAGGGCGGAAGACCAGTCAGCCCAAAGTACGCGCGCCGCAACAGAGTGCGATGGTCAGCAATCGGACTCGGTTCAACCCCACTGGCTTGCTGACGCGCCAGAATGAAGCGATCGATCGGAGTCAGTGCCCACTCGGCCTCCGGAACCTCGGGAGGTTCGTAGTTGCGCAAAGGCAGAAATGACCAGAACTTCCGGCCAGCATCGTTGTCCACGGCCCTCGGTGTAGCGGCACCGTCTCGAGGATCCGGCGCTCCGATTTCTACCCAGCGGACGAAATCAGCGATTACCGAATCAGGCAGCTTGCCATCGGGCGGCATTTCAAGGGACTCATGCCGAATCGCTTCGATCAGCAAGCTGTCTCCGACGTTGCCGGGGACTACTGCTGGCCCCCTCCCACCCCCGGCGCGTGCTGCCTGACGGGTATCCAGCAACAGACCGGCTTGGACCTTCTTCGCACCAGTCGAATGACACTTGTAGCAACGCTCAACCAACACCGGGCGGATTTTCTGCTCGAAAAACCGCACTCCTTCCACGTCTGTCTGACTGGCGGCGGTACTGCCACAGAGAAGGAAGATCGCCACCCACACGATTCGATCGAAACGCCGAGAACGCAGAGCGGCGCCACGGAGCTGCCGGGCCAGGGACAATGACAGAATCTGTTTCGTCATGGGCTTAGGCACTCTATCAAGACCTGTTCAGAAAGCTGGCAGAAACATTTGGGACAGAAAAATGAAAGGCGGTTTTTGTACACGGAATCTTCTTGTCCTCCATGTTGCTGTCAGTTTCGAGGCACAACGCTTTCGTCGGAGTGGAGGATCTGAAGCTCGCAGTCGACGTCTTCCGGGCGTACGACGTTGTCTTTCACTGTCGATATCAAGCAAAATGCCGCCGGTGGCCCCGTGCCACGCTCGTGCCTATGACCATATAGACGATTTCGCCAAACGACAACACGTTCATGTTGCCCACGCCCTCAGTCTCGCCAGGCGCGTCTCCACGACGGCAACAGACTTCGACTAGGCAAGGATCTCCCGGATCACCCGGCCATGCACATCGGTAAGACGGAAATCGCGGCCGCTATAACGGTACGTCAGCCGCGTGTGGTCGAACCCCAGCAGATGTAGAATCGTGGCATGTAGGTCGTGCACGTGGACGGGTTGTTCTGCGGCCTTGAACCCGAAATCATCCGTGGCGCCGTAAGTCATGCCTCCCTGGATACCGCCGCCTGCGAGCCACATCGAGAAGCCGTGGGGGTTGTGATCCCGGCCGTTTTGCACCTTGACGCGGGAACTGGTCTCCACCGTGGGCGTTCGCCCAAACTCGCTCCCGAAGATCACTAACGTGTCATCAAGCAGGCCCCGAACTTTCAGGTCATCCAACAACGCCGCGATCGGCGTGTCGGCGCGGCGCGCAAGCTTCTGGTGGATCATGATGTCGTCATGATTGTCCCAGGGCTGGCGATCTCCGAAATAGATCTGCACCATCCGGACGCCACGCTCGATGAGCCGACGAGCCATCAAGCAGCCTCGGGCGAAGTCTCCGTCGCCGTAGCGCTGGCGAGTCGCCTCCCTTTCCCGGCTGATGTCGAACGCCTCGGGAGCTTCCATCTGCATCCGGAAGGCGACCTCCATCGATTGAATGGTGGCTTCCAGCTGCGAGTCGCCATCTCGCTCCTCTAGATGGAGGCGGTTCAGGCGGCCCAGCAGGTCGATCTGCTTGCGCTGCCTCGACGCTCCGGCATCCCGGTTCTGGAGATACCGGATCATCTTGCGCGGGTCAGTCTCGTTGTTGGGGATATAGGTTCCCTGGTAAACCGCGGGTAGGAAACTGGAGTTCCACAGCGGCGAACCTACCACCGGCATGCCCGGGCAGAGCACCACATATCCAGGAAGGCTCTGGTTTTCCGTTCCGAGTCCGTAAAGGATCCAGGAGCCCATCGAGGGGCGGCTCAGAAGGTTTTCGCCGCAGTTCAGCATGGACAGCGAGGGCTCGTGGTTTGGGATATCGGTATGCATCGAGCGGATGACGCAAATGTCATCGATGCGCTTGCCGATTTCCGGAAAGATCTCGCTCACCTCAATGCCGCTCTGTCCAAACCTCCGAAAGCGGAATGGCGATGCCATCAGGTCGCCGGTCTTCCGCTCGGTTTTCGGATTGCCGCCCGGCATCGGCTTGCCGTGGTATTTCTGCAGCATCGGTTTCGGGTCAAACGTGTCGACCTGCGAGAGGCCACCGTTCATGATCAGAAAGATTACCCGTTTGGCTTTGGGCTCGAAATGGGGCGGCTTGGCAGCGAAGGGGTCTTCCGAGCGGGAGGCCTGTAGTCGAAAACCCTCGCCCAGTGCCGTTGCCAGGCCGAGCATGCCGAACCCGCTACCGATCGTGCGCAGCGCTTGCCGGCGAGTCAATGGTGCAAAAGCTTGGTCGGGCATATCAGTCCACAAAACTGAATTCGTTTGAGCTCAACAAGACCTGAGCATAGTGCTTCCAGGGCCGATCGCCTTCCATTTCCGCAAGGAATGCTTCGGCGAGCCGCACCTCTTGAGGGCGCGGATGGCGGCCGAACAGAAGCTGATAGGCGGCGCGAACTCGCGCCTCGAAATCATCTCCCGCTGCTTTTTCGAGGCGCTCGGCGAGGGCCTGCGACCGGTTCTCAATGAATCCACTGTTTAAGAAGAAGAGTCTTTGTAGCGGCGTATTGGTGATTTCACGTTTCTCAGCGGTGATCGTTGGGTCCGGGAAATCGAAAAGCGAGAGCATACGCTCCAGGCTATACCGGCTAACCTCACCGTAGACGGTGCGACGTTGGTTTTCTTCTGTCCACTTCAGCGCCGGACCGCCCCTTTTGATATCCAGTTCACCTGCCACAGAGAGCATCGCATCCCGCAGCGCCTCAACATCGAGGCGGCGGCGGTTTGCACGCCAGAGCAGACGATTCTCTGGATCTTCCAGGAAATTACGCTCGGAAAACTCACTACTCATCCGGTAGGTGCTGGAACGCAAGATTTCGCGGTGCAGCTGCTTGATGGACCAACCACTTTCGATGAAACGGCTGGCCAGATAATCCAGCAGTTGCGGGTGGCTCGGCCGGTCGCCCACCTGCCCGAAGTTGCTCAACGTCCGCACCAGCCCCTGGCCGAAATGGTAGTGCCAGACGCGGTTGACCATCACCCGAGACGTGAGCGGATTCTCCGCGCTGGCAATGCGGTTAGCCAGTTCCAGTCTTCCACTCCCGTTTCGGAAGGGCCCCGAGTTGCCCAGAATCGATAGGAAACGTCGCGGCACTACCTCGCCCGAGCTGTAAGGGTCGCCGCGAATATGCCGTCGCATGTCGCGAGGCTCTTCTTGATCCGCAATGACGTGCAGGAACGGATAGCGCTCCGGCAGAGTGCTCTCGAGCACTTCCAGTTCCTTGCGCATTTCGCTGACTTGTGCCTTTCGTTCCACCGGCAGGAAGCGCTCGATCTTCTCCTCCCCGTAGTACAGCACTCCCGCTTTCTTGTCCTCCCGGCCGTTCGTTTCCAGCTCCGGCTCGAAAAGCTCGGTCCACAACATGTACTTGTCTCGCGCGAGCGCCTTTGTTTCCGCGTTGCAGCCGACACAGAAGAGGTCATAGGGATCCGTCGATTTCTTCGACTCCTCAATGACCCGCTTATTGTTTTCCTCGATCTCTTTCTGCTCCTGGATCAAGTTGCGGAGGAATGCCTGGAATCGGTCGACTTCCGCGCGCACCGTGGCGACGGGCGTCAGCGCATCCAGCTTTTCCCACCATTGCAAGTGGGGGTGTTCTCCGGAGGGAGACCCGAGATAGTTGATCCAGCGTTCGAGGGTCTCCTGGTCGAGTGTTTCCCGCTGCGCCGATCCTTGATTCCAGACGGCCACCAAATATCGCGAAGTTTCCCCCGCCAGCCGAAAGCTCAACGACTTTGCTTCCTCCTCGAACAGTTGCTCGATGGCCTGCTCGAGATCGTCGATTTTTTTCTTGTGATCATCGTAGGTTTTTACGATCCTCGCGTCCGCGAGCGGATACTCTTTGTATTCGGAGGCAGTGAATACCCCGCCCACTGCATAGTAATCTTGTGTGGAAATCGGATCGTACTTATGGTCGTGACAACGCGCGCAGGCAACGGTGAGTCCCAAGAACCCGCGTGAGAGGACATCGACGCGGTCATGCAATTCGTCCGCGCGGGCTTTGGGCGGGTCGACAATTTTGTAGTACCAGGGCCCGAGGCCAAACAGTCCCAAACCAGGCATCAGACGCGTTTCCGAGTCCTCTTCCAGTAGGTCGCCGGCAATCTGTGCTTTGACAAAAACGTCATAAGGCATATCGTGGTTGAACGCGTCGATTACCCAGTCACGGTAACGAAACGAATTAGGGAAAGGATCTGGACCCAGTCCTAGAGCGTCCTCCTCGGCGTAGCGAGCCACATCCAACCAATAGCGCCCCCACCGCTCACCGTATTGCGGAGATGCAAGCAGCCGTTCGACGACGCTTTCGAAGGCATCGGGGGAGTCGTTACCAAGGAAGGCATCATACTCCTCTGGGGTAGGCGGCAGCCCAATCAGATTGAAGGTCACACGGCGCAACAGCGTCCGCTTGTCGCCGGGCCGGGCGGGCTGCAGGCCCTTTTCTTCCAGCTTGGCGAGAATGAAGTAGTCGATCGGTGTGCGAGACCACGCCGTGTCCTGCACGCGGGGCAGGCCCGGTTTCTTGGTGGGTTGGAAAGCCCAGAATTCCCGCTGTTGTTGCGTCCACTCCGCGCCGGCACGGCTCGATGGCACGGGCGCCTTTGAAATAGGGATGTCGAAATGTGCTCCCGCTTCCACCCAAATGCGCAGGTCTTGGATCTGCTTGCCGCTGAGCTTGCCCTGCGGGGGCATCTGCAGCCGCTCATGGGTGTGGCTGACGGCGCGGATCAACAGACTTTCATCAGGGTTTCCAGGCACGATGGCCGGGCCCGACTGGCCGCCCTTCATCAGAGCTTCACGGCTGTCCATCTGGAGCCCGCTAACGTGGGACTCGGTGTGGCAGGTGTAGCATTGGGAGGCTAAAATCGGGCGTACCCTGCTCTTGTAGAACTCAGTGGGATCGTTCGCTACAGCCTTCGATTGTGCGTTAGCGCCTGCCGGGACAAGAACAACAAGCGTGGCAACGCAAAGCATTTCCAGCCGGTGGCCTAAGAGAAGGCTGACAAACTTGTAAATCATTCTAAGGCAACCTCCGACGGAGCAATAAAACCAGAAGCCGACTCCGCCCGCCAACCCTCACTGCACGAGCCTCGCAGAAAGCAGACCGTGACAGCAGAAAAAGGTTCAGCGATCCACTCCTAGCCAGGATTTCCATTTTGGCCCTGGCACGGCCACAGTATACACTCGCGCCGCTCCGAACAGCACGTCCTTTCACACCCTTCCCCTCCCACAAGAAGAGTCAACAGAACCAAAAACGACCGCTTCGGCTAGCTTCCGTTGATCTCATCGCCCCAGCGCTGCCATTGACTTCTTTGCCTGGTAGCTCTTGATGGTCCCGCTCTGCCCGATCTGCACCGAAAAGGCTCCATCGGGTTGAACCGAGGCCTTGATGAACTCGCCGGATTGTCCCTCCGGGTTGGCCACGAACTGAGGTTGGGTATTCAATTCGGGGCCGGTCCGAAGGTTGCGATGGATCTGCCAAATGGTCTCAATCCCACTGAGGCCCATTAGGGTCTTCATCGTGTTGGGCTCCGCCCCTTTTTTGGGAGCGTTGTTGATGACGACGACTCGCGGCCGTACGCTTTCGATCAGCAAAGGATTGTTGCTGGAGTCCAGTCCATGATGACTGATTTGAAACAAATCAACCGTTCCGATCGGATTTGCTGGACATATCAGTTTAGCTTCCATCTCCCAGGTCAGATCACCAGGATCCAAAAAGGAGAATTCGCCGTAGGTCAGCAACAAAACCACGCTCTGCGCGTTGTCCGTATCGTCCGGGGGCTTGGCAACTTTGTTTTCGCAGGATTGATTCGGAGAAAGGGACTCCTGGGTTGGCAGAAATTTGCCCGCGGAGGCCACACACTGGACCATCAGTGTGGGTGAGCCCGGGGCTTGCCTTAAGGGTAAGGTGTCGTCGGGGTTTAGCACCCGGGAGCGATCCTGGGTAACCTTTTCATACTCTGCGATTCCCGGCTTCTCACGCTTCAAATCAGCTTTGGAAGCATAGTCACTCTCGGTCGGTAGTCCGTGGTCGTAGAAGTTCTTGATGGGGATCAGTTGGTTGAGTCTGGGAGCTCCAGCATAGTGGTCGGCGTGCCAATGGGTAGCCACGAAATGATCAATCTGTGTTAAGCCTGCAACCTGGCTGGCCACTTGATGGATCCGCGAGGCGTGGCTGTCCCGATCCTCACCGGCATCTACCAGGATGGACTCGCCGGTAGGAGTGACGATCAAGGTGGCCGCCCCTCCATCAACGTCTACCCAATAAATATCCAAGGGTCGAGTGGCCTCTGGGGCGGCTTCTTGGGTCACGATTGGTTTGTCGTCCGTTGCACATCCCGTCAATGACAAGAGCATGATGAGGAGGGCCAGAGTTCTTGGCAACATTTTAGGTCTCCTTCCTTTCCAATCGAAGTCTCTGCTCCTACGATGAAGGATAGAAGATATAGACGCCCCCCTCTTGACCCGAGGGCTGCCATCGAAGATGGATACCTCAATTGGTGGATAGGCCACCGATGCAAAACAGAAGGCGTCCATGATTCAGAATACAGTTTATGTCGGGATCGATGTCGATGATGTTCGCTACCATGGTTCGGCGCTGGACAAGCGCACGGGTGAAGTGCTGGTCTTTCAATGTCGACCGACGTTGAGGGGGCTGGTGGGGCAGCTTGAGAAGGTCGGCGAGTATTTTGGTGGCGTGCAATTGAAGCTTTGCTACGAAGCGTCGTATGTGGGTTTCTCGCTACAGCGCGACCTGAAGGATCAAGGCTATAACTGTGAGGTGGTGGCACCGTCGAGTATTCCGCGACGGGGTGGAAAATCGGTTAAGACCGACCACGTTTTCTGCTGGGATGCCTTCCCTGCAGCTTCCGATATGTCGCTGTTATGTCTCCTTCGATAGGTGCAGTCAATCTGCTACATTACATAAGGGGATTTTACTTCATACCGCCCCCTGCAGGGTAGGCAACCACGCGCACCTCTACCTACAGTGCCGTGTTGGTGATCTACACCTGCCTTACAATCGTGATTACGATTGGCGGCTTTTCCGACGTCAAGAGAATGTTGACAACCATTGACGACCAACATGAACCCGACCGGCGGGCCGAAGCCGAAACTGCCGGGAGCGCACCCTCAGGTTGAAATGAGATCATGGTGACCCTATCCTCGATTGAAAGGGATAAAGCCTGCCAGACTGAAACAACCGGCACGTTTGAGGTCAAATGAAACTGAGAATACCAAGTTCTTTGCTCCTGCTTCTGGCAGTGCTGCTGGCACCGCTGGAAGTCAACCTGGCATCGCAGACAGAGGAAAAGGACACAGCCTCCCCAGAAGGCCGCTTCGATCCCTCACTCTCCGAGTTCGTGAAACGATTCAAGTCGCTGGGCGAGGGAGTCCATGGGGCTGGTGACAGGGTAGGCCCGTCTCCGCAGGAATCGGTCGGCCTCTTCCAGCTCAGCGAGGGCCTCGAAATCGAAGTGATCGCCAGCGAGCCCTTGATCCGTCAACCTCTGTATCTGCACTTCGACCACAGAGGGCGCCTGTGGGTGGTTCAGTACATTCAATACCCGTTTCCAGCCGGGCTCACGATCTTGAAGTACGATCGATACCTGAGAGCCGTCTTCAATAAGGTCCCCCCGGCTCCACCCAACCACGACCGCGGTGCCGATAAGATCACCATCCTTGAAGATACCAATGGAAACGGTAGTTTCGACTCCCACAAGGATTTCGTGAGCGGCCTCAACATTGCGAGCAGCGTGGCTGTCGGCCGAGGTGGGGTGTGGGTGCTGAACCCTCCTTACCTTCTCTTCTACCCTGATCGTAACCAGGATGATGTACCCGACGGTAGTTCGGAGGTGCACCTTTCCGGTTTCGGTCTGGAGGATACCCACGGGTTGGCGAATAGTCTGGTTTGGGGACCGGATGGATGGCTCTACGGCGCCCAGGGGAGCACCACCACTGCCACCATAGAGGGAATCAAGTTCCTCGGCCAGGCCGTCTGGCGCTACCATCCGACCGAGAAGCTGTTCGAGCTCTTCGCCGAGGGTGGGGGCAACACCTGGAGCCTGAGCTTCGACAGTAAGGGTCGACTTTTCTCAGGAACCAACCGCGGAGCGGCAAGGGGAGTTCACTACGCCCAGGGAGGCTACTACATCAAGAGCTTTTCGAAGCATGGACCACTCACCAATCCTTTCGCCTTTGGGTTTCTCCAGCACATGGAGCACGAGGGTTATGGCGAGCGTTTTTCTCAGAGCCTGGAGGTCTATGAGGGTGGTGCCCTTCCCGGCTATGAAGGCCAGACAATCGCCGGCATGTCCTTGACCAACAGGATGCAGGCGAGCCGGCTGCTACCCCATGGTTCTACTCTGCGCACAGTCGATTCAGAGCCAGTCGTCCTAACCGAAAATATCTGGTTCCGACCGCTGGACACAAAAGTCGGGCCCGATGGTGCCGTCTACATCGCCGACTGGTACGACTTCCGACTGAGTCACCTCAGTCCCTTCGACACCTGGCACAAGGACAGCGGGAGAATCTACCGTCTCAAATCCAAGGGTGCAGCCCCCTTCAAGCCTTTTGACTTGTCGCGACTGACCAATCAAGAGCTCATCGACACCCTCTCACACCAGAACCGATGGTTTCGAGCGCAGGCTCTCCGGGTGCTGGGAGACCGAAGGGACAAGGACGCGATTCCCCGGCTGAAGAAGCTGCTTCGGGACCATCAGGGACAACTGGCTCTTGAAGGGTTGTGGGCGGTGAACGCCAGCGGAGGCTTCGACGAGGCCTTCGCCCTGGAGCAGCTCGATCATCCCAATGAACACGTGCGGACCTGGACGGTTCGGCTGCTGGGCGACTCGAGAAAGATCACTCGCCGGCTTCAGAAAAAGCTCATCCAGCTGGCCCGGACAGATAGCAGCGTAGCGGTCCGCAGTCAGCTGGCCAGTTCCTGCAAGCGGCTGCCCGCCAGCGACTCGCTTCCCATCATTCGCCGACTGGTGCTGAGACGAGAGGATGCGAACGACCCCCACATTCCCCTCTTGCTCTGGTGGGCAGTCGAAGACAAGCTGGAGAACAACCTCCACTCGATAATGGAATGGCTCAAGGACGAGGCATTGTGGCAGGCTCCTCTTTTCACCCAGGGCATCGCGCCTCGCTTGGCCCAACGCTACTCTTTCGAGTTGGGAGACAGGGTCTTCTACGACTTCAGCGATGATTACCAGGCCGTGTACTCCCCATGGAAGTCCAATCAGACACCCTCGGTCAGCCAGAAGAATCTGGCAATCTGCGCCCAGTTACTTCGCCTGGCGCCCACTCCCGATACCGTGGAGCGCTTGATCGAGGGCATGGAGGAAGGGCTGCGGGGCCGGGTGCTGAACTCGGTTCCCGACGAACTTCAGCAGGTAATCTCCAAGCTCCTGGCCGACAAGCCCAGGTCACCGATATTGAACAGCCTGGCTCTGCGAACCGGGAACAAGGACAAGTTGGCAACCGCCCTCGAAATGCTGGCTGAGACCGCGACTCTGGAATCCCCCAAAAGGAGCCTCATCGGCGCGCTGGCGGATCTAAAGAGGCCGGAAGCAGTGCCTGCCTTCCTTGCCTTACTGCGACAAGAGCAGTCCAACCTTGTCAAAACGGAAGTGCTTGCGGCCTTGCAGCAGTACGAGGATCCCGAGATCGCAGCCGCAATCTTAGAGTCCTACCAGGGTTTGAATCGTCAACTCCGCGCCACGGCCAGGGGAGTCTTGATCAGCCGCGTATCCTGGGCGCGGTCGCTCCTGGACTCGATCGGGCAGGGCCGCCTGTCAGCAGGAGAAATCTCAGTGCGCGAGCAGGAAACGATGCGAAGACTTGGGAATGCAGAGATTAAAGAGCTCATCGGGAGTCTCTGGAAAGACGGCCCCGAAAAGCCCGACCTGAGCGCTACTCAGCGTGCGTTCCGCAAGTTGGGAGAAAGACGCTACAACGCAAGCTGTGGCAATTGTCACCTCGCCTCTGGAGAGGGAATGCGTAAGTCCCTGGCGAACTCCAGATGGGTACTCGGACCTGAACAGATCCTGATCCGGATCGCACTCCAGGGAAAACAGGGCGAGGAGCTGATGCCTTCCTTTGCTTCTCAATTGGACGATGAGCAAGTCGCATCGATTCTGAGCTACATCCGCGCCGAGTGGGGCAACCGCGCCGATCCCGTCGACGCTTCAACCGTGAACCAGGTGCGCCGGGACACCGCCAACCGAGAGCAGGCCTGGAAGGAGGAAGAACTGGATCAGTTGCCCCGTTGATCTGAACTTTGCAGAAATGATTCGAAGCATCCTACCGGCCAGTGGCCTGAGAAAAAACCGTCGGCAGTTCATTCAGCAGTCGAGCAAGCGTCTGGCGGCAGCGGCCATGGCAGGTTTCGTCGGCGACGTCGGCTGCACCTCGAGGAGAAAGACGAAACTCGGAACAAGAATACTGGGAGCGGAGGTCGGTTTCATCCATCGGCCCCTGGCAGTGCCGCTGGAACTCAGCAGCGGAATCATAACCGAGGTCACGGAGGCTCGCACCTCTGTCAGTGTCCGTGCCGATGGCAAGGAGGCGACCGGACACGGTTCCGTCTATTTGAGTGATCTCTGGTCCTGGCCCGATCCGGCGTATACCCACGCGCAGAGGGACGCGGCCCTGCGGAACCTGTGTCGACAGTTCGCCTCCAACCTCGACTCACTCTGCGGCGGGGAGGACCAGCATCCGCTGGAATTGGGCCTGCGCTTGCATCACTCGGTCACGCTCGAGAATCACCCCCCCTTCCTGGCACGGATCATGTGCGCCAGTCCTTTCGACGCCGCGATCCACGACGCTGTGGGGATTGCCCTGCAAAGATCCGCTTTCGATTTCTACGAGGAACAACAGCCAATACCAAGTGCAGACGAATATTTCCCCGACGAAGGGACCTGTCGCGCCATCTCGTCGCTGATGCGAAGCAAACCGCTCCAAGAGTTCCAGGCATGGTGGATCGTCGGCGCCCGCGATTCTCTAGGGAGCGACATCCCACCCAAAGTCAAGCAGCGGGGCTATCGATCCTTCAAGCTCAAGCTGCTGGGTGGAGATGTGAAGGCCCAGGTCCAACGCACCATCGAAGTCTTTCGCTGGGTGAAAGATATGGGGGTCGTCGACGCCCGCTTGACGCTCGACAGCAACGAAGGAAACCCCGACGCAGCCAGCGTATTGGAATCTCTTTCACGCCTTCGCTCAGCCGATCCCGAGGCCTTCGCTGCCGTCCAATATCTAGAGCAGCCGACCAGTCGCGACATCCTTCAAAATGCCTACAACTGGGACGAGGTCACGGCCCTGAAACCCGTTCTGCTGGACGAAGGACTGACGGATCTGGAGCTCTTCCCGGAGATTGTGAGACAGGGCTGGAGCGGGATTGGACTCAAGACCTGCAAAGGACATAGCTTCGCTCTGGTCGCGGGAGCCTGGGCGCACAAGCATGACCTGCTAGTCTCCCTTCAAGACCTGACGAATCCTGGACTGGCAGCTATCCACGCAGCCCTACTGGCTGCCCACTTCCCGACGGTCAATGGCGTCGAGCTCAATTCCCCTCAGTTCACGCCCGCTGCCAACAACGAGTGGTTGCCCCGTCTGAGCGGTCTCTTCGAGCCCAGGGAGGGAGTCCACAGACTCGACTTTCCGGTCCCAGTGGGGCTTGGATCAGTTCTTTAGACGACTTCGATCTCTTTGGAAGCCATGGTTGTCGTGATAGCAGTGGTTGTAGTGGATCATTGATGTTAACGATCACTGAAAACCGTGCTTTTCTGAACACACGCCGGTTTGTAAGGACTCAACATCATCGTCGCCGGAGGCGACTGGGTGTGCACCGAGCGGTGATCGACATCAATCCGGTTGCGCGTGACGGATCAAGGTTCCCCGACCGATGTTTCTGTGGCAACATCACCCAGGGGGATGTTTGGGCACCCGTAACGTGGAACCTTTTCGTCGTCGATAGAGTGGTTTCTAGGAAAACCTGACCGGCTTTTCTGAAACTGGAATCCAAATCCTCTCGGCGCACGTTCAAAAAAATACATTTTCCCGTGATCGCTAACAATCATTGAACACACTTGAACTCGAGACGTTGGCGCCAGTGAAAAGGAATGACGTCATGAACTACATCGACTCTCATGTGCACGTCTGGACTGACAACTTCGACGTCTCTCGCAGATTTCCAACCCCTCGCTCGCGCTTCAGGCTTTCATGATTCGAGTCTAGAGGAGTACGAATATTATTTTTGTTGTTTTGTTGGTCTGAATACTTTGGGTTGATCTGGAGGGTAAGACGGAGATTGGGAAGTCCACGTGTCCTTCCTTAGAGAAACGGGCTGCGAGTCAGCGCGAAGCACCTGGGGATAGGTTGTGGTAACCCCAAAACGGACAGATCTTACTGCGTTAGCCAGCACGAGAATATGAGGATGCTAGTCCCAGGTCGAAACCCGCTCTGGATCAAACGATGGATATTCAGGCTGACAATTGGGGCGTCTATATGAGGAAGGATAAAGCCCATTTTGCATCGAGTTCCGGAGTATTCAGTGATTCCGGGTTGTTTATGTAAACTTCAATAGCATTCGGGCAGTTCATCAACTTCAACACGATCCCTGATTCCTCGAGCTTGCGCAGGAGGATGCGCAGGTTGCTCTTGGCATCGCCGATGACGGGTATTTAACGAATAGGAGTACTAAATCAACTCTTTCAGTGGAATACCTGCTGTGTCTTGAAAGCCGTTGGCGATGTATACCGGCCGGCCGATCGGGGACATGTAGGTCTTTGTCCAATCGATCCCCAAGGCTTTGTAGACCGTCGCGTAGAGGTCTCCGATCGACACCGGTCTATCGGCCACGTAGGCGCCCTTTGCGTCGCTGGCGCCGACAATCTGGCCGCCTCGAATCCCGCCGCCACCCACCACCAAAGACCAGCACTCGGGCCAGTGATCTCGCCCTCTCTTCGGGTTGATCTCCGGCGACCGTCCAAACTCGCCCGTAACAAGGACCACCGTGCTTTCCAGCAAGCCCCGCTGCTTCAGGTCCTCCAACAGCGCCGAGAGACTCTGGTCCAGTGACGGTGTCAGGTCGTCGCGAAGGTGCTTGTCGTTATCTGCATGCGTATCCCACGAGGGCTCGGCGTAGCCGGCGGCGGTAGCCAATCGGCAGCCGGCCTCCACCAAACGCCGGGCCAAAAGCAAGCTCTGGCCCACCCGATTGCGCCCGTAGCGGTCCTTCGTTTTCTCCGCCTCTCGAGAGAGATCAAAGGCCTCCCTGACCTGCGGAGACAGGACGATCCGCAGCGCCTGCTCCTCGAACGCATCCATCTTTACAAACTCGGCCATTTCTACTTTCTCGCGATAGAACCGATCCACGATTTTCAGCATGGTGCGACGGTGCTCGATGGCCTCGGCAGAAATCGATTTCGGCAGGCTCAGATCCGGCACCCTGAAGTCCGGCTTGCTGGGGTCCGGTAGGATCATCCCATCGTATTCGGACCCGATGAAAGATGCTTGGTAAGCCTGCTTGTAGTCGAAGAATAGGTTTCCACGAGGCTTGGGCACGGCCACGAAGGGAGGCATGTTATTGCGAGGACCCAATTCTTTCGAGACGATCGACCCAAAACTGGGGAACTTCAAGGCAAGATTGGGGCGATGGCCCGTCAACGTCTCAATCGTTGCCTGCGGGTGATTCCTCTCATAGGTTTTCATGGAGCGGATGATGGACAGCTTGTCCATGTGCTTTGCGATGTTGGGAAGGAGCTCGGAGATCTGGATTCCGGGAACGTTTGTCGAAATGGGCTTAAAGCCGCTGTTACCCTTCACGTCCCAGGTATCCATCTGGCTGGCTCCCCCCTCCAGCATCAGCAAGATCACCGCGGAAGCCTTGGTTGGCGCCGCGCTACCCTGGGTTGCTGCAAGGGCTTGGGCGCTCTCCAGCCTCAGAAAGTCACTGAGACTGATGCCGAGAAAGCCCAGCGTACCAGCCCGTAAAAAGTCGCGACGGGTCGAAGCAGCCTGCCGGCAATGATAACATTCGGATTTCTTCATTGCCCTCTCCTAGTGGTTATACGCAAACTCTCGTGAGCTGATGATCGCCCACACCAGCCCTGCCAAGGTTTCTTGACGGCGCGAGGACCGCTGATCAAGGAATTTCAGCAGTTCCGCCTTTTCCCGCGGCGTCGATAAGCGTGTCAACGCCGCCAGGTAAAATTCTTCGATGATCTGCTCATCGGAAGCGCCTTTCTTCAGCAGCCGGTCCAACCTTCCTCCCTCCCGAGAGATTTTGCTGGTGTAGGTTGGCCCGGCCAGCATGTGCAACTCCTCCAACAAGTTTGGCTGGGGAGGCCCTACGGGCAGAACTTTCCGCATCGACCGCCCAAAAGCATCCATGAACTGCGATTGACAAGCGTCAGGAATCATCTGCATCGCCCGTGCCCCAGGGCGTGGTTCAGTTTCGCCGGCATACTCTATTCCAACGAACTCGAACCTTTCCGGCACGCCGGTCACGCTCGTGATAGCATCCAGCAAGACAGCCGCTTCCAGGGGCCGCGGCTGGGCGTGAGAGTAGTCGATCCTGTCCTCTTTATTGCTTTCATTCGGCGTTGCAGACAACTGGTAGGTCCGGGAATGCACGATGGTTCTCATTAGGTGCTTCAGGTTGTAGCCACTGTCTCGGAAATCCTTCGCCAGCGCCTCCAGAAGTTCCGGATGCGTGGGTGGATTGGTGCTCCGGAAGTCGTCGACGGGGTCCACTATCCCTCGGCCAAAAAAGTAGCCCCAGATACGGTTCACCGTTGCTTCGGCAAAGTATGGATGAGAAGTGACCCACTCCGCTAGCCGCATTCGCGGGTCCATCCACCGATTCTCCGGCAGCTTCCTACCATCGAGAAATGCGGGGACCACTTTTTCCTTGGTGCGGGGGTTGACGACTGTCATTTCCTTAGGCTGGTCCACGTGACCCCCACCCAGCACATCGATGATAAGAGGAACAGGACGACGGTCAGAAAATTGGTTATCCCTCAGTTCCGTCGTGCCACCGAAGAAGGCCGCCAGGCCCCAAAACTGGTTCTGGCTCCAGGCTTCGAACGGGTGGTCATGGCACTGGGCGCACTCGATGCGCCGGCCCATGAACACCTGCATCAACTCGGGCATGACTACTTCCGGCGGCACCACCTCTGTGTGGAAGAGGTAATTTCGTGCCGGAGCGCTGTAACCCTGGGCGGCAATCTTCTCTCGCGCCATCTGGTCGTAGGGCTTGTTCGAGGCAATGCTGTCGATCACCCAGTCTTCATAGGCCTTCGTCATCTCGAAGTCCGCGCCCGGTGATGTATACGTCACCCGCATCAGATCGCTGAACCGAAATCCCCAGTAGTCCACGTACTCGGGAGAATTTAGCAGGACCTCCATCAACCGGTCTCGTTTGCGCGGATTCTTGTCCGCCAGGAACTCACGGGTTCGTTTGGGTGGAGGCAAGGTGCCCGTCAAATCCAGACACATCCGCCGCAGGAACTCTTGGTCGCTCGAGAGTTCTGAGGGAAGGATCTGGAACTTGCGGAGTTTTGCAAAGATGAATCGGTCGATGTAATTTCGCGCCTCGAGCTTGGGGTAGTTTGCACTCGGCTTCTCGATCACTCCCACGGTCGCGCTCAGCGCATGCCCGCCCGTAGCTCGAATCGAGACGCTTGTTTGCCCGGTCTTTTTCGCCTGGATAAGCCCCGTCTCGTTCACCTCTACCACCCCGGAGCTATCCGACAGGTAACGCACCTGCTCGGTGATATCCTCCCGGCGACCATTGGAATGGTAAGCCGTCACTAACAGTTGCTGCCGACTGCCGGCATCGAGCACCACTTCCTTGGGAAACACTTCCACCCGTTCCACCGAGACGCCTCGTTGTTCCGCCTCTTCTCCGTAGGGCGCTCCGGCGCGAATCCACTTCAGAATCGTTTGGTAGTCAGCGGACCCCACCTCGAAGCGCACCCCCCCGCCGTGAGGCACACTAAACGTGGGCTTCAGCAGCAACAGGCTCTTTTCCGGCTCCTTCAGGTTGATACGCGGAATCTTGGGGTCCGTGTCGCTGGTCAGGACCCTGAAGGTTCCGCCTTCCACGATCCACTTGTAATCCTTTCGGGGATATAGGGCGTTGACCGAGGGCTTGAATCCCCCTCTGCCCTTGACGCCACCATGGCACGACGTGTCGTTGCAGCCCCTCTTGGTCAGGATTCCACCAATCTCGCGAGCGAAAGTGAAAGGACGCGGCTTATCTGCGTCTTCGATGTGAACGGCTGTTTTGGCCAAGAGGCCGCCAAATTTAGCGGCCAGCACAACCTCTCCTGAGGCCCGCGCAATGAACTTTCCCGACTCCTCGATTTCACCTTTATCGGCCTCCGACAGCGAGAAATGAGCGCGGGTCGTCACGTCCCGCTCCAGACCGTCGGCGTACTCTGCCAGCGCCAGAAAATGCTGCGAGGCCTGAGCACCCCAAAGCGTTGCGCCCTCAGGGATCACTCGGAGTGAAACGAGAGCCGCCGACGTTTGCTTTCGTTCCGCAAGGCGTGCCGGAGGGGCAGCCAGCAAGATGACAAAGGGTACAAGGAACTTGACACTAACCAATCTAATCTTCATACAGATAGAACGCTCCCGCTCCGCATCATCTCCCTGACTGCGGTTTTTCTTTCTGCTTTTGCTGCGAACCCCCTACCACCATCAGGGGCATTTCACGAACCAGCAGGCTCGGACCCAGCTTGCCCTGGGCGATTGGCCGACAGTGAAGCTGCACGATCGTGGGTTTGGAGGTAAGCTGTGCTTCGGGACTCGCCAGCAGAACAATGGTTGCCTTTTGCTGCTTGGGCTCGATAATGTCTGAGTTCTCCGCTACTTCGGACGGCGCCGGGTCGTCGTTGAATTGTGCTGCCGGAAATGTCTGCACGCCCTCGGGCAATCCGCTAAAGGCGAATGACACATCGCCGGTGAATCCCTCCTCATACAAGGCCGTAACGGTCAGCCTCTTGGGCTCCCCACGCATCAGGTTGATGTGATCCCCAGGATCAGCTTTCTTTTCGAAGCCAACTCTCGGGGAGCCCGTGACCCTCACCTCTCCCACGTGGGGAATCTGCGCGCGTACCAGGATTTTGTAGCGATAATTAGGGCTGCCATACCGAGCCGTGATGTCGCGAACCTGCAGAACGTATTCTCCCGCGCGCTCAAAGGTGTAAATCGCCTTGGGCTCCAATCTGTTGAGGTAAACAAATACGTAGGAAAGGTTGTTGTACATCGATATGCGCCGCTCCACATTCGAGAAGAGCTCCCGATCCTGGCTGTCCACAATCCCCACTCTTGGATTGAAGTAAGGCCGTTTGGCATCCGGAGTCTCGATCTCAAACGCCAGCTTCTGGCCCGGCTCAACCTTGAACTTGAAACTGTCCATGTCGCCGGGGTGTTCGATGGTGCCTTTGATTACGAAGGGAATCGAGACGTGCTGCGCCTGTGAAGCACGGTCGTTAGGCTCGTGTTCCGCCACCGACGAAGGAGGGCTGGGTGGGTCGAGCACTTGATTCGGCTCTCGCTCCGCGCTGGAGCCGGGGTCGCTCCCCTGGGTCGGAAACCCGTCCCTGGCCCGCGCCGGTGATTCCTCGCCCGCCCTGATGGCTCGAGCTTCAAGATTCGTCGTCCAACCGTCTTCCAGCTTCCGGCTGAAGCTTCGCTCCTGCCATGCGCCTGGGAGCTGCTCTTCGTATCGGGGAGCCCCTTCCCCAGAAGCAATCCGCACCTGATACCCACTGTCCGGAGTCCCTCGGCCGAAAAGTGAAGAAACCTCCAGAAAATACTCGCCGTCTTGCGGCACTCGATAAGTCCTCCGCCCCTGGATCGATCTTACGAGGTCTGAAGATCGTTCTTCCTGCATCAGGAGTCGGGTGGGCCGCTCCGGATCAAACCAGCTTCCGCCCGCACGGTACAGAGCCAATCGCGGCGCGCAATTTTGAGCCAAGGCCTGAAACGAGAGTTCTTGGCCAGCCCCAGCGTGAAACGAGTAATAATCGAGCTCGCCGGCCTTCTCCAGCTTCCCATAAATGATCACCGGAAATTTCACAGGCTGGGCCTGGCCCACGCTTGGGTGGGGTTCACCTTCCCCGCTTACGACCGGTTCATTCACCACGCGAAAGGGCACGGTGTCCGAGATCCCACCAGGGCTGACCAGCCGCAAGGAGTGAACTCCCAAGTGGGCCGTCCGCGGGACCTCCACCTCGATCCGCACCCGATAAACAGCCGGCGGCTTCTCCGGCGCTTCTTGGAGAGCGTATCCCTTTTCTTTGACCTGCTCTTTCGCCTCATCCACCTCGAGAAGCCGACCGCTCAAGCTACCGGCATCGAACCATACGGCATAAGCTCCCTCCAGAAAGTTACCCCGAACCTCCGCCTGAACCGTTGAACCCTGCCGTCCTCCCAAAGGGAAAACCGACAACAGCTTCGGTTCAGCGACCGCTGGCGGATCTTTTGCTGGGGTTATCGGAGGTGAAAGAACTGAAAAGGACAGAACGAGGAAGGTAGAAAAGCATAGG
>CBDFLD010000021.1:0-5000 GCA_965249005.1 Acidobacteriota bacterium
CGATCGCTGGGACGAGCGGGTTGGTTTTGTCTTTGGTTATGACGCCAAGCCGAACCTGGTCGGGATGGCCGATGCCCTGCCGGAGAGACAATGGAAACCGCTCGATCGGCCTCCTCGTTATGAGGTCAAGAGCGAAGAACGGCGCCGTCCGGAAAACGTCAAAGAACAAGTAATCAAGGAGAGAGAATTCAAGAACATCCGCCTGCAGAGCGAGCAGGTCGCCGAGTTTGACTATCGTCCCGGACACTGTAAGAAAACCTATCGCATGGTTGTGGTTCGGAAGAACCTCACGATCGAAAAGGGGGAGCACCGGCTGTTTGATGAGGTCCGGTACTTCTTCTACATCACCAACGATCGGGAGATGACGATGGGAGAAGTGGTCCTTTTTGCCAACGATCGCTGCAACCAGGAAAACGTCATCGGTCAGCTCAAGAGTGGAGTGAACGCCTTGAGGATGCCTTCGGACAGTCTGGTATCGAACTGGGCCTACATGGTCATCGCATCGCTGGCGTGGAATCTGAAGGCCTGGTATGGCCTGGTGACGCAGGCGCCGACAGTACGTCGTGATATCTTGAGGATGGAGTTCAAACGCTTCCTGGTGAACTTTGTGCAAATACCCTGTCAGATTGTAAGAACCGGTCGTCGCCTCGTTTACAGGATATTGGCCTATAGCAAGCATCTCGAAACCTTTTTGGCGACGTTCGACTATATCAGGCAACTCAGGTTTACTTGAAGGCGCCTCGCCGGCGGGTGAGCCCGTACCCCCGGCGGAGCAAGAGTGGCGGGCGAAAGGAAGGGCATAACAGAGACAAACAAGATCAAGTGATCCAGACAACCAATGGAAGGTTTGTCTCTTGTGTTTCTCTTTGCTTTCCCTGTTACGCACAAGGAGCTGAAATCCACGAGATATTCGGAAAAGGCAAACGATTTTCCGAGCGAGCTCATACCTCGCTTATTTTGGGTCTAGTTCAAGACCCGTTTCGCCGAATTGACTCTCAGGCTCCGTCAGATCTGGCTCCGGCCGGGCATCGAGGATTTTGCGATTGAAGGGTGGCCAAAGATGCTATTGTTGTATCAGCCCAGAGCATTGTCTGACCATGAGCAACAAGTGCACTGAAGTTCCGCGGTAAAGAAAGAGATCGGAGACTGGATGTTACCTTGGAAGAACCTGCGCGAAGAGTGTGGCATCTTCGCGATCACGCCGCATCCGGAAGCGGCCCGTCTGTCCTATCTGGGGCTTTACGCGCTCCAGCATCGCGGGCAAGAATCGGCGGGCATCGTGAGCTCCGACGGGCAGCGGCTACACTCCCATCGTGGGATGGGACACGTGGCAGATGTATTCGACGAAAGGGTTCTCGAGGAGTTGAAAGGGCGGTCGGCGATCGGTCATGTGAGATACTCCACGGCCGGCGAAAGCGGGCTGGCCAATGCCCAGCCGATTCTCATTGATTGCTGGTGGGGGCAGGTCGCACTCGCGCACAATGGAAATCTGGTAAACGGCGGCCAGCTGCGGCGCGATCTCGAGCGCGACGGAGCCATCTTTCAGTCGACCAGCGACAGTGAGGTCATTCTGCATTTGATCTCCAGATCGAAACGGAGGAATCTGCTGGAAGCACTGACGGACGCCCTCCGGGTTATTCGGGGGGCGTATTCACTCTTGGTTCACACCCCAACTCTATTGATGGTCGCCCGGGATCCTTATGGTTTCCGCCCCCTGTGCATGGGCCGTGTGGACGGCCAGTACTGCTTTGCGTCGGAGACCTGTGCCTTTGATCTCATCGACGCCGAATACTTGCGTGATGTGGAACCTGGCGAAGTCCTTTTGGTGGAGGACGGCAGTGTCCAATCTAGCTTTCCGCTTCAGAAGGAGAAACCCGCTCATTGCGTATTCGAGCACATATATTTCAGTCGTCCCGACAGTATTGTCTTCGGCAGGACCGTTAACACGAGCCGCCACCTTCTGGGAAAGCTGGTCTCCCGCGAGCACCCCGTCGACGCGGATGTGGTCGTGCCGGTACCCGATTCAGGGGTCTCAGCCGCTATTGGATACTCGAAGGAAAGTTCCATTCCTCTTGAGTTCGGGCTGATACGAAATCATTATGTGGGACGCACTTTCATTGAGCCCAAGCAATCGATCCGCAACTTTGGTGTCAAGGTCAAGCTCAATCCGATAAAGGAAATCTTGCGGGACAAGCGCGTGATTCTGGTCGACGATTCCATTGTCCGCGGCACGACAAGTCGAAAGATCGTACAAATTGTTCGGGGAGCCGGCGCGAAAGAAATCCACTTTCGAGTCACGTCACCGCCCATCTTGGGCCCGTGCTACTACGGAATCGATACCCCCACGAAGCGCGAACTGATTGGTGCCAACCGGTCGGTGGAGGAAATCCAGAAGTTCATCGGGGCCGACAGTCTGGGCTACTTGAGCCTGGACTCACTATTGAAGGCCGTTGGGGACGAAAACAATCACTGCTCTGCATGCTTTACCGATCGTTATCCGACCGAGGTGGTCCATCAGGAACGGCAGAAGGAACTCTTCGGTCAAAACGCGGCCGAGCTGTCGCAAGCCTGATTTTGGATTCTAGGTTGGTCTGCTGGTTGCTTTCCTGAGGAAAGGAACCAACGAGGTCTTGTCAATTGAACCTCCCAAAGTTGACCTATTCTGAAGCAGGGGTTGATATAGATGCCTCCAACGAGGCTAAGCGTCGTATCGGCCAGCTGGTCGCGAGAACTTTCAAGCGCGAGGGGCTGAAAAACATCGGGAGCTTCGGCGCACTCTTCCCTTTTCCGCAAAACCGCTACCGGGAACCGGTCCTCGTATCGAGCTGTGACGGCGTGGGGACCAAGCTGAAGATTGCCTTCATGGCCGGCATCCACAATACGGTTGGATACGATCTTGTATCGCATTGCGTCTCGGATATTCTGGTTCAAGGTGCACGGCCACTCTTTTTTCTGGATTACATTTCCTGCGGGAAAATGAATCCGAACGTCGTCGAACAGCTCGTCTCCGGGATGGTTGACGCATGCGAGGAGACGGGTTGCGCGCTCGTGGGAGGAGAGACGGCCGAGATGCCGGAGTTCTATTCAGAAGGCGAATACGACGTAGCAGGTTTCATCGTGGGAGTCGTGGAGAAGAGCGAGATCATCAACGGTTCTCGTATCCAGCCCGGGGACCTGCTGTTGGGACTTCCATCTCTTGGGCTGCACACGAATGGGTTTTCGCTGGCGCGGCGTCTGTTCTTCGATCGTCTCGGATGCAAAGTCCGCGACGAGGTCCCGGAACTGCAGGCCACGGTGGCCGACATCCTGTTGGCACCTCATCGGAACTATTATCCGCTGATCGAGCCCTTGCTGGATAGATCGGCGCTGAAGGGAATGGCGCACATTACCGGAGGCGGGATTACGGAAAACGTCCCGCGGATCTTGCCTCCCGGAACGGCGGCGCGGATCAGCAAGGGATCCTGGCCGGTGCTTGCAGTCTTCGAATACATTCGTGAGAAGGGCAAGGTGGACGAGGCCGAGATGCTCCGTACCTTCAACATGGGCATCGGAATGGTCTTGTGTGTGGCTCCGGGCGACGCGGATTCGGTGCGACAGCACTTTGGTCGCCAGGGCGAAGCTTGCCATCTTCTTGGAGAGGTCATCGAGGGGGAACCGTCCGTGAACTACGTCGCCTAGGCTGGACGGCGTGCACGGCAGCGGTTGTGATAGGCGTATCGGGATGACAGAAACGGTGCAATCGGGCAACCCGCGGAATCAAAACCGGAAGCTTGCAATTTTACTTTCGGGGCGGGGCTCAAACTTCCTGGCCATCCACGAAGCAATACAGCGGGGGGACCTCCAGGCGGAGATAGCCTGCGTGGTGAGCAACGTCGGGGCGGCGCCGGGCCTTTCTGCTGCCAGGGATCTGGGTCTGGAAGCCGTCTTGCTTCCCTCCCTTGGGGCGGAACGGGCCGAGTACGACCGGAGGCTTGTGGATCTGGTGGGTTCCTATGGGCCCGCCGTCGTCGCGCTTGCCGGCTTCATGCGGATACTGACTCCGGTTTTTCTGCAAGAGTTTCCGGGTCGAGTTCTCAATATCCATCCTTCACTGTTGCCCTCCTTTCCGGGCCTTGCTGCTCAGCGACAGGCACTACGTCACGGCGTTCGAGTGTCTGGCTGTACCGTGCACATGGTGGACGATGGGGTCGACACGGGGCGTATTCTCCTGCAGAAGGCGGTGGAAGTTCTAGCCAATGACACAGAAGAAACACTGGCAGCTCGAATCCTGGAACAGGAGCATCGCCTGTACTGGCAAGCGATTGCCCTTGTGCTCGAGAGGCTCGCGTGTGATGGATTCGGGAACGGTCGGGAAAATGCCGCACAAGAACGCTCCGGAAAACTGATAGCCGGGCATTGATTCGGCTCCGCCTTTTCCGCCGTCTGGTTTTCGCTTCCGCCCTCTGTCTCCATAGCGATACGTTCAATTGTTTGATATTTGGGATTTGTGGTTATGGTTCCCTAGAAACCAAGTACGTCACTGGATGCGCGAACAACGGTAACAGGAGCATGATGGGCTCGTCGAAAAGTGCAGGGGATCAGCTCGAGATGCTGAAACGCGGCGCCGTTGAACTGATCGACGAAAAGGAGATCCTACAAAAACTGAAACGGTCCCTCGATGAGGGCACTCCGCTAAGGGTAAAGGTCGGCTTCGACCCGACGGCGCCAGATCTGCATCTTGGACACGCTGTCCTGTTAAGGAAGATGAAACACTTTCAGGACCTCGGCCACCAGGTCATCTTTCTGATCGGGGATTTTACCGCCCTCATCGGCGACCCCACCGGGCGATCCAAGACTCGACCAGCCCTGACCTCGGAAGAAGTCCAAGCCAACGCGGAAACCTTCAAGGATCAAGTGTTCAGGATTCTAGATAAGGAAAGAACCATCGTCGACTTCAACAGCCGGTGGCTGGGTAGCCTTTCCTCGGAGCACTGGATCCGATTGTGCTCTCGCTATACGGT
>CBDFLD010000021.1:10000-912673 GCA_965249005.1 Acidobacteriota bacterium
ATTCCATAGGCCTGCGAAGTTCTACGGTGACGTAGGATGGAGGTATTGGAAGAGACTCTGCCGGCATAAGTAGCGATAATCGCGGTGAAAACCCGCGACGCCGAAAATCTAAGGTTTCCTGGGGAAGGTTAATCCGCCCAGGGTCAGTCGAACCCTAAGCCGAGGCCGAAAGGCGTAGGCGATGGGAATGCCGTCAACATTCGGCAACCACCCGTGTGGCGTTATCAGCGATGGGGTGACGCAGTAGGATAAGCTGCCCCTCCTATTGGATGGAGGGCTAAGCCTGTAGGAGGTCCGATTTGGCAAATCCGGTCGGGCGTTAACTCTGAGAGGCGAATGGGAGCCGTAAGGCACAAACCAGCCGACTCCACACTGCCAAGAAAAACCTCTAGTGAGCCATGCAGGTGTCCGTACCGCAAACCGACACAGGTAGATGAGGAGAGAATCCTAAGGCGCTTGAGAGAACACTCGTTCAGGAACTCGGCAAATTAGCTCCGTAACTTCGGGAGAAGGAGTGCCCACACTAGGTGTAGCTCTTCGCGAGTGAAGCCGAAGTGGGTTGCAGCGAATAGCGTCAGGCGACTGTTTACTAAAAACATAGCACTCTGCAAAGACAAAAAATCGATGTATAGGGTGTGACGCCTGCCCGGTGCCGGAAGGTTAAAAGGAGGGGTCATGGGGAGCAATCTTCAGAAGCTCTGAATTGAAGCCCCGGTGAACGGCGGCCGTAACTATAACGGTCCTAAGGTAGCGAAATTCCTTGTCGGGTAAGTTCCGACCTGCACGAATGGCGTAACGATCTGACGACTGTCTTAACGAGTGACTCAGCGAATTTGTAATACCGGTGAAGATGCCGGTTACCCGCCACAAGACGGAAAGACCCCGTGCACCTTTACTACACTTTAGCAATGTATTTCGGTGCGTTATGCGCAGGATAGGTGGGAGGCTTTGAACTGTGGGTTTTGGCTTGCAGGGAGCCAATGGTGAGATACCACTCTTATCGTTCTGGGATACTAACCTACGCTCGTTATCCGGGCGAGGGACATTGCTTGACGGGTAGTTTGACTGGGGCGGTCGCCTCCCAAACGGTAACGGAGGCGCTCGAAGGTGTGCTCAGGCTGTTTGGAAATCAGCCATCGAGTGTAAAGGCATAAGCACGCTTAACTGCGAGACATACAGGTCGAGCAGATGGGAAACCAGGACTTAGTGATCCGGTGGTTCTGTATGGAAGGGCCATCGCTCAACGGATAAAAGGTACGCCGGGGATAACAGGCTTATCTTGCCCAAGAGTTCATATCGACGGCAAGGTTTGGCACCTCGATGTCGGCTCATCGCATCCTGGAGCTGAAGAAGGTTCCAAGGGTTGGGCTGTTCGCCCATTAAAGCGGTACGTGAGCTGGGTTTAGAACGTCGCGAGACAGTTCGGTCCCTATCTGTGGTGGGCGCAGGATATTTGAAGGGCTCTATCCCTAGTACGAGAGGACCGGGATGGACGAACCTCTAGTGTACCAGTTGTCGTGCCAACGGCACAGCTGGATAGCTACGTTCGGACGGGATAAATGCTGAAAGCATATAAGCGTGAAACCCACCCTAAGATTAGATATCCCTTTCTTCCTTCGGGGAGGACTGAAGACCCCTGGCAGACTACCAGGTGATAGGCTGGGTGTGGAAGTGCGGTAACGCATGGAGCTTACCAGTACTAATCGGTCGTGAGGCTTGACCATAAAATTTACCCTTTTTGAAATTCCGCTAGGCTGCATCCTGGACCTTTTCGGTGACCATAGCAGAGGGGCCACACCCGTTCCCATCCCGAACACGGAAGTTAAGCCCTCTAGCGCCGATGGTACTGCATTGGCAACGATGTGGGAGAGTAGGTCGTCGCCGGATTTAAAAAAAAGCCCCAACTAACGTTGGGGCTTTTTTGTGCCTTTTGCGTATCATCAGAAGTAGCGTCAACGCTGTCTCTGATGGAATCGTCATAAGCTGCCTACGAGAACACAGGGAAACTTCCAACGTAAAGGGAGGCGACGCAAGAGTGGTACGTGTTCAGCGATGCGAAGTGTGGCGGCCACGCTGGACGGTAGCGCGCGTGACTTGGGTACGAAGAAGGGCTGCCAATAAGTATGGCGAAATCCAGAGTCCTTTAACATATGCAATCCGCCAGGGAGTGAAACAGGTCCCCTAGCAGTCCGTGGTAAAAGTCTGGTAAATCCTTTTGTTCGCAATCGACTCTCTACTGCGCTTCGACTAAAATCGACGCATGGCCATGGGAAAAAAGAAACGCAAGTCGAAGCAGAAAAGCATGTGGGTGCCGACTCAACATCTCCCCAGGAGTGCATCCCACCCTTTCTACCAGCGATTGAATCAGGTGCTCGACGAAGCCGGGTTTGACGAGTTTGTCGAGCAGCGATGTGCGTGTTTTTATGCACCCAAGATGGGTCGCCCAAGTCTGGCACCTGGTCGATACTTCCGTCTTTTGATGATCGGATACTTCGAGGGACTGGATTCGGAGCGAGCTATCGCCTGGCGTGCTGCCGATTCGCTGAGCCTGCGCGGGTTCTTGGGACTCGAGTGGGGCGAGGATCCGTCGGATCATTCGACGATCTCCCGCACGCGACGGCGCATGGATGTGGAGACGCATAGCGCAGTCTTTGCCTGGATCCTGAGCCGGCTCGCTGAGGCGGACCTGGTGAAGGGCAAGACCCTCGGGGTGGATGCGACCACTCTGGAAGCCAACGCGGCTTTGCGCAGCATTGTACGGCGGGATACCGGAGACAGTTACGAGACCTACTTGACGAAACTGGCACAGGAATCGGGTATTGAGACACCGACCCGGGAGGATCTGGCGCGCATAGATCGCAAGCGGCCGAAGAAGGGTTCCAACGATGACTGGCAGCACCCGCAGGATCCGGACGCCCGCATCACCAAGATGAAGGACGGCCGCACGCATCTGGCTCACAAGGCCGAACACGCCGTGGATCTGGAAACCGGAGCGGTGGTTGGCATCACGGTTCAGGGAGCCAACCAGGGCGATACGACGACGATCAAGAAGACGCTCATTGAAGCGGCCGAACAACTCGAGGGTGTGCTGCCTGAAAGCGATAGACTGCAGGAGCTTGTGACCGACAAGGGATATCACAGCACGCAACTGGTAGAAGATCTCGAGCAACTGGAGATCCGAAGCTACATTTCCGAACCAAAGCGGGGTAAACGGCGGTGGCACGGGAACACCCGTGCGCGGGATGCCGTGTACCGAAATCGTAGACGTATCCGAGGAGAACGGGGAAAGCGCCTGCTTCGCCAACGGGGAGAACGACTGGAACGACCTTGTGCACACCTCTATGAAACAGGTGCAATGCGGCGGACATATCTCCGTGGTCATCCAAACATCCTCAAACGGTTGCTGCTTCATGTCGGTGCATTGAATCTCGGACTGCTGATGCGACAGCTGTATGGCGTGGGCACGCCGCGGAGTCTGCAGGGGCGTCTCTGCGCCTTTCTGACGCGTATCTTGGCCTTTTTCAGATGGTCGAGGTCGATCTCGGCCACTTTTTGGCCGAGGAAGACATCTGTAGATGAATTCCATCCAGTATGCACCAGGATCATCGTTGTCCGTGGATCTGTGCTCCATCCGGTTTTAGCCACGGGCTGCTAGGATCGAGGTCGAGTACCAGCTTCTTGCGAACATGATGGCGCAAGATGCGTATTACTTGCTTGGGATCCCGGGAATAGCTAAAGAAACTACGCATCCAGGCGACAATGACATCATAGGTATCATCGATGTGTAGTGCGTTGACATCGCAAGTTGATAGAGTGACATTGCTTTGTATGTCAGCTTGCTTAAGGCGTGCTTCGGTAGCCAGAAGCAGTTTTTGCTCGATGTCGGTACCATGATAGCTCACGCCGTATCGTAGAAGCGACTCTGCGAGGAGGCCGTCGCCGCATCCGAGTTCCAACACCCTGTCATTTCGATCCATTCTGGGGCCGAGGGTCCGAATCACCTCGAATCGGCGCCGGTTGTAGTACGCCGGTGTTGCAAAGACCTTTTCAGACTGACGGAACCACTCGGGATCGTGGGGTGTTGCATGGTTTATTGCTTTTTGCATTTTACTTTCTCCGGAGAAGAATATCTCCACAAGCCTGAGTTTCGTGAAAGTCGATGTGATCCCATTTCTCGTTAATCAAGCTCAAATCAGGAATCATATCTTTATTGGTGGTGTTGAAATAGAAGAAGTTGTGATTCGTGTCGGGCTGAGCCTTATGGACTTCTTCCATATATTGGGTTACCCATCGTAGGCTTGTCTCAAAACGTAGCCTAGGAATGTGATGGGTCGAGGCAAATGTCGACGTGGCGTTTAGGAGTGCCTCAAACTCCGATGCATTGTCACAGAAGAAGTCGGAAATATAGATATCCGTGTCCTTGTAGAGCAAAACAAAGTATGCAAGAGGCGCGTCAGGACCGTGCAAAACAAGATACTTGTGGTGAGCCAGGGGATATTGATCATAGCGCCATTTATAGAATTCTGAGGAGCGGCGCACCGAGAACAAATAGGTGGCGTTGGCAATACTGGCCAATCCTTCGATAACCTCTGGGCAGTTGTCATAGGATCGTACTTGCCAGTCAGCCGGAAGAGCTCGTGTCAAACAAGAAGCCGTGGTGGTTGCGATCGTATACTCGTAGGTCGTCTGTCGTTTCCACGAGGAGAAGGCACGCCATACTTTTGACGAAGGTCGATAGGCTCCTACTATCGATTCCGTCTTCAGAATTTCGTGTAGGAGTAGTCCACTGGCAACATTGGGCGCGACGGGCAGTTGCCGCCAGTTAGCAACGATGGCACCCGGAACGGGGCAGTTATTCAATGACCATGGTATTGGGAAGCGATATAGAATGGACTCCAAGCGACCATCGGCTTCGACGTAGTGGTAGTCGGGGAGGCCTCGGCCATATGGATTGTTCGGAAACATGTATGCGTAGTATTCCTTGTCCGAGCTGTAGTCCTTTCCTGGACGAGCCAAGTTCTCAAAGGCCGTTGCTGTGTTGACATTGGACGCCGACGCAATGCTGAATCGCCGACGGCTATTAGACTTTGGGATGTGACTCAGGATCGAGGAATGACGCGCCTTGATGCTTTTAGCGAGTGTCGTGATGAAGCGGCGCATCGTAGTGGGCGCATGTATTCGTGACAGATGGATGAGCTGAGCTCGATAGGGACGCTTTATCTTATTGGAACCGCCCGCGACCCAGAGCACACCCTTGTAGTTGTAGTCGCGAAGTGTTGTTGTGAGATCATACGCGAGGGTCTGCGAGACACTTCCGAACGGGACGGCGTAGTAGGAGGGCTCATACTGCAGGTAGCGTCGAAAGTGATCGATTGAGCGGCCGACGTCTTTCTTGATCTCAGCTGCTGACAGTGCGGACATGTTCACGTGACGGTGGCTATGGTTGAGGATGGTGACGAGAGTGGTTCGGCGTGAGAGCTGCTTTATTTCCTGCCAATTGAGATAAGCCTCGTCTTGTCGAAGTTGTCCAGTAACGTTCGGAATTGCCTCAAAGAGGGGCGTTATCAGTTTCTCTTCCATGATCTCCGGATGGATGATCGGGGATTTGGAGAAACGGTAAAAGGAGAAGGCATCGAGATCGGGAACGGTTGTGGCACCGAATTCATGTCTGGTTCGCTGCCATAACTCTCTTTCGGAGTAGTGTTTGATGATGAAGTAAACTTTGTCGCGGACGCCAAGGCCCTCCTGGGCGAGTTCCGTGCAAGGGCCGATTGCGTAGGGAATAGCACGGGACTCAAGAAACGGGGCAATTGTCAAGACGGTGGAGGATACATCATCGAAAGTAATGGCAAAATTGAGTTTTGTTAGATTTTGCCCGTTTCGGATATCGTCCAGAGATACGAATTTTCCAAAAGACCGGATGGTTGGATCATGATGTCGCACCGGTCCAATGCTTGTGCTACCTCCGCATAGGGAACCGCGGAACAGAAGGAGACTCTTCTTCTAATAGCCGGATCTTCCAACCGCGATAGGAGCCAATTGGGCATGCCGGTGGAATGCCTGTCAGGAAGAATCCGTCCCACAATCCTCAAGTGTACCGAGTCCGGCAAAAAACGCAACGCGTTGATGATCTGGTCCACCCCGCGTAGTTGGTCTACGGTTCCGGTGTATCCGAGCACGGTGTGTGGCGAACCTTGTGCGAGGACACTCTTGGGCGGTTCTCCAAGACGCTGCAAGCCACTTCCTAGCGGTAGTACATGCGGTTGAACGGCCCCTTGAGTCAACGAGCCGATTTCTTCCGACAAAGAGCGGGTAACACTAATGACCAGATCGAAGCCGCTAAGTGCCCGCCGAGTTTGGCTGATTTTCTTTTCGAACCGTTCGTCACGTTGCCCATTGGTAGCGGAGCCGAGATCATGTGCTTCATAGATGAGTATCCAGTTCTTCAACCACGGAAGATACGGTCTCAAAAGACCCCAGTACAAGGATTCTAAACGACTGCGAACGAACAAGATCTTAGGACCATCGTGGAGGCCACGCAGTTGTGGATGAAGTGTCAACAGGCCCGCTATCGTGGAGTTATATAGGTGAGGAATCTTCTCTTGGAGTCTCCGTAAATCGAAGAGGGCCAGCTATTAGTGTGCAATGACCAAATATTCAGTGGGGAACCGTTGACCGCATAAAAGGTTCGGATTTCCTCCTCCGACTGGTCCAAGTCGTGCACAAACAGGTGGGTATCGTGGGTCTGGTTGGCAAACTCCGATGCCATCTGAATCGACTGGAGGGCGTTGGCAGCAGGATCAGGGTACTTCAAGCGTGTAACAAAGCACACTTTGCAGCGTTTAGACATATTTGTCAATCCCAGATTGGTGTTTGGCACAGGCGGCGGCGATTATCATGCTTCTGACGGCCTCCCCGGGTTCAGGAGGCCTACTGCAATTTGGAGAGGGGGGCCGCGTATAGTTCGGTGGCCGGTGTTGACGTTCGCAAAGGGTAGGAACTGGCTTTTGTCGCATGTTGCTGGTTCTATAGCTTGGGGATTTTTGAGCCGACCTGCTGATTCTTGGACCATGGGCGAACTCGAAATGAACCTTCCGGGGGGGCCACGGCGTCCGGCAGAATGTCGACGATACAGGGATTCTCGTGGAAGTCCCGCCAGCGACGGAAGCGGATGACGGCCCGTTTTGGTGTTGTCCCCCCCCAGGTCGCCCGCCGGAGCAAGTAAGCCGCAGCTTCAACTGGAATAACGCTTTTCGAACCGTTGTAGTCGAGCCACACTTCGGAAGCTTCGATGCAGCTTGCAAGGTCGTCAAGGTCGTTTTTCATGGCAGCGTAGCTGCGACCAAGCCTCGCACCGGGGACGCCTCCGTTCGTGTGAGTGTAGTGAAACTGTTCGAAGGAGAACGCGAGTTCGATTACGAGAACAGCCAGGAGAGTTGAGGTCAACCATCGTCGGCTACTCGGACCTGCTTTACCAAGGAGTCTTACCGTAACCCAACCGATAAAAAGGAACGGCAACGGATACCATACTGGTGTGTAAGTTGGGCTCGTTCGTAGACCGAGAATACTGAAAGTCAGTGGGAGGACAAGAACTAGGACGACAGAAAGCATCAGGGGTGATATGTAAGGCGGGCGTTTGATGTTTCGTTCACGCCAGAGCTTCAAGAGGCCGGCACAGAGCCCGATAGTGAAGAGCAAGACCGGACCGAGCATCACCGCTTCGTATGGCCAACGTCGCCAACCGAGTACGTCCGCGAATGCAGCGTATCCCTCTCGGAACTCGAACTGCCACCCGATGCCGGACAAACTCATGGCCGCGGCTGGAAGCACGCGCCAAAAGTGCTCGTAGCCGACACGATTTCCCCGGGGAAATGAGAGATGACCGTCCAAAAAGTACGGCAGCAGGAGCACGAGAACTACTATGGTGCCGATGGAAAGTGGGACCCACGGCAGCTTCGGCCGCCACCACAACAGCGACAGCCCAATCGCCATCGCAAGCACGATTCCGGCGAGGTGGACCTGGAGAAGAAGCGCCAAAGCGAAAATTACGCCGATTGATGCCCATTGACGGCCACGCGAAAGCCACTGCCATAGGAAAAAGTAGACAAGTAGGGCAATGGGAAACAGCAAATGCTGTGCGAAGATCCACCGACTGTAGTAGATTGCCCACGGCGCGGAAGCAAAAAACGCTACTCCCCACCACGCAGCTGCCGATCCGATCCATCTTGTAAAGAGCAACGCTGTGCAAAGGACGCCCAGGACGTTCAACCCCGCAATGAAACTGATCAGTGAATTTGGGTCTGGCGAGACCCACCAGACTGGTGCTAGGAGATATACGAACCCCGGCAAGTTCCGAAACCCACCACTGTTGGTCAGACCGGCCGTCGGCAAGGATCCAGCGACGATGTCCTCGGCAAAGGCACAGGCGACCACCTGGTCCCCGATGAACACGGTGGTTCCAGGAAGCACAACCCTCAACAGGAGACCGGTGATGATGATCGCTAGCAACTGCAGTTTCAGACATAGTGGCAACGTTGTCTCAACCGCTGGATCTGTTCGCTGTGAGTCGTGTATTGCAGTATTGTTGGAGTTCACCTGCACTTTGCCTTCATGGTAGCTGTTTCCAACGTGCCTTCCTCGAGCTGATCAAATGAAGACAAAGGAAACGTTTTCAACGGACTAATCAGTGTAATGAGGCTCCGGTCTCGTGTGAAGGTCTTCGTACTGAACCAGGACGGGCTCGCCTAGCAGGCTGATGAAAAATCCGGTTTTGTGCCGAGATTGTTTCCAAACATAAACTTCGGGATCGATTGACTCTATTTTGGCAGGGGATATGAGGGTCTGGATTGGCACGGCGCATGCGTTAGGCCGCTCATCAAATGCTCGGACGAAGTCCACCCTGCTCCAATCACGGCTTTGCCTCCATCAGGTTTCTCATCCGGACAAGGTTGTAGGCAGCCACTCCGAAAGTGAACATCCAGCCGACACGGTCCACACCACGATGTCTTGTCTTACGCAACATACCCACAGTTTTCAGCCAACCAAAGATCTCCTCAACCCGCTTGCGTTTTCTCTGACTGACGGCGTAGCCCGGATGGCGGGTCGTTCTCTCGTCAATGGCGCTCCTACGGTTTTTGTTATTCTGCGCCACGTGTGGAGTCACCTTGCGACGTCGACTCTCTCTGATAAATGCTTTCGTGTCGTAGGCCTTGTCTGCACCTACGGTAATTTGATTTCTGCCGGGCAGATCGTCAAGCATATCCAGCGCAGCTTCCCGTTCTGCTGTTCCCGTTGCCCGCGTGACCCGCACATTCACCGCAAGACCGTTTCGGTTTTCCATCGTGACATGGCCCAGGTAGCACAACTTCGACTGCTGGCCTTTGGCCTTTTTGTACAGACGGGCATCTGGATCCGTCGTCGACTGATGCGTATCATTCGATCTCTTCTCACCCTTGAAATCCACCGTTGGATTTCCAGAACCATCCGTCGGCTTGCTGGGGCGGCTACCTTTCTTCTTGAAGCTCTTCTGTCCTGCCCATGCCTCTACCAGGGTCCCATCCACTGTAAAATGCTCGTCCGACAGGATGCTCTGAGCACGGGCGTGGCAAAGGACGCGTTCAAAGAAGGCCCTGGCGATGTCTCCCTCCAGAAGTCGGTCCCGATTCTTGCTGAAGACGGTCGCGTCCCAGATCGGATCATCCATGCTCAAACCAACGAACCAACGGTACAGAAGATTGTAGTCCAACTGCTCCATGAGCATCCGTTCGCTCCGGACCGAGTACAAGACCTGAAGCAACAAGGCTCGGAGCAACTTCTCCGGAGCCACCGAAGGACGGCCGACTTTTGCGTAAAGAACCTCGAATCGAGGCGACAGTTCTTGCAGAATGACATCGACCATGGTTCGAATGGATCTCAGCGGGTGTTCGTTCGGCACTCGTTTCTCGGCCGAGATGTAGCTGAACATCCCGTCTTGCTTTTCGTCCGGTCCGCGCATCGGTTTCTCCTCGAAGGAATCATCAATAAGAGGGTTCATATTGAAGATGCACGAAAACCGATTTAGTTGGAGTTTTTCAGCATCCTGCTAGGTCGCACGGTCTCCCATCACGGAAGGCCCACTCCCCCCGATCGCAGTTGGAGGCGACGACATACCCATTTACATAAGAGCGACGAGTGATAGTGGAGTGGTTGGGCCCCGATGCGTGAACCATGTAAGGTCCCCAAAGGGCGACGTCGCCTGGATCAAGGAGGATTTCCACCACGCCCGCTGGATCCAGCCCCACTTTTCGGAGATCATCCTCATTGAGCTCATCATTGAGGACGGTCCGCGTCTGGTCCCGAAAGAGATCGCCGAGTTTGTGACTTCCAGGGAAGAACTTCATGCATCCGTTATCGCTTCGGTGCGGATCGATGGCGATCGCCGCCTGTATGTAAGAACTGGCAAGATGTCGGTAAGCCTCAGCCGGTCGGCGAAAACGTGCATCTTGATGGTAATTGATTGTGGCATCATTTCCTGGTGGTTTCCAAAAAACCGTATTAATGTCCCACTCGGGGATGGGTGAAATCCCTCGCCTTCAGGCGAAGCCTTTAGGAGGCTTGCGGTACAATGATGCATGCCGAGATACCGGAAAGGATCGCACACAGTCTATGAGCTGCAATATCACTTTGTGTTTATCACGAAGTACCGCAAGCCGGTCCTGAAGGGGGACATAGCCAGAAGGACAAGAGAGCTGATCCGAGAGATCTGTGCATCTGAGGATGTGGTGATTGTGAAAGGGAATGTGAGTCCAGATCATGTGCACTTGATGTTGAGCATGCCGCCGCAGGTGTCGCCGAGCCGAATCATGCAGGCCGTGAAGGGGAAGAGCAGTCACCATCTAATGAGGGAATATAGGTCGGTGCAAAGGGAGTTCTGGGGCCGGCACCTGTGGGCACGAGGGTACTTTGTGTGTACGACAGGAAATGTGACGGACGAAGTGATCAAGCAGTACATTGAGCAACAAGGTGTCGAGCCCCAGGAGGACCGGGACTTTAAGATAACGGAATAGGCCATTCTATGAGGCGAGGCCTTTAGTCGGCTTCAGCCGACGACCGAAGCCCTCGCCTTCAGGCGAGGGTAATTCACTCCGGAACTCATGCCTTACCTGGTCAAACACTTCGGTTCGGAGTTCATTTGGGAGAAAAGGCAGGTCTTCCGGGAGGCATTGTGTGGCCAAGTCTCCGTGTTTTATCGTTTTCGCGCGCAGTTTCATCGAATGTTTGTTAGGAGGGTCGGTGCGGCGCTTTCGTCAAAGTCCAGGACGCATCCGGTGATGTTCCAATACAAGGTGAACAAACCTTCTTCTTATTTCGAAGAAATGATAAGAGAGTACGAGAATCGGAGTAGGTACAACGTAAGTCGATACACGCCACTCAATGAAGCGTTGTTCTCTCAGTGCGTCGAGGAGATACTTCGGCGAGGAATAGAATTCATCGTGATTGACGCGCCGACACATCCAAAGTTTCACAAAGTTTATGATGCGAGCGTTGAAGCCCTCTACCAGAAGTTTCTCGCGGGAGAGAGGGAAAGACTTGGTTTTACTTATCTAACGAAGGAGGATCTCCCGCCGTTCAGTGAGTCCGACTTCATCGATTTTCTCCATTTGAATGAGTCCGGGAGAGGAAAGCTGTCGAAGTTCATAGAGGAATATTTCGTCGATGAGATGCCTCGCGTTGAAATGGAATTGACCACAGCTAGCAAGTAGCATTTTACGACTCCGCCCGGCTCCGCGGCCCGGAGCGTGTCGGGTACCGCATTGGCCAGTCCACGGTTGGTGTGTTAGAGGGATCGAATTCGCTCCGCCGTTGACTTCAAACCGTCCATTTGTTTCCGCAACGAGAGATAGAGGGCAGGGACCATAGCCGTGGCGAGGATTGTATCGGACGAATGAGACGATGCGTTAGTGGCCCTCGTGAGAGTTCTCGACGATTACCGAGTGTTAAGGAGATCGATCTGTATGAGAAGCAACGGATGGCGCGCGGACGCTCCGGTTTGTGAAAAACTCCATGAATCGGAGGGTCATGGCGTCAGCAGCGACGCAGTGTCCGCGCGTTGTCCAGTGCCCATCAATGTAGTAGCTGAGGGGGGCTTCGTGCCCAGCGACGCCTCGGCGGAGATCTGGCGTAATGTCCCAGAAGGACACCTTTTCACGTGCCGCCCATTGGCGCAGTTCTATCTGCAAGTTCGAATCTATCTGTAGATAATCGTCGGGAATTGGAGACTCGAGGCAGCGGAACAGCTTCGAAAAATAACGACGTGAAAATGCGGGGTCGTACTGAGTCCCGGAAGGCAGATACGCAACGATGATCTCGATGTTCTCGCGGCGGCAAGCTTGTACCATGCTCGAAAGGATGGAACGCATCGTCGCGAACTTCTTCCGAATAATTTCCGAACCAAGATTCAGCACATCTGAATGGAAATTTGGAATCAGCAGCGGCGCGAGCAACATGTTGGGATTCATCTTCTCTTCAGTGACGGCTTGGATCAGATTTGGGGGTACGCAACGGCGCCATTTGATCGCACGGTCCTCGGGTACGATAGAGCGTTTGACCTGTTCTGTTACCCACTTGTTCAGGTCATGGTACTTAGCGACCCGGTTGTATTCCTGGTAACGATTTAGTGCCTTTTTGGCGAGGGCGTGGATGTGGGGCCAGAGTGAGTAAACGGTTCTGTGGATATATGGGTGCGCTGGTGCAGGTGGATCAGCGGGCGAACCCTCATCCGGGCGGGTCTCGAAAACGTCGTTGAAGTAAACGCAGATCAATACCAGGTCCGGCTCATAATCCAGGCAGTTCTGAAACAATGCCTTGGCGTACTGAGCTGGGCCTGTCGAAGGCTGGGCACAGTTGATGAGATCGATCTTTTCCCTGACCTGGTTATTGATTCGGGCTTCGACGAGGTTGGCCCAGCGTTCCTCATCCTGAACGCCCAGGCCTGAGGTGAAAGAGTCACCTAGTCCCAAAATAAGCGAGGTATGAGCTCGCTCGGAAAATCGTTTGCCTTTTCCGAATATCTCGTGGATTTCAGCTCCTTGTGCGTAACAGGGAAAGCAAAGAGAAACACAAGAGACAAACCTTCCATTGGTTGTCTGGATCACTTGATCTTGTTTGTCTCTGTTATGCCCTTCCTTTCGCCCGCCACTCTTGCTCCGCCGGGGGTACGGGCTCACCCGCCGGCGAGGCGCCTTCAAGTAAACCTGAGTTGCCTGATATAGTCGAACGTCGCCAAAAAGGTTTCGAGATGCTTGCTATAGGCCAATATCCTGTAAACGAGGCGACGACCGGTTCTTACAATCTGACAGGGTATTTGCACAAAGTTCACCAGGAAGCGTTTGAACTCCATCCTCAAGATATCACGACGTACTGTCGGCGCCTGCGTCACCAGGCCATACCAGGCCTTCAGATTCCACGCCAGCGATGCGATGACCATGTAGGCCCAGTTCGATACCAGACTGTCCGAAGGCATCCTCAAGGCGTTCACTCCACTCTTGAGCTGACCGATGACGTTTTCCTGGTTGCAGCGATCGTTGGCAAAAAGGACCACTTCTCCCATCGTCATCTCCCGATCGTTGGTGATGTAGAAGAAGTACCGGACCTCATCAAACAGCCGGTGCTCCCCCTTTTCGATCGTGAGGTTCTTCCGAACCACAACCATGCGATAGGTTTTCTTACAGTGTCCGGGACGATAGTCAAACTCGGCGACCTGCTCGCTCTGCAGGCGGATGTTCTTGAATTCTCTCTCCTTGATTACTTGTTCTTTGACGTTTTCCGGACGGCGCCGTTCTTCGCTCTTGACCTCATAACGAGGAGGCCGCTCGAGCGGTTTCCATTGTCTCTCCGGCAGGGCATCGGCCATCCCGACCAGGTTCGGCTTGGCGTCATAACCAAAGACAAAACCAACCCGCTCGTCCCAGCGATCGAAGTTTCTCGTCAGCGAGAAATCCGTGTCGCCCCGAAGCCAGACCTTCGTAAACACCGACGACACCAGATCGATTGCCCGGTCCATCCACTCGGCCGCTCCGTCGGAAGAGGGACGGTTGCCCGGCCGATTCATCAGATAGAGGACCTCATTCGTATTGGCCAAGGTCACGATCAACGGTGCGTAACCCCAGATCCCGTTGTAGGCAATGTCCATTCCTTCCTTGCATTCCCCCAAGGTTCCGGCGACGGTCCCGTCCACGTCGATGATGGCCTCCTTCCGGAAGGAAGCATCCTGCAACTTCCACACCTTGGTTCGGGTTTCATTGATGGTTTCCTGAAGTCCGAAGATCCAATCCTCATCGAAACGACGGAGGAAATCTCCAGCCGTCGTGGGATCCGGAATCCTCTCGGCTCCCAGTCCGTTCATGTAGGTCTCATCCTGGCGCAACCGCTCGATATCTTCGAGACAGGTTCCACCCGACAAGACGTTGTATGCGATGTTCAGTACATGATCGGATTCCCAGTAAGGAAAGTGGTACTTGAGCAAAACGATGTTTCTGTTGATATCTTTGTCCAATCCAAGCTTACACACGAGCTTGTGAATGGCTCCGATACCACCAGATCCGATGGCGCGCGTTCTCTCGGCGATCTCGTAGTAGGTGTTGGAGTCCTTGAACATAGGATCGGACCGGTCCTCAAACTGATTTCTTTCCAACCGGCGTGTAAGATTTTGCTTGTCTCGGAGGAGGATTCTGTGGTTTCTTTTATTCACCTGGAATGTGCTCCTTTCGGGATGTCTTGTAAATATATCAAACGCATTTTATCCCGTAACGGCGCACGTTCCAGGGCTTTTCTTCCTCCTCATGCAAAAAATCACGCTGGACTAAGGCCTAGCAGCACGACCCGATAAGTTCCCTGGGGCTTGACAGTGGAAATCGTACGGTACCGGAGTCCCCGGTCGTTGGCCCTGAACGAATACTGGTATTCGAGATTCTCGACCTTAACCTCTAGATTAGGTTCGGTATTGCTTGTCCGGATAGTTCAGGAGCCCGAGACACCGGTCTAGCACTAGAGTGAATCCAAATAGCAGACAAGCACAGACGAGCAGGAATGACAACTTCCGCCAGACCGAAAGCTCCACAGATTTTTCCAGAGGTGAAACCATCTTCACAATTTACATAGAAGGGGACTTTATAGCCGTGATTCTCATCCAATGAGAAAACGGCTGGTCGAATCCTCGATCAAGACGATCTTCTACGGCTCCGCTTCATAACTATCTGATTTTGAGGGAATTCGTAATGTTAGTATTGGGCTACATATTTGTCAACCAGTTTCTGCGTACGAGTCATGCCAAGCCGCCAAGGAGGTGGATCGTGCGTGTTGATGGATATTTTGGCCCGAAGAAGAACTACGTCACGCGGCTCGCACCTCCTTTTACCCCGGATTTCCAATTTGAATGAAATATATCAACCTTTCAGCCGCCTTCGGCATCCCTATTTATAAGCGTCGGAGAATGATAAGGACACATTGGAGGGCAACACCCGATGGGTGAAAAAGAACGAAAGGGGTTTCAACTCAGCTTTAACGGATTACTCAAAGTTGATTTTCAGGGATCGCGAGTCACCTCCGAGGGTGGCCTGATTCTGGTCCGCGAGTTGGACGAACGGCTGGGGATGGGACGACTCATAGACGAGCATCTCAACGACACGCGGCAAGGCTTGAACAAACAGTTCCCGCTCGTCGATCTGCTGCGGCAATCGGTCTATAGTCGCCTGGCAGGCTACGAAGACCTTAACGATGCCGCGCGGGTCTCAGTTGATCCGACCTTTCGCTTGATCGGCTCGAAGAAAAACTGGGATCGCGGTGCGGCGCTGACCTCGACGTTACACTGGTTCGAGACGGAGCTGCTGACGCGAGAAGAGAATCTGATCGGGCTGATGGCTCTGAACCGAGAGACACTCGCACAGGCCGAGGCTCTGGACAAGTCTGATCGCGTAGTGTTGGATATGGACTCAAGCGAGAGTCCGGTGCATGGTCAGCAGGAAGGCAGCGCCTACAATGGCCACTTCGAGTCCGTGTGTTACCATCCGCTGTTTCTGTTCAATAGTCACGGGGACTGTCTGGCGGCCAAGCTGCGGCCGGGTAACGTGCATAGCGCCGAGGACTGGGACGAGCTTCTGTTGCCGGAGATCGATTTTCAACAGGAGCAAGGCAAAGAGATCGTCTTTCGAGCAGACGCCGCCTTCGCCAAGCCAGAGGTTTACGAGACCCTGGAAGAGCGCGGCGTTCAGTATGCCATACGCATCCCGTCCAACAAGAGCCTGGAGTGGGAGATTGCCGACATCCTGTTTCGTCCTCCAGGTCGGCCCAGCCGCAAGCCACTGGTGCGCTACAAGAGCTTCCGCTATCAGGCCGAAAGCTGGTCGAGGCCGCGACGGATCGTCGCCAAGGTCGAGCATCACCAGGGCGAGTTGTTCCCGCGGGTCGGGTTCATTGTCACGAACATGAGCTTGCCGAGCCGCTCGGTGGTGAGGTTCTACAACAAGCGCGGCACGGCGGAGCAATGGATCAAAGAAGGCAAGCAGGCGACGCATTGGACGCGGCTGTCCTGCCATCGCTTCCGTGCGAATGAAGTGCGCCTGCAGTTGAGCGTGCTCGCCTACAACCTAGGCAACCTATGGCGGCGACTCGGGCTACCACCCCGGATCAAGAGCTGGTCGCTCACGAGCTTGCAGCACCGGTTGATGAAGACTGGCGGAAGGCTGGTCAAGCACGCGCGGTACTACTGGTTGCTCTTGGCCGAGGGGCATCTGGACCGTCGGTTGTTTGGTGAAATGCTCAGGCGGATCTGGGCCTTGCCGCTGCCAAGCGGTTAGCCGCCCGGCTTGCAAGTCCGGAATTGGAATGCCATGGAAGGAGTGTGGCGATGTGTCTGGAAAATCGCCCACGCAGGAGTGAGAAGGTCTACTACCACGGCGACAACGGGTCATTGGGATGCGTTGACTGGATCCATGGTTGGTCTGAGGCCGGGATTTTCTTGCTCCCATGGTGGCTCGAGACTATTATGTTGGGAACCGAGATCCAAATTGGAAATTCCGGTTTACTCCCTTGTCCAAAGTATCTCGACGAAGTTTTCTGCTCCTGCCTTTACGCTGACATTCACGGCTTTCGTGCCGAGACGTTCGTGCCACACCTTGAGTGTGTATGCGTCGGGGGGAACGGCTTCGATACGAAAGCGACCATTTTCGTCAGTTACCGTATGAAAATCGTGTTCCAGGACCAGAAGATATCCTCTCATCCACGTATGACCGGCATCGCATGTGAACCGGACCATTCCCGGCTCACGCAAGGGCCTCGGGATCTGGAGGCCTTTGAAGGGCAAGGCGAGGTTAAAAAGCGTTCGTGATTCTCCCAGATAAGCGTGTGTGTTGTGCAGAATATCATCCTCGTTTCCGACGATCAGGGTGCTTCCAACCGTTGCGGTTTGAACCCGGGGCTCGTAACGACACTCGCGATTCGTCAGCCGAATCTTACCCTTTGTGCGTCGGGGATTAGTTACTCCTTGTAGGTAGACGATGACATTTTTCAACGTTGCTTCCTTGCCCACCACGATACTGCCGTCAGTCACATAAGTTCCACAAGCCTTTCTCTCAATAGGCTTGACGTGGCCCGGGGGGGGCGGCGAAGGTGCGGGACCTGCCAGGGACACTTTCCCGGTGAGAGTTCCAATTGACTCGGCTTCAACGACGGTTGATGGGGTGACCGAGATGCAGGTGGCAAAGAATATGGCCACGCCCAAGAGGCTAGTGGTTCCATGGCGCTGACTTGGTGGGTGTGTCATCGGATCCCTCGTGGACGTCGTCGGCGTGGAGTATGCGTTTGTCGATAATAAAGGCGGATGCAGGGAACATCACGAAGTTTCTTGTCGTTCAGGCACCGGCGGAGCACGTACATTCCATCGGGCGTGAAACTCAAAGCGTCCTGGCTGTCTAGGATCTGTTGGATTGTCCAGAAGCTCCCGCTTTCTATTTCCTCTTCTTGAAGCCGAAGCTCTCCGTCGTACACACAAGCGTAGGCCATTCCCCAGACACGGCCCTCGGGAAAGCGAAACTTGAACAACCTTTTCAGAGGGACGTCTCTAATCCCGAGTTCCTCTTCGAGTTCTCGTCGAGCCCCTTCGTCGTAACCTTCGTCGGCCAGCACCACGCCACCGGCGGCAACGTCGTAGTACCCGGGGAAGACATCCTTGTGACAAGTTCGCTTCTGGGTAAAGAGAGCGCCATTCGAATTGAAAACAAGGATGTAGGTGCTGCGGTGATCCAAGTGCCGGGCTCGCATGGTACTCCGGGTTGTGGATCCGGTGACTCGATCTTCTTCATCTACGATGGTTATGAGTTCGTCGTTGATTTTGAAGCCTCCAACCCGGCAACCATGGCCAACCATTGCGCCGCTCGACACTCGGCCCAGTAACAATCCTGGTCCGAGACCTTGGCAGGACGCGCGGCGAGAAACCCCGAATGGCCTCCGTGCTCGGTGAACAGCAGTTGCACGTGCGAGTTCCTTTCAACGCCTGAATCAAGAAAAGACTGCCAGGGGACCATCGGGTCGTCCTTTGCCTGGATGATGAGCGTGGGTATCCGGATGTCTCTGAGCAGCGGACCCGCACTCGCCAATCGGTAATAGTTTTCGGCGGTGCCGAAACCAAAGTGCGGAGCCGTTACGACGTCATCGAATTCGTAGATCGTTCGGACTTGCTCTACTCGTCTCATCTCGGCGATTCCCGGGAAGTGTACGATCTTGCGCCGCATACGTTCTTTGAGACGCTTGACGAAATAGCGTTGATACACCCAGTTTTGCGGTTCCAACATCTTGAGGGCGCAGGCCAATAGGTCGACGGGGGGGCTGAGCACAGCTGCTCCCCGAAGGTACTGACGAGCGTTTTCCCGAGTTTCCCCTAAGAACTTCAGGAGGATGTTCGCGCCAAGAGACACCCCGGCAGCGTAGATCTTGTCAAACCCCCACCGATGCTTGAGCTGGTGGGTGATGGCGCGTACGTCTTGTGAGAGGCCGGCACAGTACAATGATGGAGTCAAATGTTCGGTCCCGCCACAATTCCGCGTGTTGATTCGTATGGTGTGAAACCTGCTTTCAAATGCTTTCTTACTCATTCCGATAAGGTAATGAGACTGTGCGCTTCCTTCCAGCCCATGAAAAAGAATCAGAACGGGATGGTCTCGTCGCTGTCCAGGCTGCCAGCTTGCTTCACCAAGTATCTTGCCATCCTGTCCCAGATCAAAGTGTATCGGCTCCCATTCCTGCCATCCGAATCTGAGGCGACGCGGTTTGCGCGACGCCACGACGGTTTGGAGATGACCGTTCCGCAACCAGTGCGGTGGCTCGAACGGGGGAAAGTGAATTGTTGACAACTCGGGAGTAGTCCTGTCTGAGGTCATGTCGATGCAGCCAGCCGGAAATCCAACGTAGTGCGCCTCGAATAGTGGCCTCGACTTTCGGATGCGTCAAGGGATAATTGGGATGAATGAACCGTCGCTCTAGCGCATGGATCGCCAGTAGATGTGAACACCTGGGGGCGAATTTACCCGAACCCAAACCAATTTGGGCTTTCTACCGATTTGCACTAGAATACGAGGACTTGCCAGAGGAGATAGGATGCTAGAGGGGAAGCGTGCAGTGATCACCGGAGCCTCGAGTGGAATTGGTGAGGCCACGGCGATATCGATGGCTGAAAACGGAGCCGCAGTCGCTCTGGTCGGCAGGGACAAGAGCCGGCTGGATGCAATCGCGAGCGGGATTCGGGATAAGGAAGGTACAGCGGCGACGGTAGTGGCCGATCTCACTGCAAACGGGCAATGCTCTGGGGTTGTCGAGGAAGCGGCCCAGTTCCTGAAAGGGCTGGATATTCTCGTCAACTCCGCGGGCGTGATTCGGACGGGGACTATTCGCGATACGAGTTTGGAAAGCTGGCGCCAGATGATCAATATCAATCTCGACGTCGTCTTTCAATTGATGCAAGCGTCGTTGCCTTACTTAGAAGAAAGTGAAGGGAACATCGTAAACGTGAGCAGCGTCAACGGGCTGCGTGCCTTTACCGGAGTTCTGGCCTACAACGTGAGCAAGGCGGCGGTCGACCAGCTAACCCGTTGTTCCGCGCTGGAAATGGCACCGGCTGGCGTGCGCGTCAACTCTGTCAATCCCGGGGTCGTGCTGACGAATCTACACCGCAGGTCGGGCATGGACGAAGACACCTACAAAGCTTTTCTGGAAAGGGGGAAGACGACACATCCTCTCGGACGGGTCGGGCGAGCAGAGGAGGTGGCCGAGCTGATCGTGTTTCTTGCTTCGGATAAGGCGAAATGGATCACCGGGGCGAGTTACTCTATTGATGGAGGACGCCACCAGACGTGTGCCCGGTGAAGCGTTCAGCCTGGGGTGAGAAAGCAGGGTTCCGCATATGATCGTAGTAGGAGGACACTCGCGCAATATCGGGAAGACATCGGTGGTTGCCGGCCTGATCGATTCCTTGAGTGCGTATCCGTGGACGGCCGTGAAAATCACTCAATTCGGCCACGGGATCTGTTCCGTCAACGGTCGCGATTGCAGCTGTGCCGTCAACGATCATCCATACGCCATCCAGGACGAAAAGAGCCGGAAGGGCGAGACCGACACTTCCCGCTATCTGGTGGCGGGTGCGAGGCGCTCGTTGTGGGTGCGCGTCAAACAGGGGCAACTGGATCTTGCGATTCCCAAGCTGCTGCCCGTGATCGAATCCGATCCCTTTGTTGTTGTGGAAAGCAACAGTATCTTGGAATTCGTGAAACCGGAACTGTACCTTTTCGTGATGCGTTACGATGTGAGCGACTTCAAGGAAAGCGCCAGAAACTTCATCAGCGAAGCGGACGCGGCCGTCGTGGTCTCTTCTTCGCTGGACGGACCATCCTGGGAGAACATTCCTGCGCGCACGTTAGAGGCTCTTCAGCTTTTTCGCGCCGATCCTCCCCGTTACGTGGGTCCGGAGCTCAGCCGGTTTGTTGAAGGTCGGTTGCCGGCAGCTCCTTAAGCGAACCCTGAAACTCGCTCAGCTCAGCCGCGGCGTGCATGCTCCCGCACGTAGTCCACTACTTCGTCGAGTGTGCTTCCCGGGGGAAAAATCTCCGACAGCCCCATCCCTTTCAGCGTCTCGATGTCCTTGTCCGGGATGATCCCGCCAGCGAAAACGGGAACGTCGTCGAGCTCGTTTTCCCGCCGGAGATCCATGATCCTGGGAAAAAGGTACATGTGGGCGCCCGAAAGGATCGATAGCCCTATGGCGTCGACATCTTCCTGCAGGGCCGCGTTGACGATCTGTTCCGGAGTCTGTCGGAGCCCGGTATAGATCACTTCCATACCGGCATCCCGCAGGGCACGGGCGATGACCTTGGCTCCCCGGTCATGACCGTCAAGGCCTGGCTTGGCTACCAAAACTCGGATCTTTTTCATAAATAGCTATCAGCATACAGCTATCAGCCTTCAGCGACTGACCAGCGAGCTGGTTACTCGGAATAGAAAGAGCACGATCACACCTGCGGAACACGCGATTTTCTCCGTTTCGCTATACATATAAAAGAAGATTCGCGAGCTGTTTCCTAAGGGTCCACCTCCCCTGGACACCGGCGGTGTTCATTGGTGTTTTTGTTCTCCCTCTCGTCGGATCCAGGGGCTGACAGCTGATCGCTTCTATGAGCATGCCTGCCGTTGTCAAGCTCGTTGAATTTGGAGGTCGCCTTTCAGATCCGTTTAGAATCGAAAGGTTGAGTCCAAAATACTAGAACATAAGCTACCTTCGCCATTGACCATTCACTTTCCGGAAGCTGGCTGCTTACATGTGAGTCCTGAGGCATTCAATGCCTCAGGACAAACTTCTATCCGTGTTACCCATTCGTGGCAAACACCCAATTCTGAATTCGCCGGCGGCGAAACGTGGCAAGCACGTGGGGGAGCGCCCCATCTGAAAGTCGGCACTCTGAAGGTGCCCGCGATCAGCCCGAGCAGCTCCCACCAGCTGGATTGTGAACGTCTTGGTCTCTTTCATGGTTTCGTTTGACTCAAAGGCCCTGTCACGAAGTGGAGAAGACCCTATGCTTTCAAGGTGGCTCCTTCAGGGATGACACCGAGTTCGAGGAATCTCCACAGATCAATCAATAGTCTCCGTGCCAGTGCCACAATCCCTATCCGTCGTGCTCGTGGGCCTGCCTTGGCAAAGCGCTTCCGGTACCATCGACTCAGACGGCTCTGTGGCTGATGCCGCAGCCATAGCCAGGCAATCTCGATCGCCATGGATCGAATATGCCGGTTTCCAGCTTTGCTTATGCCTTGCTCACGATTCTCATTGCCGCTTTGGTAGGGGGTTCCGGTCAAGCCGGCCAGAGATCCCACCTCCTTGCGGTTTTTGAACTTACGCCATCCAAAGAACTCATACACCGAGACCCAGGCAAAATTGGGCCCAATGGCTCGTAACAGCATCAGCTGACGCACCTTCGCCACGGACTCGGTCTCCGATTCTCGGATCTTTTTCCTTCGATCAGCTTCCAGTGCGGAAATCTGCTCCTGGGTGAACTGTAGTTGCTCCCATTGCCTCAGCAACCGACTACGTAACCCCGCCGGTAGCGGAGATCCGTCCCAGAGCTTCATCTGTTTTAGCTGCCTGGGCAGATCCCAGGGGCGTTCCCATCGAAGCCCATGGTTGGCCAGCAGTCCCTTGATCCGGTTCGTTGCACGAGTCCGCTCTCCCTTCCAGCTCCGCAGCTCCCGATGCAAGTGCCTTTCGTCTTCTTCTTCTACCGTCGGTACATGGACGACACTCCATGCTTCCCTCTCGCCGGCGCAGTACCGGATTAGCATGGTCAGCAATTTCCTCGAGTCCAGTTTGTCAGACTTCGCCCGCCGGGCCCGTCGATTCACCTCGATACTTGCAGAGTCCACCACGAGACTCTCTACTCCCACCGACATCAAATACCGATGAATCCCGAATCCGTCCCGACCTGCTTCGTAGCACGAGACGACCCGAGTCTTCGCAGGCAATCCAAATCGTTTCTTTCCAGCCTCGATTTCTTTCGCCAGTCCTCTCAGATTCCCCGATGCTACGTCCCGAAACCGAGGCTTTCTTCCCAAGCTCGTGCTAAAAGCCAGCTTCCATTCCTTCAACGATAACTCCATCGACATGTAAAGAATCTGCTCAACTTCGGTATACTCTCCATTGCGGGTTGCTTTGGTTTTCATGATGCTCCTTTCTCCTTTCAAAGAGTTTTTTTAGGAGCTTACCAACGGCAACCCGCTCTTCACTACTTCTTTGCTACATGGAATCTGAAGGCTGGAATCAGTCGAAAAGGGGTTCTTCGTACTCTCCGAAGACGTCTCTCAGGGCGTCGCACATTTCCCCAAGCGTGGCGTAGGAACGAATGCAGTCCAGTATCGGGGCCATGAGATCGCCATCGCTATCGGCAGACTTTTTGAGCGCGTCCAGATTTCGCCGCACATCCTCGTTTCTGCGCTCCGCCCGGATCTTCTGGAGCCTGGCACATTGGTTCTCGTATACCTGGTCGTCAATGACCAGCACGTCGACTGGAGGTGCCTCCTCGTTGACGAAATCGTTGACTGCGACAATGATCTTTTCTTTGCTGTCGACGGCGCGAGCGAACTGATAGGCCGACTCCTGGATTTCTCTCTGTGGGAACCCATGCTCGATGGCCGGCACCATGCCCCCCAAGGCGTCGATCTGACTGAAGTACTCCGTACAACTTGCTTCGATCTCGTTGGTGAGGGACTCCAGGAAGTATGACCCGCCGAACGGATCCACGATGTTCGTGACTCCGCTCTCGTGAGCAATGATCTGCTGAGTCCGGAGCGCCAAAGTTGCAGCTTCCTCCGTTGGCAGGGCGAGAGTCTCGTCGAGGGAGTTCGTGTGCAGGGACTGGGTGCCTCCTAGAACCGCGGCCAACGCTTGCATCGCTACCCGGACCACGTTGTTGTATGGCTGCTGGGCTGTGAGCGAAACTCCTGCCGTCTGCGCGTGCGTACGGCACAGAAGGGAACGCGGGTTTTTCGGCTCGAATCGCTCTTGCATCACGCGAGCCCAAATACGGCGGGCGGCACGGAACTTGGCGATTTCCTCGAAGAAATCGTTGTGGACATCGAAGAAGAAGCTCAGCCGGGGAGCGAAGGCATCAACATCCAAACCCGCACGAATTCCGTACTCCACGTACTCCACACCGTCACGTAACGTGAAGGCCAATTCCTGGTCGGCTGTGGATCCCGCCTCGCGAATATGGTAGCCGCTGATCGAGATGGTGTTCCAGCGGGGGACCTCACGAGAGGCGAACTTCAAGATGTCGGTGATCAGCCTCATGGAGGGGCGCGGGGGGTAAATGTATGTCTTCTGGGCGATATACTCCTTCAAGATGTCGTTCTGGATCGTGCCGGCCAAGTCTTTCCATTGCGCGCCCTGTTTTTCGGCGGTCACCAGATACATGCCCCATATCATGGCGGCCGGGGCATTCGTCGTCATCGACGTCGTCACTTGGCTGAGCGGGATCCCACTGAAAAGCGTTTCCATGTCGGCGAGGGAGTCGATCGCCACGCCGCAGCGGCCGACTTCTCCATAGGAAAGCGGATTATCCGAATCGTATCCAAATAACGTGGGGTAATCGAAGGCGACCGACAGACCGGTTTGCCCTTGACTCAGCAAATACTTGAAGCGGAGATTCGTATCCTCAGCGGTACCGAAACCGGCAAACTGGCGCATCGTCCAAAGACGACCCCGGTACATGTTCCGATGCACGCCGCGCGTATACGGGAATTCTCCCGGTTCTCCGAGGTCCCGTGGGGGGTCGAATCCTGAGAGATCGGCGGCCGTGTACAACTCCTTGATGGGCCGTCCAGAGATAGTCGTGAAACTTTTCGCCCCGGATTCGCGCCGCTTGTTCTTGTCTAGAACTTTCATGTTCCCCACCGCCACTATACCTGAACCAGAGGGGTTTTGGAAGCAAGTGTCAGTATCCGCAGGATTTACCGCTGCAGCGGCGAAACCAGAGCTGGCAAATCAAGGCGATTCTTGCTCGACTCGCTGCGCTTCACGAAACGCTTCGAGGGCCTTGTCCAACTGGTCCATCTTCTTGTACAGATAGCCCTTTTCCTTCCAGATGGCGACTAGGCTTGCCCGTGTCTTGAAGGCCCCAAGATTGAGCTCCAGTAGCTTCAATCCCAAGTCAGCCTTTCCCTCATGTAGAAACTGATCGGTAAAATAGAGGAGTTCCTTCAGCAGAAGCGGCTCCTGTTGCGGGGGCCATTGCATCTCAAAAATCTTGCAGGCTTCCGGTACGACCCTGTTGTACTCTTTCTTTTTGAGCAACAGCATCACGATCTCGTGCTGGGACTCTGCCATACTGCGAATTTTTGCCAGGGACTCGTCTTCTGACTGGGCCCCGACGGGAGGGACGACACTCCCGAGAAAGCTCAAACAGACGGCGCAAAGCAGTCTTTGCCGTGCTCTGGGATTTTTAGTCTTCGCCATCGTAGCGATTCCCGAACGCGGGGGCATGGGATACGACCATGAAGGGATTGTTCGATTTTTCTAAAGGACCGGCAGTCTCACGCGTATGTCCCACTTCCTGCCGTTCTCGGTCGGAAACATATTGATTCATATATCGGACCAGCGCTTCTTCGGAACCCCGATAGTCCACGTAGCCCCAGATCCCCATGAAGAGCACCAGCCCGGCAGCGGTTGCCCAGCGATAGGGCCAAAACCAGTTCGCGACTTTTCCGGTTCGGAATCTCTCGGCTGACTGCTGGATTCCCAACCGCGTTTCGATATTGTGCCAGAGTGCCGGGGTAGGCTCCAGTATCTTCTGATTGTATGTTACAAACGAAACGACGCGGCTCAAGCTTTCCACGTCCGTCGAACACTCCGCACAGTTTTGTAGATGGGAACGGATGGCCAGAGTCTCCGGCTCCGGAGTCTCTCCGTCAAGATATGCGGTCAGATTCTCGGTGCACTCATTGCAGTCCATCGTTTGTAGCCCCTAGGTAGTCTTTGACCTTTTTTCTTACTGCAAGTCGAGCTCGATGAATATCCGTCTTGACACTGGGCAGGCTCCGACCGACGACGTCTGATATCTCGAGATAGCTCAGATGTTCGACCACCGACAGGACGAACACTTCCCGGTACTTCTCGGGAAGGTCCGCGATGACCCTCTGGACAACCTGCTCCAACTCCCCCGCGTTGAACGCTTCGTCGGGGTTCTTTCCCGTATCGATCAGCTCCGTCAGGGGCTGACCATCCTCGTTTACTGCATCGATGGACACGGATGCCGGCGGTCGGCTTCGATACCTCTGATACACGTAGTTGCGCGCGATACGGAACAACCAAGGCTCAAACTTGGAATCATCCTTCAAGGAGCCCAGCTTTCGGTATACCGAAACAAAGGTCTCTTGAGTTAGGTCCTCCGCTTCCTCTACTGAATTGACCATTCGATGAACGAAGTTCAGAACCCTCCGAGAAAACAGGTTGTAGATCTTCTGATAGGAGCCGATGTCGCCCTTCTTGGCCTTTTGGATCCAGTGCACGAGGCGTAAAGGATCGACACCGGCACTTCCCACAACGGGGCCTTGTCTTGCCAATCTATCAACTCTCAGTATGGGATCCCGGACAATCTCAGAAGTTTCGCGTAGTTCAAAAAAACTTCTTCTTTCTTCCCGCCAAAAGATGCTCTTTGCACTTTTTGCGACGACACGACCATTGCGGGATCAGCTAGTGCTATTCTAATAGCACTGCCGTCCCGTATGCCAAGATTTCTGCAGTACCTTGAGATACGTAACTGGTGGAGAAACGAATGCCCACGACAGCATTGGCGCCCAGCGAGCGGGCGTCATCGACAAGTCGGTCCAGGGCTTGGTCTCTGGATTGAGCAATGACCTGGGTGTATTCGCCCACCTCTCCGCCGACCAGATTCTTGAAGAACGCAACCAGGTCCTTTCCGAGATGCATGGCGCGGACCGTGTTTCCCTTGACGATTCCCAGAGATTTGATGGTTTTCCTGCCTGCCACCTGATCAGTGCTGACAATTATCATCGCTTGATCCTTTTGTATTTGTCTTGTTTCGAGGCGAACAATCGTTCTCGAACCACCGAGACCGCCAGTGTGCAGAGGCCAACCACCAGCGTTGCGATTCCAGCCCGGACCACGAGTGCCAGATCGGGGTGGAAGAACAATCGCTCGAGTAACCGATACAGACCGTAGGATGCGAGGAGAATCGAACCCAGGGACAAAAGAACCCAGCCCAGTCGGCGTTCCAGACGATTGTAGATATTCGACCAATACGTATCCCAGTATCGGTCTTCCGGCATGACGACGCTCATTTGATTCGTGACCTCCTTTAGTTTCCCGAACTCCCCGAGCTCGTTGGCGCAGTCCGCACAACCCTCGAGGTGTTGTTGCACCCGATGAGACTCCAGTTCGGTCAATTCTTGATCAAGGTATCCCATCAACAATGGCTTGAAGATCTCACAAGACATCTCTACCTCGTGGCAACGGGTCTGAATCCCGCTGCGCTTTCCGCTGTCCGCAATCGGAAAGAGCGGACAGCAAGGTTCTAATAACGCACTCCCATTCGTCGCAGTTCGTTGCCTAGGGATCGACGCGCGCTGTACAGCCGCGATATGACGGTCCCGATTGGAATCTCCAGCAAGTCCGCGATTTCCTGATATGAGTAATCTTGAAAGTGTTGAAGGATTATGATCTCGCGTTCGTGCACCCGGAGGCGGCGCAAGGCCCGGCCGATCTTGGCCGCCAAATCTTTTTCGATGAGTAGCTGTTCCGGATTTTTGCCTTTGATCGAAATCGCGACGGGGCCCTTTTGTTCCTCGAGTCCTTCGATGGAATCCTCCTTGCGCCTGCGTGAGCGATTGAGGTGATTCAAACAAAGATTCCTGAGAATGCTGTAGAACCAGGGAAAGAACCTCTTAGAGGAATCGAAACGCTTCAAGTGCCTGTACGCATTGACAAAAGCGTCCTGGGACAAATCCAAGGCGTCGTCCGGTCGCCCGACGTAACTGAGGGCAAGGTAGTAGGCGGGCTTGCTGTATCTCTTCACGATCTGCTCAAACGCGTTCCGGTCTCCCTGCCGGCACCGTTCGATCGCGTGAAGATCTGTGTTTTCGGTCATATTAGGCTAGACTTATACCCCTGCCCGGGATCACTTATTCGCTTTTTCCCAAGTCTAGCAGAATGGGCGTTTTGCTGGCACGACCCGCAAAATATGGAACAAGAATGGACCGGGTTCGTGTAAATGCATGAGTCAGATGGATCATGAATCGCTTTGGATAGGGAGGAGACGATGTTCAAGAATCCGACAAGCCGCTGGAGGTCGATAGGGGCCCTCGCGTTCGCCGTTCTTGCTGGGTTGGTGACCTCGGCGTTTTCGGAACCGCCGCAGTCTGTTCGTGCCTGGGCCCAACCGGTGAGTGGTGCCTATCTCGGCATCGAGATGGCAGATGTGACTTCCGCCAACATGTCCGACTACCAGCTAGATTCGGAACGAGGGGTGATCGTTCACCGGGTGGTGCCTGGCAGTCCAGCAGAGGCAGGTGGAATTTTGAAGGGCGACGTCATTTTGGAGTTCATGGGACTGCCCGTCTTGTCCACCCAGCAATTCGCGCGGCTGATAAGGGAGACGCCGGTTGGCCGGGAAGTGGAGCTGGGTTTGAGTCGCAACGGTGCTCGTATGAACCTCAAGGCAAAGCTCGGCGAGAGCCAGCGTCGACAGCAGTCTCGCGGGGATGTCCTGCCACCGGGGTTCGAACGGAACTTCCGATTTGAGGGCCCTCGGAGTTTTCGTTTCGACATGCCGGAGGGTCGGGGCCGTGGCTTCGGGCTGGATCGAGATTCACGTCCGCGTCTGGGCGTGACGTTGCAGCCGCTGAGCGACCAGATGGCGGAGTTTTTGGGTGTTCCTGGAAAGGCTGGCGCTCTGGTCTCCTCGGTCCTGGAAGATTCCGCAGCCCATGAGGCAGGACTGCGCGCCGGGGACGTTGTAATCCAGGCGGGCGAACGTGCAGTCAGGAATCCGGACGACCTCGTTGCCGAGGTATCGGACGCAAAGCCGGGATCGAGCCTTTCGTTGAAGCTCGTTCGAAACAAGCTTGAGATGTCGGTTACGGTCCAGATCGGCAATCCGCGCCAGTCGCCGGGCTACCGCCTGTAGGTGCTTCGTTCGGTCTCCGTTCAATTGTCCAGCCCGCCGCTCGGGCTGGACAATTGTTTGGCCTTGACTTTCACCATTTTATCACCTACATTTGTTGCAGTGGGCTGCTCTCTGCGCGAAACGCCAATCAGGCACGAGAGTCGGGTGCGGGCAGCAATCTCACGATAAACCTTGCCAGTGAAGGACATAAGTCAGGACTGCGACAACGATGCGATTGACCAAGCGGCAAAAGGAAATCCTGGACTTCATCGCCGGTTTTATCCAGAACGAAGGATATTCCCCGAGCATGGAGGAGATCGCGGCACACTTCCGGATCTCGTCCGTCAACGCGGTCTATAAACATCTCGAAGCCTTGAAGATACGAGGCTATTTGACTCGGGATGCCAATCGGGCCCGGTCTATTGAGCTGTCCAACATTCCAAGCTCGGGCGTACGCTCCGTCCCTTTGCTAGGGAATGTGGCTGCGGGCAGGCCGATCGAGGCGATCGCAAATGCGGAAAGCGTGCGCATCCCAGAGGATTTTTTCAGCTCCGCCGGTCCGTTTTACGTGTTGAAGGTCCAGGGTGACTCCATGGTCGACGAGCATATCGAAGACGGAGATTATGTGATCGTGGAGTCCCGGGAAGACGCTGTCAACGGAGAGAAGGTGGTGGCCCTCATTGACGGGGAAGACGTTACGTTGAAGAAGTTCTATCGAAAAGGGAAGAAGATTACGCTCCAGCCGGCAAACACTCGGTTGGCTCCTTTGCAACTCGACGGCGGCCGGGTTCGAGTTCAAGGGGTTGTCGTCGGAGTGATTCGAAGGTATTAGCCAAGTTGGAAGCAAGCGACAAGGAGAGCCAAACAAGAGGGAAGAGGGAAAAAAGGAGAGGGGCTGATGGAAGCTGAAAAAGGAAGGAAGAGGAACGAAATGACGGCAATATATAGAGTTCAGATCAGCGGTCGTTTGCTCGAGAGCAAGAATCTCAAGAGATTATTATCCCGCGCTGTTCGTGAGAAACGCAACCTGGATCGTAGGTTCCGGGCCTTTACGGAGCCGGTCCCCGATCTGCTGGCGCAGAACCCGAACGGCCATCATACCCAAGATTTGATGCCCCAGAACTTCCGTTTTGAAGAAGGGCCGGACCGACTAATGTGATGAACGGGGGCCTGCGGCCGCTAGCAGCTGGGATGTCCCCGTAGGGCACGTTCGTTCCAGGTGTTTCAGCCAACCCGCGTTCCAGGTGTTTCAGCCAACCCGTATGGGACGCCGTGCGAAGCTCCAAGGGTCCCCCGAGATTCTGCCGAGTTTTTCTCGAGGACCCCAACGATTTTCCCGCAGGATTCCCCACGACTTTCTAGGATTTCCAATGACGACCGCAATAGACGAGAAGCCAGCGCCTGAGCCAGCAAGGCCAACATGGCGGCGCGAACCCCCGCTGCTGGCAAGTGCCGACTGCACAATATGCCGCGGAACAGGCTGGCGTCTCGTCGCTACCGTCGGGGGATCGCGAGCACAACGCTGTAGTTGTAGCGATCTGCAACGGTTGCATCTGATCCGCGATCAGGTCCGGATTCCCAAGCGATACGAGCACTGTAGAATCGACAACTTCGAGCCTGTTCAGTACTCACAGGTTCAGGCGTTGCGGGCGGCCCGTCGCTTCACAGCCCAGTTTCCCGGTCAAACCCGGGACCTTTTTTTCTCCGGTGGACCTGGGGTGGGCAAGACGCACCTTGCAGTCGGCATCGTTCACCAGCTCATACATCGATTTCAGGAGAACATCTGCTTCGTAGAGCTCGCGAGCTTTCTTGAGGAACTGCGATTTGCCCGGCCGACGGTGGATGTGTGGGATCCGTTGCGCACGGCGGATTTACTCGTTTTGGACAACTTCGGTAGTAGCGGCGAGATACAGCAACATGCTGTCCGCTCCATGGAGCAACTTCTGCACCTGCGCTGGCGTTTGGGTCGGCCGATGGTTTTCACCGGAGACCGAGTCAAATCCGACGAGGTTTTTGGCGGAGCTGAGAATCCAGCGGCCCCGCCGACCTTGTTGTTGCTTTCCCAGCTGACGCAAAGGACTCGAGCCTGGCTTCTGTCCCGCACGAAGATCGTGTCGATTCACGGGATCGATCACTGGGAAAAAAGCTCGGACCCCTCGGTGCTATTTAGCTAGCTCCCGGTGCCGACGATCCATTTCATTGGTCGCTCGGGTTGCACAGCCTTTAAGCAAAGGGGTAGAAGTTCTCCAGATTCAAATGCTTGGGTTTGTTCAGGACGAGATTTTCACATGGTTTTCCACAAAAGTTGTGAAAATGTAGGTGGCCGTCCGGTCGACTCCGAGAGTCGAAAAATGGGGAACCGCAGCTTCTGGAGCAAAACGCATGGTCTCGATGGACCATAACATCGGTGGGGGGGGGCTAACGCAGTTTTCGAGCGTAGTAACTCAGTGGTGTAATGGTTCGTTTTGGCAGGTTGACCTTCCAAGTGTACTTTATAGTGGAATCCGATCCCGCTTCCGAAAAACTAAAGGTCACTTGGTAATCTTCCGGTCCCATCGGTTCAGCGTTCCATCCCTTGTAATCTGACGCAGACTCGGTCAACAGGGAAGCCAGACTAGGGACCTGTTGGACCACGACTTCGCGTGCCTGCTCTCTCTGCGCTTGCTCGATGGCGGTGATTTCCGGTTCTTCAGGCGGAGCGGGCTCCGATACGTCCGGCTCCGGTTCCGAGACCGTGACCTCGGGTCGGTTGGACCTCGGCCGTTTCTGTCTCGTCAGAGTCGGTCTCTGCGCAGCGCCCAGCTGGGTGGTTTTTTTTGCCGTCGAGGCTTGTTTCCGCCTGGGTGGCGGTGGTGGCTCGATTGACTTGGTTTTCGGAGCGATTGGAGGCAAGGTTTCAGTCCTGGATTCCCAGGACGGGCCGGTTTGGCTGGGCACGGACTCAGATACCTTCGCTGCACCCGGCGCACCCACATCCTCCTCGGGCAAGTCCTCCATGACGATGGCCGGTGGGGTACTGGCTGCGAGGATTGGATTGGTCCGGGACTGGAAGCCGCCCAGTGCCTGAATCAGCGCAAGGACCACGACGAGAAGTCCCAGGGCAATGTAAACGAGCTTTTTGATCGAAAGGCTGTCGGATGTGGGAAGCGCCTCTCGCTTGGACTTGTACAGCTGTGACGCCTGCTCCCGGAGATCGTTCTTCATTTATGACCTGGCCCTCGAGTCAAGTTACCCGAACCTCGCTGCATTCGATCCTACCGATCCTCGGCGAACTAGCAAGGTCCTACTTGTCTTATAATACATGATTCAGTATTGACCCCGCCAGATTCTCTTCCCTAAAGCTGGCAAATCGGTGGACGAATTGGTGCTCGTATGGTTGAGTACGGTTTCGAGGGATTCTAGTTATGGCTCGATACTTCATAGGGATGGATTGTGGGGGAACCAAGACCGCCGGAGTCCTGGCCGACAAGGACCTCAACGTCCTCGAACGCGCCATTTCCGGACCCGGCAACCCTTTGTCGGCTGGGATTGGGGTTGCCGCGCGGTCCTATCAAGCGGTCATAGGTCAACTCTTGTCCAAAGCCGGATTGAAGTCCGATGAGGTCCGAGGTCTGGGGGCCGGTGTAGCGGGTGCGGGCCAGAAATCCGAGCGGATTCAGGTGATCAGCCAGATCCAACCCCTACTGCCGCGCGCTACCATCTCCGTCGGGACCGACGGGCTGATTGCGCTCTTGGGTGCCATGCGAGGAAAGGCGGGGATTACCGTCATCGCAGGGACTGGATCTTTGGTCGTAGGGATGGATGCCGAGGGAACTGTGGTTCGTGGCGGGGGTTGGGGAATTCTGCTAGGGGACGAAGGTAGCGCGGCCACCATGGGTAGGCAGGCGATCCAGGCGATGCTTCGGGCGGAAGATGGACGTGAGGCGCCGACCCGTCTTCGTTCGTTCGTTCTGGAGCATTTTCAAGCAGAGTTGCCTGGCGAGTTGGTCGTTCGGATCTATCGAAGGCCTCCCACGACAGCTCAATATGCGGAGCTTTTCCCCAAGTTGCTTGAGCTGGCGGAGGAGGGGGATCTGTTGGCGCGCGCGGTCGTCCTGGAGGGAGCGGAAGACCTGGCGAAGATTGCCCTTGCTGTCGCCAGGCGGCTTCGATTGGAGCGAGTCGCGATGCCGCTGGCGCTCGTCGGCGGGATTGTTTCCGGAGACAATCTGTATCGGGCGACGCTACTGAAGTTTATCCGAAAGCTTCTCCCCCGCTCCAATTCCATTGAGCCGACCTCGCCTCCGGAAATTGGAGCCCTTTATCTCGCGCTAGGCAGGGTCAAAGCGGATTAGTGGATTCTCCCTGGATCATTTCGTCGAAGGTCTCTCTCTTCCGCACAACCTTGAAGCGTCCATTGCGCGCAAGGACCTCCGGCGCTCGAGGGCGGGCGTTGTAATTGGAGGAGAATACGAAACCGTAGGCACCCGCGCAGAGAATGGCCAGCAGGTCCCCACGCTGGACCACGGGCATCCGACGATCCCTTGCCAAAAAGTCTCCCGATTCGCAAACCGGCCCGACCACGTCAACCTTCCTGTAACCGCGCCGGGGCCGTCCGACGGGCAGAATCCGATGATAGGAACCGTAGAGGGTTGGACGGATGAGATCGTTCATGGCTGCATCGACCACCACGAAATTCTTAGTTCCGTTCTTCTTGATTAGCAGAACCCTCGTCACGAGGATTCCTGCGTTCCCAACCACAACCCTTCCCGGTTCCAGGATCAAGCGGCACCGAAAACCTCGAATCCGGCGAACCAGAGCTCTTGCATACTCCACGGGATCGGGTGGAACCTCGTCCCGATAGGTAATTCCCAATCCCCCTCCCAGATTCAGGCTTTCGATCTCGAACCCCGCGCTTCGAAGTGAAGAAACGAGGGACTTGAGTTTCCTGATTGAATCGACAAACGGACGCACCCGCGTGATCTGAGAGCCGATGTGAGCGGCGATGCCGATAGCTTTCAAATGCTTCGAGGCACGGGTCCGTTCGAACAGGCTTCCCACCTGACCGATCGAGATCCCGAACTTGTGTTCGCTCAAACCGGTCGCGATGTAAGGGTGCGTTTGGGGGTCGACATCTGGATTGACCCTGAAAGACAGACGGGCGGTTCGCCCGGTGGCTCGCGCCCGAGACTCCAGAATCTCGAGCTCGGCTGCGGACTCGACGTTGAACTGAAAGATATCCTGGGAGAGTGCCAGGTCGACTTCACTCGATGCCTTGCCCACGCCGGAGAAGACGATTTTGCCCGGGTCCGCGCCCGCCTTCAAGGCGCGTCGTAACTCACCTCCTGAGACGATGTCAAAACCAGAGCCGAGCCGCCGAAAGAGACTGAGAACGGCCAGATTGGAATTTGCCTTCACTGCATAGCAAGTCAGATGCGGGACTTCATTGAAGGCAGAGTCAAACTTCCGGTAGTTGGTCTCGAGCATCGACTGGCTGTACAGATAAAGTGGGGTGCCCACCTTTTCGGCGACGCGCTTGATTTGCGCGGACGTGAGATCCGAGAAGTCTATCTTCCGGAGACCGGTAGAGTTTTTCATCACTGTGCCAATTCGAATCAAGCCTTCGAGTACACGACCCTTCCGCCGACGATTGTCTTGACAACCGCGAGACTCTTGTCGAGAAGGGCCAAGTCCGCATCGTAACCCGGAGCGACGATACCCTTGCGGTGCCCCATCCCGATGCTGCGCGCAGGGGTCACTGTTGCGGCTGTTACTGCTTCGTAAAGCGGCAGGTCTGCCTCCTGCACGAGGTTGCGGACGGCGCGATCCAGAGTCAGGATGCTGCCTGCGAGATGGCCTTCCTCGTTACGGCATTCTCCTTGTCGAACCTCGATGTTGATGTTTCCGAGTTGATAGAAACCGTCCTCCCGGTCCACGGCGCTGACGCCGTCGGTGATCAAAATTGTGCGATCGACTCCCTTGACTCGCAGCAGCAGAGAAACCGCGTTCCAGTGAACGTGGACGCCATCAGCGATCAACTCCGCGTACACGCGATCGTCGGTCAGAACCGCGCCGAGGATTCCCGGTTCCCTCTGATGGAAAGGGCGCATGGCGTTGAAGCAATGTGTTGCGTGGCGCGCACCGGCTTCGACGGCGGCAAGGGCCTGCTCAAACGTAGCATCAGAGTGACCAATGGAAACGTAGATGCCCCTTTTTATGGCCTCATTGATCAGTGCAAACCCGTCATCGATTTCCGGGGCCACCGTAATCTTAGCCACGCAATTGCCTGATATGTCCACGAACCTGCGAAACGTCGTCAGGTCGGGGACGCGGAGATGTTTGGAGGAGTGTGCCCCTCGGCGCACCGGGTTGAGGTACGGCCCTTCCATATGGATGCCGAGAGGCTGTGCTCCGTCACCGATCTCGTTCGAGTGGGCGGAGAAACCGCGCAGCGCATGCTCCGTGTCGCTGTCAGGAGCGCTGATCGTTGTGGGAAGAAAGGAGGTCGTGCCGTGGGCAGCCAGGGCTTCCGAAATTGTCTCCAGTGATTCAGCCGTCCCTTCCATCACGTCCGACCCTCTGGCCCCGTGCACGTGCAAGTCAATGAATCCGGGAACGACGATCGCCTCCGGATCGTATAGGAGCCGATCCGCAGCTACAGAGGGCATCTCCGACGCTGGGACCATTTGCCGTATCTTCCCCGAGACAAGTTGCAGGCACCAGTCGCGACGAAGCTCAAAGGGCGTATAGAGTGTCGCGCACCGAATCCACATCTCCTGGTCATTCCTGGGTTGCATCACGTCACGATTCCTTCGAACTGGGGTCGGCGAGCGCCTTCCGAAGATTCCCATGATTCCGGGCCAAGGATTCCCGGGCCTGCTCGGCGGAGGAGCCGGAAAGGAGCATGACGAGAGCAACGGTCAAGTCGAGATTCGCAACAGTCAGAGCCGCCTGGCACTCGGCTTCATCCATGCCGCTGATCTCGGTCAGTATGCGGAGACCTCGCGCTCTCAGCTTCCGGTTGGTCATCTGCAGGTTGGTCATCCAGTGACTGTAGACGTAACCCAGTTTCACCATGATAGTGGTGCTGAACATGTTCACGATCAGCTTCTGAGCCGTCCCTGCCTTCATTCTCGTCGAGCCTGAGACAACTTCAGGCCCAACCACAACTACCACGCTGTGGTCGGCGGTCGTAGCCAGCGCGGAGTTCGGATTGCAGCAGATCGCGACCGTCAAGCTTCCCGCTCGCTGGGCTTCTTCCAGAGCACCGCGCGTGTAGGGGGTATCGCCGCTCGCCGCCAGGCCCACGACGACATCTCGAGGCCCTACCTTTCGTGACAGAATGTCGCGGCTGCCACCGGAAGGGTCATCCTCGGTTGCTTCGCTGGCCGCGTGCAGGGCACCGTAGCCACCGGCAATGATGCCCTGGAACAGATCCTGGCCTACGCTGAAAGTCGGCGGCAGCTCGGCGGCGTCCAGGACTCCTAGCCGACCACTCGTTCCCGTTCCAACGTAAAAGACACGTCCGCCGACTCTGATTCGAGCTGTGGCCGCGTCCACCGCCCTCGCGAGCTGTGGAATCTGGGAGCTCACCGCCCGGGGGACCGTTTCGTCTTCAAGATTGATGATCGTGAGTATCTCGGCAGTCGTTCGTAGGTCCAAATCCTTGGATGCCGGATTCAGACCCTCCGTTATCGACTCCATCGCTTCTTCGTCCCGGGTGATGTGGCGGGTGAGTGCGGGATCACGGTTGGCAGGCAGCTAAAGCGTAGCGTCGCTCACTTCGATGACTGACTCGCCCTACCGGCCTGATAAGCTTGATCCAGCAGCTCCACGGGGTGAACAGCCCGTATGCGCGATTTCTTCGAACGAAGCCCCATATTGATTTGTAGCAGGCAACCGGGATTTCCACTTGCAACCAACTCAGCGTCCGCTTGCACGATGTCGCGGAGCTTCTCCTCGAGAATGCTGGCCGACATTTCCGGGTGCGTGATATTGTAGATTCCCGCGCTTCCGCAGCACCGATCGGCGTTGGCGAGCACAACGAGACGCAGCCCCGGAATGCGCCCAAGCAGGTCCCGTGGTGCGGCCTTGATTCCCTGACCATGCAATAGGTGGCAAGGATCGTCGTATGCGACAGTTTTGTCGATTGAGCCCATCTGGCCTTTGAGCTCGACCGTACTCAAGAACTCCGAGACATCTCTGACGCTGCGGCTAAAACGAACGGCACGATCTGCGAACTCGGGATCATCCTTCAACAAGTGCCCATACTCCTTCAGCATAGCCCCGCAACCCGCCGCATTGACGATCACGGATTCCGAGCCGCATTTTTCGAAGGCGTCGATGTTTCGACGGGCCAGTTCCTTGGCAAGCTCCCTTTCTCCGTCGTGAAGATGGAGAGCTCCACAGCAGGTCTGCGCTCGCGGCTTTGAAACGGCGATGTCGTTGCGCTGGAGAACTCGAACGGTCGCTTCGTGAACGGGCCCGAACAGCTCGGGCATGATACATCCGTCGAAGAGTGAAACCGTGTGTTCGCCTGATGCTGTGTCTGCCATGTCCGAGTATCGAGGGGACGGAGGGACGGACGGGAGCAACGACTCCATTTCCGCTACCCGTCTAGGAAAGAGCTTGAGGATCCGAAGACCTCGGATCAGGGACTGAATGCCGCTTCGTTGATAAAAACGAAGTAGACGAAAGCTTACGTGAAGTGCCACGCGACCCGGTAGGACCCACCGAAAGACCAAGTTGCGGAAGAAGCGCTCCAGCGCGCCGTGTTTCTTGCCGTCTCGGATCATCGCTCGCGCATCGTTCATCATTATGGAGAACTGGACCCCGGAGGGACATGCGGTCTCGCACGCTCGACACTCGAGGCACAGAGACATGTGTTTCTCGAAAGTAGGGCTGTCGGGGGCGATCCGACCCTCCTCGACGGCGTTGATCATGTAAATGCGCCCGCGCGGAGAATCTACCTCACTTCCGAGCTGCAGGTACGTGGGGCAAACCGAAAGGCAAATGCCGCAGTGAATGCAATCGAGTTTATCCCCTTCATGTGTGGTTTCCGGGACGACGGCAGAGCTCAAGACTAGATTCCTCCAACGAAACGGCCAGGGTTCAGTATGGCTTTGGGATCGAATTCCTGCTTGATTCTGCGCATGATGTCCAACGCCGGTGCGTCGTATCCCCAGACATCCATGCCATTCTTTACTGCCGGAGGGACTTTTTCAACTACTGCATGCCCGCCTGTGGAGGAGCAGTGGTTCCGGATCTTCAGCAACGCCTCCTGCACGGCCTCGGACGACGGTGATCCGGGTTCGCCTGATTCCCCGGACCAATGATAGCGACCGTAAAGAACGTTCGTGCCCGCATGGCAAAAAATCGAGGTCTCCGCATCGAGTGCTTTACCTGCCTGCTCGATCAGCTGCGCCGTTTGGGCGACGGATTGATAGAGAACCGAGCACTTGACCCCGACCCCATGTGCGGCGCTGGTCTCCCGCGCCGATGCGACGTGATCCCAAAAGTCTTCCGATTTCCCTGTGTCCAGTACGCGAAGAAACTCACGCCGGTTGCCGGCCGACACCTTGCGTAATTGTTCTACTTGCCACTGAACGGCGGCGTCCACTTCTCCGAAGCGAATCATCATGAGCCAAGGAGAATCGATTCGCCCCCCGTCGGGTGGGCTCGAGTTGTATGCGTTGGTGTTCCACGCCTCGATGGCATCCGGAAGCAAGTCCGACCGGAGAAAAAGTTGCGTATCCTCCATCAAGCCTGCGATCGAATCGTAAGGGATCAGTACGGTCGCCAGGCTTTCAGAGCGCGGCTGCACCTTGAAGGTCAATACCGTCAACACTCCGAGCGTACCGAGAGAGCCTGTGTACAGTTTACACATATCGTAACCGGTGACGTTTTTGACCAACTTCCCCCCCGCCTTGCTCAGTACCCCGTCGGCATGCGCCATCTGGACCCCGATCAGCATGTCGCGGGCAGTTCCATATCGAAACCGCAACGGGCCGCTGCAATTACACGCGATGATTCCGCCCAGGGTGGCGCGATTCGGAAGGGGAGCGTCCAGCGGGAGGAACTGATTGGACTCCCGCAGTGTCTCCTGCAACTCGGCCAGCCGCGTGCCGGCCGCCACCGACACGGTCATGTTGTCCGGCTCATACTCCAGGATTCCACTCAGCCGATGGGTCAAAACCGCCATGTCTGCCGAGCGGGGAGTGTTTCCGAGGTGCAGTTGGGTTTGTCCTCCAACAGGGATTACCGACGAGTTGGACGCGTTTGCTTCCTTCAAGAGCTCGGCCAGCTCCGCCGCGGAGCCGGGCGCCCCTTGTCTTTTTACTTCAACTCCATCAATGCTGAGCGTCTGCAATGTGGACCTCAAAAAAACAGGCAGTGTCTCAATGGAAGAATCTTCCCCGGATTGCAAAGATCTTCCGGATTGAATACCGTTCGCAACTTCTTCATGGTCTGCAGGTCCGTCTCGGAGAACAGCAAGTCCATTTGCTCGTTCTTTTCGCTCCCGATGCCGTGTTCCCCGGTGAGGGTGCCCCCGACATTGAGACAAACCTGGAGCATTTCCTCTGCCGCCTCCAGAATCTTCTCTTCTTCTCCCGATTGGCTCCGATCAAAGAGCATGACGGGGTGAAGGTTGCCATCTCCCGCGTGAGAGATGCACATCAGCCGGATGCTGTGGCGGTCGGCAATGTCGTAGAGCTGCACGACAACATCGCTGAGACGGTTTCGAGGCACCACCACATCTTGAAGATACAGATCGCGGGTGATTCGACCCGCGGCACCGAAGGCCTGCTTTCGGCACTTCCAGATCTTCTCTCGTTCCTCGTCATTCTTCGCGACTCGGAGTTCGCCGCAGCTGTGCTCCCCGCAGATCCGCCGAATTTGCTCCGATTGAGGGTCCAATGCGGCCGATAGTCCGTCGAGCTCGATGATCAGGATGGCCCCGGCATCCACGGGCAGTCCGACCCGGTTCGGTGAAGCCTCCACCATCTGTATGCTTCGCTGATCTATCATCTCCAGCGCAGCGGGAATGATCCCACCGGCAATGATGGACGAAACGGCGTCGCAAGCATCCTTTATGGTCGGGAATGCGGCCAGCATGGTTTTGACCGCCTGTGGCAGGTGAGTCAGCTTCAAGACTGCCTCTGTGGCGATACCGAGCGTTCCCTCCGAACCGACAAATACCCCGACCAGATCATACCCGGGACAATCAGAGCTGCGGCTTCCGAACCGAACGATCTCACTGGAGGGAAGCACGACCTCCAATCCAACAACGTGGTTGGTCGTCATCCCATACTTCAGGCAATGGGGGCCGCCTGCGTTCTCGGCCAAGTTTCCTCCTACGCTGCTTACCATTTGACTCGAGGGATCGGGGGCAAAATAGTATCCATGCGGCGAAGTGGCGCGAGAGAGCTCCACGTTGATAACACCAGGTTCGGCCAGCGCTTGACGGTTTTGCAGGTCGATATCACGGATCATCTTCATCTTTGAGACCGATACAACGAAACCTCCGTAGCGGGGAAGCGCGCCTCCACTCAAGCCGGTTCCGGAACCGCGAGGGACGAAAGGTATCCCCCTCTCCCGCGCGACGCGGATCACCTGGGCGATCTCCTCACTGTCGGAGACAAGCAGCACCACTTCAGGCGTATGACGATGAAAAGTCCAGCTATCGCATTCGTAGGCCAGGGTCTGTTCCGGCTCCGAGAGTACGTTTGCTTCCCCCACAAGAGCCCTGAGTTCCTCCAGTACGGACAGTCCGATCTTCCCATTCGTGGTCGCCGGCAAATAACCCTCCTTTATCATTACGATGATGCCATTATAGCATCGGAATGGAAACTGATGGGTTCCTCCTCTGACTGTTGAGGTATAATTCCTGCTCGGGGAGCCCAAAACGATGTCCCGTGGACGGATGGGTGCGAGTGTTTTGGAGAGCCAACGCCGAAAGCGGATGGCGGTGAGCGGAAAGCGGACAAAGTCGCAAGCCCTGGTACAACGAAAGTAAATGACTCTCAAGGTACGTTGGTTCTTCGCCTATTTCATCCTCGGGGTCTTGCCCAGTGGTTACGGTGGTCCCCTTGCAAGTCCTCTCCCGAGAGTGCTGAACGGGATCGACGTCTTGAGAGCGGAGCACTTCAGCGCCTTGGCCGGAAAGCGCGTGGGTCTGGTAACCAATCATACAGGAGTGGCGGCGGACGGCACCTCCTCGATTGAGCTGTTGCGCCGCGCCAGGGACTGCCAGTTGGTCGCTCTTTTCAGTCCCGAACACGGAATCCGAGGCAGCCAAGAAGGGGCTGTGGGGTCTACGATCGACAAGAAAACCGGCATTCCCGTCTACAGCCTGTATGAGGGGAACCGACGACCGAGCCTCGAGATTCTACGCCGGCTCGATGTCTTGGTTTATGATATCCAAGACGTGGGGGCCAGGTTCTACACGTACCCAACAACACTGGCCTATTGCATGGAGGAAGCCGCCAGGGTCGGGATTCCTGTTTTCATACTGGATCGCCCCAATCCGCTGGGTGGTCTCATCGTTGAGGGTCCAATGCTGGATGCCGACAAGACCTCCTTCATTGGATACATTCCCCTGCCCGTACGTCATGGAATGACGGTAGGGGAGTTGGCTCGCTACTACAATCGCGAGAACAAGATTGGCACGGACCTCAGGGTCATCGAGATGCAGGGGTGGCGCCGGGAATTCTACTACGACCAAACAGGGCAACGTTGGATAAGTCCTTCTCCCAACCTCCGCAGTCTTCTCTCGGCGCTGCTTTATCCGGGCGTTTGTCTGCTGGAGGCATCCAATGTCTCGGTCGGTCGCGGCACTGAACGCCCTTTCGAAATCATCGGGGCCCCCTGGATCGAGCCGGTTTCCTTGGCTTCTGCCCTCAATGATGCCCGGGTTCCGGGGGTTCGTTTTGTTCCGCAGAACTACACTCCAACGGCGAGTACGCACCGGGGCGCCGAGTGTGGAGGGATTTCGATTCTTCTGACCGATAGGAATCGGTTTAGTCCCTTGCTGACAGGGCTTACCCTGGTCTCGGTCCTGTACCGGCAGTATTCCGATCAGTTTGCAATCGACAAGGTCTTGCGCATCCTAGGCAACGCCAATGCTTTGAAAGCACTCAAGAGTGGCGAGTCCCCCGAAAGCGTCCTTCGGAATGCGAATCTTGAAATGGATGGTTTTCGAACCAAACGCGAGAAGGCGCTGATATATCGCGAGTATACAATCCCAGGGAGGAGAAACCTATGACTCCGCCGACACGCAGGAGAAAACGGGAAGAAATCAAGGTCACGATTGGGCGGTTTCGAAAGCTCTCCGACTACACCAGCTGTGTCGATATCCAGCGAGAGGTCTGGCGTTTCGATGATGTCGACATCGTACCGATTCCGATGCTCTTGGCGACAGACCAATACGGTGGGATCGTCTTTGGTGCCTTCAACAGTCTGGGTGAGATGATTGGTTTTGCATACAGCATGCTGGGGCAGAAGAAGAACGAGCTCATGCAGCACTCCCATATGCTGGCGGTCCGGAGCGCCTATCGGAACTTCAACGTCGGATATCGCCTGAAGCTCGCCCAGAGGAAAGAAACATTGAAGCGCAAGATCCGGGTGATCACCTGGACGTTTGATCCGCTTCAGCCTTCGAACGCGTACTTTAATCTGGGAAAGCTAGGCGTGTGGGCCAACAACTATGAAGAGAACTTCTATGGGGAGTCTACCAGCAGCGTACACGGAGGACTTCCGACCGATCGTCTGGTCGCCCGATGGGATATTGGAACAAAGCACGTGGAGAAGAGAATCGGCGACGGCCCACCGCGGCACGACCTGCGAAAGGAACTTCGCAAATATACAGTGATCAATACGCTGAAAGACGTGGCGCCGGGAATGGCGACGTCGTCGCCGGCCAAGCTAAATTGCACCGCGGCGGAGTTCTTGTTTGAAATTCCCTACAATCTTCCGGACATCAGAAGCCGCAACCTTGGCGTTGCTCTGGAGTGGCAGGGGAAGATGAGGCAAGTTTTCCGCAATTACTTCAAAAAGGGATACGCCGCGACTGATTTTTGGGTTGCCGAGGACGAAGGTCACCTGAGAGCTTTCTACTTCTTGGAAAAGAAGAAGAAGTGAGGACGCGGCATCTCATATTTTCTCCCCTTGGCTTTTGACAACGCTGGCGGTGTTGCGGGGCTGGACAAGGCTCTTGACAGCCAGATCGCGAACAATCACATGGGGTGATTTCCTTGATTGCTGATCGCCGCCCCGCGCAGGAGGTTTCCATGCTCATGGGATCGAAAGATGGATTTCGGAGTCGTTCGGTCCGTTGGATGCTCCTTGTCGTATTGGTCCTCTCGAGCCGCTGGGCCCTGGCTGATGGGTTGACCATCTTGCCGCAGGTGGTCACGGGTGGCGGATACATCTCGATCATTACAATCGTGAACGCGAATTTCAAATCAGCGGCGACCGGGACCATTTCATTTTTCAACCAGGACGGCACTCCGCGAACGATCGAGTTCGAAGGACGGGCCCCGGCCACAAGCTTTGAGGTCCCAGTTCCTTCCGGAGGAACGGTCGTGCTTCGAACCACGCCCGGCGGTGACACGATTGTGGTTGGGATGGCCAAGCTTGTTTCCGATTTCCCGCTCGGGGGCGTGCTTCGCTTCACCTTCGAGGGGAATCAGGTAGGTGTTCTCAACGCCCGCCTGGCGAAGAACGCAACCCTAGTCCCAAAATAAGCGAGGTATGAGCTCGCTCGGAGAATCGTTTGCCTTTTCCGAATATCTCGTGGATTTCAGCTCCTTGTGCGTAACAGGGAAAGCAAAGAGAAACACAAGAGACAAACCTTCCATTGGTTGTCTGGATCACTTGATCTTGTTTGTCTCTGTTATGCCCTTCCTTTCGCCCGCCACTCTTGCTCCGCCGGGGGTACGGGCTCACCCGCCGGCGAGGCGCCTTCAAGTAAACCTGAGTTGCCTGATATAGTCGAACGTCGCCAAAAAGGTTTCGAGATGCTTGCTATAGGCCAATATCCTGTAAACGAGGCGACGACCGGTTCTTACAATCTGACAGGGTATTTGCACAAAGTTCACCAGGAAGCGTTTGAACTCCATCCTCAAGATATCACGACGTACTGTCGGCGCCTGCGTCACCAGGCCATACCAGGCCTTCAGATTCCACGCCAGCGATGCGATGACCATGTAGGCCCAGTTCGATACCAGACTGTCCGAAGGCATCCTCAAGGCGTTCACTCCACTCTTGAGCTGACCGATGACGTTTTCCTGGTTGCAGCGATCGTTGGCAAAAAGGACCACTTCTCCCATCGTCATCTCCCGATCGTTGGTGATGTAGAAGAAGTACCGGACCTCATCAAACAGCCGGTGCTCCCCCTTTTCGATCGTGAGGTTCTTCCGAACCACAACCATGCGATAGGTTTTCTTACAGTGTCCGGGACGATAGTCAAACTCGGCGACCTGCTCGCTCTGCAGGCGGATGTTCTTGAATTCTCTCTCCTTGATTACTTGTTCTTTGACGTTTTCCGGACGGCGCCGTTCTTCGCTCTTGACCTCATAACGAGGAGGCCGCTCGAGCGGTTTCCATTGTCTCTCCGGCAGGGCATCGGCCATCCCGACCAGGTTCGGCTTGGCGTCATAACCAAAGACAAAACCAACCCGCTCGTCCCAGCGATCGAAGTTTCTCGTCAGCGAGAAATCCGTGTCGCCCCGAAGCCAGACCTTCGTAAACACCGACGACACCAGATCGATTGCCCGGTCCATCCACTCGGCCGCTCCGTCGGAAGAGGGACGGTTGCCCGGCCGATTCATCAGATAGAGGACCTCATTCGTATTGGCCAAGGTCACGATCAACGGTGCGTAACCCCAGATCCCGTTGTAGGCAATGTCCATTCCTTCCTTGCATTCCCCCAAGGTTCCGGCGACGGTCCCGTCCACGTCGATGATGGCCTCCTTCCGGAAGGAAGCATCCTGCAACTTCCACACCTTGGTTCGGGTTTCATTGATGGTTTCCTGAAGTCCGAAGATCCAATCCTCATCGAAACGACGGAGGAAATCTCCAGCCGTCGTGGGATCCGGAATCCTCTCGGCTCCCAGTCCGTTCATGTAGGTCTCATCCTGGCGCAACCGCTCGATATCTTCGAGACAGGTTCCACCCGACAAGACGTTGTATGCGATGTTCAGTACATGATCGGATTCCCAGTAAGGAAAGTGGTACTTGAGCAAAACGATGTTTCTGTTGATATCTTTGTCCAATCCAAGCTTACACACGAGCTTGTGAATGGCTCCGATACCACCAGATCCGATGGCGCGCGTTCTCTCGGCGATCTCGTAGTAGGTGTTGGAGTCCTTGAACATAGGATCGGACCGGTCCTCAAACTGATTTCTTTCCAACCGGCGTGTAAGATTTTGCTTGTCTCGGAGGAGGATTCTGTGGTTTCTTTTATTCACCTGGAATGTGCTCCTTTCGGGATGTCTTGTAAATATATCAAACGCATTTTATCCCGTAACGGCGCACGTTCCAGGGCTTTTCTTCCTCCTCATGCAAAAAATCACGCTGGACTAAGGCCTAGTGATCAACACCAGCAATGGTAACGATACGGGAATTGCCATTGCGAACCCGGGCGAAGGCTCGATCAACCTCCGCCTGACGCACGTGGACAAGGATGGAAACGATCTCGAGACTCTGGACCCACCGGAGTTGAATCCCTTGCCAAGCTGCGGGCAGATCGCGAAGTTTGTCACGCAATTCGGTTTTACGAATATCACCGATCAGTCCGACGGCTCCGTAAAGATTCAGGTCATCGGGGACGGGGATTTCAGTGCTTTCCCACTACTGCTGAGGAATGGGATTCTAGCTTCGACGGCGCTCGTTCGGGGCACATCGCGCAAGATGAGCTTGATCGAGTTCAATCAAAGCTATGCGGGAGTTTGGAACAACCTTACCTTTCTCAGCCAGGGTGGTGCCAGCCTGACTCTATCAGTCGACCTTGCGACCCGCCTGGCTGTGATCAATCTAGCCATGACCGGAAACGTGTTCGGGTCGGATGCGGCTGGAAAACAGACGACGCTCTACGGAGCTTTCAGTCTCGCGGGGTTCACAGCGACGGGGACCTCCCCGATATTCGGGGACTGCACGCTGACCATCATGACGAACGGGAACTGGACGTTTTCCGCGAATTCGGTGCCGGATCCGACCATCAATACGTTCGGCATGGAAGGCAATGCGTCACCGGACAAGATCACCGGATCCTACACGGTTGGCTTTCCCTCTGGAGGGAGCGCCAACGGAACGCTGGACATGACCATCGTCACCGTACTGGCTCCGTGACCGTATTGCGGTAGAGGCGGTGGTTGGACGTCCCAATTCTGCCTCGGACAGAACGCTCAGAGAACAACTTCGAACCCCTCGAAGTTAGGAGGCCCGAGGTACGTTCCCTCTGGCGCCCGCCCCTTGGCATGGGCTTTTCGGAATGACTCGGAGTTCGTCCACGCTTCGAAGGCCTTATGTGACTCCCAGATAGAGTGCGAGGCGTAAAGCGTCGCCTTGTCATCTGACGGTCCTCGGAGCAGGTGAAAGTCCTGAAATCCAGGAACTTCTTCGAGGTACGAATCTCTCCGGCTCCAGATCTCCTCGAAGTCCTTTTCTCTGCCGATGGCAACACGAAATCGATTCATTGCAATGTACATGGCCTAAGGATACGGGGGATCGGAATCCCGGGCCAGGGAAATCGATTCGATTCATCGGTCATCAGAGGGTAGAGCAAACGCCAAGAGCTTGCCGGAGTAGGCTTTGTCGTAGACGTTGCCGCCTCCGGCAGCAATGACGACATACTGCTTGTTGGTTTTTTTACTTCGGTAGGTCATCGGAGTCGCAAACCCGCTGGCAGGAAGAAGCGTGCTCCACAGCTCCCGCCCGCTATCTTTGTCGAAGGCACGGAAGCGCCGGTCGTTCGTTGCTCCGATGAAAACGACCCCACCGGCCGTGACGATCGAACCCCCGATGTTTTGAGTGCCGGTCTTGGGCACTCCTCGCTTGGTAAGTTCCTCTCGCTCCCCCAGCGTGACCTGCCAGCGAAACTGTCCCGTGTTGAGATCGATGGCAGTCAGGGTCCCCCACGGAGGTTTCTGGCAGGGATAGCCGTTGGAATCCTTGAATCCCCTCGTTTTCGTTCCCCGCACGCGAAATGGCACGCTCGCATCCGCCGGTCTCTCGACCATGCGAAAAAGCGAACCGCTATCCATCGAGTTGACATAGAGGACCTGATGCTGCGGATCGAAGGACGCTCCGCCCCAGTTGGCGCCGCCGTTGCTTCCAGGGAAGATCACGGTCGGGTCGAGTCCGATCGGCCGGTACATGGGGCCGTCGAGTTGCGCGTCCTTTATGATCTCCAGACACTCCTGTCGAGACTCCGGAGTTACGTCGGTGATGTCGTCGAGGGTCATCGATTGTCTGGCGAACGGAGGGGGCTTCGTAGGGAAAGGCTGTGTCGGAGCCGACCACTCGCCCGGGACCTTGCTTCGGGGAACCGGTCGTTCCTGGATGTCGAACAGGGGCTTTCCGGTGAGACGCTCGAAAAGAAAAACAAAGCCCGTTTTGGTAACCTGGGCGACCGCTGCAATCGCGGTGCCATTTCTCGTTACCTCAATGAGGTTGGGCTGCGCGGGTAGATCCCAGTCCCAGAGGTCATGGTGAATCGTCTGAAAGTGCCATCTCCGTTTTCCAGTCTGACAGTCCAAGGCGACGACACTATCGCTGAAAAGGTTGGCTCCTTTGCGGTCCCCGCCATAGAAGTCGTATCCGGGCGACGTCAGAGGAACAAAGACGAGGTGGTACTTCTCATCGACGCTGATAATAGACCAGGCGTTGACGCCCGAGCGGTCCTTCCAGGAGTCGCCCCGCCAGGTCTCACTTCCAGGCTCCCCTGGCCGAGGGACGGTCCGAAACCGCCACAGCTGTTTTCCCGTCCGCGCGTCAAACCCGCGGACATCCCCGGATGGCCCCTGGGGGTCCAAGTCGGAAACGAAGCCCCCAACGACCAACACGTTGCCGCACACGGCTACGGGAGACGTCAGTCCGTAAAGCGACTCGGGAAACTCGTCCAGGATGCCCTTGCTCAGGTCGATCATGCCCTGCTGTCCGAAGTCCTCCTCGAGCTGACCGGTGCGGGTGTCGATGGCAAATAAGCGACCCTTCTGGTCTCCCAAGAAGATGCGTCCGCGTCGGCCATCGGTCCAGTAGGCCACGCCCCGGTTTCTGTACATGTATATCCGGTGGGTGAAATCAAACTCGGGATCAAATTCCCATAGTTTGTGTCCAGTGTCGGGATCGAGGGCGAGCAGCCGGTCGAAAGGAGTGCTCACATACATCACGCCATCCACCACCAAGGGGGTGCACTCGAACGCGGACCTAGCGGGATGGACTGTCCGATCACTGAAGTCGCCGGTGTCGTGTACCCACGCGACCTCGAGCCGCGCAACGTTTTTCTTGTGGATTTGCGCGAGAGTAGAGTACTTCATTCCACCCTTGTCGCCGCCGTACGATCGCCACTCCTGACCCTGTAACGGGGCGCCAGCACGCTGCAGAGTCAAGAGGGAGGCGACGAGATAGACTAGATGCCCCAAAAAATGTAGAGCACGATTCTTCTCAAACATGCGGGACTTATTATGTTCGCGGCGGGGGAATGTCAAGTGTGCCTCGGGTCTCTCACGATGCAAGCACTCACGTTCAAGGATCTGAGTGCAACTCTGTGCAGTGAAAACGCGAGACTTCGACGATTCGATGGCCGAACCAGTTCTGGTAGATCGTTGATTCTGTTGAGTCTTGCTTGACAAATGCCGAGAGTGCTCCTAAGATTTCCTCAATATCGCGGGGTGGAGCAGTCTGGTAGCTCGTTGGGCTCATAACCCAAAGGTCGGGGGTTCAAATCCCCTCCCCGCAACCAACGCACTTATACGTTACCAGGAACAACTAAGTTGCTATAGATCAGGGGCTTGCAAGAGCCCCTGGTTTTGTTTTCGGGGCGCCTTTCTTTGGGACGTCAGTGCCATTCTTGGCGTCTTGCTAACAAAATGTCCGTGTTCTGTCCGTGTTCGGAATTCTGGGAGCGAATTCTCCCCCTGTTGTTTGATTAAACTGTTGCCGGCAGGCCACCTGAGCAGGTGGACCATATTATTCGACGGTTGCAGTTACCTCGTGGGGCGCACATTTTGGACCTGGGCTGCGGTCCCGGCCGACACACACTCGAGCTGGCTCGGCGCGGGTTCAGGGTCGTCGGTGTCGATCGGACCTCGAAGGATCTGGAACGCGCTCGGGCAAACGCCGCGAAAGCAGGGTTGCCAGTGGAGTTTGTCCAGGAAGACATGCGAAGGTTCCGTCAGAGCGAAGGCTTCGATGCCGCCATCAACATGCTCAGCTCCTTTGGTTACTTCCAGGATCCCGGCGACGACCATCGAGTCCTCGATAACCTGTACGCCTCGCTCAAGCCGGGTGGCCCCTTGCTCATGGACTTGATGGGCAAAGAGATTTTGGCTCGCATCTACCAAGAAAAGGACTGGCGGCAACGCCTAGACGGAACTCTGCAACTGGAGGAGAGAAAGATCCTCGATGGATGGGACTCGATGGAGAACCGATATGTTTTTATCAATGGGGCAAAGCGTCAGGAATTCACCACGCGGCTGAGGTTGTATTCTGGGACAGAATTGGCTGCGCTTTTACGTCAAGCTGGTTTTACGTCGATAGTTCTGTACGGTGGACTTGATGGCAGTCCCTACGATCAGGCGGCAAAACGGCTAGTAATTACTGCTTGGAAGTAGCATCTCTCTCGAGCGTCCCCGAAGGGTCTGACTCCTGTATCATGGCGAATGTCATTCAATAGGATGCAACGTCTCACGCCCGAGAAGATCGAAAAGGAATTCGTCCAGGTTGCCATTGACCTGAAGGACGTGATTGTCCTGGACGGCGTCGATCAGCTTCCGGGTAATCGTTTCCGCATCCGAAGCCACGACCTCTACGGGCCACTACCCGCTATCGAGATCGAGGACGATCGCGATCGGCTGAAGGTGGTTGATGACATTCACAGAGAAGCCGCCAAGCTCTCGGCCATTCACGGACTCCGCAAAGAACTGGTCGAGATGTTCGAGGATGCCAGGTTTCTTGAGCCGACCCTGATGAATCAGACTGCAGTCGTCGGGATCTCATACGGAAATGGCAAGTACACGACGATGGCTGAGGGAACGAGCTTCTTGGATGCTTACCACAAGCTGCGAGAGAAGGTCATTGACGAGATTCTTCCAACGGAACGGATACTGTATAGTGCTGGAAATTGCTGGAGAACTACACTTGGACCGCCAATCATGCGCGACGACGTCGTGACCATCAAGTGTTTATCAATGAGATCGGCGAGGTAGTCGGCATCCAGCGAATGCGCTCTCTTGTGATTCCTGAGGTGGAAGCAGAGCTATCAAACACACAAGTCGTCACACCAGGCCTATTGCAAGGCAATCCGATGCGTGTGTTCGTTCACGTAGAAGTCGAAGTACAGTGACTTTTTTTTGTGCAGAGAGCTTCTGAGTGTATGGACCTAGCATTTTCATCGCCTTGGGTGTCGCACCGCGACGTCCCCCTATTTTGGCGGGCTTGACTTCGACCTGTCACTCCAGAACCAGAGGAGGGCCATCGATGACAGGAAGAGACTCAACAGCGGACCCATCCACAGACTCTTTTCCAGACCATGCTCGGCACCCAGATAGCCGACCAGGTACGGGCCCAGAGCTCCCCCGATGTAGCTGATTCCCGACATGAGGGTGTATGACGTTTTGGCGTAGGCTTGGTAACGCATCCCCAGATAAGAATTGATCGATGGGCCGTTGCCAGAAACGAACGCACCGGCAACGAAGAAAAAGACCAAGCCCCACAGATAGCTTGGACTGATGATGGTCGCGCCGAAGAACAGTGCCGCTCCAGCGGCGCATGCCGATAGGATCATCAATTCGGGAAGCTTCCACCGTCTAGTGATCAGGCTGAGCAACGCACGACCGGCCAGGACTCCGCCTGCCATAGAGCTGAGTAGGTAGGCGGCCCGAGCGGCATCGATCCCGAGCCTACCCTGGTACAGCTGTCCAACGAACGAGAGCATTCCTGCCGCGACCATTCCGTGGAGCGTCGTCACGAGAATGATCATGTACATCGCCGGCTGGCTCAGAATGTACTTGAACTCGGCAAGCGCACGGTGCTTCATCTCAACGTCGTCGCTGCTCCTGACGGACAAGATCTTCGATCTCATCAACGACGGCCATACGAACAGGGAGCCAACCATCAGTGCCGTGGCAAAGTACGCCGCTCCCCAGCTCATGCCGAATCGTTCCACATTGGCCAGGGACCATCCGAGCGCTGCAGGACCCGCAATGCTCCCCAGAGAACTCGAGATTGCGTGGACAAAAAAGAGCTGCTGACGGATGGGGCCAAAGTGCTCCCCGATAATCGACGCCGTGGTTACGGCCAGACAGAGGACACCGAGACCGAAGCAAAAAGCGCCCACGAGAACGACCGTATACGATGGAGCGCTGCCGATCACGGACAAGGAGGCAGCGATAACCACAAACGCGATGGCCATCGCGCGGCCGTATCCCACGCGGCCCACCCACCAGCCACCTCCTAGGGTGTAGACCACCGCGCTGCCGTAGTAGCAGACTTGAATACGGCCCATCTGCTCCAGGTTTACACCGAACACGCGTCTGAAGACTGGAAAGGTGACCGGCAAGTAATTCATGATCGAGCTAGAGACGAAGATCACTCCTAGAACAAACCAAATCAGCGGATCTTTCCAGGCGGGCGGGACGGTTGATGCGGCTATGGATGGGGCTGTTTGGTTCTGCGACGCTTGGTCGTGACTCAAGGGATTCTCAAAAGGCTAAATTGTGGCAAACAACGAACGAGACGCATATTCGAACGCTGCCTGGTTGAACAGCGGTTCTCAATGGATCAGAGAACCTCAAATCCTTTGATCGAACTCCCGTTTCAGGAGGTCGAGCAGGGAAGGATCGAAGGCGTTTTCGAGGAGCAGGTATCCCTGATCCAGGTAGAAAGCGAGCTGGTCTTCGCGCAATCCCACCACGCTTGCTCTCCTCAAGCGAACTTCAGCGAGTAGAGGGATGCGTTCTTCATGAAGAAGCGCAGCCGCAGGCTGCCATCGTGCGGAATCTCGCTGGAGCCTTTCCAGGACATGACCGTCATGGTGCTGTCTCCGGTGAAAGTATCACACTCCTCGAGCGCGCATCCCGGCAGCGCCCGCTCGTCTCCGTCCGTGACCTCCACCCGGATGTAGCCCCCCTCGCCGCAGGCGGCATTCAGCTCCAGCCTCTTGCCGTCCGTCCTCAGCACACGTGTCACCACGACCCCCTGGCGTACGAGGCCGGCGTCGATCGACACGAAACCGTCCCGGCGCAGCTTCGCCAGACCGAGACCGTAGCGGACCTCGTCGAGGTTGCGAGCTTCCGGGACGTCGAGTCCTTCCTTGAGCCCGCTGATCCACCAGTCGTGATGATTCTTGGCGCCGCCGTGAAATACGTAAAGCTCATCGCCCATCGGAATGGGCGGACTGGAGACGTTGACCATGTTGCAGTCCCAGGCACCGGGGGTCGTGCTCAGCCACGCCTGGGACTTGTTCAGATGATGCCAGGTCCAGCCGTCACGACTATAAACGAGCCGGACGCTCAAGGTATTGGGCACCTCCCGGATGGTGTTGAGGAAACCGAGGTATCCCTGCCCCATCCTCATCTGGCACATTCCGTAAAAGGTCTCGTCCAGGTTATCGATGTCCTCGTCCGGCGTGAGGATGCACTGCGGGGTGGACCAGTGAATCAGGTCCCGGCTGGTGGCCTGAAAGATCCTGCGCTTGTTGGAACGGGCGGCATCGCGGGGAAAGGTGGGGTGGAAGAAGACGCTGTTGGTTACCGGCCGCCGCTCGTCGTGATAGACGGAAAGGATCCCCTTGTGTCGGCAGATGCAACGGTAGATCCGGGAATCGAGATCGGCATGCACCACATAGAGGTCACCCAGTCCCTCCCCCAGGTGTCCGTAGGTCGGCGTCTCCTCGCTCTGTGTCCAGGTCAATCCGTCCGGCGAGCAAGCCAGCGACACCACGTGCCCTCCGGGGTGGTAGTAGCCGTAATAGGTCTTGAATCGCTTCGAGGGATCCTCCTCCAGCGGGTCTTCGAAGACCGATGAGGATTCGGAGCGTTGAATCGACCCGTCGCCCAGGACGATATTTGTCTTCCGACCTCCTTCTTCCAGATAGTCAAGCTCGGGCTTGCTCCAGTCGAGGCCGTCCTCCGAATGTGCATAGGCCAGGCGGGACGTCAGCTCGACCCCCAGGGAGGGACGCTTCCGGCCTGGCGCTGCGGCCTCCGGGTGGATGATTTGCGGCTCGACCTCCCAGTCCTCGTACCAGCACTTGAACTCGTTGGTCACGCTATCGCGAAGCACAGTCCATCCGTTGACCGTGAAGTAAGGGACATGCTCCCAGGGTCGGTCCTTCTGAATGAGGGGACCTGGCTCCTTGACCGGACTGTGCACCGTCTTGGTCACGTCCTGGATCTGTTCGAGCAGGATGTTGTCGAAGAAGTACTGGGGCTCCTCCCCGATCAGCAGCATCGTGCTGTCCATGAAGTTCACGGTCATCTCCTTATATATATCAAGAAATCCGGCAGGAGATAGTCCCATTTACGGTCTCTCGATTGACTATCACCGGCATAACGTCGTTCCTTTTAAGGGCTCACGTATTGGTTGATGATAACCCACGCCGGCCCTAGAGGAGAGGGACCGCATCCATTGATAAAGTACTGGTACCGGTCCGCAAATATCGCTCTCTTGTCTTCCCATCCGTCTTTCTCTATGGGTATCTCGCACGGGTCGTCGCAGTCTAGCCCTTAGTCCAGCGTGATTTTTTGCATGAGGAGGAAGAAAAGCCCTGGAACGTGCGCCGTTACGGGATAAAATGCGTTTGATATATTTACAAGACATCCCGAAAGGAGCACATTCCAGGTGAATAAAAGAAACCACAGAATCCTCCTCCGAGACAAGCAAAATCTTACACGCCGGTTGGAAAGAAATCAGTTTGAGGACCGGTCCGATCCTATGTTCAAGGACTCCAACACCTACTACGAGATCGCCGAGAGAACGCGCGCCATCGGATCTGGTGGTATCGGAGCCATTCACAAGCTCGTGTGTAAGCTTGGATTGGACAAAGATATCAACAGAAACATCGTTTTGCTCAAGTACCACTTTCCTTACTGGGAATCCGATCATGTACTGAACATCGCATACAACGTCTTGTCGGGTGGAACCTGTCTCGAAGATATCGAGCGGTTGCGCCAGGATGAGACCTACATGAACGGACTGGGAGCCGAGAGGATTCCGGATCCCACGACGGCTGGAGATTTCCTCCGTCGTTTCGATGAGGATTGGATCTTCGGACTTCAGGAAACCATCAATGAAACCCGAACCAAGGTGTGGAAGTTGCAGGATGCTTCCTTCCGGAAGGAGGCCATCATCGACGTGGACGGGACCGTCGCCGGAACCTTGGGGGAATGCAAGGAAGGAATGGACATTGCCTACAACGGGATCTGGGGTTACGCACCGTTGATCGTGACCTTGGCCAATACGAATGAGGTCCTCTATCTGATGAATCGGCCGGGCAACCGTCCCTCTTCCGACGGAGCGGCCGAGTGGATGGACCGGGCAATCGATCTGGTGTCGTCGGTGTTTACGAAGGTCTGGCTTCGGGGCGACACGGATTTCTCGCTGACGAGAAACTTCGATCGCTGGGACGAGCGGGTTGGTTTTGTCTTTGGTTATGACGCCAAGCCGAACCTGGTCGGGATGGCCGATGCCCTGCCGGAGAGACAATGGAAACCGCTCGAGCGGCCTCCTCGTTATGAGGTCAAGAGCGAAGAACGGCGCCGTCCGGAAAACGTCAAAGAACAAGTAATCAAGGAGAGAGAATTCAAGAACATCCGCCTGCAGAGCGAGCAGGTCGCCGAGTTTGACTATCGTCCCGGACACTGTAAGAAAACCTATCGCATGGTTGTGGTTCGGAAGAACCTCACGATCGAAAAGGGGGAGCACCGGCTGTTTGATGAGGTCCGGTACTTCTTCTACATCACCAACGATCGGGAGATGACGATGGGAGAAGTGGTCCTTTTTGCCAACGATCGCTGCAACCAGGAAAACGTCATCGGTCAGCTCAAGAGTGGAGTGAACGCCTTGAGGATGCCTTCGGACAGTCTGGTATCGAACTGGGCCTACATGGTCATCGCATCGCTGGCGTGGAATCTGAAGGCCTGGTATGGCCTGGTGACGCAGGCGCCGACAGTACGTCGTGATATCTTGAGGATGGAGTTCAAACGCTTCCTGGTGAACTTTGTGCAAATACCCTGTCAGATTGTAAGAACCGGTCGTCGCCTCGTTTACAGGATATTGGCCTATAGCAAGCATCTCGAAACCTTTTTGGCGACGTTCGACTATATCAGGCAACTCAGGTTTACTTGAAGGCGCCTCGCCGGCGGGTGAGCCCGTACCCCCGGCGGAGCAAGAGTGGCGGGCGAAAGGAAGGGCATAACAGAGACAAACAAGATCAAGTGATCCAGACAACCAATGGAAGGTTTGTCTCTTGTGTTTCTCTTTGCTTTCCCTGTTACGCACAAGGAGCTGAAATCCACGAGATATTCGGAAAAGGCAAACGATTTTCCGAGCGAGCTCATACCTCGCTTATTTTGGGACTAGAACTCGCGCGGGCGGGAGCAGAAAAAGAGTCCATTTTCGTCTCTTGAGCCGGACCGGCGCAACCGATCCACCGTCGGGGGACTTTTCATGAAACGCATGTGGATCCGGTAAAAAAGCTGACGGGCGCGATTTTAGTGGGTAATCTGGGAACTCGGGGGAAATGATCAGTCGTTTACCCGAACCCATCCGGTGGCGGCGTTGGAAGGTTGTCCGCCCTCGTGAAGGTACGCGGTCTTCAACTGACTGAGGTAATCGGTTGGAATCCTGTTGAGCTTGGCGCTTGGATCCACCCCATAGAGCTTGGCCGCGTTGAGACCAAAGATCTTGGCCTTGTCCTCCCGTGTGATTTTCTCGTAGCCGAACTTCTCGGTCATCTCGTCGGTAAACTGAAATCGCTTGAACAAGTCGATGGCCCACTGGGGGGATCCCCACCACAGGCAGTCCGTCCCCCAGATAACGTGGTCGCTGCCATAATGCTTGATGTTTTTGCCCATCAAGTGCTGGCACATCACTGGATGCTCCAGCGCCAAAATGCCGAAGGTAGATCCGATCTCGCAGTAGACGTTGTCGATGTGCGGGTTTCGGCGTTTGATATCCATCAGCACGTTGTGCCATAGGAAGTCTCCAGTGGTTGGATCCCACTGGTTGTTCTTCTCGTGATTGGGCTCATTTGGCCCGTGTTTGAGCGCCGAATGATAGACCACAAAATTGAAATCAGGATTGTCGAGTGCGGCCTTTTCGACGTCTCTTGGATTGGCTAGATGTCCGAGTGTTCGCGATTGATACGAAAACCCCTTGTGCACGCTGACCAGCTTCAGACCTAGCTCACGTGACTTCTCGTAAAAACGAGCGGACATTTCATCGTCGAGCTGGAAGCCTCCGCCGCTGCGACCCGGATCCGTGTGGCAATACCATTTCCAGGAATCTATCCCATAGAGCTTGACCTCGCGCTCCATCTGCTCAAAGAGTGCCGAGTAATCCGGCTTGTTGGCCGCTTTGTTCCAGTAGTGATTGGGAGCGCAGTTCCCTTGACAAAGCGCTCGCTGGCTACCAGCAAGAGTATTGATATCCAGCTTGCGCTGAGACATGAGCCAGCTCGGCAGGACGTGCCGACCAGGAGTTCGCCTTTTCCCTTCTAGACTCCCTCCCGATGGGTCCCGATGGATCTCCTTCGACGGAACCCCCGAAATCACCAGAAGGCTGGTTTCGCTATCGAAGAACATCTCCTTCACGAAATTCGGAAAGCCATAGGCTTCGGCATCATTCCCCAGGTTGAACCCCATATTCCTGACGAACTCGGCCCTTCTGAAATTCGCCAACGAAATCCCGTCTGTGAAGTGGGCTTGAACATCGATGATGAGATACTCCCCTTTGGGAAACTTCTCACTAGTCACGGCCGGATCGAAGGCTTCTTCCGCATATACCTCCCAATAGGGACCGAAAACTGCGTTGTTCGCCAAGAGCGCAGTAGCCATTCCCATCGACGAACGCATGAAGTCACGCCGGGTTAACCCCACTTTCTTGGCGTTGGTGGTGCCCCACTCGTGGATGAGATGTTCAACCTCTTTCTGCCTCTTACTTTGCGGACGCGGGACGAATTCCTCATTCGAGACAATTTGTGTTGGCATGGGTGAATCGACGCCCTTTCGTCGGTCCCGCTCGTACTTTCTAATCCACATAGTGTCAGCCCTCGATTGAATCGTGTGGCGCACGGAAGCCCAATTCCGAGCTATCAGGTCCAGAGGCCTTGCTTGATTTGCGTTCGATTATGACCCGCTCGAAAAAGCTGATCTCCGATATATGACTTCTCTGAGCAACACGTTAGGAGTTCGTATCCAGTACCGTATCCGTGACCTCGCCCTTTCGAAAGCGCAAGTACCCTTCAACCACTAGCCAAACGCTGAGTGCAAATATGGTCATCGCCACAAACAACAACAGCGTCTGGTCCGCGTTCCAGTACTTGCGAAGGTCGAGCAACATGGCACTCAAAGTTACAACCATCATGAACACCATAGGAACCAATGTCCACCAATAGTTCGCCCGTCGTTGTCGCAGATAGATCGTGATGGTCAGCAGCGTCAACCCACCGAGCACCTGGTTCGTACTACCAAACAAGCTCCAAAGCGCTAATCCCGCTGGCTGACCTTGAATCTCGTAAAAAGCGAAAAAACCGATCAGTCCCACGGCGATCAGCGAGGCCAGGTAGCGGTTGGCCAACACGGGGATCCCGATCGAAACGGCAATCTCGCCGATGTTGTATCGGAGCAGCCTGGTCCCGGAATCGAGGGAAGTTAGAGCAAATGAGACTGCGACCAACGCTATAAACGCCTGCGCCAGCTCCATAGGAACGCCGAGGCTGGACACGAAGACGGCCGACCCGTCGATAAACGCCCGCATCTTTTCAGACAGGCTGTTTGCCGAGGTCCAACTGGCGTAATGCAGGTTCCAGGACTCCACGGAACGGAACCCAGCCGTGCACGCCAGAACGGCCAGAAGCCCGAGCATCGATTCGCCTATCATGCCACCGTAGCCAATCGAAACTGCGTCCGTCTCCCGATTAATCTGCTTGGAGGTTGTCCCGGAAGAGACTAACCCGTGAAAACCTGAGACCGCACCACAGGCAATAACAATGAAAACAAATGGAAAGATTGGCGGGGCATCGGCCGGCTGAGTATTGAGAACCGGAGCCGCAAACTGCGGGCGAAGGACGACGAACCCAAGATAGGCGGCAGCAAGCCCCAGATAGAGCAACAAAGAGTTCAAATAGTCACGAGGCTGCAGCAGCAGCCACACCGGTACGGTCGAGGCTGCAAAAGCATAACCTAGCAGTAGAACAATCCACCAATCGGTAGATAGGATGGGTTTCCCAATTTGCAAAGCAAGCCAGATGGAGGCCAGCATCAAGATGAACCCTACAGCGGTAGACTTGCTGATAGATACCGAACGCTTGTAGACGAGCCAGCCAATCACCATCGCAAACAACATCAACGCAAAGGTGGGAAACACCGATTCGGGATAAAACTCAGGGGTAAACAGCCCGGCAACAACCCGTACAAAGACTCCCATGACGAGAGAGGCCAGGAAAAAAATAATCAACAGGAAAATCGCTTTGGCCCTCGGTCCGATGAGATTCTCAGCCACTTTCCCGACACTCAATCCCCGATTGCGCATGGAAAGAACGAGTGCGCCAAAATCATGGACGGCACCAATAAACAAGGTCCCCAGGACCACCCAGAGCATTCCCGGCAGCCATCCCCAGATGACTGCAATTGCGGGTCCCAGCATTGGAGCCAAGCCAGCAATCGAAGCATAGTGATGACCGAAAAGCACCCCTTTGCGACAGGGGACGTAGTCCACCTCATCGCGGAGATCATGTGCCGGGGTAGACCGGCTCGGATCCAACAAAAACACCTTCGCACCAAGATACCGCGCGTAGAAGCGATAGACAATTAAGTACAGGATGAAGCACCCTGCTGCCGCGATGACAGGTTGCATACCACATTTCTCCCAAAGGCAAGGAACCAATAGTTGCGGGGATCGTCAAGTGCCGGATCCACAGGTCGACCAGGTTCGATAGAAACGATGCCGGAAGCTAACCCGCTCGAGGATCTAGCCTGCGCAATGATACACGATCTCCGATAGAATTCGTGATCGGAGTGACTGATCTTGATAGTGAGATTCGTTGTTTAGTGGACCTATCTCGCGCAGGACGCTCGACCTTTACATTGACTCTCCAGTAGTCAGGCCAACAAACAAGGGGGTGGCTAAGGATCCCGGATCACCGCTCCTTGACCCCGGATGCGATAAACAGTCTTTCCTTCCTTGACCCCGGAGACATCCATTTCCTCCCCTTTCTCTTCGGCCTCATGCACCAGAAAGGCGGCGTATTGATCCCGCGTGAGTTTTAGGCTCGTGAACTCTCCCTGAGCCACGACTTCTCTCCCATTTGCTTCCCTGGGAAATACTATTTCGCCATCGTTGACCTTCACCTGGATCGCCATGGCAGAGCCCTCTTCCTGCACCTCGATCCAGCATCCCATCCTGGGGCAAACAGAGATGATCGTTCCTTTAATCTTCACGGTCTTGCCGAGGAATCGCTCAGGTTCACTCAAAAGCGCGGAGATCCGGGTCTCTGCACCCTCATTCAACGGTTCTCCCAGTTTGAAATCGTCCGCGACCGCTACATTGCATAAGAGGACAGCACAGCTCAAGGCCCACAGATTTGTTCTCATTCCCGCACCTCTATTCGTTGTGCACCTACTTTTAGGCAACAGGACAAAACTCATTCTTTCACTTCCTCATTTCGCCTTCAAGTCCGGACGGATTGCCCTGCTAATTGCTTGATGACTTTGCGAAACAGTGCCGATGTCCTATTATCGGGGTATCGTTTAAGACGATTTCCGGAATTGGCACCAGAATGGCACAAAAAGTCGCTCTCCTCACAGGGATCACAGGACAGGACGGATCGTATCTAACAGAGTTTCTGCTCGAGAAGGGATACCAGGTCCATGGGATTGTTCGTCGTGTGGCCTTGGAGGACCCGGCCCACCACCTTCAGAGAATAAGCCACGTATCGGGAGAGATCGAGTTGCACTCGGGATCTCTGGAGAGTTTTGCCAGCCTACATCGAGTGATTCGCTCGCTTCGTCCAGACGAGTGCTATCACCTCGCGGCTCAAAGCTTCGTCAGCTACTCTTTCGAAGACGAGTTTTCCACCCTGAACACGAACATCAACGGCACTCACCACGTACTGGCAGCACTGCACGATATCGTCCCCGGCTGTCGCTTTTATTTTGCCGGCTCCAGTGAAATGTTCGGCCGGGCGGAAGAAGTTCCACAATCGGAACACACACGGTTTCATCCTCGATCGGTCTACGGAATCTCCAAGGTCGCCGGATTCGAGCTGACGCGCAACTACCGCGAGGCCTATGCTCTCCACGCCTCTAGTGGAATCCTCTACAACCACGAATCTCCGCGTCGAGGATACGAATTCGTGACGCGCAAGATCACCTCCTACGCAGCTCGTATCAAGATGGGGCTCGCCGACAAGTTACCGCTGGGTAATCTGGAAGCGCGGCGCGACTGGGGCCACGCCGCGGACTACGTAAGAGCAATGTGGCTGATGCTTCAGCAACCAACCCCTGGAGACTATGTGGTGGCCACCGGGGAGACGCATTCCGTCGAAGAGTTTGCCGAACTCGCCTTTTCTCGGCTCGGCCTGGACTACAGAGATTATATCGCCATCGAGCCCAAACTCTTCCGGCCGGCTGAGGTCGACGTCTTGCAGGGCGATGCAAGCCAGGCCCGCCGTGTGCTTGGATGGGAGTTTCACACAACGTTCTCAGAACTTGTGCACCAGATGGTCGACGCCGATCTGGATATCTTGTCGAGCAAACTACGCGGCAAGAACGACATCAAGACCACGCCAGCAAGATACTGACGCTGCTTTGTATCCTTTCACCCCGAATAATCGCGCATTCCCGCCCGGTATACCTGTCCGTGGGTAGTCCCGCTTTGCCTTGATCGAGCGCACAATGAGAATCTGAGCTATACTGAAGCCCTACAAATCGAAGGAAGGCCCAGAGCTGACACAGCCGCTGAAGCCTTGAACGGAGGGATCCAGAGTGAGCCAGTCTGAACTCGATCGTCGGGATTTTATGAAAGCAACTACGGCAGCTGCCTCGGCTGCCGTTTCTGCACCGCTCGTCGGAAACGTCCTGGGCGCCAACGAAAAGGTCGTGCTTGGAATGATCGGACCCGGGGGGCCCCCTCATGCCCGAGGACAAGGCCTCATGCGAAGATTCATGAAATCGGGAGCAGAGTTCGCGGCCGTCTGCGATGTGCATTCTCCGCATGCAGAGGAGGCCAGAAAAATCGCGGGAGGGAAAGCCGAGATTCACAAGGATTATCGGAGCTTGCTGGAGAGAAATGATCTGGATGCCGTAGTAATAGCAACACCCGACCATTGGCATGCCCTTCCAACGGTCCACGCGTGTCAGGCAGGCAAGCACGTGTACGTGGAGAAACCGCTCGCGACGAGCATCGGCGAAGGCCAAAAAATGGTGGATGCGGCCCGCAAGTATAATCGTCTAGTACAGGCCGGCACGCAACATAGGTCTGGGGCGCACTTCAAGCGAGTGGAGGAGCTGGTACAGAGCGGGATTCTCGGAACTATCAGCCAGGTCCGGGCATGGAATATGGAAAATAACTCTCCGGCCGGCATCGGGAATCCTCCCGACGCAAGGCCACCTGCAGGATTGGACTGGGACATGTGGCTCGGCCCCGCTCCCAAAGTCCCGTACAACCCCAATCGTTTCCTCAGGGGCCGTTTCCGCTGGTTTTGGGACTATGCGGGTGGCTTGATGACCGACTGGGGAGTTCACTGGATTGACACCATTCATCAGTGTATGCACGTCAACGCGCCCAAGAGTGTCTCCGCGTCAGGAGGAAAACTAGCGCTGATGGACAACCGTGAAACGCCGGATACCTTGGAGGTCATATACGAATATCCTGGTTGGATTCTCGTCTATTCTATCTCTCAGTGCACAAATCGAGCGCTCTACAACCAGGTGACGGGACTCCAGTTTTACGGAACCGACGCGACCCTTTACACGGATCGAGGAGAGTATGAATTGTTTCCACGCGAAACTCGAAAGAGATCAGGCAGTGAATTTACCCACCACTACAACATGTCGCCGATTCGAGGGCGAGGGCAAGACCAAACCACTCCTCACATCGAGAACTTTCTGGAAGCCATCCGTGGCAAGGCTTCCCTGAACGCTGATGTAGAGGTCTGTCATCGCTCCACGACGGCGGCTATTCTAGGTAACATTGCCTACCGACTCGGAAGAAAACTGTATTGGGACGGCGAGGCGCAAAGGTTTATCGACGATCCTGCAGCGAACGAACATCTGATGCAACCTTACCGGGCGCCCTACTCCCTCGAGCAAATCTAGCTTACCCTCGCAAACCGGCGCCCTGGCCGAATGCCTCCAAGGATCGCGGACATCTGGCTCTGTTTTGGCCATCCCAAACGGTCGCCAAACGGTGCATGGTATACTAGCCAGCAGGGTTTTTCGGTAGGAGTGGATCGATGGCAAGCGAATGGATTCCAGTATTGGCTCTCGCGGCCGTTTTGACGACAGCACAAGTGCCCAAGGAATCACCGGTCCGGTGGTCGGCAAATGTTGAGCAACCATCCAGACCCGGCGGCAACCTCGAGGTCCACCTAGAGGCTACGATACAAGAAGGGTGGCATCTGTATTCGGTAACCCAAGTGGCAGGCGGGCCGAATCAGACCCGCGTTAAACTGATTTCCGACGGTCCGTTTTCAGTGAAGGGGAAGGTTCGCCAGTCCCCCCCCACGAAGGAGTTCGACCCGACCTTCGGCATACAGGCGGAATACTTCTTGTTGTACGCCGACTTTTGGCTTCCTGTCCAAGTCGATGCAAATGCCGAGCCGGGAGTTTACGAAATGCGGTTGCAGGTAACGTACCAAGTGTGCAACGACAACGTCTGCCTCCCGCCGAAGAAGCTCCCAGTAGTCGTCAAGGTAGAAATCTCAGAACCCGGCCTTCACGAATGCCGGCAACTTACAACTCCAGCTGCACGAGTACAACGGCAATGGCGCCGGAAAACTGCCCCTGTTTCTGCAACCAAGGCCTAGGATAGAATTCTCTCGGGGGCTGCGAGCCAGTCAGGGATCGAAGGCCGGACCGACGGAGAATTGTATGAGCGAGGAACACCAACACGAAAAGGTGTATACGAACACTTTCGAGGAGGGTCGCGTCTTGTGGGTCTGTCGGAACTGCGGCAAGCCTGGCAGCGAACTGGATGATGGAGACTCAAATCGGGTGTTTGACCACGAGGAGTACTATCGCCTCTTGGAAGTCTTCAACAATGTGGCTCGGGACCGTGCGACAGGCCGGATTTCCGATTAACTCCCGCGAGCGGTGACCCTCTCCCGAGCCAGGTCGGGTCCTGGCTTGCAAGAATAGGACCACTAAGGCTTCGGCTTCGGTGGCGGCAGCGTTCGCGCCTCCACCGCGGACTGAAATCCTGAACGAGCATGGGCCCCATCGCAGAACGGCTTGTTCTCGGAATGGCCACATCGGCAAAGGGCGATCGCTTCCCTACCAGCAAGATCGAAAGCATTTCCCTGCCCATCCTTGAGGGCTAGCTTCCCCGTTATTCGCAAAGGACCGTTGTTCAAACAGACAACTTCGGATTCAACTTCGGATTCACTCATCCAATTACACTCCCATCAGCACAATAGCCGTTTTCTTTCACTGCCTTGTTCGGATCGAGACCGGCAAGAAGCCGGCTCCACCGCGATAGTCTGAGGTACCCGGCAGTAATCGACAAGCGAAAAAGAGTCATCCCAGCTCATGGTACAATCCATAGTCATGACAGATACCGTCGTTCAGGTCGGTCTGATCCAAATGTCCTGTACTCAGGATCCCGAGCACAACATGCGCAAGGCCGTAGACGGTATTCGCGAAGCGGCCGAACGGGGAGCCCAGATTATCTGTTTGCAGGAACTCTTCAAATCGATCTACTTCTGCCAAAAGGAAGATCACGATCAGTTCGCCCTTGCCGAAAGCGTTCCCGGTCCGACGACCGAACTTCTTTGCGACTTGGCACGCAAGTTAGAGCTGGTGCTAATCGCGCCCGTGTTCGAACGACGCAGCGCCGGCCTGTACCACAATACCGCAGCCGTGATCGATGCGGATGGAGCGTTGCTAGGAAGGTACAGGAAAATGCATATCCCTGACGACCCAAGATACCAGGAGAAATTTTATTTCACCCCGGGAGATCTTGGTTTCCAGACCTGGAACACCCGGTATGGCCACATCGGCGTGCTAATCTGCTGGGATCAATGGTATCCAGAGGCGGCCCGGTTGACGGCACTTGGTGGCGCGCAAATCCTGTTCTTCCCTACCGCCATCGGTTGGCACCCAGAGGAAAAGGACGAATACGGAGCGAGTCAGCACTCAGCCTGGGAGACTATTCAGCGGAGCCACGCGATTGCAAACGGCGTTTACGTTGCAACGGTCAACCGGGTTGGCTTCGAAGGAAAAACGCCGAATGGCATACAGTTCTGGGGTTCTAGCTTTGTCTGCGATCCCGCCGGCAACCTCGTCCAGGTCTCACCTCGCGACCAGGAGGAGATTCTGGTCGTTCCTTGCCGACTGGAAGATGTGGAAACAACCAGAACCCATTGGCCATTCCTTCGGGACCGAAGACCGGAAACCTACGGAGACATCACTAGAAGGTTCTTGGATTGAACCCCTCTCCACGCGATCTCGGATATCGAATGCCAGCAGAATGGGAGCCCCATGAGGGCACCTGGATGAGCTGGCCGCACAAGGAAGAGTCCTGGCCTGGTAGGTTTTCCCGCATTCCAGAAGCGTTTGGAACGATCGTAAGAATCCTAAGTCAGCACGAAACGGTCCACATCAACGTCAATGACGCAGCCATGGAAGCGCGAGTCAAAGGGCTTCTCACTTCCCGTGGCGTAGTGATGGGACGAGTGCGGCTTCATCAGATCCCCACAAATGACGCCTGGTGCCGAGATCACGGACCGACTTTCTTGTCGCGCGACGCACACCAAGACTATCCGCTGGCAGCAGTAAATTGGGATTTCAACTCTTGGGGAGAAAAGTATCCGCCTTATGACCTCGACGACGCGGTGGCTTCTCGGGTGTCCCGACTCTTGGGTATTCCGTGCTTTACTCCGGCCATCGTCCTGGAGGGCGGTTCCATTGATGTCAACGGCAGGGGTTCACTTCTAACCACGGAGTCTTGCTTGCTCAACCCCAACAGGAACCCGAAGCTTAGCCGCGACGACATCGAGCGCTATCTCGGAGACTACCTCGCTGCCACTAACATCCTATGGCTGGAAAATGGAATTGCCGGTGACGATACCGACGGGCATGTCGATGATGTGGCCAGGTTCGTCGACGATTCCACAATCGTAACCGTCGTGTCCAACGATCCTTCTGATCTGAACTACGCGCCATTGCAGGACAATCTAGCCCGACTGAGTCAGACAAAAGATCAAGATAATCAGGCTTTTAGAATCGCCACCCTTCCGACCCCAAAGGCGATGCTCTTGGACGGGGATCTTGCCCCCTGTAGTTACGCTAATTTCTATATTGCCAACCGCGTTGTTATCGTCCCAACCTTCGATTGTACTGAGGATTCCCAGGCTTTGGACTGCCTGCAGTCGCTGTTTCCGACTCGGGAAATACACGCGGTCAATTGCCGGGACCTTATCTGGGGCTTGGGTACCATCCATTGCGTGACCCAGCAGATTCCCGCAACTCCGCCGTCGCGGCGCCAGTCAGCCGAGAGCAACATGGACGTTTAGGCGGAAGAGGTTGCCCCTGAAGTATCTGAGCCTGCCTTGCGGCTCTGAAAGTAGTGGAGCAAACCCACGATCAGGAGCCACGAAAGTGGAATCACCACCAAGCCGTACGTCAACCATCTGCCGTAAAACCCGTCCGGACCGTAGGGCTCTGTTGCCTCGTGAATGGCCGCACTCCAAGGTAAAACGTTCGCCTCAGAGAGCTCATGAATTCCGTAGATGAACAGCTGCACTGAAAAAACCAAAAGAAACACGGCCGTAATTTGTAGAAACCGACCCAGATTGACGCGATGCCCATAAAGGCTCCACAGAAGCGCAACTGCCGCAGCAGCCAGAAGTCCCAGTATGGCTCCCACGAGAACCTGAGGCGCGTCCATCTGAAAGATCAACGTCCCAAGCAACAACGCAGTTTCCATTCCTTCTCGGGTGATCATCAAAATGACGAAAAGCAACGTCCCCCACCACGCGGACACCGACGTATCCGCCTCGGCCACCTGCTCCAGTTGCTCTTCGATTTGACGCTTTATCCTGTTGGCAATCTTCAACATATGAATCACAAGAGACGACACCAGGATTGCCGCAGTGAGCGCGAGGATACCTTCCCAGAGAGCTTGATTCGAGGCCAGCGAAAGCAGATAACCAGCAACGATACTCGTGAGTATGGCAACCAGTATGCCCCAGTAGATTGCTGATAGAAGGCGAACACGCCCAGTCTTGCGCAGGTAGGCGAGGCTGATTGCTACGATTAAGAATGCCTCGAGGCCTTCTCGTAGAGTGACAACAAATGCTTGTAGCATATATAGTTTCTTGAGTTCCTTTTACTGTTCGGACGCATCGTCAAATTTTGAAATCTAATTTCAATTTGCGTTATTATCCTGGCTCATCCGCTCAGGGTCAAGCCAAAACGGCGGCCTGGCAGTGGCACGGTACGCAGGGTTGTCGTTTGGTTGCGCCAAACCTCTTGACCTCGCACGAATCCTAATCGAGGATGAATACTGCAGCATGGCGGAGCTAGCTAGATGGCATCGTGGATCCAAGAAAACATAGAACTGGCACCCCTGACAACGTTTCAGGTCGGTGGGCCAGCAAGATACTTTGCCAACGCGCTTTCGGAAGAGCATGTTCTCGAAGCCTTGTCCATTGCTGAGGTTCGCAATCTGCCACTCTTTATACTGGGCGGGGGAAGCAATATTGTTGTTGCGGATCGTGGGTTCTCAGGGATGGTGTTACGGATCGGGATAACAGGAGTCTCGATCCAAGATGGCCATAATAGCGGTTCCGTCACAGTTGGAGCCGGAGAGGACTGGGATTCGTTCGTGGCACGATGCGTGGACAAGGACTGGGCGGGGATCGAGTGCCTCAGTGGTATCCCGGGCAGCGTGGGAGGCACTCCGATTCAAAATGTGGGTGCATACGGACAGGAGGCAAGCAACGTCGTCACAGCAGTTCGGGTGATAGATCGCTGCGACGGTACGGTTTCAGAGCTCGCAGCTAGAGCCTGCCAATTCGACTACCGTAGTAGCATCTTCAACACGACATCCAAAGATCGTTATGTCGTTTTGAGCGTCTCCTTCAAGCTCGAGGTCACTGGAAACCCGGCACTTGCCTATCCCGATCTACGCCGTTACTTCAAGGATGCAAAACGTCGGCCCAATCTCAGAGAGGTGCGTCACGCTGTCAGGCAGATCCGTGCAACTAAGGCGATGCTTCTAACGCCGGATGATCCGGACTGCCGAAGTGCCGGCTCCTTTTTCAAGAATCCCATCCTGACGCAAGAGGCTTTTCGAAAAGTGGAAGAGGTCGCCAGGCAACAAGGCCTGCTCGGTTCCGGAGAAGTTATTCCTCACTTTGATGCCCCCGGCGACAGGATCAAGGTTCCCGCCGCCTGGCTGATAGAAAATACGGGCTTCCACAAGGGCTATCAGCGCGGTGCGGTAGCGATTTCTTCAAAGCACGCCCTGGCGTTGATCAACCGCGGCGGTGCAACGGCTAACGATATCCTGGCCCTCATGACTGAGATTCTTCACAAGGTCAGAGATCGCTTTTCTTTGACACTCCAACCCGAACCCACTTTCGTCGGATTCGAGATCGGAGAAACACAGGGACAACCGTAGAGGGCGGGACTCAGACTCCCAGACGCTGCTGAGCAAACCCAAGCACTCTCAGGGATCTATAACCGGAGAGACCTCCCGCCATCCAGTTCGCGCTGGCGGAAATGCCCGGACTCCCATCTCCACAAGTTCGCTGTTGTAGACCAGCGTTGAGGTCCCTGACAGCACGATCGAAGGAGGCGCAAATCTCCATGGTTCATTCCCTGCGTCATCCAGAGCGGCAACGAACATCCCTCCCTTCAGATCCAGCTGCAGTCCCGTCGCGTCGACAACCCCGGCGCCGATAACGAGAATGAGACCATTGTAGGCAAGAGAACCAGTTCCTGATAACTTTCCGTGCACGACCAAAACCCCCGCACCCTCCATCGGACCCGCCAAGTACAAATCTCCGCTTACCACGACAAATCTAGGGTCCTGTCCCGGGTCGTTGAGGGATTTCCACGGATCGTAATGCCCGAGAGAAGGAGCGTTGGCACTCGTCCAAACAAGATCGCCTTGGTAGATTTCGTCGGCGAAGGACAACTCGGATAGCTCGGTGAAACTGTGCAGATAGCTTGGGTCCAGCAACACCGATTTATCCCGGTGCGCCGCGACGCTCGCCGTTATGTCCCGGACCGACGGGGTCAAACCGAGCCCCTGAACACAGGTCTCCTGCGACGGTTCGAGTTCGGTGAGGATGCGGCTCGACGGTGTTACCAGGTCCGAAGGCTCCGTATCGATGGTTGCGATACCCGGGTTTTGCCCTCCGGAAACGAGGAATTGGTTACCGACGAAGACAGCAGAAATGTCATTTCCCTGCACGACCAAAGGAGCGTCCAGCTCAAAAGTTCGGTGTCTGTGAAATCTAGCCTCAAATACCGTCACTGAATTTTTCCTTAGAACGGAACCTGCCATTTCGCCGATCGTCCGCGAGATTCCCATAGAACGAACAATGATCGTTCCGTCTCCATCGAAGAAGGGACTGTCGGGCGGATCTGCCTGAACCTCCGACTCCTCACCATTGTTGTCGGAAGCCTTCACGAAGTACCGAGAGAGGGACCTATTCCGCGGGTCACCTGGTGCAGTAAGCGCGATTCCTCCAGCCGGGATCAAAATGAAACCGGTCTGTGATCCGTAGCGCCCCGTATTCACGAGGCCGTCATCGAATGGCAAAAAAAAGGACCGATCTCTCGTCGGATTCATGATGTCGATGCTAAGGGCAGCGGCCCAAGCAATGGGATTACGATAAGAATGCTTGCGGACGACGGAGGCACTCGAAGCAATCGATACAGGGCCCGGAACACCATCGGGCCCCAGAAGAAGCGCATCAAAAGAAAGGTCCCGTAGGAACTGCCGGGTATAGTCGAGGCCCGCTTGGGCGGCAAACCGCGCTCGTCGGTCCGATTCGAAGTTGTCACTGATCTTCAGCTCCGTCGCGGCATTCAGACTCATGAAAAGCCCCAACAAAGAAAACAGCGACAGCGTAATCAGCGAGAGTAGCAACGCCATTCCTGTTTCTCCCCCACCGCTCCGCGGAAATCTTGATTCGGTGACAAGCCAATACGCACTCGACGACGTGCAAAAGTGACAATCGTCGCAACCTTCTTCGTGACGTGGGTGACTGGGGTGACTGGGGTGATCGGACACGCCGGGAACACCGGGACCTCTCCCGCGAGCTCGACGACGTCCATTCAAACTGGTGGGACCGGAACAAGTCAAAGCTGGCATACTGTCGGTAATGTTTCGCCGGGCTCAGCCTTATTTCAGCCAGCCCCTCGTTTGGGCGTCCATTGTGCGGTTGCTCAAAAACGGAGCGAAACGGCGGCAAGAGGACCGGCAGCCGCCAGTCAGGTTCATTCGGCGACATAGGGAAGGCCTTGACCCAGAACCATTACCAGGGGTATAGCTATTCGGTCCTTCTTTATTCTTTGCTCCACCTAACATAGTTGAGCCGCGATTCCTAGCCTGCAAAGGGTAATCGATCTAGGAGACAATCATGCCGCGAGACACGTTGACGGTCGTTGATAATCGAACAGGCGAACAGTATGAACTACCCATAACGACGGGGACTATTCGAGCTTTGGATTTGCGCCAAATCAAAATGTCTCCGGACGATTTTGGACTGATGTCGTTTGATCCAGCCTTCACCAACACCGCGTCCTGCCGCAGTCAGATCACCTTTATTGATGGCGAGAAAGGCATCCTTCTGTACCGCGGATTTCCCATTGAGCAACTAGCGAAAGAAAGCACTTATCTCGAGACAGCTTATCTGACTTTGAACGGGGAGCTACCCAACAAGAAGGAACTAGACAACTGGGCATACAACATCAAGCACCATACCCTGATTCATGAAAACATCAAGAAACTCATTGACGGATTTCACCACGACGCTCATCCCATGGGCATGCTCGTCAGTATCGTCGGTGCACTCTCGACCTTCTACCCGGAATCCAAGAACGTGTTCAACCGAGAGGTCCGGATGGACCAAGCGTTTCGACTCATCGCCAAACTGCCCACCATCGCTGCTTTTTGCTACCGCCATAGCGCGGGGCTCCCCTACTCCTATCCAGACAACGATCTGAGCTACGCGGGAAATTTCCTGAACATGCTGTTCAAGATGACCGAGCTGAAATACAAACCGCATCCGGTTCTCGAACGTGCCCTGGAGGTTTTGTTCATATTGCACGCCGACCACGAGCAGAACTGCAGTACCAACGCCATGAGAAGCGTGGGAAGTTCCCAAGTCGATCCCTACGCCGCCATCGCAGCCGCGACCGCTGCTCTTTACGGTCCCCTACATGGAGGTGCCAACGAAGCAGTACTGAGAATGTTGAACAAGATCGGATCCAAGAGTCGCGTCCATGCGTTCATCAAGAGCGTCAAGCAGGGAGACGGACGGCTTATGGGATTCGGACATCGCGTATACAAGTCCTACGATCCGCGAGCGAAAGTGATCAAGCAGATGGCGGACCAAGTGTTCGAGGTCATGGGACGCAATCCACTGTTGGACATTGCGCTCGAACTGGAGCGCATTGCGCTCAACGACGACTATTTCGTATCGAGAAAGTTGTACCCCAACGTAGATTTCTACTCCGGCATGATTTATCAGAGCATGAACCTGCCCGTAGACATGTTTCCCGTCATGTTCGCTATACCTCGAACTTGCGGATGGCTCGCTCAATGGGACGAAATGACGCAGGACGCGGAACAGCGGATCGCAAGACCCAGACAGATCTACACTGGACCCAAACGACGAGATTACACTCCGATCGAGCGCAGGCTGATTGAGGACCAACAGGGCGAGCCGGGTGGATAAAACCTCACGAGATCCGCGGGCACAATCGGCCGACGACTGGTCAGTTGCGGTATATTGGTCTTCTAAATGAATATCCAACCAACCAAGCGGTCCCGAGAGTCGCTCAGAGAGTACACCGAAGAGCTTCGCGGCTCGTTTTCGGGAGAGATTCGCCTCGATCGGGCATCCCGGGCCCTCTACAGCACGGACGCCAGCATCTATCAGATCGAGCCACTCGGCGTCCTGTTGCCGAAGAGCGCGGACGATGTGGTGGCCAGCGTTGCCCTGGCGGCGCAATACAAAATTCCGATTCTTTCGCGGGGAGGAGGGACCAGCCTTGCTGGTCAGTCAGTGGGCGAGGCTCTAATTCTGGATTTTTCGAAGTACATGAACCGGATCATCGACGTGGATCTAGCTGGTGAAAAAGCAACGGTTCAACCCGGAGTCGTTCTGGACCAACTCAATCGTCATTTGAGCCCGATGGGACGGATGTTCGGACCGGATGTATCCACGAGCAGCCGAGCCACAATCGGAGGCATGATCGGCAACAACTCGTGCGGCGCTCACTCCATCATTTATGGAAAAACCATTGACCACGTCTTCGAGATGCGGCGCCTTGTCCTCTCGACTGGAGAAGAGATGACAGCGCAGGAGCTTCTGCCCGAACAATGGGAAAGCAAGGGCACGAAAAACGGGCATGAAGGAAAAATCTACGGCTCCCTGCGAGGGATCATCGATCGGACAGAGAGTGAAATACGACAGCGATACCCTAAGGTGATGCGTCGCGTGGGCGGCTACAATCTGGATGCCCTGCTGGCCGCTGAAAACCCAAACCTGTGCAAACTCATCGTTGGATCCGAGGGAACGTTGGCCACATACACTGAAGCTACTATTGGGCTGGTCGCAATCCCTTCACACAAGGCACTCACTGTTCTACACTTTCGAGAACTGGTCGCCGCCATGGAAGCCGTCCCCGCGATCCTAGAGCACGCGCCCGCAGCAATCGAGTTGATGGACCGAATGCTGCTTGATCTCACCCGTTTGCAGCCGGCCTTCAGAAAGAGAATGCAGTTTGTCGAGGGAGACCCGGACGCCGTGCTGCTCGTCGAATTCTATGGCGAGTCCGAAGGAGAACTACGGGCCAAACTCAGGCAACTGGATCAATCGCTGGGCACGGCCAACGGACAAATCCGCAGCGTACACGCAATCGATCCACGTGCCCAAGCGGACATTTGGTCGATTCGAAAGGCAGGACTGGGTCTGTTGTCCAGTATTCGCGGAGATTCCAAACCAATCGCTTTCGTGGAAGATACGACCGTTCACACTGAAAACCTTGCATCGTATGTGCGTCGCTTTCGCGAAATCCTCTCCCGGCACGGGACGCAGGCGGGCTTCTATGGCCACGCATCTGTTGGCTGTCTTCACATTAGACCCTTGATCAACCTGAAAAAGGGAACACAGGTGCAGACGATGGCTGACATCGCGGCGGCCGTAAAAGACCTTGTGCTCGAATTCAAAGGCGCCATGAGCGGCGAACATGGAGATGGACTGGCGAGAAGTCACTGGAACCGTGAATTATTCGGACCACAACTCTACGCTGCGTTTCAGGATCTCAAAGCTGCCTTCGACCCCATCGGCATCATGAATCCTGGGAAAATTGTAAATTCCCCCGCCATGACCGACCACCTCCGGTATGGGTCCGACTATGAGTCAAAAGCCCAGGCGACGCACTACAACTTCGAGTCGGAAGGTGGTTTCGTTGGAGCGGTGGAACAATGCAACGGCATGGCGGCCTGTCGAAAGCTCGATTCGGGTACGATGTGTCCATCCTACATGGCCACCAGGGAAGAGGAACATTCCACGAGGGGTCGGGCAAATCTACTACGAGCGGCCTTTTCCGGAAACGACGCCATCGAGAGCATACCGGACCATCGGCTCCTCGAGGCACTCGATCTCTGCCTCGAATGCAAAGCCTGCAAAACAGAGTGCCCAGCCAACGTCGACATGGCAAAAATCAAAGCAGAGTTCCTGGCGGGCTACAACGCTCGACACGGTACCCCCGTTCGATCGTTTCTCCTCGGAAGAATTGCCTGGCTGAACAAGATCGGGTGCGCGCTGACTCCTATTTCGAACTGGGTTCTTCATTCGTCCCTGCTTCGGCAAACGGTCATGCGGACCCTGAGAATACATCCGGATCGCCTTCTTCCGCCTTTCGCAAGTGAGACGTTTCAACGCTGGCTAGATCGCAATCCTCAGCCGACCGGTGAGGACAAAAAGGTCGTGCTTTTCAATGACACATTCACAAATTACAATGAACCCTGGATTGGGAGAGCATCGTTGAAGCTGCTCCAGCATGCCGGAGCTCAGGTTCTCATCCCACCCGTCGTCTGTTGCGGCAGGCCCATGATCTCAAAGGGCCTTCTCGATCAGGCCAAGCGCAACGCGTTGCGAAACATCTCGCTCCTTGCTCCCTTGCTGGAGAATGGGGCGGTAATTATCGGGTGTGAGCCCAGTTGTCTTCTCACCTTACGTGACGAGTATCCACAATTGATCTCTTCCCGAGAAGCACAACTCTTCGCGGACAAGACATTGCTGCTGGAGGAATACTTGGTTGACGAACTGGAACATGGTCGTTGGAGTCCGCGTTTCCGGAACAACGCACAATCGCTGCTACTACACGGACATTGCCATCAGAAGAGTCTCGCAGGAACAGACGCTTCGAAGCGTCTGTTGAATCTGCCCCGAAACTTCGAATGTCACGAGACCGACTCGGGTTGCTGCGGAATGGCGGGGGCCTTTGGTTATGAATCGGAACACTACGACATCTCCATGGCCATCGGCGAAAGGCGTCTCTTTCCCGCTGTCCGGAGCGCGGCACCAGCCACGGAGATTGTTGCGTCGGGCATCTCATGTCGACAGCAGATCCAGCACGCAACCGGGCGCCCTGCTCGGCATATTGCCGAGGTCATGGCCGACGCGCTAGACTAGAATAGGTAAAGTTCAACTTGTGAGGCCGATGCGAATTTACAATAGAAAAGAACCACTCTTGACGCAGGATCGTCCTGGCGTCCGATCGTTGTTGAAAACAATGCCAGCTCACTGGGTGCTCCTCTCGTGGGTGCTTCTGTTGTCTTTTCAGGCCGCCTGCTTGTTCGGGAAAAAGGACAAGGGTCCGCAGTATCCGACAGCCCCGGTACAAATCGTTCTTCTGCCGTTTAACATCCCGGACGGTAGGGACGATTTGCGCTGGGCGTCGATCGCCGCTGCTGTAGCGATGGCCAAGGATCTCGAAAACGCTCAAGACCTCGAGGTCGTTCCTCTCTGGGTTGGCTTTCCCGCCGCCGTCCAGGCCCGCGCCGGTAGTCGCGCGCTAACGAGCGAGACCGCCGCCTTTGTGGCCAGTCGGGTCAGTGCACAGTGGACCGCTCTCGGAACGATACTTCCATCCGAGAACAAGCTATCCGTTCAACTCGACTTTATTCCGGCCAAGCCCAGCCTCATTGCTTTTCGTTACGAGAACGAAACCAGCCTGGATTCGATCGGCAACCAGTTGAGTAGCGCATACGAACAGTTCTTGCGCTACCTCATTGCTCGCCCGATCAAAAAAAAGGGGTTATTTGCCGTCGAGCCCTATCGAGAAATGGCACGGGCGATCGATCAGGAATACGGGTGGTTTGCGAGCGCATCCCCCGGCAGCGCGGATAAAGCAGTTGCCGAGTTGGCCCGCGAAGACAACCGTCTGGCGAGGCTTCTCTTTGATCCAGACGTCTATCCTCAGCAAATCTCGGGGTCAACCGGCACGCCGAGGCCAACGGCTACACCCCAGCCAACCAAGCCTCAACCTGCGCCGGCCGCCCCCACGACCGCGACGGCACCGGAGCCTGACCAAACCGCTCCGACCAAGGGAAAGGTCCAGGCAGCTACCCGGACGGCAACACCGCCTCCGCAGGAAAGAGAAGAGGAGGTAAAAAAGCGCGCCCCCCCACCTGTCCCGCCGACTCAAAGCAAGCCAGACCGAGCTCCACAGCACGCCCAAGCGCCCGAAACATCTTCACGGAATACCAAAGAGCGGGTGTCTACTCAGCTGCCAACTCCGTCTCCGCCCCCCGCGAGCGCCTCGGCCAGTCAACGCCCCCCGGCCAGGCCTCCTTCGAAGCCTATCACTTCCAACAGCACGCCGGCGCCGGCAGTCACCTTTGTCCAGGTCTTCGCCACGCAAAGCCAGGCGGGCGCCGAATCAAAAGTGGTTGCATTGACCGACCGAGGCTACCAGGCGACGGTTCAGCAGGTTCAAATCCCCGATCGCGGCACCTGGTACCGCGTCCGGCTGAAGATCGAGGGGTCGCGGGAGAAGGCCGTGACGATCGCCAATGCGCTCGTCACGCAGGGCGTCATCGAGGAGTATTGGATCCTGAAGGAATAATCGAGACCGCCACGGAGTCTAGCAGCCTGATTGGTAAAACTCCACATGAGAGATTCTTTGCCGCACGAATCGACTCTCCTACTGCGCTTCGACTAAAATCGACGCATGGCTAATGGGAAAAAAGAAACGCAAGTCGAAGCAGAAAAGCATGTGGGTGCCGACTCACAGACATTCTCCACCGAAGGAGTGCATCCCACCCTTTCGTACCAGCGATTGAATCAGGTGCTCGTACGAAGCGCAGGACGTCTTGTACGATCTGCTTGAGATCGAGCAAAGTCGATTACCATACCATCGTGCTTTTCCCCCTCGATTCTCATTTCGACCTTATAGGTATGGCCGTGCAACTCGCCACATCGAGGATGCTCGGGCAAGACCTGGGCACAGTCGATGTACTCGATAACGCAGAGTCTTTTGATGGATCGTGATACTCTCGAGGGAACTGGATTCAGTAAACACTATAGCTCGTCGTGGCCTGGCGTGCTGCTCGATCATACGCTCGATTGACTCCCAATGCAGCGGGTTCAATGAAGACTCCGCCGCCCCGGGGCGATTGCTATTTCCGCTCTTGCATTGTATCGATTCGTTTTTTTAGGGAATTATAAGAAACGCTTGACGGGGCTGAGCCAGGGGTGTAGGGTTCCTGAATGCAAAGGTGGGCACTTCCTTTTGTCGTCTGGCTTATCCTTTTTATCCTATCGCTCATCTTCGGGATGCCCGGTCACATTAACAACCTCTGTTCGTGGAGGGGGTGGCTCAAAGTGAGTGACTGGGGTGCCCAACAGTGGATTTCTGGGGGGTTGATTCTCGCCTCAACAGTAGTGCTTATTGCCTATTTATGGTTGCAGAAAATCAAGGAAGGGAAGCTCCAGATCCCGAAACCGAAGATTGATCCAGCCGAGAGCGGATGGGACGATCGCGGCTACCACGGCCTATTTCTCAAGAATGTTGGTGATATCAAAGCGTATGATGTCGTCATGGAACCCTTGCAGATGGGGAAATACCCTATAGAGTTCACTGGTCCTGAGGTCTCGCAGCTGGAGCCTGGAGATAAGTGTTTCTTTCACCCAAATGCGGCCCCAGCTATACTCCTAAAAAATACTCCATCTGGTTGTCCTATCTTTAAGGTGCTCCGCGGCTGGCAAAGGGAAATGGGCGACAAACGGAGTGCAGAAGCGAAGGGCCGAATCAAGTACAAAGATAGGAATGGGGTGGACTACGAAACGAGATACACGATTGGCGTGGATGTGGACGCGAATGACGGTCTAGTCGTAAGGATCGAGACTGGTTCTAGGAAATGATCGCCGTGTCGGAGAATTACAATATGAGAAATAGGCGAGGGTTTAGGGTATGACAAAGCAGGAACGTGAAGACATCAAAGCCCGTGCTTTGCTTAGGCTCCATGAGTCTAAGCACGAGGTATCCGCACACCGAAGAATACAGGGATGCTGTCCAGAGGCGAGATTACGCTCAAGGTGAGTGCAACGATCTTGGCATCGTTGGGCTCTACCCAGAAAGAAAGTCATGAGAAAACGACCTGACTATGGAGATGCAGCCCCAGGGGATTTGGTGAGAGCCCTTATGACCGGGCACCGGAAGACAACCCGTTATCTGCAGTCAGTGCCCGATACGTCAGCCTCTTCTCGACCAGATTCACAACAACTTGTCGCATCTGATGCAGGGTGTCAGCATGACGAAGATTGTGCTTCCCCGCAAACTCCCGAACATAGCGGTCCAGATGCTTAGGACTGATCTTATGGAAGACTCCCGTATGCGCCCGCTTCAACATCGACCAGAAGCTCTCGACGCCGTTGGTGTGGGCCTTGCCCCTCACGTACTCGCCGACCGAGTGCTTGACCGTCTCATGATTTGGCAGGGTGTGATAGGTCAAAGCATCATCGGTGTAGATTCTGGCTCCAGGCTCAACGTGCTCCATGATAAAGCGGCTCATGGTCTCGCTCTTGGTATTCGGGACAACTGTGGCCTGGACGCGGTTGCTAGCTCGGTCTTTGATTCCCGCTACGGCGGTCTTGCCAACTGGACCTCGGCCTTCCAGCTTGGCTCTATTGGACTTGCTCATATTCCTGCGCTTGCCACCCATGTAGGTCTCATCGACTTCCACAGGACCGGAGAAAGGGGCTCCGTTGTCCGTGCGGGACCAAGCCTCACGAATCCGGTGGAGCATGAACCATGCGGCGGGCTGGCTGACTCCGATATCCCGGTGCAGCTTCATGCTGCTGATGCTCTTGAGGCTCGTCAGTTCCAGGTAGATGGCCACGACCCACTTGCGGAGGTGAATCTTGGTGTGCGCCAGTGCGGTCCCAGTTCTGACCGAGAAGTAACTCCGGCAATCGGTGCACCAGTAGGGCATCGGCTTTGCGTTGGGGGTCTCACTGGTGTTGAGGCTCCCGCAGTGTCCACAGCACCGGCTACCGTCCCAAAGCTGGTCTTCAAACCACTTGGTCGCAACCTCTTCATTGGGAAACAATTCGAGCAACTGGAGAACGGTGAGACCCTTGCGGTGAGACTTTCCAGGTGCTTTGTGCTTTGTCTTTGTCATGGAAATAGTATACAAAAGGAGAGGGGAAATGTCAAGCATTTCTTATAATTCCCTTTTTTTAGCATACTCTGGCCTGCGAGGTGCAGAGAAGACTCAGGTCCATGCGAAAGTGGCGGAACTGGCAGACGCGCTGGATTTAGGATCCAGTCCCGCAAGGGGTGGGGGTTCGACTCCCCCCTTTCGCACCATTGAACCGGACGGTGAAGATGGACCGATTCGATACGTATCCACTGCTGCCGAGGAACTGTTTTGACTGTTGAGCTCGTCGACGTAAACGGATGCAAGAGAAACCTTGTGGTCGAGGTTCCGCAAGAGCGATTTGACGACGAGATTCAAAAACTCGCAAAGAAGTATGCGAAGGGGGCAAAGGTTCCCGGCTTCCGTCCCGGGAAGACTCCGCTAAGCGTTATAACAACAAAGTTTGCATCAGAATTGCGAAATGATGCTACGCAGGATCTGATCAGCGAATACTGGAAGAGCGCCGTCGCTGACTACTCTCTGAAACCTCTGGCGGAACCCGTTATCGAACGCGTCGACTCGAAAGCGGGCGAGGCCTTGAAGTTCACTGTTTCCTTCGAGATCGTCCCTGACATCTCCATTGAAGACTACAAGGGGATTGCGGCCGAGGTCGCCGAGCCCAAGATCACAGATGAAGAGGTAGACGCTGCACTGGAGCGTCTTCGTGAACAGTCCGCACAGTTCGTTCCCGTCGAAGCGACAGCGGTCCAGGAAGGTCACTTTGTCACCTTGACCCTGGACGGCCAGATTGAAGGAGTAGTCAAGCCAATTCACCAGGACGATTTTCTCTGCGTGGTTGGGTCCGCAGAAATACCTAAGTCCTTTTCTGACAACCTCATGGGCACAACTGTGGGAGATCTCAGGGACTTCGACGAAACCTACGCCGACGACTATAACAACCCGAGGTTTGCGGGAAAGAAAGTTCACTACCATATTGAAGTTAAAGATGTTAAGGAAAAGCAACTCCCGGAGCTCAACGATGAGTTCGCCAAGGATATCGGTAGCACGGGGAGCCTGGAGGAGCTTCGCACCAAGATCCGGGCGGATTTGATAACGAACGCAAATGAAGATGCCGAAAAGAAGGCAGGTAACGCAGTTTTGGATCAACTAATAGAGCATCATACTTTCGATATTCCTGAATGCCTGGTCGAGGACGAGCTCAGGGCAAAGGCGCGTCGCATCGCCTCGAACCTTGCTAGCCAAGGGATCGACGTGGAGAAGACGTCCATCGACTGGAACAAGATGTTCGAGGAGGAACGTCCGCAGGCACAGAGAGCAGTGCACGGCCGGCTGATCCTCGATGCCATCGCCCACCAGGAGAGCCTCGAACCGACAGACGACGAGCTCGAAAACGAGCTACGCGGTCTGTCGAAGGAAACTGGCAAATCCACGGCATCCCTTCGCGCACAACTGGAGAAGGACAATAGAATTCAAGCCTTTAAGGAGAACATGCGTCAGAAGAAGGCGCTTGATTTCATCGTTCGCAATGCTAATATTAGCCATGGGTGATAAATTTTGGCACTGATACCAATGGTGGTCGAACAGACGAACCGGGGCGAACGAGCCTACGACATATACTCTCGTCTGCTCAAAGACAACATCATCTTTCTGGGCACCCCGGTAGACGATAACGTCGCGAACGTCGTGACGGCTCAAATGTTGTTCTTAGAGGCGGAGGATCCGGACAAAGATATCTCGCTGTACATCAACTCCCCAGGCGGGTCTATCTCCGCAGGTATGGCAATCTACGATACAATGCAATTCATTCGACCCGATGTCACGACGATCTGCATCGGACAGGCGGCCAGCATGGGGGCGCTTCTGCTTGCGGCCGGCGCCCAAGGGAAGAGATTCGCACTGCCGAATTCGAGGATTCTCATTCACCAGCCCTCCATGAGCGGGCTATCTGGACAAGCCACTGACATTGACATCCACGCAAGAGAGATACTGAGATTGCGGGAGGCAATGAACCGAATCCTGGCGAAGCACACGGGACAACCACTGGATCGAATCAAAGGGGACGTCGAGCGAGACTACATCATGGATTCGGAACAAGCGAAAGAATACGGTATCATTGATCAAGTAATCAACAAGCACGAATAGTCAGATAGCCAAAGGCTTTGGAGGCACCCCGTTGCGCAAGGACGACGATCGAGACGATATCCTGCGGTGTTCGTTCTGCTCGAAGAGTCAGAACGACGTCAAGAAGCTAATTGCGGGACCGACGGTCTACATCTGTGACGAGTGCGTAGACGTATGCAACGAGATCATCGCTGATGACGTCGTCGCATCGCCGATTGGAGAGAAGCTACCTAAGCCACAGGAAATAAAGGAGTTCTTGGACCTCTATGTAATCGGCCAGGACACCACCAAGAAAAAGCTCGCCGTTGCAGTCTACAATCATTACAAGCGTCTGGAAATCACCAAGAAACGGAATGACATCGAGCTTCAGAAGAGTAATGTCTTGTTGATCGGCCCCACAGGGACGGGAAAAACTCTTCTAGCACAAACACTTGCAAGAATGCTGTCCGTTCCCTTCGCGATTGTGGACGCAACAACGTTGACCGAAGCGGGCTACGTGGGCGAAGACGTCGAGAACATCATTCTCAAGCTGCTGCAAAACGCCGGCGGCGACAAAGAGAAGTGCCAACAAGGAATTGTCTACATCGACGAAATAGACAAGATCGCCCGCAAAGACGAGAATCCGTCCATCACGCGGGACGTATCCGGAGAAGGAGTACAGCAAGCGTTGCTGAAGATCCTCGAAGGAACCGTCGCGAACGTTCCTCCACAGGGAGGGCGCAAGCACCCCCACCAAGAGTTCATTCAGATCGATACAACGAACATTCTGTTTATTTGTGGAGGTGCGTTTGTAGGCCTAGACAAGCTTATTGATCGCAGAATCGGAAAGAAAAGCCTCGGCTTCATCACCGGAGACAAACCCGGGACAAAGACAGGTAGAAACACCCCGAATGTACTCGAATTGGGCCAGCCTCGTGATTTGATCAAGTATGGATTGATTCCCGAGTTCGTGGGACGTTTGCCCGTAGTCGGCTCACTTGCGGAACTCGATCATTCCGCCCTGGTAGAGATCCTCACCAAACCCAAGAACGCCCTTGTCAGGCAGTATCAGAAGCTCTTTGAATTCGAGAACGTGAAGCTTCGGTTCACGGATGAGTCGCTGGGAGCGGTTGCCGCCCTGGCCATTGAGCGCAAGATGGGCGCACGTGGGTTGAAAATCATTCTCGAGGATCTTATGCTGGATGTGATGTACCAGTTGCCTTCTCAGAAGAAAGTGAAGGAGTTTCTAGTCACTCGGGAAATGATTGAGAACAAAGATATTGTTTTCGCACTCATGGAAAAGGCTGGGTAATCTTGACAGATGACGAGTTGCCTCAAAAAAAGACCGAACGTCTCCCGATGATTCCCATTCGGGATGTTGTTGTTTTCCCGCACATGATGATTCCCTTCGTGATCGGACGCCCTTCCTCGGTTCGCGCCTTGGAGTTTGCCCTTGAGGGATCAAAACGGGTTTTTTTGGCTACCCAGATGGATGCGTCTGTGGACGAGCCGCGGGCAAGTGACATTTATAGTGTCGGAACGGTGGCAAACATCATTCAGAGCGTCAAGCTGTCCGACGGCAACATCAAGGTACTGGTCGAAGGAGTTCATCGGGCTCGAGCCGCCAAGCATACGAGCGAGCCAGGATTTTTTGTGGCCGACGTCGAGCACCTGCCGGAAACTTCCGACGCGAGCGCAAAAACAAACCTGCTTGTCAAACGTCTTCAAACAATCTTCGACCAGTTTTCCAAACTGAGCCATCACGTCAACTACGATGCGATCCTCAATGCGATGAAGACTCTGGAGCCCTCGAAGCTCTCCGACAACATCTGCGCCAACCTCCCGATCAGTGTGGAGGAAAAGCAGCAGTTGCTCGAGATAGCCGACCTCGCGGAGCGAATTGAACGAATCAACGAGATCATCGAAGTAGAAATCGAGAAAGTCAAGGTTGACCGCAACATCCAGGGAAGGGTCAAGCGGCAGATGGAGCGGGCGCAGAAGGAATACTATCTAAACGAAAAGATGAAAGCGATCCAGAAGGAGCTGGGACGCAAGGATGAAAAGAGCGAACTGGAGGAACTGAAGCGGCAGGTCGAGGCGGCCAAGATGCCGAAGGACGCAAACGAAAAATCGATAAAGGAAATCCAGCGCCTCGAAATGATGCCGCCGATGAGCGCGGAGTCGACAGTTTCTCGCACCTATCTCGATTGGCTGCTGGCAATGCCCTGGAACAAGAAGTCCCGTGAAGTTCGCAACATACAGTGGTCTATGAAGGTCCTCGAGGAAGACCACTATGGGCTAGAGAAGATCAAGGATCGGATTATCGAATTCCTGGCGGTTCGAAGTCTGGTTCGCAAACCCCAGGGAACAATCCTATGCTTTGTGGGTCCGCCGGGCGTGGGTAAGACGTCTCTCGGAAAATCTATCGCCCGTGCGACTGGCCGAAAGTTTATACGCTTGTCGCTCGGAGGAGTTCGGGACGAGGCGGAGATCCGGGGCCACCGTCGCACATACATCGGCGCACTCCCTGGCCAGATCATCCAGATGATGAAAAAGGCGGGCACTCGGAACCCCGTCTTTGTTCTCGACGAAGTCGACAAGATGAGCATGGATTTCAGGGGGGATCCGTCAGCGGCGCTACTCGAAGTCTTGGACCCCGAGCAAAACCACATGTTCGTCGACCATTATCTGGACACCGAGTTCGATCTCTCGATGGTCATGTTCATCGCCACCGCGAATGTCGTCCATACGATCCCACGGCCGCTGCAAGACCGCATGGAAATCATCCACTTGTCCGGCTACACAGAGTTGGAGAAGCTCGAAATCGGGAAGCGGTTTCTGGTCGAGAAGCAGATGCACGCCAACGGCCTCAAGAGTAGCAACATCGAGTTCAGCGATGACGCGCTGCGGGAGATCATTCAACGATACACGCGGGAATCCGGCGTGCGCAACCTCGAACGGGAAATCGCCAACGTTTGTCGGAAACAAGCCAAAAAGATTGTAACTGACGAAGTGCCGCCAGTGGCAATTACAGCCGAGGCCGCCGCTGCGTTGCTGGGAAAGCCGAAGTTCCGGGTGCAGCAGCTGAGCGAGACCAGTGAGGTCGGACTCGCAACCGGGCTGGCTTGGACCGAGGTAGGTGGCGAGGTCCTGTTTACGGAAGCGACGTTGTTGGACGGCAAGGGTCAGATCACCATGACCGGCAAACTCGGAGAGGTGATGCAGGAATCAGCCCGTGCCGCCACTTCCTATGTACGGAGCAGGGCGGCCGCGTACGGTATCAGCCGTGATTTTTATAGAAAGTTGGACCTTCACATCCACATTCCCGAGGGTTCGATTCCAAAGGATGGCCCCTCGGCCGGAATCACGCTCGCGACCACCATTGTGTCTGCGCTGACGAAGATTCCGGTTCGGAACGACGTCGCAATGACCGGCGAGATTACGCTTAGAGGAAAGGTCCTGCCGATCGGGGGCGTAAAGGAAAAGCTTCTCGCCGCGCATCGGGCTGGGATCAAAAGCGTGATCATGCCGAAGGAGAATGAGAAAGACCTTCAGGATATTCCCAAAGAGGTCATGGACTCCGTCACAGTAAGCCTCGTTGAGAACATGGACGAGGTTTTGAAATTCGCATTGGAACGGTTGCCCGCGCCACTGGATCAGGTTGGCGACACGATTTCAGACCTCAAAGGCAGCCGGCTGAACGAAAATATCGCCCACTAGCGTTCTGTACTTGCGGGAAATCACAAGTCGGTGAAGACCCCTCTGGCCGAGTTTGTTGTGAGCGCTTTCTCCCCGCGGGAGTTTCCCAAAGGTGAACTGCTCGAAGTTGTGTTCGCCGGTCGTTCGAACGTCGGCAAGTCGAGCTTGATCAATCGGCTCGCACGCTGCAAGAACTTGGCAAGAACGAGCACAACACCCGGAAAGACGCAGAGCATCAATTTCTACAAACTCAACAATGAAGTCTACTTGGTGGACTTACCGGGTTTCGGTTACGCAAAAGTGGGCAAATCATTTTCGAAAAGGTGGAAGCTGCTGATCGAGCGATACTTCGAAACACGTCGGAATTCCATTGCCATGGTCGTGCAACTCGTGGATTCTCGGATCTCGCCAACGGCTCTGGATCTGGACTTCGCCAGATGGTTGGATCATCTCAGAATTCCGCGCATGCTCGTAGCAACCAAAGCCGATAAGATATCAGGCAACCAGAGGGCACACCAGGTCAAAGAGATAACCACGACCCTGGCAAGCCCTTCCGTGATCCTGTCTTCTACCGTCTCCGGCGTCGGTTGTAAGGAAATCTGGCAGCGGATACGTGAGGTCACCCACAACAAGATTTCCTCGTGAGATAAACCCTACATCGACCTACGCTTGCATTAGGTTTATTCTGGAAGGTAGCTATGGCTGGAACTTCGCAGCGAACGCGCTCTGTTGGCCGCCAGAACGGCCACCTCAATATCCTCGATCTGAAGGAAATGAGCATCCCCTCCCTGAGTCAAGTAGCTCAGGATTTGGGGGTCGAGGGAGTAACGGGATTACGCAAACAGGAGCTGATATTTCAGATCCTGCGGGCACAAACTGAGGCTAGCGGGCTGATATTCTCCGAGGGAGTGCTCGAATGCCTGTCTGAGGGTTTCGGCTTCCTCCGGGCGCCAGACTACAACTACCTGCCAGGTCCGGACGACATCTACGTTTCCCCATCCCAGATCCGCAAGTTCGACCTACGGACGGGGGATACCGTCTCGGGACAGATTCGACCCCCGAAGGACGGCGAGCGGTATTTTGCCCTCATTAAAGTCGAAGCGGTCAACTTCGAGCACCCGGAAGCGGCCAAAGACAAGATCTTCTTCGACAATCTAACACCGCTCTACCCAGACGAGGCCTTTAAGCTGGAGACATCTTCGGACAACCTGTCGGGACGCGTCATGGACATGTTGGCTCCGATCGGCAAGGGTCAACGGGGGCTCATCGTCTCGCCGCCAAGAACCGGCAAGACCATGCTGCTTCAATCGATCGCCCAATCGATTACGACGAATCATCCCGAAGTCTACGTTATCGTCTTGCTCATCGATGAAAGACCGGAGGAAGTAACCGACATGCAACGGTCGGTCAAGGGAGAGGTCATTAGTTCGACTTTTGACGAACCGGCGGCGAGACACGTTCAGGTAGCTGAAATGGTACTCGAAAAGGCCAAGCGCTTCGTCGAGCACAAGCGCGACGTGGTGATTCTCCTCGATAGCATTACGCGTCTCGCTCGTGCCTACAACACGGTTGTTCCGGCAAGCGGCAAGGTTCTGTCGGGTGGAGTCGACAGCAATGCATTGCAGCGTCCAAAGCGCTTTTTTGGAGCGGCTCGAAACATAGAAGAAGGAGGGAGCCTGACGATCGTGGCGACCAGCTTGATTGACACTGGGAGTCGAATGGACGACGTCATCTTCGAAGAGTTCAAAGGAACCGGTAACATGGAGTTGCATCTCGATCGCAAACTGGTAGATCGGCGCGTGTTCCCAGCGATAGATATCAACAAGTCCGGGACCCGGAAGGAGGAACTCCTCGCCTCAGAAGCAGATCTCAGCCGCATCTGGGTATTGCGCAAAGTTCTCAATCCGTTATCCAGCACAGAAAGCATGGAGCTACTTCTGGAGCGATTGTCCAAGAGCAAAAGCAATTCGGAATTCTTGAACAGTCTTTCGACCGGCTAACCTCAGCCTCAACCCCGAGAGCTCATTCATTCCTTACACGTTTTTCTCGATACAAACGGTGAAAAGCAATCGCTCGATCGAAATCGGTCCGTATGCCCGGATCACCGAGCGTACGCACCACTTCCTCCAGTTGGTCGATATACGCTCGTAGAGCTCGAGAGATGTTGTCGCCGTTGGTCTCCAGGATTCCGCGCCAAATCGCGTACGGACTGCCCGCCAAACGAACCAGGTCACGTAGGCCTCCACCCGACGACTCCGCGATTCCGGAAGGATCCTCCCAGACGTCCATCACGGTGCTGGCAAATGTCGTCGACAATACTTGGGGAAGATGGCTGGACCAGGCCAGAATTTCATCGTGTTGCTCCGGACCAAGGATAATCGGACGTGCCCCAAGTGCGCGGATCATGTCTCCGAGTCGCTCAGCGGCAGTAGTTCGGCCTCTGGGTTTCGGCGTCAAGACGTAGGGAGCCTCCAGGAACAAGTTTGCCTGACTATGATCGACGCCACCGAACTCTTTTCCAGCAATGGGATGTCCACCGACGAAATCGACGTTATGGGGCAGGTTTTCCCACGCAGCAGAGCAGATCGCCCGCTTCGTGCTACCGACATCGGTCACCAGACATCCGGGACTCAAGTATTCACCAATCTCCGGTAGAATCTGCAAGATGTGCTCCACAGGTGTGGCTAGAACGACGAGGTCCTTTCCGGTCAAAGCCGAAGGAGGATCAAGACTGGTCTCGTCGACGACCCCCAGATGTCGAGCCTGTTCCAGACGCTCGGTGCTGCGGCCTATTCCAACCACGCGAGCCTCCGGATACCGTTCCTTGATCGCCAACCCAAGAGAGCCGCCGATCAACCCCACTCCCCAAATAGCTACTTTCTTAAAGGGTGCTTCCGTCATTGTCAGACCGAATGTAGCCCCATCCCCGGCTCGAAACAGAGATGGAGTCAACGAATATCGCGTTCCACAGCTTGTGCAATCCGCCCCAGCGTCTTCATCAATACCGCAAAGTCAATGGGGAGAAGCGACTGAGCTCCATCACACAATGCGCTGTCCGGATCGGGATGTACTTCAATAAGCAACCCGTCGGCACCCGCCGCAACCGCCGCGCGAGCCATGGGAGCCACCTTGTCTCGCCGACCCGTTCCGTGGCTTGGGTCTACGATGATGGGAAGATGGCTCAGCTTCTTGACAACGGGAATCGCGGACAAGTCCAGAGTATTGCGAGTGTAGCGCTCGAAAGTACGGATACCTCTCTCACAGAGAATGACCTGATGATTGCCACCCGTCATGAGATACTCTGCCGCTAACAGTAGTTCCTCGATGGTGGCCGACAACCCCCGTTTCAACAGCACCGGCTTTCTGATCTTCCCAAGCTCCTTGAGCAGGTTGAAGTTTTGCATGTTTCTTGCACCAACTTGGAGAATATCTGCGTACTCCAGGAACATGGGAATCTGCGTATGATCCATAACTTCGGAAACAACGTACATATTGTGTCGGCGGGCCGTTTCCCACAGTAGCTTCAGTCCTTCCTCTCCTAAACCCTGGAAACTGTGTGGCGACGTTCGCGGCTTGAACGCGCCGCCGCGGATAATCCGAATGCCCTGCTTCTCGACGGCCTCAGCTGCGGCTTCCACCTGCTCGGGGCTCTCCACCGTACAAGGACCAGCCATGACGACAACCGTGTTGCCGCCGATCTCAATGTCTCCGACCTGGACAACCGTACCTTCGGGACGAAACGTTCGGCTTGATAGTTTGTAGGGTTGAGTGACGCGGACGACTTCTTTCACACCGGTGAGAAGCTCGTAGTCTCGAGTGTCGACAATCTTGCCACCCACCACGCCCAGAACTGTCCGCTCGACACCGGTGGACCGATGCACGTCGAAACCATCCTGGATGAGACGGTCGACAACAGATTGGACCTTCTCCTCCGGGGCATTGCGTTCCATCACGATAACCATCTCGAAAAACCTCCCATCGTCCTTTTGATATGCCGACTACACGGAGCCCACCGAATTCAAGAATCGCCCCCTTTCCTCTTCTTGCGGCGCTGGCTGTCGGCGGTGACTCGTTCGATGCGCCGCGATTCATCAATGATCCGCTCGAAAAGACGACGCAGCCCTTCGGAATCCAGGGGGCCTTGGTTTTGCTCGAGCACCGTGTTGATGATCCGCTCTTCCCTCGTGGGGTCGTAGATTCTCATATTCAGCTGTCGTTTGATCTTTCCAATTTCGATGGCACACCGCGCTCGATTGTTGAGCAAACGAATCAGGTCGAGATCGAAATCGTCGATTTTGACTCTCCACTTACCGATCTCTTCGAGCATAGCGGACTTATCCATGAGACTCTCCCGTGAGCCATCGACAGAACTGACAAACCCGTTCGGGCAGTTGGTCGATGTCGTCGACAGTTTCCATAAAAGAAACCAGTGCGCTACCGACAACCGCCGCCTCGGCAACCTCCCAAACCGATCGCACGTGCTCGGGACGTGAGACACCAAACCCTACCGCAATCGGAAGTGTCGTCGCCGTTCGCACTCGCCGGAGGGTTGACCCGATATCGTTGGGCAGAGTCAATCGAGTGCCTGTCACACCTGTTCTCGAGACCAGATAAACGAACCCACGCGAAAGATCCACGATTTTGGCGATTCTCTCCGGACCACTCGTCGGAGCTACCAAGAAGATTGGATCCAGACCCAGAGAATCCATTAGGGCTGCGTAATCAACGCCCTCCTCGGGCACCATATCCGTGACGAGGATCCCGTCCGCCCCCGCGTCGCGTGCCTCCGTAGCAAACCTTCTGAGTCCGTACTTCAAGACAGGGTTGTAATAGCTGAAAAGCACCACCGGGATATCTGTTTCCAACCGTATGCGCCGAACGGCCTCCAGGTAATCCCCGATGCCGTAACCATTGGCAAGAGCACGCTCTGACGACCGCTGAATCGTTGGCCCGTCGGCGAGAGGATCTGAAAATGGGATCCCTAGCTCCACAATGTGGCCTCCTCCTCGCTCCAACGCTGGCACGATCCGGATGGTCGTCTCCAGGTCCGGGTCTCCAGCCGTTACAAACGGGATGAATGCCCCCTCCGACCGTGCCTTGAGCTCTTCGAACTTCCTGCTTATCGCACGCGCCATTTCGCTACCCTCGGGGCTAGCTCTCGAGCTCCGCCACTTGATTCACGTCTTTGTCACCGCGGCCGGAGAGATTGACGACGACAATGGCACCAGAATCGATCTTGTCTTTCCGACGCACGAGTTCCGCGACAGCGTGGGCGCTTTCCAGTGCCGGAATGATCCCCTCTAGCTTGCTGAGCAGTCTGAAGGCCTCCAACGCTTCCTCGTCTGGGACGGACGTATACTCCACGCGCCCCGTGTCATGCAGGAAGGCGTGCTCCGGTCCAACGCTCGGGTAATCGAGGCCCGCCGAAATCGAGTGCGTCGCTGCAATCTGGCCACGCTCATCCTGGAGCACGTAGCTCATCGTTCCGTGCAGTACCCCGGTACTGCCTCCTTGGAAACGCGCCGCGTGCTCTCCAAGCGCGACTCCGATTCCGCCGGCCTCCACGCCAATCATTCGAACCTGTGGATCACGGATGAACTCGTGAAAAAGTCCGATGGAATTGCTTCCGCCGCCGACACACGCCACCAAGAAATCGGGCAGAGCTGCCTCCGCCTCCATGAGTTGGTGGCGAGTCTCCCGTCCGATTACGGACTGGAATTCGCGAACCATCCAAGGATATGGATGGGCGCCAAGGACGGAACCTAGCAAATAGTGAGTGGTAGCAACGTTGGTCACCCAGTCACGCATGGCTTCGTTGATCGCGTCCTTCAGCGTTCGGCTTCCGGAATCCACGGGTGTCACACGCGCACCCAGCAGGCGCATTCGGAAGACATTGAGCGACTGTCTCCGCATATCCTCGGTTCCCATGTATACCTCACACTCCATACCGAACAGTGCCGCGGCCGTCGCTGTGGCCACCCCGTGCTGCCCGGCCCCTGTCTCTGCAATGATTCGCTGCTTGCCCATGCGCCGCGCCAGGAGGATCTGTCCGAGTGCATTGTTGATCTTGTGGGCTCCCGTGTGGTTGAGATCCTCACGCTTCAGATAGACTCGCGGCCCACCCAGATATTCAGACAACCTCCGGCCGGAGTCAGCGCTGTCGGCCGGCCCGAGTAGTGGTGAAACAGCTCCTGCAGCTGGGCTTGAAAGGCCGGATCGACCCGTGCCTCCGCATAGGCGCTTTCGAGTTCCTCGATGGGTCCCATGAGCGTCTCCGGCACATAGCATCCGCCGTAGGATCCAAATCTTCCACGGGAATCCGGTAAAGGAAGGCTATCGGTCACCGATTTCGCTGACGGCATTTCGTACCTCGCTCATTAGATCTGCCAGTTTATTCTTGTCCTTCTTGCCTGGAGAAGACTCGACCCCGCTGCAAATATCGACGCCGTAAGGTCTAACACTCCGGGCTGCTTCGCGAATGTTGCCCGCGTGGAGCCCCCCGGCCAGAATCATGGGCCGGATCTTCCGAATGGGATTGCAAAGATCCCAGTCAAACGTATTCCCAGTCCCTCCGAATCGGACGTCGTCGCGCGAATCAAGCAGGAACGCACCAACTGGGAAATCGGACAATCCGTGGGGGATAGAGTGACCGTCGAGTCGCAACGCCTTGATGAGCGGCCAAGGAGACAACTCACGACAATACTCGGGCCTTTCGTCTCCGTGCAACTGAATCACTTGCACGGAGGCTCTGCTGGAGACTTCTAGAACCTCTCTGGCGTTCGGGTGATTGACAAATACTCCGACGCAGACGGTCAACGGAGGCAAACGCCGAATAATAGATGAAGCTATGCTAGGCTCGATATAGCGTGGGCTGGGAGGGAAAAAATTGAAACCGAGAGCATCCGCGCCAACGTCCAAGGCGGCAGCAGCATCTTCGTAGTTTGTAATACCACAAATTTTTACTCTCACGTCACGATCCCCCCCCCCGCCAGGATTGTTTCAAGTTCGCCAGAGCGTCCCCAGGAGATTCAGCCCGCATGAACAACTCCCCGATCAAAAACCCCCTGTATCCGGCGTCCCAGAGTGCACCAATGTCTCGGGCAGACCGGATCCCGCTTTCCGCGACAGCCACGGATTCGGATGGGATTCTTCCCGCGAGACTCAACGGAACCCCAAGAGAAACCTCGAAGGTGCGAAGGTCCCGGCTGTTAACGCCAATCAGGGTTGCGCCGGCGTCCAGGGCCCTGGAAAGTTCGTCTTCATCATGCACCTCGATTAGAGCCTCCATTCCCAAACTCTCGGCGGATTCACGCAAGCTCCTCAAACGGCGCTGATCCAGAAGGGCAGTGATGAGAAGAACCGCATCGGCCCCCGTCCAGCGAGATTCCAGAAGTTGGTAGTCATCCACGATAAAATCCTTCCGCAGCAGAGGCAAGCGAGTCGACCATCTCAGCCGCGCCAGATTCTCCAGTCCGCCCCGGAAATGGGTGACTTCGGTGAGCACAGAAATAGCGGAAGCTCCGGATTCTTCGTATTCCAGTCCGATTTGCACCGGGTCCAACTCTTCTCGGATGACTCCGGCCGACGGAGAAGCCCGCTTGATCTCGGCCACGATCGCGGGGCCTCTATTCGAGAATACTTTCTTCAGAGAACGTACCGAGGGGGCTCGCTCCATCGCCATTTGCAATGAATGGGCCGGTAGCTTGCGCTTGGCTTCCCGTATTTCGGGCAGTTTGTCGGCTACGATCCGGGCCAGCTGCGTTCCGTGAATCGATTCCGGGATGACATACTCTCCGAGTCGAACCGAGTTCATCGCTTTTCCGCCAAGGCAAGAAAATTGGCCAAGAGCCGCTTCCCGGACACGGTGAGAATCGATTCCGGATGAAACTGTACTCCTTCGACCAGATACTGTTTGTGGCGCAGCCCCATGATCACTCCGTCGGACGTTTCCGCCGTAACTTCGAGGCAGTCCGGTAAGCCATCACGCGACACCACCAGCGAGTGATATCGGGTAGCAGAAAAGGGATTCTCCAGACCTTCGAATATAGTCCTGCCATCATGATGCACCTCGCTGGTCTTTCCATGCATGATGGTAGGCGCCTCTACGATCACACCGGAAAAGGCAACACCAACAGCCTGATGCCCAAGACACACCCCCAGGATCGGAATCCTCCCGGCCAGTTGCCGTACTACTTCGACGATAATCCCCGATTTCTCGGGGCGACCCGGGCCAGGCGATATGACCACTCCATCTGGCGAGTAGCTTGGTATTTGATCAACGGAAAGGGCATCATTTCGAAACACTTTGATCGTGCGCCCTAACTCACCCAAGTATTGGACCAAGTTGAACGTGAACGAGTCGTAGTTATCGATAACCAGGATCATGACTACGTCCTACCGTCCGTCCCTATCCCAACCCACCTGAAAACCAGAATGGGCAAATGCGATCGCTCGGACCAGAGCGCGCGCCTTGTTGAAGGATTCCTCTATTTCAGAATCTGGATCGGAGTCCGCCACTATCCCACCTCCGGCCTGAATATAAGCGATCTTGTCTTTGATCACCAAGGTTCGAAGGGCAATACAGGCATCGAGGTTCCCGGAAAAATCCAGGTATGCGACCGCTCCGCCATAAACGCCTCTTCTGGTTGGCTCCAATTCCTCGATGATCTCCATGGCTCTGACTTTTGGGGCACCGGAGACCGTCCCCGCCGGAATGCATGCGGCAAGAGCATCGTAGCAATCGAATTCGTCCCGCAGATTGCCCTCCACGCTGCTGACCAGGTGCATCACATGGCTGTACTTCTCGATTCGCATGAGGTCGCTTACCTCAACAGATCCGTAGTCACATACGCGGCCGAGATCGTTCCGACCCAGGTCGACCAGCATGATATGTTCCGCTCGCTCTTTGTCGTCGTTCCGCAGTTCTTCCGCTAAACGCTCGTCTTCCGCGTTATCGGCCCCTCTGGGCCGTGTACCTGCTATCGGACCATACTCGACCCGACCCCTGCTGACCTTGACGAGCATCTCGGGCGACGCGCCGACCAAATGAAGGTCGTCGATTCGAAGAAAGAACATGTACGGGGACGGATTGATAAACCGAAGGGCGCGATATACGTCAAAAGGGTCGCACGTAATCTCAGTGGAAAACCTCTGAGATAGTACAACCTGGAAGACATCGCCTTTGCGAATATACTCTTTCGCAACTTCTATATTCGAACGATACTCGGTCTTGGACAAGTTGGAAACCGGTTCCGGGACTGCAGTCGGAGACGGGGCGCTTCCCAAAGAGAGAGGAGCCCGCAAACGCTTTTCCGTCTGATTTATCCGGTGCAGCGCATCCTGGTACTTTGAAGGAAGGCTCGACCCCCCACGTTCCGCGAAAATGTTGGCAACAATATAGATCCTATGCCTCAAGTGATCGAAGGCTAGAATTGCCGAAAAATACATCACATAGAAGTCCAGCAGGCCCAGCGGGTCGGGCGCTATGTTCGGCAACTGCTCGAACTGTCGTACAACATCGTAAGCGAAGTAGCCGACGCCCCCGCCTGAAAAGGGCGGCAACCCCTCGGACGGCACCGGCCTGAATTTGTCGGCTATACTTCGCAATTTGTCGATTGGATTTCCCTTCTCGACGCGCGTCTGGCCGAATTCCTCGATCTCGACGACCTGGTCCTTTCCTCGTACGTTCAAGAAAGGATCCCACCCGATAAAGGAATACCGTGCTAATTGCTCCCCACCCTCGACGCTCTCGAGCAGGAACACGCGTTGCCGCCCCTGAGCAACACGTAAGAACGCGGCAGCCGGAGTCAAAAGATCCCCAAGGATCTCTTTGTAGATCGGAATAACGTTGCCCTGCTTTGCGAGGGCTTGCGTTTCTTCCAAGGACGGTTGGATCATCGTATTGATGTGCGCCGACTCGCGCTTACCTCCCGGAACGGTTCAAGACACTATTCATATACCGAAACAAAAAAAGCCGTGGACGATTGGTCCCCGTCGTCCACGGCTCTTCCTGAATCACTTTGCAACGATAGTCTCAGGGAAAACGAAGTGGAACGACCTGGACGGGTGCCGTCCAGTACCAATACCACCGCTCTCTCTGAAACGCTCTTCGCATGTCTTTTTATCCTAATCACACCGTTTCTAACACACTTGCCTACACGTGGCAATCTCATTTTCTAACCATATTCAGCACGCAGGAAGCAACAGCGATTGTATCATTGTTACCACAGTTGACGAACCCGCGTGCCAGGACTACGCGGCTCACAACCCGGAATACGCTGCGATTAAACGGTTTATATAAAAGAAAACGAACCCGGCCACGCTGGAATAGATTTTGCTAGTATCTTCTAGCCCAAGAAAACGGGTGTCTTTTGTGTCAGAGGCACACAAGTGCCTCGACGCGCGGGGCGGCTCGATTCGCCGATACCCCCGTGAAGGAGTCTGATGCCGAGTCAAACACTGAACGAAATGTCTAGATTTCAGAGAACGATCGGGGGACCAGTCCGTTTCGACGGCATAGGCCTTCATACAGGCTATAAGGTGCGGATGCAATTGGTTCCGGCGCCCGAGCACACAGGAATCCGATTCCGCCGAACAGACTTGCGAAACTTCGAAATCGAGGCAACAAGAAACCACGTCGCTCGGGTGAGTTATGCCACCACCTTGATGAAAAAAGGGGTCATGATATCCACAGTCGAGCATCTTCTTTCGGCCCTCTATGGCCTGGGAGTCGACAACGTTTACATCGAGCTCGATTCGATGGAAGTCCCCATCATGGATGGAAGCGGACACCCATTCATTGAAAGTATTCTTGAGTCGGGCATCGAGCAACAGAGCGCGCTGCGTCAGTATATGGTCATCCGAGTTCCCATCGAGGTCCGCCACGGGGACAAGGTCGCGGGCGTATACCCGTTTCCTAATCCTAAGGCGACCTACATTATCGACTTTGAACATGCAGCGATCGGCCGTCAGGAGATTCATATTGATCTGACACCGCAATCCTACAAGAAGCAAATCGGACGTGCGCGCACATTCGGTTTCGTGTCCGACGTGGAGTATCTGAAGCGATCAGGACTCATTCGGGGAGGCTCACTCGACAACGCCGTCGTGTTGGACGAATCTGGAATCGTCAATGCCGAGCTCCGCTTTGCGGATGAATTCGTGCGCCACAAAATGTTGGATCTACTGGGCGACATTTCGCTGGTGGGGCATCCGATTATCGGCCACCTCTTCGCCGAGAAAGCGGGCCACGCGATCCACACGGCGCTCGCCGATCGGATCGCACGGGAAAAAGATCACTATCAGATCATGACGCTGGACCAGTTCCAGCAGTCAATGCATCTGGCGGTGTCGAGCGCGTCCTGAGGGTGGGGGCGGGTTTACTTCGGCGGCATAGGTTTGGAAAAGAAAGTATCTGCAAGTCGACTGTTGAGCGTCACCTTGGTCACGAAAAGCTGAGCCGCCCTGCGGCCGTTTACGTAGGAGTCCGTTCTCAGCGGCATCTTCACGCCGTCGATTACATGCCATTGGTAAAACTCATCGACGTTACGCAGCCGCACACCTTGGCTGTCAATATAATGATACTCGATCTTGACGGGCAGTCGATTCAACCGATCGAAGAAAATAACCGTTTCATCATTTTCAGCGTCTAACAGCTTGACCCTCTCGAGGCGCACGTCCTTGCCCTCGCCCGGTCCCAGATAGAAGAGCATGTTTTTCGGGTTTCGATAGCGGCTTCTAAAGATATTTTCGATGCTATGCTTGATCAGCCGGGTGAATCCTTTGATTTCTCCGGGTGTGGCATCCCGAGTCTCCTTTTGACCTTCCAGAATCCAACCCTGGTTCGCCTCCAAGTTGAAGACGGTTATCTCCTTGGTTTTCTCGTGGTTCCCGAGTTCGTTGCGACTCTTGTCCGGCAGCTTGTTGTAATCCAGAAACTTGATAAGACCCGAAGATCTTCCTTGACGGTCAAACAGGAAATACCGACCCTCGAAAGTCAGGTCCTTCACATTCGCATGGGTTTCCCCTCCCATGGCATCGATGGCAGCACGAATGAGCTCCATGGCGCGATCCCCTTCCCCTTGTGCTGCAGCCGGCCAAACTCCGAACAGCATGAGACTCAATAGAGTTATCAAACCAGCTACCCTTGTCGCCTCGGGGAAAACCGTCACCTTGGGGCTCGATTGGCGGCCCGCTTTCTCAATGCCCGATGTATTTCGCATAGAGTCGTCTTGCCTCATCAGGGTCTTGGGTACCACGGATGATGCTTCGCCCGTCTCTGAACAGAGCGATCTCCTTGTCCTCAATGGTTGCGCGCAACAGGTAATCATTGTAGCGAACCTTCCCCACAAGGTCCAAGCGTTGCGAGATGCTCCGAAAGTCCATGGGGCCCGTTGATGGTTGCCAGATCTGGATTGCGTCGCGACCACAAAGCGTTTGGGTCCCGGTTTCATGGTTTCCATCCAAGAACTCAAACTCTTCACATCCGCAGGCGGGACAATCCGGCCTCTTCGCTTCGCGAAGACTCGTGCTCGTCACACGATTCTCCCACAGATCCATTGTGATGATCTTGCCACCGAGCTTGTTCGAGTTCCCGGTGAGTATTTTCAACGCCTCGCCGCACTGCAAGGCCGCCACGGCGTGAACGACCGGACCGATCACGCCGACCGTATCACACGTCGGCGAGCTGCCCGGTGGCGGTATTGGATCCAGGATGCATCGAAGGCAGGCGGTCTCCCCTGGCAAGAAAACGGTACTCATGCCATAGCTTCCCACACAGGCTCCATAAACCCAAGGCACTTGCCACTTCAGGCTTGCATCATTCAGCAAATAGCGGGTCTCGAAGTTATCCGTACCATCGAGGATCAAATCCTGTCCTGGAACCCATTGGCCTACATTGGCAGCATTGATTTCGGCAACCAGATCTACGATCTTGACCTCACTATTGATCCTTTTGAGGTGAGCCGCCGCCGCAACCGCCTTGGGAAGCTCGTCCTGGCAATCCGACTCCGTGAAGAGCGATTGCCGTTGCAGGTTGGATAGCTCGAGAAAATCGCGGTCAGCAATGGTGAGAGTTCCGACCCCGGCCCGCACCAACAGTTCAGCTAAAACCGTTCCGAGCGCCCCACAACCCACCAAGAGCACCTGACTCTTTGCCAGCTTTTCTTGACCGCCCGGGCCGATCGGGGCAAAGAGAACTTGCCGGGAATATCTGTCGATCATGAGATTCATCGTAACATATCTCGAAATTGCCGACTCTAGTGCCCTCGGGTCTCATGGTATAATCTTGTTCCGGTCGTTTCCGAGCCGTCTTGGCTTCCATAAGGCTTTGCCTCCGGACCCACTTGGATGAAGAAGAACAGACGTAGGCGCTCACGGTCGAGACGAAGGGGCCTAAAAATTGCGATCGTCATCTTCGCTATTCCTTGCCTGATCCTGCTCGGCGCGCTCGTTCACTACTATTACGTTTTCAACCAACTGATCGAAGAAAAGCTGAAGATGCACCCCAGCTTTCACAGTACCGAAATCTACTCGGCACCACTGAAGCTCTATCCGGGAAAGGCGGTTCCCATGGATTCGCTGGTGTCGACCGTGAAACGGTTGGGATACGTGGGTCGAGTTCCGGCAAATGCTTCCGTTACATCGAACTACCGGATTCGAAAAGACACGCATTTGTACGTCTACAATGACGGATCTGTCCCACTCAGCGGGAACCGCTCGGTCGAGATCATCGGTTCGACGGAGGGGATCGTATCGATCACGGACGTGTCTACGAAGGAATCCCTGCCGGTGTTCTATCTCAAGCCGGCGCTGCTCAGCAACGCAATTGACCAGAGTCGTGAAAAGCGCAGGATCGTGCGATACCGAAACCTTCCAGAGGTTCTGATCAATGCGGTACTTGCATCCGAGGATCACCGATTCTTTCGCCACAGCGGCATCGACCCAATCCGGATCTTCAAAGCCGCCTATGTCGACATCCAGCAAAGAGACTTGGCTCAAGGCGCCAGCACTTTGACCCAGCAGTTTGTCAAAAACTACTTTCTCACCCCCGAAAAGGCGTGGAGACGGAAGCTCACCGACGCCTTCATGGCGGTTCTCCTGGAACAACGCCTTTCAAAAGAACAAATACTTGAACTCTATTGTAATGAAGCATATCTGGGGCAGAGTGGCTCGTTTGCCATTATCGGCTTCGGCGAGGCTGCCAATGCCTTTTTCGACAAGAACGTAAAAGATTTGAACCTCGGCGAGGCTGCCACTCTGGCCGGCATCATCTCAGCACCGAATCGATACAATCCCGTTCGGCATCCCAGCCGCGCCAAAGCACGCCGCGACCTGGTGCTAGGGATAATGGAGGGTTACGGGATGATCTCTCAGGAAGAGTTTCAGGAAACGTTACTGCTGCCCCTGGAGGTTACCCCGACCTCTAATTTCAATTTTTCCAACGCTCCTTACTTCGTGGATTACGTCCAGGACATCTTGGAAGAAAGACTCGGAGGATCCGCCCTCACGGGCTCGAAATACAAGGTCTATACCAGCCTGAACATGGAATTACAGCAAGCTGCCTTCGAGTCCATTAAACAAGGAGTTTCCGAGTTGGATGAAAAACTGGCTTCCGAAAAGCGTGCCATCGCAAAGGGAACCGTCCAAGCGAGCCTGATCGCTTTGGACCCGAGAACCGGACATGTTGTAGCAATGGTTGGAGGGAGAAACTACGCCGACAGCCAGTATAATCGGATTACACAATCGCAGCGTCAGCCCGGTAGCATCTTCAAACCGTTCGTGTACGCAGCCGCCCTCGAAACAGCTTACACGCGTTCTGCCCCCTTGACCGCAGTGTCAACGGTGCTGGATCAGCGGACTTCCTTTTCCTTCAGTGACCTGATGTATGAACCGAAGAACTTCAAGAACCAGTACCACGGTCAGCTGACCATGCGACAAGCCATTACCAAGTCCTCTAACGTTTCCACCATCAAGTTCGCCGAACAAATCGGGTACGAAAAAGTCTCCGACATGGCGAATCGGCTCCAGGTCAAGGAGGAGATAGAGCCGTACCCTGCCATGGCCATTGGTGCCTTTGAAGTCACCCCCCTCGTAATGGTCCGGGCGTACACGGCTTTCGCCAATCAAGGGCAACTCGTGGAGCTGACTCCCATCACGAGGGTCCTTGACCGGGGACGTGACATCATCTGGGAACCCACCTACGAAATACAACAAGCCCTCACCCCACAAGTAGCCTACATGATTACTTCACTACTGAAATCGGTCATCAGCCGAGGTACCGGTGCGGGGGTCCGCGCGCGTGGATTCGATTTGCCCGCCGCCGGAAAGACCGGGACTTCGCACGACGGATGGTTCGCGGGATACACCTCGGATCTGCTTTGCATCGTGTGGGTCGGTTTCGACGACAATCGCGAGTTGAACCTGTCGGGATCCCAGGCCGCTCTGCCTATCTGGACGGAATTCATGAAGCGCGCCCGGAATCTGTATCCCCTATCGGGAGACCAATTCGAGGTCCCGGAAGGCGTGGTGCAACTGGAGATCGATCCCTCCACCGGACTGCTGGCAACCGAACGATGCCTGGACCGGGTTCAAGAGTACTTTATCGAAGGAACGGAACCTGCAATCTCCTGCTACGGAAATAGCTACGAGCAGATGTTCACAGGACCCAGCAGCATTTACCAGACTGCTCCTAAAGACTCCTTTTTGGATGCCGATAACGAAGAGAACGCAATAGGAGGAGCAAGAACGAGACCTTCGTCCTTGCGACAATGATCGCCGCAGACCGGTCCGATTTAGATGACATCCACAGTCTCAGACAATGACATGTCTCCCCGGCCGAGCCTGCCAGCTGGCGGTCCGCGACCGCTCGTCCCAGGCAGTTTCATCCAAACTTCAGAGACCCGCAAGTTCCTGTCCTACGTTCTGCCACTATTGGCCAAACAGTCCGAACCCGGCCGCACTGGCATCTTGCTGTCCGGTGCCCGGGGGATTGGCAAGACAGAACTCATTCGGTTTGTGGAAGGACTCCTGGCAGACCCCGCAGGAAGCAATTGGGACATCCTCCCCCAGAGTCTTAGGGATTACTGTCGACCGAAGGAACCGCTGACGTCTTTGTTTCTCGCAGTACCCAAAGAAACAGAGCCGAACCTGGCTCTGTTTCTGTTGCAAAAGCTCTGCCCCCTGCTCGAGCTCGAGCCCAGAGACTCCGCCGACATGTCTGCAGAGAGATTCCGCAAGCTCTTGTCTGCTGGGATCCAGAATCAACCGAACATCCCTGCGTTTCTGGCCCTGGACGACCTGTGGCGCCTGAAGAACGTAGTTAAAATGGAATCCTATCGCGCGAATCTCCAGATCCTCGACATACTCCAAAAGACGTTGTCTACCAAGGGAGCCCTGACTTTCCTGGTAACGAACGATCCCCAACGGGCGGACATTGAGAACGGCGAAAAATCGTTGTTTGAGAACATCCGGGAAAAGGATTGGGAGCACTTCCGGTTGACGCGAAACCACGTGATTGACCTCGTCGCAAACCTGACTCAAGCCTCGCACTTGGAAGCGACTGAGATTCTGAGCCAGCTGCACGCGAAGCTTCCACATTTTCGGCCGAAGGCAGCAACGTTTGCAAAGATATTCCCCATTCATCCTTCCACCTTTGAAGCAGTCATGGGCATGTGCTCTCACTTGGAGCGGTTTTCGCCGCTTCACTTCATCGAGGCATCACTGGAGTCCATCAGGAGAAAACCTGAAGGTGCCATGGTCCTCCCCCATCACCTTTTCACCTTCTGCCACGACAGCCTCAGGGAGTGCGGGTGGCTGCTGGATAGATTCCGCTCCTACGACCACTTGACAGAGAGTGTGCTTCCGTTTCTGCCAGGCGCGGTAGGGGAGCGGGCGGAACAGTTGATCCAGACAGTGTTCCTCTTATCTCTATGCGATTCTATGCCTCCGACGATTCGGAACCTCAGCCACGCGACTCCACAGTGGGATAGCCAAATTTCAAGCTATGGCCTCAACGCGGCGCTGATGTCGGAGATCGAAGAAAAAGGTGCAGACAGCCTGCAGGGTGAGGGCGAGGGTTGGAACCGTCGCTATTTCCTTTCGGAACCTGGTCACGGACTCAAAACCCAATCGAAACCTGACACCGAAATCTCTCTTCAATTTCCACCTCTGTTTTACGAGTGGCTCCATCGATCTATTCAGGATTGGAGGCCTCACATTGGGGTATGGTACCAAAAGACGCCGCAGTCGCTACCGGTCCCACTACCAGATTCTTCCTCAGGACCGGAGGGTATCCTACACTTCAAGGGCGCCTTCGAACCCCTTTGGGCAGAATCCGACATCCAGGCGCTCAAGGAGATGCAACGACCTTGGGCGCTTCTTATCCTCAATCCCTACGAGCCTGTCTCTGATTTTGATACATCCCTTGTCGAACTGGCCAAGTTATGGGACCGGCTCATGATCTGGAATCCAGGAACCCCGACTTCGAAAGAGACCGAGGCTCTACTGCACGTGTTCAAGAACGAGCACGGGAGACACAGTCAGAACGGTCTCGCGCGGATCCAGGCAAACGCCCCGCTGGAATCGGCTCATCCGCAGCTGGAATCTGTATTGAGCAGACTCTACGTAGAACGAGGACAGATGATCACGATGGCGGACTCCTGGACGATAGGGCAAGATATTCAAGACCAGAGCCTATCGCAGTACCTGTCTCACAGTCTCTCGGCATTATCCGCACCGGTTGCCCATTCTGTCTCTGTTCCAGTCAGGCAAGACCACGATCAGATGGAAGCGCGGAGGTTCGCGCTAAAATGGTCGATCCTACTCTCAGGGACCGATCCTTCCCGTATCGGGAACTCTACGGATGCCGTCAACGCCCTTATGGATTGGTGGAACCGAATCGACGAAGGGACGTTGATCGACCGTCTTCACGACCTGCCTCCGGATTTCATGACAAACCATTTCTGGCAGCGTGTTCGAGATCATGAAGGGCCACTCAAGAGAATTGGCCCACTGATCCCGCGCCTGCGCGACCCGAACGATGACTTCGCCGAGATCATGCTCCAGGTTGCTCGATGCTTTGGAAATGACGAGCGAAGGGCTCAGATCTGGAGAGATTCGCTAGACAACTTTGCCAGCCTTGTGCGCTGGCTGCCGGGATTCGAGCAGGCACGGAACTACCTGTTCTCTTCTACGCCACCCGCGAAGGACGAACTGGACTCGATGCGGAATACATTGTTGAACTCTCTGGATTCACCGGAGCTGTTTTTGATAGCCTCGGCGCGTGAAGACTTCGATCGGAAATTCTTGGAGTTCAAATACAGCTACGTTGACTACTACTACTCCGCGCACGAGGAGGCACTCAACATTGTCGGCACGGAGAAGATGGGGGCCAGGCTGGACTACGTTAGTCTGCGCAACCTGGAACGCCTGTCCAACCTGAAGAATTCAGACCAGAGTTACTTGAATCGGATACGCGTCATAGGAAAGTGGGTCCAGAACAATCAGTGCCAGCTCCCGGTGCGCAAGATTCTCGAACGAGAGCCGCGGTGCTTTTGCGGATTCAACCCGGTCAGCAGCCTCCACGCGTCTGAATCCATCAAACAGATGAGCCTTCTGATCGAACAGGGCATCCACTACTTCAGAACCACCCTCCGTAGATTTGCCGGTCCCATTATTCTCGAAGTCAAAAACCTTCGAACGGACGAGCTTCGGTCTAAGCAAATCGCCGCGCTGTTGAGCCGTGGCCCCATGATGCCGCTCGACACCGAGGCCATTGAGATTCTCAACTTTGCCATACAGAAGCACTCCGAACTTTTCCCGGAACAATCCCAGATCGTCACAAACTAGGTAGCCACCGGGGCCTTCACTGGCGTCTTGACCCCAGGGCGGATTTTGCCTTGGGCGCGCGGAGCGCACATCCAGCACTTCGCCAAGGAATCTTCATGCGGCAAGCGGAGAGCGCAACCAGGTCGCAGATCGGTTGCAATCTACTTCAGCAGGAGAAAGTTCCCAAGAGCGAGAGCGTCCATTCGGGTGGTGGCAAAACAGTGGAGTGCGTCTTCGGGCGCGCAAACGATGGGCTCGTTTTCGTTGAATGACGTATTGAGAACCATCGGAATTCCTGTGCGCTGTCGAAAACCTTCAACCAACCGCCAGAACCTGGGATTTCCCTTCTTCGACACGGACTGCACTCGTCCTGTGTGATCCACGTGTTCCGTCGCCGGAACGTTGGAGCGCTTGTGCGGCCGCATTTTGAAGACCATTAACATGAATGGAGAGGCAACAGAGTCTTCAAAGTACTCGCTTACGTATTCCTCCAGTACAGCCGGAGCAAACGGCCGAAAACTCTCGCGGTGCTTGATCCGAAGGTTCAACACGTCCTTCATTTCCGGCTGTCGAGGGTCTGCGAGGATGCTGCGGTTTCCCAGAGCCCTGGGCCCGAATTCCATCCGGCCCTGGAACCAACCCACGATCTTACCCTGTGCCAGCATATCGGCCGCGCGGTCTTCTATATCCCCGTACCGCTGGTAGGAGGCACCAAAACTACGGATGGCCTCCTCGAGTTCCCGGTCGCTGAACTCCGGTCCGAGGTACGCATCTTCCATGGCATACGTTCTGGGATTATTCAGCAGCTCGTTCCAGATATAGAAGGCTACCCCGAGGGCCGTACCACTATCGCCCGCCGCAGGCTGAACGAAAATATGATCGAATGGCGTCTCCCTCAGCACTCCGCCGTTGGCAACGCTGTTGTATGCTACCCCGCCGGCCATGCATAGGTTCCGGCTACCCGTTTCATCATGCAAATAGTTCAGGATCCTGTAGAGGTGACTCTCGAGACATTTTTGAAGACTGGCCGCCACATCTCGATGGTGCGCCGTGATCGGCTCGTGCGGTTTCCGGGGAGGTCCGAAAACCTCTGCCATCTTGGACGAGTACACCCTACCGATATAGGGACTTCCTTCCTCCCAACTCATCTCTACTCCTTCGGTATGATGCGTGAAAAAGTCCAGATTGAGATGAAACCCGCCGTTGCCGTCCGGTAGGACGATTTGCATCATCTGGTCCATGTATCGAGCCTCTCCATAGGGAGCAAGACCCATCACCTTTCCCTCGTCTCCGTAGCTCAGAAAACCCAGATACTGCGTGACAGCCGTATAGAAAAGACCGAGCGAATGGGGGAACAGAACCGCGCCTATTTTCTCCATATCGTTGCCCGATCCGCGGCCCAACATGGTACTGCAGTTGTCCCCGAAGCCATCGATACTGAGCATTGCAGCTTCTTCGAAGGGAGAAACCAAGAAAGCACTCGCCATATGAGCGACGTGGTGCTCAACGTTGTGAAATTTCATCCTCAGAACCGATTCCGGAACCCCCAGCGAGCTTGCCAAGACTGTCTTGAGATTGCGCACCTTGTCGACATTCCGAAGTCGGTCCAGCCCTTGCTGGGTGAACATGAGACGGTTGAACAGGACAAATGTGATCTTGTCGATCAAATGAGCGCTCGGCACATTGGCGATGCCCATGTGAGACACGTCGGATATCTCGATGCCTGCCTGCTCGAGACAAAAGCGAACGGCAAGAGACGGAAACCCAGCCGAATGCTTGATCCGGTTGAATCGTTCTTCTTCCGCCGCCGCGACGAGGGCCCCGTTTCTCAACAGGGCAGCCGAAGCATCTCCGTGATATGCATTGATCCCCAGGACGTAAGTATCTGACATCAGCTATCCGTCTCCTAATTCCAGGACCATCGGCACCCGAACTGCCGAGTCCCATCGCAGGCAGAATACGTCATTCAGAGCCTTTAGACGAGTGAATTCCCTCGAATCAAGGTAACCTACGGTTTCGTGGATCCTTGCGCCGGACATCTCACAATGTTTATCGGTGAACAACTGGAAATTGTTAGTATTATTAGACTTGGGTTTCCTGGGACACTGCCACAAACGGCTGAAATCTGTCAAAGCCGACAGTTTCAGCCGGTCTGCCGATAGAAACCGGCGATTGACCCGACAACGTGATCTTTCTGAGCGTCAGACAATTCAGGATAGATCGGCAATGCGAGAGCCTGCTCGGATGTCTCCTCCGCACACGGGAAGTTGCCGCGCCTGTACCCCAGGTAGCGGAGAGCTTCCTGCTCAGGGAGCGGCATCGGGTAGTAAATCTGGGTTTCGATCCCGCGCGCACTCAAGTACGTCCGGAGCTCGTCACGTGATCGGCAGCGTGCGACATACTGGTGATACACGTGCTTGCGATCCGGCAATTGGGTTGGCCCCACTATCTCATTCTGGTGGTCGGCCAGCTCGGCCCCGTAATATCGCGCATTTTCCGCGCGAGCCGATGTCCATTGCTCGAGGTAGCCCAGCTTGACCAGAAGCACCGCCGCCTGCAGCTCGTCAAGCCTGCTGTTGTAACCGACCACGCGATGATCGTACCCGCACATTGCCCCGTGGGTACGAAGAAGCCTGACCCTTTCCGCAATCTCGCCCTTTGCGGTCACGACCATCCCACCATCTCCAACCCCACCCAAGTTCTTGGACGGAAAAAAGCTGAAACATCCCACGTCGCCGAGCGAGCCGGCGGGCCTGCTCTTGTACGTCGCTCCAAGGACCTGGCAGCTATCCTCCACCACTGGAAGATGGTAGGACCTGGCCAGCTCGAGAATCTCATCCATGTCCACGCATTGTCCGAACAGATGCACGGGCAAGATCGCACGCACCGGCGAACCGGTGGCCCGGTGAATCAGTTTTCTCGTGTCCGAATGGTAGGTACACTCTTCTCGAATACAGGCACCGACGCGATCGGGATCCATGCCGTAGCTCGGACGATCAATGTCGACAAACAACGGTCGCGCTCCCAAATGAACAATTGCCCCGACGGTCCCGAAGAACGTGTACGGAACGGTGATAACCGAGTCACCGGGCCCAACCCCGACCGCTTGCAATGACAAGCGCAAGGCATCGGAACCCGAGGAAACCCCAATCGCTTCAGGGACTGCGCAAAGCTCTGCGATTCTCGCCTCCAATTCGCGAACTTTGACGCCAAGGATAAACTGCTGGCTTGCAAATACTTCATCGACTGCAAGTCGGATAGGTTCCTGGATCGTAGCGTATTGAGCCCTCAGATCGAGGAAAGGGACTTGCATGGGCCGGTTTCAGGTCTTGTCGCGAAAGTAATCGATGGTCCGCCGCAATCCCGTTTCTAACGAAACCAGGGGACCCCACTCCAACAGACGCTTCGCCCGAGTGATATCCGGGCGCCGCACTTTTGGATCGTCTTCAGGCAAGGGCTTGTGAACAATTTCACTGGAACTGGAGATCAAAGCCCGCACCTTGTTCGCAATGTCCGAGACGCTCAGCTCCTCAGGATTTCCGATGTTTACGGGTTCATGAATCTGCTCGGAATCTGCAGCCGTCAACAAACGAATGATCCCATCGACCTCGTCGTCTACGTAGCAAAAGCTCCGGGTCTGATCTCCCTTCCCGTAAATGGTCATGGGCTCACCCCGGAGCGCCTGAACAATGAAATTCGAAACGACACGACCATCGTGCGGGCGCATCCTCGGGCCGCAAGTATTAAAAATTCGGACAATACGGCTATCGATGCCATGTGACCGGTGGTATGCCATGGTCAAGGCCTCAGCGAAGCGCTTTGCTTCGTCGTAAACCCCTCGAACGCCGATTGGATTCACGTTGCCCCAGTAGTCCTCGGGCTGTGGGTTGACCAGTGGGTCCCCATACGTCTCGGACGTACTTGCAAGAAGGAAGCGGGCGCCCTTATCCCGGGCTAGTCCGAGGGTCTTGTGAGCTCCGAGCGCTCCAACTTTGAGAGTTTGAATCGGTAGCTCCAAGTAGTCTCTGGGGCTGGCCGGAGAGGCGAAGTGCATCACAGCATCCACAGCCCCACTGACGAACACGTACTCGGTCACATCGTGCTTGACAAACTGGAAGCCCTCCCGGCCCAGGAGATGCGCGATGTTCTCGCGACTGCCGGTCGAGAGATTGTCCAGGCAAACCACTTCGTGCCCCAACTCCAGCAGCTTGTCGCACAGATGACTTCCGAGGAAACCCGCACCGCCCGTGATGATTACTCGCATAGCTCCCCTAATCGACGTCTTCTATCGCCGGCCACTCGCGAGGGCCTTGTAATACTCCTCGACGAGTTTCTGGTATTCGGCCGGCGCCTGATTGTCATCCGAATAAAAGTACCTATCCTTGTGACCCATTCTCGCCAACTCACGGCTCAGATCGTCTTCGAGCCCGTGAAGGAGGTCTATGGACTTCTCCAGGCGACTCAAGTCGCGGGGGTCGATGCCTTCGCTCGAGGCATTCAACCGGCGAAGCTGCTGCAGGACGTTCTCGAGGTTTCTTCCTTCGTTGGTTTCTCGATCCAATAATCGGCGAAGTTCCTGTACATCAAGAATTCTCTGTTGGATCTCGCTGCGGAATTGCCGGCCCGCATCGTCTCGATAGGGACCCATCCCAACTGCAGGTCCATAAGCATTACGCGAGAGGCCCCGCACGCCTCGACTGCCGGGACCACCTGCCGGATTCCCCTGGTCGCTGGAACCTCTTCCCCGTCCAGGCGGTCCTGCTTGTTGTTGTCTCTGCGTTTCGTTCTGGCCCGAAGAGTCTCGGCCTTTGCCAGTTTCCGTGGCGTTCTCTCCGTCTCGCCGGCCTCTTGCCTGTTCGCCGCCTTGTTGCTGCGGCTGACGGAGCCGCTGGCGCATTGATTCGAGACCCTCGGCCAGCGATCTTGTCTGCTCCAGTGCCTCTGCAAGCCTTCCCTCGGTCGTCTGGCCAACGCTGTCGCGCGCCGACTCCAGTTGTTTCTGCAACTCTTGGAGCCCGGAACGAACAAATTCCTCCCGGTTCCGCAACGAGTCCAACCGCCCGCGATCGAGCAGGATACCCCCTTGTCGAATACGGTCGGCGAGTCTCCGTTCACGAATCAACCTTGAGGCATCTGCGAGCTGACGGCCCGTCTCGCTTCGGTTCCTCCTGGCAGTTCGTGACAGATCTTCGATCTGGCTCCGCAGATTCTCCAAACGATCCGCCATCATGGACTTGCGTTCAACGAGGGCCTCCTTTTTCCGCTGAAATCCCTCGGCATCCGCGCCTTCCTCAATAAGTCGACCCACGGATTGTTCAATTCTTTCTTGTTCCTGGAGCAGCCGGCTGGACTCCGAAGCCGCCTCGTCCAATCCCTCACTCAGCCCGGTATCCTGGGAGCGCTGCAACGCGCGCTGTGCCTCTTGCAGCTCTTGCAGCGCCCTCGAGCCCTCGGCGGATGCCTCCTGATGATTCCCGCGTTGGTTCCGATCCAGCGAACGTTTCATGTTCTGGATCGCCCGCCTCAATCGCTGACTCACACGATCGATCGCCGGCGAGCTCTTTTCCCGGGACAATCGCTGAAGCTGTCGTTGGACCTCTTCCGCCTCCCGGAGCTGCTGCCGCTGACCTTGCTTACCGCCTGAACTGGAAACCGAGGAGCCCATCGCCATGCGCCGGCTCCGCTCGTTGATTTGTTGCTGCCTCTGGGCAAGCTCCTTGATCCTCTGAAGTGCTTCGTCGACTTCTTGATCGCGAGCGCGTTCCTCTCCCCGACGTACGGTTTCATATTGATTCTTGAGCTTGTTCAGTTCCAATTCGAAAAGATCCGCCAGATCTTCAGCGTTTGCTTGTGAGTCTCCCTGGCCACCCCCCTGACGACCGAAAGATACTTGGATTTCGCGAAAGAGGCTCTCGGCACGCATTGCCTGCTGCAGAGCCTTCTGCTCGTTCGGCAACGCCTGCTTTGCCTTCTCTTCACCCAGCAGGGCGGCCGCCAGTCCCATTTCGGCGATGGCTGCTTGGAGATACTGCGTCATTCTTCCGAAATCATCCCCCATGGTCAGCGCACCGCGACGATGCAAACGCGTGACAATTCCCTCCGCTTGCGCCTGAAGCCGACTTTGAACTAGCGCCAGGGCAGACAGTGCGTCGCGGTACTCCTTTGTCTCCATCAACTCCTTGTCACGAACAATCTTAAATGTGGCACTAATGATCTCCTTTTGCTGCCTGCTCAGCGCCTGTTGCGCGCCATCTCCCGACCCGCCACCGGAGGTCGATTGGCTCTGACTGTACTGCTTTTCGAAGGGTCGAACCTCGATGAAATAGATATCGGAAGATGCATCGCCGGGGCCGGTTACACTGTTGTTGTCCCACGCTCTCGCGTAGTAGGAGACCAGATCGCCTGGCTGCAAACCGTACTCTTCCAGAAAAAACGTGTGGACCGACACCATGCTCACGCTATCCCGGGAAATGGATTTGCCGCCGCGAGAGAACTGCACCTGCTGCTCCGCCTCGGCATTGACGGAGAACCGAAGCTCGACGCCTCCGATGCCAATATCATCCTCGGCTCGAACTTCCGTCAGGATTTCTTCCACGCTGGTGGCTTTGACGTCCCTCAAAGGCTTCGTGATTCTTACCTTCGGCGGTGCATCCTCGACTGTCTCGACGTCAAATTCCGAAGAGCCCAGGTAAAACTCGCCGGTCGGAGCTCGCAGCTCGACGTGGTACGAACCGGTTCGGAGCACCTGCAGGGCGCCCTCGAATTGCGTTTCGTCCAAAAGGAAGTCCTCTTCTTCAGCTATTCCCCCGGAAACGAGAGGAATGACTTTTTTATCGTCAAATACCAACCTTGCGGCTGGAACCGGCTGTGTCGTATGCACCCTCAGTTGAACTCGCGTGCCCCTCACGGCCAGGATATGGCCCTCGTCTTCTACGGTCTCAGGAGGCATTCGGGTGTAGGCGGGAAACTGGTAGGTCAAATCTATTCGGTCCAGCCGCGGGAGGTCGACGACTTTCAATGCGTGCACCTCGGAACGGATTCCCGCTGATTCGACAAAATACCGTGCTGACTCCTGAAGATCGATCAGCAAATAAACGAATCCGCTTCCAACCAGCTCAGGCTCCATCGCAACCGGATTCCAACCAGAGGAGGACTCATTCTGAAGGTGCAGCTGCACGCTAGCAGAATCGAATCCAACGAGTTGGGCTCGGATCTCCTGATCATTACCTTGCAATACCTCCAGATCGCCCGGAACAACTTGAATTAGCCAGGGAGACCCCACGGAGGCATGCGCCCAATTCACATAGAGCCGCTCAAACCCGTAAGGGAAAAACGACGGGCCCCATGCTAGAAGGACGAGGAGCGCCAGGAGCGCTCCGGTGCCCAGCAGCCCGTAGCTCGCCACCCGGCGGAGATTGATGAACCCCTTGAACTCCATTCGCGCCATTTGACTCAAGACGTCTCGAATCAGCAGATCGAGCATCCCAGGAGAGACGCGCGCTCCGTCGCCGAATTCCACGGCGGAGACCAGCCGGTCTTGCAGCTGCGGATGGCGTTCCTCAATGTACTGAGCCACTTGTAAGTCGGAAATTCGTCGTCTCAACGGAGCGTACAGAAACCTCAGCACCACGAACGCGATCGCGACGCCCGTTATAATGCGCATCGACCACACGGCCGCCGGTTGAAATCCAAAAAGGTCCGCGCCCCACACGCCAAGCACCAACAGGGCTACCGTGCAGGCGAGAAAGATGGCTAGCCCGCGAACCAAGACTTGGATGCGCCATTTCCGGCGCACCGAACGAACTCGGACAATCAGTTGCTGAAACGAACTCATGGAACCGGTCTCCACCCTCTACTCATCGTGAGGAGGCTGGTTTCCTCATCAGTAAAAACGCAAAAGTCAATCGGTATGCATGATGGCTTGGCGACCCAGTATCCCTTCACCCACAAAGAATACCAAAACACCCACCAGAAGAAAGAGCCAGATTCGCTGCGGCCGCTCCTGGTCTTCCAGGGACAGGACCTTTTCTTCCGAGCCAGCCGGAACGGCAGAGGCTTCGAACGTGGTCCATGCCGCGGCCTGAGCCTCTGCGTCTCCGTGCTCCAGGTTCGACTCTCGAGGAATGACGTTGACCGCAACCGCCGCATTGAGACCCGCGGCGCGGATCTCGTAGAAACCAGACCAGTCCACGGTCGTTGCATCATTGTCGATGCCGTGCGGCACTCGCTGACGGGCAGGATCGACGACGGCTACCGCGCGGTCCGACACGGCAGCTTCGTTGCCTTGCCGGGTGAGGACTTCAGAGAGAATCCTCTTCGGGAAGATAGTGTCTCCGACCAGTACCCACGAATGCTGCGCCTGAAAGGAATCCAGGTAGTCCAGCATCTGGTGCCAGAACGGGGCAAACACGGCCTTGAGCGGTAGGTCGTTGGCCTCGTCACTTGCAGAAAACGACAAGATCAACACTCTCCCCATCCCGCTGCTAAAGGCGATAAGAGCGGGATCTCCGTTGTCGAAGGACGCCAACACACGCGCATCCTCCGCAGCCGCCAACGGAACATGGTGAAAAAACTTGGCCGTGGAAAAGTTGCCGGAGTTGGGCTCGCTGAAGGGTTTGAATATCGGGTGGTCCGTCCGAATGTCCGTCAACAACAGGTATCTCGGGCCCGCGGTTCGTCGCCGCGCCACAGCTGCGGTATCGTTTACTACCACCTTTACAGGAATCCATTCGCCAAAGCTCTGATTGAAATCGGTCGCAGAAGCGGAATTGGCCACGATAATGACTAGGCCACCGCCCGTCTGAACAAACTCTCGAAGTTGCTGCTGAGTGGCCTGATTTCCACCGGATACGTTGTTCCAGATTACAAGTCCGCGTGCGGGAAACTCCTGCAAATCCTGAGGGGAACCCGTGGACAATCGATAGGGAGACAGCGCCGATAGATTCAACGCGTGCCGCAGGAAGAAGCTGGTGTTTTTGCCAGTCCGGCCCTGGGGCCGCGCCTCAACCGACAGGACCGCTATCTTTCCCCGGGATTCCAGGGTCATGTGAAAGCGATTGTCTCCCGGAAGATTCGAGTCTTCTAGCTCGAGAACGAGAGGGTGCATCCCGCTCGACAAGGGCGCCAGATCGAACTCGACCACCGTCGTCGCCGCCCCCCTGATGTCGACCCGCGTTTGGCCGATCTGTTTGCCGTCGAGGTCGAGCGTAACCAGCACGTTCTTGCGCTCCTGGTTCCCAAAATTCAACAAGGTGGATCGAATCTTCCGGAAGCGGCCCGCACCAGGATCTTCCAAAACCCGAGTTTCACCCCAAGCCAGGTTGCTGTATTCCTCCGAGCCAACGTCGATAGGTTCGAGCCGAATAGTCGCACCAAGGCGGAACCTTTGTTCTTCGGTGGTCCAACCGTTACTCTGAAAGTCTGATATGAGGTAAAGAACTCGTTCGCTCCCTTTGCCCTCGAGTGCGACTCTTTCCGCAAGTTTCAGAGCCTGGCCATACCGTGTGGAGTGGTCCGACAACTCCAACTGAGTGTTGATTTGCCCGAGAATCTTGTCCTTGTCTGCTGTTGCCTCAGAGGCTACATCGGTTCGATCGGAAAAGAACAGCAAAGCAAACTCGTCTCCCTGCTCGGCATTACGAACGACGTTCGAAGCAGCTTCTTTTGCTCGATCCCACCGATCTTGATACCCCATGCTCAGCGAATTATCTAGGAGCAGGACGTGAACAGCGCGCTCCTTTCCCGGCGTCTCAGTGACACTGTGAACCTCCCGAAAGGGCCTCATGAACGCGAGGGCGAGGAATAAGAAGGCCAAGACACGCAGCAGCAATAGCAGCAAATGGCGCAACTTCTGGTAGCGTATCGTCTTTTTGTTGATTCGCCTCAGGTACATGAGCGAGGGGAACTCAATTCTCCTCGAGCGTTCGCGCTTGATCATGTGAAGGTAAATAGGTACAGCCGTCGCTAGCGCTCCTAGGAAGAACAGCGGAGTGAGGAAACTCATCCAGATGCTCCCGTAATCAGGCGGCCGCCGACAATCCTACATCGTACTCCTAGTACAGCTGCTGGCGTCGAAGCAAGTAGGTAAACAGAGCCTGATCCAATGGCTGAGCCGTATCTAGCAGCAAGTAATCGATTCGCTCTTTCTGGCATTCCTTTTCAAAGTATCGAGTCTGATCCGCGACAATCCGGCGATATTCTTGGCGGAGAAACTCGGGGATAACATGCATCTCCACCTCGGTCTCCAGGTCGATGAATTGCGCGCTCGTATCAAACCCGAACGCTATTTCCGAAGGATCCAGCAGGTGAAACACGATTACATCGTTTCCACGATAACGGAACTGCCGCAAACCGTTCATCACCTCATTCGTCTCATCATAGAGGTCGGAAATCAAAATGACGATGCTGCGTCGCCGAATTCGCTCGGCCACCGACAGGAGCGGGTGCAGAACGCGAGTCTTGCCTCCAACTCGAAGATTTTCGATGCTGTGCAGAACCGTATTCAAGTGACCCATGCTTCCCCGAGCCGGAACATACTCGAGAATGTCGTCGTCAAAACCCACGAATCCGATGCCGTCTCTCTGTTTGAAGGCGAAGTATGCCAGTGAAGCAGCCAAGAACTGGCCATACTCGAGTTTTTGTAGGCCTGTAGTCCCGTACGCCATGGACTTGCTGCAGTCAAGAATCAAATGGATGTTTGTGTTGGTTTCTCCTTCGTACTGCTTGACGTACAAGCGGTCCAGTCTTCCGAAAGCTTTCCAATCGATCCTACGAATGTCATCCCCCGGCTGGTAGTGCCGGTACTCCGCGAAATTCACGCTGAAGCCAAGGTGCGGGGAGCGGTGCAGTCCTGAGACAAAACCCTCAACCACGGTCCGGGCAACCAGTTCGAGGCTCGAGATGCGAGTCAAGGCCGCTGGATCGATAAACCGGGTGGATCTGGTACTTGTCGGATGAACGCTTGCTGGCATCTCGTGTCGACCCTACAGACCGGAGGTTGGCACCGCAACCGCATCCAGCAGCTGCCGGATGATGACCTCCGTAGTCACTTTCTGTGACTCGGCATGAAAGTTGGTAAGGATGCGGTGCCGCAAAACTGGATACGCAAGTGCCTGGATATCTTCGATCGACACATTGTAGCGTCCATTCAGTAGCGCCCGGGCCTTTCCACCCAACACGAGATACTGAGACGCCCGGAGGCTCGCACCCCAGTTCACCCACTCTTGGATAAAGTCCAACCCCCCGTTGGATCCATCAGACGAGGGACGTGAGCTGCGAACGAGCGACACGGCGTACCGGGACACCGACTCCGGCACCGGGACCCGGCGGACCAAACTTTGAAACTCCAGGATGTCGGCTCCCGTGACACTCGGGGAGATCTCCGGGTCGCCAGCAGTGGTGGTCTTGTTGACCACTTCCCACTCGTCCTCTTCATTGAGATACTCAATGACAATATTGAACATGAACCGATCGAGCTGTGCCTCGGGAAGGGGATAGGTTCCCTCCAACTCGATCGGATTCTGGGTTGCCAAAACAAAAAACGGCTTGAGCATGGGGTAGGTCGTCCCTTGCACCGTAACTTGCAATTCTTCCATGGACTCGAGCAGAGCCGCCTGAGTCTTCGGTGGCGTCCGGTTGATCTCGTCGGCAAGCAGGATATTGGTGAATATAGGTCCGCGCACGAAAACCAACTCGCGTTTTCCACCACTGACGTCTTCCTGGATAATATCGGTTCCTGTAATGTCGGCGGGCATCAAATCCGGAGTGAATTGAATTCGGTTGAAATTCAGATGCAGGATTCGTGACAAAGTCTTGATCAAGAGAGTCTTTGCCAGCCCGGGCACACCCGTAATCATCGAGTGGCCTCCTGTAATCAAGCAGATGACGACCTGCTCCACCACGCCATCTTGCGCCACGATGACCTTGCGCAATTCCGTCAGGATCTTTTGATACCCATCGTTGAGCTTCTCTACCACGGCCGCATCGTCGTTGACGGCCTGCTGCGCATTGTCCATTCGCAGGAATCCCCTTTCATCAGATCAAAAAACCGAACGAATACGGGCTGACCCTAGTGGGTCAGTGCGTACATGACATAGTTTACTCCATATTTGTAGGCTTCGTTGGTCTCTTCTATTGGCCGTAGCGGGTTGTCGGAGTACTCCCAGTACTCCATCAGGTCATTGTTGTAATCGACGACCATCATCAACCGGTCATCATCGTCATTCATGCCCAGATACTCAGGCTCGTCAAGCCGCCCGTAGACGTCCGGATGCGGGGGCGGGAAAATGTTCGAGATATCGTAAAAACAGTGAAAGATCGGATGGCTGCGCGGGAGCAATTCAAGAGATCTGTCCGGAAAGACTCGCGTCATCTGATGCATGAAGTTCGACAAAGCCCGTTGACCCCGAAAGTCGTCTACGATCAGAAAACCTCCTCGAAGCAGGTACTCACGCAGGTTTTCCACTTCGGCCTCTGTGAGGTCCATGAACCCAACCTCGCAGAGGTAGGAGATGGGGTACTTGAAGATCTCCTCCGTTTCCAGCGACACGACCTTTCCTTCAGGGTTCACGTCGATTCGCGTGACCTCCGACAGGATCTTCATCAGGTGCTGTTCGCCTCGCGGCCAATCATGCCTCCACATGGGCTCCCGGCCGAATTGCCAAAGGTCTCCCGAGGCATACCGAATTCGTCCCAGTGTGAACTTGTAGCCCACCGCAGCTTCATCCCATTGGGCCGGTGCCCGGCGAACTTCGGGCGCGATGGCCGCCAGCAGCAGAACGCAAACGATAAATCGCGCGTTCGTCCCCACGGTTATTTTGTGTCGGTCTCCCGAGGCTTGTCCCACTGGCCAAACCCATTCCTTGGCATCTTGTTCCCGTAATCGAGTCTGGGATCGAAAGTCTTGCCCGAACTGTGACCTCACGGGTTTTCCTCATTCAACTTCAGCAAAAGCTCCAGGGCGTCGTCAAACGATGGGGCTAGCTCGAGGGCACGCAGGGTCTCTTGCTTCGCAGAGCGTCTGTCGCCGGACCCCAACCACGCTCGCGCCAATCTTAGGTGAGCCCCGGCTTGATCAACCGGTTTCAGCGCAACCAGGACCTGATAGGCAGCCACTGCTTTTCGCCAGACACCAGATTTTTCGGCTGCCTCACCCAGACGTCGATGCACTTGTGGGTCATAGGGATTAATATAGACGGCACGCTCCAAGAGCTCCGCGGCTTTGCCCCAGTTCTCCGTCTGGCGATAGATGTCGGCGGCGCGGCGAAGTGGCCCGACTGCATTCTCGTCGTACTGAGTCCACGCAAGAAGTTCCCCGAGTGCCTCCTCCTCGCGGTCGGCTTCGAGATACATGTCCGCGAGAATCTGGTAGGGATTCTCCGGCTCCACGAACTCCGGGAACAAACCCTTCGCCCTGAGCAAGTAGCGTTCCGCTTCTTGGTTGGAGCCTTTCTCGCGCAGCAACCTTCCCATAAACAGGTTGGCAAAGAAATCATTGGGAGATTCTTCCAGCAAGGCCTTCAACGCGTCTTCGTCCCGCCGCGCCTGGCGGGCTTTCTCCAGGACTCCAAAACCCAAACGCTTCGAGAGTATCTCTAGCCGGCTGTCGAGATAGCTCGCATACTCTTGATCAAAGGTTTCCATGCTCCGGCCGAGCGCCTTCTCGAACACTTCTTCCGTCGAGCATTTCTCGGCAAATAAGTTCAGGGACTTCAGAATTGCCCCAAAACCGAATCTTTCTTCGATGAGTTCGCACACCAACGACGCCTGATAATATGAAAGAGCAATTTGCTCGGGATACCGGGGTCTCATCATTCCGGAGTTGAGCTCACTGACCTTGAGCAGCTTGTCCTCCTGATACGCCTTCACGAATGCTGCAGTTAGATCGTCTCCCCATCCGGGCTTCGCCCGGCGTTCTTCGTAAACCGAAATGCCCTCGGAAAACCAGCGAGGAATATTATGGCGGGTCATTTGAAGGGTGATCACATGTGCAAATTCGTGCCACAACGTGGTCCCCCAGTTGAAGGTCCCGACCTCTCGGGCCGCGGGCGAATCCTGCGCAATGACCTTCCCGAAACAGACCCCCAGGGCCCCCAAATCCGGTAGACCGAAGGTCCGCACGGCAAAGCTGCCGTGGTCGGGAAAGATCTCTACCTGGATCGGGCCTTCAGGAACGAACTTGTATCGTCCGACCAGTCGGTCGAACGCCTCCTCCGCCAGTTCGTGAGCATGAGGCGCCAAAACAGAATGGTCTTGCTGACTCATCTTAAAAGAGAAATGCGGGCTTCGACTCTCGACAAACCCTTCCATCTGATCGAGCAAATCCAGGGTATTGAAGGTCCAGATGTTGTATGGGTCGCCTTTGAAGGAACGTTCGAGTGCCTTCCGCCCCGCGGAAACTGCTCCCACGCGCATCAGGTTTATGCCCAGGCTTGCCTGGGCCGGCCATAGCTCCGGTGACATCGACAAGGCCCTTCGGTTGAATTCCACCGCCTCCGAGTACTTACGGCGGGACACCAAGCTCTCCGCGATAATGTGGTAGAACCTTCCGTAGTTAGAATTCAAATCGAGTACCTTTTTTTCGACCTCCGCAAACTCCGTCATCGCCCCTCGGTGGTGGTAGTAGACGGCCTTGAGGCTCAGGGACTGGAGATCATTCGGATTGAGTTCGAGCGCCTTTTCGATCAACTTCCAGGCATCGTCGAATTTCTCAACTTGCATCCCGAGCTGCGACATCAAGTTGAGAGCAGGAGAGAGGTTCGGATTGGTCTCAAGGGCTCGGAGCGCGTACTTCTCGACCTCCGCGTTGTTTTCGTATCTCTTGGCGAGTGCTACACCCAGAAGCGCTTCTGAAAAATGCGGATTGATCTCGAGGCACTCTCGAAACAACGCCAGGGCCCCCGTCGCATCGTACTTCTCCAGAAACAGGTAACCGAAATTCGAAAGAGACTCCACTGCCACGGGCTCTGCGGTCGTGGCATCCACAAAGATGTCTTTTGCGTCTTCTATCCAGCCCAGCCCCCAGGCCGCCACGGCGATGCTCCCTAGCTTCCGGCTGCCTTGGATTCGGCCAGTTCGAAACTCAGAGATCATCTTGCTCCAGAGCTCACGCGCACTCTCACGCCGCCCGGTGGTTTCGAGCACAAGAGCCAGTTCTCCGGCCACTTCGAGATTCGAATCTCCTCCGAGTCGAATGGCGTCGAGGAGAATGAGCTCCGCGGCGCGGTAGTCCCCCAGCAAGGCGCAGCTTCGCGCCGCTTCCAGAGAAACTCCCGATGCGGTTGGGACCCGAGCTAGAAATGCTCGGCCTTGATTCCGCGCCTCCTCGTACAGCCCCACCTCGCGAAGTGCGCGTAACAGCCCCTGTTGACTCCCTGGCTGGTTCTGCCCCGACTCTAGGGCCTGCTCAAAGCGCCTCCGGGCGGTATCATACTCGCCAGAACGCAACGCAGCCATGCTCAGACGGTGGCTCTCCGATACCTCCGGCCGGAGGGCCGAGCAACATCCAAGCAACAAAATCGCGGTAGGGACAGCCCACCAGGAGTTCATGTCTCTCGATTTCCTAATCAATGAAAGTGAACCCCGACTTTTTCAACCCGGCATCCCCCCCGAACTAACTGGAAATACATAGTCGCTGCTTACTTTTCCCGAAGCTTGGCACGAGTCCGGGCGAGCTCGAGCAGCAGCTCTTCGAGGCGGGCTTCGTATTCTCGCACTGGGACTTCGGCCTTCACCGATTGCAGATCAGCGATCTGCTCTTCCAATGAGCGCACCTTCTGGATCAACGCCTGTTGCTCCGGTCCAACCGTCGCGCGGAGGAGTGGGTCGCCCGAATCCAAGTAGGTCCGTCGGGCAAGCAGCCCGTCTGCGTTCCCGGGATCATCCGGCAGGGGCACAGCATGCGCTTCCCCGTCCCCGTTGTCGTCCAGCACAGGATGTTCGCTCTGAAGATTTCCACGGTTGCGATAGTATTCCTCGGTACGACGTTTGGCGTAGGTGAATGCTTCCAGAATTGAGATTCGATTGTTCTTGTCTGTGTCCGCATCCATATTCTTGAGAGCCTCAATAAAAAACGCTCCCATGTATGTTTTATTCTTTTCGCGCCCGCTCTTTGTCGCTGTAACAATTATCCTGCCCTTGCCGGAAAGGTCCTTCACGCTGGCCCCGCTACACGTCGTCGCGTTCACGACGGCGATTCTCCTGGCGGGGATGGACTCGAGCATCTCGGCAAGGTCTTTGGCCTCGGGGTCGGGACCCGGAAGATTCAACTTGTAGTTCCTGCCGTCGAAGCTCCCGTGACCGACGATGAACACGAAAAGCGTGTCGATTTCACGATCTGTGCCGGCGAGCTCGCGACTTACCTTTCGTAGATTCGCCTGAGTAGATTTGTCGCGTACGATGTCGGGCGCCAACTGCGGTTCGTCAAAGAACACGACGATCTGATCCTTTCTGAACCCAAGGCTCCCCTCGAGGGTTTCGTGAAGATCCCGGATCCACTGCAGGAATTCCGCTTGCAATTCTTCGTCTCCACTAATCCCACCGACAAGAAGAGCCCACCGATTTTCCTGTGCGGCCAGGGGCTGATAACAGAGCCACAAAGCTGCCCACAGTACAGTCGCGCGAATCATGCCAGCCCCTTTCGCTTCCTCAGGAACCATTCCAGACCGGCGGCGCACACGAGCAGCAAAAACACTACCGGCATATCCCAAAGGTCGCGGACTTCTGTCTTGGATATGCCCTTGTCGACATAGGTCACATCTTCAGCCAGGGTCCCGTGCAAATCCGGAGTGTAGTAGTGACCCCCCGTTTCGGCCGCCAAGCGCTCGAGCAAGTCGGCGTTGAGAGCCCCACGATGGTACTCCTCTCTGGAATCCGCCACACGGAAATAGCTGCGCGCCGTTCCTAGCGCCTTGGCACCTTGATACGCCTCGACGGAAACCTCGTGAACGCCTTCCTCGATCGGCTCAAACGAGCCGAGGTATAGGCCTTCACGATCTACGTCCCAGGTCATCGGGATAGAAACCGACTCCCCCGATGGCGGCTGGACCTTTGCGGTCACCCGGGCATTGTTGAGCCGAAAAAAGGATGGATCCTTGATCTCGGCGCGTAGTATCACGTTCTCGTCCAAGGAGCTGGAGTGATTCTCCGACTCTATCTGAACGGCGTCCGGCACATCGGTAACCAGCCATCGGAGCATTTGCTTCCAGAACAGCTCGTGGGTATTATCTCGATGGTCTAGCTCCATTCTCCACCGCCAGGTCGAATCGGTGGGGAAAGCAACGCTTTTCCCTTTTCCGAATCGCTGGAAAGCAAGAATCACGGGTTTCTTTCCGCTAGAATCCGGTTCAGAGGCCTCAGCCAGTACTGTGGCACCTGGCTTTGCTCCGCCGGTTGGATTGAATCCCACTAGCAAGGGAACCGATTCCCACCGCTTGCGATTCCGGTCTTCGTCCATCTCCAAACGAGTCACCGGGTGCACAGCGCCGTAGCTCGTCAATGACAACTTGTAAGACAGATCCCGATAGGGAGGAACCTCGACGGAATCATCCAACCTGATCCGGAGGGGCAGAACGTCTTCCAGAGGAGTATTGATATATCCTCCTTGCCCAAAGGCACTATCTCCGCCAAGCATCAATAGTCCGCCACCCCTCTGACTCACAAAATCCGAAATGAGGCGGAGCTGATCGAAGGTGAAGAAACTGGCCTCCACATTTCCAATGATGATTGCCTGGTACTCGAACAGTTCCTGTTTCTCGACCGGGAAACCCTCTTCCAGAACCGTTGGATCCGTCTCGGAAACGCCTTGGCGGTAGAACTTGCCGTCCGCTTGTCGCAAGAGTGTTATGAGACGCAGGTTGTCATCGTCGCCGACGGCCCTCCTCAGGAAGCCGTACTGCCACCGGGGCGCACCGTCGACATAGAGAATCTTGGGCTCAACGTCTTCGACCCGCACGAGGATAGTGCGGTCGTTGTTTTCCAACACTTTTTCGTCCGACAGCGCCTCGACAGCAAATGAAAATACTTTGGGGCCGGCCGTCTCAACGCTAAAAGTTACCTTGTAGGTATGCACTTCTCCGTCACCGCCCAGCGTGATCTCTCGACTCCGGATCGCCCGATTCGCCTCCTTGACAACAAGCTTGGCACGGCGCCCCGCGTATCCCGTCGATCGGACCGCGACGTCCGCCTCCAGCATCGCATCTTTCAGAACCCGCCGGGGGACCGCAACCTGAGCGAGCTCGATGTCTTTCGAAAAACCAGTAGATCCAAAACCGACCGGATACACTGCAACGTCGAGCGCACTCAAACGAGAGGCGGCCTTCGTCAGATCATCGGAGCGATTGTCGGCACCGTCCGTCGCCAAGACGATTCCGGCAAGGGGTGCTTCACTCATTTCACCGACGATCTGCGCCAAAGAACGCTCTAGATTCGTGGTATTCCCGTGCCTCGGTACATCTTGAAAACCCTCGGTCCTTTCGGCCGTGTTCGAAAAACGGAAAAAACGCAATTTGAACTTGGCACCAAGCTCCTGAACCAAAGGAGAGTCCTTGTGACCTATCATCTGCCGTACCGCATCCAGGCGTGACTGCCCTCGGGCCGCATCCTGAATCTCCATGCTCTTGCTGAGATCGTACGCAATCGCCAACATACTTTTTTGCGGGATGACGGACTTCAAAATCAATACTGGCTGCAACAGGGTAAGGAGCAAGGTGAGCATTACGATTGCCCTCAGAGCAATCAGCGATAGCCGCCACTCTGGGGTCAGAGACAAACTGCTCCGGTAGAGCCAAAAGGCCAGCATCACACCGAACAGCCCTAACAGGGCCACCAAATACCAAGGAGCCAACGGCTGAAAGGCTACAGTCCCCTTCTCGAACAGCTGCGGACGGTATTTGAACAAGAATTCGAAAATGGTGGCCATCAAATCCCTCTATCGAGCACACCAGCTACCAAAATCTGAACCGACATGATGGGTCAATGACTCATGGCATAGATGATGGAATTGATGCCGATCTGATACGCGTATGTGGAATATTTTGCCGGATATCCGGGCAGGTCCGCCCACTCCCAGGCGTCGCCGATATCCGTATTCCAGTTGATGACAACCATCAACCGGCCGGTGTCGTCGGAGATTCCCCGACAATGAGGAACGTAACCATCTTGTTCGTGCGTTATCCCGGACACGGCATTCCCTACATTGGGCACCTGCAGGACTTCTGGTATGTCGTAATAACAATGGAAAATTGCGTGATCCCGGGGAATTTCCACCATCGGACTCTGCGGAAAGACTCGTCTTATGTTCTGCTCGAAGTTTTGCCACTCCCAGCTTCCCCAAAAATCATCACAGAACATAAAGCCTCCGCGCTGTAGATACTCCCGCAGAGCGAGGACTTCATCGTCGGTGAGGCTCATGTGCCCGACTTCGACGGCGTAGATAAACGGATAGCGAAATATTTCCGGGTCAATTAATTCAATGGTCCGCTCCTGCTTCGCTACTCTAATGTTGGTAAGGCGCTCCAACCCTAGAATAAACTGTCGGTCGGCCTTGGGCCAATCCGTCCAGGGACTCTTGTAATATCCCCACCCTCCCAAATCGCTAAAGATCGAACGAACGAAAGTGAATTCGGATGCGGAATCCTCCAACGCCACGGAAGACCCTGCGGCAACCATCTTGCCGCCACTGAGAGGGGGCTGCGACGCGGTACGAAACCCCTCCGCTGCTGTGAGAAGGACAAAGCCGGCAAACGAGGCAATAAGGGTGGTCTTTCGAGACATATCTCCGAACGATCAGAGGTAATTGAGATCCCTGTCGAATTATATCAGAGGAGGATTGAAGGTCATCCAGATCTTCTTTTGCTCATCCAATCCACGCACCACGATCCTCAACCTTTTCAGTTCCAAGTGTTTCTGGAAAGGAGGGGATTCGAGAGCTAACGACTGGCCATTTCACGGATTTCGGACGCCACTTTCGCTTAGGGAGCAGGCTGGACGGCGCCTAACTTCTCCATTTCGGACCGCAGTATTTCTGCCGGACCTCGAACGTAGATAACCGCGCCGCCCGGAAGAATCCATAGCTTCGCGACATCTTGGAGCCCCGCACCATCCACCTGTTCGAGCAGGCGCAAGAAACTAACTGAGTAGTTCGTTCCAAGCTCATAGGTTTCCGCGTCCAGTAGAACATGACAGGTCTGCGGCGAAGACCGAAAGACGGCGTTGAACTGTTCGATCCACTCGTGTCGCGCCGCATCGAGCTCCGACTCTCCAACCCCGGATTCCTTGAACTCCCCGACGATCCTGAGCACTTTTTCTATCTCGCCCGCTGTGTCCTCGGCAGCCGCCTGACCCTGAATGTAGAAGGGTCCCGTCATGCGCCGGCCTTCGGTCCCCACGGTCAACAATGAAGTGGGAAGCGCTTGCGTGAGCCGTTTCTCCAATACCCTCGCGGCCAACGCTCCCGCGTAGAACTCTGGATCCTCACGCCGCGGCCAGAGGCTACCCAGGATGAATTGAGCGGCAGGAGACGAAGGATCGTCTTCAAGGATGATCTCCTTCGATGCTGGATTTCGCGGCGGCAAGAAGGTAAAAGGAACCTCGTTCTTGCGAATCCACACGCCCCAAATACGGGTTGCTTTCTGAAGGGTATATTCGGAGGGAGCGGAACTCACGACTACCAAGGACGCGGCATTTGGCGAAAAGTACCGCCTGTAGAAGAAACGCAGGTCTCCGATACTGATCCTCTCTATTGTCTCCCGGGTCCCCTCGATCTGTCGACCATAGCTTGTACCCCGGAAGAGGCTCCGTTCGAATTGAGTTCTTGCAAAGCGGCGCGGATCCTTTTGCCGATCGAGTTCTTTCAGGATCTCCTTCTTGACCTGGAGAAAGTCCGGCTCTTGAAAGACAGCCTCTCCTACAACCTGATAGAGCAACAGCAAACACCGTTCTGCTTGCGAACTCCGGCCCTTGACAATAAACCGCACATTGTCCCAGTCACACTCCACATCAAAACTAGCACCCAGGTACTGGAGCTCCCGGTTGAAATCCTCTTCCGCCTTGTCGATGGAAGCCTTCAGAAACATCCTTGAAACGATATGTGCCAATCCACCTTTCCGAGACGGATCAAAGATGGCCCCATGACGCACCGATAATCCGATCGTCATTTCTTCGTCAAAATGAGGAGCCTCCGCGATTGTAATCTGCAGACCGTTGAGCAGCCGTTTGTGTGAAAGCTCAGGCAGATTCGCCGACACGGTCTCGCCCTGTCCTTGCACTGGAGAGAGAGACAACCAACAAGCTGCAATGGCGTTGACAACGAAACAGTTGGGAAAGCGGACGAAGGGCATGAGTCGTGAACCGAAAGCACACCAAATCACTAAGGGCGCCAGAAACGTGAGGCTACCATACAGCATAGGAAAACTCAATGGCGAGCAGGGTTGCGTGAGCAGGGTTGCGTCAAAGCTCTTGGGATACGGTGAGCTGGATTGCTATAATTCCTCTTCGACGATGAGAATGGGCACCAGAGACTGCCGCCCGGAGCGTTACCTTTACCTTCACCGTGGGATCAACCATGATCTGCAGAACCTTGTTCTTTGAGTTCATAGGCCTCTCTCTAGTGTTTGCCGCGCCTGCGCTGCCAGCAGGGCAAGAGCCCGACGAGGTGAGTCCGGCCGCCTTGTTAATGGAAGGAAAGGTCGAGGCGGCTTTGATCATGGTACGGCGGTCGCCGAGAGACGGGATCGAAACGCTCGAAACCGTCATGCAAGCGGTGGATCAACTGGCATCAGAGGAGAAGTTCGACCAGGCGGAATCAAACCTTGCCCTGGCCAGACAGTTTATCGAGAAATTCCAGGCCATCGCACCGACTTCGCAATTATCCCTCAGTCGCGTCCAAGCGAGACAAAGCCGGATCCAAGCCCTGAGGCATATGGAGAACAAGGACCCCTCAAAGGCAAAGTCCGTCTTCGAGAAAGCACTGTTGGAGGCAACCGATCCCAAGGACAAGTCGCTGCGGGGACGCATTCGAAACAACCTGGGTCAGACGTACCTTTCCCTCGCGAAATTCGAAGGGGCCGTTCAAGAGTTTGCCAAGGCTCGAGACACCGCCGAAAGTCAGAACGATAACCTATCGGCCGGCATCTACAATTTCAATCTCGGTCTGGCACAATTCCAGCTGCGTAGTTTGGAGCAGGCCTTGATTTCCTTTCGAAAATCTTTATCTCAAAACGAGTCGGCATCGAAGAAAGTCCAGGCCCGCAAGATTTACTGGATAGGTCGAACACACATGGCGCTCGAACAGTTTGACCGCGCCGCCCAAGAGTTTGCGAAAGCTCGAGATACCGCCGAGAGTTCCAGCAACGATGTATCGGCGGGCGAATACAATTTCTACCTTGGACGAGCACAGTACCGGCTGAATCGTTGGAAGGAATCGAACGATTCCTTCCACAAATCGCGGTCGCAAAGCCAATTGGCAGCGAGAAAGACGCTCGAAGCTCGCAGTGTTTACTGGCTGGGACTGGTCAGCAGTCACCTGAATCCGACGGGAAAAGAAGCGATCGGTCACCTCCAGGAGGCAGAAAAGATGTTTGCGGCCATCGGGGACCGCCTCTATCTGGGACTATGTTACCGCTATCAAGCGGAGCATACGGCTTATGCGCTCGACTTTGCCGCGGCAGCCGAACTCGCTCAAAAGGCCATTGAGCCATTCACTGATGTAGGGGACACGAGGCGGCTCAAAGAATGCTATAACTTTCTTGCAGACATGTACGCACGAGTGGAACAGAAACAGAAATCCGACGACTACAAGAAAAAAGCTGCTGCAATACCTGAGTAGCGTGCAAACAGGGGTACTATTAGAATTTCCACGCATCGCACTCAGTTCAGCCCGGATACTCATTTCCGTGGAGTTGCCGCTAAGGCAAACTCATGACAAACATCTTCTTCGAGCGTTTTGGCATCACCCAGCGGCAACTCGATGGACTGATCTCTGAGGCATTGTCCGGCGGGGGAGAATACGCCGATCTCTACTTCGAGCAGCGATCGAGTGACTTGTGGTCCATGGAGGAAAGCATCCTCAAGAACGCGTCGAGAAACATGCGTCAGGGCGTCGGGATCCGCGTCATCGACGGCGACCGGACGGGATACGCGTACGCGGACGGCTTCGAATGGGACGAGTTGCTGGCCGCCGCTCGCACCGCCGGCGCGATAGTGCGGTCGGTCACAGGCGCGCGCGCTGCTCCAATTCCGGTTTCGAGGGAAAGAGTACGGGACCTGTATCCAATTCACACTCCCCTTCTCGAGTTGCCGATGGCTCGCAAAACAGAGCTCCTCGAACAGGCAAACCAGAAAGCTCGAAACTTCGATCCCCGCATCAAGGAAGTCCGAGTTGTCCTCGCCAACGAAAAGAAGCACATTCTTGTTTATGGGTCGCGTGGGGACGTCGTGGCCGACGTTCAGCCATTGACGGTGTTTCAGGTCTCCTGCATTGCCGAGGAGCGCGGAACACGGCAAATCGGTGTCCGGGGCGGGGGCGGTCGTGTTGGATTGGAGTTCTTCGACAGCAAGCCCCCAGCATATTTCGCCGAAGATGCGGCTCGACAGGCAATTCTGATGTTGAGCGCAAAAGCGGCACCCGCCGGTCCCCTGACCGTGGTTCTGGGGCCGGGATGGCCGGGTATTTTGCTCCACGAGGCCATTGGCCATGGATTAGAAGCCGATTTCAACAGAAAGAAGCTCTCGGCCTTCTCTGGCCGGATGGGCGAGTCCGTTGCGTCGGAGCTTTGCACAGTTATCGATGATGGAACCATTCCCAACCGAAGAGGATCCCTCAATATAGACGACGAGGGGAACCCCTCATCACGTACCGTCCTGATCGACAGGGGGGTGCTTCGAAGCTATATGGAAGACACCCTGAGTTCCCTGATAACCGGCACCGCTCCCACGGGAAACGGACGACGGGAAAGCTACGCATCGATTCCGCTTCCTCGAATGACGAACACGTTCATGCTCCCGGGCGAATCGACTCAGGAGGAAATCATTCGATCGGTTGATAAAGGGGTTTTTGCGGTAAATTTTGGTGGTGGCCAGGTGGACATCACCAGTGGGAAGTTCGTCTTTTCGACCTCGGAAGCTTATCTAATCGAAAACGGAAGGATCACAGCGCCCATCCGTGGTGCCACGCTGATCGGCAACGGTCCAGAGGTGTTGACCCGCGTTTCCATGGTCGGCAACGACTTGGCCCTCGACGAGGGTATCGGCACCTGCGGCAAAGAAGGCCAAAACGTTCCCGTGGGTGTCGGACTACCTACCATCCGGGTCGACGAATTAACTGTGGGAGGCACACAAGCAGAATCCTAGCGTGCACCAAGCCGGACAATCCACACATGACACACTCTTACGATCTTGCAGATGAAGCTATGTCGTTCGCCCGGGAAGAAGGGGCTTCCGCGGCTGAAGTTCTCGTGTCCCAGGGAACCGAGTTTTCGACGAACGTCCGCCTAGGCACAGTCGAGAAGTTGTCCCAGGCTCGTTTCCGCAAGCTGGGACTGAGGGTTTTTCACGGAAGGCGCGCGGCACTTTGCTCGACCTGTGACTTCTCGCGGGAATCACTGCGCACCATTGCATCCGACACAGTAGCCATGGCTCGTGCCAGCGTGGAGGACCCGGACGCCGGTCTACCGGATGAAGCAGATTACGGTCGGGAGACTCCAGCGTTGACTACATTCTATCCACGCATCCAGCAGCTCACACCCGATGACAAGATCGGGCTGGCCCAGCGATGCGAGCAGGCCGCCAGATCCTTTGATCCTAGGATCACCAACTCCGAGGGTGCCTCGTTTTCCGATTCGGTTCATCACAATACCTATGCCAACTCGTGGGGCGTTCGAAGAAGCTACTCCAAGACAGTGGCCAGTCTCAGCGTGGTCCCCATGGCGCATGTCCAGGGCGATCGACAACGGGACTATTGGCTCACGACTCATCTGGACAGCTCGAAACTGGATTCACCCGAGACTGTCGGGCGGACCGCGGCGGCGCGAACCCTGCGTAGGCTGCAAGCCCGGCAGATTCAGACGTGCGAGGTGCCTGTCGTGTTCGACCCCCTGACGGCAGCTTCCCTTTGCACCCACATCGCAGACGCCGTTTCGGGGCTCACAATCGTTCGAAAGGCATCTTTCCTTGCAGGCATGCTCGGCCGGCCCGTAGCCGCCCCGATCGTCAATCTCGTGGACGAGGCGGCACTCGATGGCGGCATCGGCTCACGACCTTTCGACTCCGAGGGCATCGGATCCCAAAGAACCTGCGTGATCGAAAACGGCGTTCTCGGCAACTACCTGCTGGACTCTTATTCTGCGCGGAAGCTCAACAGGGCGAGCACCGCAAACTCCAACCGAGAGGCCACGAGCCCTCCTTCGATCGGACCGTCGAATTTTTACCTTCAACCTGGAACAGACGCCCCGGGTGATCTCATCGCGTCGGTCCAGTCGGGACTCTATGTCACAGAACTTCTGGGTTTCGGTGTCAACCTGGTAACGGGAGACTACAGCCGAGGTGCAACCGGCCTTTGGATCGAGAATGGGGAGCTCGCTTTCCCAGTAGAGGAGATCACCATTGCGGGCAACCTCAAAGACATGTTGACAGGAATCGCGAAGATCGGCAACGATCTGACGCCCTTGTCAGCGGTTTTTTCCCCGACCGTCTTGATTGAAAGGATGACCGTCAGTGGGAACTAGCAGCGTCGCCTGCGCCCTGCTGGACCTCCCACAAAGCACATCCATCATTTTACTTCGAACGAGCCATGGCAGAATTCAGGTCCGTCCCTGAGCCCAAACGATCTCTGACGCCGGTCTACGCGTTACTGGTTTTTCTGATCGGCCTGGTAGTTGTCTTCTACTACGCGCAAACCCAGGAGCAAACGACTCAATCGGAACCAATCCCCGTTCCCGGAATGGTACGGCCCGGAGAACCGAACTTCGAGTATTACAAGAACCGTATTCGCCTCGCAAACGTCCACGCCGTGTTGGGAATCAACTACGCAAAAAGCCGCATTGCTATTGTGGAGGGAACGATAATAAACGAAGGAGACCGAAAACTCGAGGCCGTCGAACTCAGCCTGGCGCTCTACGATATTTACGAAAAAATCACGGTAACGCGAATCAAGACGCCCCTGAGACCCGGGATCGGCGTGAAGCGCCCGATGAATCCTCTGGAGAAGCGCAGCTTTACCGTATGGATCGAACCGATCGAACAGTTATGGAACCCCAAGAGGGTGGATATCGAGATTACTGGCTTGAAGTATCAGTGAATGCGTTGGACCTTGTTGCGCATATAGTCCATCAAGATAGACTGCCCGAGAGACCTCGGCGTTGTAAAGTACGCTTTCCCGCGACAAATCTCAGTGACTTTCCGCACAAACGCGACTAGATCGTGGTCCCTGGCCAACATGAAGGTATTGATGAGGATGTTCGATCTCCGACATTGATTGACCTCCTTGAAAGTCAATCGAACCACGTACGGATCTAGACCGAATGCATTCCGATAGATCGTTCCGTCCGGTTCGGTGACGGCGGAAGGCTTCCCATCCGTGATCATGATTATCTGGCGCATGTCCTTGTTCTCTCTCTTTAAGATTCTTTGCGCCAGCCGAAGCCCCTCGCGCGTGTTGGTGTAGAACGGCCCAACCCGCACGCGCGCCAGATGTTCCAGCGGGATCTGCTCGGCCGAGTCATGAAAAAGCACTACGTGCAGAGTATCTCCAGGGTACTGGGTTCGTACGAGGTGAGAAAGCGCCAGTGCCACCTTCTTTGCTGGAGTGAAACGATCTTCTCCGTAGAGAATCATGCTATGGCTGCAGTCCAGCATCACGACCGTTGCACACGAGGACTGGTACTCGCACTGATGCACCTGAAGATCCGAATACTCAAAATCAAAAGAGTCTCCAAGGCCGGATCTCTTGATATTTGACAGAATCGTTCCACTTATATCGAGGTTGATCGTGTCTCCGAATTCGTAGGGCTTGCTTCCGCCACTCGTCTCGACTCCGGTGGACAGATGGGACGTATCATGGTGCCCAAAGCTGGACCTGCCAAGGGAACCCAGTAGTTGCTTCAACGTCCGATACCCGAGAAAATCTAATGTTTTGTCGGTCAACTCGAAACGGGCTTCGCCCTCTTGCTGGGATTCTCCGGACCCCCCAGTCCCGCTACTCGGGCCCTCGCGAACCTGAATATACCCTTCTCTGGACAGTCGCTCGATCAGATGCTGAACCAGTTGCGACAACTCTGAATCGCGGAAATCTTCAGCGTTCTCGCTGTTTTCGATGTCTTGGAGCATCTCGTCCGGAATCATCCCCTCACGGAGGAGTGCGCTGAGAATGGCATCGTGCAGCGATTGTAGATCTCGATCGGTCTGGACGTCTCCGAAACCCTGAAAACCCGAGTGAAGTAAGTAGTCCGACAGCTTGTTGAGAAGCTCTTCGATGCTCAGAGACTCCCAATCCTGCGGAACATACTTGGAATACTTGGTTCTTCTCATGAGCGCCTGCGGGTTAGCACACTCAGGGTTAGCACACTCAGGGTTAACACACTCAGGGTTAACACACTGCAATCACCACGGCTCCGGAAACCCAACGGTCCCATTGCGGCCACCGGATAATCACGGAGACAGTGCACGGCATCCACTAGTTCCATTTGCTACGTTTTTCTCCCGCATCATCGAAGTAAGTCTCACGTTGACGATTCTCCATGCGCAGGAAAACGCGATCCTCACTTCTGCTGATTTTCTTGGACGCGTATAGGCCCTCGACGATGAATTCGGCAGCCGAGACTCTTTCGGGATCCGAATGTTCTCCTGTTCCCAGTACGGAATCGACCTGGTCCAGTAATCCCTGAATTCCCTTGAACTGGCTCATACATTCCTTCGTGGATGCCTCGTGCGATATCTGCAGCGTACCCCCCAGATCGAACCAGTCTACAATCCTCTGCAGCTCGTCTCCCAGTTCGTAGCGTCTAAAGACGTCCAAGACGGCCATGCGAATGAGATCCCGGGCAACGTTGTCCACGCCGCGAAGTTCTCCCTCGTATTCTAGTTCGAACTTCCCGGTCAGCGAAGGAAGCGCGGCGTAGACGTCCCCCACTCTCGCCACCACCAGCCCCTCCGCGTGTAGCAGAGCGCGCCGCTCCGCGTTGGAGAGGGTGTTCTCCATGCACGTGATCGAAATGCGCTGGCTAACTCCGCTCCTTGCGTCGACCCGGGAATCTTTCCGGGCAACGAACGCGATAGCTTCGACTACCTCGGCCACGAATCGGGGAATCCTCCCATCGGACGACTGGTCTCCTTCTCGCGAAATCCAGGCTTCCTGACGTGTGATGGCCATCCCCTCCTCCAGGCTGCTTGGATAGTGGGTGCGAATCTCCGATCCGATTCTGTCCTTGAGCGGGGTCACGATCTTGCCGCGCGCCGTGTAGTCCTCTGGGTTTGCTGAAAAAACCATCATAACGTCCAGTGGAAGTCGAATAGGGTATCCTTTGATCTGAACGTCACCTTCCTGCAGTATATTGAAAAGGCCTACCTGGATCTTCCCAGCCAAATCGGGCAGCTCGTTCAAGGCGAAAATCCCGCGATTGGAGCGGGGCAACAGACCGTAGTGCATGGTCAGCTCGTCCGAGAGGGCCAGCCCTGCTTTAGCGGCACGGATGGGATCTACATCTCCGATGATGTCCGCAATGGTCACATCCGGAGTGGCTAGCTTTTCCACATATCGGTGTTCCCGATGGAGAAAGCGAATCGGTAGTTCATCCTGCATCTGCGCCAGCCGAACGCGACAAGCCCCGCAAATCGGGCGGTAGGGGGAATCGTGAATCTCGCAACCCGCGACGGCGGGAATCCATTCGTCCAAGAATCGAACCAGTGATCGGAGGATCCTGCTCTTAGCCTGTCCACGCAGACCGAGAATGATCATATTGTGTCTGCTAAGGATGGCGTTGACAATCTGCGGCAAGACCGTGTCTTCATACCCAATGATCCCAGGAAAGATCTCCTCTTTGCGCTGAATCAAGTTCTGTAGATTCGAGCGCATTTCGTCTCGGACGCTGTATTTTCGGGCGTGAATCGCATGGAAAGAGCTACTGCGCAGCTCCCCAAGGGTCTTCGGAAGGTTCAATGCCATATGGTTAACGTTAGCCTAAAACCGTTCGACGAGTCAATTGAAGCAGGCGCGGTGGGCACCCTTTGAGCTTTTGCTAGAGTTGACTGTATACTGCAACCATGGGCGAGGGTATGAACCGGAGGACTGTAACTAGCTGGTGCACTTACGATTTCGCCAATTCCTTCTACGTTATCCTACCAGCGGTCATCTGGCAGACCTATTACCAGCGTGTTATCGTCGGAAACGATGGAGGACGCGGGGATCTTTGGTGGGGCGGGGTCATTTCCACCTCTATGCTCATCGTTGCCATCACTTCCCCTGTCATGGGCGCCATTGCCGATTACGCAGGCAGACGAAAACGTCTCTTGGTCGGCTATACGTTACTTTCGGTGGTGTCGGTTTGTCTTTTCGTCACGGTTCAGCCAGGAATGATTCTGTGGGGGTTTCTGGTGTCGGTGGTCTCCTACGTGGGATTCGAGGGCGCCCTGGTGTTCTACAATGCCTATCTCCCCGACATCGCTCCCCGAGACCACCAGGGCCGTGTATCGGGCTGGGGCTTTGCTCTTGGCTATTCCGGTTCGCTGATCGGCTTGATTGCCGCGTTGCCCATGGTTCAAAGCGGTGCTCTTCAAGGCGTCTTTCTGATGATTGCCGGTGCTTTTTTTGTCTTCTCCCTTCCCGCATTCCTGTGGCTTCCACCAGATGCCGTCCCGCGGCTCAACCTCAAGGGGGCTGCAATGGCCGGGATCCAAAAGTCGTGGCTTACCTTCCGAGAGATTCTGCAGCAACCTCCGGCCCGACGGTTCTTGCTCGCCTACCTTTTCTTCGAGGACGGAGTCAACACCGTCATTTATTTCGCAGCTGGATTCGCGGTCCAAACCCTGCACTTTTCGGACGAGGAATCTCTATTCTTGTTCATCCTGGTCCAAGGATCTGCATTGCTAGGAGCATTTCTGTGGGCGAAGCCAACCGATATACTTGGTCCCAAACGGGTTGTGATGCTGATGCTGGTCCAGTGGTCGGTGGCCGTGACCATTACATACTGGGTCGAGGCAAAACCCAGCTTCTTCGCCATTGCCGTCTTGGCTGGGTCCGGTCTTGGGGCCATCCAATCCGCGTCTCGTGCCTTCATGTCAACCCTGATTCCAAGGGGCCGTGAGGGAGACTTCTTCGGTTTCTACGCTCTCTGTGGCAAATCGGCGGCCGTCGCCGGACCGCTGCTGTTCGGCTATATTTCCAGGGCGACACGCGGCAACCAGCGCCTCGCAATTCTGTCCGTCTTAATCTTCTTCGTCGTTGGTGCTTTGTTGCTCAGTGGCGTGCCCGCCGGTGGGCCGACCGGGGTTCGGCGACCCGAGGAATCCGAGGAGGCTTCGTGAGCCGAGACAATCCCAACGAAAAGTCATGGGGGTCCGTTCTGCCCCCTCGTCCAAGACTCATGCTTGATCAAGGGGAACAGAGCCTTTCCGTTGTGCTGCTGCGCGGGGTCCTTCTCATCGGGATGCGCCTGCTGTTCCTGATCGAGCACCGTGGCAGGCAGCACATTCCGCCGGCGGGTCCCCTGATCATCGCGCCGAATCATGTGACCTACTTCGATCCTGCCTGGGTCGCCGTCCGGATCTACCGTACTGTCCGGTTCATGGCCTGGGACAAGATCTTCGGATTGCCCGTTGCGGGAGGTTTGTTTCGCTGGCTCGGGGCTTTTCCGGTAAACTTGGAGAATCCGGAATTTGGAATGTATCGTACGGCCCTGGAAATCTTGGACGGGAGCGGCGCATTAATGGTTTTCCCTGAGGGAGGGCGATCTCCGGACGGATCCCTGTTGACTTTCAAGGAAGGGGCCGCTCGCCTGGCCCTGCACTCGGGGGCGAATATCCTCCCCGTCGCTATTTCCGGAGGTGCCCACGTGTGGAGCTCGCAAATGACGTTCCCTCGACCTGGCAAGGTACTCGTGTCTTATTTGCCGCCGATCCAATGTCCCATGCTCTCGCGAAAGAACAAGCAGGAGTTCGACCTCGCAGCAGCGGAGCTGACCCAAAGGATCCGGAGCGCGATCCTCCAAGGATTACAAACGTGAACCGGCTGGTTGACACCTCATGCTAACGATAGGCGGCGCGCGGCGCGTACACTTCATTGGAATCTGCGGCACCGGCATGGCCACTCTGGCGGCCATGTTTCAAGAGAAGGGTATGCAGATCTCGGGCTCGGACAGAGAAAGCTACCCGCCCATGAGTGAGTTCCTGGCCAGCAAGGGCATTCCGGTTCTGCGAGGGTTCTCCATTGAGCACCTACAACCAGAACCGGAGCTTGTGATCGTCGGAAACGCGATCTCGCGAGGCAACCCCGAAGTTGAATTCGTACTTAATTTCAAACTACCGTACCTCTCCTTCCCCGAGGCGCTGAAGTCCTTTTTTCTCAGAGAGAAGACATCGATCGTCGTGACCGGAACCCACGGCAAAACAACCACGACGTCGATGATCGCCTGGGTACTACATCTTGCGGGGCTGCAGCCCAACTTCTTCATCGGTGGCATGGCGCAAAACTTCGACACGAGCTACGCCCTCGGCGAGGGGCAGCATTTTGTCATCGAAGGGGATGAGTACGATACCGCCTTCTTCGACAAGGGCCCGAAGTTTCTGCACTATCGCCCGGATATGGCCATAGTGGCGAATCTGGAGTACGATCATGCAGATATCTATCCTGATGTCGAATCGATCCTGCAACAATTTGAAAGGTTTGTGAACCTATTGCCTGAGCGTGGATACCTCGCGGTTGGGGCCGAAAGCCCGCTGGCGCTTCAAGCGTGCAGAAAGCGATTCTGCGAACAAGAAACCTTCGGGATGGCACAACAGGCCGACTGGGCGGCCGGACAACCCCAATGGAAGGACGGAAGGTTGTGCTTCGACATCCTGTATCACCGGAAACTCTTCCGGCGAGTCCGCCTGCCGTTGCTTGGATCCTTCAACATTCGCAACACTCTGGCTGCGACAGCGATTCTGAATCAATTACATATTCCGGAGGACACAATCTGCGGGGCTCTGGAAGAATTCAAGGGCGTACGGCGACGACTCCAACTCCGGTGCGAGGTCGATGGGATCCAAGTCTATGAGGATTTCGCCCATCATCCGACGGCGGTGCGCGCAACCATCCAGTCCATCCAGCAAGACTTGAAACCCCGCCGGCTGTGGGCAGTGTACGAGCCTCGGTCAGCGACCAGCCGTCGCAACATATTCCAAGACGACATCGCTGAAGCTCTCGGCCTCGCCGACTCCGTCATCGTTTCGAATCCGTACAAGCCGGAAGCAATACCGGAGGCCGATCGCCTGGACGTTGCCACTCTGGTTCGAGCACTACAATCAGCCGGCTGCGCGGCATGGAATATCGGCTCCGCACCCGATATAATTGAAAGGCTCTGTGAAGAAACAAGCCAGGGGGATGTCATTGTCATTCTCTCGAATGGAGCCTTCGATGGAATTCCGGAGAAACTACCCGAAGCACTCCGCGCCAAGAGGAACGCTCGCTGATGCGCTGATTCTGTCCGTGGCTTGTTGCTTGGTGATCGGACTCTGTTCCAACCCCTTATACCCCCAGCAAAGCGCGAACCGGCCGGAAGCTTCAGAACAGGAACAAGAAGGATTCAAGATCGGAGTCGAGGTCAATCTGGTCACGGTGCCCGTCACGGTTCGCCGACCGGAGGGAGGATTCTTCAAGGGGCTGAAGCAAGAGGCGTTCAAGATTTTCGAAGATGGAAGAGAGCAAGAGATCCTGTACTTTGCTCAGGAAGGAGTGCCTACCCGGATTGCGATCGTTTTGGATACGAGTCAGAGTGTCCGTTCGGAATGGGGTGCCATTAAATATTCCACCAAGCGCTTCACCGAGAGTCTGCGGCCCGAAGACCAGTTCTCCCTAATCGCTTTCAACGAACTCACCAAACTCAAGATGGACTGGGGGATGGACACAAGCCGACTGAGTGCTGTTCTGACCTCTATTTACTGCAAGGGTGGCACGAACTTGTGGGATGCACTGTGGGTTGTCTCGACCGAGCTATTCCAGGACATCGAGGAAAAGAAAGCCATCATCATCATGAGCGATGGCCTCGACTCAAACAGTGGCGTTTCTTACGGAGAAATGATCGAAAGTGCAATCCGATCCGAAGCAATGGTATACGTGGTGAGCAAGACGGAACCGGTGCGCCGCATGTACATGTCGATTGCAAAGGACAATCCTTACTTCCGCGTCCCTCAAGAGGCATTCGTGAGCGCGGATCTGGCACTTCGAAAGCTGGCTTATGAAACCGGAGGCCGGGTTCTCTATCCCAATAGCTTCGGTCAGCTCGACGACGTTTACGCGGAGGTCGCCGAGGAGCTCCGCAATCAATACACCTTAGGCTATATCTCGACCAACAAGGAGAAGGATGGAAGCTACCGGCGGATCGGGGTGCTCGTGGACGAGCCCGACGCCATCGGAAGCGCTCGGCCAGGCTACTACTCATCTCGAGGGCGGTCTACCGCACGATTACGGTAGCATGAGAATCTTCAGCGGCCGATTCCGACGTATTTGAGGCCGGCCTCTTCCACCCGTTCGGGAGCATAAATGTTTCTCAGATCGATCAGCAGGGGAGTTTTCATCAATTTCTTGACGCGGGCAAGATCCAGGTTCCTGAATTGATTCCACTCGGTAACGATTACGACTGCACTCGAGCCCCGAGCCACGGAATCCACGTTCTTGGCAATCTTGATGCCTGCCAGGTCACTCTTTGATAGCATGACCGCGGCCGGGTCATATGCCACGATCTTGGATCCAGCCCGTTTGAGAGCTCGCACGATCAAGATGGCGGGGGACTCCCGCGTGTCGTCCGTATTGGGTTTGAAAGAGAGCCCTAACACTCCAATCTGCTTTCCCTTCAGTCCGCCCGTGGCATCACGGATCTTCTCCACCATGAGTTCGTGCTGGCGCTGATTCGCCTTCACGACAGCGTCCAGAACACCAAAATGATATCCCGCATCCTCTGCGATCCGGCATAAAGCCCTGGTGTCTTTCGGGAAACAGGATCCACCATAACCGGGACCGGGGTTCAAAAACTTTGGACTGATCCGTCCGTCCATGCCGAGCGCCGAAGCAATCGTCAGCACGTTTGAGCCAACCCGGTCGCAGATATTCGCAATTTCATTGATAAACGTGATTTTGGTGGCCAAAAAGGCGTTCGTCGCGTACTTGATCAACTCAGCGGTACGAACATCCGTCATAACAAACCTTGTCTTTCCACCAAGATAGAGCGGACTATAGAGATCCTCCAAGATTGCGGTGGCATGCTCACTGTCGGCTCCGATCACAATACGATCGGGGTGCATGAAGTCTGCCACTGCGCTCCCCTCCCTCAAAAACTCGGGATTCGAGGCGACATCGAAGCTGGGAACGGGAGCGCGGGACATCCCGTTAGTCTTTTTAGACGTGGCATGAGTCTTGGCGATTATCGAGCGAATCCGGTCCCCGGTACCGACCGGAACCGTACTCTTTGTAACAACCACCTTATAGCCTGTCAGGTTTCGGGCGACCGATCGGGCCACCTCGTCCACGTATGAAAGGTCCGCCGAACCGTTTTTAGTCGAGGGGGTCCCCACCGCAATAAATATGACCAGAGACTTCTGAATGGCCGCATCTATGTCAGTCGTGAATTGAAGGGATCCGGCCGCCATGTTCCTTCGGACGACCTCTTCAAGTCCCGGCTCGTAAATGGGAATCTTGCCCTTCGCAAGCTGGGCGAGCTTCTTTTTGTCTTTGTCCACACCGGTTACCTTCAGCCCAAATTCCGCAAAGCAAGCTCCGGTCACCAGACCCACATAGCCAGTCCCGATTACTGCAATGTTCATCGCTTTATCCCTTGGTCGAATATAGACATTTTAGCATCAAACAGGCCCCGTCTTCTTTTCGTCAATCTCAAGCCTCATCTTGAGGCCCAAAATTGTCCTAAAAAGGACTTGACTCGATACCGCGAACCATCTACCTTCACTTCACCCTCAGCAGTACCCTCTGGGAAAATCCAGCATCCATCGATCCCGGGGACCAGAGCACTCATGTGCTCGGTCGCCCCATCCCAGGAGGGTACACGTGTGTCAAAATCCGCCAAATGTTCCCCAAACCATTCTCGAGTATCTGGGCACCCTGAAACCTACCACCAACTCGAACATTCCGACCCTCCTGTTGATTGGAATGCTGACGAGCTGGGTCGGATTCGTCGGATCCTCTGTAAGCTTTCCCTTTTGCGCGTCCGCAATCCAGAAGACGCCGAGGACCTCGTCCAAGAGACCCTTCTGACTGTTACCGAGAAATGTCCAGTCCACGAACTACGCAAGGGAATACTCGTTTGGGCGATGGGCGTTCTACATCGCAAGGTTGGCAACTACTATCGAAGAGCCCAGCGCCACACTTCGTTGGAGGAAATCACAAACGGAGGAGAGACCTCCCCATTCGCTCCAACCGATTGCAGTCCCGAATCCCACGCTCAATACTCGGAATTGCGCTCACTCCTGAACTCCATCCTGGGACAACTCCCCGAGGATGAGCGCCGCGCTATGCAGCTTCTCCTGTCCGGCTGCCCAACCCATGAGATCGTCCGGCAATTGTATCCCGAACGTTACCAAAACGTCGTCAATCGCCTCTATCGCGGTAGGAACAAAGTTCATCGAGCACTTTCGAAACACGGCTATCGAGTTGTCCGTGATCTGAGGAGGCGACACAAAAACGGCTCTCCCACCCCATAGTGGGTCCAGTCTCACAATCCACGTATCGGCTCTCTTGAGTCTCAACAATCGGATTCAAGAGGCCGATCGTGCTGAAGAACGAACGCCGAGTACGGGAGCGGACGCGACGAGGGAGCAACAAGCCGTGAGGTAGCTCAGCCCTGTGGTGGCCCTCGTCGACGAAGAGCCGGCTTGGACTCTCCTTGCGACCCGACGAAAAATCCCGCATGCGACGCATTGCCGTACTTGCGAGTCGTGGTACTATCGCTGAAGAATAGAAACCCGCTCGCCATCGGCAATCCCGTCCAATCCCCGGACGATGACTTGTTCGCCGCCCGCGAGTCCGGATAGGACCTCTACCTGCCCCATCCACTCGTTTGCCACGGAGATCTTCCGCCGCTCCGCTCTGCCATTCCGGAAAAGATACACGCACACCCCCCCATCCGCTTTAACGAGCGCCGATTTCGGAATCGTGATGCCGTTGTGGGTCTGCGTACCTTCGCCGGAATCAAAAAAGTGAACCTTGGCATTCGTCTCAGGCCTGAGATAGGGGTCGGGGCTTTCGATCGCGACTTTGACCTGAATGGTCGCTTTTTGTCGATCGGCCTCCGGAGCGATTTCCCGAACCTTGGCGCCGTATTCTCGATCTGGGTAGGAATCGGGCGAAACAACACAGGGTTGATTCGAAACGACTCTCGGAATATCCGATTCATTGATGTCCAACTCGACTTCGAGTCTCCCGAGATCGGCGATACTGACCAGGGCTGACTTGGCGCCTCGGCCGCTCACAAAGCCGGTCGTCACCATCTCCCCTTGCTCGACCAGTCGCTCGAGTATCGTCCCCCCGATCGGTGCCCGGATCCGAGTATTGTCCAACTGGGTTTCGAAGTATCGGATGTTTGCACTGGCCTGGGCCAGTTCCGCCCGGGCCAGCTCGATTTGTTCCATCCGGGGTCCGATCTGTGCCAGCTCGAGGTTTTCAGCGGCAATTTTCTGTTGCGCTCGTGTCACATCGTGGTTGTTCTGCGCATCGTCGAGCACCTGCTCGGCAACCACGCCGTCCTGGAAGAGCCGTCGGGCTCGTGCGAGATTCGTGGCGGCAGTCTTTCGGTTGGCCTTTGCCTCCTCTAACGTTCCCTGGGCTCGCTTGATTTCTTGCGGTCGGGAACCTGTAACATATTCATTTAACTTGGCTTCAGCTGCCCTTTGGGTCGCCCGGACTTGCTCGAGCTGGGCCAGAATCTCTCGATCGTCCAACCGTGCCAGCAAGCCTCCTCTTCGAACAACATCGCCCTTGTCTACGAAAAGCTCCTCCACGCGCCCGCTGATCTTCGACGAGACTTCAACCCGATGACGGGGCACGATGTAGCCGCCCGCGGTCAGGACAATCGATTTGTCGGATTCAGATCGTCTTGCCACGACCGACAACTCGACTTCACGCGGCTTGGCGCCAAGGCGCGGCCACGAAGACTCCCCGAGGAAAAACGCACCGCTCCCGATCAGAATCACCAAGACAGCGAGAAAAAGAAAAATGAGCCACTTTTTCCCCCTCCCGAATCCGTCCTTTTTTTTTCGATCGATCTGCAAAGATCGCAGCTGTTGGCTCAGCTTGTCGTCCATGGGTAAAATTCTATCCGTCGCCCAAGCCAACATCAAGACGGCACTCGATCCACAAGCACCGCGATTCGTTTCGACGGGTTGGGCACACAGATTACTCTTCCGCTACAGGAAAAGGGGCACCTACACTGGTCATTCCTTGACGGGACCGGACACGCCATCCAGTCTCAAAAAATAGTGCGTGGTGGCAAGACACTACCGTTTCATGATGAAAGACGGCAGCCCCCACTACCAATGGTCAACGACACCTTCACCGAACACTCGCCCTACCACATCCCACCCCTTCATGCTGCCTTCTCCCCTGTAGAAACTAGGATAGTGGAAGCCAATCCAGCCTGGCTTTCACTTCCTAGGGGAGGATGATGCGGGAAGTGCCGCGGGCTTCGAGAAGCCCATCGGGGAAGCCGTCCTGACATACATTCTCATTTAAGAAACCGGCCTATTTGGTCTAGAGGGCGGGCAAGAAAATGAAAATAGAAACCGGATACCCTGGAGAACTGACGTACTTAGCCCGCCTGATCAGCTACCGGCTACGAGTGCGCTGGCGCAAAGTGCGCGTTGTGGAGAGGATCGGGTGGAGTTTGGGGGCCGTATTCGCCGTCGTGACCGCCACGATTCTTATTGTGGATGCAACCGATCCTCCGCTGGCTGTCTCGGAGACCATCGGGCGCCGAACGGCTCGATGGTCCACCTTGAGATGGACGCTGGCAGGATGCGTATTTGTCCTGTTTTCTATATTCTATTCGAACGCTATTCAGGCAATCATCCAAAGCCGTTCCATCCGCTGGCTCCTCTTGTCCTCTTTGTCCGCGAAAACCAAGGTCGGATATCTCCTCTTTGAAATAGTGTCCCGCGGTCCTTTCGGATGCGGTGTTGTAATTCTAACGTTCGGCAGTGTCGTTTGCTGTGTCATGGACGGGGGGTGGATCGGAATCCTTGGGTTTACTATGGGACTACCATTGTTCGGCTGGGCTCTCCTGGCTGCCTGCTTTCTTTCCTGTCTGACTCTCCGGACCGCCGCCCGGCTGCGGATCAACCTACAACGAACGCTTCCGTTGTTACAGCTCGTCACGGCCGCATCGGTGTCGGGATTATCGCTTGTGGCCCTCCATAAGATGCCGAGCAATCTCGCCGACACCGGCGCGCTCCTTTGGGTCTTTCTTCCGTCGACATCTCTTGCCGACGGATTGCTGTCATTGAAGTACGGCGACCATCTGGTTGCTTTGGGGCATTTGTCTTCGTGCCTCGCCATGACGCTGGTATCCGCGGCGCTCTGCTACCATGGTTCTTCCAAACTCTGGCCCGACGTTGTTTCGTATCCGCAGCAAACCGCTCCCTTCTCTCAGAGCTTCCGAGCTCTGGCATCGAGGATACGGCCAGCAGCGAATCGTCCGATGGGTTGGCTCGGCAAGGATCTGTTGGAGTTGCTCAGGGACCCGCACTATCGTTACGCGTTGCTGGTCTTTCCGCTTGTTTGCCTCATGCAAGTGTTGGTCCAGCGCTACGACCTGTATGTGGGTCCTCCAACGGACATCGGGACTCCACCCCGACACATGATGATGTGGAGCCTGACCGGAACCTATCTAATTCCGCTCTTGTTCACGGGACATGCCGTGTACCTCGAGCTCCGCCTTGCGGACCTGTTTCGCACGATTCTACCCGGCTGGTGGCTAGGCTACAAAGTGCTCTCCCAAACGTCGATAAATGGAGTCTTCGTGCTATGCGCCGCGGTTCCTTTCTTTGCCTTTCTTGAACCTGGGTTCCGCGGCCTGGAAGTTGGATTTTTCGTAGTGGCCGCGCTCTACGCGGTTCCAGTCATGACTATGTTTGTACTTGGTCTAGCGGTTCTCTGCGCGGACACGCCGGGAATACTGATCCGCCTTGGGATATCCTCGGCTGGGATCCTTCTATACCTTGCCAGCTCCATCGCAGCCTATGCCTTCGGCTTGGCTTTGTATGAAGATCTAGCATCTGGACGTCCCCCGAAGTATGAGGCGGCGACCGCTTATTTTTTTCTCTTCACGATCGTTGCGGTTTCATTTCTCGTTCGTGCCATGGAGAAGACCCAGCGCCGCGGCTAGAGCTCAGTCGAGAACAGTCTTCATTTTGGCATCTGCTTTTTGAGAAATTAGACAGCCTCCCTGGAAACAAACCAGGCAGCAAGCTCGCCAACAAACTTCTCCCTCGGAAACGATACTCGGTCCATGCGCTGGTTTCCATTGCAGTACACAACGCAATCCTGGAGTTGGTCCGTACGACATTGGACCCGAAAGCAACTTCTGTGCGCATTTCTGCTCTTGTTGCTTGCGTGCCTTTCTTTGTCCGTTCTGTATCGCGTCGATGTAATGAAATCCAATACCGGCATTCAGGTTGGAAACACCCTCCCGGCGGCACGTCTCCGAAGGTCGGACGGAGACTGGAAGGAAACAGGAGACTGGTTGGGAAGACCACTGGTCCTGATCCTATTCAAGGCCGAGTGTAGAGCTTGCCAGCAGCACATCCGGCAGTTGGCCAAACTCTACCGGAGAAGTCCCTCATTGCACGGAATTCAATTCGCACTCGTTTCGGTGGACCCTTCTCTCACTTCCCTCTCGCTCGAGGATCACCTCTATCAGCCGGAAGGACTACCGCGGTTTCCGGTGTACGTCGACCCAACCGGGCATTACGTGGAGAGTGTCCAAAGGATGGGGGTTCCTACCACGTACCTTATCGATAGGGGCGGAAGCGTTCGCTACGTGCGCAGCGGTGTCATGAACTCAGAAACAGCGGAAGCGATGCTCCACTCGCTCCTGGCCTGCGAAGGTGAGATTTGGCGCAAGTATTGAAAAACCGTGTCACGGAATCACCGTCGATCCCTATGCAAGATTCGATTCACGGCACCCCGCGTCGGACCAGAAAGCGAAACCGAGTCCTGTTGACAACACTCTTGCTCCTGTTGGGACTGAGTGTTTCCTATCGGCTGGGACATATCCCAATCATAGCCTCCGCGACAAACTCCGGAGTCCGGAGACTTCTGTGCGGGCTTCATGGATGCCGATTCTTGGGCAACAAGGGCGTGTTGCTACAAAGGACGAGTTCAGACTGCGCCGTGGCGGCAGTAAAGATGATTCTCGACCAATATGGGATCACCTTGCCTTACGAAAACATTGCGATCCATCTGGCACCCCGTCAAAACGGAACCTCGATGCGAACCGTTCGTGACTTTGTACGCCAACAGGGCTTGTGGTGCTCTGGTTGGCGCCTTCGTCTGGGGGATCTACCTTCTATCCCGCTACCCGCAATGGTATTGCTCTACAACAGGCACTATGCCGTACTGCAGTCCGTTAGTCCTTCCAAAGGGGCCCTTTTCCTCGATCCGACACTTGGCAAAGTTCGTGTTCCGATTCGACGGCTTGAAACTCATTGGTCCGGGGAGATCCTCCTCTTTGGTTCCCCCGGAGAGGCATCGATCCGCTGGTTCGAAGACGCTCACCCATCCACCGAAAGGAGCTGAACAGTGAAAATTCTATTAATTGCCTTACTACTTTCTGGCGGTGCCTCTGCGGCTGAGACAGTCCAATTCGCCAGCTCAACTCCGCTGGCCTCTGACTCGATGGTGTCGACCCTGGGCGCCGGCTTTGCCGGAGGGGCCTTGTGTGGGGCTGCGATGGCGGGAACAGCCATAGGGGTCATGACGATCGTCGGGATCCTCGGCGCCGGGGCAACTCTTCCCTTGGGTGCCGCTTTTGCAATCTCTAGCGCTGCCCACGTAGCAGTCCTCTGTACTCTAGACCTTAGTCCAGCGTGATTTTTTGCATGAGGAGGAAGAAAAGCCCTGGAACGTGCGCCGTTACGGGATAAAATGCGTTTGATATATTTACAAGACATCCCGAAAGGAGCACATTCCAGGTGAATAAAAGAAACCACAGAATCCTCCTCCGAGACAAGCAAAATCTTACACGCCGGTTGGAAAGAAATCAGTTTGAGGACCGGTCCGATCCTATGTTCAAGGACTCCAACACCTACTACGAGATCGCCGAGAGAACGCGCGCCATCGGATCTGGTGGTATCGGAGCCATTCACAAGCTCGTGTGTAAGCTTGGATTGGACAAAGATATCAACAGAAACATCGTTTTGCTCAAGTACCACTTTCCTTACTGGGAATCCGATCATGTACTGAACATCGCATACAACGTCTTGTCGGGTGGAACCTGTCTCGAAGATATCGAGCGGTTGCGCCAGGATGAGACCTACATGAACGGACTGGGAGCCGAGAGGATTCCGGATCCCACGACGGCTGGAGATTTCCTCCGTCGTTTCGATGAGGATTGGATCTTCGGACTTCAGGAAACCATCAATGAAACCCGAACCAAGGTGTGGAAGTTGCAGGATGCTTCCTTCCGGAAGGAGGCCATCATCGACGTGGACGGGACCGTCGCCGGAACCTTGGGGGAATGCAAGGAAGGAATGGACATTGCCTACAACGGGATCTGGGGTTACGCACCGTTGATCGTGACCTTGGCCAATACGAATGAGGTCCTCTATCTGATGAATCGGCCGGGCAACCGTCCCTCTTCCGACGGAGCGGCCGAGTGGATGGACCGGGCAATCGATCTGGTGTCGTCGGTGTTTACGAAGGTCTGGCTTCGGGGCGACACGGATTTCTCGCTGACGAGAAACTTCGATCGCTGGGACGAGCGGGTTGGTTTTGTCTTTGGTTATGACGCCAAGCCGAACCTGGTCGGGATGGCCGATGCCCTGCCGGAGAGACAATGGAAACCGCTCGAGCGGCCTCCTCGTTATGAGGTCAAGAGCGAAGAACGGCGCCGTCCGGAAAACGTCAAAGAACAAGTAATCAAGGAGAGAGAATTCAAGAACATCCGCCTGCAGAGCGAGCAGGTCGCCGAGTTTGACTATCGTCCCGGACACTGTAAGAAAACCTATCGCATGGTTGTGGTTCGGAAGAACCTCACGATCGAAAAGGGGGAGCACCGGCTGTTTGATGAGGTCCGGTACTTCTTCTACATCACCAACGATCGGGAGATGACGATGGGAGAAGTGGTCCTTTTTGCCAACGATCGCTGCAACCAGGAAAACGTCATCGGTCAGCTCAAGAGTGGAGTGAACGCCTTGAGGATGCCTTCGGACAGTCTGGTATCGAACTGGGCCTACATGGTCATCGCATCGCTGGCGTGGAATCTGAAGGCCTGGTATGGCCTGGTGACGCAGGCGCCGACAGTACGTCGTGATATCTTGAGGATGGAGTTCAAACGCTTCCTGGTGAACTTTGTGCAAATACCCTGTCAGATTGTAAGAACCGGTCGTCGCCTCGTTTACAGGATATTGGCCTATAGCAAGCATCTCGAAACCTTTTTGGCGACGTTCGACTATATCAGGCAACTCAGGTTTACTTGAAGGCGCCTCGCCGGCGGGTGAGCCCGTACCCCCGGCGGAGCAAGAGTGGCGGGCGAAAGGAAGGGCATAACAGAGACAAACAAGATCAAGTGATCCAGACAACCAATGGAAGGTTTGTCTCTTGTGTTTCTCTTTGCTTTCCCTGTTACGCACAAGGAGCTGAAATCCACGAGATATTCGGAAAAGGCAAACGATTTTCCGAGCGAGCTCATACCTCGCTTATTTTGGGACTAGTGGCCTGTAACACGTGAATTCGTAGTAATGATTCGTCGAGTCGGATCGGCGTACTTCCATTTAATGGTCTTGGGGCTTTTGTTGTAGTGACGTATATATCTCATCAGTTTCCGGCTCAGATCCTTGACGGAGGTAAAAACTCCTCGTGCAATGACGTCGCGTTCGATCCTTGCAAACCAAAGTTCCACCTGGTTCAGCCAGGAGGAATAGGTTGGCGTGAAATGCAACCGAACCTTGGGATGTTCTTCAAGGAAATCTTGTACCTTTCGAGTTTTGTGGGTGGAGATATTGTCCAAGATGATGTGGATTTCTTTGTTCTTGGGCTGATGCACAAGAAGCTCTTGCAGAAAGGCCACGAATTCTTGGCTGGTATGCCGCGATACGGTCTTTCCCAACACCTTTCCCGTTTGCGTATCAAAGGCAGCAAAGAGCGAAATCGTCCCGTGGCGATAATACTCAAACCCGTGTCTTTCAGCCCGTCCAGGAGACATCGGCAGAACCGGATCCTTTCGATCCAGTGCCTGGATCGCTGTCTTCTCATCCACACAAAAGATAGCCGCATGTTGCGGTGGTTTGACATACAGGCCAATGATATCGGCCGCCTTCTTCTCAAATTCCGGATCCTTCGATGTCAGGTATCGTTCAACCCGATGAGGCTTCAATCCAGCCTTTTGCCAGGTCCGCGCTACCATCATGTGGTGCACTTCGAGCTGTTTGGCCAGCTTACGTGTGCTCCAGTGCGTCGAACCGTCTGGAGGCCGACGTCTGGTCCAGGAGAGAATCCGTCCCTCCATCCGAGGTGTCAACACCTTGGGAACTCTTCCTCGGTGCCGGGTGTGAAGACCCGAAAGCCGCTCAGACAGAAAGCGGTTCTTCCACTGCGCGATATAAGTCGGCGTGCAGTTCAAACGCTCCTGGATCTCCTGGTAGGTTTGTCCTTCCGAAAGCAAGAGCAGCAACCGCGCCACACGCACCTCCCCGGCGGGAGTGTTTCGCTTCCGAGTCCGTCTTTGCAATTCCGTCTTTTCCTTGGGCGTCAACTTCAATGGTTCATTTTTCATGAACCTTATTATACTACGAATATATATGTTACAGTCAACTAGTACCAAGCGTCGAGCGATCGTGGGCGAAGTCATACCTTCTCCGTCGCAAGGAGTATAGCGACGCAAAGCGGCGGATGTTACTGCAATGATGGGACGGTCGCTAGTACCGCAGTTCGCGGAGAGGGTAAATTCGTCACAATCGAAGTGCACGGCTACTGCTCCAGGCAACCTCAGGACTCAGAAGCAAACCGCCGCGGGCACACAAATCTCAATCGGGACGGTTCGCCTATTCGTGCTCGTAGGGGGTTAAATTGTTGTATTGCTTGGGCCCGGCTCACCGGTACCAATCTCCACATTCGGCGCAGACCGGGACGTTCATGCGCCCGCCCGGTTAAATGCCTGTTTCGCACTTCCGCTACTTGTCGCCTGAATGAATTTCAATGGCTACCCGAACTTGCAGATCCGTTGCGATTCTCAATAAATTCTGCGATCCTTGTTATCGAGCGAAAGTTGTCGAACTCAAGCTCATCAAGAACAATCTTGGTTCCAAACGTCGTTTCGAGGAATAGCAGCAGCTCGACCAATCCAAGTGAGTCCAAGATTTCGTTTTCCAACAGGTCTGTCTCATTCGTCGGCACCTTGGCTTTCAATGTTTCAGAAAAGAATGAAGATATCTGCTGACTATGGGTTTGATTGTTAGCCATTCAAATTGCTCCCTGCAATGGATGTCGACACTTGTTTGAGAAAAGAATCAATAGTTAACCCTGCCGGCTCCAGGTCACTAAGGCATCGAGATCGGGATTCGTCCCATGAGATCGTCATTCTGCATCTACATATCCCCCAACCTTACGTGCAGCAAATGTACGGTATAGGGTATTCCCTGGTCGGTCGCCAGCCGACCAATCGCTGCCTTCACCTCTTGGCCCGGATTTCCAATTTGAATGAAATATATCAACCTTTCAGCCGCCTTCGGCATCCCTATTTATAAGCGTCGGAGAATGATAAGGACACATTGGAGGGCAACACCCGATGGGTGAAAAAGAACGAAAGGGGTTTCAACTCAGCTTTAACGGATTACTCAAAGTTGATTTTCAGGGATCGCGAGTCACCTCCGAGGGTGGCCTGATTCTGGTCCGCGAGTTGGACGAACGGCTGGGGATGGGACGACTCATAGACGAGCATCTCAACGACACGCGGCAAGGCTTGAACAAACAGTTCCCGCTCGTCGATCTGCTGCGGCAATCGGTCTATAGTCGCCTGGCAGGCTACGAAGACCTTAACGATGCCGCGCGGGTCTCAGTTGATCCGACCTTTCGCTTGATCGGCTCGAAGAAAAACTGGGATCGCGGTGCGGCGCTGACCTCGACGTTACACTGGTTCGAGACGGAGCTGCTGACGCGAGAAGAGAATCTGATCGGGCTGATGGCTCTGAACCGAGAGACACTCGCACAGGCCGAGGCTCTGGACAAGTCTGATCGCGTAGTGTTGGATATGGACTCAAGCGAGAGTCCGGTGCATGGTCAGCAGGAAGGCAGCGCCTACAATGGCCACTTCGAGTCCGTGTGTTACCATCCGCTGTTTCTGTTCAATAGTCACGGGGACTGTCTGGCGGCCAAGCTGCGGCCGGGTAACGTGCATAGCGCCGAGGACTGGGACGAGCTTCTGTTGCCGGAGATCGATTTTCAACAGGAGCAAGGCAAAGAGATCGTCTTTCGAGCAGACGCCGCCTTCGCCAAGCCAGAGGTTTACGAGACCCTGGAAGAGCGCGGCGTTCAGTATGCCATACGCATCCCGTCCAACAAGAGCCTGGAGTGGGAGATTGCCGACATCCTGTTTCGTCCTCCAGGTCGGCCCAGCCGCAAGCCACTGGTGCGCTACAAGAGCTTCCGCTATCAGGCCGAAAGCTGGTCGAGGCCGCGACGGATCGTCGCCAAGGTCGAGCATCACCAGGGCGAGTTGTTCCCGCGGGTCGGGTTCATTGTCACGAACATGAGCTTGCCGAGCCGCTCGGTGGTGAGGTTCTACAACAAGCGCGGCACGGCGGAGCAATGGATCAAAGAAGGCAAGCAGGCGACGCATTGGACGCGGCTGTCCTGCCATCGCTTCCGTGCGAATGAAGTGCGCCTGCAGTTGAGCGTGCTCGCCTACAACCTAGGCAACCTATGGCGGCGACTCGGGCTACCACCCCGGATCAAGAGCTGGTCGCTCACGAGCTTGCAGCACCGGTTGATGAAGACTGGCGGAAGGCTGGTCAAGCACGCGCGGTACTACTGGTTGCTCTTGGCCGAGGGGCATCTGGACCGTCGGTTGTTTGGTGAAATGCTCAGGCGGATCTGGGCCTTGCCGCTGCCAAGCGGTTAGCCGCCCGGCTTGCAAGTCCGGAATTGGAATGCCATGGAAGGAGTGTGGCGATGTGTCTGGAAAATCGCCCACGCAGGAGTGAGAAGGTCTACTACCACGGCGACAACGGGTCATTGGGATGCGTTGACTGGATCCATGGTTGGTCTGAGGCCGGGATTTTCTTGCTCCCATGGTGGCTCGAGACTATTATGTTGGGAACCGAGATCCAAATTGGAAATTCCGGCTTGGTCACAATTAGCTCTGACCGAATCGGGAATATTGACCAGTTGACCCTCGATTCGGACCCACCAGCTCCAGTGCCCATCCAAAGTGTCATAATAGGTATGGTAAGACTCGGAAACGGTGATCTTTCGCGATCCAAACGTCTTGTGGAAGAGAACGCGCGTCTCCTCTACGGTCAGTTGTTTACGCAACAACGCCGCCCGCACAAGCATGGCCGGTGTCATGTACTTCATGAACACGGGCGTTGTGCTCTGTATGAACTCCCGTCCATTATTCCGTCCAATGAAGGTAAGATCCATTTCTCCGGTCGGTTTTAGCACTCGCGCGAGCTCAGACACGGACTTTGACAGGTCCGTGGTCCAGTGGAACCCCAAGATGCTGTACAGGTAATCAACCGACGCATTTTGAAGTGTCAAGTTTTCAAAGCTCCCGTCGAAAACCTGCACATTTGGCATTAGAGCCGTGCGCGCAATGGCTCGCTCCCGCAGCTTGGCCGCCGGTTCCACACCGATAAACTTGGTCTTCGACGAATGACATGAGGCGAGGTGCGCCAGTTCCCGCCCCACTCCGCATCCGACATCCACCACAACCTCGTGTTTCCGCTGGGGCCTGATCAGATGGTCCAAGGAATGGTGCGTGTCCGCTCCCCAGCAAGAGTTAAAGTTCTCGTGGTCGTCGTATTGACTGGCCAACCGGGAATAGGTGTCGATCACGGTGTTCATGGCGTATTCTCTACGTATTTCCTTCGAACCGCTGAGTCCGCTGCATCGCGGACGCTCTCTTCGAAGCGATTCCGCAGTGCTCGTCGGTCGATCTTGCCGTTGGCATTTTGTGGCAATTTATCGAATGCCATCCACTTGGCGGGCACCATGTAATTTGGCAATACTTGGCTCAGTTGAGTCGGACCCAGTTTTCTTGGACACAGAATAAGAGATAATGAGATGTCCAAGGAGGTGGAAATGGTTCGAACGAAGAGGGTGAAGTGGAAGGCGACGGCAGGAACGGAGGGAGCCCGTAGGGCGACTGGAGTTCGGGCCGTCGGCGCCGCGCCCGGGGCGAGGCCTCTGGAGCCGGGGCAGCGTTGGAGCGGAGGACGAAAGCGGGACGTGGTGCTGCGACTGCTGCGGGGCGAATCTCTGGATGCGCTGTCGCGTGAGGTGGGCGTGGAAATCTACCGGCTGGAGGAGTGGCGGGAGCGGGCCTTGGCCGGGCTCGAGCTCGGCTTGAAGAATCACCAGGGCGAGCCGTTGGCTGTTACTGATCGCTTAAAACCGCACTTTTCTGAACAAACGCCGAGATAACAAGCCTCAACATCATCGGCGCCGTAGGCGCCTCCTCAAGTTTTTCTCAATAGGTTATGCTGTTTTCGGGTGTGGAAGAGGACCCCGACCGCCATTAACAATCGGGGTCCGTTGGCGGCTCTCTTTGGAAGAGCTACCAAACCATCAGATGTTCGTAGCCTGCCATGATTTGTGGCCGTTGTCCAGTTCCCACCCCTGGGAATGGGATGACGGTCACCTCCGAAGTTACCTTTCGTCAAGGGTTTTGCCGAGCTGACGGCTGCGGGGCGCTTTTCTGGATCTGTCGCTGCTGTGACCGTGGACAGCAGTACTGCAGTTGTCGCTGTCGTAGCAAAGCGCGCCGGAAGCAACGTCGCAAGGCCAATCGCCTGCATCAACAAAGCCCCGAAGGAAGATTGGATCACAGAGACCGTCAGCGAGCGTACCGGCGTCGACGAGCCATGGCCCGCGTGACGGATCCAGGTAGCCGAAGCGAGCTTCGTTCTGGCAGGATCGCTGCGCGCGAAGCGCAAGTACAACGTGATGAGAAAGTTCAAACACACACCACATCTACGATTTCCGGCCCTATCACCTGCATGGTTTGCGGTCGAGCGGGCCAGCTCATCGATGTGTTTCATGGATGGAGATGAAACATGATTGCAGCCGAGACCGTGGCACACATCCGTCGCTTGTTCTATGCCGAGCATTGGAAGATTGGAACCATCGCGCAAGAACTGGGACTTCACCGGGATACGGTACGAACCGCCCTGCAAACCGATCGATTCAATCGAGCCAAGATCCTTCGTCCCAGTCTCACGGATCCCTACATCGACTTTATCAAGGAGACTTTGGAGAAGTATCCGCGCCTACGAACGACTCGTATCTATGCGATGATTCGGGATCGAGGCTATACCGGCAGTGTCGTGATACTCCGGAGAGTCGTCGCCCGTCTCCGCCCTGTTCACCGAGAAGCCTTCTTACGGCTGCGAACATTTCCTGGCGAGCAGGGCCAAGTCGATTGGGCACATTTTGGAGCCGTTGCAATCGGCCGTGCCCGTCGTCGGTTGTCCTGCTTCGTTCTTACACTTTCTTATTCCCGAGCCCTATATCTGGAGTTCTTCTTCGATCAAACCCTGGAGAACTTCTTGCGCGGTCACGTCCGGGCCTTCGACTCATGGTCGGGCTGCCCTCGTGTCATATTAAGCGACAATCTGAAGTCGGCCGTGCTGGAACGCCACGGCGATGCCGTGCACTTTCATCCTCGGCTGATTGAGCTTTGTGCTCACTATCATTTTGCCACTCGCCCGTGCCAAGTGGCCCGTGGCAATCAGAAAGGGCGTGTCGAAAGAACCATCCAGTACATCCGACACTCTTTCTTTGCCGCACGCCGCTTCACCACCCTGGAGGACTTCAACCGTCAAGCGCTTCTGTGGCGCGACGAAATCGCTCATCGACGTCCCTGGCCCGGAGACCAGTCCCGCACCGTTGAGCAAATCTTCGAAGAAGAGGAAAAACCTCGATTGCTTCCACTGCCGGTGCATTCCTTCGATACCGATCTGGTGGTACCGGTTCGATCGCGCAAGACCATCTATATCCGTTTTGATCTCAACGACTACTCGATTCCACACACGGCCGTGGGTCGAGCACTCACTCTGGCAGCATCACAGGACACTGTACGCATTCTCGATGGCGCAACCGAAATCGCCCGACACCGCCGCTCCTACAACCGCCATGACGCCGTCCTGGATCCGGCGCATCAAGAAGCACTGCTACAAGAGAAGCGCAAAGCCATCGGCGCTACTCCTGGAGGCCGTCTTGCTCAATCGGTACCTGAAAGCGAAGCCTTGATCGCGGCTGCCTTCCAGCGGGGAGAGTCCGGCGGCGGGCAAACCACTCAGCTATCTCAGCTCTTGGAGGATTATGGAGCCACGGAACTACAAGTCGCCGTTCGGGAAGCACTCCAGCGGCAGACGCCTCGGGCTTCTTCGGTTGCCTTCATTCTACAGAAACATCGCCGCTCCCAACAGCGTCGTCATCTACTACCTGTCGATCTGACTCGTCGTCCCGATCTTGCCAACCTCAACGTCCAACCCCACAACTTGGAGGCCTACGATGACCTCTCCGACCGTGACGAATAACCTTGCCACCCAACTCGCCGGCATCGGTCTGAATGCCACTTCTGAATCCCTGGAAGACTTCATCGCCCGGGCTACCAAGGGTCGTTGGAGTCCTCGTGTAATGCTCGAGGAGCTGTTGCAGGCCGAAGCTCGAGAGCGTGGCCGCCGCAGTCTCGAGCGCCGCCTGAAACGCTCCCGCATCGGCCGCTTCAAACCGCTGGCGGATTTCGATTGGAATTGGCCAAAGAAAATCGATCGCCAGGTCATCGAACGCGCCCTCACTCTGGATTTCATCCCGGATGGTCGCAACTTTGTCCTACTCGGTGCCAACGGTCTGGGCAAGACCATGATTACCAAAAACATTGCCCACGCTGCTGTGCTGGCCGGCTATTCCGTCCTGTTTCGTACGGCTGCCGACCTGATCGAAGATCTCCAATGTGATTCCCCGGAACTCCGAAGAAGAAAGTTCCAATCCTACGCCCGCCCTCACCTTCTGTGCGTAGACGAAGTCGGGTATCTCTCCTATGACAACCATGCCGCGGATCTGCTGTACGAAGTCGTCAACCGGCGCTATGAGCATCGATCCATCGTTATAAGTACAAATAGAGCCTTTCGAGAATGGAACGAGGTCTTTCCCAATGCCGCTTGCATTGCCACGCTCTTGGATCGTCTCACTCACCATGCCGATGTGACCGTCATTGAAGGACGTAGCTATCGGATTCGAGAGAGCGAGCAGGAAGCCTCCGCGCGGAGGAAAAAGAAACGTTAGAACCCGTGCCGTCCAATCGCATTCAATACGTAAAGATTGTTGTTGATCTCTACGCCCAGCTGCCTGAGACTCCACAACGGCCTCGTCGGCAAGACTATCAACTCGCTTATCAGCTCTATGATCGTCGGGTTCCGCTTTCGGTCATAGAATCGAGCTTACTCCTGACTTCCGCTCGTCGGTTACTCCGTGATCCACAGGCACGCAGGCTATCGCCTATCCGGTCCCTGTATTACTTTCTCCCGGTCATTGAGGAATTACTTCAGAATCCTATCTCGGCAGACTACGTGAGGTATCTTCGAATCAAACTGCGCCTGAAAACCTCTCTACCGGCGCCCGTTCAGAAAACTGCGGTTTCACGCGATCGCTAACACGTTGGCGGAGGCGCTCGACGCTGCGAAGCGTCACATCGGGGAGCTGTCCATGGAAATCGAGCTGCTGCGCAATCGCGCCCGGGCGGCGGAGAAGCGCCTCCCTTTGGCGATGAGGAGGTCGCGACGATGAGCGAGACGATCTCCGAAGCCACGGGTCAACGTTACGGGATCCAGCGCGTGTGTCAGGCCTGGGAGCGCTCGCGCTCGGCGCTCTACGCCCGGCGGACAAGCGAGCAGAAGCGGCAGGAGGGCGAGGAACCCACTCGGCGGGGTCCCCAGCCCAAGGTGTCGGACGAGAAGCTTTTGGAGGCGATCCAGGCCGATCTGGAGCGCTCACCGTTCCAGGGCGAGGGTCATCGTAAGGTCCACGCGCGGCTTCGGATCTTGGACGGGATCCGGGTTGCGCGCAAGCGGGTGCTGCGGGTCATGCGAGAGCATGAGTTGCTCTCACCACACCGCGGACGCCAGGGTGGAACGAAGGCACACGATGGGAAGATCGTCACCCTGGCGCCGAACGTGATGTGGGGGACCGACGGAGTGCGGGTGTTCACGCTCGATGACGGGTGGGTCTGGATTTTCGCGGCGGTGGAGCACTGGAACGCGGAGTGTGTGGGGTGGCACGTGTGCAAGGTCGGTAGCCGCTTCGCGGCGTTGGAGCCGATCTCGCAGGGTCTGCTGCGCCTCTATGGTTCCATTGACTCCGACGTTGCCCGGGGGCTGGCGCTCCGGATGGACCACGGCTCCCAGTACCTGTCGGATCACTTCCTCAACCAGATCCGGTGCTGGGGCATCCGTCCCAGCTTCGGTTTTGTCGAGGAACCGGAAACGAACGGAGTTGCGGAGCGGTGGAATCGCACGCTCAAGGACCAAGCGATCCACGGGAGAATCTTCCAGAACCTCCAGAAGGTGCGTGCCGCCGTGGCCGAGTTCGTGGAGTTGTACAACAAGACCTGGCGTCTCGAGAAGATCGATTATCAAACACCGATCGAGGCACGCGAGGCGCACAAGCTACGCCAGGCGGCGTAGCTCAAACTTGTGTCCAAGGAACCGGGTGCGCTACAATACTTGGCTCAGTTCTTGCCGTAAGCTAGCAAGATCAATATTGCCTCCCGCCTGAGCAACATGGGCGGCGCAAATGATTGCACCTTCAAACCCGTTTGTGTGGATAGCTACGACTGCGCACTCCTGAAACGCGTTCAAGGAATTTAGAGCGACCTCGATTTCACCGAGCTCTATGCGATATCCTCGGCTCTTTATCTGAGAATCTGCTCGTCCAGCAAAATACACCAGGCCATCGCTTCCCATCCTGGCTAGGTCACCGGTCTTGTAGATTCGATCGACGTCATGGCTGTTGTTCGGACGTGGCAAGAATGCGGCCGCAGTCTTTTCTGGGTCGCGCCAATAGCCGGGACTCAAACCGACACCGCGGATGTAGAGCTCGCCGACCTCTTCGCCCGACACCGGTGCCAGGTTTTCGTCGAGCACGAGTAATTCCTCTCCGGGACACGGCGTCCCTATTGGGATCGTAGTCTTCTCATCCTTCGGACAGTCGGGGACGGTAAAGTAGCTGCTGGCGATGGTCGCCTCGGTGGGCCCGTAAAGATTCGTGAAGCGCACGTGGGGTAATCGCTTCATCCAGTATATGAGAGCCGGTGTCGGAAACACTTCCCCACACCAAAGAAGACGCTTTAGAGAAGGAAAATCATTGGAGCGAACGGCATCAAATTTTGCTACGTGGTTCAGGATGGAAGGCACGGAAAACCACTGAGTGAGCTCTGCCTGGCGGATGAAATCGGCGAGTTTGTGGGGCAAAAGATTGAGTTCGGGGGGAACCAGGTGAAGCTCCGCGCCGCTGGCCAACGCCCCAAAAATGTCGAAAACCGATAAGTCGAAATGGAGAGGAGGGTGACCCGATATTCGATCGCCTGAGCATACGCCGAAGTAATCCACTGCCCACCGGACAAAATGAGCCACGTTGGCATGTGTAATGACAACACCCTTGGGTGCTCCGGTTGACCCAGAGGTAAAAAGAATGTACGCGGAGTCGTCCTCAGTATTCTGATAATCCACCGGTTGGGTTGAAAAGCCACTGACATCCGCCCACGAAAACCTCGGAGCGAAGTGATTCGCCACCACCTTGTCGCTGCCCATCCATCCAATAGCAAGCGATCGGCAAACATTCTCTTCTGAACAGAGCGCATCCAGCAAAGGCGCAACGGAACCCGCCGCCAATAGACAACTAGGCTCGCACGTGCGGATCATTGTTTTCAATCTCGAAGGAGGGCTTGAAGGATCAAGTGGAACGTAAGTGCAGTCGGCCTTCAGAATTCCCAAAATGCTCGCAATCACCGTCGGCGATTTGGGCATTATAAGGCCTATCCGGTCCCCCTTCCGGCACCCCACGGCCCTGAGTTGCCTTGCCAGTTGATTGGTAGACTGTTCGAGGCCACCGTAGGAGACTCTACTTCCTCCCATGACCAAGGCGCATGCCTCAGGATGTCGCTCCGTTGTGCGAGTCAAATTCTGTTGCAGCAAATTGTTCATTTCACGCACAGATCTTGGGCCTGTTGAAAAACGATGCTCGTATGGTGCAGTTCCTCCTCGGTGGGAGGAATATCCAGAATGAAAGTTTTGTACCCAACGGTGATGTATCTGGCCAATTCCTTGGCAACGCGTTCATAGCTCCCGACCAGATACGGACACATCGTCTTATAATTGTTGAACGGAACCAGCCAATACGGATTGTTTTCCCCCGCCCGATCTAATCGCGAAATCTGCTTGTGCCAAACAGAATCCGACACCTTGTTTGCTAATTGGCGTGTTAGCTGTCCTTTTCGATCTTCAGGGAAGCGCTCGTGAGCGACGCTCCAAGAGTGCTCTTCTCTCGCGCGTGTAATAATGCCCACCCGAATCCCGGAATCTATGCCCTGTGGTCGAGCGCTTTCATCCGAGATGAACGAGAGGATTCTGGTGGGGTTGAGCAAGACCAAACCCAAGCGACTAGGGCCGAAGGCCAAGAGGACGAAGCTTGGCAAGAGGGGCCGCTCCTTTGGAAAAGGAGTCAACCTTGCTACGCCTGTGGAGAAACACTCAGGTGGAAAGTGGCGGACCCCAGAACCCCTTGGATCTGTCCAAGGTGCCATCCGTCTCCTCAATCTGATGGGTCAAAGAAGGCTGCATTGAGGGAAACTGCCTAACGACCCCATGCGATGGAGACAAAGCGCCGCCAAACCCCTAGCAGGAGTCCAGAAACTCAGTCGGCAGGAGCAGGAGACGGTAATCCGCACGTCGTCGGCGGATAATTTCTGGGATGTCTGGACCTGCGATCCGAAGTTCATTCGCCGGTTTGCCAAGGCCGGCTATGAACCCACCAAGCAGCAACACGGAACAGTGTTCACTGTCCCGCTGAACGGGCTGAGTATTCGAAGCGCGAAGTCTCTGAAACCCATCCGGAAGCTGCTGCAGCATCTACGACAGGTCAACCAACCCGCCACGGAGGCCCCGACAACCTCAGAAAGTTCCACAGGACTGGAGAAATCGAGACTCAAAATCGTCGGCGAATAGTATGACCAAGGGTCGCCTAGATCACGGTCATTTTTCTACACGCGGTGACGAATTGACGCGATACGACGCCATTGTAAAACAATGAATTGCGGTGTCCTGTAAAACAGGCCTTTAACAGGATGCTGAAAAACTCCAACTAAATCGGTTTTCGTGCATCTTCAACCGGAATTTCCAATTTGGATCTCGGTTCCCAACATAATAGTCTCGAGCCACCATGGGAGCAAGAAAATCCCGGCCTCAGACCAACCATGGATCCAGTCAACGCATCCCAATGACCCGTTGTCGCCGTGGTAGTAGACCTTCTCACTCCTGCGTGGGCGATTTTCCAGACACATCGCCACACTCCTTCCATGGCATTCCAATTCCGGACTTGCAAGCCGGGCGGCTAACCGCTTGGCAGCGGCAAGGCCCAGATCCGCCTGAGCATTTCACCAAACAACCGACGGTCCAGATGCCCCTCGGCCAAGAGCAACCAGTAGTACCGCGCGTGCTTGACCAGCCTTCCGCCAGTCTTCATCAACCGGTGCTGCAAGCTCGTGAGCGACCAGCTCTTGATCCGGGGTGGTAGCCCGAGTCGCCGCCATAGGTTGCCTAGGTTGTAGGCGAGCACGCTCAACTGCAGGCGCACTTCATTCGCACGGAAGCGATGGCAGGACAGCCGCGTCCAATGCGTCGCCTGCTTGCCTTCTTTGATCCATTGCTCCGCCGTGCCGCGCTTGTTGTAGAACCTCACCACCGAGCGGCTCGGCAAGCTCATGTTCGTGACAATGAACCCGACCCGCGGGAACAACTCGCCCTGGTGATGCTCGACCTTGGCGACGATCCGTCGCGGCCTCGACCAGCTTTCGGCCTGATAGCGGAAGCTCTTGTAGCGCACCAGTGGCTTGCGGCTGGGCCGACCTGGAGGACGAAACAGGATGTCGGCAATCTCCCACTCCAGGCTCTTGTTGGACGGGATGCGTATGGCATACTGAACGCCGCGCTCTTCCAGGGTCTCGTAAACCTCTGGCTTGGCGAAGGCGGCGTCTGCTCGAAAGACGATCTCTTTGCCTTGCTCCTGTTGAAAATCGATCTCCGGCAACAGAAGCTCGTCCCAGTCCTCGGCGCTATGCACGTTACCCGGCCGCAGCTTGGCCGCCAGACAGTCCCCGTGACTATTGAACAGAAACAGCGGATGGTAACACACGGACTCGAAGTGGCCATTGTAGGCGCTGCCTTCCTGCTGACCATGCACCGGACTCTCGCTTGAGTCCATATCCAACACTACGCGATCAGACTTGTCCAGAGCCTCGGCCTGTGCGAGTGTCTCTCGGTTCAGAGCCATCAGCCCGATCAGATTCTCTTCTCGCGTCAGCAGCTCCGTCTCGAACCAGTGTAACGTCGAGGTCAGCGCCGCACCGCGATCCCAGTTTTTCTTCGAGCCGATCAAGCGAAAGGTCGGATCAACTGAGACCCGCGCGGCATCGTTAAGGTCTTCGTAGCCTGCCAGGCGACTATAGACCGATTGCCGCAGCAGATCGACGAGCGGGAACTGTTTGTTCAAGCCTTGCCGCGTGTCGTTGAGATGCTCGTCTATGAGTCGTCCCATCCCCAGCCGTTCGTCCAACTCGCGGACCAGAATCAGGCCACCCTCGGAGGTGACTCGCGATCCCTGAAAATCAACTTTGAGTAATCCGTTAAAGCTGAGTTGAAACCCCTTTCGTTCTTTTTCACCCATCGGGTGTTGCCCTCCAATGTGTCCTTATCATTCTCCGACGCTTATAAATAGGGATGCCGAAGGCGGCTGAAAGGTTGCTATATTTCATTCAAATTGGAAATCCGGGCTTACACAAGCAGCTTGACATGACCCTGCGTCTTGTTTGATTGACTTTGATCGAAGAATAATGTATAACTAAATCGAATCAGGACACTCCGATTTAATCCCCTCTTCAACCACTGCAGACTCATTTCTGGGCCGAGGTATCCCATTTGGGCGAGTACCACGAGTACCATAGGGAAGCCGTGTCCGTGCCGAAACTGGCCAAGGCCGGCAAACCACCTTGCAGAATATGGATCTGTTTACATGAACTGACTAATGCGAGCAGAGAGTGAAGAAAATGAACACTTGCAAAATCGGTATCGTCGGCTGCGGTTTGATGGGCAGGGGGATCGCCCAGATAGCTGCTGAGGCTGGACACAAGGTAATCATCTACGATTCTTCTCAACAAGCCAGGGAGCACGCACTGGAAAAGATGCGAGGAGGGTTGACCCGCAAACTCGAGCAAAAGTTGCTCGACAAGACTGGTTTAGAAGGGGTGCTGTCGAGACTGCAGTTCGTTGATTCGCTCAACGGCCTGATAGATTGCGATATCGTGCTTGAAGCCATAGTCGAAAACTTGGACGCGAAGAAACAGCTGATGGCGAAACTCGACGAGATTTGCCCAACCGAGACCATCCTATTGACTAACACGTCTGCCTTGAGCGTTACCGAAATGGCTGAAGCCACCCAGCGTAGAGACCGATTCGCGGGCCTCCACTTCCATCTCCCGGTCACGCGTATCCGGCTGGTGGATGTTATTTCGGGGGAGCATACAAGCAAGGAAACGCTTCAGAAGGTCATCGAGCTTGGTGAGTCGCTGAGAAGGGAAGTCGTCGTGGTAAAAGACATCCCCGGTTTCATACTCAATCGCCTGCTGATGCCTTACATCTTGGATGCAATCCGTTTCGAGGAGGAGGGAGGCGCCGACCGGGATGCGATCGATCTGAGCATGAAGCTTGGCTGCAATCACCCGATGGGGCCACTGCTCCTGGCGGACTTTATAGGCTTGGACACTCTGCACAGTGCCGCCACAACGATGTACAAGAAAATCGGCGAGGAGCGTTTCCGCCCGCCGGTAACACTGGTGCAAAAAGTGCAGGCCGGAGATACCGGTGTGAAGAGTGGACGTGGTTTTTACAACCATACAAATCCGCAGAACGAAGGGGACCGTAAGGCCCAGCTCATCCTGCAGATGGCAGGGCTTCTTCAATAGAGAAGACATACATTAACGAAACTGAGACACCTATGAATATTGAAACCGAAATCAAACATATCCTCGTGGCTGTCTTAACCCGGATTTCCAATTTGAATGAAATATAGCAACCTTTCAGCCGCCTTCGGCATCCCTATTTATAAGCGTCGGAGAATGATAAGGACACATTGGAGGGCAACACCCGATGGGTGAAAAAGAACGAAAGGGGTTTCAACTCAGCTTTAACGGATTACTCAAAGTTGATTTTCAGGGATCGCGAGTCACCTCCGAGGGTGGCCTGATTCTGGTCCGCGAGTTGGACGAACGGCTGGGGATGGGACGACTCATAGACGAGCATCTCAACGACACGCGGCAAGGCTTGAACAAACAGTTCCCGCTCGTCGATCTGCTGCGGCAATCGGTCTATAGTCGCCTGGCAGGCTACGAAGACCTTAACGATGCCGCGCGGGTCTCAGTTGATCCGACCTTTCGCTTGATCGGCTCGAAGAAAAACTGGGATCGCGGTGCGGCGCTGACCTCGACGTTACACTGGTTCGAGACGGAGCTGCTGACGCGAGAAGAGAATCTGATCGGGCTGATGGCTCTGAACCGAGAGACACTCGCACAGGCCGAGGCTCTGGACAAGTCTGATCGCGTAGTGTTGGATATGGACTCAAGCGAGAGTCCGGTGCATGGTCAGCAGGAAGGCAGCGCCTACAATGGCCACTTCGAGTCCGTGTGTTACCATCCGCTGTTTCTGTTCAATAGTCACGGGGACTGTCTGGCGGCCAAGCTGCGGCCGGGTAACGTGCATAGCGCCGAGGACTGGGACGAGCTTCTGTTGCCGGAGATCGATTTTCAACAGGAGCAAGGCAAAGAGATCGTCTTTCGAGCAGACGCCGCCTTCGCCAAGCCAGAGGTTTACGAGACCCTGGAAGAGCGCGGCGTTCAGTATGCCATACGCATCCCGTCCAACAAGAGCCTGGAGTGGGAGATTGCCGACATCCTGTTTCGTCCTCCAGGTCGGCCCAGCCGCAAGCCACTGGTGCGCTACAAGAGCTTCCGCTATCAGGCCGAAAGCTGGTCGAGGCCGCGACGGATCGTCGCCAAGGTCGAGCATCACCAGGGCGAGTTGTTCCCGCGGGTCGGGTTCATTGTCACGAACATGAGCTTGCCGAGCCGCTCGGTGGTGAGGTTCTACAACAAGCGCGGCACGGCGGAGCAATGGATCAAAGAAGGCAAGCAGGCGACGCATTGGACGCGGCTGTCCTGCCATCGCTTCCGTGCGAATGAAGTGCGCCTGCAGTTGAGCGTGCTCGCCTACAACCTAGGCAACCTATGGCGGCGACTCGGGCTACCACCCCGGATCAAGAGCTGGTCGCTCACGAGCTTGCAGCACCGGTTGATGAAGACTGGCGGAAGGCTGGTCAAGCACGCGCGGTACTACTGGTTGCTCTTGGCCGAGGGGCATCTGGACCGTCGGTTGTTTGGTGAAATGCTCAGGCGGATCTGGGCCTTGCCGCTGCCAAGCGGTTAGCCGCCCGGCTTGCAAGTCCGGAATTGGAATGCCATGGAAGGAGTGTGGCGATGTGTCTGGAAAATCGCCCACGCAGGAGTGAGAAGGTCTACTACCACGGCGACAACGGGTCATTGGGATGCGTTGACTGGATCCATGGTTGGTCTGAGGCCGGGATTTTCTTGCTCCCATGGTGGCTCGAGACTATTATGTTGGGAACCGAGATCCAAATTGGAAATTCCGGGTTAATCAGTGCCTGGGCAGTGGTGCAGATGGGAAGCCAGGCAACGGAGATTCCCTTGCTCGAGGTGGGGAAATATGCATCTGTCCAGGTACGTTCCTTTTGGGATACGCGATCGTTCGGGAAGAGAAACAGGATTGAGCCTATTTATGCAATGCTCAACTCCAGTGACTCTCCGCTCAAGTACTGGGCGACTGTTACGTCAGCACATGGAAGAAGAATAACTTACGAGGGAAAGCTGAACCCTCACGCTCGCTATATTCTGTCGCCGATGAGAAACAAGGGAAACTGGAAAGCTGGATCGATCACGATAAGGCACAGTGGCATGCCGGGAGATCTGTTGTCGATAGGTTTGCTGCACGGAGATTCTTTCTTGAACCCAATACCGGTGTTCGATGTAGCAACCCTTGTTTCAAACAGGTACCATAGCGTCAGGGTCCCGATCAAAACAGCGGGCAGCTTGGGAAATGTTATTCCAATGCAAGCCCTGCTCTCGGCTTTCAATCCAACCCGGCGGAGTCAAAGAGCCCTGCTGACGGTGTTTGATCCGGAGACAGGAGAAGAACTGGCAAGTCATGATGGTGTTATTGCGCCAGGCGAGGTGGAGACGCTAAATATCACGGAGTTGCTTACCCGAGATGACAAGAGGATCGGCGGTGACAGTGTCAGGGTGGCGATTGAGCATTCAGGCAGGCCTGGGACAGTACTCTTGGCAGCTCGTAGCGTCAGCGCGAATAATCAGGTCATCTATGTACCGTTGATGGCCGAGTCTAGCGCCCACCATAATGGCATGTACCCATTGCCCCCGCTTGATACGCATAGTGTAGTTACAACCTTGACCAACCTGGGGAGTATACCGGCACGGATTGGGGGTCAAATCAACTGGGAAGATGGCAGCTATATTTTTCCCTTAATCGACATCGCGCCTGGAGCCTCTCACCGTATCGATATCGCCGAACTGGCCAAGAATGGCGAGCCAGACATTTTTGGCAACAGCCTCGATCCAGACTACGAAAACGGGGTTTTGCGTTGGGGTTATTTTGTCGGGACAGCAACCTTAGGCAGCACAACGCTGATTGCCCGAACAGAAGTGCACATAATTGGCGGTGGGCATGTCGGGTTTAACTGTACAGGTTGCTGCTGGGAGAATCCCTATGGAGACATTCTCCCCGGATCGGTAACGTTCGAAACAGGAAGTAGTCCTTATTTTGAGGCCGTTGTAGTAGTTCTGGCCTGTAGCGGGCCCAACGGGGTGTATCATGCCGAAGTGACTTCGACTAGCACTAGCGTGCCTTCTCCATTTAGCTGGAATGAGTATAACGTTTCGGCTTCAGATGCAGGATCGGCAACAATCAGCTTTACCGGGCTGGGCCAGTACTTTGTTTACGGTGAGTGCTTTCTTCCACTATTTGTAGGATATAGTGGCACAGCTGGGGCGACGGCCAAGCCTAAGATAACGAGTGTTACTGGCCCTGCAAAGGTCCCGCTTCGACAGGGAGAGACAGGGGAAGGGGACAACTCCATTCAGCTTCAGGCCTCCGTGAATCCAACCGGGGGAACATTCGAGTGGACCACGACTAGCAGCAAGGTTTCGTTAAGCAATACTAGCCAAGCGACCGTTACAGTTACGTCCGTGAGTCAAAGCAGTTCGAGAGATGATGTGCCTATCAAACTGAAGTACACAAAGAACGGCCAATTCTCCGAGTGGCAAGGTACATTGACCGTCGTAAAGCCTGCCAGTCTCTCTCTGAACTCCAACACGTATAACGGAACATCGCATACGTGCGATCCTAACGCGAGTAGCGATAGTTGTGGCCAAAGCAGCTTTACAGGGAATGGGACGTACAGCTCCTACAGGAGAGACCGGGTATACAGGGTTATGGATCATCTTCCAAACCCAGAGTGGATCTCGGGATTTTCATTGTACATAAGTGAATCATACACTACTCCCAGTGGTCCGTGTTCAGGTAGCGCTCCAATTATTGGATCGGGTTTTGGCGATACAGTTACGGATTGTTTCTATTTTTGCGCCGAAACCTGTCGAACGGGGGGGAGTTGTAGCGTGAGTTCGACACAAACAATTAACGTTAATGGGTTCGCTGTGGGTACTAACAGCGTAACGTGGACATGTTCAGACGCAACGGTCACGGCACAGTGAACGAGTCAATCCCATTTTCAGTTGAAATTGGATAGCGGCTCCCGTGGTATTCACGCAATTCGTTCCTCCACGGCTTTTGAAAAGCGGGCTTTTAAGGAACGACGTAACCTCGGTAGGTGGCGATAGCCACGGACCTTCCTGAGTCTCGGCTCGATCTCGAGCAATGCCGTAGCTACCCAACGATGTAATTGGTTGCTGTTTTTCCAGTAATCCACTTTGTCGGTTCTTTGTCCAAGCTGCGCATTGATGGACTCAAGACAATTCGTAGTAGAGAAACTTTCCCGGAGTTCCTCAGCCAGGCCCAACCGGTGAAGGGTGAGAGTCTCTTCGAAACCCTCATCCAAGCTGGCTGCCGCTGACTGGTTCAGCAGCAATAGTTCTTTTCGGACCCTTAGAAGCGCTTTTTCTGCCTCTTTCAGGTTTGGCTTTTGATAGGCATCCTGCAATCGTTTGCGAAAGGTTCCCTGTTTGCTCTTGGGTAAGTAGCACAATACATTTTCACGCTTGTGCCATCGGCAGCGCTGCACGACCGCCCGGTTGCCGAATACCGCCTGGACGGCTTTTCGCAATCCTTTGGACCCATCGATAACGCACATCAGGCCCTTGTCATGGCAAAGCCCTCTTTGTATTAGCCCTCGGAGAAAGGCTATACACACTCGTTCATTTTCGGTACTGGCCTGCAGGAACCCCAAGATGATCTTCTCACCCTCGAGGGTCACTCCCAATCCAATCAGGATTTGCTCCGATGCAAAGCTTTTGCCGTCCAGAAAGAGAGCAACAAAATCGTATCCTGCAAGAGATCGTTCCTGCAGCTCCTTCAGTTTTCGAGCTGTCACTTGGATGGTACGGCGCGAGATGCTTGATGCTGACATGCCAAAAGCCTCCGGAACGGCCTCAGCGCACTCCCGATAATTCCGACAGGATAATCCGTTGATCACCTTCTTCAAAAGGCCCTCGTCCATATTCCTGGGTTGCTGCAACTGCCTATAGGTTCTCAACGGCGCTTCACGACCGTGGTTTGTGTCCCGGACTCGAGGAACACGGACTGGAATCTTCTGATCTGTGAGATACACTGAACCCCTTTGCGATCCCCATCGATGAAGGTTGCAATCACCGCCGGCTCGGCTATAACGCTTCCCGGCGAGCTCGTTGACTTCATCTTCAAGGCTGTCCTGGACGGCTCTCAATCCGAGCGGTATCAATGCTTGGATCAGCTCGATACGTGCATCAAGTTCATTGACCTGATCGTTGATTTCCGGAACCCGAGCCCCGCCTGAGGATCGTTTTTGCTTCGATGTGATGCTGTTTGGTAGAATCTTCTTCATAGTGGCTCCTTGAGAATTGGTTGACTTCGTTTTCGCTAAAAACAAAAATCTACCACTCTTGGAGCCGCTTTCCTTTCATTGAATTTCAACTAACAATAGCACTCACTCCAGTGAACCAACTGAGCCGGGCTATCTTGCTGTGATAGAGCGACACATAGCTAGTAATTGGGAAGTTCCGAGTCCCCGGGAGAGGTGGCAAAGATGCGATATTGTGAGTGTTTGTCTAACGGGCCGGTTGCTGGCGACCCGAATTCATTCGTGAGCGGAGGAGGTCGAAGTGAATAAACTTCAACTAACTATCTGTTGGCTAGTTGTCCACAGCGGAACTGCGTCATTTGGTGGTGCGGTGGAATTGGGGATTCCTAATACAACTACGCAAATCGAAGAAGAGACGGTTCTAGACGTGAGGATTGAGGCCTTTCGAGTCAGCGACCAGAACATGTTTGGTGCTCTTCGTGCTCTTCGTTCGACGAATCCCTCAAGGATTCTCATTGGCTTTGAAAGCATACCGGCGCGTCGAGATGAAGAACAGTATCGCATCTCTCTTGAGCTCACGGACAAATCAGTCAAGTATGTCCTCCACCAACTAATACAAAGGGACCCCCGATACACATATGAGTTGACGGGCAGTCAACTCGTCAATATCTATCCCAAGAACGCCAAAGAGGACCCTGATGATCTGCTGAATATCCGCGTTGAAACCTTCGTGGTGGACGATGAGATGTGGCCCCATGACGCGGTGCACAGGATTTCTATTTACGCCGCGGAACTCAGAGAGTTCTTGGCGAGAAAGAGAGGAGAGCATTTGGAGCGTTTGATGAAAGCTGGGGTAATGCCCCCTGGATCAGCCGGGGCGAGCATGTCCGGGAACGCGCCAAAGCCACGAATGACGGTGATGTAACTTTGCTTGTGTAAAAAGAAAGAGGGTGTAAGTTTGGTTTTTTCGCTGCGATGGCAAAAACCAACTCCAAGAAAGGAGCTTACACCCAATGGCGAAATTAACACCGATGACCGAACAATTCCAACATTTCCTTGATGAGGTAAAAGAAGACTTTTGGGGAGATGTGTATAGCAAGACAAAGCTGGCGTGGAAACGGTATTTCGAGACTGAATCACAGCGGCAGAGAGACCGTTATTGTGGCTTTGGATGGTATGAAAGAGGTGGGCAGAGAAAGAGAGAGTACCGCAATGGATACTATGAACGGGACTTTGTGACCCGCTTTGGAACGTTACGGTTGCGGATTGCCCGGAGCCGGAACAAGAATTTTCTCCCGAAGGGATTACAACGGTTTCAACGACGAGCTGACGAGGTAACGTTGCTGATACGAGAGGCGTTTCTCAGAGGAATCAGCACACGGACGGTGGGACGGATTGTGGCGATCATGACGGGAGAAGTTGTCAGTGCACAGACGGTATCGCAGCTGACACGAGAGCTAGATGAAGCAGTACAGCGATTTCACCGAGCTCGGTTGAGTGACGAATGGAAGACACTGTTTCTGGACGGAGTGAGTCTGAGGGTAAGACGTCCGAGTGGGCGGAAACGGGTGCAGATGCTGGTGGCCTACGGGGTGAGAGCGGATGGTAGCCGGCAGCTTTTGGCATTTATGCGCAGCAGTGGAGAGAGTCAAGCTGCCTGGGAAGGACTCTTAGGAGATCTGTACCGGCGTGGTATAGAGGGAGATAACCTCGAGCTGATTGTGACCGACGGCTGTGCAGGTCTGGCAGCGGCCATTGAAACGATCTATCCGAGAGCTCAGCACCAACGCTGCTGGGCACATAAGATGCGAAACATCGTCAATTCAGTCCGAAAGTGCGATCGAGACCAGATCAAGCAGGATGCACGGGCCATCTACCAGGCCGATAGCCGTCGGGATGCACTGACAGCTTTCAGGAGGCTGAAGCGTTGCTGGCACAAGGATTATCCGAAGATGGTGAATCGATTGGAGAAGGATCTCCCTGAGTTACTGGCCTTTTACAGCTTCCCACGGCCTCTGTGGAAGAAGCTACGAACCACCAACGTCATCGAACGCTGCTTCGTTGAGGTTCGACGGAGAACGCGTCCGATGGTTTGCTTTGTTAATGTCCAGAGTGTCGACAGAATCATTTACTCGATCTTCCATCGATTCAATCTCGATTGGAAGGAACAACGACCAACTCGTACCCTCGACCTTTTTACACAAGCAGCTTGACATGACCCGAATGACTTTGGAATTGAAAGACGTAACGGTTCGTGAAATCCTAAACTCCATTGCTCTTTATACGGCAGCTCATGCCAAGGAGATTCCCGGGGGAAATCCCGTTAGCTGGCATTATGACTTTATTCTCGATCCGCATGCTGACACCGGCTTGGGTGGGTACCCTCTGTGGAGTACGTTCTAGTAGGATTTAGCTGGGTCGGGAATTGTGCGACTGAGTGGCAACCGTTGGCCGCCCGTCGGTGCCTCTGCAACCACTTGATTCTTGAGAGGCTCTCACTTTCTATCAACGCAAAGGATTCGTGTAGAGGAAAAGTTCTGATCACGGCTCAACATCCCTTTGTTTCAAACGAGTTAAAACGATCGTGGAGCCCGATGCCCTTCCGGCCGAAGCACGTCATCCTTTGACGGACTCGCCATAGATGTCGTCGATGACGGACGATCGATCAAAGACCGGCCCAGCGGCGTGCTTGTGTTTAAAATACAGCTCCATCTTCCGCAGTAAGAAGGCAGGAGAGTTCCCTAAAACTATTGACGCATGTTGGAGAACCGTGCAAACCAGATCTTTTGTGATCCGCCCTGTCCGTAACCCAGCCGACGATCCTTCACGTCTAAAGGTCCATAACCGCGGCCAGGTAAAGTCACGCCGCCTGGGTCGGAATGGACGTTACGTCGACTTTCCCTCTCTTGCTCGGCTCCCGGGAAGCGAACCTCCAGTCCATAACTCTTGCAACTGGAAGGGCATGACGCGAGTCCTTCGTAATCTGAACTCGATTCCGACAACTCGTCTCGTATGACTTACTGCCGTGGTACGAGCATGAACTCAAACAGCAACGGATAGTGATCACTGCCGACGTGAGTCCCTACTTTGCTACTCACGAATCGAACCTCCTGGGACCCAAAGCAATGATCAATAGGAATGAGTAAAGGCGGAAACCACGAAGGCCATGTCGGTTGCAATCCCCTACCAGCCGAACCGGGTACCAGACTCGTATCACGCACGAGCTTTCGAAAGTAAAAGGACCAGGGTGTAGCATTGAAGTCGCCAAACATCAATACGGGGGCGTTCAAATTCTTTAGAACATCGGGGATCGCATCTAGACCCAAAATAAGCGAGGTATGAGCTCGCTCGGAAAATCGTTTGCCTTTTCCGAATATCTCGTGGATTTCAGCTCCTTGTGCGTAACAGGGAAAGCAAAGAGAAACACAAGAGACAAACCTTCCATTGGTTGTCTGGATCACTTGATCTTGTTTGTCTCTGTTATGCCCTTCCTTTCGCCCGCCACTCTTGCTCCGCCGGGGGTACGGGCTCACCCGCCGGCGAGGCGCCTTCAAGTAAACCTGAGTTGCCTGATATAGTCGAACGTCGCCAAAAAGGTTTCGAGATGCTTGCTATAGGCCAATATCCTGTAAACGAGGCGACGACCGGTTCTTACAATCTGACAGGGTATTTGCACAAAGTTCACCAGGAAGCGTTTGAACTCCATCCTCAAGATATCACGACGTACTGTCGGCGCCTGCGTCACCAGGCCATACCAGGCCTTCAGATTCCACGCCAGCGATGCGATGACCATGTAGGCCCAGTTCGATACCAGACTGTCCGAAGGCATCCTCAAGGCGTTCACTCCACTCTTGAGCTGACCGATGACGTTTTCCTGGTTGCAGCGATCGTTGGCAAAAAGGACCACTTCTCCCATCGTCATCTCCCGATCGTTGGTGATGTAGAAGAAGTACCGGACCTCATCAAACAGCCGGTGCTCCCCCTTTTCGATCGTGAGGTTCTTCCGAACCACAACCATGCGATAGGTTTTCTTACAGTGTCCGGGACGATAGTCAAACTCGGCGACCTGCTCGCTCTGCAGGCGGATGTTCTTGAATTCTCTCTCCTTGATTACTTGTTCTTTGACGTTTTCCGGACGGCGCCGTTCTTCGCTCTTGACCTCATAACGAGGAGGCCGCTCGAGCGGTTTCCATTGTCTCTCCGGCAGGGCATCGGCCATCCCGACCAGGTTCGGCTTGGCGTCATAACCAAAGACAAAACCAACCCGCTCGTCCCAGCGATCGAAGTTTCTCGTCAGCGAGAAATCCGTGTCGCCCCGAAGCCAGACCTTCGTAAACACCGACGACACCAGATCGATTGCCCGGTCCATCCACTCGGCCGCTCCGTCGGAAGAGGGACGGTTGCCCGGCCGATTCATCAGATAGAGGACCTCATTCGTATTGGCCAAGGTCACGATCAACGGTGCGTAACCCCAGATCCCGTTGTAGGCAATGTCCATTCCTTCCTTGCATTCCCCCAAGGTTCCGGCGACGGTCCCGTCCACGTCGATGATGGCCTCCTTCCGGAAGGAAGCATCCTGCAACTTCCACACCTTGGTTCGGGTTTCATTGATGGTTTCCTGAAGTCCGAAGATCCAATCCTCATCGAAACGACGGAGGAAATCTCCAGCCGTCGTGGGATCCGGAATCCTCTCGGCTCCCAGTCCGTTCATGTAGGTCTCATCCTGGCGCAACCGCTCGATATCTTCGAGACAGGTTCCACCCGACAAGACGTTGTATGCGATGTTCAGTACATGATCGGATTCCCAGTAAGGAAAGTGGTACTTGAGCAAAACGATGTTTCTGTTGATATCTTTGTCCAATCCAAGCTTACACACGAGCTTGTGAATGGCTCCGATACCACCAGATCCGATGGCGCGCGTTCTCTCGGCGATCTCGTAGTAGGTGTTGGAGTCCTTGAACATAGGATCGGACCGGTCCTCAAACTGATTTCTTTCCAACCGGCGTGTAAGATTTTGCTTGTCTCGGAGGAGGATTCTGTGGTTTCTTTTATTCACCTGGAATGTGCTCCTTTCGGGATGTCTTGTAAATATATCAAACGCATTTTATCCCGTAACGGCGCACGTTCCAGGGCTTTTCTTCCTCCTCATGCAAAAAATCACGCTGGACTAAGGTCTAGTGTAAGGTAATAGGATAGCCAGGGCAGTAACGACGGCCCTCGAAACCAACCGTCCACGAAAACAAGAATGGATTTGGTGCCTGAGGGAGTCCCGATGGTGTGGATGAGGCAATACTCCGTGATTGCGGAGGAGTAATGAGAAAGGGTTGTGATCATGAACTTGGATACGGAACGGCTGAAGACGAAGATTCAGCTCGAATTGAATCGAATTGAACAGGAAAGAATCAAGCTGGAAAAGGACATTGGGCGGCTTCAGGCCGAAAAGGACCGTCTCAATGGGACGTTTGATGCCGTTGAAACCGTTGAGCGGATCGCAAAGGAGATCGAACTGATTCGCAACGTGGGAACCACGGCTGGCGAGCCTCCCTTATCGCCGCAGGAGGCAAAAGAACCTGTGATCGGGTATGACCATGACAGCTTCGGTTCCTGACCAGGGCTCATCTTTCGAGCTGTGCTCGTTGTCTTGCTTAGAGCTATGCTCGTTGTCTTGAGTTTCAACAGCTGGGTCTTGGAAAGCGGAACGCTCCCATCAATGGCTTTGATTCTTCAAGCGCGAAAGCCATGCCAAGCGCGAAAGCCATGCTAGGTGGCCCTCTTTGTAAATACAGCGACGTCGTAAATACAGCGACGTCGTTCAGCCGGCGGGCGGGGTCGTCATTCGCCGTCGCAAACGACACTAGGCCTCAACGAACAAGGAGAAGTGAGCCTCGCGCCTACGAACTTTCGAGTAACTCCAGGAGCGCGGAACGTGCGCTGTCGGGTTTGAAATCAAAGGGTCCGGGACCGCCTCGATAGTGGACTCGCCCTAACCCGTTCACGATATATATTCTCTCAGGCCACGCGGAAAACGCTTCGAAGGCGTCGTTGTTCATACCGTCCACCAGCGTTGGAATAGAAAGTCCCAGCTTCTCCCGGCACAATCGGGCTGCAGCCTTTCTTTCTTCGAAGCTCTCGTGCTGCTTGAGACGAATTCCTTCTGCCTCGTTTGAATCCGACTGCCACTCATCAATAGTATGCGCTTCTGCGAGGTAGACGACCCAAAAATCCGCCCGGTCTTTGAATTCGTTGTACATCTGCTGAAGTTCGCCAGCCTGGCGCCTGAATGGAGGTCATGTGTAGCTTCCGAAAAAAAGTGCCATGGGTTGTTTGCACTCGCTCCGTAGGCGCACAACTTCCCCTGTGGAGAGATCCGTGAGCTTTAGTTCAGGTATCGGGTCCCCTACGGCAAGCCTGTCTGGCCGTCGATATTTGGCAACCGTGCAGTAGATTGCCTCTCGCTTCACGAGGTCGCGCTCGCGCTCGATATACTCGAGATCTCTCGCGTCCAGGAGATCAGACGGTTTATCGTGTTTGTCTTTCATCTTGCACCGCCAGTCGAGTGTGTCTCCGGTCTGACACGGTTCGACCAAATTTCGGCCCGAGGGTCCGGCGAACATCCATTGTAGATGAGGAGCACGCTCTAGGTAAATTCTCATTCTATAGCATTTCCGCGAATCGCCGATATGTTCCCTCGAAGGTGCCTCCAATCGGCAAGATTCTAGTCGAAATGGGGGTTCTCGGCCAAGCGAGCATGGATGCTGCGTTGAAGCGCTACAATGCCTACTCGAATCCCCACGTTCCTCAATCCAAGGCATAGAGAAGCTGAGAACGGACACCTGCACGGCAGGTGTTATGTAGGTGCCGGCTCAACACGCCCGCCCGTGGCGGGCTCGATTCCGATCTGGCGAAGGAATTTGGCTGCAAACCTTCCGGTTCATGGTAAATGTATCGGTGGAGGGAGCTATAATGCAAAATTCTCTTCCGGCTGAAGGGCGGGCTCGGGCCGATTGGAAACGGTCCATGTCGGAGGTTCTGTTGGATCCTCACAATGACGGGTAGCAAAGATCAGTTCATTACCGCATTCCAGATCAGCGTCAGCCTCGGACTGACCCTGTTGATCGGCTTCCTTGTCTATCGGAGTGTTCCCGATTGGGGCCAAGCCTGGAGCGTGATGATAAGTGGACGTCCCGGCTATATGCTGGCGGGCATTGGCTTTATCATGTTGCACATGCTGCTTCGAGCCATGCGTTGGGGAATTCTGCTATCACCGGTAAAACCAAAGATATCGTTGCGACGCCTTTTTTCGTTGACGATGGTGAAATATGTCATCAACGTGATTCCCCCGCGGGCTGGGGAAGTGGCGGGATCGTTGCTTCTCGCAAAGAAAGAAGATGTGTCTGCGACCTCTGTTATCGCCACATCGGTTCTGGAGCGGATTCTCGACCTGTTGGCCGTGCTTGTACTTTTCGGGGTTTACGCAGCTTTTTTTAGCCATCTCTACGTTCCGGAGACTGCGGGCGGTAAAGAAATCATGCTTACTGTCCGAAGCTATTCTGCCAAGATATTCGTGCTCCTCTGTTTGGGTGTTTGCTTATTTGGGTATCTGATCCGCCACCCCCAGTGGATAAACCGCTTTCCGGTATGGCTTCAGCGCTTTCTGACTCGGTTTCTTCACGGATGTCAGTCTTTGCGGGAAGGGAACGCATTGCTGAAGATCGGGGGACTCTCAATCGCGATCTGGCTTACCATCACGATGCAGCTCTGGTGTATGGTTGTCGCCTACCTGAATGACTTTCCGCTTTCGGGGACTCTTCTGCTGGTATCGTTGACCGTTGTCGGAGTCGCGATCCCGACACCAGGTGGGGTCGGCGGATTTCAGTTTTTCATGAACCTCGCGCTGGTAAACTTTTTTTCGCCGTACTTGTCCGGTCACGACCCGTACTCACAGGCCGCCGGTGTGAGCAACGGTTGCTATGTCGTATCGATGATTCCTCTTATGGCTGTGGGGATACTCTGCTTGAACCGAGAGGGCATATCTCTGGGGCACATTTCGAAGATGAGTCGTGAGTTCCAGCCAGATGACAATGATCGCGGTACCGCGGGACCGATCAGGCCAACCACCGAACTTCCATGACTGGCATGTCTGTGTTCACTTTGATTGATTATCCGCGCCGGTGGATTCGCTCCCTGTATGATTGGACCATGCATTGGGCGGAAACTCCGCAGAGCATGATCGCGCTCCTGTTGATCGCGTTTGCCGAATCGTCGGTCTTTCCTATTCCTCCTGATGTGCTGTTGATTGCCATCGTTGCGGCGAACCCTTCTCGGTGGATTCAGGCCGCAACGTTGTGTGCTACGGGATCTCTGCTTGGAGCGGCACTTGGGTACGCAATCGGAAACGTTTTCATGGCCGCCGCTGGGCAGCCAATCATCGATTTCTATCACGCTCAGGAGCACTGGAACACGGTGGTCCAGATGTACACGGGCGCATGGGGAGTTTGGTTTCTCGCTGCTGCTGCCTTCAGCCCCATACCGTTCAAGGTAGCAACGATAGCGGCGGGTGCCACCGGGATGTCGTTTTGGCCGTTTCTCTTCGTGAGCTTGCTGGGGAGGTCCGCCCGATTCTACCTCGTTGCCGCGCTACTCCGCGTCTTTGGCGCGCCTATCCGCCAAACCATTGAGCGACACTTCGACGTTGCCGCTTTGCTGTTTGCTTTCTTGCTGGTCGGCGGCTTTGTCGCTATCCGTTTCTTTTGAGGCGGGTTCACGCCCCATTTCCGGATTCTAAGTTGGAGGAACAGAATTGTCGCAACGCTTTGCGTCCGGCGACCTGATGCGTTGTCGACGGGCTTTTGGTGATAGGCCCCAAGGACCAATTTATGGATTGCCGGCGCAAACTAAACTCCTGCTGCGATTTGCCGATAAATTTGACAGAAAAGCCCGCGGTGAACTGACGATTCCTGAGTGCTCTGGGATGCGGAGAATGAGGAAAATATCTTGATTGACCTGGGAGCTCTTGTTACGCAAACGCAGCAGTTGAAGCCGCTTCCCCCGAGCGTGACACGACTGGCGTCCATCGTGGCTCACAACGATTGGCAGATCGGTGAGGTTGCCGATCTCATTGCGCTGGACCAGGCTTTGACCGCTCGATTGCTGGGAACTGCAAACTCCGCTGCGAGCGCTTCGAGAACGGATATCGTTCAGGTCAAGGATGCCATCATGAGGCTTGGTTCCGGCACTGTGTTGTCCCTGGCCATGGGCTCTTCTGTATCGACGACACTGAAGCAACCGATCCCTGCGTACGGTTTATCAGAAGGCGATCTATGGAAACATTCAGTCGCGTCGGCCATAGCTGCGGAAGAATCGCGTGCTTTTTGCCGGCCCACAGTGCCTGCGGAATCGTTCGCGGCTGCACTCCTGCATGACATCGGAAAGCTGGTACTGGGGCGCTTCCTGCAAGCAGATATGATCGAGGTTCTGGATCGAATGCAACACGAAGACGGGCTCTCTTTGCTGGATGCGGAGAAGAGGGTGCTGGGAGTGAACCACGGTGAGCTGGGTGGGCTCGTTGTTCAGCACTGGACTCTACCTGAGACGATTGGCCGTGCCGTTACGTTTCATGAGTCACCGGACGAGATTTCGGAAATCTGTTGTGACGTGGTAAGTCTCGCGGATGTCGTGGCCAAGAGAATTGGATCAGATTCCGCTACTGAGGACGCGAATCCAAGTGTGGCGGAGCTGCCGAAAACAAGCGATGGAGTATGCAAGCGCCTGGGGCTTGCTCGGGATGCGATGGAAAAACTCACCCTAAAGGTAGAATCTCGCTTGCAGGAAGTTCTCAGTCTGTACCAGTAACGCGGTGAACCACCGTTCCTTTTTGCCATCCTGGCTCATCCCCGCGACCACGCAGCTTCACTTTTGGACATCTCCGCTAAGAAGCGGCCTCGTTTTATCATCGCGCGATGCCAATTGCTGATCCAACGCGTTGCCAGGTTACGATGATTGCGATGCCCGAACCCAGGCCAAGAAGAACAGACGCCACCAGTCCTAGTCCCAAAATAAGCGAGGTATGAGCTCGCTCGGAAAATCGTTTGCCTTTTCCGAATATCTCGTGGATTTCAGCTCCTTGTGCGTAACAGGGAAAGCAAAGAGAAACACAAGAGACAAACCTTCCATTGGTTGTCTGGATCACTTGATCTTGTTTGTCTCTGTTATGCCCTTCCTTTCGCCCGCCACTCTTGCTCCGCCGGGGGTACGGGCTCACCCGCCGGCGAGGCGCCTTCAAGTAAACCTGAGTTGCCTGATATAGTCGAACGTCGCCAAAAAGGTTTCGAGATGCTTGCTATAGGCCAATATCCTGTAAACGAGGCGACGACCGGTTCTTACAATCTGACAGGGTATTTGCACAAAGTTCACCAGGAAGCGTTTGAACTCCATCCTCAAGATATCACGACGTACTGTCGGCGCCTGCGTCACCAGGCCATACCAGGCCTTCAGATTCCACGCCAGCGATGCGATGACCATGTAGGCCCAGTTCGATACCAGACTGTCCGAAGGCATCCTCAAGGCGTTCACTCCACTCTTGAGCTGACCGATGACGTTTTCCTGGTTGCAGCGATCGTTGGCAAAAAGGACCACTTCTCCCATCGTCATCTCCCGATCGTTGGTGATGTAGAAGAAGTACCGGACCTCATCAAACAGCCGGTGCTCCCCCTTTTCGATCGTGAGGTTCTTCCGAACCACAACCATGCGATAGGTTTTCTTACAGTGTCCGGGACGATAGTCAAACTCGGCGACCTGCTCGCTCTGCAGGCGGATGTTCTTGAATTCTCTCTCCTTGATTACTTGTTCTTTGACGTTTTCCGGACGGCGCCGTTCTTCGCTCTTGACCTCATAACGAGGAGGCCGCTCGAGCGGTTTCCATTGTCTCTCCGGCAGGGCATCGGCCATCCCGACCAGGTTCGGCTTGGCGTCATAACCAAAGACAAAACCAACCCGCTCGTCCCAGCGATCGAAGTTTCTCGTCAGCGAGAAATCCGTGTCGCCCCGAAGCCAGACCTTCGTAAACACCGACGACACCAGATCGATTGCCCGGTCCATCCACTCGGCCGCTCCGTCGGAAGAGGGACGGTTGCCCGGCCGATTCATCAGATAGAGGACCTCATTCGTATTGGCCAAGGTCACGATCAACGGTGCGTAACCCCAGATCCCGTTGTAGGCAATGTCCATTCCTTCCTTGCATTCCCCCAAGGTTCCGGCGACGGTCCCGTCCACGTCGATGATGGCCTCCTTCCGGAAGGAAGCATCCTGCAACTTCCACACCTTGGTTCGGGTTTCATTGATGGTTTCCTGAAGTCCGAAGATCCAATCCTCATCGAAACGACGGAGGAAATCTCCAGCCGTCGTGGGATCCGGAATCCTCTCGGCTCCCAGTCCGTTCATGTAGGTCTCATCCTGGCGCAACCGCTCGATATCTTCGAGACAGGTTCCACCCGACAAGACGTTGTATGCGATGTTCAGTACATGATCGGATTCCCAGTAAGGAAAGTGGTACTTGAGCAAAACGATGTTTCTGTTGATATCTTTGTCCAATCCAAGCTTACACACGAGCTTGTGAATGGCTCCGATACCACCAGATCCGATGGCGCGCGTTCTCTCGGCGATCTCGTAGTAGGTGTTGGAGTCCTTGAACATAGGATCGGACCGGTCCTCAAACTGATTTCTTTCCAACCGGCGTGTAAGATTTTGCTTGTCTCGGAGGAGGATTCTGTGGTTTCTTTTATTCACCTGGAATGTGCTCCTTTCGGGATGTCTTGTAAATATATCAAACGCATTTTATCCCGTAACGGCGCACGTTCCAGGGCTTTTCTTCCTCCTCATGCAAAAAATCACGCTGGACTAAGGCCTAGGTCCGTCGTCTACAGTGTCCTTGCGAAGCGGAGACCCACGACCCTGCTCTGGCACAGCCGAGGTCAACGCGTCCGATTCTCCAGAATGCTCAATCTGGTAACATTCTTTGCCAATCCTGTTACTATTGCATGGGTTGGCTATGGACTTGAAACGATCCGGTGCGATTCTGCTGGTTTCTACCTACGAGCTGGGCCACCAGCCATTGGCCATTGCCTCGCCCACAGCTTTTCTTCGCCGTGCTGGCTACGATCCGGCAACGCTCGACTGTTCCATAGAGGGTTTCGTCGAGGAAAGGTTCGGGAAAGCGTCATTTGTGGGTATTTCGGTGCCGATGCACACGGCCTTGCGGTTGGGGATCGAGGTTGGAAAACGAGTTCGAGCCGCAAACCCGCGTGCGCATATATGCTTCTACGGCATATACGCCACTTTGAACGCGGAGTATCTGCTGGATGGTGTCGCCGACTCCGTGATTGGCGGCGAGTACGAGGAACCACTTGTTCAGTTGGTCACGCGGCTCGAGAAGCAACTAGATTACCGTCATCAGTCCGATTCCCGCCAATCTTCACCCTATCTGCACCGGATCCCGTTCGAGGTCCCTGCGCGAGAGGGATTGCCCCCCTTGTCTGTGTATTCCAAGCTGCGTCACAGGGGGCAGGAGGTTCCAGCGGGATACGTGGAAACCACGCGAGGTTGCAAGCATCTATGTCTTCACTGTCCGATTCCACCGGTCTACAAGGGTAGGTTCTTTGTTGTTCCCCAGGCCGTTGTGCTGGAGGATGTTGGCAGGCTTGTTGCAGCGGGCGCGGAACACATTACGTTTGGGGATCCCGACTTTCTCAATGCCCCCACCCATTCAGTGAGGATCACACGAGAATTGCATGAGCGCTTTCCCGAACTGACCTTCGACTTTACCGCGAAGGTAGAACATATTATCAAGCATCGGGACCTGATTCCCGAGCTTTCCCGAAAAGGTTGTGTTTTTGTCGTATCAGCGCTCGAGTCTCTGAGCGACGAAGTGCTGGAGAAGCTCCGCAAGGGTCATAGCAGACGGGACATCGCGAACGCTTTGGGTGTGCTGCGAAAGAACAAGATTGCTCTGCGCCCGTCGTTTGTTCCGTTTACACCGTGGACATCGGTTGGGGACTACTTGCAAATCCTCGATTTTGTCGAGTCGAGAGAACTCGTTGAGAGTGTGGACCCTATTCAATATGCAATCCGACTCTTGATTCCTCCAGGGTCCTCGCTTCTTTCGTCCCCCGATCTGAAGCCGTTTCTTCGGGAGTTTGTCCCTGACGAGTTGACCCACCGCTGGGCCCATCCGGATCCGATGATGGAATCGCTCCACAAGACGGTGCTCCGCATCGTCGAGCAACAAGGGGGAGAGGACGTATTCTCTATCTTCAATCGCATCAAAGAGGTAGCGCATTCGGCCGGAGGGGGATATGGTTTGAACGAGAGTCCTTCTCGCCGGCGTTTGAGGGAGGAGCCGCGGCTCACCGAGCCGTGGTTTTGCTGAGCAGAGCCGACGGAGGCCCAGTTGGGGGCTACGCAAAGCCGCATGTGCATGTGAACACCTGAAACCATTGTTTGGATTGACAACCGCGCCTGGTCGATATACTTTCGTAGAGGCAGTCAAATAGAGGAATAGGAGAAAACCATTGGAAAGCGATATCAAGATAATTGGTGAACCGACATCCCATCCCGCAACCTGCAAGTTCACCGTTGACCAACCCGTATACCCTGGTGGGTCTGCGTATTTCGGAAACCGAGAGGCGGCCAAAGAAGCGCCGTTGGCACTGAAGATCTTTGAGATTCAAGAGATCGAGAATATCTTGATAACCGAAAACGAGATCACGGTGACGAAATCGGACTTGGAGTCCTGGCCCGTGGTCGGAAAACAGATCGGGGCGAAGATCCGCGAATATCTAGCCGCCGGGGAACCAGCGGTCAACGAAGGATTTGCCGGCGATATTCCGGCCGAGGGCACGATTCGAGAAAAGGTCTTGAAGTTACTGGAAACAGAAATCAATCCGGCCGTCGGTATGCATGGGGGCTGGGTCGAATTGATCGATGTCAAAAAGAATTCGGTTTATCTCCGCCTGGGCGGCGGATGCCAGGGCTGCGGTGCTGCCGATGTCACGTTGAAGCAAGGGATTGAAAAGTCGATTCGAGAGCTGATTCCGCAAGTTGGGGAAATTCTGGATACGACCGATCATGCTGCTGGGCGCAACCCGTATTATCAACCGGGAAAGTGATTGTTTGTTGCATCGTTGCTAGTCGGGTTCGACCTCAAAGGCCAGGCGAGCAAACGCGTTTCTCATCGCGTCTTCGACGTCGGCCGCCTGAGGTCCGCGCGCGAAAATGAATCCCAGATAACTGGAACCCTCTGGTAGGGGGACAATGGGATTGTCCAGTCGAGCGGTTATTGTAACGTTCTGAATCAAGGGCAGCTTCTGAGCAGCGTCCAAACCTCTAATTCCACGTAGGATCCCGCCCCTTTTGATTGGAATCATCATTACTCCTGCTGCAGTTGTCTCTCTTTGCAGGCCGGACATATCCCGGCCCAGCGCATTACGCAAGATCAGATCTTCCAGAGAGAGCCCCGTCCCGAAGCGTAACGTGCGAGAACAAAGTCCACCAATCGATCGGGCGGCTAGGTCGATCATCCAGGCGCCGGCTTCGTTGAAGCGTAGCTCAGCATGAACGGGTCCTTGTTGAAGACCGATGGCAAGGGTGGCTGAGGAAATGCACTCCATGAGGGTGTCAATCACTTCCGGTGGATGGCGTGATGGCGTGACGTAGAGTGTCTCTTCGAAGAACGGGCCTTCCATTGGGTCGGGCTTGTCGAAAATGGCCAGTATCTGCAACTTCCCAGCCGTCAGGATGGCTTCGATTGCGACCTCGGGTCCTTGAATGTAATCCTGGACCAGAATCTTTCCGGCGAGGTCCGGACCCTTCGACCGGATCTTTGGATCCGACAAGATACGCTGGATCCGTTCCCACGCCTGAAGAAACCGAATCTCATCATTCGCCCGTATGACCCCACGACTGCCGGATAGACAAACCGGTTTCAGGATGCAAGGATACTCGACCTGGGGTGCTATCGACTCGGGGGCTGTGTCGATTCCAAATGCTATCGAAGCTGGAACCCTGATGCCGTTCCGATCCAGCAGTGTCATCAGCAGGTCCTTGTCTCTTGCCGACTTCGCAGATGCCACGGAATTGTGTTTCAGCCGCAGTGCGGAACCGATTGCCGCGGCAACTACCGCCGTCTCGTCATCAACAGGAAGAACTGCGTCAATTGGAGACCTGGCGTGGAACTTGAGGACCTGCTTGGCACACTCTGCGGGTTTGCGAAAATCCAGCGTGAGGAGCTGATCCGGATGTTTCTCTGCCATTACATTGGATTTGTCCGAGGCTGCGACGACGTCGATACCGTTTCGCGTGGCCGCTTCGAGAAAGTCGGTAGCCCGATAGGTGGTGGTGGGCAGCAGAAGCAGTACTCTGGGCACTCGTTGGCAATCCTGAGTCTAAGGGGGTTCGCCCCGTCCGAGAATAGCTTGGAATGCGAATTATACCGGTTTTGCTCCTGAATGATTGCGGTTTTTCCACGAGCGCAAGCTGGCGTGCCCGAGCATGAAAACCTCGATCGAGGACCGAGCGTTGAGGTGGCCGTTCCTCGGAAATGCTGCTACAGTGGAACGCTTCATGACGGTCCGCGCTCGGGGCTGTGCTGTAAGCGATTTGTTTGGATTGGATTACGGTTCCCGCGCGCTGTGGACGGACCCTTGGAGAGAGCGTCTTTGATCCGCAATTGCCCAACCCGTTTGCTGGTACTCCTTGTTGCGCTTCTTGGGGTGTCCTGTGCAAGCGTGTCCGAGCGCGATCCGTCCGGATTGCCTGAGGAGGTTGTGGGTGATCAGGCCGCATTCGAAAGTGCATCCAAGATAAGTGATCCCCGCGAAAAGCGTGAAGCCATGCGCTTGTTCCTGGAACGCTATCCGAAGAGTGTCTACGGAGGTCAGGCTGTCTTTGCCATTGCGGAACTGGCACGTACGCGGCAGCAACAGATCGAAGAACTCAAGTCCTTCGTCCAGAGTTACTCTCGGAGCCCACTCAGGGACCAAGCCTATTTTCGCATCTTGGGTTTGAGTTTGGCGTCGGACCCCATCGACGAGGAGGCTCTCCTATCGGTGATAGACGAATACTTGGTCTCGTTGCCCAGCGAGAGCGTCGCACTTGAAGGGGGGAGGGTCGATCGCAGGGGCTTGGTTCTGAATAACATCGCCGATAGCCTAATGACAAAGAGCGTCCTCTTGGACAAAGCGCTGGAATTGATGGATGAGGCGCTTTCCACCACGAGCCAGTCCACACCCCCCTCGATAAAGTCGATGTACCGGACTACCCGCGGACAGGTTCTCTTTCGGCGAAAGGAGTACAAGAAAGCAGAGAGAGCATTGCGCCGAGCGATCGAGACAGTGGGTGGGGAGCATACGGCGGATGCATTTTTTTATCTCGGAAAGACCTTCGATGCCACGTCCCGACCCGAGGAAGCCATCAGTGCCTATCTGGAGTCCTTGAAGCACACGCATAGAATGGATTTCCTGGGTCCCCTGCGCCGCGCATACAAAAAGAAACATGGCAATCTCGAACAGCTGCACGCTCGTCTGGATACGGCCCTGCTTTCCCGTCAAGAACTGGTGGCGGCCGGACGTTACGAGCGATCGGACGAGGAGGGGCCGCGACGAACGGTTCTTGCCGAGTTGTTTACCGGGTCACAATGTGGTCCCTGCGTGGCTTCCGACCTTGCGTTGGAATCGCTCTTGCGACGCTACGATCACGAGACGCTGGTGCTGGTTCAGTATCACGTGCATATGCCTGGGTTGGATCCGATGACCAATCCAGATTCCGAAAGGCGAGCACTCTACTACTCCGTGGGCGGAACCCCGATGACCTTCGTCGACGGGCGAGGCACGGGCCTCATCGGCGGGTCCCTGGAAGCGGTGGGAGAGAGCTTCCACTCCCACAAAGCGATCATAGAAGAAAGAGTCCGGATTAGACCGTCGGCAGAGGTCCTCGGAGCCACTCTCGAGCGAGGTCTGGAACATGTGGATGTCTCCGGGACGCTGAAAATTCCAGCCGACATCATGGACGCGATGCCAAATGTCAGGCTAAGATTGATTTTGGTCGAAAAAACGGTTCACTATACCGGGGCCAATGGTGTCCATTTTCATCATTTCGTAGCCAGAAAGCTCTTGGGGCAGTCTAGTGGAATCCAGATTTCTCAAGAGGAGACACCTTTTCACGAAACTGTTGCAATTGCTGATCTACGCTTGGAAATTAGCCGATATGTAGAGGGCTATCGACGGCTGGTCGAAGGTTTCCAATGGCCCGACGTGGTCTTGCCTATCGATGAGAAACAGCTTTCTGTTATTGCGGTCGTCCAAAACGACAGCAGCAGAGAGGTTCTTCAAACTAAGCTTATTGGTCTGAACCTTGAGTGATTTTTATCGAATCCAGCGACTGCCTCCTTATGTCTTCAATATCGTAAACGAGCTCAAACAGAATGCTCGTGCGCAGGGCGAAGACATTATCGACTTTGGCATGGGCAATCCTGACCTGTCCACGCCGCCGCACATTGTCGACAAGTTGACCGAGGCTGTTCAAAAACCCCGCAATCACCGATACTCCGCCTCGCGCGGGATTACGATGCTTCGAGAGGCAATCGTGAAATGGTATTCGAGTAGATACGGAGTTCAGCTGGATCGTGAAACGGAAACGATAGCTGTCATTGGTGCCAAGGAGGGAATATCGCACCTCGCGCTTGCGATTGTCGAGCCCGGAGACATGGCCCTCGTTCCCAATCCGACCTATCCGATTCACATGTACTCGATGATTATTGCGGGAGCGAACGTGCGATCTGTCCCGCTGTTTTCAGGCAGGGATTTTTTTGCAGCTGTCCTGGACGCGTACCATGAAACGTGGCCGAGGCCCAAATACCTCGTCTTGTCGTTCCCGCATAACCCGACCGGAGAGACTGTCAATCTTGACTTCTTCGAGAAGGTCGTGGATTTCGCCAAGCAAAGGGACTTAATCGTCATTCATGATTTTGCCTATGCCGATCTTTGTTTCGATGGTTACGAGGCGCCCTCATTCATGCAGGTGAAGGGCGCGAAGGAAGTTGGGGTCGAATTCTTTAGCATGTCCAAGTCCTACAACATGCCGGGGTGGCGTGTAGGCTTTTGCGTCGGCAACAAGAGAATCATCAATGCACTGGCACGCATCAAATCGTACCTGGACTACGGTATCTTCCAGCCGGTTCAGATTGCGGGGATCATCGGAATGAACGGTCCTCAGCAATGTGTTGCGGACACGGTGGAAATATACAGGTCACGCCGGGATGTCTTGGTGGATGGCTTAAACCGGATCGGTTGGCAATGTGAGAAACCACGCGGAACGATGTTCGTTTGGGCCAAGATTCCACCGAAGTATAGGGAATTGGGCTCGCTGGAGTTTTGTAAGCTTGCGCTTCGAGAAAGCAAAGTTGCAATCTCTCCCGGCATTGGGTTTGGAGATCACGGAGAGGGGTATGTGCGGTTCGCGTTGGTGGAAAACCAGAAGCGAACTCGTCAAGCTCTCCGCGGACTACGAAGGATCCTCCCAGGCACGTAGGTAGAATCCAGACCTCCGCAGACTAGCGTTTCAGCTCCTTTCACATTTGTTGCTGCGCTTCCGCCAGTCAGGCCCGAAGAGGAGTCCGTGAGCGCCGACAAGTGTTGTTCTGGCGAATCCTCTCATGAAAAAACATCGTTGCTTTTTTCGCAGAGTATCAGGAGAATGTGCGGGATTGTTGTTTGGGATCGTGCCGTCTGGGCAGGTTAACTTGTTTTGGAGATTTGGAGATATAGAATGGCTGCAAAAGCAATGACAAAGAGTCAGCTCATCTCGTTGCTAGCTGACAAGAGTGGACTCACCAAGAGCGTGGCCGGGGGACTGTTGGAGACTCTGGCGACGACCGCTGTCAGCGAGACGAAGAAGAATGGACAATTCGTAGTTCCTGGTATTGGCAAGCTCGTGAAATCGCACCGAAAGGCACGTAACGGCCGGAACCCACAAACGGGAGAGACAATCCGGATACCGGCCAAGACCGTTGTCAAGTTTCGGGTTGCGAAGGCTTGCAAGGATGCCGTTGTACCGCCCAAGAAGTAGCCAATCCGACTGAGTACCGCAGGGTAGAAGTGCACCGGGCGCTCAAGCGTTGGTGTGCTTCCGCCTTTCGGGTGCATAAGAGAAACGTGCCCCCATTCGATCTGCCCTCGACCGGCTACCCGACCCCCGATCCCAAAGCCTGAGTCTAGATTGCCTATCTCCCACGCATGACTTGCCGCAGAGCGCCAGTTCAAGTATTGAAAAGGCTGGGTGCCCCACGGTCACGAGATCGTTCCGGCGATCGGGATTGCTGCAACACGCGCCGTGCCGGGGATGGATCTTTTTGTTGAAGTTTGTCGCAAACGAGACCGATAAGTCTTGCTCTACATGATCATGGGCGAGACATTTTCTCTCAGTCTTCAAGGTGTGAAGCACGCTGTCGAGCGATTGGATCAGGCTGCGAGAAAGATTACTCGAAGCTCCATACCGCAAGCACAATCGACGGACCCAGCTCAGGCTCCATCTGAGCCTCTCCCACGCCGGGCGCAGGATTCGCTTCCAGTTCAATTGGTGTATGTACTTAAAGCTGGCATCGATGCGAAGGCGAACCTGAAGGTGCTGGAAGTGAAGAACGAAACCGAGCAGGATTTACTGGACCTGTTTTCGTAGTTCGTGGCCTAGAAGGTAACCCTCTCAATCCGTTTTCCTCCTATTCTCGCCGCGATCGAGTTCAAACAAAGGAGGGTGACTAGCCCCAAAATAAGCGAGGTATGAGCTCGCTCGGAAAATCGTTTGCCTTTTCCGAATATCTCGTGGATTTCAGCTCCTTGTGCGTAACAGGGAAAGCAAAGAGAAACACAAGAGACAAACCTTCCATTGGTTGTCTGGATCACTTGATCTTGTTTGTCTCTGTTATGCCCTTCCTTTCGCCCGCCACTCTTGCTCCGCCGGGGGTACGGGCTCACCCGCCGGCGAGGCGCCTTCAAGTAAACCTGAGTTGCCTGATATAGTCGAACGTCGCCAAAAAGGTTTCGAGATGCTTGCTATAGGCCAATATCCTGTAAACGAGGCGACGACCGGTTCTTACAATCTGACAGGGTATTTGCACAAAGTTCACCAGGAAGCGTTTGAACTCCATCCTCAAGATATCACGACGTACTGTCGGCGCCTGCGTCACCAGGCCATACCAGGCCTTCAGATTCCACGCCAGCGATGCGATGACCATGTAGGCCCAGTTCGATACCAGACTGTCCGAAGGCATCCTCAAGGCGTTCACTCCACTCTTGAGCTGACCGATGACGTTTTCCTGGTTGCAGCGATCGTTGGCAAAAAGGACCACTTCTCCCATCGTCATCTCCCGATCGTTGGTGATGTAGAAGAAGTACCGGACCTCATCAAACAGCCGGTGCTCCCCCTTTTCGATCGTGAGGTTCTTCCGAACCACAACCATGCGATAGGTTTTCTTACAGTGTCCGGGACGATAGTCAAACTCGGCGACCTGCTCGCTCTGCAGGCGGATGTTCTTGAATTCTCTCTCCTTGATTACTTGTTCTTTGACGTTTTCCGGACGGCGCCGTTCTTCGCTCTTGACCTCATAACGAGGAGGCCGCTCGAGCGGTTTCCATTGTCTCTCCGGCAGGGCATCGGCCATCCCGACCAGGTTCGGCTTGGCGTCATAACCAAAGACAAAACCAACCCGCTCGTCCCAGCGATCGAAGTTTCTCGTCAGCGAGAAATCCGTGTCGCCCCGAAGCCAGACCTTCGTAAACACCGACGACACCAGATCGATTGCCCGGTCCATCCACTCGGCCGCTCCGTCGGAAGAGGGACGGTTGCCCGGCCGATTCATCAGATAGAGGACCTCATTCGTATTGGCCAAGGTCACGATCAACGGTGCGTAACCCCAGATCCCGTTGTAGGCAATGTCCATTCCTTCCTTGCATTCCCCCAAGGTTCCGGCGACGGTCCCGTCCACGTCGATGATGGCCTCCTTCCGGAAGGAAGCATCCTGCAACTTCCACACCTTGGTTCGGGTTTCATTGATGGTTTCCTGAAGTCCGAAGATCCAATCCTCATCGAAACGACGGAGGAAATCTCCAGCCGTCGTGGGATCCGGAATCCTCTCGGCTCCCAGTCCGTTCATGTAGGTCTCATCCTGGCGCAACCGCTCGATATCTTCGAGACAGGTTCCACCCGACAAGACGTTGTATGCGATGTTCAGTACATGATCGGATTCCCAGTAAGGAAAGTGGTACTTGAGCAAAACGATGTTTCTGTTGATATCTTTGTCCAATCCAAGCTTACACACGAGCTTGTGAATGGCTCCGATACCACCAGATCCGATGGCGCGCGTTCTCTCGGCGATCTCGTAGTAGGTGTTGGAGTCCTTGAACATAGGATCGGACCGGTCCTCAAACTGATTTCTTTCCAACCGGCGTGTAAGATTTTGCTTGTCTCGGAGGAGGATTCTGTGGTTTCTTTTGTTCACCTGGAATGTGCTCCTTTCGGGATGTCTTGTAAATATATCAAACGCATTTTATCCCGTAACGGCGCACGTTCCAGGGCTTTTCTTCCTCCTCATGCAAAAAATCACGCTGGACTAAGGTCTAGCGCCCCGCGCTAGTGGGTCGCTGAAAGCTCCTTAATATCCCAGTTGCTTGAGGGCAGTCCAGTGCTTTACGACGGCTTTGACGTCGTTGGAGCCTTTGATCCTCAGGATCCATTCCTTCTTGGCCTTTTCTTCGGACAGTAGAATCCGATTCCGATCTGCTTTCAGTGACAGTTCGGGAAGCGGTCTGTGGAATCCATGATCGCCTTTTCCCGGTTCGAACCAGACGTTGCGGGTCGTGATTGACAATGTCCCCGAGCATTTTCTCCAGAACATGAACCCGTGGCCGTGTTCGACTGGATAACTCCTCGGTTCCTCAATCCGCACCCGCTCGTCGATTGCGCCGCGGTCCTCGCCCCTAAATGGCCGCAGCGTGAGATCCGGACCATAGACCAAGGTCAAGTTCATGCCCGAGAAGAAGTCCTCGTGCCAGCTTCCGTTTGCTTGATCTCGCTGAATCTCGACCGTGTGAGGACCGACCGGGACCTCGAGTACGTAGGCCTCTCCGCTTTCACCGAGCGGCCTGCCGTCCAGAGTAATTAGGGCTGGAAGACCCAATCGGTGAATGGATAGCGATGCCGGGGCAGAGGAGGGCGGCGGATCCAACCCAGCTTTCTTCGATACACGAGCCAAATCCGTCGTGGCGGGTGCTATTCCCCTGTTACGCTCCTTCTGCGGAGGCGATGGATTGCCGTTGCCTGCAATGGTTGGTTGCACTGCCTCGTGGTCGCGTTTAGCTTCCTCGGGTGCCTGTTGGTCCTGGGTTCCCGTATTGGAACGAGCTTCGGGACGGGCTTTGGTTGCAATTTTGGAGCCGGAGGCGCCCGATTCCGCTTGCAGAAAGACTCTCTTCCGCGCTGTCTTCTCTTCTTTGGGCTTGGCTCCGATTCGTGCGGCACCGAGGGTTGCCGCCATAGCCCCGGTCGAAGACGTGGTGGGATCCGATGGGGACGTCGCCGCGACGAGCCTTCTCAGCTCTCTCAATACCTCGGACTCCGGCCGGAGCCTTCCGATTTTGTTTACCTCGACCAGGGCAGCCCTGGACCTGCCATTGGAGATCATCAGCCGGGCGTTGCCTTCCCAAATCTCTAGCTGCTCTTGTTGTTCTGCTTCCGTCTTCCCTTCGACAATGGCGACCTCGATTTCCTGGCGGCTCGACAGCGCCACTTCGTCTGCGGGAAAAAGCTCGAGTGCTCGTTCCAGACGGAGTTTGCTTTGCTCCAGTCTTCCGTCGGAGCGAAGGGTCTGAGCTTCAACCATCATCCGGTTGAAGGTGGCCCGATTCCACTCCCTTTGTGCCAGGTTCAAGATCCGGTGGGCGTCGGCGTTGCCTGGTGCCCCAGACAGAACCTGTTCTGCAGACTGGATCGCCGCGGCGAAGTTGCCCTCATCGAGGTTCTTACGGGCGGCCAGGATCTGGGCCTCCAGAACTGCGTCGGACGATATGTCTCCGACCAGGGGAATCAACAAAATGATGAAAATGAGTGCAGCGATTCCCCCGGCAAGGATCCAGCGGATCTTGACCGGGATTTCTCCGAGCTTTGTTCGGCACATGGACATCCAAGCTCGGGAGGCCTCGACCACACGGGTACCTTTCGCGGAGATCCGGTTGGCTGCGTGTTTCACTACGGGCGTGGCGCGCTCTTTCAAACCTTTCCAAAGTGGAGAGGCGGCTTTGATCCCATCGCCGAGAGTGTCTGCCGCCGGCTCCGGTTCCGTCGAAGCTACGATTTCCCTCATCTGACGAAGGGCTCCGTCGAAGTCGCGCCGATCTAGAGCCTGCCTCGCCGAGCCGACGAGTTGCTGGATGTGCTCGTTTCGCGCGGCTTCCCGTGCCTGGTCTTCCTCGTGGAGTTGGATCCTGCGAAGAAGATCGAGCGCCCCGTCGTTCTCGCCATCCAAGGCCAGGATCTCACGGGCCCGCTCCGTAGCGGTCCGGACGTCCCGCTTTTTTAGGGCCGACCTGCCGCTCGCCAGGATTACGCGGATCTTGTCCTTCCGCTGGCTCGCAAGGAGCTTCTCGGCCTCCTTCAATAGCTTGAACCCTCGACTGTTCTGCGGATCTATCCGTAACGCTTCACGGACTTCGGCCAGCGCCCTTTGGGAGTCACCTTCCGCCATACACCCTTCGGCTTTGGCCAGGACGGTTTCAACTCGTTCCTTGGACCGCTGCACAACGGAGTCTGTGGTCTCGGTGCCCATTGCCACTGTCGTGCTCACGTCCGTATCCTCGGCCGCAACCTGTTGCTGCGCTGATGCGTTGGACTGATTCCGTTCATCGATCCGTCGTCGAGCCTCAGTCAAAGCACGAATGATCGACTCCTCGGGGCCGAGCAGCCCCAGCGCGTCCCGGAAGTACTCGAGAGATTTTTCGATCCGTCCCTCCCGGAGATGTATCTGTCCCAACCGAAGTTTCTCGTGGCCCAAGCTGTCCTTCTCGTCTCCGGGTCCGTTCGATTCGCTGGCGAGGTCGAGCCTGGTTCCCACGCGTTCCCCTTGGCCTGAAACGGTGCGACGCGAACCCTGAGAGATTTCCTCCTGAAGCTCGACACAGCCACGGGCGAATTCTCCAATATCGCTGAAACGATGGGGGGGATCTTTGGCGAGACAGCGCAGGACCAGCTGTGAGAGCCGGGCCGGAATGCCAGCGTACCGAACCTCCAATTCAGCCTCTAGTTGATCCTGCAGCGGGAGCTCCGTCTTGAACAATATGTTGTCCAGCGTTTCGGAGATATTCTTCCCCCGGAACGGATGGCAATAAGTGAGCAACTCATAGAAGACGATTCCGGTGGAAAAGATATCGGAGCGGAAGTCGTACTCTTCGTCCCTTACCTGCTCCGGCGACATATAGATTGGAGTGCCTAACCTCACTCCGGAGCGGGTGAGAGATGAGGAAGGGATTCTAGCAATTCCGAAATCGAGTATCTTGACGCTCCCGTCCGACGCGATATGGATGTTGCCGGGCTTGATGTCTCGATGCACGATCCCGTTGCTGTGTGCGTGAGCGAGACCATCGGCGGTTTGCGCCATAATGGACAGCTTCCGCTCGAGCGAAATGGACGTCTTGTTCCGGATGAACTGCCGAAGATCATTCCCCTGCAACAGCTCCATCACGATGTAGGTGATGTTGCCCTCTTCGCCGAAATCGTGGATGGTGAGAATGTTCGGGTGATGGAGACTACCGGCCGACGTTGCTTCGCGGCGGAATCGTTGCTTGAGCTCGCGATCCCACTGGATGTCCACACCCATCGTCTTGATGGCGACCTGCCGGTCGAGCGTTTCGTCGTAGGCCTTGTAGACGATCCCCATGGCCCCTTCGCCGAGACGTTCGACAATCGAGTATCTTCCCAGCTTCGCAATCATTGCTAACTCAGGGCATAATGGCTGCTTTGCAACGCGTTCTCTGTGGACGAACACGCCTTCCTACGACACCACAAGGAGGGGATAAGGACTCAATCAGCTTCGTTGCTCGGGTCGAGTGGCCCGATGAAAGCGGAGAGCCATCTCCCTTGCCCAAGAACAAAGGACGCATACCTCCTCGGGCTTTATGAGGAGGGCACGGCGCGGTCCGACGACCAAGAGACGGCGTCTTACCGACCTGCGAAAGCTGGATGGTTCTTCGCGGAACCCGCCCGCTGTGTCTAATGCTGAAGTCCCTTGACTTCAATGCTTTCAGGGACACAATGTTCCGGTTGCGCGACCCGGAAGCAACAGAAATTATAGCACAGGAGGGGCTCATCCGGTGCACACAAGTGGGGACGCTGGGCCGGGTTCACCGTAGCGGCTCAGCGCCTCCGACCGACCCCGATTTAGGTCGAAAACCGGACATTCCCATCGCTATTTACTGCGATCGCGGGAGCTGATCTTCCCGAAAGCTGCCCGGAGCATTCAAACGCCCCGGCGCCGATTGCATTTCCGGTGCGGTGGCAAAACCGTAGTCTGTGTGATAGATTCCGCACATGCCAGATACAGAAAAGATGGGGAATTCGCAGACGCTCTGGGTTCCACTGAACGAGCTCAATTTCGAGACCCTGGAACACGCCCAGGGAAAAGCTACCGTGATTCGATTCGAACTTCTCAACCAATCAGTGCAGGTTGGAGATGTACTGGTGGTCTTGGAAGAGGAGCAAATCCGATTTCATGGCATGATCTTCAAAATCGATGAACAAGGGTGGGCCGTTGCGAAGGATCCTGGGAGCTCTTCGATTCCAGCCTCGGTGCAGTGACGGGTAAACGGGACGAGTCTTCATGACAGGGAAGCCTCTTCATGGTCGTGTGATCGTCCGATCAGCGCTCTCAGTGCTTTTGGTCATCTTTTCCATCTCGACACTCCAGATTTTTGCTGACGATCCGGCCGCGCTGCTGGGATCATGGAGCGGCAGGGCTGCCGGGCCGGAGGGTGGACCTCCTACCGGTGATATCGTTCTGGAATTTGCCCGGGACGAGAACCAAGGCCTGACCGGCACGGTTACCGTAATGGCGGAAGGAGGGGTTCGATACTCCGGAACGCTGTCGGAGATCGAACTCGAGGACAAGATTCTGACCGCTACCGCCACCTTTCAGCTGGGGCCCGAGTTTGTTCTCGAGGTCGTTGTCAAGGGCCCCTTGGAAGGAAAATCGGTCAAAGGGACCTTCGTCGTTGCCTCCAAGGGGCAGACCATGGGGGATGGCACGTTCGAGATCACAAAACGGGGGTCACAGCTTGAAAATTGAGTTTTGCGTCCTCGGACCGGATAAAACCATGGTTCAATCCGGGACGACGCAAAATTCAATTTTCAAGCTGTGACCCGAAAGGTTTTAGCCAGAGGATGAGCATGGGCAGTAGGGTTAATGAGCCGAGTAACGCCGCCGCCATGGCCATGCTGGTGAAGACCCCAAAGTAGATGGTCGGGATGAAGTTCGAAAGGGCCAAAATACCGAAGCCGGCAACGATGGTGAGCGAAGAATAGAGGATGGCCAGACCAATACTGTTGTGCGAACGAAAAAGCGCCCGCTCGTAGTCCTGTGATCGCTGGAATTCGACGCGATACCGGTGTGTATAGTGAATGACATTGTCGACGGCAATACCGAAGGTGACGGACGCGATCATGATGGTCATCATGTCCAACGATATTCCTGCCAGCCCCATTGTTCCGAGGACGAGCAGAACAGGGAGCGACGTGGGAACAATTCCAAGCAGAGCCAGATAGAAGGAACGAAACAGGGCCACCAGCATCAGATAAATGGCTATGAAGACCATGCCCAGAGTTTTGATCTGTGAATCAAAGAGGCTTTCCAGCAGGTTGTTGAACAGAACCAGAACCCCCGTTATGCGCGCTTGGTCGCGGTCAAGTCCCAATTCCCGGTGCAAGAACAGCCTCAGTTGCTCCAGCATGGCGTTTCGCTGAAGCGTCGGACTCGATTCGCGGATCCGAATGAACACGCGGGCCTGGGAAAAATCTTCGTTCACGTAGGGCTTCAAAACCGCCGCGCGCATCTCGTCCGATATGGCAGTCCGGGCCACATTGAGGATGAATCGATTGGGGGGGATGCCATTGTTGATCCCGGTGAGAACCTCAATCAGGGTGTGGAGCGACAGCACCTTGCCAACGTCGGGCAGTTGCTCGCTGTACTGATGGATCTTCCTTAGCAACTCCAGGTTCTCGCTCTCGAGCCAGTGATCCTTTTTCTTGCCGTCGAGAACGACTTCCAGCGACGTGGTGCCGCCGAGTTGATTGTCGATCAGCACGAGTCCCTCGGCGATTGAGGTGTCGCTCCGGAAGAAATCTATGAAACGACTCTCGACTTTGAGCTTGGTCATTCCGTAGGCCGCTGTGAGGAACAGTGCAACAGCCACAATCTGGATCGGCAGTCGGTTCGCCCGCGTGAACGAGGCCAACGGCCGTACAGGCGACAGTTCCAGCCGGGCAAACCTCTCCGGCGGCGCTGGGCCTTTGGGGAACAAGAGAATCGCGGCGGGAAAGAAGGTGAAGTTCACGACGTAAGCCACCCCGACTCCAAACGCCATCAGATATCCAAAATCCATCACGGGGCGTATACCACTCACGATCAGAGTTAGAAAGCCGACCACAGTCGTGGCGGAGGTATAGAAGGTGGGAACGCTGATCCTGCGAACGGCTTCCAGCAGGATCTTTCTGTGCCCTCTCTCCGGAGAACGCGCGTGGATTTCACGATAGCGGACGGTCAGGTGCATGGCATAGGCCATGGAGACAATCAGCAAAAGGGAAGAGAAATTGGATGTGACGACAGTTGTTTCCCATCCCGTGAGGCCAAGGTAGCCCATCATGAAGACGACCGTGATCGAGCAGGTCGACAAAGGTAACAGAACCCATCGCGTCTGGCGAAACAGGAAACTCAGGACGATAGCCAAGAACACGATCACGGCAATGCCGAACACAAGGATATCCCGCTCGATATAGCTCACCATATCGGCGACGATGACCGGAAGTCCCGATTCGGCCAATTGGTAGCCTTGATCGCGATAGTTCGCGAGAATACCGCGGATTCGACCGACGTCATCCCGTCGCTGTCCTGAAAGTTTGGCATGCCTCGTGTTATAGAGCGAGCTGACTTCGTCGAGGCGAAGCCGTTCTTCTTCCGTCCAGGCCCCTTCGGCGCGCCTTTGACGCAATTCGAAACGCTCATCCCTCAGTTGGTTGTACTCCAGGTCCGGCTTGAACGTGACGATGATGGCGGTGGTTTTCCCATCGGAGGATATCAAGTTGTTGCTAAAGAGCGGGCTCTGCGTCAGCTCCTCAAAAGCAAGCCGACGATCGGTGTCCTCCATGAGTAGCGTCTGATATTTCGAGCCCATCTCGAAGAGAGAGACCTTGGGACTATGGAAGAGAGGAACGGATAAGATGCTTTGAACGGATGAGACAGCTTCGAGCGAACCGAGCTCCTTTGCTATCCCTTCGACGTTTGCTAGCACGTTGTCCGATAGCACGCTGCGATCGTGCGAGAGGGCGACGATAATGTAGTCGTCAGAGCCAAATATCTCGCGAGTGTTGTTGTAGTACTTGAGGTCCGCGTCGTTTTCGAGCACAAGGGAGTCGCTCGAGGCATCCATTCGAAAAAACTGAAGCTGATAGGCGAAGAAAAGGAAGCCCACAAGGTATAGAAGAACAACCGCGGCCGGATAGCATAGTACGATGCGATCGTACCACGTTGCAAAAGGCGATGCCTGGTCCTCGTGCTGTTGCGCCAACCCACACTCCAATGCGTCCGGGAACCCAAATCGCAGAACGTTGCAATAGTGAACGGCTTGTCCTTTGCGTCCGGGAAACTAAATTACGGAACGTTGCAATATTGAACCGCTTGTCCTTTGTTGGGGCAAAAGAAGAAGATTATAGCATCATCGAAGATGGATCCCAATGCTTCACGAAGTCGTTCAAGTATGATTTTTGTTGATTCCCGTTGGACGGGGACGCTAGCATCGGAACAGACGTGAAGAACTAGCCAAAACCGCAGAGTGAAGTCGGTTGTAGTGCCCCTGTTTGTGAACGGGTCAACGTTTGCGTATCAGCGACGCCAAGAACCAGGGAGATGCGGTGTCTCGCTCTTATTGCTTTCTGATAACGCTCGTCCTTTGGGCTCCGATGTGCGGGGCCCAAATTCCTGAGAGCGCGCAAGAGGAAGCTCGCTTCGAGCTGACCAGGATGGGCATTGATTTCAGCGACGACGCCTTTTTGCGCAGCGCCCAAAACGGCGACGTGCGCGCCATCCGGTTGTTTCTGGCGGCGGGTCAGTATCCGGACACTCGAAACTTAAACGGATCGAGTGCTCTGTTGTTGGCCTCCTGGAAGGGTCACGACCGAGTTGTCCAGTTGTTGATGAACAAGAATGTGGACGTGAACGCCAAGAACACGAATGGCTACCAGCCATTGATGGCGGCCGTCGTCGGCCGTCACGATTCCATTGTGCGGATCTTGTTGAGGGCCGGAGCGGCCGTGGACGCCAAGGACCGTTCGGGGCGGACGCCTCTGCTCCGCGCCTGCGATGGCGGAGTCCTCAATCTGGTGAAGGTTCTCTTGCGCGCGGGGGCCGATGTGAACGTTCGCCACAGGGAAGACGGAACGCCCTTGCATGTCTGCGCAGTTGGCGGCCACAAGGACATCGTCGTCCTCCTGCTCGACAATGGCGCCGATATCGAAGCAAAGAACCGGTACGGACATCGGCCGTTGACGAGTGCCGTGGTGGCTGCTCGCACAGACACGGTCGCACTCTTGCTGACGCACCGCGCCGCCATTGATGCTGAGGACGGAAAAAGGCGAACCGCACTGTGGCACGCCACACGTAAGGGCTCGGGCGAAATCATCCGTTTGCTCTTGGAATTCCGTGCCGATCCGAACGCCGGGAGCGGCCAGGATGGATCCGTTTTGCACCTTGCCGCCGATCATGCGGGGCACAAAATCGTGGAGCTTCTGTTGGACCGCGGTGCCGACCCGAACGCGACCAATGGCTTCGGAGGAACGCCGCTGCATATTGCGGCGTACGATGGACGCAAGCGGATTCTGACATTGTTACTACAGCGGGGAGTATCGGTGAATCCGCAGACAAATCGTGGCCGCAGTCCTTTGATCAGTGCTGTTCTGGGCGGCCATGCGGATGTCGTCGAAGGGTTACTGGCGCATGGTGCCGACAGGAGCCTGAAGGATCAGAAAGGAAGAACGGCCCTGGATCACGCCCTTCAGCAGGAGTATTTCGATATTGTGCGACTGCTCGGAAAGTGATTTCAGATTCGCGCCTTGGATTGGGCTTCCGGCCAAAAAGCGCAGCCCCTGAGACCCTAGATACGCGGTCAAAAAGATCAATTTCGGATCAGTTCCGTCCGGGACTCGACATGACCGGCAAGATCTTCCGGAAGCCACCAACTCGGTTTCAATTCTCTCGGGCTGAATAATTTTTCCGCTTGATCCCGGTAGTGAGGTGATCCCGGGCGGTCACTCTGGCCCAATGGGATGTAGATCCAGCTCTGCGGCGGGTCTGTCAGAAGCACTACCTGTGTCGCTGTCTGCCCTCTTTCGCCCCAGCGCGTCTTGTCTTCGCGCTCGGGACCGTACCCCATGCTCCTCAGGGTGGTGGTTCCTGCGGGACCACCACCGCCTTCCGCCGGCCACGATTGATCCCCCCGACCGACCCGATAGCGAGCGCCGTAGACAGCATCCAGGGAGCCGTGATGGTCCACAAGACGCTTGACCGCCTTCGAGCAGGAACGAGTCATGGTTTCGAGTGTCGCGTCCGTTACCTCGATGGGGACGGGATCCTTCCCCTGAGTTACCGCGTACCAATCATCGATACCCCTGGCAACGGTTTGCATCTGCTCCGGGCCCAGTGCCTCCAGCAATTGGTAGCGCCAGTAGTCGTACTTCAATGCGCCGGTGGAACCCGCCGACAGTGCGCCATCCCATTGGAGCAGGTCGTCCATCGCCAGCCTGAAATTCGCATCTCCACTGTAATGCTGACCGTACGTCTCGTCCGATCGTCGAAGTGCATCGAGCCACCGCCCGGCACCGTACGGTCGGATGTCGTTGATATAGGTGATCGCTTCTTCGACGGTTACCGAGTCGTCGCCGGAAAGCAACTCTACAGCTCTGGCACCCCGCTGATTGGTCCAACCGTTCCGCGGCCCGTAGTCGAGGCTGCTGTAGATGTAGGGTTGGTGATCCTCGAGTCGAAAAGGACTGCCAACCATCATGGCGTCGGGCGGGATGTTGCAGTTCTGCATGTATCCTTGAGTGGGATTCAGCACCGAGAGAAGATCCGATGGCGGATGAATGCCTTGCCACTCGGTGGCCAAGGTCGACCCGTCGACCGGCACGGACCAGTCAAAGCCCTCGGGACGAATCGGAACCCGTCCTGTCCGTTGATAGTAGATGTTTCCGGACGTGTCGGCGACCATGATGTTTTGAGGAAAGATGGTCAGGGTCTCCGTCGCTTCGATCGCCGATTTGTAATCCTTCCCGAAGCTGAACAGATACCAGGCATCGAGGGTGTTGGCGACGTCGGAGTACGCAATTTTGGCCGCCCACGCTTTTCCCTCTTGTTCGGCGACGATGGGACCGTGGTGCGAGAACCAGAGGGTGTCTTTCTGAGGTTCCGAGTCCTTGATACTCAATACGACATCTCGACTGGTCATTCTTTTCCAGTGGCCGTCGTAGGAATATTGACGAGGATCATCCGGCTTCAACTCGAGCGCGTAAATATCGGCCGTGTCCGGACCTCCGGTGGTCATGGCCCAGGCCAAATGGCGGTTGTGACCGACACCAATGTATGGAATGCCGGCCAGCGTGACGCCGCTGCCCTCGAGCTCGGCCGCATGAATACGGAACTCCCAAAAACGTGAAGGACCATGCCAGGAAAGGTGGGGATCGATGGCCAGAATGGCCGCTCCGCCAGCGCTTCGTGAGGGAGAAATGGCGAACTGGTTCGATCCCCGCAGATCCGGTTCGAAGCCCGGTCGGATCCCCCCTCGGCGCAGATCTTCGTACGCTTCGTCAATGGACCAGTTGTACAAGAAAAGGCGCAAGAACGCGCTTATCATGAACGGGTCGACCCTGCGTTCGCCCCACCACGAAGGAACATCGCCGGGATGTTTTGCATAAAAGGCGTTGATGCCGGCCGAAAACGCCTCCAAGTGCTGGCGCAATTCTGCACGAAGCTCTCCGTGGCTTCTCCTCGATAGGCCATAGTTGTCCCACATATGAGCTCGCAGATCGACTTGCACACCGGGGGCGCCGACGACTTTCGCGTACTCGCCGATAGCCATCATGAAGTTTTCCAACAATTGCTGTGGACGATCCTCCGCTTGTGCGTAGCCCATCGCATAGAGCCCATCAGAGACCGTCGGCGCGTAAATATGTGCGACGCCCCAGGTATCTCTGTAGACCACAGTTTTGCCTGCATCGATTCCTGCGCCGGGCAACTCCGATGGGGACTGACACGAGGTCAAAACGGCCACGATGGATAGCGCTGCGGCACACAGGCTCAAGAAATTCGATAAGGCGAACGTCGTCCGCTTCATTCCGACTCCTCGCAGGTTTGTCGACGTCTGTCGTGGTCGAAGGCTTTTCGTAGGGATTGTACCGGAATAGCAGTCCCGGACTGTAGGCATTTCTTGTCCGGTAGCGGCAATAGCCAGTAGGCCCGCCAGATCGGCATCGATCAGTATTCGAACCCCAAACCGGGCGCGCCATGGAAGTGAGGACTACTCAACCGGGAGTTCAGTTCTGCACAGGAAATCACATGCAAAGTGTTCCCGGAAAAGGGGGCGTCCTATTGCAACGCGCGCGCGGGATTCTGTCTGGAGACGCAACATTTTCCTGACTCTCCTAACCAACCTCAGTTTCCATGTGCCATCCTGAGGCCCAAGCAGCGTTATCGGCATCAAACCGTGTTCCGATTTTTCGCTCGAAACCCTTGGCTGGCGGGTGCCGGGGCCGTCAGGGCCCAAAAAAAACAATTGAAACGGCCTAGCCAAAGAGATACCCTTAGACTGTTCTGCCGTTACTGTTCTGCGTTGACCTGTCCTCGAAAGGATAGGGCCGGAAGCGTGCGCAAAGCGTTCGTTGATGGCGGTTATTGTGTTCTGCGTTATTGTGTTCTGGTTGTACGTGGCCTCGCCTGATCTACTTTTTTTGTGTTTTGAGACGATTTCGATGAAGCTGTATTCTTCCAGCGCGACAAGGCCGAAGCCCGACAGAAGGTATTGCGGCCACATGGGCGGCTTCGTCTTTGTCACGGTTTTGGCCGGCGCCGTTGCTTGCTGTCTTTTTCTTCCCGAGCGAAGTGAGGCGCAGGTACTTTCGGTCGGCCACGATGCGGATGTCGCGGGCGCCAGCGTGGATATTCCGATCACGTTCACGGCCGGGGTGACGACGGTAAGCGCCATTCAGTTCGATCTTCGCTTCGCGGGCGTCCTCGCGTACAACTCGATCCAAACAGGATACGCAGCCACTGCGGTGGGCAAGACGGCGCACGCCGGTTCGGTGGCCGGTGGCGTGCGCGTCGTCGTCTACGGTTTGAATTGGACTGCGCTCGGATCGGGGCTCGTTGCGGTCATCCGACTCGACACCGACACGGGTGGGGTTCCCCAGAGCGTACCGCTGTCTCTGTCGGTGGTGGAAGTGTCGAGCCCGGACGCCGACGGCATTTTCGTGACCCGGATCGACGGGAGCGCCGCGATCAACGCTCCCGGAAATCTGGACACGAAGCCGCCGACGATTTCCGACGTGAGCGTGAGTGATATCACCGAGGTCTCTGCGACCGTTGCGTGGGCGACGGATGAGCTAGCAGATTCGAAAGTCGAGTACGGGACGACGAGCGCATATGGGGACTCACGGACAAGCAGCGTTCTGGAGGCCGCCCATTCGGTGAGTCTGTCGGGGCTTTCCCCGGGTAAGCTCTATAATTTTCGGGTGAAGAGTAAAGATGACGCGAACAATCAAGCAGTGTCGGGGAATTTCACCTTTGCAACCCGGGAACCGGAGTTCGACCCGAAAATCAGCCTATCGCTTCCGCTGCTCCAATCCAACGATTCTTCGGAGGTGGGAACGGATCTGGAAATCCATACCGGAGTGGCGGTCACAAACCTGGATAGTCGCTCCGCCAGCTTGACGTTTACGGCTTTGGACGAAGAGGGAATCCTGATCGAAGAACCCGGTGTCGCAAACCCTGTCGCGTACTCTCTGATCGCGGGCGGCCAGCTGCCAATTGTGGACAGCGAGCTTTTTGGCGATCTCGTGGATCAGAACGCTGTCCGCTGGATCAAGGTTCAGAGCTCGGCTGAGAATGTCACTGGGTTTTTTCTCATGTTCGATAGCCGCGAGACGGTTTTGGATGGAGCCGATCTCTCGCCGACGCCGATCCGTGATTTTGTTTTTTCTGAGATCGAAGATGGCGGTTTCACGAGCGTCCATATTGCCAATCCTGGTGTCACGATTGCCTCCCTGAGGTTCGACCTTGTGAGGTCCGACGGGACAATTCGTGCGAGTGTCGGACGAACCCTTGGAGCGAACGGAGCGATACGAGCGGACGTCTTTGCCGATCTTTTTCCCGGCGTGGCGACGCAGCGTTCAGACTACATCCGGGTGACTTCCGACACCGCGGTCCTTCCCTTCGAGCTCGCAAACCGTCCGCGTATGTTCAGGGTCTGAATGGGCAGGACGCAACCGCAGGTGGGACGACGCTGTACAGCCCTCAGTACGTGGTGGGCGGCACCTGGCGATCGACGCTTTCGATTGTGAGCCTGGACCCGATACCCGGTTCGATCGCCTTGAGACTTATCAGAGACGATGGAACGCAGGTCGGGGAGCCCCGACAACTGGAGATCGCCGGCCACGGCAAGATCTACATAGATGACCAAGCGTTCTTTCAGCTCGATGCTGAAGCTGTGGGTGGCGACGAGCTCACGGAAGGCTATGTAGAAATTGTCAGTAATGGAATCGCGTTGGTGGGAAACGTCACCTTTGGGGACCCACTGGGCGAAAGGTTCTCCTCTTCGATTCCGTTGGTTTCGAGGCGGCATGAAAGGCTCCTGTTCAGCCAGGTTGCGTTGAACGAGGTTTACTTTACCGGCATCGCCATGCTGAATCCTACGACTGCCAACGCCACCGTCACGGTGGATGTTTTCAGTGACACCGGCGTTCTCGACTATTCGACCACGGAGGTAATTCTGGCCGGACGGCGAAAGGCGAGCCTGCTAACGGAGATATTCCCTCAGATGGCGGGCACGAGTCGAACCTCCGGATATATCCAGCTTCGATCCGACGTGCCCATCGCAAGCTTTTCTTTGTTCGGCACCCACGACTTGTCGGTGTTGTCGGCGGTTCCGGCGCAGGTACTTCCATGAGTAAAGTCCAGGCAAGAAACGACTCGCAGACAGGGAGGGCAACCCGCCTAGCGGCACCCATTCCGGCCGAAACGAGGAGACTTGGAAATGGCGTGCGCTGGATCACAGGGGCTATCCTGGGAGCCATTCTGCTCTCTGCCGGCACAGCCCCGGCGCTAGAAATCACGCTCCTGTGGCAGAGGAATCCCGAAGGAAACATTATCGAGTATCTGGTTCACTATGGGAATCAGTCGGGCATCTATACGACGAAGGTGTCGGCTGGAACCCAGACAAGTCACACGCTGACCGTTTCCCAGCCGGGGGTGTACTACTTCGCCGTGACTGCGGTCAATGAGCTCAACCAGGAAAGCGATTACTCGAATGAAGTGTTTACCGCCGTGTCGGCGAACGCACCTTGCGACGTCAACGGAGATGGGACTCTGAGCGCCGGAGACGTAAATCTCCTGATTGAGGTGATACTGGAGCAGGAGCTCTGTCCGGGGGATTGCGACATCAACGGCGACTCCAAGACCAACATCCTAGATCTGCAATTGCTCGGTAACGTTGTCCTTGGCAGAAATACCTGTCCATGAGTGACGGATCAACGATCCAGTTGCTCCCTCCTGCTCGCTGGCTCGACCTCGACTCCGGGCGCGCCGCTCAGCTCCGGTACTCATGCCCTCAAAAAACCCGCCGAGGTATCTCGTTCAGCCCGTAGTACTGATGTTCGATCCGGTCTGCAAAGACCTTGACGATACGTAAACCCGATGGATCCTCGCCCAGTGGTTTCCCGACGGGACCAGTCGTAATCATCTCGAGATCTCCATCTCGCCCGTGGCTGTTTCGGTGGTAGTGCCCGGCCATTACGGTACGCACCCCGTACTTACGAAACAACTCCAGATAAACGAGACGCCGCTCGAGCGGAATATTGAAGTACTGATCCGGCTCGTTTGGTTGCTCCAAAAAGAAGGAATGGTGCAGGAAAACGATGATGTGCCGAAAGTGCCCATCTTGGGCATCCAGAAGCTCCTTCTGCAGCCAGGACAGCTGATCTTGGTATTCTCCTGGAACGCGATTCGGACGATGAATCACGGTGGAGTTTAGAACGATACCCAGGACGCCACGTTGTGCAAAGGAATACTGGTCGTCCCCAATCGTGTCCCGGTAGAGCCGAAGGCTCTCTGCCGTGGGTTCTGGTTCGACGTCGTGGTTTCCGGATACGAGATAGAGCGGGATCTCCTTGTTCAACAAGTTGCAAATCCGCAAGAACTCCTCGCGCTGGGCCGGGTCTCCCGGTTTATTGATCAGATCTCCGCAGATGATTACAAACGCGGGCTGCAATCGATTGGCTTCTGCCATCGCTTTTTCAAAAAGCTCGGTTTCCTGTTCAAAGCCCTGATTGTCCGTGAGCATGCCGATTTGCGTATCGGCCATCTGAATGAAGAAGAAGGGTTGTTGGGTGTCGCGGCTCCTGCTGCACGCTGTCGACGCTGTCGAAACCATCGCAACCATCGCAACCATCGCTACGATCGTTGCCGAGACAAGGGCGAGTTGGACAAGGGTCCCCGGGAAGACGCACAAACGTGTAAGACGTCTCATTATGAAACTCTCGCTCGAGAGAAATCGCTTAGCTTGCGTGATGCCGTGCCCTTTATCGCAGATGCCGGCATAATGAGCAAGTCGAAGCCCTGGCGTTCGAGCGCCAAGAACTGTAGATTACATCCATTACAGAAACTGGAAGCATCAAGCGGCGAACCAGCATGCACCGTGACCTTTGGGCGAAGCGAAAGTTACATAAAGAGGAGGATACTCATAATGGAAGCGGAACATATTAAAACTGAAGTGAAGGATTTTGTTGCTCGTGTGACCATGGATCGTCCGCCGGTCAACGCCGTGAATGCCCAGTTTTACGACGAGGTCATGCTGGCCTTTGATATCCTCAGCGACCGTGAAGATGTGCGCGTCGCGGTTTTGACCGGAGCGGGCCGGACCTTTTGCGCCGGTTACGACATCAAGGAGGGAGCCAGCCTCAAGCCAAAGCCAGGGGATTATTGGCAAACGAGCCGCCGCGCGAGGGAAGCGATGCATTCGATCCGCGAGTGCACGGTTCCTGTGATTGGGGCGATCAACGGGGCGGCGCTGGGCGCGGGTCTGGCGATCGCCGCATCTTGTGACATCCTTTATGCGTCGGAGCATGCCTCGTTCGGACTGCCCGAAGTCAATGTCGGACTGCTTGGGGGAAGCCGCCATCTAATGAACTTGTTTTCTCACTCGAAGGTGAGGCGCATGTTTTTTACCGGGGATCGTGTGGGAGGAGAGGAGCTTCACCGGCTTGGGATCGTCGAAGAGTGTGTTCCTGCCGGCGAACTGATGGAGCGGGTGCAATCTCTCGCCGAAGAGATTGCCGCCAAGAGTCCGGTGGCGATACGTCTCGCAAAGCACTCCCTGAACACGATCGAGACGATGAGTCTTCGAGATGGATACCGGTTCGAGCAGAATATGACCAGGGAGTTGGTGAAGCATCCGGACTCGAGAGAAGCGATGCGGGCCTTCGTGGAGAAAAGGCCGCCAGCGTTCGGAGGAAGTTCATGAAAATCACCGCCATCGAGACTTTTGCGGTCAAAGGCGTTGGTTGGCACCCCTGGCTTTTTTGCGCGGTTCGAACGGATGAGGGAATTACTGGTTACAGCGAATTTGGGGAAGGCTATCTCGCCCTGGGCCTTCCCGGTCTCGTCCGCGATCTGGGGGAAGCGCTCATCGGGCAGGACCCGAGCCCGGTTGAGAAGTACTATTTCGATATGTATCGGCGCTCCCGCTCGATGTCGGGAGGTGCCGTGGCAATGGCAATTGCGGGTATCGAATTGGCTCTCTGGGACATCAAGGGCAAGGGCCTGGGGGTTCCGGTCTACCAGTTATTCGGAGGCCCGTTTCGTGAAAAGCAGCGCGTTTACTGGTCTCACCTGGCGACGTATCGTGCGCACGTGGCCGAGATCTTCGGCTGGAAGCCTCTGCACACGATGCAGGACGTGGCGGCCTGTGGAGTCGAGGCCGTCGAGAAGGGCTACACTGCGATGAAGACGAACATCATCTTGCCGGGAGAAAACCCGACTTCGCTCGTGCAGGGTTTTGCGGGTAGCAGCGATCAGAATGCGCCGACTGAAATCGTCCAGAGTGCCGTGTCGCAGATTGCCGCGCTGCGTGAGGCGGTCGGCTCTGAAATCGATATCGCGCTGGACGTCAACTATCACTTCAAGACGGAGGGCGCGATTCGGCTTGGTCGCGAGCTCGAAGAGTATGATTTGATGTGGATGGAGATCGACAATCAGGATCCCAAGTCGCTGGCTCAACTCAAAAGCTCGACCCGGACACCGATTTGCTCCGGGGAACAGCTGGTCGGGCTGCGCCAGTATCAACCTTACTTTGATTTGCGTGCCATGGATACCGTCAAGCTGGATGTGGGCTGGCAGGGCTTTGCGCAGGCCAAGAAAGTAGCCGACCTGGCTGAAACCTATGAGCTCAATGTGGCGCCTCACAACTACAATTCCCACCTGAGCAGCTTTCAAAGCCTGAACTTGGTCGCGTCGGTATCGAACGTACGAATCATGGAAAGTGATGTCGATTCGGCTTCGTGGCGTGACGAAGTTACGACGGCTTGTCCGGAGATTCACCACGGCTACATGTCGATACCAGCCGGTCCTGGGTGGGGATGCGATTTGAACGAAGCCGCGGCCAAAAAGTATGCGTACTGAAGCTATCAGCTATCAGCGTCTGACCGGCGCGTCGCGCCGGTCACTTGGTAAAGTAACTGCACTGCACAGCCTGAAAAACGTGGTTCTTGGCGATTTGCTAAGTTACACATATAACAGCAGATCCGCGAGCAGTTACTGGAGAGCTATCAGCCTGCAGCTCTCCACCCGAATGCGAATCAAAGGAGCTGCCCTTCAATGAAGGCTAGACGAACTTGTACTGGAGCCGCCCTCCTGCATCTGGGTTGAAAGTGTAAGCCCTGCGCGGGGCTTCCTCCATCCAACGACCGGCACGACGCGTTGGTTGCTCTCAAGAAACTAATCATGTTAGTGCTGTAGATGGAACCAGTTGCATGTTGAGCTGTTTGGCCTTTTTCTTAAGGTATCGGAGTTGTTGTTCCTGGTACTTGGACTCATAGTATTGCGCTCCTTTGTCTGCGTATTGCTGGCCGTATTTGAGCATGCGATAGATAATTCGTGCGAGTTTATGAGCGATGGCGGTAATGGCCTTGGCGGGACCCAAGCGGGCGCGGAGACGTCGGTAGTTGGTCCCTAGGGCACTTTTACTGTGCCGGAGTGTTGAGGCAGCCATCCGGAGGGCATGGGCGGTGCGGTTTTTGACTTGCTTGGTCCCTCGTCTAATTACCTTGCCGCCACTGATGGCATTGCAGGGTGCCAGTGCCAACCAGGCGGCGAAGTGCTTCTCAGTTTTCCAGGGGCTTATATCGACTCCGACTTCGGCGATGACGGTAGAAGCGGTCATGACATCGATGCCGTCCACGGAAGTAAGATCGACACCGGTAATGCGATACAGTTCGGAGCGTAGGTCAAACTGGGGAGCGTTTCCGCGAGGTTTCGATCCCTTGCGTCCCGGCAATGGATGAGTTTGGGTATCAGCCTTGTTGTTGAAGGTTTGGATATGGGCATGGATGGCTCTGTCACAGTCAGCGATTTTACTCTGGTAGGTCTCGTACATTTGCAGAGACTGACCGAGGACAAAGAGCAATTCTTGGCGCCAGTCGCCGTGGAGACTTTTGGCAATAAGATCTCGGCCCGATCGGATTCGGGGGTGTTTGAGTTGAGCGAGTTTGTCAGGGTCTCGTTCGCCGTCGAGGATAGCACGAATGATTGCGAGTCCCGTGACACCACTGATGTCGCTGATGACGTTGGCGAGTTGGATATTCATTTCTGTCAGAGCTTTTTGCATGTGTTGAATACAGGTACTGGCTGATTTGACGAGATTATCTCGCTGACGCCAGTAGGTTCGAAGCACACAGATCTCGTTTGGAGGACGATAGGAATTCTTGAGCAGTCCGAAAGTCTCGAGCTTTTGCAGCCATTGACAATCCTTCACGTCGCTCTTACGTCCGGGGACCTTCTGGACATCGTGAGCGTTGACCAACTTGACGGTGAAGCCGCGAGCGTCCAGGACTTGATATAAAGGAATCCAATAACTGCCGGTGGACTCCATGACGACTGTGTCGATATCGCAGGATTTCAGCCACTTGGCCAACCGATGCAGATCAGCCGTAAAGCACTCGAATCGACGGACCGGTTCAGAATCACGGTCTTGTGGCACGGCAACATAGTGTTGGGCATTTCCAACGTCGATGCCTGCAACATTGAGATTGAGTGGAGGGAAGGTAAAAGGATTTCGTTTCGATTTGGATCGTGATTTTCGATGTCTTGGCATAGAATTTAATCTCCTTAACGGTTGGGGGCTCGGCCCGGTTGCGGAAGGGTTTAAAAACCTCTCAAACGGGGTCGAGCTTCCGTCCATCAAGGAACGAGAATCACGCCACCAAACAAGTGACCGCCAAAGAACCGGAACCACGCTGAAAGACGGGCATAGAAGCACCAATGCTCTGTCGGTTTTAACTGCCGAGCCTCATCCCAGCATGATGGCACGCAATGAACTTCTGGCGGCCAGTTTCTTTTGCAAGTAACTAGACCCAAAATAAGCGAGGTATGAGCTCGCTCGGAAAATCGTTTGCCTTTTCCGAATATCTCGTGGATTTCAGCTCCTTGTGCGTAACAGGGAAAGCAAAGAGAAACACAAGAGACAAACCTTCCATTGGTTGTCTGGATCACTTGATCTTGTTTGTCTCTGTTATGCCCTTCCTTTCGCCCGCCACTCTTGCTCCGCCGGGGGTACGGGCTCACCCGCCGGCGAGGCGCCTTCAAGTAAACCTGAGTTGCCTGATATAGTCGAACGTCGCCAAAAAGGTTTCGAGATGCTTGCTATAGGCCAATATCCTGTAAACGAGGCGACGACCGGTTCTTACAATCTGACAGGGTATTTGCACAAAGTTCACCAGGAAGCGTTTGAACTCCATCCTCAAGATATCACGACGTACTGTCGGCGCCTGCGTCACCAGGCCATACCAGGCCTTCAGATTCCACGCCAGCGATGCGATGACCATGTAGGCCCAGTTCGATACCAGACTGTCCGAAGGCATCCTCAAGGCGTTCACTCCACTCTTGAGCTGACCGATGACGTTTTCCTGGTTGCAGCGATCGTTGGCAAAAAGGACCACTTCTCCCATCGTCATCTCCCGATCGTTGGTGATGTAGAAGAAGTACCGGACCTCATCAAACAGCCGGTGCTCCCCCTTTTCGATCGTGAGGTTCTTCCGAACCACAACCATGCGATAGGTTTTCTTACAGTGTCCGGGACGATAGTCAAACTCGGCGACCTGCTCGCTCTGCAGGCGGATGTTCTTGAATTCTCTCTCCTTGATTACTTGTTCTTTGACGTTTTCCGGACGGCGCCGTTCTTCGCTCTTGACCTCATAATGAGGAGGCCGCTCGAGCGGTTTCCATTGTCTCTCCGGCAGGGCATCGGCCATCCCGACCAGGTTCGGCTTGGCGTCATAACCAAAGACAAAACCAACCCGCTCGTCCCAGCGATCGAAGTTTCTCGTCAGCGAGAAATCCGTGTCGCCCCGAAGCCAGACCTTCGTAAACACCGACGACACCAGATCGATTGCCCGGTCCATCCACTCGGCCGCTCCGTCGGAAGAGGGACGGTTGCCCGGCCGATTCATCAGATAGAGGACCTCATTCGTATTGGCCAAGGTCACGATCAACGGTGCGTAACCCCAGATCCCGTTGTAGGCAATGTCCATTCCTTCCTTGCATTCCCCCAAGGTTCCGGCGACGGTCCCGTCCACGTCGATGATGGCCTCCTTCCGGAAGGAAGCATCCTGCAACTTCCACACCTTGGTTCGGGTTTCATTGATGGTTTCCTGAAGTCCGAAGATCCAATCCTCATCGAAACGACGGAGGAAATCTCCAGCCGTCGTGGGATCCGGAATCCTCTCGGCTCCCAGTCCGTTCATGTAGGTCTCATCCTGGCGCAACCGCTCGATATCTTCGAGACAGGTTCCACCCGACAAGACGTTGTATGCGATGTTCAGTACATGATCGGATTCCCAGTAAGGAAAGTGGTACTTGAGCAAAACGATGTTTCTGTTGATATCTTTGTCCAATCCAAGCTTACACACGAGCTTGTGAATGGCTCCGATACCACCAGATCCGATGGCGCGCGTTCTCTCGGCGATCTCGTAGTAGGTGTTGGAGTCCTTGAACATAGGATCGGACCGGTCCTCAAACTGATTTCTTTCCAACCGGCGTGTAAGATTTTGCTTGTCTCGGAGGAGGATTCTGTGGTTTCTTTTATTCACCTGGAATGTGCTCCTTTCGGGATGTCTTGTAAATATATCAAACGCATTTTATCCCGTAACGGCGCACGTTCCAGGGCTTTTCTTCCTCCTCATGCAAAAAATCACGCTGGACTAAGGGCTAGATCCGTCGACAAGGTCAATAGAAGTTTTGGAATACCGCTCTCCCTGTAAGCACCAGTTGATTTGCCGGAAAAAATGGAGCCCCAACCACGAGGAAGGAACGCGTGTAACTGACTCTTACTTCTGAGGCCGTCAAAATCATACTCACGCCGTTAACGGTCACATTTATTGGGTATGCCTGATCGAGATTGACCTCACTCAGGTTGATCACAATATTTTCTCTCTGCAGGTAGTCCAATACATACTGCTGGATCCGCGCCACGCTCGCGGCTGGGTTGAGTGGTGACACCCAGTTTGCCGGTAGTGCCGAAAAACGAGCACCCTCCCTTGCAGCGTTCTGAAGGATCTGGTGTTCACGCAGGACCAACCCTAGGTCTATGGCAATCAGAAACAGCAGCATCAAGAGAGGAAACACCAGTGCCATCTCGAGAAGCGCCGTTCCGCGTTCACCCTTCGTCGAGCGGGTTCGCACACAATCACTAGCAAACATTCGCTTGAACCTTCAGGGACTCGTCTCATTTCTCATGGCCGAAGTCCCGGTAAGTGTCACCTGCAGATCTGTAAACAGCGCCAGAGTTACGACTTCATACGGATAGGTCACTGTGACTTCGCTGTATACCGTCGGCTCGGTCCCGTAAGTCTTTGCCTGGTTGATGGAGATGTTCGCTAGATTGGGATCCATCGCGCCAGACCTAAGAAACCGGTCGACCTCGGCCTCAATTTCCGCAACCGTTGCCAAAACACTCGAGTGGAACGCCGGCTTGACCGACAGGTGCGCTCCCTCACGTGCTGCAGTTACCAAGACTTGATGAACCTGAAGCAACCGACCAGCTTCTACAATCGCAAGCAGGACAAGAAAGAGGATCATCAGCGCGACGGCGGATTCGATTAGAATCTGTCCGCGCGAGCGCGCCTGGTCGACCCTCGGTGATATCGCTCCTCGTGACTTCCTAACCATCTGATCCGATCTAAACGCTAATCAATCGACGCACCCGGAGAGACAAATTCACAAAACTTTCTTGTCCCGGCTCCCAGACCAATCGCGTTACGGCACTAGCTGCCGCCTGGAATCGCCAGGGCACTCGATGCCGCACTAAACACGCTCAGCACAGCATTCGTTACATTCGGACTTGCCACCGCTATTGCCAGCGCCACCAGCACGACAAGCAGTGCGTATTCGACGATGGTTTGCCCTTCCTCGGCCTCGCACGCTTGGCTCCAGACAACCTGGACATACGCCTTGAATTGATCGAATAGCATCTTCATTGTTGATCTCCCGTTTTAGAGGTCGTTGGTATCACAGGCGAGCTCGGTCTCTCCGCCTCGGCGACATCTCTGACACTCCCGAGGCTACATCATTCGATAACTGAAAATGACACCAGCGTGTAAAGGATTGTCAACAATTCACCGCAATTGTTTCTCGACGGTAGGAGCGTAAAGTCGCGGGCATGACAAAAAAGGGAGAGATATCCGTTACAGCTCAGCGTTGTGCTTCAATCCGGTAAACCGTGCTGTCTCCGTCCGTTGCACGAAATACTGGGACAAACACATCTGAATGCTGTTCCATGAGCGTCCGAAAACTCTGGTTCTGCAGACTCGGCTGGAACTCACTACCAAAATCGGAACGCGTCCAAACCAGGTAATCCACCTCGTTTTGGGCCAGAATGGAAAATACTTCGTCCTGGTGTCTTTCCCATGTCACGCCGGCCTTCATTGCGAAATATCGCGTTGCCGTGCGCCCTGTATAGAGAAAGTACGTCGGGTCCCTGTAACACGCCACGACATCGGCTTCGCCTGTGTGATCCACGATCCATTTCATTGCCTGACCATCTTCCTCGGCCGGTCTGTCCGACTTCCTCCACGTGACGTCTCGTGCTTGATAGTACCCATTCTGGGCGTACCCATACGTGGCGATTCCCATAAGGGTCACAACAGCAGTACCCATCAGCGCCGCAGCCAACCTGCTGGTCCACATCCTGCTGCCTTGCATGGAATCTCGAAGCCGGATCACCACACCCGTCAACTCCTTGACCAGAAACAAGGTCAGAAATGGAAGAAGCGGAAGCAAGAATCTGTCATAGGATACGAATGGAAGCCAGAACACATGAACGAACAGATAGCTACCGACATACAGATGCAAGAGTCTTGTCCCTTGCTGAAGTTCCCGAACAAATCCCACCGCGACAAAAACAAAGGCAAAGCCTGCGTATATGATCCAATCGTAGGTAACGCCCAGGACTACGACCGGAATGGATACGAACACCAGCATCATCGCGTTCCTAAGGGCGATCTGCAGGAACACCGACGGCAGCGCCGCACCTTCAACCGATTGTAAATCTCGCATCACTTCGAGCAGGTGACCCAGGTAATTGGTATAATAGTGTGAATTCACCAACTCGATGCCGGTCCTGTTGAAATAGCACCACGTCATCCATGCCATGAGAGTTGCTGCTCCCACGGACACGGCAAGCGCACGCCTTCGTTGACCTTTCATAAAGGAAAAGATCCCCACGGCGATGATCAATGCCACGCCGGCGCTTCGCGTCAGCACAGCCAGACCAAGGATCAATCCGAGAAGCAGGTTTGATGCCCAACTCGTTTCCTCCTTCTGGCGATCCGCGAGCATCAATGCCACCACGCTCAGAGACGCGAATGTCATTTCCGAGTAAATGCCTGTTGCGACCATCATGGTGCGCCAGTTGAGCCCCACGAGCACAATGACCACCAACGCTTGCCACAATGATGCGTACTGCCGGTGCACGAGATAGAACCAGGCCACAGCCAAGAAACACACCGTCACCAGACTCGACAGTACCATCATGAAAAGTATGTTGTCCGGAAACTCCGGATAGACTCTCCAAATGAGGGACAAGAGAAATGAATACAGTGGCGGATACTTCGTTTGTGCCGGAGCGCCCGGCAGGCTGATGATTCGATAACCCTTGCCGGTGGCCAACGCCTTGGCCCCCGTTACGTAAAGGCTGTCGTCGTGGCTAAAGCCAAAATGATCAGGCATCGTCTTCGCATAGTAGAGTGGCAACAGCCCCACCAGCAGGACGCCCAAGACGACAACATGAATCGTATACTTGCTGTGGAGTGAACTCGACGCGCAACTGCCCGGAAGTAGGAAACGCATAAGCAGACCGATTCCAAAACCGTCGATGGCCTCCTGTCGCCGAACCTAGTCGGCGGGCCGGAATTGTTGCAGATGGGGATGGTCCAGCAGACGGAACTTCTTGGAACAGCTCTCCACCGTCTCTCCCCGTTGCTCGATATGGTACTCTCCAATGGGTCCAAGCAACCCGGATGCTGATCTGAGATAGTCGATCTGCCAGGGATCGAATCCCATCAGCCTCGCCGCAGTCGCATCCACAGCGGGAAGATTCCGTCCAAGAACGACAACTCCCAGGTGCTTGGGATCACCCATGATGGGCCCATCGCCTTCCATCCCGACGATGCCGTCAACGATTGCAAGATCGGGTCGTACCGTAGCATTGATGTCGAGGACGGATTGCGTGATACCTTGTACATGCAGAACGTTTTTGGGCCACCCGTAGCAGATTCCCGGTAGGACACCGAATAGATTCTTCATCGACAACGTCACACCTGCCCAATGATGCGTCTTCATCTTGGGCATCGACACAACTCTATCGACGCGCCCGAGCTCCACGGGCAAGTAGAGGAACTCGAGTTTTGTTCTGCCCAGTTCATTGCGTACCCGATAGACATCTCCGTGGTTCAGATCCACAAATGGAACCTTTATCTCGTCTAGGACGTCAACCAGACCCGACTCCTCTATGACCATGGCCGTGTCTCGCGAGTGCCCCGGACCCTCGGCGACTACAACCTCTCTCGCCTTCCACTTGAGGAACGTCTCGGCGACCGCGAGGACCAGTCCCGGATGAGTGTTGATGTGCGGCGCTTCACGGCTCGGTTCGACCAGGTTGGGCTTCAACATTACCGCCTTGTCACGAACCCACGCAGGGCCTATCCCGATCTCCTTCAGTCCGGCCTCGACCACCTTTCCCAGGTCCGCGCTGTATGACGGGGCCCTCGCAATGAATACGGACTCACGCCGAAAATTCTCCTCATGCTCGAAAAAGAGCTTTCCGGTCAGCCCGGCGGTTACCACACCACTGGCCCCCAGCAAAAACCTCCGTCGCTCGAAAGGGCGACCTCGTCGTTTGATACCCTCGGTGATCATGCCTTCCCTTTTTTCGCATCGATTCCCATTAGGGCCAAAGACCTTGTGCCAGCCCCCAGGAGCAGATGACTGAGGGTTACAGGCGTTTCCCGCCGTTGCGACGATCTGAACCGTGTCTCGAGCCATTCCTTCGACTGGGACGGCTCCCTGCCCCAGGCTCGCAATCCAAGCAATCCCCAGCACAGTGCTCGTTCCGAAGCCCGCGCGCGCAGATTCTCTCCCAGATACCGACACGCGTCCTCAACGGTTCCTTCATGAACGGGGAACCCTGCCAATGACATTAACGCCAAACCCGTCATTCCAGTCTGCGGGCGAAGTGCTTGGCCGAATACCGATCCGCAGCCATAGTTCCACCCCCCTGTGGCAATCGCACGGTCGCTTACCAGACGAACGCCCTCGCGGACCCGCATTCCCGACTTGTATCCCTCTCGCCGCAGCGCAAGAGTCGAGATCGCCGTGGGCTCGAGCCACGAATAGGTTCCCTCAATCCACGGCCAGCCGACGATACTCGTATCATCTCCCACAGCGCCGTTACTCCCTTGAGCCAATGCTATTCCCTTGCGCCTCAATAACCATCGAACCGCTATCATTCTTTGCTCTTGATACCCACCGAGCGCGCTCCACAGCAGCAATGCGTACGGTGTCGGCCACTCCGGTCTCCGCACCATGCCACTGACACCGAGCGAGCCGTTGTCATTTTGCACGCTTGCCAGCCAATCCGCGGCTGCGCCAACCTCAACCTCTATTCCAGCACTCTCGGCCCCGCTACTCGCGAGCAACGAGAGTCCGCACACTGCCGTCGCCTCGACTGCGGCCTGGGTCGTGCGCTGGTATCCCCACGTTCCATCCGAGGTTCGCGCACTGAGCAGGCGTCGCCGAGCTTCCTCAATCCAAGGACGCGCCAATTCCATGGGCTCTCACCTCCCACTCCCCGAACAATACCGACAATGAATCCTCGTAAAGGGTCTTCCAACGTCCCGACCCTCGGGCGGCCGCGATCATTCTCACACTCCCCGCCTCCACTTCGTCTTTACTCAGCAATAGGTACCGTATGTCATAGCTCGCCAGTAGTTCCTCCCAATGTGTCTCAGCAAATATTCGCTGGTAGGACCTGACGAACTCCTCCCCGAAAATATGTACGCGCCCGTCGAAGAACGACCTTTGCTTGGGCCAGAGACGCCACATCAAGTAATCACCGTACACTTGTGGATGCAGAATGTTCCCACGCAACTCTCTTTCTTCGATGTAGTCCATCGCACCTATGGGCGTCTGTGCACTGACGAGGCTCGTGCCATACAGACGTGGTCGGACCCACGGTGACTGCAAAACGACCAGGACCGCCACGATTACCGCAATACCGGCGTTGATGCGATGGTGACTCCTGCACACGCGCAGCCCGGACAGCCAATCTCGCGCGACACGAACCGTCCGCCAGTTGCCGAACTTCCCCAGAGATACGCTCCACCCCGCGAGGTGCCGCGCCAATATCGGCGGTACGATCAGGGCAAACCAGATACTATTGCGCAAAGCACTCATTGCAAACACCGCAAACATTACAACCAGCATCAGTTCGGTCAGACTCGTTTTCACGCGGCTATAGATCAATGCTCCAATCGTGATGAAGAAGGCGGCGTAAAATAAAAGCCAGCCCTGTACCGACAGAATCCGCGGTGGCTGCCACTCCATGACGAACATCCTCGAGGACGGATCTGTCACGACGCTTTGCACATAGCCATACACCTTGTGCATCTCCGGATTGAAAAGCGTCGCGACACCGCACAATGCAAGGGTCACGGTGAACCTTCCCAGCTCACCTCGCGATAGTGTGTCGGCTCCCCGGATCGCAACAGACCTTGACCATTCACACACCAACACCAGCGCAAGCAAGCCTAAACCAAGAACGAATCCGCCGTGCAAATTCACCCAAAGCAACATTACCATCGGGAGAACCCATAGATGGTTCCCATCCTTCGTGCGATATAGCGTGATCACCCAATGATAAATCGCAAAACACACAAAGGAGAACACTTGTGGCCGGGTATGGGGAAACATCCCAATTGCCGCTACAAGAGAGACCACGACGGCAAGACGCACACGACTGGTGGATTTCAGACAGAGGTGATAGATAGGAATCAGGGCACCAGAGAGAAGCGCCGTATTGAAGAATACGACCATCGCCAGCCCCCCGACGCGAAACAGCGCATAATAGATCACCTCGGCGAGCCAATTTTGAACAATGAACTCGCGGCCCGCCGCGGTAAACGAAAACACCTCCTCCCGCGGGATCGATCCCGTGGTCGCGATGACTTCACCTATCTTGAGGTGCCACCAGAAGTCGTACAAGGGCAGCGGAGCCAGAAAGCCCTTCCACACGAGCAGGAAGATCGGCAATCCCATCCAAAGATGCACAAGCTCCAACCGTGGAAACCAGCAACCCGGTCTGTCGAATCTAATCGCGCTTCGGAATACCACACTCATGTTTCTCGCTGACCGCGCAGACGTGTATCCACGGGAATGGACGACTCATGTTCGCTTCTCACAAACAATCTCAACAATCGTATCGGTTTCAGTTCACTCGATTACGCCGCAGAGGTGTCTTCACCCCACGAACGTGTAACCGCCGCCATAAATCGAGAGCAGGTACCGGGGCTTAGAGGGGTTTGGCTCGAGCTTCTTCCTCAACTTGAGAATATGATTGTCTACCGTGCGAGTCGTGGGATAGGCATCATAGCCCCAGACTTTATCCAGCAACATATCTCTCGAAACGACCTGGCCACGGTTTTGAACCAAAAAGCGCAGGACGTCGAACTCTTTGGGAGTCAAGTCTATCGTCCGTCCATCCTTCCGGGCCGTGTACCTGCCAAAGTCGATTCGGAAATTGTCAAATTCATATTGTGCGACGGTTTCTGAAGACTCCTGATTACGGTACCTCAATCGCGCTCTAACACGAGCCTTCAGCTCGCGCATACTGAACGGCTTTGGCAGATAATCGTCTGCCCCCACCTCTATCCCGATGATACGATCCATCACGTCCTTGAGGGCCGACAAAACGATAATCCGAGACGGAACTCTCAGTCGCTTAAGCTCACGAATGACATCCAGGCCGCCGATGCCGGGTAACATGAGGTCGAGAACAATAACGTGAGGAGACTCTTCGACGGCGACTCGCACTGCGGTTTCGCCGTCAAACGCTTTTAGAATAACGTATCCCTCGTCTCTGAGGTTCATTTCTATGCCTTCGACCAGCTCGCGCTCGTCATCGACGATCAATACTTTGTACACTGTGGCACTCCGTTCCAGGACTAGCTGGCTCTTCTTTGCGTCACATCATCCCGCGCGTAAAGAGAGTTGCTCACGGGAAAAACGAGTCGAAAAGTACTACCATGACCTACGATACTATCCACTTCCACCGATCCTCCGTTGCCATTCATGATCTCGCGTACCAAGTAGAGTCCGATGCCAAGCCCCCTCTTCGTTGTCGAGTTGCGGCCCCGATAGAACTTGTCGAATATCTTTCCCTGCTCGTTGAATGGTATACCGGCACCATTATCCTCAACCCCCACGACCAGCTGGTCCGGCCTACTGGACAAGCTCACATGAATGGACCCTGTACCAGACGAATACTTTCTTGCGTTGTCTAGAAGGTTCAATATCGCCTGGGAGACCTTTTCCCGATCACATCTGACGGCAGGCACAGACTCCTCGATGGCAGACGTAATGCGGAATCCCTGTTCTGTTAGCATCTTGCCGTACGTCTCGAGAACACTTCGTATGACCTTGCCGAGATCCTCGCCTCGTATTCTGAATTCATCCATCCCGCGCTGAATTCTCGCCAGGTCAATCAGTGCATGGACGAGACGGCTGAGTCGTTCCGTCTCAGATATGATCAACTGCTGACATTTCTGCCGTTCCGGGACCGATAGCCCTCCGGACAACGACTCTGCATACAGTTTTATTATGGCCAGCGGCGTCCTGAGCTCGTGAGAGATCCGGCCCAGAAAATCTGACTGCACCCGCAACAAGTGCATTTCTTTCGTTATTCGGATCGCGAGAATGCTCGCCAGTGTAAGAATACATAGTGTCATCAAGACAGCGCCGCCGACAAAAAACATCTCCCGGAAGATGCCGGCTTTCCAGGCTGCGGCTGCGCCTTCCGAAAGCTTCAGCTCCCACAAGGATAGGATCGAAGGAAACGGGATACGAAGGTCGGAATGAAGGAGCTCATCGCTGTCTCCGTCCAGTGTACTCTTCAGCGCCAGGGCAAACGGTACGCTGGTGCCATCAGGCACAATACTTTTCTGCTTCTCTGGCACGAAGTATCGAGTCAACCAGTCGATATCCAGAGAGAAACCAATCACCTTTTTATTGGTCTGGTGCCCATCGCTCACCGCCCTACAGAAGACTTCGTAATGCGCGTCGTCTTCGAGGATTGTGTTTGAGTAGACCCGCACTGGATCCGCAATCTCTTCCAACGCGGATGCGCCCTGGACGGCCCGACCAAAGCTCAGTGTGTCCAGCAGGTGGCCGCCCTCCAACACCGAAGCCTCCTTCCCGAGCCTCTTTTCGATGTGACTCGTCACGGCTTCATACTGTTCCGCATCCAGAGCCCATCGTCCGCGCGTCAATTCTTGATGCAGATCGACGAGTCGCTGCGGCAAGGGAGAGCGCTCTCCACCCTGGATAGCATCCAGCGCCAAGCCGGAAACTATTTTGTAGGGCACCCAGTGCTTGTCATAGTGGTCGGCGTAGTAGTTCCCGAGTCGATGATATGTCCGTGCGGCCTCCATGGGCCGGCCTAGCTTGACCAAGCACTCAGCCATCTGATCCAGCGCGAGCGCCTTCAGACTCTCCGGCACATCCAGTTCGTAACACTTGCGGTAACCGGAAAGGGCTTGCTCGAGTCCGTCCTCACGAACTTCGTGATTCTCGGCTTCCGCAAAGAGACGCTCAAAGCGTCGATGGGACAGATCCTCCTTGTTCGTTGCAGCCAAGCGTGAAGGATTGGGCGCAAAACGGCGAACCGGCGGAAAAAGGACTTCGCCGTTCTCGAGAACGAAAAAGCGCCGGGCGATCCGATGCGAATCACGAAGCAGTTCCAATTCTTGCATCAGGTCCGCCGTGGTATACGGATTTCGCTCGGAATCGAGGGACGTATTGGCCGTCAGGCGCTCGAGGTCTCGAAGGCAATTCCCGGCCAGGCGCAAAATCTCGGCCTCGATCTCAAAAGCAAGCCGTTCGCCTCGAAAATGTAGATTTGCCGGTGTCACTTCATTGACCGACTGCTTCTGGAATCTCAACGACGCAAGGCTAAACGAGAGCAACAGTATCGCCGAAACCAGAATGGCAGCGAGATAGTGCCGAATGGCTCTCAGGTACACAGATCGTTCTTGTTGGTTACTGGCCATTGTGAGCCTTCCACCATCGCAGAGATATTTGTTCTTACAGGGCCCCTCGTGACCGAAAAAAAAGCTCGTCGAAGCGAGGGATCCCCGAAGATTGGTGCGCCGCACACCCTTCGCGTCTTCGGCGTCCATGACGGCAGCATCTGCTGCAAATACGCTACTTATCAGGGAATCGAGAGTGAAAGAACGTTCCGAGCGATTCGTTGAAATAGTCTAGCTGAGCGCAGGACCGCCCTAGACGTGAACAGAGGGGATTCTCACTAATAGAGGAAACGTTTCAGGGAGCGCTTTTCGTCACAGGATTGAAGAAACTACTCATTTTTTTGTTCACCGGAGGAACTTTTGGGACCGATAAGACCAAGAACAAATCTAATTTTTTATGAATCAATGCATTAGCAATGCGTGTGCGCAAAAAGCCCGAAGAACCGGAAAAGCTCAGTGATACCGAACTGGTGGAACGCTTCAAAGAAACCCAGGAGAATCGCTATTTCCAGGAACTATTTGACCGGCACTGGGAATCTCTGCTTCATAGATCCTACAAGATAGTCAAAGACATCGCTCTATCGCAGGATGTGGTTCAAGACACCTTCTTGAAGGCACTCCGGCAAATCAAGAATTTCAAGGTGGAAGAAGAAAACGCCAGCGTCCGGTACTGGCTCGAGCAGATCTGCAAGAATCGTTGCCTGGACGCACTTCGAAGAAGACGCACCAGACGGGTCAACACCCCTGAGCTCCGGCACCGCCTGAGGCCGCAATCCCCCGTGGCAACGGAATCGATCCTACTGAATGAAGTGCTCGATTCCCTTAACGCGTTACAAAAGCCGTACCGAATCTCCTACGTGCTCTTCCGGATCATCGGATACAGCTACGACGAAGTAGCCAGCATCACCGGTTACAGTCACAAGCAAGTAAAGGCATACATCCGAACCGCTCAGCGCAATCTCGCAAAGAAGTTCTAGGGCGCCTCAATGCGACGGATCTAGGAACTCGCCATCGCTCCGCCATCGACGTATAGGCTCTGCCCGGTAATGAATCCCGCGGCATCGGAGCAGAGGAACAAAACAGCGCCGACCACATCTTCCGGTTCGGCAATCCGGCCTTGCGGAACGCGATGCTCCACCTGCTTCGCCACTGCAGGATTTGACCAGATGGGCCGGCTGAATTCCGTCCGGGTCAAACCTGGTCCCACTGCATTGACAAGAATGTTGTGTTTGGCCCACTCGCTTGCCATGCACATGGTAAGCATTTTGACCGCAGCCTTACTGGCATGGTAAGGACCGATCAGCGATCCCCCTCGCTCCGCCCCGACCGTCGTGATGTTCACGATGCGCCCTCCTCCTTGATCGATCATGACCTTGGCCGCGGCCCGGCTGAGCAGAAAGGTCCCTTTTACGTTCGTATCGAAGATCTTGTCGAAACCGTCCTCGCGCATCTCCAGGAGGCTCCGCATGAAGCTGCGAGCCGCATTGTTGACGACAATATCGACACGGCCAAATTCCTTCACGGTTGCCGCAACCAGAGAATCGACCTGCTCCCCGACACTCACATCGGTCACGTGGGTCAAGGATTCCCCACCGCGACTGCGAATATCCTCTGCGACAGCTTCCAATTCCGCCGCCGTTCGTGACGCTACCACGACTCGGGCTCCAGTACCGGCCAGCGCCACCGCAATGCTCCGCCCGATTCCCTTTCCTCCTCCGGTAACGATAGCCACTTTCCCCTTTAGATCGAATTTGTCTCCCATATGTTCTCCTCTGCTTTCACTATTAATATGGATCTATGTAAGCGTCACTCCCCGGGAGGGTAGGCCAACTACATCGTGTGCGGCATCACGCGATCTGTCAGGCGTCTCTTGGCGAGAGACGCCTACGGAAGAGGACTCTTGTCTTCGTTCTCCCAGTAGGGTTGCCGGAGCTGCCGCTTGAGGATTTTCCCGGCGGGATTCCGGGGAAAATCCTCACGGAACTCCACCCGTGAGAGCCTCTGATACTTGGCCAACTGGCCATTAGCCCATTCCTTGATCTGCTCGGCAGAGGTCCTTTTCTTGGCCGACTTCTCCTTGGGAATGATGAGTGCGATCGGGGTCTCACCCCACTTCTCGTGCGGGATGGCAACCACCGCGACATCGAGCACGTCCTCGTGTCTGCCCACCACGCCTTCGAGATCACTGGCGAAGATGTTGAGGCCTCCGGAAATGATCATGTCCTTCTTGCGGTCCAGGATGTAAAGATATCCGTCCTCATCCAGCCTCCCCATGTCGCCGCTCTTCAAATAGCTTCGTCCCGACTCGTCCCGCCAGATTGCCGCGGCTGTTGCCTCGGGTCGATTGTGGTACTCCAGCATCAAAAACGGCCCGTAACCGACAATTTCTCCAATTTCACCTCGCGGCAACTCCTTTTCTTCTTCGTCGATGATCCGTATGTCGTACCCGAAGGAGGGCTTACCGACCGAACCGATCTTTCCTTCCATTTCCTCCGGGTTCAGAATAGTCCCCGTACCTTCCGAGAGCCCATAGGTCTCGGCAATCTTGCACTGGAAACGCTGAATCATCTCCCTCTTGGTGTTGGCGCGTAGCGGAGCTGAGCCGGAAACAAGCAACTCCAGGGAGCTCAATTCGAATCGGTCGAAATCAGGATCGGCCAATGTTACGATGTATTGGCTTGGCACCATGATGCTATGGGTGCACTTTTCCTTCTGAATCAGCTCCAGCAGGGACCTTGGACTGAATTGGCTCAAAACGACCAGCGTGGCTCCCACAAGCAGCGTTGGCATGAGAACCGTCCACGTTCCGTTGGAATAGACCGGCGTGCTGATGATACCGACCGAGAACGGATGGATCCGATAGCCGTTGGCCAGCCCGGCGGCAAAATGGTATCGCGCGTTGTGAGTCTGAACGATGCCTTTGGGCACACCGGTCGTTCCTGACGTGTAAACGATATTGAAGATATCGTTCGGAGAGAAGCTTATACCAGGTTCCCGAGGGGAAGCGTCCCCGATCCACTCTTGGTACGGTCTCCAGCCATCGACCTCGAACCCCAACGCATAGAAGCCGTCAGTCCGTACACTCGAAAGCTCTGCTCGGATTTCCACGCTCGTCCGATGAAACGGTGCTTCGACGATCAGGACCTGCGCGCCGGCGTCCGCGATCATCATGGCCAGCACCTCTCCCGGAACCATCGTGGAAAGCGGCACGATCACACAACCCGCCTTCAGAATGCCGTACATGGTCTGGATGGACTCCACGCTGTTGCCCATCAAGAAGGCAACCTTATCCCCCTTCTGCAGGCCCATTCCAATGAGGGCATTGGCCAGACGATTGACGCTGGCATTGAACTCCCCGTAGCTCAACCGGCGTTCGCCGCAAACAATCGCAGTCTTTTCCTTGTGCCACTTGCCCAGACTGGCCAAACAATCCGTCACGCCAATAAAGGGCACGTCAAACTGTTCCATAGTGAGACTCACTAGAAATTAGCTTTTCAGCAGTCAGCGATCAGCTTTCAGCGACCCACTAGCCCTTAGTCCAGCGTGATTTTTTGCATGAGGAGGAAGAAAAGCCCTGGAACGTGCGCCGTTACGGGATAAAATGCGTTTGATATATTTACAAGACATCCCGAAAGGAGCACATTCCAGGTGAATAAAAGAAACCACAGAATCCTCCTCCGAGACAAGCAAAATCTTACACGCCGGTTGGAAAGAAATCAGTTTGAGGACCGGTCCGATCCTATGTTCAAGGACTCCAACACCTACTACGAGATCGCCGAGAGAACGCGCGCCATCGGATCTGGTGGTATCGGAGCCATTCACAAGCTCGTGTGTAAGCTTGGATTGGACAAAGATATCAACAGAAACATCGTTTTGCTCAAGTACCACTTTCCTTACTGGGAATCCGATCATGTACTGAACATCGCATACAACGTCTTGTCGGGTGGAACCTGTCTCGAAGATATCGAGCGGTTGCGCCAGGATGAGACCTACATGAACGGACTGGGAGCCGAGAGGATTCCGGATCCCACGACGGCTGGAGATTTCCTCCGTCGTTTCGATGAGGATTGGATCTTCGGACTTCAGGAAACCATCAATGAAACCCGAACCAAGGTGTGGAAGTTGCAGGATGCTTCCTTCCGGAAGGAGGCCATCATCGACGTGGACGGGACCGTCGCCGGAACCTTGGGGGAATGCAAGGAAGGAATGGACATTGCCTACAACGGGATCTGGGGTTACGCACCGTTGATCGTGACCTTGGCCAATACGAATGAGGTCCTCTATCTGATGAATCGGCCGGGCAACCGTCCCTCTTCCGACGGAGCGGCCGAGTGGATGGACCGGGCAATCGATCTGGTGTCGTCGGTGTTTACGAAGGTCTGGCTTCGGGGCGACACGGATTTCTCGCTGACGAGAAACTTCGATCGCTGGGACGAGCGGGTTGGTTTTGTCTTTGGTTATGACGCCAAGCCGAACCTGGTCGGGATGGCCGATGCCCTGCCGGAGAGACAATGGAAACCGCTCGAGCGGCCTCCTCGTTATGAGGTCAAGAGCGAAGAACGGCGCCGTCCGGAAAACGTCAAAGAACAAGTAATCAAGGAGAGAGAATTCAAGAACATCCGCCTGCAGAGCGAGCAGGTCGCCGAGTTTGACTATCGTCCCGGACACTGTAAGAAAACCTATCGCATGGTTGTGGTTCGGAAGAACCTCACGATCGAAAAGGGGGAGCACCGGCTGTTTGATGAGGTCCGGTACTTCTTCTACATCACCAACGATCGGGAGATGACGATGGGAGAAGTGGTCCTTTTTGCCAACGATCGCTGCAACCAGGAAAACGTCATCGGTCAGCTCAAGAGTGGAGTGAACGCCTTGAGGATGCCTTCGGACAGTCTGGTATCGAACTGGGCCTACATGGTCATCGCATCGCTGGCGTGGAATCTGAAGGCCTGGTATGGCCTGGTGACGCAGGCGCCGACAGTACGTCGTGATATCTTGAGGATGGAGTTCAAACGCTTCCTGGTGAACTTTGTGCAAATACCCTGTCAGATTGTAAGAACCGGTCGTCGCCTCGTTTACAGGATATTGGCCTATAGCAAGCATCTCGAAACCTTTTTGGCGACGTTCGACTATATCAGGCAACTCAGGTTTACTTGAAGGCGCCTCGCCGGCGGGTGAGCCCGTACCCCCGGCGGAGCAAGAGTGGCGGGCGAAAGGAAGGGCATAACAGAGACAAACAAGATCAAGTGATCCAGACAACCAATGGAAGGTTTGTCTCTTGTGTTTCTCTTTGCTTTCCCTGTTACGCACAAGGAGCTGAAATCCACGAGATATTCGGAAAAGGCAAACGATTTTCCGAGCGAGCTCATACCTCGCTTATTTTGGGTCTAGTTACTTGCAAAAGAAACTGGCCGCCAGAAGTTCATTGCGTGCCATCATGCTGGGATGAGGCTCGGCAGTTAAAACCGACAGAGCATTGGTGCTTCTATGCCCGTCTTTCAGCGTGGTTCCGGTTCTTTGGCGGTCACTTGTTTGGTGGCGTGATTCTCGTTCCTTGATGGACGGAAGCTCGACCCCGTTTGAGAGGTTTTTAAACCCTTCCGCAACCGGGCCGAGCCCCCAACCGTTAAGGAGATTAAATTCTATGCCAAGACATCGAAAATCACGATCCAAATCGAAACGAAATCCTTTTACCTTCCCTCCACTCAATCTCAATGTTGCAGGCATCGACGTTGGAAATGCCCAACACTATGTTGCCGTGCCACAAGACCGTGATTCTGAACCGGTCCGTCGATTCGAGTGCTTTACGGCTGATCTGCATCGGTTGGCCAAGTGGCTGAAATCCTGCGATATCGACACAGTCGTCATGGAGTCCACCGGCAGTTATTGGATTCCTTTATATCAAGTCCTGGACGCTCGCGGCTTCACCGTCAAGTTGGTCAACGCTCACGATGTCCAGAAGGTCCCCGGACGTAAGAGCGACGTGAAGGATTGTCAATGGCTGCAAAAGCTCGAGACTTTCGGACTGCTCAAGAATTCCTATCGTCCTCCAAACGAGATCTGTGTGCTTCGAACCTACTGGCGTCAGCGAGATAATCTCGTCAAATCAGCCAGTACCTGTATTCAACACATGCAAAAAGCTCTGACAGAAATGAATATCCAACTCGCCAACGTCATCAGCGACATCAGTGGTGTCACGGGACTCGCAATCATTCGTGCTATCCTCGACGGCGAACGAGACCCTGACAAACTCGCTCAACTCAAACACCCCCGAATCCGATCGGGCCGAGATCTTATTGCCAAAAGTCTCCACGGCGACTGGCGCCAAGAATTGCTCTTTGTCCTCGGTCAGTCTCTGCAAATGTACGAGACCTACCAGAGTAAAATCGCTGACTGTGACAGAGCCATCCATGCCCATATCCAAACCTTCAACAACAAGGCTGATACCCAAACTCATCCATTGCCGGGACGCAAGGGATCGAAACCTCGCGGAAACGCTCCCCAGTTTGACCTACGCTCCGAACTGTATCGCATTACCGGTGTCGATCTTACTTCCGTGGACGGCATCGATGTCATGACCGCTTCTACCGTCATCGCCGAAGTCGGAGTCGATATAAGCCCCTGGAAAACTGAGAAGCACTTCGCCGCCTGGTTGGCACTGGCACCCTGCAATGCCATCAGTGGCGGCAAGGTAATTAGACGAGGGACCAAGCAAGTCAAAAACCGCACCGCCCATGCCCTCCGGATGGCTGCCTCAACACTCCGGCACAGTAAAAGTGCCCTAGGGACCAACTACCGACGTCTCCGCGCCCGCTTGGGTCCCGCCAAGGCCATTACCGCCATCGCTCATAAACTCGCACGAATTATCTATCGCATGCTCAAATACGGCCAGCAATACGCAGACAAAGGAGCGCAATACTATGAGTCCAAGTACCAGGAACAACAACTCCGATACCTTAAGAAAAAGGCCAAACAGCTCAACATGCAACTGGTTCCATCTACAGCACTAACATGATTAGTTTCTTGAGAGAGCTTTTAGCAACCGAGTTGCACCGCCAGAAGCAGAACAGCGGGCAGTCATCTGCTAAAGATCACTGGCGCAGCAAGACCGATAGCCACAGAAGAGCTCGTAACTCCCCACAAGCTGATAGCTGAATACTGAAAGCTTACTTCACCGGTGTCACAACTATGTTGCGGAAGCTGACGTTTCCGTGATCGCCCTGAAGCATAATGGGGCCTGGTTCCCCCTCTTTACTATCCAGTGCGCCGCCCGTGATCCCCGGAATCTCTTGATGATCGATGATCTTTTTGCCGTTGAGCACGACGGTGACAAATCTTCCGAGCAGCGTGATGTCATAGCTCTGCCACCGATTCGCGGTTTTGCCGGCGTTTTCCCTCGGCCGCAGAAACCCATAGACCCCTCCAACTAGCAATGAGTCCGGCGGTTTCCCGAAATCGTCCTGGATCTGGACCTCATATCGGCCATTCAAATAGATACCGCTGTTGCTTCCGGGCGCTATGTTGAATTCGACGTGAAGCTTGAAGCTCTGAAACCTCTGCTCGGAAACGATATCACCGGACGGGGATCGATTCTCGAGAATACCGTCTGTCACCTGCCAGCCGCTCGGCGCCCCAGGATCGCGAGGAAACCACCCAGTCAGATCTTCGCCGTTGAAAAGATGAACCGGAGCGCCCCACCGCGGCGCGCTGGGGGCAGCCAATTCAGGTGAGCGCATCCCAACCCACGGAAGCACTCCGTCCTCGAGCTCGGCCGTGCCCGACAGAGAACCCGTCTTCGTGAAGGTGCCCTCGAATCGAAGCGGATGCTTCATCCTTTCGTACTGTGGAGGAAGAGAGAACCTGAGCGTGCCTCCCTGGAACTCAATTTTTTCGAGCGCGCGTACGCTCCCAACCCTTCCAACGAGTCGGCCGCTCAGACGCTGATCACTTCGTGTCACCTCGAGCCACGATGGGAACGGACCCTGTGGCCCAAGGACAACGAGACTCCATCGCCCTTCGATCTGGTTGGAATCCAGTGAAACCGCAAGTAGCCCGCCGGGAGAAACCAGGCCCAGGAACATGAACGCAGGAACAACAAGGTTTATCATGGTTCACCCTAATGCTTCGCGCAATCGCCATCCGCCTTCCAAGGCGTCCTATATTTTAGAACGGGCATGGATTTGTAGTCCAGAGTAAGGGCTATGTTGTTCGAAGCGACAGCGGTCACCGGAGAGCGCGAGGCGCCTCTATTCCTTCGACACGGCCATGAGAGACAGGGGATCCACTCGTGTTCCGACAAGCCGAACGGTCCAGTGCAGATGCGCTCCGGTCACCCTGCCGGTAGCTCCCACACGTCCGATCAATGTGCCCGGCTGCACTGCGGCGCCCTCCTCGACGTCGAACGCAGAAAGATGCGCCAAATAGGAGAAAAGCCCGAGACCATGATCGATGATCACGGTCTTCCCCGAGTAGTAAAGGTCCTGAACCATTACCACCCGCCCGTGATTGGGCGCGTAAATCCGAGTGCCGGCCGCAGCGGTAAAGTCCGTTCCCGTGTGCGGGCTGCGTGGCTGTCCGTTCAAGATGCTCCGCTTCCCAAAACTGCTATTGGGACGACCCGGCACAGGAGCCAGAAACGATCCGTCCCAGAGCCTTTCCGAAGAAACACTTGCGAAAATCCGCCGAACTTTGTTCGATTCCTGTCGAATGCGTTCCAGCACATCCGCAGCCGGGTTCACATATTTCTTACTGACCGTCAGCCGCCGAGTGGGAAACTTCTTCGGATGAACGGTTATCTCGCGCGTCAACTTCAGAACCTCCTCGCCGTTTTCGCTCCCACGGACGGTCAAGGTGTAAACCCCGGCGTCGACATCCAAATCGATTCCAACCAGTCCGTGCCATTCACCATCGTCGGACGCACTTGCGCCGTAAAAAGGGAAAGTCTTCTGGAACATCCCTGCTTCCACCCGCTCCAGGGAGGTGGCGCCTGCCAGGTGAAACCGAATGATCTCACCGGGTTGAACAGAGCGTGCGTGGAAAGTCAGCTCCGTCTCCGATCCAGCCACCTTCTCATCAGCGAGAACGCGTCCCCCCTTTGGACCCAGAACGAGCAAAAGAAAGCACACACGAAAAAGAGCCAGTCGAAGCCCCCTCATGGCATCATGAGTTTTCCAATCCCTTTTGAACACTGCGTACTTTCTCTTCCATGCTCTGGTCGCGATCGATTCGCGTACCTAGTTTGATGGTGGTGCTGATTCGCGGCGCTCCCATAGAGTGCAGCCTCTCATGACACTCCTTGACGGCACTCAGCACCAGGTCCCATTCTCCTTCGATGTTGGTGCCGTACGCATGTAGATGGGTTTTCAATCCCGTCCGTTTCAGGATTCGTTCGCACTCGACGATATATTTCGAGAGGCTGACGCCGACGCCGACGGGAACAATACAAAAATCCACAATAACTTTCATGGCTCCCCCACTCCCGGCCGGATGAAATTATAGTCGCCCCTTGAGCCAATTTCCAACGGCGTCGCGTAGACTCGCACTCCGTGGGAGGCACTGGTGAATCGTCACTCTCTGCATTGTGAGTCCGGAGTCCAGGAAGACTCATCACTCCACGCCGGCGATCAGACACATTTTGCGGAAGGCTGCCGCCCACGGCATGGGCGGTCTACGCTACGGAAAGCGGATGGCGATCAGCCGAAGGCGCTCCGGGTCGTTCCGACCCGGAGCATCACGGAACCGTTTGGGCGGCTATGGCCGACAAAACCGAGAGTTGCCGCGTTCCATACAACCCGAAGGCAGCGGCATCTCCAGTGAAGGATACCTTGATAAAGCCTTCGCTAATATCCTGTCCCAGCAGCTGCGGGAGCCACTCGGTTAGCAATCTTGATAGACGCCCCCTGGGCTCGATCGTCTCTTGAGCCATTCCAAGCTCTCCGCCTTCCGAATCACAAACACGAATCTCGACCTGAATGGCACCATCGTTCGGATTCAAGAAGGCCAGGCCAGTAAAGTAAGTTTCATTGGAAGCCACCTGGCTGAAGACAACCCTGCGACCGAGTCGCGTCACCAACGGCAGTGTCGCCGAGAAGATGTTCCTCTCCGCGTCACCGAAGACCACGCTTCCGGCCAGTCTCACCCCGTTGCTGCGGATCACGACGTAACCCTCGATCAGGCTTCCGTCCGGATTCATAAAAAAACTCTGATCGGTGATTCGAATCTTGCCGTGTCCGCCAATGCCCATCTCCTGCGAGCTTGCCAGCGTGGCGCCAGCGGCATTGATCAGTTCCATTGTCACGGTTCCGGCAAAGGGATCCAGATTGATCACCGTGATGGCAGTCCACCACGTCGGGCCGCCGACTGCGTATTGAGGACTGTACAGCGTCGTCCCCCCAGCCGTGGCATCCTGCCCATTGACGCCCTGCACGTACAGCCCCTCCTTGCCGAAGTACTCGAAGACGATCAGTCCCTCACCGGAATTTACCCTGAGGTAGTCGGAATCCTCAAAAGGCACCGCCGGGAACAGGTCCCGGGCCATTTCCACGAGCACCGCCCCTTTTGCCACACTACGGAGGACCGATCCCTTTGTAATTCCGTTCGCGCCGATCACCAGAATCTCAGCCTGGGCTGAGACCCCGTGGGGGTTGCCAATGTGAACACGGCTGAAGCCGTCGTTTTCGATCTCAGACAGGACCGCCGAAGCGAGCGGGAAGACCGATACGTTGGCCCCGTCGAGTACGGTGAGGCTTTCGTTGAAGTTCAGAAAAAAACCAGTTACCTCGTTCAGCGAGCTGTCCATCCGTATCCATGCGGGTCGGTCCGCATTCCGGAGCCCAACACCGAATATTTCGGTATCGACCAGGGCCAACTGCTCCCCACTGCCCAGGAGAAAAGGACTCGGGTTTGTTATGTCCGCCCCCGTGATCGTGTCGCCGTTCGCGTCGGCGGCGGTAAAGGTCAAGTCCGCATCGGCGCCGTCAAGATTGACCACCGCGAAACCTGTCACTTCGCTGGCGTCGAGTCCAGTTGCCGGCCCGCTCTCGGAGATCAAGCTGGGAAAATATCGCGTCAGCACCGCGGGAACCTCCGGATTCACAATGCGGTGAGCGCTCCCACTCTGCCCCAGAACGCAGATCTCGCCCTGCTCGTCCTCTGCGAACGAGACGATCCGCAAATCCGTGTCCATCAGCACTTGCTGGGTTCCGTTGACGAGGATAAAGATCTCACCGGAGCAGAAGTCACCGAAGACGTAAGATCCCAGCGGGAGACTCAACCGCTTCCCACGGTACACGTAACCGCCCGTAACCGAACACCGCCCCTGATTCCCCGTGTTGGAATACTCCGCAATGGGGGGCACGAAATCCCCGTTGCACGCCGCAGGTCCCAGATTGGTGCACCGAGTGCCTTCCAGAACTCGCCATCCGTAGTTTCGCCCCTTCTGAATGAGGTTGACCTCCTCCACGGCGTCCTGACCGACGTCGGCCGCGTAGAGTCGACCCGTCGGCCTGTCGAACGAGAAGCGCCAGGGATTCCGGAGACCGTACGCAAATATCTCGTCTCTACCGGGCCTTCCTACAAACGGGTTGTCCGAAGGAATGGCATACGGAAGGGATGTACCCGTATTGTCCACGTCGATGCGTAGGATCTTGCCAAGAAGACTATCGAGGTTCTGCGCCTCGTTTCCAGGGTCGTTCCCGCTCCCCCCATCTCCGGTTGAAATGTAGAGAAACCCATCTGGTCCAAAGTCGATCATGCCCCCGTTGTGGTTGCTGAACGGTTGACTGATCGTCAGGAGAACAGTCTCGTCACGATCTGCGACGTTTGGATCCGAGCCCGATACTCGATACTCGGCCACGACAGTGGCCGCGTCCGCTATACGGGTGTAGTTGACGAAGAAGCGCCCGTTGCTTTCGTACTGCGGATGAAAAGCCAGTCCGAGCAATCCCTGCTCGCCACAACAACGGATCCGGTCGTCGATGTCGAGAAAGACGGTGGGAATGGAGCTCGGCGGCTGCACCACCATGACGCGGCCGAGCTGCTCCGCCACGAAAAGGCGGTTCGTACCGTCTCCGGCGTTTGTCAGATAGGTCGGAGGAGACAAGGCTGCCAGGACAGGTTCCAGCTCGACTGGAGCCACCGACACGACAGGGCCGTTGGGAGCGGCTTGTTGTGACCGTAGCGGTACAGCCAAAAACAGTAGGCACAGAACTGGAAGCCAAGATCGGTGCTTCATCTGAAAAATGATTCCTTTGCGAACATGTCCTGGTATTAGAGTCCCCGGCACAGGATTTCTTTCAGGTGGCATCGTTTAAAATATACCAGAATTGAGAGGACCCCCCTCACCGCTCATTCCAAAGTCCCTTCCGCGACCTCCGGAAGGCACCAACTTAAATATCTTTCTATTTAGGCAAGTTATGGAAAATGTTCTTCTTAGGAGGTATAATCTGGGGTTTTGGACGAGTTGCCGTATTGGACGATAAGGGGAAAATGAGGCATACAGTTCAAGTTCAGCCTAACGCTGATAGGAGAAATCAAAGTTGGACAAACCTCAGACCGCCGCAGTTGCCGAAGCCGACCCACAAGGGGTTCGTCATCCCGTTATCAATGACTTCAGTATTCAAGTCGCCACCGTAAACGGATCCGGAAGCCAATCCTCCAACACTGTGCTGATGAAATCGATCTTCCAGATGGGAGTGCCGGTTAGCGGCAAGAATTTGTTTCCTTCCAATATTGCAGGTCTACCCACCTGGTTCACGATCCGGGCCAACAACAACGGTTACATAGCCCGCAAGGCCGAAATCGATTTCATGGTGGCGATGAATCCACAGACGGCACGGGAAGACGCGATGACACTGCAATCAGGTGGCGCGCTGCTGGCGGAGGAGAGTCTGAACCTGGCGGAGGTCCGCGACGACATCCACTACTATGGGGTCCCTTTTTCGAAACTGGCCGGGCAGGTTTCCTCGGATGCCAGACTGAAGAAACTCCTGGCCAACATGGTCTATGTCGGCGTCGTGGCCCAGCTGCTGAGCATCGACATGGAAGAAGTCGAAAGGGCGATCAGCAAGCAGTTCAAGGCCAAGCCGAAGGCCGCGCATACCAACGTGAGGGCAGTTCGCGTGGGACAGGAATACGCCCGCGATCATCTCGCCAAAACCGATCCGTTCCGGCTCGAGCGCATGCGCAAGACTCACGGTAAGATCATGATCGAGGGGAACGCTGCAGCTGCTCTCGGAGCCATGTTCGGCGGCTGCACCGTGGTTACTTGGTACCCGATTACGCCTTCGAGTTCCCTGGTCGAGCAACTCATCGAATACATGAATATACACCGACTCGATCCTGAAACAGGAAAGCCGACCTTCGCCATTATCCAGGCCGAGGATGAACTGGCGGCTCTCGGAATGGTGATCGGCGCGGGCTGGGCCGGAGCTCGCTCCATGACGTCTACCTCCGGCCCTGGCATATCACTCATGTCCGAATTTGTTGGTCTTTCCTACTTTGCCGAGATCCCGGCCGTCATCTGGGACATCCAGCGGATCGGACCTTCGACCGGGCTACCCACCCGGACAAGTCAGGGGGACATGCTTTCGACCTATCTGCTGAGCCACGGGGACACGAAGCACATCATGCTCGTCCCATCGACGGTGGAGGAATGCTATCAATTCGCGCAGGAGGCATTCAACCTTTCGGAAAAGTTCCAGACCGTCGTTTTCTGCATGAGCGACCTGGATCTGGGAATGAACAGCTGGATGGCCGACCCCTTCCGTTACCCCGATGATATTCCTATCGACCGCGGGAAGGTTCTCTCCCAATCGGACCTGGAAAAGCTGGGAACCTTTTCACGGTATCTGGACAAGGATGGCGATGCGATTCCATACCGGACCCTGCCGGGGACGAAACATCCGAGCGCAGCCTACTTCACTCGTGGGAGCGGCCACAACGACGACGCCGAGTACACGGAGCGACCGGAAGATTATGTCAGTTTGATGAACCGGTTGGCTCAGAAGTTCGAAAATGCACGGGAGGCAGTGCCCTCTCCGATCATCGACCAGGCGGATAATTCGAAGATTGGAGTCATCGCCTACGGCAGCACCCATCATGCTATTGGAGAGTGCAGAGATCAACTGAAGCAGGAGTGCGGTCTCGAGACGGATTATCTCAGGATTCGCGGCGTTCCGTTCAGTGATCGAGTCCGTCAGTTTATCGACGAGCACGATCGGGTTTACGTCGTGGAACAGAACCGTGACGCTCAGATGAAAAGCATACTATCGCTCGACTATCCGGAGTTCGCGATGAAGCTTCGCTCCATATGCCACTACACCGGCATTCCCATTGATGCGCGCTTCATAACCACCAACATCCTAGAGCAAGAGAAAGAGAGAGCTTGACCATGCCGAAAACCGGGGAAAAGCCTGGCGCCAAGACCAATCGAATTGGTTTGATGCTCCAAGAGTATAAAGGGAGCGAGTCCACGCTCTGCGCCGGCTGCGGGCACGACGCCATCACGAGTCAAATCATCAAGGCCTTCTTCGAATACGGCGTGGATCCGCACCACGTCATCAAGCTTTCAGGAATCGGCTGCTCCTCGAAAACGCCGGCTTACTTCCTGAGCAACTCCCACGGCCTCAACGGAGTTCACGGTCGAATGCCCGCGTTGGCAACCGGCGCCGTGGTGGCCAACAAAGACCTCATTGCCATCGGGGTCAGCGGCGACGGCGACACGGCCTCCATCGGAATAGGTCAATTCGTGCACATGTTGCGACGGAATGTGCCAATGATCTATATCATGGAAAACAACGGGGTTTACGGTCTCACCAAGGGCCAGTTTTCCGCCACTGCGGATCAAGGCTCTGCCCTGAAGACCGGGGTCATCAACGATCTCCCTCCGATCGACTGCTGCACGCTGGCGATCGAATTGGGGTGTGGCTTCGTGGCGCGAAGCTTCGCGGGAGATCCAAAACAGCTCGTTGCTCTACTCCAAGGCGCGCTGGCACATCGCGGCATGGCCTTTATCGACATACTTTCTCCGTGCGTGACCTTCAACAATCACGACGGATCGACCAAGAGCTATAAGTACGCGAAGCAAAGCGAGGAGTTGCTTCAGGAGATCGGATTCGTTCCTTTTTTCAGCCAAATCAAGATCGACTACGACGAAGGGGATGCCCGGGTGGTGGAACTGCACGATGGGTCTCAAGTCGTACTGAGAAAAATCGGGCGCGACTTCGACCCCACCAGCAAGGTGGCAGCACTCAAGATTCTTCGGCAATCGACCGCGGATAACGAGTTTCTTACCGGCCTCGTATACGTAGATCCGAAAAAGCCCGACTTCGCTCAGATGCTCAACATGCACGATCAGCCGCTGAGCACACTGCCTGCCGAGAAGGTTCGCCCTTCAAAAGAGGCATTGGATACCATCATGGACCAGCTTCGCTGACTTCCACAAACGTAACTTTGACAGATGTATGATGAATATGACCAACCACTCGCACCGTGTAAAAATAATCCGTCGACGTGATTTCCTATCCGTACTCGGAACGGGATTCGCCCTCGGGCGCTCCAATGCCGTTGCCTGGAGCAAAACCACCCTTCACACTCTGGTGGAAGACGATCTCAGCCGTCTGAGTTACGACTTCAATGGGAACACGAAAAGCGTCCGCCTTGTTACCCTCCTGTCTCCCACGTGAGGAAAGTGTCTTCGAGGGGCCCTCGATCTGCAGATGTTGCTGAATCAAATACGCCATCCACAGCTCCGAACTTATTTCGTTTGGGGTCCGTACATCAAAGGGGATTCGATCGCAGCAGCGCGGGACGCCTCCCAGCGTTTCGTCGCCTTCAACGCGGAGCATTTCTGGACCACGACCCACAACCTCTCGATCTACTACAATACCGTCCTCGGATTGCCCCAGGGTGTTCTGGCATGGGATGTCTTTCTCGTCTACGGCAAAGGAACTCGGTGGGAGGGACTCCGCCCGCCCGCTCCGAGTTACTGGCAGCATCAGCTAAAGGTCATGCAGGGAGCCCCGTACAACATAGAAGCGCTGGAAACCAACATCGTCACCGCTTTGCGCTAAGCGCTTTCCGTCCTGCGCCTTCCGCTACGCGAGAGATTTGGGGTTATTGAAAAGTGTTAGCTACCGTCGATTGTCTGAAAAAGCTCACTGACGTGAAGCAAATTCTCACAGACTGATCCAGGAACATTCATCTACCCAATTGATTGGAGCGGTGCGACGCTTGACGCTAAGCGCCAAGCGTGCCGAGTTGAAGACCCGGCACCCTATGTTCCCCTGTAATTTCCGAATTGCAGTTCCATGCCGAGGTCTTGGTCGCGTAGCAACGAAATGACTTGCTGTAGATCTTCTCTCGATGGAGACGACACACGAACCTGATCGCCCTGGATCTGGGCCTGAACCTTTTTCAGTCGGAGGTTCTTGATCTGCTTCACGATCTCGCGCCCGGTATCGGTAGGAATACCCTGTTGCAAGAGGATATCCTGCTGCACGTGGGATCCAGCTGCCGGTAGCACGTTCCCGGGTTGCAGGTTCTTCACCGGGACCTTGCGCCGAACCAGCTTCTGGTGAAGTACGTCTCTGAGCGCACGGAGCTTGAACTCGTCCGGCGCAACGAGATGGATCTTATTGTCCGCGTGCATGGCTTCTACTTCGACACGGACACCCTTGAAGTCGTAGCGCTGGCCCACTTCTTTCTTGGTCTGGCCAACCGCGTTGTCCACTTCGTGCATCTCGCAGCCGGTCGTGATATCAAAGCTCTGAATCGACGCCATTCTCTCTCTATTGTTCGGACGCCCCGGAAGGGGACTGTTTCAGCTCCTCGATGATCTCACCCAGCCGACGGATTTCCTCGCCATAGGCAGCCCAGTCGCCGTTTCGCTGCGCGCGGATCGCGCGCGCGTAGGCCTCACTGGCCTGCTGCGGAAGCTTCCCCGGCGCGGACGCCGGGCGCGCTTCGGGCACCACCATCGTCGTCGTCGGAGCCGGCCTGGAAAGATCCAGTGGACTCGCGTCGCCGCTGAACATGACCTCGAATGCCTTCTCGAGGTTCTCTGCCATTGAAATCTTGTTCTCATACGCCACAATGACGCGCTTGAGTTCCGGGATCTTTCCGCTTTCGGCGCGCAGGTACAACGGGCGAACGTAAACCAGTGCCTCCTCGATCGGAATCACCAGCAGCGTCCCCTGTATGACCTGGGAACCGCGCTGATCCCAGAGGGAGATCTGCCGCGATATTTCCGCATCCTGGTTAATCCGCCCGACAATTTGTTTTGGCCCGTAGACGAGCTTCTGCTTCGGGAAGCGGTACACCGCCAGTTGCCCGTAATGCTCCCCATCGCTTCGAGCCACCATCCAGGCCGATAGATTGTCCTTGCGGGCTGGAGTGAAGGGAAGCATCAGGATGAACTCTTCCTTTTCCTCTTTGGGGAGACGCATGATCGTGTAGTAAGGTGACATCACACTGTCACCACCGGTCGCGGCGCGAATCACCGGAATCTCCCATCGGTCTTCCTTGTTGTAGAAGACCTGCGGGTTATTCATGTGGTATTCGGAGTAAATGAATGTCTGAATTGAAAAGATGTCCTCCGGATAGCGCAGGTGCGCCCTGAGATCCTCCGAGATTTCCGACAGGGGCCGAAAGACCCCTGGGAAGATGGATTGATAGACTCGAATCAAGGGATCATCCGGGTCGGCCACAAACAGGTCCACGCTGCCGTGGTAGGCGTCCAGAACAATCTTGACGGAGTTACGGATGTAGTTTCCCACTCCAGGCGTAGGGCGCGAGTAGGGATACCGTTCTCCAACGGTGTAGGCATCCTGGATCCACTTGAGCTTGCCCTCGGAAATCACCATGTAAGGGTCGCTGTCGAGGTGTAGAAAGGGCACCAGTTTCCCGATTCGGGTCCGGATCTCCCGGTTGAAGAGAATACGGCTGTCTTTATTCAGAAGCGGAGAGAGGATGATGTTGGCGTCGCGAAAATAGAATGCAAACAGTAATTTCCGTAGGAATGTCCCACTGGAAATGCCGCCAGATCCGTGATAGGAGGAGTACACATTCTCATCGCCTGCGGGATAATCGAACTCCTCCTCTTCCGTTCCCACGATGATGTATCCGTGGGACTGCTCTCCAAAGTATATCTCCGGCTGCTGGATCTGGAACTCGGGCTTCTGCGAGCTGGGCGGAATGTCTTTTACCAGCAGTACGGGAAGACCTTCACGCGTAAGCTGGTTGACCGGGCCCAAGGTCAAGCCGTAGCCATGAGTGAACTTCAGGTTCTCATTGATCCAGTTTCTTTCCGGCAAACTGGTCGAGTCCAGCTCCCGAACCGACAGCATCATCTGCTGCATCTGTCCATCTACGGTGTAGCGATCATTGCTAACCGATAGAAAGTTGTAGTAGGTCCGTATCTCCTGGATTTGACTGAACGTATCCAGCAGGGGTTCATGATCCCAGAGGCGGATATTGCGGATGGTCGCGGCATTCGATTCGATATCCCTCGGCGTCAGGGGTGTGTCCCCGGACAGGTTCCCTTCTTGCACCTGCGCGAGTCCGTACGCCTGTATCGTCGCCTCGATATTGTGTTCAATTTGCGGTGACTCCGTCGCCAGCTCGTTTGGATCTACGACGAATCTCTGAATGAAGGCGGGATAGACGCGGCCCGCAACGAGAACCAGCAGGTAGAGCACCATGGCGCCGAGCGCCGGCCGATATGTGGCGGCAAAAGCGTTGTAGAGCAGCAGCAACGCAGCCAACACGGCAATGACCACTTGCGCGGTCAACATCGGCATGCGTGCGTGGAGGTCGGCATGGGTGGCGCCGAAAAAGTTGTCCTGGTTGGAGTACAGCAATTGAAACCGGTCCAGGTATGCGTCGCACGCCAGGACCAGAAAAGCGAGAGCTGCGAGGAAGGATGCATGATAGCTCACACGGCCGCGGCGGCTGAGATTCGTGACCGAAAGCACGCCCTTGAAATAGTATATCGCCATGGATCCGGCAGCAGATAGAAAGCAGAGCAGCAGGGCGATGCGAACGACCTCATCAACGACCGGCAGCGTGAAGAAATAGAAGGATATATCATGGCCGAAAATGGGATCGCTGGTGTTGAAGTCCTCGCGATGGAGCCATTGCAGCACGACCTCCCAGCGCGCAGCCATGCGCATACCCAATACCACCCCGACCAAGAGAGAAATCAGTCCCAGACCGCGTCGAAGCTGTTCCTCCGGCAGAGTATAGGCGGTTATCTGGCCGTTGGGCGTCGGGATTCCAAACTCGATTTGCCCCGGGGCTCCAAATGCCCACATCAAGTTCAGATAGACGAAAACAAAAACGATCAGAATGGTCGCCGTCGCGACGCTCCCCTTTGCGTAGAGAATCGTGGTAAAGATCGTTTCTTTTTCGAGCTCCTGGAACCACAAAAAATCGAAGTAGAGGTCTACCAGAAACGTCAGTCCCCCAAACAACAGGAATACGATAACCGCAATAATCAAGATCGGTGTTTTATTCGCCACGGCTCAGCACCCTTTCGTCCAGTTGTCAGATTTTCACCAGAATGTCACTGCAACCTCAATAAAGCAAGGAAAGAACAGCCGTCAGCGGTCAGAGCTCAGCTGTCCGCTTCAAGACTCGAAGACGTCAGCGCATCAGAGGCAAGGTCGAGTGGGATCCTTGGCCTATTGGGTTCTCGAAGGAGTAATGTGGGATAGTTGGTGGGCGGAAGCTTGTAACTGAAGGCTTGCTGTCGGAAAGCCGCTGGGTGAGGGTTGAAAGCAAAAAAAAGCCGCCTTTTCGGCGGCTTTTTCGTTAGACGTGTAGGGTCGGCTTTACCGAGAGTCCCCGCTCTGAGTCGCTTCGTATATTGCGACTCCAGCGCCTGCTCCTCCGGCCACGCCAACCACCAACAAGACAGGGAATCCTCCTGCCGCTCCTGCTCCGGCCGCACCCGCTGTCGCCGCTCCTGCTCCCGCTACAGCCGCGGCACCGGCGTTGCCATCGCAGTCTTTGATTTCATAACCCTGAGTGCCGGACGGAATTTGCTGTTCCCCCTCGATCGTGACTGTGTCAGCCGTATTGGACACAATCTCGTAAGTGTTCTCGCCGATTTGTAGGCACTTTCCCTTGTGCTCATCCGGCTGCCAGGACTTGGAGGTATCGGTCAGGCTCTTTCCGTCAGACGAGATTCCGCCCTGCCCCTTCTGACTCAACACAAGGAGTGGCGTTTCCGGGGTGACCTCAGCTTGCTCACCAGTATCCTGGTTGGCAACCGCGAAAGTACCCTCGGTCAGAATCATGGCCACCTGGCCGTTGCGATTCGTGCCGATCGAACCCACGTGGGGAGCCTCCGACACCGTCTCAAAGATGTACCGACCGGATTGAATCCGTACATTCTGCCCCTTCGCGAAGTTAAACCGGAACAATCCCTTTTCCGCCTTGAGAACCAGCTGCGAAGTACTGCCGTCGATCTCCGCCGACGCCTGTGTCATCTCCAATCGGCTACCGTCTTGAAAACTGATGATCGCCGGACCCTCGCGTGAAGTGATCCGGTCACCAGGAAAGACCATGGTCCCACTCGGTGCCAACGAGTTTCCTACCTCGACACCCGAGCGCGGAGCCGTCATGACCCCCAGGGGAACAGCCAGACTCTGCGCAAAGCTAAATGGACCAGTCATCAACACGAGCAACGACGCCAGCAGTCCAGAATTTATCTTCGTTAACGACCCTCTCTGGGACATCCTTGGTCTCCTTCGGATTCGTCTAAGATTTGTCCGGGTTCACCACGTGCGAATCCCGTCCAATGGCTCATCGGCTGGAAACTTGTGTTTCATCAGCATTCGTTTGGCGATTGATCGCATGGCTGCCAGATAACCACTCCTGCGCCGGGGCACCGATCGTTCGATTGGTAAATATCGCAACGTTTTGGCGACCGAGAACCGATGAGTATCAGGAGGGCAAGACCCTCCGCTCGGCCGCAAGGCAGTATTCGAGAAGCAGTCTGGTGAACGCTAACTTATAAAACCGTTGTAATTAATACCTTTACAAGAACCGGGGCAACCGCTCCGAGGTCCTTGCCCGCATGCCAGTCGCTCACCGCGAGTCATTCAAGAATTCAGTCACTCCGTGGCAGACCGTACGGCGCCTGTTCTTTTCATCTATTATTATAACCCTAATCCTGCCAGTTCTGACGGGAAGCTTTCGAGTTTTTCGGGCTGACCGTATCTTGATGAACGGAAAAGGATTGCACGATTACGACCGTGCGATTCAGCTGGACCCGTCCAATGCCAACCACTGGTGGAACCGCGGGCGCCTCTATCACTACTCCGTCGATGCAGTCGATCTGGCGCGCGCAACACAGGAGTACCGCAAAGCGCTTGCCTTGAATCCCAGGCTTGGCCATGCCTGGGCTGATCTGGCCCAGTGCTACGAGCAACGGGGCATGATCGAAAAGGCGGAGCAGTCACTGCAGCAAGCCCTCCGAACTCGAACCTATTCCCCGTTGACGCGGTGGCAGGCGGGCAACTTCTACCTCAGACGCGGCAACCTCGAGGCCATGTACGAGAACTTTCGCGTAGTTTGCGATCGAGACCCCGACAAATTGGGCATCGTGATCCGGGTTGCTTGGAAGGCCGAGTCCGATCGTAGCCGCATCCTGCAACGACTAGTTCCCGACAGCCTCGAGGCCAACCTTCTGTACCTGGACTTCCTCCTGAGCGAGGAATCCTTTGAATTGGCCGGACAGGTCTGGCAGCGAACTTTGGCCAACGAGGTCCCGCGTGGCGTCCGTTACGGCTTGACGCAGTCGTTCGCTTATGTCCAGCGCTTGCTGGACCGGGGGAACGCCGCCCGGGCAGTCCAGGTTTGGGAAGAGACTGCCCGAAAGGCCGGTATGGACATCGATGATCAAGCGAGGCGCGACGGGCCCGTGAATCTAGTCTGGAACAGTTCCTTCGAACGCGCAGTCGTGCACGGCGGATTCGATTGGCGTTTTCCTGCGGACCCGGCCGACGTCCGTTTTCAACTGGATGTCTCCCGCCAAACAGAAGGCACAAGATCTCTGCGGATCACGTTCAAGGGAACCAATATCCGGTTCTCGCATCTGCAAAAGACCGTACCGTTGCTGGAGCAGGGACGCTACCAACTCCAATACTCACTGCGCACCCAAGATCTGGGCTCGGACGAGCTGCCCTATTTTCAGATCGAATGTTTCCCACGCTCTTCGGGCGCGCGGCTGTCACGCAAAAAATTTCCCCGATCCTCCGAATGGACGCGCCATACCGAGGAGTTCTCCGTGGAGCAAGGCTGCCAAACGGTTCGGCTGATCCTTTGTCGAGACCCATCCACACAATTCACAAATGAGCTCAGGGGATCCCTGTGGCTGGACCAGGTCACAATCCACAAGGTCGCTTCACAAACCGATTCCATGACAAAAACGAAATACCGGAGACACACCAGCTACGATGCTCCGTGATATCAGCGTCATTTTTATCATGTACTTTGCTGCTCTGGCCTGGGGGTCGAACGAGGCCTGGGCCATGGCACTGATCAGCATGACTGCGATCGGGGTCTGGGCGGGAACTGTCCTAACCGACCTCTGGCGCGGCCAGCTCGCGCTGAAGCGCCCCGGCTTCTACCTTCCGCTCCTTCTGTTCATCGGATATGGGTTGCTTCAATTGTCGCATTCCCCCGTCGGGCGAGGCTCCGATCCAATCAACCCCGGGGCGATCAACGAAGCCACACTCTGGATGCCTTTTTCGGTGGAGGCTCATTCGACAGCGAGCTATCTCGCTCTCGTGCTCGGCTACTTCGCTGTGATCTACGTCGTTCACCACGGCTTTCGACGCAAGGAACACTTGCAATATCTTGTCATGGCGGTCTTGGCCCTTGGCGTATTCGAGGCTCTCTACGGACTTGTTCAGTTTATCGGGAACTACCATTACATCTGGGACTTCCGCACCGAAGGCGACTACGCGCGGGGAACCTTCATCAACCGCAATCATTACGCGCTGTTACTCAACTTCACCATCTGCACGGGGGTCGGTTTCCTCTACTATCGTTCCGCCAGGATCCTCGCCCAACACCGATTCTCATTTCGACAAGCGATAAGCTCTCCAGGAGTGGGCCAACTGCTCTGGGGACTGCTGTGGATCGCCCTGATGGGGCTGGCACTGCTGTTTTCCCTATCCCGAATGGGAATGGTCGCCATGCTGGCAAGTATCATCGCCATGGCTACTTTGTCCTACTTCGCAAGACGAGGCAGAAGAACTGCAGCGATCGGTTTCTCACTGCTATTCGTTGTTTGCAGCTTGGCTGTCTATACGGGAATCGATGTCGTCGTGGCCCGACTCGAGCTTCTCACCCCCGAATACCTCGAGCGAGACCGGCTCCCGATCTGGCGAGACGCATTCCTGCTTTTTCGGGAAAGCCCGATTTTTGGTCATGGCCTTGGAACCTTCCGATGGACCTATCCGGTGTTTGAAACCTTCCAGCCGGATGTTCCCGCCCGCTACGCACACAACGACTACCTTCAGGCTCTGACCGAGGTTGGGATCGTCGGACTAGGCCTCCTGCTGTGGGCGTTCATCTCCTGCGTGAGGGTTGCCACTCAAAACCTCATCCGTGGTGGGGATGCTCTTGTCCGTGGCATCGGTCTGGGAACACTTGGCGTTCTCACGGCGACCACGCTGCAGGAGTGGACGGACTTCTCGCTTTACATCCCCGGCGTTGCCCTCACTTTTGCCGTCCTGGTCGGTTTGAACCTTCGTGCTTCGGAACTAACCGATCCCCCCGGATCGTGCTAAGGGAGGGAAGAACCCCTCTGGCAGTCCATCATCACGGAAAACGTGGTATCTTTTCCTTGAGATGAACCATTCGATCCTCAATGCCGCCCGGCGGGCAGCCCTGGCCCTGACCCTCACCATCGGGACAGGACTCTCTCTCTCCAGTGCACGAGCGGAGCTAAAGCCGAAGACCGTGACAGCGTGGAACCAGTATGTGAGCTGGGCAGATGAAAAGACCGATCGGGAGCTTGCAAGTTCGGATCGATTCCTGATCATGGATCACTTGCCCCCCCGGCAAAAAGCGCGTGTCAGGCGCGAGGTCGACGCCGGGGAGGTCACCGTACGTCGCGCAAGCGGCGTTGTTCCAAACAAGACCAAGTTCAAGCTACCGGATGGTCAGATCCATCATTGGTGGGGGAGTGTACTGATCCCCGACGTCTCTCTAGAGCAGGTGATTGCGTTCGTTCAGGACTATGACAACCACGCCGACCGGTTCCTCGAAATCAGCAATTCAAGACTGATCGCGCAGGACGATCAGGTGTTCCGCTTTTCCTTTCGCATCAAACGAACCAAATCGGTTGTCACGGTTCACTACAACACCGAACAGACCTGCCATTACCAGTTTCACGGTCCAACCCGCGCTTCGAGCCGCAGCGAAGCGACGAAGATTGCCGAGCTCGAACACCCCAACACCTCGCGGGAAAAGGAGCTCACGGATCAGCAAGACCGAGGCTTTCTCTGGCGTCTGATCAGCTGGTGGCGTTTTGAAGCGACCGACAAGGGGGTCATCGTGGAGTGCGAGTCGGTGACCCTCAGTCGCAAGATTCCATTTTTTTTCAGAATGGTTCCCGGGTTGAACGCGTATCTGACCTCGGTCGCAAGAGAGTCGTTGGAGAACACGCTCTCTTCGATCCGCGAACACGCCCCGAAGTTTCAACCGGCAAAGTAGGCGACTCGCCCCGCGAGACGCAACGAAGTCGTCATCGATGAGGGCGACGTAGCCGTAAGAGGTAAGCGCAGCGGGTCGAAACGACCCATTGCCTAGTCGATCTGATAGAGTCCCTCGTCGGTCCGGATAGGCCGTGCGGGAACCGATCCTTTGGCTGAGAGATGCTGCGGGTCTCGCCAGAAATCAAAGGTCGAGACTTGATGAACGCAGGCTATGGTGCAGTACGGAGCACATGCTTTTTCGCTATCGTACTCGCGGCGCAAATCTGCTGTGGTGTATTTTTCCAGGGGAATCGCGGGCGCGCCCCGCTGCTGCGAGCAATAGTGAACCAATCCGTCTTCACAAATATAGAGGTATCGCGCACCGGCCCGGCAGCGCCAGGTGTTGGGCTTGCCGTTGGACAGATTCTCTTGAAAATAATTGACGCGAGTGTAACCCCTCTTGCCGAGGTCCTTCATGCTGAGATAGACCTCACGCTCCACGCCGGTCAAGGGTTTCAGATTTCCCAGACCGTCGTGGATGATCCCGAGCGAGCTGGAGAAGCCAAGCTCCACCGCCCTTTTGCCGACGGTGAGGGCATCTTTCGGTGTCTGGATACCCCCTCCGATCACCGAGTTGATATTGACTTTGAACTCCGCGAATTCCGATAGCCATGCCAGCTTCTTGTCCAGAACCTTCAAGCTCTTCTTCGACACATCGTCGGGCTGTACGTTGTCGATGCTGAGCTGCATGTATTCCAGGCCCGCCTGGTTCAATCGCTCGATCTTTTTCTTTGTGAGAAGGTAGCCGTTGGTAATCAGGGCGGCCAACATGCCGTGGGATCGAATCCGCGCGATGATTTGCTCGATCTCCGGGTGCATCAGCGGTTCTCCCCCGCTGATGATCATGCCCGTCGTTCCGAGGTCAGCGAGCCTGTCGATTCGCTGGAACATCGCTTCGATCGCAACCGGCTCCGAGACGTCATCATACTCGTTGCAGTAGGTGCAGGCGAGATTGCATCGCCGCATCGGAATGATGTGGGCCAAGATGGGGTGATCGGTGGACAGCAGCCCTTTGGCAACAAACTTAAATTCGCGACAGAAAGACTTCAGGCGGCTTGTGGCTTTCATGTAGTCCTTTCCATCCTAAATTCACGCGAGCTATCAAGCAAAACCACAGTTAAGCCCGGTATGATAGCACAAGAACTAGCAATGTCGAGCCAACAATTCATTTTTTTGATTTCCCCTAACTCACTCTGAATGTTTGACATCATAAACTGTGCCTGCATTCTGGCAGAGAAGAAACGGTCAGACAGGCACGATTATCTCGTGCCTTCTCCTCGTCAGGATTTGGTTGTTTTGGTAAAGTTACCGAGACTATTTTCGATCGAGGAGGGCCTGCTGTGAACAAGATTGTTACAAAACTCGTATTGGGCGCGTTCGTACTCGCCATCTCCCCACACGTGGCAAGTGCCCAATCGAAACGCGAAATCGGCGACCGCGTGGCAAAATCGGCTCTTGTTCTGAGAGAAATCATGGATATTCCGGAAGGGATTCAGCCGGGTCTCCTGAACAAGAGCGCGTGTGTCGCCATTATCCCGTCCCTGAAGCAGGGTGGCTTCATTTTCGGCGCCAAGTATGGCAGAGGTGTCATTTCATGCAGGAAAGCTGGAGATGGGGCCTGGAGTCCCCCGGGGATGATCATGGTGACCGGTGGGAGCTTCGGACTGCAAATCGGCGGTGAGGCCGTGGATCTGGTTTTGCTGGTCATGAATCTCGGCGGACTCGAAAGCCTACTCGACAGCAAGTTCACCCTTGGTGCCGATGCCTCCGTGGCAGCAGGCCCCGTGGGGAGAACGGCTACCGCCGAGACGGACGCGTGGATGTCGGCAAAAATTCTTGCTTACTCGAGAAGCCGAGGCGCCTTCGCTGGTTTGACTCTGAAGGGCGGCGTGCTTCGCCCGGACAATGACGCCAACTACGTGCTGTACGACAAGGAAGTGCAGCCGAGAAGGCTGCTGCTCGAAGAAAGAGATGTTCCGATCTCTCGCGACGTCCAACTCCTCCTGGACGAACTAAACGAGCACAGCCCCAAGAAGAGTCCCTAGCGTAGGCCGCTCACCGACAGATCATCGAGTCGCTCAAGGCGTGAGCGACCTAGTGCGCCTGCGAGCGTGTTTGGCTAGCGAGGTGAAAGTCCTCGTCAGGCATACACACTCCGGCCTGTAACTGAAAGTAACTGCGTCCTTGTGAAAGGGGGTGGAGAGCAACTGGAGGTGAACGAGCAGTCCGTAGTAAAGCGAACCCGTTTCGGCCGGGCTGACTGGCGAGCCTGCTAGGTAATGGCGAAGCCCGAAAGGCCTGTCGCGCTGAGGGGTTGTGTGCAAAAGCGACGGCAGGGGCAGTCAGGTGGTTGGGGACGGAATGCTCTGAAGGCCAAACACGTAAAGCAGGGAGACCTGAGCGACAGCCAAGACGGAGTTCATACTCGAAGGAGAGCCGAAGAGCCGGTAGCTCAGGAGTCAGAGCGTCCATAGTAGCGAAGAAGCGAGCTAACACTCGTGGAGCAAAGGGACGCAGGGAGGTGGATGCGGGATGACCGAACAGTCGGAACAACAACCGGGCGCAGTGTTTAGAGGTCGGAAACGCCCTCGGACTCAACCCGACGGAGAAGTCCGCAGCCGATGGAGGTGGACGGAAGCGACGGTTTGGACGGACCGCATGTTGACGGCACTCGAGGCTGGAGTGCAAGGAGGGAAATGGGCCCGACTGATCGACAAGGTGTTTGCGGAAGCTAACCTGCTCTCGGCATACATACAAGTGGCCGGGAACAGGGGAGCCGCTGGCGTGGATCACGTGACGATAGATGAGTTCTCGCAACACCGAGACAAGAACCTGGGACGCATCGCACAAGCCTTGCAGAAACGCACCTACGTGCCACACGCGGTCCGACGCGTGTGGATCCCAAAGCCGGGAGGTGAGGAAAAGCGACCACTCGGTATCCCGACGGTGCGCGACCGTGTAGTTCAAACCGCGCTTCGCAACGTGCTGGAACCGATCTTCGAGCGGGAGTTTGCCGAGCATAGCTACGGCTTTCGACCCGGACTCAGCTGCAAGGACGCGCTTCGACGTGTTGTTGAGCTGAGGAAGAGTGGCTACGGCTACGTTGTGGACGCGGATTTGAAAGGCTATTTCGATTCGATTCCGCATGATAAGTTGATGGCACGCGTGCGAGAGAAAGTCAGCGACGGCCGGGTGCTCCGACTGATTGAGCAGTTTCTTAAGCAAGGGATCATGGATGGTCTGAAGCAGTGGACTCCAGAATCTGGTAGTCCGCAAGGCGCCGTGATCAGTCCCTTGCTTTCGAACGTTTACCTCAATCCGCTCGATCACCTGATGGCCAAGCGAGGCTTTCAAATGGTGCGCTACGCTGATGACTTTGTCATCTTGTGTCGTACGCGAGAAGAAGCAGAGGCGGCCTTGGCTCTGGTACAGGCGTGGACTTCGGAAGCTGGTCTGACGCTTCATCCGGAGAAGACGCGAATTGTGGATGCTGAGACGGAGGGATTTGACTTTCTGGGGTATCACTTTCGAGCCCAGTATCGCTGGCCACGGAAGAAGAGCCTGAAGAAACTCAGAACGACCATCCGGGCGAAAACAAAACGTGCCCATGGCCACAGTCTGGCATACATCATCGAGGATGTGAACGCGACGCTGCGAGGCTGGTTTGAGTACTTCAAGCAGAGTCACAGCAACACCTTTGAGCCCATAGATGGCTGGGTCCGGATGCGACTGCGATCGATACTGCGAAAGCGATGCGGTCGGAAGGGACGTGGCCGCGGGCGAGATCATCAACGCTGGCGGAATTCCTACTTTGCTGAGCACGGGCTGTATTCCTTGGCGACTGCCCATGGCTTGGTCCGTCAATCCTCGTCGAGGTAAGACCACCAACTGGAGAGCCGTATGCGGGAGAACCGCACGTACGGTTCGGAGGGAGGGGGGATCGAACTCAATCGGGCCTCCCTACCCCTATCCGTTGTCGCGATGCTACTTCTCCAAGAGAGGCTCCAATACAGGCCAAATATTTTCGACCACCTTTGCGTACCCCTCTCCGGTTGGATGAATGCCGTCGGCTTGATTGAGACTCGGTATTCCAGCCACACCTTCGAGCAGAAAGCCGACCAACGGCACATTGAGTTGACGGGCCAGGTCGGGGAAGAGCTCTCGAAACGATCTTGTGTACTGTGGGCCGTAGTTTGGAGACATGATCATTCCGGTCAGAACAACCTGCGCGCCGTCTGACTGCAACGACCGGATGATCCGGCCCAGGTTGCTGCCGGTGGCATCCACTGGCAATCCACGCAACCCATCGTTCGCGCCGAGCGCCAGGACGACGATCCGCGGACGCTGTTGCCGGACGGTTTCGAGTCGATTCAATCCCTGCGCCGAAGTGTTACCGCTCACCCCTGCATTGACGACTCGATAGCGGTAGCCGAGTTGATCCAACTTACTCTGCAGCCTGCTCGGATAGTTCTCCGTTGGGTCCACACCCGCACCGGCCGTCAGACTGTCGCCGAGTGCCACGATGACGGGACGCAAGTCGGCACCCGTCGGCGAATCTGCTCTCACTGGCACCGACGCCCCAACCTCGGGCTCATCAGAGCTCGGTTGAGACCGGCATCCGAACAAAAGCACCACGGCACTCAGCAGCAGTAAATCTCGAGCCGTCGCAAACCGCCTCATTTGTCCCCTCTGATCAAAGGCTACCACCTTCGCTTTTCGCCATCCGCTGTCCGCCACCGACAATGCACCTCGAGGCCGCCTCAGCACTTGGTTTCAGTTCATGGTACCATCCTCTCTTGTAATGCGGGGACCCCCGCCGGCGAGACGGCCCCTGGGTTTGCACTTAAATTGAAGATCGCTTACGAACAAGAAAGTAAGAAGCGGTTAGCGGAAAGCGGTCAGCGCTAAGCGTTTCGCCTCAGGCGAAACCTTATGATCCAAGTAGATAAAGTCACAAAATCGCTCACCTCGGGCACGCACACCGTAGAAATCCTGAGGGGGATCGACCTCGTTGTTTCCAAACGCGAGGTGTTGGCCATCGAAGGTCCGTCCGGCAGTGGGAAATCGACCCTCCTGGGTCTGCTGGCTGGGTTTGATGCTCCCTCATCCGGATCCATTCGGCTGGACGGACAGGAAATCACGCGCATGGCCGAAGACGAGCTTGCACTTCTTCGCGGTAGGAAGCTCGGCTTCGTCTTCCAGTCTTACAATCTCATCCCGACCCTCACTGCGGAAGAAAACGTGATGCTGCCCATGGAATTAGGGGGCCGGTCCAACGGTGCAACGACGCGCGCGAGGGATCTATTGCAGGCCGTGGGTCTCGGCGAACGATTTTCTCACTACCCCGCTCAACTATCCGGCGGGGAGCAACAGCGGGTCGCCATTTCCCGGGCGTTCGCTGGTAGCCCCTCCATTTTGCTCGCCGATGAACCAACCGGAAATCTGGACAGCGTGACGGGAAAGACAATCCTCGAGCTCCTGCTCCGGCTCAATCGCCAGGAGGGCACTACCCTGGTCCTGGTAACTCACGACCCGGCCCTCAGCCAATTGGCAAATCGCACCATTCGCCTCAAAGATGGCCGGATCGTGGGGGAAACTAAGGCCTCAGCCCCCCCCCGGATAGGGAGACTCCTCCATGGTTTTCGAGCTTCGTTTTGCTTGGCGCGAGACCCGTCCCTCGATCAAGAAGTTTCTTTTCATGATTGGCGCCATTGCCCTCGGCGTTGCGGCACTTACCGGCATCAAGGGATTCAGTGAATCTTTGGATAAGGCGATGCATCGATCGGCCCGTGATTTGATTGCCGCCGACCTGGCCGTTCGGTTGCCGTCTCCGCCAAGCGAGCAAGAGCAGCAAGTTCTTGGCTCCGTCGAAGCTCGAGGCGCCACGATAACGCACATCACAGAGACGATTTCCATGGCGTCGACCGCGGGAGCCGAGAAGCCTCTCTTGGTAACCGTCAAAGCCGTGGACCCTACCCTCTATCCCTTTTATGGCACCGTCGAGACGAGACCGGCCGAGCACCTCGCCAAGCTTCTCACCCGGGACTCCGCCGTCGTCAGCCGCGAGTTCCTGATCCGAACCGGCGCGGCGACCGGTGACACGATCCAGGTCGGTTCGAGCGGGTTTCGCATTTCGGCCGAATTGATCAACGAGCCGGATCGGATCTCGTCTGGTTTCGAGCTCGGGCCACGCGTGTTCGTCTCCCGGCAGGGACTCGAGCGCAGCGGCCTGATCCAGTTTGGAAGCCGGGCCACGGAGTCTTTTCTTTTTCGCCTGCCCGGCGAGGGACTCGAGATCTCGGATGCTCGTGAATTGCTTCAAACCGGTCTCGACCAAAGAGCGCGAATCACCGATTATCGCAATCCTAATCCGTCGCTAGCTAGCGGATTGGAGAGGATGACGAACTACTTGAGCTTGATTGGCCTGATGTCGCTGCTGGTCGGCGGACTCGGTGTCTCGACCACCATTCATTCCTACATTCGCCAAAAACTCGACACCATTGCTATCTTGAAGTGTCTGGGCGGACGGCAATGGCAAATCATCCGAATCTATCTCCTGCAAGGTTTGTTGATCGGAGTCATCGGAAGCGTCGCGGGCGTCGCCCTCGGATACTTGCTCCAGGTTGCGTTGCCACCCTTCGTGCAAGGAATGCTGGATTTACCCACAGAGCTGGAACCGGCACCCACGGCGGTCCTGCAAGGATTGCTCATCGGAGTTGTTACCACGCTTCTTTTTCTACTGCCGCCTCTACTGGCGATTCGTAAGATCCGACCCGTTCGCGTGTTCCTGCGAGACATGCCGGAAACCCACTTCACGACAATCAACCGGCTTCGCCAGGATCCAGTCCCTTTGGCCTTCGTAGCTCTCTTGCTCGCTGGAGTGGGTCTTCTGGCGACCTGGCTGGCATCGTCGTGGGAGCGAGGTTTCGGATTTATGGGAATACTCTTCGCCGCTGTCATTATCTTGAGTGCTTGCGCCAAACTCTTGCTGATGATCTTGAAACGGGTACCCCGTCCCAAGTCGCTTGCTCTCCGCCATGGGGTGAAGAACCTCTATCGTCCAGGCAGTCAGGTCACGTCCGTCCTGGTCGCACTCGGAATCGGAGTGGCCTTTGTCGTAACGGTCTATCTCATCCAGACCTCACTGATTTCACAGATTGTGCGCGGTGCTCCAAAGCACTACCCCAATATGTTCTTGCTCGGGATCACGGAAAAGGACAAAACGAGCGGCTTGTTTCAGTTCGTTTCGGACCATGCCGGCATCGAAGACGGAGCCCCGCCGATTCCCTCCATCTCTTCGTACCTGCAACGCATCGACGGCAAGACGCCGGATGAACTGGAGCTCGAGCCAAGAGCCCGGCGATATTCCCGTTCTGAATTCGTCCTCACCTGGATGGAGGAACTGCCTCCCGACACGGAGATCATCGAGGGAGAGTGGTGGAGCCCGCCTTACGATCGCCCGCTGATCTCGGTTGGGAGCTGGGCGGCTCAGCGCTTCAACATTCGCGTCGGCAGCACGCTAGAGTTCGTTTCCAGTGGTCGCCAGGTTGCGGGAGAGGTCTCCAGCATTCGTGACTTCGAGTTCAATCGTCCCGGCAACAACAACCAGTTTGTCTTCTCCCCGGGAACGCTCGATAGACTGCCGGCATCCTACATGGGTGCCTTCCGTGTTTCGGCCGGCCACGCGGCCGCGCTGCAGCGGGACTTGTTCGATCGATTTCCCAACGTCACCTCGGTCGACGTCGGGGACGTGCTCGTCAAGGTGCAAGAGCTCATGGACAAGATCTCGACCGTTATTCAGTTCGTTGCCTACTTTTCGATCCTTTCGGGAATCACGATTCTCGCAGCAAGTATTGCATCCACTCGTTACGAGCGGATTCGTGAAGCCGCACTCTTGAAGACAATGGGAGCGACACGGGCGCAGATCTCTCGTATTCAGGCAGCCGAATTCTTGATCCTCGGACTCGTGGCGGGCGTGACTGGATGCCTCCTGGCTTGGGGCACCGCGGACTATTTACTTGGCTATCTGCTGGACACTCCCTTCGATTTTCAGTGGGTTCCATTGCTGGTCGCAACGATCGGCACAGCCGCGCTCACCATCGTCACCGGCTGGCTCGCCAGCCACGGCATCCTGAAGCACAAGCCCCTCGAAATCCTGCGAGAGAATTGAAGCCGCAAAGCGCAACACGCTTCCCGCCTTTCGCACTGCCGATTCTCACGTCACGATTAGCATCGGAAGGGACAGTTCAATGAACTCTTCGACTACAGGGGACGCATAGCGGTAGGCGGACGACGCTAAGCGCTTTACCCTTCATCCTGTGCCCCCTCGGGCAATTTTTCGATCGTGAACCCCGTGAAACCGTAGATGGCGGCAATCACCGGATTGATCAAGTTGAGGAAACAATAGGGAAGATAAGACAGGGTCGGCACCATCAGCGTCTGTGCCATGAAAGCGCCGCAGGTGCTCCAGGGAACCAAAGGAGACGTGAGCGTTCCCCCGTCCTCCAAAGTTCTCGAAAGGTTTTTGGGGTCCAGACCGCGTCGACGATACTCGGCGCGAAACATGCGGCCGGGCAAGACGATCGAGATGTACTGGTCGGAGGCAATGATATTCATTCCGATGCTGGTAGATAATGTGGCCAGGATCAGGCTCCCGGTTCCCCGCACCATCCCGAGGATACCGGCACCAATCCTTTCCAGCATGCCGGTCGTCTCCATGACTGCGCCGAACATCATCGCCGACATGACGAGCCAGACCGTGTCGAGCATGCTGGCCATTCCCCCCCGTGTCAGGAGACTGTCGATCACTTCGTTTCCCGTATTCAGCGCGAAACCTTGAAAAAGAACCATCCAGCAACCCTTCACCAGCGCCAGCACTCTGCCGAGACCCGGCTCGTTCACATAGTTCAGGACCGCGACAGCTTGAAACAGGACGGCGAAAACGCCGCCGAGAAACGTTCCGATCAACAGGGCCGGAAGAGCCGGCATACGGCGAATAACCAGTACTATCACGGCCGCCGGGGGAAGGAGCAAATGAAGACCAATCTGAAAGTGCCCGGTCAATGCCTGGTTCACCGACTCGAGGTCCGGAGCCTGATTAACCCCGGACCCGAAAAACCCGAGGACGGAGAACAAGACCAAGGCAAGCAACAAACTCGGGGTGGTCGTCCACAACATGTGGCGAATGTGGACGAACAGTTCGCTACCCGCCATGGCCGGAGAGAGATTTGTGGTATCAGAAAGCGGAGACATCTTGTCGCCAAAGTACGCGCCCGAAATGATGGCTCCCGCCGCCATGCCCAGATTCAAGTTCTGCGCGGATGCGATACCGACGAGGGCAACCCCGATCGTACCGGCAGTTGTCCAGGAACTGCCCGTCGCCAGCGCCACGACGGCACAGATCACACAGGAGGCCGCATAGAAAATAGACGGCTCGAGAACTTTCAGGCCGTAGAAGATCATGGTCGGGACGACACCCGCCAGAATCCACGTCCCGATCAGGGATCCAACAACGAGCAAGATGAGAACGGGACTTGTCGCCAGCGAGATCCCGTGGACGATCCCTTTCTCCAGCTCCTTCCAGCCGTAACCGTTCTTGAGACCGGCAATAATTCCGACGCAAGCGCTCACAATCAATGCAATCTGGTTGGGCCCACCCGAGGACTCACTTCCGAACAGATAGACCGACCCCGACAGGAGGAAGATCAGAACGACCACCGGCACGAGCGCTTCACCTATGCCTGGCCGACGATGGCGCCCATCACTCACCCGGACCCCGCTTCCCGAAACTATTGCGGCTCATCGATTTCCTCATAGTGAACCCTGGGATCCGTCGGGCTGATCTCGATAGGCAAATAAGGTTGCCGGCAGCAATCACAATCACCCGGACTGAAAGCAGTGATGGTTCAAGTGTCACAAAAATACACTAGCCGATAAAGCGAACCTTCTCGAACCACAAAGAACTCTTCCACCTCAAACAGTTTCTCTGCGCGATAGTGCCCGATGAGCTTCATCTGGCGGCCCGAGATCCGCTCGTCCTTGAAGGTCTGTATCAGCCCTTCGTCTTTGCTGGTCACACGGATTCGCTTGAGACCGTGGGTGAGGATTGCGCCTTCGTTTGGACGAATGGTCACGATCCCCTGCAGCACGACGGCCTCGTCGGGCAACCCGGCAACAGCCAACGAGCATTCCCAAAGGGTCAGTGCAACCAACGAGATCAAACGCGCGCAGCAGTACTTCATCGTTTTGCGATTCTACCATCAACTGCAAACCGAGACCCGCCGAAGAGCGTCTGGGTTGACACCCCGAGAACCCGTTTGTTAGCTTGACGGCCTGCATGCCTTGGTTGCGTCTGTTCATGAACGTGGAGGGCTCGTCATGTCAAGTTTGAAAGTTGGATTCGTAGGGTCTGGCTTTCTCGCAGGTTTTCAGGCCAGGGCGATGACCCAGGTTCGCGGCGTCGAGCTTGCCGGATTAATGGAACGAAAAGGGACTCCCGAAATCGTCGCATTCGCCAAGGAAAACGGTCTGGGCGAGCCGAAGGTCTATCCAAGTGCGCTGGAGTTGGCCAAGAACGTCGATTGCGTGGCCATCTATTCTCCCAACTACACGCGCATTTCCATCATGGAGGAAATCGTGGCTGCCGCGCGCGGCGGCGCCCAGCTCAAAGGAGTCATCTGTGAAAAGCCTCTGGCAAGAACGGTCGCCGAAGCAAGACGGCTGGTGGAACTGGCCGAGTCTGCCAACTTGAGGACGGCCTATTTCGAAAACCAGATCTTCATGAAGCCGATCCAGACCCAGCTCCATCAGCTGGAGGCGGTGCAACGAACCATGGGACCGATGTCACTCGTGCGTTCCGCGGAAGAGCACAGCGGTCCGCACGACACCTGGTTCTGGGATCCCACCCAACAGGGGGGAGGCGTACTGGGAGATATGGGGTGCCACAGCATCGCGGTGGGATGGTACGCCCTGACTCCGCTCGGCAAGAGCGTCACTTTCCTGCAACCCGAAACAGTTTCGGCCGAGGTGGGGCTTCTCAAATGGGGCCAGCCCCGATGGCGCGAAAAACTGCTCCAGGATTATGGTGTCGACTACGCGGCCAAGCCCGCCGAAGACTTTGCCACGGGAATCATCACCTACCGGAACCCCGAGACCGGACAGAAAGTCAAAGCTCAATTCACAAACTCATGGATGTTCGAAAAGCAGGGATTGCGCCTGTCCATGGACGGGATGGGGCCTGGATACGCTTTTGAGGTCAACACGCTGGTTTCTCCTTTATCGATCTTCATCGCAGATTCGGCGAGCGAAGCGGTCAAAGACGCAGACACAGCCCTGGAAAAAGCAACCGCGTCGAAGGGCCTGCTGGCCGTTCAGCACAATGAAGCCGATCTCTATGGATACACGGACGAGAATGTGGACGCCGCCCGCGCCTTCCGTAGCGGCAAAGACGGCATGTTGCCCTGGAGTTACGGTCTAGAGGTCACGAAACTGGTGATGGCCGCCTACATGGCAGCGGAGCTACGAAAGAGTGTCGACCTCACGGATCCGAAAGTCCAGCAAGAGCTCGAAACCTATATTCCACTCATCCAACAGGGGCGAGGCGCGGAGGTGCTTTTCTAGCTCTCCGCATCAGCTCCGGAGGAATCGATAGGGGTAGGGAGGCCCGATTGAGTTCGATCCCCCCTCCCTCCGAACCGTACGTGCGGTTCTCCCGCATACGGCTCTCCAGTTGGTGGTCTTACCTCGACGAGGATTGACGGACCAAGCCATGGGCAGTCGCCAAGGAATACAGCCCGTGCTCAGCAAAGTAGGAATTCCGCCAGCGTTGATGATCTCGCCCGCGGCCACGTCCCTTCCGACCGCATCGCTTTCGCAGTATCGATCGCAGTCGCATCCGGACCCAGCCATCTATGGGCTCAAAGGTGTTGCTGTGACTCTGCTTGAAGTACTCAAACCAGCCTCGCAGCGTCGCGTTCACATCCTCGATGATGTATGCCAGACTGTGGCCATGGGCACGTTTTGTTTTCGCCCGGATGGTCGTTCTGAGTTTCTTCAGGCTCTTCTTCCGTGGCCAGCGATACTGGGCTCGAAAGTGATACCCCAGAAAGTCAAATCCCTCCGTCTCAGCATCCACAATTCGCGTCTTCTCCGGATGAAGCGTCAGACCAGCTTCCGAAGTCCACGCCTGTACCAGAGCCAAGGCCGCCTCTGCTTCTTCTCGCGTACGACACAAGATGACAAAGTCATCAGCGTAGCGCACCATTTGAAAGCCTCGCTTGGCCATCAGGTGATCGAGCGGATTGAGGTAAACGTTCGAAAGCAAGGGACTGATCACGGCGCCTTGCGGACTACCAGATTCTGGAGTCCACTGCTTCAGACCATCCATGATCCCTTGCTTAAGAAACTGCTCAATCAGTCGGAGCACCCGGCCGTCGCTGACTTTCTCTCGCACGCGTGCCATCAACTTATCATGCGGAATCGAATCGAAATAGCCTTTCAAATCCGCGTCCACAACGTAGCCGTAGCCACTCTTCCTCAGCTCAACAACACGTCGAAGCGCGTCCTTGCAGCTGAGTCCGGGTCGAAAGCCGTAGCTATGCTCGGCAAACTCCCGCTCGAAGATCGGTTCCAGCACGTTGCGAAGCGCGGTTTGAACTACACGGTCGCGCACCGTCGGGATACCGAGTGGTCGCTTTTCCTCACCTCCCGGCTTTGGGATCCACACGCGTCGGACCGCGTGTGGCACGTAGGTGCGTTTCTGCAAGGCTTGTGCGATGCGTCCCAGGTTCTTGTCTCGGTGTTGCGAGAACTCATCTATCGTCACGTGATCCACGCCAGCGGCTCCCCTGTTCCCGGCCACTTGTATGTATGCCGAGAGCAGGTTAGCTTCCGCAAACACCTTGTCGATCAGTCGGGCCCATTTCCCTCCTTGCACTCCAGCCTCGAGTGCCGTCAACATGCGGTCCGTCCAAACCGTCGCTTCCGTCCACCTCCATCGGCTGCGGACTTCTCCGTCGGGTTGAGTCCGAGGGCGTTTCCGACCTCTAAACACTGCGCCCGGTTGTTGTTCCGACTGTTCGGTCATCCCGCATCCACCTCCCTGCGTCCCTTTGCTCCACGAGTGTTAGCTCGCTTCTTCGCTACTATGGACGCTCTGACTCCTGAGCTACCGGCTCTTCGGCTCTCCTTCGAGTATGAACTCCGTCTTGGCTGTCGCTCAGGTCTCCCTGCTTTACGTGTTTGGCCTTCAGAGCATTCCGTCCCCAACCACCTGACTGCCCCTGCCGTCGCTTTTGCACACAACCCCTCAGCGCGACAGGCCTTTCGGGCTTCGCCATTACCTAGCAGGCTCGCCAGTCAGCCCGGCCGAAACGGGTTCGCTTTACTACGGACTGCTCGTTCACCTCCAGTTGCTCTCCACCCCCTTTCACAAGGACGCAGTTACTTTCAGTTACAGGCCGGAGTGTGTATGCCTGACGAGGACTTTCACCTCGCTAGCCAAACACGCTCGCAGGCGCACTAGGTCTCCCACTCCGTGGGAGACTCTGTGTCTCGCCGAGAAAGCCATTGTCGGGCGTATCCTTCCTCGCCGCGGGGCCTGTCGGGAGCCTGCAACCTCAGATTGACAACAAAGGTCGGTTTCTGTAACTTGGCCCCGACGACTGACCAGCACCGAGAATGCCATCGGTGCAACAGGCGCCATTGCTCCTCAGTAGCTCAATTGGTAGAGCATCCGGCTGTTAACCGGAGGGTTGTAGGTTCGAGTCCTACCTGAGGAGCCAAAATCATAACCGCGAACTTTTGCGGTCTGTTAGTTAACGCAAGACCCCGACGGACGGCCCCGTCGGGGTCTTGTCGTATCTGGCGCTTTTCCAATCACTTGCGCCGACCTCCACATTCTTTCCGATTCTCCGGTTCGTAAACTGACGCACGGGGTAGCGCGTGCAACCATGGGGGTTGCGCACGCCCCCCCAAGATATCGTTTACGGATTCTCCCATTCTCCATTTAACATCCCGCTTTATTTAACGGCCCGGTTGCACGCGGACCACCGAAAGTGACACTTTTTCACTCGCTCCGGTAAGTATCTATATAGAAGCCGGGCATTGTCAACTTACGGCCCGAACGACGAACAGGTGCAAGACGATCGCAGGTTTGTCAGGCTACCGTGACCGCTTCCCAAGTTGCAAAAGAACGCGCCCGCAGCATTCGGTGGTGAGCCGATTTCAATTTGTGCCTCCCCACTCTGAAGAGATTGAGGACAACTCCGTGAACAGAAAGGAATCGTTGAGTCTGCGCAGGCGACTTGAACGTCCTCATCTGCCGCTCCCTTTGCCGGGTCGGTTGGTGTGAAACCTCAGCGAGGTTGTTGGCGTACTGTTCGGTGTCATGGTTCACCGAAGGCATGATCGTCCGCAGCGCCGCACTGTAACTCCTAAGCTTGTCGGTAACCAGTCGGAGCGGCGGCTTTCCTTGACTTTTCAGGAGTTTGCGAAAGAAGCGTTCTGCTGCACGCCGGTTGCGCCGCGACTGGACGAGGATATCAATCATGTCCCCATCCTGATCGACCGCCCGCCACAGATACTGCCGTTGACCGTTGATGGTGACAAAGACTTCGTCCAGAAACCAAGTGTCTCCGAGTTGACCCTGTCGCCGCTTCAGGCGCTTGGCATAGTCGCGCCCGAACTTCAAGCACCACCGGCGGATTGTCTCGTAGGATACGGTGACTCCTCGTTCGGCGAGCAGATCCTCGACATCTCGGAAGCTGATACTGAATCTATAGTACAGCCAGACTGCGTGGCTAATGATTGTGCGCGGGTAGCGGTGTCCGTGGTAGCTTGATTCGGTGGATTCCATACGGCCAGTCTGGCAGTTATCGGTTCAAGTTGACAATGCCCTCAGCGAAGCCTATTTTGACCCTGGACGGCGGAAATTGGCGTTAATTGCCAAGTTCGATGATCGCTCCACCGGCTGGGAAATTGGGGTCAAAATGGCTTCCGCCCCATTGGACCTTGGAGAACTGCCCCTTGAAGTTCGTAACGCTATTTAAATCAATGGAATACGTATATGAGTAGGGCGGGAGATTGGATTGTGTGAACTCTCCAAGCCCTCCCAGGCAGTGTTTCAGTTTTGCACAATTCTGGCCTAACATGACCGAAGAGGGACGAGAGAACCTGTTCAGAGCGGTAGCCACGACCGCACGCGAGAATGCTGCTTTTCTGATCGTCATCTCGTCATCGGATTTCAAACCTGAACCGATCAATGCCGATTGAACCTGCGCAAACTTTCAGGAGTTAAGAATGCCGGATGCACCCATTGCTGACCGTCATCTCCGCCGTCTGTGGATTACTCTAGCCGTAGTCGTCATCGGGTCGTTTGCGGCCTTGTTGTACTATGGCGGCGAAGTTTACCAAGAAGCCCCCCCGATCCCCGCAGCGGTTGTCACGACCGACGGTCAGTCGCTCTTTACGGGTGACCAGATCCTGGCCGGTCAAGACGTGTGGAGGTCGATCGGCGGACAGGAACTGGGTTCGATCTGGGGGCATGGAGCCTACACGGCGCCGGACTGGACCGCTGACTGGCTCCACAGAGAGGCCATCTGGATGCTTGATGCGTGGGCGACACGCGACTTTGGGCAAAACTACGAGACTCTGAATGCCGAACAGCAAGCATCGTTACGGGCCCGGCTGGAGATCGAGTTGCGCACCAACACGTATGATCCGTCGACCGGAGCGATCGAAGTGTCCACGGATCGCGCGGAAGCCATCGGCGCGGTTCAGAATCACTTTGTGGGTCTGTTCGGAAGTGATCCCGAACTCGATGGGTTACGGGAAAGTTATGCAATGCCACCTGGCACGGTATCGACCGAATCGCGCCGGATGGACCTCACGGCTTTCATTTTCTGGGCCACCTGGGCCTGCACAACCGAGCGGCCGGGCAGCGACGTTACCTACACCAACAACTGGCCACCGGAAGACCTGATCGGAAACCGGCCGACCGGCCTGATCGTCCTTGTGTCGGTCGGAAGCTTTGTGTTACTCCTCGGAGGGATCGGCGCCCTGGCCTGGTTCTATGCGGCGACCCGGAATGCCTGGGCGAGCGAGCACGCATCGCCACCGACGGACCCGCTGATTGAAATCCAACCGACGCCGTCCATGCGGGCCACGGCGAAGTACTTCTGGATCGTTGGCGGGTTACTGCTAGTACAGATGGCGGCGGGCATTGTTACGGCCCATTATGGGGTGGAAGGTACGGGACTCTACGGAATTCCACTCGCGGAATGGATACCCTATTCGCTGGCCCGCACCTGGCACGTCCAACTCGGTATCTTCTGGATTGCAACATCCTGGCTTGCAACGGGACTGTGCCTGGGACCTATCGTCGCCCGGCACGAGCCCATGTTTCAGAGGGCGGGTGTAAACCTGCTGTTTGGGGCATTGATTCTGGTCGTCGGGGGATCGATGGCAGGGCAGGCCTTCGCGATTCACCAGCGGTTGGGAGGCGCCCAGAACTTCTGGTTCGGGCATCAGGGCTTTGAGTACGTGGATCTGGGCCGATTCTGGCAGATACTGTTGTTTGTGGGTTTGCTTCTCTGGCTGACCCTGATGCTCCGCTCTCTCCTGCCCGCCCTGCGGAGTGAACGCGGTGTGGACCGGCAACTGTTGACTGTCTTCACACTGTCGGTCGGCGCCATTGCCCTCTTCTATGGTGCGGGTCTGATGTGGGGGAGAGAAACAAACCTGGCCGTGGCCGAATACTGGCGCTGGTGGGTAGTCCACCTGTGGGTGGAAGGATTCTTTGAGATTTTTGCAGTCACCGTCATCGCACTCGTGTTCACTCGCCTGGGTCTGGTCCGAGTCCGGTCCGCAACGATGGCGGTTCTCTTTACAATGATTCTTTATCTAACAGGCGGTGTCCTTGGAACGTTTCATCATCTGTATTTTACCGGGACAACGCCTGTGATCCTCGCTCTCGGCGGAACCTTCAGCGCGCTCGAACTCATGCCACTTGTCATGATCGGTTATGAGGGCTATGGGAACTGGTCCATGACGCGACTCACTTCCTGGGTCCGCAACTATAAATGGCCCATCTATTTCTTTGTCGCCGTGGCGTTCTGGAATCTGGTTGGAGCTGGGTTGTTCGGGTTTCTGATCAACCCGCCGATCGCTCTGTACTACATGCAGGGCCTCAACACGACTTCTGTTCATGCACACACAGCGCTCTTCGGGGTGTATGGGATGCTGGGTATCGGGTTGACGCTTCTGAGCCTCCGTGTGCTGAAGATGCAAAAAGAATGGCGTACCGGAGTGCTCGCCTTTGCGTTCTGGTCGATGAACATTGGATTGGCCCTCATGGTCGTCCTGAGCCTGCTTCCGGTGGGATTAGCGCAGACGTGGGCAAGCGTCGAATACGGGATGTGGTACGCGCGTTCTGCCGATTTCCTCCAGACTCCGCTACTGGAAACATTCCGCTGGCTGCGCGCCATCGGGGACACCGTTTTCGCGGCCGGTATGCTGGCCATGGGCTGGTTTGTTGTCGGCTTGACGACCGGCTGGTCGACTCGTGGAAAGCGCGAAGACGCCGCATCTTGAGAGAGTTTCACCTGGTGTAGGCATTGGAAGCGATCTATCCGAAGCGGCGGCTGTCGGGGCCGGGGCGCCGGATCTATCCGTACCGGTAGAACAATGTGGAGATTGCGCGTCCCGATCAGGTGTGGGCCAGCGACATCACCTACATTCGATTGCGCCAGGGATTCATCTATCTGGTGCCGATCATAGATTGGCTCAGCCGGTACGTTCTGGCCTGGGAAGTCTCCACGTCGTTGGACACCGCATTTTGTCTCTCGGCGCTGGATTGGGCGCTGGAATCGGCACAGGCGGAGATTTTCAACTCGGATCAGGGCGTACAGACCAGGTTCAAGTGATCGTCGCAACACTACTCTCGGGGTAAGCGTAGGTAGACGTCAAGGACTTCGGTAGGTGTCTTCTATCCGGGAGGCTGAAGAAAGCCCGCGTGATCAGCATGGATGGTCGCGGGCGCTTCATGGACAATATCGTCATCGAACGCTTGTGACGCAGTTCTTTACAGCCTGACAAGCGGCCAAAGTATTTGACGCTGAACAACGCCCGTGCGGAAACGGTTCACACCAAGGCGTCATTCGGCGCCGCCTTCCGCTCACGTCGGTGCCTGGTGCCGGCCAATGGGTGGTTCGAGTGGCAACGGACGGGACACGGCAAGCAGCCCTACTTTCTGGCCCTCCCGGATGAGTTGCCGCTGTCGTTCGCCGCGCTGTGGGAGCGCTGGGACAAGGACGGAGAATCCCTGGAGTCCTTCACCATCATCACCACGAAGGCCTCCCCGGAACTCGCCGACATTCACCATCGACAGCCGGCGATCATCGACCCCGACCGGTTTGACGCTTGGCTCGATCCAGAGGCACCGGTGTCGCGGCTCCTCGACCTGGTACGTGAACCCCGTGCCAGCCCCTATGAGAGGCGCGCCGTCAGCACCAGGGTGAATAGAGTCGGGAACGACGACCCGGACATCCTGGTCCCCAGGTTGAAAACTCTGCCACTTTGAACGGACAATCGGAAATCGGCGAGGGATTACCTCTATAGACAAAAGGACCCGAAATGTCCAAAGCCAGACTCGGAACATTCGACGCCTTGCTACAGATTACAGAAGAGTCCCTCCGGCCAGTTGTTAGAGTATTGCGGGAGATCGTCTTAGAGATCGCCCCGAACGTTTGCGAGGTGGTCCGACTTGGTGACCGCGCTGCGACATATGGCGTTGGACCAAGGAAGATGATCCACGGCTATGCCTATATTCTGCCCTACAACGCGTGGGTCAATCTGGGCTTCTACCAGGGCGTCGAACTGGCAGACCCGGAGGGATTACTAGAGGGGACGGGCGCCAAGATGCGCCACGTGAAGATTCGTTCACTCGATGACGCAAGGCGGCTGGCAGTTCAAGCACTCATTAAGGGTGCACTTGCTAAGCGCAGGGAAACGCTCGGCGGCTAAATTCTCGACCAAGCCGGCGCAGAATCTGCTGATTTGACCGGATGGGCGGAAATGCGGTTGACAGCGTTTCCTACAGATCTGTCACGCACAAAAAACTGGGGGCACTGCGACTGAATCAGTTCTCTCGTGTGCATCTCGAAGCATGTATCGATGTCGTGAGAATAAAAGGTTTCAAATGCGTGGCATGACGCCGGGCCAAAAAGTTTCAATAGCCGGGCTTCTTGAACTTCTGGTGCAAAAAACCGCACCTCTTTCTCCGGACTAAACTCAGGTCGCTTTCGGAAGGCGGGATGCCGTTGGAGTTCATCCTCGGTGTACTCGACATAACCGGAGATGAGGTATTCTTGGCCATCACCTTCATTGAGCAAGTCGCTAAAAATCGATTTCAACAGGCTGTAGCTGGTTTTTATCCCAACACCGTTACGGCCACCGGCGTAGTGGCGCCACGTAAGGTCCGATGCACCTTCAGGTTCGACAACTGTCCAACATGACGCTGCTCCAAGCGGATATTTGACGCCCGAGGCGTTTGCGAACATTTGATGGACCTTTGCCCTAAAACGGTTATCCTCACCGTTGCTAAGACCGCTCTGGTTCATGTGATCTTTTAGGCCTTGTTTGTGCGCTACAATTACGCCAGATGGAAAAGACCCGTCACGAGGATCGTCATAGCACCGAGGCGGCGACAAATAGATTCCGGGCCTCGCCAGGAAGCGAATGAACTTCTCGGGCGAGAGGATCCGTCCAACAACAGTTTCTTCTTCAGGTTCTATAGGCGGTTCGAATTGATATTGCTCCATTTGCCCTTGCAGCGTCGCCTCAAAGCGTTTCCTCTTCTTTTCGCAGGATCTGTCATTGCGCCATGACTCGAACGCTGCAATGACGTTCTTGTCCGGAGTAATTCTTGGGGGTTCGGTTTGGCTGCTAAGCATGAGTCATCGAGTTAGAGAACGACTTCTACGGTTTGCCTAACGTCGCCTGCCTTGCGTCCTGAAACAAGGAGCGCAGTTCAGGCGTAATCTGCGTATATTACCGGCCCATGGTACACATGCGCAATCTTGTCGTAACCGCTGTTGGTGCGGGCCAATTCTGGAAGCACATTATGCCAGGTAGTCGTCGCGCACGACCTCTCGTCTATTGGTCGAAACAGAAGAACGGTTCCTGACACCTTTCGTCTCCGCAACCATCGTCAAAGGAAGCCCAACCAACCTATAGTACAAGATATCATCCGAATCGTCGGCCTAAGTCCGACAGGCTGCTAGCAAAAGAAAATTCTCCGGGAAATGGGTAAAGAGGGCACATGCGCCAACACTACATACCACGATGGCTGCTGCAGAACTTCGTGGATAAAACCGGGAAAATGTATGCGTTTGTCAAATTGAACCCATCCGGCGGGATTTTCCGGACCCGGCCTGAAAATTTGATGGCAGAGACAAATCTGTACGAACTTCAGGGTGTCGTTGAGCCGGATCAGGGGGCGATAGAGAGTGAATTTGCGAACCTTGAAGCTAAGGCAAAACCGATAGCAGACAAGATCATCTGCGCCGTGCGAAATGGTGAATGCCCTCATCTCGACCCTGGAGAGAAATCAACTTGGGATGAGTTTTACGCTAGGACCTTTTTACGCGCAAAGACGATTAACGTAAGGAATGAGATTTATCGTGATGTGGAAGAGAGAACCGAATCCTTAAAAGTCTTAGCCCCGTCTTTACCCACCATTAACAACCCGGGATTCGTAAAGAACACCACTCACAATGCCGTAAGAGAGGTGTCCTCCGCTCCGTTCATCCCCGAGCTTCTCAAAACTTCGGCGGCAGGGGGACTTAGAATTGGACGAATTCTCGAAGCCAACAGGAGTTTAGTCATTGGCAGCGTTGCAATTGCGATCGTGCATCACCGGCGCGTCCGTCATGCGTGGCTTCCTCTCTCACATGATGTGGCTGTCACCCCATTTAATGGTGTTGGAAACGAAGAGCTCTTCGACTTGGCCGATCGTGAAATCAGAGCCATCAACGAGGCATCTTATCGGGGAAGCCACATCGTTGGTGCACATTCCCTACAGATTTTGTGCTCACTCGTTAAGCGATACGGTTAGTTCTGCACCTAGCTGAGAAGGTTCAATCGCGTTGCAGCGCGAAACGCTCGGCATCCCCGCGTGGTAACGGGGCTGCAGCCGGGACCGCTGGAGCAAGGACGGAGAATCCCTGGAGTCCTTCGTCATCATCACGACGACAGCCGCCCCAGCGCTGGCCGACATCCACTATCGGCGGCCGGCGATCATAGACTCCGACCTGTTCGACGACTGGCTCGACCCGACGTCGCCGGTGCCAAAGCTCCTCGACGGATGGCTCAATTGTAACGGATCGGCAAGAGTTACATCACAAAGGAGGTTTCAATATGGAATGGATAATGTACTTGGTTAAGGAAACAGACGACGGTAAATTGAATGTTTCGAAGTGGTCGAATTCTTATGCGACACGCGATGAATTGCTTCAGAAAATGGTGAAACAAGAGTCCAGCATGAGAAGAGAACTTGCCCGCGTAGGAAAAGGCGCTTGGTTCGGCTTTACAGCTACCCCAGTATCGACGGACGAGCTGCTGTATGACCCCGGCCTTCCGAACAAACTAGAAAGATACGATCCATAGATCCGCGTGACCCGAGCGAATACCACTAGGAAATGGCCGATGCGAGCGACACGCCGTCATCACTAGGGTGACCAGCGTCCAGAACGACGACCCGAAGATCCTGGCCCGCGCGGGCGAGGGGGCTATTCTGATCCGACGGGCGGAAGTCCGCTTAACAGCAGTTCCGCCTTGATTTTGGTTGATCGTGAAAAGGGAAATCGGCAACAACGGCGCTTCCGCCTCTCGCGAGCCGAAAGAATTTCGTAAGTACTTGAAGAAGAGGGAGTAATTCTCCAGGTCCAAACGGTGAGTGGTTATGAAGAGGGTTGCGCAAGGGAAGCCAATTTTTCGATCGCCAACTTAGGCGACTCGATAGTTAAAGACAGGCCCCGGAGGGTAACCACTCCGGGGCTTCGTCGTATCTAGCTATTTTTCAAGCAGTTACGCCCCCTCCTACATGCTCCCGGATTCTCCGGTTAGGAAAATCCGCCTGGGGTGCCTTGTGCAACCAGGGGGGTTGCGCCCACCCCGCGTTTTCGTTTACGGATTCTCCGATTCTCCGTCGCCTGGGTCTACACGGTCGAGGCGATTCGCATCAAGCGACGCAGGATCGTGTCCGGCTGCTGGCCTCAGTAGCGGCCCGTCACCCCCGCCATCGCCGAGGAGCGCCCTTTCCCAGCGTGCCTCATCCCGATCATGGCAAGGCTTTAGATTGACCACGGAGCTAAGTTTCATGTACTCTACCATTTTCACTGTTTTTCTTCAAATTAGGAACCCGGTGAAGCTGGCTGCTCAAGAAGGCTGGGTCGGTATCGCCGAGGTCGCCGCGCATCTGCAGGTGACTACGGTGTCCATTTACCGCTGGGTCGCCGCGAAAGGCTTTCCCGCTCGCCGGGTGGGACGGTTGCTGCGCTTCAGGCTCTCGGAAGTGGACGAGTGGGTGAAGGCCGGCGGAGACGAATCGGGGACTAGCGCTTCGGACAAGAAGGCAGATACGAGACCCAGTACAATGGCTGAAACAGAACAAGGAGGGCCCCCAACTTTGTTGACGCGCCAATCTGCGAAGAAAAATCCTGACCGGACCGCTCGGATATTCAGGGCGTGATGCGGAGCAAAGACCCGCGGCTGACAATCATCGGCGTATTCCTCGCCGCCGCGACGCTAATGCTTGGCTTTCCGGCGCCAGCGCACGCCCAGACCGTGCTCGTGAGCAACACGGGCCAATCTAACGCCGGTCAGACATCCGTAAATCCCAGTGACCATGCTCAGGGGTTCACCACGGGCCAGAATACACTGGGCTACTCCTTGACAAGTATCGAGTTGGGCGTAGGCGTGGCTTCGGGTAGCGGAACCCTGACGGTAACGGTGAGGGGTGACGACGGATCGGGCGATCCGGGGGGCAATACGTTATATACCTTGAACAACCCGGCCAACGTGGCGGCGGGACTCCGAACGTTCACCGCCCCTGCCGGTGCCAGTCTGAGTGCAAACACCCAATACTTCGTGCAAATGGTTTTCGCGCCTAACGGCAGTGCTAGTTACCCCCAATGGGACAATACGACATCTAGCCTCCAAGATTCCGGTTCGGCCATCGGGTGGAGCATCAGGAATGGACGCCACGTGCGCACCCCGGGCTCAACCGGGTGGGGTTCGATTAATTTCACTGTGTTACAAATCAGGGTCAATGGGCAAATTCGCGCCCCGGCCGCCCCAATGAACCTCTCGGCCACGCCGGATGACGGCCAGGTCACTCTGTCCTGGACCAATCCGGCCAACAACACCATCACGAAGTACCAGTATCGCCGGAAAACAGACACGGGGACCTACGGCAGCTGGACCGACATCCCCAACAGCGGTGACACCACGACCAGCTACACCGTGACCGGCCTGACCAACGGCACCCAGTACACGTTTGGGGTGCGGGCGGTGAACGCTGGCGGTAACGGCGCGGCATCCACCGTGACCGCCACGCCTGCACCGGTGCCGGCCGCCCCGACGAATCTCGAGGCCGAGGTACGTGACAGACGGATCGGTCTTACCTGGGACGATCCGGGCGACAGCACAATCGACGAGTACGAGTACAGCACCGACGGTGGCTCCTTCAGCGTCATCAGCGGCAGCGATGACACCACGACCAGCTACACCGTGACCGGTCTGACCAACGGCACCCAGTACACGTTTGCGGTGCGTGCGGTGAATAATACCGATGACGGCGTGGAATCCACCGTGACGGCCACTCCACTGTGGCCCGCGCCGACCGGTTTGGTGGCGACGGCGGGCCAGGGTCGGGTCACCCTGGAGTGGAATAACGGCCACGCCGGCATCGGCGATTATTTTACCTATGCCAGAGGCAGCGACATCGTGGATAGAACCAAATTCCTTCCTCGCAGATCGGGTTCGACGACGACCGACATCGTTTATCCACTGACCAACGGCATCCTGTACACCTTCAGCGTGCGGGCGCTGCACGGCAAGGAATCACCCACCGTGACGGCCAGACCGGTGTCCATGCCGGCCCCGGACAACCTCTCGGCCACCGAGGGTGACGACCGCCAGACCACTCTGTCCTGGAGCGATCCGGGCGACGACTCGATCTACAAGTACCAGGTCAGCATCGACAATGGCACGACCTTCACCGACATCAGCGGCAGCAGCAAGAGCACTACCGCTACCATCGTGGCCGGTCTGACCAACGGCACCGGGTACACGCTGGCGGTGCGCGGGGTGAACTGGTGGGGTTACGGCGCGGCATCCACCGCGACTGCCACGCCACTGTGGCCCGCGCCGGCTAATCTGGTGGCGACGCCGGACGACAGCCGAATCTACCTGGAGTGGGACACGAACCCCGGGATCACCGATTATCGGGCAGACGTCTCGTCCGGCAGTTCGGTGAACGCGCCGGCCGGTTCGGGGTCGAAGACGATCGCTGCCATTGCCTCGCTGATCAACGGCACCGAATACACCTTCACGGTGCTGGCGACACAGGGCACCGCGGACAGCAGCTGGCCAGCAGCCGTGAACGCCACGCCGATGGCGGTCTTGCCGGACGCCCCGACGAACCTCTCGGCCACGCCGAGTAACGGCAAGGTCACGCTGTCCTGGGACGATCCGGGCAACAACACAATCACCAAGTACCAGGTCAGCAGGGATGGTGGCACGTCCTTCACCGACATCAGCAACAGCGGTGCGACCACCACCACCACCACCGTGACCGGACTGACCAACGGCACCCAGTACACGTTTGCGGTGCGTGCGGTGAATACTACCGGTGACGGCGCGGCAGCCACCACGACCGCCACGCCGGTCAACGACGCCCCCACGGCTTCCGCCAAGACGGTGTCCATGGACGAGGACACGGCGTACATCTTTAAGGAGGACGACTTCGGCTTCGCGAGCGTCAAATCCGGCGCCACACTGGGGCACGTGAAGATCACCGCACTGCCCGGGCCGAACCAGGGGACGCTGTCGGTTGGCGGCACGGCCATCGCCAGTGTCACCACGCCCAGGCAGGTGACAAAGACCGGGCTCGATGCCGGCAATCTCACGTACACCCCGCCGGCCAACGCCAACGGCGCCGCTTTCGCGACGTTCGACTTCAAGGTCAATGACGGCGTGGCCGATAGCGACATGGCATACACCATCACCATTAACGTGAATGCCGTGAACGACCCCATCACGGGTTCCGATAAGACGGTGTCCACGGACGAGGACACGGCGTACATCTTTAAGGAGGCGGACTTCGCCTTCTCGGACGTCGACGCCGGCGCCACGCTGAACCACGTGAAGATCACCGCACTGCCCGGGCCGAACCAGGGGACGCTGTCGGTTGGCGGCACGGCCATCGCCAGTGTCAGCCCACCCCGGCAGGTGACGAAGGCCGAGCTCGACGGCGGCGATCTTACGTACACCCCGCCAACCAACGCCAACGGCGCCGCTTTCGCGACGTTCGACTTCAAGGTCAGTGACGGCACGGACGACAGCGACGATGAGTACACCCTCACCATTGACGTGAATGCCGTGAACGACCCGCCGGTGGCGATAACTGACACCGCCGAGACCAGCGAGAACATTCCCGTCGTCATTGGCGTGTTGGAAAACGACTCGGACGTGGACCCGGGGACTGCCCTCCGCGTGGTCGAGGTGGGGTTCCCGACGGCCCCGAACAACGGGACCGCCGCGATCAACACCAACGCGACCACCGTCACCTATACGCCCAACGCCAACGTCACCGGCACCGACACGTTTAGCTACGCCGTCACGGACGGGATCGCCACGGCCAACGTACCGGTGACCGTGACGATCCTTCAGAGCGGCGCCAACGCGAACCTGTCGAACCTGACGATCTCTTCGGGGACGCTGACACCGAATTTCGCCGCGACGACCACGAGCTACGCCGTCACCGTGGAGACCCCTACAGGCAGTGTGCAGGTGACGCCGACGACGGCAGACGCCCAAGCGACGGTGACGGTGAACGGCGCGCTGGTGGACAGTGGGACTGCCAGCAGCGAGATCCCCTTGTCGGCCGTGGACGAACCCACCCACATCCCCGTCGAAGTGACGGCCCAGAACAACACGACCAAGACCTACACCATTACGGTGACCCAAAGGCTCAGCAACAATGCGAACCTGTCGGGACTGACCATCTCTTCGGGGACGCTGACGCCGGTGTTCGCCGTGGGCACCACGGACTATGGGGTCGACGTCGGGAACGCCGTGACCAGCGTGACGGTGACGCCGACCACGGAGCACGCCGACGCGACGGTGACGGTGAACGGCGCGCTGGTGGACAGTGGGACTGCCAGCAGCGAGATCCCCTTGTCGGCCGTGGACGAACCCACCCACATCCCCGTCGAAGTGACGGCCCAGAACAACACGACCAAGACCTACACCATTACGGTGACCCAAAGGCTCAGCAACAATGCGAACCTGTCGGGACTGACCATCTCTTCGGGGACGCTGACGCCGGTGTTCGCCGTGGGCACCACGGACTATGGGGTCGACGTCGGGAACGCCGTGACCAGCGTGACGGTGACGCCGACCACGGAGCACGCCGACGCGACGGTGACGGTGAACGGCGCGCTGGTTCCCAGAGGAACTGCCAGCAGCGAGATCCCCTTGTCGGCCGTGGACGAACCCACCCACATCCCCGTCGAAGTGACGGCCGCGAACGGGATGGCCACCAAGGCCTACGCCATCGAGGTCCGCCGGGCCGAGGACGAGACCAGACCGAGGGTAGAGATTCAGACGGAGGCGTCGGCCCCGGTGGGCGGTGCCTTCGAGGTGACGATCCGCTTTTCCGAGAGCGTGCTTGGCTTCACCCTCACGGATATTGGTGTGAGCAACGGGACGGCGTCGAATTTCAACAGGGTGTCCTCACGGGCTTACACGGTGACGATCACGCCGGAAGCAACCGGTGAGGTCAGGGTGGAGGTGGGATCGAACGTGGCCGAGGACGCGGCCGGCAACGGCAACCGGGCGGCAGAGCCTTTGGTGATCGAGGCGGATCTGACGGGACCGGAAGTGGAGATCACCAGCGAGGCCATGGGAGCGGTGAACGGCGCGTTCGAGGTGACGATCACCTTTAGTGAGGCGGTGACGGGTTTCGAGCAGAGCGAGATCACGGTGACGAATGGGACGGTAAGCAGCTTCAGCGGTTCGGGGACGAGCTACACGGTGGAGATCACCCCCTCGGAGAGCGGTAAGGTGACCGTGGAGGTTGGGGCGGACGTGGCTGAGGACGCGGCTGGCAACGGCAACCAGGCGGCAGGGCCGTTCATCATCGAGGCGGACCTGGAGCAGCCGGAGGTAACGATCGAAGGACCGACGGAGCCGGTGGGAATGGCGGGGTTCGAAGTGACGATCGCCTTCTCGGAGCCGGTGGAGGGTTTTGAGCCGGAAGATATCCAGGTCAGCAACGGGATGGTGGCGGACTTCACCGAGGTGTCATCGAGTGAGTATCGAGCCACGATCAAGCCGGCTGAGGCGGGGCAGCCGGTCGTGGTGGAGGTCCCCGAGGAGGTGGCCGAGGACGGGGCCGGCAACGGCAACCGGGCGGCGGAGGCCTTCGAAGTGGAGACGAAGCTGGCAGTGAGCTACCAGGAGGAGAGCTACACGGCGAGGGAAGGTGGGGAGACGGTGACGGTGACGGTGAAGCTGAGCCAGGGCTGGGACGAGGAGCTGGTGATCCCGATCCGGGTGACGCGGCCGGAGACGACGGAAGTCGCCGACTATACCCTCGATGGTTTGGAGGAGTGGGATGCCCAGGAGGGCACCGGGACGCTCACCTTCCAGGCCGAGGAAACGGAACAGATATTGAGGATCGCAGCCAACCATGATGGGGACGGGGACGACGAGACGGTGGAGTTGGGATTTGGGGAGTTGCCGGAGATAGTAATGGCCGGGGAACTGGCGGTGGCGACGGTGACGCTGGAGGACAAGGGACTGGTGGAGCTGAAGGTGAGCTTTGGGCAGACGGAGTACCAGATTAGGGAAGGCCAGCAGGCCGACATCGAGGTGACCGTCTCACCGGCAGCGGACCGGCGGGTGGAAGTGCCCCTGGTGGTGGCGCCTAAAGGAGGGGCCACCGACGAGGACTACAGTGGAGTGCCGTCGAAGGTGGTGTTTGAGGAAGGCGAGAGTCAGGGGACGATTTCCGTCGCGGTGCTGGCGGATGAAGTGAATGATCCTGGGGAGGGGATCGTGCTGAGCTTGGGCGAGTTACCAGAGGCGGTCCGTGCAGGAGAGATCCCGGAGACCACCGTGAACTTTACCCAGCGGCGCACGGCGGAGCAGTTCTCGCAAACGCTGGAGGTGGCGCTGGCGGTGATGGCGCGCACGATGGGGGAGAGTGCGCAGACGGCCATTGAGGGTCGCTTCGAGCGGCATCGGCAGTGGAGTCGGCTGGGGGCAGCCGGAGGAGCGGTGTCGACAGCGCAGCCGGGAAGCGACAATAGCGCCACGGGTCTGGGTGAGGGAGAATCGCAGCGGATAGGCAGCGAGAGCCTCGAGGGCGCCGGCAGGAGAAGAGCCGAAGGCCCGGTAGTGCCGAGCGCTGGGGGCGGGGCCGGGGCCCGAGCAGTGATGGGATCGAGTGGGGAGTCGGGAGACCGGGAAAGTGGCGTGCAGGGAGCGTGGCTGCAGAACGTCTCGCTGGGTGGATTGGCGGGCCTGTTCGGCTACGGCCAGGGCGATGCGGGCGTCTCGACCGGCTCCGGCAGGGGGCCGAGTGGGACCGGCCCGACTGTCGGGTTGGGAGGGCAGCCAGGTTACGGTCAGAATCGATTCCAGGGTGCGGGGACCAGGAACTCGTCGCTGAGATCGGGATCGGGTGAGTACTCGGGGAGGAGGAATCGAGAGCTCAACCTTGCGGGAGTGTCCTTCGAGATGCCCTTGGCAGGACAGCAGAAGGGGACGAGCAGGAGCTGGGTACCGGCGTTGTGGGGGCAAGGGGACCTGCAGCACTTCAACGGGAACCTGGCGCGGTACGAGATGAGCTATCGAGGAGGTCTCGAGGCCGCCCATGTGGGGCTGGACCTCTATGCCAACGACAAGGTGCTGACCGGGCTGTCGTTCATGCGCAGCTGGGGGAACATGGATTACAGCGACGATGGGATCGATGGGGTGTTGAGGAGTCGCATGAACACGTTTCATCCCTATCTGTACTGGCAGCCGACGGAACGGGTGAGCGTGTGGGGCATGGGAGGCTTGGGACGAGGGCGAGTGGACGTCAACGAGCCGGGGAGGAGTCACGACTTCGAGGCTGACTTTCGGATGTTCGCCGGGGGATTGAGGACGGTGCTGACGCGGCGAGGCAGCAATGAGTTGGGGCTGCGGGCGGACGCCTTCTCGGCGCAACTGAGGACCGAAGCCTCCGAAGACATCGCGAAGGTGCGAGGTGAGGCCCACCGGGCGCGGTTGATGCTGGAGTGGGTGCACACCAAGCAGCTGTCAGTGGGGCGATCCCTGAGCCTGAAGGCGGAGGCTGGCGGGCGTTTCGACGGGGGCGATGCGGAACGGGGCAGCGGCGCGGAAACAGGATTCCGTCTGGGGTATCTGGATGCGAACAGTGGACTGGACGTGGCCATGTATAGCCGGGTGCTGGTGGTGCACGCAAGCGACTACCGGGACTGGGGATTGGGGGTACAGGCGAGCTGGGACCCGGGCGAGAAGCAGCGCGGGCTCCGGGTGGCGGTGACCTCCGCGCGGGGCCAGGATGGAGGCGGCCGAACGACGCTATGGAACAACTCTAATATGGTCACGCGCCCGCCGGGGATGGGAGCAATGGGAATGGGTTCCCAGGGCCGGACGGAAAGCGAGGTGGCCTACGGCGGCCTGAAGGCGCTGGGCTTACCGGGTCTGCTGACGCCCTATAGCCGGCTGCGATGGGCCGGACAGGGCCGGGAGCTGGTCTGGGGAACCGCTTGGAGCCTGCCTCCACGCTCGCAGCTGGCGCTGCCATTGATGCTGGAATTGGAAGCCTTGAGGCGGGAGAACAGAACGGGTCCGGCTGATCTAGCGGTGCTGGTGCGAATGTCGATCCCCTTCTGAGGAACTGACCCCGAGCAGTGGGTCAACCCCCTGCCTGTCCCTACGAGCGGCCCGCCGTCAGCACCAGGGTGAACGACGACCCAGATATCCTGGCTCCGACGTTGGAGAGGGGGCATGCTTGACCGGAAGGACGGAAATGTGCTTGACAACGCTTCCGCCTCGAATTTGCTGGATCGGGAAAGAGGAAATCCGCGTCAACTGCGCTTCCGCTTTTTCGGCACAACCCGAATTCAGTAACTCCTTCAAATCTAATGGTTTATTCTCCTGAGGCGACCGGTGAGTGGTTATGAAGAGGGTTGCTTAAGGGGAGCCAAAATCATAACCGCGAACTTTTGCGGTCTGTTAGTTAACGCAAGACCCCGACGGACGGCCCCGCCGGGGTCTTGTCGTATCTGGCGCTTTTCCAATCACTTGCGCCGACCTCCACATTCTTTCCGATTCTCCGGTTCGTAAACTGACGCACGGGGTAGCGCGTGCAACCATGGGGGTTGCGCACGCCCTCCCCAAGATATCGTTTACGGATTCTCCCATTCTCCATTTAACATCCCGCTTTATTTAACGGCCCGGTTGCACGCGGACCACCAAAAAGTGACACTTTTTCACTCGCTCCGGTAAGTATCTATATAGAAGCCGGGCCAAGAGGGTCCGGCGGATCACCAGACAGCGGCAGCGGCCGTGAAGGACGGAGCCCGTTGTGGGTGCCGGCGATATCGCCATCGTGCGGTGTCGAGCGGACTCCAACGGCTCCTGACGACCGTTTCCGTCCCACGCGGCATCCACAGCACCTCCTCTTCCGCGGCCTCCCGCCAAGGAGGACCGGATGCCGACCAACGCAAACATCCCACCCACCCGCGATGAGGTGATCGCGGAGATCGCCTCGATCCTGGCCCAAGGCTGCCTGCGCCTCCGGAAGAGCCGAGGAATTTCGCCCACATCCGGGAACGAGGCCGGGAAAGATAAGCATTTTCAGCCGCTTACGGAGAATAGACTTGATCGTTCGGGCCACCGAAGCGTTCATGAATGAACGAGTTAACGCCCCGAGACGGCGAGGCGGATGGACCGCCCGCCAGAGGGTGAGTCCATGAACAGGAGGAAATTGGATGAAAGCAAGCACCTATCAACAGATCCAGGAGCTGTCCCGACTGACCGTGGGCCAGCTCCGGGACAAGTACCTGGAGGTCTTCGGCGAGGAGAGCCGCTGCCACCACAAGGCGGCCCTGCAAAAGCGCATCGCCTGGCGCCTGCAGGCCCTGGCCGAGGGCGGCCTCTCCGAGCGGGCCCGCCGGCGTGCCGAGGAACTGGCCAACGACACCGATCTCAGAATGCGCGCCCCGCGTGATCAGATCCGGCCCGGCTCAGCGGAGGTGAGGGCTCGAACGGCGAAGAGCCGCATCCCGCCCTCGCGAGATCCGCGACTACCCGTGCCCGGCACACTGCTGGTGCGGGAGTTTCGGGGGCGCGACGTGGTGGTCAAGGTGCTCGATGAGGGCTTCGAGTTCGAGGACCGGCGCTATCCGTCCCTGTCGGCCATCGCCAAGGAAATCACGGGCAGCAAATGGAACGGGTTCCTGTTCTTCGGCCTCACCGGTGGTGACGCACCCGCGAGCGGGCGTCACCATCAGGGGGTGAGCGAATGAACGGAAATCTCCACTCCGCTCCGTCGATGACCCCGGCTTCTGCCCCAACTCAAAACGACGCCGTCCGCTGCGCCATCTACACCCGCAAGTCAACGGAGGAAGGACTCGACCAGGAGTTCAACAGCCTCGACGCGCAGCGGGAATCGGCAGAAGCCTACATCGCCAGTCAGCGGCACGAGGGCTGGAGCTGCCTGCCCGACTACTACGACGATGGCGGCTTCACCGGCGGCAACATGCAGCGGCCTGCTCTTGAGCGCCTGTGTGCCGACATCGAGGCCTCCCGGATCGACTGCGTGGTGGTCTACAAGGTGGATCGTCTCAGCCGGTCGCTGCTGGACTTCGCCCGCATCATGGAGCTCTTCGACCGCCACAAGGTGAGCTTTGTCTCGGTCACCCAGCAGTTCAACACGACCAGCTCCATGGGGCGGCTCACCATGATGACCTGCCCCCACGAACGAGTCCACCCTCTAAGTTAGACTCGGAGCCATTTGAAGTGCACTCCAAGGGATAAGATCCAGTGCCTGAGACCTAGGTAGTTTGGCCTCTGGTGCCGGCGGCCGATAGGCCAAGGCGCTGTGAGGCCGGATCTGATTGTAATCCCTTCGCCAGCGTTTTACCAACACCTTGGCTTCCCCAAGCGTGTCGAAGATCTCCATGTTCAGCAGCTCATCCCGTAGTTTCCCGTTGAAACTCTCAATGTACCCATTCTCCCAGGAGGGGCTGCTCGGCTCGATGTACAAGGTCCTTACCCCAACAGCCTGCAGCCAGTCCCGGACCGTCTGTGCCGTAAACTCTGATCCGTTATCGGACCGGATAAACTCAGGCACTCCCCGATCAACGAATAACTCCGCCAACCGGTCCAACACGTCTTGGTGATTCATCTGCCGTTTCACATCAATGGCGAGGCACTCTCTGGTGTACTCATCCAGGATCGTCAATAGCCGAAAGGCTCGCCCATCATGGGTCCGTTCATGCACGAAATCATAGCTCCAGACGTGGTTCTTGCGAGCCGCTCGTAACCGAACACAGGAACCGTCATTAAGCCACAGTCTCCTTCGTTTCGGCTGTCTGGACGGGACTTTCAGCCCTTCTTGTCTCCACAGCCTCTCCACCCGCTTAGGATTCACCTTCCACCCTTCCCCATGAAGTATCGCCGTGACCCGCCGGTAGCCATAACGCCCGTATTGCGTAGCCAACTCCACCATCCGGGCCACCAATCGGGCCTCATCATCGGGAATTTGCCTTTCCCTTTGCTGGGTCGATCGAACCGGTCCCAGCACTTGGCAGGCCCGACGTTCGGAGACTCGCTCTGCTCCTAATCGCTCTCGTACCCACATCACCGCTCGTCTCCTGTTCGCCGGGCCTAGAAGTTTCCCGAGGACACTTCCTTCAGGATCTGCTTGTCCAAAGACAGATCCGCCACCAGCTTCTTCAACCGGGTATTCTCCTTCTCCAACACCTTCAACCTCTTGGCCTGGTCCAACCGGAGCCCTCCGTACTCTTTGCGCCACCGGTAGTAGGTCTGCTCGCTCACCCCCATCTGCTTCGACACCTGTCCCACCCTCTGTCCTTGGGCCAGACCCACCTCTGCCTCACGCAGCTTCATGATGATCTGTTCTGCCCTAAACCGCTCCCTGCCATCCTTGCCTCCTTCCTAAACCGGAAATCCTAACATTCAAACTGGACTCGTTTTAGCGGGCAAGGTCAAGGGACTCTGTAAAATACTCATCGACATTGTCCATGGTAGCCAGGCATTTTCCTTGCTTATCCTTTGTTTGTTCCCAGATAATCTAGCTCGGCCACGACAGGGAATCTCAACGAAGAGGCAGACGCAACCAAGGCTATTCGCTACAGGTGTGACGATGATGCAATGTCGATCGATGCTCACGGGCGACAACCTGCGGAGATCCTCGTTTTTCCTGCTGTTTATGTTCAGCGTCTTGGGACTCGCTGGTTGCGTCTCGCAACCCACGTTGGAGATGTTCCAGACCGACGACCCACCCTGTTACGACCGCTCCGCCCAGCCGCAAACTGCGGTTGTGGATACCCACCTGCACTTCCGACCTTTTGGAGGTCCTGCGATCCCGTTCGAGGAGATGGTCTCCTACCTCAAGGAGACCGGCGTTCTGTTCGCCAACGTCTCTGGCATTGGTCAGATGCTGCCACCGGATTCGTCCTGCACCTACTACTTGGACTGTCCCGGGACGCCGGTGACGCCGACGCTGAAGAACGATTTTGTCAGTGCCGCCAACTACGTCGCGAACGCCCCTCCAGGTGTCCACCTGACTCTCTCGATGACCTTCCCGGACTTGTCACGACCGGAGTCGATCCTCCCGGGAATGCAACTCTTGGAGGAGGAGTACCCCGGCGCATTTCAGTGGATGGGCGAGGTAAATCTGGTGAAACAGGCGTTGTTTAGCAACGGGCGTAGTCCTGTCCCCATGGCCGTACTCACGGAGTGGGCAAAATTCATGGAGACGCTGCGGGAACGGGACATTCCGCTCGCGATTCACGCGGATCTGGGCAACGACGAGAACCCGATCCGATACCTACCCCTCATGCAGGAAGTGCTGCGTTTGTATCCTAACAATACGATCATCTGGGTTCATATGGGACTGTCTCGGGAACTGGTCGATATGGACGCTGCCCAGCACATCCAAACGATGATGTTGCTATTGGATCGCTACCCGAAGCTGATGTTGGATATTTCCTGGCGGGTGATCGACGATGTCTACTTCTCACCGCCGGATAAGCGAGCACTCTATGTTGCGTTCTTGAACGACTACTCGGAACGGATCCTGCCTGGAACCGATTTCTTGGCCTCGAGGGACAAGGGCATCGATGTCTATCGCACGGAACTGCACGTTACGAGTCGGATCCTTCGTGACTTGAATGATGTCGCTTTTCGGAACATCGCCTTGGGGCAGAATTACTTCCGATTGCTGAGTCTGGACTATACCGCGCCGCCGGTGTGTGCGAGTCAATAAGCGTCACTCCGGAAAGGGTGCGTCAAATCCTGGCCGAGGACCGCGCATCGTAGCCGACACATTCCGAAACTTTCCGGTAAGTAACCAAAGACGGCTTTCTCGTTTTGGGGGCGAAATCTGTCTTTCCCGCCCAACCCCGAGGTGGGGACACCAGAGAGCCTGTCGTGAACACATCGTCGGAGCCGGTCTATGGTATTGAACAAGAAAGACCAGCGGAACCTCGACACTTTGCACGGCGCCGAGGGCAAGGCCCACCAGTGCCTGGACGAGTCCGAGCGGGAAATCTTCCGGGAGATCATCGAGCGCCTGTGGAACGACTTCGTGTTCAACAAAAGCTCGGACTTGCTGCAGGTCGAGCTGGTGGCGATCTACTCGGTGAAGCTGGTGCGGGCTCAGATCAACGGGGACATCGATGCCTCAGAGAAACTCGACCGGATGATCTGCTGCCATCTCAAGGATCTGAAGGCCACCAAGATCACCCGCGAGGGTGAGGTCCCCAGCGGACCCCAGACCACACCGGCCGAGTGGGCCACCGCCCTGCTGGAGAAGATGGCCGAGTCGCAGAAGAAACCGGTCCGGAAGCGAGCCAAGAGACGGAAAACGCGAAAATGATAGCGGATAACACCATAGCGACTTTTGGAGACGTCCCCGAACGGCGCGGGTTTCCGGCGCTTCGGCGAGCGGAAAGGTCCGATAAAACATGTTCGTTCGACTTCTGAAGTGGTCATATGCGCACAACTTTCGCCCAACGTCTTGAGTCCGCTTGTGGCGAGCCCGTCGGACGCTTGCTTAGAAGGCTGTATGTCGTCGAACAGAAAAGCGTTCCCGACATCCACCAGTGGATTAGGGGTCGTCTGGGACTAGTGATTACAGACGGGACTATCTACAAAATCATGACAGAGCACGGGATTCCACGTCGCGGTTATGCGGAGCGCAAGCGAATCTCATGGAAGCAAGGAAAGATGGACGCTTCTATGGCTAAGTCCCGGCAGACGCGGAAGCGGACCTATCTGCTCGGCTCTAAGGCGGAACAAACCATTCGGTACCTTCTCCGAGAGGCCTTGCTGGTGCTTGAGTTCAAATGGGACGTTGTGATCGGCGACCACCTGCAACACATCCTCGGCCGATATGAAGTCGACATTCCTGTTGTGGTTGTGGATTGCGCCACAGGTGTGGCCTGCCGCTTCGCCGTGGAAGTGGATAACCGGTTCACCCACTCGACGCCGAAGCGCAGAAAACGCGATGCGGCCAAGGACCGTGCGCTCGGAGAAGCCGGCTGGAAGGTCTGCCGCGTGGATGGTGGCGCGAACAACCATGTCCTTGCCGAGCAAGTCGCGGATCTAGCCCTGGCCATGGAATCCCACGCGGCGGAAACTTTTGTCAACCAATCCTTCCGGTCCTCACCGGAAGGCTCCGGTGCCGTCCAGCTCACATTCGGCGATTGTGTTCAGGGAGGCTACTGTCGGCTCACTGTCTCCAGCTTCTGTGAGTGCCGGTCCCGTGGCGGGAATGAAAGAGCGGCCCTCGAGGACCGCTCTTTTCCAACGACGTTTGCGGACTCAGAGTCGTTCGATAGCTTCCTCGAGGGCGTCGTCGACCAGGTGGGTGTAGATCTCCGTGGTGGAGAGGTCCCGGTGTCCGAGGGCCCGTTTGACCACCAGGATATCGCCGGTGCGGCTGTAGAGGTGGGTGGCGAAGGTGTGCCGCAGACCGTGGGGACTGATGCGCTTGTCGATGCGCGCCTTTCGCAGCCAGTGCTTGACGCGGTTGGCGACCTGCCCCGCAGACAGGCGCGAGCCGCGGTTGGAGAGGAACAGCGCCCGGCATTCGCCATTGCCCTGACGGCGGCGCTCGTTCAAGTAGAAACGCAGGAGGGAGCGCAGCGTGGACTTTAGGAACTTCACCTGGGGCACGCCGCCCTTGGCACGGACCCGGAGATGTTTGGCGTCGAGGTCGACGTCGTCAATGTCGAGGTTGACCAGTTCTCGCAGGCGGATGCCGGTTCCCAGGAACAACTCAACGATCACCCGGTCCCGGCAGGCGAGCTTGGAGGAGCTGCCCCTCAGCTCTTTCGACAGCCGCCGCTTCTCGGCCTCGGTCAGGAAGCTCGGTGTGGTGCGCGGCAGCCGTCGCAAGGTCACCGACCGGGCCGGGTTCTCCCCGACCTGCCCGGTCTCCTCCGCCCAGGCGAAAAACGACCGGACGGCCGCCTTGAAGCGGTGCAACGACGCCGGGGACCGGGGAGTGCCGGCGGCCGAGTTGACGACCGCCGGTGAGGTCAGCGCTTCGTCGAGCAAGGCACTGGTCACGCGGCCCAGGGTGAGCCCGGGGTGGCGCTCCAACAGGGCCTCGGCCAGCTGCCGCAGGTCCCGAAGGTACGCGCTGATGGTGTTCGGGGAGCGACCCTCGGCAGCCAGCCTTCTGGCGAAGGCCTCGACCGCTTGCTCGAAGGGCTTAGGCGTTGGCAGGAGCCGAAGCGCGCTCGTCGTCATGCTGCTGGTCTCCTTCCTTTTTCACGCTCCGGCCCATGGGGGTGTCTTTGGGCAAGGGCAGCTTGTCGATCCGGCCGGTCTCTTTGGCCCAGACCAGGAACATGCGAAGCACCCGCATGGTCTTCTTGACGGTGGGCTCGGCGCGCTGCTTGCCGCTCGTGAGCTTGAGGAGCGCATCGGAGCGGAAAAATGTGCCTACGTGCGGGGCCAGGATGCCTTTGAGCTTCCGGTCGGCCCCGAAGAAGGCTTCGAGCTGCTCGAAGTCCTTGCCGTAGGTATAGACCGTGCGCTCCTTCTTTCCCTGGCTTTTCAGGTGTTCGAGGTAGGCCTGGCCAGCCTCGTGCAGTGTGTCGGTCATGATGTGACTCTCCTTTTCGGTGGGTTGAAATGGTTGATCTACAAACGCTTATGCGTTCGACACCATGGACGCTTCGTGTCGATCGGAAGTCAAGGCCATACACGCGGGCGGGGAGAAATCTCATGAAAAGACCGATTGAAACCGTCACCCGGACGGTGCTGATCCTCACCCTGGCGGCCTCCCTGGCAGGCTGTGCAGCGAAGCGGCCGCCGCAGCGCATCCAGCACGCGATCCAAACCATGAACCGCCACATGCCCGAATACGTGGCCGAGGCCAACCAGACCCTGGAGGAGGCGAAGCACCCCGAGCGGGAGCGGCTTAAGGGAATCGGCGAGCGTCTGGCCGAGGCGTTGGCCGCCCTGGACGCTTGGGCGCAGGGTGAGAAGCCGCCGCAAGAGCGGAGCGAAGCGGAACCGCAGAAGAAGAAGGAGAAGCGATGAACACGATTCTCGAAGAGAACCGGGAAGCCGTCCGCGCGGTCGGACGCCGGCTGATGGAAATCGGCGCGGTGCTGGCCGAAGGAAAGATGGACGAGGTGCGGACCCGGGCCGCAACCGCCCGGCGGACCTACCGCGCCTGGGAGGAGCTGGACCAAGCGCGCGCCGACATCGAAAGCGTGATCCGGGACCGGGAGCGGATGCGGGCCACGCGGCGGGAGCTGGCCGAGTTGCTGGGAACGATCATCCGGGCGGCGCTCTTACCGAGGCTGCCCTGAATGGCTCCGCTATCCACCAGAGAACGTGAAGTGGCTAAGACCCTGGCCGACCCGGTGCTCTGGGGCCAGGCCTACCTGCGCAACCGGGATGGCCAAGAGAGGGTCTACTGGCCGCATCAGATCGACGACCTGCGGTGCTCGGGGCGCAACATCATCCACCTGGACGGGCGCGACGTTGGCAAGAGTGTGTGCATCAGCACCAACGCCCTGCACTTCGCCTTCACGCACCGGGGCAGCCAGGGCCTCGTCGGCGCGCCCCACCAGGGGCACCTGGACACGCTGATCGAAGAGTTCGAGTACCAGCTCGACGCGAACCCGGACCTGATGTCGAGCATCGCGCTGAGCAAGTACGGCAAGCCCAAGATCCACCGCAAACCCTACTTCCGCCTGGAATTCACCAACGGCTCCATTCTCTACTTCCGTCCGGCGGGCGCTTATGGCGACTCCTTCCGGTCCCTGCACGTGGACCGCGTCTGGGTGGACGAAGGCGCCTGGCTCACCGAGCGGGCGTGGAAGGCCCTACGCCAGTGTCTCAAGGCCGGCGGGACGCTCCGCATCTATTCGACCCCCAACGGACTGCGCGACACCACCTACTACCGGCTGACCAGTTCGACCCAGTTCCAAGTGTTCCGCTGGCCCTCCTGGTTGAACCCGATCTGGAACGAGGAGCGCGAGGCGGAACTGGAGGAGTTCTACGGCGGCAAGGACAGCGCCGGGTGGCAGCACGAGGTGGCCGGCGAGCACGGCAAGCCCTCCTACGGTGCCTTCAACGTCGAGCACCTTGAACCTCTGCCGCCAGGACGTCGATCGAGTACCAGAAGTGCGTGATCACCGGGGAGGAGTTGCGCGGCTGCGAGACCGAGGAGGCCTCCCACGACCGGCTGGAGATGCTGCTGAACCTGATGCCGCAGACCGGCGTGTTCTGGATCGGCGGCGACCTGGGTTACACCAACGACCCGACCGAGATCGTCGTCTTTCAGGAGGTCGAGCTGCCTGAGCGTCGGGTGTTGAAGCTGATCCTTCGCGTGCGCATGGAGCACGTCGCCTATCCCCACATTGCCCAGACCCTCGGGCTGCTGGATCGGTACTACACGGCCACAGGCATCGGCGTGGACAACGGCGGCAACGGCCTGGCCGTTGTGCAGGAGTTACTGACCCTGGACAAGTACCGGGACCTGCAGCTGGAAGGAAGGCTGCGCGGCTACGACTTCGGGGGCATGACCACCCTAGCCGTGCGGGACGGCAAAGAGGTCAGAAAGCGCACGAAGGAATTCATGACGAGCCTGATCAACGGCGCGCTGCAGCGCCGTCAGGTCGTGTTCCCGGTCGAGGACCTGGAGATCGAGGACCAGTTCACCACCCACACCTATACGCTGCACGACGGCCGGGTGGTCTACGCCAAGGGCAACGATCACATCGTCGACGCCGTACGGTGCGCCATGCTGGTGAGGGAACAGGCCAATCTCGATCAGGTCGGAGAGGAGACGGTCTTCCTGGTGCCGGTGATGACCGATCCGGTGTTTGTGTGATTTTCAAACCCCCTCCTTGATTTTTTGACTGACCTCAGACAGGCTGTTAACTTGACGATGCCATGACGAGTCTCACCAGAAACCCCGGAAGGTTTTTCAGGAAAAACACAGCCGGAGCACTCGTGGCCCTACTGCTCCTGGCTGGCTTGCCGGCCTGCGCGGCAAGGCACATGCCCGACTGGTCCGGAGTGCAAGCCGTGGTCCCGAAAATAAAAACCGAGGTGCAGTTGTACAAGGACAAAGCGCCCCAAGGAAGAAGCCGGAAGATCAAGGGTCGTTTCGACTCGGCCACGGCCGATTCCATCACGCTGAAGCTCAAGGACGGGCAATTGCATACTCTGCAGAAGCAGGCTGTGCGTAAGGTTCTCACCCGTCGTCCGTTCTCGAAACGATGGCCGGGATGGGTCGCCTTGGGGGTTACGCTAACCATATTGGCTGCCATGCCTCTGGATTCCGATGATCCTAGGCCGATATCAAGCCCGCAAGCCCACGCAGTGAATTACCCTCGCCTGAAGGCGAGGGCTTCGGTCGTCGGCTGAAGCCGACTAAAGGCCTCGCCTCATAGAATGGCCTATTCCGTTATCTTAAAGTCCCGGTCCTCCTGGGGCTCGACACCTTGTTGCTCAATGTACTGCTTGATCACTTCGTCCGTCACATTTCCTGTCGTACACACAAAGTACCCTCGTGCCCACAGGTGCCGGCCCCAGAACTCCCTTTGCACCGACCTATATTCCCTCATTAGATGGTGACTGCTCTTCCCCTTCACGGCCTGCATGATTCGGCTCGGCGACACCTGCGGCGGCATGCTCAACATCAAGTGCACATGATCTGGACTCACATTCCCTTTCACAATCACCACATCCTCAGATGCACAGATCTCTCGGATCAGCTCTCTTGTCCTTCTGGCTATGTCCCCCTTCAGGACCGGCTTGCGGTACTTCGTGATAAACACAAAGTGATATTGCAGCTCATAGACTGTGTGCGATCCTTTCCGGTATCTCGGCATGCATCATTGTACCGCAAGCCTCCTAAAGGCTTCGCCTGAAGGCGAGGGATTTCACCCATCCCCGAGTGGGACATTAATCACTCTTCCGACCGCCGCCGCATTTTTCTACGGCTCACGGATGGGAGGGATTTACGAGGTACCGCTCAAGCATCGGACTCGACCGGCAGGAAGCCAGCAGCCCGGTGCTAAGGACAAGGCTTCCGGAAAGCCGGAAAATCATCCGCGTCGGGACTAAGTGACCCCCGGCCGGGCGAGTTTCTGTTGTCCTTCGCCGCCGCTCTTTTCTGCGGAAAACCAAGGCCAACAACCTGGACCGCTCCCGGTCCGTGGAGCTGAGTCGGCACCCTTCCATCGAGACAAACTACCTCCCAACCTGTCATCCGACGGCGTACAGCCCAGGACGCCTCGCAGCCCGGCCTGTGACAATCAGGCGAGATGAGGTTGGGTTTTTGCGCCCAATTCGCCTGTGACCCAAATCCCGTCGTTTCTGCCCGCCCGACGTTTTTCCCCTGCCTCCGGTAAGTAACCCTTAGGGCGAGGTGTTCTCGCCACACGGCGCGAATGTCGCGCCGGAAAGGGCAACACACGGACCGGGAGGACCCTGATGGAAACGCGAACCGACCCACAACCCGCTAATTCGGCCGCAGCGGCGGGCAGCCATCCCCCGTCGCTTGCAGCCGACGCCGACGTGCTCGTCCCCCTGGCCACGGCCGCCGCTCTGGACGCATCGGCATTCCGTTCTATCAACGCCACCGAAGCCGTTCCCGCCTCCTGGGAGGAGCGGGCCCGCAAGGCTTGGGAGTACTACCTCGAGGAGCCGCTGGTGAAAAACTGCGTCAACTCCTGGCGCACCTTCGCCGTGGGCGACGAGATCAAGATCGCGAGCGACGACGAGGAGGTGAAGTCCGGCGCCGTAGAGCTCGCCGCCCAACTGCGGGTCTTTGCCTTTGTCAAGGACATGGTGCTGCAGCTCCTGGTCAAGGGCGACGGGGTCGGGTTCAAGCGCTACACCAAAGACGGCAAGGCACTGGAGGAGCTGGTCTCGGTCAACCCCGTCTCGGTCAAGGTCAAGTACGCCCAGGGCGAGCTTATTGAGGCACGCCAGTTCCCGGAGGAGCATCCTGGTGCGGGCGAGGGTCTCGATCTCCCGGTCGAGCAGGTGCTGCACCTGAAGTGGGACGCGCCGTCGTTCTCGCCGCGCGGCAACTCGCTCGTCCTGCCCGCGTTTCAGTCCATCGAACTGCTCAGGGACTACCGCCGGGCCGAGCAGGCCATCGCCAAGCGCTGGGCCACTCCGTTTCGCCTCATCAAGGTGGGCGGGGCCTTCGGCCAGAAAATGGTCATGCCCGACCAGAAGATGCTCGAGCAGGTCCGCGAGCGGGTCAACAAGATGGACCTCAAGAGCGGCCTGGTCGTGCCCTTCTACGTCACGGTCGAGACCCACGGCACAGACGGGCAGGTTCTCAATGTCGAGGACAAGGTCAAGGAGGTGAAGGAAGACATCGTGGTGGCGCTGGGACTCTCTCGATCCCTGGTCACCGGCGACGGTCCCAACTTCGCCACCGCCTCGGTGAGCCTCAGGAAGATGCTGGTGATGATCCGGGAGATCACCCAGACCGCCAAGACGATTCTTGACTGGGTGTTTGACGACTGGCTCGAACTGAACGGGTGGAAGGGCAAGACGCTCCAGTTCCTGTTTAATGATCTCGATCCTTCCGACGCGGTCGACTTCAAACGTCTGCTCATCGAGCTTTACGACCGCAAGCTGATTAGCCGCTCGAGCCTCCAGCTCAAGATGGACCTCGACCCCGACATCGAGGCAGCCAACCGGGACAGCGAAAGTCAATCGGTGGACCTGTTCGACGCCAAGCAGGTCAAGCCGATGGTCGACATGGTGCTGGCCGGGATCATGAGTGTCGAGCGCGCCCAGAAGATGCTGGGCCTCGACCCCGAGAAGCACACGCCAACCGGGACGGAGGCCGCCTGGGGAGGATCCAGTGCCCGCGGGGACGTCGGCGATGCGGTCTGCGACGACTGCGTGCACTTTGAAGAAGCGCGCAACCACTGCCGAGTGCACCGCAGCGAGGTGACGTTCGACACTCCAGCCTGCCGTTTCCTCGATCCCAAGACCCCGACGCTCGACAGAGGGACGTAGGGCATGCTCGATGCACTTGCCGCCTCCACACCACCCCTGCCCCAGGCCGAGGCCATTAGGCAAGCCACGGCTAGGAGCGTCCGCCACCGGAATCGTTACACGGAAGCAACGGTCGCCGAACTGACCGGCATGCTCGCGGGCGCCGAGGACCAGGTACGAGGCGCCATCCTGCGCTACAAGAGCCTCGGCTCGCTCCCTGACAACCAGCTGGCGGCGCTCGTTGGCCTCAAGAAACTCCAGACCGACATCCGCGAGACCATGACTCGCCTCGGCCGGGAGCAGACCCTGCGCTTTCGCCAGGGTATCTCCGGCGGCATCGAGGACTTCGCCACCGCCCAGCTGCCCTTCTACCGCGACCTTGCCCCCGAGGGGATCAACAAGCTCGCCACCCGCGCTTTCACCCTGGTCGACACCGACGCGCTCGACTTCATGAGCCAGTACAACCTGGTGCTCACTGGCGACGTCCACCGCGAGTTGGCCGACGGCATCCGGCGCACCGTGATGAGCGGCATCGCGACGGGCAAGGGCGTCGAGAGCATTGTCCGCGACCTCGGCCACGTGGTGAAGGACCCGGAATCGTTCCGTCATGCCGGCTCCAAGGTGTTTCGCAAGGCGCAGGTCCGCATGGAGGTGATCGCCCGCACCGAGGTGCTGCGCGCCCACAACCAGGGCCGCATCAAATTCCACCAAGAGGTCGGCGTCGAGAAGCTCGAATGGATGACGATGGAGGATGAGCGGGTCTGCCCGGTCTGCGGTCCACTCGACGGCAGGCGCTTCGCTACGGGCCGGTTCCCGCCACAGCCCGCCCACCCCAATTGCCGCTGCACCAGTGTGGTGGCCTGGCCTCTGGAGATCTGCGGCGGCGAGCTGGGCGCGAAGGCGTCGCTCGGTCCCCTGAGGGCGATCGCGGCCCCGGCGAAGTCCAGCTCCGCCTGCATCCTCCCGCCACAGGCCATCGAGGAGCAGGCCAAGGCCAAGTCCCAGGAGACGGCCAAGCTCAAGGCGGCCTTCGAGAGCGGCCAGATCGGAGACCTTTCCGACCTCACGGTCAAGCAGCTTCAGACCCTGTCGAAGCAAAACGGCGTCTCCATCGCCCGTACCAAGGCCGACTTCATCCACCTGCTCGACCAGGTGGAGCCGAGCCTCAGCCACGCCGACCTCTCGGGAGCGGCGCTCAAGGCCAAGCTCAAAGAACACAAGATCGGTCTGCTACGCAGCAAGCAAGAGCTGGTGGGACTGCTGGCCGAGAAGCAGGTGGCACTCAAACACGCCCAGCAGCTGGCCGAGCAGTTGAAGAAGGTCCCGGCGCCAGGTGGGCTCGACCAACTCACCGTGGTCGAGCTCAAGGAGATGGCCAAGGCCAAGGGTGTCTCGCTCAACCTGACCAAGCAGGACGTGATCGCCCTGCTCGACGAACTGGAGCCGGGCGTGGACCACTCCGGCCTCAAGGGGAAGTTCCTCATCGAGGCCAAAAAGAAACACCACATCGGGCCGCTCAAGAACAAGCAACAGCTGATTCAGGCGCTCGAAAAGGCCGCCGGCGAGGAGCTGGCTGAGCAAGCCAGCCAAGATGCCGTCGAGGCCGCCAAAAAGGAGGCGCTGGGCAAGGCCAAGGATGCTCTGGTGCAGGCCACTGCCAAGGTGGTCGTGCCCGAATCACCTTCGGGTTACGCGAACTTCCTCTCAGCCGTGAAGGATGCCGAAGCGACGCTTGCCGGAGGCACCGGTTTGCCCCAGCAGCAGCTCGAGGCCCCGGCCAAGGAAATTCTCCTCAAAAAGCAGCTCTTCCACGATCAGGTGGCGACCCTCAAGGCCGCCCAGCTCAAGAACCTGGCCAAGGAAACCCAGCTCAAGCACTGGCAATGGACCAACAAGAACGAGCTGGTCACGATCTTTGCCGAGACCGATCCGGCCACGGTGCAGGCGGCGCTCGATGGCATCGAGAAGAAACACGGCGCCTGGCTGGCCAAGCACGGCGGCAAGAAAAAGGCCGCAAAGCCCAAGGTAACGGTGGCTCCCAAGCCTGCGCCCAAGGTTTCCAAGCCCTCTCCGCCACCCTCCTTCACCAAGAAGGGCAGTGAGTTCGAAGCGGTGGACGCGGCCTGGGCGGATAAGGGCAAGCCAGCCAGCTTCACCTACGCCGGCAAGGCCAAGGTCGGCGGCGCCCACAGCAAGGAGTTCTGGACCGACGATGCGGGCGACCGGTGGCTGTTCAAGCCCAAGGAAGGCGCCGCTGATGCCTTCATCCCCCACGGAGAGGAAGCGGCCTACAAGATCGGCCGGCTCATTGACCCCGACGCTATTGAGGTTCGAACCATTCGGCTCAACGGTCGAGTGGGTTCCATCCAGAAATGGCGGACCGATCTCAAGCGCAAGATCGACTTCGACGGCGTGAATCCGGTCGAGCTGACGACACTCGACATCGAGCAGGTCCAGCGCGAGCACGTGATCGACTGGCTGACCGCCAACCACGACGGCCACGCCAAACAGTTCCTGCGGGCCCGCGACGGCACGGTCTACGGCATCGACAAGGGACAAGCCTTCAAGCACCTGGGCGAGGACCGCCTGTCCATCGACTACCACCCCAACGGCGGGTTCGGAGAGAAGGAGCCCTTCTACAACACCCTGTTCCGCGCCGTGAAGGGCGGCGACGTCGAGGTTGATCCGGCCGTGACGCTGCGCACGATCGGCGAGGTCGAAAAGATTCCCGACGAGGACTACCTGGCCATCCTTCGTCCCTATGCCGAAGGTCGTTTTGGTCGTAACGAAGCCCAAAGACGGGCCTTCTACGACACGGCTCTGGAACGCAAGCGGAACCTGCGCCTGGACTTCGAGGCCTACTACGCCGACATGTTGGGGAAGAAGGACTTCCGCTTCGACGACGTGGTTGAGGCCCTCGCCCAGGGAAAGCTGGGGCCGGCGGAGCAAGAACTGCTCGAGGAGGTGCGCGACCTCGGTTGGCAGGGCAAGGCCATGAGGTTCGATGAGGGCGACATCGAGGACCAGAACGCGCTTGTCTTCGCGGAGACCTTCGGTGGCCGGCAGCGCACCGTCGTCAAGATGAAGGTTCGACCCGAGGCGGAGGAGAAGCTGCTCACGGTCCTGCGCCAAGCCGGGATCGAGACAACGCCGGCCAAGGTCGGGCAGCCGATCCCGGAGGATGTGTTTGCCAACGAGATCCTGGCCGCGGTAAAGACCGTCAACCACCACGCCAGCGACGCGCAATACAACCAGACGACGCTTGGCAAGCTCGCTGATCACATGGCGGCGCTCAAGCGCTTGCGCCAGGCCGACGACGCGGACATCAAGGAGATGGCCGGGACCTATATCGCCTGGATCGAGAAGGTGCAAAAGGCGGCCCGTGACAAGACGCCCATCGAGGAACATTTCGAGACCTATCTCAAGAAGCGTGCGACCAGGAAGAAAAAGCGGAAAGATGTCCCCTTCACCGTCCGGCGGACGAAGGTGCTCCATACCAAACGGCAGCTCAAGGGCGGTGACCTGGTCGTGGTGGAGGAGGCCGCCGACAACAAAGCTCTATTTCAGGGAGCATCACTCAAAGCCGGCGAGCAGTACGAGATCGACTTCGGCGACGGCGTGCGCGCCGTCTACCGGCCTTCCTCCGACAGGAACCTGTTCGCGCAACGGGGCGAGCTCGAGCTGATGCTGCCGGATCGTCCCGACGCCAAGAGCCTCAACCGGGCGCTGGAGCAAATGGATTCCCTGGGACTCAAAACCGGCGCGGCTACTCCCCAGGACGCCGAGTTGCTTTATCTTCACAAACAGGCCTATCTGAGCAAGGTGGATCGGGAGCCGGAATACCAACAACTGATCCAGGGGCTGGACCGCCGGGCGGTGGGCAAGGAGGAGCGCATCCAGACCATGCGCGGCTTCTGGGAGCGGAGGCTGGGCGTGAAAGACCTGACGCGCATGGCGGGCTACGAACCGCTGGGCACGCACCAGACGGCCTTTCGCCTCCCCGGAAGGACGGCCGGTTATCGACACCAATACCGGTTCGATCTTTCGGATCAAGACCTCGAGAAGCAGATGAAGGGATATGGACTCTATCACTCGCTGACGAACGGGCAAGACCTGCCTTCGTTCATCGACACGGTGCTTGCAAATAACGGCGCCATGGTGAGCACGGTGGAGAAGATGCGAATCGGTATCCCCGTGCGGGGGATGTCGCCGGCGGAGGACATGGGTACCGGCGGCGCGTCCTACGTGTTTATGCGCATTCGCAGACTCCCGACCGCTGGGCGTTCAAAGCAGCCCGGGCTCTATTTCAAGAAGCGGTTGCTGCGGCGCCAGGACGCCATCAGCTACAACCACGATGCGTATGGGAAAGTGCAGGACGACTACGTCCCCAGCCATCGCGGGAGCACGTCTGCCCAGTGGAAGCAGTTTGCCCGAAATGACAGCAACGAGACGATCCTCAAGCATTCCATCACGCTGCTGGACAACATCGAGCTAATCGTCGTCAATACTGACGAGCAACGCCGCCGGCTGCTGGAGGTGTTCCGCAAGCGTCAAATCTCCAAGCTCCCCGATGGCCGCAAGGTCGAAGACATCGTACTGGTGGAGTGACCCGATGAACGAACTCGTCAACCAGGAAAAAACGCGATTGCAAGCGCTGTTCGATCCGTTCAATGAGCGCGGATCGTGGATGAGCCTGGCCGAGGGCCGGGAGCAGCCGCTGCGCCTGGGCATCATGGAAGGCTACCTGGTGACCCGCGTGGCGCCGCATTTCGACACCCAGGGAAACGTCACGCAGGTGGATTTTTGGTTGTTCCACAAGGCGCTCGGCTACCACGAGGGCTTCCAGCACGCGCACACCATCAAGGTCGTCCGTTGGTCCCACGAGGATACTTATCTGCTGGACCTGGTGGACGACCGCGGGCGGCGCTTTCACATCGAGCTGATCTTCCCTGAGCTGAAGCGGGACTTGGGCGCCGACTGGAAACGCTGGAACGAGTACAAGGCGGAGAACCGGGAGATGTTCGAGCGGATTGACGCGGAACTGCTCGCCGAGCACATCAAGATCGCGGAGAACTGGCCATCATGAAGCTGCGCTACATGATCGAGTATGGGCTACAGGACCGCATCCGGGAGCCACGCTACGACCCTATTGGCGTCTGGGTCCAGGGGCCGGGCCCCGGCCTGGATCTCCTGATCGAATTCGTGCCTGGTCACGTCGAGGCCCAAGAGCAGGCCGAATGGGTGATCAACCGGCTGGTGGAAAACGACGTCCGGTCGCTGCCCGAGGACTTCCTGGACTACCATCAGTCCACCCTCTCGCCCTATCGCGGCATGCGCGGGGCCGTGGTTGAGACGGACGAGCACTCGTCGGCGGAGGCCTGCGCCAGGTCCGTGCTGGATCGGATCGCCTCCGGCCGCATCGTCTGATTTCGACTTCGTAGATTTTCAGACAGCTGGCCCCATCCTCACGACAGGGCTATCTGTGGACGAATCCCCAACCTAGAGAGATCCGGCGCGATTCGACATCTCAGATTCGAGTGCTTTGGAAAGATCGTTGATTCGTAGCTTGAGTTTGTCAGCGAAAATTTCGTCGTGTTGGACCTGAGCGAGGACCATTTGCTGATACTCTGGCCTTGTATCACACTTGAGCGCCTTTTCGATGACGTCGAACACCGTGCTCTTGTGGAGCGGATAACGAGCAATAAGATCATCCAGATTTTCTTCACTGACGAGTTTTCTGAAGCGTTTCAACTCATCACAATAGGGAGAAGGTACATCCACTGGAATCGGACTTTCATCGGTCTTGATCGATTTCCAGTCGGGTACCTTTGAGAGAATCTGGTTCCGCACCTTTCGTTCGCACCTCCGTGCGGCCATCTCTTCAGCGACGCAGTCTTGTTTCAGAACGTTGATAGCTTCCCGTTTCGCAGACTTGATCATTTCATCGGCCTTAAGCTGCGAGGACTTCGCTTGCTGGGCGACGGCCTCAATCGCATCCGAGCAATAATAGAGTGCCTCAACCGAGCACACCGACAGGGCAAACACCTTCTTCTCAGCAAGCCGATTGATTGCATTGTCCGGTCGGTCGTCCCTATCGATGAGTCCAAATCCCTCGATGTGATGGAGTTCGTAAGATCCGCGCAATCCGCTTACGGCTCGTATGACATCAACGTAGCTTCCTATCGGCTCTATAGAAAGGTCAGTAAATAAAGCGGTGTAGAGCGGCATGTCCGGGCTGCTGGAGTTGCCTTCCACAAAAAGGATTCTTCTTCTGGCCCCTAGAACAGCTTTCTTGAGTTCTTCGGGTAATTCCGACTCCGCTTCAAGGAGGACTATATCCCAAGCCTTGACCTCGTCGCCCTCCCAGTCACAGGATCGGATCGTGAGGATCGGTGCTCCGGGGTTAGCAATCGGTAGGGCCAGTTCATGCGTTGAGACTATGAAAGTGCAATCCTTACGTTGCTCGAAAAGCGCTGACAGGAACGGCACAATGATGGCTCGATGAAGATGCCGTTCCGGTTCGTCGATCAGCAAGACAGTTCCCGGCTCGACGGTGAGCACGGTGGCCGCGATGATCGCGGCACTTCGCTCGCCATCCGACATCTCAGCAATGCTGAAAGGCGTATTGCTGTGTCGGTGTCGTGCGGTGATTTTTTCACCGCCGGAAAGTTCGAGAGAAACCATCAGAGTACCGAGCGCAAGTAGTTCGTTCATCTGGTCGAAGGGCGCAACCAATTGCGACGCAACCTCGACAGCCGCTTTGCAGTCCTGGTTGTCAACATGCTGAGCGATGGTGTCATTTCGGGCGTTCTTTTTTGCGACCAAGTCGAAAAGAACAGCCGATAGTTTTTGTTGGCCGTGTTGGTCCGTCCATCGAGCTTCGGACTGCAATTCCTGTTGTGTGGTCTGTTCATCGATGTTTTTTCGGCCCTGCGGAGTCAGGTCGACATTCCCTGATTGCAACCATGTCTGCCTGTGGGCCGTGACACGCCTAATGTTCTCGCGTGGCAGCGATTCTACGAAATGCTGAATCAACGCCGACTTTCCGGAACCATTAGCACCGACCATGAACAGCCGATCACCGCATTTAAGAGGTACCGATAGTGTGGAGCCTGAAGATTGAGGAATCTCTATATCCATGTAGATTTGTCCTTAAGTAAAATGACTGCACCGGAAGCTAAGATGACGAGTTCCTTGAAGAGGCTTCTGGCTGGTAGCGCTTACCCTTGATCTCATCCTCCCGTGCTTGTGCCTGAGCAACATCGTAGGCTGCCTGCAGCCGCATCCAGGTCTCCGTCGTAGAGCCGAAGGCTTTTGCCAGTCGGACCGCCATGTCGGCCGAAATGCGAGCGCGGCAGTTGACCAGGTTCGAGAGCGCTTGGTGACTGACGCCAAGGACTCTTGCGCCTTCGGTGACGCTGGGGCCTAGCGACTCAAGGCAGGACACACGAACAACGTTGCTAGGGTGGGTCGGGTTCTTCATGGGCATGATGGTCCGCCCCCCCGCGCTAAAAAGAAATGTAATGGGTTGATCGACACTTGTCAATTTGGGCAGGAATCATGTTCGAGGTCGATCTGGCCGGGTTGACGCCCTGCAGTTCTTGATCTTCTAAATCGCCCACAGGCCAAAGCCCAACCGCTCCCCTCTCCCGACACTTTTGCCCACTCTCCGGTAAGTATCCAAGTGACGGGACCTTTGCGCCGTCCGCCGGGCACCGACCCCCGGACGGAACGTGGGTCCATACCGGCAACAGTCCGGTGAGTTGCAACTACAACCGGAGACTGCGATGGAGCTGTTCGCAAGCGACCGTGACCGGCTGGCGTTCCTACTTGAGACCGATGCCGCGCTGAATCTGGACTTCGAGGCCCTCGGGGCCCAGGCCGGCGAAGCGGCCGATAAGGAGCCAGCCAAGCGGCCCAGCTACATCACCAACTACATCGGCTCGAAGCAGAAGCTGGTCGACTGGATCTGGAAGCACACACCCGACGGGGTGTCCTCGGTGCTGGACGCCTTCTCCGGGTCGGCGGTCGTCGCCTACATGTATAAGACCAAGGGCCTCGCGGTGGTAGCCAACGACCGGCTGCGCTTCTGTTACCACACCGCCCGGGCCATCATCGAGAACAAGAGCGTTCGCCTCAGCGAGGAGGACATCGAGGTACTGATTGCCGACAACCCCAAGGCGGGTAGCTTCGTCCGGGACCACTTCAAAGGAATCTTCTTCGCCCGGGGCGTGCACGGTCTGATCGATACCGTTCGTGCCAACATCGACCGGCTCTCGGGCTTCAAGAAGGACATCGCGCTCTTCGCCCTGGGCAGGACCTGTGTGTCGGGCAAGGGCGGCTTCGGACATTTTTCCTCGACCACGCCCTACGGTAAACGCGAGGACACCCCGGCGGAGTTCAAGGAGCGATTCGCCCAGAACGTCCGGCGCATCAACGCCCTGGTCTTCGACAACGGCGCGCCGTGTCGGGCCAGGCGCAAGGACGTCAACGAGTTTCTCCCGGACGCCAAGGCGGACCTGGTCTATTTCGATCCGCCCTACGCCACCGAGTTTTCGACCACGAACTACGAGAAGGCCTACCACTTCGTGGAAGGCCTGATGACCTACTGGCGCGGCCTGAAGCTGGTCGAAGGGTCCAAGACCCGCCATTACGAGACCGATCACAAGACCATCACCGCCGCCACCGCCAGGGCGTTCTTCGAGGGTTTTCTCGGCCATGCCAAGCACATCCCGCACTGGCTGATTTCCTACCGGGATCACGCTTATCCCAACGAGCGGGAAATGCGGGCGCTCATCGCGGCGCACGGATTCGCCCCGGCGATGCGTTCCCACGATCACCACTACTCCATCACCTCGCGTCACGGCGAGGCGTCCCACGCCACCGAAAGGCTCTTCATCTGCAGCTCCGGTAAAGGAAAGACCGCCAGGGCCGATGCCGACCAAGACGCACTGCACTCGGAGGCGGTCTGGGAAGAGACGGCCAATGAGATTCGGTACCGCGTGCGCGACCCGGAGCAGTTCGAGCCCGACAGCTTCCGGCGCAAGGCGCTCGACGGCATCGAAGGGGTCTCCATCCTCATCGGACGGCTGAAGGAGAGCTACGTCCCCGAGGGGGCCGACCCGCGGGCCCTGGTGCTTCAGGCCTACCGGTTCGCCCGCAAGACCACCGAGCACCCGGACGGCTGGACCCTGGATGCGGCCCAGGAGTGGATCGAGAAGCACGAGGCGCAAGCAGAGGTCGAAGCCGCCCTACGGGTGGAAGAGAACCTTCACGCCTTGGCCGAGGCGCCGCTCGGCGAAGCGGTCGACCTGCTCTCCTGCCAAGCGGGTAAGCCGGACACGGTCCATGTCACCGGGTTCATGGGCAGCAAATACCTGATGCTCGACTGGATCGAGCGCCAGGTACCCAAGGACGCAAAGAGCTTCCTCGATGCGTTCTCCGGAGGCGCGAACGTGGCCTATCACTTCAAGCGCAAAGGCTTGAAGGTCATCGCCAACGACCTGTTGCGGTTTCCCTATCACCTGGCCCGCGCCGTGATCGAAAACGGGAGCGAGACCCTGAGCGACGAGGACGTCGAGATGCCGCTGGCGCCGAACACCGAGGCCGGCACGTTCATTGTCGATCACTTCCACGGTTACTACTACACCAAGCCGGTGCTCCAGTGGCTGGACCGGGCTTGGTCGAACATCCAGCGACTCCCCGGCTACAAGAAAGACCTGGCTCTGGCGGCGCTCGGCGCGACGGTCAAGGCCAAGAGCGCCTTCGGACAGTTCTCGCGCTCGAAGAAGCACACCCGGGGCGAGCTGGAGTCCGAGGCGAGCCTGGAGCAGTCGCAGCTCTCCAACCCGCCGCTCTCGAAGTTCATCGACTCGTTCCGCCGTTCTATTCGCCAGCTCAACCGCCTGGTGTTTGACAACGGCCAGCCCTGCCAGGCGCTGCATCTGGACGGGGCCGAGGCCGTCCGGCGTTTCGGCGCGGATGTGCTCTATCTCGATCCGCCCTACGTCACCGAGTTCGGCACCAACGACTACGAGGACGCGCTGCACTTCGTCGAGGGACTGATGACGCGTTGGGCCGACAAGACGCTCCGGTCCAACCCGCGCCGCAACTTCCCCTCGCGCACCCGTTTTTCCAAGGACTCCATCCGGAAGCTGATCCAGACGCTGGCGGCCGACGCCCGCGACCGCTACCCGACGGTGCTCCTGTCTTACCGGGACCGGGCCTTTCCGCGCGAGCAAGAGATCCGGGACATCTTCGGCGCCCACTACGGCCGCGTGTGTGTGGCCGGCCTGGAGGTGGATTACAACATCGCCAAGGACATCGGCCGGGAAGGCAAGCACGCCCGGGAGTTATTGTTCGTCTCGTCCCGGCCCCGGTCTGCTCCTCGATCCGCCGCAGGGAGCGCCACGGCGTCGTGCCACACCTCGATCCCCGTGGATCTGGTTCCTTGCGCGCCCTCGAGCCTGAACGCCACGGCGCTCGATCGGGCCCGGAATGGAGGCGACCCGCAGTTCAGCTTCGTGCTCTGCCGCAGCGGCACCAACAAAAACGGGGATCACTTCAGCCCGGAGGAACTGGCGGCCCGTTACCAGACGGCGATCAACAAGAAGATCGACCTGAAGCACTCGCAGGATTTTACCGACATCGTGGGCAGCATCGTGGCGGCGGACTTCGTCGAGGAGACCGGCGGCGGGCGCATCGAGTGCACGGGCGAGCTCTACGTCGGCGACAGCCCTCACGCCCAGCTCGCTTACAAGCTGATCCGCAAGGGGATCATCACCCAGGTCTCGATGGAGTGCGATTACGAGGAGGGCGAGTGTTCGATCTGCCACAAGCAGGTGGCCTCGAAAGACGACTACTGCCTGCACTTGCGCAAACACAAAGGCGGCACGTTCCAGGGCCAACCCGTGTTCGAAATTCTGCACGGGGTGACCTTCACCGGCCTGGGACTGCTGGATCGCAAAGGGGCGGATGAGGACGCCCGCATCATTCAGGTTGCCTCCGAGCGAGGCGAGGAGATTTCAAACCAAGGAGGTTTAACGATGGACGACCAACAGAAAGCCAAAGACGAGGCGGCCGAAGCCGCCAAGAAGAACGATCCGGGCGGGGGTGGAAACGCACCCGAAGACAAGGCGCGCGTCCAGGAGCTGGAAACCGAGAACAAGGAGCTCAAGCAGCAGGTGCTGGCCTTGCAGAAGAAACTCGAGGAGCTGGAAGCCGAACAACAGGCCGCGGCCAACCGGGCCAAGGCTCAGAAGCTTCTGGCCAAGGTCGAAAAACACGGCGTCGGCTTCACCGGCGACGAAGAGCGCGAGAAGGAGCTGGTTCGCCTGGCCGGGCTGTCCGAGGAGGCCTTCACCGCGACCGAGGCGGCGTATGACCGGATGATTCAGGCCGGTGCAGACAAAGCCAAGAAGGGCGAGACGAAGCCCGAGGAGAAGTCTGGGAATAAGGCCAAGGCGGACGAGACGTCCCAGGACAAGGCGCTCAGAAGCGACGCCGGCGTCCGTCCCCAGGACGTGGACGACCAGAAGACGAGCCTCGAGGACCGGCTCACCCACGGCCTGATGGCCGCCTATCGGCAACGGGTCGGAATCGCCCCGGAGCAGCCAGGGACGCAGGCGTAAAGAGGAGAGAGTGTTCCACAAGATATCCATAACGTGTGGAGAAGAAACGACTGACCTAAAAGGAGGAACCAGACATGTTCATCAACACCCACCATCGGGGCCTCGCCTACGGCGACGGCCATCTGCAGGGGGACGGGAAGCTCGGCCGGTTTGTCAAGCTCGTCGGCGACGACCTGTTCGCCGTCAACACCGAACCGGGGGACCGCTCCTTCGGCGTGCTTGTCACCGACTACAAGGATGGAGAGATGCCCGGCATCTATTGCTGTGGCGGCGTCTATGAGACGGATGTCTTCGAGGGCACGATCAACGCGGGCGACGAGCTCGAGATCGACACCTCAGGCGTGCTCATCGTCGCGGGCACCCAGGAAGGCGCCCACGTCGTCGCACAAGCCATCTCCGTCTCGGGTGGAATCCTGAAATTCCGCCTGCTTATCTGAAATCGAGGAGGCTGAAATGGAAAACAAAACAGTCAACGTCGACAGCCAGCAGTACATGGAGACCATGGCGCGGTTGATGTCGGAAGCGCTGGAGTCGCCGGACGGCATGCGGGCGCTGGCCGCCGCCATCGCCCGGCCCATCGAACAGGAGATCAAACGCAAGGAGATCTCTTCGCTTCTGCTGACCCGCCACACCCTGCCCAAGGGCGAGCGGCCGCTCTACCAGAAAAAGCCCAAGGTCAAGGCCTACTGGATCAGCAACGAAGGCGATGCACAGGTGCAGGATCTGGGACAAGAAGAAGTGGAGTTCCCCACCCACCGGGTCCATTCGGCGCCCATGGTCGATGTGTCGGTGCTCAAGAACGGCAACATCGGGAGCCTGATGGACATCCAGACCTCGGCGGCCGATGAGATCCGCAAGACGATCGACAAGCGGACCATTACGGTTCTTTCGGCCGCGGTCCCGGCTGCCAACACGGTGGAGGTCACCGGCGCCACCCTGACCGAGGAGGCGCTCAACGAGGCGATCTCCATGATCGAGGACCTGGAGTTGTCGGTGAAGACCATCGTCATGCGGGGCCGGCGGTTTAACGATCTGCGCAGCTGGAATCTCGATCCCCAAACCAAGGCCGAGCTGCGTACCAAAGGTCTCATCAAAAACTATGGCACCGGCGGGATTTTGCTCACGGCCGCCCAGGCGCTGGACGAAGTCCTGCTGGTCCCCGACCAGGAGGTTGGCAAGATGCCCACTCGTGAGGGGCTCAAGACCGAGGCCATCGAGCAGAAAACTCGCTTTAAGACCGGGTGGCTAGTGTGGTCGGAGTTGGGCCAGGGCGTGACGCGCCCGGAGATCCTGGCCAAGATTCGGATTCTCGGTTGACGGAGGTGATTCATGGCGATTCAAGTGAAGCATGTCCGTCCGGGCATCCTGGTCGTGGCCGACGCAGGCCTCCGATTCGGACCGGGTCAAGTCCTGGAAGTCAAGACTTTGACGCCGCAGCTGGAACGGGCAATCTCGGCCGGAGTGCTCGTCCGGGGTAAGCGTAAACAACAGACTCGAACCGGCTCCCCGCCCGAGGGTTCCCAACCCGAGTCGGCATCGACCGCCGAGGTCGACGATTCCGCTGGAGGGGAAGAGACCGAGGAACCGGAGATCGATCTCTCCAAGCTCCGGGCGCGTGAGGCCATCTCGAAGGTCGAAGCGGAGGACGATCCCATCCGGCTCAAGGCCCACCTTTCGGGCGAGCAGCGCCGCACGGTGATCGCCGTGCTGGAAAAACGTTTGACGGAGGTGGACGCTGACAACCGTTGATCTCCTATCCTCGCTGCGCCTGGATCTCTCCGACGCGGACGGCGCGCTCTTTACCGACGAAGCACTCACGCGCTGCCTCGAGAAAGGCGTCTACCGTCTGGGTCGGGACCTGGACACGCCCCTGTCCGTCGTCGACGGCGAGATCGATCCGGAACCGGAAGGCGACACCCGCGAAATGCTTCTGCTCTTGGGGCAAATCCATGCCTGCCAATTCATGCGGGCCAAAACCGCGAATGCCTTCTCCTTCTCGAGCGGCGACAAGCGGGTCGACAAGACCAAGCAACCCGAGCACTGGGCCAAGTTCGAGGGAGACCTCAAGACCCTTTACAAGCAGCACCTGAGCAGAGTGCGGCCGGGCGCCTTAAGTCTGGAGGACACCATCGTCTCCCCGAACCTCAAGCCGGTCATCTACGAGCAGGGAGGCGACCTGTGAATCTGTTGACCCAGGGCGAGAAAGCGCTGGCCGCCGGCGATGTCCGGGACTTGATCTTGGCTTCGGGTCAGGAGGCCGATCTGCTGCGCAGTGAGCCCGGCGAGCGGCTCTATGGTTCCGACGATGCCAGCTACGCGAAGGTCGGATCGTTTGCGCTGGAGTTCGTCGAGATTCCGCCCGAAGATCTCAGCCACAAAATCGACGCCGTGGCCTGCGTCCTGCCGGAGGTGGACGTCCGTCCCGAGGACCACGTGCAAGAGAGCGAGATCACGTTTCGCGTCCAGACTGTCGAGGTGCAACGGCTCTTCGGCGTCCTGACCCACAAGGTGCTGAAACTGGTGCGCCTCCATGGGAGTTAGACGCACCGGCGACTGGGGCAAGGCACGGGCGAAGCTGGCCGCCGCTCCGGGTGCGCACCTGACCCTGGCGCTCAAGCAAGCGACCCTAAAGAACGCCCTGCTTCTGGTCCGCGAGATCAAGCGCGGCATTCGCTCCCAGGCCCCCGGCGGCAAGCCGTTCGCCAAGCTCGCCGAGAGCACTATCCGGCGAAAAGGTTCGACGAAGGCCCTGATCGATACCGGCTTTTTGGTCAACGCCATCACCCAGAAAATTGTGGTCGAGGGCGCCTTCGTGGGTCTCGTGCGCGGCACGGTCAACAAGGAGGGCGAGGACCTGGTCAACATCGGGGCGGTGATGGAATACGGCGCCACGATCCAGCATCCCAACGGAGCCACCATCATCATCCCAGCGCGACCGTTTCTGCATCCGGTGATGGCCAAGCACCGCAAGCAGATCGTCGAGCATTACCGCGAGGCCATCCGTGCGGCGCTCTGAACCTAGTCCCGACACTTTCCGGCGCTCTCCGGTAAGTATCCAAAGAAGCACTGGAGGTGCGCGACTTTGCAAACGACTGTTCGGCCCGTTGTGGAAACCCTGATTCGCCTGGTGAAGGCCGAGATCGACCCAGACGCAGTACTGGTCGCGGCGGACGATGTGTTCGAGGTGCCCAAAGTCCCGAGCCTCATCCTGCAAGGTCCGACGCTGGTGGAGGACGGCGACCGCCGCACTCAGGCCCGGATGGTGGAAAAGGACGTTCCGAACCTCCGCTATCAGGCCTGCCGCCATCCGCGCCTCTATCACCTCGACTTCGACGTCATCGTCACCGCCGCCCACGAGGGCAAGCTGTTCGATCTCGAGGAGAAGGTCGCTCGTTTCTATCAGCTGCACCAGGATCTGTCGGTCGCCGATCGCGGATCGCTCCCTCTCACCGAACTGGTGCCGCTGGGAGGCCTACGGCGCGTGAACCTCAGGCGAGGCCAAGAATCTCATTGACATGCTGGCACAATATAACCTATTTTAAGCTTGTTTCTCCGAACATGTGCCAGTCAAGCGTCGCCAACGGGGGCTCCCTCGTCGGAACGGCTCGGCTGGGTTCACGAGGATGCCCAGAGCAATGATGGAAGATCGGTGGTTCTCCGTAGACGAGATCGCAGCCTACCTCGGGATCAAGCGGGACACGGTCTATAAGTGGATCGCAGAAAAGCAGATGCCGGCACACCGGATGGGGGCGCCTCTGGAAATTTCGTAAGGAGGAAGTAGACGAATGGGTGAGATCAGGAGGAGCCGACGAGACCAGGGATCAAGGACATGAGTGATAGCAGAACCCCTTGCGGGCCCCATCGCGCGAACGAACGAGCGGACCGGGGTGCCCCGATTCTTGTCCGAAGTCAATTTCTCGCTGCGCACCGAGTGTGGGAATCTGAGGCGGAGGAAACACACAGTTGGAACACATCGGAGAGATCGAGAAACGGCTTTGGTCCAGCGCGGACAACCTGCGGGCCAACTCCAATTTCGCCAGCAATGAGTACTTCCTCCCTGTCATGGGGCTGATCTTCCTTCGGCACGCGTACAGTCGTTTCCTCAAGGTGAAGGACGACGTCGAATCGGCGCTGCCGCAGCGAGGAGGGAAGGTCCGCCCACTCACCAAGGAAGACTTCTCCCAGAAGGGGTCGATCTTCCTGCATCCGGAAGCACAGTTCGATCATCTGGTCTCCCTGCCGGACAGCGCGGATCGAGCCCAGGCGATTATCGATGCCATGGAAGGGATTGAAAAGGACTACGAGACCCTGCGTGGCGCCTTGCCCAAGGCGGAGTACCAGGAACTCGATAACGACGTTCTCGGGCAAATCCTGCGAACTTTCAACGACCCTGCTCTCAAGCGCGCCGATGGAGACATTTTCGGGCGCATCTACGAGTACTTCCTGACGCAATTTGCCGATCAGAAGGCGCACGACGGCGGGGAGTTTTTCACGCCCGTGTCCATCGTCCAGATGATCGTCAACGTGATCGAGCCGGACAATGGCAGAGTGCTCGACCCGGCCTGCGGCTCGGGCGGCATGTTCGTGCAGAGCGCGCACTTCATCGAACGGATGCATCGGAACCCTACGGAACGGGCCACTTTCTACGGCATGGAAAAGAACCCAACGACGATCCGTCTCGCCAACATGAACCTGGCCGTGCACGGTCTGGAAGGCAACATCCAGAAGGCCATCACCTACTACGAAGACCCCCACGAGCTCCACGGCAATTGCGATTTCGTGATGGCCAATCCGCCCTTCAACGTCGACGAGGTGGATGCGGAGAAGGTGAAAAACGACCCGCGTCTCCCCTATGCGCTCCCGGGCGTGAACAAGAAGGGAAAAGTCTCGAATGGCAACTATCTCTGGATTTCATACTTCGACAGCTACCTGAACGACCAAGGCCGCGCAGGGTTTGTCATGTCCTCGCAGGCTTCGTCCGCGGGCGGCCAAGAAGCAAAGGTTCGAAGGAAGTTGATCGAAGCCGGCCATGTGGATGTGATGATGGCGATCCGCTCCGGCTTCTTCTACACGCGCACGGTGCCGTGCGAGCTCTGGTTCCTCGACAAGGACAAGCCCCAAGAACGGCGCGACAAGGTGCTGATGATCGACGCGCGCAACGTCTACCGGAAGGTGACGCGCAAGATCTACGACTTCACACCTGAACAACAGAAGAATCTCTCCGCAATCGTCTGGCTCTATCGGGGCCAAGCTGATCGCTTCGTCGCACTGGTGGCCGAACACCTAGACCCAAAATAAGCGAGGTATGAGCTCGCTCGGAAAATCGTTTGCCTTTTCCGAATATCTCGTGGATTTCAGCTCCTTGTGCGTAACAGGGAAAGCAAAGAGAAACACAAGAGACAAACCTTCCATTGGTTGTCTGGATCACTTGATCTTGTTTGTCTCTGTTATGCCCTTCCTTTCGCCCGCCACTCTTGCTCCGCCGGGGGTACGGGCTCACCCGCCGGCGAGGCGCCTTCAAGTAAACCTGAGTTGCCTGATATAGTCGAACGTCGCCAAAAAGGTTTCGAGATGCTTGCTATAGGCCAATATCCTGTAAACGAGGCGACGACCGGTTCTTACAATCTGACAGGGTATTTGCACAAAGTTCACCAGGAAGCGTTTGAACTCCATCCTCAAGATATCACGACGTACTGTCGGCGCCTGCGTCACCAGGCCATACCAGGCCTTCAGATTCCACGCCAGCGATGCGATGACCATGTAGGCCCAGTTCGATACCAGACTGTCCGAAGGCATCCTCAAGGCGTTCACTCCACTCTTGAGCTGACCGATGACGTTTTCCTGGTTGCAGCGATCGTTGGCAAAAAGGACCACTTCTCCCATCGTCATCTCCCGATCGTTGGTGATGTAGAAGAAGTACCGGACCTCATCAAACAGCCGGTGCTCCCCCTTTTCGATCGTGAGGTTCTTCCGAACCACAACCATGCGATAGGTTTTCTTACAGTGTCCGGGACGATAGTCAAACTCGGCGACCTGCTCGCTCTGCAGGCGGATGTTCTTGAATTCTCTCTCCTTGATTACTTGTTCTTTGACGTTTTCCGGACGGCGCCGTTCTTCGCTCTTGACCTCATAACGAGGAGGCCGCTCGAGCGGTTTCCATTGTCTCTCCGGCAGGGCATCGGCCATCCCGACCAGGTTCGGCTTGGCGTCATAACCAAAGACAAAACCAACCCGCTCGTCCCAGCGATCGAAGTTTCTCGTCAGCGAGAAATCCGTGTCGCCCCGAAGCCAGACCTTCGTAAACACCGACGACACCAGATCGATTGCCCGGTCCATCCACTCGGCCGCTCCGTCGGAAGAGGGACGGTTGCCCGGCCGATTCATCAGATAGAGGACCTCATTCGTATTGGCCAAGGTCACGATCAACGGTGCGTAACCCCAGATCCCGTTGTAGGCAATGTCCATTCCTTCCTTGCATTCCCCCAAGGTTCCGGCGACGGTCCCGTCCACGTCGATGATGGCCTCCTTCCGGAAGGAAGCATCCTGCAACTTCCACACCTTGGTTCGGGTTTCATTGATGGTTTCCTGAAGTCCGAAGATCCAATCCTCATCGAAACGACGGAGGAAATCTCCAGCCGTCGTGGGATCCGGAATCCTCTCGGCTCCCAGTCCGTTCATGTAGGTCTCATCCTGGCGCAACCGCTCGATATCTTCGAGACAGGTTCCACCCGACAAGACGTTGTATGCGATGTTCAGTACATGATCGGATTCCCAGTAAGGAAAGTGGTACTTGAGCAAAACGATGTTTCTGTTGATATCTTTGTCCAATCCAAGCTTACACACGAGCTTGTGAATGGCTCCGATACCACCAGATCCGATGGCGCGCGTTCTCTCGGCGATCTCGTAGTAGGTGTTGGAGTCCTTGAACATAGGATCGGACCGGTCCTCAAACTGATTTCTTTCCAACCGGCGTGTAAGATTTTGCTTGTCTCGGAGGAGGATTCTGTGGTTTCTTTTATTCACCTGGAATGTGCTCCTTTCGGGATGTCTTGTAAATATATCAAACGCATTTTATCCCGTAACGGCGCACGTTCCAGGGCTTTTCTTCCTCCTCATGCAAAAAATCACGCTGGACTAAGGCCTAGAGCGCATGATTGAAACGGCGGGCGAGGCGGCAGCGCCGCTCCGCAGGTTTTCTGCGGCCCTCGCCGAAGCGACTGCGACCCATGCACGTGACGAACTCCCGGACGACCTGACTGAGATCGTCGAGGAACTTAAGACTGCGGAGGCGACTTTTGGGGATGACGCGGATCGGTTCAAAGCCATGGCCGAGGAGCTTTCCAATGCATGGCAACCACCGAGCCGCGACAATGACTCCCTCAAGGACTTCGCCGAGCGGGCGGAGCCGCTGGCAGACGCAAGCCGGGATCTGATTCGGCAAGCGGACCATCTCTACAAACTGCTGTCACGCCTCGCCGACGCGCCACAGAAAAACGGCCGCGGGCCCTCGCTCAAGCCGATGGATGAAGCGCGGAGAGTGGTGGTCGAGCATCTGAGATTGCCGCGTTATTTCCGGCGCCAGGCTCGCTGGTTACAGGAGCACTTTTCGGACGCGGAGCTCCGTGATGTCGAGGGGCTGGTGAAGCTGGTTGACCTCAAGGAACTGGAGGAAAACGACTGGAGCCTAACACCGGGGCGCTACGTCGGCGTCGCTCCGGAGGAAGAAGACGAGGACTTCGATTTCGAAGAGACGATTCGGGAGATCCACGTCGAACTTAAGGAGTTGAATGAAGAGGCCACTCTGCTCGCTGCGGAGATAGCGCGAAACTTTGAGGAATTGGGTGTATGAGCTGGACCGAGATCACACTCGGCGACGCGTTCAGTGTCAAACATGGGTTCGCCTTCAAGAGTGCGTACTTCGCGGACGACGGGTCTCATTTCGTTCTTACGCCGGGCAATTTTCACGAAACGGGTGGCTTTCGCTTGAGACCAGGTAAAGACCGGGCCTATTCCGGAGACTTCCCTGAGGGTTACGTATTAGAGGAAGGCGACGTAATCGTTGCCATGACGGAACAGGGACCAGGGCTTCTTTGCAGTTCCGCCATCGTCCCAGAAGGCAATCGGTATCTGCATAACCAACGCCTTGGGCTGATTGAAAACCTCGACGAGACGGTTCTCAACAAGCGGTTTCTTTATCATCTCTTCAACACCAGAGGCGTACGCGGCCAAATCAGCGGTAGTGCCTCCGGAACGAAAGTTCGCCACACCTCCCCGGAACGCATCTACAGGGTCCGTGTGAGGATTCCAGACCCAGAATGCCAAATACGGATCGCCGACGTCCTCTCCGCCTACGACGACCTGATCGAAAACAACCGGCGGCGGATCGCGCTGCTGGAGCAGGCGGCGCGAGAGCTCTACCGCGAGTGGTTTGTGCGCTTGCGGTTCCCCGGCCATGAGCACAAGAAGATCGTTGACGGCGTGCCGGAAGGCTGGACGACAAGAGCACTGAGCGAGATTGCGGATGTAACAATGGGGCAGAGCCCCAAGTCCAGCTACTACAACGATGTTGGTAACGGCCTTCCATTCCACCAGGGGGTCACGAATTTCGGCATCAGATTCCCATCACACAAGACGTATTGCACGGTGGAGAATCGTGTCGCTGAGCCGGGCGATATTCTGTTCAGCGTCCGGGCGCCTGTTGGAAGGATCAACATTACGAGCGATAAGATCGTGATTGGGAGGGGTCTCGCGGCGATCCGCTCCAACCGTGATCAACAGAACCTCCTCTTCTATGTCCTAAAGAGCCACTTCTTTCAGGAAGACATGCTTGGTACGGGCGCAATCTTCGCCGCAATTACGAAGAAGGATCTTTATGGTGTTGATCTGCTTCAATCCCCGGACGAAGTCGCAGAAATGTTCCTGGATAGCGTCCGGCCTTTGGATGCGCAGATAGAACGACTTCACCAGATGGTTGAGTGCCTCGCTCAAGCCCGCGATCTACTGCTCCCACGCCTGATGTCCGGGGAGGTGCAGGTGTGAACCAGGCGGCTCTCTCCGACCTCGTCGCCCTGGGCGAAGGCTTTACGACCGAGTTCAAGCGCTCCGGCACGTCCGGACTCGGACGCGAGTTATGCGCCTTTGCCAACGCCACCGGCGGAACGATCTTGCTGGGGGTGGCGGATGACGGAGAGGTATGCGGGGTTGCCAACCACAATCGACTGAAATCGGAAATCCAATCAATGGCCCGATCCGCCGATCCGCCAATCGCGGTGGAGATCGAAAGCGCGGGCCAGACGCTCTGCGTGACAGTACCCGCCCAGCAGAGTAAGCCTTACTCGTTCGGGGGCAAGTTCTTCATTCGGGAGGGTTCGAGCAGCCAGCAGATGTCGCGGGAGGAAATCCGCGAGTTCTTCTACAAGGAGGGGCTGATCCACTTCGACGAAACGGCGTGCGACAAGTTTTCGTTGGAGGGAGACCTTGATGAAGAGAACTGGTCCCTGTTTCAACGCCGCGCCAAAATTCCCGCTGAGATGGAGCCAGCGACCGCGTTGCGCAACCTGCACCTAATCGGTGAGGACGGCCGGACGACACACGCCGGTGCCTGGTTGCTGGCCCGGGACATCCGCAAGTTCAACATCAGCGCCGATGTCGCGTGTGCTCTCTTCATGGGAACCGACAAGGTGCGCATTCTCGACAGACGCGACTTCCACAACGACGTTTACTCGATGATTGAGGGGGTGATGGCCTGGATTCTCTCCAAGATCAATATCGAGTACATCATTAAACGAGTGAAGCGGGAGGAGCGGCCGGAACTGCCGGAGGAGGCTATTCGTGAGGCGGTCGTCAACGCCCTGGTCCATCGCGACTACCGCTCGACGGCTAATACACAGATTTACCTGTTCACGGACCGGCTCGAAATCGTCAGCCCGGGCGGGCTGCCCGCCGGCATGACTGAGGCGGATCTCGGTCTCAAGAGTATTCCACGCAACCCGCTGTTGTTCGGCATCCTGCACCGGATGGAGGCAGTCGAGAGGATCGGTTCCGGCATTCGGCGCATCCGCGATCTGTGCCGCGAGCACGGAGTGGCTGAGCCGGTGATCGAGGTGTCGGAGTCGTGGGTGGGTACTACTTTCAAGCGGCCGGGCGACCTTACTCGGACACAGACAGTTACGAAGTCAGGGTCTAGGCCAGAGCCATCGCAAGTTGGGGACCCAGTCGGGACTAAGTGGGGACCAAGTCAAGACCAAGCCGAGATCATCCGTAACTGTATGAACGAAAAAGCAATATCGGAATTGATGCAGGTGATCGGTAGAAGCAACCGCACCAAGTTCCGGGACCAGGTCATCAAGCCCTTGCTGGAGGCAGGATGGCTGGAAATGACCGTCCCGGACAAGCCGACCAGCAGCAAACAGAAATATCGGCTGACGGACAAAGGCCGGGAGTTGCAGGATCGCTTGAGGCGGACGCCATGAGCCCTTCACCCTATACCGAGGACACCCTCGTCCAGCAGACCACCGCCGACTACCTCGAACAGCGGCTCGGCTGGCAATCGGTCTATGCCTATAACACCGAGACCTTCGGATCGGACGGGACACTCGGGCGGGCGAATGATGGTGAGGTTGTGCTCACACGCTATCTCCGCGAGGCACTCGAAACCTACAATCCCGGCCTGCCCGATGGGGCTTACGAAAATGCGATCCGCGAGATCGTCCAGGTGAGTGCCGCACAATCGACGCTGCAGACCAACCTCGAAAAGCACTACCTCCTGCGCGACGGCGTGAAGGTCACGTACCGGGACCCACGCGGGGGCATGGAAACCCGGACGTTACGCGTGTTCGATTTCGACAATGCAGCGAACAATCACTTCCTCGCCGTGCGTGAGCTGTGGATCAAGGGACCGCTGTACCGCCGCCGCGCCGATATTGTCAGTTTCGTCAACGGCATCCCCCTGTTTTTCATGGAGCTGAAGAACATCCACCGGAACGTCCGCCGTGCGTATGACGAGAATCTTGCCGATTACAAAGACACCATTGCCCACATCTTTCACCACAACGCCTTCGTCGTGTTGGGCAATGGCGTCGATGCCCAAATCGGCAGTTACTCGGCCTCGTTTGAGTTTTTCCGCGAGTGGAAGCGTCTTGACGAAGACGAGCCCGGCGTCGTCGATATGGAGACGCTTCTCAAGGGAATCTGCACGAAATCTAACTTTCTCGACCTCTTTGAAAACTTTGTTCTATTCGACGACAGCGGTGAGAAGCTGATCAAGGTTGTCGCTCAGAACCAGCAATATCTCGGCGTGAACCGCGCGATCCGTTCGGTCGAGGCGCGTCACGACGCCGACGGAAAGCTCGGTGTTTTCTGGCACACGCAAGGCGCGGGTAAATCGTATTCCATGGTGTTCTTCAGCCGGAAGGTACACCGCAAGCTCGGCGGCAATTTCACGTTTCTGGTGCTGTGCGACCGTGATGACCTCGACAATCAGATCTACCGGACGTACGCCGGGTGCGGGGTCGTCGGAGAGCACGAAGAAGTGCGGGCCGACAGCGGCAAGCACCTGAAGCGTCTGCTCGGAGAGCACAAGGCCTACGTCTTCTCACTCATTCAGAAATTCAACGAGGACGTTCTGCCGGACGAGCCGTACTCGGACCGGAGCGATATCATCGTCGTTGTCGACGAGGCGCATCGGACGCAATACGGCCGTCTGGCACTCAACCAGCGTAACGCGCTTCCAAACGCTCTCTATATCGCGTTCACGGGCACGCCGCTGATGAAGGATGATGAAATCACCCGGCGGATATTCGGCGACTATGTGTCCAGGTACGGGTTCCAGCGTGCGGTGGAAGATGGCGCAACGGTGCCGCTTTTCTACGACGCTCGGGGCGAGAAGCTTGGCGTTGCCACGAACGAACTCAACCAGAAACTCGCCGAGAAGCTGGAGGAATTCGAGACCGTCGATATCGATGTCCAACAGCGTCTGGAGCAAGAACTCAGGCGCGAATACCACATCATCACCGCCCCCGAGCGCCTCGACGCCATCGCCAGGGATTTCGTCACGCACTACTCGACTGCGTGGGAGAGCGGCAAGGCGATGTTCGTGGCCATCGACAAGATCACCGCCGTGAAGATGCACGAATCGATCACGAAATACTGGAACGAGCGCATCACCAAACTCGAGGGCGAGCTTTCCGGCGCGATTGATGCCGAAGCGCGATTGATGCTGGAGTGGCAGCTCACCTGGATGAAGGAGACGAAGATTGCCGTCGTGGTGAGCGAGGGGCAGGGCGAGGTTGACAAGTTCCGTAAGTGGAACCTCGATATCAGGCCACACCGAAGACTAATCAAGGAAGGCTTCGAAACGGATGACGGACAGCGGATCGATGTCGAAAGCGCTTTCAAGAAAGATGGCCATCCATTCCGCGTCGCCATTGTTTGTGCGATGTGGCTGACCGGATTCGACGTGAAGAGCCTTTCCACGCTCTATCTCGACAAGCCGCTTAGGGCGCATACGCTGATGCAGGCTATCGCGCGGGCGAACCGCGTTCATGAGGGAAAAAACAACGGTCTCATAGTGGACTATTGCGGCATTCTGAAGAACCTCCGCAGTGCACTCGCGACCTTCGCCGGGCACACCGGAGAAGAAGACGGCGGCACGTCGGACCCTCCTGCCAAGCCCCAGGAGGAATTGCTCGAAGAGCTTCTCGAATCCATCGACCTGGTGCGTTCGTTTCTTGCCTCGAAGGACTTCCGGCTTGAGGACATCATCGAAAAAAGCGGCTTCGAGCGAAACGCAGCAATCATCGCCGCCAAGGAGATCATCAACGAGAATGACGAAACGCGGAAGCATTTCGAGATCATGGCGCGCGCGGTGTTTCGGAAGTTCAAGGCGTGCCTGAACATATCGGGCATCAACGATTACCGCAGGGCTTATGACGCGATCAACATCATCTACAAGAGCCTCCAAGAGGACCGGGAACAGGCCGACATCTCCCACATCATCAGAGCACTGCACAAAATCGTCGGTGAGAGCATCAGCATCAGTGCAACTGAAGAAGACAAGGATGGGCGTCTCTATGACATCTCGGCCATCGACTTTGATCGGCTGCGCCAGGAGTTTGGGAAAAGCCCACAGAAGAACACGCAGGTGCAGAATCTAAAAGACGCAATCGAGAAACGCCTTGCTATGATGCTCGCGCAAAACCCTTTTAGGACGGATTTCCAGCAGCACTATGAGCAGCTTGTGGCTGGATACAATCAGGAAAAGGATCGGGTGACGATCGACCAGACATTCGAGGAGTTACTGAAATTCGTCGACGATCTCGACGAGGAACAGGAGCGCGCCGTTCGGGAAGGCCTCGACGAGGCGACGCTGGCGCTGTTCGACGTACTGAAGAAGGACAAGCTCACGCCAGCTGATATCAAACGCATCAAAACGGTTGCGATAGAACTCCATGCGAAGCTCCAAGGGGACCTAGCCCGCATCCGTGATTGGCAAAACAAGGAAGCGACTCGGGACCGCGTGAAGCAGACAATTTACGACTTTCTCTACAGCGATGAGACGGGGCTACCCACTGTGTATTCCGAGGCCGAGATCACCGTAAAGTCGGACATGGTCTTTGGACATCTTCTCTACCAACAGCAACAAGGAGTGGCGTTGGCTGTGATGTGAACTCTCTCAATAGGCCACACAGCAATTGACTTGGCGGCAGATCCACAAGGTCTACCGAATGCCGGAACCATCGCTGCTGCTGAACCGATATTCTCGCTGCAATTATGCGCCGACGCACAGGAAAGAATTTTTAGGAATAGATTCTGAACTAATGGTTTTATGAATCGGGTAACGAAGGGCAATAAGCAGGAGCTGCACTTGAGATGCGTTTCCTTCCAGACGGACTGACCATTCCTGACGAATTGCTTGAGGGCCGCGATCAAGGAAGAGTAGTGTTCCTGTGCGGTGCGGGTGTTTCTTATCCCGCTGGAATGCCGAACTTCCTGGAGTTGGCAACGTATGTAGTCAAAGAGCTGGGTACACCGCCAGACGCGCCATCACGCTCCGTGCTTTCGATGTGGGAAAACGAAAACAATGTGCCAACAAGCGCACGTCCTCCGGTCGATCAGATATTCAATCTGCTTCAGCAGGAATACGCGGCGGGCGAGATTGACTACCTGATTGCTAAGCGGCTGAAAACGAAGCCTGGGGCTTGCATCTCGACGCACAAGACGATCTTACGGTTGTCCAAAGGCACTGACGGCAAGCCTCAGATTGTCACCACAAACTTCGACCTTATCCCGATAGCTCAGAGTGAACCTGGCATAGAGCCAAACGGCGCGTCGAATGATTTCCGGTGGAAAGCGGTGACGTTTGAAGGAGATGGTGTCCATCCCAAAAGGCTACACCGAAATCACCAGATCGAGATTAGAGCACTTAACGTGACAATGCCCTCCGGTCAGGTCACCCTTGCCGACAGTTCCTTGAGAATCGGATTGAGAATTTGATTGAGCCGAGTAAAGCGATGAGGATCAGACAACATCTGGCCGGGACTCTGAATGAATGGCCTGTCCGCCGTCAGTTCATTAGCACATCCGTGAACGAGGGCCTCAAGAGTCTCCTGGGTGGTCTCAAGATGAAATTGAAGCCCAAGGACTCGGTCGCCATAGACAAAGGCTTGGTTCTCACAGGCTTGACTGCTTGCCAAATGAAGAGCTCCTTGGGGCAGGTCGAAGGTTTCCCCATGCCAATGAAAAACCTCGACTTGCGGAGGAATGAGTCTCCCCAGTTCATGACTCGTCGCCTTTTCAGAAAGATCGATTGGAAACCAGCCGATCTCTGGCTCGGAGTTCTTGTAAACCTTGGAGCCCAGAACGTCTGCGATGAGCTGGCTTCCGAGACAAACCCCCAGGATGGGCTTCCCGGTTGCGATGGCCTGACCGATGAGGTCCTTTTCCGCTTTGAGCCATGAATACTTCGACTCGTCATGGGCACTCATTGGACCTCCCATCACAATCAGCCAGTCAATATCGTTGATGGAGGGAAGCGGTTCATTTCGATAAAGCTCGGTGAGGCTAACTTGCCATTCACGCTCCTTGAGCCAAGGAAGAATGGCCCCCAGACCCTCGAAGGGAACATGTTTTAAGTAGTGAACTCTCATATCAGTGATTCGTCTGTCCCGATGGGCTGAAAGCTACCATACGTAGCCGATCAACATTGCACAAAGCTATTGCCAATCAAATCCATTCTGCAATACCGTTTCGCAACGCCCAAGCCCTTGAAAACCCGTCGGGCGCTGGCCCGTTGCGTAATCGCTCCTTTGCGCACGGCAGCGTCCAGATCTTGCACAGCTTGCCACCGAAAATCCACCGGGCCTGAGCCGATCCGAGGTCTAATCTCGCATACCTCTGTAGAAGGAGGTGCCGCGACGATGAAACCATGCCGGATTCAAGCAATCTCTCTGATCCTGGCAGGGAGGCTCTTACTTTATATGAGTCCAACAACGGCTTGCCGGAAACGGAGTCCTTCCGCCGTGGCCACGGCGGTTTGGGGTCTCGCGGGAGTCTTTCTGCTGATAGAAATTCCCGCTTGTGTTGATGGTTTCCTTCGCCGTCCCGCCTGTGGGAAAATTGCCGGATTAAGGGCTTGACAATGGGGTGGGAAATCGGTGCACAAAATCCTAAGAGCAGAGAGCGGCCTTACTCCATTTTTGGCTGAACCAGCACACATGAGATCGAAGACCAGGATCCTCCTTCGCACACTGACGGTGACGGCTTTGATGCTGGGTGCAGCGCGGCCGATCAGTTCGCAGGAGTTCACTCCTCCCGTTCCCTTGCTCGAGATGACCGGTCATCGTGGCGTAGTGCGATTTCTTCAGTATTTGCCACCGGATGGCCGCAACATTCTCTCACTGTCAGGCCACTCCTTGATCGTCTGGGACTCGAAGTCTGGCGAGGAGGTCATCCGGCTTGCTGACGGAGAGCCGATCTTTTCCTTCGCCGCCGCCGGCGATCGTGTATACGTTGCGACTTCTTCCAGCGCCCGCATCCTCGATACCTCGACAGCCGAGGTTGTGCTCGAATTCGATCCGCAGCAGCGTCCTCGGTTGCTTGGGCCTGTCTGGTCCCCCGTAGGGGACCTTATCGCGTCACAAGAACGCGGAGCTGTGAATGTTTGGGATTCAGCAAGCGGAGAGTTGCTGCACAGCTTTGGGGGACTTTCCACTACCACCCCGTATCACGTCCGTTGGTCGCCTGAGGGAACGCGTCTGGCCGTTCTTGAGTTTGCCGGCGCACTCAAAGTATGGCGGGTCGAAGATGGCGAGGAGATTTCCGCCTTCCAGGCCCACGATCCGATACCCGGACCTCTTGCGAGCAGGCTGGTCTGGTCTCCCGACGGCAGCCTTCTTGCCACATACGCCAACGATGGCTTGGTGAAGATATGGGATACGGAGCAATGGAGATTGGTGCACGCGCTGGAAAACGAAGGGGACATTTTACTCAACTCCTTAAGCCCGATCGATATCGCGGTTTTCTCACCTGACGGCAAGCGCATCGCGGTAGGACAAGGGTCGTCGTTGCGCGTGTGGGATACTGGGACCGGCCGACAACTGGTCCACTGGCACCCCTTTCCGGAGTCTCCTTACGTACCCCATTTCGGATCCATCACCGATTTAGCCTTTTCGCCGGAAGGGCGTTACCTCGCCAGCGTGGGACTGGACCGAACTGCGAAGGTCTGGGACGTCGAAACGGGAATGCAGTTGCTGGATATCGACATCTTTCTCAACTACGTCTTGACCGTGGATTGGTCCTGGGACGGGAGCCAATTCGCGACTGCCGGTGCTGACGGCAGGGCAATCATCTGGGAGAGAGCCACAGGTCGGGAAGTGGCCCGCTTCGAGGGCCACCAACGCGGAACAGTGCTCTCGCTGGATTACTCGCCCGATGGGACCCACATCGTCACTTCGGGTAGAGACGGCTCTGTCAGGGTCTGGGACGCAGAGACGGGCGTTCAACTCTACGAGTTGCCGGAACGCGTTGAACCGGTTTCTCGCTTGAGGCCGCCCAGACGCCCCGTCGAACATGTGTCGTATTCCCCCCGTGGAGACCGCTTTCTTACGATCTCGGATTCGCAGTCCTTCAATGTACTCGAACTCTGGGACCATGCAACACAGGGCGGAACCGGGGTTACACTCGCCAGCCAAGTCCGTTCCGCAACCTGGTCCCCGGATGGCCGACGCATCGCCGCGGCGAGCTCCTCTTTCATCACGGTCTGGGACCTTGACAATATCGAATCGGAGCCGCTGGAACTCGATCCGGCCAGGGGAGCGGAGTACACGGGGTACAGACATGTGTCCTGGTCCTACGACGGAGTACGCTTGCTGATTGCTTCGAACAACGGAGCAACAATTTTAGATTGGGCGTCGGGTGAAATCCTGCACTCCCTGACTGTCGAAAAGGGCGCCGTCTACGTGGAAGAATCCCCTGATGGCTCGTTGCTGCTCACCATTGACGGACAGTTTCCCGAACGCAGGGTCCAGGTGTGGAACGCAAAAACAGGCGCAGAGCTTGCCGACCTGGAGACAGCCGGTAGACGGGGCGGCGCAAGATTCTCCCCGGACGGCAGACGAGTGGTGACGTACGACGGACGCAACCGCGTGTTGCGCGTCTGGGACGCCCGTACCGGTGGGGAACTGCTCACGTTGGAAGGACAGAGAGTACTGTATTCATCTTTTTCCTATGCTGCATTCTCCCAGGATGGGCTGCGCCTGGCAGGTGTGAGTCCAGACGGGACAACCTGGATGTGGGATGCCCTGACCGGCGATTTGCTGACGATTCTCCCAGGCGGCGGCGGGCGCGGCAGCGGCATTGTGTTCTCGCCTGACGATCCCCGGATCGCCAGCTTCGGAGCCGGAGGCGCCAAAGTATGGTCGGTTGGGGTCCCGTTTCGCGAGCGTACCCTGGACTTTGCGCATTTCGCCAATGGGACCGGCATCACCTCCGGGATCGTGCTCGTGAATGTGGCCCCCCATCCGATCCGGCCCGCCCTCCACTTCTACGACCAGGAAGGCGGACCCATTGCCGTCCGGTCGGTGGTGGATGTCACACCGGATCTGGAGATCCTGGAAGACGGTGCCCTGAGCGTGCGGACGGCCATGGAACCGTTAGGCGAACTCACGATCTCAACCCACGGCCGTGGGGAGGTGGTGAGCGGATCAGTGAAGGTGGTCTCGGACGGTCCCATCGGCGGGGTCCTGCGCTTCGGCCTGCCCGGCATCGGAGTGGCCGGAGTGGGAGCCAGCCCACCCGTGAGGGATGTCATCTTCCCCGCTCGCCGCCGGGGCGGACTCAGCACGGCGGCGGCGATCCACAACCTGGGAGAGGAAGCCCTGGGGGTGAGTTGCCGGTTGATGAGCGGGGGCATTGTGCTCGAAGAGGTGGCCATCCCGCTGGAGGTCAACGGACAGGAAGCCCGGTACATCGAGGAGTTGTTTCCTCGCACCGATACGTCCGATTTCGTGGGGTCGGTGCGCTGCACCGCGCCGGGGATGTTCACCGGAATCGCGGTGGAGCTGGATGCCGGTAACCGCATCTTCACCACGCTGCCGGTGATGCCGGTGAGCCAGGGACGAGGCGGGGAGACGACCCTGGACTTTGCGCATTTTGCCAATGGGAAGGGCATCACCTCCAGCCTGGTGTTCGTAAATGTGTCCGGCCCGCGTCGTGTCGGGCCGTTTACCCTGGCCGGCCAGCCGATCCGGCCTGCCCTCTATTTTTACGATAAAGGGGGCCGTCCCATTGCGGCGGAATCGGTGGTGGATATCACGGGAGATTTGGAGGTAACAGAAGATGGAGCCCTGAGCGTTCAGACGGAGATGGAGCCCATGGGAGAACTCACGATTTCGACCCACGGCCGTGGGGAGGTGGTGAGCGGATCAGTGAAGGTGGTCTCGGACGGCCCCATCGGCGGGGTCCTGCGCTTTGGCCTGCCCGGCATCGGGGTGGCCGGGGTGGGAGCCAGCCAACCCGTAAGGGACGCCATCTTCCCGGCCCGCCGCCAGGCGGGGGAAATCAGCACCGCGGCGGCGGTCCACAACCTGGGAGAAGAAGCGATGGTGGTGAGTTGCCAATTGATGAAAGACGGCGCCGTTCTCGAAGAAGAGGAGATCCCTCTGGAGGCCAACGGGCAGGACGCCCAGTACATCGAGCAGATGTTCACAAACGCCGATATGTCTGATTTCGTGGGGTCGGTGCGCTGCACCGCGCCAGGGGAGGGGATGTTCACCGGAGTGGCCGTGGAACTCGATGCCAACAACCAGCTCTTTACAACACTGCCGGTAGTGCCGGTGACAGAGAGGATGGATCGGGAATAGACGGAAGAGGGCACAGGTGTCCTCGCTGCTTCTCGTACTTGGGGCCACCTCACAAAATGGAAAAACTCGTGCGCTAAGAGCCATCAGGGCATTGTCACGTTAATCGTGTTGGGCCGCAAGGGCCCGCATGGATTCCCTTTCAGGCGGCCGCACTCGCATTTTCCCATACATTGAATGCGTCTTTTCGAAATCGTTTGAACGTGAATCTGTTGCGTAAATGCCGCTGGACATAAAAGGTGTTGTAAACGGCGGATTGAATGTTCAGAAAGCGTTGGGCCGAACCCGGTGATTTGAAACGCTGCTGTTTTCGTTCTCGACGCCGGACGGGCTGATGCGAATTCTCGGCACGATTATTCGCACGCCTATCGTCGATGTGTTGAGCCGTCAGGCCGAGGGTTCGAATGGCGACGTGATAGGACCTGAGTTTATCGGTTGTAATCCGGGTGGGTGTCCAGCCTTGTTTCTTCAGCAGCTTGCGCATCAACTTCAACGCTGCTTTGGCGTTCCGCTTCGATCGCACGAGGAAATCCAGGACCTCGCCTTCATTGTCGACCCCGCGCCATAACCAATAACGCTGTCCGCGAATCACGATGACCATCTCATCAAGATGCCAATAGCCGTTGGGGAATGGGTCGCGTGTGGCGCAGGTTTCGGGCAATCGGCGCACCAAACTTGAGAAACCAGCGCCGTACGCTCCTTCGAGGGATTCTCGTCGCCGGGGCCAAGCAGAAGCGGCGAGTATCGCAGGGTGGCGCCTCACTCCAGCCGCTTGATCTTCAGACACTCCTTAAAAAACGTCCCCGCGCCGCTGACCCCATAGTTGAGATCACCGGCCTCGTCGTACGAGGTGTAGGTCAGAGCTAGCAACGCACCGTCTCCGTCGAATTGAACGACGAGAGCGTTCCCGCCGCCCAGTTCCCCTAGGTAAAACGTTTCGGCGACGGGCGTCAGACCGACCGCGCGGCCTGGCACGAAACTGCTCTCGACGCGCGCCGCACCGCTGTCATCAAAGCGGACGGCGGCGTGGCACGGCTTGCCGGTGAACCGGAGGCCAACCATTGGATTAGCGGGGTTCGGCACCGCCTCTTCTCCCTGATAACGCGCCGCCACGGGTGCGACCGGGTTGGTACTTTGCCCCGCCGCGGGCCACCTGTCGACGTCGGCGCAGGCAAACAGGAGCAGCGCGACGACTACCGGTAGAGCTCGGTGAAACGCCGCGCGAGCCGGCGACATCTGTGAGGGCATTGTCAACATGGGGTCAAGGGTATCAGAGTTTACTGGATGATCAATCTCGCGCCGAGATGTCGCTTCGATTTAGTTAGTGCCCGTCCGGAAATGTGTAAGTAATTGATAAGGAAGGGGAAAGAGGGCTTTTTCAAGCTCCGAAACTGTCAGGGCCGTTTGCTAGACTATTTGGTGCAAACAATTAGACTAAAACGACTTACGACGATTTCAGGAGTTCGAAGATGCGTAAAAAGCGTGAAAAACAACGCCCCCTTTCCCCGCAATGGCCCGATCACCAGCTGGCCCATGAAGTGAAGGTGATCTCGCGCATCCTGGACGACAATCCCCAGACGCTGGAGCTGATAGTACAAGATCTCTCTGACAGGGTCGATTCCGGTGTTGGCGCCCCCGGTTTGACGGCCGAGCAGGTGCTGCGTTGCGCCGTCATCAAACAGCTGCATCAGTTCAGCTATCGCAAGCTGGAGTTTCATCTGGTGGATTCGCAAAGCTGTCAGAGGTTCTGTCGCTTGCCCTATGGGGCGTCGATCAGCAAAGCCACCCTGGCGGAGAACCTGGGGAAGATTGAGCCGGGGACTTGGAAGGCGATCAACGACCACTTGGTGCTCTGGGCGCAGGCTCGGGGTCTGGAAAAAGGCCAACGGATTCGGGTCGATGCCACGGCGGTCGAGACGAACATCCACTATCCGCTCGACAGTGAGCTGTTGTACGACGGCATTCGAGTCGTGACCCAGTGGCTGGGGCGGCTGCGGGAGCGGGAAGGGATCGGCTTCGTCGATCATACGCGGCGGGCCAAGCGGCGCGTCCTGAACATCCGCAACCGCCGCGGCAAGAAGCGCCTGGACAGTTACCGCGATCTGATCAAAGTGGCGTCCAAGACGGCTCACTATGCCGAGCAGGCGCTGGCAGCTTCCGCGCAGTGGAGCGATCCCCTCAGTCTGGCCGTGGCGGCGCAACTGGCCCACTATCTGGGGCTGTTGCACAAAGTCATCGAGCAGACTCAACGACGGGTCCTTTCGGGCGAGGCCGTCGCGGCCCAGGAGAAGATCTGTTCCCTCTTCGAAGAGCACACCGATATTATCAAGAAGAGCCCTCGGGAAACGGTCTTCGGCCACAAGGTGTTTGTCAGCACGGGCGCCTCGTCGCTGATCCTGGATTGTGTGGTGGAACGGGGGAATCCGGCCGACAGCAACTATGTGCAACCCTTCTTAGAGCGGCATCGACAGCTGTACGGGAAGGTCCCCCGCCAGAGCGCCTGGGATGGTGGTTTTGCCTCGGCTGCCAACCTGCGCTGGGCCAAAGAGCAGGGGGTACAGGATGTGGCCTTTTCCAAAAAGTGTGGGTTGACGGTTGAGAGCATGGTGCGTTCCAGTTGGGTCTACAAACAACTCAAACGCTTCCGCGCCGGGATTGAGGGGTGCATTGGGACCCTCAAGCACACCTTCGGTCTCCACCGCTGTAGCTGGAAAGGCTGGCCTCACTTTCAAAGCTACGTCCATGCCAGCGTCCTGACCTATAACCTGGTCGTCCTGGCCCGACTCCTGTTGTAGCCTTTTGTGGCTGACCGTACTGCCTTGTGGCTCCGACTCGGGGAGAGGTCTGCGCCGAACCGCTGCTTTTTGGCCCGCGTGCCCTCGCTCGAGGGTCCTTGCTCTGGATCGAGCTGGGTCGAGCCGGTCTGTCAGCAGTCTCAAGTATAATAAGTGTTTACGATTCAACAGATTACAGTTCTGAAAACCCCGGTTTTCGGACGGGCACTAGTTAAATCAGTCTCAGTCGTCGAAGTCTTTTTCCTAGGATCAGTTAGAACGGCATTGTCACGTTAATCGTGTTGGGCTGCAAAGGCCCGCATGGATTCCCTTTCAGGCGGCCGCACGACGTTATGGAACAATCCTAATATGGTCTACGCGCCCGCCGGGGATGGGAGCAATGGGAATGGGTTCCCAGAGCCGGATGGAAAGCGAGGTGGCCTACGGCGGCCTGAAGGCGCTGGGCTTACCGGGTCTGCTGGCGCTGCCATTGATGTTGGAATTGGAAGCCTTGATGCGGGAGAACAGAACGGGTCCGGCTGATCTAGCGGTGCTGGTGCGAATGTCGATCCCCTTCTGAGGAACTGACCCCGAGCAGTGGGTCAACCCCCTGCCCGTCCCTACGAGCGGCCCGCCGTCAGCACCAGGGTGAACGACGACCCAGATATCCTGGCTCCGACGTTGGAGAGGGGGCATTCTTGACCGGAAGGACGGAAATGTGCTTGACAACGCTTCCGCCTCGAATTTGCTGGATCGGAAAAAGGGAATTCGGTGACAATTGGGCTTCCGCTTTTTCGGCACGACCTGAATTCCGTAACTACTTCAAATATAATGGTTTATTCTCCTGATCCGACCGGTGAGTGGTTATGAAGAGGGTTGCGCAAGGGGAGCCAATCCTCTCAATGGTTTACAGCCACGCAAATCTCGCGTGTTCCCCGATATTCAGAAATTGTGCCCATTTTTGTGCCCTTGCTCTCTGAAAATCACTGGATTGTCGCATCTTCGGCGGATATCTCGTCGGCTGTTTCGATGACCACTGGCTTGGTCGCCACTGACTCGAGCGCGACCTCTTTGGCTCGAGTTCTGATGTGAGCATATCTCGTTAGCATCTGCCGGCTCACATGGCCGGCGATAGACATAATTGTTTCGTCGCCGGCACCCGATTCCGCGAGCTTCGTTATCAGGGTGTGCCGCAGGTCGTGCAGCCTTACGTTGACCCCTGCCTTTTTTTCCCCAGGAACAAAAGGAAAATCGAAACAATCCAGGAAGCAATGACAGAATACTTGTAAAAGGCGCCGGCCAAATCAAGGATGGCAGGTAACAGCTTCATACGCTTTCTGCGGAGTAGGGTTGCGAGAAGGTCCAATCCCATTTCCGGAAGCATGACGAGCCAATAAAGGAACACAAACGCAATGGGAACTAGAAAACCATACCCAATCAAGCCCCACTCTCCAAGAATCGCCAACCATATGCCCGCAACGATTCCCCCGATTGTTACTGATCGCTTAAAACCGCACTTTTCTGAACAAACGCCGAGATAACAAGCCTCAACATCATCGGCGCCGTAGGCGCCTCCTCAAGTTTTTCTCAATAGGTTATGCTGTTTTCGGGTGTGGAAGAGGACCCCGACCGCCATTAACAATCGGGGTCCGTTGGCGGCTCTCTTTGGAAGAGCTACCAAACCATCAGATGTTCGTAGCCTGCCATGATTTGTGGCCGTTGTCCAGTTCCCACCCCTGGGAATGGGATGACGGTCACCTCCGAAGTTACCTTTCGTCAAGGGTTTTGCCGAGCTGACGGCTGCGGGGCGCTTTTCTGGATCTGTCGCTGCTGTGACCGTGGACAGCAGTACTGCAGTTGTCGCTGTCGTAGCAAAGCGCGCCGGAAGCAACGTCGCAAGGCCAATCGCCTGCATCAACAAAGCCCCGAAGGAAGATTGGATCACAGAGACCGTCAGCGAGCGTACCGGCGTCGACGAGCCATGGCCCGCGTGACGGATCCAGGTAGCCGAAGCGAGCTTCGTTCTGGCAGGATCGCTGCGCGCGAAGCGCAAGTACAACGTGATGAGAAAGTTCAAACACACACCACATCTACGATTTCCGGCCCTATCACCTGCATGGTTTGCGGTCGAGCGGGCCAGCTCATCGATGTGTTTCATGGATGGAGATGAAACATGATTGCAGCCGAGACCGTGGCACACATCCGTCGCTTGTTCTATGCCGAGCATTGGAAGATTGGAACCATCGCGCAAGAACTGGGACTTCACCGGGATACGGTACGAACCGCCCTGCAAACCGATCGATTCAATCGAGCCAAGATCCTTCGTCCCAGTCTCACGGATCCCTACATCGACTTTATCAAGGAGACTTTGGAGAAGTATCCGCGCCTACGAACGACTCGTATCTATGAGATGATTCGGGATCGAGGCTATACCGGCAGTGTCGTGATACTCCGGAGAGTCGTCGCCCGTCTCCGCCCTGTTCACCGAGAAGCCTTCTTACGGCTGCGAACATTTCCTGGCGAGCAGGGCCAAGTCGATTGGGCACATTTTGGAGCCGTTGCAATCGGCCGTGCCCGTCGTCGGTTGTCCTGCTTCGTTCTTACACTTTCTTATTCCCGAGCCCTATATCTGGAGTTCTTCTTCGATCAAACCCTGGAGAACTTCTTGCGCGGTCACGTCCGGGCCTTCGACTCATGGTCGGGCTGCCCTCGTGTCATATTAAGCGACAATCTGAAGTCGGCCGTGCTGGAACGCCACGGCGATGCCGTGCACTTTCATCCTCGGCTGATTGAGCTTTGTGCTCACTATCATTTTGCCACTCGCCCGTGCCAAGTGGCCCGTGGCAATCAGAAAGGGCGTGTCGAAAGAACCATCCAGTACATCCGACACTCTTTCTTTGCCGCACGCCGCTTCACCACCCTGGAGGACTTCAACCGTCAAGCGCTTCTGTGGCGCGACGAAATCGCTCATCGACGTCCCTGGCCCGGAGACCAGTCCCGCACCGTTGAGCAAATCTTCGAAGAAGAGGAAAAACCTCGATTGCTTCCACTGCCGGTGCATTCCTTCGATACCGATCTGGTGGTACCGGTTCGATCGCGCAAGACCATCTATATCCGTTTTGATCTCAACGACTACTCGATTCCACACACGGCCGTGGGTCGAGCACTCACTCTGGCAGCATCACAGGACACTGTACGCATTCTCGATGGCGCAACCGAAATCGCCCGACACCGCCGCTCCTACAACCGCCATGACGCCGTCCTGGATCCGGCGCATCAAGAAGCACTGCTACAAGAGAAGCGCAAAGCCATCGGCGCTACTCCTGGAGGCCGTCTTGCTCAATCGGTACCTGAAAGCGAAGCCTTGATCGCGGCTGCCTTCCAGCGGGGAGAGTCCGGCGGCGGGCAAACCACTCAGCTATCTCAGCTCTTGGAGGATTATGGAGCCACGGAACTACAAGTCGCCGTTCGGGAAGCACTCCAGCGGCAGACGCCTCGGGCTTCTTCGGTTGCCTTCATTCTACAGAAACATCGCCGCTCCCAACAGCGTCGTCATCTACTACCTGTCGATCTGACTCGTCGTCCCGATCTTGCCAACCTCAACGTCCAACCCCACAACTTGGAGGCCTACGATGACCTCTCCGACCGTGACGAATAACCTTGCCACCCAACTCGCCGGCATCGGTCTGAATGCCACTTCTGAATCCCTGGAAGACTTCATCGCCCGGGCTACCAAGGGTCGTTGGAGTCCTCGTGTAATGCTCGAGGAGCTGTTGCAGGCCGAAGCTCGAGAGCGTGGCCGCCGCAGTCTCGAGCGCCGCCTGAAACGCTCCCGCATCGGCCGCTTCAAACCGCTGGCGGATTTCGATTGGAATTGGCCAAAGAAAATCGATCGCCAGGTCATCGAACGCGCCCTCACTCTGGATTTCATCCCGGATGGTCGCAACTTTGTCCTACTCGGTGCCAACGGTCTGGGCAAGACCATGATTACCAAAAACATTGCCCACGCTGCTGTGCTGGCCGGCTATTCCGTCCTGTTTCGTACGGCTGCCGACCTGATCGAAGATCTCCAATGTGATTCCCCGGAACTCCGAAGAAGAAAGTTCCAATCCTACGCCCGCCCTCACCTTCTGTGCGTAGACGAAGTCGGGTATCTCTCCTATGACAACCATGCCGCGGATCTGCTGTACGAAGTCGTCAACCGGCGCTATGAGCATCGATCCATCGTTATAAGTACAAATAGAGCCTTTCGAGAATGGAACGAGGTCTTTCCCAATGCCGCTTGCATTGCCACGCTCTTGGATCGTCTCACTCACCATGCCGATGTGACCGTCATTGAAGGACGTAGCTATCGGATTCGAGAGAGCGAGCAGGAAGCCTCCGCGCGGAGGAAAAAGAAACGTTAGAACCCGTGCCGTCCAATCGCATTCAATACGTAAAGATTGTTGTTGATCTCTACGCCCAGCTGCCTGAGACTCCACAACGGCCTCGTCGGCAAGACTATCAACTCGCTTATCAGCTCTATGATCGTCGGGTTCCGCTTTCGGTCATAGAATCGAGCTTACTCCTGACTTCCGCTCGTCGGTTACTCCGTGATCCACAGGCACGCAGGCTATCGCCTATCCGGTCCCTGTATTACTTTCTCCCGGTCATTGAGGAATTACTTCAGAATCCTATCTCGGCAGACTACGTGAGGTATCTTCGAATCAAACTGCGCCTGAAAACCTCTCTACCGGCGCCCGTTCAGAAAACTGCGGTTTCACGCGATCGCTAACACGACGGGATCAGTGGATTTGGGGAGCCTGGCGGCATATGCCGTAAATGCCCATTGGCTCAGTGGGGCAGTGCGGGCACCGACAGCAAAGGCCAGGCCTGCAAGCAAATGAAGTTTCTATTTCTGATCCGCGAGACCGACATCCTCCCTATTCTTCTGGTTCTTCCTCCAACCAGCATTCGGCCGGTCGAGAGATATTTGATCCGGCTGACGAGCCAGATGGTGCCCTACTACGGTGTGGTCTCCCGGTTTACGCTCGAGTCTGCACAGTCCAGTGCTGGTATCACCTACAGCCGAGTCGTGCCGTCGATGGTGGGCAAGCTCAATCCTGAGCAAATGGAGAAGATGAAAATTATCACAACCTCGATGCGAGGGGCGTTTGACGCCGTTGAGATTTCCAGCGAGGACTACGAAGTCAAAGACTAACAGTAAAAACGAACAGTCAAAAAAGGGGAGAAGCCATGAGTACGTTAGCGTCAGCGATAGAGGAAGTACGCGCCAACCCTGAGCTTGCCCACAGACGTGTGCAAGAGTACTTCAATCGACTCAGGACTCAGGACCCAGCTTTCACAGAAGCAGAGATTGCCACACTGCGGGCCGAGTACGCGCGCATCCAGGAGGTCTCGATCTACTACAAAGGCATCACGATGTGCCATCCTGATTGGCAAACGGTCGAACGCCTCTCTACGCAGAGCCGGGAGCTGCTGGCTTATCATCAACGGAAATTACTACTGCTCAGCTCGGTAGATCACACCACCAAAACTTTTGCCGATGTATGGGAAATCGCAAGGGCGTTCGCTTGGTATCGGATCTACTGGGCAGGCTCCTTGATAAGCGGGCACTTCGTCTAGGAAGAAAGGAAAACCATGCATGATTACAGCTCCTATGTGCCACGTAACAATAGACTGAGGTTTGCTTACAAGATCATTCTTTGCGCTGCTGCGATTGGCACCGCGGTGGGTATAAGTGTGGGATTTGTGATTGGGCAATTATTAGTGTGGGGCTTGTGATCGGGCAATTATTGAGGTGAGCCTCAGTGGCCCGGCAGGGAAGTGGCGCTTTCTTGCCGGACCTAGGTGGGGGCGGCCCCATACGCTTGTGGCGGAGCGTGATGAGGCGTTGTTGCGATGCAATTCTTTACATTACGTCTGAACGTAGGCTCATGCAATCAGAAAATCCTCAATGCTCAAGACGGCCCTGATTTACCTCAAAAGGGGATGGAGCATCATACCGCTCCATCCCAGGGAAAAGTCGCCCCCACTAGTGGGCTGGGACGAATTCAAGCAACGCCGGCCAACTGAAGCCTTGGTAAAGAAGTGGTGGCTGAAGTGGCCCGAAGCCAATATCGGTGTCATTACAGGTGCTATCTCCGGGATCGTGGTGTTGGACGTGGACGGTCCTGAGGGGGATCAGTCTCTGAAAGGAAGGGAAATGCCGATTACGCCGCAGAGCACCACCGGCAAGGGAACACACCACTGGTACCGCTATCCAGGTCACCATGTCAAAGGTAGCGTGCGATTTCTGCCCGGGCTGGATATCCGGGCCGACGGCAACTACGTTCTGGCTCCCCCTAGCGTGCATCCGAACGGCAGCGAGTACTGTTGGGCCATCTCGCCCGATCGTACCGAGATTGACGAAGTGCCGGGGTGGCTCTTGGCCTTCATCAAAGGGATCACGGCCGCTGCGCCCACCAGCGTAGATCTTCACGTAGAAGATCAATCCGGAGAAGACTGGTACGAGAAGGCCCTGCTCGGTGTAGAAGCAGGTGCACGCAACGACACACTGGTCCGGCTGTGCGGAAGGTTCCTTGGGCTTGGTCACACGCCTCGGGAAGTGTGGCGGCTATTGCGAAATTGGAATGCGATCAACAAGCCTCCCATTGAAGAAGCTGAGTTCAAACGCAGCGTCTCCTCCATTGTATCGAGAGAGGCGCAGAAGGCGACCGAAGGCTCCGACACCCTTCTGGTTGCTCCAGATGCGAATCGAGACGCGATTTTAGCAACCATCAATCAGATGTTCGAAGGGATCGAGCTGCGGCAGATCATCAAGTATCTAACTGAGCCTGCGGTCTATGCGCTGCGGACGAGCGCCGGCGAAGTCAGACTCGGGGGAATTGAGAACCTCATCAGACAAGATCGGCTACGGATGCGAATCGCCGAAAACGACGAGCAGATCCTGAAGCGCTTCAAACAAAAAACCTGGGATCAGATCTCAGAGCTGTTGCTCCGGGTATGCGTTGATGTGGAAGTGGCGGAAGAGGTGACCGACAAGGGAAGGTTGCGATACTGGATCGAGAGCTATCTCGCCGATGATCCGCCGGTTGACGAAGAAAATAAGACTGTGATGGACGTTCCCATGTGCAGGGAAGGCCATATTTATATGAGCTCCCGTGAGCTGCGCAATTACATTACAAAAAAAATGGATGAGAGCATCACGCCAAAACAGCTTGCCATTGCGCTCAAGGAGGCCGGATGCAAGAGAGTCACAGTAAAAATTGGCGACAATTCGACAAAGCGTTGGTGGCTCTCTGAATCTATTCTGAAATCTCTCAAGCTCAAAACGTAGCACTGGCACTTCGTGAGACGGACCAATGAAAGAATACCGAATTTTCGGGCCACCGGGCACGGGTAAGACCACTTATCTGATACGTCAGATCGAGCATGCGGTCGAGCGCCACGGCGCGGATGCGGTGATGGTAGCGAGCTTCACGCGCGCTGCGGCACATGAGCTTGTCCGCAGACAGGAGTCTGAGCTCCGGGGCAATATCGGTACGCTTCATTCGATCTGCTATCACGCTCTCGGCTGCCCAGAGATTGTAGAGACAAGGAAGTATTTGAAGGAGTGGAATCAATACAAGCCGGAGTTTGCACTTTCTCTTTCGGACAAAAGCATTGATGAGGACAGTGGTGAAATCACAGCTGCGACCCGCGGCGATGAAATTTTTTCCTTATACCAGAAATGTCGCGCGTTGCGGATCGCCGAGTGGCCTGGCCTTGTAGAGAGCTTTCATAATAGCTGGCGCCAATTCAAACAAGAAACCAACACGATCGACTTCACGGACATGATCGAGCGGGCGCTCTTTGATCTCGAGTCTGCCCCGGGGAGCCCGAGCATCGGCTTTTTTGATGAGTGCCAGGATTTCAGCCGCCTGGAGTTGGATTTGGTGCGCAAGTGGGCAGGCCACATGGAGTGGGTGATGCTTGCCGGCGACGAAGATCAGTGCATCTATGGCTTCAAGGGATCCAGTCCAAAGACATTTCTCAGTCCGTCGCTACCCGAGGATCAGATCCGGGTACTGGGTCAGAGCTACCGGGTGCCGCGCCGAATACACCGCATGGCCTCTCGGTGGGTAGAGCAAGTATCCGAACGCTATCCGAAGCCCTACGCTGCGCGAGACGCTGAGGGTGAGGTTGAAAGATCAAGCGCTCACTACAAATATCCGAACATCTTGATACGGCGCATTGAGGAGTATCTCAAAGAAAACAAGACCATCATGATTCTGGCCTCTTGCAGCTATATGCTCGGGCCTCTGATGAAGACTTTAAAAGAGTATGGCTTGCCTTTTCATAATCCCTATCGCCGCCGCCGTGGGGACTGGAACCCACTGGAGGCTCGATCGAAAAAGCCCTCACTCTCGAGCAGGTTGTGCGCGTTTCTAAGTGTCAAGAAAAACGATGGTCGCTGGCGGGCCGCAGACTTCGCCGCCTGGGCCGAAGTAATGATTGGGAAGGGTGTATTCTGCGGGCATGCCAAAAAAGAGATCGCGTTTGTCTGCGAGAATGTCCATGAGTTCGTTTCCGACAGTGACATTCTACGATGGTTCGAGCCCGATGCACTCACGTTTGCCGTATCAGGTAACATCGATTGGCTTGAAAAGAATCTCTTGGCGGCAAAGCGCAAGTCCATGAAATACCCCTTGGCCATTGCTCGAGGATATGGTGAGTCAGCGCTGAGCAAACAGCCCGGAATCATTGTTGGAACGATCCATAGCGTAAAAGGCGGCGAAGCCGACGTCGTCATTCTGTTTCCGGATATGTCTGGCTCAGGCGACATGGCTTGGCGTCGCTCGGGCGAAGAAAGAGACGCCATTGTAAGAATGTTTTATGTAGCGCTGACGCGGGCACGCGAGAGTCTCTTGCTGTGTCGGGCGGCGACGAGTAACAGTATTTCCAGCTTTGCGAGGTATCTATGAACGGACACCCAATACGATTTGAACCCATTCCTGAGCAGCGGCTACTTAAGATCGGCCAGGCTGCAACTTATTTGGGCCTGACGGCTGCGACGTTACGAGGGCTAACCGATGCGGGGCAATTGCCCTGTAAGATGTTTTCGGGCAAACGCATGTTTATTCTCGAGGATCTCAACGCCTGGATCGACTCGCGAGCTGACTGGATCAAAGACGGCCATAAGTACAAGACTATCATTGGGCCGAAGCTGCGGAAAGTTAGAGCAACACGGAGCACTGGCACTGCGTGAGGAGTAGCACTATGGGAATCGGACGCATCAAAGATCGAAACGGAAGCGAGCGCATCGTAGTCTCAAAATACTGGCCCGAGGGGGCAGGGCGCGTCCGGCGCTACGTGCCGAATCTTACGATTGCCAAAAAGCTCATGGCCAGAATCGAGGAAGCGATAGCGATGGGTACGTGGCGCGAGCTAAAGGAAGAGCTCGAGCATGGGGCCAAGGAGATTCTTACGATCAAAAAGTTTTCAGATCGGTTTCTGTATGAATACTGCAAGCCGAGAATGCGAACCTGGTCTCGGTACGAACTCTGCTTCAAATATCTCAATCGTGATCTTGGCACGATTGCAATGGCCGACTTTCGACGAGCCGATCTTTACCAATACGCGGAGCGGCGCGCAAAGGAACACTCACTAGTGCTGCCAACCAAGCGCATTGCCTCCCACACGGTAAACCGAGAGATTGCCGCACTGAAAAAGATGTTCACCTGGGCCGTGGAAGTTGGCGTGATGGAGGCTCACCCATTGGTGCGGTTTCAATTGCTACCTGTTCAAGAGATCCCCAAACGCATCCCAACGCTTGCTCAGGTCTACCGGGTGATTGACTGCACGCAGCAGATCGACCTGGTAGTAGGTGCAGTGGTGGCGATGGTGGCCGAGACGGCGATCCGCAAGCAAGAAGCACTCTGGATGGAGTGGGATCAGATAGATTTCAAACAAAGACTCTTAACTGTTTCTGGCCGGACAAAAAACCGTAAGCCGCGCTACATCCCGCTCTCGGATCTAGCGATAGAATGGTGTCTCGCGCTCGTCCGATATGTTCATACACCCTACGTTTTCGTCAATCCCAGGACGCGGCAGCGCTGGGCCAACCCTGAGAAGAAACTACGTCAGGGTCGACGCAGTGCAAACCTACCATGGGTGGCGCTTCACACGCTCCGGCACTTCAGAATCAGCCAATGGGTGCGGCAAGGAATCGACATCAGGACCGTGAAGGAGTTTGCCGGCCACGACGACATCTCGACCACAATGGGCTACATGCATCTTTTCGAGGGGCATGCAATAGCCTCGGTGAGGGAGGCCCAGGCGGCCGAGAAACTAGAACGCGAGAAACTAGAACGCGAGAAACTAGCCCTAATGTGACATTTCTGCGGGGCCTGATGCCCGTGGAGCCCAATCATTATTGCCTTCTCGCCTCGATGGGCGCAGGAACATAAGCCAACCATTGGTGAGTAGACCGAATTGCGATACGTCGTCTTTGGGGCCCGTTGGGCCTGGGATTTCGCAATATTGGACGATGTCATGAATGTCACATCAGGGCTAGCTAGAACATAAAATCTGACTGCGGAGGAAGCTGATAAACGGAGAAAGCGATGGAAGAGAAAAACGAACAGATAAGGTTCCCATTGACTGAGACTGAAAAGGAAAGGTTGCTTGGGGATTTTGCAGATCCAGGTTGGCGCATCGGTAGAATGCACAAAGTCTTCGGAAAAGACAGCGATCACAAATGCGGGGATTGCAGGCATTTCTGGAAAAAGTACATGACCGCCCAATCACTCCATCCTCACTATCGGTGCGCTCTGTATGGCGACGGCACTTGTAAATACGCCGATTGGGAAGAAGAGTGGGACGCCTGTGGGAGATTTTTAGAGATTTCGGCGATTTCAAACAGGAGACAAATAGGCAACAGCGAAAAAGAGCAAAATGGCAATTCTCTGTAAGTTATTGAAAAGATTGGTACGCCTGGCAGGGTTCGAACCTGCGACCTTCGGTTCCGGAGACCGACGCTCTAATCCAACTGAGCTACAGGCGCACATTGTGTGAGGCGACCTAGCGGAAACGTAGAGTAGCATGCGGGCCTCAGAGATGTCCATACGCGCCGCTGGTGATCTGGGGTTTGCGTCCATCGGCTGCGATCCTTCGTTGACCGTACCCTGCCCATGAGAGGTATTTGGGGGGGCGTCTAAGCTCGGGCAACGGGCGGTGACCGAGGTATTCTAGCCAAGGCTTCTGAAACAATCGAATGCCGGTACCTTGCCATCTTCGCTCTGCCGTAGTCTTTTTCGGCCAGATGACCGTTGTGCGCACGGCACATCAGAACGATGTTGTCTGCGCTGTGACCCCCACCAAGAGCGAAAGGTCGTCGGTGATGAAACTCTAGCCGGTGACGCTCCGCGCAGCGGCGGCCGCGTTTGTTTACGAAGGTGCAGCGGTTCGCATCCCGCCTCTGAACAGCACGCTTGACTGGAGCAGGAACGTAACGAGTGGAGGGCGATACATCCGTCTCCTTGATGCTCCTACGAGGTTGTTCCGTCTTTCCATATCGCTTGGCTTCGATTCGCGCGAGCTTTTCGGTTACTGCAGACTCGATGACCGCGGCGAGATCCGCAGATCGAGTGAGAGCACGAAGCCGTTGAAGCTGCTCGTGAAGCTCCGCACTTGCTGTGAATTGAATCTTGTAACGCGCCGGCGCCAGCGGTTCGACTGGTTTCACAGGTTGGCCAACCGGAATCGGCGCAACCTCAGAGCCTACTTGGTCCGGACCAAGTAGGGTTTTGTCCGGTTTGGTCGGAAGCGCTGTTCTAAGCAGGGGCGTGGACTTTCGCATAGGTAGCTTGCGCACCACAGTGGGAACATGTGGTCGAGGCGCAATCTCTGCAATGAGCATTTCGATCTGACGTTTTGACTTGTGCGCTGCACGAGTCAGAACTGTTTCTCGATTAGATTCGGTGAGGTGTGGAGCGAGCTTCGCGATGCCGCTGAGGTGAAGCTGACCATTGCGGAGCATCTCGAGAAGCACGGGATGCTTCCGCGTCGCCCGGGCCACGGCGATACGAAGATACGCCTCCCACTCGGACAGATGAAGCACGTCAGTGCAATAGCAAAACATGGAAGAACAGGCTTGGCTTGCATAAAGCCGGCGCGAGTCTACTTCCCCGATATGAGCCACGAGCTCGGACTCGACACGGCGCGATTGATGCAGAAGCTCCGACAATCGTCGAAGCAGCTCGTCGTCTGACAGTTTCTTGGATGGAATTGTTTTGTACTGAGGTGTAGGTGCCATGTTGATTTATACCATGGACTTTTTGGGTGCCCACAGATCGCCTGTTCCGTGCGCAAAAGCGACGAGATGACCCTCAATGCCCCGCGAGAGGATTGACCCCCCAGACGTGGCTCTCACGAGTCGAAACGACAGATCTAGACGACGTCTGCGCTTCGTTTCGGTCACGAGCGTGAAGAGTTGTCAAGAGGGGAAAACGACTTTCTTAATTCTTTTTTTACATCTGGCCCAAGTCAACATCATGTTCGCTAATGATCGCTCTTGCGTCCGAGTGCGCTTGCTGCTTCGTTCATCCGCTCTTCAAGTTCTCGGACGCGCCGCTCGACTATTCCGGCAGCCAAAGGGAACCATCTCGATCCTGTATGAGCTCTTCGATATGATACCCTGCATAGTACGATTGAAAGCAATCATCATTCTCGGGTCTCCCCCATGATTAGAAGAACATCGCGGAAACGGTCAAGCGTTTTCCTAACGGCTGCTGTCTCCCTGTGGTTTCAAACCGCACGGGCAGCCGAGCCCCAGATTCGCTCGGCAGGGAATGAGGATGAAGGTTTCCCTCGGATCGACATCGTTCAGCAGGATTCGATGATCCGTGTTACGTGGCCCATGGATACCAAACGTCGCGGGCGGATGACGTTCGATCTCGCGGCCGACGAGCCGCTGATTCAATCCATTGCTGTTTCGCGCGGCTCCGGAGCGCCGTTTCGGTCGATTGCGGATTCTGTTGATCCTGTCGTTTCGCTTCGTGTGGGAAAGCGAGATCTCCAAAGGCGTGGCGGCTGGACGATTTTCTTTGACCGCATGCAGCAAAAGCCAAGCAAGGTCTTCCACGCGCGCATGGGAAAAAAGAGCCCTGTTGTCTCGCAAAAAGAGAGTCGGGCGAGATTGACGTTTGGTGATGTCTCGGCGGGACCCTTTTTCGGAGAGATCCGCTGGACATTTTTCGCGGGTAGCGCCTTCGTGCTCCAGGAAGCCGTGCTGCAAACAAACCAAGACGCGGCCGCATATCTATACGACACGGGGCTCGTCTTTCGAGATACAGTGCCCAATGAGATGGCGTGGCGCGATCCACTGGGTAATTCCCAGCTTGAATCGGCCGGGTCGCTCGAGACTGCCAGGCGACTGGCGGTGGGCGGCCGAACGATTTGTGCGGAGTTCGAATACGGTTCCATCGCTCTTTTTCCCCCGCCGCATCGTTATTTCTATCCACTCGACTTCTCCGACAACCTCGCGAATATCTGGGTCGGTCCGGACTACGAGGGCCAGTCTCGGTTCGGTTTTGGCATTCGGCACGACCCGCGTGGAGACGATCGGTTCGTGCCCTGGTTCAACGCACCGCCAGGCACGTCGCAAGAGTTGGGGCTTTTCCTGTTTCTGTCCGATGGCTCTGCGGAACAAGCGCTCAAAGGGGTCGCAGGATTGACCAGAAATGACCGGTTTGCCGCGCTCCCCGGCCATATCGTTTTTACGAGCCACTACCACGTCGAGCATACGCGCGAGCTGTTGAACGCACAGACGGATGAAACGCGCGGCGGCGCGGAAATAGCGGCCCGATTGCCGTCCGGCCAGACATATCAGATTCCCGAGCGTTTGCAGAATCCGGGCTTCGTTCGAACTTTTCGTGACATGGGTGTCGACGTCGCACACCTGGCTGAGTTTCATTCTCGTGAAACTCCGAGCATGCCAACCAGCGAGAGGGTGCGGCGCCTGGAACTGCTGCATGCTGAGTGCAAGCGGCTCAGCGGCGACGATTTCCTGCTGTTGCCCGGCGAGGAACCCAACGTTCATCTTGGCGGGCACTGGATCAGCTTCTTCCCGAAACCCGTTTACTGGGTGCTCCACCGCGCGGCAGGGACGCCGTTCGTCACCGATCATCCACGATTCGGCAAAGTCTATCACGTTGGCGACGAGGCGGATGTCCTGCGGCTGCTAGAAGCTGAACGTGGCTTGGCGTGGACGGCGCATCCGCGCATCAAGAGCTCGACAGGCTTTCCCGACCGCTATCGCCAGCGATCGTTTTTCACCTCGGAGCGGTTCCTCGGCGCAGCCTGGAAAGCAATGCCGGCAGACCTTTCGCAGCCGCGTCTCGGCTCGCGCGTGCTGGATCTGTTGGACGATATGTCGAACTGGGGCGAGCCGAAGTACGTTGTCGGCGAGGTGGACGTTTTCGCGATCGAACCGGATCATGAGCTGTTTGGTCACATGAATGTGAATTACCTGCGCCTGGAAAAGTTTCCTCGTTTTGAGAACGGTTGGCGTTCCATACTCGATGCCCTACGTGGCGGACGGTTCTTCGTAACGACGGGCGAGGTGCTGATAAGTGAATTTAGCGTGAACGGCCACGAATCGGGTGAAGTCGCACCACTGCCGGGAGGCGGCAAATCACAGGTTCGGCTGGATCTGAACTGGACGTTTCCGTTGGCCTTTGCGGAAATCATCAGCGGAGACGGTCGCGGGACGAAACGCAAGCGAGTCGAGCTTTCCGCGACCGGGGCGTTCGGAGAAGATTCGTTGAGCATCGACGCTGACCTGATCGGGCAGCGCTGGGTTCGAGTGGAAGTATGGGACATTGCAACAAACGGTGCGTTCACGTAACCCGTCTGGCTGGAGAATCAGTGAGCCAGGGATCTACAACTACCAGTGGCGGTCCTTCTCTGATTTCCGCTTGTACCTTGTGCGGGCAACTGGGACACTGTGCTGGTCGGTGCACTCCTTGTTTAGCTACGGGAACGACGAGCCATGCTCATCGCGCTGAAACGTGCGTATGAACCCCCATCACGCTCGGATGGCTGCCGCATTCTCGTTGAGCGGCTTTGGCCCCGCGGTCTCTCAAAAAAAGATGCGAAGATCGATCTCTGGTCCAAGGAAGCCGCTCCCTCGACCGAATTGCGGCGCTGGTTCAACCACGAACCCGACAAATGGGTGGAGTTCAGGCGCCGATACTTCAAGGAGTTGCGAACTCGGGCGCAGTCGCTGGAGCCCATTGTCGAGCGCCTTCAAGCCGGCCAGGTCACTTTTGTCTTCGCGTCGCGGGAGCCGCGGTTCAACAATGCAGTTGCGCTCAAGGAGTATTTGGAGCGCACGAAATGAACCCGCAATGTCCAGAAGGAGCAAAGTGAGAAACCTTTTTGCCAGTGTTCTGGTTACCGGCGTCCTGGTGTGTTTTTCCCATCAGCCCGTCGCGGCAATGGAACCTGCCGCCAAATGGGATGACGTCCCGCGCATCATCGCCGTGGGCGACGTTCACGGAGCCTATGACACCTTCGTGACGGTGTTGAAGAGCGCCCGGCTCGTTGATGAGCAGCTGAGCTGAATTGGGGGGCCGGCCCACCTCGTACAGACTGGAGACGTCTTGGATCGGGGGCCTGATTCGAGAAAGTGTATGGATTTGCTCATGGAGCTCGAAGAGCAAGCTGCACGCGCAGGTGGACGGGTGCACGCGCTGGTCGGGAATCACGAAGCGATGAATATCCTGGGCATCCTGGACTACGTATCCAAGGAGGAGTTTGCCTCATACGCGGATACCAAGGCTGTGAAACGATGGGAAAAGGATTTCGAATCTTACTACCAAAAACAAAAGAAGAAGGCCAAGGGTGGGCCGCTTCCAAGCATAGAGGATGCGCGGGAACTGTTCCAAGCTGAGAAGCCCCTTGGCTACCGAGAGCATCGACGGGCATTTGACCGCGGCGGGCGTTATGGGCGCTGGATACTCGAGCACAATGCATCGGTTCGTATCAACGGAATCGTTTTTTCCCACGGCGACTGGAGTAAGGAGTTGTCCGCATTGGGTATAGACACGTTCAACCGGCGCGTCCGGGAAGAGCTTTCCGGAAGGTCCTCGGGAAGGGAGCCAGTCGCCTTCAACCCCAAGAGTCCCCTCCAGTATCGCGGACTTGCGCAAGTTCCGCTCCGACGTTCGCAGCAGGAGAATCAACAGGCAGAGCTGGATCGCATCCTGAAGAATCTCCGGGCTACCCGCATGGTGGTCGGTCACACGGTGACCAAAGGCGTGATTGAGCCACGTTTTGGAGGCAAGCACATCAGCATCGACACAGGAATGCTCGAGCTTTACCGTGGGGGGCACCAGGTCGCTCTGGAAATTGTGGGAGACGATCTCAACGCCATCCATCCACTTGGCAAGGTGTCGCTTCCAGACTATCTTGATGAATCCACTATCTTCGACTACCTGGAGGCAGTTGCACCCGTCGATACCCAAAACGTGGATGTTTTCACCCAGCTAGCTGCCCGCTACCTAGGTCAACGAAACCCAATGGCAGCGCGCGATACTCTCGAACACCTCTTTACCATCCCCAAGCCCATTCCCGTCCATCACCATGAAGAGCTAGGAAACATTTATCGCGAGCTCGGAGAAACAGAAAAAGCACAGCAACAGTTCCTCGCGTATGTTGAGGGCGTTAGAAAGGTCATCGCTTCGACGCCTGATAAGGCACGGCTTGTCAGATTGTTGAATCGCTTTTGCGCGAAGCACAACATGAAACTGGATGGATGGGAATGCTCCGAGTGCGCCCATAGCTGCAGGCGAACCAGGTAAGCAGACAAGCCGGGAACACAGGGCTGCGAACCAAGCCCGCCGGTACACACACCCTTACTTGTAGGCCACACCGGCGCTGGCTGGGCCGGCCAGCGGAATCACCTCGGTTTCGCGAAAGCCGACTTCACGACACCAACCGAAGAAATCCGCCGCGGTGAAGTCGAAAGCCTCGCCGAATTCGATCAGCATGTTCAGAGACATCATGAGCCCGAACACGTTTTCGCGTCTCGCGTCGTCGATCAGGTTCTCGACGACGACGAACGATCCACCCTCGGGCAAGGCTTCGTAAGCTGCACGGATGAGCTTCATCTTGTTGTCGAGATTCCAGTCGTGCAGGATCATGCCCATCGTGATGACATCCGCCGAAGGTAGCGGGTCGGAGAAGAAATCAACGGATTTCGCGGAGACTCGGTCCGCGAGCCCCGCGGCCCGGATCTTTTTCTCCGCAATGTCCGTGGCGGCTGGAAGATCCGCCGTAGGGCAGCGCAGGTGCGGGTGCCTTCCTGCAACGATCATCGACAGTTGGCCGGTTGCTCCACCGACGTCACACAATGTTTGATAGCGGGAGAAATCGAACTTCTCCGCAAAGGCCTGAAAATTAGCCGCCGAGATCCCGGCCATGGCGTCCATGAACTGCTCGAGGCGCTCCGGCTTCTTGTAAAGTTCTGCGAACACGGGGGCGCCGGTGTGCTTGATCTCGTTCTGCGGGCGTCCCGTCCGGAGTCCCTCGGTGAGGTCGCCCCAGAACGGATAAAGGCGGGCGTTGGCCATCTCCAAAAAACCGCCCATGAACTGCGGACTCTTCCGATCCAGAAAGGCGGCCGTCTCCTCGGTATTTCGATACCGTGCATCGGGGCCGTCCCCGTCGCGCTCCAGCAAATGCAGCGCCACCAACGAGTCGAAGAAGTCGGGATTGGCTCTCGAATGCAGTTTGAGGGCGTCTTGCAGTTCGCGGCCAGTCATGGAGTCCGAGCCGAGGACCGAAAAAAGATCCAGCTCCACGGCGGAAAGCAGTGTCTTGGCCGGCCAGAACCCCATGGCGACCTGCATGATTTTGGCCGAAGAAAGCGCGCTCATGGTTTACCCCTTTTGTCGTTTGAAATGGATTAGATTGTCGGATATTCTCTAACCGTTTTTCCGCAGTTTTCGCCGCCCGTGTTTACCGTGCCCGCACGATCGATAACCAAGACGTGACATTCTCCCTCGGAGAACGGTTTGTGCTCGACGCCTTTCGGCACGACGAACAACTCCCCTGCCCTTAGATGCACCCTCTTGTCTTTCAGCTCGATCGTCAGCTCACCATCGACGACCAGAAACAGTTCGTCGGTGTCTTCGTGCGCGTGCCAGACGAACTCCCCTTTCGTCTTGGCCAGCGTGAGCTGGCAGTCATTGAGCATTCCGATCTGTTTGGGGGCCCAATGCTCGGAGAACAAGGAAAGTTTTTCTTTCAGATTGATGGCGGAAGTGTTGGACATAGTTTGCCGCTCTGTACCTTCGTAAGTCGTTATTGAATGATCCTCGCTACGACCCGGACCGGACCGCCCGCGCAATGGTATTTTGCAGGCAGAGCAATCACCTCGAAATCACGGAACTCGAGCAGACATTCCAGATTGACCAGATTCTCGACGATAAGCACCTCTCTTGCCAGAAGGGTTTTGTGCGCAACGAACGGAGCATCCCTGTCCGGACTTGGTGTGTCCAGCCCGAGAATCTTTGCCCCAGCTTCGACAAGGGCCCGCGCAAAGTCCTCGGTAACTTCGGGGTAGTGAGCGAAGTAGTGCGTCGGGTTGTTGAAGTGATTTTCGAAGCCGGTGTAGACCAGTACGATATCTCCTTTGTTTACGTCCGCGCTGCTTAAGAGCTCTGAGGTAATCTTCGATTGTTCTCTGGCATCCACGATGCGGCCCCTTCCCATGAATCGATCCACGGGTAAATCAGAAAGGTATTGCCCTCCCTCGATCATGTGCAGTGGGGCATCCATGTGAGTGCCCACGTGCATGCTGGTCGTCACCTGGAAGGTCGTGTAGCCGTCTCGGGATCTGTCGGTCATTTGTACCACTTCTGGAGGGTTCTGGCCTGGAAAGGCCGGCATGCCGTCAGAGAAAGTGCGAGTCAAATCGATCCATTCCGCCATGTCAAAAACCCTTTACTGAGCAATCCCGAAAGTTGTGGTGCGCTGCACTGTGCGATTCGATTTGGCATCCTTGACCGAGACCAGCAGCTCATAGATGCCTGGCTTCGTGTTCTGCAGTTGGATCTTGCCGCCCACGACGGTTCCTTTCTTTGTCTCCTGGAGCTGGCGGGAGGACAACGGATACCACTCGGCCAGCTCGATGGGATTACCTTTGCTGATGAAATTGGTCTTCATCAGAAGGTCGGGCGCCGCGACGCCGCTCTTGGGGTTCTCGGGACGATAGACCAGCATGTAGTAGGCGAAGGTGTCGCTCGGGTGATAGAACCGGATCCCGTGCATCAGCCTCGATGCCGTCGATTGTTTGGCCAGGGGCCCTTCGGGGAACGCCGTTTGGTTGTCGGACCAATCGGCCAAGATGATGCTGCTCAGCGCCAGTTTCTTTCGAGGCAGTTCCGGAACCTCTACCCAGGCGGCGGCCGTACCGATTTGCTCGGAACCCAATTCTCGCACGCCCACCCGAATCTGATAGAGTCCTGGTTTGAGACCGATACGCTTGGCAAACGTGATCCCCTGTTGCTTTGTCAGCTCAGCTTGTTTGGGCGGGAGCTTCCCTGTGACCGCATGTGTCTTGCTATCGACGTTCTTTCCATCTTCGTTGAAGACGAAAACGATCAGCTCCAGTTCCATATAGTAGCTTTGGTTCTCTTCGCGCAGCGTGAGTTTGTCCCCGTCAATCTGGACCTGAAGCGAGACCTGCGCTTCATCGATTTCCGTTTCGATAAAGGCGGCCCAGGCCGATACAGCAATGTTCGTCACCGGCAACGGGGCGAGCGTCGCCTCCGCCAGGCGGTCTTTCGGGGTCTGATCCGTGGGTTTGAACTTGACTCCGGCCAGCTCGGCCGGCAGGTAGCCTTTTTGAGTACGGATTTTATACTTGGGATAATCCTTTAGCTTGACGCTGAGCCGGCGGAATTTCTTATCCTTCTCGGTCAGCGGCTCCGACGGATAGTAGGCCAGCAAGTAATAGAAGCGGTTCTGATTCAATGCCGCGATCAGAGGTTCTGCCAGGTCATTGGTGTTAAATGACGGCTCTCCGCCGGTATCGCGAGCCAGCGCGTTCATTCCATCCTCAGCATCCCGTTCCGCCGAATTGAGGTACCCGTGCATGGCGGGACTGAAGCTTCCCCTCACCGAAGCGTCGAAAAGCGGGTGTGCCTGAAGGCCTTTGGAGTCGATGGAATAGATGACGACCCCCGAAAGCACGGCCCGGCTTATTGCCGGCAGCAGATCGGCTGTGTCTGGGGTGCCGCCTCGGTCCATCAGAGAAAAGCCGTCGGAATAGAAGGCGAGCAGGCGTTGCCCGGGCAGATCGGCCATTCGTTCGACGGTGGCTTCGAGCGTGCTCAACGTTACCCGGCGACGATAGGAGGTTTCGGCAAGTACCCTGCGAGCTCTACTCATCGTGAGGGCTTCGGCAAAGTCACGGTCGCCTGGCATTCCCTCTGTCTGCATGATCTCTATGCCCAGATCCAGCGCGCTCCGGTCACCACGGTCGATTGCAGCAGCCAGGTAAGGAGTAAAAAAAGTCTGCTCCGTGATCGGACCAGGGCTGATTTTGTCGATCGCGTAGCTGATGAGTTCCCGGTTGCGTGTGAACTGACCCGCAAGGCCCAGTCTTCCTGTAGTGGTCATGACCGCGACCAGATCCCGGTTACTGACGTGCTCATCCACAAAGCTCTGCAGATACCGCTTCAGCCTGAAGAGATTTGAGACCGATAGATGCAGCGTATCGACAAAGAGGACGATCGTCCTCGCAGGTTGCTCGGCCGGCTGTAGTCGAGGTGTCCCGATATCGCTCCTGTTTTTTGACCTATCGGTTGCTGTGGATGCAACCCGTGCCGAGGAGTCGGGACCAGGCACACGGACCGACGAGAAGAAGCTGATCTTTTGTGGCTTGCCGTTTTCCAGCAACGTGAAATCTTGCTGCTCGAGATCAGTGACCGGCCGTTTCTCCTTATCGGTGACCACGACGCGCAGTTCGATCAGCTCGGTTGTCACACGTGCAATCGGGTCCTGACCCGCCGACTGTACTTGGGAGGAGGCCGGATCCTGACCCCGGGCCATGCCGAGCGGCAGTGTAAGAATCAGAAAGGCTGCCGTCCGCTTCGCGATCATAGTCGTCTTGCTTTTATCATTCTCCCAAGTGGTTGACAAAGGAAAATGGGGACGTCCCTGGTTTTCACTCCCTGGTTTTTACTTTGCCATCTCCTGATACTTCCGCTGTGCTTTGCGGAAAAGTGAAACTACCGAGTCGCGGCGCGCCGACGTGGCGAAGGTGCCTCGTTGTTTGACGTCCGCGATCAGCTGCTCGATCCAATCGGCCCAGAATCGCGCATCTTCCGACGATGAGATGGGTTGGTTTCCCAGGTAGCAATAAACCGGGCTCGAATGGGCGAATGCCGCCGGGTCGTTGGTTATCAGCCGGTGCCCGGGGCCGGTGGCACGAGCGGCAATCCAGGAGCTTTCGGCCAGTTCAACCCGTTGCTCGATGCGAACATGCGTTCGGTCCCCTTCAGCCGGCTTCGCTGCCACGACCGATCCATTGACCAGGAGCTCGAGTTTTTCCACCGGGACCAACGTGTGCACTTCCGCCTCGACCTTCACCCGCACCGCTCCACCCGTGCTGGGATAGTGGATCTCCTCACCTGGTCCCTGGCCCTCGACCGCAAACGTCAAGAACGGACCATTGGTGACAAAGCTCTTCCCCTTCTTGTAGTTGTCGATCCAGCGGGCATAGGAAAACTCGCCCGGTACATTTACATAGACACGCAGTCCTCCGGGAACCTGCCCAAAAGTCAGGTTCGTGAACGAATCGGTGCCGGCGGAAATGGCGCAGCGAAAGCCGCAGTTCAAGGCGCGGTACCAGATCTCGGTGCTTGTATCCTCACCCAGGTGGCTGAGCACATCCAGGGCGTCGATTTCGCCCAGCGCCAGATCGACGGGGAACTCGCGCGCGCCGCCGCGGCCGATCCCCTGGAAGTTCGGGCGCACGCCGGGATGAGCGTACGTGACGGCGCCGTTCTGGGCTCGTGCTTTTTTGGCCTGAGCATAGTTGGCCGGATAGTCTTCGTAGTGCTGGGTGTTGGGAAAACCGGTAAAGAGCGGGTGGACGAGCTCCGTCAGGTTGAAAAAGCACATATGTCCATACATCGAACGGCTGCGCATCTCCTCGTTCCAGTACAGAATCCGGTTGCCGCGGCTCATGGAATTCGGTTTCCCCTCGAAGAAGCGCTCGTCGTGGACGATGTCGGTAAACGAATTCGACACCATCAGGTTGGCTACGCTCAGTCCCTCGGCGGAAACCTGCAACTCGATGTCTTCTATGTCGACGACCTCGTTGGAAATACAGTTGGCATGGATGTGAGAATCCCCGGAATACCACCCCCGCCGTGCCATCGGAAAGCGGTGATCGAGATGTAGGGCGAGCTCCACCGTCCGGCCGGGAATTATCTCAACGGTCTCTCTTACCGGCGCATACTCCATCCCCCGAACGGCCTCGATGGTGGCGGGGCCGGAGGGCAAGTCGATCTCAAACTCGTCTCGAGCGTGAAAGTAATACTCTTCGGTTCTGCCCAGCACGCGCAGAACGGAGCCAATCGGCATGTGGGCCAAACCGTCGGAAGCTGTGAGATACATGCGGGCGGCCGCTGGCTCGTCGCCCGGGTCGCTCAGTTCTACTCTCAGTTTTCCGGTCCGTCGTATGTCGAGAAATAGGTTAAAAGCGTCGCTCGAGTCATCACCCAGCTCGAACGATATCGGCGCCTTCTCGATCTCGTCGAGCTGTAGCTCGTTCAGGTTCAAACAGAATCCCCGGTAGGAGTTCCGCGCAACAAGGAACTCGTAGATCATCCAGGGAGTTCGAACCCGTAGCAACTCGTTCCGGGGCCGGCTGTTCTTCACCAGCAGCGGCACCATGTAACGATAGCCTGTGGCGAGCACGATACTGATGGGTGCCCGAACAATTTCGACCCCCGAGTCGTTCAACTCGACCTTGATCAGATCCGGGCTCTGTAGCTTCTCAAAGTGTTCGGCACGATAGTTCGGATTGTTGAAGTCTCCGGGTAGCAGTCTCGTATTCTCCCGCTTGTGTCTCATGAGCAAGACGTTGAAATCCGCTTTGGAGATGGGACCCTCCAGTTTCCACTCCGATGGAGGAATCTGGGTAATGAAAGCGAGTTGGGGATTGGGGGCGCCGCTGGCAACGGGCGTATTTTGTGCGCTGCTGCTGTCGAAAAACCGCGCAGCCAGAAAGAGCGCCAGCAACAGAAGACAAATGACGGGAATCCTGTACAACCCGGATCTACGCCGCCCGATACTGGAAGAGGATTGCTTCATTGGAACCTCTTTGAAATCATTCGAATGAACTCAGGTTCTGGTGAAACCCGACAATCTAGTCCTGTAGGCTGGAGCTTGGGTTGCTCTTTATCAACTCGTCCGGCCGTATGGAGTATGCTGTTCCGATTGCCAATCCGCACAGAATCCAAAGGATGTCCTTGGCCCTTCGGACCGCGGCCAGGGCCAATCCCAAGCTCGGGGATCCGGTTACCTGCGCGCAGGCCAGTACGAGCGCTCCTTCCTGGGTCCCGACGTCCCCCGGAACAAAGAAGAAAGCAGAGCGCACCAAGATCATGAAGGCCTCTATAACGATTCCTTCGGCGAACGTGATGGGATGCCCGAGAAAGCCCAGTGTAAGATATGCAGCCAGGGCCCCGGTCATCCATCCGCAAAAGCTAGCTCCCACGGAGAGGACGAAACGCCAGCGTCGGGCGGAATAGAACTCAACGACTCGACGCTCGATGTCGCCGAGGGCTGCGACCCACAATGACAGGCGATCCTTCGAACCGCCCGTGAGGGAACCGACCCTGTTCAGCCAACTCCGAATCCATTGAAAGGCGGCGCCTCTTTGCACCAGCAAAAACAACAGCACGCACACGGAGAAGAGCAGAAGGCTCAGAATCGCGGTCGTCCTGTAGGCGGGTGGCAGCAAGTCGTCAAAGAGCATAATGCCCAGACCCATCGCGATGAATGGAATCTGGGAGATCACATCCGTTGTTCGAGTCAACAGTTGCGAAGCCATCGCGTCCCGATAAGGGATTGCATAGTATCGTTTCAGGATGACCGCTTTGATCGGTTCACCTCCCAAACCCGCCAAAGGGGTGACCATTTCAAGCGCATAGCCCGCACCCAGAACCCTGGCAATACGAAAGAGCCACCGGTGATTCAGCGTTAGTTGGGGCAGCGTGAGAAGCCACGACGCGGATTCAAAGAAGAACCCCGCCAGGTGTACCAACAGAATTATCGCGATTCCCCATGCTCCGAGCTCCAGCAGATGGTCCCCTACCGCTGCGAGATCGGTCTGGTACAAGATGAGACCCAGCAGTGCGGCGCCGAGCATCAACATGAGGAGCATGAAAAGCTTCAAGGGGTCGCTCCCGTTGAGATCGCTTTCTCGGTTTGCTTCGCCCGCGGCGTGATGGTGTGATTAGCGGTCCATGGTCCTTCCATAGGCCGGACACTACAACAAAGCGGGTTGATGGACTAATGAAAATTTGCTCTTTCGCCGGACAATGAACTAATCTCTTTAGTCGTCCAGCTTATGACCATGCCTGTTAATTGAGAGCTGCGAGAACAACCCTGTGTCTCTCGATCCAAATCCTGAATCAGACCTCACGAATCGGATGCGTGTGGTCTTGGTGGCCGCTCTACTGTCGGTCATAGCCCTTCTCTACGTCTATACCGGGTTGTTCAAGGCCATCGGCGACGATGGAGACGCGCTTTACTCGAGCGTGGCCCGAGTGATGGCGGAGAGCGGCGACTGGGTCACACCGTATTCGAACGGAGTGCGTTTCTTCGACAAGCCCCCACTGATGTACTGGCTCATGGGGATTTCCTATGCCGCGGCTGGGCCGAGTGAGTTCTCCGTGAGGATACCGTCGTTTTTGGCGGTCATCGGAACGACTTGGCTCGTCTATTTGCTGGGATCACGCTTGTCTGGTCCCAGCGGCGGGCTGGCCAGCGGCGCCGGATTCGCGCTTTGTCTGGGTACGTTCTTCTTTACTCGTGAAGTTTTCCCCGACGTATATTTTGTGTTCTTTCTCACGCTTTCGGTTTTTGCTTTCCAGAAGTGGTTCGAAGACGAAGCGAGCCCGCTCATCCCCGCCCTTGTGTTCTATGCGTCGCTTGCAGGTGCGGCATTGTCAAAGGGACTGATCGGGATTGTTTTTCCCTGTGCAATCGTCTTTCTATTTTTTCTGGTAACGAAAGAGTGGGGCCGACTACGGCGAGCCCATTGGTTGGCTGGCACGTCCGTCTTCTTGTTGCTGGCAGCTCCCTGGCACCTCCTCATGGCCTGGCGTCATGAGAAGTTTCTATGGCTGTACTTCGTCAATGAACATTTTCTCCGCTTCCTGGGAAAGCGAGAGCCCTACGACTACATCTCGATTGCGTTGCCGGTTTTTTGGGCGTTGATCTTGGTGTGGCTGTTTCCCTGGAGCGCATTCTTGCCTGCGGTCCGGCATCTGCTCATGGGGAACAAGGGAGATTCCGAGCGGCACGCCATCGGAGTACTCATGCTGGTTTGGAGCGCTTTCGTGCTGGTCTTTTTCACACTATCGGCCCGGCTCGAGCACTATGCCTTTCCACTGCTGCCTCCACTGGCTGTGCTCGTCGGTGCTGCTCTGTTTTCCCGCGCTCGCGAGGCGGCACAAACTGGTGCCGTCTTGAATCAGAGTCTGTCGCGATGTTTTGGGTTTCTCGCCCTCATGGGACCATTGCTGTCTGCCGGACTCGCTATTGCGCTTGTATGGTTGGCGCAGACGACAGCCGATCCGGATCTGGGCAGTGCGCGGCTGCGAGCGTACCCGAATCTGTTTGGTCCCATACTGGACCTGCCTCGGGAGACTGTGCGGGCGTTTCTTGGACCGCTGGTTCCGACTATTATCGGTCTGACCGTGGGGACAGCCGGGGCATGGTGGCTGAATCGGAAAGGGCGGCGACCGGCTGCAGTTGTGCTCCTCTGCATCATGCCGGTGACATTCATGCTGGCGGCAGATCAAAGCATACGGATATGTGAGGACATTCTATCTTCGAAGCATTTTGGAGTGGAGTTGGCCCGTCTCTATCAACCCGGGGACTCACTCGTTGTGGTGGGAGATTTCGAAACAGCCAATTCCGTGAACTTCTACTCTCCGACACCACTGCTGGTTTATCAAGGCACAGCGGCGCTGATTGAAATAGGAAGCCGTTACCCGGATGCTCCAGAGGTCGTGATTTCAGCCACCCGGCTGCAGCAACGATGGAACGGTGCGGACCGGACTTTCCTGCTGGTTCCTGATAGCGAAGTAGAAAAGCTTCCCATCGATCCCGAGTTCATCCTGATTCGGGCTGCCGGCCGCACCCTCTACTGCAACCAAGCCACGTAAAGAAAGAGTGCCTCGGGCGCGTAGCCTGCCGGGCCGCGGACAGTCATCCGCTCATTGAAAGAATGCTGGATCCTGGCAGGTAGGGAAAATTTTCCCCGGGAGACGCCGGCGGCATTCACCGGGAAGTGACAGCCCCCGTGCCCGGAAAGTAACAAGATATCAGCGAGATAGGAAAGGATCGGCAGAGAGGTCTTTGCGATTGGAATGACTCTTGCATTACCGAGCGACGGGAGCGGTTGAGGAGATCGACACACAACGTTTCGTGGAGGGGAATCGATGAACAGGTCAAGAGCATATGTCCGCGGTGGCGGGATGGTTCTTTTTATCTCGTTACTATCACTTTGTCTTGGAGGCTGCACGGGTCCGGAAGCGTCGGCCGAAGGGGTGAACGCAGAAAACCAGAAGCCGGCGGCCGGGTCCCTGGTCAAAAAAGTAAAGCGGGCCTTCGTGGTGCCCAAGTATGAGATCGCCACAGGTACGCCGCTTGCGGTTCGACTGAATCATTCCATTAGCTCCGAGTCCAACGCGGCCGGAGACGAGTTCACTGCGACCCTCGATGAATCGCTGAACTCGGAGGGACGCACGCTTGCGCCCGAAGGTTCGCAAGTCATTGGCAGACTGACCGAGGTCCAGGACGCGGGGAAGATGAAAGGCCGCGCGCGCATGACCCTGGTGCTCCATACGCTGGAGGTCGGCAACAAGAGCTATTCGATCGAGACCCGCCCGATCAGCTTCAAGGCCAAGGCAACTAAAAAGAAGGACGCCACCAAGATCGGCGCCGGTGCCGGTGTCGGCGCCCTGATAGGCGCTCTGGCCGGGGGCAAAAAAGGTGCCGCCATCGGGGCGGGCGTGGGTGCCGGCGCAGGGACGGGCGTCGTGCTTGTTACTGATCGCTTAAAACCGCACTTTTCTGAACAAACGCCGAGATAACAAGCCTCAACATCATCGGCGCCGTAGGCGCCTCCTCAAGTTTTTCTCAATAGGTTATGCTGTTTTCGGGTGTGGAAGAGGACCCCGACCGCCATTAACAATCGGGGTCCGTTGGCGGCTCTCTTTGGAAGAGCTACCAAACCATCAGATGTTCGTAGCCTGCCATGATTTGTGGCCGTTGTCCAGTTTCCACCCCTGGGAATGGGATGACGGTCACCTCCGAAGTTACCTTTCGTCAAGGGTTTTGCCGAGCTGACGGCTGCGGGGCGCTTTTCTGGATCTGTCGCTGCTGTGACCGTGGACAGCAGTACTGCAGTTGTCGCTGTCGTAGCAAAGCGCGCCGGAAGCAACGTCGCAAGGCCAATCGCCTGCATCAACAAAGCCCCGAAGGAAGATTGGATCACAGAGACCGTCAGCGAGCGTACCGGCGTCGACGAGCCATGGCCCGCGTGACGGATCCAGGTAGCCGAAGCGAGCTTCGTTCTGGCAGGATCGCTGCGCGCGAAGCGCAAGTACAACGTGATGAGAAAGTTCAAACACACACCACATCTACGATTTCCGGCCCTATCACCTGCATGGTTTGCGGTCGAGCGGGCCAGCTCATCGATGTGTTTCATGGATGGAGATGAAACATGATTGCAGCCGAGACCGTGGCACACATCCGTCGCTTGTTCTATGCCGAGCATTGGAAGATTGGAACCATCGCGCAAGAACTGGGACTTCACCGGGATACGGTACGAACCGCCCTGCAAACCGATCGATTCAATCGAGCCAAGATCCTTCGTCCCAGTCTCACGGATCCCTACATCGACTTTATCAAGGAGACTTTGGAGAAGTATCCGCGCCTACGAACGACTCGTATCTATGAGATGATTCGGGATCGAGGCTATACCGGCAGTGTCGTGATACTCCGGAGAGTCGTCGCCCGTCTCCGCCCTGTTCACCGAGAAGCCTTCTTACGGCTGCGAACATTTCCTGGCGAGCAGGGCCAAGTCGATTGGGCACATTTTGGAGCCGTTGCAATCGGCCGTGCCCGTCGTCGGTTGTCCTGCTTCGTTCTTACACTTTCTTATTCCCGAGCCCTATATCTGGAGTTCTTCTTCGATCAAACCCTGGAGAACTTCTTGCGCGGTCACGTCCGGGCCTTCGACTCATGGTCGGGCTGCCCTCGTGTCATATTAAGCGACAATCTGAAGTCGGCCGTGCTGGAACGCCACGGCGATGCCGTGCACTTTCATCCTCGGCTGATTGAGCTTTGTGCTCACTATCATTTTGCCACTCGCCCGTGCCAAGTGGCCCGTGGCAATCAGAAAGGGCGTGTCGAAAGAACCATCCAGTACATCCGACACTCTTTCTTTGCCGCACGCCGCTTCACCACCCTGGAGGACTTCAACCGTCAAGCGCTTCTGTGGCGCGACGAAATCGCTCATCGACGTCCCTGGCCCGGAGACCAGTCCCGCACCGTTGAGCAAATCTTCGAAGAAGAGGAAAAACCTCGATTGCTTCCACTGCCGGTGCATTCCTTCGATACCGATCTGGTGGTACCGGTTCGATCGCGCAAGACCATCTATATCCGTTTTGATCTCAACGACTACTCGATTCCACACACGGCCGTGGGTCGAGCACTCACTCTGGCAGCATCACAGGACACTGTACGCATTCTCGATGGCGCAACCGAAATCGCCCGACACCGCCGCTCCTACAACCGCCATGACGCCGTCCTGGATCCGGCGCATCAAGAAGCACTGCTACAAGAGAAGCGCAAAGCCATCGGCGCTACTCCTGGAGGCCGTCTTGCTCAATCGGTACCTGAAAGCGAAGCCTTGATCGCGGCTGCCTTCCAGCGGGGAGAGTCCGGCGGCGGGCAAACCACTCAGCTATCTCAGCTCTTGGAGGATTATGGAGCCACGGAACTACAAGTCGCCGTTCGGGAAGCACTCCAGCGGCAGACGCCTCGGGCTTCTTCGGTTGCCTTCATTCTACAGAAACATCGCCGCTCCCAACAGCGTCGTCATCTACTACCTGTCGATCTGACTCGTCGTCCCGATCTTGCCAACCTCAACGTCCAACCCCACAACTTGGAGGCCTACGATGACCTCTCCGACCGTGACGAATAACCTTGCCACCCAACTCGCCGGCATCGGTCTGAATGCCACTTCTGAATCCCTGGAAGACTTCATCGCCCGGGCTACCAAGGGTCGTTGGAGTCCTCGTGTAATGCTCGAGGAGCTGTTGCAGGCCGAAGCTCGAGAGCGTGGCCGCCGCAGTCTCGAGCGCCGCCTGAAACGCTCCCGCATCGGCCGCTTCAAACCGCTGGCGGATTTCGATTGGAATTGGCCAAAGAAAATCGATCGCCAGGTCATCGAACGCGCCCTCACTCTGGATTTCATCCCGGATGGTCGCAACTTTGTCCTACTCGGTGCCAACGGTCTGGGCAAGACCATGATTACCAAAAACATTGCCCACGCTGCTGTGCTGGCCGGCTATTCCGTCCTGTTTCGTACGGCTGCCGACCTGATCGAAGATCTCCAATGTGATTCCCCGGAACTCCGAAGAAGAAAGTTCCAATCCTACGCCCGCCCTCACCTTCTGTGCGTAGACGAAGTCGGGTATCTCTCCTATGACAACCATGCCGCGGATCTGCTGTACGAAGTCGTCAACCGGCGCTATGAGCATCGATCCATCGTTATAAGTACAAATAGAGCCTTTCGAGAATGGAACGAGGTCTTTCCCAATGCCGCTTGCATTGCCACGCTCTTGGATCGTCTCACTCACCATGCCGATGTGACCGTCATTGAAGGACGTAGCTATCGGATTCGAGAGAGCGAGCAGGAAGCCTCCGCGCGGAGGAAAAAGAAACGTTAGAACCCGTGCCGTCCAATCGCATTCAATACGTAAAGATTGTTGTTGATCTCTACGCCCAGCTGCCTGAGACTCCACAACGGCCTCGTCGGCAAGACTATCAACTCGCTTATCAGCTCTATGATCGTCGGGTTCCGCTTTCGGTCATAGAATCGAGCTTACTCCTGACTTCCGCTCGTCGGTTACTCCGTGATCCACAGGCACGCAGGCTATCGCCTATCCGGTCCCTGTATTACTTTCTCCCGGTCATTGAGGAATTACTTCAGAATCCTATCTCGGCAGACTACGTGAGGTATCTTCGAATCAAACTGCGCCTGAAAACCTCTCTACCGGCGCCCGTTCAGAAAACTGCGGTTTCACGCGATCGCTAACATCGTGCTTGCCACCAAGGGCGAAAAGGTGGCTTTTGGAGGCGAGACGCAATTCAGCTTCAAGCTGGCAGAACCCGTGAAACTCCCGGTAGTGAAAGAAACAACCTAGAAGTTACTCCAGGTGTCTGGTCAAGAGCCGGAAGGATTTCGCCAAGCTGCTCGCATCAGTCCGGTGTTGCTCAACCGATGGGAAACGGGGGCCCGCAGGGCTGAACCGAGACTTGGATTTGGGACGGGAGAAGATTGGGCGACAAGGGAGCTCTTCCCTGTCGCCCTGACCTACTTGAAAGAAATGGTGCACCCGGCACGACTCGAACGTGCGACCTGCGGATTCGAAGTCCGACGCTCTATCCAACTGAGCTACGGGTGCAAATATCTTTATATCAATATATTACAGCTGTTTTGTCTGCCCTGGAACATGGCCAAAATGGCTGACTGTGCCCGTAACATTGCCCGCAATTTCGTCTACCTTCCTGGCGGCCGAAGAGATCACCTTCGCTTACGATGTTGTAACGCTCGAAAACGCTTCGCGTCTTATGGCCTGTCATCTGCATGGCAACTCTATCGGGCACGCCTGCCCGGATGAGGTTTCTCACGGCCGTATGTCTGAAGTCATGGGGAATCTTCTCGGGTTGACCGGCCTTTTTACAAGCCGATCGCCAGCTGCGGCGAAAGTCCTTTATTTGTTTCCCATGACGATGAAAAACCCAGGGGCAGATTGTACCACGCTCTTGCTCTAGCACCGTCGTTTTCGCTCGTTGCTCTCGAAGAAGCATGGACTGCCCAGGATTTTCTAGACAGATTGTACCCTCTTGAAGTAGTCGGCTTCAAACTGCACAGGAGACACACCGCCGACATGGCTGTGTCTCCGTTTCGAATTGTAGAATAACTCGATGAAATCAAAAATGTCGGACCGGGCATCGTCTTGGGTAGCGTAGATTCTCCTCCGGATCCGTTGTTTCTTCAGCGTCGAGAAGAAGCTCTCGGCCACGGCGTTATCCAGACATTGCCTCGACGACTCATTGACGGTTCCAGCCCGTGTTCTTGGAGAAATGCCACGTAGTCATGACTCCCATACTGGCTCCCCTGATCGCTGTGGACAACGACAGTTGCAGCTGGTCGCCGACGCCAGACCGCTGATAGCAACGCCTGCATGACCAGATCTCGCTCCATCGTGGGTTGCATCGACCAACCCTGGTACGCTCATTTTTTGATCGGTTCTCAACGCAAACGGCGCTTACCGACGCGAGAAGGCAGGGGAGCTATTCAGCCCCGGCTTTCTCAACTCGAAAACACTGAAGCAAGCGCCATGAGAAAGCCTTTGACAAGTTGTTTGCTTTGGGGAGTGGGCTTGAACAGTTTCAATCTTAGTTCGGCAGACTCCCCAGCACACTACCTATTGAGCAGGCCAAGCCAAGCTTGGAGATCACAGTCCGTGTTTAAAGTTCAGGCGTGCTCTCCCCAAAAGGCGGACTTGGTTCGATCATGAATGTCTTCTTCCACCGTGTGGAAGAAGTAAGCCGCAGCCCGTATGACAGGAGCCTGATCTTGGGCCACCTCATGGCGCAATGGAATCCTTGACTAGGCGCTTATCGCACCATCCTTACCAACATGTTGGTCGTTATGAAACAATCCTGTTGATCCTGGCTCCTAAATCCCACGTCCCGCGGGGTTTCAAGGGGCGCAGCCCCTTCCCTGGCGAGTTCTGTTATCCGGCTATCTTGTCGGAATCTTCAGGGGAGTCAGGATCTGTCAGACGGCAGTTCCATTCGGGAAATCCTATGAAGCAAACAAATACCAAACACCTGGGACGTTGGGGGATGCTTCTGGTTCTAGGGCTGGGCGCCTGCGAAGTGCTGATCATGATTAGCCCGTTCGCGGGATTCTTCTATGGAGGGATGCGCTTCGAGCCACTCCTCGGCTCACTCTCTACGAGTAGCTGGACTGCCTGGTTGGACGGTTTCTTCCTAAACCATTCGGTAGTGACTACGTCGGCACTATTGGAATGGCAGCGCGTTATTGGAAGGATTCTTTTCTGCCTTGGTCTCTGGGGCTTCCTGATCTCGGCAGCACAGGTTTACGGCAACAAACTCCTGCGACGCGGCGTTGCCACCAGCCTGCTTTACCGGATTTCGCGACATCCCCAATATCTATGTCTGGGCATTGCAGGCTGGGGGCTGTTGACGATCTGGCCCCGGTTTCTCCTTCTCGGCTTCTGGGTCACGATGCTGTTCCTGTACGCGGCCTTGGCTCGCTTCGAGGAGCGCCGAATGACGGAGCGCTTTGGCGAGGATTATCAGCGTTACATGGAATCGCGTGGGGCTTTTCTTCCCGGTAGCCCCATTCGACGACTGTTCGAGAGCAGCTTCGGGCGGCTTCGTCCACGAACCTTCGGCTGGGCTGCAGCTTACCTTTCCTGTCTGATGCTGGCATTCCTGGGCGCAGGCGTATTGCGCAGCTACACTCGGAGCCACACCGTGATCGTCGAGAGGCCAAAAGATCAAGCAATGGTTATTAGCGCCTGGCCCAAGTCGCCGGAATGGGTCTCCCCGATCATTGACGCCACCCTAAAAGACCCCAGGGTTCAGGAGCGGCTTGGGGAGTGTGTTCGCCGTCCGATCGTAGCCACCATTCTACCGGACCGATACGTGATGAAGGGGATGTACTATACGATGCCACCCAAGAAAGGCAAGCCGCGCTCACAGTCCTCCATCCTCTCTACGTTAAAGAGAATGGGTCAAATGGCCCTTGGCTTCCTGGTACCCATCAGCGGGGTGACCCTTCCGGCGAATTTCATGGGTGTCGATCCGAGCACCAGCTCGGGCCCCGTTACGGTCGTGATCTCCAAGGCAGAGAAGCCCTTCAAGCCTGAGATCACTCTGGACGAAGTGTTAAACGCGAGCACACGATTGACACCGCTGGTTGTTGCGAACGTCCCTCCATCAGGTGGGGCGGTTGTGTCGGTGCAGGTTCCTTTGCCTCAGAATCGATGGGGACCTCAGGTTGTCATGCCGTTGTTCTAAACTCGAAGAAGGAGACTCGAAATGAAGCATATAGGAACGGATGCTCACAGTACAACGTTCGGCCTCAAGGCTGCGACGTTCGGGACTCCCCCCACCCGCGAGTCAACGCGGGAAGCGTTAAGTCGGCGTACGCGTCGGGCGCTGGTGGCAACCGCTTGGTCGATACTGGCGCTCTCAACATGGGACAATGCGCTGGCGCAAGGTTGCAGGCCGGTTAGTGAGCGAACCGCTGAGGTGGGATGCTGGATCCTGGCAAGCGTACCGTTGGGCCAACTCTCCAAGGCGGCGGTGTTCTGGCATCTGGACAACTATCCGACCCGTGCCGAAGCGAGGGCGGCGAAGGGACCCCGAGGAACCGTCGTTGAGGCACTTGGAAAAGTCCGGCTGTTCACCATCGGTGACGCCGGGTGGCGGCCGTCCGGGGGCGTGCGCCTTGCGCAAATCGGTCCGCTTCAGGTGAAGTCGGGTGAAAAATATAGAGCCCAATACATCGAAGTGATTACCAATCCCGGCAGGACGGGAAGTGTCCATCGCCATCTGGGAACCATGGCCTTTTACACCAGGGCTGGGGAAGTGTGCCTGGAGACACCTCACGGTAAAAAGGTTGGACGTGCAGGCGAAAGCACCATCGTTCCGGAGGGACCACCCATGGTACTCACTACCACTGGCACTGAGCAGCGCCGCTCGCTCGTACTCATCCTTCACGAGTCGTCGCAGCCTATGGCGTTGCCGGTGTCCGATTGGACGCCCAAGGGACTGTGCAAGGACTAGTACCCCTTCCGGGTTCGATGCGACAAACACGAAAAAAGGGGGCGATCCTGTCTAGCGGGCTGATGAACGGGAAGCAGTGGTTGCGCCGTACTTCTGCAGCAGGGCCAGAAAGCGAGGGCTTTCGCGGAGAGAATTCCAGGTCGGATCGATCTCGAAGTACGGTGCCGAGAACCAGGCGGAAACTGACAGGAGCTCTTCGAGATGGTCGATCGCTTTATCGTGATCGCCCACCATGAGGTAGATCTGGGCCAAGTCCTTGTGCCGATAGCCCAGACGTATGCCCTGGCCCCCGCGGAGCCACTTAAGCCCCAGTTTTCCCTCCTGGATTGCTTCTTTGTTGCGACCGAGGCCGGCATAGGCTATGCCCAGTGAGCTGTGAATCCGGTCGTCCTCATCCCGCTCTTTGACTTCTGCCTCGAGCGATTCCTTAGCGGCCTCGTAATGCGCCTTCTCCGGCTCTGGGCGGTCCATAAGGCCATAGATCTGGGCGGTCAGTAGGTCCTTCGGAATGTAAAATTGTCCGGAAACGTAGACTTTCTTCGCGGATCCAGCAGAGAGCCTTTTCAGCGCTTCCTGGTACCTTCCATCCATCATATGGACCAGGACCCACGGGTAGTTGATGGGCGGGATTTCTTCGAAATCGATGTTGTGAGGGAGCTGCTCCAAGAATCCGCGAGCTCTCTCTGTGCTGCCATCCCGATTCAGATAGATCAACGCCTTGCAGTAATACGGACAGGATCGATCGGGAGTCACCCGGATGGCCTGGTCGTGGTAGCGGATGGACTCATTGAAGTGGCGCAACCCGAAATTGCGGCCACCAGCCCAACAGGCCAGCCTGCCCAGCCGCGGATCCAGCTCGATGGCCTTCTTGATGGTGGGCAATGACTCCTTCCATTGACCCATGAGCATCTCAACTTTACTGATCGCCTCGAAGACTTCGGCGTTGCTGGGCTGGCTCTTCAGAACGATCTGGAACTCTATGAGGGCATGCTGCCTGTCTTGCTGGTCGCCGGAAGAGAGGATCAGGCCTTTGGCATAGTGGGCCTCGGGCAGCCCTGGATCGATCTCGAGCGCGCTGTCCACTGCTTCCTGCGCCAAAGCCAACCGATCTACGGTACGGCCGAAATAAAAACAGTACCAACCGTGAGCTACCGCTAGTCGAGCGTAGGCGAGGGCGAATGTCGGGTCCAGGAGAACTGCTTTCTTATACTCCGGAATGGCGAAGTCAAGCTGCTTAGCGGAGTGGAGTTCTCTGCTGCGATTAAGGTAGCGGTTCCCTCGGAGGTAGGAGTCGTAGGCGTCGAGGTTCTCGGTCGGCCGGAATTCCAGGGACCGTCGCTGCGGCTCGAGAAGGACGATGCCCAGCTGCTCGATCACCTGCTTGGCGATGTCGGATTGTACCTTGAAGATGTCGGCCAAGGGCTCGGTGTAACTCTTGGACCATTGTTGGGTATCCTCTGACACCTGGATGAGCCGGGGCGTCACGAGCACCTCACTGGGCCCGGTCGAGGACGGATCCCAGCGCACCGTGCCCTCGAGCACATAGTCGACGCCCAGCTCCTCGCCGATCTGCTTCATCGAGGGTCGCGATTCCTTGTACTGCATGGCGCTCGTGCGAGATGTGACCCGCAGCCCTTCCAAGATCCCCAGCCGGCTGGTGATCTCATCGGTCATGCCGTCGGTGAAGTATTCTTTCTCCGGTACCCCCAGATTTTCGAACGGAAGTACCACGATCCTCCTGCGGTCCGAGAGCGTTTCCTGAGAGGCGGGCAGTGCCGTCACCTCCTCCTCCGATGGGGTGAGATCGTGCCAGATAAGGTAGCCGCCGAACCCGAGGATCAGCACCCCCAAGACGCCGGCCGGGATCCATCTCTTCCTCTTCAGCAGGCTCTTCGGGGGGCCTGCGGATACGGGACGGGGACTCTTCAGGGCCTCCAGCGCGGCTTTCAGATCGACTCGCACGTCACCGACATGTTGGTGACGATTTGCCGGCTCCTTCGCCAGCATTTTTGTGACGGTATGCTGCAGCAGCGGAGGAATAACTTCATCCGTGTGGGTCAGCACAGGCTCCGTTTCATTTAAAACAGCATTTGCGGTCTCTACTGCCAAACCCCTCCGAAACGGATGCACACCTGTGAGCATCTCATAGAGCACCACACCGAAGGAGAATATGTCTGACCGGGTATCCACCTCTTTCCCTCGCAACTGCTCCGGGGACATATACGCAGGCGTTCCCAACGTGGCACCCGCTTGGGTCAGATCCGCGGTGACGGTCAGCTCCTGAGTTCCCACATCTTCATGGGATACCAACCACTTTGCCAGTCCAAAGTCCATGACTTTGACATGACCTTCAGGCGTAAGCATGATGTTGGCGGGCTTCAGATCCCTATGGACGATGTTCCGCTTGTGTGCGAATTCCAGCGCTTCAGCAACCTCAGTGGCTATTCCGAGAGTGTCTCTTAGAGGAAGCGGACCTTCGTCCAACTTCTCCCCCAGGGTCTGGCCCGCTACGTACTCCATGCAGAAGAAGGGCTCTACCCCCTCTTCACCAACCTCGTGGATATGGCAGATATAGGGGTGATCCAAAGCGGCCGCTGATTTTGCCTCACGCAGAAACCGCAGCCTGGCAAGGGGATCTTGCTGTATTTCCGGGGACATGAACTTCAGGGCGACCTTGCGGTCCAGGGGGCCGGTGTCCCGCGCGAAATAGACTTTGCCCATGCCGCCTTCGCCCAGCTTCTCGACGATTTCGTAGTGCGAAATAGTTCGGCCCAGCATGGCTTGACTGACTTCCGCAACGGATTCTTTCTGAACCTCGGCCGCCGCCGCCGCGATGGCTTGCTCAATACTGCCCCCCGGCCTTTGATCCTCTTCGAGCAGACGTTCTACTTCCCGTCGCAACTCGTTGTCAGATCCGCACTCCTTATCTAAGAACTCTGTGCGCTGGCCTCCTTCCAGCTCCAGGGCGGCGAGAGCCACTTTCTTGATCTGCTGGTAGCGTTCGGGGCTCATGTCGTCGCCCCCTTACGTATTTCACTCCGCAGCCAGGCCCGCGCCAGGCGCCACTCACGCCGCACCGTGATTTCCGACAGACCTAAGGCCTTGGCTGCCTCATCCTGTGTCATCCCGGTGAAGTAGAGCATCTCGACGATCTCGGCCTGCCGCAGGTCGAGCGCCGCCAGCTTCGCCATGGCCTCGTCCAAGGCGATGAGTACCTCGGGCTGATCGTCGGAAATCACCACGCTTTCCTTGAGCGTAACTTTGCGAAAGTTGCCGCCCCTCTTTGCCCTGCCGCGCTTGCGGGCGTGGTCCACCAGAATCTGCCGCATAGTACGGGCGGCCGCACACACGAAATGGGCGTGATCGTGCCACTCGATCTCGCGCTGCCCAAACATGCGCAGGTACGCTTCGTGAACCAGAGCCGTGGGCTGCAAGGTGTGGTCCACACGTTCCTCGCGCATGTAGTAGCCGGCCAACCGCCGCAACTCTCCATACACCAACTGCATGAGTCGGTCCACAGCCTCCCGGTCACCACCTCCCACTTGCTGTAGCAAGGCTGTGATCTCACCGGTTGGTACGGTCATTGGGCTGACCTCGAGGATAGTTGTGTTGTCAATTCTACCCTAACTTCCCTGCTCGGAACCACAAAAAGGCCTGCTCGTCGATGAACACAATTTTCCTGCTTATTTTTTGATCGGTTCTCAACGCAAACGGCGCTTACCGACGCGAGAAGGCAGGGAGCTATTCAGCCCGGCTTTCTCGACTCGAAACCACGGAAGCAAGCGCCATGAGAAAGCCTTTGAGAAGTTGTCTTTGGGGAGTGGGCTTGAACAGTTTCAATCTTAGTTCGGCAGACTCCCCAGCCCACTACCTATTGAGCAGGCCAAGCCAAGCTTGGAGATCACAGGCTATCGACGGGCTATTGGGGCTATTGGTCGAGGTTGACACCCTTTGTTCATTAGGCTATCGTCCAGAAAACCTGTCAAAATTTAATCGAGGGGCAAGTATCCTCTCTCACGTAATGGGAGGTGCACCATGAGGCAAACCGTATCGAAGGTGGGCCGTTCGGGGACCGTCGCCATCGTGTTCCTTTGCTTTCTCACGCTCCAAGCCGAATCGTTCGCCCAGGGGTGACAGCCCCTAAGGCATATGTCACTCAGTTTGGGGACACGCGACGTTTCTGTTTATCTGCAGCCCAGAGAGTGGGAGATGACCGTCTCCTATCGCTACCTCCATTCCGAGAACATCTACACCGGAACGAGAGAGCGACCTGACATCAAGGAAGCTGGGACGGAGCCTCGAATCACCGTCAATTCCTTTGATTTGTCCTTCCGCTACGGCTTTCACCAGCGGTTCAGCACGACGGTGACAATTCCCATCGTTAACGCCAAGGGCAACACCATCCATCCGGACGGTGTAAGACGGGACGCAGGCCCGGGTACCCAGGTGGCAGACATCAGAGCCATGGGCACTTATTGGCTCTTCGATCCCCAAACGCACTTTGACGGGAATCTAGCAATCGGTGCGGGTGTGAAATTACCCAATGCCAACAAAGCGGCCAACAGGACAGTTATCACGTCCAATGGGTCCGTGAGGACCATCGCAGACATCTCACAGCAACCCGGCGACGGTGGGTGGGGTATCATCCTCGAGGCCCAGTGGTACCAGCGGGCTTTCAAATACATCACCGCCTACGCCTCGGCTTTCTACATGTTCAGCCCGAAGAACCACAACGGGGTCGAGCCGCCCCAATCGATAAATAGTCCTGCCGATCCGTTCTTCATGTCGGTTCCCGACCAGTATAGTGTGCGCGGCGGTTTCAGTTTCCCCCTGTGGTCGGACAAGGGTCTCTCTATGGGTCTCGGAGGCCGGATCGACGGAATGCCGGTGACGGACGCATTCGGGGGCAACGATGGCTTCCGCAGACCGGGCTACAGCATCTATATCGAGCCGGGAGTCACCTTCGTCACAGGAAGGAACGTTTTCAACTTCTGGGCTCCTGTGGCGCTGGCCCGAAATGTCCAGACGAGCGTATTCGACGCCGCGCGGGGTGTTGGAACCAGCGGTGGCGTGGCTGATTTCCTGATCCTGGTCGGCTACACGCGGCGGTTCTAAGGGCCCATTCACCTAGCATAACTCAGGTCTCGAGTGGATTCTCACCGTCCTCGGCGGCTGGCAATTGTCCTGCATTGCTCAGTTTCAGTCGGGAAATCCCTATCACGTCCGCTGGCAAACGAGCAGCAACCAGAGCAACTGCGATCACTCCAAATCCTTGCCTTTCTTACTGGATGGCTGAGGTCTTCTCAGTTTGATCCTGGCACGGACTCATAATCAGCGGGTCGTTAAGTCGAATGTGCTATGGACGGAGAGCATCGAGCTGCCGGTGCCTTTGCCTAAACATTGCCCGCGACGATCCAATTTTCTCTATTGTTGGTCGTCCCGGCCTAACTGTTCTCTCATGCTGTGCATGTCCGGAAAAACCCCACTGCTCGAGGATCTTACCGTCGGCGAGTCTATAGATGCAGACTTCGGCAATCTCCACGCGGTTGCTAGTCGGCGGCTGTCCAAGGAATTCGCCCAAATTGGTTCCGTGCGATATGAATCGCGTACAACTTTATCGCCATCGGCAAATCGTGTCCTCAACTTCTTCTGTCCAGTCGGGGAAGGCAGCGCGCCGTGACGCGAGCGAGAACCCCGCCATGGCCTCGCACGGTTCCTGCCGGGAAATGGCCAATGAAGTCAGGTGCGTACACATCGGGGATCCGGTCTACGTTATCCTTGCTCCAGATTTCAGAATGCTGGAGACGAACGACTTCGACATTTCTGGTCTCCTCCGAGACAACAGACGAAACACACGCTGCCGGCACCATGGCCAGAAAGAGAACGCCCTTGTTCAACCTCACCTCTGTTCGTCTAACTTTCACCTAGATTGCTACCTCCGGAAGTGCGGAACGATTCAGAAAGCGCCCACTACAAAGACCAGACAAGTAGTGCCCAAATCACTACCCCAGCGAATCGCGGATTCGAAGGCTCAGACCAAGCGATCAGACAGATTGGTGGCAGGGTTATCGTAACACTGGATCACGGAAGATCGGTAACGATCTTGGAAGACCGAACCACAAACAACGAGCCTGAGGCCAGCGTTAACGAACGCCGAAGGGACGACGTTCATCGACCAAGGCACCGGGCTTTCCGATGTATATTCATGTCCTGTTTATTAGGTCTTGCCCCAACTAGAGCTAACCGTGCGGATGTCCATCCATGGGGACGCGATCAACAGTCTTTTGCCTTACGTTATGGGGGTTCGACGAGCGGTTCCTCTCACGCATCGAGCCGGCCAACTGCTCTTTATCGAAGTGTGTCCTCGACCAACGGGGGCTGGGCCGTAATGTGCGTGAACGACTCAGGGTACCTGTCGGTTCTCGATGGACCTCCGAAACCCGAATATATTGTTTGGATCAGAGCCCGCGCCAGGATCCCTCTCTGTCAGCGCTGAAGACGTGGTGGCCCAAGCGCTAAAAAGCCGGGGTGATCTCGGCTGAATAGTCGCGACGGTTCCGGGGCCTGATGACGATCTCCTCGATCAGGGATCGCTGAGGCGCGGTAACGGCTAGCATGATCGTATCGGCGACGTCGTCCGCTGTAAGCATCGTGGCTCGCGCCTCATCAGAGGGCGGGACAGGGCGGAGGTCGAGGATCGGTGTATCCACCTCTCCTGGAATAACCGAGCACGCGCGGACTCCAGTGTTCCTCAGCTCGAGGTTCAAATACTTAGTGTAGTTTAGGATGCCGGCCTTGGCTGCGCTGTAAATCGGCCCACTAATAAGGCTGGGTGTGTTGCCTGCGCCTGCTGAGACGTTCACGATTGTCCCGTCTCCCGCTTCGAGCATAGCCGGTAAGACCGCCTGAGTCAGAAACATCGGGCCGATGAGATTCACCTTTATCACAGCGTCGGCTTCTTCGGGCGTCAGTGACAGCGTGGTCCTGTTCGGACTGCTGAATCCGGCGTTGTTGACCAAAGCATCGATCCGGCCGTGGTGCCGCAGGGTGCGGTCGGCCAATTGCCTTACTTCTTCATGCTTGGTGACGTCGGCAGCGATAACGGTGGCCACTCCTCCCAACGTCTGTATCTGGCGGCGAACCGACTCGAGTTTTGCCTCGATCCGGCCCACCAAGACTGGAACAGCTCCCTCGGCGGCCAGTCGGAGCGAGGTGGCTTCTCCGATCCCGCTTCCGGCGCCCGTTACGATGCATACACGTTCCTTCATTTCTACACTCCATGTTGGGCAGGTGCCCGGTACGCCTGATAACGGCCTTCTCAAAGGAGGAGACGGATCCGGTCAAGGTTTCAGCCATGGCGTGATGCTCGTCTCCAAACACGGTAGATCAAGACCCAGCGCGGGCGAATCTGCTACCTGGACTGGTTCCCTATCCTCTTATTCTAGAATAATCCTGTGGATGTTCATACAATGCCAACAAGGAGCCCATCGAAAAATGGTACACGCATTTCTTGAAGAGGGGATCATGCTTATCAGAAAAATGGCAGTAATGATCGTGCCGCTCCCGGCGCCGCTATCGCTATCCAGATTACCGGCCCCCCCCAGGGTGCTCTCTCCGGACTCAGATTCACTGTGTCAGTTCCGTTGCTATTGACCGAGTTGAACTGACATAGACGGATTACCAGGTCACCTGTGGCATTTTTCATCAAAAGGCTTTTCCTCCACTGGACGGTCCTCGGATTGGGATCGCACCTTATCTGGCTTCCCGCCCTAGGGCAGGAGACCACCGATACGTCTAATATCGTTTCCGGTCACAACGAAGTAACCCTGACTCCGCTAGGTCCCGCCAATATTTCATTGGAACTAGACCGGGCTTCGGTTGGTTTCTCTAACGGGTATCTTCTCGCTGTTCACAAAGGGAACGTATTCAGATTGGATGTTGAGGCGCGAGGGCGATGGGAAGCTCTCGACAGTGCACTCCCACTTTCTAATGAAATCATAGTAACGGCATCGAACGGGGTCGCATTGTTCCTGTCAGACGGTGAGAACCTGCTTTCTCTAGAATGCGATCCGGACTCCGGAGACCTCAGCATAGACAGCGTCGTTGATTTGCCAGGCAATGGCCTGGAAGCTATGGCGGCTTCCGGGCAAAACCTGTACCTGGCCGGTACGAGCCTGGGCCTGTGGAAGCTCAACTTTGCCGGCGACGGAACCGATTGGAAGCAACTGCCAATTCCCAAGGAGCAGTTCCGCCGACCAGCCCTGGCCATTCAACGTTATACAGATGTTCCACAACTGTTTCTTTTTGGCATGGCTGTGGATACTGGTCATATTGCGGTTTGGCGGCTGGATGACGAGGAGACCGTCTGGGAAATAACTGACTCTCTCGATTTACCGCAGGGCGTGGCCGATGGTGTTGCGCTTAGTCCTGCCGGTTACTCTCATATTTGGGCTGTGCCGCAGGGATATCACGAGGGGCAGGTTCTGTACGCTTATCATACTGTTACGAGAACCTGGGTACCCTTCGATGTCTCCAGGCTTGGCTGGGGTTCGTTGAACACCATCTTACACTCGGAGCCCAATGATCAGGACATTGCCCTGTTCTCAAATGACGGCGAGACTAAAGCCTTCTCTCTGCGTATAGGCAGGGTTGATACAATGCTCAGGGTTATTGATGGAATCGTCATAATCGTTTACCTGGGGCTTACGGTCCTCCTTGGATGGTATTTCGCTCGGCGTAACCGGACCATTCTTGATTTCTTTCGCGGAGGGCAACGCGTACCCTTCTGGGCGTCCAGTTTGAGCCTTATTGCATCCGACCTGAGTGCACTTACGATTATGGCAATTCCTGCCATGGTGTTCGCGACCAACTGGCAGTATTACCTGATGCAAATGGGGCAGAGTCTATCCATCTGGATTGCTGGAATCGTAGTCGTGCCCTTGCTCCATAGCTTAAATATTATGTCGATGCCCGAATATATAGGTCAGCGACTGGGTAATGTAGCGCGCGTCGTCGCGGCCACTCAACAAGTGGTCACAACCCTGTTAACCGCGGGAGTCATCCTTGTACTGCCGTCATTAATGATATCTGCGGTCACCGGTGTGGATTTGGCGCTGGCGATAATCGTCATGGGAGCATTGTCTACCGTTTATACAATTCTTGGAGGGTTGGAGGCGGTCATATGGACTGACGTCGCCCAGATTATCGTATTTGTAGGTGGAACGTTCTTAGCCGTCGTCCTGATTTTCTTTGACCTTGATTCTGGCCTTGCCGCCAGTGCGTCGACTTTGTGGGTGAACGGGAAGCTGAAGCTTCTTGATTTTGAGTTCAATTATACGGAAATCACATTTTGGGCATTGCTAATGACGGTGCCACAGAATGTGATCGTCAATCTCGGAAGGCAGGAAGTGCTTCAACGGTTTATCAGTAATCCCAGTGTACGGGAAGCCAAGCGGAGTGCCTGGGCACAGTTTGTTATATCGATTGGAGTGGTGGCCGTATTCTACCTGTTTGGTTCAGCGCTATATTTGTTTTATTTGCAGAACCCGGAAAATCTGGTCATCGCCGCAGAACGGCAGGAGGAACTGGTTCCATTCTTTATAGTCCACGAGCTGCCGGTGGGTATTTCGGGTATCATGCTGGCCGCCGTTATTGCGGCCACGATGTCGACCCTGGATACACGTATTCACTCTCAGGCAACTCTGGTGGTGCGCAATCTTTACCAGCCATTTGTTAGGGGCGCTACGGACGACAAGGCGTTCAAGGTCGCACGTTGGGTGGTGGGTATCTTTGGAGCGTTTGTAACCACAAGTGCATTATATGTGTCCAAGTATGCCAATCAGTCCATGTTTGAGTTGATGTTCGATATTCTAGCCATCACCAGCGGGTACGCAGCATGGATATTGTTGGGGATTCTTACCAAGCGGTTTAATCAGTTCGGGGCTCTCGTATCATGGCCTATTGTGATTGTTTTCAACCTGATTCTGAAGATGTGGTTAGACGTCAACTTTCTGTTGATCGGGATGGCATCGCTTGTCGCATCGGGATTGATCGGTTATGGCGTCAGTCTGTGGGTTCCGGAAAAGAGGCAGATTGATTTGACCGGTCTCACATAGTGGACCCCATTGAGCTCTGGAAAGCATCAATGACTTTCACGTGTATCATGGCGGCTTCCAAAAGGCTAACCTAAAACATACAGGCCAGGTCCTCCTGCTTTTGGCCTGATATAGAACATCAATAAGCGCCTCTCAACTAACAGAGCGCCATGATGAGCGATGCCGCCGCGGCAAGGGCCGCGGCTGTCCGCACGTGGTTCCAGGCAGTCCAACCGGCGACGTAGCGAGGCCATAGGCTTGCGCCGTCAGCGGTGTCTGCCTCGACAGCCGCTAGCGCGTCGTTCCGCGGCACGTTGAACACTATGGTTACCGCGACGGTGCCGACGAGGTAGAGCAGGCTACCAACGAGCAGGTAAACGGCACTCGACTCGTGCCACTTCAACAGCGAGGAGACGGCCAGCCCGACACAGGCTAAGGCCGTTCCGAAAAGCGCCACCATGAAGAGTGGGTTAATCACTACGACATTGATGGATTGCATAGCAGCGATTCCTTGTGCCGGCGGCAAGCGGGCTAGGGCCTTCATCACAAAGGCCGAAAGCGCGAAGAAGACTCCGGCGATCAGCCCGCAACCAAGGGCCGATACGAGCGTCAGGGCGAAAAGCAAATCGTCGATCATTTGGCAAGCTCCCGAGGTATGGCTCCCAGACGCTCTAACCGTTCCAGACACCGGCGGCGGAGGCCAACCGCGGATAGTCGGTGAAACCCCGGGGCTGCGGCCCAGGGCCCGGTCCTTCCGTGATGTCGGCATTGCAACTGTCCAGGATTGTTGTGAACCGATAGTTCATCATTTGCTTTGCCACAGTCACCATCGGCATCACAATGGCCTGCATGCAGCGAGTGTAACAGATGTTAACGGGCGCTATTATAGGCTAAGAAAGTAGCATTGACGGACGCCGCGCCCAGGCTGCTCCACAAGGTCGAGCCACAGTACACCGAATTGGCCCGGGACGCAGGGGGCGAAGTTTACGGTTCCGCAGAATTTCAGGGTTTCCCTGATACCCTCGAAACACAACCTTTGATACGCTAAGTCAGAACCACAGCCATAGGGCTTAAAGCCAACCGAGATTCATTCTTTCTCTTGCACGATTCTCGCTTCTCGAATCGGCGTTGAAGGATGTGATAGCGATGGCTTGGTCGGGGCGCCGGAATTGATCGAGGGCGGTTGGTTGGCGGCCGAAACTCCACGTTAGCGTGTAATGAAAGGTAGGTGTCTATGTCTCACGACGTGTCGTTTGCGACATTCAATCTTTACAACCTTCAACTGCCAGGTCGTCCGATGTACCGAGGAAATCGGTACACCCAAGCACAGTATGACAATAAGATCGAGTGGACGGCAAAGATGCTGCGGTCGCTTGATGCGGACGTAATAGCCTTTCAGGAACTGTGGAGTCCGGCGGCTCTCCAGGCTGCCTTTGTCGCTGCGGATCTGGCTGATGCTTACCGCATCGTAACTCCAGGCACCGAGAATCCTCGACAAATCTCGGTAGCGCTCGCAGTTCGGCAGCCCCTTCGGGTTTCATCCCGGATTTCCAATTTGAATGAAATATAGCAACCTTTCAGCCGCCTTCGGCATCCCTATTTATAAGCGTCGGAGAATGATAAGGACACATTGGAGGGCAACACCCGATGGGTGAAAAAGAACGAAAGGGGTTTCAACTCAGCTTTAACGGATTACTCAAAGTTGATTTTCAGGGATCGCGAGTCACCTCCGAGGGTGGCCTGATTCTGGTCCGCGAGTTGGACGAACGGCTGGGGATGGGACGACTCATAGACGAGCATCTCAACGACACGCGGCAAGGCTTGAACAAACAGTTCCCGCTCGTCGATCTGCTGCGGCAATCGGTCTATAGTCGCCTGGCAGGCTACGAAGACCTTAACGATGCCGCGCGGGTCTCAGTTGATCCGACCTTTCGCTTGATCGGCTCGAAGAAAAACTGGGATCGCGGTGCGGCGCTGACCTCGACGTTACACTGGTTCGAGACGGAGCTGCTGACGCGAGAAGAGAATCTGATCGGGCTGATGGCTCTGAACCGAGAGACACTCGCACAGGCCGAGGCTCTGGACAAGTCTGATCGCGTAGTGTTGGATATGGACTCAAGCGAGAGTCCGGTGCATGGTCAGCAGGAAGGCAGCGCCTACAATGGCCACTTCGAGTCCGTGTGTTACCATCCGCTGTTTCTGTTCAATAGTCACGGGGACTGTCTGGCGGCCAAGCTGCGGCCGGGTAACGTGCATAGCGCCGAGGACTGGGACGAGCTTCTGTTGCCGGAGATCGATTTTCAACAGGAGCAAGGCAAAGAGATCGTCTTTCGAGCAGACGCCGCCTTCGCCAAGCCAGAGGTTTACGAGACCCTGGAAGAGCGCGGCGTTCAGTATGCCATACGCATCCCGTCCAACAAGAGCCTGGAGTGGGAGATTGCCGACATCCTGTTTCGTCCTCCAGGTCGGCCCAGCCGCAAGCCACTGGTGCGCTACAAGAGCTTCCGCTATCAGGCCGAAAGCTGGTCGAGGCCGCGACGGATCGTCGCCAAGGTCGAGCATCACCAGGGCGAGTTGTTCCCGCGGGTCGGGTTCATTGTCACGAACATGAGCTTGCCGAGCCGCTCGGTGGTGAGGTTCTACAACAAGCGCGGCACGGCGGAGCAATGGATCAAAGAAGGCAAGCAGGCGACGCATTGGACGCGGCTGTCCTGCCATCGCTTCCGTGCGAATGAAGTGCGCCTGCAGTTGAGCGTGCTCGCCTACAACCTAGGCAACCTATGGCGGCGACTCGGGCTACCACCCCGGATCAAGAGCTGGTCGCTCACGAGCTTGCAGCACCGGTTGATGAAGACTGGCGGAAAGCTGGTCAAGCACGCGCGGTACTACTGGTTGCTCTTGGCCGAGGGGCATCTGGACCGTCGGTTGTTTGGTGAAATGCTCAGGCGGATCTGGGCCTTGCCGCTGCCAAGCGGTTAGCCGCCCGGCTTGCAAGTCCGGAATTGGAATGCCATGGAAGGAGTGTGGCGATGTGTCTGGAAAATCGCCCACGCAGGAGTGAGAAGGTCTACTACCACGGCGACAACGGGTCATTGGGATGCGTTGACTGGATCCATGGTTGGTCTGAGGCCGGGATTTTCTTGCTCCCATGGTGGCTCGAGACTATTATGTTGGGAACCGAGATCCAAATTGGAAATTCCGGTTCATATAGCAGATGGATTCGGGATTTTCCGGATGACCTAGTCTTGCGAAAACGCCGAGCATCGTCCACTGCTGAGCCTGACTATCAGTTGTCCGTCGCCATTAGCCGTTTCTCCCGTCCCGTGCTACGCGCAACCGTCGCGTTCCCCGACGACGATCCCTCGATTGCTCTGTACGTGGCCCATTTGAAGTCGAAGCTCGCGATGCGACTCGACGATGAGGAAGGAGCCGACCCGGGCATCCGGGCGCACAGTACCGCAATAGGAAGTGCCCTGTCGACGATTCGTCGCACAGCTGAAGCCGCAGCGCTCAGGGTTTTGCTGAATGGCACGATGCGCGATACGCAAACTCCGGTCGCAGTCCTCGGAGATCTCAATGACGGAGACCGCAGCGTTGTTAGCGATCGCGTGAAACCGCAGTTTTCTGAACGGGCGCCGGTAGAGAGGTTTTCAGGCGCAGTTTGATTCGAAGATACCTCACGTAGTCTGCCGAGATAGGATTCTGAAGTAATTCCTCAATGACCGGGAGAAAGTAATACAGGGACCGGATAGGCGATAGCCTGCGTGCCTGTGGATCACGGAGTAACCGACGAGCGGAAGTCAGGAGTAAGCTCGATTCTATGACCGAAAGCGGAACCCGACGATCATAGAGCTGATAAGCGAGTTGATAGTCTTGCCGACGAGGCCGTTGTGGAGTCTCAGGCAGCTGGGCGTAGAGATCAACAACAATCTTTACGTATTGAATGCGATTGGACGGCACGGGTTCTAACGTTTCTTTTTCCTCCGCGCGGAGGCTTCCTGCTCGCTCTCTCGAATCCGATAGCTACGTCCTTCAATGACGGTCACATCGGCATGGTGAGTGAGACGATCCAAGAGCGTGGCAATGCAAGCGGCATTGGGAAAGACCTCGTTCCATTCTCGAAAGGCTCTATTTGTACTTATAACGATGGATCGATGCTCATAGCGCCGGTTGACGACTTCGTACAGCAGATCCGCGGCATGGTTGTCATAGGAGAGATACCCGACTTCGTCTACGCACAGAAGGTGAGGGCGGGCGTAGGATTGGAACTTTCTTCTTCGGAGTTCCGGGGAATCACATTGGAGATCTTCGATCAGGTCGGCAGCCGTACGAAACAGGACGGAATAGCCGGCCAGCACAGCAGCGTGGGCAATGTTTTTGGTAATCATGGTCTTGCCCAGACCGTTGGCACCGAGTAGGACAAAGTTGCGACCATCCGGGATGAAATCCAGAGTGAGGGCGCGTTCGATGACCTGGCGATCGATTTTCTTTGGCCAATTCCAATCGAAATCCGCCAGCGGTTTGAAGCGGCCGATGCGGGAGCGTTTCAGGCGGCGCTCGAGACTGCGGCGGCCACGCTCTCGAGCTTCGGCCTGCAACAGCTCCTCGAGCATTACACGAGGACTCCAACGACCCTTGGTAGCCCGGGCGATGAAGTCTTCCAGGGATTCAGAAGTGGCATTCAGACCGATGCCGGCGAGTTGGGTGGCAAGGTTATTCGTCACGGTCGGAGAGGTCATCGTAGGCCTCCAAGTTGTGGGGTTGGACGTTGAGGTTGGCAAGATCGGGACGACGAGTCAGATCGACAGGTAGTAGATGACGACGCTGTTGGGAGCGGCGATGTTTCTGTAGAATGAAGGCAACCGAAGAAGCCCGAGGCGTCTGCCGCTGGAGTGCTTCCCGAACGGCGACTTGTAGTTCCGTGGCTCCATAATCCTCCAAGAGCTGAGATAGCTGAGTGGTTTGCCCGCCGCCGGACTCTCCCCGCTGGAAGGCAGCCGCGATCAAGGCTTCGCTTTCAGGTACCGATTGAGCAAGACGGCCTCCAGGAGTAGCGCCGATGGCTTTGCGCTTCTCTTGTAGCAGTGCTTCTTGATGCGCCGGATCCAGGACGGCGTCATGGCGGTTGTAGGAGCGGCGGTGTCGGGCGATTTCGGTTGCGCCATCGAGAATGCGTACAGTGTCCTGTGATGCTGCCAGAGTGAGTGCTCGACCCACGGCCGTGTGTGGAATCGAGTAGTCGTTGAGATCAAAACGGATATAGATGGTCTTGCGCGATCGAACCGGTACCACCAGATCGGTATCGAAGGAATGCACCGGCAGTGGAAGCAATCGAGGTTTTTCCTCTTCTTCGAAGATTTGCTCAACGGTGCGGGACTGGTCTCCGGGCCAGGGACGTCGATGAGCGATTTCGTCGCGCCACAGAAGCGCTTGACGGTTGAAGTCCTCCAGGGTGGTGAAGCGGCGTGCGGCAAAGAAAGAGTGTCGGATGTACTGGATGGTTCTTTCGACACGCCCTTTCTGATTGCCACGGGCCACTTGGCACGGGCGAGTGGCAAAATGATAGTGAGCACAAAGCTCAATCAGCCGAGGATGAAAGTGCACGGCATCGCCGTGGCGTTCCAGCACGGCCGACTTCAGATTGTCGCTTAATATGACACGAGGGCAGCCCGACCATGAGTCGAAGGCCCGGACGTGACCGCGCAAGAAGTTCTCCAGGGTTTGATCGAAGAAGAACTCCAGATATAGGGCTCGGGAATAAGAAAGTGTAAGAACGAAGCAGGACAACCGACGACGGGCACGGCCGATTGCAACGGCTCCAAAATGTGCCCAATCGACTTGGCCCTGCTCGCCAGGAAATGTTCGCAGCCGTAAGAAGGCTTCTCGGTGAACAGGGCGGAGACGGGCGACGACTCTCCGGAGTATCACGACACTGCCGGTATAGCCTCGATCCCGAATCATCTCATAGATACGAGTCGTTCGTAGGCGCGGATACTTCTCCAAAGTCTCCTTGATAAAGTCGATGTAGGGATCCGTGAGACTGGGACGAAGGATCTTGGCTCGATTGAATCGATCGGTTTGCAGGGCGGTTCGTACCGTATCCCGGTGAAGTCCCAGTTCTTGCGCGATGGTTCCAATCTTCCAATGCTCGGCATAGAACAAGCGACGGATGTGTGCCACGGTCTCGGCTGCAATCATGTTTCATCTCCATCCATGAAACACATCGATGAGCTGGCCCGCTCGACCGCAAACCATGCAGGTGATAGGGCCGGAAATCGTAGATGTGGTGTGTGTTTGAACTTTCTCATCACGTTGTACTTGCGCTTCGCGCGCAGCGATCCTGCCAGAACGAAGCTCGCTTCGGCTACCTGGATCCGTCACGCGGGCCATGGCTCGTCGACGCCGGTACGCTCGCTGACGGTCTCTGTGATCCAATCTTCCTTCGGGGCTTTGTTGATGCAGGCGATTGGCCTTGCGACGTTGCTTCCGGCGCGCTTTGCTACGACAGCGACAACTGCAGTACTGCTGTCCACGGTCACAGCAGCGACAGATCCAGAAAAGCGCCCCGCAGCCGTCAGCTCGGCAAAACCCTTGACGAAAGGTAACTTCGGAGGTGACCGTCATCCCATTCCCAGGGGTGGGAACTGGACAACGGCCACAAATCATGGCAGGCTACGAACATCTGATGGTTTGGTAGCTCTTCCAAAGAGAGCCGCCAACGGACCCCGATTGTTAATGGCGGTCGGGGTCCTCTTCCACACCCGAAAACAGCATAACCTATTGAGAAAAACTTGAGGAGGCGCCTACGGCGCCGATGATGTTGAGGCTTGTTATCTCGGCGTTTGTTCAGAAAAGTGCGGTTTTAAGCGATCAGTAACACGCAGCGTAACTACGTCTATCATCACCGAGCAACCTCGATACAAGCTGTTCGCTAGCAGTAGAGCGGGCCGCCGAAGTGACCGGGGGCTATACGCAGCATCGACGTTACAGCAGTATCGCAGCTTGAGTGATGTATATTACACGCACATCCACAATGACCAACGCGAATCACTGGATCATATACTCGTTTCTGAACAGTTCTACGATCACTCATCCAATCGCGTGTGGTCATTCCGTGAGTTGCGAGTGTTGAACGATCAGCTCGATGACGACGATGTCGCGACGTCGGATCATGCGCCGATCATAACGTCATTCGACTACAATCCCGCACGGAGCGATTAGATGGCGGATTCGACATTGAATCATTCTACGATCTGCGGCGGGGTTGTAGTTTTCTTCTTGCCTGACAACGCCCAGGACGCGGTGGCTGAATGCTGTCTGTAACCGTCGGAGTCGCTGAAAAATCTCGAACGGGGGCGAGCTCGGTCGCAAGGCCGCGTTAGGTGCTGATGGCATTCGTGAATGTCAATCGATTGCCGAAGGGATCAGAGATCGACATATCCTTGCCCCACGGCATCTCTTCTATCGCTGGCCGAGAGTGTTTGTAACTCTTGGCAATGAGCTCTTTCTGAAACGGTTCCAATTCGCTTGTTTCAATCCTCATCGCCGCGCCAGGACAACAGTCTCCATAATGCTCTGACAGGTGAATGACACAGCCATCCTTTGAGATTTGCATATAGAGCGGTAATCCCTCTTCAAACCGATGTTCCCAGTCCACCTTGAATCCGAGGAATTCAATATAGAATTCCCTCGCCTTGGCTTCATCGAACATCCGAAGGATTGGTGTCGTTTTTCCAAAACCCATAGTGATGGACTCCATCCTCCGTTCGTCACCTAGCGACCTCGGAGCCAGCCGCGTTCCATCGTCAGGCCAGCCTGTCCGACCACTACCGGTGAGCGGGTTGATACGCCATCGGTTTGGGATCGAGCATTTTCACCAGCTTGTCCTTGATGGCGAAGGCCGAAAAGAAGTTTCCTCGTGGAGTGTAATGCCCAATGTAGTATCGCTTCAGATATTCCTCGATGGGGAGTGAAAATTGGGCGAAGTCAGAAAGATGGGCTTCCATCAAGTCTACGAAGGGAAGATTCTTCTTCTTCAGGAAGTCCACGAAGGGTTGATCGAAACGAGTCCCTTCTTTTACCCTGCGAGCAATGGAGGTCGACGGGAAGGATAGGATGTACAGGACTTGCTTGCCCTGTGTCTTGGCGAACGCCTCCACTTTTTCCACGACCTCCATGGTTGACAACAGAGCAGCCTGCGTATGCAGGTCGCCTGCCACGGCGCTCGCCGTCTTGCTCTCGTCGATGCGAGTCGTGATGCCATGAGTCTTTGTCAGTTTCGCAAGTGCATCATAGGCGCGATCCGGATTTCCTTCGCGGGCATTGGTGTGGGCGAGCATGATGCCAAGAACGAAGTCGTCGCGAAACCTTTCTTCAATCCAGTCCAGGTCACACAGGTTGTAAAACGATTCCTGGGTCGGGCGGGGGTTTTCATGTTCTTTGCACTCACGTGAAGAAAGATTGACTTCCAGGTAAGGCTTGGTAGGGAAAAGGAAGATTTTCGCCTTTATTCTGAAGCGGATATTTAGCCATGCATCCAGGTTTCGGCGATGATCATCGTCATAGATATTCAGGATGAGCGTTTCAGCTGGCGCTCTGGCTTCCTCGCGCAACATTCGAAGATAAGCTTGGTAGACGGACCAGGCCCCGACACCAAAATTACGAATTGGCTCTCCAAGATGAGCGGCCAGAACCTCCTGCCAGGTCTCGCCATCACTTACCTGATGGCCCTGGGTAAAACTGTTGCCGTACGTGTTGATCCGACATGGCAGATCGGCGTAGTTGACGGTTTGCCGTTCATCGTAACGACCATACCGGTAGGTGGAAGTCGACCCATCAACGCCATCGGGAAACCGTGCATCGCGAAGCAACCAGCCGAGCTCCCCATCATATTTTCCGAACGGGAAGGCCCGCCCAGCGAACCAGTCGTCGACATTCTGTCGCGTGTACACGATCTTGGATAGATATTCGCGAGCATCTATCTGTTTTTGAGCATGCGTCGTATCCGCGGAGGCGATCGCCGAAGAACCCAGTGCGATCATCCCGGATGTCGTGTTCCGTATGAACTCTTTCCGTGTGTACTTCATGAGCTGAAAAACCCCTTTGTCCGAGAGTTCCCGTATCGATAATCCTGGAAGGCGCTCCGGAAGGACGAAGGCCAGCCCTTCACCGAATGAAGTATCCCGAAACGCGCCAGGCGCCGTCCGGGTCGAGCATCGGGCTGACGGTTGCGACAGCGGACGACTTCTTCTCGAAAACGGTGTCGAACTGGATCACCACGTACTTTCCGTCGGGAGCACCGGGAGCTGTTCGGCATACTGTCGAGACTTCACCTTTCGAGATACGAGTTTGCCCAACGGTGTGCGTAAACCCGCGGCAGCTTGCCGCCACTGTTCCTTTGTTACCGCTCCTTGAAAGAGCTTCGCCGCCTCATCCCACGAAGCGTCGTAGTTGGCGTCGTCGACGAGTTTCAGCCACGGCTCAGCCGCTGCTTGCGCCAGATCCTCGGGTTTGTCCTCAGCCGCACCAGTGGCGGCGACGAACACGGCGACGATGCCTACGTAGGCGAGGGTTCGAACTGTCATGATAGCCTCCGATCACTGACAAATAACCAAAACATTATAGACATAAAACCAGTCCCGGCGACAGTGACGTCAGACCTCGTACGAGCGTGCGAGTGCGTTTCATGCACCCTACCAGATAAAGGGAACAATACGGTGCCGTACCGTTTTCGTGTACTCGAGATAGCCAGGTAGTTCGTGGCAGAGAGTTTTTTCCTCTACCAGCATCCGCGCAGCCAGAGCCGCAAGAATGACTGACAGCGTGGGTAGGCTTGCGTAGCTTTCGAGCCATAACGCGATCCCGGCAAAAAAGACCAAGATTCCCAGATAAAAAGGATGTCGTACCCACCCGTAGAGTCCGGTGTCGATCACCACCTGCCCTCGCTCGGACTGGTATCGGACGATCGGAACGGCGAACGCGTTCTGAACCAACGCAAGCGCCGCAATTGTGAATCCTGCAAGGCCAACCAATGCTCCTAGAATCGACACGACCAGGCCGGGCGGCGGGAATATTTGCAGACGAAAGACGTCGATAGGAATAAAAACCAGCCAGGCGGTTATCGCGAGAAGCAGCAGGGGTGTAGCGACGCGATCCGCCACCGGCTGGCCTTTGGCAGCAGGCGGCTCGGTTCGCGCTTCGAGACTAGCGGGCGCAAATCTCGCCATCAACGCAGTTGAGACCACCAACACCACGCCGTAGACAGAAAAAAACTGTAGCGCGCGCGGCCAATGCCAGGTCCCCGCTGGAATCAAAAGCGCTGCGGCAAAGAAAGCTATCTGAATCAGCCCGCTGACCAGGCCTTTTATCATTAGCACTCTCACCCCTCGCAGGTCCCGATCGGGTTGGCCTAGGGTTTCAGTCCGCGGCGGATGTACTCAGCAAGCCTAACGCCAGCCTGCTGCAGGCGTCTTTCCGCGACCTTTTCGAATTGTCCCTGGTAGGATGCTGTGAGGGTTCTGGTGCGGCCCTCAGGATCGCATGATTTGCCGCGCCAACCAGGTGTCCATTCGCAATAGTCCACAGTATCCTGGGTTGCAATATCATAGGATTCCTGCGCCCATTGCAGGGGTTCGTCTCGGAGCCACTCTGATCGCAGCGCTGGGGTAATTTGGGATCGTAGACTTCGGGCGTAAGAATTTATGGATCTGCCGCGCCTGGCTTTCTTGATGATGCCAGTGTCCCAGATGGAATGCAGGTGTGGCGAGTTGTAGTAGCTTCCTTTGATTCGGTCGATCTTGTTTCCACCCAGATCGTCCCCGTAGCTGATATGCAGGGGCTGGTGTACGTCGCCGACCCAATGCCCCAAGAAAAAGAGTGCCTCCGCACGCTTCCAATCTTCCAGGTTGCCTTTCTGCAGCCGCTCTAGATGCCAATCGATGCCCCTCAATACGCAATCAAACCCACAGTGACGGAGATTGACCTCGTCCGTGTCTCGGGGGACGTTCAAGAAGTGCCACCGGTTGAATTTCGCAAAAAACCGCCATTTTCTTGCTGGATTCGGTCCTTTCGCCTTGCTTCGGGCTAGGTCGGGAAAGATAAGCGCAGTGGGAAAATCCCGATAGTGCCATCCATCCGGCGTCTTGTAGAGCCTGGTCAGTCGTTGCACTTCCGCGCGATCATCGGAGCTCAAAAACTGGAGTGCGATCGCACCGACGATCTTGTGTCCGTCGTTTCCCCATGACCACGCGTGCTGCGACGCCACACCTGAAAGAGCGACCGCCAACACTATTCGGTAAGCCCGAGTCACCGTGAACCTCCCTGATATGTTGCTCCTCGCGGATAACTAGACAAGTGGGAAGCGAAGCCCGGACTTACCGCGGCGAGATGTTCTTGTTCATCCGAAACAGGTTCGAGGGGTCCCACTTCGTCTTGATCTCCACGAGTCGATCGTAGTTTCCGCCGTAAGCAGCCTCAACGCGGTCGCCCACTTCCTCCTCGGTGAGGAAGTTGATATAGGTGCCGCCAGTCGAGAAGCGGCGCATGTCCTGCCATGTGGCACGCGCCCAGTTGATGTTGGCTTCGTCGTCGCCGGCCGATTCCCAGGAAGCGGCAATGTTGATTACGGTCTTGGCGTCTCGGTTACCCGCGGGGCAATGGTGCTCGGGAAGCTGGTTGTGCTTTCCGTCGAGCGGAAAGAGCAGGATCGCCGAGTGGGGGGATTCCATGCGGCCGGCGTGCTCGACGGCTGCCGCCAGCATCTCCGGCTCATGCCCGGGCAGGTATTCCGATTTCCAGTAGTACCGGCGCCCGTTTGGTTGGGTGGCGTCTAGGAGGCTTTGCTGTGATAGGTAGGAGCGCGGTTGGACTACATCTCCGACCGGCGAACCAAAGGCCTTGATCGGGGTGATCCTTTTTTTTGCCTCCCCGGCTGAACCGGAGTCACAGACAAAGAGGGCGACGATTGGTTTGCCGTGAATGGCTTGCGGCAACCACGGCGCCGGGGGTGCTGTTCGCAAGACCGCCACGCACGTGAGCTCCGGCGGTGCCTCGGCCGTGAGGGTCCGAAACATCTCCAGGACCGCAGGGGCATCCGCGCCACGCCAGGCGATGGCACCCCCGAGGATTTCCGGCCCGACGGGGTAGAGTTTGTGTTCGAAGTTCGTGACGATGCCGAAATTTCCGCCCCCTCCGCGCAGGCCCCAGAAAAGGTCTGGATTCTCGGTTTCACTGGCATGTGCGAGCTGCCCATCCGCCGTCACCATGTCCATCGAGAGCACGTTGTCGCAGGTCCACCCGAACCGGCGTGTGAGGTACCCGAAGCCGCCACCGAGCGTCAGACCGGCGGCACCTGTGTTGGAAACAAAGCCGAGCGCGGCGGCCAGGCCGTAAAGCTGAGTCTCGCGATCGATGTCACCGAGAAGGCATCCGGCCTGTGCATGCGCCGTACGGGCACGCGGGTCCACTCGTACTCCACGCATGAGCGACAAGTCGATCATGATTCCCCCGTCACAGACGGCAAGGCCGGAAATGTTGTGCCCTCCGCTTCTCATGGATAGCGCGATGCCCTGGCTCCGAGCAAAATTCATGGAGGCAACGATGTCCGCGACGCCGATGCACCTCGCAATGACTGCGGGCCGGCGGTCGATCATTCCGTTCCAGATGGATCGGGCCTCGTTGTAACCAGGGTCGTCACTCCGTAGCACCGTGCCGCGCATCCCGGCGCTGAGCTCGTCGATGGCCCCGCGAGAGAGTTCACATGTCCCGCCGTCCTGCGTTTTTGCAATCACATCTGCCACTCGATTCTCTCCTCCGAAAGGCTGCCTCCGTTGCCATAATCTGAGTTCAAAAAAGAATTATAGACGAGCCGTGGTCCCGGTCCAGAGGTATAAAAACATTCCCCCGCAGTCGATGGACACGAAGCCGGGGCGACCGAGCCGTTTGGCGCATTAGGTACCGGCCGGGGCTGCAGTTGCGCGCATCGTGGGCGTTCGCTATAGTCATAAGATGGAAGGCTGGTTCCGGCTACTCACGCCAGGCCTTCTCGGACCATGATCCTGTTTCCCAAACCGCCATTGACATGATGAATCTCGCCGAAGCTTCCCGTTTTGCCCTGGGCAGTCTGATGGCCAACCGGATGCGGGCCGGGTTGACCATGCTCGGAATGGTAATCGGCAACGCCACCATTATCCTGGTGGTGACGATTACGCTGACCGGCAGAGACTACATTCTCCAGCAAATCGAGGGCCTCGGTTCGAACCTGATCTATCTGTATTACGAGGCAGGGGGAACGGTCTCACGTTCCAAGACACTGGCGGATGATCTGAACCTCTCAGATCTTCGTGCCATCGAATCGCTCCCGAGCGTCGCCCATGCAGCCGGAATCGTGACCACTCAGGATTCACTGGCTTTTGACGGACGTGAACGGGAGATCCGAGTCATAGGCACGACTCCGGGATATGGGGAGATCCGGAACCTGGAAATTCTGTCGGGCCGGTTCTTCGATGGATCCGACGAACGATATTTCAACAAGGTCTGCGTGGTGACTCCTGAGCTGTCGAAAAAGCTTTTCGGGACGCTGGATATCGGCGGGGAGAGTCTGAAGCTGTTCGACGTTCGGTTTCACGTCATCGGTGTCTTCAGAGAGGGGGTCGAAACCATAGCGTCGGAAGTTTCGACCTACTCCGCATTGATTCCGCTGTCGGTCATGCATCAGTTCAAGAGCTCTGACAAGCTGGACTTGATTTACGCCTCTGCCCGAAGCATTGCACAGGTGCCGTTGGCAACCGAGCGCATCGAGCAGGTGCTCGATTCCAACCACCGCTCCGGTACGTCCTACAGGGTCGAGAACCTGAGCGAGATGCTGGCTGCCGCGGAGCGCATCGCACAGGCCATCACGATCGTTCTGTTTCTGATCGGGACCATTACCCTTGTTATCAGTGGCATCGGCATCATGAACATCATGCTGGTCACCGTGACCGAGCGCACCAAGGAAATCGGCATCAAGATGGCGCTGGGAGCCCGGCGAACCGAGATCCTCTTTCAGTTTTTGACGGAATCTGTGTTGCTGGCCTGCCTCGGCGGAGGCATGGGAATTCTGCTGGGAATCTCATTCCCGCTCGTCGGTGCCTGGGCATCCGGCATGGATATTCCCGTTTCCGGCATATCCATCGTCCTCGCTCTGGTCGTGTCGCTCGGCATCGGCGTATGTTTCGGCCTGTTGCCGGCCAACCGCGCGGCAAAGCTGGATCCGGTCGAGGCCCTCCACTACGAGTAGCCCTCCCCTCACAAAAAAGCCCTTGAAAACGTGCTATTCTGAAGGGCTTTCTGAGTTTGGCGCGGGCCCGAGTGAATTCCGGGCGTGAAAACTGGGGTGGGCGAGGGGGCTCGAACCCCCGACCACTGGAACCACAATCCAGTGCTCTACCAACTGAGCTACGCCCACCAGAGATGTGCCATTATCGTCCGTAGCACCCGTGAAGCGGGCGAAACGAAACACGGCATTCTGGCACTTTTGACGGAGCTTTTCAAGAAGCGCCAAGAAAGCGCCAAGATCGGTTTCGCGCCCTTCGATCCAAAGTCCAAACGAAGGGCGGGGGGCCGCTTACTCCCCTTGTCTCGGGTCTTGAAACGCTCCAAGTTGTTTCATCAGACCGAAAGCATCCCAGTAGCTCCAGGACTCCTGGACCTTGCCTCCATGGAAGCGGTCAATGGTAATGGCGGTGCCCGACACGCGTTTTCCCGTAGGGGCCACCCCTTCTAACGGTCCCCGATGGGTTCCCTGGTAACTCCATCGGGTGACGACCGTCTCCCCCTCCGAGAGCATGTCCTCGATAGTGACGCGAAGGTCCGGAAAGGCCGTCCTGTACTGCAGAACTAGCTCTTTCTCTCCCGCCGGCCCGAGGACTTCCTCGGCCGAGGGATCGTGGAAAACGAAATCGTTGGCGATGATCTCGTCAATCACGGCGAGGTTTCCCCTGTTGAGCACTTCGTCGAAGTATCTCCGGATTGCTGCTTCGTTGGAATCTGACACCGGTACCTCCGGGTTGGCGCGCAGAAGGGAAGAGAGTCGCGTGTGCTGGTCTGGAATGTTACTGAAAGAAAGGAGTGCGAATCAAGAAACGGGTTGTTCAATCGCTCGACAGGATTAGTTTCTTGTCGTAGGACTCATGGAAATCGTTCAGTGCGGCTTCGAGCATGGCTTGCGAAATGGATCCCATTTCCACGAGTATTTCGGCGAAGGAAGGCGGCTCTTCCATCTGTATTTTCAGAAGATAGATGATGTCGTCCCGGCGAAGATAACCAAGCTGCACGGCAATCTGACCGAACCGGAGTTTGCTGCGTTTCTGAAGCTCCAGGACCTACTCCATCCGCTCGCGGGTGATCAGTCCTTCCCGCATGGCGATGTTGCCCAAGGTGGTGCGCCGCGCACGCTTTTCTTTCAGAGCATTCACGACGCACTGTTTCGTTACTAGGCCGCGCTGAACCAGATATGAGCCAAAATACATCTTCGCGAGTTTCCCAAGGGGAAATATCGGCAAGGGACGAGTTCGGCGTTAGTGGCGGGACACCAAAAGCCCGGATTCCCGATCGATGCGTTGCCGGTCGGCGGTCCCAGGTCCGCTCGGCCGGGTGGACCGTCCAGATCTTTGAGATCTACCCCCCGTATCTTGCTGCTAAAAAAAGGAAATAGCGCTGCCCTTGAGAAACTGGGAGTGCTCCCGGACCCCTCATGAGGACTCAAAATCAGGGAATCCCTGATTGATATCCTACGAACCCTGCTGCTAGGCTCGCCCCCGTATGGGAGGCAAATTCAAGAACACCATCGCCTGGGCGATTCTCGTTGTCTGCGGGATCGCTTTTCTTTATCGTGTGATCGACGTCCCCGCCGCCAACCGTTTGGGTCCTACCACGGGAAGTCCTGCAAGTGACATGCTGCTCGACCTGCTCGTTCTGGTTCTGGTAGCCTTTGCCGCAGGGCTCTACATACTCTCGTCAAAACGCGGCAGCTAGAAAGAAATTGGCGCGTTTGCTTCTCGGACATATCATGGCGGAGAGGGCGTGTGACTTCCGGGGCGTTGGAGGGGGTAGGGGATGTCGAAACCGCATGCTGTTCTTCTGTACTTTCCTTGGCTGTGGTTGTTGACCGGGTGCGCGGGCAAGCTCGGACCGGAATTCGGCCTTCCTCCCATTCCGAAAGAAAACGCGCGCCGCTTCGAACTACACTATTCCATCGCCAGGGGTGAGCGGTTCGAGCTAAAGGCTCGTGGCTCCAGGCTTGACTCCACACTCACGTTTGAAGTGACGATCTCCAATGAAGGAAGCGATCCTGTGTATGTCTGCCGGTCTTGCACCCAGCTCTTTATCGACGAGGTCGAGTCCGATTCAGGCTTCGCGCTCCGCTCAAAGAATGGGAAGCGTTCGGAAGTTGGCCCGGAGCAAGAAACGGTGACTGTGTCGGAGCGGTCCACTCTGATGCTGACCTTGGTTTTCAAGAGAACGTCCGTCGAGGAACTGGACCAGGAGGGAGTCGCGCGCCTTCACATCGGCGTGACCGACTCCTCGGATCACAAGCAAGGATTCGATTTCCGATTCCGCCTCATTCCCGTCAAGGGGAATACTGCCATCGTCTATTGAAAGCGGGCGTTTCCCTTTTTTATATGCGAATGGACTCGTGCCTCCCAAAGGATCGTCTCGTCTGCTTGTTGAGGTGCAAAAATCAACAATTTCCAAGGGCGCGGTTTGTGAAATAGCAATCGTAGATAGGGCAACCTGAGCAAGGCGATGGAGAAGTCAGCGAGTTATTGTTATCGTCGCTCCATCTGTTAATGCGAAAATCAGAGATATATGGGCTCAAAAAAAAGAAACAACAAGGGATGAGCCACACAGGTGGGCTGTGCGCGCTTGCGGGTATGTCCGGCATCCATCCTCGCATCGTCGCTGCAGTGACGCGCGTGCTGATCCCCGCACAGTGAGCTTTGTTTGCCCAAGGAGAGTGAAATGAAGAGGGCGATCCTCGTTTGCATGATTTTGTTCGGAACCTCTGCCGTTGCACTTGCCGCGGATCATCACGGTTGGTACCCGCACGAGGGTGGCTTGCTGAAGTACCGTGTGCAGATCCGCTTTGGAATCGAGCCCCGAAATACGATGCCCGAGGGCTGGCACTTTGGCCGTGTCTCGGCGGTGGCGACTGATGTGCGCGGCCAGGTCTATGTCTTTCAGCGGGGATCCGCGGCGGATCCGATTGTCGTCTTCGACGAAAAAGGGAAGTACCTGCGCTCCTGGGGCCGGGGGATGTTTCGCAACGAGCACGGGCTTCGCATTGACCGCAGTGGCGACGTCTGGATAACCGACAACGGCAACCACCAGGTCATGAAGTTCAGCCCGGACGGAGAACTGCTCCTCGAACTGGGCGTCAAGGGCAAAGCCGGCACAGATGAGAGGCATTTCAACCGCCCTGCCGACGTTGCCTTTGGGCCGCAGGGGCACGTATACGTTGCGGACGGGTACGGCAATGCCCGCGTGGTCAAACTCTCGGCCCAGGGCCGTTACGTTACCGCCTGGGGTAAGCCCGGCACCGGGCCAGGTGAATTCAATGTCGTTCACTCGGTGGCGGTCGATTCCACCGGCAAGGTATATGCCAGCGACCGCGAGAACAATCGCATCCAGGTTTTTGATTCCGGCGGCAGGCTTCTGAAGATATGGACACACCTCGGTGCCACCCAAAATATCTTTATTACTCCCGAAGACGAAATGTGGATCATCACTCATCGCACCAATATCGAAAATCTCGCCTACGACACCCTGGCCGGACGCATCATGAAGATCAACCTCAAGACGGGCGACATCCTGGGGGCGATGGAGAGTCCGGGCCACTGGATTCACGTCACGGCAGAGAAGGTGATCTTCATTGGAAGCCTGACCGGGAACGTCTTTCGCTGGTATCCGGGCTGGCTAGAGCGAGGCCTGGGACCCGACGAGGGACTCAAGCCCCCGGGGAAATAGGGACGTTCCCGATCTTGGTATCGAGCGGGTCAACCAGGGGTTGGGCGACACTGTCGAGATGTGCCTCCCTGCGAACGGAGTTCGTACCTGCGACATCAGAAGAAAAACCCCACCCGTAACGCCACGAAGCTGTCGTTGCGGAAGAAACCCAGGACATTGCTATCGCCGACATTTCCAAAGAACCGGCCCTCCAACTCGACCTTGAGATGATCCGTAAGGCGCCGCTCACCCTCGATTCGACTAGCCACCGTGCCGTCTTCGAGGTCGATCACGGCACCAGCCAGCAGCGCCGTGTCCTGCGAGTCGTTGAGTGCCAGGCGTGTCCCGACGAAAATATCGTTATCAAACGCCGTGAACGGCGCCGAATCACTGCGTCCATCATAGAGGTACTCCGCCAGCAGCCCCAGGTCAGTGGCGGAACCCGAGAGCTGATACAATGTGTATTCGAATCCGCCCACAAGAGCGCCGAAACTGCCGCCTTCACCCTCTCGGGCAATCGATTCGATCTTCCAGAGCCAGGCATTGCGTGTGTATTGCAGATCAAATCCGAACTGGGTAATGGTGCGATAGACGGTCAGCAGTCGGGTTCCCTGCTTGCTCGGGATGAAGGTTGGTTCGCGGCTGGTTCCGTAAAAGACGTATGCGCCTACGTCGAAGTCTCCGATGAAGTGGGAATAGCGAAGGGCGAAATCGACGTTGCGCTTTCCGTCGGGAAAGACGGCGCGATCGTTGTCGACGGGCAAGGGGAGACGCAATCGTTCGTTTGGCCCTGGAAAGGGCCGTGTCCGGAAGCCAGGCAGGGCGTAGCCGCTGATCCGGCCCCAAGGACTCTGCCATTCCGCGCTGACCATCGGCTGACCGAGCTTGTCCTCCCGTCGATGTCTTCGAGGAAGTCGGTCTGGTTGATGATATCGACGAGGTGCAGCGACTCGGTGACGCCCCAGAAAACCTTGTTCACCCCCGCGAGCACCTCCCAGTCTCCGAAGATCCCACGCCAGAAGGCCTCCCGCAGGTCGAAATGTGTGCGCTCGGAGTCCTCGGCATCGAGACGGTAAAAAGGTGTAATCTTGAACTGATGCCGGTTGGTTCGGAATTGAAGTTCCGGCTCCAAGATAAAGGACGGCTGAAAGTGCTCGTGCTGTTCCGGAGCCAACGGATCGGAAAAGAAGAAGCGAAACTCGCCTGAGGCCGATCCGCTCAGCTTGAGCTTCTGAGCGACGGTCGGCGGAACCGTCGTGAGGAGCACAAACCAGGCAAAGAGGGAACGCATCAGTTCAGTTCTCACCGTCACGGTTCACCGGATGCGGCGCAGCGCTCCGCGGACAAAATCAGAGTCCTTCAGGCCAAGGCCGAATCGGTAGTCGGAAAAAATCAGGTTGGTCTCCTTGCGGGTCTGGTGGTTGACCATCGAGAGACGGCCTGCCCGCCAATACTTGTCTGCATAGAGCTGGTAGTCTTCCATCTGCAGAGTCTTCAACAGGTCGCCTCGGCGGTCGTAGAACTCGACCTTCCGGACCTGAAAGACCTGCTGATCCACCCAGGAAAGCTGCTTCGTGTAACCCGAGTGCTCGTAGCGGGGAATGAGCTCGACGACATCGCATACTAGCCCCAAAATAAGCGAGGTATGAGCTCGCTCGGAAAATCGTTTGCCTTTTCCGAATATCTCGTGGATTTCAGCTCCTTGTGCGTAACAGGGAAAGCAAAGAGAAACACAAGAGACAAACCTTCCATTGGTTGTCTGGATCACTTGATCTTGTTTGTCTCTGTTATGCCCTTCCTTTCGCCCGCCACTCTTGCTCCGCCGGGGGTACGGGCTCACCCGCCGGCGAGGCGCCTTCAAGTAAACCTGAGTTGCCTGATATAGTCGAACGTCGCCAAAAAGGTTTCGAGATGCTTGCTATAGGCCAATATCCTGTAAACGAGGCGACGACCGGTTCTTACAATCTGACAGGGTATTTGCACAAAGTTCACCAGGAAGCGTTTGAACTCCATCCTCAAGATATCACGACGTACTGTCGGCGCCTGCGTCACCAGGCCATACCAGGCCTTCAGATTCCACGCCAGCGATGCGATGACCATGTAGGCCCAGTTCGATACCAGACTGTCCGAAGGCATCCTCAAGGCGTTCACTCCACTCTTGAGCTGACCGATGACGTTTTCCTGGTTGCAGCGATCGTTGGCAAAAAGGACCACTTCTCCCATCGTCATCTCCCGATCGTTGGTGATGTAGAAGAAGTACCGGACCTCATCAAACAGCCGGTGCTCCCCCTTTTCGATCGTGAGGTTCTTCCGAACCACAACCATGCGATAGGTTTTCTTACAGTGTCCGGGACGATAGTCAAACTCGGCGACCTGCTCGCTCTGCAGGCGGATGTTCTTGAATTCTCTCTCCTTGATTACTTGTTCTTTGACGTTTTCCGGACGGCGCCGTTCTTCGCTCTTGACCTCATAACGAGGAGGCCGCTCGAGCGGTTTCCATTGTCTCTCCGGCAGGGCATCGGCCATCCCGACCAGGTTCGGCTTGGCGTCATAACCAAAGACAAAACCAACCCGCTCGTCCCAGCGATCGAAGTTTCTCGTCAGCGAGAAATCCGTGTCGCCCCGAAGCCAGACCTTCGTAAACACCGACGACACCAGATCGATTGCCCGGTCCATCCACTCGGCCGCTCCGTCGGAAGAGGGACGGTTGCCCGGCCGATTCATCAGATAGAGGACCTCATTCGTATTGGCCAAGGTCACGATCAACGGTGCGTAACCCCAGATCCCGTTGTAGGCAATGTCCATTCCTTCCTTGCATTCCCCCAAGGTTCCGGCGACGGTCCCGTCCACGTCGATGATGGCCTCCTTCCGGAAGGAAGCATCCTGCAACTTCCACACCTTGGTTCGGGTTTCATTGATGGTTTCCTGAAGTCCGAAGATCCAATCCTCATCGAAACGACGGAGGAAATCTCCAGCCGTCGTGGGATCCGGAATCCTCTCGGCTCCCAGTCCGTTCATGTAGGTCTCATCCTGGCGCAACCGCTCGATATCTTCGAGACAGGTTCCACCCGACAAGACGTTGTATGCGATGTTCAGTACATGATCGGATTCCCAGTAAGGAAAGTGGTACTTGAGCAAAACGATGTTTCTGTTGATATCTTTGTCCAATCCAAGCTTACACACGAGCTTGTGAATGGCTCCGATACCACCAGATCCGATGGCGCGCGTTCTCTCGGCGATCTCGTAGTAGGTGTTGGAGTCCTTGAACATAGGATCGGACCGGTCCTCAAACTGATTTCTTTCCAACCGGCGTGTAAGATTTTGCTTGTCTCGGAGGAGGATTCTGTGGTTTCTTTTATTCACCTGGAATGTGCTCCTTTCGGGATGTCTTGTAAATATATCAAACGCATTTTATCCCGTAACGGCGCACGTTCCAGGGCTTTTCTTCCTCCTCATGCAAAAAATCACGCTGGACTAAGGACTAGATCCCCGCACGCCTCGGAGCGCAAGTACCGGTAGTCGTACTTTTCGAGCTCCAGCGCAGTAAAGTCCTCGAAGGCAAACTCGCTGCCGACAAAGGGCCCGGACTTGTTGACCGACGAGATCCGCTTCACACGCTTCAACGCTGGCAGGTAGAGCCACTGGTCGTCCGGGTCCAGAATCTTTGCATGCGACAGCAGCGCGGTGCCGTCGATGTCGGCTGGGCTGTCGAAGATGATGAGACTCTTGTCTCCGCGACTCTCATCCGGGATTTCCAGCGTGCGCAGAGAGAGAGCTCGAGTGCTTTCCCGGCCGGCGGCGTTGCGGAGGATCATCTGAAGTTCCACCGTGCTGTCTGAAAAGCCTCGGTCGCTGCGGTCGGAGCGGGCGGCGATGGCCCATCCTCGCTCCTTCGGAGGCAGCTTCTCCAGGGATGCCGCATCATGGGAGTTGTCGCTGGTTTTGTTTTCAACCGCTCTCGTGGCCGCATAGGCTTCGATACCAGAACCAGCGGCCAATGGCACGATCAAGAGTGCCAACAACGTGACTTTGCCGAGTCCCAGTTGAGCTTTGTTCCTCATGGCTGGTGTCTCCTTCCTGGTGGAACGATAGCCCACCATGATCAAGGCTGGAAGTAGGAAAAGATCTGTAACCAGGGCCAGAACAATGGCGAGGGTGGTCAGCAAGCCCATCTGAGCGTTGATCTGAAACGAGGAGAGGGCCAGGACGGCAAAGCCGAAGCTGAGGATCAGTGTGGTGCTGATGATGGCGACGCCCACCGTCTCGAAGGCGTACCGGATAGCCAAGGGTCGGTCGTATCCCTTCTCCCGCCGTGCCCGCAGGTACTTGCTAAGGAAATGAACCGTGTCGTCGACGATGATACCCAGGGACGTCGCCGACACGGTGGCCGCGGCCATACCGACTTGCCCGACCAGGGCCGCCCAAACGCCGAAGGTCATCAGAATGGGTACCGTATTGGGAATGAGGCTCAGAGCGCCAATGCCGAAGCTTCGCAGCGACAGCATCAGCACTGCTGCAATCAGAATCAGGGCCATGGCGTTCCCACGCAGCATGCTCTCGATATTGCGCTGAGAGATGTAGGAGAACATGACGGTGGCCCCCGTGGGTTCTGCCCACATGTGCTCCGGTGTTTCAGCCCGGAGCCAAAGCGCTGCCCGCTGCAAAAAGTCTCGGATCTGCACGGCGGATAGGTCCTTCACGGTGGCTGTAATCCGGGTTGCGGACTTGTCGATGCTGATGCGGTCGTTCAGGTCGAGCCCGTACGGCAGCGACAGTTCGTAGAGCAGCAGATACTGAGCGGCGAGGCCGCGCTCTCTGGGTAGGCGGTACCAGGCTCGATCATCCCCGTGCATGTTCTTGTTGAGGCGCTTGATGATATCGGTGTAGCTATAGACGTGCATTACCTCGGACTGCGAGCGGAGCCAGGCCGTGAACGCCTCGATTTGCTGCAGGTACGCCGGGTCGTTGATGCCTTCTGGCCCGTCGGCTTCGACAGAGTACTCGAGACGGTACATGCCGCTGAGATTCTCGGTGCTCCATTCCGCCTCAGCCCGAAACGGGATCCGGTAGTCGAAGTACTTGACGAACTCATCGTTGAGATCAGTCATCGGCACCAGCGCCATGAGAACGATCGTCACGGTTCCCATGACGGTCAGCACCGCGCGGTGGTGTCCCGTTACCCACTCTGCGAGAAGACCGAGCCGACTGCTCTCGCTTTTTTTGGTAAGGGATATACGTTTGATCTTCAACGGCATCACGCTGAGGAACGCTGGGAGGAACGTGATGGAATAGAAAAACGCCGCGACGATCCCCATCGCCGTGATGTTGCCCAGGTAGTGGAATGGTGGAGCGTCGGAGAAGTTCAGGCTCAGGAATCCGATGAATGTGGTCAGGCTGGTTACAGCGATCGGGAGCAGGTTGACCCGCAAACTCTCTCCGATGGCCGCTCGCCGCTCGACGCCGTCGCGCATCTGCTTCCGCACTGTGACCCAAAGATGGACGCTGTCGGCAATTCCCAGCGTCATAATGATAATTGGTGCCGTGAGGGCGATCGGATCGAGCTGGACCCCCGCGTACCCAGTCAGCCCAAGAGCGGTGAGAGCAGAAAAAACAACGACCATCACGGTGCCTACGGTGCTCGCGAAATTGCGCAACACGAGAAACATCAAGATCACCAGCATCGCGAACATGCCGGGAAGGAGAGTCAAGGCGTCGGTTTGTCCGGCCTCTGAAAAGGCGCTGTTGAGCATGGACACACCGGAGAGTGCCACCGTCATTTCGGAGTGTCGCTTCCGGATTTGCTGAGCCAGCTCTCGCGCATGGCTTACCGCTTCCGGCACTTCGGTCAGGCTTTCCCCCGGGAACTGCAGGGTGACGTTGACGCCGGTGGTGCGCGCGTCGGGCGAGAGGAGGTTATCGCGCAGCAGAGGTTCGGCCAGCGCAATGTCGCGCCGCCTCTCTAGCTCGCCTCGGTCCATACGGACCCCTCCACGTACCAGATCCTCCACGGTGATCTCGTCGCCGTCCGCCCAGGAGTGCTGAAAGTTGGTTACTGAGTCGACGCGGATGGCATAGGGGATTTTCCAGGCTTTGGCCGTGAGCCATTCAACGGTGCTCGTGATCTCGGATGTAAAAACGTCGCCCTCGACCGGCTGGAGTACGAAGAGGATATTGTCGTTCTTGGTGTAGGTGTCCTGGAATTCGTCGAATGCCAAGAGCTCCGGATTGTCCTTGCTGAAGAAGACGCGATAGTTGTTGGAAAACTCCAGGAATCGAGCGCCGGCGCCAACAGCAACAACTAGTATCAGCGACGAGATGATAACGAGCCAGGCATGCCGCATGACGAAATCGGCGAGCGCTAGGGCCAGACGGTCGTTGAAGAGTTTTCCCTCAGGCCTCATGGTCTCGGTTTCTCCCTCTGGCTAATATAGATCGAGCGGTCTAAGATAAGCGAAAAGACGATCACTTCTGCTCCAATATGCTCGAGATTGCATTCAGGACGCTGTCTCCCAGATCGGGCCCGCCGTACACCTTATTAAGGAGAGCGGCACCCTGAGCGGCTGCGACAATGAGGCCGGCGACACTATCCGCGTCTAGACCGGGGGCAACCGTGCCCTCCCGTTGCGCACGGCCAAGGGCATCGGCGAACGCTTCTACCACGCGCTGGTAGGCTGAGTGCAATACTTCCGCGACCTCCGGGTCATGAGGTCCGAGCTCCGCCGCCGTGTTGCCCGCTAGGCACCCGCAGCTGCTCCGTTCCTGAGCAAGTTCCTGCCAGATTTCGAGTGCCTTGCGAATGTTCTCCGAGGGCGGACCAGGAGACTGCAGCTCAGCGATGATGGCACCACCGAACTTCTCGAGGTAGCGCCGCAGCGCTTGCAGAAACAAGCTGCGCTTGTTGCCGAACGTGCTGTACATGCTTTGACGGGCAATACCGAGCTGCTCGAGTAGGTCGGTCACTCCGGTGGCCTCATAGCCCTGCGCCCAAAACACCTCCATCGCCTTCTCCAGCGCCTGCTCCCGATCGAATTGTTTTTCCGGTCCTGGTGTCATGACCCTCACTCTATAGAACCTAGATCGATCAGTCAAGGATACCTTTAAAGAATCTCACGAGAAAAATAGGGACGTCCCCCACGTTTACCAGGTTTTGAAGGTTCTCCGCGCGAGAAAACCCGGTAAACGTGGGGAACGTCCCTATTTTTTTGGATAGACGCGTTTGCCTTCGAGGTAGGTTTGTAGCACCTGGGTGTCTTTGATTTCGTTGACCGGGCAGTTGAGGAGATCCCGGTCGATCACGATCAGGTCCGCCAGCTTCCCCACCTCCAACGAGCCGATCTGGGAGTCGAGAAATACCAGATAGGCATTGTTGACGGTGTAGAGGCGAATCGCTTGCTCGCGTGAGAGCTGCTCTTCCGGGTGTAGCTGTCCCTCGTACCACTTGGCGCGACGCGTAATCGTGATCCACATGCCGAGAAACGGGTTGTAGGGATTGGTCGAGCGCAGCGAACCGATCTTTTGCATGTGGTCGGATCCGCCGCCCACGATGCCACCGGACTCGAAGATACTCTTTAGCGGCTGAAAGTACCGCAACCGCTCGTAACCGAACTGATTCGTCAGTGTGCGTGTGTCCAGGTAGAGCCATGCGGGCTGCATGTCGGCGACGACTCCAAGCCGAGCCATTCTACGGACCGCTTCGCGGCTCATGAAATTGCAATGCGTGATGCACGGGCGCGTGTCTCGGACCGGCAGCGTCTTGCCGATCTCTTCGTAGACGTCGATCAGATTGTCAACCGCCGCGTCCCCCACGGAATGTGCCGTGTACTGTAGCCCGCTCTCCACGGTGGTTCGCACGATGGGCAGCAGATCCTCCTTGGGGATAAACAAGACACCCCGGTAGTCTGGGTCCGTGATCGAATAAATCTTGCTGACCCCCCACGGCTCACGCATGTAGGCGCTGCCCGTCAACATCCCTCCATCTTGAAACATCTTGATGCCCACGACGCGAAGCATGGCGTCGCCCTGCCGGAGCGGATGCCGCGCGACCCTGCGAATCCGTTCCTGGGTCTCCGGAACGTCGTTCGAATAGGCAATGCCGTGCGAGGCTGCGACCCGAACACTCAGCTCACCACGGGCGTGCAACTGCCGATAGAGATCGATCGCGGACGGGTCCGCGAGTCGGTCCGCGATACAGGTCAAACCGACCGAGTTGTAGTCGTCGAGCAATGCCAGCATTCGCCGGCGCCTCTGTGCTGCGCCAGGCTGCTTTTCCGGCGGCCTCTTCAAGTAGCGGCTCGTCCCTCCCCGGAGAATTCCTGTCGGTTCGCCCGTGCGGGGATCTTTTTCAATCTGCCCCGACCCGACGACCTGGAAGTCGCGATCGATTCCGCTCAACTGCAGCGCCAAGCTACTTACCGAGGCGTCGGGACCCGTTTGAAACACGACCGCATGCTTCGGGGCGGCTTCGTCCAATTCCTGTCTGGTTGGATACCGTGGCTCGATCAGCCGGGTGATAAAGACCTGGCTGACCCAGATCCAATCTCCTTTGGGCACCACCTCCGAGCGTGAGCGGATGTAATCCAGCACGTCGGAAACCGACTCCATGGCGGGGACCGCGTGATCAGACTCGAACATGCTGGCCATCGATGGATGCGTATGCGAGTCGATCAACCCGGGCAGAACCATCTTGCCTTCGAGGTCGATCGTTTGGGTGCCGGCTCCTTTCGTTTCGAGGATCGAGCTATTGCTGCCGACCCGCAGGATGCGGCCGTTGCGCACGGCAATCGCCTCGGCCACCTCAAAATCTGCGGAGACCGTGACGACTTTCCCGTTGTGGAGTATCAAATCCGCCGGATCGGCCGCGAACAGTAGACCTGGCAGCAACAGGCAACAAAGGGTCATCGCACCCAAACGACGCGGACTTGAAATCATGACTTCTTGCTCCTGAATGAGTCTGAACTACAAGTTCGGAGTTTTCGGGGCTACGAGTCTCGGCGGCGGATGGTCCTTGCCGCTGGGGCGGCTGGCGGCACCGATCGCAACAACCATTCCGATCACAACTGCGCAAGCCAGGACGAGCCAAGTCGCTTTGCGAAGTTGTTGCTGGTTCAACTTGAAGTACAGTAGCAAGCCCAACCCCAGGGCAATGGCGATCCCGATGAATACACCGCCAATGACAGCGGTCACTTCGTCGAAGCCCGTCGGGTGGGCGGGTTGCAGGAACCATGCTCCAATCCAGCCACCCAGGTAAAAGCCCGGCACACAGGACAAAAGGAGAAAAAAGACACCGATCACGGGTTTAGGCAGCGTCATTGTGGTTCTGGCGAGCTCCGAAAGATTCGTAGCGCTATCAGGGTTTTCCCGACAGGTTATCCCCGATTTACTTTTCCCCGCTCCGACTGTATAAGAAAGCAAATACCCCCACAACTTCGAGAGCAAAGGTCTCTCATGCAAGATACAGCAAAACACGTCTGTTTGCTTTGTGATAACGAGGTGTCCGGAGCGCCGAAGCTATGTGTCTTTTGCGATCAAGAGCGGCGGGCTGACGCCGAAAGAGCAAGGTTTTTGTCCCGAGTGACGTCCGTCGCTTTCGATGTGTAGCGCACCCGGTTCCTTGGACACAAGTTTGAGCTACGCCGCCTGGCGTAGCTTGTGCGCCTCGCGTGCCTCGATCGGTGTTTGATAATCGATCTTCTCGAGACGCCAGGTCTTGTTGTACAACTCCACGAACTCGGCCACGGCGGCACGCACCTTCTGGAGGTTCTGGAAGATTCTCCCGTGGATCGCTTGGTCCTTGAGCGTGCGATTCCACCGCTCCGCAACTCCGTTCGTTTCCGGTTCCTCGACAAAACCGAAGCTGGGACGGATGCCCCAGCACCGGATCTGGTTGAGGAAGTGATCCGACAGGTACTGGGAGCCGTGGTCCATCCGGAGCGCCAGCCCCCGGGCAACGTCGGAGTCAATGGAACCATAGAGGCGCAGCAGACCCTGCGAGATCGGCTCCAACGCCGCGAAGCGGCTACCGACCTTGCACACGTGCCACCCCACACACTCCGCGTTCCAGTGCTCCACCGCCGCGAAAATCCAGACCCACCCGTCATCGAGCGTGAACACCCGCACTCCGTCGGTCCCCCACATCACGTTCGGCGCCAGGGTGACGATCTTCCCATCGTGTGCCTTCGTTCCACCCTGGCGTCCGCGGTGTGGTGAGAGCAACTCATGCTCTCGCATGACCCGCAGCACCCGCTTGCGCGCAACCCGGATCCCGTCCAAGATCCGAAGCCGCGCGTGGACCTTACGATGACCCTCGCCCTGGAACGGTGAGCGCTCCAGATCGGCCTGGATCGCCTCCAAAAGCTTCTCGTCCGACACCTTGGGCTGGGGACCCCGCCGAGTGGGTTCCTCGCCCTCCTGCCGCTTCTGCTCGCTTGTCCGCCGGGCGTAGAGCGCCGAGCGCGAGCGCTCCCAGGCCTGACACACGCGCTGGATCCCGTAACGTTGACCCGTGGCTTCGGAGATCGTCTCGCTCATCGTCGCGACCTCCTCATCGCCAAAGGGAGGCGCTTCTCCGCCGCCCGGGCGCGATTGCGCAGCAGCTCGATTTCCATGGACAGCTCCCCGATGTGACGCTTCGCAGCGTCGAGCGCCTCCGCCAACGGCTCGCCCTGGTGATTCTTCAAGCCGAGCTCGAGCCCGGCCAAGGCCCGCTCCCGCCACTCCTCCAGCCGGTAGATTTCCACGCCCACCTCACGCGACAGCGCATCCAGAGATTCGCCCCGCAGCAGTCGCAGCACCACGTCCCGCTTTCGTCCTCCGCTCCAACGCTGCCCCGGCTCCAGAGGCCTCGCCCCGGGCGCGGCGCCGACGGCCCGAACTCCAGTCGCCCTACGGGCTCCCTCCGTTCCTGCCGTCGCCTTCCACTTCACCCTCTTCGTTCGAACCATTTCCACCTCCTTGGACATCTCATTATCTCTTATTCTGTGTCCAAGAAAACTGGGTCCGACTCACGTCGCTTTCGATGCGGAAAGTTATTCGGAAGAGAATTGGGCAAAGACGAAGGCTGGCGAAGGGCATTCCCGGTAGCAAAAGAAACGGCTAGCACGCGAGGCGAAACAGCTCGAACTTTCCAATGGGGGCTGTTTTTTGCCAACTCCTCCTAAGGTTTTTCGAAAGCGAAAATCCGGGTTTCCCCGATACGGCGCCGACGCAGCTTGGAATGGCCGGCCAGCGGCCCGCCCAACCGAATCTGCTCACTCCGACGTGACGCTCACGGTAGAAATCTCCCATTCCTGGGTCCCTGAGTTGAGTCGCGCGTAGGTGATTTCGAAGGATCGGCCCGGCCGATCGATGGAACTCTTGATAGTGTCACGGATTACATATTCACTCGTCCGTCTCTTGTCAACGAACAGAACGATATCGTTTTTCTCCAGACCTGCCTTTTGCGCCGGGCTTTCTGTTCCCACTCGGGTGAGCTGATAAACCAAACGACCGTCGATTCCGATCGTTCCGCTCTGGATCAACAGGAGAGCGCCGGGCCGGAGCGGGCCGCGCTGGCTGACTAACGAGTGGGGGTTCGCCAGACCCAAAAGCACCAAGACGGCTGAAAACCGAAGTATCTTGGCCATGGTTTACCTCCAGAGAGTATTTCTGAGCCCCACAACTATCGTGGAGAAGGTAGTTTCGCCTATGATAAGTCAAATTGGACCCTGGCGGGGAGAAATCGTGCTCGTGGGCCACGAGGCTGTATCTCTGTCAATGAAATGCCATGCGGCAATGGAGGTTCCTATGATCACCGGTGCACATTCGATCATCTACAGCACGAATCCGGCGTCCGATCGCGCTTTTCTGCGCGACGTGCTCGAGCTGCCCAATGTCGATGCGGGGGATGGATGGCTGATCTTCGGATTGCCTCCGGCGGAAGTGGCGGTGCATCCGTCTGAAAAAAATGACGTTCACGAGTTCTATCTGATGTGCGACGATGTGGAGTCGCTCATCGAGAAGCTAAAGAAGCGCGGCATCGGCTGCGACCCGGTGGAGAACCTGGGTTGGGGCTTGCTCACGCGGCTGAGGCTGCCAGGCGGAGGCAAGCTCGGCGTTTATCAGCCCCGGCACGCTCGGCCGGAAGCAATGCAGGTGTGACATTCCAATTTCTTCGGTCGTGTCGCAGTTGTATATTCCTCATGCTCTTTCGGCGTGGCATAATGATTGCTGGAGGGCTCATATGAAACCAGCATCAATGATGATCTTGCTTGCCGCGACCCTGGTCCTGGCGCCCGGCGTCCAGGCGTCGGAGTCCAACGCCGGCGCACCCAACGTCACCTTTGCGGAGCACATCGCGCCGCTGATTCATGGTCAGTGCATGAGCTGTCATCGACCGGATCAGGTCGGTCCCTTTTCTCTGATTAGCTACCAGGACGTCCGGAAACGGGCGGGGACCATCCAGGCTGTGGTCAATGCTGGTTACATGCCGCCCTGGAAGCCCGTCGGGAACCACGGGCAGTTCATCAACGAGCGCCGTCTGACCGAGAGCCAGATCCAGACGATCAACGACTGGGTCGAGGGTGGCTGTCCGGAGGGCGACCCTGCTGCGATGCGGGAGCCACCCAGTTTCCCGACAGGTTGGATGCTGGGACAGCCTGATCTGGTTGTGGAGATGAATGGGGAGTTTCCAGTCCCAGCCGACGGCCCGGACCTGTACCGCTCGTTCGTGTTCGAGGTCGACTTGCCGGAAGACAGTTGGGTCAGGGCGATCGAACTTCGCCCCGGCGCGAGATCGGCTATGCACCACGCGCTCTTTTTCATCGATTCCACCGGCAACGCCCGGCGTTTGGACGGCAGCGACGGGAAGGCCGGAGTCGAAGGGATGGGGTTTCTCCGAGGCGGCGGTCCACAGAGCAGAGGAAGCCGGCGCGGTCAGCGCGGTGGAGTTTCAGGTCTTGGAGGTTATGTGCCTGGAACTACACTGGCGCCTCTGCCGGGGGATCTGGCCCGTTTGCTTCCCAAGGGTTCGGACGTCATCATGCAGACGCACTTTCATCCCTCTGGCAAGCCGGAGGTCGAGAAGGCAACTTTGGCTCTTTACTTCGCCGACGAACCACCAACCCGGCAAATGGCGGCTATCCAGCTTCCTCCGCTGTTCGGAGCTTTCGCCGGGCTCGACATCCCTGCCGGGGAAAGCGACTACCGGGTCGCCGATTCGTTCACGATTCCGGTCGACGTGGAGGCGGTTGGAATCGGCGGGCACGCACACTATATTTGCCGCGACATGAAGATGACCGCCACGCTTCCCGACGGCAGCGTCCAGGATCTGCTTCATATCGATGACTGGGATCTCGATTGGCAGGATCGCTACACCTTTCGTGAGCCGTTGCGGCTGCCTACCGGAACCGAGCTGAACGCGAGCCTTGTCTACGACAACTCCGCTGAAAACCCTGAGAATCCTCACGACCCGCCACAGCGTATCCGATGGGGACGGCAATCAACCGACGAGATGGGGAGCATGACTCTGCTGGTCGTGCCGTCCGAGGCGAAGGAATACCAGCAACTCCAGGGAGCAGTTCGCGCCAAGAGCCGTCGTGGGCTGCTCAACCGTTTCGGCCGCCGGCGTGCCGGAGGATTGGGAGAGTCGGCCCTGCAGCAACTCGACCGGAATGGAGACGGAATCTTGCAGAAGGACGAGGTTCCCGAAGCCTATCGCGACCGGTTTGACGCGATCGACGCCAACCAAGATGGTGCGCTCGATCGGGATGAGATCGGAAAGGGTCTACAGGCACCTGGATCACGGCAATAGGCAACAGCCCCTCGATGTCTCCGGGACGTGCGAATCAATGCTGCTTCCACGTCATGCCCCGAATCAGAGCCCGTAGTCAGACCAAGGATACTTGGAGCCATGTCCAGGAGAACCACCATCCCGATACTGTTAGTCTTGTTGCTTTCGCCCGGGTTTGGAGCCGCCTCGGATTGGGCTCTGACCGACCTCAACGGGAAGCGACACAATCCCTTTGAATCCGGCCAGACCAAAGCGCTCGTACTGGTATTTATCGGAACCGACTGCCCGATTGCGAACTCCTATCAGCCAGCCCTGACTCGACTGGCGACCGAGTACATGGACCGGGGGTTCCCATGGTTCCTGGTTCATTCGGATCCCGAGCTCACCGAGGCCGCGGCCACGGAGCATGCGGGGAAGTACCGGATTGCGGCCCCGGTTGTGCTCGACCAGGATCAGGGCCTGGCGCGTCGCGTGGGAGCGCGGTTTACCCCGGAGGCCGTTGTCGTCGGAACCACAGGTGAGATTCTCTATCGGGGCCGCATCGACAACACTTACGAAGCCTTTGGAAAAAAGCGCCGCCGAGCCACCCGGCACGAGCTACGGGACGTGCTGGATGCCATCCTCGCAGGACGAGCGATCGAGAATCCGACCGCTCAAGTGGTCGGCTGTCACATCTGGTTCGCTCCCCGGCCCTGATCAGAAACTCCCAAGAATTGCTACGGGCCACCAATCATCCCGCTCTACTCGAGGTGTGCAGGTGTTTCAGCGGTTGAGTTTGGTAGGCTGTCTTGGAACGGGCTTCACGATGACGCAGGCACAAGTTCAGCTGGAGTCCATCCAGTCACGACGCGACGGTTGCGGCAATTATTCCCGCTACGAAAGCTACCCGTCTAGATCCTGTAAAGGCTCTTCGAGAAATGTGAGTTCCACAGGCGGGGCCTGCAGCTCCGGCATTGGCTTGGCAGCAAACAACCTCCGGCAAGGCTTTCCCATCCAGCGCGCTGCTCGCGTGGCTCGAGATATTCTGGCGCTGTCGGTTGTGATTCCCGTCTCCGCATACATCTGCCGATAGAGCTTCGAAGCCAGAACGAATGCCAGTCGGTGCCGAAGAGACTTCATGCACCTGGCACGCTGCCAGATCGCGGGGAGACGGTAGAATCGGTTCCAGGCCTGTTGCGTGCCACGGGAAATCTCTTCTTCCGACATGGTCGGATGAGGTACATGGACCTTTGTTTTCCCTTCGGTCGGGTTGAGCAGCCAGTAGCGGGTACCGGGAACGCCCTCGGCGGAGTGTCCATTGCTCTTCGCTTCCTTTTCCCAGCGTTCGAAGTCGACAGTTCCGGGGAGGGGGGTAAGCATGACAAACTGGGCAAAGGTGACCTCGGCTCGCTGGGCCAGCGACGCCGTCGCCTCGAACGTGTTTGGCGTGTCACTGGGCAAGCCAAAGATGAATGAGCCCAGTACATGAACGCCGCCCTGGCGGAACAGTTGCAACCGGGCCACCAGGTCCTCTCCGGCCACGTTGAAGCCTTTGTAGATATCCTTGAGTCCCTCGGGTGTGACGGCTTCAACTCCGACCAGCGCGCCCCGGATACGAGCCTTGCGCATCGCGTCCAGAAACTCCGAATCCTCCGCCGCCTCCATTGTGATTTGCGTGTAGAACACCAAATCATCCGGCAACTGCGCCATCCGGGCCATCAGGGTGAAGCGCTCCTCGCGAATTGCTTTCAGCTCGTTCAGTCTCTCCGTGTTCCCCCGGCGTTCTGCCTGTGCCAGATCGTCGAGCGTCACGGGATAAAAATTGTCGTCGGCCAGCGCGATGAAACGGAAACCCAGCCGGCGCAGCTGCACGATCTCGTCGATCACGGCATCGGAGGGCCGCTGGCGCGGCTTCTGTCCATCGGTACGCCACACCGAACAGAAGGAACAGTGCTTCGGGCAACCGCGTACTGTTTGGACCGAGGCCCACATGTAGCCCTGGCGTGGCATCAGGTCCCAGCGAGCCGAGACAAATTCGTCCGCCGCGATGCGCCCCGCTTCATACACGCGATTGGGCTTTCCCGCGGTGCAGTCAGCCAGCACTTGAGCCCAGGCAATGTCGCCATCACCCCTGACAACCGCGTGCGCCCCACCGCGCTCGTGGGCTTCCTCCGGGTAGAGGGTTGCGTGGATACCGCCAAAGACGACATGCGCTCCCCGCGCGCGCGCCAAGCCGCCCACTTCGTACCCGCGCAGGGCGTTCGACGTGTGGATACCGATGCCCACCACATCGCCGGACTTGACAGTGGAGAGATCGAAGGGTTCCAGGCTTTCGTCCGTGATGAGCGGATCGCCAAAGCTACGCGGCGTGGCAGCGGCGAGAACATAGAGCCAGCGCGGTGTAATGATCGCTGTTCCGAAAGATTTGTGGCTCGGATTGATCAGATGAACCGTCATGGCGCTTTTCCTTTCAAATCAGAAAGAGCGCCTTGGGTATAGGGGCGCCCGGCCTGCTACAGAACTGTCAGCTTCTGTAGAATACGTAGATCCCGGATCTCCGCCCGGTCGGGGCTCAGGCCACTCCCCATGCATCCCTCCTGCTGCCTGCGGTCAATTCTCTTCGAAGGGTGTCACCAACACCGCGTCACGTCACGAGCACTGTCACCAGCGTGACAATCGTGGCGTGCGGACAGTTAAACATTGTGCAGAGGACTTGTATATAGGAATTGTTCTTTCGAGAGGTGGAAACCGGTCCCCCCGATTATCCAAGCCGGTGGCTACACTGTGTTGGACGGGCTCTTTGCCGTAGAGGCGAAAAGGAAGTGCCTGGAGAATTTCCCGGGGACCGAGCGTAGTCGGGCAGGGGGGGAACCGCGCGCTGACGGACGAAAGTCACTTCACGATCTGCTGGATCTGGTCGACGATTTTTGCGGCCAGCAAATCCAGCTCGTGCGTGTCACCAACAACCTCCGCCTGTCCAGTTTCCCTTTCACCATCAAAGACAAACACGGTGACCGTAACGCTCGATTGTGTGACCGTATAGCGGCCAACAACTCGCAGAGCACCGGGAAACTCGTTTGCGTCGATGAACATGAGATTGTGACGCGCCGCAGGATCCGATACATCCCTCAGCCGCTGATTGACCCGCTTCGCAAGACCGAGATGGTCAATGAAGCGAGCCTTGTCTTGAAAACTGGATGGCAAGACGGGTTGTTCTTGGTATTGCCAGGGGCGGACAGCTCAGTCCACTGGCGAGGAGATGCCGCCCATCCGGCGAGAATACCGCCTTGGTCATCGTCGGATTGCGCGAAGCTTTGCGCGGAGCAAATAGGCGGCCTGCTTGCCGGTCTCCACGGAGAATAACTGTGCTCGAATGCCCAGATCCATCAATCCCGCAACCACGTGGCGTCCGTCAGCGGAGAACACCACCGATACCAAGGCCCCCTTGGATCGTGTTCTGAAGGTTCGAACCAGGGACATATCCTCGAGTGACCAGAGAAGCATCTACCGCGATCACTTCCCGCCCGATCTGAAACGCTCTGAGTACCTGTGCGGTTTCTTTCAGCCACAACAAAGCTGTTCCGTCCAGGCTTCCGGTCGCCAAGTAGCGGTCATCAGGAGAAAAGGCCATCGCCGTGACCCATTTCGCGTGCCCGGTTTGCGCCATCAGAATCTGCGGACGGCTCGCTTCGTCCCACGTTGGTATCGTCGACGCGGGAGCCAGGGCATCGCCCCGGGGATACGCCAAAGAGTCACACATCAGAAGAGCTAGACAGATACTCGGGAGGTAGCGCATGCAGTGATGCATTAGAAATTGGTCTCAGGCTGGAGCGGACTTTGACGCGCTGTTCCCCGCCAAGATTTGCGCATAAAGTCCATCCGCATCCTCCCAGGCACGAACGGGAATTGCGTTATAAGTGCCCGAGTACCAAAAGGGCGCATCATTTCCCTCAACCCATCGGGCGAAATTATCGGTCGTGAAGATGGTGCAATCATAGACCCAGTTTGCCATCTGCAATACCGCCATCTTGTGCGAGGGCTCTGTCGCACAAGAAGCCGCATCGGCAATCAACGCCGTGGGATAATCGTAGCAGTATCCACTAAAGACACTGGTCAGCAGGCAGGCATCAGTAAATCCGCCTATCCAAACGAGTTGCTCGGCGTGCAGGGAATTGAGAACAGCCAGCAACTTTGTCCCGAAGAAACCGTCCCAGCGGTGCTTCCTTATGACGATATCGCGCTCGCCGGGAGCCAGCGCCGAGACAATCTCCCAACCGTGTGTTCCTTCGAATGATGCGCCTGGCGTAACCCCGTCTTCCAATCGGACTTCGTTGAGCGGGGCATCGTACCCTCGACATTCACGCTCGTACGTTTGCTTGAGCTGTATCACTGGAATGCCGGCTTTATAACAGGCTTCTCGTACACGAACCGCATTCGCTACGTATTCCTCCGGGTTGTAGACACTGTACATTCCCGTGCTGTTGTCATTATCCATGTCGACGATCAACAAAACGGTGCGAGCACCTTGGGCAAAGGCCATTTTATTTCCTTTCTCGGATCGCCCTCTCGCTCCTGAGGGCATCCCGTCTGATTTGTTCTACGGATGGTCTTGTTCCGCCGCTGTCGCGAGGGAAATCCAAGCGCTACCCAACGTCTCAACTGGCGTCAACTTAAGAAGCGTGTGACCAGGTTATAGAAATGGTGATGTGATTATACTCTGCGACGACACTAGAAAAAAATAGGACTATCACTCTTTGAGCATACGCAGACGCGGCACTCGAGGCATTGCTTCGGTTCCTATCTAACGACGAATGGGGTAGACCTGAAGGCTCCGGTCGGGATTGACTTGAGAAGCCGATTTTAGTTTTATAGGGGCAAGCGGGAAGAGACGGATAAATCGATCGGTTAGGGGGTTTTATGGGGAACTCGACCCTTCCTTATTTGTTCGTGACGCAGGTCGTTCTCATGGTCCTTGCGGTGCGTAGCGCACAGCGCACAGGTAGACTGTCCCCCGACCGGGCGCAGCCGGCCTATATCGTGATCGCCTTGCTGATTTTGTGGGCGCCAATCAGCGCCTTTCTTGCCCTCGAGGGGGTCTATACACAGCCCGCGGTTTTGGAGAAACTTCCCGGTCTTTGGGTCACGATGGTGCCTGTGCTTGTCCTTATGGTTCCCTGGGGCCGACTTCAGGGATTCCATCAATAGTGTGGTGGACGCCGTCGGAGTGCATAAGATCATGCTGTTCGAAGGCATTCGGGCATTGGCGATCGGCGGGATTATCAAGGGCGTCCAGGGAGAATTCTCGCCTGAGATTGCCTTTTATCTTGGGATTCCCGATTTTGTTTTCGGAGCGCTGTCGCTGTTGGCGGGATATCTGCTCTATCGGAAATCGCTGGACCTGAAATGGGTCCTCGCGCTCAACGTCTACGGTTTCGTGATCATCGTGCCCGGCGGCGTAGTGCTGATGAACCTTGGTATACCGGGACCCTGGCACATTATCCATTCGACGCCGGACATGGTTTCCATGTTTGAATACCCGATGGCTCTGGCGCCCACAGTGGTGGTACCGATATTCATCACGGTCAATGCCTTCATGATCAACTATGTGATGAGCCGGAAGTGCGAGCTTCCCTGACCATCGGCATCCACCACCTGAAAACCCGAATTGACAAACAATTGACCGGCTGTCCCGCGCGGAGCAAGCGTCGCTGGCGGTCGGGGACTTCTGAGCATCGTCGATAGACCCATCGCCATGGCACGACTCTACGTCCCCGAAAAGTTCAAACGCAACTCGAAGCACGTCCGGGAGGTCGGCCCCGAGAAGACCGGCGAGCTTCTCATCCGCCACCTCTGCGACGTGCTCGGCCTCGACGACCTGTCGGGCACGGATGTGCTAGACCTTAGTCCAGCGTGATTTTTTGCATGAGGAGGAAGAAAAGCCCTGGAACGTGCGCCGTTACGGGATAAAATGCGTTTGATATATTTACAAGACATCCCGAAAGGAGCACATTCCAGGTGAATAAAAGAAACCACAGAATCCTCCTCCGAGACAAGCAAAATCTTACACGCCGGTTGGAAAGAAATCAGTTTGAGGACCGGTCCGATCCTATGTTCAAGGACTCCAACACCTACTACGAGATCGCCGAGAGAACGCGCGCCATCGGATCTGGTGGTATCGGAGCCATTCACAAGCTCGTGTGTAAGCTTGGATTGGACAAAGATATCAACAGAAACATCGTTTTGCTCAAGTACCACTTTCCTTACTGGGAATCCGATCATGTACTGAACATCGCATACAACGTCTTGTCGGGTGGAACCTGTCTCGAAGATATCGAGCGGTTGCGCCAGGATGAGACCTACATGAACGGACTGGGAGCCGAGAGGATTCCGGATCCCACGACGGCTGGAGATTTCCTCCGTCGTTTCGATGAGGATTGGATCTTCGGACTTCAGGAAACCATCAATGAAACCCGAACCAAGGTGTGGAAGTTGCAGGATGCTTCCTTCCGGAAGGAGGCCATCATCGACGTGGACGGGACCGTCGCCGGAACCTTGGGGGAATGCAAGGAAAGAATGGACATTGCCTACAACGGGATCTGGGGTTACGCACCGTTGATCGTGACCTTGGCCAATACGAATGAGGTCCTCTATCTGATGAATCGGCCGGGCAACCGTCCCTCTTCCGACGGAGCGGCCGAGTGGATGGACCGGGCAATCGATCTGGTGTCGTCGGTGTTTACGAAGGTCTGGCTTCGGGGCGACACGGATTTCTCGCTGACGAGAAACTTCGATCGCTGGGACGAGCGGGTTGGTTTTGTCTTTGGTTATGACGCCAAGCCGAACCTGGTCGGGATGGCCGATGCCCTGCCGGAGAGACAATGGAAACCGCTCGAGCGGCCTCCTCGTTATGAGGTCAAGAGCGAAGAACGGCGCCGTCCGGAAAACGTCAAAGAACAAGTAATCAAGGAGAGAGAATTCAAGAACATCCGCCTGCAGAGCGAGCAGGTCGCCGAGTTTGACTATCGTCCCGGACACTGTAAGAAAACCTATCGCATGGTTGTGGTTCGGAAGAACCTCACGATCGAAAAGGGGGAGCACCGGCTGTTTGATGAGGTCCGGTACTTCTTCTACATCACCAACGATCGGGAGATGACGATGGGAGAAGTGGTCCTTTTTGCCAACGATCGCTGCAACCAGGAAAACGTCATCGGTCAGCTCAAGAGTGGAGTGAACGCCTTGAGGATGCCTTCGGACAGTCTGGTATCGAACTGGGCCTACATGGTCATCGCATCGCTGGCGTGGAATCTGAAGGCCTGGTATGGCCTGGTGACGCAGGCGCCGACAGTACGTCGTGATATCTTGAGGATGGAGTTCAAACGCTTCCTGGTGAACTTTGTGCAAATACCCTGTCAGATTGTAAGAACCGGTCGTCGCCTCGTTTACAGGATATTGGCCTATAGCAAGCATCTCGAAACCTTTTTGGCGACGTTCGACTATATCAGGCAACTCAGGTTTACTTGAAGGCGCCTCGCCGGCGGGTGAGCCCGTACCCCCGGCGGAGCAAGAGTGGCGGGCGAAAGGAAGGGCATAACAGAGACAAACAAGATCAAGTGATCCAGACAACCAATGGAAGGTTTGTCTCTTGTGTTTCTCTTTGCTTTCCCTGTTACGCACAAGGAGCTGAAATCCACGAGATATTCGGAAAAGGCAAACGATTTTCCGAGCGAGCTCATACCTCGCTTATTTTGGGGCTAGAGACGGACGAAGTCCTGGACCTGGGTATTCAGATTGCGGATGCATTGGATGTCGCCCATTCAAAGGGGATCGTTCATCGAGACATCAAACCCGCCAATCTCTTCATCACGGACCGAGGCCAGGCCAAGATTCTCGACTTCGGGTTGGCCAAGTCCATCACGGCATCAACTGGTGCTGACTCCGATGGGATCACTCAGGATCTGACACAGTCCGGAACATTACTCGGGACGGTCGATTACATGTCTCCCGAACAAGCCAGCGGGAAAGCGTTAGATCATCGAACGGACCTCTTTTCCTTCGGCGTGGTTCTCTATGAACCGGAATTTCCAATTTGGATCTCGGTTCCCAACATAATAGTCTCGAGCCACCATGGGAGCAAGAAAATCCCGGCCTCAGACCAACCATGGATCCAGTCAACGCATCCCAATGACCCGTTGTCGCCGTGGTAGTAGACCTTCTCACTCCTGCGTGGGCGATTTTCCAGACACATCGCCACACTCCTTCCATGGCATTCCAATTCCGGACTTGCAAGCCGGGCGGCTAACCGCTTGGCAGCGGCAAGGCCCAGATCCGCCTGAGCATTTCACCAAACAACCGACGGTCCAGATGCCCCTCGGCCAAGAGCAACCAGTAGTACCGCGCGTGCTTGACCAGCCTTCCGCCAGTCTTCATCAACCGGTGCTGCAAGCTCGTGAGCGACCAGCTCTTGATCCGGGGTGGTAGCCCGAGTCGCCGCCATAGGTTGCCTAGGTTGTAGGCGAGCACGCTCAACTGCAGGCGCACTTCATTCGCACGGAAGCGATGGCAGGACAGCCGCGTCCAATGCGTCGCCTGCTTGCCTTCTTTGATCCATTGCTCCGCCGTGCCGCGCTTGTTGTAGAACCTCACCACCGAGCGGCTCGGCAAGCTCATGTTCGTGACAATGAACCCGACCCGCGGGAACAACTCGCCCTGGTGATGCTCGACCTTGGCGACGATCCGTCGCGGCCTCGACCAGCTTTCGGCCTGATAGCGGAAGCTCTTGTAGCGCACCAGTGGCTTGCGGCTGGGCCGACCTGGAGGACGAAACAGGATGTCGGCAATCTCCCACTCCAGGCTCTTGTTGGACGGGATGCGTATGGCATACTGAACGCCGCGCTCTTCCAGGGTCTCGTAAACCTCTGGCTTGGCGAAGGCGGCGTCTGCTCGAAAGACGATCTCTTTGCCTTGCTCCTGTTGAAAATCGATCTCCGGCAACAGAAGCTCGTCCCAGTCCTCGGCGCTATGCACGTTACCCGGCCGCAGCTTGGCCGCCAGACAGTCCCCGTGACTATTGAACAGAAACAGCGGATGGTAACACACGGACTCGAAGTGGCCATTGTAGGCGCTGCCTTCCTGCTGACCATGCACCGGACTCTCGCTTGAGTCCATATCCAACACTACGCGATCAGACTTGTCCAGAGCCTCGGCCTGTGCGAGTGTCTCTCGGTTCAGAGCCATCAGCCCGATCAGATTCTCTTCTCGCGTCAGCAGCTCCGTCTCGAACCAGTGTAACGTCGAGGTCAGCGCCGCACCGCGATCCCAGTTTTTCTTCGAGCCGATCAAGCGAAAGGTCGGATCAACTGAGACCCGCGCGGCATCGTTAAGGTCTTCGTAGCCTGCCAGGCGACTATAGACCGATTGCCGCAGCAGATCGACGAGCGGGAACTGTTTGTTCAAGCCTTGCCGCGTGTCGTTGAGATGCTCGTCTATGAGTCGTCCCATCCCCAGCCGTTCGTCCAACTCGCGGACCAGAATCAGGCCACCCTCGGAGGTGACTCGCGATCCCTGAAAATCAACTTTGAGTAATCCGTTAAAGCTGAGTTGAAACCCCTTTCGTTCTTTTTCACCCATCGGGTGTTGCCCTCCAATGTGTCCTTATCATTCTCCGACGCTTATAAATAGGGATGCCGAAGGCGGCTGAAAGGTTGCTATATTTCATTCAAATTGGAAATCCGGGGTAATAGCGATCGGACTTCACTGCCTTATGGAGAATGTGAATCAGCGGAGAGGTGAGTGCTACCAGAAGAAAAACCCTTATTATCCATACATAACCAATCCCACCAGTTAAAGTGTAACTTGTTATCATACGCTCGGGATTCAAATCTTTGTGCGCCGGGTCGACAACCATCAAGAATATGAAATAGAAGGTCAAGAACAACCAAACCGGGAAAACGAGCCGTTTAATCCGTTTCCAGAAGTACATCGGGTACGTTTCAGTGGCCTTGTAACTCAATCCGTAAGATATCGCTGAAAGCAGGACCATGAGCGGAACGTCAAAGTTGCGGAGTTGAAATAACAACGGAGGGGGGGAGACGTGAGCGAGGATAATCATTGCGAGACCAATGAATCGCAAAATGTCTACTCGTCGGTCTCTCATGTGTGCTCCCTCATGAGTGTGGGCCACAACTGGGTCGCCGGATTCTTTGCCTGGGCGGCAAAGTGCTTAATGGCGGATAGGCAAAGGACGACGCGATTTGGTCTGAGCCTCGGTTAGGGGAGCGGCGGCGGTGCTGCGTCATATCTCTGGTGCCGACGCGACCCGGTGCGCCGTAGGTACAATCACCGGGGGATTCTACACGACTAGCGAGGCGAGAGAGGGAAAAGTTGCGGATTGCTCCAGAGTACCCGTGCGGGTACTTGAACATTCGGATCTCGGGAAGCGAGTGGAGCCGCATGTAGGCAACTGTCGCTGGGCAGGAGTTCGGCTTTCCCGGTCGTTATCCTTACTGTAATATGGGCCGGAGTTTACCTTAGACCATACGAGTAGGAATCATGATGCCTTGAAGCAAGGCGAAAGGAGGCGGTCATGGCCGTGCAAGTCCCGACACCCGAGCAGCTCCGAGATGTCGCGATGGAGATCGGGCTGGACCTTACCGATGACGATCTAGAATCCTTCATCGCGCTCATCCGGCCGTCAATCGATAGTTACAATGTCGTCGATGCCATCCCGGATGAGCTGCCACAAGTAAAATATCCGCGTACCCCGGGCTATCGCCCGCAGGGAGACGAGAATCCGCACAACGCCTGGTATTACAAAACGTCGGTCAAAGGGGCGCCGCGCGGAAAGCTCAAGGGCAAGACGATCGCCCTGAAAGACAATGTGATGCTAGCCGGCGTGCCCATGATGAACGGTGCCTCGACGCTTGAGGGCTACGTTCCGGAAGTGGATGCGACCATCGTGCGGCGCATGTTGGATGCCGGTGGTGAGATCCTGGGCAAAGCCCACTGCGAGTATTTTTGTCTCTCCGGCGGCAGTCATACCAATGCCACCGGTCCTGTGCACAATCCACACAAGAGGGGCTACTCGGCGGGTGGCTCTTCATCGGGCAGCGCCGCGCTGGTCGCGGCGGGCGCGGTGGACATGGCCATCGGAGGCGATCAGGGTGGCTCGATCCGCATTCCGGCTTCCTTCTGCGGAATTTATGGCATGAAGCCCACCCATGGCCTGGTGCCTTATACCGGCATCATGCCGATCGAGATCTTTATCGACCACACCGGTCCGATGACCGCGAACGTGCGCGACAATGCCCTATTGCTGGAGGTTCTAGCGGGTCCGGACGGCTACGATCCGCGCCAGTACTCGGTGAAAACTCAGGCCTATACGCGAGCCCTGGAAGGTGGCGTGGAGGGCCTGTCGATCGCCCTCGTGAGGGAAGGTTTTGGGCACGACAACTCGGAAGCTGATGTGGATGCGAGCGTCCGTGCTGCAGCCGACCAGTTAAAAAGCCTGGGGACGACCGTGACAGAGGTTTCAATCCCGATGCATCTCGTCGGGCTGGCGCTGTGGACGCCCATCGGGGCTGAGGGGCTGACACAAACCATGATGTGGGGAGACGGCTTCGGCATCAGTCGCCCCGACCTGTATGTAACCAGCCTGATGGATGTCCACCGCGGCTGGCGCCAGCGGGCCAATGAGCTCTCGGAAACGACCAAGCTCCTCACCCTGCTTGGAACCTATATCGCCCGCTATCACGGCTCCCACTACTATGGCAAGGCAGTGAATATCACGCGTCGGCTGACCGCTGCCTACGATGCTGTGCTTGCCGAGTACGATTTGTTGTTGATGCCGACGCTGCCGATCAAAGCCACGCCGCTTCCGGCCCCCGATGCGTCTCGCGAGACATGTGTGAAGCGGGCGCTCGAGATGCTTGCCAACACGGCACCTTTTGATCTGACGCATCACCCCGCCATGTCGGTGCCTTGCGGCCTGCGCGACGGGCTGCCCATAGGCATGATGCTGATCGGTAAACATTTTGATGAATCCACCATCTACCGCGCGGCACACGCCTTTGAGCAAGGGTGCAATTGGCGAGAAATGTAAGCTGGGGAGGCAACTGGTGATGTAACTTTGCTTGTGTAAAAAGAAAGAGGGTGTAAGTTTGGTTTTTTTGCTGCGATGGCAAAAACCAACTCCAAGAAAGGAGCTTACACCCAATGGCGAAATTAACACCGATGACCGAACAATTCCAACATTTCCTTGATGAGGTAAAAGAAGACTTTTGGGGAGATGTGTATAGCAAGACAAAGCTGGCGTGGAAACGGTATTTCGAGACTGAATCACAGCGGCAGAGAGACCGTTATTGTGGCTTTGGATGGTATGAAAGAGGTGGGCAGAGAAAGAGAGAGTACCGCAATGGATACTATGAACGGGACTTTGTGACCCGCTTTGGAACGTTACGGTTGCGGATTGCCCGGAGCCGGAACAAGAATTTTCTCCCGAAGGGATTACAACGGTTTCAACGACGAGCTGACGAGGTAACGTTGCTGATACGAGAGGCGTTTCTCAGAGGAATCAGCACACGGACGGTGGGACGGATTGTGGCGATCATGACGGGAGAAGTTGTCAGTGCACAGACGGTATCGCAGCTGACACGAGAGCTAGATGAAGCAGTACAGCGATTTCACCGAGCTCGGTTGAGTGACGAATGGAAGACACTGTTTCTGGACGGAGTGAGTCTGAGGGTAAGACGTCCGAGTGGGCGGAAACGGGTGCAGATGCTGGTGGCCTACGGGGTGAGAGCGGATGGTAGCCGGCAGCTTTTGGCATTTATGCGCAGCAGTGGAGAGAGTCAAGCTGCCTGGGAAGGACTCTTAGGAGATCTGTACCGGCGTGGTATAGAGGGAGATAACCTCGAGCTGATTGTGACCGACGGCTGTGCAGGTCTGGCAGCGGCCATTGAAACGATCTATCCGAGAGCTCAGCACCAACGCTGCTGGGTACATAAGATGCGAAACATCGTCAATTCAGTCCGAAAGTGCGATCGAGACCAGATCAAGCAGGATGCACGGGCCATCTACCAGGCCGATAGCCGTCGGGATGCACTGACAGCTTTCAGGAGGCTGAAGCGTTGCTGGCACAAGGATTATCCGAAGATGGTGAATCGATTGGAGAAGGATCTCCCTGAGTTACTGGCCTTTTACAGCTTCCCACGGCCTCTGTGGAAGAAGCTACGAACCACCAACGTCATCGAACGCTGCTTCGTTGAGGTTCGACGGAGAACGCGTCCGATGGTTTGCTTTGTTAATGTCCAGAGTGTCGACAGAATCATTTACTCGATCTTCCATCGATTCAATCTCGATTGGAAGGAACAACGACCAACTCGTACCCTCGACCTTTTTACACAAGCAGCTTGACATGACCAGGCAACTCGATTGGTTGTGTTGAGCAGAGGATGGGGTGTACAATCTCGGAACCGCAAGTCCAAATGGTAAACGGTCCAGATCTTTTGGGAGCGTCCGTCATTATATGTCATCACATCTGGTCGGTTTACGCTTGCACAGTGGGCTATGCCTAGCCATGGGCCAGGTATGCTCGGTGTGGTCTGAGTCTCTCAAGGTAAAGGAGAACACAATGACAAGCTTGTTCAGGCTAGTTCTGGTAACCCTGCTTGCGTTACCGTCTCTGGGTCATGCGGCCGATGAGCTTCTCCGGCTTCAGGATGACGACACCCAGTGGGCGATGCCGGCCAAGGATTACTCCAACACTCGTTATAGCTCGTTGACTCAAATTACCGCTGCCAACGTTGGGAATCTCCGGTCTGCCTGGACGTTCTCGACGGGCGTATTACGAGGACACGAAGGTTCGCCACTTGTGGTAGGGGGCACGATGTACGTTCACACCCCCTTCCCGAACAACGTGTTTGCGCTGGACCTCACCAGGGAGGGAGCCCCGATCAAGTGGAAGTACTCTCCCAAGCAAGACCCGGAGGTGATCCCGATTGCCTGCTGCGACACGATCAACCGGGGGCTCGCATATGCAGAGGGCAAGATCTTTCTCGCTCAGCTGGACACACACGTGGTTGCTCTGGATGCCGCCACGGGCAAGGAACTGTGGAAGGTCAAGCAAGGAGACCATAACGAAGGTATGACTATCACTTCGGCTCCCCTCGTGATCAAGGACAAGGTGATCAGCGGCATCGCCGGCGGGGAGTTCGGTGTCCGCGGGTTTGTAACGGCCAATGATATCAATACCGGAAAGCAGATCTGGCGACGGTACAGCACCGGTCCGGAAGAAGAAGTTGGCTTTCCCGGATCCATGGAAACCTGGAAGGGCGACGAATGGAAAAGAGGGGGAGGCACCACCTGGGGCTGGTACTCCTACGATCCTGAACTGGACCTTCTCTATCACGGCACCGGAAACCCCGGGAGCTGGAATCCGGACCAGCGGCCTGGCGATAATAAATGGTCCATGACGATCTTCGCGCGGGATCCCGATACCGGCCGGGCGAAGTGGGCCTACCAGAAGACTCCGCACGACGCGTGGGACTATGATGGAATCAACGAAAATGTCCTGCTCGAGCTCGAGATCAAGGGAAAAACTAGAAAAGTTCTCGTGAACTTCGACCGCAATGGTTTCGCCTACATTCTGGATCGCGAAACAGGCGAAGTGCTCATGGCCGAGCCCTTCGTATACGTCAACTGGGCAACAGGGATAGATCTGCGCACGGGGAGGCCTATTGAAGTTCCAGAGAAAAGAACCTCTTCAGCGAAGAACACGAAACGCATCTGTCCGTCCGCCATGGGGGGGAAAAACCAGGGACCGGTGGCCTACTCGCCTAAAACGGGGCTGTTGTACGTCTCCACCAACAACCTCTGCATGGACTATGAAGGAGTCGAAGTCAAATACCAGGCGGGTCAGCCGTACGTTGGGGCGATTGTGGTGAGCTCTCCGGGTCCGGGTGGAAACAGGGGCGAGTTCATTGCATGGGATCCCAGCACCGGGAAAAAGGTGTGGGGCCTCAAGGAGAACCTGGCGGCCTGGGGCGGCGCTGTCGCCACCGCGGGCGACGTCGTATTCTACGGCACCATGGAAGGCTGGCTCAAAGCGGTCCATGCCAAAACCGGCGAGCTGCTGTGGAAGTTCAAGACGCCGTCCGGGATCATTGGCAACCCGATGACCTACATGGGACCGGACGGCAAGCAGTATGTCGCCATCCTTTCCGGTATCGGCGGCTGGTCGGGTATCGGGATTGCCGTTGGACTGGGCGCGGATGATCCCACGGCAGGACTGGGAGCGCTCGGCGCCTTCGGGGACGTAGAGCAATACAGTAACCTTGGCGGCGTATTGACCGTGTTTTCACTGCCCTAGGGACTAGAGCCTCACCCCGGCGTCTGCCCCCTTGTTTCAGGGGCTGGTCTCTTTGTGGCGGCGACATTGCCCTTGAGTTGTAGTTAGACTATTGAGACTAATAACCCCAAGCCGCTCCGCAAGCATTCATGGATTGTTTTTGCTCGGAATATGGGTTCTCGGAAGTTTGAGCGCCTCGGCCGGACAACTGCAACAGTTTCGGGTTTGTGCTGATCCTCAGAATCTCCCTTTTTCCAACCGTCGGCTCCAAGGGTTTGAAAACCGAATCGCCGATCTCATTGCCAAGGAGCTTGGGGTTTCCGCTACCTACATCTGGTGGGGACAACGGCGCGGCTTTATCCGCAACACGCTAGAAGGCTACCCTGAATGAGGCGCGATGCGATGTGGTGATGGGCGTTCCCAAAGGATACGATCTGGTGCTGTGGACTGAGCCCTATTACCGCTCGACATATGTATTCCTATATCCCAAGGACAAAGGGCTTCGGATCAAATCTCTGGATGATCCGGTTCTGCGGCAGCTTACAATTGGCGTGCATCTGCTCGGGGACGATTACACCAATCCGCCTCCGGTTCACGAACTAGGCAAAAGGGGTATTGTGGACAATGTAGTGGGGTACAGCACCTTTTACTCGGAAGAGAATCCTCCGAGCAGGATCGTCGGAGCTGTCGGGACAGGAGAGGTTGATCTGGCGATTGTTTGGGGGCCAGTGGCGGGCTACTTTGCAAAGAAGCAGGATGTTCCCTTGGCGCTCGTACCTGTCCCGTCCGGCGAAGGTGATCTGCCTTTTGCCTTTGATATCTCTCTCGGGGTCCGGCGTGGAGAAAAAGCACTAAAAGTTCAATTGGAAGCGGTGCTTGATAGCAAGCGGACTGAGATTAGAAAGATCCTGCAAGACTACGGTGTGCCCCTGGTAGATGGCATGGAGGACGAACCATGATGAGTAATCCTGCCCGCGGTCGAAGTCTCAAACAGAGGGTCTTGACACAAGGTGTGGCAGTCGCGCTTTTAGCGCTCGTTTGCCTGCTAATGATTTTCGCTCATCGTCAGACCGTTCGGGAAGCTGCGGCCCAGGGCTCTTCGGAGGTATACCAGCGCGTCTATAATGGCTGGAAATGGTCGCATGTATATTGTTTCAGATGCCACGGAGAAAACGTGCTTGGCACTCTCCTGGCGCCGAACTTGACCGATCCCCAAAAAACACTAACCCACGAGGAGTTTCTCCGGGTAGTTCGCGAGGGAACCGCTGACGAAACGATGCCGGGGTGGAGTGAATTGCTTGACGATAAGCAAATCACCGACATCTACACCTATATAATGGCAAGAACGGCGAGGGTGTTGCCTGTCGGGAGGCCCGACGAAGTAGGCGCAAAGGGGGGTCCCTGGATCCCGCCGGAAGGTTGGCCCGAAGAGCAGACAGAGATTTTTGCCTCGACGGTTCCTCGCGAAGTGCCAGAGATGTCCGACGACCCGGCTTCCTCTACCGCACCCTCGGAGGATCCGTCGTCCCCGAAGACCAATCTGGCTGGGACTCCCGAAGAGATCTCAGAAACGGCGAACCCGCTCATGGACGCGTTTCGCAGCAGCTACCAGACCGTGCGCCTCAACCTTATGGCCACGGCCGAAGCGATGCCAGAAGAACACTACGATTATCGTTTGAGCCCGACACAGCCGGCTTTCGAGGGGTGGATCCGCGAGGCAGCCTTATTGAACTACAGGGCTTGCGCTCTCATGCGGCGGGTCGCTCGGCCGGAGCCCGAGGCGCTGGATGGAGTCATCGGCAAGAAGCAATTGACAAAGGCACTGCGCGAATCGTTTGAATTCTGTGATACGGCGGCGAGAGAGATGAACGATCAACGTGCTTTAACCGAATTGAAGGTCGAGCAGAGGACAACCTATCCGGTGCGGCCGATGTTCGGGCTGCTGTCCTCGTTGAATGCGCACTATGGCACTCTGGTGGGCTACCTTCGCGCCAGGGGGATCGTACCGCCCCCGCCGGCCCGAGATCAGTGGAAGAACGGTTTGTCTCAGTGAGCTATCCCTGGAGACAGAAGAAGCCTAGCGACCGAAAGAATGTCCTCCCGAGCTCCCCGAAACGCCCAGACCTGAGATGTGTCGTCACAGCGGAGCCGTCCGGTGCGGCCTCCGATCGCGGGGACGTGGTACTCCATTTCGCAGAACTGACCCAGGGCACTGTCGATGCTCACGGCGTGGAACGAGTAACCCAGGTCATTGAGGTCATCTTTGGGAACGTCTACATAGTCTCCTGAAGGATCCACACAAAAGTTGCGGATGACGAGTGCCCACTGGCCCCCGGTTGGATAAAGGTAACCGGATCGCCCTGTTGTTGCGACGGCCCGAATCGCGATCTTGTGCTCTCCGGGTGCTCTGATCCTGAACCTCACGAGTTGGTCGTCCACTACCAGGTCGGATGGCTCGATCTTTCCGAACAGTACCCTGGGTTCCGTCCGGCTGTATGTGGGAACGAGAATATCTCCGCCGTGGGGCAGCTGCATCAGATTCCACAATCCGACCCGGTCCTGCTCCTCCGACTCGGTCCCAACCCAGGCCAGAGAGGTATGGAGCGTATAGCCGGCGTACTGGAGTTGCCGGAGGCGCTCTTGAAACTCCGGTTCGTAGCGCAAGGGGTTGACGGCCGGGCCCACGGTCTTGGTCATTTCCAATTCGGCTTTTCGCTTGGATCGTGCCATCGTCAAGCTCAACCGCTTGACCCATCCGGCACCGTCTCCTGTTCTCGTCAGCGGGTAGTCACTTGCGTCAAGTTGCACGGGAGGTTGATGCACCTCCGTACGCGGATAATCGGGAAAGAAGATATCGACTTCAGGCGTCAGCCAGGTTCGGTCGCCACCGGAGTTATGCCATCCGTCGCTCTGGTACATGGCCCGTGCGGAGTCGGCGTCGGCTAGCTGGGGATGGGTCCAGAGGAAATTCTCATCGCTGCCTGGCGCGAATAGCCCCAGCACCCGAGCGCCATAAGACAAGAGCCACAACCGCGTGCCATCAGGGCACTCGTACACGTCGGTTGATTTTCCAATCGAACGCAATGATTCCAGCACTGGTTCCCCCGGTGGTTCTAACCTAATGACCGTTTGCTCATTATTGATACCAGGCGTCCCAGCGCGTCCTAGGCCAATGTGTTGCTGTACGCCATGATGACCGTCGCAACCAGGAGCACTGCAATCGAGGCGATCATCGTTCTGCGGGGAGTCCCATACACACCGCGCCACTCGCCGCTGACGAAACCGACACCCAGGTTTCCGAGGATCTGCATCGCTTGCTGAATCCCGAACCCAACAGAGGCACCGAGGATACCCAACCAGACCATCCCTTTACCCAAGAGTGCCATCGCGGTAATGAACTGGATTCCAATGATGGCGGCAAGCATCACTTCTCTCCAATTCTCAGTGAGCACGTTCCAGGATTTGTTGCGAGTCATCAAGTAAGCGGGATACCCAATATTGACCAGGGCGCCACCGAGCAACCCGACAGCCCACACGGCGAGATTCGAAACCACCTCTCCCGCTCCCTGTGCCTTCATCGCCTCGACGACGGGGCCCTGACTGTAAACGAAGGCCAGGGCGGCACCGCAAGAGAGCACCCCAGCGATGATCGACATGATGAGTCCCCCGACAAACCCACCGGTTTTCTGCTGCATCTTGGCAAGAGCGCGGTCCCGACCGAGACCCGCCAGAGACACGAAGACCACCCCGATCAGCATCACCGCTATCCCGACCAAGATCATCCGTCCTGCGGGCGAGCCGAGATCGGGTGCCTGATGGAACAGTCCTGATCCCTTGAGAATCATCGGCAGCGTCACCCCTACACAAACTCCAAGCCCGCTCAGAATTGCTCCGGTCAACGCCATACCGATTCGAACGACGCAGATGCCGTACAGCACGTTGGCGATTCCCCAGGAGACCGAGAAGAGATTGGATTTCAACAGAACGACAGGATCGACAGATCGGTAGGCCGCAACAGCATTGGGGCCAAACAGCAGGGTGACCCCCCAGGGCAGAAGGATCAACCCGACCAGCATACCAACGAACCACGAGTGCTCGAACTGGAATCGCCGGACGACCTTCATCGGCCATGCACAGCTGCCCGTGCCGAGTCCTGAGAGCAGCACGAGCAGACATCCCAATAGCGTCAGGGTTGTCACGTTTGAGCCTTCAACACGGCATTGTAATCCGTGTCCGCCTCGGCGGGGTCCAGGGGCAAAGCAATCGATTCCCCGCGATGCATTGAAAGGTGCGCAGCCACGACGAGTTCAAAGGCCCGATACCCATCCCACCCCGTTGCGATCGGCGTTTCCTTCTGGCGCATCGCTTGAAGGAAGTTTTCGATCTGACCCATGAATCCGCCGAACTCTTCGTCAAAAACCAAGGTGTGGGGGAAGACGGGACGCCAGGATTTTGTAGGACCCTCTTCGCTGTCATAGAGAATCAGCTCGCTCTGATCTTCTACCGCCAGCCAGGCATTGTTGCCATATATCTCGACCCGTTCCCAGGGCTTGAGACTCAATGCCGTCGAAGAAGTATAAAGGACCCCGATGGAACCTGATACAAATCGCAGCGTGATGATTGCATTGTCAATCGGGTACGGTGGGCGGGTGCTCCGATACTTGTTTACGCCCACGGCAGCAACAGACTGGACATCTCCCATGAAGAATCTGCTCAGATCGAAAAGGTGGATCGTTCCACCTTCGAGCAACTCGACGTAGTCATATCCAAGGTTGAACTTACCGACGAACATGGCCGGGCTGCTTACGGGCCCATCAGCCACGAACCGTTGCGCGCGGCGATACGGTGGACTCATCCGCTTGTTCGAGCCCGTCATGAGTACCGCCCCGAGCTCGTCGGCGAGACCACACATCTTCTGCGCCGCCGCCAGCGATCGTGAGATTGGTTTCTCAACCAAAACGTGCAAACCGGCGCCGAGACACGCAGTCCCGTGTTCGACGTGAAGCTCGTCCGGACTACAGACGATGGCGCCGTCGAGTTTCTCCTGATCCAGCATCTGCGCGGCGTCACCGTACCAGCGGCAGCCTGTGATCTTTTCGATCTTGCGACCGGATTGTTCATCGAGACTCGATACGGCGCTCAATTCAACCGGCTCCCAGATGTTCATCAGGCGCATGATTGCGGGGATATGCTTCGACTGGGCGACCCCTCCGCCGCCGATGATCCCGAGTCTGATCGGCTTGCGCGAGCGTCGCTCCTCATCGGGCCCGATGCCATAGACGTCTCTCTGGTCGAACATTTTCTTGGCAGGAGTATGCCCGTAGGTCTCTTCATCAGCCATGCGTCTTCACTCCAAGATGCCAACAACCGAACACGGTCCGCTATCCATGTCTTGCACGAGCCACGGGTGAACCCGAAGCTCACGCAAATCGGTGAGATCGTGCTCCAGGTTCATGTCTTCGACGATGAAAAACCGGCAACCGTCGCCACCGAGCAGTTCGTTGTGCGCCGTCATGGTTCTTTCTAGATGTGCGATACAAGAAAGAGAAGGAACGTCCAGACCCATCGCCCGCAGGTCCGGGCAGTTCTGCCGGAGCCAGCGCGCCGACTCTACGCCAAAGCCTGGGCATTGGCTGGAGAAACGCTTGCCGTCGTCGCGCCGAACAGCACCGTAACCGAATCGAAAGAGTGCGACATTCGCTAAGGCCAGCCGTTGTTTCCACGGCTCCAGCTCTTGGGGTTGGACAATGGTTGCATCTCCCAAAGGGAGATCGATGACGACCGGCCGGGTAAGCGTAAACTTATCTACCGCGAGATCCGTGAGGCCGATCCCTCCGGCGATGACATGGCGCGGTAGATCCACGTGGGTTCCAGTATGGGTCGCGACCTTCAAGATCTGCACGCCTGCGCCGTCCTCTTCGACCGTATAGAGCGGCGAGAGTTCGGGCGCAGGGATAGCCGGGGGAACAGGACCCCCCACGGCGAGAGGAAAGGAAAGCCAGATCTGTCTGCTCATTTGAGTCCTTTCTCCGGGTTCGGCAGCGGCCCTGCGCCACCCTGTTCGGGTGTCGCTGTAAACTGTTCTAGCCAACGCTTGTCCCAAAGCGATGGGAAACTGTTCTTTCTGTAGGGATGATCCGCACAGGCTGCCGTATTGAGCTCAATCCCCAGGCCAGGCTTTTCGTCAAGCACGAAAGAGCCCTCCACCACGGGGTTCCATCCGAAGACGTAATCACTGCGCCAACTTACGTCATAGGCTGAGAAATCCTCCTGGATTAGCGCATTTGGGCTGGACAGGTCGACGTGAAGCGCGGCACAGAGAGCGACCGGGCCGATGGAGCAATGAGGCGATATGCTCATGTCCTGTACCTCTGCCATGGAGGCGATTTTTTTGGCCATCAGCAACCCCCCGCAGTGAGCTGGATCCATCTGAACGACATCCGCCGCCCTCAGGGAGATCATTCGGAAAAAGTCTTGTGCTGTGAAAAGCCTCTCGCCGGCTGCGATGCGAAAGGGAAGTGCTGCCTTGACTTCCTTCAGCAGCTCCAGGCTGTGAGGGGTCACCGGTTCTTCGAACCAGAAGGGAAGATACTTCTCGAGCTGGCGTCCCACGTCGATAGCAGATCCCACCGAGAGCCGGCCATGTCCCTCGATCATGAGATCAACCCTGGGTCCCACAGCCGCACGGACCGCCGCAACCCGCGCCACGACCTGCTCCATTTCTTCCCGGTTCAACTCCTTCCATGCCGTCGCAAACGGATCGAATTTGAGTGCTGTGTATCCCCGGGCGATCACATCACGTGCGCGTTTTGCATACTCCTCGGGAGACTCGGCATTTCCGTACCAGCCATTCGCGTAGGCCCGTAGCCGCTCGTGACAGCGGCCCCCGAGCAACCGGTAGCAGGGCTGCCCGCAAGCCTTGCCCACGAGATCCCACAGCGCAATTTCCACGCCGCTGATGGCGGTCATGATCGTGGAACCCCCCTGATACTGGTCCCGAATCATTCCGCCGATCAATGACTCGATGTCGAAGGGATCCTTGCCGATCACCCGATCGAGCACCCATTCGTGAATCAGGGTCTCCACGGTCTTTTCCTGCCACTCCTGCGAAGCTTCTCCGATCCCGGTCAGGCCCGTGTCGGTCGTGAGCCGGACGAACAGGTAGTTGCGCAGTCCCGCATTGGTGAGAAAGGTTTCGAGGCGATCGATTTTCATTTCTTGCCCCGGGCCGAAGTTCCTTCAAGAAGTTCGCGAGCGGCGGCTGCGATGCTCGGTGTATCCATATGGTAATGCTCTGCCAACCATGGGAGCGATCCGCTCTTGCAGAAGCAATCTGGAATGCCCACTCGCTTCAGGCGAATGGAAATCCCCGCGTCGGTCACCGCATCTGCGACGGCGCTTGCAAGCCCGCCCGTGACGACATGGTTCTCGGCGGTCACGACGGTTTTGACACGGCCAACCAGAGACAGTACCGCGTCACGATCAAAGGGCTTGAGCGTACTGGCATGGAGCACGGCAGCCTCGATGCCGGCCTCGGCAAGCTGCAAACTTGCTTGAAGCGCACGGCCCGTCATCAGTCCCGTGCTGATGATGGCCACGTCGTCGCCATTGCGGAGCAGCTTCGCCCTTCCGAGCTCGAACTGGTAGGTCTCAGGATCCAGTACGACCGGCACCTCTCCACGGAGCAGACGCATGTAAGCGGGACCATCCGTTTCGGAGAGGCGCTCGACGACCTGCATGATTTCTGTGGCATCGCAAGGGTCAATCACGGTGAGATTGGGCACCATGCGCATCAGCGCAAGATCCTCGATTGCTTGGTGGGTGCCTCCGTAGCCCGTGGTCAACCCGGGAAGGCCCGCGACGATTTTGACGTTCGCGTTGCCCAGCGCCATGTCCATGGCGATGAAATCATAGGCGCGGCGCGTGGCGAACACACCGTAGGTCGTGGCGAAAGGCGCAAACCCCGTGCGGGCCAGGCCGGCCGCGACGCCGACGAGGTTTTGTTCCGCCATGCCAATCTGGAAAAATCGCTTCGGGAACCGATCGGCGAATGGATACAGATCGGTGTATTTGCCGAGATCCGCGGTCAATCCCACGATCTCCGAATTGCGTTCCCCTGCAGCCACCAGAGCCTTTCCAAATGGGGCGGTAACCGTATGCGTCGCTTCTGATGTGTCGGACGTCAAGAGGCTTCCGGTCACGCCTTTGGGTGCATCCGGCCGATCGTGTTTGCCCATCTTTGTTTTTACCCTTCGTATTCTTCCAGCTGTTGTCGCGCGCGCTCCCACTCGCTTGCTTCGACCCGGATGAAGTGACGCTTCTCCCGTTGCTCAAACATGGGCACGCCTTTTCCCATCAGCGTGTCGCAGATAATGGCGTGCGGCCTGCCGTGGATCTGCTTGGCCGCTTCAATGGATGCGAGGAGCGCCTCGATATCGTTCCCATTGACACGCTGCGTGTGCCAGCCAAAGGAGGACCACTTCTCGTGCACCGGCTCGATGCCCATCACCTCGACTGGGGGGCCATCCGCCTGTTGATTATTGCAATCAACGAAGGCGAAGAGGCCATCCAGCCCGTAGTTCGCGCCGGCCATGGCGGCTTCCCAGGTGGAGCCCTCGTCCAGCTCACCATCGGACAAAAGGTTGAAGATTCGCGCATTCGATCCCCGAAGACGGGTGCCGAGTGCCATCCCAACGGCCTGGGAAAGCCCGTGTCCGAGAGATCCACCGGTAATCTCGAATCCAGGTAGAAACTCGCTGCCGGCCAACTCGAGGCGGGAACCGTCGTTTCCGTAGGTATCGAGCTCATCGACGGAAAAGACGCCGGCCTCCGCCAGCACCGCGTAGAGCGCATTCGCATAGTGCCCGGTGGAAAGCAGGAAGCGATCTCGATCGGGCTCCGACAGGTTGCGGGGGTCGTAACGCATTTCACCAAAGTAGAGAACCGCCAACAGGTCGGCGATACCGAGGCCCTGGCCCACGTATCCTTGTCCGACGTGCTCTCCCATTTGCAGCACATGCCGCCGAATCGCCTTGGAGCGAGCCTTCAAGGACGCGTGACCGCTTGGCTTCGACCGCTGCTCAGTGTCCTTCATCGAGACATCTCCCTCTCACGAAAGCTCCATGCCACCGCTGAAGTTGAAGCGTTCGGCCGTGACATAACTCGCGTCGCTGGAAGCCAGCCAGACCGCCGCTCGCGCCACTTCGTCCGGCTCTACCCGCCTACCCATCGGCAATCCCTCGGTCCGTTCGGCCTTGAGTTGCTCTGCGCTCTTGCCGCTGAACTTCCGTAGATCTTCTTCCAGCTTATCGATCATCCCACCGGTCATCCGACCGGGGGCGATGGAGTTGACCGTCACCCCGGCGGAGGCCCATGCCACGGCGGCAGCCCGGGTCACGCTATCGACAGCAGCCTTGCTGGCACAATACGATGCGAAGTAAGGAAAGGCCATTCGCGAGGCGGGGCTGGTAATGTTGATGATCCGACCGAACCGTTGTTCCATCATTACCTTCGCGGCGGCCTGCATGCAAAAGAAGGTTCCTCGGGCATTGACTGCGAAAACTTCGTCCCATCGCTCGGGCGTAACCTCCAGCAAAGGGTCGACCAAGCAAATGGCGGCACAATTGACGAGAATGTCGAGTCGACCGAAACGAGTCGCGACGGTTTCGATGAGCTCGCGGCATGCTGCGACATCGGTGATATCGACCTTCTGGACGCACCCTGGGTCATTGCTGCCGGCCTGAGTCAACGTTTCCTGCGCAGCGGCAGGATCCATGTCGGCCGCAACGACGACCGCGCCCTCTCGGGCATAGGCCAGGGCAATCGCTCGACCCAGACCATGCCCGCCTCCGATGATCAACGCAACACGATTCTCTAAGACACTCATCTCTATACTCCGCCGGTCTGAACTGCGCGGGCAATCAGGGTGAAGGCACCGGCGATTATAGATGATGCAGCGTCGAAAGGTAAGGCGCCGCTTGACGATTCCTTCGTGGCGGCTCGGGTTGAATCCGGCGAGTTTTGGGCGCAGCGCTAGACGCAAGGATTCCTCCCTGCAATGCCTCCGTCTGGTGTCCTGGACAAGCGACGGATGGCACGCAGCTGTCGGCTGCAATGCAACAACAATGAGCTAAGAGGGAAGAGTGTTCGTTACGAAGGAGAGAAGGAGGGAAAGAGGTGAGGGGGAATGAATGAAGGTAGTTGGGAAGGGTTATGGCACATTGAGGAACTGGCTCAGGTCAAGGAGAGTATGCGGACGAATCAGGCCGGAACCTGTCTTTGCTCCGAAGCAAGCGGAGTAATGACATCATAGATGGCGGTCAGAATATGGTCGATGTGGTCCTCGGTCATGTTCGTCCAAAGGGGCAGGCGCAAGAGGCACTCGCTTGATCGCACGGTGTGTTCTAGTAAGCCATGAGCGCGACCGTATTTTAGACCCGCTGGTGAATCGTGCAGCGGCAGGTAGTGGAATACGGCTGAAACTCCTCGATCGTTCAGCGTTTCCAGCATCTGGTTGCGAGCATGCGTGTCCGGCAGAAGCAGATAGTACAGATGTCCATTGTGGTTGCAATCGGAAGGGACAATGGGTCGACGAAGTCTGCCTTCCGCCTCCAGGTCGGCCAGCCCCTCATGATACCTTTGCCAAATGTGAAGTCTGCGCCGCGTGGTCGATTCGGCTCGTTCTAGCTGCGCCCATAGAAATGCTGAGTTGATCTCACTGGGCAGGAAGGAAGAGCCGATTTCCTGCCAGCTGTATTTGTTGACCTGCCCTCTGAGGAACTGACTTCGATCGGTTCCTTTCTCACGAATGATCTCGGCTTGGTTCACCCATTGGGCGTCGTTGATGAGAAGGGCGCCGCCTTCCCCACAGATGACATTCTTCGTTTCGTGAAAACTGTAGGCCGCGAAATGTCCCATGCTCCCCAGGGCACGCCCTTTGTAGGTGGACATTAGCGCCTGGGCCGCGTCCTCTACCACCAATAGATTGTGATCGGAAGCAATCTTCATGATCGGGTCCATTTTGCAGGAAACTCCCGCATAGTGAACGGGCACGATCATCTTGGTTCGAGGCGTGATGGCGCTTTCGATTTTTGTCTCGTCAATGTTCAGCGTGTCCGGTCGAATGTCTACGAATACAGGTACAGCACCGCGCAGCGCGAAGGCGTTTGCAGTCGACACGAACGTGAAGGAGGGCATGATCACCTCGTCACCGGGCTTGAGATCCGCCAGTAGCGCCGTCATCTCCAGCGCCGCGGTGCAGGACTGAGTCAGGAGTGCGCGGGCGCTACCGACCCTTCGTTCGAGCCAAGCGTGGCAATTTTTCGTGAAGCTGCCGTCTCCCATGATATGCATGTTTTCGATTGCCTGCTTTATGTAGCCAAGCTCGGTTCCGACGGCATTAATTCGATTGAATGGTATGTGCACGATGTAACTCTGTTGATGGGGTTAGTGGGTGTTGTGATAGGTTGGTGAAATACTTGTGACTACTGAGAGCTATCCAGGGTAGACATCGAAACAGGCTGAAACGACTTCAGGTAGCTGGATGAGTCCGGGCCCTTGTTCAGGATAAGGTCGATCACGCTGACGCCGTGTTCAAATGGTGAATACAGCTGCTCGTACTCCGGGTAGCCGGAGTAGTCGATGTAATGGAGCTCGATGTTTGCAGCTCTGAAGTTAGCCGGGTCTATGTAGTTGCGCGCCAACGGTCCGGAGATGTAGCGCGTGGCGTTTGACTGCTGGCACAGTGTGATGAGTTGTTCGTCCTTTATGCCCGAGGGGTTGTAGTCGCTCGACCAGGACAGGACCGTGTCGATACCGAGAATCTCGCATATGGCACGAGTGAATTCATAGTTTATTTGACTGAGATTCGTGGCGGTTGAGCCAAGGTAGAGCGATTCGAGTTGCTCCTTGTAGGATGAGAAACAGCGCGCCTTGGCGTACGCGTGGGTAATGTTCTGCCAGTGGTTGCGGCGCCAATCATTGCCGACGGTAGACGTGTCGTGGATGGCTTGATCGTACTTGCTCTTGACCAAGACCGGAATCGTCAGCCACCGGAGGCCGTCTTTGGTTTTTATCTTGTTTCTGTTTCGCCAGTCACGTTTCGTGTACTGAGCATTGTCTAGAAAGATGAACTCGTCCACCGAGTTGATGAGGTCGAAGTAACCCTTCCAGGGAATATAGTTGGACTGTACGATCGCTACTGTTTTTGACACGGGACACCCTGAAATGAAAAACGGTTAAAGGTAGGGAAAGACACAGAATCCAGGCCCGACCGCGCGGGTAACACGAGTGGGCATTGCGATCCACACAGGTTCAGCTCCCTGCGAGGAGCGACGGAATCGAGGTGATTCAGGTCAATGTTGTGCATCAGGCGCGAAGCGCCGCGCCTTCCGGCGATGTGACGGATTCACGATAGCCGTTCTCGTTGAGATTTGCTTTGTAGAGCCGTTCTTCTGCGGGCACATAGAACTGCTCTTCATTTACTGGAACCTGCGAATAGTGGCCCAGGAACCGCTTTGTCCTGTCGCTCAGCCCCTCGGATATGTGAGGGGTCGAGAGGCGCGGATAGTCAAAGCGCTGTTTCATCCACGGATGACACGCCTGCAGACCAACGGCATAGCGCGTCACACCGGATTTGTTGATGGCTCCGGCATGATAGCACCTGGTGCTGAAAAACACGGCGTCGCCGGCCTTGCGCGGCGTGCGGACAGCATTGCGGTAAAACTCCTCGTCGGTCGGTCGTTGTGGCGACCTGTGCGACCCCGGCAAGTAGTATGTCGCACCGTTTTCGAGGGTAAAGTCATCCAGTGCCAGCGTCAGTTGCAGCCGCGGATGGAAGTCCGGTGTGTAAAAATTCGTGTCAACGTGAATGGAGCAAGCCAGTGTTTGCTGGTTGGGCGGCATTATGGCCGAGTTGTAGCAATACAGTGTGCACTGCTCAGTCAAAAAGTGAGAGAAGATCGCGTGCATGATGTCGTTGTCGAGCAAATGATGAAACATTGGGCCGCGCGTCACGAGTTCGACGACCAGCTCCCGCAACTTGCTTGGCCGGCCACCGAACTTTTGCCAGTCCTCCTCGAGAGCTAACTTCAGCGCTTGTTTCATTTCTATCACCTCGTCGGGAGTGACGAGGTTGGGGACGATCGTGAAGCCCCGTTCGTCGATTTCGTCGAAATGCTGTTGAAGATTCATTCTGGTTACCTATCCCTTGTTGGGTAAGTTGGTGAAGGAGCGCTTCGATTCTCGAGCCAGGGAATCAAAGGCAGGACCGGCAAGACGCTTAGCCTCTCCAAACCGCGAGACCAAACCCACTGCGTCCATAGCCGTTGCCGTTGTAGAGCATGTAACGCTCGCCGTCGTGGTCGAATACGAAAGGATACTCGATCATTTCCGAGTCCCATCCGGATTCGGAGACATCGATGCCGACCTGCTCGTCTTTGCGATCCCAGGCAACACCGTCGTTGGACTCCGCATATCCAATGCGATACGTCGGGCCATGTTCGGATCCACGGTAGGAGTACCACATTCTGTAGCAATCGTCGTCGCGGACGACGGAAGGGCTGGAGATTGCGTACTCCTCTCGGGATCTGAAGTCGATGCTGACGATACCATCCCGTTTCCAGTTGATACCGTCTTTGGATTCAGCGTACTTGAGGTTGTAGAAGTGCTTTTGCTTGCCTGCTTCCATTATCCATTTGTAGCAGGATAGATAATACATCCGCCACACGCCGTTATCGTAGATTACGCATGGGTTTGCAGAAAAGCTCGGATCGTGCCGGCTACGATCCAGAACGGGTACCGGGGAGTGGCGAGAAAAGGTTTTGCCGTCATCGTTGCTTATGGCAAGGCCGACATTATTACGAAAGGGAACGGTAACTCCAAGGTTCCAACCTGTGTAGTACATGTACTTTTGGGAATTGACGGTGGTGACCCAGGAGATCAGAACCCCTGAATCGTCGAATGTTCCCAGCTCGCCGAGATCGACGACCGGTGTATCGGAGACGCGTTGGATCGTGCAGGGGTTCTTGATATCGATGTCCACGAAGGCGACGCGGGCGCGATTCTGGTTGTCTCGAGCGCCGATGTAGACGCGATAGAGATCGCCATCGATATGATCCGCTGTCGGGACGGCGGCGTGTGATTGCATCCAGTCGCTGTGGGCTGAAGGAGAAAAAATATTGCCCAGCTTTTCCCACCGATGGGTTTTGGTTCTGGACTCGCTTGTTCGAGTTGGTTGAGTCAGTACGTGTGGCATACCGATGTTCTCCTTTTGGGTAAGTTTGTTGAATCTAGGCGCGACGTGCGTGTGACACAGTTCGGTCCAAGTCATCAAGGGCGAGGGTCGTTTTCGAATGTGCGAGCCCTGTGGATGATTTCAGTGAGAGAGTCGCGTTACGAAGGGATTCATGAGTCTCATTGATTACGGTGTAAGGGCGGGTTTTTACTTCCAGGAAGATTCGCGAGAGGTAAATCCCGATCACACCGATGCAAAAGATGGTCAGGCCGCCAAGCAGCCATACGGATACGATCAAGGATGCCCAGCCGGCCTGATAGTCCTGCAGGAGAAGCTTCTTCACGACCAAGTAGAGCGCAACCGAAGTCGACAGCAAGACAATAACGCTACCGAGATAGAATATGAAGGTGAGTGGAGTGCGGCTGAAGGACGTGACCGAGTCCACGGCCTGCGTAATTTTTTTTCGCAGCGTATACGTAGTCTGTTGGTTGGAATGTTTCTTGACGTGCAGCGTAGCCTGCTTGAACCCCGTGATCGCCCATAGTCCCGGGAGGTATATGCATCGGTCCTTGTGTTCGACCAGGGCGGATACGTATTTCCGAGTCATGAGACGAATCGTGATCTGGTTCGGAGTCACTTGCTCGTCGGTCAGCGCATTGAGGACCTTCCAGAATAGCCCACCGCTAAAGCGTTCGAACCAACCTCCTTTGCGCTTGTTCTGGACTCCGAAAACGACCTCGGCGCCGGATTCGTGCAGCTTGTCCTGGAATTGGATCAGAAGCTCAGGGTCTTCCTCCAGATCGCAATCAATCAGAAACACCAGATCTCCACGCGCACTTGCCAGACCGGTCATGATGGCTTTCGAATGGCCGAAGTTTCGGGACAGGTCGACGACCCGGACGTGTTCATCCTGTCTCAGTGCCGATAGCGCCAAGTCGAGAGAATTGTCCGGCGATCCATCGTTTACAAAAATCAGCTCGTAATCCGGAGTGATCGATTGCGCGGCCATGGTCATACGGCGGTGAAACTCCGGTACGAAGGACGCTGAACGGTACATTGTCGTGACGATGGAAAGGCGCATGGGGGTATTCCTGTTAAAGAGCTGCCGAGTGTTCTTTCTGATGTTTGCGATCAGATCGATTGCTTGGCGCTGTGGGTGTTTCTGGGATGCCTGTCCGAGTAGTGAGCTGTGGGCGGAACAGGTACATTGCCTATCTGGGAATAATTGGGAGCACGACGTGCGAAGGGTATCGGAGATCGTGGTGCACGGTTTGCCGGGCAACTCTCGTCTCCGCGTCCGATCCCTGATCATTCCCGGTGTTAGGATTTCGGTCGACCAAGGGCCAACTGCTACTGGTAATGTGAATCCGGATGCGATGACCCTTGAGGAAAACATTGCTCGTGGGTAACAGGTTCAGCGTGTACTCATAGACCGTTCCCGGTTCGACAAGCGTGGGTTGTTTGTAAATGGATTCGCGAAAGCGTGCACGCAATACCCCTTCGGTAAGATTGTACGATCTGCCGTCCGGGTAGACATCCAACAGTCTTGCGATCCAGTCCGTATCTCTTCCGTCCGTCGCAGCGAAGAGCCGGAGCTCGATGGGCCCCGTGATCTCCGTGTCTCTCTCGAGAGGCGTAGTGGAAAAGATCAGGACATCATCCCTGTCCTCCAGCGGACGTTGATCGTAGGAGCCTGACCGAAGATTGACACCTGGTATGGTGTCCAGATGCCAGGGCCTTCCATCCGCGGAGTGGTTTCCACCAATCGACGGAACCGGGCTGTTCGGGTCGTAAGTATACTGAGAGGGTGTTTCGTCTCCGGGCGGCTGCGTGGTCAATGTACCTGTGCGCCCGCCGTTTGGACCATGAAGGTAATACTTCATAAAGCGGGTTCGTTTCAGTGGCCACTCGTTCTCTCCGCGCCACCTATTCTCTCCCATGACAAAGATACGAACAGGAGACTCGTCCCCGATGCCATCGTCCTTTCCCTTCAGGACGTAGTCTAACCAACGGACGGCCTCCGAGATCTGGTCGGCTGCCCCCAGATCTATGCCGGGTCTATCTCCGACTGTGTTGCCTCCATGGTTGGACGCTCCGACGTTGATTCGGAGCTCCGGCGTTGCCCCGACGGATCGAAGTGCCTGATAGCTCGTGAACGCTGCCCCTGCGTAGTAGTCGTACCATCCGCCTTGGTTGAAGACAGGAATGCGAATATCTTTGAAGTCGTCCCCGCGAATGCTGATGGCCTTCCAGTATTCGTCAAAGGTGGAGTGAGTGATATAGTCGTTCCACAGTTGATTTGGTTCTCCGCCTATCTCACGATCCATGTCGATCAAAGGCAAATAGCGAAAAGCCTTCTCCCATCCGTAGCGATCACCAGCTTCTTTGCTCACGATCCCTCGGCTCGGCGCGGTCATTGCCAAATTGAGGGCGCCGTTGTTTCGATAGCACAGCTGAAAAATGTCCGGGTTCATGTTTTGGGGTACGATAGCCGTCAGGTGGGGAGGAGCAAGTTTCGCAGTGAGCCACTGGGTCATTGCAGAGTACGAACGACCGTACATGGCGACCTGTCCGTTGCACCAATCTTGGCTTGCAATCCATTCCACGGTGTCGAACCCATCTTCTCCATCCCGGAAGAAGCGCGTGGCGTTTGTCCTTGCGCCCTGACTGACCCAGACGTAGCCGTTATCCACGAACCCGGGATCCGAGCGTAGCCCGTAGCCTTTCATGAATACCGCCGGCCACTTTCCTTTGATGGCTGGTTTCGTGATGCGTGTGGCAAGAACTTCTCCATCTCTCATCACGACGGGTACGTCATCGCTCGGGCTGGAGCATCCACTAGCGGTCATCAGCAGAATTCCTAGGGTTGTGATCATCGTGAGGCATGTGTTCCGCCTGCCTGCCAAAAGTTGCATCGTATTGGTGTTGGGAATCAAGGATCGAGGAATCGTGTTCAGGGTAGGCTTCGCCCCCGCCACTTACAGTGTCCTGTAAGAAGAAACAGAGAGAGACCTGGGTGGGGAAAGCGCAAGGAGCGAGGATCGCTCGGCGAAGAAACGGACTTCTAGTGTGAGAACTAGTGATTTAGAAGATGTAGGAGTAATGAAATAGTACACTAGCAGGTGCGCGTATTGCAAGCAAAAAACGACAAATGCGCCGGTAACCGATCCCCGGCCCCGAGTCCGAGCCCAGGAGAGCACTGTGAACCGGCAACCACATTGTAGTCTATGGGTTGGCGGGTCCACCGGTGTCCCGATTTTTGGTCTGTCAATCTTGTTTCAAGCCCCGACTTACCCCCTCGACTTACCCCCTCGGTATATCTCTGATGCATCGGCCTAGGAGACCTGGTTCCCTTTACTACTAGGAAGAATGTGCCTTGGGGACGATGCGTGTCAGTAAAGGCTGAAACGAATCAACCCAAAATCGTCATGCGGGCCAATCCGTGGCGTGGTCATGGCGAGGAGTGATGAGTATGGTATTCCAGAAAGATCAACTAATGAAAGTTTTAGGCGCTTCCGATCTCCGCGAAAGTGACGATCGGTTATTCTTCAATATCGGGGATAGAGACCAAGAGCTCCACAAGGATTTTCCACTTGTGGTCATTATTGAAACGAGCAGTTATTGCAATCTTTTGTGCTTGGGATGTCCCTTAGGAAATGAGGCGCCCACATACGTTTATGGAACCTGAACTGTTCAAGAAGGTCGTCGATGAGGTCGCGAGTTATGATGTCAGGACGTGGCTGCATTTCATGGGCGAGCCGCTCATGCATCCACACATCTTTGAGCTGATTGACTACGCCTCGGGGAAGGAATTGCCGTACTTCGGCATGTCTTCAAATGGTGTATTACTCACCGAAGAGAATTCTGAGAGAATCCTGGACAGCGGGCTACACCGTTTCGAAATTTCGCTGGATAGCCTGAGCCCAGAACTATTGGGGAAGTTACGCCCCGGCCGCGATCCCACAAAGATCATCCAGAATGCTCATACATTCTTCGAGCGCAAATACAGGCGGCAGCAGAAGCGCCCGATCACATCCGTCGCCATTAGAGAGATGTCCGAAAATGCCGAAGAGCTGGAGAGATTCACCTCTCATTGGAACGGCATACTGAAAGAGCCTGACTTTGTGATGTCTATCCGCTACGACAGCTGGGGAGGGCACGAGGACCAGGAACATTCGACATGGAAGGTTCCTGCCGAACGATTGCCATGTTTGAAGTTGTGGAACACATCGATTGTTCTGGCCGACGGCAGACTCGTCACTTGCAATGGAAAATACGACGCGCAGCTGGTGATGGGTGATACGCAGACTTCGAGTATTCGAGAGATCTGGGAAGGCGAAAAATACCGCGACGTGCGACAGAAGCACCTGGACGGACGGGCTCATGAAGTCCCGGTCTGCGGTGAGTGCGGAGATGGGTACCAGGAGGCCGGCCCCAAACAGTACAACAATCGGACCCCTTCGTCGGAGAATTAGCCAAATCTGTTGTGTGCTTTCACGAATCCGTGTGCATTTTCCCTCGTTCTTCGGAGCTCGGTCGAAACCGAGCAGTTTTCGTGCAGGGTCGGCCCCGGCGAAGTCATCGAGGACCAACTCCGTTGTCCTTGATGGCGGCGCGTGGTTGCGGGGTCCGGGATCGTAATCCTTCGATTTGCAATATTTCCAGTTCTATGTCATCAATGGGCGCAAGATCGAGGAAGCAAGTCTGTGCCCATGGTGGATTCGATGACACGAAGCATTTGCCTGAGAGTCGTTCTCGTCTTGGGGGCAGCTGCGACTCTGAATGCCGCTGTGGATCTGGACCGAGATGGCCTGGATGACACACTCGAGCAGGCGCTCATCGAGCGCTTTTTGCCGCGCTTCCTGGTGAGTGCCGGCGAGTGCGCAGGCCTTCCCGCCGAGTTTACGGAAGGCTCGATCAAGCCGCAGGTTCGGGCGAAAAACGCGACGATTTACGCTCGGGTATCCCCATCGTCGGTGCTCGGATCCGACGTCGCGGCGGTTGAGCTGCATTACTACCACCTGTGGGAGAGCGACTGCGGACCTATGGCGCATGCGCTCGACGTCGAGCATGTCTCCGCGCTCATCGAGGGGCCACACCCGCAATCCGACGCGGCCGCGTGGACCGCTCGGTATTGGTACGCGGCCGCGCACGAGAACACCGTATGTGATACCAGCAACGCTGCGCGGGCGGCTGTCGTCGGCGCGGTCGCGGCTGGTCCGACGGTCTGGATCTCTGCGGGCAAGCACGCATCCTATCTAGATTCAAAGCTGTGCGGCGAGCGAGGCTGTGGCGTCGATCACTGCCGCGAGATGGTTCCGCTGACAGCTGCGAAACTCCATAATCTCGGGGAAGCAGGCGCCCCGCTCGGTGGTGCGGTGTGGATTGCTTCGCGGGAGTGGCCGTTTGAGCAAAAGCTTGGCCCCGACTTTACACCCGAGCTCGTCACTAGCCTCGACTCCAGCGAGGCAGTGGTGCTCGCGCGAGTCAACGGGGAATGGCGCCCAGCCCAGTTTGCGATTTCCGCCGGCAGCGACGTGGTCGGCGCCATGGGAACGGCTAAACACCATGGAGACGGCGGGGTTGTCGAGGCGAAGGAACGAACGGGAGGGGCAGTTGGCCACGGAATGCGCGCGGTGGGCCGAGCGTTCGGCCGCGCCGCCCGCGCCGTCGGTCTGTCCAAAGGAAAAAAGGATCCATAGCGCCAGCGCCATCGTTGGGGTCACAGCTTGAAAAGTTACTTTCTGGGATCTTGCTTCCAGACCGCCCCCCCCAACCAAATTTTCAATTCTTAAGCTCTGACCCCCCGAACACTTCTCTCAGAAGGGATGTGACTCGAGCGGCCGGGTTTTTGCGAATCTTACGCTCCTCCTCGCCCAGAACGTGAAAGAGCCCCCCGAGAGCCTTGTCGACCACGTACTGATCGAGGTCGAAGGCCTGGCTCTTCACGAACGGGATGGAATCGGCCCGTCCCATGAGCTCCTTGTACTGCTGGCTCACCCGCACCTCGCTCATCGACTTCTCCACCACGGGTCTAAACGCCTCGCCGAGCTCATCGCTCGTCTTTTCCTTGAAATACTCCGTAGCCGCCGTGTCCCCTCCGGTGAGGATCTTACGGGCGTCGCCGAAGGACATCGCCAGGATGGCATCGACAAATATTTTCTTGGCGAAGGGCGCAGCCTTTTCGGCCGCCCGGTTCATCCCGAGTACCAACTCGTCGACCATGTCTCCCTGTCCCATGAACCGGAGCCCTTTCTCGATGGCTCTCAACTTCTGGGGCATCAGGATCTTGATCAGCTCGTTGCGAAAGTAGCCATCGACGCGCCCGGTGGACTTCACGGTATTGTCGGTGCCAACCTGTAGGGCCTCCTTCAGGCCTGCCACGACCTTGTCATTGCCTGGCTTGTCGCTTTTTCCTATCCCGATCCGCTTGAAAATATTTTGAATCTGGGCGGGAGCTATGGGGGTCAGGAGGAACAGTAAAAGCGTGAGTGTTGCGTATCGTATCATTGGACTCTCCTTCGTACTTCGCGAAAACAGCCTCGATCTTATCTCCTCAACTTACTAGACACTTCCACACTATCGATTGTCACAATATCTTTGCCCATTGATAAGGCCGGCTGCAAGCCATGCGACTTTTCCCGGCCCACTCAACGGGTCTACCAATGCCAGCCCACAACCCAGCGGGACGGGATGCCTCGGAATTCGTTGAAAACGAGTTTATTCTTCCATTACGCTACGCTCCTCTTTGAAACTCGAAGCACGGTGATCCACGAGTTTGCGGTGCCTTGCCGCAACCAGGAGGAAATGTATGACGCGAAACGATGCAAGCCGGATTACGGGTTGGGGTTTTGTTGCCGCGGCGGCGATGCTCTGGTTTGGATGGATGCTGCTGCCGGTGCGGATCGGAACCTTCTTCCAAAGCGGTGACTTCGCGGCGGTTTACAATCAGTTTTACTTCTGGATCTGGATGTATCGGATCCACCTGTTCGGCATCGTCATTGCGGTTGCGGCACAGATCGCTCTCGCATCCGCGTTGACGGGCTCGCCCGCGAGGGTCCTGGTCTGGCCAGGAGTCGGTGTGGCCTCGGCGGGGCTGATGGTTTCGGCTTGCGCGGAGGCTTTCTACTATCACTTCGGGGCCTGGGGAGCGCTGGACATGCACGGGCAATCGGTCGAAGCGGTAGTAGCTTTCGTGGCTTCGCTGAAAATCAGCTCCGAGTATGTATCCTGTCTCGTCCGCTTCGGGCGCGTGTTCGGCGGTTTTGGTCTTTTGCTGCTGGGGTGTGGATTGATGAAATGGAGAGTCCTCCCGATATGGGCTGGCGGCGTGGCGGCGTGTATCGGCGTGGCGGCGATGGCGATCACGATGGGCTTGCCGGACGACCTGGACCTCTACCATCCGATCTTCCACGTGCATGCCTTCTGGCTGGCGGCGGTCGGTATCCAGACCCTGCGGGTAGGGCTCAGGACAGACTGAGAATCAAGGTCGGCGGTTCCGTCCACCTCCAAGGTCGGCCCGCGCAGGTTTTCCTTCGTTCGCCCGCGGGCCATCCGAAAGATCCTCGCTTCGCTCTGCCTGTCCAGGATGGGCGCCGTGCCTCCCGTGCGACAGCGAGGCCCTGGAACCTGGATCATGCGCGACCTGGCGTCCTCGAGCCAACCCGGGATACGCCTGCAATTTTTCTGGTCTTGCCATTATCGTTACTGTAGTATGCGATATTCCGAGCTTTGGAAGGACCCGGACTTCCGGTGTTTTGAAGTCTCTGTAATACCACGGGCACTCGGTTACCATGGCCCGACCTCTCGGGCCCATCCTCGATTGAATGAATCGCAGGAGCCATGGAAACGACATTCCACGACGTTCTTCTGGTCGGCGGCGGCGGTGCAGGGTTGAGAGCCGCCATCGCCGTAGCCGAAACTGAGCCCGGGCTGAGCGTCGCCGTGGCCTCCAAGGTCTATCCCATGAGAAGCCACACCGTCTCGGCCGAGGGAGGGTCGGCGGCGGTCATAAAAGCCAACGACAGCCTGGATGCACACGCGTATGACACCATCAGCGGCGGCGATTGGATGTGCGATCAGGACGCCGTCGAGGCTTTCGTGCGCGAGGCCCCTGAAGAGCTGCTGCGGCTGGAGCACTGGGGCTGCCCCTGGAGCCGCGAGGCAGACGGACACATTGCCGTCAGACCCTTCGGCGGTATGAAAATCGAACGCACGTGGTTTGCCGCCGACAAGACCGGCTTCCACATGCTGCACACGCTGTATCAAACTTCCCTCAAGTATCCGGCGATCACCATGTTCGATGAGTGGTTCGTCACGAGGTTGCTTGTCGACGACGGACGCTGCCAAGGGGTGGTGTCGATAGAACTCGCCACCGGGAAGATCTACGCCATCATGGCCAAGACGGTGATCCTGTGCACCGGTGGGTGCGGCAAAGTCTTTCCCTTTACTACCAACGCAAACATCAAGACCGGCGACGGGATGGCGCTGGCCTACGGCGCTGGCGCGCCCCTGAAGGACATGGAGTTCGTCCAGTACCACCCCACCGGTCTGCCCTTCACCGGCATCCTGATAACCGAGGCCACCCGCGCGGAGGGTGGCTGGCTGATCAACAAGGATGGCTACCGCTACCTTCAGGATTATGATCTTGGGAAGCCGGAGCCCAAGCCGGTCAAGCGCTCCATGGAGCTGGGACCGCGCGACCGTCTGTCCCAGGCCTTCGTCAAGGAACAGGAGCGACAACGCACCATCGAGACGCCGCACGGACACGTGGTACACCTGGACATCCGGCACGTGGGTGAGAAGGTGATCGACACGAAGCTCCCCTTCGTCCGCGAACTGTGCCTCAAGTACGAGAACCTGGACCCGGTGAGAGAATTGATCCCTGTTCGGCCCGTGATCCACTACATGATGGGTGGAGTCCACACCGACATCCACGGCGCAACACCGCTGCCGGGACTCTACGCGGCAGGGGAGGTGGCCTGCGTAAACATCAACGGGGCCAACCGACTGGGCTCCAACTCGCTGACCGAGCTATTGGTATTCGGCGCCCGGGCTGGAGCGGGCGCCGCCCGTTTCGCGTTGGGCCAAGCGGATCCCACGCCCGGTGTGCTGTTGCAGGCCCAAGACGAGGAGCGCCGCCTGAACAAAGAGTTCCTGGAAAAGACCGGTGGCACGGAACGGGTCTCGACGCTCAGAACCGAAATGCAGGAAGCGATGGGAAGCGGGGCCGGCATCTATCGCGACGATCAGGGCCTTCGGGCAGCGGCGGACAAGATCGGTCAGCTCAAGGAAAGGTTGCGCAACGTCTCCCTCGACGATCAAAGCCGAACCTTCAACACGGAGCTTGTCGCCGGCCTCGAGCTGGTCAACATGCTGGACCTGGCCGACGCCATCACCCAATCGGCGCTGCAGCGGACCGAATCGCGAGGCGCCCACCAACGGAGTGATCATCCCGAAAGGGACGACGAGAAGTTCTTAGCCCACTCCCTCGCGTACAAAACCGAGGACGGTCATGCCAGGATCGACTACCTGCCTGTGACCATCACGCGCTGGCCCCCGGGCGAGCGCGTTTACGGAAGGTAAACAGCAATGGCCGAATCGATCACGCTGCGGATCCTACGCTACCGACCTGACGAGGAAGAGGAGCCGGTCTGGCAAAACTTCGAGGTTCCCGCGCACGACGAATGGATGGTCCTCGACGGTCTCAACTATATCAAGGACAACCTGGACGGCAGCCTCTCCTATCGTTGGGCTTGCCGGATGGGCGTCTGCGGCAGCTGCGGGATGCTGGTCAACGGCGAGCCGGTGCTCACCTGCGCAACCTATCTCTCGAGGCTGGGGCCGGGTCCCGTTTGCGTCGAGCCGCTCAAGGGCTTTCCCGTGGTTCGCGATTTGGTGGGAGATATCGGGGATTTTCTCAACAAGCTGCAGAGCGTGAAGCCGTGGCTCATCCGCAAGGAAGAGAAACCCCTGTCCGAGGGTGAGTACTTGCAATCACCGGAGGAGCTTGCCGAGTACAAGCAGTACAGCATGTGCATCAACTGCATGCTCTGCTATTCGGCCTGCCCCATCTACTCCATTGAGACCGACTTCATCGGTCCGGCCGCCATCGCCCTAGCCCAGCGCTACAACCTAGACTCCCGTGACCAAGGGTCCGAGGAGAGAGGGGACGTGCTCTCGCAGCACGAGGGGATCTGGTGCTGTACCTTCGTGGGTGAGTGCACGGAAGTCTGTCCGAAAAAAGTGGATCCGGCAGGCGCCATCCAGCGCTACAAGCTGAAGGCAACGACGGAATGGTTCAAGTCGTTGTTGATGCCTTGGGGGAAACAGTGAAGGGCGCGAACCTGAAGTACGAACTCTACCGCCCCAAGTGGTACCGCAAGCGCTATCCGATCTTCTGGTGGCTGGAAAAGTTCGCCTACGGCAAGTTCATCACTCGCGAGTTGACGAGCCTGGCCGTTGGCTACGCGGCGGTGCTTCTCATGCTCCAGGTTTGGGTTCTATCGAAGGGTCAGGCAACCTACGAGCGCTTTCTGGATTTTATCCAGTCAACCCCAGCTATGGTCCTTCATTGTGTTATTCTGGTGTTTCTTTTGTTTCACTCGATCACCTGGTTCAACCTCGCTCCTAAGGCTCTGGTGCTCCGACTGGGCCGTAGGCGCATCCCTTCCGCGATCGTCCTCGCCGGGCATTACGCGGCATGGGTGTTCACGACAGTCTTGGTGATCTGGTTGGTGGCAAGTTGATGGCAAGGCGTTCCCGCGAACCTTTTTTCTGGGCCATGTTCAGCGGTGGTGGCATGCTGGCAGCGCTCTTCCTGCCTGCGCTGGTGTTTGTGCTGTGGTTCGCGCCGCCGTCCTACCGGGAATTGGTGGGCAAGCTCGATCAGCCCCTGGTCAAGCTTGCGCTGTTCGGACTCATCATGCTGTCGCTCTTCCACTGGGGGCATCGTTTCCGCTACACGCTCTATGACGGATTGCAACTGAGTCATCTCTACGGATTGATCGCCACCATTTGCTATGGGGGTGCCACCGCCCTCACGTTGCTCGCGGCCTACCTGCTCTGGACCTTTCCGTGAGATCTCTCGACGGAGTGCCAGGGGGAACTCCGTTTCCAGAAGACACAAAACGGGGGCCGGTTACTCGAGAAACTCGGTCGTGCCCTTAGGTTGGGGGCAGACCTCGGGGTTGTTATTGATAACCCGCGCGCAGGTATTCCAGCGCAGGATCGCATCGTCGTTTCCCTCCGGCCGAAGCTTCTCTGCCTTCTCGTAGCATTCCATCGCGTCCTGAAGTAGTTCGTAAGCGACAAAGCCCGAGCCGGGACCTCCATTTTGGATCCGCGCCTTGCCCTGCCGTTCCAGGATGATCCCGGCATAGTAAGCTCGTTCGTATTCGCTGCGCAATCGCGGCAGGAGATTGCGCGCTTCGCTCACCAGCTCTGAGTTGCCGGGCCCGAATTGGTCCGTCAGCGAGAGCAGCAACCACACGACCGCCGCCTGATTCTCGGCCTCGACCAGCAGCACGTCCCGGCAGATGCTTTCCGCAAGGGCCGGCTGGCCCAGCAGTCGGTACCGCTCGGCTTTCTGCATTGCCTCCGCAACAGCCTTGTGGCTCAGGCGCTTGAGTTCAAACATGCTTTGCTCCTCACGAAGGGAGGCAGCCGGTAACCACAGCGCAGAACCGTCCGCCGCCAACCCACACCAAGGTGCCTACCCTGCAAGACCCTCGTTCTTGAATGCCGGGTCGCCCATACGATATACGCCGAGGGTACAGATTTTCAAGCGAAAGCGCGCTTGCAGACATGACAGTTCTCCCAGGTCTTCAGCTCCGCCAAAGTCACGTCAACAGACTGGCGCTGCCGAGCCGGTCCGCACAATGGAAGAACGTATCGTGGCCATGAATTACTGCTGGTTCTTGATCGTGTCCGCCGGACGGTTACAATGATGGTACTAGCTGAAACCCCTTGATCCGGGGAGTTGATCACGGGAGGCAGGGGACGTGTCGAAGGCCGTCGTGGTGGTACCGACCTATAACGAGCGTGAGAACATAGGTCCGCTCGTCGAAGCACTCGTCGGCCAGACTCCACCTTTGGACGTGATCGTGGTCGATGATGATTCACCGGATGGCACCGGGAGCGTGGCCGATCGTGTTGCCAGCCGCTGTTCCCAGGTACGCGTTCTACACCGCAGAAACTCGCGGGGAAGGGCGGGAGCCGGTGTGCTTGGGTTCCAGGAGGCGCTCAAGAGGCGCGACACGGAATGGATTGTCGAGATGGATGCCGATTTTTCCCACGATCCTTCCTCCGTTCCGGACCTCATCCGTGCCGCGGGTGCCGGGGCAGATCTCGTGATCGGCTCCCGTTACGTTGCAGGCGGAAAGCAGGTTGATTGCTCTCGTAGTTCGCTCTTGCTCAGCCGCCTCATCAACTGGCTGAATCGCCGCCTCTTCGATCTGGAACCGAAAGACACCAGCGGCGGGTTTCGCTGCTACCGGCGCCAGGTCCTGGAATCGATCGATCTCGATCACCGCGTGTCCCGGCATTTTTCCGGGAGCGTGGAGCTACTACTCAAATGCCGCCGGCATGGATTCCGGATCCAGGAAATCCCGATCACATTCAACAACCGCAAGCGCGGAAGGTCCAAGGCCACTCTCTGGGTTGCGCTGGAATACCTGCTGGCAGTCATCCGGCTATGGTGGCGCTCGCTTCGGGGAAAGGTTGTTTGACCTCGGCGCGGGCCGGCGGGCCTCTTCGGTCATGAGCTCCCCGGGCGGGCGCAACAGCTCAATCCACTGGGCACATCCATAGGTCGCATGCATGATGAACAGGACAAAAAACATCATCAGGTCTTGCCATCTTCCCGTCTTGATCACCGTTTGGATCGTGGCCAAGCCGTTGAACAGGATGTAGATGCCGATGACCAGCAGCACTGGGACTGCCAGGGCGGCCGATCCCCACAGCGTCGCGATGCCGAGGATTGCCAGCATCAGAACCAGAGCTGCCGGCAGCAACGACGACCATTCGATATCCGCTCCCGCTCGCATCAACTGAATCCGCGCTGCGCCGTAGCCGTAAATCTGCCGAATGAAACCGCTGAGCGATGCCCGAGGGTAGTGGTCGACGCCGGCCCGCGGGCTGAAGTAGACCTTGTGCCCGCGTCGAGCTGTCTGGAAGGAGGTGTACAGATCATCCCCCGCCTCGAAATCCGGGCTGAAGCCGTTGATTCCCTCTAGAACCTCTCGTCGGATGGCCATGTTGCAGCCGATGACTCCTGACCATCTTGTCGGATAGGGAAGCCCATCTTCTATGCGGTACCGTACGGAGGCAGCCCCGGCCGCCTGCGATGCAAGGGCCAGTCCCGCCAGTCGTCCCATCGGGGAGACATCCTCCGGGGGCACCCCTGGGCCACTCACCAGCGCGACCTTCGGATCCTCGAAAGGAACGAGGATCAGTTCCGGCCACCGACGATGCGCCCGGACATCATCGTCTAGAAAAGCGACGATAGGCGCCCGGCTCAATCGCCAGCCTTCGTTTCTCTTGTGACGCCGGCCGATGCACCGGCGCGCCGCTTCCGGATAAGAGATGTTGGAATGCTTGCCAACCAGCAGGTCGAGTCGGCTCCGGAGTTCGGCATCGTGCACGGGACCGCAGACCAATATCTCCATAGAGGAAAACCGATCCGTCTCGATCAAAGATTCGAGTAAAGGGATCAGTTGAGGACGCCCCATGGTAGGTATGACGACCGAAAGCTGGAGCGCTGCGTTGGGATGTCCTGTCACTATGCTAAACCAATCATCCACGACTCAAGGGGAGCGCTCATGATATCAAACTCGATCCAACGGTGCATCCGTCCATCGCCGGGGGTATAATGACGGCCTTTACCGGCTAACACGCATCGCCCCGGTGCCGAGGCGCGAACTCGACTCCCGGCGTTCGGTTCCGGGCTCGAGGGTAGGCTTTTTCACTGGGGATTTCCCCCGGAAACACCTATGTTTTAGGTGCTTGTGACAACATGAGGTTGATATTGCACGCAATGTTCAAGCTAATGCTTCTAGGTGTAGTGTCGCTATCGGGTCTTGGCGCCGTCATGGCTAGCTCCACACCTCCCAACGTGGTCATGCTCATCTCCGACGATCAGACGTGGGGCGACTTTGGTTTCATGGACCATCCGGTGGTTCGCACACCGCACCTGGACCGCTTGGCGTCGCAGGGTCTTTTCTTTCCACGCGGGTACGTGACGGCCAGCCTGTGCCGGCCGAGTCTCGCATCACTCATTACCGGGCTCTATCCTCACCAGAGCGGGATCGCCAACAACTATCCCATGGGTACTCCGATGCTGGACCATCGTCCCTACATGAGCGCGCGGTCGGGAGAGTATTGGCGGCGGCATCAACAGATGCTCCACTACATCGATATGGCGCCGACTCTGCCGCGGCTCTTGAGTCCTTGGGGTTACAAGAGCTTGCAGACCGGCAAATGGTGGGAGGGACATTTCGGCCGTGGAGGCTTCACCTCGGGCATGACACTGGGCGTGCCGAACTTTGTTGCTACCACGACCGTCGCGGACAATTGGCGCGGCGGGGACCTGGGCATTGGAATAGGCCGGGACCTGGGCCTCGAGCCCATCTTCGATTTCATCGAGCAGGTGGGCGATCAGCCGTTTTTTGTCTGGTACGCCCCCGCGATACCCCACAACCCCCATAACCCGCCACAGCGCCTGCTCGAGAAGTACCTGGACCAGACCACATCGATCCATATTGCACGCTATTGGGCGATGTGCGAATGGTTCGACGAAACCTGCGGTGAGTTGCTCGATTACCTCGATCAGAAGGGTCTAGCCTCCAACACGCTGGTCGTTTTCGTGGTCGACAACGGATATATCCAGCGAGCGGAGGCCGAAGGGCCGGATTACGAAAGATCCAAGAGCTCAGCGTATGATGGTGGCATTCGTACCCCTATCATTCTCCGCTGGCCTGGCCGGATCGAACCGAGACGCGATGACCGGCTGGTCAGCAGCATTGACCTGGTCCCCACCATTCTGCGGGCCTGTGGCCGGGAGCCGACGCCTGAGATGCCGGGTCTCGACTTGCTGGACAGCGACGCCCTTTCAAAGCGAAAGGCGATCTTTGGCTCGATTTTCACTCATTCGGCGGCAGACCTTGCCCGTCCCGAGACGAGCCTGAAAGCGCGCTGGGTCGTTGAAGGGAAGTGGAAGCTGATTGTTATGGGTGTAGCGTTCATCGACGACCCCGACATTGATCAGTTGTGCGAGTTGTACGATCTCGAAAAGGACCCTTACGAGGAGCACGATGTAGCGGGGGCTCATCCCGACCTCGTTGAACGCTTGCGCGTAGCGATCAATCAATGGTGGCCGGCGGGGTCACAGCTTGAAAATTGAAATTTCTTCCTACGACCTGGAAAGGTTATTGTTCCTATTGGGTTCAAAGACTCAAAAACTCAATTTTCAAGCTGTGACCCCCCTCGGAGACTCTCATGGTTAAGGTGCTCGTCACGGGCGGCTCCGGATACATTGGATCGACCCTGGTGCCCCTTTTGTTGGCACGCGGGCATCACGTCACGGTACTGGACGATTTCCGTTACAGCGAAACCAGCTTGCTGGGGTGTGCGCAGCACGAAAAGTTCCGAGTCGTGCGAGGGGATGTGCGGCATGAGGCCACACTCCTACCGCTCTTGCGTGAGGCGGACATCATCGTACCGTTGGCTGCCATAGTCGGTCGCCCCGCATGCGAGCGCTCACCTTTCGAGGCCGTTTCGGTCAACCACGAAGCAATCGTGCTGCTCAACCGCCTCCGATCGCGCCGTCAGCGGGTGATCTTCGCCACCACGAACTCGGGCTACGGCCATACGGAGGCGAGCGAGCCGATCGACGAGCGACAACCTCTCGATCCTATCTCTCTATATGGCCGCACGAAGGTCAATGCCGAGGCGTCCCTTCTGGAAAGCGAAAACGCGGTCTCATTCCGGTTGGCCACGGTTTTTGGAATCTCTCCGCGCCTCCGCTTGGACCTGCTCGTGAACCACTTTACCTACCTTGCCTGGCGGGACCGTACCCTCACTCTATACGAGGGGGAGTACGTGCGAAATTACGTCGCTGTCCAGGACGTGGCGCGGCTCTTCGGCTGGGCCATCGAGCAGGACGGCAAACTGGCAGACGGGCCCTATAATTTCGGGCTTTCGAACGCGAACCTGAACAAGTGGCAGCTCTGCGAGATCATCGGCGAACAAGTGCACGACTTCGAGTGGACGGAATCTCTGACCGGATCAGATCCGGATCAGCGCAACTACCTGGTATCGAACCAGAAGATCGAGGATGCTGGCTTCAAGGCAGAAATTCCGGTTCGAGACGGCGTCCGCCAGTTGCTCCGGGCGTTTCCCATGCTGGAAACCGAAAAATACGGAAACGCTTGATGAACCGGCGCGTGCTGCTCACTGGAGGGTCTGGCTTTTTGGGGCGTAACGCCTCAGAGGTGCTTCAAGACCGGTACGAGGTCATTTCGGTTGCACGCCGAGATTACGATCTGCTCGATCAGAGAGCCTTGCGGGCCATGCTCACCGACCTTCGACCCGAGGTGGTGGTGCATCTCGCCGGTTTGGTCGGTGGAATCGGAGCCCACCAGGCCAGGCCCGCGGACTTCTGCTATCAGAATCTGCTCATGAACACGATGCTGATCCATGAGTCTGCCCAGGCTCGTGTAGGCAAGCTGGTGGCGTTTTTGGGCGGTTGTTCGTATCCGGCGGATGCAGTCAACCCCATCAAGGAGTCGGACCTGTGGCGAGGGTATCCGCAAGTGGAATCCGCTCCTTTCTCCACCGCGATCCGGATGATCCAAGTCCAGACGGCCGCCTATGCCACTCAGTACGGACTGGAGGCTGCCGTTGCGGTGCCCGGAAACGTCTACGGGCCCCACGACAATTTCGATCCATCGAGCTCCCACGTAGTTGCAGCGATGATACGTCGGTTTCACGACGCGGTTCAGGAAGGGGTCTCCTGCGTCACGTGCTGGGGCAGCGGCCGACCCATCAGGGATTTCCTTTATGTAGAAGACCTGATGGCTTGTGTTCCTTTTCTCATCGAGCGATACCGGGGTCCCGAGCCCCTGAATATCGCGCGGGGACAGGCGACTCGGATTCGCGAACTGGCCGAGGTCACAGCGGAAATCACGGGCTATCGGGGTGAGATAACCTGGGACAAGACCCGCGCCGACGGGCAGGAAGAAAAAACCCTCGATACTTCGAGGATGCGAGCGCTGGGGCTCTGTTGCCCGACAGATTTGAGAGACGGCCTCAGCCGGACCTATCGGTGGTTTCAGGACAACCAGGATCAGATTCGAGGACAGGTGCCGTGAAGGGACGTATTGTCCTCAAGGGGCCTTTCGGCTTCGTTGGGTCTGCATTTCGCCGTTACCTGGAAGAGAGCGGGATCCCCTTCGAGGTGCTCACACACGAGAATCGAGAAGAGCTTTCCACCAAGGGAGTGGAGCTATTCATCGATGCTGCGGGAAACTCGCGCAAGTTCCTTGCCGAGCGGGATCCGGTGTGGGATCGTTCGAAGAACGTGACGGAGGTTGCCGACAGCATTACCTCCTTCCGCCCCCGATGCTACCTTCTAGTTTCCTCCTCGGCGGTCTACGCTGATACGAGCCGCGTGTCGGCCACGAGGGAGGTTGCAGATCCCACGGGCCGCGTCTCTACCTACGGTGGACACAAGCGAGAAGCCGAGCGCCTGGTGCGCGAAAGCGGCGCTCGCTTCTTGATCCTCAGGCCGGCGGGATTCTTTGGTCCCGGTCTGGCGAAGGGACCGTTATACGATTTGCTCGAGCGCCGGCCGCCTCGCGTTTCTCCGAGATCGCGGATGCAGCTCGTCGACGTCAACGCGTTTGCACGCACAGCCCTGAGGCTGGCTCCCGATGGCGGTGTCATCAACGCCGTTTCCGCCCGGCCTACGATTCTCATGGAGGCGTTTCCCGAGGCCTCGGCTTATCAGCAGACGCACTTTCGTACCGACACGTTACCCGTGCTCGATTTTGGCCTGTTTTCCGATCGATTCTCCCGGGTAGCCGGCCCGCAGGTTGGGGGGAGTGAACGGCTCGAGGGTTTCGCCCAGAACTACCTACAAAAAGAGTGCCGCGAAGCGGTCGAGATCATGGTCTTGGCCGGGGGCCGGGGCAGCCGGCTTCAATTGGAAATACCCAAGCCGGTGGCTCCGCTCGCAGGGCGACCACTCCTGCGTCATGTGCTGGATCCGATCATCGACGCGGGGTACTCCTGCTGCACCCTGCTCCTCGGATCAGAATCCGAGTGGGTGACCAATGTGATCACCAGAGACCCGGTATTGCGGCACGCACGGCGCATCGTGGAAGAGAAGCCTCTCGGCACAGGGGGCGCAGTGATTCACGCCCTCCTTACGAGTCGTGCCGAGACCGTGATCGTAGTCAACGGGGATACAATCTATGACAACTTCGATCCGGAGCTGCTGGTCAAACGGCACCGGCGCACCGGCGGAATAGTCACGCTGCTTGCAACTCGCATGCCCGAATCCGGCGATTATGGGGGGCTTGTTGTCGGAATCGACGGGCGGCTTGCGACCTTCGCCGAAAAAGGCGGCAAGGGACCGTGCCTGGTGTACGCGGGATGTCTGGTACTGGATCGAAGACGCTTCCTCGAGCATTTCCCGTCGGATGCGCCCTGCTCTCTCGAACGGGATCTACTTCCCGCGCTCGAAACCTCGGGCCAAATCCATGTCTATGCTCATCCAGATACAACTTTCGTCGATGCCGGCACGCCGGAGCGCTGGCATCAGGCCGAAGCTTTTGTGAGGCAGCAGTCGAAACACTCCGCATGAAAAGGGACACGCTCACGCGCGCGAAGCCGAAGATCGCATTCTGGTTTCGCTACGGACCAGCCGAGCATGCGGAGTTGTTTCATGCCGTACCGATGATCGTCGAACGGCTCGCCGCCAGCTGCGAGGTCCATTATTTCGGTCCGCACAGCAAAAAGCCCTTGCCGGTCGAGATCCAAGAGCACGCGATCCTACATGCCGTTCCATGGGAGGTCGACCGGAGTTCGAACCTCGACAAATGGATCAAGACCGTGCTCTGGCTTCTATGGTTTCCGTGGATTGGCGTGCGAACCCGGCTGCTGGGCATCCGGCTGGTCTACATTGACGAGACCGTACCCGTTACGGCATGGCTGGCTCGATTTTTCTTTCGTGGTGACGTGGCCCAAACCGTGGCCGACGACTTCGTTGCCATCTACCTGTCCCGACCGCGAATGCGATGGCTTGGTTCCGCTATCGGTTGGATCGACCGAATCGCCCAGCGGCGTCTTTCCCTGATCTTTACACGCTCCAAGAGGGCGCGGCGTCATCTGATCGAGCAGGGAATGGCGGCCAGCCTTGTTCACGCCGTCTACGATCCCTGTGATTTCTCGATCTTTCACAAAGACGATAGCGTCGTGGCCAGGAAGCAATTCGGTCTCGAGCTCCGACATTGCATTCTGGTCAACCATGGAGTGCTTCACCCGAACAAGGGGAATAGCCGGATTCTCGAAGCGCTGAGTGACCTGCGCGACCGGTATCCAGAGTTCCGGTATCTACTGGTCGGCGACGGACCGGAACGGACCCGCCTAGAGAATCTTTCCCAAAGACTCAGACTGGAGGACCACGTCATCTTCACCGGGTGGCTCCCTGACCTCCAAGACGTCAATATGGCCCTGAACGCAGCCGATATCGGTCTGGTGATGCGCGTCGGCCAGCCCTCGGATCATTTTCACATTACCGGGTCCCTAGTTCATGGGATGGCATGCGGGCTTGCCATCCTGGCGGCCCGTCTGGATGGTATCGCCGAGGTTGTGCAAGAAGGTGAAAACGGTCTCCTTTTCGATCCCGACGACATGGAGGAGTTCCGGGAAAAGCTCGGGATCTTGCTCGAAGACCGATCTTTACGCGAGAGGCTCGGATCGGCGGCCGAGCAGCGCAGTAGGGAGCTCTTTGATATGAAGCAGGTCACGGAGCTCACAGTTGCTCCACTGCTGCGGCTGCTGGAAACGAATCGACTGGGGTGACTCGTTTCGCACGATCACGCCCTTTGCCTTGGCAGAGAAATGGCCACCAGGCCAACAACGACCAGTGCGATTCCGAGTCCCTGAAACCACAGGTACCCGCTACTCGAACGATAGCGAAGTCTCACTTCGTGGTCTCCTGGTTTCAGAAAGACTCCCAACATCAAGAAATCGCATCGTAGTGGGGCAACAGGTTCTCCATCCACTTGCACTTGCCAGCCTGGAAGATAACGTTCCGCGATGCGGAGGATTGCAGGTCTGTCCGAGCTTGCTCGAATGCTCGTTTCTCCCGACGGACCCCTGGTTGCCAGCTCGATGGATGTGATTCCGACCTCGCGGGGTTTCGGTAGATCTGAGGCGCTGTCTGTCGAGACCCAGACCTTGGTGAGCGGCACAAACTGCGGATCCGAGAGGCGGCGGAGAGCCACGTTGTCCGGGACAATCTCCCAGTCATGAACCAGCACGTAACGAGGGGCCGCGCTCTTGAGTTGGAGAACACTGTGTTTTCCGCCTTCGCGTTCCGTAACATGAACCTCGAGTGGCTCCACCGGATCGAAGGCAACGTCATAATGCAGAACCGGCTCGAAGGAACGGCTCCAGCCAGAATCCCTCATCGACCGCCAAGTCGAGGTCGGTGCCAGAACTCGACCGACCGCCGACAGCTCCCACATCCTGACGGGCGTTCTTTCCATCGCCGCCAGGAATCTTCCGTAATCCTTCGGCATCCTGGGCATCTGGGTCGGATTGAAGGCATCGATGTCGTGATAGGGAAACAAGTATGTCAGCCAATGGTTGTAAAAACCGGTCCGAGTCGTCAAGGCGATCCGCCGATGGTGGCGGTCGGACTGAAGCGCTTGGGTGACCGAGGGTTTATCCAGAACTTGCACCGACATAGTTTCGACATAGTGTTCACGCAGGAGGAATACGTCGAGCACGACAGGGACCAGGATGAGCCAGAGGACCCAAGGGACGGCTCGAGTTTTGCTCGTCTTCCGGATTGCCAGTAACAGTCCAAGACCTATCAGGCCTACAAGGGTCATGATGGACGCATGCCGTAGCGCCGAAACGCGGGTTGACACGATCACGCCTGCCGCCCCGCCCCATCCATCGTCCTCGAGCGTCTTTGCAAGATCGATGGGATCCAGGTGAGCTGTCACAGCAAGCGCAAGCATCCCTAGGACGATCGCAACCAGGAAGGCAAGATCCCTCTTCCTACCGGTCCCGCTTCCGAACCAGCCTGCAGCCCGGCTTCCGTTGGCTGGCGTGCCGGCCAGGTGCAAGCCGTAAGCACAAAGAACCGCCACGGAGAGCTGGAAGACCTGGATGAACTTGTTCGGATTCCGGATGGACGAAATCATCGGCAGAGAATAAAAGAGCTGGTACAGAAAGAAGTGTTTTCCGAAAGAAAGCAAAAGTGTCAGCAGACAGACCAAGCTCCAGAAAAATATGTCGCGCCTCTGCACAGTTGATGGCTCTCGTTTTCCGATCGCCAACCAGCAAGCCCAGAGAGCAAACACCAGTGGAATCGATCCCAGCTAGTTGTTGTCCAATTTGAAATTGCGAAATCCCCGCTGTGTCTCTTCCCAACCGGCGGAGCGACCCGTCCGACCCCAGTAAGGTCCACTTGGGTCGTGGCTGCGCCATCCCATGTATCCGGGCGCAATAAGATCGATCAACTCCTCCGGGGGCCAGCTCCACTCGGTGGCGAAGTTCCATTCTCTGTCCGCATCGGCGGTCTGCACGATAGCGGCGCCCGCGACCTGGTGGCGCCAGCCGGTCGCGAGTGCTGGCATGGATACGAGAAGACTGACCGCTACCTGTGGTATGAGGACGCGAGCCCAGGTTCGCCGTCGTCCCGCGTGGTCCCGTGCGAGTGCGTGGAGTGTGTAGGGCCCGAGCGCCAGCAGAAAAAAAAGCGCTACATCGGCCTGCTCCAGCATCATGAGACCCCATGCCGCTCCCGCGAAAGATGCGAAGGGCATGCTGAGCTTCTGAACCGCCTTTTCCGTGAGCCAGAGGGACAAGGCGGCAAAGAGCACGACACCGAATTTTCCCAGGTGCCCCGAATAGATCAGGGTGAAGGTCATACCCAGCCAGAAGCCGGTTAGCGTACCAAGCGCCACGGCTGGCCAGGTAAGTCCTCGTGCCCTCAAAAAGAGCGCCAAGAACCAGGAACCCAGAGCGAGATCGAGCGCATGAATCCAGTTGGTGAACAGCTTTAACGGCGACAGCCAAAGGAGTAGGTTGGTCCAGTTGATCAGGGCTTCTTGAGGCTTGCCCAGGAGCGGAGAGGAGGCCCATCCGCCCAGGAACTTATTGGGCAATGCCTGTTTACTGCGAGCCAGTACTCCGATGTTGTCGTCGGTGGTGAACAGCACACGACCCGGCGGAAGTACATCGCCAAACACGACGATGGCTAGGAGTATGCAAGCCAGGAATAACAGCACCATCGGCCGGGTCTTCTTTTTAGGTACTTCTGGGATCATGCTCGATCACTCCCGTTGTTCTTTCAGCCGCGTGGCAATCAAGATCATCGTGTTGCCCTTGAGCCTGCCGGGAATCATGAACCCGAGCAGTTTCAGAATGCTCCGCAGCAGGCGGTACGGTCTCGAACGCTCGGTCGGGTTGTAGTCCATTACCAGATCCCAGTGGAGAATTCGTAAGTCGCTGCGTCGGATCAGCTCCTGCAGCGTCTCGGGACAGAACCAGCAAGTATGTTCCGGGTTGGAGCAAGTGCGAGGATAACGGAGGAACCCGTAAAGTCCGTAAAGAAGCGAAAAGGGATAAGGCGTTGTGATCACGATTCTGCCCCGCGCGGATAGGTGTTTTCTAGCTTGTGTGAGGAAGAGGCCCGGGTTGGAGAGATGCTCGATCAGTTCGCCGGCAACAATGGTATCGAATTCGCCTGGCAGAACAAAAGTCTCGGCGTGCATGACATGAACGCTGCGATAGCCGAGGGATCTCAACCGCTCGACCTTCGCGCTGTCAATGTCGATTCCCTCGACATGCTCAAACCGTTGCTCCAATTGTCCATGGAGCCACCGGGAAGGATCCACTTCAAAATCGTCTCCGGCGCATCCAACGTCTAGCACGCGCGGGCCCGTCGTGTAGGAAAGAATCGTCTGTATCCGCTCCGTCATCGTCTGTGATGTGGTCACAGGCGCGGCAGGACTGTCAAGTGGTTTTACTTCCGCGTGACCGTCATAACACGATACCGAGCATCGGTCCCCTGCCCAACATTGCAATTTGACGACCAGTGTCGCACTCTGGTTCAACAGCTTCCATAACAAATCGTGGCCCCAAGCGTAGGAGGACTCTAGAATGATCTCAGCAAGAGAGGTCATCTCATGACGTTTGATTCGGGTGATGAATTCCTATGAAGATCCTGCACGTGGTTCACGGATTGGCGCCCGAAATCGGTGGCCCCGGCATGATTGCCGTGAATCTGGCGGCGGCGCAGGCAGGCCTGGGGAATGATGTGACGGTGCTTGGAAACTACGAGCCGAGGGATCAAATCGATTTCACCCACAGCCATCGGGAAACTCCGCACTTTGAAAAGATTCGTATTCGCAACACCGCGGATCTATCCCCGAGAGAACACCTCGTTCCCCTCAAGGGTGCCCAATGCTGCAAGCAACTGATCGACCCTGACACACTGGTTCACCTTCATGGTGTCTGGGACCCGCTTCTCCTTTTTGCCGCCAGGCTGGCTCGATCTCGTGCAGCCCGTTATGTCGTCTCGCCCCATTCGATGTTACATCCTTGGCAGATGCGGCGGTACCACCTGTCCAAGCAGGCATTGCTTGCCCTGTCCTGGAGACGGTTGTTGCGCCGCGCCTTCTTCGTCCAAGCGAACACCGCTCCTGAGGTCGACTTTGTCCTGGCCGTCGAACCGGCTGCCCGCACCGAGGTGATACCAAACGGGGTTTCATTGGAGCAGTTCGGGTCCATTGCGGACGCCGACTCCTTTTTGAACCGATACCCTTATCTGAAGGCGAAGCCCTACATCCTCTTTCTGGCGCGACTACACTATCAGAAAGGATTGCGCCACCTGGTGGACGCGTTTAAGATCGTGGCCGCATGGCGAGAAGATATCCAGCTGGTCGTGGCAGGACCGGACAGGGGCGAACGGAGACGATTTGCGAGAGGAATTGCCGACGCAGGACTGTCAGACCGTGTGCACCTCACGGGTCCGCTGTACGGCCGGGACAAAGCGCTAGCCCTGCAGTCGGCGTCCTGTTTCTGCCTGCCGAGCCTGAATGAGGGATTCAGCCTCTCGATACTGGAAGCGCTGGCGAGCAAGGTTCCGGTTGTGATCTCGGAAGGATGTATGTTTCCCGAGGTCGAACACGCCAATGCCGGGCGAGTTGTTCCCCTCAAACCTGGTGCGATCGCCGGGGCCATGATCACGATCCTCGACGACGAGGCATTGCGCCAGCAGATGTCGACGGAAGCCCGCCGATTGGTCGAGCGATTGTACTCGTGGACCCGAATCGCTGAGATGGTTCTTCGCGCTTATCAGCGTTTGGATGCGAGACCCCGGAATGGATGAGTCATGATCGGCCGGTTCAAACGCTTCTTGCAGGGTATCGGATGGGATGTGATTCGCTCCGGGCCGGATTTCTCCTCGAGGGACCGTGCCATAATCCGGGATGTAAGACCCTTCACGATGAGTAGCCCGGAACGTCTCTATGCTCTGATCCAGGCGACCCGACATATCGTCCGTCGCGGAATTCCAGGAGCGCTGGTGGAATGTGGCGTGTGGCGCGGAGGATCCGTCATGGCCATGGCCCGGGTCTTGTTGGAGGAAGAAGCCGCCGATCGCGTTCTCTACCTGTACGACACGTTTGCCGGCATGCCTCAACCGACGGAAAGAGACAGGCCCTTATTCGGAAGATGGGGTAACAGGGCTCAAACTAAGCTCTATCGATCTCCCTTCTATCTGGCGTCCCCGGCTGAGGTGGAATCGGCGTTGCTGGAAGCCGGATATCCGAAGAGCGGCATTCACATCGTGGTGGGACGCGTCGAGGAAACTATGCCGAGAACCATTCCGGACCAGATTTCGTTGCTCCGCCTGGATACGGACTTTTACGAATCTACCAAGCACGAGCTGATGCACCTGTTCCCCCGACTCTCACAGGGGGGAGTCCTGATCATCGATGACTACGGATACTGGCAAGGGCAGCGCTTGGCGGTGGACGAGTATCTGGATGCCCATGGAATCAGAATGCTTCTGAGTCGAATCGACTTTTCCGGTCGGATCGGGATCAAAGCCTGAGCTGTCCTTATGGAACCCAACTACTCGCTCCGAAACTGGTTCCTTGCAGGGACTCCCCTGCAGCTGATCAATGCCTATGAGGCGCTGTATCATTTTGGCTGTGATCCGAACGAATCGCTCGTTATTCTTCTCGACAACCATACCGAGCTGAACTCGCAGCATCTCCGTCGACTGGCGGTCGAGCAGACCTGGCCTCATATTGTGGACTTGCCCGAAGGATGCCAGCAACGCCTGGAACGGCTACAATTGGCGCGGACTTCGGCCTGGAAGGCAGACGTGGTCGGTCTTGGCGAGCGACTCCTCAGGCGGATCGTCGGAATTCCGCTGGAACAGCTCATGCTCGGAGTCCCAGGCTTTCGGCAGCTCGATCGGTGGTGTCGCAGGCATCCCGGGTTGGACAATTTGTTTATTGGTTACTACGGTTCTCCGATCATGCGTCATGTGGCCAATACCGTGAAGGCAGCCAGTGTTGTTCTGTTGGAGGAGGGGGCCAATCAGCTGCATCTGTATGCAGATTTGCACTCGGCGACGCCAAGATTTGCCCGTCAGTACTATCTTGATCCGGTTGCCAATCGCATCAAAAAACTGTTGCTGGGTGTGAACCTGACGCCGATCGAGCCGGTGCATTTCTTCACCGCCTACGACCTTCCTACAACTGAAAGGGTCCGGGTCACGCGTAACCGCTACGAGCAGTTCCGGCAGCTCATCCGGCCCGCATCCGCTCCCTCGTCAAGCAACGATGAGGTGTTCTTTCTGGGGGAGTGGCTCACCGCATGGGACTGTTGCTCGGATGGTCAATACGAAGAGTTTCTCAAAGAGGTTCGGCGCAAGCTGGGGAATCGTCGAATGGTCTTCATCCCACATCGCCGCACTCCGCAGAGTACCGAGCAGCGAATCCGTGAGATCCCGGGCTTTGAGCTGCGCAGACTGGATGGTCCCGTGGAGCTGGTTCTTGCTTCCATGAATCCGCGCCCCGATACCATTGCGGCTTTTTTTAGCTCGGCTCTGTTCAATCTGTCAATGCTCTTCGGTCCTGCGATGAACCTTCACGCGTTCCAGCTTCCCCTACATTATCCCACCCCCGAAATCGAGCACTACATAGAGGATTTCTACGGCTTCGCCGGCCGGTATTTTCCCGGGGCCGTTCATCTCGGAGAGATCACTCGCTCAATCTAACTCCGCATCTATGGAACGAGCAACGACCTCCGCCAGCCGGAACGTGGTTTCGTCGTCGATGTCGATTGCTTCCATCCTGGGAATGCGGAACATGAGGGGCCGCAAGCCAATTCGTCGCTTGCTGGCGGCAAAAGATGCCTGGGTGAAGACGTAGATGGCAGAGTTTTCCTCGTAGATTGGCGCGAGGTCCTGGGTGCGAATCAGCTCGTCGGGATCGTGATTCATCGGAGTGCCGTGCTCGGAATAGAAGCGGCTTTGGTAGAGGTTGACGCTGAAAAGGGAATCGCACGACATGTTTTCACAATACTCGTTCAGAGCGCGCACGATGGTCTCCTGCCGAAGGAGCGGATTGGTCACATGGGTCTGAAGATAGATGTCACCATCGGACATCGTCAGATCGTGCGCGATGATGCGGTTCATGTTGATGAGATCGCCGCACAGCTCTTCCGGTCGGACAAGGGTACGAATCCTCGCAGAAAGCCCTTCGGCTTCTGAGAGAATCCGGGGGCTGTCGGTGTTGATAACAATCTCGTCGATCGAGGAGGTGCGGTCGAGCGTCACCAGGATGCGCTCGAACAGCGGACGGCCGTAAAATGATCGAAAGTTTTTGCCCGGGACTCTCTCGCTGTGCTGCTTGATCGGCACCAGGGCCGTGACCCGCTTGTTCTGAATCAAGTTCGCTCCCTCTCGCGCGTGGCATGCTAGCATGGGTGGATATCGATGAATAGACAGCGAAGCGCGTGTCGCAGATGAAGAGGGATACGTTGAAGCCGCAGCAAGAGTCCTGGAGAAGATCCGGCGTCTCGGTTGACAGAGTTGCACGTGTGGCCATACTGATCGCCGCCGCGGTTCGCAACATCCGTGCGGAGCGGATTCGTATCCTGGATGTGGGATGCGGGTCGGGTGCGTTCCTGAGTGCGGTGCTGGAGCACCTCGAGTCCAGTTTCTCCCTGAATCCCGCCGGCTGGCAAGTGAGCGCCTGGGATGTGTCCAGCCAGGAGGTCTCTCAGGCGCAGCAGCATGGATTGAAGGCGTCGGTCCGAAATATCGCTACCGAGCGGCTCGCTGAAGAGCTGGTTGAGCACTTCGACCTAGTCCTGGCCATCGAGGTTCTAGAACACATTGCAGACACGGGCCGGGCCGTCGGGAACATCCATCGGTTATTGAGACCGCGCGGATTCCTGGTGCTCACCACGCCAAACCTGGCTGCCTGGTACAATCGGATACTCTTGCTCTTTGGAAACCAGCCCCACATGAGCGAGGTCTCCTACGACCCTCATCGGTACGGCAACCGCGTCTTCGAACGACTGCTTGGCGAGGCGCGCGGGCAGGCGCACATGGCCGGACATCTGAGAGTCTTTACGTACAAGGCCCTGAGAGAATTCCTACAGAATCACGGATTCGAGATCCTGCGCACGACCGGGATCAGTCACCATGGGGAGAGAATCTCACGCCTGATCGCGAGCTGCTGGCCCGGCGGCGCTGGCAATGTGGGGGCACTCGCCAGAAAACTGTGAGTCTCGTCCATGCCGCGGAGCTGGTGATTCGCCCGACTACGGTGGCATTTGTCTGAAAAGCTGGATCATCTCGATTACTCCCAGACGGCGGTTCCTCCATGGGCGTAGGGTGTCTTTTCTGCGCGAGTAAGTGAAGCCGTTTGCCTCGACGAACTCCCGTAACTGGGCGATGCTTAGGGGTTCCCGAAAGCAGACGATCATTGCAGCGGGTTGCCGGTCCTCGAGGAGCAGGTTCTGGATGTCGAAAGCCAGGGTTTGGCGCCACACGCGAGACGCGTAGCGGGCCGCTTCGACATTGAACGTCTGAACTTCGCGGCTGTACTGCAGCTTTGGATGAAAGACGAGGATCACGGCGCTGGCGTCTTCCAATCCGCGACGCACGGGATGACCGGTGTTGTCACAGGCAAGATCGAAGGTCAGGCCGGGCATTCGTCCCTGCCGCTGCAGCGGTGTTGAGGACACCCAGTTCAGACTCGCGGCATCCCAGAACAGCATCTCGCTGCCCACGGCGACCTTGCCCTCGGTGACGCCCGCCTCCTGGAGCCGGGTCAACAGTGCCTGCGTGATCTTCGGACCCTCCAGCGAAGGGATGCGCTTTGCGGGGAGTCGGTTCAACCAATCGCCGGTGAGCTCGTAGACTTCGCCCCAGCGGTTGTCCTTCTCGAAGAGGCCCAGGTGCGCTTGCCCCTGAGCGATTAAGAAATAGGCACCGGCCACCGCTGCCAGGAGCAGCGGTCGGGTACGGCGCAGAGGGGTCCAGCAGAGCAGCACGATCCACCCCAGAGGCAACATCAGGGTCAGGGATCGAATTACCTTGTTTTCCAGGACGAACGAAAAAAACAACCCCCATACGGCAACAAATGCGATAGCGCTGCAGATGAGGATCGCTCTCTGCCATTCGGTCGGCGTGCTCTCAGCAGCCTCGAACCCACGAAATGCCCCAGCTGCCAGCACGATCACACCAAAGAAGAGAGCCAGGATCAGAAAACTGTAGAAGAAGGAGAGGCAGAGCGGGAAGTATGCCCAGTCCAGCCACGCGGAAACATCGGTGAATTCACGAAACTCCCAGTGCCGCGCACCGGCCACCTGATGAATCCAGACGAGTGAGACGATGTACTGAATGGCTCCCCAATATGCCGCTGCGGCCAGCACCGGCACGAAGGCGCCCCACCACGCCAGAAGCATTCGACCTTTTTCCCTGAGCCATGAGGGACGATGGTTTCTGCGGGTTTGCCAGAGTTGCCAACCCAGAAAGAGCAGAACGAATAGTTGATCGAGAACAACGAAAATGATGGCGTTTCCCGGCTTGACGAAGAATACGGATCCGGTGCCGAGTCCGGAAACCGCCCACCGGCCGATCGTCGGTGTATGGAGCGATCGAGTGCGTAACCAGATCGCCAGCATGCACCAGCTCATGAAGATCAAATCCAGGTAAAAAAAATGCGACGGATCCAGTGCAAAATTGTTGGCAGCCGTCAGAAGAAAAACAGCCGGCGTGAGTGATTCCCGCTGCAACAACTGTAGCAATCCGAAAAGAGAGATCACCAGCAGCAGATTCCAGGAGAGGCAGTTGATCAAACCGAAGGCACCACCGGTTGCCCAGCTTGTGGGAACGAGCCAGAACAGCAGGGAGGTCGGCAAGATGTGAACGTTCGAGGGATGAAGGAGCCTGGCCCAGAACTGCCCCCACTGACCTGAGTGAAGCAGGCCGTGGAGTTCGATGGCGTTTTGCGCATAGGTTCGGCCGTCACCAAAGGGGATGACCTCCGGGTTCATCTGCCCCCAGCTGAGCAGCACCGTGGAGATGAGGCCCAGGGTCAGCGTGACCAGGAAAAGAGGGGAGCGCAACCAATGGTTAGGTTGCGAGGCAATGGGCTGTGATGCGTCCTCGCTCATCGTGTGGTGTCCATCTCAGGATCCATGCGCCCATGAGGCGGTCGAGGCAAGAGCCAACACAGCATCAACAAGTAGGAACCGTTTGAGGCCGCCATCACCGCTGTGATCTGCCAGACCGTATCATGCCAGAGATAAATGCCGATTAGGTAAAGAACAGCGAGGAGCACGCTCCAGGACAGCATGCTCAGTCGGCCTTGGGCCAGTTCGAAATTCGTCAGAAGGTAACCCAGTCCGAGTGGACTCATGGCCAGCACGACCATCCGAACCAACCGGATCTGAACCGGATCGGGATTCGAGATGCCAAAGAGCACCGACAAGGCCAGCTCAGGCAGGAGCATGCAGACGCCAGCGGCCAATATGAGCAGACAAGATCCGTAGAGCACTCCTCGAAGCAGAGACTCGAAATCGAGTCGCGTCATCCCTCCCGAGGATGCGACCTTGGGAAACAGGGCTATTGAAACCGGCATGGGGAGAAAGATGACCGAGCGGCCAATCGTGGCGGCATAGGCGAAGGGCCCAGCTTGTTCCGGAAGGAAATGACGTACCAGCACCATATTCCCGTACATCAGAATCGCGAAGCAGGCAAATACGATACAGGAGCGCAATAGATAGGGACGGGTCTCAGGTAGAACCGCCGTAGTTTGCGTTACATGGAGCGAACGATTCAGAACCAACCCCATGATTACGATCGTGGCAATACTGGCCGCAACCTGGGCCGACAATCCATGCGCGGCCCGGGAAGTTCCCCACGGAGTTGCGACTACCACGAAGAGGAAGCCACACCCGAGACGCACCAAGGGCCAGCTCAGGTTGGTGACGGCGAGCCAGCGGAAGGACTGGATGCCCTGGAGTGTTCCAGCCAGAAGGGTAGAAAGGAAACCAAGGGTGATCGCCAGGCCCATGATCCACACGGCGGTTGGGTCATCGAGATTCAAAAAGCGTGAAACCCAGGGTGTGGCTAGATAGATGGCTGCGAGCGACAGGGCGATCCACAGTGTCGTCCTCCGGATCCAGTGGTGCAACAGACCCCTCAGCTCCTGCTCTTTGCCGGATTGTATCCAGCGCGCGGAGAAGTGAGCGGCCATCGTGCGCAGGCCCTGCACGGGCGCGCTGAAGATGAGGGCCAGGCTCAGAAGCGCCGCCAGGACGCTGTACTGCTGCGGCGCCAGCGCCCGTCCCATCACCATCTGAAACCCGATGTTGCACAAGGTGCCCAATTGGGTGGCAATCAGCAGCAGGACGCTGTGACGCAGCAATCCCTCGTGACGGGTCCCTGGTAGCAGTGTTTCACCAGCGACGCTCATGATTGCGCTCGGCGGGACAGAGAGAGGGTCGAACGATGGCCGCGAGACGTAATGGGAGATTCCCTTTTACGCTTCGATGTTTCTCTTCGATCAGGGAGCGGCTTGGGCCGTTACGGCCGCCAGAACGTCCAGTACACTGGTTCCGTAAAGAGAAAAGCTAGCTCCCCCGCTGGTGAGCCGGACCCGCACATAACCAGAGCTGAAGTCCTGCCCTACCATCGCCGGGATATACTGCGTGAGCAGCTGCGATCGCCGCTCTCCGGCCGGTACCGGCACGTCCACGGTGAACTGCAGGGCTCCGCTGGCATCGTACACCTCGATCGTGGCCGTCAGATCCGCCGCGCCTGGATTCAGCACTGCAACCCCCATGAAGTACGTCTCGTTGGAGGCCAGCTGGCCGTAGACGATATCGCTCAGGAGATTGGAAACCAGAGGGAGGGCCGCCGAGAAGCGGCTGCGCGCCGGATCGCCGAAGATGACACTCCCGCTCATCCGGACGTCGGCGGTGATTACCAGATACCCTTGAGTCAGGGAATCGCCGGCATCCAGGAAGAAGGTCTGGTCGGTGATGAAGAGTTTTCCCCTGGGCGCAATCTGCATCATTTTGGTTGCGCCCTGCTGCGCTCCGCTATCCGAGAAGAATTGGAGGGTAATGCTCCCGGCCTTGGAATCCAGGTTGACAACCGACAGGGTGGTCCGAAAGTCCGGCCCGCCAATGACGTACTGGGGGCAATAGAGGGTTGTCGACCCGGCGGTGTAATCCTGTCCGTTGAGGCCGTGCACAAAGACTTCGCTCTTGCCGAGCAACTCGAAGGGCACTACTCCCCGGGTGGCGGCCACGAGAAGGTAGTCCGAGCCGACAGGGGATACGCCGGGGAACAAATCGTCGAACGATTGGACGATGACTCCTCTTGCTTGGACCCTTCGGTTTGCCGGCGCGGTGCGCGACTTGCCGTCCGATTTCAAAAGCTGAAAAGTCATATCGGCGGGGAAGGGTTCCGGGTTGGCAACTCGCAGATCGTTGAAACCCTCGTCCTCGATCTCGGGAAAAACAAAGGCCGTCAGTTTCGTTTGGGAAGCGTCGGCCCCGTCCAGAAAGCTGAGGCTGCTGTTGAAGGTCAGAAAAAAGCCTGTCAATTTGTCGAGGGTGCTCTTGACCCTTATCCAGGCGACCCTGTCAGCGTAGCCTGAGCCGAAAAGCTGAGTGTCAACGATGGGAAGCTGCTCGCCCGGCTGCAATGTCCTCGAGGCCGGATTCGTAATGTTCGGTCCCGCGATCAGATTCCCGGCTTTATCAATGGCGGTAAAGACAACGGGACCCGTGGTGGTTCCCAAGTTCGCAACCGCGTAGCCCGTGAACTGGTCCGTTCCTTGCGTCACTCTGTCTTCGGCGCTCTGTTCGGGGGGGTCGAGATTCTCCCCAAAGGGATACCAGAACACGTCGCCTGATTCGGCGAAGTCCTCGTCAGTTGAAATCACATAGGCATCGTGGAGGTCGGCGAAGTCAGCCTGGAACGGGCTCGCTGTGAACAGGCCGGGATCTTCGGTCCAGGCGCTAAACGTCGCGTTACTATTGGTAGGCACGAGATCCGTATCGTTGAGCCAATCGCGTGGCACGGCGACAGATGGGCGCAGGGTCGCTCCAATGCTGCCGGAAATCGTGAAGGCGTCCTTCAAGTCCGGGGGGCGGGCACCTGAAAAGGAGAGCGTACCGATCGTCACCCCTGGATCTCCTGGAAATCTCCCGCCGATATCGAGGTCGCCGTCGCCGTCCATGTCTCTCAGTACCATGTCGGTTGGAAAAACACCATCTGGGAATGAGCCGACGTTTCTCATATCGCCCGGGACGAGGGGATCACTCAAGAAAATGTCCATGGCACCGGAGAAGTCTGCGTCATAGATCATGATCAGGTCGTCGCCGTCCATGCCGCCCAATCGGACCGGCACCGGGGTGGGTATGAAGGCCGAGCCGGATGAGTCGACTTCTTGGACAAGTACACCATTGATAATAACTGCGGCCACGCGAGGTCCGAAGGACGCAGTGCCAAAGGTACTGTCGAAGATAGTCTCGGGGGTTTGCAACACCGTCGATCGGGTGACGTCGTTGCTGACGGCGCCGTACCTGGAGATCCTGTAGGTCTTGTTGGTAGTAGTGAAATCTTCCACTTCCTGCACGTAAACGTCGAGTTCATTCGTGGCACTGCCGAATCCAAACGCATGATGGGGGAGGATGTTGGGTGGAATCTCTCGACTGAACTCGTCTATAATATTTTCGAGATCCATATCGAAAAGAACAAAACGAACCTCCCCTGGCCTCCCACCGGCGTGTGCAGAAATCGAAACAGCGTTCGTAATCGACGTGTTTAGCGCCGCGATCGTCTTTGCGGGACCCGGAGCAACCCATACATCTACATCGTTCGTGAATGCATATCCGCCCACGACCGGCGACGAACCGTCGGCAAACAAGCCAGTGTCTTCTGATCCGATGACAAAGTGTCGAGGTTCGCTCATTGAAAGTGGAGTTTCCCCTAACGGATCCAGCTCAACACCGCTGGGCGAGACGGTGTATTGGTACTGGTGCCACGTCGCGCCGCTGAGGATCCGACGCTGTTATTTTTCTCGTCAATCGAGAAATCGCTCACGACGATCCCCGGTGGTGCATCCCACACGCTCGTATCATAACTGCCCTGGCCGTCATTGATAGCAAAGACCACGCCACCGCCCGAACTCAACACGTCGCCGGTGTTTCTGATCTCTCCTGCTTCCAGACGTTGTGAACCGGGTATCCCCGGACTTGAACTTGCGAACTCCGAGACGACGTTTCTAGTCGGGATGGCCCCAGGATCGGTTGTCTCGCCGGCGAAAGTAATGAAGGTCTGTCCGCCGGGAGCTGGTCCAGAAGCGAAAGATCGACTGACAATGCTGTAAGCAAATTCGTCGGCGGGCGAGCCAAAAAAGGTACCGTATAAGAAACCGATGTCGCCGTTTTGAGCCGGCGAGCCTCCGCTCGTTTGCTCGATTCCAAACTGTGCTACAAAAAGGTCCAGCGACCCTGCGTTGTAGGCCTGATAGGCTCCGGAAGTGGTCGGAAAATTGAGCGACAGCGTCTCCCCTAAGACGAAGGAGTTCCCGAAGAAATCGGTTGCGATATCATAAGCCCAATCGTCTTCGTCGCCACCTAGGTGGGTCCCGTAGACCAGGCCGAGCTGCGCGTCCAAGAGATAAAACAGGGCATCGAATCCTCCCTGGTTGCTGTCCTGGAAGCTGGTGGTAACCAGATTGGTCGAGCTGCTGAATCCGGCCACAGCAATCCGGTCGTTGCTGTCGACCTCGACTCCCCATACTTCGTCGTGTCCGTTGCCTCCCAGATACGTCCCGGCCTGCAACTGGCCGGCGGTGTCGAAGCAGGCGACAAACCCTTCGATGAAAAAATTCAGGATGCCGCCCGAGCCGGACCGGTTCATGGGCTGGAATGCCCCGCCTGTCGTGGGCAGATCCGTGGAAGTCGTTCGCCCGGCAATATAGACGGCCCCGCTAGCGTCCATCGCCATATCCCAGGCTTCTTCGCCCCCAGTGCCGCCGAAAAAGCCCGACTGGACTAGGCTGCCGTCGCTGCTGAGTTTCAAAAGGAAGGCATCCCGCTCCGTGCTCTTGTTGGGCTGGAATGGACTGCCCGCGGACGGAAAATCGGTCGAAAAGGTAAAGCCCGTGACGTATGCAGAACCTGTGCCGTCGACCACGATGGCGGTACCTCCATCACGCGCACTGCCCCCAATATAGGTGGAGTACTCCAGCGCGGTTCCGCTGGGATTCAGCTTGGTGACGAAAACATCAAAATCGCCGCCGCCGTAGGTCGTCTGGAAGGCTCCTGTACTCGTCGGGAAATCCATAGAACTAGTCTGCCCGGTAACCAGCGCAGCCCCAGTGCCGTCCAACGCAATGCTCCAAGGTAGGTCAATGCCACTGCCGCCCAGGTAGGTGGCGTAGTTGATGACTGGATCGATGGTGAGTGGTTGACTCGAGTCATAGGAATCGATCTCGAACCCGATCCGTGAGACTCCTCTCTCCACGTAACCTCCGGAGATGGGGCGGCGGATGCCGTCCGATTCCTGGTAAATCCTGGGCTTGTCCAACCGTACGGGCCCATGACCGGTATGAAGAATCAGGTTTCCTGCTGCATCGATTTCCGTTCTTTTGGCGCCGTCGATTTCCCAGAGAATCGATTTTGGATCCGAACCGGGAGCAACCTCGAAGTCATACTCGAGCCGGTTTTGACTGCCATAGTAGATCAGGTCGATGCCAGGATAGACATCCTCACAAAGAACGCGGGCATAGGCGGAGACGTTTGTTTGCCATCGCTTCGGATTGCTCCCGGTAAAATAGTGAGTCTTTCCGGGCAGTTCCTCGAGCCCGGAAACCCTGGCCTGCGGATCGGCGCCAACCAGATTCATTCGCAGCAGAGTCGGTGTGGTCTCTTTGGGTACGGCGTATTCTTTCGTAAGCGTCGTCCTCTTTGCCTCGTTTCTCGATCGAGACGTGGGCGCTCTGTCCAGGATCATCTCCGCCGCCGCAGCTTTCAAGAGCAAGGTATAGCGGGTGCCTCGATGGACGAATTTCACCGATTCGTCCAGTTGCCCCTGATTCTGTTCAAACCGCAAGGGAAGCCGACCGTACGCCTTGCGGACCTTTTCCGACGTGTGGGGATCGGAAGACTTGATGGAAGCCTCGGCGAAGGCCGACTTGGGAGAGTGGGTTATTCGGGGACCGACGAATCCACCAGCTCCTAGGCGGTTGCGTTGTCGACTGACGGCAATAGGGAAGTTCCCAGGTATCGAGAGAACCAGCCAGTAAAGAAAGACGGTAAAGACGAGAGCGAAACTAATGCGATAACTTCGAGGTACACTCTTCATCGTACATTTCCCATCTAACGGGAGGAGCAAGCGCGGGCTCATCGGACAAGAGCCATTGTGATCAGGAGGCTAATGGCAGGCTCGCGGCTCTATCCCGTTCGAAATTGAAGATACGTTAACACCTCGGCTGCGAGGATGTCACATGAATTTTTGCTGTGGTCTCCCGGGACGGATTGCGCTATGAATTGTGCGCTAAGAACCATGAAGATTCCCTTCCCTCGACCAATCCGAGATATGCGGCCGCACATCTACATTTACTTGTTCTATTTCTTGCTGACACTGGTCATAGCCTTGCCTGTCTTGCGTGCGCCGGCCAGTAGAGTCTTTGCCGGGCACGGCGATGCCCTCCTCTATATATCGTGGATCTGGTGGTTCAAGACGGCCTGGCTCCAGGGGATCCCCTCGGATCCCAATCCGATGCTGGCAGCGCCGTTCGGGACCGACTGGGGAGGAGTGGTCGAAAAAGGAACTATCTGGCCGGGGATTGTGCTCTCTACCTGGGTGAACGAAGTCTTCGCCCTCAACTTCCTGGTTTTGCTGAGTTTTCCCCTAGCTGCAATCGCGGCGTATCACCTCACGCTGTATCTTACTGCAAGCCGGAGCGGGGCCTTCATCTCGGGCTTGATCTACTCGTTTTCGCCTTACCACCTGTGGAAATCCTGGGCGTGGATCCCGTTGTCCAACATTCAGTGGCTGGCCTTCTATGTCCTGGCCCTGTTCCGGTGGCGTCGAAAGCGGCGCATCAAGGATGCTGTCATTGCCGGAGTCTTGTTTGCCGTCACACTGCTCTGCAGTTACAACTATGGACTGGTTGCGATAGCGTTCACCTTCCTCTGGATCTATTTCGAATTGATGGTTGCCTTTGTCTCCAAGAGGAAAATCGTGGTAGACCGGGAGACATGGAAACATGTCGTTGTTGCAGTCGTTGTAGCCGCACTCCTGACTCTCCCGATCATCTATCCCATTCTCATGGAGTTGCTGGCGCTCGATCGAGCCACCGCCCCCACGAAGCGGGTTTGGCCGCTGGGAGACTTCTATATCTTGATAGCTCGCTTTACCGACTATTTCTTGCCTCCGACCTCGTCCTGGTTCTACCCGCTCTTCGAACCGATCGATGCTCCAACGACGATACGGGGAGACTTCACCAACGGCCTCTTCCTGGGCTACAGCACGTTGCTGTTGGTCGGAGTTGCCGTGTGGAAATGGTGTAAGGGGACAGAACCCGTCAGAGAAGGGGAGCGCTTCTCGGTGTCCTTGCTCGCGGTGACTCTGCTTGTGTTTCTGGTCTTCTCACTATTACCGCCGACCCTAGAGATGGATCTGCCGGTTCTGGGTGAGTTCGTCTTGAAAGGTCCCGGATACCTGGGATATCTGTTGGCCCCTTGGTTTCGAGAATACGCGCGTTTTGGTGTCATGGTTCTGCTGGCAGCGGCCGTCCTTGCCGGCTTCGGCGTTCGATATCTTCTCGATCGTTGGCCGCAGGGGAAAAGCTGGATTCTTGGATTGACTGGTTTGGGATTGCTCGTTGATTTCGGTTTCAATACCCCTGAGCTGTTTCCGCTAACAATCAATACCAAGAATCCACCCGCTGTGTACCAGTGGCTCGCTAAGCAGCCAAGGGAAGTTACGATTGCGGAGTACCCCATGCTGGGGTGGTCTCAGGTTAGCCCGGTGTACCTCTATTATGGCACCGTCCATGGAAAACGTATTGCCAACGGTTACGGCTTCTCACGAAAGGCCGATGAGATCACACCGGCTCTCATCAATCTGTCCGAGCCCCAAGTCGGGGAAGTGTTGCGTTTTCTGGGAGTGGATTACCTTGTCTGGCACCGCAGGTACCCTGAATTCCCGAGCTGGTATGGGACCGTCCCACGGAAACCAATCGATGAGGAAGATTTCGAGTTTGTAAGAGGATTCGATACCGCAGAAGTGTATCGAGTGCGAGCGAATCCTGCACGCGTGATCGTCACGCCCCGGAGAGGCTTCCGTCTAGCCGGCGATGGAGGCAACAAAAGCGCGTGGTGGTGGATCTCGGACGTGGGCCAGATCCAATTGGTGAACCTTACGGAAGAGCACCTCAAGATCCGACTCGAGTTCGAGGTTGCCTCACAGGAAGGCCGACGGCGTGTTATGGCCTATGACAGCTTCGGCAAAGCGATTCGACTGGACGCCGCTGTTGGCGTTGGCGAAATCAACGAGAAGAGAGTGGTTCTCGGCCCCCTTTGGATTGCGCCTTCCCGCCTCATGGAAAACAACAAGCCGAAGTACACGCCGGTGATTCTGAGGCCGGTCGGAAAGGGAAACGAACCGGTCGGTGTCAGGAACTTCCGGATCGAGGAATTGCAGTGATGGTTGGCCTCATTCCTCTGGTATTCTGTTGCAGCCTAGATCCACCAAAACCAGGGCGTGCTCATGGCTCCCAGATAAGCGGTGTCAGGAATTCGCCAAAGCAGGAGAAATCTAATGCGTCGACCCGTCCCAGTTCTGTCGTTTTTGGTGTTTATATTGCTTGGATGCGGTGACTCCAGGAGGCCAGAACCTTCTCAGCAGGTGTCATCGACGGAGGGGCCCGTCAAGCTATACGTTTTCGACTGTGGTGGGTTGAGATTCGACTCAATCACGAGTTTCGGCATGGCGGACGACGCGACCAAGGTACGTGATTTGATCGTGCCTTGTTACATGGTCGAGCACACGAAGGGTCGCTTGCTCTGGGACGGCGGGTTGCCATCGTCCGTTGCCGAGGTAGAAGGTTGGCAAGACTCAGATGGCTTCCAGATGCGGCTGGACGAGCCGCTGGCGGCGCAACTTGCCAAGATGAATCTGGATATGCGTTCGTTCGACTACGTCGCGTTCTCGCACTTTCACTACGATCACGTGGGTATCGCGAACGAACTGGAAGGCGCAGTGTTGATCATGCAAAAGCCGGAGCACGAAGCGGCGTTTGCCGATCCTGTCACGGTACCGTTCTTCGACTTCTCACTGTACAAGAGTCTCAAAGATGCGGAACACTTGATTGTCGAGGGCGATCACGATGTCTTCGGCGACGGCCGGGTCCGCATCATTTCCGCGCCGGGCCACACGCCCGGCCATCAGGTGCTGTTTGTAGATCTTGCCGGGACCGGACCGATTGTGCTGTCGGGAGATCTGTACCACTTCCGGGTGAGCCGCGAAAAGAAGTTCGTGCCGGAATTCAATTTCGATGCCGAGATGACCCGCACGTCAATGCAACGCGTGGAAGGGTTTCTCGCCGACAGCGGCGCCACGCTTTGGATCGAGCATGATCTCGCCCTGTTCGAGAATTTGAAGAAGGCCCCCGCGTATTACGAGTAAATCGGGGCGATGGCGATTTACGGGATGCCACTCAGGCGGCCGGGAGCTCTAATCCAGCCAGCCAGGCCGCGGAAAGCACGACGCCACTGCCGAGAAGACAGCCCGCCATTTTCCCCAGAGATGTCGTGACCGCCTCGCGTGCTGCGGGAAAACCACGTGCGCGGAGCCTCTCGGCGATGTGACCTTCGAAGAAACCGGCCACGGCATCGGTGATCGCGTCCCCGATAACAGTCCCGGCGATGGCCCCCACGACGCCGAACGTGATTCCGCCCCAGATCGCCGGCAACGTGAGCAAGCCAGTGTCGAGACTGCCGAAGACGAGGTCCGGCACGGCCATTGAGATACGGCGACCGGCCAGCGCCAGGGCCCCAAGGGGGACAAAACCCAGCAACAGAACGACCGGGCCGAGGGCAAGGGCATTGTCCAGGGCGAAAATGCCGGTGGCTGCGACCGCAAGTACTACGGGGACGACAATGGCTGCGTGATGAAGCATTTGGTCGGTTCCTCTCTCTGATAAGGATGGTTACGGCCCGGCGGGGCGTCAGCGCGCGTAGGCCACACTGACTGGGCCAGGAGGGAAGGCTTGAATCTCCACCCCAGAGAACCCAGCCGCCCTTAGCCACTCCTCGTACTCGCCCTTGGTGTAGGTGCTGCCGGCTTCGGTCGCGTGCAGCATATTGGCCGTGAACATGAGGGACATGGGGTGGCCTCGGCGGTCGTCGTCGAGAATAAAATCGGCAATGACCAGTGTGCCGTCCGGCTTGAGTGCCTTGCGGAACTTGCCCAGGAGGTTCTGATTCTGGGCTACTGACAGTCCGTGGGCCATGTGTGAGTAGATCCCGAAATCGTACTGCTTGTCGCCAAAGTCGACCTCGAGGCAATTGCCGTCCCGTGTCGTGAAGCGATCGCCTACGCCGAACTTATTGACGAAGTTCCGGGCGACCTGATTGACATTGGGCCAGTCGAGCTGGGTTGCCCGCCCTTCGCCATTCTTGCCCAGCCAGACCGCCGAATAGATCCCGGATCCACCGCCGACGTCGAGCATGTGAAAGGGACCTCTTTGCGCCACGCCCAGGTGTTCTGCGGCGGCCTCGGCGATCGGGAAGGATAGCGGGGCGATGGCGGTCACCAGTCTTTCCCAGAATTCGAAGTTCTCAACCTCGTAGGAATTGGCTTGCTCGGGCATCGTGCCGTTCTTTACCGCAGTCTTCAGGTCGCCCCAGGCCGGCCAGTCCATGTCGGCGATTGCTGCAAAGCCGAGGAATCTCGGTTGGCCCTTCACAAGAAACATGGACGCTTCCTCGCTGTTGTGGTAGCTATCTCCCTCTTTGGTCACCAATCCCAGTCCGAAGGTGCCGTCCAGAAGTGCCCGGGCCCCGCGTTCGGAGATCGATGCCCGCTGGGCGAGCTCACCGACGGTCGCCCCGCTTTTTTCCAGATGGTTGAAAAGCTCACAGTCCAGTGCGCAATTCAGAATCTGGCTGGCCCAGTGGCCCGTGGCAATCTGCATGATCTTGTCGGGTTTTGGTGACGACATGATTTCTCCTGATCTTTGCACAACGAACCAATGTTTTTCACCGGCTCGCTGATCTGGGTTGTGGCGCTATTGAAACGCCAACTCATTCTAGGCCTCCTCTGAGGTCGTTCCAAACTGGAATATTACATATTATTAGGTAGGATGGCGGGGACGCCTCGGAAAACCGGGAAACGTGGGGGACGTCCCCTAAATGTTTTTCTTACATGCTCCAGTAGCTCGACACCTTTTGATTCTAGTATTCGGTGCGTGTGCCGCGACTGTACCCGTGTTGGTCCCTGCACTCGCCTATGAGGACAGGCAGCACTTCAGCCGGGTGTTCCAGGCTGAAAGGCCCTACCGGATCTTCCTCCCTGAGAATTACCAGAACTCGAACAAGCGCTACCCGGTCATCTATTTATTTCACGGCAACGGGGGAAGCCACGCTTCGGATCCTCATGCCAAGCCGGACTACGAAAGGATCGACCGTTTCGTGAAGCGGAACGGGGTCATTCTGGCGATGTGGAACGGCAGGTCGGAACAGTCCGACACCCGGCCCTACAACATGGGAGCGCACGAGCACGTCAAGTATCCGGTCCAGTTCAAGGATTACTTTCTCGAGTTCGTCGCTCACATCGACGGAAACTACCGGACTCGTCGGGATCGGTCGAGTCGCGCGACGGTAGGATTCAGCATGGGCGGGTTCATGTCCCTTTACCTGGCCGGCAAGTACCCCCATCTGATCGGCAGTGCCGTCAACTTGGTCGGTTCCCCCGCGTTTTTTCTCGGCCATCCTCGGAACCATACCTTCTACCCTTTGAAGGCGCTCTTCGGAAAGCTCCAGGGCGTCCGGTTACGATTCCACAACAGCGCCTCGGGTGAGCTGAAGTATCTGAATCAAGAAGTGATCCAGGGGGCACAAAGAGAAAAAGGGCTCTTGTTCGAGCATGCCGTCTACCCCGGCGGTCACAAGATGGACGATCCGGGTGAGTTCAAGGCCTTTGGCGATGCATTCCAGTTTGTGATGGCAGCGCTCGAGAAGCCGTTGCCGGCTCCGGATCGCTGGCACCATCTGGACATCTATCCGAAGTTCGACGTGTGGGGCTACAGCGTGTCGAGCAATCTGGCGGAGCCGGGTTTTATCGAAATGAAGGGAGTCACTCGATCTGGACTGCGTATCGGGTCCAGACGCTGGTTGCCTGACGGTCCACCGGTCGACGGTGTTCGCACCACTGTCACGTCGGCAGCGCGTTACGAGCCGAACGTGACCTATCGGATCTTTGACTACAATGAAGCGCAGGGGAAGGCGAGCACATCGAAAGTACAAAGCGATGCGTCGGGCAGAATCACCTTTTCGGTGAATCACGAAGACCATCAGATCGGTATCCACAGGTCTGGGGGTCCGGCGGAACCGGTGGTGACCGCATACTCGGTCAACGAGCAAAGCCGATTCGTGCATCAGGGTCGCGATAGCCAGTTGAAGTTGCAGGTGCTGAATCGTGGGGCCAGTCCGGCGCGGGGTCTCACGGCGCGGATCACTACCGCCGCGCCTGGTGCGCGAATAGAGAATCGACCGATCGCAATTCCCGATATCCCCGCAGGAGAGGCACGGTGGTCCGATACGCTACCCATCGTGGCCTCCGGCCCGCCGCCGACGGATGGGTCTCTTTTTCGAATCAGACTGGATATCGTTCTCAGCGACCAACAGGGAACTACGTGGAAGGACGAAATCGACGTTGATGTTTTCTTCCAGGTCCCGGAGTTCACCGCTGTCGTCGTCGTCGATGGAGTCCAAAGCGGAAGGGGCAACGGAAACGGAATACCGGAACCTGGTGAAAGCGTGGTTCTCGAGGTCGAAGGACGTCCCACGCGCCTCTATTACGAGGATGCGTGGATCGAGAAAGAGAATGAGGTTCTTCACGACGAGTTGCTTCCATCGAAATGGAAGGACGGCTTCACCTTTACCTCCGCGGTCCGCATAGATGCAGGGTGCCCCGCCGGGCATGCCGTCCGGTTCTTGGCCAATTACGAAACGAAGGACTATGACTCACTCAACAGGACCGTGCATTGGGGAACGATCCGGATGGTTGTCACGAAGCCTTTGAGGAGACGTTGATACAAAGGGGGGCGACAGTGCATGCAAGACTGAAGGACAAGGTGGCTCTGGTGACCGGGGCCGGTCAAGGAATCGGACAAGCCATTGCGCGCAAGCTCGCCGAGGAGGGCGCCGCGGTCCTGGTTGGTGACATCAATGCGGAAACGGGAGCGAACACAGCAGAGGAGCTCCGATCGAGCGGACACCGATCTCTGTTCGTTCCCACCGACATTACCAGGGAAAAGGATGTGCAAGCGGCTGTCGACAGTGCCGTCAAGAGCTTCCAGAGGCTCGACATCCTGGTCAACAATGCCGGCAAGAACTTTTATTTCGATGCCAGCACGATGGCCGAGAGTGATTGGAACGAGGCGATGGACGTCGACCTGAAAGGCGCGTGGCTTTGTTGCAAGCACGCGCTTCCCGTCATGGTGGCTCAGGGTGGCGGCTCAATCGTCAACATCGCCAGCATCCATGCCAAGATGACCCTGCAGGGGATGTTCCCCTACGCGGCGGCAAAAGCCGCAATCGTCGGGATGAGTAGGAGCCTGGCGCTCGATTGGGGATTGAAGAACATTCGTGTGAATGCGATCTGTCCCGGGTGGGTTCGAACCCAGCTGGTCCAGGAATGGTTCGACATGCAACCGGACCCGCAGGGGGCAGAAGCCAAGGTGCTCGACGTCCATCCCTTGGGACGCATCGGCACTCCCGCTGAAATCGCGAACATGGTGGCGTTTGTCGCCAGCGACGAGGCCAGCTTCTTGACCGGAGCCGAACTGTACATCGACGGGGGCCTGAGCGCCCGGTTTGCGACCTGACGCTCCGAGCGCGCGGCAGCACCACAAATCAGGAGACTCTGCGATGATCAGCCAGATGAAGCTCCTCACGTTTCTCCTCATGGGTCCGAGTCTCTGCATCTTGTTTGTTCTCGTTGGCTGCGATCCGTCGACAGGTGCCGAGACCCAAAAAGATGCAAAGACTCGGCCCAATATCTTGCTTATCATGCCGGATGATATGGGATACACGGATCTGGGCGCCTTCGGGAGCGAGATCCGCACGCCCAATCTCGATGCGCTGGCACTGGGTGGGGTGCGGTTTACGAATTTTCATGCCGGCCCGGCCTGCGAGAGTAGCCGGGCGATGTTGCTGACCGGCACCTACAATCGAATCGTCGGTGTTGTCGACGATTCGAGGAATCCCGGGTCTTTGAATGCCAAGGCCCTGACGCTGCCGCGACTACTTCAAGATGCCGGTTACCACACAGTCATGGCGGGCAAATGGCACATAGGTCGCGGCGAAGAGCAAAGCCCCGCCGCGCACGGATTCGAATCGTCCTTCGCTTTGATGAAAGGCGCGACCGGGCATTTTGCCGATCTAGGGCCGGCCGAGAACCCGCCCTTCGCAGCCGTCTACAGAGAGAATGGCAAGCTGGTCGCCTTACCGAAAGATTTCTATTCGACCCGCTTCTATGCGGACAAGATCATTGAATACCTGAAGGCTAACGAAGGGGACGGCGCGCCTTTCTTTGCTTGGTATACGCCCACGGTTCCTCACTGGCCGTTACAGGTGCCGGAGGCATACCTCGATCGCTACGCCGGCGCCTACGATTCTGGTTATGAAAATCTGATCGAGGGACGGATTCAGCGCGCGGACAAGATGGGTGTGCTTCCCGACGGATTCAACTTGAAGAACTATCCTCGCAGTGGCCCGCTCTGGTCTGAGCTATCGGAACAGGAGCGTCGTCTGCAGAGTCGCAGGATGGAGCTCTACGCAGCCATGATGGAGAACTTCGATTATCACGTCGGTCGGATCCTCGACTACCTCAAGGAATCGGATCAGTTCAAGAACACTCGCATCGTTTTCATTTCCGACAATGGCGGCGACGTCGCGAGACGAGACCACCTACCGTGGGTCCGGCAAAACATGGATAACAGTCTGGAGAATCTGGGTCGGAAGAATTCGTTCGTGGCCATCGGGGGATGGGGGGATGCCACGACGGCGCCTTTCAAGCGGAACAAGATGACGGCTTTCGAAGGAGGTATCCGCGTGTCGGCGTTTGCGTTTCACCCATCATTTGCAAACAAAGGTGGGACCAGCGATGAGTTTTTGACCATCATGGACGTTATGCCCACGTTTCTTGATTTGGCGAGCGTCGTACACCCGGGGCACGCGTACAAAGGCCGCGAGGTGGCCGCCATGCGCGGAGGGTCTTTCTCGAGGCTACTGTTGGCGGGTGATGGGGCTCCAATTCACTCCGGTGACGAAGCCATTGGTTGGTCCAGCTTCGCGTTGATCAAGGGCGGGTGGAAGCTGGTTCGCCTGCGTAGCCGGGGTGCACAGTGGGAACTCTACCACCTTGCGAAGGACCCAAGCGAGACGACGGACCTGTCAAGGACGCACCCGAAGGTTTTTGCGGACCTCCTTTCGGAGTGGAACCGCTTCGCGGAGGAGACGGGTACCGATTACTAGCTCTTAAGCAACTGCTCGCGGATCTGCTGCTATGCGTGTAACTTAGCAAATCGTCAAAAACCACGGTTTTTCACGGTGCGCTGCGCAGTTACGTTCCCAAGCGACTGGCGCGTTGCGCCAGTCAGCGCTGAAGACTGATCCCATTCTTGAACCTGGCCAAAGGTGACAGTAGCATTGGTCGCTGTAAACCGCGAATCTCGGAGGACCCGGACGCATGAAAGTAAACTCCGTGCAACTCGCTTTGACATGCTTGCTGCTGGCTGTGGTTGCGCTTGGCCCGGCGGCCGTCAAGGCCAAGGATCAACCTAACTTCGTTATCATCTTCGCCGACGACATGGGGTACGGGGACCTTGGTTGCTATGGTCACCCGAGCATTCAGACCCCGCATCTCGATGCGATGGCCACGCGGGGAATGAAGTTCACCCAGTTCTACGTTGCTTCCTCTGTCTGTACCCCGAGCCGAGCCGGGCTCTTGACGGGCCGGCTACCCATTCGGAGTGGTCTGTCCAGGGTCTTGATTCCCAGCTCGACCGGCGGATTGCCGGCCGACGAGATCACGCTGGCTGAAGCGCTGAAAGAGGTTGGCTATGCAACGGCCTGTATCGGCAAGTGGCACCTCGGCTGGCAGAAGCAATATCTGCCGGGCAGCCACGGCTTTGACCGTTATTTTGGGATTCCTTACTCGAACGACATGAGCCCCGCGATCCAGCCGGGAAACCCGGTCTTCAATGACGCGCCACCTCACCCGTTGATTCGCGACTTCACCGTGACCAATCCGGATCACGAGCCGGACCAGCGCTTGCTGACGAAGCAGTACACGGATGAGTCGCTTGAATTCATCAGGGAAAACGCCGGCAAGCGTCCATTCTTTCTTTATCTGGCACACACGATGCCGCACGTGCCTCTCTTTGCAAGTGCCGAGTTCGAAGGGCGCAGCAGGCGCGGGCTCTACGGCGACACCATCGAGGAGATTGACTGGTCCGCCGGCCAGATCTTCACGGAACTCGAGCGCCAGGGCGTCGAAGACAATACGCTCGTGGTCTTCACGTCCGACAACGGGCCCTGGTTGGCAAAGAAACTAGATGGAGGCTCCGCCGGTCCATTCTTCGAGGGTAAGGTGAGCACGTGGGAGGGCGGATACCGCGTCCCCGCGATCTTCACCTGGCCCGGTAAAATCAAGAGTGGTGTGACTACGGCGGCATTCGGCACAACAATGGATCTGTTTACAACCCTGATCAAGCTGGGAGCCGGATCGGTCCCGATGGCTCGCCCCATTGACGGGCAGGACCTTGCACCCGTGCTGCTGGACAACAAGCCCGGCCGCGAGCCCGAGATGTATTACTACTTCGGCACGGACCTGTGGGCTGTTCGCAGAGGCCCCTGGAAAATTCATTTCAAGACCACCAACCCCTCGACGGTGCAAGTCTGGGGTGCATGGGAAGTCGAGGAGCACGACCCTGCATTGCTGTTTAACCTCGAAAATGACTTCGGGGAGCAGCACAACGTCGCCCGCGCGAACCCCGGCGTTGTGCAAGAACTGACCGCCCTGGCTCACAATCATGTAGCCAGCGTCAAGCCCGGGGAGCCGCAGCGATGACGGAATGTAACCTGTACCGAAAGCCCGGAAGGTCCAGAAGTGTGTGGGCCGCTGCAAGAGTTTTCGAGAGCGTTTTGTTCTCGCTCGCTCTTTTGTTCTCTCTCGATTTGGCTAGCGCCCAGGAATCGTCGGACACATTTCTTCCATGGCATGCGGTCAGTACCAGGACCGTGGTTTCGGTGAAGCTTTCGCCAACGGGCAGCCACGTCGCTTACGTCGTCGCAGTTCCGCGCAAGCCGCTGGTCGAGGATTCCGGTTCCTCCTGGACGGAGCTGCATGTCTTGCCTCTTGCGGACCCGGATGGCCAAAGCCTCCCCTACGTTGCGGGCAAGGTCAACGTTGCCGCGGTGGCCTGGACGCCTGGCGGCACGGAGATCACCTTTCTGGCCAAGCGCGAAGGAGACGATCACGGCTCGCTCTACTCGCTGCCGGTTGGCGGGGGGGAGGCGAGAAGGATCCTGGAGCACGAAACCAGTATCCGGAGCTACCAACTATCACCCGACGGCGAGAAAGTTGTTTTTCTTGCTCAGGAGAAGCGATCGTCCGAAAAGGAGGGGGTCGTCAAGAAGGGCTTCAACCAAAAAATCTTCGAGGAAGACAATCTCTATACTCGGCTCTTCCTCTTCGGGCTCGATGAAACGGACAACCCGGCAAAGCAAGTGGACATCGACGGGGAGATTCGGACTGCGCGGTTTACTCCAAGCGGCGATCGTCTCGTCATTACTTCGACCCCTACGCCTCTGGTGGACGACGGCTACGTTGCACAGACCCTTCGAGTGATCGATCTCGAGGGCAATGTGCTCACGATCGTGAAACGTGAAGGTAAACTCGGCAAGGTGTTGCCGTCGCCGGGGTCCGGCTGGCGCGCCCAGATTGCAATGATCGCCGCAACGGACAAGAACGATCCGGCGCAAGGACGGCTGATGATTGCCGGCGACGACGGAACTGTTACGAATCTACTGCCCCGCCTCGAAGGTCACGTCCAGGATTTTGCATGGAAAGACGATAAAACTCTCGTCTACATTGCCGACGTTGACACAGAAACCCGGATTGGCACCGTGTCCGTCGATGGCGCCAATTCTGCGACGCTGGTTGAGGAGGGTAGAGCGATCTTTACCGCCATCCACGCTGCCGGGGAAGCGCCTCTCGCGCTGGTTGCCCAGGGTGCTCGTCATCCTGGAGAGTTTTACACCCTTGGTAGTGGCGGAAGTTTGGTGCGCCGGACTCACAGCAACGAGTGGCTTGACCAGATCCAACTGGCCAGACAGGAAGTGGTGCGCTACAAGGCGTCCGACGGACTCGACCTGGCCGGAGTCCTGATCTATCCGCTCGACTACCGGAAAGGCATCCGCTATCCGCTGGTCCTGGTCGCCCACGGCGGACCCGAGAGTCACTACCGCAATGGTTGGCTCAGCGACTACTCGCACTTCGGACAGACCGCTGCCGCGAGAGGCTTCGCTGTTTATTACCCGAACTACCGAGGCAGCACTGGCCGGGGCATCGTGTTCTCGAAGGTGTCGCAGGCGGATGCCGCGGGAAAGGAGTTCTCGGATCTCGTCGATGCCGTCGATCATCTCATCCAGATTGGACTGGTCGACAAGGACCGGGTCGGTATCACCGGGGCTTCGTATGGTGGCTACGCCTCGGCCTGGGCAACGACTTATTACTCTGACCGCTTCGCCGCCGCGATTCCGTTCGTCGGTATCAGCGACAACATCTCGAAGGTGGGAACGACCGACATTCCACGGGAAATGTACGATGTGCATCACCGCAAGTGGCTCTGGGAGGACTGGCAGTATTTTGCCGAGCGTAGCCCGATCTACTACGTCAAGCGCAACCGAACGCCGACCTTGATTCTTCATGGCGCCAACGATCCGAGGGTGCACCCCAGTCAATCGATGGAGCTCTACCGGCATCTCAAGGTCCTAAATCAAGCGCCGGTCCGTCTCGTCTTTTACCCTGGAGAAGGCCACGGCAACAGGAAGTCAGCGGCTCGCTTCGACTACCTGGTCCGGACGCTGCGCTGGATGGAACACTATCTCAAGGGTGACGGCGGCGCGCCTCCCGAGTACGAGATTGACTATGAGGCCTGGATCCCAGAAGGCGAGCTCCCAGAAAAAAAGGACGTGAAGTCGGAAGAGGACGAGTCCAAATGAACGCAGAGCTCGTCGAACAGTAGCTGGGCGAGTAAACCTACTTCAAAATTAAATTCTCTTGAATCTGAATATGGAAAGAAAAAATATCTCTACTGGAACCAAGTGGGAGGCGGTTGTTGGCTATTCTCGTGCAGTTAGAATCGGTCCTCATGTTCATGTTTCGGGCACCACTCCAACCGATCAAGACGGCAAGATCGTCGGAGTGGGTGATCTTTACGCGCAGGCAATTCAAACCCTCAAAAACATCGAGTCCGCCCTCAAAAGGTCGGGAGCAACTCTCACGGATGTTGTACGGACCCGCATCTATGTGAGGAACATCGCCGACTGGGAAACAGTTGGCAAAGCGCATGGCGAATTCTTCAGAGACATTCGTCCCGCAACGAGCATGGTGGAAGTCAGCGGTCTGATCTCTCCGGAGATTCTCGTGGAGATCGAAGCGGACGCTTATGTTGCTGAGTAGTGGGTCCGCTACTTGCGGAACACGATGCTCCCGACAGACAGCTCGACGTCAAATGTCTTCACACCCGCCGCATTCGCCTTAAGTTTTCCGATTTCGAGCCCGGCGCAACCGATGTCGTAAAGCTCGCCCGACGCCAACTCTGTCTTGAATCCCAAGAAGGTGATGCTACCACTCAGCTTCTTATCTGCGCCGGTATTGCCCGTGTACACAAATACTTTGCACCAATCCATCCAAGCTTCGTGGTCTCTCATTGAAAGATTTAGCTTGAGATTGGAGGTCTCTGGTTTTCCTCGAGTTAAAAGGCTTTTCGATCGCGATGCCACGTTTGATTTGACGATGGGCATGTTCCACGAAAATGATTCGATCTTTGTCACCCCTTTGCATGGTAACCGCGCGATTTCAACTCGAAAATTGTAGGCCACGAATGATTTGCTTTTGGTTGTAGCTGTAGATTCTACGGTTCCACTTCCTTTGCCATATTGGATCTGATCGGAATGGACGGTGACCGAAAGATAAGCGTTTTCCTTGCTGGAGGCATCCAACGTTGGAAAAGTCACATTCGTGATTGTCGCTTCGTTGCGTTGGCGGGTGGTGACTATATTGTCTCGGGTATCGAGGGCCAACAATTCCAAATTTCTGGGATCGGCTTCTTCTTTCAGCGTCTCTTTGATCCAATCATAAAAACCCGCTTTCAGGCCCAAATCGACTTCTAGCACGGTCGGCAACGTGGTAGCGGTACTCGTGTTTGTCTTCCTGACTGCCCTGACGGAACTCTGTGAGGTCTTGGCCGATGTAGTACCCCCGCTGACTGAATCGACGTTTCCGAGATACTTCCCGTCAAGTTTCAATCCAAAGCGACCGGTGGTGGAAGACTTTGACTTCTGTGCCTGGAGGTTTACACCAAAGCACAGAAAGCAAATAACAACCCATGACAAGACAGATGTTTTCATCAGCGCCCTCCTGGCCATTGAGTGAGTGACCGCAAAAAGGCAAGTTGAACGCGAATAGTCTGACTGAGTCGGACCCAGTTTTCTTGGACACAGAATAAGAGATAATGAGATGTCCAAGGAGGTGGAAATGGTTCGAACGAAGAGGGTGAAGTGGAAGGCGACGGCAGGAACGGAGGGAGCCCGTAGGGCGACTGGAGTTCGGGCCGTCGGCGCCGCGCCCGGGGCGAGGCCTCTGGAGCCGGGGCAGCGTTGGAGCGGAGGACGAAAGCGGGACGTGGTGCTGCGACTGCTGCGGGGCGAATCTCTGGATGCGCTGTCGCGTGAGGTGGGCGTGGAAATCTACCGGCTGGAGGAGTGGCGGGAGCGGGCCTTGGCCGGGCTCGAGCTCGGCTTGAAGAATCACCAGGGCGAGCCGTTGGCGGAGGCGCTCGACGCTGCGAAGCGTCACATCGGGGAGCTGTCCATGGAAATCGAGCTGCTGCGCAATCGCGCCCGGGCGGCGGAGAAGCGCCTCCCTTTGGCGATGAGGAGGTCGCGACGATGAGCGAGACGATCTCCGAAGCCACGGGTCAACGTTACGGGATCCAGCGCGTGTGTCAGGCCTGGGAGCGCTCGCGCTCGGCGCTCTACGCCCGGCGGACAAGCGAGCAGAAGCGGCAGGAGGGCGAGGAACCCACTCGGCGGGGTCCCCAGCCCAAGGTGTCGGACGAGAAGCTTTTGGAGGCGATCCAGGCCGATCTGGAGCGCTCACCGTTCCAGGGCGAGGGTCATCGTAAGGTCCACGCGCGGCTTCGGATCTTGGACGGGATCCGGGTTGCGCGCAAGCGGGTGCTGCGGGTCATGCGAGAGCATGAGTTGCTCTCACCACACCGCGGACGCCAGGGTGGAACGAAGGCACACGATGGGAAGATCGTCACCCTGGCGCCGAACGTGATGTGGGGGACCGACGGAGTGCGGGTGTTCACGCTCGATGACGGGTGGGTCTGGATTTTCGCGGCGGTGGAGCACTGGAACGCGGAGTGTGTGGGGTGGCACGTGTGCAAGGTCGGTAGCCGCTTCGCGGCGTTGGAGCCGATCTCGCAGGGTCTGCTGCGCCTCTATGGTTCCATTGACTCCGACGTTGCCCGGGGGCTGGCGCTCCGGATGGACCACGGCTCCCAGTACCTGTCGGATCACTTCCTCAACCAGATCCGGTGCTGGGGCATCCGTCCCAGCTTCGGTTTTGTCGAGGAACCGGAAACGAACGGAGTTGCGGAGCGGTGGAATCGCACGCTCAAGGACCAAGCGATCCACGGGAGAATCTTCCAGAACCTCCAGAAGGTGCGTGCCGCCGTGGCCGAGTTCGTGGAGTTGTACAACAAGACCTGGCGTCTCGAGAAGATCGATTATCAAACACCGATCGAGGCACGCGAGGCGCACAAGCTACGCCAGGCGGCGTAGCTCAAACTTGTGTCCAAGGAACCGGGTGCGCTACAGCGAATAGTCTGACTATTTCTTGTAGGTCTACCCTATCACAAGCCTCACGTTAAGAAAAACTTCCTGATTTATGTTTCGGAGTGAGCTAATCTTTACTACTTAGGGAGAAGACAATATGAGACCCGTTGACCGGCAAACTGTGGACCTATCCTCGTTCCCCGATCTCGTTGTTATTTACCTCGGGATGAGGGTTCGAACCATGTACGGCATCAAGACGCTGCTTGGCATCGGGCCGCAGATCGACAAGGCGGGAGCGGAGCGTCCTGATGGTCTTTTGCATTTCGAGAACAACATCATTTTCAGTTTGTTTCCGCTTCATCTGGGCATGCGATGGTACTGGAAGGATTTTGAATCCATGGAGCGATGGACGCGTTCGGAACCGCATCTCACTTGGTGGCGTGATTTCATGCGTAGCTCCGGCGGTACTGGCTTTTGGCACGAAACCTATTTCATGCGTGGTGGCATGGAAGCCGTCTACGGTGACGTGCCGGCGCCGGTCGGGCTTCTGGCGTTCGCGCCGTCAGCAGCCGCACGCGGATCGATGTTTTCTGCACGCCACAGACTGAAAAAACCGGGCGATACGCCCGCCCAGCCGGAAGGCACAACAGAGCAGGACCTCTATCAATAGCGGTCCGACCCGAGGTTCGACGGAGTTGCGCGGCCGCAACGGAGTGAGTGCTATTGTTAGTTGAAATTCAATGAAAGGAAAGCGGCTCCAAGAGTGGTAGATTTTTGTTTTTGGCGAAAACGAAGTCAACCAATTCTCAAGGAGCCACTATGAAGAAGATTCTACCAAACGGCAATACGTCGAAGCAAAAACGATCGTCAGGCGAGACACGATTTCTCGCAACCAATGATCAGCTCAACGAACTTGATGCACGTATCGAGCTCATCCAAGCGTTGATACCGCTGGGATTGCGAGCCGTCCAGGACAGCCTTGAAGATGAAGTCAACCACCTCGCTGGGGAGCGCTATAGCCGAGCCGGCGGCGATTCCAACCTTCATCGATGGGGATCGCAAAGGGGTTCAGTGTACCTGACAGATCAGAAGATTCCAGTCCGTGTTCCTCGAGTCCGAGATACTGATCGGAGTTGTGAGGTACGGTTGAGAACATATCGGCGGTTGCAGCAACCCAGGAATATGGACGAGGGCCTTTTGAAGAAGGTAATCAACGGATTATCGTGTCGCAATTATCGGGAGTGCGCTGAGGCGGTTCCCGAGGCCTTTGGCATGTCGCCATCGAGCATCTCGCGCCGTACCATCCAAGTGACAGCTCGAAAACTGAAGGAGCTGCAGGAACGATCTCTTGCAGGATACGATTTTGTTGCTCTCTTTCTGGACGGCAAAAGCTTTGCATCGGAGCAAATCCTGATTGGATTGGGAGTAACCATTGAGGGTGAGAAGATCATCTTGGGGTTCCTGCAGGCCAGTACCGAAAATGAACGAGTGTGTACGGACTTTCTCCGAGGGCTGTTACAAAGAGGGCTTTGCCATGATGAGGGCCTGATGTGCGTTATCGATGGGTCCAAAGGATTGCGAAAAGCCGTCCAGGCGGTATTCGGCAACCGGGCGGTCGTGCAGCGCTGCCGATGGCACAAGCGTGAAAATGTATTGTGCTACTTACCCAAGAGCAAACAGGGAACCTTTCGCAAACGATTGCAGGATGCCTATCAAAAGCCAACCCTGAGAGAGGCAGAAAAAGCGCTTCTAAGGGTCCGAAAAGAACTATCGCTGCTGAACCAGTCAGCGGCAGCCAGCTTGGATGAGGGTTTCGAAGAGACTCTCACCCTTCACCGGTTGGGCCTGGCAGAGGAACTCCGGGAAAGTTTCTCTACCACGAATTGTCTCGAGTCCATCAATGCGCAGCTTGGACAAAGAACCGATAAAGTGGATTACTGGAAAAACAGCAACCAATTACATCGCTGGGTAGCTACGGCATTGCTTGAGATCGAGCCGAGACTCAGGAAGGTCCGTGGCTATCGGCATCTGCCGAGGTTACGTCGTTCCTTAAAAGCCCGCTTTTCAAAAGCCGTGGAGGAACGAATTGCGTAAATACCACGGGAGCCGCTCTCCAATTTCAACTAAAAATGGGATTGACTCCCGCAACGTAAAAGAGCCGGTAGAATAGGCCCATTGTCCTTTGTTGATCACAAACTCCTGAAACCAATCTTTCCAGGGTCGTAGCTTTCGCTAGCTCCGACTATCGGGCCCGCGGCACATACCAGATGGGGGAGGACCAGGCGCGCTCCTGGATCGTCTTGGGGAGATCTGCTCGGGGCTCGACACCGGCGCGTAGCGCATCCCAGGTCGACCAGCGACAGGTTGGATTCTCGAGCACGCGCAAGTAGTAGAAGGCGCGTTGGTCGGCATTGAGAGCGGGATCGCTCCACAAGGTCTTCAGTTCGGAAGAGCCAAGCTCTTCGCCGAAGCTGCAATCCGCGAGGTCGACGGCCGCGCCATTGTCCGGGCAACGGTGAGTCGACGGGTCGGGCTCTAGACCGTCGGAACAGGCCACGTCGAAAACTTGTTCATGCGCTTCCCCTTTCTCGATCCAGCCTTTGACAACCTGTAGGCGCTGAAGCGGCGCGCTCTCCGGATCCCGAAGCGCCCAGACGAGGAAACGGGGCGTGCGATCTTGCTGCGCGACGAGATCGCCACCCATGGCAATGCCACCCTCGTATGCCTTTGAGATCACGTCGGTATCGTCGGCGAAGTCTTCAGGAAAGCCGTAGCCCGCGAAGAAGCGCACCCGGATTCGCGGCCCGGAGGTTGCAAAGGTCTCCTTGCGACGCATGGCGTCGTAGATCGACTCACGCGTGTTCTCTTCGGCCCATACTCCGGCTAAACCGGAGGCGCCCCACCAATGGTAGTAGCTGTCGGAGTACTCATTGCCGTTTCGACCGGGATCCGAGAGCGGTACGGATCCTCGCCCTTCCGCCTTGCCGTCGAGCAGCCCGATCTTGCTGAAGAAGTTTGGCTCTTCCACCGGTCCTCCGGCGTTGTGAGAGTCGCTGGATCCAATCAGGCCGAAACGGAAGGGATTGAAACCTCCTCTGTCTTCGAGCCTAAGGCCGTTGAGGTAGGCCTCGCGAACGTAGCTCCCCGGCACGTCGCTCGGTATGGTGGTCGCGATCCGGTAAGGAAAGATCTCGAAGTCGGCCCACTCGTCATTAGGCGAATTCATCGGATGCGTCTCCGATGTACCCTTCACCTGCGTGACCTCTACCAAAGGTTCATTCCGCATGCGCAGATCGGCATAGTCGGGGTCCAAGGGCTCGCCGGCAAATTTCGTAAGCTTGAACATTTGACCGTTGGAACCGTTCGAGTTGTGCGGGATGGCCATGGCTTCCATGCCTTCGGCGCGCCGCTCGTCGAGCCAGGCCCACAGATCCTCAGGGTTGTCCGTGCTGATGGAGTCAAACGGGAGTACCGGCACCGCTTTGCTGCGAAAAATCACGTTGCGGTGAAGGTTCTGCGAATCCGGACCGGCGGTAAATTCGTAACCGATAAAGGTAGTAAACTTGCCGGGCTCATAGTGACGCTCCGCTGCGGCGATGATCTCCTGCCAGGCTGAGCGGCTGACCTCCATGGCATCGTCTGCCGGAACGAGCTTTCCCGAGGTGCCGACCGAGATGACCCTTCGGAATTTTTCCCGGATGCCCAGGCCGGTCTCGCCCCGCATTTCCTTCGCGATCTGCAGTGGATACAGCTTGCTCTCCGGATCGGACATCGCCCGCATCACGCCCAGATATTCCGCGTGATCGCAAACTGCCAAAAAATCCAAGGGTCCGCTCTGAAGCTGGATCTTATAACCGCTCGCGTGGTCGATCGCCTCGCCCTTGGCGTAGCGATAGGCATCATCGGGAGTCGCACGCACGTTGAAGATGAAGGCGTCGAAAGAGTAGTGCGTGTGAATGTGGGTATCGCCGAAATAGGCGTTGCGCAGGGGATTGAAGTCGCCCGGCCGGACTGATTCCGGATTCGAGAGCTCGGGGGCACTCGGGCTGCATCCCGTAACGAGAAGCGCAGCTAGCAGGCACAGATACACTTTCATGATTGCGCGCGATCTTACCGCCCCAGCATGGGGAAAGTCAAAAACGCATTCGGGACTGGACTCGCTGGCTGCGGCATTCGCCGTGGAGAATCAATCGGTCACGACGAACGAGCCCCTCAACCGAATGTCTTTCGATGAGCTGCCGACCATGACGTCGAACCGGCCCGGCTCCACCACCCGTTCCAAATGACGATCCAGCAGGGAGAGCTGAGAAGGCGTGAGCCTGAACTCCACGGTTTGGCTTTGAGCAGGCTCGAGTGCTATCTTTTGAAATCCCTGCAGCTCCATTACCGGAGTTGTCACGCTGCTCAGGACATCGTTGACATAGAGCTGAACCACCTCGTGTCCGCTGCGCTTTCCCACGTTTTCGACTTCGACGCTTATCTGGATTTCGGCAGCCGGGCCAGTCTTTGTGGGGGTGATCCGTAGGTTGCGGTACTCGAAGGTCGTGTAGCTGAGCCCGTGGCCGAACGGAAACAAGGGACTGGCGCTCATGTCCGCGTAGCCCTTGCCCCTACGCTTTTGGATCCAAAAGTCCTTCGACGGTTTGTAGTTGTAATATACGGGCAACTGGCCGACGTGACGAGGGTTTGTGATGGGCAGTCGCCCGCTGGGATTGATGTCACCAAACAGTACCTCGGCCACTGCCACTCCGCCCGCTCTCCGCACATCCACGCTTCAACCACCGCGGGAACGTGCTCTGCGATCCAGCGAATCGATAGCGGCCTTCCATTTATCAGTACCGCAACCGTTGGGGTGCCGGTCGCCACCACCGCCTCGACCAAGTCCTGCTGCAAACCAGTCAAATCGAGACTGGCTACATCGAAGCCCTCCCCGTTGGTCCGGCCACTCTCTCCCACGACGACGATTGCGACGTCGGCGTTCTTTGCGGCGTCCTGCGCTTGGGAAATCTGATTCGGATCTTTCTTCAGAACACCACACCCCTTCACGTATGTCACCTTGGTGTGTGGCGCTACTTTCTTTTTGATTCCGTCGAGAACGGTGACAATGTCCTGCGAGATCGTCCGGGCAATATAGTCCCCGAGTTGGTTTCGGCCTTGGTCTGCATTTGGACCGATGACTGCTATCGTTTGGATGTTCTTGTCCAGGGGCAAAAGGTCAGCATCGTTCTTGAGCAAGACGATTCCTTCGCGCGACGCCTCCAGGGCTAGATCCTGATGATCAGCGCTGTGAACGACCTTCGCAGCCCGACGGATGTCCACATGTGGACGCTCGAACAGACCCAGTCGTAGTTTTGTTTCGAGCACCCGTCGAACCGAACGATCAATGGTTCGCAGCGCGACTTTCCCCTCTCGCACGTTCTCCAGCATCGGCCCGAGATACCCCGGTTCGAACCAGATACTAACGTCGAGTCCCGCATTGATGGCCAACCGGCCCGCTTCTTTTTGAGTAGCAACCAGGCCTTCATATTGAAGGGTGCGCAAACCCGACCCCTCCGAGACCAGCACACCTCGGAAATCCAACTCCTCTCGCAAGATTTGGGTCAGAAACTTGTAGGAGGCATGTGCCGGCACGGCGTCGATGGCCGGATAGGTAGCCATCACTCCCAGCGCGCCAGCTTCCTTGATTCCCGCGACCCAGGGAGGGAGAAAGACTTCTCGGAGTATCCTCTCGGAAATCTCCATGGCCCCACGCTCCAGGCCACCCGCCGGCTCACTCTGGCCGGGAAAATGACAGAGCATAGCGCCGGCCTTGTCCTCGGCCCATACAGCATTGCCCTGCGTGCCTGCCACGATGGCTTTTGCTATCCGCGAGCACAGGTACGGATCTTCGCTATAGCCTTCTTCATTTCTGCCCAGCCTGGGATCTCGATTCGGCTCGATGACCAGCGTACAGAGAAAATGAACGCCCGTCGCCCTGGCCTCCCGTGCGACTGCAGCATAGACGCGTTCGATCAAGTCCATATTCCAGGTACTACCGAGCGCCAGCCCCTCGGGGAAGACCGTCCCCCCCGTGGCCCTCAATCCGTGGGTGCCCTCCTCCACGATGATCAACGGTATCCGCAGCCGGGTTTCCTCGATGGCGATCCTTTGCAGTTCGTTGGCAAACTCCGCCTGTTGTTTCGTTCCCTCCTGAATCACGGCAGGAAGGGCAAAAAACCCACCGGCTGGGCCAACTTCTTCCACCAAGGTGCCCCGCGCAAATTGCCTGGCTGCATTGAGTCTGGCCTGATGGTCTGTGCCCATACCGAAGACCCAGGGAATATTGAGCTGTCCGATTTTCTCCTCGAGGGTCATGCGTCCCAGTAGATCCTCGACCCGCTTGTCAATGGGCAAAGTAGGATTGAGGTAAGGCGGAGTATCCGACTCGCCAAGCGCCAGGGTCTGTGCCAACACAACAAGGCAGATGCAGAGAATAATTATGGCGGAGAGTTCCCGCTTTGACATGTGATGCCTCCTGGGGCAAGGTACCCAGACTAATTTGCTTGCCAATACTATCTACTCAAGAGAGCAACAATCGTTCCAGTCCGGTAGAGCGGATGATAACCGGCTGCATTTTCAATTGTTATACAATTCGATCCAGTCAGTTCAGCCACCGAGATCCATATGGCCCGCAGTGTATTGTGGGGGAGGAGGCGATGTTGTTGGCGTTTCCCTCGCCCATCGTTGTCGGCGTGTCATCGTTGCTGTAGTATGGGACATCCGGGTACTGCAACGACCCGGACAGCCCTAAGGCGCAGTTTGCATGACCGAAGACGGGAGGCAGCGGACCCTCTGCAGCTCGATAGATGACCACTCTATCCAAGTGTTTTTTGCCCACGGTTGCACTCTTTTGGACCTGTGTGCATCCTATTCAGGCTCAACGGGCGCTTCCGATCCCTCAGTCTGAAGAAGAGATTGCAGACGGCAAGCTGCATCTGCGCAACTTCAATCCTCGGAGCACGCTGAATCTTCCGGACAATACCCCACAAAAGGCCCGCTTTCCGGTGATCGACGTGCACGCCCATTTGACGGGGCTCGGACGCTCACCCCAACAGCAAATTCGAGTCATGGACGCCACCGGGGTCGACATGGTGGTGGAGTCTCCATTTCTTCGGCCCAGTGTCGAGCAGAGCCGCAGCCAGTACCACGAGAAGTTTCCCGACAGGTTCGTTTTCTTCACCGACATTGACTGGTCGCTCGTGGATGAACCGGGCTTTCCGGAGAATATTCTCTCGCGTCTGCGCGAAGACATCAGGCGCGGCACGCAGGGCATTGGAGAAGTCGTAGACAAGGGATGGGGCCTGAACGGCTTCCGCCGCCTGCTCAATCGCATGCTAAGAGACGCCGCGGCTCAGGGATTACCCCCCGCGAGAGGGCCGCGATTCTTCAAGGAGGAATTCCCCGAGCCGTCCAGTCTTCCCTATCCTCCCCGCTATTGTGACGATGCCATCTGGGATCCTGTCTTCGATCTCCTTGCCGAAGCCAGGCTCCCCGTCCTCATCCATATATCGGACCCGGAGGCCTTTTTTCAGCCCCTCGACGGCTTCAACGAGCGTTACGAGCAGCTGATTGGGAACCCACAGTATCGGCTCGCGAGAGATGACGTCCCATCCAAGCCGGAGCAATTACGACGGCGCAACAACATGCTCAAACGGCATCCGAACAACATTTTCATTGGCTGTCATATGGGCAATTCACCCGAGGATCTGCAGTACCTTGCCAAGGTTCTCGACGAGCATCCGAACTTCTACGTGGAGCTGGGAGTGCGCCACGGCGAGATGGGCCGGCAGCCTTACACGGCGCGCAAGTTTTTCATCAAGTACCAAGACCGGATCTTATTTGGCGCGGACGGGGCTCAGTCGGTTCGAGGATACAGAACTCATTGGCGGATATTGGAGACAGAAGATGAGTACTTTTCCTACGATGGAACCACCGGCGGGCAGGGCCGCTGGTTCGTCTACGGTCTTCATTTGCCGGATGTGGTCCTGGAGAAGGTATACCATCGGAACGCGCGCAAGCTGATCCCTGGTCTTCACTGAACTCCGTCGCAGAGCTTCTCATTCATTCGTACAGCAGTTCAGCCTCCTTCGCGAAGGCCAAAATCATATACAAGGCGGTGTCGTTGGGTTCCTCTCGCGTGAGGTATTTGCACCGACGGCGCTCGATCACACGCTCATATTCCAGTGCCTCGTCCGATCCGCGACGCGCATCGCGAATGCCGCTGTTGTATGCGCGAATGGCTTGTCGCAGGTTACTTTTTGCATCATGGCGGACGAGGTGTCGAAACCAAAACACACCGGCGCGAACCGAGTGGTACGGATTCCAGTAGTCCTCGTCGTCGAAGTAGAAATCAACGCCGTGTTGTCTCGCGGTATGCCAAGCGCGCAGTTTGTCCCGTGTCTCCTTGTTATGTTGAAACAAGCCGATATCTTGCTCAGACCTGGCCAAGTGATCCGTGTAGCTTTCGGCAACCAACATGGACCGAAGAGTTTCGATCTCGTGGGCTCGTTGCTGTGGTTCTGTCTCTCCGCGATCATATTGATCGTACCAGTACTGAACCATGTTCATGAACGCCACGACCCGGCCTGGAGGATGCACGGATTGCCAGTCTTCGGCACTCATCGACTCCCAGACACAGACGTCGTCCAGGACCATTTGTTCGTACTCGATCAAATACTCCAACGCAGGCCGCTTCCACACCACAGGCAATTGATCCCAGACGGTGAGGTGCCGCCATGAATTAAAGGGATAGGTTTGATCAATCCTGCGTCGCGTGCGACGCAGGGTTTGGGCAGCAAGTTTCTCCTGCGAGTTTTGGTATAACGGTAGGATGTAAGGAAGATACGATTCTGTGGTTATAAAAAACTGTTGTGCCACGCCCAAGTCACCACCACAGAAAGCATCGTTGCCGGCGGTGTGCACATGGGTTATCGCAAGGGTCGTCAGAAGTGCACACGCAGGTATGGTGGCTCTCGCAAATCGCAGCATTATTACTCGACTTTCAAATGCTTTTTCAAAAACGCCAGGACCATCTGGACCGTCTGATCACTTCGCACGTTCCGCCGCTGCTTCGTAAAACGATTTCGCCTGCTGGAAACTCGAGAGTGCTCTCTGTCGGTACTCATCGCTGGACCAGAGGGCGTCATCCCCCTTGGCCCATTCTAGGGTCGCTTCCAGGCGAGCGACCATATACTCGGCGCTGCCTCTGACCGCGGGCAACTCGTCGTTGACGGTCACGTAGATCGGGCTGCTGTGTGCTGCCGTGGTCGTATGGTGCCAGTTGTCGGAATCGGTTTCGACGTGGCGCGCCCGTACGGCCAGCCAACCGCTTCTGTGAAACGGAATCTCCTTGCTGAGTTCCACCGTTTTCTGTCCGTTGGCCTCCACCTGGGCGACGACGACACCGTTTATCAGGAGCTCAAAGAACTTGATGGCACGCTGCGTGAAGCAACCCGTTTCCACTCGGACCGCGAAAGGTCCTTCGCCTCGAAACTTCAATTCCGATCCGATCGGTTTTCTGTTAGCCGTGAGATCCAACAGTGGCCCGTTGGTGACAAAAGTCTCGCCCGTTCGCAATCCGGCGAGAAATCCCTCGTGCGTCCACGCCGGCACTTTCACATACGTGCGGCTGGCGCCACCAACGACGCGCCCGGCGTTCATCTTGTCGGTGCCGCCGATCACGGGCAACCGGACTCCGCAGTTGAGCATGTCATACCACATCTCGGCTCCGGCCCGCCGTCCATGACCAGGGACCTGTATGTTCTGGCGCGTGTGGTCGCCACGCTGGACCGTTTGCGTGTGAGCCCACTCCAAACCGTCGAGCTTTCGGATGGCGCCACCGACCGCCGATCCCCAGCCGGGCCAGAACAGATAGTGGGCGTGGTAGGCCAGGCCCCCTTCGGCATGCAGGCGATCGTACACCTCCCAGTTCAGTGGTTCGTTCGGCCGCGGCGCAAGCCGGATCACCCGCTCCACCCCCGTATAGACCTTGATGGGAGTGATTGGTGTCTTGAGGCCGACGAGTGTCATGTGTCCCTGATTGGCGTCGCGCACTTCCTGCGAGACATAGACGATGTGATCGTCTGTTGAGACATCGGCCGGTTTGCCGGTCATCATTCCGCGCCGCAGCAGAGGATGTCCGCGACCAACGAACATCAAGTTCACGTAGTCGATCGCTTCGACGGGCATCTGTCGAATGGCGCCGAGCGGGGTGAGGTTGTGGACATGGGTGTCGGCACTCATCCAACCCTTTGCCCGCATGTCGATTCCACGTTCGAGCACAAAGGTCCGCTTTACGGTCTCGCCGGCCATCCCGTCAAGGTCGACGGCCGCTACGTCGACCGGGTACTCGAGACCTCGTGAAATCTTCACTTCTATTCCGTTGAGTGCTCGGAGTGCCACCGTGAAGCGCCCCTCCGGAATCATCGCCCAGTCGTATCCGTCGTTGTTCGTATCGGGCTCGTAGCTGACGTTGTTCGTGTTCGCACTGGGCTGTTTGATATCGAAGTGCCCGTCGGGCGGATAGTAGTTGCCATCGCTGTCGTCAATGTGAACCCGGTGCGGCAGGAGCTGCCGTGTCGCTTTGTCTATTACTCTCGCTTCGAGGATGACGCGATCTTTCGGATCGATCTCCGGCCGGGTGCCCGCGTCGATCGGCTCGGTCTGCTCATTCGGGGCCAGACGTGGCGGGTCGGTCACGTGCATCGGAACTCGCCGTTGCGACAACTGGCGACCGGTCAACTGCTCTGCTTGATGCGAATCGGAGACAACGGTACTCACCGCGAGCGCCGCAAGAGCCATGAGAAATAGCACTATTCCCGTTGATCGAGTCATTAGAAGGGACATTCCCCTAGTTTACCGGGTTTTCTATCACCTGTCGGGCCGTTTGACCCTGTATGTTCCCTCGCCCTGCATTTCCTTCGCCATGCCGGTCACCAACCAGTCCTGTGCCTGCTGATCCTCCTTCAGATAAGCCGTCCAGAACGCCAGTGCCGCGAGCCGAATCAATTCATGATGCCGATCGAGTGCAGGGTCGGTGGGGTCCGGACGGCCGCTGAAGGTTCTGTGCGTTGCCTCTTCCATCACAATCAGGTACTGATCCACGCCATCGATCGTCTCGAACGGAATCTGGCGGTCCTTCGGTTCGAAGTCGCGCAGCGGTGTTTGGTCGTTGGTGCCAGTGAGGTGAAATATTGGCATGACCATCTCGGCGAACAGCTCCTCGGGCGACCCGCCGCGGGCGGAAGGGCTCATGGCAAAGGCGCCCTTGAGCTCCGCCACGACAAACCGATCCCCGACGGCCTGGTTGCGCTGACCGGCGGCGATCAGCGTGCTCATCGCCCCGAACGAATGTCCGGAAACTCCCATGTGCCCGACATCGAACTTCCCGGCCCATTCGCCACTGGCGTTCATTTGCTTCACCTGCCGGACCGCGAAAGGCATGTCACCGAAACGCGCCATTGTCGCCCGCGGATTCCTCATTCTCTCCAGCATACCTCGCGCGCCATCGTCACGGATCAGCGATTCGTCCGTGCCCGGGTGTTGGATGTGAAACGCCGCGAAACCGTGACTCGAGAGGAAACGGCCAAGATACTCCCCCCCCTCCCTCGAACCACCCGCGCCATGAGACCAGAAGACCACTGGCGCGGGCTCTGAAATCTTGCCGGGGAAGTACAACTTCCAGGGGACCTTCCGCCCCTCCCGCGCTTCGTCCACCCATTCGCCGAGACTTACGGCCACTTCGAAGGACCCTGCTGCGGCCGTTGGCATAAAAGAATCTGCCGGCTCTGCCGCGATACCCGTTGCCAGAAAAGTGAGCAGGCCTGCGACTAGGATGTTGCAATGACAAAAAAAGATGTTCATGGCGATCAACTCCAACGAGAAGGACGTTCCTCTTAAGTTTACCGGATTTTGGAAATAGGGAAACCAGGGAGACGCCCCTTTTTGCCTTGGTGCGCTTGGAGGTGCTTGTGAATTTCGGCGCACGTCGTGTTTCGCCCGAAGCGGATGACACCGGAGGAGCTCACGGAGGGGTACGGTTGGTGTTATCGGCGACTGAAAGCGAATTGCGCTTGTCAAATTGCGCATAGAGAAGAGAATAGACGGGATATGACGAAGCACACGATCGTTGCCGTATTGTCCGGTTTGCTGCTTCCTGCAATAACGGGAGGCTTTACCGCACAGGGTGAAGAGCTCCGGACCCTATTTTGCCCCATTGTCACGAAGGCGCCGACGATAGACGGGCGACTGGAGGAGGAGCAATGGAGCCGAGCCACAACCATTGATCAACTACAACGTCCCGAGCGCTACCGGGAAGTATCCGACTCCGGGCTCTCAGGCACCACTGATACGGACACCGTCATCCGCCTCATGGTGGACGCGTCCACGTTATACGTTGGTTTCGTGTGCGCAGGACCGGACGGGAAACCAAAGAATCCGCAGAAGAGAGCGCGGGACGCGATACTCACCAACGACAACATGTTTCAGGTGTTCGTGGATCTGAACCACAACCACAAGGCGAACAAAATGTTTGCGGTGGACTATTTGGGAACGCAAGCGGACGCAGCCAATGCCGGGACGGGCCACAAAGGCGGCAACGATACGAGCTGGAACGCCCGCTGGCGTTCGGCCGTCCATCGAGAGGAGTCCAGTTGGTCCGGGGAAATCGCGATCCCGATCCGTGAGCTCACGGGAGACGGGATCGCTCCCGGAACGACGTTCGGCATCAATTTCGTCCGCCGCCGGCCCGACCTGGCCTACAACGTTTACCTGATGACATCGCCGATTGCCGTCAGCAGGTTTTACTGGTCGCATGCCTTTGCGGATCTGGTCTGCGGTCCGCCACGCGTGGTTGTTTCAAAAATCGGTCTTCCCGTGTGGCGACAGGGCGCCAACACGGTCGAGCTGGAACTGAGGAATCTCGGAGATTCCACGGAAGCGGTGGAAATTACCGCTCGAGCTTTTTCGAATGCCGGAGGGGAACTGTGGAAAGGGAAGAAGGTGAGCGTCGATCCCGGTAGCGCGAAACGGGTCCAGCTCTCCGGTCGCATCGTGGGTGACTGGGAAAACAAGTTCACGTTTGATCTGACACGAGCTCAAACAGACGAGAGACTCTACTCCGCCACCTATTCAAAACTGAATTTCGGCCCCGACTATCTGGGTTTCGGGCCTAAATCGGCGCCCCCCTACACGAGTGATCGGAGCCAGCTGTCCTGGCGTGAATCGGCCCTGGAGTCTGAACGCGACTTCGAAGCTGTGGATGACATGGGGAATCTTTGGGCCATCCGGACAAGTGTCGACGTTCGACTGCAGCCGGATCCGTTCAGAGTGGAACTTGCCCCGGCCAAAGGCGGAAACACCAGTGGAACACTCCGGATAAAGACGGAGCTGGTCTCGGAAACTTCCGGTGAACGGCTCGAGGTCGGAGAGCATGGCTTATCGCCCGGGAGCGAGGCCCGCGTGGCTGCAGACACAGCCACCCTTCCAGACGGAGGCTACGTCTTGCGCATCGCAATCGTCCGGGAGAACGGCGAACCATTGCTCCGCACTGGCCACTATTTCGTTTGCGTAGGAGAGAAATACCCGGGACTCAAATCGAGGCTTACCAGACTTCAGCGCAGTATAGAGAGCCAGTGGTCGGGTGCCGAATCGCTGCATTTTTCGCGAAGCAGCTTCATGATGCTCGAATACCTCGTCCGAGAGTCCGCTGTTGTGATCGAAACCGGTACCGTTACGGATGTCTTTTCCACCAGCGCCTATCGCAGAAACCTGGCTCGAGCGCAGGAATTCCTGAAAGAAGCGGAGAAACGGGCGGAGGCTTTCGACAAAGGCACCGACCCGCTCGCAGGACGAGCGGGCATCCTTCAGCGCGCCTATCTTTCTTCCTATAGCAGGAAAATACGGCCGTACACGGTCTTCGTGCCGAGCTCCTACGACGGATCCAGACCCTTTCCTCTTGTCTCTTACATGCTGTCGGAAGGGCCCCCTCCGCCGTGGCGAACCACGGCGGAAACTGCAGGAAGAGTTCGTGCCGAGTCGCTAGCCCTGGCAGAAGAGAAGGGATTCATCATGGTCTGGCCGACGAGCCGTCGCCTGGAGGCCGAGGCCAACTTCTTTGACGTGCTACCTGAGATGAAAAAGGACTACAACATCGACGAAGACAGAATCTACCTGATGGGCGTATCCGGCGGCGGACTTGCGTCATGGATGATAGGGTTGATGTATCCCGACCAGATAGCTGCGATCTGCCCGATCTCTTCGGTGAGTCTGACCACCGCGTTACCGGATGATCCTCGGTGGCAAGCGCATCTCCTTGCGGACGAACGCGCCGCCTTTGCCGCCATGGCCCCCGGAGAAGAATTACAGATCCCGATCAAGGCACACTCCACCTACTACTTCCCCATGAACGCACTGCACGTTCCGGTCCTCATACTGCACAGCGACGCCGACACCTCCACCCTCGTCGACGTGCAAGCTCGTCCAATGGTCAAGAAGATGCAAAAACTCGGCCTCCAGCTGAAATATGTAGAGTATCCCGGAACCGGACACGGCCTCGGCAAGTACTATCCCGAGGGGTTCGCCGAGGCGATGGACTTCTTCGAAAAGCATCGCAACGTGAGGCATCCGAGGACCATCAACTATTCCACCCCCAGTATTCGCTACGACAAGGCCTACTGGATCAAGATCGGCCAGTTTTCCGAAAGCGGCAAGTTCGCCCGCGTAAGGGCCGAGACCAAGGGCAATGCCATCAACGTGCGGACGGAAAACGTCGCGGCCTTCAGTGTTCTGCGAGATGAAGTCGTTTTCGATGTCTCGTCACTGCTTTTGGTCATAGTCGATGGACAGAACGCCTACACGGGGCTATACCCCAAATCCGGCGGCATAGGATTCGTCCAAGACCAAAACCGCGTCTGGCAAGTGAAATAGTTAGAGACGGGGCGCGAGGCTGTCTTTGAGTCGTTCGAGCTGAATCTTCAGTTCCTTTGCGCCTGACGGGCGGCGTCGGACGTTCTTGGCAAGAGCATTTTTGAAGAACAAGGCCACGGGCTCGGGACACTCCGGACGCAATGTACGGATGTCGGGAACATCAGCCTGAGAAATCAACGACAACGTGTGACTCAGTTTGCCACTTTCCATTGGGTTTTTTCCGGCCATCGATTCATATAGGACAATCACGGTAGCCCAAAGATCAAAAGATGTGTCGGCCGGCTCGGAATTGACTGCTTCAGGAGATAGGTAGAGAGGTGTTCCAATGACATAACCGGATCTACTGTGAGACACCGTATCCATGAGTGAGCGGGTTGACGGAAGCGAAGCCTTGCCGGCGACCTGTTTGCCTATCCGCTCTTCTCTCTGTGTCTCGTGCAATAAGTGGGCAAGTCCAAAGTCCATCAGCTTGGGGACGCCCTCGGCCGTCTTGTAGCCGATGTTGCTCGGTTTTATGTCGCGGTGCAAGATTCCCCTGGAATGGACCAGCTCGAGCACATCAGCCAACATAATCCCCAGATCAATTGCCTCCGGCGGCGAGAGAGGCTTGGACAGGAGACGTTGCGCGAGCGTTCCCCCGTTGAGAAACTCGAAAACCAGCAACGGCAGCCCGTGCCATGTCTCTGCCCCAAAAATCAGTGCCAGGTTCGGATGGCCCATGGCTGCCATGGCCCGCGCTTCTCGTCGCAACCGGAATGAATACTCCGGCGAGGCTCGTGGCAGCGTCTTGATTGCCACGACTCGGTCGAGGACGAGATCTAGCGCACGGTAGACAACCCCCATGGCACCCTCGCCGATTCTTTTTTCGAAGCGAAACTTTCCCAGCAATACATGTGGAACCGAGGCCACCTCCAACCTCTCACCGCAAGAGTCACATAGAGATGCAGTGGATGCATGCATGGCGCCGCAGCCCGGACACTCCATCCCATCTTGGTCCGGTGTCACGTCCGTCCTGGCGGGGATGGACCCTTGCTCTTTGCGGATCTGAAGTTCCAGTGTCAAGGCGGCTGAGTCGGCGATCGCGGTTAGCAGGAGCCGGTCTTCCTTTGAAAACGGTAGCTCACTCTTCTTTTCCCCGAGGGCTATGATCGCCAGAAGTGTTCCGTTTGACGCGATCATGGGTACGAGCAACCGAAATGCACCATCTGCCAGCCACTGCCGCTCATCGAGAGGGAGTTGTCTGAGCGGCGACGTGGCATTGCTGAGGTCCACATCCAGGGGTTCCCGACTTCCCACTATGTGTCCTGCTAGACTCGAAGAAGTGCTCAGTGGTCTGGCACTCTGGTTCGGGGAAGTAAGATTGGCCACAGGGGCATGCGGCATGAGCACCGCGAGCGTATCGAGATGAAGCGCGCGGTCGATTTCTGTGATCAAGACAGCAGTCATCTGCATCTTGTTCCGCACGGCTCTGCACTTTTCTACCAGCATTGCCATGATCTGTCTAGCGTCGTAGTGTTCCCGAAAGAACTTCCTGTCGAGTAGGTCAAACACGACGCTTCGGCCTTGTAGAGTGGCCACCAAAAAGACGGTAGCCCCCAAGAGCCAGACAGGCGCAAAACTCGAAAAGAGGCTCGCGAGCGTGTGCTCCCGACGTTGGTAGATGTCAATAATCAAGAGAAAGGCCGGTGTCGCTGCCGCGGCCATCAGAGTATACCGAGCGAGCGCATACTGTATGGCCCTGCGAATAATCAGTTGGACTTCGAGTACATGATGAACCAACACGGAATAGGCCGTCGTGATCGGTACCGAAATCAGAAGCGGGTACAAGACGTAACCACTCGCCAGTCGGTTTTGATTCATGAAGGATCTGAAAGGCGGAACAAGACCTTCCAGGAATACTGTCAGCATTATGGGCAGAGAACCCACCACGATGCTGCTGATGAACAGTCCGACACGACGTCTTTCATCTGTGCGAGCAACTCTTGATTTCCAGATCATGAATCCGAAGGCGGGCAAGCTCAGACCGAATAGCACTGCCCAGTAAAACACGCGCCACGGTCCCGGACGTAATCCTTGCAAAAAAGACAATTCCGAGACCGAACCAGACGCGTTGTTTCCGATGAGAACGCCGGCATCGATGACAAAAAGCAGGGAGCCTACGACGAGACAAACCAAACCGGCAGACTTTAGCAACTGTCCCATCCATCCATAGACGCGACCCTTGGGGAACTCTCGGACAAAGAGCCAAAGGAAGTACGGGATAAATGCGTTGGCGTGCAATCGGAGGATGATAAAGACACTTTGCGACAGGGAGGGGGCCACCATGGAGGAAAGTCTGGTGAGCGGATAATCAGAAAAAGAGGAGCTCGACAAAAGAAATACTATGCCGAGAAGTAAGGCTCTGAGGTCGGACCCGCCTCCCACCAGCAGCAAGCCGGCGACAAGTAGAAACACTATTTCGACGAGTAGGAATAACCAGGTTGGGAACGGTGTCGCCGCACTGGCTATCAACTCCGTCGGTATGATGGTGTAGGAGACAATGCCACCCACTGCCTTCAGCGTCGCCAGCAGAACACACGCCCAGGTCCAGACGGAAATGTCATGGGGACGTTTCATAGCCACCGCAGCACGTTCTCAAACACAAGCCAGCCACAACCGCAATTCTCACTGGGCCCTACAGAATTCCGCACAGTTTATGTGTAGCCACCGCCATTCCAATCAGGACAGTAATTGCCGGCCAAAGGCTGATGTTCTCTTACTTCCCGGTAGGCGAGCTTTAGGTCCGCCAGCTCAATTTTCAGTGAGCCCCTAAGGATGGCCTTGTGCGCAGCCATTCGGCCAATGCCCCTGGTATATTCCAATATGGTGGGACCCATTTTATGCCACCTCTCTATCCCAGGGTCTGGATCATCCGGTTTTCCCCTATCTTTAGGTCGATCGAAAATCTCCTCTTTGAAGGCAGTGGTAACGTGTTTTTTTAGCTCTATGAGCGCGTAGCGCTTAATGTGCATCCCTGCACCGGCGCCTAGAGTAAAAGCACAATGAGTCAAGATTTCATCTATCTCCTTGTTAATTGCTCTTGGACCTTTGAGTCCCATGAGTATCCTCCTTGCTTAATGTCCCACTCGGGGATGGGTGAAATCCCTCGCCTTCAGGCGAAGCCTTTAGGAGGCTTGCGGTACAATGATGCATGCCGAGATACCGGAAAGGATCGCACACAGTCTATGAGCTGCAATATCACTTTGTGTTTATCACGAAGTACCGCAAGCCGGTCCTGAAGGGGGACATAGCCAGAAGGACAAGAGAGCTGATCCGAGAGATCTGTGCATCTGAGGATGTGGTGATTGTGAAAGGGAATGTGAGTCCAGATCATGTGCACTTGATGTTGAGCATGCCGCCGCAGGTGTCGCCGAGCCGAATCATGCAGGCCGTGAAGGGGAAGAGCAGTCACCATCTAATGAGGGAATATAGGTCGGTGCAAAGGGAGTTCTGGGGCCGGCACCTGTGGGCACGAGGGTACTTTGTGTGTACGACAGGAAATGTGACGGACGAAGTGATCAAGCAGTACATTGAGCAACAAGGTGTCGAGCCCCAGGAGGACCGGGACTTTAAGATAACGGAATAGGCCATTCTATGAGGCGAGGCCTTTAGTCGGCTTCAGCCGACGACCGAAGCCCTCGCCTTCAGGCGAGGGTAATTCACTGAAAGGTGTTGAACTATTTTGGACATATCTGGCATGACTCCGATTTGCTCTGCTGGATCGGCGGACTTCGTATTGAGGCTTTCGTCCCTGAGGAGTGCCCGCAGTTCTTTGGGCTTCAGTTCATCCTTCTTCTTTTTCACCTTCTTCGATTTCTTGTAAACACTAGATACAGAGAGCGCAGCGCCCGCAACGATGGCAGAAGCTGCCGAGGTTCCATTGAAGTGATGGTCTGCAAGAGTAAAGACATTGTTCCCGTGTGCAAAACAATCCACACGACTCCCGTAGTTGCTCGATGGGTAACGTTTGTATTTGACCGTCTGGTCTTTTCCCTTGCCAACTATCCGGGGCGGATTGTCGCAAGCTCCGACAAGTATGGCGCCGGAATCGTTATCAGAAGCGTCTGGACTCAAGGGCGAGAAATCGTATGGGTAGCTGGCAAATCGACCTGTTGCAGCCGGGTCATCGAAATTCAGGCTACCATTCCCGGCTGCTTCAACCACTACGATCCCTGCACTCGTCGCGAGCTGTATTGCAAGGAAGTTCAGCTCGGTTGCCTCGATCGGCAGGTTGCCCGGCATCAGCTGGATCTCGATCAGCATGACATCGCCAGGGTCCAGATAAGCGCTTGCTCTCGCGATCGCATCCGGTAGGTCTTGGCCGTGCTCGACCAGATACTGGACCACTCTTGCCTCTTCGAGATCCGGAGTGATGCCCACAATGTCGATATCGTTGTCGGTTGCCATTACGATGCCGAGCACCGAGTCGCCATGGCGTTCGTGGAAGTAGTTTTGCTGGACGTAGTAATCGCCCATGAAGAAGACTCTGGGCTTGCCGGAAAACTTGCGAGTCAAGTCACCGTGAGCAGATACCCACGTGTCCACATCCACCCTCGCGTCGTACTTCAAGCTCCATCCTCTTTCAATGTCGACAAACTTCCTGCCCTTGCCTCTTCCGCCCATATTCCAGGCACTCTCGGCATCGATCCCATGGGGTGCCGGATCCAGGTATGTTTGCTTGACTCTGTTGTCCGACTGAGTGATTTCAGATGGGTTCCCCCCCGAAGGGACCACATATGCTTTCTCGACGTAGGATAGGGAGCTCAGCGCGCTGACCAACCGATAAGGATTTTGATCTCGAGCAAACCTGAGAGTTCGATAAGCAAAGAAATTTGGTGGTTTGTAGGTTTCTTCGCTGAACGTAACAGCCTGGTTGACCAGCTCGTTTATCTGATAGCTCGTTAGAGAAGGGAATACTCTCTTGACTCGAACGTTCGGGAAGTTCCTATCGACGTAAGATTTGAGCTCGCTGAGTTCTCTGAAGCTTTCGGGGGCGGTCTTGGAGAAATCAGTGTCCAGCTTTAGCTTCACCTCGACACTGGGAAGGGTCATGTCGATGGCCGTAGGCCGATAGTAACTGCGATGCAGGGCACTCAGTTACTACCCATTGGATGTGTGTCTTCTTCAATGCTCCTTCTTGCTCAACGCATTGTCAAGGCAAAACCTAGCACCGATGGATCGTGAGCCCAACAGCGAGGTGTGGGGCACCCCGCCGTTGAGCGCTTCTGCACGGGATCACGCCGCTTTACGATACTGGTATTGGGACTTCTCATAGACACGCCTTTGCGTCACAGGGACACAGCGGGGAGGCCACCTGTGACCCCCTCTGGGCCGGATGGTAAACATCAAGAACGCAACTGCTGAGGCCATGCTAAGAAACGCCAGCACAATCGCGTCCCCTGGCCCACTGGCAGATGTAAAACCGGCGATGAGACTTCCCAAGAGGAAGACCGCCGAAGAAATCAGGGAAAAGACCTTATACATGGTTTGCTCTCCTTATCCAAAACACTACGTGAATGCACTGCTACCGCACCTCGAATGGGTGTTCCCTTGATGCTTTTGGGTAACCCAATCAGTGGCCTATTTCCGGCCTCGCTTATTGAGGCGTGAAACGGATTGCAAAACTGCAGTGCAGGGAAGAAAACTTGTTTGGCTTTTCCCGGTCTCAGAGTGGCCACGAGCTATGTTAGGATTAGAGCAAAGCTTGCAGCCGCTTCAGCCACGTGTAGGGATTATGTCCACACCCTCACCGCACAGAATCACACAACTGCTCCGGGCCTGGGGTGACGGAGACTCCACCGCACTTGATCAGCTGACCCCGTTGGTTCACAAACGACTGCACGAGCTGGCCGGATTCTATATGCGCGGCGAGCGGCCCGACCATATCCTGCAGACAACAGCGCTAATCAATGAAGCATATCTGCGATTGATCAACTGGAAGAGCGAGGGCTGGAAGAACCGTGGACATTTCTATGGTGTGCTAGCCAGGCTCATGCGAACGGTTCTCGTCGATTTTGCCCGCCACGGCAACTATGCAAAGCGTGGGGGAGATTTGGCTCGCGTCTCATTTCAGAGAGCCATATCTGTCTCTCGCGACCGCAGTACAGACTTTGTCGCGCTGGATGACGCGCTCGATAATCTCACGAAGCTGGACCCGCGGAAAGCTCATGTCGTTGAATTGCGCTTTTATTGCGGGCTGAGCGTCGAGGAGACCGCAGCGACTTTGGGTGTCTCTCCTCGAACGGTGATGCACGAGTGGAGTCTGGCAAAGGCCTGGCTTTACCAGGAACTCACACAAGGCCATGATGAGTCGTGATGAAGCCAGAGCGATGGGAAAGAGTCAACACACTGTTTCGTAGAGCCTGCGAGCTCGATTCGCCCGAACGCGACGACTATCTCAACCGCGCCTGTTCCGATGACGCGGCTCTGTGCCGCACGGTGAATCAGCTGGTTGCCTCCCACCAAAAGGCAGAGAACTTCCTGGAAACACCTGCTCTGGAAGTGGCGGCAGGGGTTCTTGGCCATGTTCTAGGTGAGTCCAGATACCAAGGGAAGGATCTGGAACCCGAACGAGGTCGATTCGAGCCGGGAGGGGACGCTGAAGAGAGTTATCTGGACGCATCGATGTCGTCGCGTGTGATGGTTGGAGAAGTCGCCCTACTCCGGATCGCGCTCCGGTCGGCACACGTGCCGGCAACAGAAGCCGCTCATGACCCAGAACGAACACCGGAATTGTGGAGCCAGCCGGAGTTGTGGATCCAGATTGATACTACAGACTTCAGCCTCACAGACAATCGTCAAAAGATAGGAGGGCCGCCCGGCAAGAGTATAGAGGTACTCGTGTTTCGCCTCATTCCAATAAAAAAGGGGGACCTGAGTTTGATCATTCAGGCTCAGTTGGATGATGAGGCTCTTCTGGCCTCGGGGTTGTTGAAGGTTCAAGGTGTCACAAAGCGCAGCAAGGCACTAGATGCCGGAAAGAAGTCTGTCTCTTTATCTCTTGGTTTCTTTGCCCATAGATAAAAAGGGGACAGTCACCACGCCACGTTTACCGGGTTTTGTAACCCGTTTCGGAGGACAAACATGAAGCTCACTCTTCGTCCTACTTTCTCTGTCCTGCTTTGTCTGCTTATCTTGTCCGCCTGGAGCCTCGCGCAGACCGCCGACAAGGTCCGAATTCTTGTGCATCCAGGAGTCAAGGACTCACTCTCCGACTTGACCGCAAAATACCCAAACCTCGAGCTGGTCACAGCCGTGGACAAGGTAGACCAATGCGATGCCTCGATATTCCTGATAAACGAGGAAATCATCCGACGGGGAAAGAACTTGAAGTGCGTGCAGTCCGGAAGCGCCGGCGTCGCGGGCTATCTCGGTATCGCGGCATTGAAAAACAGTGACATCACCCTCACCAACGCCAAAATCATCCAGGGGCCCAACATTGCAGACCACGCCATGGCACTGCTGTTGAGCCTGACGCGGGACCTGAAGCATTTCAACGCCCAGATGGCAAAAGGCTCCTGGGACAAAGCGCAATCTCTTCCCAACATAGAGCTTCACGGGAAAGTCATGCTCGTAATCGGAGCGGGCGGAATTGGAGTCCAGGTAGCCGAACGAGCCTTCGCCTTCGGCATGACCGTGATCGCCGTGGATCCCAAGGACATCCCCAATGAGCAGAGCGATCCGCTACACAGGAAAACCAGATGAGCTGCCCAGGATTCTTCCTCGCGCGGACGTCATCGTCAGTTGCGCCCCAAGAACCGCAGAAACCGAAGGGATGCTCGGCAAAGACGAGTTTGCCCTCATGAAGGACGGCGTCTACGTCATCAACGTGTCCCGAGGCGCCTTGATCGACACGGAGGCGCTCACGGCGGCCTTGCGTTCCGGAAAGGTGGCCGCCGCCGGAATGGACGTCACGCATCCGGAGCCTCTGCCCCCCGACCATCCTCTATGGAAAATGAAGAACGTAACCATCACACCCCACGTCGCGGGCCGCTCCGACGGAGTCACCAACCGCAAACTGATCCTGGCAAAAGACAACATCGAGAGATTCCTCACCGGAAAGCCCCTGAAGAACGTTGTCGATAAGGCAAAGGGCTATTGACGAGAGCATATCTGCACGGCTGGTGTTAGCGATCACCGAAAAACGTATTTTTCTGGACGTGCGCCGAGAGGATTGGGATTCCACTTTCAGAAAAGCTGGTCAGGTTCTGCTAGAAACCACTCTATCCACGACGAAAAGGTTCACACGTTACAGGTGCCCAAACATCCCCCTGGGTGATGTTGCCACAGAAAAATCGGTTGGGGAACCTTGATCCGTCACGCGCAACCGGATTGATGTCGATCACCGCTCCGGTGCACACCCAGTCGCCTCCGGCGACGATGATGTTGAGTCCTTACAACCGGCGTGTGTTCAGAAAAGCACGGTTTTCAGTGATCGTTAACAGGCTGGAGCAGCGATACGGTCAAGGTCGTGATCCGAGACCCCAACCGCGGCGACGAGACGCGCTACTTCCATTTCGGGCCAGCCGAAGCCAGCGAACGATCCAAAGTCTTTTGGTGGATTTCTTTCTAAGAAATCCCACTGGTGGCTGGCCAAGCGCTGGGGCCTCCGATTTGAATTCCGCGACCACGTGCATGCGTTCGAACGGCACCTATGCCAGGGAAGAATCGGGTTTGCGTTTCGGTAGAAAACTGGTGATGGCGACGTTTGCTTGCTGCAACACGCTCAGGAGGTTGTGGAGTCCTCACCCACGGCGGAAAACCACGGGTCGGATTGCCAGCGATGCTCGCATTCCTGGCAGGACCAATCCGGAGAATCTGGGTGGATACAACACCCACCCAACTCAACTTCCGGGGGGGTTGTCTCTTTTACCTCTTTCATGAGCTGTTGGCTCGGAAAGCCGTAGAGTATGGGCAAGACCCTTGTCGATCCACATTCCGGACAGCTCGGCGGCTCTTTGGATTTCTTTCGGCGTTTCATTGCGATATCACTCGAGGTGATCGGTGCTCCTTCCAAGTCTACGCCTTCGTATTTTCGCTAGCAATCTTCCGACGAATCTTCTCGACAATGCCCCGGATGTACTGCATAGCCTTTTTGTCTGGCACCAAGCCAAAGTGCCGCCAGCGTCTCTGCTCAAAGAACAGGCAGGTGCGCAAATCAGTCAGCGTTTCGTCACGACGGTCGTTGGCAATTTCCGCACATTTTGTGAACGATCCGTGATGCTCGTAGCCGCTGAACATCAGCGCGAACTTGCCAATCGTCTGCCAATCCGCATCATCTGAAGGGATCTGGCCGAGTTTGAGTTGGTTGTTTGGAATCGATTGAATCACTAGTTAGCCGTTTCTCTAATATACCCCTCAAAAAGAAATCAAAGAAGCGTTCTTTCCTCTTGACAGTCTTCGTCGATGACGACCGAGAAGAAGAGCAGCCCCGCTCTAGATTGCGGCGTTTCACGCTTTGAACACCGCCACGAGATCATCAATCCTCTGACGACCCTTCGGGATCCTCTCGGCGACTTTGCTCGCAACACACGCCGCTCTCGAGTGCAAAAAAGCCCATGGTATAGATCAACATGGCACCTAAACTTCAACTCCAAACAATCTCAGACGGCGAGTTACTTCGACGATTGTCGGAGCTTCTGCATCAATCGCGCCGTCTCGAGTCCGAGCTCGTGGCTCATATCGGGGAAGTAGACTCGCGCCGGCTTTATGCAAGCCACGCCTGTTCTTCCATGTTTTGCTATTGCACTGACGTGCTTCATCTGTCCGAGTGGGAAGCGTATCTTCGTATCGCCGTGGCCCGGGCGGCCCGGCAGCATCCGATGCTGCTCGAAATGCTCGGCAACGGTCAGCTTTACCTGAGCAGCATTGCGAAGCTCGCTCCACACCTCACGGAGTCGAATCGAGAGAAGGTCTTGGCTCGCGCGGTTCACAAATCCAAACGTCAGATTCAAGAGCTCATCGCAGAGCTTGCACCCCAGCCGGATGTTCCGACTGCGGTACGAAAGCTCCCTGTACGGAAGTCCACGCAACCGCCGACCCTAGCCGTTGAGCCCAAGCCCAAAACCCTACTTGGTCCGGACCAAGTAGGTGTTCAGCCTGCTTCGATTCCTGTTCCCCAACCTGCGAGGACGATCGAACCACTGGCGCCTTTACGGTATAAGGTTCAATTTACAGCCGGTGCGGAGCTTCACGAAAAGCTCCAACGACTCTCCGCCCTGACGGGATCTTCAGATATCGCGACCGTCATCGAGTCTGCCGTGACCGAGAAGCTCGAGCGGCTCGAAGCCAAGCGCTACGGCAAGACCAACAGACCTCGTAAAAGCCTCGAGAACACAAAGACGACGCCTTCTTCTCGTTACATCCCAGCGCCGGTCAAGCGAACGGTGCAAGAGCGCGATCGGAACCGGTGCACATATCGTGACCAGCAAGGCCGCCGCTGCCCCGAGCGCAACCGTTTGGAGTTCCATCACCAGCGGCCTTTTGCGCGCGGGGGAGACCACAGCGCGGACAATATTGCCTTGATGTGCTACGCGCACAACAGATACATGGCCGAAAGAGACTACGGCAGAGAGAAGATGGCAAGATACCGGGATTCCAGTAGCCGTGTTTCTGAACCCGTGGCGGTTTATGCATTGTCTATCCGCATACCTCGATCACCACCGGTTGCCCCGCCTGGAATTCTGAGAAGCAGAAATCCCTACTTCTCGCTCGACACAATAACCTATAAGTGTTACAAGCTTAATAGCCTGCTATTTATGCAGCGCTAAACCCTATTATTGGCGCGTCATAATAACCTGTTTAGAGAGAGCCGCCCTTGATGGCAGGTCCACAGGAAAAACTGGCTGCGTCCCTTGAGGTTTTGCAGAAGCTGCAAGGGCGCGGGAGTGTCGCAATCAGGTCCGGTGATCTGAGCCGGACACACCGGGAGCGCCTTGTCAAAAACGGCTTTCTGAAGGAAGTAATCAAGGGCTGGTATATCCCCTCGCGCCCGGATGAAGCGCTGGAGGACAGCACGGCCTGGTATGCCTCGTTCTGGGATTTTTGCGCCCAGTATCTCTCCGCGCGGTTCGGCAAGAATTGGTGCCTGTCGCCTGAACAGTCGCTTTCGCTGCATGCCGGCAACCGGACGGTGCCGGTTCAGTTGCTTGTGCGCACCCCCAAAGGCGGCAACAAGCCGACAGCCCTGCCGCACGGCACATCGCTTTTTGATGTGCGCTATGCCATGCCCAAGCAAAGCGAGATTATCGAACGCGATGGCTTGCGCCTGTATTCGGGGCCGGCGGCGCTGGTGGCCATTTCGGAACAGTTTTTCCGGCGCGCTTCGACGGACGTGCGTACGGCGATGGCGACAGTAAAGGACGCATCGGACGTGCTTGCACTGCTGCTCGAGGGTGGCCATAGCACGATCGCCGGGCGTCTGGCCGGTGCATTTCGCAATGGCGGATATGGGCGCATCGCGGATGAAATCGTAAAGACGATGGAGGCTGCCGGTTACGCGGTCCGCGAAGCTGATCCGTTTGAAAACACGCTCGGCATCATGATACCTGTGCGTGAAGCCTCACCCTATGTCAACCGCATCCGCCTGATATGGGAGGCGATGCGTCAGGACGTGCTGGATGTCTTCCTTCCCCCGCCGGGCATACCTGACCGGCCGGAAGCCTATCTGAAGGCTGTTGACGAGGTTTATATCAATGATGCGTACCACTCGCTCTCGATCGAAGGGTACAGGGTCAGCCGTGAGCTGATCGAACGGGTACGCAGCGGCGCATGGAACCCTGAAAAGAACAAGGAAGACCGGGAAAACCGTAACGCGCTTGCGGCGCGTGGTTACTACGATGCGTTCGCCAGTGTGAAGACCAGCATTGAACAGGTTCTCGCTGGCCGCAATGCCGGCACGGTTGCTGCCGGCGATCATGCGGACTGGTACCGGCAGCTATTCGGGCCGAGTGTAACGGCAGGTATTATCGCTGCTGCCGATCTGGCCGGCTATCGAAGCGACCCGGTTTATATAAGGCGTTCGATGCATGTGCCACCGCCGCGCGAAGCGGTGCGCGATTGCATGCCGGCGCTGTTCGATCTGCTCGAAGCGGAGACCGAACCCTCCGTGCGCGTGGTGCTCGGGCATTTTATCTTTGTCTATATCCATCCCTATCTGGATGGCAATGGCCGCATGGGACGTTTCCTGATGAATGTCATGCTCGCCTCGGGCGGTTATCCGTGGACAATTATCCCGGTCGAGCGGCGGGACGAGTACATGGCAGCGCTGGAACGGGCAAGCGTCAATCAGGACATCAAGCCCTTTGTAGAATTTATCGGCGGCCTGGTGCAGGATTGCCTTCAAGGTAAGTCTGTTGCTGTCCCCCCTGCTCCTCGCTAAACAAGTGGACCCGACAGAGAAGAACTGGGTGAAGGCATCGGCCTTTTGTCCGTCAACGGCTTCTATGATTTCACAGACACCCGCAAACTGATCCCCACAAATACGACGCCTTCTTCTCGTCATATCCCAGCGCCGGTCAAGCGAACGGTGCAAGAGCGAGATGCCAACCGCTGCAACGACAGCCACAACTATCTGCGGATTACGCTGTGCGACGGAACCGTACTCTATCTCGATCCCTGGCGCCGGCCAAGCGATCCAGTGTTTGGAAAAGATGAATACGGAAGATGACTACGGTTTGCCGAGTGATGTCAGTGTCTCTTGGCAGCAACCCTAGACCCAAAATAAGCGAGGTATGAGCTCGCTCGGAAAATCGTTTGCCTTTTCCGAATATCTCGTGGATTTCAGCTCCTTGTGCGTAACAGGGAAAGCAAAGAGAAACACAAGAGACAAACCTTCCATTGGTTGTCTGGATCACTTGATCTTGTTTGTCTCTGTTATGCCCTTCCTTTCGCCCGCCACTCTTGCTCCGCCGGGGGTACGGGCTCACCCGCCGGCGAGGCGCCTTCAAGTAAACCTGAGTTGCCTGATATAGTCGAACGTCGCCAAAAAGGTTTCGAGATGCTTGCTATAGGCCAATATCCTGTAAACGAGGCGACGACCGGTTCTTACAATCTGACAGGGTATTTGCACAAAGTTCACCAGGAAGCGTTTGAACTCCATCCTCAAGATATCACGACGTACTGTCGGCGCCTGCGTCACCAGGCCATACCAGGCCTTCAGATTCCACGCCAGCGATGCGATGACCATGTAGGCCCAGTTCGATACCAGACTGTCCGAAGGCATCCTCAAGGCGTTCACTCCACTCTTGAGCTGACCGATGACGTTTTCCTGGTTGCAGCGATCGTTGGCAAAAAGGACCACTTCTCCCATCGTCATCTCCCGATCGTTGGTGATGTAGAAGAAGTACCGGACCTCATCAAACAGCCGGTGCTCCCCCTTTTCGATCGTGAGGTTCTTCCGAACCACAACCATGCGATAGGTTTTCTTACAGTGTCCGGGACGATAGTCAAACTCGGCGACCTGCTCGCTCTGCAGGCGGATGTTCTTGAATTCTCTCTCCTTGATTACTTGTTCTTTGACGTTTTCCGGACGGCGCCGTTCTTCGCTCTTGACCTCATAACGAGGAGGCCGCTCGAGCGGTTTCCATTGTCTCTCCGGCAGGGCATCGGCCATCCCGACCAGGTTCGGCTTGGCGTCATAACCAAAGACAAAACCAACCCGCTCGTCCCAGCGATCGAAGTTTCTCGTCAGCGAGAAATCCGTGTCGCCCCGAAGCCAGACCTTCGTAAACACCGACGACACCAGATCGATTGCCCGGTCCATCCACTCGGCCGCTCCGTCGGAAGAGGGACGGTTGCCCGGCCGATTCATCAGATAGAGGACCTCATTCGTATTGGCCAAGGTCACGATCAACGGTGCGTAACCCCAGATCCCGTTGTAGGCAATGTCCATTCCTTCCTTGCATTCCCCCAAGGTTCCGGCGACGGTCCCGTCCACGTCGATGATGGCCTCCTTCCGGAAGGAAGCATCCTGCAACTTCCACACCTTGGTTCGGGTTTCATTGATGGTTTCCTGAAGTCCGAAGATCCAATCCTCATCGAAACGACGGAGGAAATCTCCAGCCGTCGTGGGATCCGGAATCCTCTCGGCTCCCAGTCCGTTCATGTAGGTCTCATCCTGGCGCAACCGCTCGATATCTTCGAGACAGGTTCCACCCGACAAGACGTTGTATGCGATGTTCAGTACATGATCGGATTCCCAGTAAGGAAAGTGGTACTTGAGCAAAACGATGTTTCTGTTGATATCTTTGTCCAATCCAAGCTTACACACGAGCTTGTGAATGGCTCCGATACCACCAGATCCGATGGCGCGCGTTCTCTCGGCGATCTCGTAGTAGGTGTTGGAGTCCTTGAACATAGGATCGGACCGGTCCTCAAACTGATTTCTTTCCAACCGGCGTGTAAGATTTTGCTTGTCTCGGAGGAGGATTCTGTGGTTTCTTTTGTTCACCTGGAATGTGCTCCTTTCGGGATGTCTTGTAAATATATCAAACGCATTTTATCCCGTAACGGCGCACGTTCCAGGGCTTTTCTTCCTCCTCATGCAAAAAATCACGCTGGACTAAGGCCTAGTGATGGAGAAGCCTCCCAAAGGCTGATGTTGAGAGCAATGGATACAATTGGCAGGGTTCGAACCTGCGACCTTCGGTTCCGGAGACCACGGTGGTGTTGCCGGCGTTCACGATTGTTGAATACTTGGATTCCATGACTCTTTTGGTGCCGCGCAGCAACGCCATCGAACGGCGGTGTTGGGCAGCCAGTAACGTGCGCCCACTCATTTCGCAGGATTTTCGTACCACACCACATTCTTACTCCCGCGCCCCGCAATCAGCAGGTCCAAATCGCCGTCGACGTCCAGATCAACAGCCCGAATGTCGTAGGACTCCTGATCCCGCCCCACAATGTGTGTTGTGAAGTGCCCCCGGCCGTCATTTTCATACCAGGCAGCCATCTTGCTACCAAAGGCACAGGTCGCAGCATCGATGTCTCCGTCTGCGTCCATGTCGACGGCGACCAGGCTGTGTGGTTCTTTGATGCTCGGATCGATCGGGTGTTCTTTCCAGTCTGGTGCTTCAAGCCAGATTACCCCGATGCCGTGACCGCGTGAGGCAATGAAATCGGTCTTGCCGTCTCCGTTTACGTCGGCTGGATGGACGTTGGTGGCGCCCGGTTGCGAGTCCGCGATCAGGTGTTTTTCCCAGGCCTTGGTCGGGTCTTCGGGCGCCTCCCACCAGGCGAACCATTCACCGGTGCCAGGTTCGGCAGATGGACCTCCCTTGGCACCGGTAGCAGCATCGGGGCGGCCGTCGCCGTTGACGTCGCCGAAACCGAGATAGTGAGTCAGGCCGGGCGCATCCTGATCGGCGAAGATGAACCGGTCCCAGCGCTCGGCCGAGCGGGGCGACTTCGGAACCCGGAGCCATGCGAGCGAATTCGGATGCGGTTGCTTCGGTTGCGCGCCGGTTGCGAGAAGATCGTACTGGCCGTCTCCGTCAACGTCGCCTTTGATCAGGCCGTGGATTCCGTGCACCTGGTCATCGACGAGTCGGGCCTTCCAGGGTTGCTCGAGTGGATCGTCGGGCTGCTCGAACCAGACCATGAGTCCGGGATTGTATCGCGCGCCGATGTAGTCTTGATCGCCGTCGCTGTCGACGTCGAAAAACTCACTGTGGATGAAGGCGTGTTCCGGGTTTTCAGCCAGGACGATTTCCTTCCAGTCCGGAGCAACAAACAAGCGTGTCTTGCCGGCGCTGTTGCTGATGATGTCGGGTTTGCTGTCGCCTGTGAAATCGGCAGCCACGGCGGTGACGCTGCGCGGGCCTTCATGCACTACATGTTTCTTCCAACCGGACTCCGATGGCTCGGCCTTCCGTTCGTCCGCACGGCTCTCGGTTTCGTACCTCATGGACGAAAGCGCCAGCATGGCGGCTGTCAATCCGATGATTGAATGGGTTCGCATCAAAGGTCTCCTTCTATTGAGTCTCGGGGCTGTTTCGACGCCTTGACCGTAGCGGGAACACTCGCAGCCGTTCCCCTGCCTCTGCTGCATTGCCATCGTCTCCCATTATTGAACGCCAGCCGTACTATACATCAGTCGGAATAGTTTGGCGGAGAGGATGATTATAAGACCGATAGCAATCATGTTCTCGTTTGTGGCGTTCGTGAATCTCAGCCTTTTTTGTGGAGGGTCAGCCATCCGCCAGGAAATGAACACTGACAAACCGACACGAAGAAAGTTCTTTCAGCGACTGATCTATAGCCTGGTATCGACTATAGCAGCCGGCTTATCGCTTCCTGCATTTGGGTATCTTTTTATCCCGTCTCGGAGACGCCGGGATGTTAGCTGGGCGGAGGCCGGGACTGTCACCGATCTGCTGGAGAACAAACCGCAACAACTGGTCTTGCAACGCAAGCGCATCGACGGGTGGAAAACCGTCACGGAAAGAAGCACGACCTGGGTCGTCAAGACGGATCAGGATGTGGTCGCCTTTGCTCCCCAGTGTACACATCTCGGCTGCGGTTACCGGTGGGACGAGGAAGGCGAGCAATTCTTGTGTCCCTGCCATAACTCCGCCTTCTCGATCGATGGGGAGGTGGTGAGTGGGCCGGCACCACGCGGACTCGACCGTTATCAAGTCCAGGTCAAGGGCGACAGACTTTGGCTTGGTGCCATTATGGATAATCCGGAGGAGTCATGAGGCGGCTCCTGCGCGGCTTGATGGATTGGGCCGACAATCGAACAGGGATCGAGACCGCTGTAAAGAATTTCCTGTACGAAGACATTCCCGCCTCCAGCGGCTGGCACCAGGTGTTTGGCAGCATCGCGCTGTTCGTTTTCCTGGTTCAGGGCTTTACCGGTGTGCTGCTCGCGTTCAACTATGCCCCCCAGCCGGGCGATGCCTACTACAGCCTCCAGTACATCATTGCTGAAATCACCGCCGGACGGCTGATTCGCGGTTTGCACCACTGGGGTGCGAGCATGATGGTCGTCGTCGTGGTCTTGCACATGGTTCAGGTGGGGCTCTGGGGCGCCTACAAGAAGCCGCGCGAAGCCACGTGGATCGCCGGGATTGCACTGTTGTTGCTGGTGGTTGGGTTTGGTCTCACCGGTTATCTCCTTCCCTGGGACAACCGCGCGTACTGGGCCACCGTTGTCACGATTCAGATTGCGTCCCTTGCCCCCGGTGCCGGCGAATATGTGATGCGTCTGCTCGGCAGTGAGGATGGCACAGTCGGGGTCACGACCTTTTCGCGCTTCTACACGCTTCATGTGTTCATCCTTCCCGCCCTGACTTCGTTGCTCATCGCCGTTCATGTCTACCTGGTGCGGCGTCACGGCGTGGCCCCGCAGCCACGGGACCTGGCTCGACCCAAGAAGAAGTTTTACCCGCAGCAAGCCGCCAAGGACGTAGTTGCGATCTTTGTTACGTTCTGTGTGCTCTTTGCCCTGGCCTCGGCTCTGGACGCACCGCTCGAGCGGCTCGCGGATCCGACCGATCTCACCTATATACCCCGGCCGGAGTGGTATTTCCTTTTTCTCTTTCAGACGCTCAAGTTCTTCGAAGGATCCCTCGAGGTAATAGGAGCGGTGATCCTGCCGACTCTGGCGGTCTTCTTACTTGCAGCGGTGCCTTTCCTGGATCGAGGGAAGATGAAAAGACTCGCGGATCGGAAGATCGCCTTCGCGGTGGTGGGACTGTGTGTCGTCGGTTGGAGCGCTCTGACAATTGCTGCAGTCGGTGATCTGCCAGTAACTACCGAAGTGGACAAGATCGAAATGGATAGCCCGGACGACTGGAAGCGGCTCAGTCCGGTTGAGCTGGCTGGTCTGTCCTGTTACCGGCAAGAAAAATGTATCACCTGCCACAATCTCGGCGAGGGCGATCCCAAGGTAGGGCCGACGCTGGCCAATATTTCGGAAAGGAAGTCGGCGGATTGGATGATTGCCCATTTCAGGAACCCATCTCAGGTGGTTCCCGGCAGCCCCATGCCCGCGATCCCACTTCCAGAGGAATCGCTGAACTGCCTGTCGGCTTTTCTGCTCAGGATCAACGATGAGAACGTGAGGTCGCTCGAGAATGTTCCCAATCTCGTTATCCGCTGGGCCCGGGTCTTTCAGGGGCGAAACTGTGGAAATTGTCATGTGGTCAACGGCGTGGGCATTGAGCTCGGCCCTGCGCTCAATGGGGTCGCGGAGCGGAGATCACGTGAATGGGTGGAAGAACATTTTCGGGATCCGCAGAAGCTCTCTCCCGGCACCATGATGCCGGCTCTTGATCTGTCGTCTTACTTGTTTGAATTACCGAACCAATAGACCAACTAACTAACCAACCAGCCAAAATAAGGAGTCCGACAATCATGAAAAGAAAACGGAATCTAATCTACGTAGCAGCCATTACCTTGTTCGTCATTTTCGTTGCCGGTCTGGGTTTTCAGCTGATTGCCCAGAGCGAGCCGATGGCCAAGCAGATGGACAAGCAGATGGACAAGCAGATGGATATGATGAAGAAGATGATGATGAACAGCCCGAAGGCCATGAAGAAGGCCGACCAGGCGGTTCAAAAACAGAAGGCGGAAGCAATGAAGAAAGGAAAGTATGTCTGCTGCCTCAAGGCTGCGTGTGATGTCTGTGCGCTCAAGATGGGCGAGTGCCCGTGTGGGATGGATGTCGCCCAGGGAAAGCCCGTTTGCAACGAATGCAAGGGCGGCTGGTACGCGGGAAACGGAGCCATCGATGGGAAAACTGCTGATCAGATCATGAGCATGCCAAGGATGAAGATGAAGATGTGAGGATGCGAGATGAGATGATCCCGGGGTCTCGCACATCGATCATACAGGTTCACTTTTCACAGCACCGGCCACGGCGGTAGCGATCTGCGGAGCAACACTGCGATCTAGTGGATCGGGCAGGACCCGATCGGGCGACGGATTGGAGGTCGCGGCGGCCAGGGCTCGGGCCGCCGCGATCTTCATTTCCTCGGTGATCGAAGAGGCGCCCGTGTCCAGGGCGCCGCGGAAGATCCCGGGAAACGCCAGCACATTGTTGACCTGGTTCGGAAAGTCGCTTCGCCCCGTGCCGACGACCGCCGCACCGCCACGGCGCGCCTCCTCGGGCATGATTTCCGGCGTCGGATTGGCCAGCGCCAGCACGATGGAGTTGTCCGCCATCTTTGAGACGTCCTCCGCGGAGAGTAGATTCCCCTTGCTGACATCGATGAAGACGTCGGCATTGACGAGCATCTCCTGCAACGACCCGGCCCGATTCCTTCGATTCGTGTAGCGCAGTAGTTCCTGCTTGTACTCGGCGAGATCCTCGCGATTCTTGTGGATGGCTCCCTTCGTGTCGCAAACGACCACATCGTCGACTGGAATGCATATCCGGGTGTCGTGGCCCACGCAGCGCAGCAAGCGCGCGATCGCGGTACCGGCCGCTCCCGCTCCGTTGATCACGACGCACAACGTGGTGATGTCGCGATGCAGAACCTTTGCAGCGTTGATCAATGCCGCAAGCAACACGATCGCCGTTCCATGTTGATCGTCATGAAAGACGGGAATACCAATATCCTGCAACTGTCGCTCGATGGTAAAGCAACGGGGGGCAGAAATGTCTTCCAGGTTGATCCCGCCGAAGACCGGGGCAATATGTCGCACGGTTGCCACGATCTCGTCAGGCTGCTTGGTGTCGAGGCAAATGGGCCATGCGTCGATGTTGGCGAACTCTCGGAACAACAATGACTTGCCTTCCATCACCGGGATAGCCGCGTGTGGGCCGATGTCACCCAGGCCCAGCACGGCCGAGCCGTCGCTAACCACCGCGACTGTGTTTCGCTTGATCGTCAGCTCGCGCGCCTTGCTTCGATCTGCCGCGATCACCTCGCAAGGACGTGCAACTCCAGGTGTGTAAGCAAGAGAAAGATCGTCGCGGTTTGCAATCGGCATCTTTCCCACAACGCTGATTTTTCCGCGGAGTTGCTCGTGGACGATGAGGCTGCGCTCGAAGAAATCACTCATGATCTGAGAGTCCTTTCCGTCATTCCATTGTGCCTTTTCCCACAGCCCGTGCGCTAGGACGTCATCCCTCCATCTACAGCGAACTCCTGACCGTGGACATAGGATGATTCATCACTAGCCAGAAACAGAACCAAGTTCGCCACCTCTTCTGGCTGGCCGAATCGGCCCAGGGGGACCTGGCTCTGGATTCCCTCCGCCATCTGTTCCATATCAGCCGGCGGCATGCCAGTTTTGCCGAAGATGGGTGTTGCGATGGGGCCGGGGCTTACGGCGTTGACACGGATGCCACGGGGGGCCAGTTCGGTTGCAGCAACGCGGACCATCTGCGCCAAGGCCGCCTTGGTTGCGGAATACGCGCTGGTACCAGCCATGCCCTGCCGGTTCGCCACGGATGTGGTGGCGATGATCGAGGCGCCGTCTTTCAGTACCGGCATGGCGTGCTTGATCGCCAGCCAGGGCCCCTTGACGTTGATGGCGAACTGACGGTCGAAGTCCTCTTCGCTATGAAGGTCCCAGGGGGAAAATTTGGCAATTCCCGCGTTGAGAAATAGAACGTCAATGGGGCCATACTTTTCACGCACACTGGTGAAGAGGTGCTTCACATCCTGCTCCGACGCGGCATCGGATGCCACCCCCTCAACGTTGCTGCCGAGCTCGGCGCGTGCCTTGTCCAGGTTCTTGGCATTCTTGCCGGTGATGATGACCTTGGCGCCCTCTGCGACGAACCTGCGCGCCGCCGCGAAACCAATCCCAGTCGTGCCGCCAGTGATCACGGCCACCTTGTCGTTCAACTTGCCTGCCATATCGTTTCTCCTTTTGTATCTGTAGAGGAAAATAGACCCGGGATCATAGCTTGATATTGAGTTTTGCGCTAATCGTTTGCCCAACCAACTGAAAACTCAATATTCAAGCTGTGATCCCGCAGTGGGGGGTGCGTCTCGCGGCGCGAGACGCCTACGCCTCAGGAGGCGGTCCAGTCTGTTTTGCGGGTGAGGTACATGACAAGCGCCAGGATGAGGAACAGCCCGGCTGATCCGATCAACAGCGCGTAGTCCTCGTTGTTGAGGAGGATGTAGAGATAGGCGTACAACGCAGCCACGATGGTGCCGACCACTAGTGCTCGGCCCGCGCTTTTGAGGACTGCAGCGCAATAGGCGGTGATGAGTCCCGCGACGGCTAGACTGGCCAGGACGTATGTGCCGACGAAACCGACGTGTTCGGAGATGGATAGGATCAGCAGATAGAAGATGCACATCGCGGCGCCCACCAGCAGGTACTGCAACGAATGGATCGGCTGCTGGGCCAAGACCTCGAACATCCAGAGCGACAAGAACGTGAGCAGCAGGAATAGGCTTGCGTACTTCACGCTGCGCTCTGACATGCGATATACGTCGACCGGAACGAAGAGATCGACTCCAAAACTCGATTGCTCCATCTCCTTGGTGAAGTTACTTTGGGATGTCCACTTCTGCGGATAGTTTCTGCCGAGAGACGCAATGGCCCAGTTTGAGTTAAACCCTTCCGCGTGCACCTCGAATTCTGTGGGGAGCCAATTTCCTTGGAAGCTCGGACTCGGCCAATTTGATGCCAAACTCACGTTGGTCTCGCGACCTAGTGGCGCGAAGAAGACACCCAGACTGCCATTGAGCTCGAGCGGAAAGCTGAAGTCGTAGCTCGAACCCGCAAGGTGCCCCTTCAGGGAAGCGTGGATTCCGGAGCCCGTGCCTCCGTGATCGCCTGGTCCGGGATCGAAGGGAATCTCAACCCCATGCCACGCCAGGGCTGCCTGGTTTTGGATGGTCCGGGCGTCGGAGACTCTGACCCAAAGCTCCGCGCGATCCCAAAGAACGTCGCCAGAGTCAATCCCCCATTCGGCGAGATCAGGCTGGAGAAAGCGCCCCTTCACCTCGCAAGCGATAGACGGGGATTTCGAAGATTCCACGGTGGCGCAGCTCGCTTTCGATTTTCCCTTCGATCTGGAGGTCGTCTGGAAGAAACGATGCCGAACGGATGGATGTCCGGATCTTCTTGTTACCCGATGCATCCTCTTCCGTGGATCTAAACGTATAGGGAACGACGAGAGCTGGGCCGGCGATTCTCTGTTCGTTGCCCCATTTGCCTGTCACCTCCTGTACAGCCGTGTCGCGCCTGTCTGAACGTTCGCCGATCAGTCCCTGAATCATGAAAACAGGAATCTGCAACAAGAGAACGAGGAATCCAATGAGCATTGCACGCAGAAGCCGGGAACTTTGCAATGAATTGAGCACGTCGGCAATACTTGTCTGAGTCGGAGTTTTCATTCTTGGCCCAACTTTCTATCTGTTACCCACCCGCGAGGTTCATATCATCAATATAGGCTGATTGAAATACTGATGTCAAGTACTTTGTAGTACAAAGTACCATCCCTACTCTGGGTGTATTGGGCGCACGCCGGCTCAAATGACATGTGAATCGTCATATGTCATTTCAAACGACGATAGATACGTCAACCACATCGGACCAATTGACCGGGAACCGGCGCGGCAGTCGGCCATTTTGGGGTAGGGTTTGCCCTTCGTTCAGCCTGCGAACAGTTTGCCAACGATGATGGTTCATGCTATTTGTTGGGTTCGCAACAACAGAATGCCGCCACGGCCGTCGGATGGAATCGTGGGCTCAGGCTGAAAATGCGGCGGCTCAACCGGTAAAGTCGCGGTTGGACGAACGAACATGTTAGAAATATCTATTGGCTCCATTGCCGGTATCGTTATAGCCACGCTTCTCGTCGGTGCTGCCTTCGGCTGGCTGGTGGCGCGAGGCCGACATACGCGCGAAACGGTACGGGTGAACAACGAGCTGAGTGAGTTCAGGGCTCGCCTGGAGCAGGCCGTCAAGGACAATGACCGTGTGAATCAAGAACTGAAGGAGCGCGACGTGGAACACCGGGCAACGACGGGCGAGCTCAACACGCTGCGTCAGGAACACGCGCGAGTGACGACCGTCGTCGAGAAGGAGCGCGAGGCCAACCAGGAAAAGCTGGCCCTCCTGGATCAGGCCGAAAAGGTGCTGCGCGATACCTTTCAGGCACTGTCGTCGGAAGCCTTGCGACACAATAACCAGTCGTTCCTGGAATTAGCCAGGGCGTCTCTGGAGGAGTTTCACAAGACAGCCACCGGCGATCTGGAGCAGCGGCAAAAGGCGATCGACAATCTGGTCAAGCCCGTGCGGGAATCGATTGAAAAGGTCGATGCCAAGTTGCAGGAAGTGGAGAAGGATCGGATCGGGAGCTATTCCGCCTTGACCGAACAGGTCCGGTCGCTGGCCGAAACTCAAGCACAGCTGCATTCGGAGACGGCCAACCTGGTCAAGGCTCTGCAGACTCCCTCGGTGCGCGGCCGATGGGGTGAGATCCAGCTCAAGCGTGTGGTCGAGATGGCCGGCATGCTCGAACATTGCGACTTCTTTGAACAGTGGACCACGACCACCGAAGACGGCCGGTTGCGCCCGGATCTGCTGGTGCGGCTACCGGGCGGAAAGAACGTCGTGGTCGATGCCAAGGCCCCTCTGGCGGCCTATCTCAAGGCGGTGGAAACCACGGATGAAGGCCGGAGGGATGCTCTTCTCGGAGATCACGCGCGCCAGGTCCGCGACCACATTAACCAGCTGGCCGGTAAGTCCTACTGGGAGCAGCTCGAGCCCACTCCGGAGTTCGTGGTCATGTTTCTTCCTGGCGAAACCTTCTTCAGCGCTGCGCTGCAGAAGGACCCGGGCTTGATCGAATATGGCGTTAACAACAAGGTCATTCCTGCCAGCCCCACCACCTTGATTGCACTCTTGCGCGCCGTGGCCTACGGCTGGCGCCAGGAGACAATAGCGGAAAGCGCCCAGAGGATCAGCCAGCTGGGCCGGGAGCTGTACGATCGGATCCGTGTCTGGGCCGGCCATCTGGGCAAAACGGGCCAAGCACTGAAGAGTGCGGTCACTGCCTACAACAGTGCTATCGGCTCGCTCGAGGGCAGGGTCCTGATCCAGGCGCGAAGGTTACGGGAGCTGGGTGCGGCTACAGGCGACGAGCTGCCTGCTGTCGATACGGTGGATGAGAACATCCGAGATGTTGCTCAGCTCGAGCCAGAGTTGGAAGAGGACGACGACGTTGAGGACAAGACCTTCCGGGCACCCTGACCCGTCCCTCAGGGCAGAAGACCGAAGTATCTTGTGACTTGTTGACCAAGGAGTGAAAAAAACCAGCAACGAGTGCCGAGACGGACTTTCCTGATTCGCGTGCATAGGCCTTGGCCTGATGTACCAACTCTTCGTCGACCTCAAGGTAAGTTTGGTTTGCATTCTAATGCGCTCCTGACGTACGAAAATCTGATAAATTATACGGCACACAGGAACTCTTGTCAGCGGTTAACTCCAACGGCATACAGGGTGCGTCTCGCGGCGCGAGACGCCTAGTGCGCCTGCGAGCGTGTTTGGCTAGCGAGGTGAAAGTCCTCGTCAGGCATACACACTCCGGCCTGTAACTGAAAGTAACTGCGTCCTTGTGAAAGGGGGTGGAGAGCAACTGGAGGTGAACGAGCAGTCCGTAGTAAAGCGAACCCGTTTCGGCCGGGCTGACTGGCGAGCCTGCTAGGTAATGGCGAAGCCCGAAAGGCCTGTCGCGCTGAGGGGTTGTGTGCAAAAGCGACGGCAGGGGCAGTCAGGTGGTTGGGGACGGAATGCTCTGAAGGCCAAACACGTAAAGCAGGGAGACCTGAGCGACAGCCAAGACGGAGTTCATACTCGAAGGAGAGCCGAAGAGCCGGTAGCTCAGGAGTCAGAGCGTCCATAGTAGCGAAGAAGCGAGCTAACACTCGTGGAGCAAAGGGACGCAGGGAGGTGGATGCGGGATGACCGAACAGTCGGAACAACAACCGGGCGCAGTGTTTAGAGGTCGGAAACGCCCTCGGACTCAACCCGACGGAGAAGTCCGCAGCCGATGGAGGTGGACGGAAGCGACGGTTTGGACGGACCGCATGTTGACGGCACTCGAGGCTGGAGTGCAAGGAGGGAAATGGGCCCGACTGATCGACAAGGTGTTTGCGGAAGCTAACCTGCTCTCGGCATACATACAAGTGGCCGGGAACAGGGGAGCCGCTGGCGTGGATCACGTGACGATAGATGAGTTCTCGCAACACCGAGACAAGAACCTGGGACGCATCGCACAAGCCTTGCAGAAACGCACCTACGTGCCACACGCGGTCCGACGCGTGTGGATCCCAAAGCCGGGAGGTGAGGAAAAGCGACCACTCGGTATCCCGACGGTGCGCGACCGTGTAGTTCAAACCGCGCTTCGCAACGTGCTGGAACCGATCTTCGAGCGGGAGTTTGCCGAGCATAGCTACGGCTTTCGACCCGGACTCAGCTGCAAGGACGCGCTTCGACGTGTTGTTGAGCTGAGGAAGAGTGGCTACGGCTACGTTGTGGACGCGGATTTGAAAGGCTATTTCGATTCGATTCCGCATGATAAGTTGATGGCACGCGTGCGAGAGAAAGTCAGCGACGGCCGGGTGCTCCGACTGATTGAGCAGTTTCTTAAGCAAGGGATCATGGATGGTCTGAAGCAGTGGACTCCAGAATCTGGTAGTCCGCAAGGCGCCGTGATCAGTCCCTTGCTTTCGAACGTTTACCTCAATCCGCTCGATCACCTGATGGCCAAGCGAGGCTTTCAAATGGTGCGCTACGCTGATGACTTTGTCATCTTGTGTCGTACGCGAGAAGAAGCAGAGGCGGCCTTGGCTCTGGTACAGGCGTGGACTTCGGAAGCTGGTCTGACGCTTCATCCGGAGAAGACGCGAATTGTGGATGCTGAGACGGAGGGATTTGACTTTCTGGGGTATCACTTTCGAGCCCAGTATCGCTGGCCACGGAAGAAGAGCCTGAAGAAACTCAGAACGACCATCCGGGCGAAAACAAAACGTGCCCATGGCCACAGTCTGGCATACATCATCGAGGATGTGAACGCGACGCTGCGAGGCTGGTTTGAGTACTTCAAGCAGAGTCACAGCAACACCTTTGAGCCCATAGATGGCTGGGTCCGGATGCGACTGCGATCGATACTGCGAAAGCGATGCGGTCGGAAGGGACGTGGCCGCGGGCGAGATCATCAACGCTGGCGGAATTCCTACTTTGCTGAGCACGGGCTGTATTCCTTGGCGACTGCCCATGGCTTGGTCCGTCAATCCTCGTCGAGGTAAGACCACCAACTGGAGAGCCGTATGCGGGAGAACCGCACGTACGGTTCGGAGGGAGGGGGGATCGAACTCAATCGGGCCTCCCTACCCCTATCCGCTCGTGGGGTGGGACGGCTACGGGAGCTCGCGGATGCGGATGTTCTTGTAGTCTATTTCTCCGCCTTCGGATTCGAGGGCGATGTAGCCGGAGCGGGGGTGGCCGTCGGTGCCGCCGGAGACTTCCTCGCCGTTGATCCAGACGCGGATCTCACCGTTGATGCAGCGGATGTAGTAGTGGTTCCACTCGCCGGCGCCCTTGGTCGTGTTCTTGGAAGGGAAGCTGCGCCGGCCATCCGGGGATACGGGCGGGATCGGTGTCATCGTGGCCGTGCCGTAGGGGAAGACATCTCCGTGGGTGGTGAACCAGTCGGAGCTTTTCTTGTATTTCTTTTCGTACATCTCGACAAATCCGTGATCCATGACTTGTACTTCGATGGCGTGGGGAAACCTTTGCTTCGTTGTCTTCTCTTTGAGGGGCTTCAAGGATTCGTCGGTGACCCAGACGAAGACGCCGGAGTCGGTTCCCCAGCACCGGAGACGCCACTGCATGACGAGCTCGAAGTTCGTGTACTTCTGCTTGGAACGGATTATTCCGTAGGGTTTGCCGGTGCAGAAGGCGGTGCCGGCTTCTTCCCCTTCTCCCCATGACCAGGTGTCTTCGTCGCAGTTGACGTTGATGAAGTCATCGCCGTCGAGAGCGGTCCAACCGGGGCCGGTGCCGTCGAGAAAAGCCTTGGGTAGGTCTGGGGGGTCTTCGGCAATTGCCGTTGCTGTCAAAAGGACGAAGCAAGAAAAGAAAACGGCAACAACAATCAGGGAATCGGAATAGTCTCTTGTCATGGGTGATAGGCTAACGCAAGTAGGGGTGTGAGACAAGCGGTGGGGCGCGCGACGTCCAGCCACCAATGGAGCGCGGATACACGGTGTGCGGGGGCGTTGTGGATTTCGGGGTGCTTGTGGGTGCCGCTCACGGCGTGAGCGGCCTACTCCTCGATCCCGAAAACGACAGAACGTTCGAGAATGCGCTTGGATTTCGGATCTTCGACCGAGATCAGCAGTTCGTAGACTCCCGCGTCGTCCTGCTCGAGCGGGAACTTGTCTCCGATCACGATCCCCGTGATTTCCTTTCCTGGCTCACCGAGACGGACCCGGCCGATCTCCATGTCGGAAATCAAGTCCCAGTCGGCCGCTTCGACCGCCTTTCCGTTTTTCAGCAGCTCCGCCTTTCCTCTCAGCCCAAAAGCCGTGTTGCAGTAGACGATCATGTAGTAAGAGAAGGTCTCCGCCGGGCGATAGAGTTTGATGCCCTGCATGACCTTCGATTGAGCTTGCTTCACCTGGGTTGTTTCCGCCGGGGCCGCCTGGTCCTCGGACCACGCATCCAGAACGATACTACTGAGGTGGAAGTTCGGAAGGGACGTTTGCCGGATAACTTCGGAATGTCTATCCAGGTCTCTCCCGTTCCGATTTTTTCGACGTCTCCTTGACGGACACCGACGCGAACTTGATACAGACCCGGTTCGAGACTGAGGCGCCGGGTAAAGTGGATTCCCAAACCGCGGGCCTGCTCCACCAGGCTCGGAGGAAGCTTTCCCTCGATCGAGTGTGTCTTGCTCTCGACGCTCTTGCCCTCTCTGTCCAGAACGTAGGTCACCAGTTCGAGTGCGAGCCGATGGACTTCCTTCTCTTCCTCCATATCTTTCTGGATGTCGAGCTCCTTGCCTTCGACCTGTACGTGGAGGGATGCCTGCGCAGCGTCGCCCCCGGTATCGATGAAGTCGGCCCAGGCCGATACGCCGATGTGGGTTGCCGGCAACGGGGCCATGACGGCGTCGTGAAACTGTTGCTCTGGTGTCCGCGCTTCTTCCTTGCTCTGGGCCTTGGCCAGATCGGCCGGGACGTAGCCTTTTTGGGTCCGGACCTTGTACTCCGGATGATTTTTGACCCGTACGGTGAACTTGCGAAACTTATTGTCGGGCTTTTTGCCCTTTTTACCGGTTATACTTTCGGGATAGTAGGCGAGCACGTAGTAGAAACGATTCGCGTCCAGGGCGTCGCTCAAGGCCCCGCCCAGGTCATTCGTGTCGAAGAAGGGTTCGCCTCCCGTATCTCTCGCCAGGGCGTTGAGCCCATTCTCCACATCTCTTTCGGAGGAGTCCATGTAACTGGACATGTTCCGAATGCCGCCACTCTGTGGATCGAACAATCCACGATTGGAAGCGTCGTAGTAGGACGCGGTTTGCAGACCTCTGGCATCAATAGAATAGATCACGACCCCCGAGAGGATTGCTTTGTTGATCGCCTCCCGAAGCGCGACGGTGTCCGGGACGCCCAACGAATCCATCATGGTAAATCCGTCGGAATATAGAGCGAGCAACCGTTGCCCCGGCAGATTGGCCATGCTCTCTGCAACGGTTTTCAGTGTATCCAGTGTCGCAGCACGCCGGTAGCTGGCTTCCGAGAGAACGCGGATGGCTCTGCTTCTGGTCAACCCTTCCAGGGAATCACGGGTCATCAGCTCTTCGTCTTCGACGTAGCCTTCCATCGCTAACATAAGAATCCCCATCTCCATCGCCTCCCGGTCGCCTCTCATGATCATGGCTGCCAGAAAGGGAGTGAACATTCCCCCTCCTGTGACGGCCGGGCCGGGCCTGAGCTTGTCGATCGCGTACTTCAGCACTTCGCGGTTACGGGTAAACTGCCCGGCCAGCCCGACGCTCGTGGCCGTGGTTGTCAGGGCGACCAGGTCCTCGTCGGTCAAGCTTTCGTCTATGAAGCGGTTGAGGTCCTTCTTCAGACGCACGAGGTTCGAGACCGAGATGTGTAAGTTGTCGACGAAGATCATGACCGTCCGGGCAGGTTTTCCGATTGCCTGCACCCTGGGGCCTGTGACGTCCGCAACTCGATTCGCGGCTACGCGGCTCGGCCTCCGGTCTGTGACACTCGATTCTGCGCCTCGAGACTCTCCGACCCGTACGGCGGAAAAGAGACTGATCTCCTGCGGACGTTTGTTTTCCAGTAATATGAAATCGTCGCGGGTGAGGTCCGTTACCGGCTGTCCTTTCTTGTCGGTCACCACGACGCGCACCTCGATCAGTTCCGTGGTGACACGGATAACCGGCACCTTTCCTTCCGGAGTCTCAGGCTCCGTTTGCTGCTGGGCCATCGAGGTGCAAAGCAGGGGTATGGCTAGTAGTGCCGTTGGAATAATCATTGAGTTATTGTAGGCCGTTCATGCCGTGGGCGACAAGAGTGCCGTAGCCGCACACTCGGTGGGCGGCTCGAGAGCGTCTCGCGGCGCGAAACATCTACTGATACGACGCGGAGTTATTGGGGAAGGTTCACTACTATTCTGGGGTCTCGTTTAATACGATATGGGTGGAGGTTGGATCATGCGAAGATTGATCGAACGATGCGTTGTGCCGGTTGCGCTCGCGCTCTGCGTGACCGTCGGCTTTGCTCAGACGACTGTCACCAAGCCGCGGGTTTCGGAGGAGGCCAGTCCGGTGGAGGAGATCTCCGTCGTGGCCTGGGATGGTCACACGGCGAGCGCCGTGGTCCGGAAGCCTCCGGGAAACGGACCTTTTCCGGCAATTGTGATTCTGCACGGGGGGCTACAAACTCCTTATGAGATGAGCAAGATGAGGACCTACATCAGAAACAACGCCTTCCCCCTGCGTAGTCTGGCAGCGGGGTATGTCGCGGTCTTTTTGACTTACCGAAACAGATCTGGGGATCCTCAAAGTCCGATAGGGCTCTGGGACGTGCTGGCCATTGTCGATCACGTGATGTGGTGGCCCGAAGTCGATCCGAAGAGTGTCGTCGTCTATGGCTGCAGCGCCGGCGGCGATCTGGCCCTGGAAGTGGGGCGCAAAAGAAATATTGCCGCTATTGCCGCCGAGGAGCCGGGCGTGATTTTCTTCTCGGGTATGCTGAGCAGAAAAGTGCCTAAAAAGGGCGAGAAATACGAAGTTCCCGATATTGTTCCGGTGTTTCAGAATCCGCACAAGTTCTACACTGCGGAGCTGCGGAAGCGCATCCAGACGAAGATCAGCGAGATCCGCTGTCCTATCTTTATTTCTCAGGGCGATAAGATGTTGCTCAAGGACGCCGAGCTCCACACGGCCATCGACGAGATTCTGATCCCGGAGCTGAAGGCAGGAGGCAAGGAGCTGAAGACGAAGATCTATCAGGATGTCCCTCACTGTGGGCTGGGACTCAGAACCTATAAAGAAGCCGGGTTGGAGTTCTTTTCAGAGATGGATCAGTTTTTTCGGCAATATCTGCCGACCCAGCCGGAAGGGATTGACGAGGCGTATGTGACGATGGTGCCGGAGCGGGAAGTGTTGCCGGAGCAGTAGGATGGCGTCTTGCGCTATGCGTCGAGCGCTGGGCGTATCTGCTCTTGGGGAGCGTAGGCCGCACACGGAGTGTGCGGCAAGGTCTTTGGGTGACACTCCTGTTTTTTTGCCGCTCACGGCGTGAGCGGCCTACGCGTGAGCGGCCTACTTCAGGTGCTGCACCAGATATTTCACAAAGCGGTCGTAGACGTCCACGCGTTGGTCGTCGTTGCTGGGGAAGTGGCCGGAGCCGGGATAGACGGCGAGTGTGGCTTCCTTTCGGAGATAGCGCAGGCCGCGGTAGAATTCCGTGCACTGGCCCAGGGGGGTGTTGTCGTCGGACTCTCCGACCATCAGCATGATCGGGGTTTCCACGTTTCGGACGTGGGTGACCGGGGAGCGGTCGATGAAAAGCTGCAGATGCTCCTTTTCGTAAGGTGTGCGCATGTACCAGGTGTCGTAGTAATGCGACCAGCGTGCTTCGGTGCCGTACTCGCTCCTCAGGTTGGTCATGGGTGCGCCGGCAACCGCGACCTTGAAGCGCGTGGTCTGGGTCACGGCCCAGGTCGTCATATAGCCGCCGTAGGACCAGCCGCCGATCCCTAGGCGCTCCGGGTCGGCGATTCCTTTCTCGATCATGTAGTCGACGCCGGCCATCACATCCTTGAAATCCCCGCCTCCCCAGTCATACCGGTTGACGGTCAGAAAGTCGTAGCCATAGCCCGTGGAACCGCGAATGTTTGGCTGAAGGACCGCGATGCCGCGGGCCGCGAGCATCTGCTCCCAGTTAGAGAAACGGTCGCTGAACTTGGCCGAAGGTCCTCCATGAACTATGACGGCCAGCGGAACCCGTGTTCCCGCCTTGTAGCCTGCCGGCTTGTGCAGACCGGCCTCGATCTTTTTCCCGTCAAAGCTCGTGTAGGTGATGACCTCCAGAGGAACGACCGGAATCGAGTCCCATTCCTTGTTGAAGCGAGAGACCTTGCGAGGCTTTCCGGCACCGGAGGCAATCCATAGCTCCGGCGCGCTGACCGATGTTTCTCCAACGAAAGCAAGCGAGCTTCCGAACTGGGCGAACGGTCTGCTGTAGCGGTAGTGTCCGGAGGGCGGCACTTCGAAGCCGGGGAGCTTTTCGACCGAGCCGTCCAGACCGCAGCGATAAAAAGACGCGTGGAAACCATCGAGCGCCAGAATCATGAGGCTCGAATTCGAGAGCCACTGATGGGACCAGATGCGCCGGTCGACCTTCTCGTGACTCAGGTTTCGTAGCGTTCCTCCTGAGAGAGGAATGACGTAGAGATCGTCGTTCTCGAAGGCATCCTCACGAGGTCCGAGATAGGCAAGCGTCTGCCCGTCGGGAGACACGGTCAACTTCCCGAACCCTCCGGGCGGGTCGGCGAACTCGGTGAATTGGCCGTCGCTCACTCGAACCCGATAGATGCGATTGTCCAGGTGCTCCGGCACCAGGTCATAGGTTCCTGAGACAAACAGGCTGTCGCCCTCCGGCGACCACGCAAGATTGGGTGCCCAGTAGGAGTGAGCTACATGGAAATTGCCGCTGGTCAGCTGACGCGTCTTGCCGCCTTCGACTTCGACCAACCAGACCTGAGAGTGTCTCTGGTCTCTATGGAAGGACAGGCCCACGATTAGGGGATGTCCCTTTTCGCTGTCCTTCTTTTCGGGGGCCGCTTCTTCCGCGCTGTACGCAATCTGGCTACCATCGGGAGACCAGCTAAAGGCAGCCACCGAAGTCTTACTGTGGCTCAGCTGCCGGGCTTCGCCCCCGGCCAGATCAATCAGATGAATCTGCGATTTGCCCGGCCGGTTCGACAAAAACGCCAGAGTCTTTCCATCCGGGGACCAGCGAGGGCGAGACTGGCGGTCCTTCGAGAAAGTGTACTGTTGCAATTGAGAGCTGGCGGGGGTGTAGATCCAGATGTTGGAGTCCATCTGGATCCCTTCCCGTGGTCCGGTCACCGTGAAGGCCAGGCGCTTTCCATCGGGCGAGAACTCCAGATCGTCCAGACCCGACATGCGGTAGGCCCGCTCGGCCGTGAGGGGCTCGGAGGATGACTGGGCCGGTGCTGATGACGGCTGGAGTCCGGAGATCAACAGTGCCATGGATAGGCTCACGGAGGTTTTCATTTTTTGACTCTCTTTCGATCGACGAGATGGTCGGTTGGTATTATTGCCTTGGGAGGGGGTAGTGTAGCGTAGAACAAGGGACAACGTAAGTAGGCATCTCACGCCGCGGGACGCAAGTTAGTCATTTCGAATCCGCTCACGCCGTGAGCGGCCTACACGTCTGGTAGTAGCCGCTTTACCGGAGCGGGGCTCTCGACCTGCTCCATTAGCTTCAGCAGCTGTTTCGTTGCTGGGCGAGGCCCGGGTGCCGCAACCGGCGGCCGAAGCTCCGCTACAACCGCACCGTGTAAAGTAATCTGGATACACGAGTGAGAGTTGCTCTGAATCTGACGAACCAGGGACGGTAACTGTTTTCTTGCTTCACTGATTGAGATCTTCATGTAAGGATCCTATCTGGCTCCCCTATTATAACGGGGCTCTGACTCCTTTTGTTGAATTTTTTTCAGCCGCTGTTGTGGAGAAGTGTGTTGGGCAATCACGACGAAAGACAATGGCGCGGGGAGTGGACGCTGCCCGATGATGTGACCTACTTGAATCATGGGTCGTTCGGGCCTTCGCCGCGGTCTGTGCAGCACGCCCGCCGTCAATGGAGTGAGAAGTTGGAAGGGCAGCCGATGGATTTCTTCGTGCGGCAGCTGGAAGGTCATCGGGCCGACGCGCGTGCTCGAATCGGTGAGTTTGTGGGCGCGGATCCCAGAAACCTCGTCTTTGTCGATAACGCAACCTCCGGAATGAACATTGTGGCCCGGAGCATGGATCTGCAGGCGGGTGATGAGGTTTTGCTGACGGATCACGAGTACGGGGCCGTGATGCGGATCTGGCAGTCGGTCTGCCGGCCTGTCGGAGCGCGGGTGTTCGTCAAGTCGCTTCCGTCGCCGGTGAGATCGGCCGGCGCGCTGGTGGACGCTGTACTGGAAGGCGTCACCCAAGACACGCGCTTGATTGTCGTCAGCCATGTGACGTCGGCGACGGCGCTTATCTTTCCGGTTGAGGAAGTTTGTCGCCGGGCCGGGGAGCGCGGGGTGCCGGTCTGTATTGACGGACCGCACGCCGTGGCGATGCTCCCGCTGCAGCTGGAGCGCATCGGCTGTGACTTCTACACGGCGAGCTGTCACAAGTGGCTGAGCGCACCCTTCGGGAGTGGATTTCTCTGGGTGTCGCCGAAGCGGCACGGGCGGATGCAGCCGGCGATACGCAGCTGGGGCCGAGGCGAGGCCGGAGCGGTTTCAGACTGGAGAGATGAATTCAACTGGAGTGGCACACGCGATCCGGCTGCCTTTTTTTCGATCCCTGCGGCAATCGAGTTTCTTCAGTCAGTTGGCCTCGAGACGTTTCGCGAGAGAACGCATGAGCTAGCCCGATACGCGCGAACACGCATCACCGAGCTGACCGGGCTGGAACCGCTCGTTCCGGATGAGCGGGATTGGTACGGACCGATGACCGCGTTGCCGCTGCCGGCGACGGGTGAAGCGCCACCGGAGCCCCCGAGTCCTGATCCGCTGCAGAACGCTCTCTGGGAACGGTACCGAATCGAGGTTCTGGTTTCTCATTGGAACGAGAATCGCCTTTTGCGGGTCTCGTGCCATCTCTACAATAGCAAGGCAGACATCGATCGGCTGGTCGAGGCGCTGGGCGCGCTGCTGGAGCTGGAAAGAAACAGCAGCAAATAGCACGCCACCTCGAGGTCACATCGATTCAAAACGGAAGGGCAACGCATGTTTACCCGTCGAGATTTCCTTCATTCCGTGACCGTTTCCGGTGCCGTCCTCGGGGTTGGATCCTTGCGTGCCGGGGGTTTGAGGAGAGTAGAAGCCGCCGTTGGGCGCATGGGTGGGCGGCCGCCGGGGGCGATGGCTGGAGACGAAAGTTTTTGGCTCGAGATCCGGAAGGCGTTCACACTCGATGCTACTCTCATCAACTTGAACAACGGTGGGGTCAGTCCGAGTCCCAGACCGGTTCACGAAGCACTGATCCGGCATCTGAACTTCTCGAATCAAGCGCCTGTGTATCACATGTGGGAGCTGTTGGAACCGGATATTGAAAAGATACGCAAGCGTCTGGCGGCGGAGTTTGGTTGCAGCCCCGAGGCGCTGGCCATTACGCGCAATGCCAGCGAAGCACTCCAGATTGCCCAGCTCGGCATCGATCTCGAACCCGGTGACGAGGTGGTTACCACCAACCAGGACTATCCGCGCATGCTTCAAACCTGGCGGCAGCGGGTCCGTCGCGACGGCATCAAGCTGATTCAGGTTTCGTTCCCGGTCCCGCCGCCGAGCTTGGCCGACCTCGCCCTGCGCATCGAGCGCGCGGTCACGGATAGAACCAAGGTGATTCACTTCTGCCACATCACCAACCTGACGGGTCAGATTTTTCCGGTGCGCGACATTTGCCGGATGGCTCGGGCCAGAGGTATTCGATCGATTGTCGATGGTGCCCACGCCTTCGGCCAGTTTCCATTCAAGTTGACCGAACTCGAGTGCGACTACTATGGAACGAGCTTGCACAAGTGGTTGCTTGCCCCCATTGGAACTGGGTTTCTCTACGTGCGTCCCGAACGAATAGCATCCACCTGGCCATTGCAGCCGTCGCCGCCCGCAATGAGAGGCATTCGAAAATTCGAGGAGATCGGTACGCACCCGGCAGCCAACCACAACGCGATTGCCGAGGCCCTGGACTTCCATCAGAGCATCGGGGTGGAAAGAAAGGCGGCGCGACTGCGACTCCTCAAGGACCGCTGGGCCCGGCGGCTGAAAAAGCTTCCCCGTGTCAAGATTCTCACCTCGCTCGATTCCGCTCAATCGTGTGCCATCGGGCTCTTCAGCGTTGAGGGCATGGGTCCGCATGAACTTGTCCGGCAGCTCTGGGAGAATCACCGCATTATCGTCACACCGATCAAGCACCTGGAATACGCAGGGGTGCGCGTCACTCCGAATGTCTACACAACGGTCGACGAAATTGATACCTTTGTGGAGGCGGTAGGCATTTCACTCCGTGAGATGCCTTGATGCTGCTCACGTAGGCTGCTCACGCCGTGAGCAGCACTCCAACTGACTGCCTACGAGCAGTCTACGGTTTACTCTTTCCCGAACGATTCCACCCAGTCGGTTTTGTAGAGATTTACCTCCACCGGTTGGTAGGGGTGCTCGGCGGCGACGGCCTCGTTGAGGTTGATGCCGATTCCGGGGCCGTCGGGAATCTGGAGATACCCGTCTTTCGCCTGCAAGGGTTTGTCGACCAGATCGTATTGCCACTCGTAGGGCGGCGGCAGAAATTCCTGGATCACGAACGAGGGGCTCGTCGCGTCCACCTGAAGGGTGGCGGCGCCGCTGATGAACCCGTTGGGCAGGTGCGGGGCAAGTCCAACGTAGTAGGTTTCGGCCATTGCCGCGATCTTCTTCAATTCGAAGATCCCGCCGACATGGATGAGGTCGGCCTGAAGGATTCCCACGGCGTGTCGTTCCAGCAGCCGTCGGACATCGTGGCGGGAACAGAGATGCTCGCCTGTCGCGATCTGGACCGGGGATAGATCCGCCACGCGCCTCATGGCATCCTCGTTTTCGGGCGGCACCGGTTCTTCAAAGAAATAAATATCGTACGGTGCCATCTTCCTGGCGAGCCGGACCGCGGTGAAGACGTTGAAGCGAGCGTGCGCCTCGATCAGCAGATGGACATCCGGCCCCACGGCTGCCCGAATGGCCCTGATCTGCTCGAGCGCAGCTTTTTCCGAATCGATATCCAGGGTGAGGTCGGCCGGGCCAAAAGGGTCCCATTTCAGGGCGCGGTATCCTTGTTTGATGACTTCCTGGGCGCGCTCGGCGTACTCGTCCGGGGACTGGGCGCCGAGATACCAGCCGTTGACGTAAGCCAGAGCTTTGTCTCGCATCTTTCCGCCAAGCATCCGCCACACCGGCTGATCGAGGCTCTTCCCCAGGATGTCCCAGCACGCGGTTTCGATTCCGCCGATAGCGCTCATCTGCAGCGGTCCGCCGACCCAGAAGCTGTGCCGGTAGAGGCGACGCCAGATTTTTTCGATGTCTCGCGGGTCCCAACCGATGATCAGATCCTTGCAATCCTCGATGGCCTTTTCGACCGAGCGGGCCTTGCCTTCCAAGGTTGCCTCGCCCCAGCCGACGATGCCGTCGTCGGTTTCGACCTTCACGAAAACGTAATTTCTCCAGCCACCGTAAACGAGAATCGTTTGGATGTCCTTGATCTTCAAACGGTACCCCCTTTTTCTTTCCGCGCTGTGAGGTTACTGTAGCGCCATAATGAGGGATTCGCAAAGATGTAGGCATCTCGCTCCGCGAGATGCCACTACGCAAACTCGCGCCGTGAGTTGCACGCAGGTATTTCCAAAAAAGCTGCTCACGGAGTGAGCAGCTTGCGGAGGACGCATGCGCTTGGTTCAATACAGAAGGGGGGACGGTCCACGACAGCTGGGGGTGGTGGAATCCGGCGGAAATACGATTTCCGTTGTGCCCCGCTTCCACACGACGTACGAGCTCGCACAGGCCGCCATCTCGCAAAGCAAAACGTTGAGCCAGGTCATCGAGGTGAGCGCGGGAACGGAAAAGGTGTCTTACGACGAGCTGATTGCCGAGGGAAGCGTCTTGCCCCCGGCCAGTCATCCGGACCCTGCCCATTGCCACGTGACCGGCACGGGCCTCACCCACCTTGGAAGTGCCGACGCACGGAACAAGATGCACCAGAAAGCCTCGGAGGCCGAAGAAACGCTCACCGACTCCATGAAGATGTTTCGCATGGGATTGGAGGGAGGGAAACCGGAGAGCGGCAACGGCGTGCAACCCGAGTGGTTTTACAAGGGGGATGGCAGCGCGCTCGTTGCGCCCGGAAGTCCTCTGAAGATGCCCGACTTTGCCGGCGACGGCGGAGAGGAGCCGGAAGTGGCCGGCATCTATCTCATTGCGGGGGATGGCACGCCGAGGCGCATCGGCTTTGCGCTCGGCAATGAATTCTCGGATCACGTCACCGAGCGAAAGAACTATCTTTACCTGGCCCACTCGAAGCTCCGGGATTGCTCCATCGGGCCGGAACTGCTCACCGGCGCGTTACCGCAAGACATCAGAGGATCTTCTCGGATCATTCGCGACAGCCGGGTGATCTGGGAGAAGCCTTTTCTCAGCGGCGAAGCCAACATGTCTCACTCGATCGCCAACTTGGAGTTTCACCACTTCAAGTATCCTCGGTTTCGGCGGCCGGGAGACCTCCACGTTCACTTCTTCGGCACCGCGACCTTGAGTTTCGCGGACGGGGTCAAGGTCGAGCCCGGCGACATCTTCGAGATTGAAGCTGCTGAGTTTGGCAAACCACTCCGAAACCCGATGGAGCGCGACTGCGCCACCGCCCCGGCCGTCGAAGCCCTATGAGCCTTGCGACGGTCAGGAAGTCTTTCAACCCCGCCTGCGGATTAGGTAAAATGAGTCGAGCAGGTTTGAAAAACTCGGAACACAAGTCATGAAAAAGAAAAAAGCCTTCATTCGATCGGTCCCGCTGCTTTCCCTCCTGCTTGTTTTCGGCTCTGGTGCAGCCGGGCAGGAACCGGTGGACACCAGCTCATTGCATCCGCCCTCGGAAACTGGCCAGCCAGCACGAAAGATCGTTTTCAACCGAGAGGTCCGGCCGATTCTCTCCGAAAACTGTTTCGTGTGCCACGGTCCGGACCGAAACACGCGCATGGCGGATCTGCGGTTGGATCGACGGGAGAGTGCGACCAGTGAACGCGGCGGAAGACGAGCGATTGTTCCCGGCAGTAGTCCGCAGAGCGAGCTCGTTCGAAGGATTCTTCACCCCGATGAAGCGGTGCGAATGCCGCCCACGGGAGCGGGTCTGAGTCTCACGAAGGACGAAAAGAAAACCTTGACGGACTGGATCAATCAGGGTGCCGAATATGAGGCTCACTGGTCTTACATCAAGCCCCAGCGCCCAAACCGCCCCCATATAGATAGGACACAGGCTCTGTCGCCGGAGTTGACCGAGTGGCTGGCGAATCCGATCGACGGCTTCATCTTGGCCAAGCTGACCGAGCACAGGATGAAACCTTCGCCGCGCGCGGACCCGGCGACGCTCATTCGTAGGTTGAGCCTCGATCTGACCGGGTTGGCTCCGACATCGAAGGAAGTGGATGCCTACCGGGCTGATCCTGGGGACGGTGCCTACCCGCGCCTGGTGGATCGGCTTCTTGCCTCGCCCCACTACGGCGAGCGCATGGCGATCCACTGGCTCGACGTGGTGCGTTACGCGGACAGCAACGGCTACCACGGCGATGAGTTTCGCAGTATCTGGCCCTATCGTGATTACGTCATCGATGCTTTCAATAGTAACAAACCGTATGACCGCTTCACGGTGGAGCAACTCGCCGGCGATCTGTTGCCCGAGCCGACGCGCGAGCAGCAGATCGCCTCCGGATTCAACCGTCTGAATCAAATCACGGCTGAAGGAGGATCACAGGCGAAGGAATATCGGGCGAAGTACAACGCGGACCGGGTGCGCGCCGTCTCCAACGTTTGGCTGGGGGCCACTCTGGGCTGCGCCGAGTGCCACGATCACAAGTTCGATCCCTTCAAGACCGAGGACTTCTACAGTTTTGCCGCCTTCTTTGCCGATCTCGACGAAGACGATGTCTACCCCATCCATGACGACTGGGCGCCGATCATGAGGTTGCCAGACGCTGAGCAAGCGGCCGAGCTGGCACGTCTGGATGCCTTGCTGGCCAAGCTCCGAAAGACCGCGCGCTCTCCTACAGATGCGCTGTCCAAGGGACAGGGGAACTGGGAAGCGGAGGTCGCCGCCGCCGGCGGCATTGAGGGTGAGTGGATACCGAAGCGACCCATCGAGTACCTGTCGCTTGGAGGCGCCACGCTGGAGCTTCTCGACGATTTTTCGATGCTCTCGAGCGGAATCGTGCCACTTCAAGAGACCTACACGTTGACGCTTCAGACGAATCAAAAAGCAATCACCGGCATTCGACTCGAGGCCCTCGACCATCCCAGCTTCAAGCGAGGCCTGACGCGATTGCGTCACGAGTACCACATGAACGAGTTCGAGGTGGAAGTCCTCGACAAGGGCTCCCAAAAAGGGACGCCCGTGAAAATCGTCAAGGCGGAAACGGATGTCAAGGGAGGCGAAAAAAAGATCGGCAACGTCATCGACGGGGACATCAATTCGGCCTGGTACCACTACAGCCAGGAGGCGTACGCGCGAGATACCATCAAGGCTGTGTTTGCCTTTGACAAGCCAATCCGCGGCGGCCGCGGCACCCAGATCCGGGTGAAGCTGAAGCACATGGGCGGAGCGATGTTCGATCGCACTGCGTTTGGCCGCGTGCGCCTCTCGTTGACGACGGCGGCGGCTCCATCGCTCGCGGCGGACGACGCGGCTCCGGAGCTGGTGGTCGATGCGGCGCGAAGTAACAAGACACGTCCCGCCGAGGTTGCCGAGATCATCGCCGCTTACTACCGCACCATTGCGCCGGAACTCGAAGACGTCCGCGGCCGGATCGAGGAAGGCAAGCTGGCGAGAAGGAAGTTACTCAAGGAGATTCCGACGACCCTGGTATCGAAACAGAGGATGAAGCCTCGGGAGGTTCGCGTCCTGGTTCGAGGAAGCTGGATGGACGAGTCGGGAAAAGTGGTGGGCCCGGCCCTTCCTTCTTTCTTGCCGCCACTCGATGTCGAGGAGCGCCGTCTCACACGCCTGGATCTGGCGAACTGGTTGGTCTCCGAGCAGAATCCGCTGACGTCGCGCGTGTTCGTCAACCGGTTGTGGAAGCACTTCTTCGGTCGAGGGCTCTCTGCCACGCTCGACGATCTCGGGTCTCAAGGGGAGTGGCCGACGCATCCGGAGTTGCTCGACTGGCTGGCCGATGAGTTCATGCGCAGCGGCTGGGACGTCAAGCACATGGTCCGGCTGATCGTGACTTCGGAGGCCTATCGTCAAACCTCGAGCGTGGATGAGGCCACGCGGAACCGCGATCAGGACAATCGATGGATCGGACGTCAAGCGGCGTTTCGCCTCGAGGCCGAGCTGGTGCGCGACATGGCACTTGCGGTCAGCGGGCTTCTCGATCCCGACATTGGCGGTCCCAGTGTCAAACCGTATCAACCGGAGGGCTACTGGGAGCATCTGAATTTTCCCAAGCGGAAGTACAAGCACGACGTGGGTTCTGCTCAGTACCGGCGGGGTTTGTATACGCACTGGCAGCGTACGTTTGTGCATCCAAGCCTGAGAGCCTTCGATGCTCCCACGCGAGAAGAGTGTGTGGCGCAGCGCGCCATCTCGAATACGCCCTTGCAGGCATTGGTTTTGCTCAACGATCCCAGTTATGTGGAGGCGGCTCGCGTCTTCGCTGCCCGGATCATAGTCGAGGGGGGACTCACGGCCCAAAGCCGACTGCGATGGGCCTTTCGTCAGGTCGTGTCTCGATCACCGTTCGCCGATGAGGAATCGGTTCTGGTCGAAGTGTACGACAAGCATCTCGCCGAGTATCGTTCGGATGTGGCGGCGGCCACGGCTTTGCTCGAAACCGGACTGGCTCCCGCGCCGGAGAACCTCGATCCGGGAGAACTGGCGGCTTGGACGTCGGTTGCGCGCATCCTGTTCAACCTCCACGAAACGGTGACTCGATCATGACACGAGATCAGGCCCGGCTTCAGGCAATGGATCCCTACACCCGCTTTCAACTTCGCCAGACGCGGCGGCACTTTCTCAGCAACAGCGGCCGTAGCCTTGGCGCCGCGGCCTTGGCTCTCCTGCTGGGCGGACGGCAGCTGGCAGGCACGGATGGCAAGGACGCATCGCGCGGCGTCCTCCATCCGCTGCATTTTGCCCCGAAGGCCAAACGCGTGATCTGGCTTTACATGGCCGGCGGTCCGTCGCATCTTGAGTCCTTTGACTACAAGCCAGAGCTTGCCAGAAACGCGGGCAAAGCGATGCCGGCATCGCTTACCGAGGGACAGCCGATCGCGCAGTTGCAAGACTCGGAGCTTCGCGCCAAGGGACCGCAGTTTTCGTTCGCGCGGCACGGCCAGTCGCAACAGGAAATCAGTGAGCTGTTTCCGCACATCGCAAAGGTGGCGGATGACATCTGTATCGTACGGTCGATGAGGGCGGAGCAGATCAATCACGATCCTGCTCATACGTTCATGAATACGGGAACCTCGATCTCGGGCCGTCCGAGCATGGGAGCGTGGCTGACCTATGGACTGGGCAACGAAGCGGAAGACTTACCCGGGTTTGTCGTTCTCACTTCGGTAGGTGGCGGACAGGACCAGCCTATTGCCGCGCGGCAGTGGCACAGTGGCTTTCTCCCGAGCCGTTATCAGGGTGTTCGATTCAATTCCAAGGGCGATCCGGTCCACTACCTTAGCCGTCCGAGCGGCATCACTGAAAGTCGGCAGCGGGACACGGTCGAGGCGGTCGAGCGTATGAATCGCGAGCGCGCAAAGATGGTGGACGATCCGGAAATCGCGACCCGGATTCGCCAGTATGAGCTTGCATTCAAGATGCAGACCAGCGTGCCGGAGCTGGTTGATTTTTCTGATGAGCCGGCGCACATCCGCGAGCTCTACGGCGCGAGTAGGGTTGACGGCACCTTTGCCGCGAACTGCTTGCTAGCGCGCCGGATGGCTGAGCGGGGGGTACGCTTCATGCAGCTCTATCATCGTGGTTGGGACCACCACAGCAACCTCGAGAAGGGAATGAAAATCGCCTCAGGACATGTGGACCGCGGTGCCGGCGCGCTCGTGACCGATTTGAAGCAGCGCGGGATGCTCGACGATACGCTCGTTATCTGGGGTGGGGAGTTTGGCCGCACTCCCATGGCGCAGGGGGACGGCCGGGATCATCACATCGCCGGGTTTTCCATCTGGATGGCCGGCGGCGGAATCAAGGGCGGCGTGACTCATGGGGCGACGGATGATTTCGGCTATCACGCAGCCGAGAACATTGTCACCGTCCACGACCTGCATGCCACGATGCTCTACTTGTTGGGAATCGACCACAAGAAGTTCACCTATCGCTTCCAGGGACGCGATTTCCGCCTCACCGACGTCCACGGCGAAGTAGTAAAACCAATCCTCGCCTAAAAAGTAGGGACGTCCCCCACGTTTACCAGGTTTTGAAAGGTTCTCCGCTCGAGAAAACCCGGTAAACGTGGGGGACGTCCCCTATACTTCGCCGCCGGCCCACCACGATTGGGGTTCCTCTCGGCCGCCGAAGCCGAGCTGCACGTCCAACCACAGCGCAGCTCTTCTTAGCCGCGTGCTTGCAAGCCAAACCCAGAAACGATAGTAGAGTTGTCGCCACCAGGTCGAGGTGTCCTTGTTGTAGGGGCAGACCCGCATGCAGATGCCGCAGTCGGTTCCCTGATTGCACCAGAAGTCGAAGCACTTCTCGGCGTCGACCGACCACTTGCGGATCCCAACGAAGTTGGATTGATTGATCGCGTAGACCTGAGATTCCCCGTCCGGGATCGCGCGCGGCGGACAGGCATCGGAACACAGGCGGCAGACATTGCAGAACTCAGCCACGCCAAATCGAGTCGGCTTGTCGTGAGCAAGCGGTAGATCCGTAAAGATCTGGCCCAGCCGGACACGGGGCCCAAACTCCTTGGTGATGAGCAGGGTGTGCCGGCCGTACTCGCCCAGTCCCGCCTGAATGGCGTAGGGGATTTTCTGGCCGGTATCGTTCATCGAGGCCACCGCGCGGTAGCCCATGGCGTGGATAAACGTGGCGATCGCCTGCAGCGTATTCACGTCTTGTGAGTAGCCAAATCCAACGGCGACGCCGGCTGTGGCCGAAGGATAGGTGCTGAGAACCTCGTGATCCATCGTCGTGGCCACGACGATGGTGTTGCAAAGTTCTTCCGGCAAATCGACCGGTTTCTCGGCATTGTTCCACGGATCGTAGGTGTGGGTGTAGTGCCAGCGTGGGTCCGTGGGTGCGACTCCGACCAGAGCGGCACCGAACATCCGAGAAACGCGCTTGATTTCCTTCGCCATTTTCTCCGGAGAGGATACCTCGAACTTCTCCTTGGCTGGAGGAAAGTAGACTTCGATATCGTCCTGGTAGCCGTCGACGCGGTTATTTTTGAGGTTGCGCTCGATCATCAAGTTGGTGCCGACCCAGCCCGCGAGCTTCAGGGCGAAGTCCTTGGCCGTGTATCCGTCGATATCGCGCGCCACCACGTCGGGCCGGTACATTGCCCGGAACCAATTGAGAACCTTGTCGGACTGAATGCGGCGGTCCCAGCGACCGCGGTTGTAGATGTCGTTGTTTTTGTTGAAGCGCTCGAAGTTGTCGAGGATCACGAAACCGCAATCCTTGTCCCGTGGGTCGTGCTTGGGGCCGGAGTACGGTCCTTCGTGGACGGGTTGAGTTTCAACCGAGAGCGAGCGATGGGGTTGCCGGCCTGAAGAGGGAGGGTCTGTGCCTTGCTTCCTTGTGTCCTCTTCCTTGCCAATGTGCTCTTTGCCGGTGGGGTCCGGTCCCCCCTGGGTACTCATTGCTCCATTCTAAAGAAGGCAGTGCGCGGTTACAAGCGAGGTGCGGTCGCCCGCTCCGCTCGCACCACCCCACGCGGCTGCTGGTATCGTGTTTCGACAATCTCCGGTTCCATCCGTCGGGAAGCCTCCTTATAATCTCGGATCATGATTCGAGCTGCTGCGCTCTTGTTGTTTTTCTCCGTTTCGATGGCATCGTCCGCGTTGGCCGAGAAAGCGCGCCTGCGGGTCCGGGTTGTGGATGCGGATGGGGCGCTGCTGCCCTGCCGCGTTTGGGTGGATGCCGCGGGACAGCGGTTGTTTGAACCTGACGAGCCGTCGACCCATACCGTTTACGCAAGAGATCGCAGCTTCAGCTGTGATGGAAGGTTCGAAATCGAGGTTCCGCCGGGCCGGGTCACGATCCACGCGGAACGAGGCAAGGAATACCTGCCGATCGATCACAGCGTGGAAGTTTCCGCCGACGAAACCAAGGCGGTCGAACTGTTGCTCCGCCGCTGGGTGAACATGCCGTCCGAGGGCTGGTACAGCGGCGACATGCACGTGCACCTGGGGGTCGATAGCGCCGAGGTGCTCCGCCAGCTGGCGCTGGCCGATGATGTCCATTTCGTCCCGGCACTGACCTATTGGCTGCGGGAAACAGGAGAGTGGCCCAAGCAATGGCCGGATTGGGGACCGGAACGCGAGCGCGACTGGGCCGCCGGAGGCGCAGTCGTTGTGGACCCGCATCACCTCATTACCCAGGGCAATCTGGAAGTCGAGCGTATTCGAAAGGGAGCCGAGCCGACGTCGACCATCGGCGCGAGCTTGCTGTTCAACTTGAAGCGACCGATCACGGCGGCGCGTGTCGATCGGAATTTTCCAACCGACACCACGCTTCTGCTGCGAGCACGAGCAGAATCGCCCGACGCCGTCATCGATACCGACACCCCGTCGTGGGCGGAAACCGTCGTGGGAATTGCGCTGGGCCTCTACGATACGGTGAAGGCCTGCCACAACCACTACCATCGGGAACATACCTTGCCAGGCGGATGGGGAATGATCGGCACCTTCGAAGAAGGTGAGCCTCGAGTCGAGGACCGGGACGGACTTTTTTACAGGACCAACGACCTCTACTATCGCTTCCTCAACTGCGGTTTTCGCCTTGCAGTCTCCGGCGGCTCAGCCGTCGGCGTGATGCCGCTCCCGATGGGATACAATCGCGTCTACGTCCATATTGAAGGGGACCTGACCCCGGAGAAGTTCTGGGCGTCGCTCAAGTCGGGGAACTCCTTCGCCACCTCCGGACCGATGCTGACCATGTCCGTCGACGGCGAGCCTATGGGCGCGACGATTCGCCGATCCGCCGGCGACGCGGCCCCGCTGAGGGTGAAGGTGCGAGTTCGATCGATCGACCGTCTGGAATCGCTCGAGCTCGTAGCGGATGGGCGCGTCATTCGCCAGGCAGACCTACGAGAATCAGGAGTGCTCCCGGTCACGGACGATCGCAACCGGGTCTCGGAGGAAATTCTCGACTGGGAGGTGGTTGCGCCCCGGAGTGGTTGGATGGCGGCACGAGCGCTCTTTCGCGCGCCGGATGGCTGGCTGCGGCAGGCCCACACGAGTCCTGTTTACCTCGCGGTCGAAGGTAGGCCGGCAAGTCACCGGGCCGACGCGCTGTACATGATCCGCTGGATCGATCGCCTCGTCGAGATTTCGAGCAGGCCCGGAAGGTTCTCGTCGGAAGCGGACCGGCAGCAGGTCCAGGCCATCTACCGGCGGGCAAAGTCTGTGTACGAGAAGCTGGCGGCTCGTCCAGAATGAGCAAAAGCTAGAGTCGCCCCTCGGTCCGGCATCTGATTCCATGCTCTTCAACAGTCTCGAATTTGCTGTTTTTTTTGCCGTGGTCTACGGCTCGTATTTGCTGCTGCACCACAAGTGGCAGAACAGGATGCTGCTGCTTGCCAGCTATGTTTTCTATGGCTCCTGGGATTGGCGCTTTCTGTCGCTGATTTTGATATCGACGGTCGTAGACTACTCTTGCGGGCTCGGGATCCATCACGCAAAAGACCGACGGTATCGGAAACGCCTGCTCATCTTCAGCGTGGCGGTCAATCTCGCCATACTGGGTTTCTTCAAGTACTTCAATTTTTTCGCGGACAATCTACAGTTGTTGCTCGGCTCCGCGGGGTTCTCGGTTCAGCCGCGGTTCCTCGAGGTCGTGCTTCCGGTCGGAATCTCTTTTTATACGTTTCAGACCATGAGCTATACGATCGACATCTACCGACGGGAGATGGAACCGACGAAGGAGTTGTTCGACTTTGCTCTTTTTGTCGCGTTCTTTCCGCAGCTGGTGGCCGGTCCGATCGAGCGGGCCAAACGGCTGCTGCCTCAGATTCTATCCGAGCGTCTCGTTACGAGAGAATCGTTGATCGATGGCGTGTATCTGATCGGCTGGGGTTTGTTTCAAAAGGTCGTGGTGGCCGATAACCTCAGCCGGCTGGTCGATCCGGTCTTTGCCGGCGGATCATCACTGCAGGGGTATAGCGGGTGGGATGTTCTTGTTGCGACCTATGCGTTCGCATTTCAAATACTTTGCGATTTTGCGGGCTATTCGAACATCGCGCGCGGGCTCGGCCGGTGCATGGGCTTCGATATCATGGTCAATTTTCGCTCGCCGTATTCCGCCGCCAATCCGAGTGAATTCTGGCGCCGGTGGCATATCAGCCTCTCCACTTTTCTGAGGGACTATCTCTACATTCCTCTGGGTGGCAATCGAAGGGGACCGGCGCGCACCTTGCTCAACCTGGCGGTCACCATGGTGCTGGGAGGATTGTGGCACGGGGCGGCATGGACCTTCGTTCTGTGGGGCGCATACCATGGCGTTCTTTTGGTGGTGTACCGGCTCTTGGCGCCTCGCCCCGATCGAAGCGTGCCTTCCGGCAAGATGGCCCAATCGTTCCGGATCGTTGTCTTCTTTCATCTTGTCTGCGTGGGATGGGTGATCTTCCGGGCGCAATCCGTGCAGCAGTGTCTTGTTATGGCCAGGAGCGTTCTGGCCATTGTTTGGGGCGGTGAAATGGCAGGGGCCGTCCCGGCGGACTTGTGGGGACGACTGCTGGTTTTGCTGTTTTTCGTATCGCCGCTTCTGTTGTATCGCCTGACGGCTGGGCCGAGGTCGGAAGAGGAAGGCCCGAGAAACTGGACCTTTCGGCGCCGGACCGTTTTCACGCTCGGACTTGTCTATATGTGCCTTTACATCGTGATCCTGGGAAGCGAATCCTTGGTCGGGGCCGGACGTGAGTTCATCTATTTTCAATTTTAGTCGGAACGTCTCGGAGCTGGGGGCGGTGTTGGGCGGTCGTGCGCAGTCGCGCGCGTTTTTTCTCATCGGATACTCCGTCTTGTTGTTCCAAATCTGTATGTGGGGGGTCGGGCAGTGGAAGACCGAAGCGATAATGTTGGTGATTCTGGTCTCGATATATGTCGCTCAAAAGAGAGACCGGTCGCTATATAGAATGACGGTGCTGTCGGGCTTCATCTTTGTCGTGGCGGGCGAAGTCTATTTCCGGATGTATTACTTCGGCCCCGAGAGCGTCGTCCGGTTCAGCCAGTATGTGCCTGCGAGTCTCGGGCATCCGCTCAGCTCGGTGCCCTATGATGAAGAGGCCTCGTACACTGGACTGGTCCCCGGCTTTCGCGGAGTCTTCAAGGGAGGGCATTTTTTCGTCAATCAGTCCGGGTTCCGGGACAAGGATTGGCGGGTAGAAAAGGAGGCCGGCACGATCCGGATTGCCGTTCTGGGGACCTCCCTGTCGATGGGCTCAGGCGTTCATCAGGATGAGAGCTACCCATCGGTGCTGCAACGGATGCTCGACGAGGATGCCGGTATCGCTGCCACGGTAGAAGTGCTGAACTTCGGTCGCGGCGGGTATGGTCCGGACGACTTTGTCGACATGTTGGGGCCCCAGGTGATGAAGTATAGGCCGGATATTGTTCTAGTCGAACCCTATGATCTGACCAAAAGAGGACTGCACCGGCTGGAGGGATTCAAGGGAACGAAGGCAGAGTTGATTGCGTGGGGATTGCGGGAACCGCATCAGCTGCTGTTCTTTCTGCGGGCCATTCACAATGAGAGCGGTTACATGTTGATGAAGAGGCTGCGCGCCGCCGGGCAGACGATGCAGGGGTGGTTTCCCCGAGGAGGAGTGAGCTCCGCTCGAGAAGCCACCGAAAGTTTCGTTGCCCAGGAGAGCACCCAAGAGCAGTCCGCGGACGAGGATACTGGAGACGAGGAGTCGCAGGCGCAGGTTGCCGACTATATGTTTCGGCGGATAAGGGAAACCGTGGGGAGGAGAAAAGCTTTTGCCTTGATCTTGCCCCCGATGAATGAATTTCCGGTCAAGGTGCGGGTGGGTGATTGGCTGCGGAGAAAATGCGAGCAGTATGGGTTCGAGCTGATTGATGGATTGAGAGAAGACTACGATCGCGGCATCAAGAAAGTCGTCATCTATGTCGGTGACCGGCACGCAAACGCCAAGACCCATCGCGTATTTGCCGGCGCAGCGTTTCGGTCGATCAGTACCTACTTGCGCAGGCGATATGGGGAGGAGAGGGTCATAACACCGCACGTTCCGCAGCCGCAGTGAGTATGTCGGCCTATTTCGCCGTGAGTCCTGCGCCGAGGGCCCGCGCTTCCTCGCTGGCGGATTGAACAGGATAGTCCCAGATAGAGTCTGGTCAGTACCGCAGCAGCGTTCTCAGCGCATCCACCACCTTGGCGGCACTGGGGCGGAATGCCTTCTCGAGTGGCGGGCTGTAGGGAACGGGCGTGTCCGGTGCCGTGAGTCGCGTCACGGGGGCATCCAGATAGTCAAAGGCTTCTTCGCTGATCAGGGCTGCAATCTCTCCGCCGATGCCGCAGGTTTTCGTGGCCTCGTGAACGATAAGCACACGGCTCGTCTTGCGCACCGAGTTGAGAATCGTGTTCTTGTCGAGCGGGGCCACGGTGCGAAGATCGATCACTTCGCAGCTCACTCCGTCCTTTGCCATGCTGCGGGCAGCCTCGAGACACTCGCCGACCATTGCCCCGTAGGAGATCACACTTACCTGTTCTCCTTCGAGCACTGTATTCGCCTCACCGAGCGGTAGTGTGTACGGTTCTTCGGGGACTTCGGTCTTCTGGCGCCGGTATAGATACTTGGGCTCGAAGAAGATCACCGGATTGGAGTCTCGAATTGATTGGATCAGCAGACCCTTGGCATCGTAGGGATTCGAAGGAATCACGACCTTCAACCCGGGGGTGTGGGCAAACCACGCCTCTGGACACTGCGAGTGAAACGGGCCGGCGGACCCCCCACCGCCCCAGGGGGCTCGCACCACGAGTGGAATTGGAGCACCCCATCGGTAGTGGGTGGTAGCGCTGTACTGAACGATGGGATCGAATCCGGTTGATATGAAATCGGCAAACTGGATCTCGACCACGGGCCGTAACCCCATCATGGCGGCGCCATTGGCAAGACCGAGAAACCCCCACTCACACATTGGGGCGTCGATGACGCGCTTGCGGCCGAACTTCTCGAACAGACCAACCGTGGCCTTGAACGCGCCGCCGAACTTGCCAACGTCTTCTCCAATGATGAAGACGGTGTCGTCGGCCTCCATCGCTTGATGCAGCGCCTCGTTGACTGCCTGGATGTAGTTGAGGACGCGCATCAGGAAAAGATCCCCTCTTTCAGGGTGGCGGGATCGGGCAGCGGGCTCGCCTCGGCCCAGGCGACGGCCTCGTCGAGCTCCCGGCTGACGCGATCGTCGATACCCTTGTCTTGCGCTTTATCCAGTATATTCGAGGTCCGGAGATACTTCTCGAAGCGCGGGATCGGATCCTTTGCCTTCCACTCTTCAATGAGCTCAGTAGGAACATAGTCGGCGGGATCGTGAATTGCGTGGCCCCGCATCCGAAGGGTCTTGCACTCGATCAGAGACGGACCCTTGCCCCGGCGTGCGCGCGCGACGGCTTCGGCCGTGGCGGAACGGACGGCGATCACGTCGTTGCCGTCGATCGTGACGCCGGGCATGCCGTACCCTTCGGCACGCACGGCGAGATCCTTGATCAGACTCTGGTGCTTCAAAGGTGTCGAGTACGCGTACTGATTATTTTCCAGGATGAAGATGACTGGTGAGGAGAGTACCGCAGCCAGGTTGAGCGCTTCGTGGGCACCGCCCTCGGAAGCTGAGCCGTCGCCGAAGTAGGTCAAAGCCACGCGATCGGTTCCACCATAGGCGAGTGCGAAGGCTGCTCCCAGCGCGATTGACATAGACTGGGGGAGGTGGCTCACGTAACCGAGGATATTCAGTGACAGATCGCCGAGTCCGTGAGTGTTGACGTCGCGGCCGCGGCTCGGGGCGCCGAGTTTTCCCATGGCCTGTGCGATCACACGGCCGGGCGTCATGCCGCGAATCAAGTAGGCCCCGAGGTCCCGATGCATGGGGGCGACGACATCACCGTCTTCGAGCACGTGTGCCGAGCCGACAGAGATCGCTTCGTGGCCCAGCTGTGAAAAGATCGTTCCTGGAAACTTCCCCTGCTTGAAGAGAATCTCGCAGCGGTCGTCGAGCGCACGGGTCAGCCGCATCCAGTAGAGCATATCGAGTGCGTCGTCCTGGCTCAGGTTGCTACGCTTTGTCTTGGCGGCCATGCCCATGATTCGGTCTGCGCATCGATTCCAAAAGGATTGCCTGCGTTGCTCCGTCGCACCGTCGATCGGTCTCACGGTCGATCCGCGGAGCGCCCCCACGATAGGCAGTCCCTGTCGGAATTTCAATAGGAATTGGACGCGCATCGGGCCGGGAAGGTGCCGGAGCGTATACACAGTGCAGCGCTCGGATCGCCCTGCTGGCTGCACCGAAGCGAGGTGTGTCCTTTCCTTTTTTTTTGACATAATCGCGTTTCGTCTCCGGATCGGGAGGGATCATGAACAACGGGAGGAAGATCAGTCGGAGGAAGTTCGGGTCTCCCTGGATCGTTCCGGACAAGGTCTAGCTCTTCTGGGGTCGCTCCCATGACCAAGAAAACCAAAAAGGAAGATCGCTTCGATGCCCGGCTTTCGCGGCGCAAATTCGTCGCCCGCGCGGCCGGATTGGGATTGCTGGGGTTCTCGGCGAATGAGCTCCCACGCGGTGGTTCGACACCCCTTGCCGGCGAGGTCGCATCGGCAGTCTGCATTTTCTCCAAACATCTTCAGTGGCTCGACTACGATCGTATGGCCAACACGGCGGCAGAAATCGGTTTCGATGGCGTGGATTTGACCGTGCGTCCTGGGGGCCACGTGGAACCTGAAGACGTGCGGCGAGCTCTTCCTCGCGCCCACGCGGCAGTCCGGAAGGCCGGGCTCGAGCTGCCCACGATTACCACCTCGGTCACCGATCCGGACAATCCTCTTACATCCGCGATTCTCGAAGTTGCCGCCGAGCTCGGGATTGCCTACTACCGGATGGGTTATTTTCGCTACAAAGGGGACGAAACGGTTTCTCAGATGGTATCGAAGGTCCGGCCAAAGCTGCAGGGACTGGCCGAGCTGAACGAAAAAATAGGGATTGTCGGAGATTATCAGAACCATGCCGGCGCGGAGTACTTTGGCGCCCGGATCTGGGACCTGCTCCAGGCATGCAAGGGAATCGACCGGCGCTGGCTCGGATTTCAGTTCGATCCTCGCCACGCAACGGTCGAGGGAGCCGCGAGCTGGTTGACCGATCTCAGTGTTTACTCCAGACGTATCCACTCCGTCGCAGCCAAGGATTTCAGGTGGGAGCGGCAGAAGTCGACGCCTCGAGCCGTCGACTGTCCACTGGGCCAGGGGGTCGTGCAATTTGAGCTCTTCTTTTCTCTGCTCGCGAAAACGGGATTTCGGGGACCAGTCTCCCTTCACTGCGAATACCCTCTGGGAGGAGCCGATCACGGAGACCGTGAGCTTACGGTTTCACCCCAGCGTGTCCGCTCCGCCATGAAACGAGACCTCACAATCCTGCGAACCCTGATTTAAGGGTGGAGGTTGTGGGCGAACCGTGGTTGAATAGCGCATCAAAATTTCAGTGAGTCGAGATGAGCGCGGTTCTGCTTTCGATCTGGTTGGTGCTGGCGGGCGTGCAGGGAGGGGAGGTGAATCCGCACACCTCTACCGAAGACGTGGCCGAAGGAGAACGCGTCTACGGCCTGCACTGCGCGGAGTGTCATGGTGTGGCCGGAGCAGGGGGCCGCGGGCCCAATCTTTCCAATGGTGAGTTCTACCACGGCGAAACGGACGTCGATCTGTACGGCATCATCCTCAACGGCATTCCGGGAACCGAAATGCTTGGTGCCTTCGACGGGAAAAAAAGGGTTTGGCAGCTTGTCGCCTACCTCAGGTCGCTGAGTCCCGTTGCCGAGGAACTTCCCGGAAATCCAGGTAAAGGCGAGGCGCTCTTCCGGGGAAAAAACTGTTTCCAGTGCCATCGGGTCGGTGCGGAGGGTGGCTACGGAGGTCCAGATCTCACCGAGGTGGGAGGGCGGCGCTCGCTAGCGCATCTGGAAGCCTCGATTCTGCGACCGAACGACGAAGTCCTCCCGCACAATTGGATCGCCACGGTGAAGTCTCAGACGGGCGGCAGCGCGAGCGGATTCATCGTCAACCAGGACACCCACAGTCTCTTGCTCCGAGATCTGTCCGGCCGGCTCCGGGCATTCAACAAAGCTGAGCTCGACGATTTCCGCGTCAGCCGCGACTCGATGATGCAGTCCTACGATCGAGTGTTCAACGATGGAGATCTCGCCGATCTGCTGTCCTATCTCGCATCGCTGCGCAAGGAGAGGGCTCGATGAAGCTCGGTGTTCTGTTGGTCGCTCTGCTGTACCTGTGGTCGCCTCTCTACGGTCAGGTAACACACGAGCGGCTGAAGCATGCAGATTCTGAACCCGGGAACTGGCTCACCTACTCGGGCAACTACAACGGCTGGCGCTATAGCAAACTCGAACAGATCACGCCGGCGAACGTCGGCGACCTACGCTTGAAGTGGGTGCATCAAATGCGGAATGGCCAGATCGAGGCGACACCCCTCGTGGTTGATGGCGTGATGTATCTGACCGAGCCTCCGAACGAGGTGACGGCTCTCGACGTCGAGACCGGACGAGTCTTCTGGCGTTATCACCGAACGCTTCCTCCCAATATTGCTGCTTGTTGCGGCAGGGTCAATCGCGGTTTGGCCATCTACGGAGACCGCCTTTATCTCGGCACCCTCGATGCCCATCTGCTGGCGCTCGACGCAAAGACGGGCGCTGTCTTGTGGGATGTGGAGGTGGCCGATTACCGCACCGGTTACGCCATTACCAGCGCTCCGCTGTCGGTCAAGGACATGATCATTACCGGGATTGCGGGAGGAGAGTATGGCATTCGCGGTTTCCTCGATGCCTACGATGCGGAGACCGGAAAAAGACGCTGGCGCTTTTGGACAGTGCCGGGACCGGGAAAGCCGGGCAACGACACCTGGGCCGGCGATTCCTGGAAAACGGGAGGAGCCCCAACCTGGGTGACTGGATCCTATGATCCGGAGCTCGATCTGCTGATCTGGGGAACGGGAAATCCCGCGCCGGATTGGAACGGCGATTCCCGGATGGGAGACAATCTATACTCTGACTGTGCGATCGCACTCGACCCCGACACGGGTCAAATGAAGTGGTACTTCCAGTTCATCCCGCACGATGTTCACGACTGGGACGCCGTGCAGATTCCAGTGCTGGTCGACGCGGAGTGGGAAGGAAAGCCGCGCAGGCTGATTTACTGGGCGCACCGGGGAGGCTTCTATTACGTGCTGGATCGCAAGACAGGAAAGTTTCTGAAGGGCGTGCCGTTCGCCAAGCAGACATGGGCGCGAGGTCTTACCGACGAAGGGCGACCAATCCTTCTCCCGGGAACCGCTCCTTCGGAGGAGGGGACCGTTGTCTGGCCCGGGGTGCAGGGCGCTACCAACTGGTACTCGCCCTCCTACAACCCAGGGACAGGCCTCTTCTACCTAACAGCCTGGGAGAACAAGGGTCGCTACTTGAAGGCGGAGACGGAGTACATTCCCGGAAACCGTTACCTTGGCGGCGTACCGTCGATCGACCTCCCGGAGGATCCCGGCTGGGGTGCCGTCCGTGCTCTGGACCCCCGGACGGGAAAGAAGGTTTGGGATTTCAAGCTTCACGGCAAAGCATGGTCCGGTGTGCTTTCGACGGCATCGAAGCTCGTGTTTGCCGGAAGCTACGAAGGTTACTTCTATGCGCTCGATGGGGAGACGGGCCGGGAGTTGTGGCGCCGTTACCTGGGTGGCGGCAATACCGGCGGCGTTGCCGGCGCGGCCATGTTTACCAGTCCTATTACCTTTCTCAGCCGTGACAAGCAAATTGTATCGATGTCCTCCGGCAGTGCTCTCTTTACCTTCGAGCTCGTTGAGTAATTGCTGGTCTTGGATCTGCCGGTGGAGATTCCTTCACGCGCGTTACCGGAGCCTACCACCGTGCCACGGGAGCACCGGCTATTTCCATCTGTTGGAGCACACTACCCAAAGGCTCGGGAGGAGGAATGATTCATCGAATGACCGTTTCCGTTGTGGCCATAATGTGTTTCTTTCTGTGTCTCATGAATTTGCAGACAAACGAGAGCTTCGGCCAGAGTGATGCCGAGCAGTCGCCGCTGCAATCACTGAAACAATCAGATGATCCTCCCGTGATCCCCGTCGGGTTGGATGCCTACTGGATGTGGGATCGGCTTCCTTATCAGCGGATCGGTGTCCGCGCGTACATGCGTAGCACCTACGACAGGCGGGGCGCAAACCGCACGGCCGATGCCAGCCACTTTCTCTATCAGGAGCGAGACGACTTCAACGCGACCTTGGACGTGAAAGGGCCGGGAATCCTCTACTTCAAGCGGACCAACCACTGGCATGGTAGTCCCTGGCACTACGAAACGGACGGGAACGATTTCATTGTGAGCGAAACAGCCACAGCAGATCCAGTGGACGCCAAGAAGAAACTGACGCGAACGACCTACCTCCCGGAGACCGTTTTCCCAAATCCCCTGACGTGGACCTGGAGCACGACCCATGGTGCGAACTTGATGTGGGTCCCGCTCCCGTTCGAGGAGTCTTTTCGAATTGCCTACAGCCGTACCTTCTACGGGACCGGCTACTACATCTATCATCTGTTTCCCCGCGGAATTGATTACCTCTCTCGCCCGATCGAGTCCTGGGACCGAAAGCCACCGGACGCGGAAGTGCTGTTGCTGCTGCGTCGCGCCGGGACCGACGTTGCGCCGCAGGGTACCGGTGTCGAGAAGCTAACCGGTTCGTTGTCGTTGAAGCCATATGGTTGGGGGCGCCTGGGCCCACGGCAGGGAATCATCCCCGCCCGGCAGGCCGAGCTCGGCGGCGGGCCGGCCACGATCCGGGCAATCAAATTTACGGTTCCTCGCGAGCAAGCCTTTGATTTCGGCAAGGCCCGGCTACGCATCACCTGGGACGATCGCTGGCATCCGTCCATTGATGCTCCGGTCGATCTTTTCTTTGGTACCGGGCAGATATACAACGACAACGACCGCGAGTTTTTGGTCAAGGGTTTTCCGCTGAACATCCGTTACGACAGCCAAGACGTCCATCTGGCTTGCTACTGGCCCATGCCGTACTTTCGCAACGCGCGCATCGAGATCCAGGAGCGGCAGGGCAAGCCGCTCAAGGATATCCGCTGGGAGATCCGAACGGTTCCCTTTACCGATCCCGTCAACCACGTAGGTTACTTCCATGCCACTTTCAGTGATCAGCCCAGCCCGGTGCTGGGCCGTGACATCACGTTCCTGGATACGGAGCAGACCGAGGGAGGGGGAGTTTGGAGTGGCCACTTTGTCGGCATGAGTTGGGTCTTCACCCGCAAGGGATCCGTTTCGACCCTCGAAGGGGATCCTCGTTTTTTCTTCGATGACAGCCAGACGCCCCAGGGCTGGGGCACCGGTACGGAGGAATGGGGCGGCGGGGGTGACTACTGGGGCGGACGGAACATGACCATACCGTTTGCCGGGCACCCGGTGGGCAAACGCGATCGGGATGCGGGAAACGAAATGGACGGGGTCAACTCCGCCTACCGGTTTTTGATTGCCGATATTTTTCCGTTCGGGCGGCGGGCTGTGATCAACCTCGAGCACGGCGGCCTCAATCAATCCAGGGAGCACTACTCCGGTGTCGTGTACTGGTACGGGATGGACTCACCGGCATTGGTTCAGACCGACACGTTCAATGCCTGCCATCCGTGGAGCATCGAGAAACACAACTACGTCTCACCGACGGCCGAGGAGCCCTATGCCCTGGTTTCGCGCTACGAATTGGGCGTCGACAACGAGATCCGGCTTCCGGAAAAACACCCGTACAAGGACCCGGTCTATCAGTTCTATCCCGCCGAGGAGGACAAGGTCCGCATCATGAAAGGGACCTCGCAGTTTACCGTGAAGCTGATTCCGGAAAACCTCGGTGTGATGCTGCGCCGCAAGTTCGACTATCAATATCCGAATCAGCACGCCAGGGTGTCGGTCCGGAGTGCGGCGGATCCCAATGCTGCCTGGCAGTACGCCGGTGATTGGTATACGGCTGGGAGTAATACCTGTGTCTACAGCAATCCGCGGCCCAAGGAAATCCCCGACCTGCACCACGAGTTGGCGCCCACGCAGCACAACGTGATCACGAGCAACCGTCGCTGGCGCGAGGAAGAGTTTTTGATTGCACGCCAGCTCACCGCGGGGATCGAGCAACTCGAAATCAAGATCGAGCACGTGCCATCGGACCGAGAGCTCTTTCCAGGCCAGGCCTATCCGGCCGAGTCGGCCTGGAGCGAATCCCGCTACTGGGTGTTCTGTTATCGCATGCCCGCCGTACGGTAGAGTCTGTCGAGACCGTACCGACTTCGTCGGCGCAGCTTGGTCCGTCAGGGTCGTTGTGTTTTATTGCCGCCCGGACTTCCGATCCATGCCAGAGGAGAGCCCATGTCGAAGCGCTTGATCGTCGTGGCGTTGGTTGCCCTTGTCGTGACAATCGCTCGAGGCAGTCCGTTGTTGGCCGAAGGGCAGTTGCGCGCCGGCATTATCGGGCTGGATGCCCTGGCCCGGTCGTGGACTGGGGTTTTGAACGCCCCGGATGCCGCAGGAGAGCTGGCCGACATGATCGTGGTTGCCGGCTACCCGGGTGGCAGTCCCGACATTCCTCGAAGCGTGGAGCTCTTGAAAAAGGGCATTGAGGCGTTCAAACAGATGAACGTGGCGCTTGTGAGCTCGATTGATGCGCTCGTCCGTGGGGTCGACGTGGTGATGATCCTCAGCATCGACGGCCGTCCCCATCTCGAGCAGGCCAGACCTGTTATCGAGGCGGGCAAGCCGGTTTTCATTTACAAGCCGGTTGCCGCTTCGCTGGCTGACGCGATCAAGATCTATCAACTTGCCGAAGAGCACGAGGTCCCGTGTTTTGCCAGCTCGTCCATGCGTTTTGCCCCCGGCACCCAGGCTGTTCTGCGCGACCCCGGAGTCGGTTCGATCCAGGGATGTAGCGTTCACGGTCCCTGCGAGCTGGAGCCACACCATCCGGATTTGTTCTGGTACGGGATTCACGGCGTCGAGGCGCGCTATTCACGATCATGGGACGGGGCTGCTGGTCGTGGGCACCTGGGCAGACGGCCGCATCGGCACCTACCGCGGTCACCGCACAGGTCCCCGCACCTACGGCGCCACCGTTTTCGGCAGTAAGGCTATCGTGGAAGCTGGCAGGTTCGAAGGATACGAACCGCTGCTGGTTGAGATCGTCAAGTTCTTCAAGACCGGCAAGCCGCCGATCAGCGCAGAAGAGACGCTGGAAATCCTCGCATTCATGGAGGCCGCTGATGAGAGCAAACGGCAAGGTGGCTCTCCTGTTTCGATCGAGAGCATCATGGCGGCGGCAAGAGACGGCAACTGACCGCCACAGTCCTGACGGGATGGCGCGAATGGCACGCAATCCTCGAGTCGCTCAAGGCGTGAGCGACCTAGTGCGCCTGCGAGCGTGTTTGGCTAGCGAGGTGAAAGTCCTCGTCAGGCATACACACTCCGGCCTGTAACTGAAAGTAACTGCGTCCTTGTGAAAGGGGGTGGAGAGCAACTGGAGGTGAACGAGCAGTCCGTAGTAAAGCGAACCCGTTTCGGCCGGGCTGACTGGCGAGCCTGCTAGGTAATGGCGAAGCCCGAAAGGCCTGTCGCGCTGAGGGGTTGTGTGCAAAAGCGACGGCAGGGGCAGTCAGGTGGTTGGGGACGGAATGCTCTGAAGGCCAAACACGTAAAGCAGGGAGACCTGAGCGACAGCCAAGACGGAGTTCATACTCGAAGGAGAGCCGAAGAGCCGGTAGCTCAGGAGTCAGAGCGTCCATAGTAGCGAAGAAGCGAGCTAACACTCGTGGAGCAAAGGGACGCAGGGAGGTGGATGCGGGATGACCGAACAGTCGGAACAACAACCGGGCGCAGTGTTTAGAGGTCGGAAACGCCCTCGGACTCAACCCGACGGAGAAGTCCGCAGCCGATGGAGGTGGACGGAAGCGACGGTTTGGACGGACCGCATGTTGACGGCACTCGAGGCTGGAGTGCAAGGAGGGAAATGGGCCCGACTGATCGACAAGGTGTTTGCGGAAGCTAACCTGCTCTCGGCATACATACAAGTGGCCGGGAACAGGGGAGCCGCTGGCGTGGATCACGTGACGATAGATGAGTTCTCGCAACACCGAGACAAGAACCTGGGACGCATCGCACAAGCCTTGCAGAAACGCACCTACGTGCCACACGCGGTCCGACGCGTGTGGATCCCAAAGCCGGGAGGTGAGGAAAAGCGACCACTCGGTATCCCGACGGTGCGCGACCGTGTAGTTCAAACCGCGCTTCGCAACGTGCTGGAACCGATCTTCGAGCGGGAGTTTGCCGAGCATAGCTACGGCTTTCGACCCGGACTCAGCTGCAAGGACGCGCTTCGACGTGTTGTTGAGCTGAGGAAGAGTGGCTACGGCTACGTTGTGGACGCGGATTTGAAAGGCTATTTCGATTCGATTCCGCATGATAAGTTGATGGCACGCGTGCGAGAGAAAGTCAGCGACGGCCGGGTGCTCCGACTGATTGAGCAGTTTCTTAAGCAAGGGATCATGGATGGTCTGAAGCAGTGGACTCCAGAATCTGGTAGTCCGCAAGGCGCCGTGATCAGTCCCTTGCTTTCGAACGTTTACCTCAATCCGCTCGATCACCTGATGGCCAAGCGAGGCTTTCAAATGGTGCGCTACGCTGATGACTTTGTCATCTTGTGTCGTACGCGAGAAGAAGCAGAGGCGGCCTTGGCTCTGGTACAGGCGTGGACTTCGGAAGCTGGTCTGACGCTTCATCCGGAGAAGACGCGAATTGTGGATGCTGAGACGGAGGGATTTGACTTTCTGGGGTATCACTTTCGAGCCCAGTATCGCTGGCCACGGAAGAAGAGCCTGAAGAAACTCAGAACGACCATCCGGGCGAAAACAAAACGTGCCCATGGCCACAGTCTGGCATACATCATCGAGGATGTGAACGCGACGCTGCGAGGCTGGTTTGAGTACTTCAAGCAGAGTCACAGCAACACCTTTGAGCCCATAGATGGCTGGGTCCGGATGCGACTGCGATCGATACTGCGAAAGCGATGCGGTCGGAAGGGACGTGGCCGCGGGCGAGATCATCAACGCTGGCGGAATTCCTACTTTGCTGAGCACGGGCTGTATTCCTTGGCGACTGCCCATGGCTTGGTCCGTCAATCCTCGTCGAGGTAAGACCACCAACTGGAGAGCCGTATGCGGGAGAACCGCACGTACGGTTCGGAGGGAGGGGGGATCGAACTCAATCGGGCCTCCCTACCCCTATCGGAGAAGCTAGACCCCAAGGAGCCAGCCTTCGGCGGGGGTCTTTGTAATGGTCGACAGTCCGTGTACGTACCAGGAGAGCTGCCGCGTGTAGTGTTCCCTCTGCCCTTCGAGATCGGCGTCGGTCTTGAAGTCCACGACGATCCATCGGCCGCTCTGACCTTTCTTGGCTTCGGACTTTTCCAGGAATGCCAGATCGAGGTTTCCCTCCAGAATGGCAGCGGGGGCGCCCAGAATGGCCGCCGAGTCGCCCAGAATGGCCGCCGAGTCGTCGAGTTTGAGAAGGATCGGAAGTTCCCGGTGACAGCGGCTCGCCGATGCAGCGCGAGCAAGCAAGTCGTGGCCAAGGGCGGAACGAACGGATTGCTCGGCCGCACGAATTTCCTCATCGGGGGCGTCCAGAATCTGACCGTGCAGTCTTGCCAGTTTCTGGATCTCGTCGGGAGCAGGATCGAACCGGACGTCGCGCAGGATTGTGTGAACCAAGGTTCCAAAGCGCACTCCCCCCGGCCGGTCCGCAGGCCGTGGGATGATTTCGATCCGAACCGGAGCGGTGTCCGGTGGCTCCGGTAAGTCGCGGCTTCCCGTGACCGTGAGAATCCGCAGACTTGTCGCACTTGCTCGTTCGACCGTTTCCGCTCTGCGCGCTTTCCATCGTTCATAGGCCTGGATGCTGGCTTTCGAAGACTTCTTGTCTCCGGTGTCGCTCAAGATCTCCTGTTGCTGCAGGCCGAAATCCTCCTCCACGCGCAGATTCAAAACGGCCGGATCCCACCAGACCACCCCAGAGGATTGGTCTTCATCGCCGATCCGGTGAAGTCCGGGTTGGACCGATTGCTCGGTTACCTCCACGTCCGGACCCAGAACGCTGACGGAGCCAAACGGCGGACAGGCCGGCGCGGGAGCGGGTTGATGCCGTTTCTTCTCTTGCGGGTAAAGCGCCCTGTTCAACGGGTAGAACCAGCCTGAGAATTCCTTGGTTCCGATGGTCGGGACCACCAGCAGGTCACGCGCCCGGGTGGCAGCCACATAGGCGATCCGTGTTCCCTCCGCCTCGTCGTGGGAGTGTTCGGCCTCTCGGTTGTCGATGAGATCCCAGGGAGTGCAACCCAGGAGCTGAAAAGCAGCCAGTCCATCATCTGCATTCAAGTAGCGGTCCGGCGCTTCCCGCGCCGCCTTTGCGGTCATATCCGCCAGAATAACGATCGGAAACTCGAGCCCTTTGGCACTGTGAACGGTCATGAGCCGAACGCCGTCGACCCCTTCCTCGAATATGGGGGCTTCGGAGGAGACGGGCTTCTCCGCTTCACTGTCCAGGAGATCGACGAACGAGCGAAAGGAAATCCCTCCACGTGCCTCAAAACCTCGGGCGAGATCGCATACGCGCTGCACGTTGGCAAGGACTTGAGATCCCGCGGGACGCAGGGCGAAGCCTGCGTGAGCCCGCGTCACCTCCAGCAGCTCGTTTACAGTATCGACGATCGGGCGGCGGTTGCGGCGCTTGTGCAGCCGGGACAGCGTCTCGAGCGCGGACCGAATCGAACGAAACTCCGGGTTGGTCTCTTCTTCTTCCTCCTTTGCCGAGGAGGCGGGGAGGAATGGGTGAAGCGACTCATGCCGGTGCCGGAATTTCAGTAGAGAGGAATCGCGAATCCAGAACAACGATCCCCTCAGGGTTGCATAGACCGACAACTCGTCATCGGGCCACTCGATGGCACTGAGGGCGACACGCAGAGTCTCCACTTCTTCCCGGTGATGAAAAGATCGGGAGCCCACGAGCACATGGTTGATCCGACGGCTCTCCAGGGCCCGGGTATAATCCCGGGTAATGTCGGACGTCCAGGAGACGAAGCGCCGAAACAACACGCAGATGTGCCGGGCCGCAACAGGCGATTCCTTGCCGCCCCGCTGCGGATCCGTGACCTGCCACTGACTTTCTGTGATGAGCCAGTCGATGAAGGCTGCCACGGCCTGGGGTAAAGATTCGTCGATGGCCTTGTTGGTGATCCTGTTTCCTGAGCCGTAAGGTCTGGGCACCGGCAGCGCGACGACGGCGGGTTGATCGTCTCGATCTTCGCGGTGAGGCTGCAGCGCGACATAACTAGGCTGACCGCGTTCGGTGTCTTCCTGCATCTCGGTTTCGAACGCAGCATTGACCGTGTTCTGAATCGAGCGGACGGAGCGGAAGCTTCGGCTCAGATATATGATCCCCACCCCTTTTTGCCTCAGCGACTCCTTTATCTGATGATAGAGGTGGATGTCGGCGCGGCGGAAACGATAGATCGACTGTTTTGGGTCTCCAACCAGAAAGAGTTTTCCCACCGCCGGCTGCACCCGGCGCCAGTCCGCTTCCGCGTCGCTGTCTGCGGAAAGGAGCAGCAGTATTTCGGCTTGCAGCGGGTCCGTGTCCTGAAACTCATCCACGAAGATGTGGGTGAACTTTTGCTGGAAGTAATGGCGAATTTCCCGGCGGTCGCGGATCAAATCCCGGGTACGAACCAGAAGATCCATGAAGTCGAGCTGTCCCGTCTTTCTTTTCAATCCCTCGTAGAGGTGGGCAACCTCTCCCAGTTCCGCCTGAAGCTCGGCGGCCAGATCGGCCTCCGCCTTCAGCTTGAAGCTCTCCAACTCGGCCACGAGCGCAACCCGTGCCTCCCATACCTGTTCACGGGAACATCCTGGTGAAAAGGAACCCGTTCCTTTTTTCTTGTTCCAGGGTCTCTTCAACTCGGACAGGAGCTGAACCAGCGATGCTTCCAGCCGGGAGTAGTCTCGATCCTTTTCCTTTTCGAAACGCCGAACCCAGGTTGCCAGGTCCCGGACCGGGCGAAGGCCTCGCCACAATTCGTCCTTCCAGTCCTTACATTGCCAGCTCATTTCAGAGAGCTCTTGCGCGCGGCTCATGTGATCGTCGATTGCTGCATGAAAGTCGAAGGATCGGCGTTGCCAGGAAGTCGGGAACTGTCTCCAGTCGGCGAGCTTCCACGCCGCAGCCTGGATGCGATCCAGGGGAGAAGGAGAGTCCCACTGCCGCTGAATCATGCACCGATTCAGCGCGCGCTGGAGCCCGGGCGTCGGATCCGACAGCTTCTGCTCGATCCAGGAGCGAAAGGCCCTCTGAAAGAGCCCTTCCGCTCCGTCCTCGTCCATCTCCAGAAAAGCAGGGTCGACGTTTGCCTCGACCGGACGTTCGCGCAGCAAATCGGCGCAGAAGGAATGAATCGTGCCGACTCGCGCCTCTTCGATTCGCGAGACCGCTTGTTGCAGGTGCTTCACCACGGACGGATCACGGGACTGCGCGCGAGTCTGATCCAGCTCTTCCCGGAGGCGCAGCTTGAGCTCTCCCGAAGCCTTGCGGGTGAAAGTGACGGCCACGAGGCGATCGATCGTGGTCTTCCCCTGTGCAAGTACCGCCACGATACGCTGCACGAGCTCGGTCGTTTTTCCGGTGCCGGCGGCGGCTTCGACCAGCAAGCTCTCGTCGAGGGACTCGCGGATCTTCTTGCGCGCGTCCTCGTCGGATGCGGGCACGTTCTGCGTGCGAGTGCCTCTTTTCGCTTTGCTCATTTGTGGACCTTTGCGCTTCAACCCCGTTGCCAGCCGGACGGCTTACGGGATTGCGCGGATACTGGCCAAAGGATTCAAAAAGCCGTCCTGTTTTCGTGCCGTTCGAATTTCTTCGTAGGGCCCGCAGACGGCTTGATAGTCACAGAACCGGCAGGCGTTTGCCCGGGGCGCCGCCGGAAGAAAACCAATTTCGATCGATCGGTCGATCGTTTCCAGAACCTCCTTGAGGTGGAACAGACTCTGATCGTTCATGTGAAAATGCAGCTGCTGATAATTTCCCCGCTGCGTGCAGTAGTAAAGGCGTCCGGAGCTGACCGGGCGTCGCAAAAGCGCTTCAGCCGCCAGACTGTAAAGCAGCGGCTGGAGGATTTCTCCCTTGCCCGTGATCTTGGGACGCGGCCACGGCACCCTGCCGGTCTTGTGATCGGTGATTCGAAGCTCGCCCCTGGATTCACTCAGCTCGATGAGATCGATAATTCCACGTATCCGGAAGCGACCCATGATAATAGCGACCTCTTCGGTGCTCTGGACGTCATGCCCTTCAGACAGCGGCAACCCGAAAGAGTATTCGAAATGGGCCGGGGTCCAATCCCCATCGCGCTGTGCCACGTCGCGAATCCAGGCCCGCAGATCAACGCGCAAGTCTTCTACTTCTCCCTGCCAGACACTGGGAATCGCGGGCGCCAGGGTTTCCCTGTAATCGGCCGCCACCTGGTCGAGGACACGATCGGCAACGGTCATGACGGCGTCGACCCGCTCGGGCAGCACGGGAAGGAGCTGCTCGCGTTGCAGTGTCTGCAGCAGCTCGAACTGCAGGGCGTGAAAGAGGCCGCCCCGGGTGAGCGGATCCATCTGTTCGATGGCTACCGACTCCTCCCGCGGTTGCAGCCGCTGGATCCCGCTCAGAAAGAAACGGTAGGGGCACGCCGAATAGTTCTGCAGCGCCGTGGGTGAGTAGCTCCGGTGGATTGGTCGCTGTTGATCCAGAATCTTCTTCACTTCCGGATCCTTCGGGATCACGAGACCGTCGTCGTAGGACCAGACATTTTGCCATCGCCGGTAACGGGCACGGAGTGAGGTCGCAAGAAACGGGTTGACGTCGAGCAGAAACCGTCCCTTTCCTGTTACGTCCGCCGGGTTCTGGGTCAGCAGCGGATCCAGGATCGAAAGATCGTATTCGGCGGCGTCAATGGCCTCGTCACTTGATTGAGGTGCCGGCCAGCCGAGATGAGTCGCCGATCCGGCGCTGGCTTTTTGTTCGAGCTTTTGAAGTGCCGGCAGACTTCCCTCGGAGGTTCGCAGCAGCTCCAGGGCGTACAGCGAGGGAACCCTTCCTCGCCCCTGGCTCACGTCGATGCGGGGATAGGAAACGATGAAACGCCGCCTGGCCGAAGCGGCAGCCAGATGGAGCAACTGCCGCTCTCGGTGGATGCGGTCCTCGCGCGTGCTCAAATGGGTCCTGGGGCGATCGAGTTGCCCGGAATCCGGTTCGGAGCGCGTGGAAAGGTTCCGGCGGTCTTGATCAAGCAGCAGCGGGTCTTCCTGGACTTTCTTGGGAAAGATCCCTTCGGCCAGGCCAGGCAGAAAGACGATTTCAAAGGAGCGGCCGGCCGCCTCCATCGTCGATCCCACGAAGACCCGCCCGTACGGGCGTTCAGGAGGGTCGCTTCGCAAAAACGATAGACGCTCGGTCAGTACCATCTGGATTTCCTGAAGAGAAACCGGCCCGACATTGGCCATGGGCTGAAGCTCCGCCAGCACCGCAAGGACCGACTCCGGTTTGGTCAGCGACATCGCGGCGAGACGGCGTAGATGCTCCAGCCACTGTCCCCATTTCGCTTCCTTCGGGAGTTCGCCCAGGAACTCGATCACAGGAAGCGCAAAGTCTTCCAGGTTCTTCAGCTTGTCCAGCTCACCCAGAAACCGCTTCTTTCGATTCGGATCTTCGGATTCCTGGGCCTTGAGCTTCAGCTCCGCTTCGAGGCCGTGCAAGCGGCGGGCCCAGCGATCTCGCCCCCCGATCACGGCGGCATCGACAAGGAGTTTTTCCCAGTGCCGGGGTGTCCTGAGGGTCCCGGCCACCACTCGCGAGGTTTCGGTTTCCAGGCTTTCGGGTTCGGCTTCTTCTTCGGCCGGCGCCTCTCTCGAGAGAGCGGTCTTGAAGGTGAGCTGTAACTCGTCGGCCGGCTGGACCCACGAGATCTTTACCGTTGGGCGGCCCTTCTCATCGAGCGGAGGCACCTGTCCGAACGAGAGGTACTCGGCGAAGCGAGAAGCCGACAGCTGCTCCAGCGCACAGGAGAGCAAGGTCAAGTAAGCGCGTCCTGTTGGATCCGGCCGGACGGTGCCGCGGCTGAAGTAGGCTGCAATGGCTGTCCGGCGAAACGCCTCCTCGAGCTGCGGTTGATAAAGATCCGGGTTGCGCAGCAGCACGGCCATCTGATCAAAGGGAATTCCCGCTGTCGCGCATTGCAGGATTCGGCGCGCAATCTCGACACACTCCCGTCCTTCGCCCGGGGCGGAGAAAAACTCGAAACTGCTGTCGTTGTCATCCGGCTTTGGTGGGGGAGGCGGCGCAGATTCCAACCCTTTCCCGTTGCCGGAGGATTTGTTCTCTTCACGAAAAAGGGTGCGCTGGATGCGGCGAAGCGAGTCCATCTTGGAGGCGTGTGCCACGGGGGTGCCTTGCGTGTCGAGAAGTGCTTCGAAGATTTCGATCGCGTGGCTATCCTGCGTTTGCAGACTGGCCAGCACCCGAGGCGATCGATCCAGGATGGCCCGACAGAATTGCAGCTCCGCTCTGGAGCGGGGAATTACGTCGACCAGCAGCACCGGCAGGCCCAGCAGGCGGTTATTTTCAGCGGCAGTTCCGTTTTCCGGATTCCGTGTGATTGTCTCGGTGGCGAGTTGGTACAGCAAAGCCAGGTCCGACAGCGACTGTGAATCCATCTCCTGCTCGAACAACTCGACCAACTGCGCAAGATCCTGCCCCGCCAATCCTGAAGATGCGAGGCTTTCACGGTCGACTCGCTCGAGCCGAAGATCCACAAAAGTTCTGGCCAGCGCACGGGCAAAGCCGGGCATTTCTGCCACGGGCTTGAAGTAGGAAAGCTTCTTCCGACGCGTGGCATTCGCTCGGAACACACAGCGAGAGGCTATGGCTTCGGCCCCGAGCGCGCTCATCGGCAGCCGCTCACTCCGGGCCAGTTCCTCCGTCGCCAGGACGCCAGCCAGCTTGGCAAGCGAGAATCGATGGAGACCAAAGCTGCCAGACTGGATTGCGCAAAGCCGGAAGGCGATTTGATCGGCCGCGTCCTTGGAGGGGGCCAGAATTACAGCCTCGGACATGTTGGTCTGAAGCGACCCGAGCCACTGCAGCAGCTCCGGTTCGATATCGTCAAAGGCCGTGTAGGTCAGAAGTGTTCGGTTTTCTGTCATGGGTTATCGAAGTTCGGAAACCTCGATTCGCATTCCATGGTCGGAAAGCGTACGGCCGGGGAAGGATCCGACCGTTTGGCCGTTGATGACGACGTCGTATTGTTCCGCATCTGCGCCGGCAAAGCGGATGAGGAGTTTCTGGCCGGCATCCCAGGCCTCGGCCAACTCGAGGGCAAAGGCGATTTGATCGTCGTCGGCTTTCAGATCCTGGATCGTACAGGCGTTGAAGCCGACCGCGTGGGCTCGTTCCAGGTCGATGTAGGCGTCGCCGAACTGCGCGGTCATCATTTCGACCGAAGCCATCGCACTTCCGGTTCCCCAATGGAATCCGGACATGCCACCCGGGCTGTCGGAATATCCGGTGTGTGCCCAGTTCTCCCAGGGCGCGACGGCGAATGTGGACCGGGCGGCGGCAATCGCCCGCTCGAGGTACTCGAGCCTTCCGTTCGTGTTGTAATAGTCCAGCAGTAGCGTGGCCCCGTAGCACTGGCGCGCGTCCGACCACTCGGCGTCGGTATTCTGGGTCGTGAAACCGCCGATCATCTTGGGACTGAACCGAGGATGGTTCCATACCTGTTGCGTGAGAAGGGCGTAGTCGAGCACCTGCTCTCCGAGGGCTAGATATCTGGCCTCTTGTGTGATCTGGTAGAGGCGGAGATAGGCCTTGGCCGCCTGGAAGGTCGACATGTTGTTCTGGGGGAACTGTGCCGTGTAGGGGTCGTAGAAATCAAAGGGCTTCCGCGCGCATGATTTGAAAGTCTCGTAGTCGAACCACCGGTGACGCGGCAGCACTTCGCGCTCCACGAAGTCCATGGCCTGCCCGGCTGCAGCCAGATAGGGCTCATGATCGGTTGCGGTGTACAGCTCGGCCAAAAAGAGCGCCGACCCCGCAGTCTCCGCGTTGAAATCACGGTACTCCGAACGTGGCCTCAAGTCGTCACCGTACCAGGAAGGAATGCAGCCGCCGTCGCGCTGTTGAGAGAGCAAAAAATCTGCATAGGGTCTGAAGAACTGGAGCACTTCCTTTCGTTTGTCAGGCAGGAGCTCCATCCAGCGGAGCATCCAGTAGGCCGTCCAGGAGGAGTCGAACACATGGTAATCGTCTTTGAAGCCGGCCCAGGCGTTGTCGCGAACCCAGGTAGCTTTACTTGCCTCGAAGGTCGCGATGGAAGGGAACAGTCCTTCTTGTCTCGGTGCCAGCAGCGCCAAATCGAGGATCTGCTCCGCCCGGCGGGTAGCCTTGGAGTCCTTCTCCCTCGTTCCGTAAATGTGCATCCCGTAGGCGGTACGCAACGTCTGAAACCAGGAGTTGAACCAGGCGTCGTCCTGTGGTTCGCTGTCGAGGCGGCGCCGGGACACCAAGGTCCCGACCTTCTTTCCCCCCAGGTTGTAGTCGCGCCAGATTTCGTCCGCGTAGCGTCCCCACGCATCGCCTCGCCACTGGTCGAAAAGCCACAGGTCTTGCCGCCTGACGTTGCGTTGCAGATCGAGTGTTTCGAGGAAAGCCTCGTGCCCGAACCAATTCCAGAGAGCGGCGACGACCCGACGATACCCGAGGCGCGCTGGCTGTGCGGAGGCGACGATACGGTATGAGAATTCGATCGGTGATCCAACCGAGACCGCAATTGGTTCGGCGTGGCGCACGCTATAGCTGTGCCCGGTCGGCCTGCTGGCGGCAACGCCGTAGGAAAGCCAGGGTCGGTCCTCTTCCGTCACATTCAAATCCAGCGCCAGGGGGTATTTCTTGAGGCGATCCCAGTCGAGACGATCCACCTGCGGGACCAGCGCCGCCAACACAGCCCCCTGCTGGAACATGACCACAGGAGACTTCCAGGCCCAGTCGGCGTTGATGAAATCCTGCCTCTCTTTGATGAGAGGACTCCAGACGAAGTCCAGAGGACCTTCCTTCGGACCACCCCGACCGTCGGTGCCGCGCCGAGAGGGAGCAAAGGACAGGCGGTCCTCGAGGGCAGCCAGGTACAGATCCTGAGACGGTTCGAAAACGACCCGGACGGCAATTACGTCGGTTTCTTCCGTAGTGCGGAATTCACGCACGATCTGACCCAGGGGGCTGGCCGCCGTGATCCGGATTGCCGTTTTCCCGTCGGCGTCCTCGAACGTGGTCAGGTTCTGGATAGTGACGGCGACGGGCTCCCGGGGAATCGGCATTTCCTTGGGGTCACGGTCGGTCAAAACCACTTCGTCCAGCGAAATGTGATCCCAGTAGGCGCTGCCCAGGTCCTCGACCCGGAGCATCAGCGTCTTGCCTTGATGTGCGGAAAGATCCAGCGAGAGTGTGGCGAAGGTATAGGCGCCGGCGATCCAGTATCCGCCTGCGGGAGTCTCATCCCCGGAAAGGGATCCGATTTCTTTGCCTTCTTTCGATAAGACCACGACACGGCAGCGGTGGCGTTCGCCACCCCCGGCCACGCGCAGCGCGAGGTAACGCCGAGTTGCTTCGAAGGGGACCGACTCCAGAATCCCGGTGCCGTCGTGATACCAGCCATCCGGTCGCAGGTGAGTGTCGATCACGCCGCGTCCACGCTGGCCATGACGCAGCGGCTTCGAGCGGATCATCGGTCCGGCGAGTTTTCCCGATATGAGTTTCCAGTTGCCGGCCTCGGGATCGTCCATATCAAAGACCGTGATGTCGGGGCGGTCTGCCGACACCGTGGGCTCGGCGAGTAGTCTTATGGGGAACCCCTCGGTACGCAGTGCAGGAACCCAGTCGTTTCCCTGGCGGATCGAGAGCGTTTCGCGCCAGGCGTATTCATCCTCTTGATCAATGGTCAGACGAAGCGTCTCTGTCTCAATGGAGGATGTTCCCGAGGACGTAGCACAGCTGGCCAGCGCGACGACAGCGGAAATAAACAGCAAAGCGGGAACAATCATACGCAACATAATGTAATTGTGGTCCGACCCCTATTTTTTCTTTTTCGTGATTCCGACGAACAACAGGCCGAATCCCCACATCTGCACCAGATTGTTCCTAGCTGTTTGCGATTCAAATGCTTCATGATTGTCTTCCTCCTTCGTTCGTTCCCTGCTGGCGCCCGTCGCGGTGGATCGGAAGGCAAGAAAAGCCCCCAAACCCCCAAAATATTGACCTGCGTTGCAATTGGCGTAGTTTGGTATCACTAATCCCAACAGCCATGGACCATTTGGATCAGAGGGGAGTGTGGGTCCGATCTATGATAGCCGAGTCGTTGGATATGCTTATGGTAGCTTGGAACCAGCATTGTCTCAACAAAAAGGGCTCCACAAAATGAACCACGGTCGCTGGTCAGATTTGCGAAAGGGTGAAGCCAATGTTAGCCAGCAAGTCTCTGCCGCGAAAAAGCCGATTACCATCAAGTTGACAGGGCCCGCCAGACCCAACGCGAGGAAGTACATATTCGACTGGATCGATGCAATACGAAAGGACGGGCCCGAACCGCACATCTCGGGATCGTTGGTACTGCTCGACACGCAAGGCAAGGAGAGCGACCGAACCAATTTCTACGATGTCGCTCGGTCGAGGTACCAATTCCCGCGCTTCAACATCGACGTGCTCACCATGGCGAGTTCGAAGTCTGAGAAGGCCAAGTGATACGTCGTTCACTTTGACAACGCCGGCGGGGCGGTCAGTTGGTCCTTGACGGTTTTTCTCACCTCACGGTATAGTCCGCTTCGAAGCCAAAACCTGTCAAATCCACTCGGAGCAAATAATCCCGTGACTGTTATCAAGCGCGGACTTCTGGCATGGGGCGGCGCCCTCCTGCTTCAGATGAGCCTGGTGAGCGCCCAGGAATCCAGCACCGTCCCATTCCAGCAATACCTGCGGGAAAGCGCGGTTTCCAGAAATGTCCTGGACACCTTTGCCGACCCGAAGCAGCTTTCCTGGGCCCAGTTCGACCCGGAAGTTGGCTATATCCTCGGCAATTACCTTCCCGTAGATGGGATCGACGGCAGTTCCACGATCTCCACGGTCCAGCCGGACGGGGCCCGAACACCGCATCATTATGTGGGCAGAAAGGGGAGGATCAATACCTACGGCAATAGCTTCACCCAGCGTCATCAGGTGAACGATGGAGAAACCTGGCAAGAGTACCTGGCGGCTCATCTGGGTGAACCGATCCGAAACTTCGGAATGGGCGGCTTCGGGGTATATCAGGCCTACCGGCGGATGCTGCGGGAAGAAAGGACCGACCGCGGAGCGGAATACGTCATTCTTTACATCTGGGGGGGGACCACATTCGCAGTCTGCTTCGCTGCCGTCATGCCGCCATCTTCAAATGGTGGGATCATGCGGGTGGGACCCTGTTCCACAACAACTTCTGGGCCAACCTGGAAATGGATTTCAATAGCGGGCAGATCGTAGAGAAGCCCAATCGTCTGGCTGATCGGGAGTCCCTCTACCGGATGACGGACCCCGACTGGATGTACGAGAACCTGAAAGACGATCTGGCCTTGCAGATGCTTCTGTTTGGCAGCGGGCTGGTCAGTAATGTGGACTGGCCGGGGGTCGAGCGCCTGGCTAAACTGCTGCACCTTCCTTCCGTGGATCGCGAAAACGAGAAAGAAAGCGTCAACGGCGTACTGGACAGCTACAGCTTTACAGCGACAAAGTACATTTTGAGCAAGGCTCGAGAATTCACGGAGCGGGAGGATAAGAAACTGCTAGTGGTTCTCTTCGATCCCGGTCGCGTGATGCCGGCCTTGATCGAATCAAAAACCCGTTATGACCAGGAAATCGTGGACTTCCTGGAGGAAAACAATTTCAAGTACTTCGACATGAATGTCGTGCATGCCAGAGACTTCAAGAGCTTCAACCTTTCCTTCCCCGAATATCGGAAACGTTATTTTAACGGTCACTACAGCCCTGCGGGAAACCACTTCTTTGCCTTTTCGATCAAGGACACCATCGTCCAGTGGCTGGACCCGAAACCGATCACCTACCAGGATCGAGCCAAAGCCTTGCGGAACTTTACACGCTACGTACCGTGAGTATTCCCTCCGCCGTGGACGGAAGGCACCGCTGCGACGGCGACAATCATAAGACCCTGAAATAGCAGAGTAGATTGTATCGTTGGCCGAGCGATGCCGGGTTGGGCAGATCGCGCGGAAAAGCGGGTGATATGACGGACAACGTGCATGTACCTCGGCCTTCCGGAACGCAAATAAAATGGAATGAAGAATTTAAGGTGCTAAAGGTTCACTGGCCCCAAAGTTGCAGCCCATTCTGTGGTTTTGTGTATTCAGGGACGTCACTTTCTTTCTCGTTTGAGATGTACACGAGGGGATTTCCCCATCAGGCGGGGAGCCAGAGCTCGGGGACTTTACAGCGGGAGGGATCATGCCTTCTTCAGTACTGGTAGCACCGGCCGAGCATCAGCCTCCGCATTTCGCTTTGGTAGAGCCGCCCCGGGTTTTGGTTTCCCCGTGCACTCGCTGAAACCATTCTCCGCCGACTTGCACTATCGCGGTTTTTCGGTCCCGTTTCGCGAAGGTGGAGAGATGGCGCCGGAGCTGTTCGACTATTCGCAATTGCTCTCCAGTCCACCCTGGAACGCACCTTCGGGAAGCTACACTCGCTATGGATCGGTGGAGGAGTTATTGCAGCGCGCCGACAATCGCCTTGTTGTCATGGCCCCCGGGGATGAGATGACGGTCTCGTTTGACGCCGGCGAGTTGCCGCCGCTTCCTCGGGGCTGGAGGCGAGATTTCGTTCTACACTTTACCGGCTGGGCCAAGGACATGGATCCCAACACCCTCTTTTCCGGCACGGTTGCCCCTTTGCCGGCGCTGGACATGAAGGAGTACTCGTTCATGTCGCGAATCGAGCACGAGACGCGCTCGTTTGATTCCTTGAATTACCAGACTCGATCGGTTCCGCTCCTTGTTGCCCCGCTTGCCCCACTAGATGCGGACCCGTAGCAGCGGGAGGATATATTTTGCAGCGGGATTTGTGGCATCATCTCGAGTGTTTGTAATCGTTGCCGTCTCGGCTCCGAAGAGCTCACCCATACTCAGTTGTGATGCGCGGCGCCAAGGACCGGACTCTGCAACGACGCCCCGGGAACGAAGTATTGCAGTTGTTAATCCGAAAGGTTGAGGTGCTTCAATGGTTACACTCACGAGATGTGGCGCATGGTTGGGATTTGCAGGTTTGATGCTCGCGTTGGCCGGTTTGCCCCTGGCCTCTACTGTCCTTGCATGTGCACAGGGACAGCGGTCGGATCAAGGGACTGCAGGAAGCCCTCCATCGCTGGAAAAGCCTCCCATGGCAAAGTCCGCCGATGAAGAGCGGGTCTTGAAGGTGCTCGACGATCTGGACCGTAATCAACGAACAGGGAACATGAACGTTCCTCTGGCCGACGGGCGACTTCTGCGCATTCTGGTCGAGTCGACGAATGCCGGCAACGTGGTCGAGCTGGGCACATCGAACGGCTACTCCGGCATCTGGCTTAGCCTCGCCCTGGGCAAAACGGGAGGGAAGTTGACGACGTACGAGATCGATGCCGACCGCGCAAAACTGGCGCGGCGAAACTTCAAGCGTGCCGGTGTCGAGCACTTGATAGAGTTGATCGAGGGGGACGCCCATGAGGAAGTGAAGAAACTGACAGAACCGATCGATGTTCTCTTCCTTGATGCCGACAAGCGCGGGTACATCGACTATCTAGAGAAACTGCTTCCGCTGGTGAGACCGGGCGGCTTGATCCTGGCCCACAACATGCGTCGCCCCGCGCCGGATCCACGATACATCGAGGCGATCACGACGAATCCCGAGCTCGAGAGTATCTTCTTGAATATGGATGCGGCCGGCATGGCCGTGAGTCTCAAGAAACGCTAGACCGGACAACGGAGAGCAAGAGTCCCTAATTCATAGGATATTGATGGAATAGCCGGCCGTATCCCGCGAGGAAATAGCTCGAAACGGGACAAGCTTTCTGGTGGGACCACTAATCCGGCAGCGCGAAAGCAACATAGGAATCTCCGGACTTGGTTCCCATCTTGCCTCCGCCGGCGGCAATCACCACATACTGTTTCCCAGCGATCTCATAGGTGCAGGGCGTGGCGTATCCTCCGGCCGGAAGATCTGTTTCCCAGAGAATTTTTCCGGTTGCCTTGTCGAAAGCACGGAATTTTTCATCTTTGCTCGCGCCGATGAAGAGCAAGCGACCTGCCGTCACCACCGGACCCCCATAGTTCTGGGTTCCTGTCGGAGGAATGCCCCGTTCAGTCAGCTCCGGTAGCTCTCCCAACGGTACTTGCCACCTGATTTCTGCGCGGTTGAGATCGATGGCCGTCAACGTCCCCCAGGGCGGTTTGATGGCCGGATAGCCGAATTGATCCACGAACCAGTTGTAGCCGGTGTGCGTGAACTCAATTTCTTGGGGAAGTGAAAACGGGGTGCTCTCTTGCCCGGTGCGGAACATGAAATCGAGCAGAGCTTCGATCTCCATCTTGCCTATGTGCGCGAATCCGGGCATGAATCCCTGGCCCTTTTCGATCACCTGTTGAGCCTTGGCGCGAGTCAAGGACCGAAGACTGATCCTGCCCAAAATCTCCCGCAACAAGGGTGAGTGAGTCTGGGTCTTCTTTGCCCCGACTTCCCCATGGCAAGCAGCGCAATGAATAGTGTAGAGCTGCTTTCCTGGCGAAGGCTTCTCCCCACTCTTGGCGGTGACATCGACCATGGTGATGATGTTGGGCATTTGGTTGGCATTGATGTAGAGCAAGCCGGTGGCGGGGTCGTACCCGGCCCCTCCCCACTCAGCCCCTCCGTCGAGCCCCGGATGCGTCAGACTGCCCTGAATGCTCGGTGGAATATAGCGCTTGCCTGTCCGGACACTTCGGTATCGCTTGAGTACATAGTCGTGGGCTTCTGGAGAAATATCGGTGATGTCCGATTCCGCGAATTGCTGCCGGACAAAAGGAGGAGGCTTCAGCGGCCGCGGCTGGGTGGGCCATGCTTTTTCGCCACGCAGATCGGATGGTGGGACTTCGAACTCCTCGATGGGATAGAGTGGCTCACCGGTCTCGCGGTCGAAGACAAAAAGATCGCCTCCTTTGGTTGCCTGGGCCACGGCATCGACTGTCTTGCCATCGCGAAGGATGGTCACCAGATTGGGCGGAGAGGCAATGTCTCGATCCCACATGTCATGGTGAATGGTCTGAAAATGCCATACCCGTTCTCCAGTGTCCGCCTTCAGGGCGAGGACGGAATTCCCGAACAGGTTCTGGCCGATGCGGTCGCCTCCCCAAAAATCAAACGAGGGAGAGCCGGTCGACAAGAAGACAAGGCCCCTCTGCTCATCGAGACTGCAGCCCGCCCAGTTATTCGCCCCTCCGGCCTCCTTCCAGGCATCAGGTGGCCAGGTGTCGTAGCCAAACTCACCGGGATGTGGAATCGTGTGAAAAATCCACGCCACTTCGCCGGTCCTGGTGTCGAATGTGCGAACGTGCCCGGGGGCGGTCTTGTCCGGACCCTCGCTCACGACCGTAGGGAGGATGAGGAGATCCTTGTAGACGATCCCGGGCGTCCGGGAGCCATAGAACAGCTTGCCGATGTCGCGGTCCAGACCTTGGCGCATGTCTACCACCCCATTGCTGCCAAAGCCCGGGACGGGCTGCCCTGTGCCGGCATCGAGCGCGTAGAGATTCGCTTCCGCTGTGGAGAAAATCCGCCGGTCGTCGCCATCTTGCCAATAGGCGACACCGCGAGTGATAGCGGCGGGGGGATCCTCTTGCCCATTGAAGGGATCGAAGGTCCAGATCATCTCGCCCGTAGCCGCATTCAAGGCGATTACTTTCATCGCAGGCGAGGTTGCATAAAGGACGCCGTCGATGACGAGGGGGTTGCACTGAATCTGTGACCGATTGTTGTCGCGCTTGTCCCCGGTCTGGTACGTCCATTCGACTCTCAGTTGGCCGACGTTTTGCCTGTTGATTTGGTCCAGAACCGAGTAGTGGGTAACGCCCAAGTCTCCCAGGTATGTTCTCCAGCTACGGTACGGTCCAGGCCGTGAAGCTTCAGGAGTTGCGACACGGACCTCGCTCTTGCAGGCGGTGAGCCACAACCCCAGCGCTGCGGGCGCAAAAAAGAACATGAAGTAGAAACGATGATGCCAATCGATCATGATGAGACCTCGAAAATCAACGGGATGCCAAACCGATAAAAAAGGAAAAGGATAGCAGAATCATCAAACTCTCAAAAGAATCCAAGTGGGCCATCCCGCCGCATATTTTCAAACTAATCGTCGTTGGACCCCAGTGCCTCCCGTGCTTTCTGTCTCGTGAGTTGATCGAAGTCTCGGGCGATTTGTAGAGGCTCAAGCGAAATCGTTACGGCGCACGTCCTCCAGTGCTGAGAGCTTCGGACGAGCCTCCATGCAAGTCTTTAACCCAGAGAAGACTCAGCGAGGATTCTAGACGCGTCGGTGCTGTTTACGAGAAGTTGTAGACGCGTGGCGGCCGCCGGAACACGCTCCACGCGGTCGAGCAGCACGGCAGCGAGAGGAGTGACGAGACCGAGAGTGACGGGTTCTCCGACCGGACCGGATGGATTCTTCCATACCAGTTGCAGGGTGCCGACGTCGAACACGCCAAATGCACCGGCCAGGTGGGCAAAATCCCCCTCTCGGTCGACCCGCAGTCTTCGGCCGATGCACCCTGCTGAGGAAACATCGAGCACTGGACCCGGACACCGGGCTCCGCCCCACTCGATCCGAAACGAGGTCCGTTGCCCGGGGTCGATGTTTCTGTATGGACTGAGCACTTCGAGCTCCATGTGGTAGACGGATCTTCACGACGGACCAGCCCATCGTGAGTCTTGCCGAAATCAAGATTGGCCACCTTGCCGCGGCCCACCGTCCAGAACTCCACTGCTGAGCCGTTGTCGGGATATTCGAGATCAGGCTCAGCCGCGAAACAGGCCGCAAACGCGTAGCCGGCCTTGGCATTTGCGAATGCAGCCCAGCCTGCTCGACTGTCGAGCCCGACCTTACCGATCTCCCACAGGTAGTGGCCGAAGAACAGCCCCGCTTCCATATCGGCCTGCCACTGTGGGTTGTTGGTCTCGCCAAACATCACGTGGAATCCCATGTCGAAGCGACTGTCCGGATTGAGCGGTGCCGTGACTGCGCATCCCTGCTGAAGCGACAGCGATCCATCCTCGTGAACCCGTTCTGCTTGCAGCTGCACCACGTCCCAGATGCTCCAGCGAATGGAACGGCTCGTCACGTTGTGGAATGTCAAATCCAACGTTACCCGAGCGCTATCCGGATAAATCGTCGTTTGTCGCTCTATCTGAACACCAGTCGGAGATGTCGCGGGGCTCTTCATGCGCACCGTTGCCGAGCTACCGTCGCTGGTCAGGGATTCGAGCGCATAGCGGCCGGTGTCAAGAATCGGATCTGGCGGGCCGTGCCACTGGGTGTCGTCGTCCCAGCCCTGAGGAGCTGGCCAGGTCGCCGCCGTAATTCTTCCACGCAGCGAGACTGCCGTCCCCCAGGTTTTCTTCGGGAGAAAACAACTTCCCGGCCCAATCGCGCTCGACGTAGAGAAAGGGATAGGGGCCCAGGTCGTAGGCCATGATGCGGCCACCGATGTCCGGAACAGCGACGAGCGTTATCAGGCCGTTTTCGAGATAGGCGCCTTCCCAACCTTGAAAGTCACGCTGTTGCGCTCGGCATGCGATCACGGAGGCTCCCGTTCGCCCTCATAGGGTTGGACCTGGAATCACTAATCGTCATCCGATCCTTTCCAAACGGTGTAGGTCGGGTCGACATTCTCCTTGCGGATGTACTTGTCGAACCAAAGACGATAACGACGGGCGCGATCGACCAAGTTCGAGGGCTTTCTCATCCCGTGACCCTCGTTGGGGTACAGAATCAGGGCGGTTTCTCTCCCGAGGGTTTTCAGGCACACGTACATTTGCTCGGCCTGACCGGGCGAACAGTTGAAGTCCCGCTCTCCATACACCAGCAGGGTCGGGGTCACCACCTTGTCGATCTCGGTGATGGGTGAAAGTCTTCGGTACAGGTCTTCGTTTTCCCAGGGAAGCCCGAACTCCTCGATCCAGGCGAGCCGGGCATCGTCGGTGCCGAAGGAACTGAACAGGTCCGAATGGCCCGCGCCGGAGACGGCGGCGGCGAACCGGTCTGTCTTGGTCACGATGTAGTTGGTCAGAATGCTGCCGTAACTCCATCCTCCGGTGCCGAGCTGTTTCGGGTTGACCCAACCCTTGGCGATCAGGGAGTCCACACCGGCCATGACGTCGTCGAAATCCTTGTTGCCCCAGTCGCCGGACAACTCGTAGGAGAACTGCAGTCCATATCCGATGCTTCCCCTCGGGTTGGGCAAGATCACGAGGTATCCCAGAGCCGCGAAGTAGTGGGGCTCGAACCGGAATCCGTCGGTCCAGTGCCAGACTGGCCCGCCGTGGATCCAGACGATGAGCGGGTACTTTCGGCTCGGGTCGAAGCCGGGAGGCTTGATCAACCAACCATGCACGTTGGTTCCGTCCTTGCTGCTCCAGTTTGTGCTCTCGGCGCCTCGGACAGTGAGGGAGCGGAACAGCTCTTCGTTGGCCCGACTCAAATTGAGCGGCGCGTCACCCGCCGTCAGTGCAATGAAGTAAACGTCTTCAGGTGAGTCGCCCGGGCGGTGGATGCCGACGATACATTCTTTCCCCATCACCCACTGCTGGACGTCGCCGTCGAGAATCATCGTCCTGGAGCCATCGAGTCCGATGCGAAAGAGGGGGTTGCGGCCGCCGTCGATCATGGTGACGAAGATGGACCGTCCGTCGGGAGCCCAGCGCGGAAAGCCGCCCCAGTTGGGGATACGGGAAACCCCGCGATCGTACTGTCCGGTTAGATCCTTCGCCGTTCCGCCGTCCGCCGACACAACCATGAGACGTGGGAGGGCGTACTGGAGGGGCTTCTCGGGCGTGTGGACGTAGGCGATCCGGGATCCATCCGGGGACCACGCGGCCTTCGAATCCGCACCCGGGTCCGTCGTGAGTTTCGTTACCTTTTCGGAAGCCAGATCCAGAATCCAAACATCGTCGTTGCGGTTGGCCTCGGGCTCTTCGGTACGGTTCGAGGTGAACACGATCTTTTTCCCGTCAGGCGACCAGACCGGATATTGCTCGTTGAAACCTCCCGGCGTCAACGGCTTCGGCTCCGACCGGCGCATGCCGGAGGAAGCGAGCGCTTCGTCCAAGGAAATGAGATAGAGATGCTGCTTCCGGTCATCGTTGAGGTATTCGGTTCCGCTCTTGTGACGCAATTGCGTCAAGACAATGGGCAAAGGAGTTCCGGTGGGTCCCCGCTCAGGATCCAGCTTGGGGTCTCTGGCGACAACCGCGAGGCGGTGGCTATCGGGTGCGAAACTGTAGCTCGTGACCCCCCCTTCGATTGCCGTGACTGGAAAGGGCTCGCCGCCCGCCAACGGAAAAAGAAAGAGCTGTCCACGATCCGTCACCGACTTCGGAATCCCCCACGCTTCGGCGTTGCGTTTTGATAAGAAGACGAGGTAGCGCCCGTCAGGAGAAAAACCCGGGCTCCGGTCTCCATCAGCACTTCTGGTGAGCTGGACTGCCCTGCCTCCAGACACGGGTGCGCGCCAGACGCTCGATATGCGCCCGTCCCGTTCGCGGTCGATCTCCTCGACGACGTAGACAGCCCATTTCCCATCCGGCGATGCCGCAACGTCTTTGACCGTCTTGATCGAATAAAAATCATTCAACTCCAGCGGACGTCGGCCTTGGGGCCAAGCAGGAGTCATCAACACAGCTGCCGCGGCGCCGGCGATGATGGCACAACGCAGTGAGCTGAAAGATCGGAAGCATCCGGGGCTGAAGATTTCCAATGGTCTCCACATAAGCGAGGTTCCTCGTTGGTTGCGAGCTGGTCTGGGGCCCACGGCAGTCACACGAAGACCGAAGGGATTCTTGCCAGCCGAGATCCGCCCAGCGTGCGGGCAGCTTAATCGTGATGTAATGATTCTAGCAAGAGAGCAAGGGCGTCGTCTACGGCGAGCGCTGCTCTTTCTTGGTTCGGTTCTGGGATCTCGTCTTTACTGCCAGGGCGTCAGCCGCAGGGACGCGTGGAAGGTTGCACTACCTGCCGTGGGTGAAGTTGAGTCCTGGCTCCGGGCGGGAGCCGCCAGATGTAAGGTCAAAAGCTTGCCATCGCTATTTCGAACCAACGAGACACGATAGTGCCGGTCGATCGTGAGCCGGGCGAAGAAAGAGGAACCTTTCCGACCGACGCGCAACGCGGTGCCGTGAATGACGCTTTCCATCGCTTCCAGCCGCTTCCATTTTCCGCTGCCCGAGGTCTCCACGGTTGCATCTGACGGCAAGAGAGACTCCAGCAGGAAAACAACCTCTTCATCCGTTTCCTGATCCTGGCCGGCGCGGTAGTCGAGGTCGACGCGGATCCCATCGTCATCCTCGACAACGTAGGTCACCCGCGCTTCCGGGGCAAGCCGAATACTCCGGCGGAACCGAACCGTTACGGATTGTGGGTCACGCTGGGCGACCAAGCCGGTGAGGGGGGTGACCAGCCGGGAAGAACGTGCCGGTTTTCCCTGCAGAACATCCTTCAATCTCACGAAGTACCCGCCCGAGAGAACGGGTGTCGTACCGAATGGGACAAGCTCCAGGCCTGCACGCGGTCCGTCCGCTCGCACGATACCGAGTCCGTTGTGGAAAGAGTAGGTGAAGGCCGGCGCGAGTCTTGGTACCGGCTCCGTCAGTGCGTTCGTTTCTCTCATCGGGATCGTGTGCGTTCGCGGCGGATCGTCGGAAGACCTCCGCGGAGCTCGGTAGCTATCGTTCACCGGCCCGAAAAAAAGCGGCATTCCTTCCTTTAGTCGGTTGATTCCGTTGGTGACTTGTACTGCCTCGAAGGCAAACGGCATGCCGTGCGAGGGCAGGCAACGCTGTGGCGACAGGACTTTGAGCTTCTCGAACGAATCGAGTATGTCTTGCGAGTTGCTTCCCCAGTGAACGTCCGACCAACCAGGAAAGAGCATATGCTCGTTGGGATTGGGGAAAAAGGCATCTCCGGTGAAGAGCAAATCTCCCAGCTGATATGCAATCGAGTCCGGGGTGTGACCGGGCACATGATGCACGGTGAACCTTGTCCCGTTGACGTCGATGATGTCGCCGTCGTCGACGAGAAAATCGATGGTGGCCGGCGGGTCATTGGCGTCCCAACCCAGCGCAGGCATCCGGGCTGCCGTCGCCATCCGATCGCCCTGCGGGATGACGCGGGCCGCGTTTCGTTGCGCCAGGATCCGGAACCCTCGAGTGGTTCGGGCGCGCCGGGCTCCGGCCATGTGATCCACGTGGCTGTGAGTGGCAAAGACAGCGTCGATTCGATCGGTGTCGAGCCCGGCTTTCCTGAAACGTGTGAGATGTTTTTCGAACGTGTGGTCCCACCCAGTGTCGATCAGGACTGCGCGGTCTCCGCACTCGACGAAGTAGACGGTTTCTATCATCAACGATGCGTAGACCCCCGGAAACACCTGGAGGGCGGGTTTGGAGTCGTCTCCCTCGATGATGTCCGCTCGGTGAGGAACCTGCTCCGGAGTGACAGATTCCTGATCGAAAGCAGTACCAACGAAGAGTCCGAACAGCACAAGGAGCGTGATCGATCGCGCGATCGAGATGAATGTCCTGGTGGGAGCGGCCATGGGAAGCCGAGTCTATCACGCGCAACCAGGCCCTACAACTCGGTGGCTCCAGTCGTACGGTCGTGAGCGCTGTTCCGACCGCTCTCCGCTTACGCCGCAAGTCTCGGTAAAGACGTAGGGCACCCGTGGCTTGCGCAAAGAGTTCAGAGTCTCTCCGAGATAGACGCCTGCAGTTTCTTCTTAAATGGTGGCTGTTTTGGTGCTTGCCGTATAGAATCGGGCCACAGGCGGCGTCCTCGTAATGCGGAAGGCGACGGGCCATGAGGGCGCAGTCGACACCCAAAGCACAACAGGAGCAAAGAGCCATGAAAGAAGCTGTCATCGTTGCCAGTTCACGTACTCCGATTGGAAAGGCCTGGAAGGGGTCGCTCAACATGACCCGGCCGGATGATATGGTGGCCATGTGTATTCAGAATGCGCTGGGCAAGGTCGAAGGACTTGATCCGGCCGAGGTTGAAGATGTAATCATTGGCACCAGTCTTCCCGAGGCAGAGTCGGGTTTGCAACTCGGCAGATATGCGGCCGTTCTGGCTGGGCTGCCGGTCACAGTGGCGGGAAACGTGATCAATCGGGCTTGCGCCTCGGGGTTGAACGCCATCGTCGATGCCATTCACTCCGTGAGGGACGGGGCCGAAGTCGTGATCGGGGGTGGAGTGGAATCGATCAGCATGGTTCAGAACAAGATGAATCTCGACGGCATGATCAATCCCAAACTCAAGGAAACCAAGCCGGGCATGTACTACAGCATGGGACAAACCGCCGAAATAGTGGCCAAACGTTACAACATCACGCGGGAAATGCAGGATGAGTTCGCCGTCCTGTCGCAGGAGCGTGCGGCCAGAGCACAGGCCGAAGGGAAATTCAGCCAGACGTTGTTTCCTGTGCGTGGCAAACGTGGCGTCAAGAACGAAGACGGATCTATCGACCTGGTTGATTTCGAACTTCCCCAGGACGAAGGGAATCGTCCGGGCACTACCTTGGAGGGGCTGGCAGGATTGAAGCCGGTTTTCGACGAAAAAGGAACCGTGACGGCTGGCAACGCCAGCCAGTTCTCCGATGGCGCTTCGGTTGCCGTGGTCATGTCAGAAGGGCGCGCGAAGGATCTCGGAGCCAAACCACTCGGCCGTTTGGTCAGTTACTGTGTGGCCGGCTGTGAACCGGATGAAATGGGGGTGGGGCCCTCCGTGGCGACGCCGAAACTTCTGAACCGTCTTGGAATGAGCCTGGACGATCTTGATCTGATCGAGCTTCACGAGGCGTTTGCCTCCCAGGCTGTCTATTGCCGGAACAAGCTCGGGATGGACCCGGATAAGGTAAACGTCAACGGCGGTGCCATCTCGGTGGGACATCCGTATGGAATGTCCGGCGCCCGCATGGTGGGAAATCTCTTGCACGAGCTCCGGCGTCGGAACGGCAAATACGGGCTCGTAACGATGTGCATGGGCGGAGGCCAAGGTGCCGCTGCGGTTTTTGAGTCCATGAACTAGCTTAGAATCTCGTCACGCTTCCGCGAAAGAGAGATAGAAAGCGCCGGCGCGACCAATCGGTCCTGGCAATCGGGGAGAATCGATGTCGCTGCATTCGGCCGACCGGATCGGCAGAGCGCTTCAGGGAAGCGAAAAAAGGAATACCGTGGGTGCCCCGCCGTGTTCGGTGAACCAGATGGGAGAGGGGCGCCCGGACATAACTGCCACGTACTGCTTGCCGCGGATCTGGTAGGTGATGATCCCGGCTCCGATGGGCCCTCCCGTATTGAATCGATAAAGGACCTTGCCGGACCGAGCGTCGAGAACGAGGAAGTCGCCGGTCAGCTCCCCGCCGAAGACGACATCGCCCGAGGTCGTCGTGACCGCCGCCACAACCGGTGTGGCCGACGGGTAACGCCATTGGACCTGACCGGTCGCGGCATCCACAGAGGTGATCCAGCCGCGAGAGGTGGCGTCCATTTGATGCGTGCCTCCAAAGTAGAGCTTGCCCGGAATGTAATGAGCAATCTCGGCGGCCCAGAATGTCGAGCACCAATCGACGGCTCCCACGTATAGCTGGTTCGTACCGGGGTTGAAGGCGGGTCCGTTCCATTCCACGCCGCCCTGGAGCCCGGGACAACAGTGGACCCCGGCCGTGGTCACCGGAATGTTTTCATTCTTCATGGTTGTGACCGGTGTCTCGTACAGGGTTCGATGGTCGTCGCGATCGAGCGTCCGGAGAATCCCGTCTTTCCCGACCGTGGCGACGAGCTTGCCTTTCTTTCCGTCGACGACGGTTTCGAATAGGGGACTCACCTGGGTCAGGTCCCAATCGTGAGAATCGTTGGAAATCAGCTGCCTGTGCCAGCGGAGCTTGCCCGTCCGGATGTCGAGTGCCACCAAAGAGTTGGTATATAGATTGTCGCCGGGTCTCAGCTGGGCGGCCAGATCGGGTGCCGGATTCGTAACCGGTACGTAAAGCTCTTCCTTTAGCAGATCGAAGGAAAATGGCGTCCAGACGGCGCCTCCACCGAGCTTGATCCCCGTCGGGTTCCCCCAGCTTTCCGAACCTCTGTCCTCGGCTCCGGGGACAGTCTTGAACTTCCAGACCTCCGACCCGTCCGAAAGCCGGAAGGCCCCGACCCAGCCGGAGATGCCATTTTCACTCCCGGCAGGACCAATCAGAATCAAGTCCTCGTAGATGAGGGGGGACATGGTGAATGTCTCGCCCAGTGTGGGGTTGGCGATCTTGCGGGCCCAGATCAGCTCGCCCGATTGCGCGTTCAGCAACAGGAGATATCCGTCGGGGGTCCCCCGGGCCAGCCGCCCATCCTTCATCGCAACCCCGCGGTTGTTCAGCCAGATTTCACGATCTTTGGGTTCCCACTTGTGGACCCACTTCGGCCGTGCGGTGGAAGCGTCCAGCGCCACGGTGGTTCGAGCGGTTGTCACGAACATGGTGCCTCGATAGACGATCGGGCCGGTTTGAAAGTTGGCGATCTCACCGAGCTGAAAAGTTGCGACGGGCCGAAGGTCCTTCGCGTTGTTCGTGTTGATCTGATCCAGCTCCACGAATCTGGACCCTGAGTAATTGTGGTTGTGATAGAGCCAGTCACTCGTCGACTGAGCCGCGGCGTTGAGCTCTTCTTGTGTCGGACCGGTGCCTGCAGCAATTTCTGCGGCACTCCCTTTGATGAAGACAAGCTCCGCTTTGGGACCGGCTGACGCTTCGATGGGGGTTCCGCTGGTGAGCTTTACCTTCTGGAGTCTCGGAGAGTCCAGCTCCAGATCAGTCGCTCCCGCGGGGTACCCATTTTGCTGGAGGATGTATGCCAGGATTCCGGCGTGCTGTTCGGTGGTCAGAGATCGGGCTTGTCCCGGGGGCATGGTCGTCGAGATGATATACATGAGATCTTCAACGGTCGCCGTCTGGCCCCAGGGGTTGATCAGTTCGGGTGGTCCGTGCCAGTTCTCCGCGAAAACGGGTCCCGCCAGGGGTACCGCCGTTACTCCCTCGAGCTTCGACCCGTGACAAAGCGCGCACTTGGATTGGTAGAGCTTCTTTCCGCTGGCTGCTTGCTGGGTGGTGTAGAGGCCGTCTTCGGCGCCAGGGACTTCAACGGTAGCTTCGGTTGCAAGCCCCGGCACAAGGAGCAGTCCGATGGTAGCGAACCAGGCGTTGGCTGCGCCCACACGAAAACAAGACGAAAACATTCCGACCATGAACCCTCCCTGGACTTTGTGATCTCCTTCGAAATAGGGCATTATAGCGAAGCCTTGACACCAGTATGCGATCAATCGTTTAATTTTTCTACGGGCACTGAGCCCTTGAACCAGGCCACGCTAACGCACTCGAGGAAAGCCGAATGAACAGGAGACCCGCGACACCATTTCTTGCGCCAGCTCTGATGTGTATCACGTTGTTTTATGGCTGCAGTGGCACAGCAGATAATAGGAGCGGTGTAGGCGATGCCGTCGCCGCAGGCTGGCGGAGTACGTTGGACTCGGAGCTTCCCGTACTCGGGCATCGCAATTGGATTGCGATTGTAGATTCGGCGTATCCGAAACAGAGTGCCGAGGGAATCAAAACCGTCGCCACAAGGGAGTCACAGCTTGACGTGCTGGACTATGTTGTTCGAAAAATCGGCGAGGCGCCTCATGTCAAGGGTGTCTTCATGCGTGATGCAGAGCTAGACAGCATGACCGACCAAGATACTCCCGGAGTCGAGGACTACCGAGCAAAAATGAAGGCGTTGCTCGAGGGCGAGAGGTCTCTGTCGATGCCGCACGAGGAGATCATCGCAAAGCTGGATCGCAGCGCCGAGATGTTTGACGTTTTGGTGCTGAAGTCGACGATGACGCTTCCTTACACCTCTGTCTTCGTAGAGCTGGACTGTGGTTACTGGGACACCGAAAGGGAACGACAGCGCGTCGAGCGCAACCAGCGGCAATAGCCGTTTATCCGCGACAGATCTCGCGGCGTTCAAGAATTCCTTTGAACGAAATACCCGGAGGAGACCATGGCAAATTCCAAGCGGAGGCTGACGAGAAGGGAGCTGGGACAATCAGCGATCGCTGCGGCAGGGGCGGTGGTGGCTTCTGTCCCAGGTCACGGCAAGGCCGCGACGGCACTGGAGCGGAGGCCGCTGGGCAAGACCGGTCTGGAGGTCAGTATCCTTGGGATTGGGTGTGCGCCTTTTGGAGATGCGGAGATGAGCCCCAAAGGGGCCAGACGTGTGATCGACGCTGCGGCCGATGCCGGGATCAACTATCTCGATACGGCTCCCAACTATCGCATGTCCGAGCGGAAGATGGGGCCGCTGCTGAAGGGCCGAAGAGACAAGTTCATTCTGGTGAGCAAGGTTGAAATGACGTCCAAGCAGGATGCCATCTGGCTGGTGAAGGAAAGCCTGTACAAGTTGCAGACGGATTACCTCGATATCGTGCACCTGCACAAATGAGAGAGCATCCATATCGGCCGAATCGTCTTACATCTCTTCCTTGGACCTGCCCGCAGCCTCAGTTCTGGCTGCTCTTGGTGTTTCTCTATCTTACTGGTGGGCAGGCGGCTGCCGCGATGGGACTCCAGGAAAGTCCCGGAGGTTTGTCCGGCTCCGATCACGCTTCTATTGTCGCGCCTGAAGAATGGGCCAACCGCCTCCTGGCCCAATGTCTCGATCGCAGGGAACAGTGGGCGGAAAAGCTGTCTCTGCTGGAGCGCGAGCTTCGAAACACCGCCCAGTCCGTCGAGGACTCGGAGTTTGCCGAGAAAGAGCGGTCCGCCCACGAGAAGGCTCTCAAATCGGACCGAGATCGAGTCTTTGCGCGCCTGAACTTCTTGATGGCGGGGGACAGAGCCCCGCTGAAGAACCCCGCTGAGACATTTCGTCGCGCGGCCAGTTTGAAGCGGCCGGAAGGGAAGGACGCCTTTCTGCGCACACTACAACTCCTGTTCGGGGACGCCACGGCCTGCGATCTCAAGGCTCTCCAGGTAACTCTCTTGTTCGCTTACTACGGTGTTTCCTTTACCGAAGAACACCTCGAACAGGCCCTTCGGGATGATGACATCCTCGAGGTACTCGAGCACTCCTTTCATCACCAAGCTCCGAACGATGGAGAACGGACTCCGGAGACAGCTTACTTGGCGCTCCGCGAGTCGGTCGCAGACGATGCGCACGAATATGTGGACGCGCTCATGGTACGACTGGCCGGCATCGCATCCTCACAAGTCGCGATGGCCCGCTCGCAAACCCCCTACACGGACGATGCCGCGCAGGAGCAGCTGAAGCAAGATGTTCGATCGGCCCTCGAAGACCTGGATGACAACCCGCTGCGCGATCGATTCTCGGAAGGCCAGGAAGAGCTACGCGGTCTTGTTCGGCAGATGCAAGCATATTCGCGTCGTGCGGCCGAGCCCGCCCGGCTTCGCATCTACATCCACGCCAAGGTCGAGCAGATCGAGGGCGCTCTCCGCACGAACGTTCCGGACAAGGAGTTCGATAAACTTCAAACCCAGGTCGAGAAGGCCCTGTTCGCGGACCATCGAGCTCTCGTCCGACTGACCGCACAACCGCCGGACGGTGTGCTCGCCACCCTGTCGCCAATCATCGAAAACTGGTTTCAGAGGAGGGCTCTCCCGGCCATCGGGAAGCGTTTCTACGACGATCCCTTCTCGGCCTACTGGTTTTTCGTCCAGACCGGCGGGGCCGCAAGGCTCACACGCCCCTACAAGGACTCGGAGTTCGAACTGACGGACGTCGCCTTCAGCATCGAGAACCTCCGAGGTCGAGGCGTTTCAGAGGTACTCACGCATCTCAGGAAGGCGAGGATTCCGGAACGTTTCCTCGACGAGCACGAAGAGCTCGAGAGCGCACTCACCGAGGTCACGCTATCGCGAGAGGCGGCGTTGGAGACGCTTGCCACGGTGAACCTCCCGGATGGAGCGAAAAGACGACTCGAGCAGTACATCAAGGATCCTCTGGAGTCGGATGTGATCTCGACAATCGACATTTACCGTTGGGTGATCCGGGATGCAAACAAGGTCCAGGGTTCTGTGAACTGGGGCTTGGTGGGCTCCGCGCTCCGGCTGCTTCATTCTGCCAAACAGAAGCGTCTGCAGAACTACATCCAGGAGGTTCGCGCGCAACAGAGGGAGGAAGGCGAGAGACTGGCAGCCTATTTGCTGAACGCCGGAAACATGATGCTGGAGCTCGAACTTCGTCAAGCCACCGAGTGGAAGTTCAAGGAAGGGATGGGGGGCGCCTTCGTCGGCTGGATTCTAAGTCGATTCTTCGTCAGCAGCGGCGTTCCGGTACAGCTCTGGGTTCCAAACGGAGTGACCGGACCGGAGTTCTTTGAGCTGATGAACGAGCTGACTCCCAAAAACCGAGAGTCAGAAAACCGATATTCCGCAAAATCCGCAACCGGCATCTCGCTCGTTCACGATGGCCGTGAGTACCATGATGCTGTGTTGCGCATCATCGACGCGGCCAGGAACTTCGTCAACATCTCGGCGTTTGACTGGAAGCGAGACAAGGGCGGAAGGGAGATTGCCTATCGTCTCATGGCGAAGAAACTTGGCATCGCTGGAGCCAGTTTCGATGATCTCGTCGCGTCGTTTCCGAACGGGATACGCTCGTCCCCGGAGAGCGATACCCTCACGTTGTTTTACGACGTTCCTGCTCCAAGGATGAAGAATCTTCTCATCTATCACTTCTTCAGGACGTCGCAGCATCCAGACGTCGTCTCGATCCGGAGCGAGCTGGAACGCCTTCTTGACGGCAAGCTCGAATGCACCTCGCTCAAGCTCTGCGGCGACTTGTCTCTCTTGCACGAGCGCGCCGGCGAACGTTACCGGACCGAACGAGCGCAGGATCCTGCCTACCGGAGCGCGTGGGACGCTTATCAACGACTGCAGGCACTCTTCGGACAGCACAGCCCGAGCATGAAGGAAACGCGGCCACGGCACTCGCTGTCGGAGTACGTTTCCGACGCCGATCGCCTGCGGCGATTCGTTCGCCGTTACGGACTGATGCGCGCAGACAACCCGGGCCGTCCCCTGCCGATGAACATCATCGTCGACGGTAAGCAAACCATGGTGTTCAATAGCAGCCTGGGGCCGAACCGAGAGCTTCCGTTCCTCCTGCAACATCCCGTCAGCGAGCTCTACGGCCCCCTGATGGAGTTTGATGCCAAGCTCGTCCTCTGGAAAGGACTTGTGGAGTTTCCCTGGCATATCGGTCCACTACCGATTCCGGGGCGAAAGATAGCAGGCGTCATTCCGATGCCGTTCATTCCTTACCCGTGGCTCAATGCGATTCCCGGCTTCGGGTGGGCAGGAACCGCGTCGAGTATCTTGCTGCAGTATCTCTTGGCCAGTGATCCGAGAAACCTCTGGGGCCGTGTGACGCACACCAAACACCTTTCAAATGAGAGCATGGCACTCGAAAGTGGTATGGGATTTGGCTCCAAGTATTTCAACGAGCATGAAGACTTCCAGACCTGGCACGATATGGGAGTGGCCGTCGAAGGTCCGATCGTTGACGACTTGAATGACCACTTCGTTCAGGTATTCAATCAGGCGCGGGTGAACAACTCCGGCGTCCCGGGCAGCAAGGGGATCCGAGTCGACAAACTGAAGTACGCGGACTACCGCAGCAAGTTTGCGCTGGCCCCATCAGGTTCCGGCGCGAAGCCAGTGAACCCGTCTTGGGTGGTGACGACGCATCCTGAGGAGGGAGACTTCAACTATCGCGCCGTTTTCATGGCGGGTCTTGCGGCGGCAAAGAGGAACATCTACCTGGAGACGTCCTTCTTTGCTGATCCGCTGGTGTCTCGGATGCTCGTTCGGAAGGCGCGTGAATTCCGAGGTCGCGTAAGCTGTCAGCAACTCGACGAGCAGCAGTGCTCCGAGCGAAAGAAGGAGGCGGTGAGTATTCATGTCGTCCTTCCGGGCGGTTCTGACAAACCCATCATCGATGCGATCGGGGCCGCCGATTTTCACGAAATGCTTCACCTCGGCATCAAGATTTATCGATGGGCTCCCCGCGAGGGTTGGTCTTCCTCCAAGATGCTCCATACCAAAGCCTGGATGGTAGACTATGAACCCAAACGTGGGGCCCTGACCTACGTGGGCTCCTCGAACGCGACGCAGCGAAGCCACATCCAAGACAACGAGGTCGGTATCGTTTCGTTCTCAGCTGCATTCGCTGACGAGGTTTACCAACGACTTTTCGAACCGGATCTGACGGAGGACTCTAGAGTGGAAAACGCCGAGAACTTCCACATCGTTCTCTCCACCAACCCAGCGATAAGGGCGAGTCGGCGGGTGCGCCGGTTTCTCGTGAGTTTGCTGTGGATAATTTGAACAGGGGCCACTGTGGTCTGCACGAAAAAGCTCGTACCCTTTGCCCCTTTTGCATGGTACTGCCGATTATTCCGGAATGAGACCGGGGTCCGCCCGAGCCATGCGTACGCAACGATGGACCTGGGGTTCCGACTGTGCAAAAATTGCTGGTGAGCCCAGCAGACACAGTCGTCGGGTCGGCTAGTTCGGCCAACCCAAAGCATCTCTGGAAGTTATCGATAGAGAGATTCCATTGCCATGAAAATAGCCGGAATACAAATGGATGTTGCGATCGGTCAAACCGACGCGAATCTGGGAAAGATGATCGGTCTTTTGACGCAGGCTGCCGAGGCGGGGGCCCGCCTCATCGTTTTTCCTGAATGCGCACTTACAGGCTATTGCTTTGATTCGCTGGAGGAGGCCCGCGGCTTTGCCCAGCCCGTGCCTGGGCCGGCTACCGAGCAGATGAGCCTCGCCTGTGGCCGGAACGAGAGTTATGCCGTTTTTGGCATGCTGGAGGCCGACGGAGAGAGAGTCTTCAATGCTGCCGTTCTGGTGGGCCCCGAGGGGGTCGTGGCATCCTACCGAAAGGTTCATCTTCCTTTCTTGGGGATTGATCGTTTCGCGACCCCTGGTGACCGGCCCTTTGCCGTCCACGAGATCGGCCAAGACTTGGGGTTGCCGTCGGGCGGTGTCCGGATGGGGATGAATATCTGTTACGATGCCTCTTTTCCTGAATCTGCGCGGTCACTGAGCCTGCTGGGTGCCGATCTTATCGTGCTGCCGACCAACTGGCCGCCCGGGGCGGAGGCTACACCCGCGTCGGTAATCAATACACGCGCTTTGGAGAATGCGGTGTATTTCATGGCCGTCAACCGCGTCGGGACCGAGCGAGGATACACGTTCATCGGTCAGAGCCAGATCTGCAGTCCGGACGGAATGAGAGTGGCGACTGCATCATGGACCGCGGAAGAGATCCTCTACGCAGAAATCGAGCCGGAAAGATCCCGGCGGAAGTATATTGTCCGAATCCCGGACCAGCACGAAGTGGATCGAATGGCAGACCGCCGACCGGAAATGTACGCTTCCCTAACGGAAACGCATCGCCTGACGACTCCGCATCGAAGGGACAGGACCACGACCACCGTAGAGAAGAAGACATGAGGGCCGCAACCAACCGTATTGTTGTCAGGGAAACACCGGCGGTCGTGAGCCGTCGAGCTTTCTTGATTGCGGGGGCCAGTGCGGCCGCACCATGGGGTTCGCGGCGGGGATATCTCCGCTAGGCGCCCAGAGCTACAGCTTCCGCGAGTTCGGCTTGGAGGATGCGATCGCCAAACTCAAAGAACTCGGCCTCAGCCATATGGAGTTTTGCTCCAGACACTTTCCGGCCGATCCAAAGGACCCCGACCTTGCCCGGGTCAAGGACACGATCTCCCGCGCCGGTGTTCGCGTTCCCTGTTACGGGGTGGTGCCTTTCACGGCCGATGCCCAGACCAACCGCGAGTACTTCGATTTTGCCAGGGCCCTCGGGATCGGAATTCTAACGGCCGACCCGACCCCGGACTCCTTCGACAACCTCGAGCTCCTCTGCCGGAAGTTTGGCGTCAGGATTGCAATTCACAATCACGGTCCCCGAGCCCGGTACAACAAGGTAGAAGATACTCTGGCTGCAGTGAAAGGAAGAGACCCTTCGATAGGTGCCTGTGTCGACACGGGACATGTGATTCACTCCGGTGAAAAGCCGCACGAGGTCATCCGGGCCTTGGGCACACGTGTAGTCTCGCTGCACCTGAAGGATCGGGTTTTCGGGGGCGAGGAGCGTATCGTCGGCGAGGGTGACATGGACCTTGTTGCCGTGGCGAAAGCCTTGAAGCAGGTTCGTTTCGATGGTCCGATCATGCTGGAGTACGAGGTCAACCCGGCCAACCCGGTCCCTGACATGAAGCAGGGCCTCGCGGCCTGGCGGGCCGCGGTGCAAAGGGCCTGAAGCCACCATTGCAGCAGGCTGCGGAACGATTCAGAACGGACGCCCGACCGTTTTCCAAACGGATTCCCATTCAGATCGAGCTTCTGGGTGTGGATTCGTGCATAGACTCACGGCGACGGTCACAGACAATCCCACAATGAATCCCGGTATCATTTCGTAGAGGTCGTAAAACTGCGGCTTGAATTCCAGCCAGATGACGGCGGTCAAGAAACCACTGATCATTCCTGCTAGCGCGCCGGCCAACGTGGTACGAGGCCAGAAGAGCGCGCTCAGAATGACCGGGACAAAAGCCGACGCCAAACCGGACCAGGCGAAAAGTACAAACCAGAAGATCACTCCCGCCTCCTCCAGGGCGAAATGCACGGCACCGAGCCCCAGCACCACCGTCGTGACCTTACCGTAAAACGAAAGCTTCCGCTCCGGTAGTCTGGAACGAAACACTTTCTGCACGCCATCCCGCAGAACAGCGGAAGACGCGAGAATAAGAAGCGAGTCGACCGTCGACATGATGGCTCCGAGTACGACGACGACAAAAAGACCGGTGAAGAGTGCCGGGAAAAGCTCCTTGCTCATCAAGGGCATGACCGTTTCCGGGTCGGCTAGATTCGGGAAGATCACTCGGCCGGCCATGCCCGCAAGGACAGCACCCAGGTCGAAGATGATTATGCAGACGACTGCCATGACGCTTCCGGAAACGATTTCCTGCTGCCCTTTCGCGGAGATGTATCGTACCAGCAGCTGCGGCACGCCCAGGAAAGCCACCCCGACGCCAACGAGGCTCAGTACGCTGGCGATTCCTTCGAGCGACATGCCGTGCTTTCCCATGGGAAGGACCAGGGTTGGGTCGATGGCATGAAGGGAGATCATCATCGGTTGCCATCCGCCGGCCGCGACGATTCCCACCACAGCCAACACGAAGAGTCCGGCAGCCATGAGCAAGGCGTGCACGAAGTCAGCGTAGGCCACGGCCTTGAACCCGCCGATGGTGGTGTAGAAAAGGATGATGGCCACCCCTATCCACACCCCGGTGCCGTAACTGGTGCCAAGAAATGTCTGGAAAGCTTTCCCGGTTGCCATGAGCTGCGCAGAGGTGTAGGCAACGACCATCGACAGGATGATAATCACGCTCGCGACCCTCAGATAATGCTTGCGGTCTCGAAAACGGTCTTCTAGAAAATCAGGTACGGTGATTGCCTGGTAGCGGTCTGTGTATTCCTTGAAAGGGCGAGCGACCAGCGACCACCCGAGCGCGACGCCGACAACCTCGCCCAGGACCACCCACAGCGCATGGATACCGACCAGATACCCCATGCCGGTGAGTCCGAGCAGCAGCCAGCCACTCTCGCCGGTGGCGTTGGCGCTGAAGGCTATAACCCAGGATGGGAGCTTCTTGCCTGCGACATAGTACCCGGCGACACTGTGAGACTCACGCTTGCTCCAGATTCCAAGGCACGCCAGCATGGCGAGATAGACGGATAGAACAGCGATTACGGTATAGGAAGCCACCGGTTAATCCGATCCTCCCCTGCCGCGGTTACGGAAGTAAAATACCAGGACGATGGCGAGTCCGAGTCCGGTAGAAACGAACAACAGAACCCAGGCTGACAGGGGTAGACCCAAGATCATGGCGAATGCCTGCCTGCTTTTGACTCGGGATGCGAGTTCATGAGAGTGTATAACAAGACTGTGACCCTCGAGGATCTCGATTGATGCCAAGGTGTCATGCTGTCCCCTGGATGAGCCATAGATGCCTCCCCGATGTTCCTCGAGGTTTCCGGACCATCGATTGAGCATCCTAGAGGAGTCGGCGGGATCGAACAACACAAATACGAACACCAAATACAAGCGGTCACGAAAGTGAACTCCGGTGGAGAAAGGTATCATGCAGAAGGGTGAGCTCGAAAACTATATCAACGGCAGCTGGGTGCCACCTCGGAATGGCGATTATCTGGACGTCATCAATCCCAGCACGGGCGATGTGATCGTCCGGTCGCCTCTGTCCAATGCCGAGGATACAAGTGAGGCCATTGCTTCCGCCCGATCCGCTTTTTCCGACTGGTCCCGGACGCCAATTGCGCGACGATGCGAATTCATGTTCAAACTCACCGACTTGATTCGAAAAAACCAGGAGGAGATCGCGCGTCTCATTACCCTGGAAATGGGCAAGTCGCTGCCGGACTCTCGAGCAGAGGTCAAGCGTGTGCTGGAGAACTCCGAAGTAGCGTGCGGAATGCCAGTACTGCAACAAGGCGACAAGTTGGTGGGAACTTCCTTCGACATCGACGGGGAGGTGGTGTGGCAGCCTCGTGGTGTCTACGCCATGATTGCACCCTTTAACTTTCCCGCCATGGTCCCGTTCTGGTTTTTACCCTACGCGTTGACGACCGGCAACACCTATGTCCTGAAACCCTCGGAGCAGGTGCCCTGCACCATGAACCGGATGACCCGCTACATCGAGCAGGCCGGCTTTCCGGCTGGGGTGTTCAATCTGGTAAACGGGGATCGAGTTGTTTCGGAGACGCTGCTCGACAGCTCCGATGTGGCGGGGGTCTCGTTTGTGGGAACCTCCAAGGTATGCAAAATCGTAGCGGAGCGCTCCGCTCGAACGAACAAACGCTACCAGGCGATGGGGAGCGCCAAGAATCATCTCGTGGTAATGCCGGACGCGAAGGTCGAGCCCATGATTCGAAACATGATCACCTCATGTTTTGGCTGCGCCGGCCAGCGCTGTATGGCCTCGTCGGCCATCGTGGCCGTGGGGGGGACCTACGACATGGTATGTCGGGAGTTCATCGAAGCGGCTCGAAAAATCGTGGTCGCCGATCCGATGGACGCGGCAGTGGCGGAGGAATCCATGGTGATGGGCCCCGTGATATCGTCGAAGGCGAAGGCTTTCATCGAGTCCATGATTGGGCGGGGGGTACAGGAAGGAGCCACCTTGGCTCTGGACGGTCGGGGGCTTCGGGTGCCGGGCCGGGAGGCCGGGTTTTTCATCGGCCCGACCGTGCTGACCGATGTGAAACCCAACATGGAAGTTCACAAAAGGGAAATCTTCGGGCCGGTCGTCGTGATTCTCGAAGCCCGGGACCTGGATGAAGCGCTCGAAGTCATCAACGGGCACCGGTTCGGAAACGGCGCTTCCATCTACACGCAGTCCGGCTACTACGCTCGCAAATTCAAGCTCGAGACCAACTGCGGGATGGTCGGTGTCAACGTTGGAATTCCCGCTCCGGTGGCGTACCTTCCTTTCGGAGGGACTAAGGATTCCCAGTTTGCTCAGATCAAGGGGCAGGGAAAGACGATCGTCGATTTCTTCGTCGAGAAAAAAATAATCACAGAACGCTACTGGCCGGAAGAGTAGGGGGATCCCATCGAGTGGAGCCAGCCAAAGGCAAACAGCCATCTCGTTCCACCAACGCGTGACGCCCAAGCGGCAGCATGCCCAAGCAACACTAGCAACCAGTACAGGACCGCGCGACTGTCGGTATGGGTGGAGTATTCTTGCGTTCGCTTTACGGTGGGGTAGTTAGCATGGCTGCACGATATAGGGCATCATTTGCGTACGGTCACGAGATAACCCGTCGTAAAGAAAGTTGTTGGAATGATTTTTCCGAGTGTCCACATGAACGGAAAAGCCAAGAACGCAATAATGATAAATAGGGGCCGACATCGGCGGGATACGGTTGCCGATCATCGTACAGTGCGGATACTACGTTTGTCAGGCGAACATGTCGAACGTTTTGAAGTCGCCGTTCAACAACTCCCGCGTGCTATTGTATCCCAGCCAGCCATCAATCATCGAGGCATAAACTCTCCGGAAGTCAACCTCGTAAGCGAGATTGTCGCCCGGATCCAGCTCGGTCAAACTGGGAATGTCGCCGTAGTGACCCCCTTTGACCCTGTTGCCCACAACGAACATCAGGTTGGCGGCGCCATGGTCGGTACCGAGGCTAACGTTTTCCGGGACGCGGCGTCCAAACTCGGAAAAGATCACGACCGATACGTCGTCGGACCGGCCGATTCTTGCCAGATCTTCGATGAATCCCGCAACGGCGTCGGATGTGTAAGTGAGCAGCCGGCGGTGCAGGTCATTCTGGAACACGTGGGTATCGAACGCATTGCCCCCGTATGAGGTGTAGTAGACGCGCGTCGGCATTCCCGCATCGATCAGGGAGACAATCTTGGGTAGGCTGAGACCGCCGATTCCATAGTCGACGGGCGAGTTGTAGTTGGCCCATGCTTCGCGGACTAGAGCAGAAGCGTCCCTCGCACTTCTTGCGATATCCAGCAGGTATCTCTGCGATGGGTTCGTTGCCTTCACGCTGGTGGGAGCCCGATCGAACACTTCACGCTGCTCGAAGAACGACTCGCGCGCGAACCTGTTTGGATTGTTGAACACCACCGGCACGTGCAGGCGGCTGCGAACGGCGAGCGATTGTCGCGAGTCGATGTTGACCAGGAAATTCGGTGGCGCCGATGGTTCCATTGCGTCGGCGAGACGGCCGATCCATCCAAACTGCTCCCCGCTGTTGGGTGCCGCGGTGTGCCAGTAAGCCATCGAGGTAAAGTGCGAAAACGAAGGGTTCTCGTATCCACAGCCGTGGACGATAGCAATCTTCCCGTCTTTGTACAGACGTTCGAATCCGACCATGCCGCGGTTGAAGCCAAAGTGATCATCGATCTTGCGAAGCTCCGTTTCTTTGATCCCAATGTTGGGACGGTGCCGGTAGTAGGCGTCATCTCCGTAAGGGACGACGGTATTCAGACCGTCGTTGCCCCCAGAAAGCTCCAGGACCACAAGGATTCGCCCGTTGTCAGACCCCTGTGCGGCCAACGCGTCGGCCGCGAGCCCAAACAATGGCATCCGAAAGCTGCCCACCGCTCCAAGTGCGATACCATACGCTGCGGCCCGTAACAGATCCCGACGCCTTGTTCTGTTGCCGCAAAGGCTGCGCTTTTTCATCAGTTGGTTCCTCAGCCCAGTTGATATTCTGGCTCGCTCATTATCAGATGTAAAACCAGCCGCAGAGAGTACTCCATGTACGTGTATGCCTCGGAAAGATTCGAGGTTCCGAGGTCGCTCTCCAGAAACGCGATAATCTTCTCCCTGGAGTTGTCGCTGGGCGGAACCCGCATGAACCGGTGGATGAAATAGTCCACGACCTGCTTGGCGTTATCGAGACCTTCGTCCAGCACCATCTGGCTCAAGTTGACACGGGCCGTGTGGCGTGGGATCGGCTTGACTCTCTCGATGGCCATCTGCCAGCCGCGGAAGTTGCTGTAGCGGGTATTGAAGTCCTCGTCGCGGTCGGCGAGCATGTTCGACTCCGCGAGGACATTGCCTTCCCCCACACTGGCTGGCATGGTCGCCGACGTAATGTCCAGACCTTGGCGGATCCTGCGCGCCACACTCCGGATATTAGCGCTGCCGTTGTACCTGTCCGGAGGTATGAAATTGATCCTGGGAAACAGAACCTCCATGGCGAAGTTGCCCCGCTCGAGCAGCAGGCCCGGGGTTACCCAGCTGCGACCCTCAGCCCAGCCTGCCACGGTCGGCGGCCGGAACAGCGCCTGCCCAAGCGCTCCTGTGACCGAATTGAAATCCGGGATGCCTGGGACATCCTTCAGACCGAGCTTGCGGTAGGTTGAAATAGCTAACTGGACGGGGCCCCTGATTTGGGTGCCGACGGATGCCGGACTGTAGAAATCCCGTGAAAGGAAGATTGCCTCCAGAAGCGGCGCAATCTGGTATTTGGCATCGCGGAGTACAGCTCCCAATCTTCTTTGATGTTCAACGGAGAGCTCGCCTCGGACGAAGAAGCGGTAGATCTTGCCGGCGATGAAATTCGCCGTGACCGGCTGCTGCATGATGATGTCGATCACATCGACCCCGTCGAAGTTGCCGGTCTGCTCAAGGAATGTCTTGTCCCCGCCGTCGTGCAGCTCTTCGTTCACGACGAATTCGAGATCGACGTAGTTCCAGCCTGTGAACGCGCGGGCGGCTTCACGGATGTCCCGCTCGGTATAGGCTCCGACGCCCATCGTGAACAGTTCCATGATCTCGCGGGCGAAGTTCTCGTTGGGGGCTCCCTTCACGTTGACTCCTGCATCCAGAAAGGAAAGCATTCCCGGATCCTGGGCCACGGCGACCATCAGGTCGTGAAAACCGCCGGTCCCGTGCTCATAGAACAGTTCCAGTTCACCGAGCAGCTTTCGGTAATCGCGGACCTTCACCTCACTAACGGCATAATGGCCGTGCCAGAACAGCGCCATCTTTTCTTCGAGCGGGCGATGGGTCTGGACCATGCGGTTGGCCCACCAGTATGCGAGCCGGTTCGTTTCGAGCACGCTAGCCCGAAGCCAGTAGAAGAACTTGTTGACCACCGGCTGAAGGCGCCGGTTTCCATCGGGTTTCACTTTGATCCCCAAAGCCTCGCCGGTCTCTTTGGCAAGATCCGTTGTGGCCGGCCGGCTCGGGGGGAAGGGCTCCAGGCCGGGATCGTGGACGCCCGAGTGATCGAACGGCGGTAGGTGGCTGTTATCGATGTCCTGGAAGTGGACCAGCCGCCCGACGGCTTGCACGGGTGTCATCTGGGCGAGCGCCTCGATTTCTTCGGGCGTGCCTCCGAACCCGGCCCGTTCCATCAAATGAGCAGCGAAATCGAGATTCCAGTCCGTCGGCGTGATCGGCGTCAGATCGTTCTGCCATTGGACCGGTCCGCTGGCCTGCGCCAGGCCAGGATTTGGACACGACATGGCTACAACGGCTACCGTCAATGCGGCGCCAAACCACTTTGTTTTTCGAAGCACGCGGCCAAGTCCCCAGGATGCATGATGAGTGGCAGTTTATTCTAGTTCCGGGAGGCCGCCGCGATCAATTGCATTGATCCCGATCAATTTCATTGATCTTCAGAGGTTCACTGCGCCAAAACCAGGAAACGTGGGGCACGTCCCCTACTTTCGCCGGTCGATGACAGGGTAGCGTCTCATCACTGTGTCGAGGAGATGGCCTTCTCCGAGTGCCCGGGGATCCTTCGTTCGTTTCAGATGATCCTTCAGCTTTCGAGCTAGAGAATTGCGTGCGGCCGCGCAGTTCGGATCCGCCGATCGATTGTGTAGGTTGAATGGGTCGTTCTCGACCAGGTACAGCTCCTCGGCCGGGCGCTTGTCGAAGGCGAGCCGGGCGAGCTCTTCATGTCGTGCCCTTTCTTTCCAGAGGTATGTCTTGGTGGGGCTGCCGTCTGTGTCTCCGAATCCGCCTGTGGGATCGTCCTGCGGCCAGGTTGGACCCGGAAGGTCCCCCACAGGATTGAGCTCGGGCGTCTGGTTGCGGATGTATAAGTGCTCCCGGGTCCGGATTGCCCGGATCGGGTATCCCGCCCCGTCGGGCCGGCTTCCGGGAAAGTGCCGCTCGATGCCAAAGACCGCGTGATCCCTGACGGCATCGATCTGGCCGGATTCTGATGACAGAAGCAGCGGCATGAAGCTCTTTCCGGTCATGGAGTCGGGGATGGAAAGGCTTGCGGCCTCGAGAAAACTCGGAGCGAAGTCTGTGAAACTCACAAAATCTTCCACAACCCGCCCCGGTAGAACTCGTTCCCCCCATCGTACGGCGAGCGGCATGCGGGTTCCGTAGTCGTAGACCGTGGCCTTGGCGCGGGGGAACGCCATTCCGTTGTCGGAAGTGACAACAATGAGGGTGTTCTCCAGTTCTCCTGCTCGCTCCAGTGTTTCGAGCATTCGATTCAAATGCCCATCGAAGTACTCGATTTCGTAGGCGTAGTCTGCCAGGTCTCCGCGCACCTCGTCCGAATCCGGCAAGAAATCCGGGACATCGATCTCAGCCATCTTTTCGGGATCGCTTCCACTTTGCGTCCCGACACCCGTGTCGAACTCACGATGAGGTTCGGAAAATCCGACCCAAAAGCAGAACGGCGCGCCCTCGGGACGCGCGGCCAGAAATCGGTTGAAGTTCTCCGCGTAGTCGATCGGGCTCAGATGCTCGGCTGGGGGCTCGATCTGAACCTGGTTGTAGGAGGGACCGGCCGGGTTGGAGCTTCGGTCCGATACTTCCCAGTTTCCGGGGGCCCATCCCTTCCCGGTATATCCCGTGTGATATCCCGCGGCGGCCAGGATGTCGGGATAGACCGCCAAACCACTCGGCCAGTGGGTGTGGTTCATGGAGGCTTCGCGCAGCCGATAAAAGTCCTGTCCGGTAAGTACGCTGCCTCGCGAGGGACAGCAAGAAGGGGTAGAGACATAAGCGTTGTGAAACAGAATACCCTCGCGCGCAACGCGGTCGAACCCGGAGGTTCTGAGAAATCTTGCGCCGTACGCGCTCGCATGTGGGTAAGATTGATCGTCCGAGATACAAAACAAGATGTTCGGGCGCCTTGGCTGCTTCGGCTGGCTTCGGCACCCCACCCCAATGGACGACAAGCCAAGAGCCGCGCTTCCTCCGGCTACTTTCTTCAGAAATCCTCGTCGCGATCGCTTTCTCATGTTCGAAATTGGGGCGGGAAAATCCTCCAGCCACCTATTCCTCGTGGATCCAGAATGGGGATCCCCAGGCTAGCTGTCCGTCCTCCTGCTCGACACGGACATAGTAGAAGCTCATTTGCCCGGGCCCGGCGTTGTCGCGGTAGGTAAAAGAAACCTCCTGCGTGGAAGGCTCGATCGAATAGATAATCTTGTTATTCTTGATTACTACCACCCTTGCAACTGGACCTGTGCCCTGAATCTCTACCGAAATCGGGGGGGCGCCCGGCCAATTGAACTCGTCCCCCATCATGTGCTCGCCCACGCGACAGTCGAGGATGATATTGTCGGTGGCGCCATAGGTGTGACGTTGACGGATCGCGTCGACAACACCTTCCCGAGTGGTCGACTCGGTGTAGACCATGGCATAAGAAATATGGTTCGAGCTGTGATCAGAACTTGCGATGACGCCCAACCGGTACCCTTTGCGCCATGCGTTCGAGACGAAGCCCTTCGGCCTGTATTGAACATGTCCGTTTGCCAAGTACTCCTTGTGGGCTTCCTGGTCAGGGGCACGAGGCGCCCCTTCATACTCGTAGGAGGTCCGACACCCCTGATACAGTTCCACCACGGGCTCGAGCACAGGATCATTGTCGGACCAGTCGGTGCCCATCTCGGTCCCGGAGGTATGAGAGATCGCGATACCGGAAGTCTTACGAAGCTCATCGTAGAGTAGCTTGACGTCGTTTTCGACCAGCTGTTGTTTTCGCGCTCCCACCGTAGGCCTAAGTCCCTGCGTCTCGGGTCGGGTAAAGAAACCGACCACGGGAATGCCGCGCCGGGCGTGCACGATGTTGCGGTGTCCGTATGGATAGCGCTCGCTACGCTCATAGCTGAAGAGCGCTCTGAAGGCGGGCCAGTTGAAGAGATCCGCGGCTTTTTGATTGTACCAGTACCAGTACTCTTCGCCGCCGCCCTCCTGGTGCTCTGTGAGCCCACCAAAATCCATCGCGCCCGCGTCGATCATGTACCGGTAAAAATCAAAGACCGAGCCGTCTCGTCCGCCCCCGAGATCCCATGACAGCTCGGCGTGGCGGTGCAGGTCGCCGCGGACGATCTGGTAGGTTTTTCCGGTAACTTTGGCGCGGTAGGAGCGTATCCGGGCAACGTCTACTTTCTCGTTGGCATGGACAACGGGGGCGGAGATCGAATCATCGCGGGGCTCCGCTAGCGTTACGGTGTCCGCGGCCGGAGCGTCAACGATCCCCGCGAAGATATGATTGTCATGCGGCTCTACCGATCGGGCGTACGTCCGGGTGTCGGTGTGCCAGACTGCCATGGCTCCACCATCGGGAAGACTGGCAATCTGAGCCAGGGAACTGATGCGCCCGGTGCTGGAGGGAAGCGCCACGGGTCGGGTCCAGCCGTCGCTCGTCAGAGAAGTCACATGCCCGGTCCAGAAGTGACGGCTTTGGCTGATCGAATGACGGAACAGGAGCCACAGGCGGTTGTGCCCGTCGATGGCAAGCTCCGGATAGCGGGAGCGATCTCTATCGTTTGGAGGGAAAGCTAGCTGGGGGTCGGCTGCTGGCATGCGTCTCCGGCCGTCCTCAAAGACCGCGATCCGTATTTCCATGGGGTCTCCGAGTGCCGCTCCCGGTCCCGAATCCGGCAGCAGGAAGCCCAGATCCTTTCCCCAGAGTACCGGACCGCTCTCCCATGCCGCCCACACGCGACCCTGCCGATCGCACGCGACAGAGGGATAGGCTTCGTAGCGAGCGGATCGGGCCACTTCCACTTCCGGGCCCAAGCCGGAGCTCGGATCGAAGGAGCGCAAGTAGACATCGTAGTTTCCGTTTCGGTATGTGTCCCAGGCAATGTGAACCCTTCCTCCGGAACCTGCGGCAATGACGGGATTCCACGCGTTTCCCGTCGGATGGGCTGGACTGACCAGGAGCGCGTCCGACCATTGGCCATCAAAGAAATGCATCAAGTAGATCTGAGAGTAGGCTCCGTGAACACCTTGCCACACGACGTAGATTCGCCCGTCGTCATCGCATACCGCCCGGGCGTTGATGTCCGGACCGGGACGATGAGTCAGCTTGACTGGCGAGTCGATCCAGTTGGTATGGTAGCCTAGCCCATAGAGGTCCCAGTCCCCTTCGACCTGTTGCGACCAGATCACCCAGGGATCATTTTGCTTGTCCACGACCACCTGAGGCCGCCAGACATCGCCGGAGCTTCCCGGGAGCGTCGTGTGTGTGTACCACTCACCCTCCTTGTAGCCGGCCAGCTGAACCTCGTCGCGCCCGCCGGCGTACGATTGCCACACCGCCCAGGCTTTCCCGCCGGAACCAACCGCGATGGAGGGAAAATCATTGGCCTGCTTGGCTTGCGAAACTCGATCAGCGCCGGGGACTCGTTCAATCTCGATGGCGCCGGAGAGCTTCCGGAGTGTCTTTCCCCAACCGGCTTCCGCCAGCCGGAACGATACCTTACCCTGTTTCGTATCCAGCTGGATCGATGTGGATTCGGTTCCCTGTCCCACGATGAAAATGCCACTTGGCGGCGGAGGACCAGGCAGCTGTTGCATGTTGTGTATCCTCTCCCCGATGGCACGATCCCTGCGCCGGTCGCGCTTGCTGCGCAAACGCCAGGTATTGGAAGAGAGAAGAGCATCCTCTTCGAGGAACTTCCATTCCTGGAGCTCCGTCAAGGATCCGGCCTCGATTTCCACGCTGCCGTCCCAGTCGAGGGCTTCGGAATCGGTATGACCAAACGTCACGTGCAGCGCAAAGGGAACTCGGTCGTCAGCTTCGGTATCGTCTTGGACCGCTGATCGGGTCGAAGAGTGCAGTTCCGGCATTCCTTGCGGGGCCAGCTCGAAGAGGACGAGAGACAGCACCACGGTGGCACCGAAGACAACGAAGGCACTCTTGAAGCGAGAAATATTCATGGCTCTATCCCCGTGGGTATCCAATAAAGTCTGAGTGTGTCCAAGCCTACTGTTTCCGGGTCGAGGAAATCACGGCCAGCCTGCTGGCAGTTCGAGTGCATCATAGAGAAGTGGAGGTTGAAGTCAAGCTTCTGGCCCGCTCGTAAGCATTGATTCGGCTATCAGTTCGGCCACGTCCTGGGTATTCTCGACGGCTCCCCTCAGCATCATCTTGCACTCCGGGCAGGACGTGATCAGCGTCTCGGCTCCGGAGGCGGCGATTTCGGACTTTCGTTCCTGATCAACGCGTTTGTCTGTTTTCTGCTCTCTTACGAATCCCGCTCCGCCGCCGCCGCAGCAAAAGGACTGTTGCTTGTTGCGTTTCAGTTCCTTCAGTTCGAAGCCCGACTGCATGATTGCCGAACGCGGCGCGTCGAAGACGTTTTCGTACCTTCCCAGATAACAAGGATCGTGATAGGTGACCGCTTTGTTTTTTCCATTCCCGGACTTCATCTGAATGACCCCACGCTGAATCAGATCCGCCAAGAACTCGGAATGGTGAGTGACGTTGACGGAGAATCCATCCTCCAATCCGGGGTACTCTCCGCGTATGGTATGGAGGCAATGGGGACACGGCGTGATGATGTTTTGTACTTCGTGCTCCCCAAAACGCGAAATATTCTCGCCCGCCAGGGTCTGAAACTGCAGTTCTTCTCCCTGTCGACGAGAGTGGTGACCGGAACAGCTCTCGTTTTCCAGCACGCCGAAGCCCACGCCCGCTTGTTTCAACACCTTCACCAGCGCTTCGACACCGCTGCGGGAGTCCGGGTTGTAACTCCAAACGCACCCGAGCCAGAGGAGGTAATCGGTCTTTCCCTTTTCATAGAGAGGTATCTCCAGATCCTGGATCAGCTCCTTCCGCACGTCCTTCGCGGCGGCAAAGGGGTTTCCATGGGCTTCCATGGTTTGCAGGAAATCAGTGGCCACCATTCCGGTTCCAATGGCCAAGGTCTGGGCTCGTTTGGCGCCAAGGAGAAGCTGCAAATGCTCGATGCCGACCGGGCAGGCGTCCTCACAGGCACCACAGGTTGTGCACTGCCCGAGTGCCGTTTCCGAGATGACGCTGCCAATCACGGTGCTTTCCGGCTCTTCGCCCAGCATGTGCCGGCCGGCCAGAATGAATCCGCGTGGATCGAGCTCCTGCCCGCAGCTGTTTGCGGGACAGGCGTCGGTACACCGTTTGCACTCGACGCAGGTCAGAAAATCCATGCTCATCTTCCAAGGCACCTCGGACATCTTCTCGAGCCCGAGCGTCATCTCCTCGTCATCGGTCATCTGTTCCACGTCCAGATTGAGCGGGAGATAGTCTCCCAGCCTGTGGGTGCGGAAAAAGATGTTTATCGGCGACAGGATGATGTGGAAGTGCTTGGAACGAATAATGAGGAGGGGGAATGCCAGTATGATCAGGCTATGCACCCACCAGTTGGCCTTGCCGGCGATCGGCGCCTCGCTGATACCATTGAGATACGTAACCATCAGCAAGACGATGAACAGAGCCACAAGGCCGGAGCTGAGCGATTTGGGATCCGGTGAGATCTTGGGCATGAGGAAGCGCCGAATACTCAGCCCTACCATTCCGATGATGACCAACAACGCCATGAAGGAAACGAGGTTCACGAAGGTAGCAACTCCAGCGCCCAACAGCGGGTGAAGAAAGCGAAGGCCGAACCCCTCGAGGAAATGATCTATGGTCTCGAGTCCGAAGGCGAGAAAACCGAAAAACACCGCCGCGTGCATCAAGCCCGCTATCGGTCTGCCCCCGACAACCTTCGACTGGAATACGACTTCTTTGATGACACGTACGATGCGCCGACCCAGCTGATCTGTGCGATTTCGCTCTGGCCGTCCCGCCAGGATTTGGCGGATGCTCACCAAGAGGTCTCGGGCGAAAATGGCCACGGTGGCGAGTATCAGAACCAGGAATATCATCCGTTCCCAGCTGGAGAATGTCATGCGATGCCCCCTATCGAAAAACCGTTGCACCATTGGTTCCGGCTCGATCCGGCCCCGGCACGAGCGGTCCGATTGTACCCATTCTTGACGACGAACCAAACCAGGAAACCGGGCGGACCGGCGAATGCCCTAGATTTCGGAGAGACGATTTCGGAAGGAATCCGGTTATACTGAGGCCTACAATTTGTGAAGCCGGTTTTTTGGTCAACGCTGCATTTCGATTATGAGGATCTATGTCAGAACGATTCATCGTTACCGGAGCGATGGGATGCATCGGCGCTTGGGTGGTTTGCAACCTTGTGCGAGAGGGTGTTGCAGTCTCGGTGTTCGATTTGGACTCGGAGCCACGCCGTCTTCGCCTCTTGCTCACCCAGGAGGAACTCGACCAGGTGAAGTTCATCCCAGGCGATATCACCGATCTCGCGGCCTTCGAATCGGCACTCGACGAGCACGACATCAACCGTGTCATCCATCTGGCTGCTCTCCAGGTCCCTTTCTGCAAGGCGGACCCCCCGCTCGGAGCCCGGGTCAATGTCGTGGGGACGGTGAACGTGTTCGAGGCCATCCAGCAACGCCGCGACCGAATCCCGCACGTTGTTTACGCCAGTTCCATGGCAGTTTTCGGTGCTCCGGAGGACTATGAGCCCGACGCGGTGCTGGCAGATGAGACCGACCTGGTTCCGCATACCCATTACGGCGTGTACAAGCAGGCCAACGAAGGCACCGCGCGCATTTACTTCGAGGACGGAGCGCTCCCGTCCATTTCTCTGCGCCCGTACGTGATCTACGGCGTTGCGCGGGATCAGGGCGTCACCTCGATACCGACGAAGGCGATGCTGGCCGCAGCGGTGGACCGCCCCTACCACATTCCCTATGGGGGGCGAATGGTCTTCCAGCACGCGGACGATACTGCCAAGGCTTTCATCCAATGCGCGCGTGTGAAGTGTGAAGGGGCAAACGCTTTCAACCTCTCCGGACCGGCTCCGGACATGAGCGAAGTCGTGGCTGCCATCAACAATGCAGCTCCCGCATCCACGGGGAAGATAACGTTTGATGACGTTCCGTTTCCCATTCCCGCAGACGTCGACAGCAGTGGCCTGGAGCGCGCACTCGGCAAGATTCCGCACCGCCCTCTGGAACAGGGCGTCGCGGAGACCGTAGCCAAGTTCCGGGAACTGGTCGAGAGAAAACAGATCGATCCCGACAACTCCCTTTAGGTAGCAATCCCGGGGTGACGTTTCGCCTCTCAAATCAGCTTTGATCGAGGAATTATCGTGGTTCATCCCCATCCCGAGAGTAACCTGGCCCGCTTGATGAGCGTCGGGGTCGAGCGGCTTCAAACGGAAGATCCGGAACTGTTCGAGATTTTGGAGAACGAGTATCGCCGGCAGGCCAACGTACTGACGATGGTGGCCTCGTCGAGCATTACCGATCCTGCCGCGCTGATATGCGGCGCATCGACAGCCATGAACGTCACCGCGGAAGGCTATCCGGGGGCACGCTTCCATGCGGGTTGCCGTCATATCGACGAAATCGAGCAGTTGACCATCGAACGCGCGAAAGCCGTTTTCGGTGCCCGTTACGCCAACGTGCAGGTCATGTCTGCCACCTCGGCCAACGAGGTAGTGATGTTCAGCATATTGCGCCCCGGTGATTGCTTGCTCGGATTGGATCTGGACTCGGGTGGGCACTTGACGCATGGCTCGAAGGCCTCGATATCCGGTCAGGTTTTCGATGCAGTGGGATATGGGCTGGATCAGAACGAACAGATCGATTACGAGCAGGCGGAGCGCCTGGCGCTGGAGCATAAACCCAAACTGATCATCTCCGGTACCACGGCATATTCGCGGGTACTCGACTGGGCCAGGTTTCGCGCCATCGCCGACAAGGTGAATGCCTACCTGCTTGCCGATATCACGCATATCGCCGGTCTCGTCGCCGCGGGCATCCACCCCAATCCGATCGACCACGCCCACTTCACCACGACCTGCACGCACAAGCAGCTGTACGGAGGAAGAGGTGGACTGATCCTGATCGGCCAGGACTATGATCGGTTGACGCCCGAGGGGAAGCTGACCTTGTCCCAGATGGTTCAGAAGAAGGTCTTTCCCTTTTTTCAGGGAGCGCCGAACCAGAGTGCGATTGCCTCGAAAGCGCGCGGGTTGGCCTATGTGGCGAGTCCCGAGTTCAAAGCGGTGGCTCATCGAGTCGTAGCGTTGGCCCGCGCTATCGCGGCTGCGTTCACAGACTTGGGCTACCGCGTGATTACCGGTGGAACCGACAACCACATCGTTGTGGTCGATGTTTTGGCAAAGGGGATCACGGGAGTCAATGCGGAGAAGGCACTGGAAGACTGCGGCATCGTGGTCAACAAGAACCGGATTCCCGGGGATCAGAAACCTCCAAGCGTGACCAGCGGCATTCGGCTCGGCACCAACGGGTTGGCCATCCGGAAGATGGAACCGGCCGACATGAAAAAATGTGCCGAGATCGCGCATCGGATCCTGGGGAATACGCGAAGCGTGAGCGACCGGGAGTACTCCATCGATCCGGTTTCCAGAGATGCGGCCTCGGCAGCCGTCCTCGAGATTTGCCGGAGGAGACCGATCAGCACCTATCCGGCACCGATTTAGTTTTCAACTCTCAGCTTAGTGGTGCCGCGGGCGGACCGCGGGTTGACCCGTGCAGAGAGCTGTTGGACTTCTCCTCTTCGTACATCACTACTTGCTCCAGACTCCACACTTGAGAGCTTTCTTGGCTGAAAGCTGATGGCTGATCGCTGAAAGCTATTGGTGTTGACTTTGCTCTGGGGGCGCTGCTAAAGATGTGCACCATGTCGATCTGGCTTTTTCGCGTCGCGCTCACCGGATTCCTGTGGGCTGCGCTGCCCGTCTTCGCTCAGCAGTGGCATCACGTGGGAGGCGATCCTGGGGGGTCGAAGTACTCTCCGCTGGATGAGATCAACAAGGAGAACGTGGCAGAGCTGAAGGTCGCCTGGACTTTCGATCACGGCGAGTACAGCGACGGGACCGAGTATCCGACTCGATCGGCATTTGAAGCCACGCCGATCCTCGTGGATGGCATCCTGTACGTGACCTCTCCGTTCTGCCGTGTGTTCGCCCTGGACTCTGAAACCGGGAGCATTCTCTGGGATTTCGACCCGCAGCTCGACCGCGGCCTGCGGCTCAACCTCTTCATCAATCGGGGGGTGGCCTACTGGAGTGATGGGTATCGCAAGCGGATCTTCCTCGGCGATCTAGCAGGGCGGCTCTACTCGATGGATGCGGTCACGGGCAGGCTGGATCCCGACTTCGGCCAAGACGGAATGGTCGATCTGAAACAAGGGATTCTGGACGGTTTCGAAGATAGATACTTTCGGCTGACCTCGCCGGTCGCCGTTTGCGGCAACGTGCTTGTAGTCGGGGGAATGGCGGGCGATGGCACGCCTCAAGGTCCACCGGGCGACATTCGGGGGTTTGACGCGGCGAGCGGGAAGCAGCTGTGGCGTTTTCATACAGTGCCGCACCCGGGAGAGTTTGGCAACCATACCTGGGCCGGGGACTCCTGGAGGAATCGCGCTGGAGCCAACGCCTGGTCCATTCTGAGTGTGGATCCTGAGCGCCATATGGTTTTCGTCCCACTTACATCTCCCGCCCAGGACTATTACGGCGGAGACCGCGAGGGGGCCAATTTATTCGGCGACAGTGTCGTGGCGCTCGACTGCAGCACCGGGGAACGGATCTGGCACTTCCAGGTGATCCATCATGATCTCTGGGACTGGGATCTTCCCGCTCAGCCGGCCCTCGTGACCGTCCAGCGCCGGGGACGTGAGGTTCCGGCGGTTGCACAGGTGACCAAGCACGGTTTTCTGTTTCTCCTGGACCGTATCGATGGAACTCCGCTGTTTGAAGTGCAAGAGCGGCCAGTGAAGAGAAGCAAAACCCCAGGGGAACATTCCTCTCCCACGCAACCATTTCCGGTCCGCCCGCCGCCCTTTTCAAGACAATCCATGAGCCGAGACGAGATTACCCGAGTGACTGCAGAGTCCCGGCGGGAATGTCTCGAACAGACCCGCGACACGCTGTTTGATGAACCTCTATTTCACCCTTTCCAGGAGAAGCCCACCGTGCTTTTTCCCGGGCTGAATGGGGGTGCCAACTGGGGCGGGGTTGCCTTTGACCCTGCCCGCACGATCCTTTACGTCAATTCCTCGGACCTGGGGGGTCACTTTCGAATCGTCGAGCGTCCGGAAGGATCCGTTGTTCCCTATCGTTTGCGCAGGATGGGGGAGGCGTTCTTCCGGGATTCCAACTGGTACCCGTGTCAGGAGCCGCCGTGGGGGTCGCTGACGGCTATCGATCTCAACTCCGGGGAGTTTCAGTGGCGCGTCACCCTGGGCGAGCATGATGAGCTCACCCAACGGGGTATTCCCAAGACAGGAGCCTCCAATATCGGAGGACCAATTGTTACGGCCGGTGGCCTTGTCTTCATCGGGGCAACCAACGATCGGAAGTTCCGTGCCTTCGATAAGGATACCGGGAAGGAGCTTTGGATGGCACGGCTGCCAGCCAGCGGTCTGGCCACCCCGATGACGTACCAGGGAAAGAGAACCCGGAAACAGTTCGTCGCCATCGCGGCGGGAGGCGGCAACAAGTACGACAAGAAATTCAGCACCAAGCTCGTGGTATTCGCGCTCCCATGATTGCTGCAATCCCCGGTGCTTTATTCCGTTTTTGCTTTGTTCTTGCCTTGTCCGGTCCCTGGCTACCGGCTCAGCAATGGACGGGGTACAAGGGCAAGGAGGAGGTTCTTCCCAAGCAAGTCGGCCCGCAACCCGTTCCATTCAGCCATAAGCGCCATGTCGCATACGGGGCGACCTGTCTCTTCTGCCACCCTCAGGCGAGGACAAAGGAGCGCGCAGGTCTGCCGGATGTCGATAACTGCATGTCTTGCCATGAAACCGTACGGACCGATAGTCGCGGCGTCAAAGAGCTCGCTCGCATCCATCGCAGCGGCGAGCCGCTAAAATGGGTCCGGGTCTATCGGGTGCCCGATTTCGTTTTCTTCAGCCACCGCAGTCACTTCAAAGGCGAGGTGCAATGCGCAGCCTGTCACGGACCGGTGGCCGAGCGCGAGGTTCTCGCCAAGGAAATCTCCACGAGCATGATCATGTGCATGAACTGCCACAAGAGACAAGAGGTGTCCAACGACTGTGGCTTGTGTCACACCTTGGGAATGTGAATGAGTCGGCCTACGGCTCATGCCACATACAGGAAGGGGAATATGAAGGCGACAACTCTTTTTTGGAGTACCGTTTTGTTTTTTTCGGCCTGCACCCGGCCGATTCCGGATGAAGCTGAAACGCAACGGCAGCCCAACATTGTCTTCATCATGGTCGACGACCTGGGTTACGGCCACCTGGGTTGTTACGGGCAGGAGCGGATCCAGACTCCGAGTCTCGATCAAATGGCAGCCGAAGGAACCCAGTTTACACAATACTACGCGGGACATTGCGTCTGTGCCCCCTCCAGGAGTGTTCTCATGACCGGGCAACATACCGGGCACACCTCGGTGCGGATCAATGGAGGCGGATCCGCGCTCTTGCCGGGCGACATCACAGTGGCGGAGACTCTCAGGGAAGCCGGATACGCCACGGGAATTTTCGGAAAGTGGGGGTTGGGAGACGCCGGGACTGACGGGATTCCCACCAAGCAGGGGTTCGACGAGTTCTTTGGATATCTCCACCAGGTGCATGCCCATTTCTTTTACCCATTCTTCCTCTGGCAGAATGAAGAAAAGCACATGCTCCCGGAAAATGAAGGGGAGCAACACGCGAGCTACTCCCACGATTTGATCGTGGATCGAGCGTTGCAGTTCGTTCGCGGCCACCGTAACAAGGGCGACAAGGATCAACCGTTTTTCTTGTATCTTCCCATAACGATTCCGCACTTCGAGTTGCTGGTTCCAGAGGATTCTCTGGCCGAATACCAGGGAAAGTTCCCTGAGCCTTATCCCTACGTCGCCGAGCACTACGCATCGCAGCCCACGCCACGGGCGGTACTGGCGGCGATGATCAGTCGCATGGACCGGGATGTTGGTCGCCTCTTCGCTTTGCTCCAGGAGCTTGGTATCGACGACGATACCGTTGTTTTCTTCACGAGTGACAACGGAGGGTACTTGTTGGACAGGGAAAACTTCTTCGTCGCCAACGGACCACTTCGTGGCGGCAAAGGACTCCTGTACGAAGGGGGCATTCGGGTTCCAATGATCGTGCGGTGGCCTGGACGGGTCGTGGCCGGCGCCACGGATGATCTCATCTGGGCGGCGTGGGACGTAATGCCGACCCTGGCGGAATTGGCCGGGGCCGGGGCTCCGGGGAATATCGACGGAATTTCCGTGGCTTCCCGACTCCTGGGTGAGGGTGGGGGGCCGTCAGAGCGGTTCTTGTACTGGGAGGTGGTTCCTGGCACTACCGGCGGAGATATCCCGCTGCGCAGCCAGGCCGTCCGTACAGGGAAGTGGAAGGCCGTCCGTTCGAAGACGGATGCCCCGTTGGAGCTCTACGATCTGGCCGAGGATGTGGGAGAGAAAAACAACGTCGCCGAGCAGCATCCAGACGTAATGCAGAAGATCGAGGATTATCTCGAAACAGCCCGTACCGTGCCCCGGACATATCCCCCACAGGAGCCGAATTGGGGATACGATCGTCTCGACACAGGGTATCTTAAATAGCTTTCAGCTTTCAGCGTTCAGCGTTCAGCTAGTAACCTTCAGTTCCTAGCACTCAGCATGCATCTTCTAGTCTGTCGCAAAACGTGAATGCACAAAGAAGAGTACCACATCGGTCGAGCAACCTCGTCGCATGGCCGGGGCTGGTAGCTGAAAGCTGACAGCTCTTCTCAGATCCTTATAAATACCTTTCGCCGATACATGAAGTGAACGAGGTAGCACTCCATCGAGAAGACGAGGATTGCGGTAACGATAGCAACGGATGTCTCGCTTCCTGCAAGGAAGCCTGTGGTGAAGGGCTCGACAATGGTCTTCAACCACTTCGCTCCGCCGAGGAGAGAAAACAGATAGATGAACAAAGGATTCATGCCAAAGATAACCGCAATGTGCGTCCACTTCCGGTATCCCTTTACGTCGACGAGCCAGAAGCAGAGCGCCAGAGCAAGAAAGCACCAGCCGCCGCTGACAATCACGAAGGAGCTCGTGCAGATCCGTTTGATGATCGGCGTAATCGGATCTAGTCCGTAGCCGATGACCACCCCGATCAGGCCGGCGGTCGCAAGGATTTTGATCTTCTTCATCGGCTCCCTTTGACTCATCAGCACGAATCCAGCCAGCACGCCCCACATCGTGTGGGCTGTTGTCGGGATGGCATTGACGGCCACCCAGTGGCCTTTCGATACCTTGCCCATGAGCAGCATGTCGACCCAGGAGCCAAAGTTCTGGTCTGTCGGTGCAAACGGCTGATCGTATCCGGGAACCCACCACAGCCGATAGGCCAGCTCGGTGATGGCAATCATGCTGAAGCTGACTAGAATCTGTGTGCGGGTGCTCCGGCGCATCATCACAAATGCGATGAGGTAGGTGACGGAAAGCTGAGCGAGGACGTTCCAGAGTTCGAATACCGGACGGCCTGCTTGAACGATATAAACAGTGATGCCCAGTCCGAGGAGGATCAACGATCGCGTGGCCGCGTGCCGGAATGCCACGGCGAAGTCATCCCCACGACCCCAGCGCCTGGCAAATGAAAAAGGCATCGCCACCCCGACGATGAACATGAAAAAGGGTTGGACCAGGTCCCAGAAGTGAAGCCCGTTCCAGGGGTGATGGGTCAGCTGAGTGAACAATGGGCCCAGTGTGGCCTTCAGGTCGGAATTCAGAACCAGGCGATAAAGCCGGGTGCCGTCCAGCACGAGGAGAAACATGGTCAGGCCCCGGAAGACATCCAGCGAAGAAAGTCGGCCTTGTGGGTTCAGCAGGTGCGATTGATAGTTTTCCACGAATCCAGCTCCTCCTGATCTCGGTGAAGCAAGTTGATGTGACGACATGGCGCGTTGCGCCGATTGTATGTGGGGATTCGATCTAGTTCAACAATGAGCTGTCAGCTATCAGCGGTCAGCTGAAAGCGCGTCGGCCGCGGGCCGGCGCCTATGAGCACCGAATCCCTTGGTGTTCGGGTAGGTAGAAAGTGGGAATGAGGCGATCGACTTGCAGGAGACCATCCCGTGTCAGAAGAAACGTATCGCCGTCCACTTGCATCCATCCCTGCTCCACGCATCGCTCCAAGGGCGCGGCGAAGCGGTCGAATACGTCTACCTGAAATCGTCTATGGAATTGAGCGCGGTCGAGCCTGTCCAGCTTGAGTTGCAATACGAATTCGCGGACGAGCCGTTCTTCCTTCGACAGGCGGAAGCCGCGACTCACCGGGAGGCGACCCTGTGAGAGTTTTCCCAGGTAGACTTCGAGTGAACTGACGTTCTGGTAGTGGTTGCCTCCCAGGTACGAAAAAGATGAAGTCCCGATTCCCAGGAGGTCCGCTCCGCGGTACTGCGCGTCCTGGTAGACGAAGCGTTCCCCCTGTGCAGTCCGCGCGGCCGTGTAAGCGCTTCTCAATCGGAAGTCGGCTTTTTCCAACCTCTTGAAACCCTTGGCCAGCCGCGCGCGTTTCGTGGTCCAATCGGCAAGCGCATCGCCCACTTTTCCTTTGCGGAAGGAACGGAAAAGAGGAGTATTCAGTGGCATTTCTAGCTGATAGATCGTCACACTATCGGGGCGCAGGTTGATGGTTCGGTCGAGGCTTTCCATGAATGAGGCTTCGGTCTCTCCAACCAAGCCAACGATCAAGTCCAGGTTGACGACGTCGAATCCGGTTTTCTGAATGAGCTCGTACGACACGAACCACGTCACGGACGAGATGGGTCCTCCCATTCTTTTGCAAGACCACGTCGTTGAGTTGTTGCACGCCCATGCTGATTCGGGTGACGCCGTGCTCATGAAGCGACCGGAGCTTGGTTTCGGTCAGGGTGCTGGGGGCGCACTCGAATGTGACTTCGTGTACGCCGTCCCAGGGAAGAACGGCCTGGAGCCGTACAACAAGATCATGGAACTGCTCTTCGCTCAGGATCGACGGCGTTCCACCTCCAAAGTAAACGAAGTCCAGCCGCTGATCGCGCAACGCATCCAGTTCACCGTACATCTCGAGCTCTCGGGTCAGGGCGCTAAGATAGGAATCGATTCCCTCCGAAGCCGGGTTTGCATATGAGAGGTAATAACAGTACTGGCAGCGAACAGTGCAGAAGGGAATGTGAATGTATAACCCGAACGGTACATCCCGTGGTCGAGGGGCCCCGGCGTGGATCCAAGCCTCAATTTCCTTCCCCGTCTCCTTGTTCCAGCACGAAAAAGGCGGGTACGCGGAAACAAAGTAATTGCCCTCCGCGGGTTCGTCCTCGGGGCAGTTCAGGATGCTTTTGGTTTGATCCGTCATGGATGCACACTCGTTCTACACAGCCACCTTCTATGATAACAAAAAGAAGGCCCCGGTCGGCTCTCACGATAGGTAGTATTTGTAGGAATTGTCGAGTATTCTCGGGACACAATGAAAGATTACTGTCGTCAACGCCTCGTGTGGCTCCTTTGTCTGGTCGCCGTCCATGCCATATCCTGTTCTCCATCGAAGGGGACGAAGCGCCCGAATGTCCTGTTGATTCTGTGTGACGATCTGCGCTGGGACAGTTTATCTGCCGCCGGGCATCCCCATCTTGCGACCCCGAGCATCGACCGGCTAGCCACGGAAGGCGTTCACTTCAAGAACGCCTTTTGTACCACATCGCTTTGTTCTCCGAGCCGTGCTTCGATACTGAGCGGGCTCTACGCCCACAGTCATCGAGTCGTCGATAACTTCACAGACTATCCGGCGAATTTGCCCAGCTTTCCGCTCGCGCTTCAGGCCGCAGGCTACGAAACGGCCTACATCGGAAAATGGCATATGGGCGAAGAAAGCGACGAGAAGCGCCCGGGATTCGATTACTTTGTCACGCACAAGGGACAGGGAAAATACTACGATACCGAATTCAATGTCGATGGAAGACGCCAGGTCAAGCCCGGCTACTATGCCCGCGTCGTGACCGCGATGGCCGAGGAGTGGCTGAAGCGGCCGCGCCAGAAGCCTTTCTTGCTCATGCTGGGCCACAAAGCTCCGCACAGTTTCTATATTCCGGAGGAAAAGTACGAGCATGCTTTCGATGACGTCCGGATCGACTATCCCGACACGGCCTTTCGGCTCGACACCAAGCCGGCATGGATCGAGCAGCGGCTCCACACCTGGCACGGAATCTACGGCCCGCTGTTTGACTGGCGCAAGGAATTTCCCGATTCCAGTCCAGAGGCGGTCAAGGACTTTGCCGCCATGACGCGCGCCTATTGGGGAACGATTCTGTCGGTGGACGACAGCGTGGGCCAGCTCTATCAGACCCTGAGCTCTCTGGGCCAGCTCGACGATACCCTGATCGTCTTCATGGGAGACAATGGTCTGCTCGGTGGAGAGCACGGCATGGTGGACAAGCGCACGATGCACGAGCCGAGTATTCGCATCCCTCTCATTGTCCGCTACCCCAAAGCGTTTCCTCATCCCCGGGAGATAGAAGCCATGGTTCTCACGGTGGATATCGCTCCTAGCATTCTGGACCTGTGCGGTGCGGCTCCGCTGAAAGACATCCATGGCAGGTCCTGGATGTCGCTGGCGCAGGGTGCAGACGCAGGGTGGCGAACGTCCTGGTTTTACGAGTACAATTATGAGAAGCAGTTTCCCTACACGCCCAACGTGCGCGGAGTTCGAACCGACGACTGGAAGTACGTCCACTATCCACACGGAGACGGCGGGCTGGATCGTCACCGGGCCGAACTTTATGACATGAAAAATGATCCTGAGGAGCGCCACAACCTCATGGACGACCCGCAGCATACCAGCCTGATCGAGGAGCTCAAAGCTGAACTTGAGCGACTCATGAACTCTACCGGTCTCGCCGCTGATGCTATGCCCCTGGATCAGGGGATCAAAAAGGAGCTGCCGGACGAATCGATTCGTTGATCGTACTTTATGGATCCAGCTCACGCGATTACAACACTCAGTGCAAGGTTCGTTTGGGCCTTGCTGATCCTCGGCGCCATGCACTTTGTCGATGTTGTTGCGCTCTCTCGGTTGCGGACGCGCGGAAGATTATCGCGGGTTGCCTCGTCCGAGAGTCCTCGGCGGGTTGTCCGTTGCTGATGGAAAGACACGGTTAGGAGAACGAGATGAGAACGAAACGTCGCCCCCAGGAGAGGTCCCGTCATACCAGGGAGAAGATACTCACCACCTCTCTTCGTCTCTTCAAGAAGAAGGGGTTTGACGAGACATCGATGCGGGATATCGCCGAGGAAGCGGGGCTCGCACTTGGAGGAGCCTACTACTATTTCCGGACCAAAGACGAGCTGGTTCTTGCCTTCTATGCTCGCACCCAGGAAGAAGCCGAAGAAAGAAACGAACAGACGCGTGCTCGGACAACGCGGTTTGAAGAGCGGTTTGCCGACATCGTGGTTTTCAAGCTGGGACAACTGGCCCCGTATCGGAAGCTGGTCACCGTCTTGGCCCGCAACGCCGCCGACCCGCGCAAGAAGCTTTCCCCGTTCAGTCCGGAGACCTCCGAGATCCGCAACAGGTCGATCCTGGTGGTCGAGAGAGCCCTGGACGGGAGCGATATCAAGGTCCAGAGATCATTGAGGCCATACTTGCCGCGTCTCTTCTGGATTTTTCAGATGGGCATCATCTTTTACTGGGTCCACGATCATTCCCGCAACCAGGAGCGGACGGAAAAGCTGCTCGAGCTCGGGCTCAAGATCGTAATTCCTCTGATTCGGTTGTCGAAGCTGCCGCTGATGAGTCCGACCACGCGTATGCTTCGGGAACTGCTGGATCTGCTCGACAAAGATTTTGCCACCAGTCCCGTCCGGGAGTGAGTGTCGCGACGATGGAAGACGCCTTTTCCTCGGTTAGTCCGGAAGCCGCTTGACCAATTGGTCCTCGACCGGGACTATGGTTTTCCGGTGTGCGCGGGCAATCCGGCGTATTTCCTCGATCACTTCGGGATGGTTGCCGGCGACGTCGAAGCGCTCTGCGGGATCATGCCCCAAGTGATAGAGCAACGGTGGCTCATGCTTGGTTTCCTTGAGATCGCTCCCCCAGGCGGGTTTGGTGAAAAAGTGGGCCTTGAATGGCCCTTTTCGTACGGCATACGCCTTGGTCCCACGATAATAGAACATGGTATCGCGCGGGCTCTTTCCGCCGTGCAAAGCTGGGGTAAGGTCGAGGCCGTCGATGATGCGGTCGCTGGGTATAGGGGCACCAGCCAACGTGCACACGGTGGTGAATAGATCGAGTGTCGATCCAACATCCGTGACAACGCCCGGCTTGAGATGCTGTGGCCACCAGAAGACCGCTGGCACTCTCAAGCCTCCCTCCCAGGTAGCACCCTTTTCGTCGCGCAGCAGTCCGGCCGATCCTCCATGCTCGCGAAAAATGCGCCACGGCCCGTTGTCGGAGGTGAAGACCACCAGCGTATTGTTTTCCAGCTCGAGCCGCCGCAGCGTCTCCAAGATTTTTCCCACGCCCCAATCGATTTCCTCGACGGCGTCTCCGTAAGGTCCAGCAAGGCTCTTACCGCGAAATCGATCAGAAGCAAACAAAGGCACGTGTGGCATGTTGTGAGCGAAGAACAGAAAAAAGGGCTGGGTCTTGTTCTTTTCGATGAACTCGATCGCCCTGTCCGTGTAGCGCTGCGTGAACCTGGTCTGATCGACGGGCCGTTCGAGGATCTTCTCGTTGTGCATGAGTGGTATGTCCCAGTACTCGCTCCTGGAATCGTAGAACGCGGGTGCTTCCCATCCTCGTTTGCCGGCGAATAGGTGCCGCCACTTGTCGCTGATCTTCTCGTCGTTGCTGTATGGAGTTCCGTAGAAATAGTCGAATCCCCGCCGAGTGGGCAAATACCGCGGAAGATGGCCAAGGTGCCACTTGCCGAGAAACCCTGTCGCATATCCTTGATCTTGTAAGAGCCGGGCAAGAGTCACCTCGCTGTCGGGCAGGCCACCCGCGGCATTGGCATAGAGCACCCAGGCCCGATCGCTGATCATGCCGCTGCGGACCGCGTGGCGTCCCGTCATCAGCGCAGCCCGGCTTGCCGTACACAAGCCGGCGGCGGAGTAGAAACTCGTCCACTTCTGTCCCTCCACGGCCATGCGGTCGAGGTTGGGTGTCCGGATAGTCGGGTGCCCGTAACAGCCGAGGTCCCCATACCCCAAGTCGTCGGCGAAGATGATTATGATGTTGGGTGGAGTAGCGGCGGCGGCCCAGGAGGCGGCAAACACCATGGTGAGGAGCAGCACGGCTCTTTTATGGTCGACTCGCTTCAGCCTTCGTTCGATTGGCTTGCTGCTTTTCATGGCCCACCTCTTTCAGTTGGTAAAAGGCTTTCAGTTTATGGATGCAAAGATCTACGGAGACGATTCCCCTGTCAAGGGGCGGATGGCGAAATCGACCTTCATCGGATAGCCAAAGGGTCGCTTCGAGCGACCTCGAAGCAGGCAGGAGACGGCAGTCTTGCGTCCGACTCCTAGTGTTCGAGAATCTCGTTTTGACTTGGCTCGGGATAGCCCGTATTGTTTTTCTATCTTTCGTGTCTACCGAGGTGGAGGAAATGTCCGAGTGTCTATGAAAAAGAAAACAAAGAATCGATCTTTGAAGGACGTCGGCAAACCTTCTCAGTCCGAAGTCCATTTCGAGGATACGGCGTATCCGTATGAGCAGAAGCTCAAACGCAAAGAGTATGAGAAGAAGTTGGTCGGACTGCAGATCGAGCTGCTGAAGCTGCAGCGCTGGGTAAAGGAGCGGGGAGAGCGCGTGGTGATCGTCTTCGAGGGAAGAGACGCCGCGGGGAAGGGCGGGACGATCAAGCGATTTACCGAGCACCTGAATCCACGAGGTGCAAGAGTCATCGCATTGCCCAAGCCGAACGACACGGAGAAGGGACAGTGGTATTTTCAGCGCTACCTCGGGCACTTTCCGACTGCCGGCGAGATCGTGTTCTTCGATCGCTCCTGGTACAACCGAGCCGGGGTGGAACCGGTGATGGGCTACTGCACTCCCTCACAATACGTCGAGTTCATCAAGCAGGTGCCTGAGGTGGAGAGGAACCTGGTTGACGACGGAATCTATTTTTTCAAGCTCTGGTTCGCCATCGATCAGCAAGAACAGGCCCGACGGTTCGAGTCCCGTCGAACAGATCCGTTGAAGCACTGGAAGCTGAGCCCGACGGATATTGCTTCCATCAAGAGGTGGGACGACTACACGGTGGCGAGAGATCGAATGTTCTTCTTGACCCACACGAAGCATGCACCGTGGACGGTTGTTCGATCAGATGACAAGAAAAGGGCGCGTATCAACGCGATCCTGTTTGTGCTTCGCAGTCTGCCATACGAGGGAAAAAATCCGAAGCTTGTAGGCAAACCGGACCCCGCGATCGTGGGCTCGGCTTCCGCGATCACCACGGATGCCAATGTTGGGTTCACCTTCGACAAAGCATGATACGCACGAAAGAACCCCAGCCTCTTGCAGTCCTCAAAGGATGAGTCCGAGATGCCGGCAACAGAAGCCACCCAGCTCAAAATGCAGGATCCTGGGTGCCATTGGCGCGCACCAGCCAGGGAACCCACAGCAGCGCCACTCTGTTTACCTGGATGTCGCTCTTGCGCGGGCGGACCAGCACTTCCCGTAGCTCGAGTTGGTCGACAGTGAACTGGTCGGCTAGCGCCTCTCGTGCCTCTTCAAACTCGTGTTCGAGCTCGCCGAGCTGAGTGCGGAACTCCTCGACTCTTACCGCTGCACGGGCCATGTCGCCCTTTTCTCGAGAGATACGTCCGGCACCGCGCATCGTCGTGGCGGCTCGACCCACGTTGCCCAGGCTGGCGGTCTTCCGACCAAACAACGCTCCCAGAACCGTCGCGCCGAGCGATATGGCGGTCTGGAGTTGCTGCTGTTTCTTTTGACTCTCTTCTCGATCCACGCGCTCCGCGGCGGTGCGAATTTTCCCCTCCAGTCTTGCCAGCTTGGGCGCGTATTTTTTACGCAGTTTCTCTATTTGCAAGTCGCGCTCTTCGCGTAGATGCTGCCGAAGCTCCGTCTGAAACTCCGCCTCGGTTTGATCCGGCTTGGAGTAGAGCTTCAGCTTACTGCTGTGCGAGAACTTGAGTGGATAGTCTCGATAGAGACTCGTCTTGAGTTTCTTGCTCCAAAGGACATAGTTCTTCGGCCGCGCCGCCTCGGACGGAAGGTCTGCGAAGTGAGCCGCCGGATCTGGCTCGTCGGTAAAGAGTGGATCGGCCGGTAGTCTCTCGGCAGAGTCCCAAATGGAGCTCTTGGCCGGATCGGTCAGCGGAACCGCCAGCTGGAGCTTTTTCCACAAATCGATGTCGGGGCGGCTTGCGGAATAGTGTAGCTCCGCCACGCCGAGGAGTCGGGGCCGGTAGAGGACCCGGGCGTCATTCGGGATCGGTACCGCTGGATCCAGGAACAATTCGTTGATGTCGGGCGGTAGTTGGCGCCGCGGCTCGGCCGCTTGGCCCTGCTGCTCGGCTGATTCTGCTGTTGTCGACGACTCCTCGGGATTCGGCTTGCCCTCTGGACGGCCTTGCTCGGCCAGCAGCCGAATCTGCGCGCGAGTCAGCGGGCCTCGGAGGTAAGACATCGCCCACCGCGTGTGAAACAAAACCGGTCTGTCTTCGTGGACGTTATTGAGTAGAAAGACACGGCTATCGAGGCCGGAAAGGAGTCGGTCCATGGTCTCCCGATCAAACCCTTCCGCGGTGTGGGCGGCCGCGCCTTCCAGCCCATCCAGCACCCGCGCCTTGTCACGCTTCGGTTTGCAGGCGTCCGAGAAACCAGGTCCCCATATTGGAGAGTCCCTTGTAGTCGAGATCGACCGGGTTTTGTGTTGCCAGCATGACACCGAGGCCGTGCGCGCGTGCCTGCTTCAGGAGTGTCAACATGGGTCGCTTCGACGGCGGATTCGCAGTGGGAGGGAAGTAGCCGAAGACTTCGTCCATGTACAGAAGGGCGCGCAGACTCGAGGTACCCGGCTGGCTCCGCATCCACGCGACGACTTCGTTCAGCAGCAAAGTGACGAAAAACATGCGTTCCTGGTCCGAGAGGTGGCTGATCGACAAGATACTCAGCTTCGGTTTCCCTTGTTCGGTATAGAGTAGGCTCCCAATATCGAGGGGTTCTCCCTCTACCCAGGCGCTGAACCCCGGGGACGCCAATAGATTATTCAGAGACATGGACAGCTCGAATCGTTCCTTTGCGGGGAAGAACGACTCCAGATCAATGACGCCGAGCTTTTTGAAGGGAGGCGACTGAATGTCTCCGATGAGGCGGACGATCTCGTAGTCTCGACCCTGACGCCAGGCATGATCGATCAGATTGGAGAGCAAGATATGCTCGCGGCTTCGAATCGGATCCGCATCGATCCCGAGCAGCGAGAGAATGCCGGATACCGATCCCTGAATGCGATCTTGCAGCGAATCGGGATCGTTTTGTAGCGCCTCCTTGGGAGCTGCGAGAGAGCGGAGCACCCGCAACGGACGACCGGAGCGGCTTCCGGGAGTGTAGATGGCGAGCTCACACGATTCCCGGAAACGTGCAATCCGGCTTCCGTCTTGCCCCCAGTCGGCCAATCCTCCACTCCAGGTCCGCGCCGTTTGGCGGGCGAACTCTTCTGGAGTCATTCCTTTGCGTGCCGCTTCCTCCGGATTGATCCATGGTTGGAAGTCTGCGGGTTTCAGACCGGGAAAGGTCAAAAAAAGAGAGCCGAGGTCTCCCTTGGGGTCGATGGCAAGCGCCGGCACTCCATCGATGCCCGCTTCCTCCAGTAGGGAAAGGCACAGTCCCGTTTTGCCGCTGCCCGTCATGCCCACACAAAGTGCATGAGTGGTCAGGTCCTTGGAATCATAGAGCAACAATTCCTCGGTCCTCTTTCCCACTGCCGGATCAAAGGCGCGACCCAGGTAAAAAGCTCCCAACTTCTCGAAATCCTTCATTTTTCCCCTAGCTCAGCCCTATCGTTGTGAGTCGTCCGTGCAGGACAGTTTCAATCTTGACTGCGTGACGCCCGTGACGTGACAAACGTTTTCCTCCGGAGGCCGTGGGTGGGCAAACCCATGCCAGCCGAATACTGCGCGATGAAACGAGGGGCACGGAATCCCCGTGCCCCGGAGTGCACTACCCTAACGTCCCGCTTCTCACATGCTTCCCGTCATGCTTCCAATGGCGCCGTGCAATGCGCACAACGGGATGCTTTGATTGGAATCGCAGACAGGCACTGAGGACAGTCCTTGGTTGTTGGGGCCGGAGGTGGTGCTTCCTCTTTGCGCTTCAGCTTGTTCATCTGCTGGATGACCAGGAAGATGACGAAGGCGACGATGAGAAAGTCGAGTATTGCATTGAAGAAGACCCCGTAGTTGATCGTTGCAGCCCCGGCTTTCTGGGCCTCGGCCAGGGTGGCGAAAGTTTCATCGCTGAGGGGGTGAAAGAGGTTTTCGAAGTTCACGCCTCCCATCATCATTCCAATTGGAGGGCCCGAGGGCAGGGAATTGCCGATTGAGATCGCGGTGGCGGTTACGCCCTCCGGATTACGACCCTCAACTGGTGGCCGTGCTCGACGCCGGACCTTGACTCCCTTCATCACGATCGCGACCGTGTCTTCTGTCGAGCTGGTTTCGAAGGGGACTTGGTGACCGTCGAGCCGGACATCCAAACCAACGCGCTCGGCATTCGCGGCGGGCAATTCGAACCGGTCGACGTCGACGCCTTTTCGAAGTTCACGCCTCCCATCATCATTCCAATTGGAGGGCCCGAGGGCAGGGAATTGCCGATTGAGATCGCGGTGGCGGTTACGCCCTCCGGATTACGTCCTGGAACTGGTGGCCGTGCTCAACCTTGACTCCCTTCAGACGATCGCGACCGTGTCTTCTGTCGAGCTGGTTTCGAAGGGGACTTGGTGACCGTCGAGCCGGACATCCAAACCAACGCGCTCGGCATTCGCGGCGGGCAATTCGAACCGGTCGACGTCGACGGAACCGTACCTCACTTCAAGGTTATGCTCAGCCTTGTCGTCGTGGAAGGTCTGGGAGTAGAGTCCCCAGCCGGAGGCGACGGAAAAAAAGCAGCGAAAATCGTTCCGGAACATCTTTGGTGAAAACCCGATCGTCTTTTCAGCTGCACGGTATTTGAAGCCCGATAGACCCGTCACGAGCGCGTAGCTGTCCATGGCGCGACTATAATGATGCCCGCACTCGTACTCGTCCCAGGGGTTGCGGCGATCACCCCGATAGCGGTTTCGAATTCCCATGACCACGGCCAAACCCTCCTTGATCATTCCCTCGTAAACCAAATGGGTGGCGACCATGTATTCGAACCCAGTCATGACTTCATCCGGTCCGCCGATATAGACCCCGTTCCCAGGGCGTTCGCCTCTCGGCCAGGTGCACATGACCAAACCAGCTTCGTCGTTGAGCGCGAAGGTACGAAGGAAGGTCGGATGATCCTGGAGGCTCGGTTTCCAGTTGTACTTGAAGATCGAGTACACGGCCTTCTTGAGATTGTCCTCCTGATACAGGTTGCCCAGATCCAGCATGCGGGCGTACCACTGTCCAATCATGTGATCGATGAGGCACCCCTTGCCGAGTTGCCATTTGGGCCAGTCCGTGAATCTTTCATCGTTTCCATGCATCAGCGACATCTCACGGAAGCTCTCAGGCCAAGCGTCACGCGCGTTGAGATTGACCAACTGTTCGTAATACTCGCCGTTGAACAGATTGGCGTCGGTCCATTTGGATCCGCGTTCGGCAAGCTGCCGGTATTCCGAGGCCTTGTCAGGCTCGCCCATATAGTCGGCGATCTCGGCCGAGGCGCGCAGAGCCGTGAGATAGAGGCTGCCGCTCATGGTCTCCGGACCGTGGAACTGGAAGTTGTAGGTGTTGTGCTTCATTCCCTCCATGACGCCGTCTCTATCCGCATCCCAGTATTTCCACGAGAACTCCAGAGCCTTCTTTGTTTTCGGCCACACGCGCCGGAGCCAGTCGTCGTTGCCCGAAATGAGCCAGTCTCGGTATACCTGCAAGATAAGGCCCAACTGGCCGTCGGCTGCGGGATGGTAGGAGTTGTCAAACTTGCGGCCCAGTGGGAGGGGCATCCGAAAGGTCATCATTCCATCATCATGGAAGGAGTTGGCAAAATGGGCGTCGGTCATCGAACGCTGCAAATCCGGAAATAGATACGCGACCGCCTGCGCGTAGTACCAGACGTGCGAACAGGATCCGATGCAGCAGCCGGCCGTGTCCGAGCTCCCTTCAAAGCCGTAGAATGTTCCATCTTCGAGCCGGAGACACGTGGTGGTGTTGAGTGTCGACAGCTGGGAGCTGACGGCATCCAAAACGTGAACCGGAAGCGTCGACTCAAACAACGTGTCATGAAAAAGGGTCGTCTCCTTTTCGAGCCGACTCAGGTTGGACGCCGTATAGCGGACCACGTCCCAGGCATCGTCCCAGAGGGTCGCGTAGTAATTTTTCCAGGTAGCCTTTTCCTCGCTCTCTCCGCCGATGAGCTTGTGCCCCTGTCTCAGCTGATCTTCCGTAGTGATTTCCCAGTAGCGTTCGAACGTGGGGAAGTACCATGCCAGAAAAAAGGTGACGGTTGCTTTTCCGTTGGCATCGACGGTGAAGTCGGCGGCGATTGTGCCTGTATTCGACTCCCCTTCCTGGCCCGCGGGAAAATCATCCGAGAGCGCCGTCGCCTTCCAGAACTCGAGCAGGTGTAGATTCTGCTTCCACCGGGGCCAAACGGAGGCACGCGGACACGTGGTCGCCAATACCATCGACCCGTGACGCGGGGACTTCGGATCCGGCTTCTGAGTGGTCAGATAAAGCCCGGTTATCCCTTTCTCCTGTTGGATCCGGTTGATCCGGTCTTCTTTTTCTTCTGAGCCGACGATATTGGTCACGTTTCCATAGACGGTTGCCTGGACCGGCTGGTCACTCACGTTTTCAAAGGTGTAGGAGAGGATGGCAACCGGGATGCAGCGGTCCTTGTCGGTCAGCGGAACGAAAGGATTGAAAGCATCGAGCGTTACCTGCAGGGGCACATCCGGGTCCTCGAGCGAGACGGTGGCAAAGGGGAAGTGACCCGTGAACTTGCAGCCGGTAAAATGTGGCAGCCCATGACCGAGATCGTCCTTGTAGAACGAGCGGGTGGCCGAGTGTCCCGCTCCGACATACCCTCCCTGGACCGGACCTTGGAGGACTTTGGTAACCGGGGGACTGCCGGCGAGACGTGTCTTGAGCATGAAGAAGGACCGAGGGCTTACGAAGCCCTTGGCCGGCCGATTCATGATCTCCCAGTCCCGGAGTTGTCCCCATCCGCCGAGTGTGATCGAGCCGGTCCCGACACCACCGAGCGGGAACGCGATCTCGTCGAGGTTCCGCCCCGAGTACGAGAGTTGGGGGCCACGACGGAAGAGTTGGTCTTCCGAGTAGGGGATCTGATCCTTCGTGGCGGGCTCGTTCCTGGTCGGTTTCTCCGTCTCCTTCTTCGTCGGGGCTCCGGACCGAGCCAGATCTTCAGGCTGGACGACACCGGGAATGGAAGCGGCTCCCGCGCCCAATCCGGCAACTCTTACAAAATCGCGGCGGCTAAAATCAGACGGTTTGTCGTGCTTTTTGTTTTTCACTCCCTTTGGCTCCTTGGCTTGTTCTCGGTTTTGGGCGAGACAAATCCTCTCCCGGGCACCTCCTCGAGCGTTGTGCCCAACAGGTGGTTCCGATGGATGACTAGACCGTACGCTATGATCGAGTTATTCTATATCAGGAAATCCGTTCTTTGGCCTGAATTTGCTCAGCTGTTTTTCCGGCAGGAGTGCTTCTGTGCTTCGGGGTGCGGTGGCGCAACGGCGTTCCGGATCGCGGCTTTTCGATTTCGATTGCCTTTTTTCTCTTGAACACCCTACTATCCAGAGCAACCCACTCGGCGTTTTTAGCAGCGATCGGAGGACCTGGTATGGCCAAGGTTGGCGTTCTCTATGGCATGATCTCGCAGCCTAGGACAGTCGAACCAGAAGGCTCTGGTCGCCATCCACTTCAACGAATCGTTCCAGCTTCACTCGAGCTCCCGCCTCGTCCATCACCAACTCTGCCGCAACGTTCTGGCTTCCGAGGCGCGCCAGAACCGAACTGTACGCTTGCTTCAAGGCGCCGAGCTCGAGGGTCTGACACCCGATCGTTCCACGCCTGGACCACAGTTCGACGGTAGCGGTTTTGCCGGACACCGTGTGAGAGAAGTTCCCCCATCCGGTTGGCACACACCAGAAACCGACCATGGCGTGGCCGGGAAGCCGTGGCGTGATCGTGACTGCCGCGTTGGCCCTGTGATAGTTGAAGCCGCACAGCGCGTGAATGCAGGACCAGGAGGCCAGAGCCCTCGAGTAATGAAACCCGCACTCGGTTTCGCTCCATGGGTTTCGTCGGATGCCGTCGTGGCGTTGGCGAACTGCCTGGACCAGTTCCAGGCCCTTCTCGTTTTTCCCCTCGTAGAACATGTGAGTGGCGATCATGTACTCTATTCCGGTCAAGATTGCCTTCTGGACGAGTAACGGTTGATCGGGGGGTTGACGCGCCGTGTAGTCGAGCAAGATAACCGCCGATTCGTCGTTCAAAGCCCACGCGTGCAGCCATCCCTCTTCCTCGCTCAGGTCTCGCTTGAAGTTGTAGCGATCGACCGAGTCCAATGTTTTGTGGATTTTTTGACGATCGAGAAGATAGCCGAGGCCGGCCACGTGGGCCAACTCTTGACCGAAAAGCTGATCGGACAAGCATCCTTCTCCCATTTGATTGATCGGATTGTTCGTGTCTCGAACAGCCGTCGCGCCCGGCAAATTCGGGTCGGTCTCAAAGACGATCAGTCCTTCCGCTATCTTGGACAGAGGCCGCCCCTGGATTTTCTGAACGTAGTATTCTCCATTGAATAGGTTGGCATCGATCCAGGAGCTCCCGCTGCGGAAGAGCCGTCGATACTCGTCTGCAGCGGAGGTGTCGCCGACCGCCCGGGCCAGTTCTTCACAGGCCCTCAGCGCCCCCAGATAGAGAATCCCCGTCAGCGGGTTGGGGCCGAAGAACTGTACATCGTACGTGTTGTGCTGGCAGCCTTCCATGACGCCGTCGCGATCCTCATCCCATCCTCCGGGAATCCAGGAGAATTCCAACGCTTTCTTCGCCTTGGGCCAAATGCGCCGGAGCCAGTCCATATCGCCCGTCAAGCGCCAGTCCATGTAGAGTCGCATCAAGACACCCATCTGCCCGTCTGCTGCCGCGGACCCGAAGCGCTCTTTGCCGAACGGAAGGTAGTAGCGAAAATGCATCAGACCTCGTTCGTCCGTCCCATAGCCGAGCCACGATTCCAGAAACGAACGCGAATAGGTCGGGAACAAGTAGGGGAGCATCGACTCATAATTCCAGACATGCGTGCAGCTACCGGGGCAGCAGCCCTTCTCCTTGCACCCTTCGAAGCCGTGGAAGCGTCCGTCCTTGGTTTGAAAAACCGTCTGAGTCTTCAGGGTGGAAAGGTTGCTCATGGCTGCTTCCAGGACGAGCGGAGGCAAGGTCGTGTTCTTCATGCTCGCGAGAAACTCGCGGCTGCCTTGCTCCAATTCCCCGAGGTGGGTTCCGGCGTAGTCCACGGCATCCCACGCGTCCTGGAATCGCTCGCAGTAATGATTTCCGATAAGAGTCTTTTCTTCACCTTCCGGTGCCTCCCAGCCGCAGATCTCCGGTGTTCGGTTGGGGAAGTGCCACGCCATCAAGAAGGTGAAAGTCTCCTCTCCGTTTGCCGGTACCACCTTCGACGCGCAGACGGAGCCAACTTTGAGATATCCATGTTTGGATTGGTACTTCAAACCTGTGTCGTAGCGGCTGGCCGGTCCAAGGTGGCCGTCCTCGGATAGATCCGTCCAGAAGGTCCGGATTGGTAGAGTCCAGACCTGCTCCGGCCAAGATTTGATCCAGGTGATGTCTCCCGAATCCTTGGTGGCACACAGGGCAAAGGAACCCTGGCGCTGAGGGTGCTCATCGCCGCCTTGCCCTTTCTGCCGCTTGTCCAATTCCGGGTTGTGCATGAATAATCCGCTGAGCTGCGCTGTCTCTCTTTCCTCGTTCACCCGGCCGCCGCGTTCGGTCGGGTTGTCCACGTTCCAGGCGATGGACACTTGGGCCTCTGACCGCCCTGGATTGCGGACACGGTAGCGCAGGACAGCCAGCGGTAGGCTGGATGCCTCCGGGTCGAGAGGGATCAGGGGGTTGAAGGCCTCGAGCTGAACCTGCACCGGCAGGACATCGTCCACGAAGTCGATTCGGGCGAAGGGGTATTCGCCGGTAAAGACGCTGTCTTTCAGTCTCGGAAGTCCCGCGCCCCGGAACCAATCGCCGGATTGATACTCATGGGGAGGCATCAACTGAGCTTCCAGAATGCGCGTCACCGGCTCGCGACCCTTGGCCTGGGCTCGGATGGCAGGGAACGTGTAGCGAGGTATTGCCCCTCCCTTCTCTGGTTCGTTGAATATTTCCCAATCGAACAGCTGTCCCCGGCCTCCCAGCGAGATAGAGCCGGTGCCCACTCCTCCTAATGGAAACCCCAGCACGGATCGCTCCGCTCCCCGGAATACTCGCGGGAAAGGGATCACCGCGTCGGCCGGTTTCGGCGACACCGCAGCGGCTGCCACGGGGGACGCGCCTCCGGCTGTGACCGGCTGCATCGAAACCAGCGAGGCGGTGCTTATTTGCTTCAAGAAACTGCGTCGGTCTGGACAGCATTCTTTGGCGGGTTTTTTCATGGATTTCTCAGCTCTCTCAGATGGGGTCAGATACAGAATAGCTCCACCCGGCGCGTCTCCTCGGGGCGAGCGCTTTCCGCAACACAATGCTACTGATTCTGCGTTCGTTCGGCCATGCGCTTTTGTTGTCGCAGGACGAATCGCTCGGGTCGTCTGGGAGGCAGCTGGCCGCCCAGCTTAGCGATCACCCCAGCCATTTTCTGGCGGGCGTATTTCGTTCCATGCGTATCGAGATAGACGATTCGCTGGAAGGTCCCGATCACTTGCTGTGACAGGCCATGATTGAGGGAGACATATTTCACAATCTCCGCGACCTTGGCGTCCACTTCTTTGTGGTCGGTCATCCGGAAGACTTCCCGAATGGCTCCGTCCAGGAATGAATCGTCAGGTGGGCCTGCCCCGGGAAAAGCCTCCACCTCGTCCTCGCTGGCGATTTCCTCCCCTGCCTTTCTACTGCGATGCGAGCTGAGTGACGGCCGCACTTGATCTGAGAGACGCTTCAAACCGGCGGCGATTTCGTCGACCTTGTCGCGGGAGAGTGGGGCGGGATGAAGCTCTCCGGTAGCCCAGCCGCCCACGGTGCTGAATCGATATGGGCTGCGGGGCCTCTCGGACAATCCCATGGGTAAGATAGACTTTGCCGAATCCGTATCATGAAGAGGCACGTACTGAGTGTAAGACTGGGCGCGTTGGGACCAGATTGTTCCCCCGTCGGTAACTCGAAGGTTCGGCGCCGTGACATCGAATCGCGGGTCCAGGGAAGGAAAGTGCTCGAGGCTGGTGTAGTAGCCGAGCACCTCTGACTGTCTGGCTTCGGCTGCCTTGCTGAACCAAGCCTCCGGGTTCGGACCGTACTTGGCCACGCACTGGTTCCAACCGGTCGCCAAGACCTGGTTGACGAAATGCTTTTCCTCGGCCGTGACCTCCGGCTTCGAGTTCGAGTTGTTCAAAAACCGCTTCGAGATCGTCTGGGCAAAGTGCGCCAACCCGGTCACGCCCCCGCCATATATGTCTGCGAGCGGAAAAACGTTGCGACGAAACGTGAAACGCATCGCATTGACCAGCTCCGTACCGCGCACGCGGGTGTTCGAATCCGCGCCAGCCCGATACCAATGCTCCAGGTGATCGAGTGCGCGGGCTGCCTTGGGCGATAGTTCTTCTCGAAGGACGTCCCGTAGATGGAAACCCAACCGAACCACTTCACGCTTGGCGACGTTGACGCCATCGTACTGAATGCCCAGCACGTCTTCCGGAGTAAACAGGCGCTCATTCTGTAAGTGTTCCGCGATCTTCTCCTTGATCCGTAAACCCCGGTCCGTATCGCCGGCGGCTCCGGTATTGGTCCCGAGAGGAAAACCGTAAAAGGATTGAATGGTACGGTGATTGGCCGACACCAGATAACCTCGTTTCGGATTGATCACATGGGGAAGCAAGTCATATGGAACCATCCCTTGCCATTCCCAGGATGAGTCCCAGCCCTTGTGAGCCAGGTTTCCCCACGCAAGCGCCTTGGCGGATCGCACGGGCAGGGCACCGAGGGACCAATAGCCGATGTCGCCCTGACGGTCCCCGAAAATCACGTTGGCGGTCGGGAAGCGCCAACCAGGCAGGGAACTGGCGAATTCACGCACGTCCTTCGACCTCCACATGCCGATAGCCGCTTCAACGGTGTCTCTGTCCGGCTCGCACATGGGGACTCGGCGCAGGGCGGCTGGGCGCTTGCTCGCCGGAACGAGAAAATCAGTGACGATGGGGCCATGGTGCGTCTCCGATAGGGTCAGTTGCTGTGGTGGCCCGCCCCGGATCTCGATGGTTTCGCTCGAGACCCGCATCTCACGCCAGCGCCCGTCGTGGAAGTACTGGTTGGGATGCGCGTCATCGGTTTTCAAGACGAAGAGGTCGGCCTGGTCGGCGCCGAGAGCGGTCATGCCCCAGGCGACGTGTTCGTTGAAACCGATGAGGATGATCGGGCTTCCCGCGACGCCGGCACCACGGGCGTTGAAGGTCTTGCCGCTCATGTGGAATTCGTAGATGAAAGATGGATTCCATACTGGCGTCTGCGGGTCACTCACCAGGGTGGCCGCGCCCGTGGTGCTCAGCTTGCCTCCAATCACCCAGGCATGGCTGAACTTGGGCGGTTCATCCGGTTGCGAAGCTTTCGGCTCGATTCCTTTTTGGGCCAGGAAGGCGTTGACTCTCGCGATCCACTCATCGTCCACATCTTCACGGCGTACCACAGCCGTCTCGTCCAGGATGATGGCGGATCCGCGCGTCTCGACGGCGGCGTCGAAATCCTGGATCTTGTCGCGCAGACCATTTTTTGCAAACCACTTGGCCGCGTGCCACCAGAGCACGATGCTATGGGCGGGAGTCCACGGCTCCGGCTCCAACCGGTACTTGTCGAACAAATAGTGACGGTCCTCCCGACTTTCTTGAAGGTAGCCGTTGACCCCTTCGCTGTAGGCTTCCAAGAACCGCCGCGCTTCCGGCTCCAGGTTGTCTGCAACTGTCTGTGCGACCCGGAAAAAACCCATGGTTCGGTTGAGCCGATCGCTCTCGACTGCCGTGGTCTTGCCGTCCGTTGTTGCTACATCTCCGATCACTTCCGCCAGACGCCCCTGTATCGTACGCAGGAAATAGTACATCTGAAAAGACCGGTCCTCGGCGTGCGCGTAGCCCAGCCCGTACATGGCCCCTTCGTCGGTATCCGAATATACGTGGGCGATGCCCCAGGAGTCACGAATCAGGTCGATCTCGCCGTAGTTTTCCTTTGGTGCTCCCACGGCGGCCGAAACAAACAAGATAGCGAATGCGGGGCACAGGATCGCGCTCAGGTTCAAAGTCTTGTTTTTCATGGGTATCTCCCGCTATGAGTCATAAGAATCTATGGAGGTAGGGAGGCACGTATCACCCCCTACTTTACTTACGGCTGGGATAGACGCTTGTTTCAAGCGAGGATCTCGTCGACGACTCGGCCGTGCACGTCGGTCAAACGCATATTCCGGCCACTGAAAGGATAGGTCAGCCGCGTGTGGTCGAGACCCAGCAAGTGAAGAATCGTGGCATGCAGGTCATGGACATGGACCTTGTTTTCGACGGCGAAATAGCCGTACTCGTCGGTGGAACCGAAGACGGTGCCCCCTTGGATTCCTCCTCCCGCCAGCCACATGGTAAATCCGAAGGGATTGTGGTCCCGACCAACCTTTCGGACGTAACGATCGTCGGGCAGCTGAGCGGTGGGCGTTCTTCCGAATTCCCCTCCCCACACGATCAGCGTGCTCTCCAGTAGTCCCCGGCCCTTCAGATCCTTGAGCAAACCCGCGATCGGCCGATCGATCGCCTTGGCGTTGATCTGGTGGTGCTCTTCGAGGCTACCGTGCTGATCCCAGCGGTCTGGACCGTCGAGGTCCGGGGGTAGAAGCTCGACGAAGCGCACTCCCTTTTCCACCAGACGTCTTGCCAGCAAGCACTGGCGCCCGAACACCTCTGTCTCCGGTTCATCCAATCCGTACAAAGTGCGCGTCGCGTTGGTTTCTCCGTCAAGGTCCACCAGCTCGGGGACCTCGGCTTGCATTCGGAAAGCCAGCTCGTAGTTTGAAATGGTGGCCTCGATCTCGCTCACCGAGCCGTAATCTTCCATGACTCCGCGACCGATCCGTCGGAGCAGATCGAGTTTGCGCTCTTGTAACTCGGGATGAGCTTCCCTCGGCTTTATGTCGGCTACCGGATGGCTTCCCTTTCTGAACAGCGTGCCTTGGAACGTCGCAGGGAGAAAACCGCTTCCGAAAAGATCGAGACCTCCCGGCGGAACCAGTCCGCTTTCCAGAACCACGAAGCCCGGCAAGTTGTCACATTCGCTGCCGAGGCCGTATGTCAGCCACGATCCGACGCTTGGTCGGCCCTGAAAGGCAGAGCCCGAGTGCATGAAGTAATTGGCGGCCGTGTGCTCCGAGTGGTCGGAGACCATGGAGCGAACAATCGCCATATCGTCGACACACGTCGCCACGTGGGGGAAGATTGCACTGACGGGCGATCCGCACTGTCCGTACCGTTGGAATTCGAAGGGGGAAGGGAAGATCTTGTCGCTGATGTTGAACACCGTGGCCGGAGTCTCGATTGGAATCGGCTGACCCGCCTCCTTTTTCAGACGAGGTTTTGGGTCGAAGGTATCGATTTGAGAGGGTCCACCATCCATGAACAAAAAAATCACGGAGGTTGCTTTGGGTTCGTAGTGCGGGACTTTGGGCGACAGGGGGTTTGTGGCACTGCATTCAGCAAACTTTTCGGCCAGCAGGGATGCGAGCGCCAATCCGCCGAAACCCTGCGCGCACCGGCACAGCATGTCTCGGCGCGAAAAAGTAGGCCTGCAATGATCCATGCGGCGCATATACACTCGCTAGCGAATATAGATGAATTCCGGTGAGTTGAAAAGGACGTGAGCCAGGTCGGCCCATGCTTGTTGATCCGCGCGGCTCGAACCGTCGGGCTGGTTGAGTTCGAGGTACTGTGCCGTTTGCGTTCTGACGAAATCCAACGCCGCTTCGGACTCCCATCCCTTCGGCGGCCGGCCGAAGGCCGAGGCATACATCCGGGCGAGTCTTTCCTGGGCGTCGTTTTCTTCCACCATCAACCGGCGGGCCCAGCTCTCCGACTGAGTTGTCACGAACTCGTTGTTCATGAGTATCAAGGCTTGGGATGGCACGGTCGATACGTTCCTCCTTCCTCTAGTCGAGGTCGGAAGAGGATAGTCGAACGCGAGAAACATGGGGGTGATGAAGTTCCTTCGCACCTCGATGTAAATGCTTCTTCGGCCGTTGCCGTCCAACGGTCCTGACTCGGGCCTGCCCCGGCCTTCCTGATATTCGCTGATGTAAGGGGTGACACCCGGGCCGAAGATCTGCCGATCCAAGTTGCCCGCGACGGCTAGGATCGAGTCCCGGACTGCCTCTCCCTCCAGTCTTCGCACCGGCACGTGGTGGAGAAGCTTGTTCAGTGGATCCTTCCGCCCTGCTTCCTTGGATACCTTGCTGGACATACGGTAGGTACTGCTGAGAACGATCAGTCGGTGCATTTGCTTGATCGACCATCCGCTTTCAATGAACCGTTCGGCCAAGAAGTCGAGCAGCTCGGGATGAGTGGGGCGCTCTCCGGTATGGCCGAAATTGTCCACGGAGCGAATGATTCCCTGCCCGAAGTGATGTTGCCAGATGCGATTGACCATCACCCGGGCGGCCTGAGGCTGCGGTTGCACCAGCCATTCGGCCAGCTGCAGCCGGCCACTGCCGGCCAGGACGGGTAGTTGGTTGGTCCCGCCAAGAATCTGCAAGTAACGGCGCGGCACCTCCTCTCCGAGGTTTTGGTGATTGCCTCTGATGTGCACCCGCACGTTGTGCGGAGCTTCGTCCCTGGCAACCAAGGCAAAGGCGGACGGCGGTATCTCCGAATCCAACCGGCTGCGCAGAGCCTGTAGCTCGATGAGCTCTTTCTTTTCATGTTCCTGGAGAAGAGACCCCAGATCTTCCATTTTTCCGGTAGGATTCAACGACGCGAGGAGCCACCGTGTCTGCTGATCTCGGACCGAGCGTTCCTGCTCGAGTGCCGACGAAAAGAGATCCCGGTATCGCTCGGCCAATGATTCCAGGCCGGTCATGTCCGACCGGCCCAGCATGTTTTGGACCAATCGGTTCGGGGCCTCCACGGATGGAGGTTCCCTGGAGTCTGAGAATACAATCTTGTCGACTATGATGTGTCCGTCGCGGCTTCGGTCGAGGATTTCGAGGTGAATCGGACGGCCGAGCAGCCGCTTCATCCCGTATCGATTCCATCGTAGTTGACCGCCGCCCTCAGGATACAGATGGATATTCTTGGACCCGTTTGACACGACCGTCAGCCTTAGCTTTGCCTTCAACTTCAGGTCAGGTTGCTCCGTGCCGCCCATGCGAACGTGCAGGTATCGCTTGGGGACCACAACTTCCTCGGATGTCAAGCTCCCCACGAGCTTGTCGGACCCTCCCCTGAAAGAGTTGGCCAGGCCTTGTCCTTGATAATTCCTTAGGGTTTGATTCGGGGGAACCTCGTGATGCGGGCCCGGGCCGAAAGCTTGCCCCGTCCGTGCCCACCCGTCGAAGCTCAGCTTCTCGAAATCCTCGAAGACAACCTCGCCTCGATCCTCTTGGTGGGCGTTTGTCCGGCGCGACATGTCTGCCCGCTGCTGCAGTTCTGCGGAGAATCCTGTGATCAACTCGTTGAACCGAGTCGCGTCGGTTGAACTCGCAAGACCATGCTCAGCTAGCTTGTCATGTATCGCGACAAAGGGATACAGCACGTGTTCGGGTGCACGGCGGGCTTGTTCGAGCTCCATGACCCAGGCTCTGAGAGAATCCGGGCGCGATTCTCGCTCGCCGTCGGGGTGCGGGGCGGTCGATTCCTCGTTTGTGTTTCGCCCTAGCTGCCCGGCGGCTGCCAGCAGGTGGCGGGGGAGATCCTCGACGAGTCGACGCCGCGCGGGCCGTAGCGCGTGTCTGATCGTGTCGTTTTGGTCTGCGATTCTTTGATGGAGCGACCGAATCCTGCGCGCCCGCGCCGGAGCATCGATAATCTGTTCACGGAGGGTCGTGCTGTGTAGGATGCCGGCCAATCCGTAGTAGTCGGTCGTCGGAATGGGATCAAACTTGTGATCGTGGCAGCGGGCACACGAGATGGTCAGTCCCAGGAAAGTCTTGCCCAGGATATCAATTTGATTGTCCACCACGTCGGCTCGAAACTTTTCGTAGTCGAGCGGATTGTAGGATTCTCCCAACCACAGAAAACTCGTGCCAAGAGGAGATTCCCAGTGAGATCCGTCGGCGCTGATGCGTTTCTCGGCAATCAAATCCCCCGCGATGTGTTCTCGGATGAGCTGGATGTAAGGAACATCGTCGTTGAAAGCACGAATAATGTAGTCCCGGTAGCGCCAAGCGAAAAGCTTGTCGTAGTCGTACTCGTGGCCCCCGGTCTCGGCGAAACCAACCAGGTCCAGCCAATAGCGTCCCCACCGCTCTCCATAATGGGAGGAGGCCAGCAGCCGGTCCGTCACTTTCCGGTAAGCGGCGGGAGACTGATCGGCCAGAAAGGCCTCGATCTCCTCGGTCTTGGGCGGCAAGCCGATTAGATCGAAGCTGACCCTTCGGATCCAGGTCCGCTTGTCGGCCGGTGGCGCAGGGTACAGTCCGGCCTGCTCGAGCTTATCCAGCATGAAAAAGTCGATGGGAGATGTCGGCCATTCTTTCATGGCATTGTCGCGAACCTGACCGATCTGTGTGTCGGATAAGCCCTGAAAGAACCAAAACTGTGATGCTTTGTCGAAGTCGAACCCCTTCGCTGCGCTTGCGGTGGATTCGCCGCCCCTCGGATCCGGGGCTCCCATCCGGATCCACTCGGTGAAGTCGGCGAGCTGTTGATCGGTCAACTTCCCGGTGGGCGGCATTTGTAGTTGTGCGTCTTTGTAGGAAAGGGCGCGAATGAGTACGCTTTCTTGCGGTTTTCCCGGAAGAATCGTCGCTCCTCGACTTCCGCCCGTCCGCGTACCATCACGCGTATCCAGACGGAGATCCCCCCCTGGTTTTTGAGTGGCGTCGCTATGGCACGGATAGCATTTATCCACCAGGACCGGGCGGATCCTCTTCTCGAAAAACTCGGCCTCCTCGGACTGGCCGAATCCAGTCGATGGAGGTACCCATGCCAGAGTGAAGAGTAGCCAAGGAAGTGTAGCTCTATAGAGCGATAGACCAGATCTCATTGCGGATGTCCGTGCCTTTATCTACGAGTAATTGTAGTCGAAAAGGGCTGCTGGACCTATGGGTTTTCGGCGGCTCCCAGCGCCCGTTTCGCTAACCCCGGGGCCGTCAGGAGTCGGACGTCTTCCTCGAGCCCCGTCAGTCTCTTGGCACCGAACGTTACTCATGTTTGAAACTGCGTGCTGCGAAAACACTTCTACCAGCATTGCCCACATGCGGGCACAACAAAAAAGCACCCAGATCTTACCGATCGGGGTGCTTTCTCCAAGATGGAATTTCAGAAGGCTAATATTGGGATATAAGGGCTCACTACACCCGCAATTTCACGAAATGAAACTGAATAGGGCCAGCACGAGCAGTCAGGATTATTTTCGTTTCCTCGAGGACTTTGACTTGCGCTTCGCCCAGTAGGCCTTCATTTTTGCACTCTGCGCCTTGCGGGCCGCCAGTGATCGCTTATGTCGTTTCTTGGGAGCGCTCTTCGGAGCTCCGGCTCCCTTTTTTTTGCCCATCTGTGCTCGAAGCGATTGAATCTCAGCGTCTAATTCCGCTCTTTGTCTGGTGAGGTTTTCTATTGCCAGCTCGAGTATGCGATTATCCATTCTTATCTCCTATTGTCTCCCTCTTATTGAATGAGGTTGGGCCATTCCGAACTGCTGAACTGTAGGGAATAGGCGCCTCTTATAGCACAAAGCAACCCATAATCACAACGCGAATTATAATTCGGGGGAGAATCCGACGGGGCGTGGGTTCCGGAAAAGCTGAGATAGCAGACTGGTCAATGATGGGGCGGACATCTCGCCTGGCATAATATGTTCGAGTCCAACCGGACCGTGTCGGCGACCAGGTGAGCATGTAACCTTATGCGAAACCATAATTCCTTTCGCAGATATTTATATATCTGCTTTTCCCCTGACGATATATACCAACAACATGCGGGACTCACCTCGAATAATACTGATTTATAATGTGAGCATATTTGTGTCGGAATGGGGGTTGGCAACGAATTGATAGACAACCCAGCAATGAATTGCTGGGCCATGCTCAAATGGTCCCTTCCGGACCCGCCTTCCTAGAATCTCGAGGCGGTTAGTCCTTAGTCCAGCGTGATTTTTTGCATGAGGAGGAAGAAAAGCCCTGGAACGTGCGCCGTTACGGGATAAAATGCGTTTGATATATTTACAAGACATCCCGAAAGGAGCACATTCCAGGTGAATAAAAGAAACCACAGAATCCTCCTCCGAGACAAGCAAAATCTTACACGCCGGTTGGAAAGAAATCAGTTTGAGGACCGGTCCGATCCTATGTTCAAGGACTCCAACACCTACTACGAGATCGCCGAGAGAACGCGCGCCATCGGATCTGGTGGTATCGGAGCCATTCACAAGCTCGTGTGTAAGCTTGGATTGGACAAAGATATCAACAGAAACATCGTTTTGCTCAAGTACCACTTTCCTTACTGGGAATCCGATCATGTACTGAACATCGCATACAACGTCTTGTCGGGTGGAACCTGTCTCGAAGATATCGAGCGGTTGCGCCAGGATGAGACCTACATGAACGGACTGGGAGCCGAGAGGATTCCGGATCCCACGACGGCTGGAGATTTCCTCCGTCGTTTCGATGAGGATTGGATCTTCGGACTTCAGGAAACCATCAATGAAACCCGAACCAAGGTGTGGAAGTTGCAGGATGCTTCCTTCCGGAAGGAGGCCATCATCGACGTGGACGGGACCGTCGCCGGAACCTTGGGGGAATGCAAGGAAGGAATGGACATTGCCTACAACGGGATCTGGGGTTACGCACCGTTGATCGTGACCTTGGCCAATACGAATGAGGTCCTCTATCTGATGAATCGGCCGGGCAACCGTCCCTCTTCCGACGGAGCGGCCGAGTGGATGGACCGGGCAATCGATCTGGTGTCGTCGGTGTTTACGAAGGTCTGGCTTCGGGGCGACACGGATTTCTCGCTGACGAGAAACTTCGATCGCTGGGACGAGCGGGTTGGTTTTGTCTTTGGTTATGACGCCAAGCCGAACCTGGTCGGGATGGCCGATGCCCTGCCGGAGAGACAATGGAAACCGCTCGAGCGGCCTCCTCGTTATGAGGTCAAGAGCGAAGAACGGCGCCGTCCGGAAAACGTCAAAGAACAAGTAATCAAGGAGAGAGAATTCAAGAACATCCGCCTGCAGAGCGAGCAGGTCGCCGAGTTTGACTATCGTCCCGGACACTGTAAGAAAACCTATCGCATGGTTGTGGTTCGGAAGAACCTCACGATCGAAAAGGGGGAGCACCGGCTGTTTGATGAGGTCCGGTACTTCTTCTACATCACCAACGATCGGGAGATGACGATGGGAGAAGTGGTCCTTTTTGCCAACGATCGCTGCAACCAGGAAAACGTCATCGGTCAGCTCAAGAGTGGAGTGAACGCCTTGAGGATGCCTTCGGACAGTCTGGTATCGAACTGGGCCTACATGGTCATCGCATCGCTGGCGTGGAATCTGAAGGCCTGGTATGGCCTGGTGACGCAGGCGCCGACAGTACGTCGTGATATCTTGAGGATGGAGTTCAAACGCTTCCTGGTGAACTTTGTGCAAATACCCTGTCAGATTGTAAGAACCGGTCGTCGCCTCGTTTACAGGATATTGGCCTATAGCAAGCATCTCGAAACCTTTTTGGCGACGTTCGACTATATCAGGCAACTCAGGTTTACTTGAAGGCGCCTCGCCGGCGGGTGAGCCCGTACCCCCGGCGGAGCAAGAGTGGCGGGCGAAAGGAAGGGCATAACAGAGACAAACAAGATCAAGTGATCCAGACAACCAATGGAAGGTTTGTCTCTTGTGTTTCTCTTTGCTTTCCCTGTTACGCACAAGGAGCTGAAATCCACGAGATATTCGGAAAAGGCAAACGATTTTCCGAGCGAGCTCATACCTCGCTTATTTTGGGGTTAGTTCAACGTCGGCCCGTTTCCAGGCTTCCTGGAAACGTTGGTTGGTTTCCTTGGCCGCTTGGTGTTTTTCTTGGGCCCGGAGACTCTTCGTCAGACCGTAAAGGGACCAGCCATTTTCGGGAAAACGCTCCAGGTCCTCATGATACACTTGCTCGGCAGCGACCGGCTGGCCTGCATCCATCAGGACCGCCCCCAGACATTGACGTACGGGTTGATGCCAGGCCGGGGGTTCGTCATAGTTGAGGCCGTCTTCCAGCTCCACGGCCTTCCGGAGCCGGGCAACGGCTTTGCCGATGAGGCCCCTCGCTGCCTCGAGCTCACCGGCCAGGACCTCCACGGCGATTCTCAGTAGATCCTGGGTAGAGTTGATGTCCCAGATGGTCACGGCTTCGAGCTCGGGAGTCTCAGCAATGGCTTGGAGTCGCCTTAGCTCCTCGGCAGCCTCGGCCAATTGTTTCCCCCTCACGAGGGCAATTCCCCGCGCGTAGTGCCACACCCCCTTGGGGTAAAGCAGGTCGTCCGGGGGAGCAGGTTGGCTCAAGATCCGGTCCCACTTCCCGAAGCGCGTCCAGCAGTAGAGGGGTGTGATCCAGAAGTGCTGGATCGTTCCGTAGCCTGCCTCCCTTATCTTTTCATGGTTCGCCGTCGCTGCCATATGCGATGCTGCCTGTATCGCAATATCGGACCGACCCTCCAAGGTCGCCGCGGCCCAGAGAAAGTGATGGTTGTGGGGCATGTAGGCAAGGGGGTACATCCCCTGAGCACGGCATCAGGTGGCGTAAGAATCATCCGCCGCGATAGCCTTCTCGTTGGCCAGGCTCGCGTCATGGTACCGTCCGACTCGTAGATAGATATGCGACGGCATGTGGACAAGGTGACCGGCTCCAGGTACCAGCCGGCCGAGCCGGTCCGCGGCATCGACTCCCATCTCCGGCCTTACAGCCTCGACCGCGTGGATGTAGAAGTGATTGGCCCCCGGGTGCTTGGGATCCCGCTTCAGAACGGACTCCAGTGTGGAAAGAATCTCTTCGGTCACGGGTTTTGGCTCACCATCATCAGTCCAGTAATCCCACGGCGTCGTGTCCATGAGTGCCTCGGCAAAAAGAGTCGCCGCATCATCGTCCTGGGAGTAGCGTCGGGCGAGCATCCGCATAGCATCCGCGTATGCGAGATCCAGAGAATCTCTTGTCTCAGCGGGTTCGGCTACGTAGCGTGTTGTCAGCGCTGCAATGTATTGCTGCTCTTTTTCGGTGGCTTTCTGGGCAAGCTGCATCGCAGTGCGGGCGACAGCATAGGCCTCCGGCGCGTCCGCCGCGTCCATCTTGGCATTGATGTTGGGGCCGAGAACCAATGCGAGGCCCCAGTGACACATCGCGCAATCTGGGTCTAACCGAATGGCCTCCCGAAAGGCGCGTGCCGCCTCGCCATGATTGAACCCATAGGAGAGAACCAGTCCCTGATCGAAGAACCGCTGCGCTTCGGGGGACCGAGTCGTGATGGGCACTTGACAGTCTCCCATCCCCTCCAACAGGGGGGCCAATCGCTCATTCTGTTCCGAAGCTTGTTTCTGGCAAGAAAAAGCGAGCAGAGAAACAATCAAGATGGAAGGAACTCTCAATCGATTCACAGTCGAACCTCTGCGAAAGAAGGGATAATGCCGTCCCAGCTGGGGAATTGGAGCGCCGCCTCCGGTTGGTTTGGATCCTGGCCCAGATACTGGGCCAGATCGTAATACCATCGAGGCTCTGAGGAGTTCATCGTTCCGCAGATGGCCAGAATACACTTCGCCTGCAGGAAAGAAGGGTCGAGCTTCGTGTCCAGAGCTCGGTAGACAATCCCCATTCCTCCCCGTCCCAGTTCGTTCTGGATGGCATAACGGCCGCAACGTTTTGCTTCATTTTCTTTCGTTGGTTTCTGCGGCTACGTGGTAATTAGAGTATAAACCAAACAGCAACGGGTTCGATAGACTTAACCCCGAATACCCGCGCGATGCTACAATGCGGAACGATTACCATGACTCCTTTCACGTCACTTCTCAAGAAAGCGGAAGAGATCCTGAGTGCCCAGCAGGAGTCTCCTTCGATATTGGATTCGTGGATGACGATGAATCGCGAAACCACTTCGGAAATTCGCGATGAATGGAAACGTCTCCTGGAGCTACGAGGATATTTTTACAAGGAATCATTAAAGAAGCTGGAGTGAGACTGTGACCCGGACCGAGACCATTTCGGTCACACCGATGCGTCTCCGGATTGGTGCTCCAAGCCTTGTTTACATGACGATTGGAAGGTATTTGCTGCTGTGCCGGTTTTGGCTACTCATTTGCCCATTGGCTAGGTGCGAAAATCAGGAGGAAGCACTTGAGCAAAGAAACCGAAAGCAAGGCACGAATGTTGAGCGATCGTCCGTCCGGGGAGTGGGGTTTCTGGAGTCTCATTCTGACGCAGTTTCAGGGAGCCTTCAGCGATAACGCATACAAGTACCTGCTCATATTTACGATTGCTTCGAGTCAGGTGGCCCGGGACGACCGTGATTTTCTGGTCCTGGTGGTCGGGGTCCTCTTTGCCGCGCCCTTTGTCTTGTTTTCCATGGCGGGGGGGTATCTTGCGGATCGATTCAGCAAACGAAGTGTTACGATTGCGACGAAAGGGTTTGAGATCTTCGTGATGCTGCTAGCCCTTGTTGGCTTGGCATCTGAAAATCTCGTTCTGCAATTGACTGCCGTCTTTCTACTGGGCGCTCAGAGCGCCTTCTTTGGTCCGTCCAAATACGGCTTGTTGCCGGAAGTCTTGCCGGAAAAGAAACTCTCGTGGGGCAACGGGATTCTGGAGTTCGGGACCTTTGCCGCCATTATCACCGGAACCGTGACGGGAGGGCTCCTCTCTGCCACGTTCAAACAGCAACCCGCGATGTCGGGCCTCATACTTGTGGGGTTGGCCATCCTCGGCCTCATCACGAGCCTCGGAATCGATCGAGTCGCGGCGGCGGATGTCCGTAGAACGTTTCGTTGGAACTTCCTCCTGGATCTGTCGGATCAGATCCGCTTGATGTCCAAGGACCGGGTCTTGTGGCTTGCCGTGGTGGGGAATGTATATTTCTTCTTTCTCGCCGCCTTGCTGCAATTCAACATCGTGTTCTACGGCACGGATATTCTTGGGGTCAGCGAAACACAGAACGGATATCTGCAGGCGGCTGTGGCTATCGGTATTGGTATCGGGAGTGTGGTGGCCGGCTATCTTTCTGGGGGCAAGATCGAGTACGGGCTGATTCCGTTGGGTGCGATCGGGATGAGCTTTTTTGGAGCGCTGCTATATCGAGTAAACCTCAGCTTTGCAGCGGTCGCCGTGAATCTGTCAATCGTCGGTTTCTTTGCCGGATTCTTCATCGTCCCTGTGTCCGCTTTGATCCAGCATCGACCGGCTCCGGACAAAAAAGGGAGCGTCATTGCGGCAGCCAATCTTCTTTCTTTTGTCGGGATCTTTTTGGCATCCGGCGTCTACTATCTCTTGTCGTCCCGCCTGGGTTTGAGTCCGCCGGCTATCTTTCTCTGCGGGGCGATCCTTACCCTTGGCGCGACGGTCTACATCCTGGTCTTGTTGCCGCATGCTTTCGTGAGATTACTGCTCTGGTTCTTTACCCACACGATCTATCGTATTCGGATCCAGGGTCGCGATCACATTCCTGAAAAGGGTGGTGCGCTTTTCGTCTCCAACCATCTTTCGTTCGTCGATGCTTTGCTATTGGCAGCCTCGACGGACCGACGCGTCCGCTTCCTGATGTTTCAGGACCTCTACGACCGTCGATGGGTGAAGCCATTCGCCCGCTTGATGGACGCGATCCCTATTTCTTCCAATCTTCGTCCCAAGGAGATGCTCCGCTCTCTTCGGCAGGCGAGTGACGCAATTCGGCGCGGGCGGGTCGTCTGTATTTTTGCGGAAGGGCAGATCAGTCGTATCGGACAGTTGCTTCCTTTTCGACGAGGTTTCGAGCGTATCATGAAGGACGTGGATGCACCCATTGTCCCGGTGCATCTAGATGGTCTCTGGGGAAGTGTCTTCAGCTTCGAACGAGGCAGGTTTTTTTGGAAGCTCCCACGAACGATCCCTTATCCTGTGACGGCGAGCTTCGGGCAGCCGTTGCCCCCTACTTCGAAGGCATTCGACGTTCGACAGGCGGTCCAGGAACTCTCGAGCAAAGCGTTCGAGCTTCGAAAGGAGCGCATGCGCTCGCTTCCGCGTGCTTTCGTTCGCAACTCCAAAACCCATCCCTTCCGATTCTCCATGGCCGATGCGCGCGTCCCCAGGCTCCGGGCGGGAGCCTCACTGATGCGGACGGTTTTTCTCGCGCGGCGCCTGCGGCCCCTTTGGAATGGAGATTCCATGGTAGGAATCTTGTTGCCACCTTCGGTGCCGGGCGCGCTGGTCAACTTTGCTGCGTTGCTCGCGGGCAAGGTTCCAGTGAACCTGAACTACACACTGTCCTCGGAAGCAATGGCATCGTGCGCACGCCAATGTGGGATCCGAACTGTCGTGACGTCCCGTGCTTTTCTGGATCAAGTGCCGCTGCGGGTGCCGGGTCGAGCGCTACTTCTGGAGGATGTTGCGGCTCTTCCGCGCAAAGTCGAGCTGCTTGTGGCAGTGTTTATGGCCTTTTTGTTTCCCGTGAAGCTTTTGGAGCGGAAGCTTGGGCGGTCTTCGGCCGTTGACGTTGATGATGTGGCCACTGTCATCTTCTCGAGTGGGAGCACGGGCGAACCCAAGGGTGTCCTTTTGAGCCACTACAATATTTGCTCTAACGTCGATCAACTAGGTCAAGTTTTCGCGCTGGACGAGAACGATCGAGTTTTGGGGATTCTTCCATTCTTCCACTCGTTCGGGTTCACCGGAACGTTTGCGTTGCCGCTTGCCATGGGGGTTGGGGTCGTATTCCATCCCAACCCACTCGATGCGGCGGCGATCGGCCCATTGGTCCGTCGCTACGCTGTGACATTCATGTTGTCCACCCCGACCTTTCTTACGGGCTATATGCGCCGTTGCGAACCAGAAGACTTCGGAAGCCTGGACTACGTCCTGGTGGGTGCCGAGAAACTGCACGATCGGGTGGCCCTGGCCTTCGAGGACCGCTTTGGAATTCGTCCCCTGGAGGCCTATGGGTGTACGGAGTGCGCTCCCGGCGTTACGGTCAATACGAGAGATTATCGAGCGGCGGGCTATCGTCAGGTCGGGGGAAAACGGGGGAGGATTGGACACCCACTTCCTGGGATTAGCGTCCGCGTGGTCGACCCGGATACCCCCGATACGATGGAGTCTCTTGGGCCTGATCTACCGGGTTTGCTGCTCGTAAAGGGACCGAATGTCATGAAGGGTTATCTCGATCGTCCCGACAAGACCTCCGAAGTAATGCGCGACGGCTGGTATTGCACCGGGGACATCGCGACGATCGACAGCGATGGCTTCCTTACTATTACCGATCGCCTCAGCCGGTTCAGTAAGATTGGCGGAGAGATGGTGCCCCACATCAAGGTGGAAGAAGAGCTGCAGCAGGTCGCGAATCTAACCGAGCCATGCTTTGCCGTGACCGGAGTGCCGGATGAAAAGAAGGGCGAGCGTCTGGTCGTCCTTCACACGCTGCCGGATGCTGAACTCCAGCGGTGCCTCGAGCAACTTTCCAAGTCCGACTTGCCGAACCTCTGGATTCCGAAGCCCAATGCCTTTTTCCGTGTTCCGTCGTTCCCTTATCTCGGAACCGGCAAAATGGACCTTCGCAAGATGCGCCAGCTCGCGCTGGAAAGATGCGGCATGAGCTAGAATTCAATCTCGTGCGTCCCTGCCGGAATATAAATCGCAAACCACCTATCTCATCAAATTAGCCCGGTTCATCTTCAACGGCATCGCTCAGGGACGGATCAAGCTTCACGGTTTCTACTCCGAGTGGGCTTCCCCGACCTTCAACATCGTCCGTTTGCTGATCGTTGCACTTGCCGGGTTCGGGATCTCCTGCGTTCCAGGGAGTGTCCATTTTTCTGGGCGTGCTCTTTTCTTTGGGTTCGACGGCGGCCGTGGCCAACATAGTGGCTGGGGTCGTGATTACATACACGAGAGCCTTCCAGTTTGGAGATCGGGTCAAGATTGCCGATACCGTAGGCGACGTTATCGAGAAAACCCTTTTCGTGACGCGAGTCCGCACCCCGAAGAACGTCGAGATCGCAATCCCCAACTCCATGGTGCTAGCCAATCACATCATCAACTTCAGTTCGCTCTCCCAGGAACCCGGATTGGTTCTTCACACGGTCGTGACGATCGGCTATGACGTTCCTTGGAGAAGAGTCGAGCAACTATTGGTCGCGGCCGCCAAAAAAAAGACGGACCGAGTCAAGGATCGGCCGGAACCGTTTGTCATTCAAAAGAGCCTCGATGATTTCTAGTTTCCTATGAGCTCAACTGTTTTACCCAGCACCCGCACGAGATGGCCAACATCTATTCCCAGCTGCATCAGAATATTCAGGACCGTTTCCACGAGGCGGGAATGGAAATTACCTCGCCACACTTTTCCGCCATCCGGGACGCCAATCGCGTGACGATTCCGGACGACTACCTCCCAAGGGACTATGAACCCCCGGCCTTCAGAATTCATCCGTTCGAGCAGTTCGTGTCACGGGATCCCAAGAAGAGCCCGTGATAGCTCACTCGTTTGAATGGACTCCAAGACTCCCAAAACGAAATCGGCCGTAAAAGTTGAAAAACGTCTGCGAGGGGACCATACTTCATAATCTTGGGTGACTTAGTTTTCATGGTGTCGGTGGAGGTCCCGAAGGGGTGACCTCGATCTAGTTCGGGATTTACAAACGCCTGTGTTGTGCCCGTCCGCCACCAACCGGAGTCATGATGGCTGAACAACTTGCAACCCCAGCTTCCGATTTGAAATGGACTCGCGGCATCTGCGGGATCTGTCCCGCTGGCTGCTGGGTGGAAGTCGGAAAAAGCAACGGGAAAATGGCCGACATTCGCCCGGACAAGAGCCATCCGCTGGGCATGATTTGCCGCCGTGGTCAACACGCTCCCGAGATCGTCTACTCCGAGCACCGCCTTCGGCATCCAATGCGGCGGGTGGGCAAGAAGGGAAGCCAGGAATTCGAGCGAATTACCTGGGACGAAGCCTATTCGATCATCGTCGAGAACCTGAACCGGATAAAGGAAGAGTCCGGGCCCGAGGCAGTGTCCATCTATACCGGACGCGGCGCCTTCGAGCTCTCGCTGTGCGATATGTTTCAGCCCAAGGACGTCGGCGTTTCATCAGCATCCAACGTCCTGTTTCCATTCGGTTCTCCGAACACGATGGGTGTCGGGGCGCTTTGCTACGTGTCGTTTGCCATGATCGCTCCGCACGTGACGATGGGACGGATGCTGGTCAACATGTTCACGGACATGGAAAACTCGGAGTTGCTGGTTGTCTGGGGAGCCAACCCTATTACGGATTCCCCTCCGTTGGACATGTACCGTCTCGAAGCCGCGGCCAAGCGCGGGGCTGAGATCGTTGTCATCGACCCGCGAAGGACCGAGACGGTGAGTCGGGCCAACGCACAGTGGGTTCCCATTCGACCTGGCACCGACGGAGCCCTGGCGTTGAGCATGCTGGAAGTCCTGATCGACGAGGAGCTCTACGATGAGGATTTTGCGGACAACTGGTGTCACGGCTTTGAAGAACTTGCGACGTACGTGCAGCACTTTCGGCCGGAGGTGGCGGAGACGATTACCGGAGTGGCCGCCGATACGATCCGTGATCTCGCCCGACGCATTGCCCGCGCTTCCGGGGCCTGCCCGGTGATGTACACAGGATTGGAGTACTCCAACAGCGGTATCCAGGCGATTCGGGCCGTCCTCTCTCTGTTCGCCCTGGCCGGCCAGCTGGATGTGCCTGGCGGTATCGGTCTAGCCATGCTCGGTAGCCATTTCCCTATCAATCGCTCGTGCAACCAGGAGAATCCAAATCTGGATCTAGCGGTGGCCAGGGACAAGGTACCGATCTACAGCCATTATCGAGGAGAGTCTCACGCGAGCGGTCTCGTGGATGCCGTCTGCAAGGGAGATCCTTATCCCATACGTGGCCTGATCGTGCATGGGGCTTCCCTGTTGACGTCCTGGCCGCAGACTCCCGTGTGGCGGGAAACGCTTTCCAAACTGGACTTTTTGGTCTGCATCGATCGCCAATTGACCTCCGACGCAGCCTATGCCGATATCGTCCTCCCTGCGACGACCATGTTCGAGATTGACTCCTACATGGTTTACGGGCCGATATTCCGCTTGCGTGAAAAAGTGGTCGAGCCCGTGGGTGAGGCTCGGAATGACTATTTGATCATGGCCGAGCTGGCGCAACGCCTCGGGTACGGACATCTCTATCCCCAAACGGAAGAGGAGATGATTCGGTTTGCGCTGGAGGGCTCCGGCTATTCGCTCGAAGACGTTCGGGAGGCGGGCGGTTGGGTGAAGATTCCGAGCCCTATGATGGAGTACAAGAAGTGGCAAAAAGGTGGTTTGCGTGAGGATGGGAAGCCCGGGTTCGATACGCCAACCGGGAAATTCGAGCTGCGTTCCTCAATATTGGAGGACTACGGCTACGAGTCGCTCCCCAAGTACACGGAACCGACAGAAGGCCCTCAGGCGAGTCCAGAACTTGCCCAGCAATACCCGCTCGTCTTCAATTCTGGTGCCAGGCCCCACACGGATTTTCGGTCTCAACATCATGGGATTGCAGGTCTGGCCAAAGACAATCCCGAACCCACCGTTCAAATGAACCATGAGGATGCACAGGAGCGAGAGATACGGACAGGGGATCTGGTAGAGGTTGCCACTCCGCGCGGATCAGTGCCCTTCCGCGCACAGGTGACGAAAGACATCGTGCGAGGAGCCATCGAGTGCAATATGGGAGGCGGATGCGCCGTGGGGTCCAAAGCATGGAAGGAATGGAATGTCAACGAGCTGACCGACATCGATAACTATGACGAAATCTCAGGGTTCCCGGTCTACAAGGCTTTGCTTGCCCAGGTTGCCAAGGTGGCAGATGGGACCGAGGAGAGTCGCCGATCGGCCGGGAGCAAAGGCGACGCGGTTGGATCCATTCCGATTGAGATCTCCTCACATGCGCCCAGCCGAAGGGTCTATCTCGACAACAATGCCACCACCCGGGTGTCCGACGAGGTGCGGGAGGCCATGGCGGTGTATCTGGAGCAAAACCACGGCAATCCGTCGAGCATTCACGTTGTGGGCCGGGACGCCAGGGAGGCTCTGGAGAAGGCAAGGCGTCAGCTGGCCAAACTGATCCACGCACGTCCCCGACGAATCGTATTCACCGGTGGAGGATCCGAGGCCGATAACCTGGCACTCAAGGGAATCTGTCTGGCGACCGGGAGCAAGAAAAAGCACGTGATCACATCCCGTGCCGAGCACCCGGCCGTTCTCGGGGCCTGCCGGTTTCTCGAAAAAATCGGATTTCGGCTGACATACCTCGAAGTCGACCGTGATGGCTACATACCGCCCGACGCACTTCGCGGGGCCATGACCGACGAAACGGCGCTTGTGTCTCTGATGATGGCAAACAACGAAGTCGGCACGATCTTGCCGATCCGGGAGATGGCGGCCATAGCCCACGAGCATGGAGCAGTATTCCATACCGACGCGGTCCAGGCCGTGGGAAAGATCAAGGTCGACGTCGAAGAGCTTGGCGTAGATTTGTTGAGCATCTCGGGCCACAAATTTCACTCTCCCAAGGGGGTAGGGGCTCTTTACGTGAGAAAGGGCATCGAACTCGAGCCGCTCATCCACGGCGGGGCCCAAGAAAACGGACTCCGTGCCGGAACGGAAAATGTCCCGGCCATTGCTGGACTTGGGAAAGCCGCCGAGCTGGCTCTTCACTCGCTACGGGCGTCGGTGCGGGTGCGCGAGCTTCGTGACCGACTCGAAAAAGGGATCCGGGATCTGATCCCCAAAGCGATTCTCAACGGGCATGTGGAATTGCGGCTCCCCAATACTTCCAACCTGACTCTGCCGGGACTTCGAGGCGAATCTCTCGTGGTCGCAATGGATCAGCACGGAGTTTCCTTGTCTTCCGGATCTGCCTGCAAGTCCGGCTCTCCCGACCCCACACACGTGCTCATGGCAATGGGGAGAACGGAAGTCGAAGCTCACTGCGCCGTACGCTTTTCGCTCTCGCGGCATACCTCGGAAGAAGACGTCGACTTTACCCTGTCGGCGCTGACACGAGTGCTGGAAGAAATGGAAACAACGGTGCGTTTCTTGCCTTGCAAGTAGGTAGGCCGCCCTCGCTGAGCTAGGTGCCCACCGCAGACCGGACGTGAATCAGGAACGAAAGAGGAGAATACGCATGACGGAGGATCAGGACAACGCGGCCTCTCGGCTCGTATGGAACAAAGTAGTCGAACTGGGTGAGTTGCCCGAAGGTCGTGTAAAGCCGGTGACCTGTACTCACGCGACCGTCTGCGTCACGCATTTCGACGGTGAGTACGCGGCGTTGGACAACAAGTGTCCCCATCAGGGTGGACCCCTTGGAGAGGGATCGATCGAGAACGGGCTTTTGCGCTGCCCCTGGCACGGCTGGGATTTCGATCCTCTGACCGGCAAGGCCCCGGGATTTGACGACGGGGTGACTGCCTACCCCGTTGAAGTTCGGGATGATGGGGTTTACGTCGGTTTCGAAGTAGAAACTGCCAGGGCTCGGACGGTTTCCGACTTGATGGCCGAGACCATGTGCAACTGGGGAGTCCGGACTTGTTTCGGCATGGTGGGTCACTCGAATCTGGGGCTCGCCGATGCTCTCCGAATTCAAGAGGCGGCGGGAAACCTGAAGTACTATGGGATTCGTCACGAAGGCGCGGCGGCATTTGCCGCATCGGCCTATGGCAAGCTGACGGGCAGGCCCGCCGCGGCGCTGGCGATCGCAGGCCCCGGCGCAACGAATCTGCTGACGGGTTTGTGGGACGCGCACGTGGACCGATCCCCGGTTTTGGCACTCACCGGTCAGGTCGATACTCAGGTTCTGGGCCCGGGTGCGTTTCAGGAGATCGACCTGACGGCGGCCTACGGAAAGGTGGCTCAGTGGAGCCAGCCCGTGCTGCACAGCAGCAAGCACGCGGAGTTGATGAACCTGGCATGTAAGAGCGCAATCCTCAACCGTGGCGTTTCCCATTTGATCTTCCCTGACGAGGTTCAGACGCTGGCGGTCTCGAAGGCGGCGGCGCCAGGTCTGCCCGAGGGTCGGATGGCTTCGCGTGAGGTTCTGCCCTCGCCGGAGACCATCGACCGAGCAGTCCGGAGATTGAAGGATTCCCGGAGACCCGTCATCATCGTCGGGCACGGTGCACGATTCCAGATGGCGCCGGTGATCGATCTTGCCGAGGCTTTGAGCTGCCCGATTATCACGACCTTCAAAGGGAAGGGGCTGATATCGGACCAGCATCCGCTGGCGGGGGGTGTCCTCGGGCGAAGCGGAACGCCGGTGGCCAGCTGGGCCATGAATGAGGCGGACTGCTTGCTGGTCCTGGGCGCGAGCTTCAGCAACCACACGGGCATCACCCCGAAAATACCGACCATTCAGGTCGATTTCGATTTGATGACATTGGGAAAGTTTCACGCGGTTGAAGTACCGGTGTGGGGAGAAATCGGGCTGACGGTTCGGCTGCTCAAGGAGGGAGTCGCTGGCGCGCACCGAGCGGCGGATCAGAGGAGCGATCTGGCCGAACGATGGAAGATCTGGCGTCGAGAGAAGGAGAGGCGGACAAAAGACGACCGGGGCAAGGGTCTCAATTCCGCGTCGGTGTTCGAAGCGATGAGCCGCATCGTCCCGGACGACGCGATCATGACCGTGGACGTGGGCAACAATACCTACTCATTTGGGCGCTATTTCGAATGTGCGCAGCAAGCCATCTTGATGTCTGGATATCTGGGTTCCATCGGCTTTGCCTATCCCGCTGCCATGGGTGCATGGTCTGCGTCTCAAGAGGCGGATCCGGCTTTTGCGGGCCGGCCTGTTGTTTCCGTGTCCGGTGATGGAGGTTTCGGCCAATACATGGCCGAGGTGACGACAGCGGTCAAATACGACATGAACATCACACACATCCTGTTGCGAAACGACGAGCTCGGAAAGATTTCCAAGGAGCAGCGGGCGGGCAGCTGGGATGTCTGGCAAACTTCGTTGCACAACCCGCCGTTCGCCGAATATGCGAGCCTGTGCGGTGCCCTGGGAATCCATGTGAAAAGCAAACGAGACCTAGACGGCGCTATTTCACGTGCGCTGGCGCACGAAGGCCCAAGCTTGGTAGAGGTTTCGACGGACGTTGAGCTGATCTAGTTTTATTGGAGGACGAACAAGATTTGAACGGTTTCAATTGGCAAGTGCTCGGCGATCCTCCGCCCGAATCTCTGGAAGACGCCAGACTCCAGCTTCACCATGCCGCCCAGGTTGCCGCGGCCGCGGGCCTTACCTTCTTGGAACCTGCGCCCGACGGGAGTCAATCGTGTTTGCGGTGGTCCGATCCGCTTCAAGCCCTCCATGGGTGGAGCCTCCCGATCGACCGAGCGCTTCATCGGTCGAGCCTCCCGATCGACCGAGCTTCCAGATAGCTCTGCGTCCGTCGGACTTTGACCTGGTTCTGGTAGGCGAGGAAGGATCCTTGCATTCTTCTTTTCCTCTCCACCAGCGGACGCTTGAAGAAGGCTACGGTTGGATCGCATCAGCGATCGAGTCTTTCAGGGATCAACCCTTGGGACAGAAGATTTCAAAACTCGGACACGAAATGCCGGATCACGCGGTACGGCAGGGGGAAGCTTTCGCGTTCCAACCCACCGAGCCTTTTGCGGAGTTGGCTCGGTGGTACCACAATGCAAATGGGTTGCTGCAAGAGGTTCGCCAAACGGAACCCAGGGGTTCGCTGGTGCGCTGCTGGCCCCATCATTTCGATATTGCGATGCTGATCGCTCTAAACCCAGATGGAGATCCGGAGTCATCGCGTAGTGTTGGAATCGGGATGGTTCCCGGTGACGCGGCGTATCGACAACCTTACTTTTACGTCACTCCCTGGCCATATCCTCCAGACCCCGTCCTACCTCCTTTGGAGGCGGAAGGCTCGTGGCATACCGAGGGATGGCTCGGGGCAATACTCCCGGCCTCTGAACTCGTGAGGCAACGCTCTACCGATTCGCAGGTGCGACAGGCGCGGGCTTTTGTCGATTCCGCGTTGCGTGCGTGCCTGGATTTGGTGGGCTGAACCAATCAACGAAACCCCGCTGAGGACAGATATGACAAAGTCGGAGGATGCAAACCCGACCCGAGTTCGGGTCGCCAAATGGAGTCAACTCGCGGACCGGAAGCCGGAATACGCTCTGGTTTCAAATGTAGACCTGGTCGTCGTTCGATATGATGACGAAGTCTCGGTATTGTATGGACGGTGCCTTCATCGTGGGGTTCTGCTTGCCGACGGCTCCATTCAGGGGGACAACCTCGTGTGCGGGGTCCACGGATGGGACTACCGGTTCGATACCGGAGTCAGCTCCTATAGCAATGAAGAAACCCTGCACAAGTTCCAGTCTTGGATCGATTCTGAAAACGACTCGGTTTACGTCGATCCGGCCGAGGTTGCAGCATGGGAAGCGCAACACGCCCAACCTTACCAGCGTGAGGCTTACCTGGGGCTCTACGCCGATGTTCACGGTACCCCCGAGGAGTCCGAGAATGCGTATATTCAGGAGCTTGCCCGAAACGGGCTCAAGAACTTGGGTCACCACGGCAAGGTATCGGCCATGGGGGTCGCGATTCCGGAGTTGCCCCAGTGGAAGGACATTCAGATTCTTACAGGCCAGCTCTCACGGCGACCTTTATTGGAAGATGTCGAGGTCAGCACGGAACTCGTCGTGGGACCCAATGCCAAGAGACCTCTGCGGCTGGAGATTCCCCTGTTCGTAAGCGACATGAGTTTCGGCGCCTTGAGCGAGGAGGCGAAGACCGCGCTGGCCAAGGGTGCGGAGCAGGCCGGAACGGGAATCTGCTCGGGCGAGGGCGGCATGTTGCCCGAGGAACAGGCTTCCAACTCGCGATACTTCTATGAGCTCGCATCGGCGCGCTTTGGCTGGGGAATCGACAAGGTCCAGCGCTGTCAGGCTTTTCATTTCAAAGCGGGGCAAGGCGCCAAGACGGGTACCGGCGGCCACCTTCCGGGGAGAAAGGTCAGTGCAAAGATCGCGGAGGTCCGAGGGTTGAAAGCAGGGGAAGCGGCGATCAGTCCTGCCACGTTCCCGGACCTGGTCACGAAACAAGATTATCGCCAGGTTGCGGATGAAGTGCGGGAGGTCACTGGCGGCATTCCAATTGGATTCAAAATGTCGGCTCAACACATTGAGCAGGACATCGACTTTGCCCTGGAAGTGGGGGCCGATTATATCATCCTCGATGGGAGGGGTGGGGCGACCGGAGCGGCTCCGGAGATCTTCAAGAACAATATTTCGGTTCCCACGATGGCAGCGTTGGCCCGACTGCGGCGTCACCTCGAGCGGCGTGAACGCAAAGATGTGACCTTGATCATCACGGGCGGACTACGCACCGAGTCCGACTTTGTCAAGGCCATGGCGCTGGGTGCGGATGCCATCGCGGTTGCGAACTCCGCTATTCAGGCTATCGGGTGCCTTGGAATGCGCGCCTGCCACACCAACAACTGCCCGGTCGGCATAGCGACACAACGCGAGCACTTGCGTGCCCGCTTGAATGTCGAACGATCCGCGGAGCAACTGGCCAACTTCCTCCATTCCACCGTGGAGATGATGAAGATCCTTGCGCGGGCATGCGGCCACTCTCATCTGAACAAGTTTTGCCGTGATGATCTCACCACGTGGAAGCGCGAGGTGGCATACTTGACTGATATCCCATACGGCGGCGTCGTTCCGCTGTGACGGCCTGTAGACGACTGCCCCGTAAAGCACGAGCCCTGGCGTGACCAATCGAGGATGCGAACATGGTCTCAAAGAAATCTCGTCGTGAGTTTTTCAAGACTGCAGGTTGGGTCGGAACCGGACTGGCTGTCGATAACGCAGGGCACGGCGCCGCGAGGACAACTTCCATTGCTGCCAGCGAAGTGAGCGGTTTGACCAATCCGCCGCTCGATGTTGTCCGTGTGGGCATAATCGGTGCAGGGATTCGGGGAACGGCTCATGTTGGTCGCTTGCTCAGGATCGAGGGTGTGACAATCCAGGCCGTCTGCGACCCCTACGAACCCGTTGCGCGCCGCGCGCAGCGGATGTGTGCCGCACAAGGACGCCCTGAGCCTGTGGTTTATTCGAAAGGAGATCTGGATTACAAGCGAATGCTGGAGCGGGACGATCTGGACGTCGTCCTTATTTGCACGCCCTGGCGGTGGCACGTACCACAAGCCGTCGACACAATGGGTGCAGGTAAACATGCCTTTGTCGAGGTCCCGGCGGCAATCACGGTCGATGAATGCTGGCAGCTCGTGGAAGCGGCCGAGTCGACGCTGCGGCATTGCATGATGATGGAAAACGTCTGCTACGGGCGCGCGGAATTGATGGTTCTGAATATGTGTCGCCAGGGAATCCTCGGAGAGTTGCTTCACGGTGAGGCAGCCTACCTGCACGATCTGCGTTTCCAGATGAAGGATATCGAGCGGGGCACGGGCTCCTGGCGCACGCGCCACCATAGCGAACGCAACGGGAACCTGTACCCCACCCATGGGTTGGGCCCCGTCGCCCAATACCTCAACATCAACCGCGGGGACCGTTTCGAGTATCTCACTTCGATGAGCGCGCCGGCGCGAGGTCGCGCACTCTATGCGAGCAAGAACTTTCCTCCCGATCACTCCCGCAACCGCGCGAAATACATCTGCGGAGATGTCAACACTTCGCTGATCAAAACAGTTCTGGGACGAACGATCGTGCTCCAATACGACACAACCAGTCCGCGTCCTTACGATAGGATCAACTTGATTCAGGGGACCCGTGGCATGTTTCGTGGATACCCCAACCGCATTACTATAGAGGGACGAGATGACACCCATGAGTGGGTGGACATCTCGAACTACTCCGGCGAGTTTGACGACCCTCTGTGGAAGCGCTTGGGAAAAAAGGCGACGGCGGACGGCGGCCACGGGGGTATGGACTTCGTCATGCTGTGGCGGATGATCTATTGCCTTCGGAACGGCCAGCCGCTCGATCAAGACGTGTACGATGCGGCCAGCTGGTCGGTTGTGTCCCCACTCAGCGAACGCTCGGTGGCCAATCGAAGTGAACCGGTCGACGTTCCAGATTTCACGCGCGGCAAGTGGAAGACCATGAAGCCGCTTGGCATCGTGTCATAGACCCAATGGCTAGACTCCCGAGACTCTTGCTTGATGACCTCGTGTTCCCGGAAGGTCCGCGCTGGCATGAGGGCCGCCTGTGGTTTTCAGACATGCATGCCCATGAAGTGGTAGCGGTGGATCTGGAGGGCAACCGAGAGACCATTGTTTCGGTCCCGAACCGCCCGTCGGGGCTCGGCTGGCTTCCCGATGGGAGACTGTTGATCGTATCCATGGCGGACCGCAGGCTCCTCTGCTTCGACGCCGGCCGGCTCTCGGAGTTCGCCGATATGAGCGCGTTGGCCACTTTCCCGTGTAACGACATGGTCGTGGACCATAGCGGACGAGCCTACGTCGGAAATTTTGGCTTCGAGGTTGATACCGGTCGTCCTGAAGGCACCGTCATCGTCATGGTCACTCCGTCCGGAGAAGTTCGGGTGGCAGCCGAGGGGTTGATGTTTCCCAATGGAACCGTTATCACGCCGGATGGAGGGACTCTAATCATCGCGGAAACATTTGGCCGGCGGCTAACCGCCTTCGACCTGGCCGAGGATGGATCGCTATCGAACCGTCGTGTGTGGGCCCAGTTGAATTGGGTTCCCGATGGTATCGCACTCGATGCAGAAGGATGTATCTGGGTTGCGGTGCCGGCTTTTCAGAGATCGAGGGACGATCCTCCACGCCCGGGTGGGTTTCTTCGCGTGGCCGAAGGGGGTGAGATCCGCGAGCAAATCGATCTTGAGGATCGAGGGGGATTTGCCTGCATGTTGGGGGGAAAGGAGAGAAAACATCTCTTTTTGCTCGAATCCTTCACGCACCGCCTGGATCAGATTCGCGGACCCGGCAACGGCAGAATACGCGTAGTCGAAGTAGAAGTGCCAGGAACCGGCCTCCCATAACGATTCATCGCCGAGCCGGACGATCAGAGGTAGCTTTCCACCGGGGAAGGTCTTCCGAAGTAGTATCCTTGAGCGTAATCGAAACCGAGCTCCTGACAGACAAGCGCTTCTTCCTCGCACTCGATCCCTTCGGCCACGGCTGCAATACCGAAGTCCTTTACCATTCGTACCAGCATTCCGACCAGGGTTCTGCGTTGTTTCTGGGCATTGTGGATTCCCCGGATGAGCCGGATGTCGAACTTCAAATAGTCGGGAGGGAATTCCACGAGATCCATCAGTCGGGATTGGCCGGCCCCGAAATCGTCATAGGCCAGCTTGATCCCTAACTCGCGCAGCGAGATGATGAAATCCCTTAACGACTCCCGGTCGGTAATAGCGGCCTCGTGCACTTCCAAGGCAAGGGGTTGCTCGGCGGTGACCTTGCGAAGCTCCTGTAGAGACGGGAGCACGTCCCGTGTGAGATCCTCCGCGGGATGAGTATTGACAAAGACCCTCGGTGCCCCCCGCAGCTGTTGTCCCACCAGAACTCCCTTCGATCGGCAGATCGTGCTGAGCAAGCCTTCCAAGCTCAGCTTCTCAGCAGTGGAGAACATCTGTCGGGGATACTCCAGACCATCGAGATTACTCCGAGCCAACACCTCGAAACCGATCGGTTCCTTGTCCGTGAGTGAAATAATGGGTTGGAAGAACGGTATCACGCATTGGTCGCTGATGAGTTTGTTGAACTGGCTGAGCATCCAGAAGCAGCCGATCGATTGAATCTGTAGGGTTCGGTCCGTGGATTCCGGGAGCATACGTCCCATCCGGAACTCCATGTCGGCGAACTGGAGCAGATCGCCCTCCGCGATGAGTGAGTCGAGGTTTACCTTCTCTCCGTTGAGATAAGTCCCGTTTGTGCTGCCCAGGTCCCGGAGGTAGAGGACTTCACCCGATCCGACGATCTCGGCGTGCAGCTTGGAAACTCTTCCGGAGGGGAGCCTGAGGCCCAGACCCGGGTTCCGCCCGATCTGAAAAGGCATGGTGTTGATCGGGATGTGGCGGGCCAGTCCGTCGAGTTCGACGCAGCCAGTCAGAAACCAAGTAGAGTCGGCCGGGGCATTCGCGTTGCCTAGTTGCCCCAACAGGTTCTGGTTCACGCCTTAATTCCCTGGCACCGGCGAGCCGAAACGGCCGTTCGAACGAAACGTTGGGTAGGGTTGGCGCAGGACTCGGTCTGGATGGGCGCCATCCCAAGGGCTTTTGGCCCTTGGCGCCCGCCACACCGCTCGACCTTCGCCGGCCCCTCATCCCAACAGAGTTGAAGGCCTCGGAGGAGATGCTCTCCTGGTAGATTCTGTTCTCTTAAAGTCTCTCTATCGGCTTGACCCCACGAGATCTTCACGGTTTTGCGCATGCACGAAGAGGGAGTGACATTGCGTGCAGTTGGATCTATTGGTGATGTGAGTTCAAATGGGGATCCGACGCTCCACGCCTCGTCGTCGATCCCGGCCGCAGCGCCGTTCTTGAAATGCCGCGATCCACTCTGTGGTTTTCAGACACATGGGGCACCACTTAGAGATGATCGGACCGTCCGGCGCGTTCCGGAGCTCGTTTGGGTGAACCTGGAAGTCTTTGTAAATGTTGCAGGTTTTGCAGATCAGCACGTAGGTCGGCATAGGCACTCGTTCCGCGCGGACATGTCCACGGGAGACGGTTTCTAAGATTTCGAAGGGAATATTGACATTATAACTCATGCGGGAGGATTCGTAAATAGTTCAACGCAAAAGGATTGTTTGTTGACGGCCGCTGGTATTTCCACAAAATGACCGTCTGGGGCAGGTTTCACTCCAGGTTTTCCCCGGCCTTATCGATGCCGACCGAGTTTCCGGCGCACCGTCATGAAGAGTATGAAAGCGCTGTGCCCCCGGGAGTCAATGGTACCCGGGCGAGAAGGTATGTTTCTCCAGGAGTCGAAGGCAGGATTATTGCTGGCCAGAACCCGACTATTCCCGGTTGGAAAATTCAAACCTCGCGCAGCCAGATAGGAGGTTACTTGCTGCGCGATCTGTGGATCTGACAGAAGGCTGAAGTTGACGTTGCTTGCTCCCCCCGGCGAGACGAAGGGAGAGACCTGTCTTCCGCCGGTCCCGCCCGAATTGAGGTACTTTTGCCAGGCAACTCCGAAGGAAAACCATGAGGAGTTCCGGGGATTGAGCTGGAGGCCGAGGGTGAGGTCCACTGGATGGACCAATCGCTGCACCTGCGTTCCGCTGCCGATGAAACGTTCGTGAAAAACTTCTCCCAGAAGCCAGAATTGCTGGTTCCGGAGGCGAAAAGCAGCGACAGACGTGCCGATGACCAACCGGAGCTGATCTTTCAAATCGAGACGGGATTCGATTGGTCCGGATACCAGGAAGTCCTCGGGCCGCGTGGCTCCAGAGTTGATGAGCTGAGTCCGTATCCCCAGATTGGGATCTCCGATCCTCCTGTAGCCCAGGTTGCAAAGCACTTCACCCCTCGGAAACTCCTTTGAAAAAAGGACATCCAGTCCAAAATCCGGTTTTCCTGAAGTGCCGATTCTGTCACGCCAGTCTAGCGACGTCGACGAGGGTCTTTCCCCAGGCAGTTCCACGTAGCCCTGGAATCCGAGACCGAAACGTTGCTCCCTCGCCTCGGACAGGCCACTGAATTTGAGGCCCACGATTCGATCTCCGGACGATCGGCTGAACGGAAAGGCCAACGCGGGTTGCGCCTGCACGCCGGGAACCCAATAGTTCTTGAAGGGAGCCTCCTGGGAAAAGTTGAAAAACGGGGGAGTCCGAACAGCCAGGGTCGGGAATGTATCTACCACCAACTCTAGTGGCGGGACCGGAAAACGGAGGGGATCGAGGTTATCGCTGTTACTCGTCACGTGAGAATACACGCGAAAGAAAAGCTCCAACCTTCCGGGTAACCCGATCGCGCCGTGAAGGCTCCAGTACAAGAAGTCCGTGTCGCCCGGGTCCCGGTCGAAGTTCATATACTGGAATCCGATGCCCGCTTCTGCGGGGGCTAGCACGTCCGGTCGGACCGATCGGATCAACCCTCCACTGCCCGAGAAGGAGAGATTGAATTGGGTCGGTCGTTTTTCTTTCCGGCGTTCGGAGTCGTCGTCGAGCCCCACCGGACTCGAGAGCCCCAGACACAACAATGCAACGGCAGCGCGAAGCATGCGGACCCCAGCAAAACTTCGAAAGCATTGTCTCAGAGGACACGGCACTTGTGGAAATCACCCGCTAGTAAGACACTTGAACCATTCTCTCAACATAAAGAGGCATGACGAGCAAATCGGTGAAATTGGGGGGAAAGAGTAAACCTAGCATAAAACTCCGTCGACCCAAAGCATAGAACAAGGGCGCGCGGATGAGAAGTGGTGGGATGCCCGGGCCGCAGACCGAAGCAGTTGTTCATTCAACGAAAGAACAAATTTCTCCAGCCTTTCCCGTGACTCCCTGCTAAAATGGCACCATGAAAGGATATCGAAGCCGTACCACGACCCACGGACGAAATATGGCTGGCGCTCGCGCACTTTGGCGGGCGACGGGAATGACAGACTCGGATTTCGGCAAGCCGATCATTGCCATTTCCAACAGCTTCACGCAGTTTGTGCCCGGGCACGTTCATCTTCACCCGATCGGGCAGAGGGTGAAGAAAGTGATCGATGCGTCGGGTGGCTATGGAGTGGAGTTCAACACCATTGCCGTTGATGATGGCATTGCGATGGGGCACGATGGGATGCTTTACTCGCTGCCGAGTCGAGAATTGATCGCAGACTCGGTCGAGTATATGGTGCAGGCTCATGTCGCCGACGCCCTCATCTGCATCTCCAACTGCGACAAGATAACTCCCGGGATGCTTTTGGCTACTTTGCGCCTGAACATCCCAACGATCTTCGTCTCGGGCGGACCGATGGAGGCGGGGAAGACGGCCGGCACGCACGATCGCGAAGGAATGCCCCTCGCCGAGCGCGCCATCGACCTCATTGATCCAATGGTTGCGGCTGGGAACCGGAGCGTGACCGATGGAGAGCTGCTCGAGCTCGAGCGATCCGCGTGCCCGACTTGCGGCTCCTGCTCGGGCATGTTCACCGCGAACAGCATGAACTGTTTGACGGAGGCCTTGGGGCTCGCGCTTCCTGGAAATGGCACCCTCTTGGCGACCCACGCTCTGCGATGGCAGTTGTTTGAACAAGCCGGACAACTCATCGTGGACCTGGCTCGTCGCCACTACGTCGAGGGCGATGACTCGATTCTTCCGCGCAACATTGCCAATGCGCAGGCGATGGCCAACGCCATGACCTTGGACATTGCCATGGGTGGATCGACCAACACAATCCTGCATCTTCTGGCCGCGGCGGAGGAAGGAGGCGTGCCATTCGGACTTCGGGAAATAGACGATCTCTCGAGAAAGGTCCCCAACATCTGCAAGGTGGCGCCGTCGTCGGCGTTTCACGTGGAAGACGTAGGGAGAGCCGGGGGGGGTTCACGATCCTCGGTGCCCTGGACCGGGCTGGACTGATCGACCGGGAGCCTCGAACGGTTCACACTGCCACGCTGGGCGATGCCATCGATTCGAATGATATTCGGGTCCCGAGTGCGGACGCGTTTGCCCGGCAGCGAGCGTTGTCGGCTCCGGGAGGGATCCGCACGATCGAGGCCTTCTCGCAGGACACCTACTTCGAGGAGCCGGATCAGGACGCAGAGCAGGGCTGCATCCGAGAGGTGGCGCACGCATACAGTCCCGACGGGGGGCTTGCCATGCTCTACGGCAATCTTGCGCCCGACGGATCGGTCGTCAAGACGGCTGGGGTTGATTCTTCCATTTTGACTTTTGAAGGAAAGGCCCGCGTTTTCGAGTCTCAGGACGACGCCTGCCAGGCGATTCTCAGCGATGGGGTCAAACCCGGGGACGTTGTCGTCATTCGCTACGAAGGGCCGAAGGGCGGCCCGGGGATGCAAGAGATGCTTTATCCCACTTCGTATCTGAAAGCGAAGGGGCTTGGCGCCCAGTGTGCGCTGGTAACCGACGGCCGGTTCAGCGGCGGTTCGTCCGGGCTCGTTATCGGGCACATCTCGCCCGAAGCGGCGGAAGGTGGAGCGATCGGTCTGGTCGAAGAAGGGGACCGAATCCGGATCGATATCCCAGAGCGCCGGATCGACATCGAGATCAGTGACGCGGAGCTCGGGCGGCGGCGCGAATCGATGGAGTCTCGGAGCGAAGGGGCCTGGCTTCCGGATGGACGCGACCGGATCGTTTCGCAGGCCTTGCAAGCCTATGCGCTTCTGACCACCAGCGCCTCCCGAGGCGCCGTGCGGGATGTTCGGCAGGTCGAGGCAGCCAAGAGAGCAAAGCCATCCCCTATCGGGACTCAGACTTTGTAACGCTGCGCGACCTTTTCGTTGATGCGAATCCCGAGGCCGGGACGATCCTGGATGGCCAGGTAGCCCTCTTCGATGACTTCGGGTGGATCGATCAGCTCCGCCCTCCACGGAACTTCACCGAACGAGTACTCCAGGATCTTGAAATTCGAGAGCCCGGCGCAAATGTGGGCTGCTGACATATTCCCGACCGGACTTGCCGGGCCGTGAGGTGAGACCGGCAAGCCGGCTCCTTCTGCCAGGGCCGCGATTTTCTTCAGTTCGAGCATCCCCGAGCAATACTTCACGTCAGGCATCAGGATGTCAGCCGCGCCGGCGGCAATGTAACGATGATTCTGCTCGACTCCGTGGAGAAACTCGCCGCCTGCGGTGGGCATCGGGACTGTGCGATTGATGGCAGCCAGGGTTTCCCAATCGTCCGAGACTTCCTCCAGCCAGAAAAGATCGAGTGGTTCCAGGTCTTCGGCAAGCCGAAGACCTCGTTTCAAATCGAAGTAGCTGTGTGCGTCGATGAGCAAATCACCGTCGGGTCCGAGAACTTCCCTGACCGCCCGGGCACAGTCGATGCCCAGTGTTGTGTAGTTTTCAATTTCGGTGGTCGTTCCCTCGAGCGGCATTCCATCGAAGGGTGCGAGCTTGATGGCGTCAAAGCCGGCTTGCTGTGCCCGCTCCGCCATGGCCGCGAAGCCCTTCGGATTCCGTTCGTCCACGGAGCGGTTGATATTTGCATAGTTGCGAACCTTGTCGCGAACCTTGCCACCGAACAGTTGAAAGGTCGGTATCCCGGCTATCTTTCCTTGAATGTCATAGAGTGCCTGCTCGAGTCCACTCATGGCACAGGCGGCGGCGGGAAGCTGCCGGGCCGCCTCCGGAAGAGTTTTCTGCCGAAACCACTCGATGTCATACACGCTTCTCCCTTTCAGGAGCTCGGCATACTCGTGAATCTTGGGGATCTGAGGGTCATCCGGACCGGCTTGCGAGGCATCGCCGATGCCACTGAGCCCCGCATCGGTCTGGAGCCTGGGACTGACCCAGTTACCCCGCTGGTTCACTTTTACGTGAAAAACCTCACAGCCGGTGACCCGCACATCAGCCGCGCGCCGATCCGGTGGTTGAGGCATGCGGCAGGCCGACGCGCCCAGACCCGTCACTAAGGATGCTATGAAATGCCGTCGGTTTACGATCACTGTGCCACTATCCTTTATTGTAATATACGAAACACGACAACCTATGAACAGCCGGAAACCAGATGCAAAGCACGCGACTTATTCTTCCTATGCTCCCTATGTGGCGGCAACGGTCGGGTGGTTGCTCTGGTGGCTGGTGTGGGTGTTTGCAAACTTCTTTGGCTTCGGCTTGGGCTTCGCGTTCGCCAGGGCCATTGGCTTGTTTGTCGGCGGGGACGTATTGGAGCACCTGGGCCGCATCGTTGATCTTTGCAGCCTCTATCGGCTTCGGGGTCTACACGGCCTATGATGGAAGGCCTTGGCTCGGGAACAGCCATTGTATCTTCTGCGGGTCGGTTCCAGCAGCCGCGGTCGGTTTCTATCTTGGTGCTGTTTCTGGACCCATCGTCATACTCCGGGCACTCCATTCCCGGAGTCGCAAGGTATAAGATGAATGAAGGCATGGGAAACAGAAAACGGCGAGGAAAGCCACGAGCGATTGTTCTTGGTGTGGAGCACCCGCGTTCCGTCGTGGTCATCCTGTCACTGGAAAAGGCAGGAATGTTATGTTCTTGCGCGGGAGGCAGGGTTGAAGAGCCCACCTTTCTTTAGCCCTCGTAGCGTCGAAGAGATGAAACAAATCGTTGCTGATCTCGACATGTTCGAACGCAAAGAGGTACCAGGGTTGCCGGACCGGATGCAGCATCGGTGCAAGAGACTAAGTTCGACGAGTATCTTCAGCGCGATACCCCAAAAAAAAGGAATCAAAAAATCGTTTTCCCCCTTGACAACTTTTCTTGGTCACTACCGAAAGGAAGTGTAACCGGGTTGTAGATGGGCCGTTTCGAAGCGTGAGAGCCACGACACGATGGTCAATTCTCCGCCGGAGCTTCGAGCTCGTCCCCGGGCTTTTCCGCGCAACACAGCCCGTCTCGGAGCACGAAAAAAGTCCGTGGTATATAAAAAACATGGCAACCACACATGAACTCCAAACAATTTCGGATGACGATTTGCTTCGACGATTGTCGGAGCTTCTGCAACAATCACGCCGCGTCGAATCTGAGCTCGTGGTCCATATCGGAGAAGTAGACGCACGAAGATTGTATGCGCGACGCACCAGCTCCATGTACGTCTACTGCAGAGAGGTGCTAGGCCTCTCCGAATGGGAGGCATATCATCGCATCGCGGTGGCACGGGCGGCTCGGCAGCATCCGATCTTGCTCGAGATGCCCCGCGATGGCCGGCTTCACCTGAGCGGCATTGCGAAGCTCGCTCCACATCTGACGGAGTCTAATCGAGAAAAGGTTTTGACTTGTGCCGTGCACAAGTCAAAACGACAGATCGAAGAGCTCGTTGCAGAGCTTGCCCCCCAAGCAGATGTTCCTACCGTCGTGCGCAAGCTGCCTCCGCGGAAATGCACACCACTGCTGAATCCAGTAGTTGCGCCCAAGCCCAAGAACCTACTTGGTCCGGACCAAGTAGCGAAACGAACTGCGCCGGTTCCAGCTCGCGCACCCGTGAAAGCCGTCGAACCTCTGGCGCCCTCAAGGTACAAGATTCAGTTTACCGCCAGTGCGGAGCTTCACGAAAAGCTCCGGCGGCTTTCGGCCATGACAGGCTCTTCGGATCTCGCGACCGTGATCGAACAAGCAGTCACGGAAAAGCTGGAAAGGCTCGAGGCCCGGCGATATGGAAAGACGGACAAACCTCGCAAGAGTTTGGAGAAGACAGATACGACGCCGTCGTCCCGTTACATTCCTGCTGCGGTCAGGCGTGCCGTCGCCAAACGGGATGGTGAGCAGTGTCGATATGTCGACGAACAAGGCAGGCGTTGCACTTCACGCGACCGGCTGGAGTTTCATCACTGCAGGCCCTTCGCTTACGGGGGGAGCCACAGCGCGGACAACATTGTTCTCATGTGCCGTGCCCACAACAATCACTTGGCCGAAAGAGACTACGGCAGAGAGAAGATGGCGAGGTACCGGCATTCGAGTGTTTCAGAACCTCTCGCGGTGTACGCGTTGGCTATCCGCACACCTCGGTCACCGCCACTTGCTTGTTCCTATGCGATGCGGGAGTTAACACTCCCGCATCTTGCTGTGTGTTCCTCTGCTTGGCAAAAGCCTAAGGTTCGCCCGACGGTTCGTGATCGACGGCGAGGACAATACCAACCCAATCCGAGCCATTGATCACCACAATCAGATGCGTAAAGTTTTTATGACACACACTACTTCAGGATGACCATTACATCCTCACCCACGATTCCGCTACCGTCAGTAAGGCTACCTGTCAACTCCAAGACCACCACGTCACCGTCGTTTGCCGGTCCAATTGCTGCAATCACATCCTGCTTACGGAATTTCAGGGTGAGATCAAGATAGCCGTCGGGACCTGAGGTCGTGCAGTCAAAGGCGTCCACTTTTCCGATGAAGGGTACAAAAGGTGTTGCCACATCTTCCAGATTTGAATGTAGTGGGGCCACTCCCGCAAAACGGACAGATACTGAGTCCACTCGAGTTACATCGAAATCTGCGGTTCCCAGAATGGCTACGGGAAGTACTCCGCCGCTCTTCACATTTAACGGATTGGGACACGATTGTGGCTTGATGTCTACCGGCACTTCAAGCGCAACGACCTCGACATCGCAACCGGAGAACTCCGAAGTGTTGTTGTTGGGATCGGTCGCCGTAGCCGTCACGAAAGTTCCCAGTGGCACAGGAAAGATGCCCGTGAAGTTCGTGTTGCCACTGCCGTCGGTACTCACGTTCGTGGAACCGAGAAACGTTTCACCCTCGCCAAACCCTGAGAAATCACAGGTGCTATTGGCAAAGAATTCGAGCAGGAATGCAGTATTCGGCGTGCTGTTGAGCGTTCCCTGGACCCCACCGGTGCTGGCCGACGTCAGCACGGGGAAGTTCTGCAGGTTGTTGACGCCGGTATCGTCATCCTCAGGATCGTTTAGGGTGACTCCATCTTGGCCGAGGTCAATACCCAGACCTGTGTTAGAAAAAATGGAGTTCGACAGGATAGCGTTGCCGGTGCCCGGTCCGGCTTGGACGAACACCCCATCAAGGACGTTGAAAGCAATGACATTGCTCTCGCTGGTGGCTGTCCCCCCGATGGTGTTGTCATCCCCCGATATTATCCAAACACCAAACTGAGAGTTTGGTAGGGCGGCGGTGCCGGTGATGTCCGTGCCGATAAGGTTGCCAGCTATTACATTTGAGTTGCCAACGACGAGCACGCCTGCACCCCCGTTGGCAGAAATGATGTTGCGCTCGGCGTCATCTCCCATTCCATCTCCATTCGTGCCGATTAAGTTGGAATGGGCACCTGTGGTGATGGCGACACCGGGGGTCTGCTGATTACCCATGCCGACCGTACCAGTTACGTCGGTTCCGATAAAGTTCCCGGCCACCACGTTATGGTTGGTTTCACTGCCAGTGATATTCACGCCACCCTGCCTATTGCCGGAAATTATATTTCGTTCGGCGGCATCAGCCACTCCGTCACCGTTTGTGCCGATCAGGTTATGATGCGCACCATTGTTGATGGTGACACTATTCTTCAGATTTCCCATTGCGACTGTTCCAGTCACGTCAGTGCCGATGAAATTACCGGCCACCACGTTCTGCTCAGCGCCGGCGGAACTGATCAGCAGGCCAAACCCGTTTCCGGACATGATGTTGCGTTCGGCTGCGTCGGCCAACCTGTCACCATTGGTACCAATTCTGTTCCGCACGCCAGATATAGTGACGGCCCAGCGGCCGTTACCCAGCGAAACTGTGCCCGTCACGTCGGTGCCAATAAAGTTGCCGGCTACTATGTTCTCGTCTGTGGGGCCGTCGCCGAGAATCGATACACCGGTGCCGCCATTTCCAGAAATAATATTGCGCTCCGCGGCATCGGCTACCCCGTCGCCATTCGTGCCAATGACGTTCGCCTGAGCTCCCAGTAACAGCAAGACAGCTCCGCCGTTGGGGTACAGCGACAGTTCCGGTACGATCGGTGCCGATAAAGTTGCCGGCCACCACATTCTGATTGGTGAAAATGAGTACACCTCTTCCATTGTTTCCAGAAATAATGTTGCGCTCTGCGACATCGGCAATCCCATCGCCGTTGGTGCCGATCACGTTTGACGTACCGGTTACAACCACCCCTCCGCTGAAGGAGAGTTGTGTGTTATTGCCTCTTGCAGCGGTGCCGGTGGCATCGGTCCCGACGTAGTTGGCGGCCACCCAATTGTTGCTGCTTTGGATGATGATGCCCGCCGAGCCAAAGCTCTGAATGTTCAGACTAAATATCCAGTTTCCGTTCGAGATGAGTGTAAAACCAGTTCCGGCTGCTCCTCCGGCCACGCTCCCATCGAGCACGATCTCGGGACCGAACGGATTGGTGTCGCCACCGAAACTGGTTTGCGTTTGGCCGTCGATGCGCGTCCCACCTGTAACATCGCTGAGCGCCGGCAACACGGATAACGGCGTGATCACATAGACATCTGCGGCCGCATCTCCTCCCACCAACGCGGCATCAACGTCCACGAAGTTTGGGTCGCTGGTGGGGATGTTAAACGCGATCGTGTCGGGGCCGGCATTCCCATTGGCATCCAAGATCGCCTCCCGCAGAGAGCCAGCCCCACTGTCGCCCGTGTTGTTCACGGTGAAGGTGGCTGCTTGTACCAATCCCCACGGCGCAGTTAAGACAAGAAACACACTTACAAATACATTCCAGCTTGAGGACGACATCATTGACTCCCTTCCTTGCTAATGCCCTGTTTTCTATGCAGGGCAGATTCGCCTATTCTGGACTCTCATATTTCACTGGAATGACCACCACCGGCGCCTATTCCGAAAAAAAAGTTTTTGCGAACATCTTTTTGAAAATGCCTCTCAGTTGCGTGCCTCTCAGGAATCGCATCAGTTTGAGACTTCCCGCGCCTGATTGCATACCAATAGGATTCCTTGCTGACGCAGCTGGGTGGAACCCATACGATTACAGTTAACGAGTCTCAAACGGTCGATGCCCCAACTTGACAATCAATCCCTGTTTCCTTTTTCCAGCCGCTTTATGGCACCGGTTCCAAGCTGATCGAAAACGGAATGCTAAAACGACCTAGAGTCCGCTGGTTTTTTGGATTACGTATGAACCTCCCACACGCGGCACCATCGGAGCCGTCTGTGCCGATTTCCCAGCCATTGGCGGTGCGAGTTACAGTGACCAACTCTGTGGGGCCGCCCCCGCAGGTCTCCCCGTTCCAGCGCAGGTTACAGTTTCCCGACTCCCCCTGCGCTGTCGTGCATGGGAACCCGAACAGCATGTCCACGGTCGTACTTTCCCCAACCTGTAGGCCATTAAAATCAACGCTGCCCGAGCGAAGTCCATAGACAGGGTTTGGTTCGGGAATCTCGTTGGGTACTTCACAGGGGTCGAGGTCCAGACAATCGTCCAACCATAGTTGGAACGTTCTCAGGGTTGTGTGTCGAGCAGAGTTGCTAATGTTCAACACAAAATGTCCTTTGCTATCCCATTCGACCGTCTGTACTTCATCCACGCCGGCTTGATAAGATCCGAAACCGTCACTGAGTAAGTTGTCTCCTATTGCGTCTCCGAGGGTTGCAATCAACTGGACGCTTCCGGAGTTCTTGCCGCCGTTTCCGCCCTTCTTGCCGTTGCCGCCCTTTTTTGCGGTGGCTAACGGAACCAGCGCCAGGATTGTCAAAAACAACATTGTCTTCTTAAGCATGGTCATTCCTTCTTGATCTCTTGCAGGGTTGCTGTTGCAAGTGTGTGGTGCCGTTTTCTCGCATCCGAGGGGGTTTGGCAATTGACAAGACGTGCCATTGGCCAAATGTCATCTTTTGGCATCCGGTTTAGGTCTTTTGGGGGTTCGCTAAGGGCGTTCGACAACTTTGCCGGTGGCTTTGCGGATGGAATCTTGAGGTGTGGAACCGGGTTTTTCTTGTTATAATGACGGCACTCGATTGCCAGCCGAACAATAGATCGACACTTGGAAGGGTTTGGTCATGGACCAAACGAATTCTGATAAGAGTACCCGACTCGACTCCTGGAAGGAGATCGCCAACTATCTCCAACGGAGTGTCCGGACTGTCATTCGCTGGGAGAGGGAAGAGAGTCTTCCTGTTCACCGCCACCTGCACGGCAAAAGAGGAACGATTTACGCTAATTCTTCCGAAATCGATGCCTGGAAGGCGAACAGGAGTCTTGATACAAATCACAACGGCTCCAGCTGGGCCACTCTCCCCAGCAGGCTGAACCGAAAGACGATCGTCCGGTCGGGAATCAGTCTCTTGATGGTCGTTTCGCTCCTGACATCCTGGCCGTCGAGAAGCCCCGACTCCTCAGAGCCCAGGACCCAGGCAGTGAACTTCGGAGAACGAGATTGGGTTCTGATTACAGACTTTGACAATAGTACGGGTGAGCCGATCTTTGACGGGGTGCTGGAGTATGCGCTGGCGACGGAGATCAGCGATTCTCAGTTCTCGAGGGTAATCCAACAGCAACGGATCGAGGACACCTTACGGTTGATGAAAAGGCCGGTCGACGCGCCGGTAGACGCGGAACTAGGAAGAGAGATCTGTCTCAGAGACGGTCAGATTCAGACCATGATGACCGGCGAAGTGGAGAAAGTGAACTCGACCTATCTGCTGAGTGTTCAATTGATAGATCCAACCCAAGGAATCACGCTTGCCACGGCTAGCGAAAAGGCTCTGGACCAGAATGAAGTCCTGCCAGCCATCGAAGAACTCTTGAATTGGGTTCACCAGAAGTTGGAAGAGACAAGAACTCTGGTCGCTGGAAGCCGGAAAGAGCCGATCTTTCTGCCGCGTACCGAGGGAATGTTCCATGTTGCCACGACTTCTCTCGAGGCTCTGCAGCTTTACCGGCAAGCCGTCTCGTTGTCGCCTCCGATGGGCGCTGCCGAGAAGCTACTCGAGCAAGTGGTGGAGATTGATCCGGATTTCGCCTCTGCCCACATCTATCTCGCGCATTGTATTAGCAATCAAAAGAGACCGGCCGACGAATACATGCCTCATGCTCAGCGTGCCTTTGATTTGGCGAAAACCGTGAGTGAGAAGGAACGACTGTTCATTCTCGGCAGCTACCACCAATTGAAAAAGGAGTTCCAAGAGGCGATCCAATACTATGAAGCACTTCTCGACCTGGACCCTTTGCACTTCTGGGCAAACAACAACCTCAGATTTGCATACCAACGGTTGGGGCAGAACGATGCGGTTTTTGGTCTCAACGTGCAGAGTGCGGACGTGCGTCCCAATGATATTGCCAGTAATCTTAGGGCCGCCTCCGGTCTCGTGCACCGGGGACAGTTGTTCGAAGCCAAATTCTATAACGATCGGGCCAAAAGGCTCATTGATGCGGACGTGGACCAATACAGGCACTCGAAGAACTTTCAGTTTACCCAAGCACAACTCTTTCCAGTTGCCGAAGCGTGGATCAAAGGTGATCCTGGGCGGGTTTTGAGCGAGTTGGAACGAGTCGAGCAGACGTTCAGTAAACACTTCCTGTTTCCTTTCTGGGCCTCTGCTTACTATTTGGCTATCGGAAAGCTAGCAACGGCCGAGGATATTCTGGCACGGGTCGACCGGAAGATTGGCCAGTCGCAGCTGATATGGATCGAGCTTCTCAGGCAGGACGATGAGATGCTACGTCATTACCTTGGTGAATCGCTTTCGAAGAAGTCCCGGCCGGGACTCTTCGATATCCTAGCTGCCCGGCTGGGTCTCTTGTCCGTGAACGAACAGTACCTGCGAAAGATGTCCGATTACAAGAGCCCGACAGTGTTCGGAGAGTTGATCTGGACCTTCGTTCGAGGTGAACTTGCCATGGCTCGAGGCGACAGAGCTGCCGCAATCGCAATGTTTCAGGACGGTATCGATGGGTTCACGCTGGAGACCTTGCCTCCTCGCCCGAATCCTACCCTCATATTCCTTGGTTCGGAATCCCTTGCTCGAGCGTTGGAGGAAAACGGCGACACCTGGGAGGCCGTTCCGACCCTGGAGAAGCTCAGCAACGAGAAAAGGAAGATTCAGGTGGCGTTTCAAAATCCTCTGCTCTGGATCAGAAACCAATTCCTTCTGGCGAAACTCTATCGCAAGGTTGGACGCATTCAGCGGGCCGAGGTAATAGAAGACGATCTACGGAACCTTCTGGCCTACGCCGACCCGGATCACGCTATTGCCCAGAGGCTCAGATCGCGCCAAATTGCGCGCGTGCATTGAACCTCCTACTCTGGGATCAGTTTTCACAACGGTGAAAGGTTAAAAGCATCGCTGCAAAGGTCGATTTTTTGCGACTCTTGGAGAGAGCCGACTACGCAAGATTAATTAACTTTTCACTCTGTGCACCTCTTGGGATAGAATGCCGTATGTTGCTCTAGCTGCTCTGATACTTTTGCCCGAAAGGACGCGAGATGTCGCCGAGGATTTCGCGGCGGGGATTCATCAAGGCAGGCGTCGCCGTTACGACTGCCTTTGGCTTCGACCTGCGCCCGGCGGCGGCAAAAGTACGTGAGCTAAAAATCTCCCGTACCACCCAAACGCACAGTGTGTGTCCCTATTGCGCCGTAGGCTGCAGCGTTGTCCTCCATACACTGGGCGACAAGGCGAAAAACGTCCAATCGACGGTCGTCCACGTGGAAGGGGACCCCGACAGCCCCATCAACCGCGGCACGCTCTGCTCGAAGGGAATATCTCTGAAGCAGTTCATCGTGAACGATCAGAGGTTGACGCGTCCCTTGTATCGAGCTCCGGGAGCCGACAAGTGGCAGGTGATTTCGTGGGAGGATGCGCTGGAGCGCATGGCGCGACGTATCAAAGATACCCGAGATGACGGATTCGAAGAGCGGGACGCGGACGGACAGTTGGTCAACCGTCTGACCAATGTGGCGCTCATCGGGGGTTGCACCGACACGAACGAGATTAATTTCCTGCTGGGAAAGCTCCGTTTTGGTCTGGGGATCGTGGCATACGAAAACCAGGCCCGGCTTTGACACGGCCCCACGGTGGCCAGTTTGGCCGCTACCTTTGGCCGGGGAGCCATGACCAATGGCTGGACCGACGTGGCCAACTGTGACGTGGTCCTCGTCATGGGGGGGAACCCGGCGGAAAACCATCCCGTTGGCTTTCGCTTCGTCATGGAGGCCAAACGAAAACGCAAGGCCAAGCTCGTCTGCATCGATCCTCGATTCAATCGCACGGCGGCTGTTTCGGACAAATACGTTCAGATACGTTCCGGAAGCGATATCGCGTACCTGGGCGGTCTCATTCACCATGCTCTCAGTCACGACCAGTTTCACAAGGACTACGTCCGTATCCACACGAATGCCTCTTTTGTGATTCGGGAAGGCTTCGGCTTCTCTGACGGCCTTTTCTCGGGGTGGGACGAAGAGAAGAAAGCCTACGATAAATCCACCTGGCAATACGAGACCGACGCCCAGGGGCACGCAAAGACCGATCCGACGCTGGAGCATTCTCGCTCGGTCTTTCAGTTGATGAAGACACACTACTCCCGATACACACCGGAGAAGGTCGCCGAAATTTGTGGCTGTACCGCGGAGGAATTTACGCAGTCGGCGGAGATCATCTGCTCTACCGGTTCCGCCGACGGGCGAGGGACGGTCCTGTATGCCCTGGGCTGGACGCAGCACAGCCATTCGGTTCAACTCATTCACACGGCGGCCATGCTGCAGTTGCTGCTGGGAAACATTGGTGTGCCCGGCGGCGGGGTCAACGCTCAGCGCGGACACTCGAATATTCAGGGAGCGACGGACCTGGGTGCCTGGAACATGTTGCCCGGCTACCTGAAGCTGCCGCGCGCCAATCAGTCGAGCCTGGAAGAGTACCTCGACGAGAATTCACCGCGGAAGGTTCAAGCCAATGCCATGAACTACTGGTCGAACACTCCGAAGTTCATGGTGAGTCTGCTGAAGGCATACTACGGAGACCGCGCCACGCGGGGCAACGAGTTCGGCTATCACAATCTTCCCAAGGCGTCAGTGGAAGCGGATCACAGCTGGGGACATATTTTCGATTCCATGTACAAGGGACAGATCGATGGGCTGATCTCGTTCGGCATGAATCCCGTCGCCAACGGTCCCAATTCGGCTAAGATGATCGCTGCCCTCGGCAAGCTCAAGTGGATGATCGTGGCGGAGAACTTTGAGACTGAAACGGCGGCTTTCTGGAACGCCAAGAAGTTAGCCGAGCCTTACTACAACAAAGCGGTAGACCCGTCGGAAATAGATACGGAAGTTTTTCTTCTCCCCGCAGGTTGCTTCGCCGAGAAGGACGGCACCTTCGTCAATTCGTCCCGCTGGCTGCAGTGGAAGTATGCCGCCCTTGATCCTCCGGGGCAGGCAAGACGGGATCAGGACATCGTGGCGGGGTTATTCTTGAAGCTGCGCGAGCTGTACCGGAAAGAGGGAGGAACGGCTCCGGCGCAGCTGCTCGATATCGATTGGAGCTACGCAAACCTGGCCTCTCCGTCGCTGGTGGAAGTGGCCAAAGAGATCAACGGGAAAGAGGTGGCCACCGGGCGGCAAGTTTCCAGTTTCGGTGAGCTCAAAGAAGACGGATCGACCTTGTGCGGCAACTGGCTCTACTCTGGCTCTTATACGGAAGCAGGTAACATGATGGCGCGGCGCGGCCAGGAGGATCCCTCGGGCCTCGGTTTCTTTCACGAGTGGTCCTGGAATTGGCCCGCGAACCGGCGCGTCCTATACAATCGAGCATCCGCGGACGCCGAAGGCAAGCCCTGGGATCCGAGCCGGGCAGGTATTCAATGGAATGGGAAGCGCTGGGTCGGAGACGTCCCCGATTTCAAGCCCGACGCTCCCCCGGATTCTTTTGGCTCCTTTATCATGCTGCGCGAGGGTGTGGCCAAGCTCTTTGCTGCCGACTTTGTGGAAGGCCCTTTCCCCGAGCACTACGAGCCGGCCGAGTCTCCAGTGGCAAATCCGATGCACCCCGCGGTGAGCAGCAACCCCACGGCCGTGATCATGTCGAGCGACATGGATCATCTCGGTACTTCCGACGAGTACCCCTATGTTGCTCTGACCTATCGGTTGACCGAGCACTTTCATTTCTGGACAAAGCACATCACGGCGAACTCGGAGCTGCAGTCCAACTTTTTCGTGGAGCTTCCGAAAGAGCTGGCAGATGCGAAAGGGATCGACAACGGTGATCGGGTCCGGGTGACCTCGGCTCGGGGCCATGCGGATGGTCCAGCCATGGTAACCCGCCGTATGAAGGGGTTGCGGGTTGACGGCCGGACCATCTACCAGGTGGGACTCCCCATTCACTGGGGTTTCGTCGGCCGGATCAAGGGCCCCTTGGCCAACAATCTCACCCCGTCAGTACTGGATCCGAATTCCGGTACGCCCGAGTACAAGGGTTTTCTTGTCAACGTGGAGAAGATCTGAGCGGATGAGCATCGTCCCTACCGTCGCCAAGTTGATTGATACCACGACCTGCATCGGGTGCAAGGCTTGCGAAGTGGCCTGTCAGGAATGGAACGACCATGAATTCCGCATCAGCGAGTTCGGGGACTTTGGGGGCACCTATCAGACCCAACCCGACCTGGCGCACGACTTTTGGAATCTGATCAAGTTCGGCGAGCACGAGCGGGATGGACAGCTTTCCTGGCACATGGCCAAGTATCAGTGCATGCATTGTGTCGAGCCGGGCTGCTTGCGGGCATGCCCTGCTCCGGGGGCGATCTTTGTCCGTGACAACGGCATCGTGGATTTCAATCAGGAAGAATGCATCGGATGTGGCTACTGCATCACGGGTTGTCCTTTTGATGTGCCGCGTCGGGATCCTCGGAATCAAAAAGTCTTCAAGTGCACGCTCTGCTCCGATCGCACATCAGTCGGACTCGAGCCCGCTTGTATCAAGGCGTGTCCGACCAATTGTCTGACCTTTGGGACCCGGGACGATTTGTTGTCTCGAGCTGAGGAACGAAAAGACGAGCTGCGGGCCGACGGCTTTGTCCATGCGGACGTCTACAACCCGCCCGGCGTCGGAGGAACCAACGTCCTCTACGTCCTAGCTCAGGGAGATCGTCCAGAAACTTACGGACTGCCCCGCGATCCGCAGGTTCCCTGGACCGTCACGTTGTGGAAGGGACCGCTCAAGTGGGTTGGGAATGCAGTGTTGCTGGGCGGAGTCCTCGGCACCTTCTTTCACTACCTTCGTTACGGACCCCGGAGCTACACGGATATAGATGATGCCGCCGATTGAAGAACGCCGAATCGATCGCTTCAGTTTTACCGAGCGCGCCGTCCACTGGATGGCAGCGTTGAGTTTTCTCTACGCAGCTCTTACCGGTCTGGCTCTGTGGTCTCCTCGGCTCTACTGGCTTGCTTCCGTGTTCGGCGGCGGCGAGACCGTGAGGGGCTGGCATCCCTGGGGCGGCGTCGTTTTCGCACTGGTGTTGGCCGTGATGTTTACACGATGGGCGCGTGAGATGCGGCTCGACCGAGCGGACCGCCAATGGCTCCGAAAGGCGCATCGATACGCGGTTCACGATGAGGCCGGACTCCCGGAGGCCGGACGCTTCAACGCCGGACAGAAGACTCTGTTCTGGGTGCAGTCGGTGGCCACGATTGGGTTGTTTCTTACAGGGCTGGTGCTCTGGTTTCCGGAGGAAACGGGTCGCTCCTTGAGGCTGGCGGCGATTCTGCTGCATCCGGCGACCGCCATTATCTCGATGGGCGCGATCATCGTCCATATCTACATGGGGACCGCTGCCGTCCCGGAGGCCTTTCGTGGGATGATCCAGGGGTGGGTTCGCCCTGGATGGGCTGCGTCTCACCATCCAAAATGGTACCGAGAGATTTCGAAACGCTGAGTCACCGTCGAGCCGAACGGGCCCGCATGCTGGCGGAGCGCTATCCCGCGTCCAGTGAAGTCCTTGCCTTCTTTGCTTCGATCGTCAAATTCCAAGGGGAAATCGTCACGCAAGTCGATGGGTTCGAGTCTCTCGTACGCTTTCGGGAGCAGCTCGTTGCATTGGCCTGCAAAAGCGCCCCCGCAGCACTTCGGGAAGCGTCGCTCCAGTTTGACGAGGCGGCCTGTCTGCGGGCCTTAGAAGACTATCGCGAGAAGCGGGATACGACTTCGCGTCCCAGTTTCTTTGCGCGGGTCCTGCTGCAGCCCTACACCGCCGTTAGTGATCTTGCGCCGTTACCAGTTGACGAGGGATGCTGCCCCCATTGCGGCCAACTACCGCAGGTTGCCACTCTGAGATTGCAGGGTCATGGCAGCGCTCTCTCCCTGGTGTGCTCGCTGTGCTTGCGCGATTGGATTTTCCGTCGAGGATGCTGCCCGGCCTGTGGCGACGACAGAGAGGACACGCTTTGCTACTACACGGAGGCGTCCTTTGATTACTTTCGTGTCCAAGCCTGCGAGTCCTGCCGCCGGTACGTCCACACCATAGACCTGGACAAGGAACCGGCGGCTATCGCGGACGTCGATGAACTGGCCGCGCTTCCGCTCGACCTCTGGGCCAGCGAGCATGGCTACCGCAAGCTTCAGCCAAACATTGCCGGGATATAGGAAAGCGCAGACCGCTTTGCGCTTTCCGCCTTAGCGCCGCACACGGCGTGTGCCGCCTGTACCATCTCGCCGCAAGTTTACGTAGATCGATAGCGACAGGGCGGCGAAAGCGAGGCCGCCGACTAAAAAATCGACCCAAAAGGGATTCCAGTCCATACGGGTAAAGCCGTCGAGATAGTACTTGATGTACGATCCGGGAAGGTTTTCCTCGCCGAGTTGTCGCTTTACCTGCCAGTGCCAGTCGGTGAATGGGCAATAGCCAATGCCGTACCAAAGCCCCAGCACAAACCACGATAGCATGGTCGAAAGGATGACGATCAGGTGCAGCCTGCGGGTCTTGTGCCAGATCCAACCAAAAAGGTTGAACGCGACCAGCAGCAGATGAAAACCGAATAAGCAATAGTCCAGAAATACGTACATGGGATCCTGCACCCGGGCGCAGGGTTGCGTACGTCTACCTCGGGAAGCAAATGCCGGACGCAACTAGGGTTGGAGGCGCTGCAATTGCCGCTCGATTCGGCCTTTGAACTGACGTGGCGCTAGCTCCAGGGCCTTTTGAAGGCTATCGCCCGCGGCCTCGCGATTGCCAGCCTGCATGAGCAGGGTTGCGCGCACCATGTGGGTAAGATGGGAATCCGGATGTTCCTTGCTTTCCAGGTCCAGAATCTGGAATGCTTCCTGCGCCTTGCCCTCGCGACCCAGACGCTCCGCCAGGTTCGCCAGCGTCCCTGGGCTGAAGTCGTAGGCGAAGCTACCGTAGTATTGCTTTTTGAGACGCTCGTAGCGACTGAGAGCGGAGTCGATTCCTTCTTCGTTGATTTTTTTGGCCAATGCGTCCTGCAAGGTAACCGGCTCGGCCAGCTTCCGGTGACAAGTCATGCAGGTGACGTGCATGCGCTCTTCTGGTTCGCCCCCCAGCTCCGGCAAATAAGTCTCGTTGATGGCGCTTGTCATTTTCATCATGATCCGCGCCTTCTTCTTGTGCCCTTTCTTGTCCGCCGCATAGTCAAAGCTGGACGGATCACCCGCGCGTCCGACGTGGCAGAACTCGCATTGAACACCCAAACTTTGCGAAAAGTTTCGCATGGTCTCACGTAGCTCGCGGCTCGAGATGTCTTTGGGCAGGATCTGTAGATTCTCAGGCTCCGGTAGCTGAAACCCTTGGGCAAAGCCTGTGCCCAAACCGGCAAGGAACAAAGCGGCAGACAACGACAGACAAAACCGACTCGTAAGCTTCGGACTCATGAAAACTACCCTTTCTCTGATGTTGGATGGGCCCCTATTGTAGGTGAATCCCCTTCGGGATTCACGCGGATTCAAGGACCTGTCGCTGTGTTGACCTCATGAACTAGACTAGTTAGACTAATCTGTATACTCGGAGACATCGTGCAAAAACTAAATATCCATGAAGCCAAGACCAAGCTGTCGGCTGTATTGAGTCAGGTGGAGAAGGGCGAGTCTTTCATCATCTGCAGAAACGGGAAGCCGATTGCAAATCTCATCCCGCACCGGAAAGCGAAGCGAACCGAGGTGCATCCGGTGATCGGCAAGATCCGCATCAACTACGATCCAACCGAGGACTTGTCCGAAGACGAGTGGGGAGAGATCAACTGATGCTGCTCGATACCTGTGCGCTGTTGTGGCTGACTCACGAACAGGAGAATCTCAGCCCCGAGATCTGGAGGCAAATCGACGAGGTGCCGATTCTCCACATCTCTGCTGCAACGAGCTTCGAGATCGGTCTTAAGGCTCGTGCGGGGAAGCTCCTACTTCCGGTCCCCCCAAGGTTATGGCTGGAAACCGTGCTCGCGCATCACGACATATCGGTGATCGATCTAGACATGGACATCTGCATCAAGGCGACGGAACTCCCGCACATTCACAAAGATCCTTGCGATCGATTCATCATTGCCACTGCCTTGGTCCATAAGCTACCCGTGGTTACTGTGGACGAGCGTTACGAAGAATACGGCATAGAAGTTCTGAACTAGGTTTCCTCTCGCAAATACAATGCGCAAGCATACTCTTGTAGTTTCGAACACAACAGCGTATGGGGAGGCGCGCCTGCGTGCCGCGCGCGCGCGAAGTTCCGGCCTCCAGATCTTCATTCTCCATCAATTGGCCGAACGTCTTGCTGGTGGTTTCATTCGACTTGCTGCCCGTGAAGTTCTCATCGAGCTCGTCGGAGAGGCCCTGAGAGAGGGTGCCTTCCGTCAACTCCAACGCATAGCCAGGTTGCCGGGCATGGCTCGGGCCGTGACCACTACACTGCAGAGGGCGTGGTCCGAGGATCTCGATTTGCAGGCACTCGCCGACAGCGCTCCGAGGTGTTCGGACCTGGCATGGATCGAGAGCCGGGTGCTCCGCGGCCTTCCCGCCAACATGCGAGTTTCGCGAGACCTGGTGTCAGAAGCAGAGAGCCGCCTCTCGCACGGCGCAAGCATTTTCGGAGCGGTTCGCACGTGTGGGCTGGCGGATCTGAATCGTTGCTGGCGTCGATTGGTGGTCGGACTGGCGAATGCCCTCGAGCTCGAGTACAACGTGGTCCCGGGAGTGGAGGAAGATCTGTCGTGGCTGGAAGGAACCCAGGCTCGTATCGTCCGTGCTGCCCCACATGCGCCGGAGCAAAGGTACGTGGTATGTGCGAACCCTCGTCACGAGGTTTTGGAGGCACTTCGATGGGCTCGTGAACTCATGGCCGTCGAGGGCGTACCACCTCAGGAAATCGCCATCGTGTCCGTCCAACCCGAAAGATGGGATGACTATGTGCGGACATGGGCCCGCGTCGGCGCGCTACCCGTCTACTTTGCCCATGGGCTCTGTGCCCTGTCCACGGCTGCGGGGCAGGAGGCGGCCGCGCTGGCGAATCTGCTTTTGCGAGGCTTGAGCAAGGAGCGTTTTTTGCGCCTGACTCGATTGTGCGCGGCCTCGGGCTCGCTCTCCGGTCTGACAGGCAACTGGCATCGGATCCTTCCCCCCGACGCGCCGCTGCTGGGGCTGGCGGAGTGGCGCCGCGCGCTCGGGAGCGCCACCGAATCTCGTGTCCCGCAGGCTCAGGATCTACGAACGAAATTGCTCCCCGTGCTCGAGCTTCTGGACGCCGGGACGGATGCAGCCAAAGAGGTGGGTGAAGCGGTCCTTTCGAGTCAAGCCTTGGCGCTATGGCAAAGAGCCTTAGTGGAAGGGCCGGCGGCGGCCCTCGAAACCACTCTCGCTCAGCTGCGAATCCCGGATGAACGGGATCCGGGGGCCAGTGTTCTCTGGGGTAGCGACCGAGATATCGTTGGGGTGCCGCGCGGGTTCGTTCGATTGCTGGGCATGGAGCGACGCGGCTGGCCACGGTCCGGCGGGGATGACGCGATTTTGCCGGATCATGTGCTGGCACCTGGCGTGCTGTCTCCCATTCCGGTCGGGACACAGGACCGGCGCAGCCTGGATAGAATCCTCGCGACGACTCCGCGCTGTGTTGTCTATTCGCGGAGCCGGCGTGATAGAGAAGGTCGGCTCCTGGGTGCCAGTACCCTGATTCCAGCCGGGTTGACGCCCGAAATGCTCAAGCGGACGCGCATCCCGGGACATGCGCTGACCGAGTCGGATCGTCTGGCGGCTCGGAGTTCGGAATTCGAAGCAACTCCGCTGGCGAGGTCCGCCGAAACCTGTTGGAGCAACTGGCGTGCATCGGAGCTGACCTCGCACGACGGTGTGGTTCGGCCGAACCATCCTGTGATCAACAGCGCGATCGGGCGAGTTCACTCCGCCACCTCTCTTCGAAAGCTATTGCGCGATCCGCTGGGATTCGTCTGGACGTACTGTCTTGGATGGCGAGTGCCCGAATATCATGACGAACCGCTGAGGCTTGACCCCGCACCCTTCGGGAAGCTGGTGCACGAGATCCTCGAGGAGACGGTGCGCCGACTCGAGTATGGTGTAATCGGTTTCGCCGGGGCTTCCTCACAACAAATAGCGCGGGCTGTAGCAGAGGTAACGGGCGTCGTCGCGGAGCGATGGCAAGTGGATGTCCCGATACCTCCGAGGATCATATGGCAACAGTCTCTCGAGCGGGCGCAATCGATGGCGCGGGAGGCGCTTTCCTTCGCTGAACCCGCAATGGACGGTCAGCGAAGCTGGGTAGAGATTCCGTTCGGCCCCCAGCACGGCCAGACCGGCCGGGTTGAAGCCGAAATGAAGGGACGGTCGTTACCGTGGTCCCGAAACACGAAGGTGATGATTCCTGGTACTGGAATCGAGATTGCGGGACGAATCGACCGGCTTGATTTGGATGCCTCCGGCGTTGTAGCTCGGATTTCGGATTACAAGACTGGCAAGGTCCCCGACGGCATAGACGATCTTTCCATTGACGGCGGTAAAGAGTTACAACGATGCCTCTATTCTTTCGCAGCCAAGGCTATTCTGCCAAGGATCGAAAAGCTCGAGGCCCGATTGATCTATCCGGGAGCCGGTGGAGGGATCTTTCCGCTGAACCATCCCAAGCGCTGCCTCGATCTGGTCACTCGCTATCTCGAGATCGGGATAGCGAATCTCCAGTCCGGCAATGCTCTGCCCGGCCCGTCGACCGGGGGAGCTTTTTACGATCTCCACCTCGCCCTGCCGGCCAACGCGGATGGCCAGTACCTAGTGCGGAAACGAGAGGCCGCCTTCGCGGCGCAGGATCGGTTGGAACTCCTATGGACAAAGCCTTGAAACCAGCGCTCGCGGATGCCGCGGCGCGGCGCCGCGTGCTGACCGATCACGGTGCCACACTCTTGGTGGAGGCGGGTGCAGGGACGGGAAAGACCGCCCTGATCGCCGGGAGGGTCGTACTGCTTCTGGCCGCGGGCGCCGCACCCAAGAAAATTGCCGCAATCACGTTCACGGAGCTCGCCACCGGGGAGTTGATGCAGAGAATCATCCAGTTGATGGATGCGCTGCTGGAAGGTCCCGTGCCGATCGAACTCGAGGTTGCTTTGCCGAATGGACTCTCGGATTTGCAAAGGAGAGCGCTCGAAAACGCCAAGCTCCACATCGATGCGTTGACCTGCACGACCATACACGGTTTCTGCTACGGCTTGATCAAGCCGTTTCCGGTCGAAGCGGACGTGGACCCTGGCGCCGTTTTGATCGATGAACCCCGATCGAGGCTTACCTATCGGATGCTCTGGAACCGATGGCTCCGGCAGCGACTCACGCACGGGACGTCTGACGACCCGCTGGCCCAGCTTGTTCGGATCGATCCCGATGAAGGTCTCAGGCTGGTCGAAAGGCTAGCGGAGTTCTTCTTCGAGCATCGGAACGTTCGCGCACCAGGGATCGAGGCAGATCTCGAGGCGAGAGTGGCGGATTTTCGAGGGGCGGTACAGAGCTTTGAGGACAGCCGAAGCGAGGCTGGTGCTCGGGGTCTCTCCGAGGCCTCAACCGAAGGGCTAGCCGGTGGATTCGAGTTGCTCCGCAGGCATTTCGATAGCCACCTCGAAACGAAACCGTCCTTTCTCTCGCTCTACAAGCTGTCGACCCCTCCTCCTATTTCGGCCATGAGGAAAGGGTCTCACCACCTTCGGAAGTATCGGGTCAAAGGAAAGTGGCAACACGCCGCCGTGATTGCGGGAATGTCGAAAACGGAGGGGGCGCGCTGGTTTTATTCCGTGAAGGAAATGTACGAACGCGTTGCCGAGGCCTTGGAGGTCCTGGTCTCTGCTGCGCGTTTGGCGCTCATGCAACACTTCCTATTGACCTTCGAGGATCTGAAACTCGACTATGAGAGCCACAAGAGATCGGCGGCGCTTCTGGATTTTGATGACCTGCTCTACAAAGCGCGTGATCTGGTGCGCGACAACGAGGGGGTTCGAAAGGCACTGTCGAGCAGATACGCGCATATAGCGGTCGACGAGTTCCAGGATACGGATCCGATCCAGGCGGAAATCCTCTTCCGTCTCTGCGGAGAAGGAGCGGCTGGCCAGCCCTGGCACCAGCGCCGGCTTCGCCCTGGCCAACTCTTCGTGGTCGGCGATCCGAAGCAGGCCATTTATCGGTTTCGCCGTGCCGACATTGCAACGTATATGCAGGTGCGCGGGTCGATCGAGCAACAGTTTCCGGGGAACACGCTCGAGATTTTCTCCAATTTTCGATCGGCGAAGCCGATTCTGGATCATGTGAACCGGTGCTTTGTGGAACCTCTGTCCTCCGATCGCGGTCAACCCGGATTCCGGGACCTGGTGGCGACGGTGATAGAGCCCTGCGATTCAGAGCCTTCGGTGGCTGTCTTGCCGGTCCCTCCAGAGAATGACTCGGCCGAGGTGAACGACCTGCGCCTTTGGGAAGCCAGGGCGGTCGCAAACGTCTGCGCCAGGTTGATCGGAAACCTCGGCGTGCGTGGGAACTCTGGAGTGTCGCGGTGCCGGCCGGGAGACATTGCACTACTTGCTCCCACCGGAACCATGCTCTGGGTCTACGAATCGGAACTGGAGAACAAGGGTATCCCGGTTACGACGCAAGCGGGAAAAGGGCTTTACCGTCGGCAAGAAACCCAAGACTTCTTGATCTTGGTTCGTGCAATCGCGGACGAGCGGGACACCTTGGCTTTTGGCGCCTTGATGCGGGGACCCATGGTGGGTCTGACCGAGCAAGAGCTACTGGATATCGTAGCCGCTCTCCCGCAGCAAGAAGGATCTGAAAAACTCCCCCGTTTCCGACTCTGGACAGATCCTGTGCATGTTGAGCATTCGATCGCGCGCCAAACTCTCGAGACGCTGCAGGAACTGGCGCGCCGGGCTGCCACGGACGACCCGTATGACGTGCTGACTGCGGCCGTCGAGCGCCTGCGCGTCCGTCCTCTGCTGGCACAAAGGCATGCCCGAATAGCCGAACGAGCTCTGGCCAACGTAGATCTAATGCTGGAGATGACTCGATCGTATGGCGTAGCCGGATTGAGGACATTTGCCTCCGATCTGACGAAGGCCTGGCAGCAGCGGCAGCGAGAGGTGGAAGGCCTTCCAGACGTGCAAGACGAAGCAGTGCAACTGATCACCGTGCACAGTGCAAAGGGCCTGGAGTGGCCGGTGGTGATTCCCATAAACACGATGATGGCACCGTGGGGGCAAGAGGGAATTGCCCAACGTCGCTCCGACGAGACGGTCCATGCCAAGATACTCGACGTTCGGCCGCAATCCTATCGGGAGGTCGCAAGGGAAGAGGCAGTGGAGAGTCAAAGGGAGCGGGTCCGTTTGTGGTACGTCGCTTGCACCCGCGCAAAAGATCTCCTTCTACTGCCGGCTCATCGCGATACTCCGAAGAAGGCCTGGTCAAAGGAAATCGATCTAATACTTTCGGAGCTTCCGGAGCTGGACGTTTCTAGCTTACAGCCGGGGAAAACTCCGCAAGGGCCGTTAGCGGCGAACGAGCAGACGCGGGATCAGTTTGCCAGGGAGTCCGAGACGATTGAAAAGCTCGGCATTGCAACCGAGTGGAAGCAACCCAGTCGTCATGAGCTCAGTCGCGTTGACGAACTGGACCAGTCGCCGAGCTCAAACAGCCTCGAAGCGTTCAGTGAGCGGCCGGAAGATCTCATCGTGCAAGAGTCACCACCTTCACCTCGCGGTAGCAGGCTTCGAGGAATCGTCGTGCACAAACTAATGGAAGAAGTGCTAAGCGGGGAAGTTGCCGAGGAGCCACTGATTCTGGAGAACCGGGCGGCGGAGTTGATCGGTCAAATTGGAGGGATGATCCAGGACGAGGAGGCTCCCGAAGCCACGGAAGTGGCATCCGTGGTCCAGAAAACGCTGGTCCTGCCGTTTGTTCGGCAGTATCGGACACAGATCGTGCCGGAGTTTGCAATCTTCGCAAGCACGGAAGGTGTGGACGGAAGAGAAACCGCCATCGCAGGTTTTGCCGATGCGGTGGTCATGAGCGAGACCGGCCGCGTCCAGATTGTGATTGATTGGAAAAGTGACGTGGTGATCCATGACACTGCGCGAAGACACTACCAAGCACAGGTTCGCGAGTACTGCTCCGCGCTGGACTGCTCCCGTGCCGCCATCGTCTACGTGACGCCCGGTCTCGTCGAAGAGGTGTCGATCTAAAGTATGGGGACCTTTCTTCTGACAAATTGATTCATGCCTTGTTGCCATGTGGCACTTGTCACGCCTCTCAAACACTGGCAGCACGCATCTGTCGTCTTCTGCTGGCAAAGCTAGGGCGAAATCGTCGGCGATTTGGTCGTGAAGGTGGCGGTCTCGGCACCAGACTCGCGAGGCCGCGGTCTCCATGGTCGAAACCGGGCAACAGCCTCCGCTCAATGGGCGCACCCAGCGCCTTTTCAATTTGACGTACAATTACTTCGTCGGCCCAGCCGGTGAACGTCAGGGCTTCTCCCGTCTGATGAGCCCGACCTGTCCGTCCGATGCGGTGAGTGTATGCGTCAGCGGAGTCAGGCATATCGAAGTTGATGACATGTGAAATCTGCGAGACGTCGATGCCGCGTGCGGCGATATCGGTCGCGACAAGAATGTCATATTTGCCTCCACGAAAGCCATCGATCGCAGCCTGACGCTGGCTTTGTGTCATGTTGCCCTGCAGTGCCGAAACACGGTAGCCGTTCCTCTCCAGGTTGATCGCAAGATTGTGGGCCCGGCGCTTTGTGCGCGTGAAGATCAGCACTCGTCCCGTGCGGGTCTGCCGCAGCATTGCGAGTAGCAGTTTTGGTTTGAGTGTGTCCGATATCGGATACACCGAGTGTGACACAGTCTCCACTGGCGCCATCGTTCCGATCTGCACCTGGGCTGGATCGTTGAGGATGCTGCTCGCCAGGGCGCGAATGTCATTCGGCATGGTAGCGGAAAAGAAAAGCGTCTGGCGCCGTGGGGGTAGATCCCTGAGGATGCGTCGAATGTCGGGGAAAAACCCCATATCGCACATGCGATCCGCTTCGTCCAGCACAACCACCTCGACCTGTGAAAGGTCAATCAAACCATCTTCCATGTGGTCGAGTAGACGGCCCGGGCATGCGACAACGATCTCGACACCGCGCCGGAGCTTGGCAGCCTGGTTGTACTTGCTCACGCCGCCGTATATGGTGGTGCTGCGCACCCTACTGTTTCTGCTCAGATCGGTGATTGCCTGATGGATCTGTTCGGCGAGCTCACGCGTGGGTGCGAGGATCAGAGCCCGCACACGTTTTGACGGACCTGCGGTCAGCCGCTGCAGGATGGGCAGGACAAAAGCCGCAGTCTTGCCCGTGCCGGTTTGTGCCACACCCATTACGTCGCGTCCTTGGAGCACGATGGGGATGGCCTGCCGCTGGATTGGCGTTGGTATGGTATAACCGGCCGCCTTGACGGCAGCCGTAATATGCGGATCGAGCGAAAACTGTTCGAAATTCAGAAAGTGCTCCTTGACTCCATGGAGCCAAGTAGCGATCTTAGCCCGATGATGCTTGGCAAACTACTTTGCCGGTTGTGGATGCGAACCCAACGTTCGCGGAACCACTTGATAGTATAGCAGTAACGAGGCGCCAGACCAAATTAATGTCCCACTCGGGGATGGGTGAAATCCCTCGCCTTCAGGCGAAGCCTTTAGGAGGCTTGCGGTACAATGATGCATGCCGAGATACCGGAAAGGATCGCACACAGTCTATGAGCTGCAATATCACTTTGTGTTTATCACGAAGTACCGCAAGCCGGTCCTGAAGGGGGACATAGCCAGAAGGACAAGAGAGCTGATCCGAGAGATCTGTGCATCTGAGGATGTGGTGATTGTGAAAGGGAATGTGAGTCCAGATCATGTGCACTTGATGTTGAGCATGCCGCCGCAGGTGTCGCCGAGCCGAATCATGCAGGCCGTGAAGGGGAAGAGCAGTCACCATCTAATGAGGGAATATAGGTCGGTGCAAAGGGAGTTCTGGGGCCGGCACCTGTGGGCACGAGGGTACTTTGTGTGTACGACAGGAAATGTGACGGACGAAGTGATCAAGCAGTACATTGAGCAACAAGGTGTCGAGCCCCAGGAGGACCGGGACTTTAAGATAACGGAATAGGCCATTCTATGAGGCGAGGCCTTTAGTCGGCTTCAGCCGACGACCGAAGCCCTCGCCTTCAGGCGAGGGTAATTCACTCATTCTCCCAGGGGGAGTATAACCCTCTGGTGAGTGATGTCTGGATGAGTCGTTCCTAGTGAACGTTTCCCGATGCCGTGTTCGTCGGACCCAGCACGGATAAGAGAAGCTTCGATGGATGATCCGGGTCATGATACAGCTTGTTGCTGGCAGCCTTGGAAGCACCCGTCTTGTCTCGACGATTCGTGTTGAGCTCCCAGCGCGGGTAATTGGTGGAAGACAGGATCAACCGAAGTCGATGATCTTTTCGAAATGTGTAGGCGATCGGAATCGTCTCCATGGTTGCTCCATAGATCTTGCCCGGGCTCAGGAAGCTGTACTGTTTTCTGGATTCTCGCAGACTCATCCGGACAATGCCGTCTCGCAGGAGCATGGATCTTCCGTCCGGATAGACATCCGTCAGTCGAAAGGCCACGTCGGTATCCTCGGAGTCCGAGGATACGAAAACCTGTACCTGGATGTCTCCCACAACGGTTAGGTCCTCTTGCAGCGCATTGGACGTATACAGCAACACGTCGGGGTGTGATTCGACCTTCGCTCGTTGATCGTGTGGACCCTTGCCGAACTTCTTTTGCTTGTTCTGGCCTCCGACCGTCGGGACCGGATTTTTGGGATCGCTCTTGAATTGTGACGGTGCCGATCCGCGGGCCGCCATATGGGTCGTGAGCTTCCAACTCGGGTGTAGGTAATAGGTGGTTTGCACGATCCCCGCGGGCGGCCACGTGGAGGTGGTTTTCCATTCGTTCGTTCCCATCAGATAATACGTGATGGGCGGTTCACTTTGCTCGCCATTGGAGATGCCGCTCAACCAGTAATCGAAAAACTGCTTTTCATGCTCCTTGTAATGAGCGGCCACATTGTCAAACTCCATCTCCCCCTGACGGCCATCTTGATAGACTCCGTTGTGGGTCCAGGGTCCAACCAATAACCGATGGCGCTTGTTTCTGTCCGTCTCGGCGAGGATTCGGTGGAACAACCCGGTTGTGCTCCGGTTGATGTCGTTGTCAAACCAGGATCCAATGGCCATGATCGGCACCTTGACATCGTGGAGTGTCGGGGCGCCCTTTGGGCGGCGGCCAAAGAAACCGTCGTCGAGTCGATGTTGGTGAATCTGATTTGCCATCCCGGTTCCCGGCTGCCCAGTTTTACGTTTCTCGCCTCGGAGCGAATTCTGCATCATCTCCAGGCGCAGGACGCCTCCCGGAAACGCACGGTCGTATTCTATGCCGGGGTAGCCGTGCTCGCGGGTCTCGGGTCGGGTCTCGGCCGGCATGATACACACCAGGTGTGGCGGGTTTTCCATGGCGGTTGCGTACTGGATCTTTCCCTGGTTCGACGCGCCCCACATGCCCACTTTGCCATTGCTCCAGGCTTGCTGCGCAATCCATTCCACAACGTCGTGACCATCCTTGCCGTCAGGGTTGATTCCCGCGCGTGGTGGATTGTGGCTCGAGCCGAGACTTCCTCTTCGTTCGACGCACACGACGGCATAGTCCCCGGACTCAAAAAACGCCGCTCGGGGAAACTGACCCTTGCGGCTCTTGAGCTTACTCGACATCGTGATGGTCAGAACCGTGGGATGTCTTCCCGGACCGGGTAAGTATATGTCGGCTGCCAACTCCCCCCCGTCTGACATGGGGATCATGACTTCGGTTATGTCGAAGTTTACGGCGGGGCGGGTTGCCGTGGCGGCAGAACTGGCAACAAATGCCAACGAGCCTACCACGATCCATGCGAGGCGCTGATTCTTTCGTTGCGTCCGTGGCTGGTTCATGTCGGATCTCCCTGGTGAGGGTTGAAATATATCATAAACTGAAGCCCACCATCAGTAGAGTCTCCGTTGGCTAGTTGCTATGATCGTTCTGCTGGCGAACTTAGCTCCTCCGCGATCATGAAAGGTGCACTAAGCAACGAGGAAACATGACGTGATGGATCTCGAGGGAAGCCTATCCATAACTGCAGTTCTGGCAGGATGGTTCGTACTCCTGCTGGTCCTCGAGTTGGCGTTTCCTCTCCGCAAGCTGCGACGAGATCGTCTGAGCCGCTATGCCGCGAACCTGGTTCTTTTGGCTTCTTCTTCTGTTGTAGGGATCTTCGTCGTCAGTACCACCGCACTCGGGGCGGCGGGCTGGGCGTCTCAGAACGATTTTGGAGTCCTGCCGTGGCTTTCTCTGGATTCGAGGGTCGAGCTCGGGGTAGGGATTCTGTGGATGGATCTCTCGTTCTACTATTTCCACCTTGCCAATCATAAAGTACCTTTGCTTTGGCGTTTCCACGTGGTGCACCACATCGATCCCGACATGGACGTATCGACGGCGCTGCGTTTCCATTTCGGCGAATCTGCGTTTTCGAGCTTCTTTCGCGCGCTGCAGATTCTACCGATGGGAATTTCTCCGCAAACGTATCTCGTCTACGAGCTTGCGTTTCAGTTTAGCAATTTCTTCGAACACAGCAACCTGCGGTTGCCGATTGGGGTGGAACGAGTTGTGAACACGATCTTTGTCACACCTAGGATGCACGGCGTTCATCATTCCGAGGTGGCGAAGGAAAGCAATTCCAACTACTCGGTTGTATTTTCCTGGTGGGATCGTTTGCATCGGACGCTCCGGCTGAACGTGCCGCAAGGAGCTATCGTCATCGGCATCCCGGCCTTTCTCGCGAAGGATCACAATCGTATCTGGAACGTACTGTCTCAACCATTTCGAAAGCAACGGGACCCGTGGTTGCGTGACGACGGGACGCGTCCGAGCCGCGTGACAGCTCCAGCTAGTGACCCGCTACACTACCTGTTGGATTGAACGGCTCTGTCAAAGTGCCGAAGTGAGTGTGTGGGCCATGCCTACCGCTCGGCTCGAACTTCCTCGACGTTACGGTTCGGGAGCCAGCGGGCGATCTGTTCTTTGACGGCATCAAATTGCGTGTCGAGGGCCAGATTGTGCCACTCGTGAGGGTCGGACTCGTGATCGTACAGCTCTTCGGTTCCGTCCTCGTAGCGAATGTAGCGGTATCGTTCGGTGCGCAGAGCGTGGTTGTTCCGGCCGTGGGTCGTCAACGAGGGCGGCTCCCACGCTGCAGTGGGGTCGATAAGAAGCGGTTTCAGGCTACGGCCATCAAGCTCGGCTCTCGTTGCAAGGTTACATAGGTCGAGCAGCGTGGGGTATACATCGACCAGGTTCACGGGCCGATCACATCGAGCCCCTGCCTCCGTGACGCCCGGTGCCACGAAAATGAGCGGCGTCCGGGTGGTGTTTTCCCACAGAGCGAATTTGCGCCAGTGTTGCTTCTCTCCCAGGTTCCAACCGTGGTCGGTCCATAGCACCACGATGGGTTGCCTGCGTGGCGGCTCCGGCCCAAAGCATCCAAGACTCGACCGATTTGACGATCAGCAAAGGCGATAGAAGCCAGATATCCTTGCACAGCCCTGTGCCATTGCTGATGGTCGCGTACGTTCTTGTGATCCCTGCCGGGATTGGCTCTCTGAACACCCAGGGGTGGAATGTCGTCGAGATCGTTTTCGATCGTCTCGGGCAATTCGATTTGATCAACTGGAAATGCGTCAAAGTACTGTGCGGGGACGTACCAGGGCAGGTGCGGACGGTAAATACCGCAAGCCAAGAAGAAGGGTTGATCGTGCTCCTTGCCGAGTTGCTGGATGACCCAATCGGCAACCTGCGCATCCCCCATGGCCGGGTCCTGCACGTCGACGGGACCCCAGTCGAAGTGCGCCGTCTTGGGAATTCCATTCAAAGGGCGACCCGGTGGCTGCGGATCGTTGGGCCTGGTTTGCGTCTTGGAGGGGTAGTAGGCGTCCCAAGATGGAGGATCGGGAAACCTGCCGTGAAAGATCTTTCCGGCTCCCATCGCCGTGTAGCCGTGAGCCATGAAGTGCTGAGGTAAAGTCACGGCATCCGGCATCGCCTCGCGCCAGGGATTGCCGTTGTGGTAGACGCCCGAGCTCGAGGGCCGGATTCCAGTCATCATCGCGGTCCGAGAAGGATTGCAGGCTGGCGCGGAATAATAGGCACGAGTGAAAAGTACCCTTGCTCTGCCAGTCGATCGATATTTGGTGTCGCGGCCCGGGGGTGGCCGCCCAGTGCGCCGATCCAATCGTTGAGATCATCGACCGCAATGAAAAGGACATTGGGCTTCGGGCGATTCGGTACGACCTCGAGCGCGTCACTCGAGCAAGAAGCCGAAAACAAGACAAGTAGCGCGACAGCAAGTAGCGCGACAGCAAGTCGGATGTTCATGGCCCCCCTTTTGCAGTCCTGGTAGCTCCATCGCCTACGGCAGGAAGGATCCCTGCCTCGACGGCCCGGAAGTAGCTGAAGGTTCTCTCGGACATGTCGACGAATTCACCGGCGGTCAGAACGACGACCATGTTGAGCGAGGGAATGACTCCCAGGTACTGTCCGCCGTATCCGTGCCCTCCGATCACCTCGATCGTCTTGTCGTTCACATTGTAAGTGTCCCGCCACCATTGATAGCCGTAGGTGTCGGAATACTTGTAGCGGCCTTCCTCCAGCGGCAGGTGCGACCCGGTCGATTCCTCGATCCAGGATTCGTTCACAATTCCCTTTCCTCTCCACTTACCCTTGTCCAAGACGAGCTGGCCGATCTTTGCCATATCGCGCGGCCGCACCCTGAGACCACCGCCGGTGTGACGGGTTCCGTCTGCATGAGCCCCCCACGTGTAGTCGGTGATTCCCAGCTCCGCGAATAGTGTCTCGTCCGCAAACTCATCCACGTACTTTGTGGTTGTGTTCTTGAGAATGCCACCCAGCAAGATTGTCAGACCGCTGCAGTAAACCGACATTTCCCCCGGCGTTGCTGCCAGGTCACGGTCCAGAACATAACCAATCCAGTCGGGACTGCGGTTCATGGCCGTATTATCGTTTGCCATGGTTCCATAGGCAGCTCTCTCGTTCCAGTCGAGCGCGGCCGACATGGTGAGTAGGTGGCGCAGGGTGATGTCGTACTGTTGGTCTATCCACTTGGTTCCAGAATAATCCGAGAAGAAGATGTGCGCGGGAGTATCGAGGTTCTTGATCATTCCCCTGCCCATTGCAATTCCGAAGAGCAGTGAAGTCACGCTCTTGGTGATGGACTGAATGGTGTGCGGTTTGTCGCGCGTGAAACCGTGGAAGTACTCCTCGATGACAAGCTTGCCGTTTTTTGCCACAACAACGCTCTCGACGTGCCCTTGAGTGCCGGCAAGGACGCTCGTCATGAAGACGCGGAGTTTGGTTTCGTCGATGCCGACGTCTTCGACCGTCCCGGTATCCCAACCGTCATCCAGAGACGGTGGTATCTGATAAGCGTACTCGGTCTGCTGTTTGCCGTCGCTCGTCAAACGGGGTACGGCAAACTTGCGAAAATCAGGATGGTTCAGCCGGAACGTCAGCGCCTCCGTCTTTTCGTCGATCTTCACTTCGCCCGCAATTTCCCCCGCTTCGCGGTCATAGAGTCCTTCGAAAGCCGGGTCCCCCGAAGCGGTCGCTGCCTTGATATGATTCCCTTCGATCGAGAACTCTTTGGCCGAGAGCTTCAGTGCCCCGTGATCGGGAAAGTGGAAGAGCGCACCCAGGTCGCCCGATTCCTCATGGCGAATCTCCAGCTCCACTCGTGTTCCGGGATTTGGAAGATCGACCATCCCTTGCCACGTGCCAGTGAGTTGCTCCGGGGCCGGAGGGGCGGCGCAGCCTGATAACAACAGGACCATCAAACCAATCAATAGCGCACACGTGTCTTCTTTTTTCATGAGGTAAGGTTCCTGATCTGGATTGGACGGATCGGTGTGGCTCGCTATGCTCTTTTAGAGATAGACCGTGCCCCCATCCACCATCAAGGTTTGGCCGGTCACGAACTTGCTCATGTCACTCGCGAGGTAAAGGACGGTCCCGACCAGATCGTCGGTCTCGAGTGATTTGTGGAGCGTCTGAGCCTGTTTGACCGCCTCCGTGAAGCGATCGAGCTTGTCCTTCATGATTTCTTCCGTGCCGGGGGTCATGACAAGTGACGGCGCGATGGCATTGACCCGGATATTGTAACGGCCGAGCTCCCGGGCCAGCGACCGTGTGAATCCGATGACGGCACCCTTCGAGGTAGCATAATGAAGCGCATAGGGCATGCCCCAGAGCCCGGCCAGGGAGCTGATGTTGATGATGCTGCCTCCCTCCTGTTCTTGCATTGCCGGCGCCACGGCGCGGCAGCACTGCCACAGGCCCTTCACGTTGACAGCCATGCAGGCGTCCCACTCCGCCTCGTTCAGATTCTGGAATCTCGTCATGTTCAGGTTGCCGTACATGGCCGCGTTGTTGACCAGGACATCGATGCGCCCGTGGGCTTTGACGGCTGCATCGGCCATCGCCGCGGTGCTAGCTGCGTCCGTGACGTCTACGTGCACCGCCGAGGCCTTCCCCCGATTTTCGGTCACTGCTGCAACGGTCTCGTTGCACTCTCTCAAATCTGCGGCAACCACCGCCATCCCCGATTTGGCCAGCTCCACACAGTAGGCAGCTCCCAAGCCTCGGGCCGCCCCCGTCACGATTGCAACTTTCCCACTCATGTCATTCATGGGTGTTCTCCGCTTATGATTCTTGATACTTCAGCATGATGGCCGGTACATCTTGTACGGCATCTAACAGGATGGGAGGATTCTAGCCGATCGAGGCGATGAAGTCACGGGTTGTGGTGGCGCGGCCAAGAGCCGCGATCTCTGTCGACGCAGGTTCACGACTCTCCGATCGATCTTTTCTGATATACCCGTTAGACTGGGAGTAACCACGGTGCTTGGACGATCATGAACCAGCAAAGAGACCAGCAAAGAGACCTGTCCCTTCAAGCGTGCCTACCGCCGTGGCCGAGTCCACCAGAGAGAGTATCCATCGGGCACCACGACGTCCACGTTTGGCGATGTGCACTCCGGGCCGGTGCCGGGACAGTGAACAGTCTCGAGAAGACTCTATGTCCGGACGAAGTGTCCAGGGCAGAGCGTTTTCGTTTTCCGGCTGACCGCCATCGATTTATCGTCGCCCGGGGAGCGCTTCGACGGATACTCGCCTCGTATCGAGGTCAGCAACCCGACAGACTCCAATTTGGCCACGGGCCTCGAGGAAAGCCGTTTCTCGAGGATGCTGGCGGCCTCGAATTCAATGTATCGCGATCGCGCGGATTGGCGTTGGTCGCCGTATCGTCGAATCGTGCCGTCGGCGTCGATCTGGAATTCGTTCGAACTGATTTCGACTACTGTTCATTGATTGACGAAACGCTGACTCGGGTCGAAGCGCAGCAACTCCTCGCCCTCCCTCGAGATGCGAGGAATGGGGCATTTTTCGTTCGCTGGACCCGCAAGGAAGCATTCCTGAAGGCAACGGGTCAAGGTCTTTTAATAGCGCCCCACACGTTCTCAGTTTCGGAAGCGGACAACGACTTTTTGGCACCAGCGGGGACGACCCTCAATTCCGGCGAATCTTCCCGCTGGCGTGTCGAGGATATCGAGCCGGCTCGAGGGTTTGTAGGCTGTTTGGCGGCCGAGGGACAAGATTGGAAGGTGCAGAACTGGCAGTGGCCTTTCTCTCCATGATCCAGAACATTTTCCGGGAGGGCATTCGACCGTCCATGGCCACGTGACCCGCGACGGGACCTGGCGGCGCAGGATCGGGAAGTTACTGCGTTGAGATAAAATATGTCTGGTTGCCGCGTTCCTCACGGGTGACAGTCCCTTCGTCTTCCAAGAATCTCAAATGTGTTTTCGCCTCTCCCGTGGCGAACCACTTCTGCATGACCGGGAACGTCTCCCATGGTCCTGCGAAATCCCAAGTTATTTCCGCAGCCACTCGATAGGCTGTCTTGGCTTCGGATTGAACGATCCTTCGGACCTCGTCCAACCGTTTCGCATGATGCAGTTTCAGTTCCTCGATGCGCCCTCTCAGATTCTTGAAAACACTTCGGTGACCCGGCAGTACCAGCGACACGTCGTAGCGGCTGACTTTGTCGAGGCTATCGAGGTAGTCCTTGAGTGCGTTGACGTCATCGGCCCACGCAGAGATGTTTGGCGTGATATCGCCCAAGATGTGGTCGCCGGAGACCAGAAGTTTCTTGTCCCGTTCGTACAGACACATGTGGCCGGCGGTGTGGCCGGGGGTTTGGACACATTCGAAATGAAATTCTCCGAGGTCGAGAGCGTCTCCCTCTCCGAGGATGCTGAACTCAGGGTAGTGGGGCGGACCATACTTGAAGGCCGGGTGTCTCTTGAGCGATTCTTCTATTTCTACTTCTGAAAAGCCAGCTAGGCGGGCGAACTCATCGATTTTCTCCATGAGGTAGCCGTCTTTTTTCATCAGAGCGACGAAGTCGGCTTCCGGTTGATGGTAGTAGACCCGCGTCTTATCGGACTTGAGGTGGGTGACGAGTCCCATGTGATCAGCATGAAAGTGCGTCACGAAGATATCGGTCCGGCTCATGGAAACGCCGAGCTTTTTCAAACTCGACTCCAGAACGTCGGAACACTCCTTGCGATTCATGCCTGTATCGATCATCAGATTCCGTTCGTTGCCGCGGACGATGTAGGAATTGATCGATTTCAACGGGTTCTGGGGGAGTGGAACTTCTATTCGAAAGAGGTTGGCTTCGAGTTCTTCAATCACTGCCGGATCCTCTGCATGACGACAAGCCGGACATCGTACCCACTCGAGGTGGGCTAAGCAACCGGAAAGCGTGATACGAACAGCAAGGCTGGGTTTTCACAGAAAGAGTTGACCCGACTCGTGGTCAAGCGAAATGCCTTAGCGATTCATCGCTGGGAACGCGGTCACAAATACGGTAACGTTGGCGGGTGTGGGCGTCACCCGAACGCGAACACGGAAAACCCGAAGTCCCCGCACTACAACGACCAGGCCCGCTTGTTTGCCAGCCGCCAGTACAAGCGGCCGATGCTCGTTCGGGCACAGGTTGAGGCGCAAGCATCGTCGAGGATCGTTTTGCATCGGTAGCCATATGGATTCAAAGGGCACAGCGATCGTTCGAAAGGATGGGCAACGATGAAGAAGATTCTGTTACTGGGCGCTGGGAAGATCGGGTCCTTGATCTCGTGTCTCCTCTCTGAGAGCGGCGATTACGAAGTGAACCTCGCCGACCACCAGGAGGCAGTGATTCGGTCGCTCGAAGGGGATCCAACTCAATCGAACGTGAATCTAGTATCCTTGAATGCGGCGGATCCTGCCATGCTGTCGCGCTTTGTGAAGACTCGTCCCGTGGATGCCGTCATCTCCAGTCTTCCCTACTATTGCAATCCCAAGGTGGCCGAGGTCGCGCTCGAGCACAACCTTCATTACTTCGATTTGACGGAGGATGTGGAGGTTACCCGGTCAATCCGGCAGCTGAGCTCGCGGGCCGCCACGGCTTTTGTTCCGCAGTGCGGTCTTGCGCCGGGGTTCATCAGCATCGTGGCCAATGACTTGATGGGACGTTTCGATGAACTCGACCGGGTCAAGTTGCGGGTCGGCGCTCTTCCCGTGAATCCCAGCAACGCGCTGAAGTACTCGCTTACCTGGTCCACGGATGGCTTGATCAACGAGTACGGTAATCTGTGCTATGGGATCGAGAACGGGGAGGAGGCCATCCTGCAGCCACTCGAGGGCTACGAAACCATCGTGGTGGATGGTCTTCAATACGAGGCGTTCAACACGTCTGGCGGGATCGGCACTCTGGTAGATACTTATCGGGGACGCGTCCGGTCGATGAATTACAAAACGCTGCGCTATCCGGGCCACTGCGAGAAAATCCGGTTCTTGATGCAGGATATGAAATTAGAGCGGGAACGCGAAAATCTCAAGGGTATCCTGGAGAATGCCGTTCCGAAGACCCGGCAGGACGTCGTTCTGGTTTACGTTTCGGTCTCCGGACTGCAGGGACGGGAGCTCTTCGTCGAGAACTATGTCAAGAAGATCTACCCTCAAACCGTTGCCGGTCGAGTGTGGTCGGCAATCCAGGTCACGACCGCCGGTAGCCTGTGCGCCGTCGTGGATCTGGTGTTGCACGGCGGGGTTGGTTTCCGCGGTTTCGTGACCCAGGAGACGATCCAGATGTCCGATTTCCTCGACAACCGATTTGGACAGCATTATCGCTAGGCACCGGGCCTGCCGCCCCGTGCGCCTAGCGAGCGCCATCTGTCTAGCGCTTCCGTCGAAGGTCGCACACTCCATGTGCGACTTGGACATACCCTCCTTGCATCTCACGGAGTGAGATGCCTACGCTTTGTTCAAGGTATTGAGAAATTCGGCGTTGCTGTCGGATTTTCGTAGTTTGTCGAGCAGGAGGTCCATTGCTTCATCGATAGAGAGCGGATTCAATACTTTACGAAGAATCCAGATCTTGGCCAGGTCCGCGGGCTCGACCAGTAGTTCCTCTTTTCTCGTCCCCGACCGATTGATGTCGATGGCCGGAAAGACTCGCTTGTCGACCAGCTTTCGATCCAGGATGATCTCCATGTTCCCTGTACCTTTGAACTCTTCGAAAATCACGTCATCCATCCGGCTGCCGGTATCGACCAGGGCGGTTGCCATGATGGTCAAACTGCCGCCTTCCTCGATCTTGCGGGCTGCGCCGAAGAATCGTTTGGGCTTCTCGAGCGCATTCGCATCCACCCCTCCCGAAAGGACCTTCCCGCTGGAGGGAACGATGGTATTGTAAGCGCGCGCAAGGCGCGTGATGCTGTCGAGCAAAATGACGACATCTTTCTTGTGCTCGACGAGGCGCTTGGCTTTTTCCATCACGATTTCGGCGACCTGCACATGCCGGGTGGCGGGCTCGTCAAACGTCGAGCTGATGACCTCTCCTTTGACCGAACGATCCATGTCGGTTACCTCTTCCGGCCTTTCGTCGATCAGCAAAACGATAAGATAGATCTCGGGATGGTTCGTCGTGATGGAGTTTGCAAGCGATTGCAGCAGCATCGTTTTCCCGGTTCGAGGCGGAGCGACGATCAGCCCTCTTTGTCCTTTACCGATTGGAGTGAAGATGTCCATCACCCTGGCCGAGAGGTTGTCTTTCTTTGTCTCGAGCCCGATGCGCTCTTGCGGGTAGAGCGGCGTCAGATTGTCGTAGAAAATGCGGTGACGGGCCGCCTCTGGCGGCTCGAAATTAACCGCGTCCACCTTCACGAGTGCCAGGTAACGCTCCCCCTCGTTGGGCATGCGGATCTGGCCAGATACGATGTCGCCTGTTCGCAGGTCGAACTTTCGAATCTGAGAGGGTGAAATGTAAATGTCGTCCGGGCCTGGAAGGTAGCTGTAGTCAGGAGACCGCAGGAAACCATAGCCCTCCGGTAGCACTTCCAGGACTCCCTCGGAGAAGATGAGCCCATGCTTTTCGGCCTGCGCCTGCAGAATCGCGAAGATCAAATCCTGACGGCTGATCTTCCCCACGTTGGATAGTTTGTACTTTTTGCCTATGGTTGCCAGATCCTTGATATTGAGAGACTGGAGCTCACTGATGTGGAGCTGCTCCCCCTCTCTATCGAGGGCTTCCTGGATAGATATCTTCTTGCTGTTCGCGGACGCTTTCTTCTCCGCGGACTGTCGTTTGTCTGCGGACGCTTTCTTCTCTGTCGACATGGTCGCGGCCCTGGAATCCTTCTCTGCCATGGTTCTCCTGTTTGGGGTAAATTAGGGTCTTGTTGCGTGGTTCTTCTAGTAGTTGGGAGAAGTTGTTAGCGATTGATCAAAAGCAGTCTACCATATCATCCCACGACGTCAAAGACTCTGACCCGTTTAGTGCAATGCGATCCCGATTCCTCGGTTGCGCCTTCACCGACCAACAATCCGGATCAGACCCGGGGTCAGTCGCTGATTCCAAGTTCCTGTTTAGCGCCGTCGAGGATCTTTTCGAGACCTTCCAATGAATCGTTGTTCCTCGCCTTGTACAATTGCTCCAAGTACTCTGTTGCCTTCGGAGCAAATTGCTTCTTCAGCACGGAGGCCTTGGCGAAATAGGGCATCGCGCCTTCGGTGTCCTTACTTTGCCATTTCGACATGCCAATACGGTAGTAAGGCTCATCTGCCTGGGGCGCGTACTGGGCAACTCTCGAGTAAAGCTCCATGGCTCGAGGGTAGTCCTTGTTTCGATATGCGCGGGCTCCCAGCAACCCATAGGAGAAGGTGCGCGTTCCATTCCAATCACTTTCCTTGAATCCCTGTGGGACGCTGTCGCTGTATACATTCATGACCTTCGACATCAGGTCGGTTGCCTTCTCGACATCCTGCTTTTGCAGGTAGATGTTGGCCATCTGCAGCGCTGTCCGATACGCATCCTTCATCGGGAAGGCCTCGAGAATTTTCCCTCCATACACGAGATACTTGTCGTAGTTCTTCAACTGAAGGTAAAGACTGGCCAAATCCGTAGCCATGGCCTTGTCGGGGTTCTTCGCGTAGAGTTTCTCGCCCAGTGCTGCAGCTTTCGGGAAGTTCTGGCTCTGGTAGTAGGCAGCCATCAGAGTCCGCTGCGTGGCAAGGTCATCGGGAAGGAGAGCCAGGAAATCCTCGCTCATTTTTATTACTTTGGGCCAATTGGCCGCCTGTTGATGCCCGGCCACGATCTGGGCATAGTAGCCGGAGACGTATTGGATCATCCCGGACTTGGGACGTTCCTTCAAGAAAGCGAGCAAGCTGTTCGCCCGCTTTTCTGAATCTGCTTCCTTCATGAGTTCTTCGACTTCGGCATAGTCCTTCTTGTACTGATAGGACTGGGGGTCCACCTTGGCTTGCTGATTCGCGAGCAGGAACGGCTGGCTAGCGAGAATTGCAATCATCAGCGTCATTGTTGTGCGGAACATCCATTGCCCCCTTTGCTGAACGAATCACTTCATCTATGGATACCCTGGAAATTCGCCGCGCCGGCCTGCGAATAACTCTTGTAAGATACTCCTCAACCGGGGTGTGCGGGTACCGCAGGGAAGTAGTGAGAATTCTAGTGGATTCGGACGACCTGTCAAGACAAATTGATGATTCATGCGGGGGACTTCTTCAGAAGCCAGCGGTTCCCAGGGTACCAGCGCATCCTTCTCAGTTCATACACTCCCTTTAGTTTTTGCCCACGCAGGCGGACGACGAGTTTCCTGGCGCCGCTTTCAAGCCACTCGACTTCTCCCTCGTCCCACGTATCGACTCGGCCCTCACCGTATGCAGCCTCCGTGAATCTAGCCGCGTGGATCTCTTCCGGTGGGAAGTTTTCGCCCTCGATCGCCAGCCTTTGCTGGCCGACGAGCGTTGGAGGCTCCTTGCGAAGCGACCAGGATCGCAGTATGCTTAAGTGAATGAGGCGAAAATCGAAATGCCACCTCCCCGCTCTGTGGTGGTGCACCACGAATCTGCAAGACGTATCCGGTTGCTGTAGTATCGCTTGCTCCGCCATTGGAAATATGCCAATATTTTTTTGTCGAGATGCCATGGAAATCCAAGTCGAATCCCGCGGCGATCGCCAGATAGTTCGAATCCGGGATAAAATTACCTTCGAATACTGTCCCGTTCTTCAGGCCCGCCTCGACTCGGTGCTAGACGATAATGTGCGGGAAGTTGTTTTGGATTTCAAGGATGTCCCGTTCATGGACAGCTCTGGGATTGGAGAGGTCTTGCGTTTGTTCAAGCTTCTGAGAGACAAGGACGGTGAGTTGGTGCTCATCAATCCCAATGTCAAACTTCGCGGCCTCTTTGATATGTACCGTTTTGGGAAGTTCATGCGGATTCTGGACGCGGTTGAGCCTGGACAGGAATGATCCGATCACGCTTTCTCCGAATTTGGACGGTTTTCGTTCCCCTCTCTCTCGGTTTCGTGGTCGATGCACAGCCGCAGCCCTCGAGAGCGCGGAAGAGGGTGGTGAGCGCCCCGGCGGTAAAGTCTAACATCCCGAAGGCCTGCAAGATCCGGATCGAGGAGGAGTGGCTAACAGCCGAAATACGAGTGACACCGTTGCAGGAAGTGCTCGAAGAACTGGCCGCACGTACCGGTGTTATCTTCGAGGTGGAGCATCTGTGGAACCCCTCTGTTTCCGTTAGTCTTTATCGAGTGAGCGTCCAGGAAGCGATCCAGCGTATCGTCGACGGAAGCAACGCGATATTCCATTATCAAGGTAACGGTTCCGGCACGCAACGTGTGCGCTTTGTCCGGGTATTTGCCCGAAACCTGCCGGGCGAAGGCGTGAGTCTTCGCTACATCGGGTCGGGTGTGGCCACCAAGACGGGGGGCGAAGAACCTGCGAATGTGGAGGAGGCACTCCAGATACTGGAGGCGAGTCCGAGCATCGAAGCACAAGAGACGGCAATTGAGTTCCTTTCGAGCGCCGATGGAGAGGGCGTCGTGGAGGCCTTGCTGAAAGCCCTGGAAAGCCCTGCGATCGAGATTCGGGTCGCGGCGATAGAGAGTCTGGGTACCATCGGTGCCAAAGGTGCGCTTCCCAAGATCCTCGAGGCCCTCCGGGATAGCCACCCCGGAATCCGGGAAAGTGCGATTGAGGCAGTGTCCATGCTGGGGAGCCAAGATCATCTGGAAGCCTTGATGTCCATGCTCAAGGACGACGACGGGGCCGTCGCAGCAGCGGCGGAGCTGGCGATACGGAAGCTTGCCGAGTCGTCACCCTGAGTGAGAACATCGGTGATTGCAAACAAGGTGGACTGTCCATGAACGGCTTACGATTGTTGACGGCGATTGTCTGCTGCCTGTCTTTTTTGTTTGGCAGCGTCTCTCCGGGGGCGATGGGTGTTTCGGACAAGCTGCTGCGGGAGCAAATCGATGCGCTCGTGGCCGAAGCGTATCAAACGGCCTCCGAGAAGTTTCCCTGCAAGATCAAGACCAGGGGCAAGCCAAAGATGATGCGCTGGGAACAGGTGGACCGATGTCTCAACGAGGGAGCTGCTCGCGTGGATTGGGCCGAGCTGGCCAGGCGTGTGCGTGAGCTTGCTCCGGGGAGATCGAGGGATCGCGTTCAGATGTTGCGGACAATGGTGGAAGCATCGCTGGCCACCCGGGCCCTTCGCTACGAACAGGTGCTGGCGCTCAAGAAAGAAAATGTGTTGCTGCCCCTGACCCATTCTGTCCTGAAGTACCTTCCTGCCGACTCGCTCATGGACACGGCTGTCGTCGATAAGCAGGGGGGTACAGAAATCGGCACCTTTTGGGGCGTATACAACTCCGAGCACACGGGAGGGCTTTTTTCCGGCAACACCTACGATCTTTCGAATTTTCAGTACCTCGACCTCAAGGGCGAGCCTCAGACACCTTCTGCGAGTCAGCTCGAGCGGGATCGTTACGGGGTGCCCTGGGAAAGAGCGCGCGCTCAGCTGGGTTACCGTCTGATACTCAACGAGTGGGACGAGTGAGTCGCTGATAGCTCTCCAGTAACTGCTCGCGGATCTGCTGTTATATGTGTAACTTAGCAAATCGCCAAGAACCACGTTTTTCAGGCTGTGCAGTGCAGTTACTTTACCAAGTGACCGGCGCGACGCGCCGGTCAGACGCTGATAGCTCTACGCTCGCTTTTTCTTTCGGACAAACCACACAACAACCAACAGCAGCAGTGCCACCAGTAAGACGCGGCTGTATTGTTGGAGGACATTCTCGATCATCCTCCAGTTTTCGCCGAGCATGTACCCTGCTCCGATCAGTATGGTGTTCCACACGGCGCAACTGATCAAAGACAGGGCCAGAACGCGCGGCCAGGGAAGTCGGGACAGGCCCGATACGAGAGATATGAACGAGCGCACGCCCGACAGGAACCGGTTGGCCAGGAGGATCCAGTATCCGTATCGTTGAAACCACTCTTCGGTTTTTTGGAAATTCTTCGCGGGGAACCAGCGAAAATCTCGACGCATGAAGTAGTCCGATGGAACCAGACGGCCTAACAGGTAGTAAGCCATGAACCCCGCCACACTGCCAAGAGTGGTGGAGCAAAGAACCCCCAGCAAATGCTGTTGGGACCTTCCCACCAGGTAGGCGGCGAATACAACGGCAGTATCGCCCGGGATCGGTGGGATGGTGTTCTCGAGAAAGGACAAGGCGAACAGAGAGATGAAGAGCAAGCCGGGGCTCATGGATGAAAAGTGCTCGATGATTGCCTCCATCATGTCGAAAGCATACCACGGGCATGCGCATCGAACAGCTATCAGGATCAGCGCTCGACCTCAAGGGCTGGAGTCAAAGGGCAAAAGCTATTTGGGTTGGCGAGACCTGTGGTGCCAGGATACTTGACGGGCGATTCCACGAAGAATCGCGACATCTTTCTCGTCCAGCGCCGCCCGGCCGAGCATCCGGCGAATGGCAAGCATCATGTGGCGCTGATTCTTGGGCTGGAGAAAGCCGATTTCCAGGAGCGTTTGCTGCAGGTGCTCCAACATTGCCTCGATGTTTTCCAGAGAGGCTCTTTGGCGGGTGGAAACCGCCCCCGCCAAAGAGGCAAGGTAAAGCTCGTAGACGACGATCATCACGGCCTGAGAGAGGTTCATGCTGCGCGCCTGGGGAGCAGTTGGAATCCTCAAGTTCATCTGACAAAGGAGAATGTCGTCGTCCACGAGCCCCGTATCCTCGGGACCAAAAACGAGCGCCACGGCTTGACGAGACGCCTGTGCGAGGATCTGGGGGGCTAGCGCGCGAGGGGACTGCACTTCGTTTCTGTTTCCGCCAACTTTTCCCGTTGTGCCCACGACCAATCCCGTCTCGTTCAGGGCCGGACGAAGGGACGAGTATATCTTTGTCGCGTCGAGCACGGATTTACCGCTACGTGCCATTCGATAGGCATGCTCGTCGATGGAACATTGGGGAGATACCAACCGCAGATTCCGCAATCCCATGTTCCTCATGGCTCTGGCGGTAGACCCGAGGTTGCCCGGGTGCTTGGTCCCGACCAGTACGATGGCCACATTCTCCAGTGCCGTCCTGTTCATGATTCGTCGGTACTCCTGTTCTTGGCCAGGATGATAGCAAGGCGGAGGCTACCGGGCTGCCGTACGCGTCCGCCGCGCGTCCAGGCTCGGAGATATCCGTCTTGAGGCGGTGTCCTTGCCTGGAGCCCTTGTGCTAAAATTCATGAATGGCAACCGCATTGTTGACAGCCGTACTTCTCGGGGTTCTGGCTCAGGCCGCAAGTGTGTTCTACGGTTATCTCGTTCCGGAACAAGGGGCTTTTAGCAAACACTTTTCGCTGGCCCTCGGGTCCACGTTTCTACTGTCCCTTGCCCATAGTATGACGATGTTCTTTTTTATCGGTACCGGAAAACACATCAAGGAACTGGTTCGGGAACACGGCCTCGCAAACGAAATCATACAAGAGACGGTGCTCTTCAAAAACAAGCTCTTTCCTTCGATGATGGTGGCCATCGTGTTGACCATGACGCAATTCATTTTGGGTGGAGGCGTCCACACGGGAGTGATCCCAGTATGGATTCATCTCTTGCTGGGTTGGATGACCCTTTTGTCGAACATCTACTGCATGTTCTTGGAGGCAAGATACCTCGTATCCAATTCGCAGCTGATGAATTCTGTCTATTCCGAGGTGAACGAATTAGAGGCTTGAAACATTTCCGCGACGGACTACTCTAGTACTTTGGGCGAGGAGTTTGACTGTGATGCGAAACATAGGTGTGGCGATAGCGGCAACTGCATGGGTATTCGGACTGGCTGGCGCCAGTACCGGGCAGTCAGAAAAATTGACGCCCGATCAGATTATCCAGTCCTTTTCCGAGAAGGAGTCTCAGTTCTACTCGGCGTGGACGCAGTATGCCTACCATCAGTATGCTGAGATCCGGGTTCTGTCGGCGAATGGCCGGAAGAGGAACGAGCGCCTTTTCTTGGGTTTTGAGGTCGTGTTTTCCGATGATGGCACGCGAGAAGTGCGCCAGGTCGAGCGCAGAGGCCGCTTGAACTCCGTGCAGTGGACGAAAGAGGACGTCGAGGTACTGACCAACCTACAGCCTTTCGCTCTGACAGCAAAGGAGTTGCCGCTCTACAAGCTCAAATACGAGGGGAGGGAAAGGGTGGATGAGATTGACACCTACGTTTTCTCCGTCAAGCCCAAGAGCAAGAAAGGTGGACGTTTATACTTCCAGGGGAAGATCTGGGTGGATGACGTCGATTTGCAGATCGTGCGCACGATGGGGAAACCGGTCCCGGAAGGCGAGCAACGGTTTCCGGAGTTCGAGACGCTCCGTCAGATTGTCGACGGAGAGTATTGGTTTCCGGTCTGGACCTACGGCAAGAGCGAATTGCGATTCAGAGGCGGGAACGTGGTTGAAATCGAGCAAACAGTAACCTTCGAAGACTACCGGCGCTTCGGATCGAAGGCAACCATCGACTTCGGCGGCGCCGCCACCTCCGAAGACGAAGACCCCCCGAATTAGGAAGCTTTCAGCGCTGACTGGCGCGTTGCACCAGTCGCTTCTGACTGGTGCAACGCGCCAGTCGCTTGGGAACGTAACTGCGCAGCGCACCGTGAAAAACGGTGGTTTTTGACGATTTGCTAAGTTACACGCATAGCAGCAGATCCGCGAGCAGTTACTTAAGAGCCGCTCCGTTATCCGTTGGGTTCCTTCTCAATGTTCGATCAAAGAGAGCATGTGACCGAGTTCAGGGATGATAAGGCGTTCGATCGCCAGCTTGCACGCACGCGGACTTCCCGGCAGGCAGAAAATAAGCTTTCCCTTTAGAGTACCGGCCGTCGCCCGGGAAAGCATGGAGGCACTCTTGGCCTGCGGATAACTGAGCAGCATGAACAACGAAGTGAAGCCGGGCAGTTCCTTCTCGAGCATACTCTTGACAGTCTCGATGGTTATGTCGGAAGACGCGATCCCGGTCCCACCGGTCGTGATAATGGCATTGATACCCCGCTGACGCGTCAATTCTCGGAGGCTTGCTCGAAGGACGTTTCGGCTGTCGTTGATGAGTTTGCGCACCACCACCTTGTGACCCTTACTGGCTAGCAGCTTCTCGATAATGTCTCCGGATTGATCGTTGTCCGCGGTGCGCGAATTCGACAGGGTTATGATGGCAATGCTTGCCTTTATCTTGGAGTTCTTGGCATTCTTCCTGTGTTCGACAACCGGGTTTCTGATTTGGGGCAAGCGTCCCTCCTGCAGCCGCTACTGACCACTGTTTGAGGGGATAGTAGTGTTCCGTGTGGCTGCTATCATGACACGGCACGGTTTCTGCTTCAAGGGAAAATGGAGCTTCCCTTCACCATTTTTTATGGATCGTTGCAACCCACCGTGTTTGCCGCCCGCGCAAGAACAGCAATGCAGAGTTCCTGCTGGTGAGTCTTTGGAAGGAAGGTGGTGCCCCTAACGTGGCCGGGAGGACTCCTTTTTTTTCTGGGCCGGACTCCGGGAGCGGTTCTGGTTGGGCCGGGCGGCTTGGCCGGGCGAGGGACCGTGGGAATTGCGAAGCTGGCGATTCGCGCGCTGTTGACGGAGACGTGCACGCTCCTTGGGCTTCATCCGCTGCCATTGTTTGAAGTTGTTCATGAACCGGCTTCTTTGCTTCGTATCCATCTTCAAGAAGCGTTCGTAATTATTCCTCAGCTGGTTTTGTCTCTTGCGCGGAAGCTTCTTCCAGCGCTGGAGATTTCGATGGAGAAACTGCTTTTCTCTGCGGGACATTTTCTGAAAGGCATCGTAGTTGTCGAGAATCAGTTTGCGCGCCGGGGAGCTCATCCTTTGAAGAGCCCGCTGGTTTTTTAGGATCTGCGCGCGCTGCTTCGAGGGCATCTTCATGAACTCGTGATACTGCCGCCGCAGCGCGCGTTGCTCGTCCGTACCGATTTTTTGCCATTCTTCGACCTGCTCGGCCGACTCCTCCTGAGCCCACGCAACTGTATCGATCGAGCCGATAAGAACTGCGAGACAGGACAGAAAGAGCGCGACCGAGCACGCGCCCTTCTGTGGCCTACTTCGGTTTTCGGGCCTGCTTGGGTTGGTTGCCAGCATCTTTTTTCGGTGGCGACTTGATCGGGTCTTTGCCGGTGTCGCTCTCCTTACTTTCCGAGAGAAAATTCAGAAACTGAATCTGTTCCAGATTGCGGAGTAGTTCGAGATTCTCCAGGATCTCGCGGTACTTCAGGATCTCCTTTTCTTCTTTCGTCAAGGGCTTGGGTTTCTTCTTTTTCGTCCCTTCCGGGGCCTTCCGCTGCGCGGCTGCAAAGAGCACAGCCACGGGGACCGTGGCTGTGGCCGCCACCGTAGCCACTCGGGCCATCAATACGAGATATACCAAACCCTGCTTCATAGGGTCTACACTCCCCTCTTATTGCAGGGTGGAACTTGGACCATTACCCGGCGACATCGAATCAATGACGTCGAAATCCTCCAGGAAATCCAGGTTTTCGATGACCTGCATGTCCCGGTACAACAAGAGATCTTCCACCATGGGCATTTCCGTCAACATCAGTGCTTCACTAGAGGACGGGGAGGGAGCCTGGGTAAGGGACCCGCCGTAGAAAACGACGACCACCAGCGATGCCAAGACTCCGGCGGCAAGAACTTGACGGGGCAAACTCCACTGCACGAGACTCTGCCACCAGCCGAAGGCCGACGCGACTGTTCCGGAATTTGCTCGGTGCTCCTCGAGCCGGATCATGAACCGGCTCTGCAGATCCGCAGAAGGCTCGACCCGTGGATCATCGTCGACGAGCGTATCGACACTTTCCAGCGATACCAAAAACGACTCGCAGGATGCACAATTGGAGAGGTGGAAGCGAATCCGCTGAGAATCCGCTGCCTCCAGGTCGGCGTTCATATAGTCCGTGAGATCGGCCTTGATCTGTTTGCAACTCTGGTCCCTCATTGCTTTGGCTCCGTATTCTCAGGCCACGTCCGCTGGGGTGCCCGCATGATCAGCAAATAGTCTGCTGTTACCCAGAAGTCCATTGCCAATCCTACAATAACTCCGTGATTACCGGATGCAGGCGCGCCGCCAGCGCCTCCTTGGCTCGATGGATCAGCGACTTTACCGCTTTCTCGCTGATTTGCATGACCTCGGCGACTTCCTGATACGATAGATCTTGGTATTTGTTCAGTACAAAGGCGGCTCTCTGTTTTTGCGGCAGTGTCTGCAGGGCGGTCCGTAGCGCAGCGGCCATGGCCTTGTGCTCCATCACCTGCTGAGCCCCTGCCTGGCGCCTGTCCTCGAGCTCCATCGGACGGCCCTCCTCCTCGGACGATGCCGCGACACTGATGGAATAATGCGTGGCCCGAAAATATGGCCGGCGAATTTCGTTCAGGCAGACGTTGGTGGCGATTTTATAGAGCCAGGTCGTGAATTTGGCTTCGGGTCGGTAGCCGGCGGCAGCATCGTGCACCCGGATGAATATTTCTTGGGTCAATTCCTCAGCTATCTCTCTGTTCCGTACGAACTTATAGGCGAAATTGACGATCGGGCGCATGTGGCGTGCGAAAAGCCGCTCAAAGGCCCGAAGGTCTCCTGCCTTGAACTGGAGCATCAACTGCGCGTCTGTGTCCAGCTTCCCGACCTGTTTTTCGGTCATTATCGGGATCGCGTTCCAATGCAGCGTGGGTAGTAGGGTTTCCAAGTTCCACCATCCTGGTCGACAATTGCTCCATAGAACCTGAACACGCAAACGACCCAGAAAGTTCCGCAAAAAAATAAGGATTTGGGTCTTTCCGTCAGTTCTTGCCAGGAGGGCTAAACCCAATAAAACAAATCGGCATGGGCCGGCAGCCCATGCAGGAAATCTGGAACGGAATCGGCATCACGGAGACTTCCCCTCGGCTGCCCGGAGGGCCCGATCGACAGCTTCCCCCGCGGTGGCCGCCTCCCAAATCCCAGAGCTCGTCATTCCACCTGGCTTGACCAGCGACCAGGTCTGCAGTCCGACGACCGGAGTTGTACATTTCATCGCCAGCGCGATTTCCGACAACGTGCCCGCTTCGCCATGGATGGCAATGATGGCTTGACTGGTCAGGACGTTGATCACATTGCGGGCATTGCCCAAATCCGTGACGATGGGAAGGTCGATATGGGGGTTCGCATCCGATGCCCGCGCGCCCGGTAGAATCCCGATCGTCACGCCCCCCTCGCTCTTCGCGCCGGCGGCTGCGGCTTCCATCACACCTTGCCCCCCGCCGCATATGAGGATGGCACCCCGGCGGGCAAGACCCCGCCCGACCTGGAAGGCAAGCTCCATCACGGCCGAGGGACACGAAGAAGGGCCCATCACCCCAATGCGGGGACGGTTTCGCAAGTCGGTGGTTTGGCCGGTGTCTTTCATGTGCTTTTCCGCAGTTTTCGTCCATGAGTGGCTGCTGCGTCGACCAACACCGAGAGGTTATCATGTTCTGCCGCGGTTGTTCACTCAATCGGGAATAGTGTTGCTGTGCCCCGAGAGCGCGAAACCGGGTGCCCCAAAAGCGGATAGCGGTGTTCTACGGTGTGAGCTGGGCGGGGACCGCTGAGAGAACCGATTGGTCGTGGGTACCGAACAGTGCGAATCCGGCGATTGGCTTCTCGGCCGTGATCCGAATGTAACCGGAGCTCAAGTCGATACCCACCAAGTCCTCGAAATACTCGGTCAAGAGCTTGGAGATTCGTCGCAGTGGTCCGATCTCGAAAGTCGCGCTGCGAATCTGTCGCCCGTCTTTGTCGAAGATCTCCACGGTCACGGACACATTGGAGTCTTGAGGGTTCAGCAGAGCTAAACCCATGAAATACTTGTCGTTGGAGGCCACCTGACCGAAGACCAGCCCCGTCTCGAGGTCTGAAATCAAGGGAAGCGACGAGGAAAAGCGGCTTCGATCCGGATCGCCAAAGACGACGCTGCCCGCCAGTTTCGGACCATCGCTGGAAATCTCCACGTATCCTTGGGTGAGGAGGCTGAGGTCCGGGTTTGGAAGGAAAAACTCTTGCTCGGCCACGAAAATCTTTCCTTGGGCCTCGATGGCTCGAAAAATCGTCAATCCAATCTGGGTTCCATCGTCCCGTATGAAGCGAAAGCTTACGTTTCCGGCCTCATCCAAACTGATTACCGACAGCGTTGTTCGAAACCCTCCACCAATGACATATTGGGGGCAATAGAGCGTCGTTGCTCCGCCGCTGGAGTCTCGTCCATTGAGGCCCTGAACGAATTGACCCGCTCTGCCAAAATACTCGAAGGGTACCAGGCCCACGTCCGCGGTGACGAGCAGGTAATCCGACTCCTCCGGGATCGGGTCGGTGAAGAGGTCGCTCAAGTACTCAGCCAGCGCACCGTTCGGTTCGATGGTACGCGCCACGGTCGCCCGAATCCCCCCGTCTTTGTCCCTCAATTCCAGGGTTGTGTTTGCGGTATTGCCGTTGGGATTCGCAACGTGTAGTTGCGTGAATCCCTCAGACTCGATCTCCGGAAAAAGAAAACTGTTCAGCGAGCGGCTGGACACGTCGGCTCCATCGAGAAAGTCCAGGTTGTCATTGAACACTAGGAAGAAGCCGACGATCTTATCAGCCGTACTCTCGAGCTTGATCCAACCTGTCGGACTGAGACTCGGCACCCCTGTCCCGAAGACCTCCCGGTCCAAAATTGGGATTTGCGTGCCTTTTTCGAGCAAGCGCGACTCCGGGTTCGTGATTCCAGCCCCCTGGAGCGTATCCCCCCCCTTGTCGAAGGCGGTAAATCGGATGGTCGCGTCCTTGGCGTCGAGGTTGGCGACTGCCATGCCGGTGTTCTCTTCCAGATGGGCGGAAGCGGGCGGATCTGACGAGGACGGTGAAGCGGCGCCGGCCGCGCCGGAGACGAATCGGGGAAAAACGAGTGTCGTGGTAAAAGGTTCCCCGACGGCATAGGAAACCTCGTTGGAGAAATCGCTTTCCAGCCCTTCGTCATTGATGGCGGTCACTGCAAAGTAGTAAACTCCCGTTACAAGTGCCTCGACCCTATAACTCGTCTGGTTCCCGAGCAGAAGCGAGGTGGAGTAATTGCCGGGCGCCATGCCATAATAGACCTTGTATCCCTCGATATCGTTCTCTTCGTTGGGATTTCAGGTCAACAAGATATCGTCGGCCACCAGTGGACAAACCACCACGCACCACACCATCAAGGTGACGAGCGCGCATTTCTCCAGCCTTGGTGAAGCCTGTTTATGCATAAGATCTCCCAGGGATGAATCCCTGGGCTATTTTCAAAGGTTCCTCCAGAGCGAGCTTTCCGTTTGGGGGTGAGCTTCGGTCCATGGAGTCTTATCGTTCTGGGGACAAGCGGAGGGGAGGGCTAACATATATTTTACCTTACCCGAGAGTGATAGGCAACTGAAGCGAGTGTAGCGATCGACGCTCGGCATTAGTTTGGCCCGGGGGTTGGCCGGTTCACGGTACGACCTGAGGCGGTACCGCTGAGAGGACGGAAAGGTCATGCGTTCCGAAGAGCGCGAATCCCGCGACGTTCTTGTCCACCGTGATCACGATGTATCCGGAGCTAAGGTCCTCTCCTACCAGATCGGGGAAGTATTCCTCTTGGGTCAATAGCTTCGAGATCCTGCCTTTTGCCAGGATTATAACCACTTTGGAGCGAATCCCGTTCCCATCTCGGTCGAATATCTCGATGGTTGCATTCGCGTCCATGTCGTTGGGGTTCAGCAGCGCCACGCCCATGAAGAAGGTCTCGTTCGAGGCTACTTGTCCGAAGACGAAGGCGTCGCGCAAGATGGAGATCAAGGGAAGGGCGGTCGAAAACGAACTTTGGCTCGGGTCGCCAAAAACAACACTGCCGCTCAGGGTGGGCCCATCACTGGTGATCTCGACATAGCCCTGGGTCATTTCAGCCAGATCATCCAAAAAGAAATCCTGCTCGCTGATGTAGATCTTTCCCTTGGCCAAGATAGGGCGTTGTACTTCCCCGACCAGGGTTCCATCATCGCGAATAAACCGAAAAGTCACATTTCCAGCCCCATCCAAACTGACGACTGTCAGGGTTGTCCGAAATACTCCCCCTCCCACGACATACTGCGGGCAATACAAGGTGGTGGCTCCGGCGCTGGTGTCTTGTCCATTGAGCCCGTGGACGAAAATGCCTTTTTCCCCCAGGAACTCGAATGGAACGACTCCTTGGTCCGATACCGCCCGGATGTAGTCGGAGGGATCGATATCTGGAACCTGGGGGAATAGGTCCTGAACGAACGGCGCGGCTGTGCCGTGTGGATTGATCTTACGATTGACGCTGGAGCGCATGGCCCCGTTTACGTTGATCAAATCAAAGTCGACCGAAGCAACCTGATCCCCAGGATTGGCCACGTGGATCTGAGCGAAACCATCGACCAGAATTTCCGGTAGTACGAACGAAGTCAGGGTTTGGTTGGAGACGTCGGCTCCGTCCAGTACAGAAAGCTCGTTGTTGAAGGTCAAGAAAAAGCCGACGATCTTGTTCACAGTGCTTCTGATCTTGAGCCAACCCACCGGGTTGAGGCTGGGCAGGGTGCTTCCAAAAACCTGGAAGTCGACGATCGGAATCTGCCCCCCCCGCCTTGAGGATCCCAGGGTCCGGAATCGGGGCCGGGTTCGTGATTCCGGGGCCAGCTATGAGACTCCCGACCGTCTCGTATCCGGAAAACTCGAGTATGGCATCTTCCGAATCGAAATTGGCGACCGCGATGCCGGTGCTTTCGCTCGTGTCCAAGCCGGTCTGGCTGCCGTCGCTCGAGACCAGCCGAGGATAGAAGAGCGAGGTGAGGAAATTGGCCGCTGGCGGGGACTCGCTCGTTTCCGTTGTCGTGTAGATGAAGTCCCCGGTCCGAGAACTGTTGTTGTTGGCGGCGTTTCCGGCCGCGCTGAAGCGAATCGGTCCGACGTTACTATCCGGAGCCCTCCAGTCGAAGGTCCAAGACCTCGGGCCTGATTCACCCGGAAACGTGGACGCCAATGACTCGGAATGATGGATGTACTGAATCCCGCCTGCCGTGGTGATTTCGTTCAGAAAGGTATTGGTTGCGATCAGGGTGCCCGCCTGGCCCGAGCTGTCAGCCGCCCGCGCGGAGAGTTGAAACCCCCAACGGTTTTGAATGTTGCGATCGATTTCGACCGTAATCTCGTAGGTTTGGCCGAGCTGGTATTGCCCGGGCACGCCGAGAATCTTCAGGCTGCCGACGCCGTCGTTGACGGGGTTCCCGGTGTGGCAGTCACTCTGACTGCAACTCGGTTCACCGAAATCACCCGTTGATGCGGGGGGCACGTCCAATGCTCTTGCGAACAAAATCCCCGCGGTCGCCACAAGCAGTAGCAGAACCTGTCCCAACCTTACTTGCCAGCAGTCATTTCCGTTTGTCATCGTATGCCATTCTCGCTGTAGCTGTATTTCGACAACTGCATGCATCCTTTCTGGACTTTGTCGGCCATCTCTTCAAACACAGCTGGGTCGCCGAAGTTTTGCATGTTGCTCAAAAACTTGGTGCTCCAACCAAACTCCTCACCAAAATCCCGCCCCCCAACAATTAGAGACGAAAGATTAAAGAAAATCTCAGACCCCAACGAATAGAACGTTATGGCTCCCATTACGTTTGATGGAGCAGCAACCCTAACCTCTCATATCCTTTAGTTGGAAAAAATCAATGTCGACCGTCAAAGAACCTGTTCCCTTCCCCGTCGAGAAGAATTTCGACCTTCCGAGCATTCCTCTGGTTCTGACCAAGATCATTCAGTTACTGGATGATGACCGCGCCTCTGCCCAGGCGCTGGAAGATCTGATCCTTCACGATCCTCCCCTGTCGGCCCGGATTCTCAAACTTGCCAATTCCGCCCTCTATTCCTTTCGCAGCGACGTCAAGACCATATCCCACGCCATCGCGCTATTGGGAGTGAACCTGGTCAAGAGTCTGGCGATCGGCGTTCATATTTTCGGTTCCTTTACCAAAGGACTCAAGAAGGAATCGCGCCATATCAACCAGCTGTGGATTCACTCCTTCAGCACCGGGCTTCTGGCCCAACACATTTGGGCTAGCAAAACCAGCTCCAAGGAAGGGGATTTTGCCTTTCTCTGCGGACTATTGCACGATCTCGGAAAAGTCGCTTTCTTCAAGAAGGACCCGGTCGGCTACAGCGAGCTCTTTGCTGCCGAAAAGGGAGAAAACGACCCGGATATCTGTACGCTGGAGATAGAACATTACGAAGTCGATCACCCCACCTTGGGTGCCGCGCTTGCCAAGCAATGGGGCCTCCCCTCGGAGCTAGCGGCCGCGATCCGCCTCCACCACGATAAAGTTTCAGGCGGGGAGCCCTTGGTGGCCGCGATTTCCATGGCCGATATGCTGGTGAAATCGGCCGGCATCGGTTGGGACGGGGACGCCAGGATGTCCATTGATATCCAGGCATTGCAGGCAAGACTCAAGATGACCCCGGAGGAGTTTGAGGCGCTGCGTGATTCCCTGTCCGACAAGCTCAAGGGCGTGGAAGACTTCTTTCAGATCGTGAGACCCGCTTGAGTACGACCGAAACCGATTTCGAGAAAAAGGTCTGGTCTCGAATCGAGGGGATTCTCCTCAACGACGCTCGCAATCAGGCGGAACTGGAGAGGATGGCTGAATCGGATGAGCCCCTTCCCACGAATCGCCTGGAGCAGGAGCTAGACTACTGCAAAAGAATCATCAACAACTACCGCATTGCCGTCGGGGAGGTCAACGGCCTGCTCGAATCGAACATCAGCTTCCTTTCTGCCTTCTATCGAATCATCGAGACCATCAAGGACAAGGAGAACCTATCGGAGATTTGTTCCCAATTCATCAGCTGCGCGCTGGCCGAGCTGGGAACGGAATACGGCGGCCTGGTATTCTTCCAAGATGGATCCCAACCACGCTTTTGTGTGGAAGGGATCTACGAAGGAGCGAAATTCGTTCAGGTGCACGGCAGGCCGCACCTGCTGGGAAGCGAACGATTCGACCTCGCCATCCGGGTTCTTCTCGACGAGTCCAGCGAATGTCACCATTTCCCTGATGCCTACCGTGAAACCCGTTTCAACGAGATAGATTTTCCCGGTGTGGTTCGATCTCTCCTCTGCTTGCCCATAACCATGCGCGGGCACTCTGTAGGGGGACTGATCTTCAGTCACTCGACGCCGCAGTTTTTCAACGAGAACCACATGCGCGTGCTGACGATTCTCGCCGGCAATCTCGCACACTTGAAGCTGCTGACCACAAAAAGTCCAGGCGTCCGCATGCCTCCTGCGCCGGTTGAGGGGTCCGAGGACCACGATACCGACAACTTCTCGTTGGTTGTCATGGACTGCGAGAAGACGGATGCCCTGGGGAGGACGACGTCTCTCGATCGCAGCACGCTCCGAGAGATCCGTTCCTGGCTCTATGCAGCTCTCGGAGGTCGAGAGTCGATTCTCTTTCACGGGCCACGTCAATTGCTCGTGCTACTGCCTGCCACTTCCGAAGTCGATCTTTCCCGAAGGGTTGAGGAAATCCAGAGTAGTTTCGAGCACTGGCGCCAAAGCGACGAGCAGAATCTATCCTGTAACGTGAGCCTCGGGTTCTCGACCTGCGATGACAGCGAAAGTCTTCTTCAATCTCTGGATGCTGCCGCATTCATGATGCAGCCGGAAACGGACGAAGAATTCGTTCCGTAGTGCTTCTGCTCCCAACGGGAAACGTCACCGTTTCAATCCGAGCTCATCGTGGAAGTTCACGGCGACGTTGACGCAACCGTAGAGGCCGATGCGGCCATCGGTAACCACAAAAACTGGTATCTTTTTCAGAAGATTGCGCATCTCCGGAATATCGTGCCGAATGAACTCCGCCATGAAGATGCCGGATTGCAACTCCGTGATCAGCTTTGCGGCAATGCCACCTGCGAGGAAGATGCCCCCGGTGGCCAGCGGAAAGGTGCCGAAGTTTTTTGCCACCCGTGCGTAGCATCGGAGCCAGAAGTCGAGTGCGCGACGACAAAGATCATCGGTTTGCGCCCCGGCGGCGATCAGCGCCGGCTGCTCGAAAGGATCCGCTTGCAAAATACGGGTCTGGGTGACGCTGCTCGTCTCGGAGGATGGATCGAGATCGGCGAGTGCGCAATAAGTGTTGACCAGGCCGGGACCGCTGACAATTTTCTCCCAATCGGCCGGGTATTTTTTTGCCCGATTGCGATGAGTTCGGATCCATTGGCTCACCTGGTAGTCGATTTCGTCTACGGGCGCAAAATCGACGTGTCCACCTTCTCCCGGAATAGGGCGGTATCGCCCCGCGGATGGATCGTAGCTCACGATTGCCGTTCCGAGGCCGGTACCCGCTCCAATGAGCACGATGGTCGGCCGTTTCCGATCCGTCGAGACCTTTCCCCGTGTCGACAAACGCACGAAAGACTGTGGAGCGCTCGAGAGCAAAACCTCGAGCCCGAACCCGACGGCTTCAAAGTCGTTCAACAGGGTGAGTTCTTCGATCGGGACGGCATCGAAAACCTCCCGCGCCGTGAAGAGCCAATCCAGATTGGTTATGAAGGCGCGCGAACGGCGCGCGTCCACCGGGCCGGCGTACCCGATGGCCGCCGCTCGAACCGGCGGGTCCAATCGGGGTTCCTCAGATTTGAGGAACTCTCGCAGCAGGGTCGGCAAGTGGCGGATTTTTCGGCTTTGAAAGTTCTTGAAACGAACCGGTTCGAACGTACCGGGGCCGCGCACCGCAAAGATCGCGACTCGGGTGTTGGTGGCTCCGAGATCGACAGCCAAAACGTGGCTCTGTACCGGCACACAATTCCTTATGTAAAGTAAAGCAGTAGTTCCTGGATGGACTTCAAGTAAAGATCAGGCGCGTGATCCTTTAATCGCGAACTCTTGGGATAGTTACTACGGACGGCCACTGTTCGGACTAGGGCCCGTTTGCCCATCTCCACGTCCTGGGCACTGTCTCCGATGTAGATGCAGGTGCGCGGCAGGACCTGCATCGCTCGCATCGCGATCTCCAGACCCTCCGGGTGCGGCTTCTTCTGCGCGGCGTCCTCGTTGCACACGATAGCATCAAAAAAGGCCTGCAGATGCAGGCTCTCGAGTTCTCGGTGCACCCGCGATCGAGAACCGCTACTGACCAGCCCTAGCCGATATCGTTGCCTTCGAAGTTGGCGGAGTGTCTCCCGGACGCCATCGACGAGCGACGGCGTCATTGTCCCGTAGTGGTCGAGCCAGAGCTGGTCTGCGTTTTCCCATTGAGATTCGGCCAGTCCCAGCTTCCGATACATGGCGTACCAGTTCGGCGTATAGATCCGTTCGAAAATCACCCGGTTGAACTGTATCCCGAGGTCGTCGAAGGTTTTGCAGAAAGCGAGAAAACCCATCTCGGAGGAGTCCAGCAGAGTGCCGTCCCAGTCGAACAGGAGATTTTGGATCGCGTCTTTGGCCGAACGCTTGAAGCCCATTTATTAGCTTTCAGCTATCAGCGACCCACTAGCGCGGGGCGCTAGTTACTTGCAAAAGAAACTGGCCGCCAGAAGTTCATTGCGTGCCATCATGCTGGGATGAGGCTCGGCAGTTAAAACCGACAGAGCATTGGTGCTTCTATGCCCGTCTTTCAGCGTGGTTCCGGTTCTTTGGCGGTCACTTGTTTGGTGGCGTGATTCTCGTTCCTTGATGGACGGAAGCTCGACCCCGTTTGAGAGGTTTTTAAACCCTTCCGCAACCGGGCCGAGCCCCCAACCGTTAAGGAGATTAAATTCTATGCCAAGACATCGAAAATCACGATCCAAATCGAAACGAAATCCTTTTACCTTCCCTCCACTCAATCTCAATGTTGCAGGCATCGACGTTGGAAATGCCCAACACTATGTTGCCGTGCCACAAGACCGTGATTCTGAACCGGTCCGTCGATTCGAGTGCTTTACGGCTGATCTGCATCGGTTGGCCAAGTGGCTGAAATCCTGCGATATCGACACAGTCGTCATGGAGTCCACCGGCAGTTATTGGATTCCTTTATATCAAGTCCTGGACGCTCGCGGCTTCACCGTCAAGTTGGTCAACGCTCACGATGTCCAGAAGGTCCCCGGACGTAAGAGCGACGTGAAGGATTGTCAATGGCTGCAAAAGCTCGAGACTTTCGGACTGCTCAAGAATTCCTATCGTCCTCCAAACGAGATCTGTGTGCTTCGAACCTACTGGCGTCAGCGAGATAATCTCGTCAAATCAGCCAGTACCTGTATTCAACACATGCAAAAAGCTCTGACAGAAATGAATATCCAACTCGCCAACGTCATCAGCGACATCAGTGGTGTCACGGGACTCGCAATCATTCGTGCTATCCTCGACGGCGAACGAGACCCTGACAAACTCGCTCAACTCAAACACCCCCGAATCCGATCGGGCCGAGATCTTATTGCCAAAAGTCTCCACGGCGACTGGCGCCAAGAATTGCTCTTTGTCCTCGGTCAGTCTCTGCAAATGTACGAGACCTACCAGAGTAAAATCGCTGACTGTGACAGAGCCATCCATGCCCATATCCAAACCTTCAACAACAAGGCTGATACCCAAACTCATCCATTGCCGGGACGCAAGGGATCGAAACCTCGCGGAAACGCTCCCCAGTTTGACCTACGCTCCGAACTGTATCGCATTACCGGTGTCGATCTTACTTCCGTGGACGGCATCGATGTCATGACCGCTTCTACCGTCATCGCCGAAGTCGGAGTCGATATAAGCCCCTGGAAAACTGAGAAGCACTTCGCCGCCTGGTTGGCACTGGCACCCTGCAATGCCATCAGTGGCGGCAAGGTAATTAGACGAGGGACCAAGCAAGTCAAAAACCGCACCGCCCATGCCCTCCGGATGGCTGCCTCAACACTCCGGCACAGTAAAAGTGCCCTAGGGGCCAACTACCGACGTCTCCGCGCCCGCTTGGGTCCCGCCAAGGCCATTACCGCCATCGCTCATAAACTCGCACGAATTATCTATCGCATGCTCAAATACGGCCAGCAATACGCAGACAAAGGAGCGCAATACTATGAGTCCAAGTACCAGGAACAACAACTCCGATACCTTAAGAAAAAGGCCAAACAGCTCAACATGCAACTGGTTCCATCTACAGCACTAACATGATTAGTTTCTTGAGAGCGCTGACTGGCGCAACGCGCCAGTCGCTTGGGAACGTAACTGCGCAGCGCACAGTGAAAAAAACGTGGTTTTTGACGATTTGCTAAGTTACGCATAGCAGCAGATCCGCGAGCAGTTACTTAAGAGTGAGTCGGACCCAGTTTTCTTGGACACAGAATAAGAGATAATGAGATGTCCAAGGAGGTGGAAATGGTTCGAACGAAGAGGGTGAAGTGGAAGGCGACGGCAGGAACGGAGGGAGCCCGTAGGGCGACTGGAGTTCGGGCCGTCGGCGCCGCGCCCGGGGCGAGGCCTCTGGAGCCGGGGCAGCGTTGGAGCGGAGGACGAAAGCGGGACGTGGTGCTGCGACTGCTGCGGGGCGAATCTCTGGATGCGCTGTCGCGTGAGGTGGGCGTGGAAATCTACCGGCTGGAGGAGTGGCGGGAGCGGGCCTTGGCCGGGCTCGAGCTCGGCTTGAAGAATCACCAGGGCGAGCCGTTGGCGGAGGCGCTCGACGCTGCGAAGCGTCACATCGGGGAGCTGTCCATGGAAATCGAGCTGCTGCGCAATCGCGCCCGGGCGGCGGAGAAGCGCCTCCCTTTGGCGATGAGGAGGTCGCGACGATGAGCGAGACGATCTCCGAAGCCACGGGTCAACGTTACGGGATCCAGCGCGTGTGTCAGGCCTGGGAGCGCTCGCGCTCGGCGCTCTACGCCCGGCGGACAAGCGAGCAGAAGCGGCAGGAGGGCGAGGAACCCACTCGGCGGGGTCCCCAGCCCAAGGTGTCGGACGAGAAGCTTTTGGAGGCGATCCAGGCCGATCTGGAGCGCTCACCGTTCCAGGGCGAGGGTCATCGTAAGGTCCACGCGCGGCTTCGGATCTTGGACGGGATCCGGGTTGCGCGCAAGCGGGTGCTGCGGGTCATGCGAGAGCATGAGTTGCTCTCACCACACCGCGGACGCCAGGGTGGAACGAAGGCACACGATGGGAAGATCGTCACCCTGGCGCCGAACGTGATGTGGGGGACCGACGGAGTGCGGGTGTTCACGCTCGATGACGGGTGGGTCTGGATTTTCGCGGCGGTGGAGCACTGGAACGCGGAGTGTGTGGGGTGGCACGTGTGCAAGGTCGGTAGCCGCTTCGCGGCGTTGGAGCCGATCTCGCAGGGTCTGCTGCGCCTCTATGGTTCCATTGACTCCGACGTTGCCCGGGGGCTGGCGCTCCGGATGGACCACGGCTCCCAGTACCTGTCGGATCACTTCCTCAACCAGATCCGGTGCTGGGGCATCCGTCCCAGCTTCGGTTTTGTCGAGGAACCGGAAACGAACGGAGTTGCGGAGCGGTGGAATCGCACGCTCAAGGACCAAGCGATCCACGGGAGAATCTTCCAGAACCTCCAGGAGGTGCGTGCCGCCGTGGCCGAGTTCGTGGAGTTGTACAACAAGACCTGGCGTCTCGAGAAGATCGATTATCAAACACCGATCGAGGCACGCGAGGCGCACAAGCTACGCCAGGCGGCGTAGCTCAAACTTGTGTCCAAGGAACCGGGTGCGCTACACAGTTACTTAAGAGCTTTCAGCAACTCCCCTAGCGTGACGCACTGGATCTAGCAATAGGAACCATGCGGTTTGTACTACGGCAATTTCCGGCATCACAAAATCGGTCACGACCAACCGTCCGGTTTTGCAAACAAACCGGCGGGTCCGAAAGCGGTTAGCTATTTCATTTCGTCGGCGAATTCGGCGGTCACAGGATGGGGGATGATCCCTTTTTCGTGGGCCTGGTGCAGCAGGAGTCGGACCGCCCGCCGCCCCGTCTCGCCATAGTCGAGTGTCCAATCGTTGACGTACATCCCGACGAATCGGTCCGCTTCTTCCGGTTTCAGGTCGCCGGCGTACTGCAGGGCGTATGCGAGGGCATCTTGCCGGTGGTTCAAAGAAAAACGAATGCCATCCTGAATCAAGCTGCCGATGCTTCGGATATGGGACGCGCCCAGGTCACGGCGGATGACGTTGCCACCGAGCGGGAGGGGAAGTCCGGTCTGTTCGTGCCACCAAACTCCAAGATCGACCACTTTGTGAAGCTCGTGCTGGGCGTATGTGAGCTGGCCTTCGTGAATCAAGAGTCCCGCGTCGACCTCGCCATCGCGGACCGCTTGCATGATCTGGTCGAACGGCCGCACTTCGAAATGCGGATCTGCTAGCAGCAGCCGCAACGTCAGAAAGGCTGTGGTCATGGTTCCCGGAACGGCAATTTTCTTCGTCGCTACTTCGTCAATCCCGCACGGCTCCCGGGATACCAGAATGGGGCCATATCGATCCCCCATGCTTGCGCCGCACGGTAGCAGGACATAGGAGTCCGCGATATAGGCGTAGGCATGAATCGAGACTGCGCTGACCTCGTAGATTTGCTCTAGGGCCTTTCGGTTGAGACTCTCGATATCTTCGAGCGTATGGGTGAAGCGGTACTCCCCGGTGTTGATTTTGTCCCGCGCGAGGGCGTAAAACATGAAAGCATCGTCAGAATCGGGACTATGTGCGACTCGTATGTCCATTTTCGCCATCGCGTCGGTACCGGCAATCAGGTGAATGAGCAGCGCTATTAGAACGCAATTTTGCAGGATCTTCAACAGAACTTGACAACTCGAGCACCCGGCGTCCAGTTCCGCACTGGCAAGTGCTAAACGAATTCGGCGGCGAGGACGATCGATATCAACGACGGTATCGCCGGAGCCAGGTGGACAGCGAGGAGGGAGACCTCGGCCCACTCGACACAGAGAGTGCCCCTATATGAACGATAACCCCATTAGTTCCACCGTGGTGCCGCAGAGATCCAAGCACGCATTGATGGATGGGGGTCGGCAACCTCCGCCCATCTTGGCCCGCGTGCTGCGCGGGAGCCTGGTGGAGAGTGAACACCGGGGGTGCCTGGTCATCGCGGACCCGCATGGGAGGATTCTGTTTCAGGCGGGAGATCCGGACGTACGTGTATTTGTGAGATCAGCGGCCAAACCGATCCAGAGCCTTCCTCTGATCGAAGATGATCTTGCCCGCCGCTTTGATTTACAGGAGCACGAACTGGCGCTCACCTGTGCTTCCCACAACGGGGAACCGATGCATGTCGAGGCGGCGAGGGCCCTGTTGAAAAAAATGAAGATTCCGATCGAAGCGCTGCAGTGCGGGAAGCATCGACCGCTTGGGGTCGATCTTGGCTGCGTTCCGGAAGTTGCCCGCTACGATGTTCTACAAAACAACTGTTCGGGGAAGCATATTGGCATGCTGGGCGCCTGTCGGCATCAGGGTTGGCCCATGGAGAATTATCTCGCCGGGGACCATCCTCATCAGTCCCGTATCTTGGACCGCGTTTCGGAATTTGGGAGCATTAATCGGGATGACATTGGAGTAGATCTCGACGGCTGCGGTGCCCCCGCATTCAACCTTCCCCTCCGGAGTGCGGCCGTTTCATACGCCAAGCTGGCCGAGAATGCGTTTCCTGCCAATCGATGCTTCGACTTGATGTCATTCAACCCAAGAATAATTGGGGGTTCGAAGCGTTTTGATTCCGATCTCATGGGTGCATTTGAAGGTAGGATCATGGCCAAAGTCGGAGCGGAAGGGGTCCAATGCCTGGCGATCCGCGGCAAACCCAGCGTCGGAGTTGCCTTGAAAGTGTCGGATGGGTCCGGCCGATGTATTTCCGCCATCGTCCTCGCCCTTCTGGGTTCCCTGGGCTTTGCGACGGAGTCCGAGCTGGACCGACTACGCGACTACTGCAACCCTGCCGTCCGCAATCATCGCGGCCTCGTGGTCGGGCGTATCGAATGCTGTTATCCTTTCTAGATCATCGTTGCAATGGGGCTACCTATCCCCTAGCATGAATCGCATCGTCGCATCGAATCCTTTTCTGGGAGAGTGACTCATGGGTGAACCCGTTCACACGAGCCGTATGCGTCTCGAGAAAATCAAAGGTCCGATCCGTCATGCCTATATCGAGAATTTCGAGGATCCCATCCGCTTTGGTGTGCATGGTGGAATCAGCAAGTTCTACGGTGTAGAGCCTGAGGAAGAAATCCCCGCGACGCTCGATCACATGATCGCCGCCGTTGGCGGCTGACTGCTTGGCACACTTGCCGGCGCACTGGAAGTGCGTCAAATTCCTTCGGAACCCAAGAAGGTCTCTTCACAGGTAGAGGGCGACATCGATGCCGTGGACCGCATCTTGCGTATCACCGGAATTCGAGTTCACTACAAGCTAAAGATTCCGGCTGGGAAGCGCGAAGCGGCAGACCGAGCCCTGGCCACCCATCAGCAAAAATGCCCCGCGGCCATGAGCGTCAAGGACTGTATCCCGATACAGATCACGGCCGACATTGAAGAAGAATAGGGAAGTCCCCCACGTTTCCAAAAGGAAACGTGGGTCAACGCAACAGGTCGAATTGGTGGCTATACTTGAGGATGAGACTCCGGTCCGGAACGATCAGTCCCAGATGGTCTCCGAGCTCGCGGGCTTCATTGTAAACGATGTAAAGGCCTGTGTTGGCCGCTTGCAACCAGCCAAAGCGGAAGTTCATCGACCAGACATCGCGCGCGTTGTTGTACTGAACCAGACTCTGAACGAAGACGTGGGGCGTGAACGAGTACGAGACCCGTGCCCCGGCCAGATTGCTCACGAAACTTCCTCCGGGCAGGTCGATGTCGTTCCGCTCCCAGCGCATCTCCACATTGAGAGCTTCACCCTTGCGCAGGTTCAGCGAGGGCCGAAAGGCCACACGCTCGCCTCCAAAAAAGCCACCGAGGACCGTGCGAAATCGAAAACTGATCCAGTCTGCCTGATTGGAGTTTGCCACGAGCTGGAATTCTCCGTGGTCATAGGTTCCGGGCGGGACAAAAACTCCGTCCCAGATCTCGAAATCCTCCAGTACCCCTTCCCGAGTTAGGTTCACCCCCGTGTGAATCTCGTAGCCATTGCGCCATTCCAGGTGATTGTCCATGTGAAGGTAGCCGGTTTCCTGGAATCCCTCGAAATCCCAAAAGCTCCGATAAAAGGCGTGCGGCCGAACTTCATGCAGGCCGAGAAAGTTCTTCGGGCGATAGCGGCGGAACACCCCGACTTCCATGTTGCGGTAGCCTCCGCGTCCGAGTCCTCCGCGAGTGAGGAATCCAACCTCCGGATTGAAGTTTTCCGCCAGCTCCGTATAGTCCGCGCGTAGCAGCCACCCGGGCGAACTTCGCGTGGCGCCGACCTTGAAAGCGTATTGGTCGCTGTGGATCCCGGGTGTGGCGGTTCGGGCGACGAACCCTGAAACGGCACCGTACTCCCCGATGCCCCATTGGCCGTCTATGGCGAACGCCCGGTTGAAGTCCTCACCCACGGAAAGGTCGCCGGTCCCCTGCCGACTCGTGAAGATCGCTCCGAGCGACGAGCGGTTGGGGAGCTCGCGGCTTACCCGGGCCACGGTAAAGTTGTTCGCGGCGGCGATTCCTTCCAGCTGGTCCGTCTGCATGTTGAGAAACCCCACGTTGAACTTCTGGACCTTGCCGGTCACCCGGGCTCCCCCGAGAATGGGAATCGCGATCCCTCCGGGTCCGATCCCGATGCGGCGGCTGAAGAAGAGCTCGACGTCACCGGGATTCCCTACCGAGAACAGACCCGCGTTTTCCAGGAAGAACGGACGTTTTTCAGGGAAAAACAGGCTGAAGCGATCGAGGTTGACCTGTTCTTCGTCGACCTCGACTTGAGCAAAATCGGTGTTGTAGGTGGCGTCGAGTGTCAGGCTGGGGGTGAGGCTGTATTTGACGTCGACCCCCGAATCTGCGTCGAAAGTCGATGTGCCGTCTGTCCTCGCCAACCGCTGTGCCTCAGTCAGGATGTAGGGGGTGACCTTGAGGTTTCCCTGTTGGGGAATATCCAGTCCAACCAGCGTCCCGGCGGATGATAATCGGTATATGTTGAACTGTCTTTGCAGGGGAGCCCAGTAGGCAATCTCCTGGCGGCGACGGATATTGCGCTGAAAATTGACTCCCCAGGTCTGAGGGTTCTTCTTCGGGTAACGAAGCGTCCGGAAGGGGATGGCAAATTCAGCACTCCAACCCAGTTCCGAGATCCGGGTTCGTACTTCCCAGGCTCCGTCCCAGTTGATGTTGAAGCCGCCACCCGAGCCGCCACTCTGACGGCGCCGGTTGAACTCCGTGCCTCTTCCTTCTTGAGACACCTGGCCGTCGTATTCGATACCCGCCGGATTGGTTCCAAAGAGAAAGGCGTTCTGTTTATCGTGATAGGTGTCGAGTATGATCTGGAAACCATCAGTGTCCTTCAGCGAGGAGTCCCGCAGGCTGTCGGTCACGAGAATATCTTCTGGGTTGCGGTCATAGCAAACGACGCCGAAGTACAGGGTCCGTTCGGTATAGACGATCCGAACTTCGGTTGCCTCCGACACAGGATTCCCCTCCACGGGCCGGGTTTGCCAAAAACCTGTTAGGACCGTTGCGGTAGACCAGGCGGGGTCGTCGCGGACCTCACCATCGAGAACCGGCGACAACTCGACCTGGGTTGCTTGGGCAACGGGGGGTGTGGTCGGCCTCGTTGGTCGGGAATCAAACTCTGAGAGATTGCCTCCATCTTGAGCGGACACAACGGATAGGGTACTCAGGATCGCGACAAGCGACACGCACGCGAGTTTCATAGGGACTCGATCGACCGAACTATTCGTGAATACATTAGCGTTTGTTGCAGCCTGCGGGACCGGGGGAGCGCCGGCGGGCGTTCCGGACGGGTCGTGGCCGAAACACTGCCGCTCGTCAACCCCTGGGTTCGAGCCGCGTGAATGATAGCACATCAGGGTTCTTGCTAATTGCTTTCCGCTTGGCACTCTCCGCCTCTTTAACGCCAACATTGCCGTATTCAGGAACAGGAACCCTGAGTTATGCTTTACTGCATCCAGACACGTACCCGTAGTCTCAGCGGAAGCAGACCAGGGAGGCAACCATCGCCGATTCTTCGCAGCACACCTTGCTTCGAGCGATGGGCCGCTGGGACCTGACCGCCATCGGTGTGAACCAGGTGATCGGCAGCGGGATATTCGTGATCCCCGCAACGGCGGCGGCGCTCGTCGGAGCGGCTCCGAGCCTAACGGTTTGGATTGTGGCCTCTATTGTCAACTTCCTCATCGTGCTCTGCTTTGCCGAGGCCGGATCGCGGTTTGGCGAAGCAGGAGGCCCCTACCTGTATGCCAGCACGGCCTTTGGACCGTTTGCCGGCTTCCAGGTGGCCTGGATGATGTGGCTCACCCGCGTGGCCAGTCAGGCGGCCCTGGCCAATGCTTTTGCTCTCTACCTGGCGAGATTCTGGCCAGGAGCATCCATGGGCTGGGGCCGCGTGATCGTCATTACCGGGCTGTTGATGCTTCTGATGGGCATCAACCTTCGCGGAATCCGCTATGGCTCCTGGACGGTGAACCTTTTTACCTGGGGCAAGGCAATCCCGCTTGCGGCGTTCATCACTTTGGGCATGTTCTACATCGATTGGAATCGGTTTGAGGGTTTGCTCGAACCCCGATGGGATGGCTTCGGCGAAGCGACCCTCTTGTTGATGTTTACTTTTGGCGGATATGAGCTCGTGACGTTGCCGGCCGGGGAAGCTGTCGCGCCCAGACGGGATGTTCCCTCGGCCCTGATCAAGACCATTGTCCTCGTTTGCATCGTTTACATTCTCGTCCAATTGGTCGCAGTTGGAACCCTGCCCAATCTGGCTGCGTCGAAGACGCCCTTGGCCGACGCCGCGGCTCGGTTTCTGGGGCCTGTGGCCGGCATCGCGATTGCGATCGGTGGGCTCGTCTCGATCGGCGGCAGCAACGCGGGTTCGATGTTAGCCGGGCCACGGCTGACCTATGCAATGGGGTTGAGAGGACAGTTGCCCGCGTTGTTCATTCACGTTCATCGCAGATACCGGAGTCCGGATTCGTCTATTTTGATCTACTCTGCGGCCGCACTGACGCTGGCCCTTTCCGGAACGTTCGAGAAGTTGGCGGCGGTCAGCGCCGTAGCCCGGTTGGTTTTCTATGCCGCTACGTGTGCCGCCGTGCCGGTTCTGCGGCGACATTCTTCCGGACGGAAAGACGCATTCGAGTTGAGGGGCGGTTCTGCCATACCAATTTTCGCGCTGATGGGGTCCCTGGCGATCATCGCCGGGGCGGACCGCTTTTCACTGATGGCCGGGGGGATTGCGCTGGCGGTTGGGTCTGGACTCTATTTCGTTCAGCGAGCTTCGAGAGCGACGGGTAAGAGTTGATGAATGCCGGCAAACGGCCGGGTTCGCGTTGCAAGAATTGCAATGGTGGTCCATCACGGAGTTCTCAGACAGGAAAGATCAGAAAGAAACCTGCTGCTTTTTGGCGGTATGCAAAAATTTAGCAGGCACCCCGTCTGTTGAGGGGTGTTGATTCCCGATTGCACGAAGCGGAAAAGAAGTTCACAATAGAAAAGATCAGCTTCCCAGAGGTGAAAATGCGACGTTGGATCTTCCCGATAGGGCTTTTGTTCCTTGTGGCTCAAGCAAACGCAGGCTTCAAGGTAAAACTGATCAAGCCGAAGAAGCCGGAGAAATTTCAGGTACACCGGACGCTGTCGGGGGTCACCTACGCGGCCGATTTGTTGCTTAAAGAGAAGCATCAAAAGAAATTCTTTGCCAAGCCGCTCAGCCCCTCCAATATCGTCGTTGTGCGGCTGGCCGTATTCAACAAGGGTAACGAGAATGTCGAACTGCCACTGGATCGACTGCAGCTTCTCGATCCGGATGGAACCCCCGTTCCCGCGCTCGACGCAGACACCGTTTCCCGTGCGATTCTCGGTGGGATGATCATGGATACGGGGGAGGGCGACGAGGAAGAAGCGATTTCCGGCGAGCCGGGAGTTCGAGTCGTTTCGGGAAACCCGACCCAAGATCCAAGAACGGGTCCCCATGACCCGCGCTACGATCCGAGAACGGATCCCAGCGACCCTCGTTACGATCCCAGAAGCGATCCGAACGATCCTCGTTACGATCCCGGGACGGACCCCCGTGATCCCCGCTACGATCCGAGGACCGATCCCTCGGACCCAAGCTATGATCCTCGTTATAGTCGGAACCGACGATACTCGACGCCCGGCGTCAATGTCATTCTCAATCCCGGCGGAAGCGGTCTAGGGGATCTGTCTCAATTCGAGAGGCAATTGGTTGAAAAAGACTTCAGAGATAAAGAGCACCGGCCGGAGCCAATCTTGAGATCTTTGTCCAGGGATCGGTTCCTCTATTTCTCGCTGGCGAAAACGAAAAGCCGAAAGGGCTTTGTCCTTCTGCTTCCGACGAGCAAGGGTATTCTGGAAGAGATTCGTTTAGAATTCTGATCCGCATTGCGCGTTCCGAGAGATTCGAGGCAACAGAAGGTCCCGGCTTACTTGCTCACGCGGTTGCTTTTGCTGGTTTTTGCTTCGGTCTGGGAAGTTGAGGCAACCCTGCTGAACTTCGACTGAAGGAAAGCGATCTTTTCCTGCATGGAAAGCTCCGGGGCGTCGGGCTTTGTGGGCGAATCCGCTCTACCGTTCGAGGTGCCTGCCTCTGAAGCTGCCCGATGACTCCTCGGCCGGCGCGCGCGTCGATGCTGTCGGGGTTCGGGCGAGGTTTTCCCTGTTGCAGCCCGCTTGTTTGAAGCCTGCTTGGTGAGTCGCTTTACGGGTGCTTCCGTGCCTTCCTCCGGACGCTTGCCGCCCAAGGGCCTTTTGCTCCTTCGGGTCGCCGGTGGAAGCAGGGCCTTCATCGAAAGGCCAATCCTGCGACTCTTGAGGTCCACGGAGAGAACCTGGACCTGGACGACGTCTCCTACCCGAACTGCCAACCGTGGGTCTCGGATGAATCTGTTCGACATCTGGCTCAAGTGAACCAGCCCGTCTTGATGTACGCCGACGTCCACGAAAGCGCCGAAGTTGGTTACATTCGAAATCACACCTTCAAGCTTCATCCCGACTTGAAGATCAGAAATCTCTTGAACGTCGAAGCGAAACTTCGGGACCGCAAACTTCCTTCTTGGATCCCGTCCCGACCGCAGGAGCTCCGCTCGTAGTTCCTCTACTTGGGCCGTGCCCTGACTCTCGTCTTCATCCGGCGTCAGGTTGGCGATCAAGCTCTCGTTTCCCAGCAGTTCCGCGACGGACACTCCCGCGCTCTTGGCCATTTGCTCGACTAACGGATAATAGTCGGGATGAACGCTCGTTTGATCCAAGGGGTTCTCGCTATTCCGTACGCGCAAGAAGCCTACTGCTTCCTTGTAACTCCGTTCCGATAATCCCGGAATGTCTTGCAGCGCTTTTCGGTTTGGGAAGGGCCCGTGCTCTTCGCGATGGGAGACGAGTTTCCGGGCCGTGGCCTCATTGAACGCGGCGACGTAACGGAGCGTCAAAGCTCCAGCCGTATTCGCGTCTACGCCGATCTGGTTGACGCAGAACCGTACCGTGTCCAAGAGCCTTCGACGCAAGTGTTTTTGATCGACATCATGCTGATATTGGCCGACGCCGATGAGCTTGGGATCGATCTTGGTGAGCTCCAGCAGAGGGTCCTGTAGCCGGCGAGCAATGCTTACCGCATTGCGGGTCCCGATATCAAAGTCCGGCAGTTCAGCCTTGGCGGCCCGGGAAGAGCTGTACACGGATAGTCCAGCGTCACTCACGCCCGCCACGATGACGTTTACGAGCTTTTCTTCCTCGAGGATTCGGCGGACCAGGCTGCCAATCTTACGTGCTTCGGGTCCGTTCCCGATGGCGATAGCAGAGGCACCGTGCTTTGCGATCATCTCCTTGAGCAGCGCGCGCGAGCGCTCATAGGACTTTGTTGCCAATTCCTCCGCTGATGGTTCTACCGCTCGCGTTTCTTTCGAGAGCTCGTTTTTGTTTTTTGCTTCCGATGTCGTGACCTCGGGTGTTGCGGCGTCCGATGCCTCATGAGCTATTTCGGATCCCTGCCCGGGCGAGGAAGACTCCGTGTCCGCCGGTGGTTTCGAATCCAGGTCGGGCTTCGGTGCAGCTTCGATGGAAGATGGCTCACAGGACAGGACCGGTCCTTCGGGAGGCAGAGAGCCCGGGACTGGGATGTTCGGGAGTGTGGAACCGGTTTGTACAGCCGCTGTCGCCGCGAGCACTTCGCCTTCGACCGGATCCTTGGTTTCCGGATTCGGCTGCTGAGCGGAGGGGCTTGCCTCCGTGGGCGAAGTAACATTGGTATCCGCCGCGGCGGCATCATCCGTCGAATCCGAACGATGTGCTGTCTCCACGGTGGATGGCGGCTGCGTTTCGGCCGGCGCCGCTTCGGGGCCGACAGCCGAATTCACGGGGTCCACCGCTGGTTCCCTGGGTGGTTTCTGGATCATGAGCGCAGAATCGATCGGCTTTCCGTTCTCATCCACGACCGCAAGCGGGCATTGTCTGCCTTTGCCAGGGTCTAGGCCGATGACCACCATAGGGCCCAGTGGTGGGGACAAGAGCAAGTTGGCCAGGTTTTCCTGGAATACCTGAATGGCTTCTTGGTCGGCACTCTCCTTGAGGTGGCTCAGCACTTCTTTTTGGATCGCTGGTCGCAGCAGGCGCGTGTACGCGTCGCGAAGGCTCAGCTCGAGCCACGGTGCGAAAATGGACTCCGCGTCCGAGATGACGTTTGAAAGCAGCCACTCGATGGCTTTGGAATCCTCGATCTCAATATGGGAAGCTAGAATCCGCTCCTTGGTTCCTCTAAGAATCGCGAGCACCCGGTGAGAGGGAACGGATTTCACCGGTTCCCGTCGGTCGTGGTACATCGCGTATTTCGTGGATCGTCCAGCTCTCGAGGCCATAGCCTTGGAGACAAGAAAGCCTTCATTGGACATTCGATCTCGCAGCATCTGCCGGAATGCACACTTGTGGGAGACCCATTCGGCCATGATCTGGCACGCCCCCTGCAGTGCCTCTTCTCGATCACCGATCCCCTTTTCCACATCGATGTACACGTCGGCGTGCTCCTCGAGACTCCACGCATCCGGCTCCTGATTCCAGAGATACTCGGCCAGCGGTTCTAACCCCTTGGAACGGGCCTCGGCCGCCGGGCTTGAGCTGTCCGTTTTGAAGGGCAGATAGAGATCCTCCAACTCGAAGGAGAAGCTGCAGTTTTTGATTTGCTGTCTGAGAGTGTCGGTGAGTTTTCCTCGCTTCTCGATCGAGCCCAACAGGGATTGCTTGCGCTCATCCAAGTCATGGCAATATCGCATCGCATCCCGGACGCGGCGAAGCTGACCCTCGTCCAAGCCTCCGGTCTTGCTGCGGCAATAACGGGCCGCGAACTGGATACTCGTCTGGGCGTCCAACAACTCGATCGCCGCAGAGACCGAGGCCTCGGCCACACGAAGGTCTGCCGCGATACGGCTGATCATAGCTGGGTCCATGGGCGATATTGTTACTGAGGGGTAGGAGAGAATCAAGGTCTTATCCGGCGGGGAATACGCTTCAATCGCGGACTTCCGCTACTCGGACTAGGGGCTTGCTGTTGGCGGGAGGGCCGATCGTTGGAACAGAAAGCAACGGGTCCCCGAAACGGAGGCGGCGCCTACGGAACCGGTAAACCCCCGATGCCAGGAATTGAAAAAGGTCCGGACCTGCGGTTTTGGGGCTCTGGGCGCCGCTGACGAGATCTATTTGGCATGCGCCCCGGGTTGCCACCGATGGGTAGCTCTCCGTTGGCGAACCGCAGTGGCTGCCTGAGCAGCAGGTCAAACTGTGTTCCGGGTTCCAGAATCAGCTCTCTGCCTCGGGTAAACAGGGTTGTCAACAACCCAACGCCGGCGCCGGCGCCGGCTCCGATTCCAGCCCCAGTTCCTCCTCCAGCGATGGCACCAATGATGGCCCCACTGGCAGCAGTACCCGTTACCTGCCCGACGTCTTGTCCGACGGAGCCGTCCATCTCGACGGTTTCGGTCTGTCGGTCCAACTTCTCCAGACCCGGACCGTGAATTCCTTTCAGAGCTACGACCAGGTTGCGTTCCACCCCGTTGGTAAGCAGAACACTGTCGAAGCGAATGGATAGCTGCCCGCGACCCTTGATTCGTCCGGGGCGCTTGACGTGGGTGACAGTCCCCTTGACGATGGATCCGGCAGGAATCACGAGGCGCTGGCGGACCCAGATAGGGTAAGCGGTGTCCGCATAAAAAACATCTCCAGCAAGAGAACTTCGGGTGTTGAGAAAGGTGCCCATGACGATGGGAATAACCGTCCCCTCTGGCACTTCGATCCCGGAGGCGGCACGGCCCTGGTCATCGGCTTGTCCCCCGTGCTGGCCTGATCCTGTGCTGGCCGAGGTCAGCACAGGACTACCGCACAAGGCAAAACCGAGGCTGATCGTTAGAATCCGTGAAAAGTGGCCCTTAATCGTGTTCATGATCCTCAAGCTCCTGCAACATGTTCGAGAGTCTCTCATGGTCGCCATGCCGCACGTTACCATGTTGCGTGTTGCGCGTTGCATGGCGACCATGGTCCCCATCTCTATAGATGCAGGACCACCTCCAGGAGGTTCATCGCGATACGCGAACCCACTTCCCCCGTTTGGCAGATTTCTCGATCGCGTCCAGGACGGCCTGAACCTTCACGCCCTCCCTGAAGTCCGGGTCGATCGGCTTGTTCGTTTCCAAGGAGCGGAAGAAATCGTAGAAGGCGTTCGTGAAGGTGTGCTCATAACCGATGATATGACCCGGCGGCCACCAGGCGCTCATGTACGGATGATTTCCCTCGGTCACGATGATCTTTCGGAACCCCTGCTGGTCGACAGGATCGGCCTTGCTGAAGTAATGCAGCTCGTTCAATGATTCCAGGTTAAACGACAACGCCCCGCGGCTTCCGTAGATCTCAAACTGATTGCCGTTCTTGCGGCCGGTCGCGAATCGCGTTGCTTCAAACGACCCCATCGCTCCATTTTTGAAGCGGGCCAAAAACAAGGCCGCGTCGTCAACGGTGACCGTCTTCATCGCGCGTGACCCCTTTTTCTTCTTGGCAAAAAAGGCGCTGCCGGCTTCCAGCGCGGGGCGCTTCTTGATGAAAGTCTTCAAATCCCCGATGACCTCCTTGATGTCGCCCAGCAGGTACAGCGCCAAGTCGATGCTGTGGGCTCCGATGTCCCCCAGCGCCCCGCTTCCGGCGATCTTCTTGTCGAGACGCCAAACCAGAGGAAACTCGGGGTCGACGATCCAATCCTGCAGGTAGGCCGCCCTGAAGTGGTATATGTCGCCAAGTTTGCCATCTTGGATGAGCTTTTTGGCAAACGTGATGGCCGGGACTCGGCGGTAGTTGAACATGATCATGTGCTTGACGCCGGCCCGCGTCGCGGCCCGCTGCATTTGCTGGGCCTCACTGAGGCTGTTGGCCAGAGGCTTCTCGCAAATGATGTGCTTTCCGGCTCGCGCCGCCGCAATCGCCATGGTTCGATGCAAGTTGCCGGGGGTGGAGATATCGACAACGTCGATATCCTTTCGCTGGATCAGTCTTTTCCAGTCGGTTTCGACCGACTCCCAACCGTAAGCCTCTGCAGCCTGCCGCACTCCCTGCGGATCGCGGCCGCAGATCGCTTTCATGACCACTCGGTTCTTGAGGGGAAAGAACATGCCCACCGACTTGTAAGCATTCGAGTGAGCCTTGCCCATGAATTTGTAACCGATGAGTCCAACATTCACTTCAGACATGGTCACCCTACCTTGCGTAAATTAACGTGGAAGCACTTCAGCAGCCGAATGCCGCAGTACGAACCGCTGGATCTTTCCGGTTGCAGTCTTGGGAAGCTCGTCGACAAATTCGATCCAACGGGGATACTTGAAAGGTGCGATCTTGTCTTTTACAAACGATTTCAATTGCTCAGCCAAGGCGGGTGATGCCAGCTGACCCGGCTTGATAACGACAAACGCCATCGGCTTTACAAGTCCGTCCTGGTCTTCGCGTCCAACCACTCCGGACTCTAACACGGATGTATGCTGAATCAAGGTGTTTTCGACCTCGATCGGCGAGACCCAGATCCCACCCACTTTGAGCATGTCGTCCGACCGGCCACAGTACCAGTAGAAGCCATCCTCGTCTTGATAGTATTTGTCTCCTGTGAGAATCCATTCCCCTTCAATTGTCTTTTTGGTCTTATTGTGCTGATTCCAGTAGTAGGCGCAGGTGCTTTCTCCTTTGACCCATAGATTGCCTACTTCGCCGGTAGGAACGGGTGTTCTGGAGTCGTTCAGGATGCGGGCTTCGTATCCCGGAACCACGGTGCCGGTGCTTCCGGATCTCACTGACCCAGGTCGGTTGGAAATGAAAATGTGCAGAACCTCCGTGCTTCCAATGCCGTCGATGATTTCAGTGCCGAACCTTGCTTTCCACTGGTGATAGAGCTCCGCGGGAAGCGTTTCGCCGGCCGAGATGCACGCTCGCAGCGAAGAAAGATCGTAGCGTGTCTCTGCCTTCGGGAGAGCCAGCATAGAGCTGTACAGAGTCGGGACGCCGAAGAAGAGCGTGGGCCTTTCCCGCTCCAGGATCTCAAAAACAGACTCGGGAGACGGTCGGCCCGGAAAGAGAACAGAAGAGGCGCCGACCCTAAAAGGGAAATAGAGGCTGTTTCCCAGACCATAGGCGAAGAACAACTTGGCCGCCGAGAATATTACGTCATCCGGTTTCAAATCCAGAATTCCGCGCGCGTAGAGATCGGCGCAGTACACCATATCGTGCTGCAGGTGGACGGCGCCCTTGGGGACGCCGGTGCTCCCGGAGCTGTACAGCCAAAAGGCGGCGTCATCTCGTGAGGTTCGCGCGGCCTCGAGCTCAGTCAGGGAGTCAGCGATCCAACGGGAATACTCGGTACATCCCGCCAGGGAACTGCCCGCAACAACCACATGCTTCAGGTATGGGAGCTCGGCACGATGCGCGCTGAAGATTTTCCACAGATCCGGATGTGCTATCAGCACCCGGGCACGGCTGTCGTTGCAGAAATACAAGTAGTCTTGATGCTTCATCATCGTGCTGACCGGTACTGGAACTGCCCCGATCTTGATCGCTCCCATGAACGATGCCACGAACTCCGGAGAATCGTGAAGCAGCAGCAGCACTCGGGTTTCGATTTCCACGCCCAGCGCTCGCAAGGCATTTCCGGTTTGGTTGATCTGGTCGCGCATCTCACGATAGCTGTAACTACGGTTTTTGTATCTCAGAGCGATTCGATCACCATTTCCGTCCCTGAGGTGACGATCGATGAACTCGTCTGCCGCGTTGAAGTTTTGCGGGATCTCGATCTGTATCATGGTTGCCCTCGAAGTGCGGCTATGGGTTATATCGTTGAGGAGATTTGAGATTTGATTTCACTAGTCAAGCGCGCGGGTTGCCCCAAGATCGGCATCGCTTTATCCTCGTTTCGAGAGCCAACGAAGTGAAAAGTAAAGGAAAACGATCCCCGCAAGCAACAGCAGCGAAAACGTCGTGTAGGAAATCAGGGAATGCCGCTCCGGAAAGCGCAGTGATGACTTCCCGTCACCGATCAGAACGTAAGGTGCCCAGAAGTATGGATGACGATAGTTCGGGTGTTCCCTCATTCTCACTTTCGCCCGGCGAAGCGCCTCTGCTTTCGTGTGCCCCTCTTGCAGGAATTCGTAAAAGCCTGACATGAAGTAGGCCGTCGCTTCGTCGTTGACGTTCCATAGACTGGCGACAATCGATCTCGCGCCGGCGAACAAGAAGGCTCGAGTCAAGCCCACCATTCCCTCCCCGGTGATCAACGCGCCAAGGGCGCTTTGACAAGCCGAGAGGGTTACCAGTTCGGCCTCGAGAGCCAGTCGAAAAATTTCCCGAGCCTGGAGGATTCCGTCTTCCGTTCCCTCATTCTCGAGCCCCAGGACCAAGCCGGATCGCGAGGGGAGCTTGGCGTCGATCCAACCGTGCGTGGCCAGATGGATCACATTGTAGCTTGAGAGGTCTTGCTTCTTGAAAAGGCTTTCGGTTGCCAGTTCTCCGGTAAGCACGGTCGATTGGTCGCTTCCGAAAAACCTCCGAATGGCAAAGACCTCGCTCCGGGTGTGGGGGAGCGCGCCCAGGTTCCGGAGTCCGGATAAGGAAACAGATCGCTCGAGCGCGTTTTCTTGCGCGGGCGCCGAATAGATTGGATCACCGACAGCCAAGAGACTTGCCACCATGCTCCGGCGGCCGCCGCCCAGGTAGGTGAGTGTGGAGGCTGATGGAAGATAGGTGGTGCGGGTAGATGCCGCCAGAGGTTCGTTCCCCTCGCCTAAAGGCAATACCTCGAACGGAAAATAGAAGAGAATCTCCGATGGGACGATGATCAGAGAACGCGGTAATCCTTGCTGGATGGTCTCCTCGCCGAGTAACAGCTTAGACAAGGACGGCAGTAGATCCGCCGTTTGGCTCGGGGTCACGAGCTGGCTGTACGCTTTTCGAACCGTGGATTCCAGGTTTGCTCGGCCTGGAAGCTCCCGGTGCTCGAACGCATCTTGCTTTATGATCCACAAGTGAGTCCGGGTGTCTCCTACGAGATACTCGAACACCGCTTCGTCTTCGGCTAGCTCGGCTTGAATCACGCGTAAACCCGTTGGTTGCGGATAACGAAGAGCGTAGAACTCGGGGTACTGCGAGGGCAGTTGAAGGTAAAAGGCCTCGAGTTTGTGTTCGCTCTCTTTTAGCCGGTGCTCGAGCTCGGAGGAGCCTTCGGCTCGGCGGATCGATGCCTGAAGGGAAGATATCTGCGAAAGAAGGGAGCGTTCCCTTGCGAGCACGTCCTCGGGCAGCGTCTCCTGGACCTCCGCCCGCACTTCTGCAAGCGAGTCGAGAAAGGAGCGCGCCCGGGCGCGCTCGGCCACAGCGAACGCGCCAGTGGGATCCCGCCGCGTGTAGACCAGGAAATCAGCGTATTGGCGATAAACCTGGACCTTGTCCTTGAAAAAGTCCGCCTTGAAGCTTCCCAGTCTCAGCGATTGTCTTGTGTCGTCAATCTGGTCCAGCGCCGCCACGAAGGCGCGATCAGCCTTGTCTGCCTGGTCATGCGCGGAATAAAGCTTTGCCAGCTCCCAATGACTTTGCCAGATGCGTTTCGTGTCCCCGGCGCTCGTGGCGGCCTCGAGGCCGGCATGGAGTTGGGTCTCAGCAGCCTCGACGTCACCCAGTCCCGCAAAGCATTGCCCCTTTCCCTTCAGGAGGGCAGCCGTGACCTTTTGTCCCAGCCGTAGGGTCCGCCTGTAAACCTCGTCGTAAAGAAGTAGGGCCTCCCGACACTTCTGCTGATCACGAAGCGCATGAGCTTTGTTTTCGACGAAAACTAGCTGATTGCGGAGGTCGCCGGCCTCACCGAACAGCTCGATGGCGATGTCGAAATGTTGAATCGCTCGGTCGTGATCGGCGTCGACTTCACCGTAGATGAGACCAAGCTCTCCGATGGCCCAACCTTCCAGACCTGAACTGTCCAGCTCCCTGGCGATGCGCCTCACTTTTTCGAAAGACGTGGTTGCTTGCCCGAACTGATTCAGTTCGAACTGGCAAATTCCCATTGTCCCAAGAATGATGATCAGCTGTGAGGGATGAGGTTGGAGCCCAGACGCCCGCTCCAGGGCGTCCAGAGCCTTGGCCCAGTTGTTGAGACGAACATGTGCCTGGCCAAGATTTGTCCAGGCCGCCAACAATGTGCTGCTCGAACCCGATTCTTCCGCCAGCCTCAGGGCCTTTTCATAATAGGGCAGAGATCCCAACGCATCGCCGCGGTCGAGGTGCCAGATTGCCCGCTGTTGCCAAAGGGAGGCACCCAGTGCCGCGTCTTGATCGCACTCAGGCCAAAGCCTCTCGGCCTCAAGGAGATGGGCATCGGCCTCAGCATACTTGGCCATCGCTGATTCCGTCGTTGCCAGCGCCAGGGTGATTCGGAACCTCGATTTGGAATCGGATTCGCGGACTTTCGACCCTGCTTGCAGATAGTGCTGCAATGCCTGCTTGTTCCTTCTCCGGATCGAAAAGACGCGACCGATGGAGTACTGGGCCTTTACCCAGTCTTCATCCGATTGGAGTTCTTCGGCTAGTTGAATCCAATGCTGGGCCGCGGCCTGGGCGTCGTCGTAGCGATTCTGGGCCAGGCGGATCTGAAAGCGTGACCGGGCGAATCGGAGGCGATCTTCCTTCGTCACTAGCCCTTAGTCCAGCGTGATTTTTTGCATGAGGAGGAAGAAAAGCCCTGGAACGTGCGCCGTTACGGGATAAAATGCGTTTGATATACTTACAAGACATCCCGAAAGGAGCACATTCCAGGTGAATAAAAGAAACCACAGAATCCTCCTCCGAGACAAGCAAAATCTTACACGCCGGTTGGAAAGAAATCAGTTTGAGGACCGGTCCGATCCTATGTTCAAGGACTCCAACACCTACTACGAGATCGCCGAGAGAACGCGCGCCATCGGATCTGGTGGTATCGGAGCCATTCACAAGCTCGTGTGTAAGCTTGGATTGGACAAAGATATCAACAGAAACATCGTTTTGCTCAAGTACCACTTTCCTTACTGGGAATCCGATCATGTACTGAACATCGCATACAACGTCTTGTCGGGTGGAACCTGTCTCGAAGATATCGAGCGGTTGCGCCAGGATGAGACCTACATGAACGGACTGGGAGCCGAGAGGATTCCGGATCCCACGACGGCTGGAGATTTCCTCCGTCGTTTCGATGAGGATTGGATCTTCGGACTTCAGGAAACCATCAATGAAACCCGAACCAAGGTGTGGAAGTTGCAGGATGCTTCCTTCCGGAAGGAGGCCATCATCGACGTGGACGGGACCGTCGCCGGAACCTTGGGGGAATGCAAGGAAGGAATGGACATTGCCTACAACGGGATCTGGGGTTACGCACCGTTGATCGTGACCTTGGCCAATACGAATGAGGTCCTCTATCTGATGAATCGGCCGGGCAACCGTCCCTCTTCCGACGGAGCGGCCGAGTGGATGGACCGGGCAATCGATCTGGTGTCGTCGGTGTTTACGAAGGTCTGGCTTCGGGGCGACACGGATTTCTCGCTGACGAGAAACTTCGATCGCTGGGACGAGCGGGTTGGTTTTGTCTTTGGTTATGACGCCAAGCCGAACCTGGTCGGGATGGCCGATGCCCTGCCGGAGAGACAATGGAAACCGCTCGAGCGGCCTCCTCGTTATGAGGTCAAGAGCGAAGAACGGCGCCGTCCGGAAAACGTCAAAGAACAAGTAATCAAGGAGAGAGAATTCAAGAACATCCGCCTGCAGAGCGAGCAGGTCGCCGAGTTTGACTATCGTCCCGGACACTGTAAGAAAACCTATCGCATGGTTGTGGTTCGGAAGAACCTCACGATCGAAAAGGGGGAGCACCGGCTGTTTGATGAGGTCCGGTACTTCTTCTACATCACCAACGATCGGGAGATGACGATGGGAGAAGTGGTCCTTTTTGCCAACGATCGCTGCAACCAGGAAAACGTCATCGGTCAGCTCAAGAGTGGAGTGAACGCCTTGAGGATGCCTTCGGACAGTCTGGTATCGAACTGGGCCTACATGGTCATCGCATCGCTGGCGTGGAATCTGAAGGCCTGGTATGGCCTGGTGACGCAGGCGCCGACAGTACGTCGTGATATCTTGAGGATGGAGTTCAAACGCTTCCTGGTGAACTTTGTGCAAATACCCTGTCAGATTGTAAGAACCGGTCGTCGCCTCGTTTACAGGATATTGGCCTATAGCAAGCATCTCGAAACCTTTTTGGCGACGTTCGACTATATCAGGCAACTCAGGTTTACTTGAAGGCGCCTCGCCGGCGGGTGAGCCCGTACCCCCGGCGGAGCAAGAGTGGCGGGCGAAAGGAAGGGCATAACAGAGACAAACAAGATCAAGTGATCCAGACAACCAATGGAAGGTTTGTCTCTTGTGTTTCTCTTTGCTTTCCCTGTTACGCACAAGGAGCTGAAATCCACGAGATATTCGGAAAAGGCAAACGATTTTCCGAGCGAGCTCATACCTCGCTTATTTTGGGCCTAGGGTTGCGTTCTTCGCCAGGCGGGCGTTGAGAACACCTACCTGATTCCCCTCGAAGGTGAAGCGAAGCACGCCCCCGAGCGGGAAATCGGAAACAAGCTTGGCCATCCCAACCAAAATCGAGTACCTTCACGCGATCCTTGCCGGAGAGCATCACATTGCCCGGTTTTAAATCCCGATGCACGATTCCCTTTTCGTGTGCGGCTTCGAGTGCTTCGGCAATCTGACAGGCGGCGGCCAGCGCTTCCTGGGCCGGCATCGCCCCTTTTCTCAGCCGCTCTGCCAGTGTTTCTCCGTCGACGAGCTCCAAGACCAAAAAACGAATGCCTTCGAATTGCTCGAGTCCGTAGATCGCGGCAATGTTGGGATGATTCAGTGACGCCAGAACCTGGGCTTCTCTCTCAAACCTTGCCAGGCGCTCTGGATCTTGAAGGAACTCCGCTGGCAGCACCTTGAGCGCAACGTCGCGCTTCAGGGTAGTGTCTTGGGCCCGATAGACTTCACCCATTCCACCTTCGCCTAGCTTTGCGGCCACTTTGTAATGGGAGATGGTAGTACCGATCATTTCAGTTGCCCGTGGTGACGAGGCGTTTGAGTTCTTCGTGCCAATTCAAAACCACATTGATTTGAGTCGGAGGCGATCCTTGCGATTGTCGAACCATCAAGAAACGTCCGTCTGGAGCTACATCGTAATTCGAGGCACGAATCGCCGGCGTCAAGTCGTACGACCCCCTGAACAAGAGTCTGGGGTGCCTGGTTTGAATTCTGGTTTCGTCTCAATACCCACGACCATCATCTCTTCCTGGTTGCGGTAGAAAAGCTCTCGACCATTCTTAGCCCAAACCGGCTCCGTGCCGCCTTGGCTCGAGATCTGGACGATCGGACCGCCATCAGGAAAAGGCTCCACATAGATCTCGTTTCGACCGGAGTGATCGGATCGGTAGGTAATCCACTTGCTGTCAGGAGACACCGTTGCCTGGGTTTCATCGGACTTGGTTCCACGAAACAGGCGTGGCTTTCGTTCGCCTTCCATTGGCACCAACCAAATGTCGTTTCCCGTCTCGGGATCGTTCTTGATGTAAACCACAAACTTCCCGTCGGGTGACCAGCATGTCAGGCCCCGAAAAACGGGATCTCCTTTCAGGGTAATCTGCTCGGGCTGACCGTTACCATCAGTAGATACTAGATAAAGTCCCACGAGGGAATTGGTGACTGCTTGACTGGTGTCGGGCGATAAAAGAGGGTGGCTAATAGATTCAACGGGCGGCTTTTCTAATATGTTGCGCCGCAAATCAAGAGACCATGGGCGGTCATCGATCGCAACGGCCACGCTCTGGCCATCCAGAGAAAGTCGTGGAGTGCGGAAGGATTTGGAATCCTGGGGCAAGGGCTCGGTCGCTCCATTGCGATTTACCCAGACCAACTCACGTGCTTGAAGGTTGATCGGAATATATACCAGCGATCCGTTGTTGGCCAAGCCGAAGCTCACCACACCGAAATGCTTGCGTGCGACATTCTCAAGCAAGGGGACCGGTTCGCCCTTGACCGCACGCCCCTCAGAATCGAAGGCCACAGCCCAGAGCGTCTCCTCTCGCCCATAGACGATGTGCCCTGTCGAAGAGTAGTGGGGGCTGAGACCCGGAACAAGAAGACGGAACTCTTTTGTCTTCAGGTCGAGCACGGCAAGCTCCACTTTTTCAAATTGATCACCGGTCCCTATCGCGAAGAGAACTCCATTGCCGCCGGGTAAGATATGCGGAAATCCATGTGCCACCTCTCCTTTATCAGCGTCGGTGGTGGTTAAGAGCTGAGGCTCCCCTCCTGCAGCCGGTACCCGAAACAGTCCTTCACTTGATCCGACGATGATGGCTCCGTCAGAACCCCAGCTGGCACCGCCAAAAGTTCTTGCGGTGCATACGGTCACTGGCACCCCCCCGTCGATTGATACCCTCTTCAGATCTGGAGGGTCGAAGAAACCAATCTGACTTCCATCGGGAGAAAAAAAAGGGCTGGCAATGAACTGCCCCTCTGGACCACGGATGGGAATGGCTTCGAGTTGGTCCACCGCACGCAGGTAGAGTTGCATGTCCCCTTCTGTTCTTTGCGCGACGTATGCGATGTGCGAGCCGTCCGGCGAGATGGCTAAGTCGCGATAGACGGGCGTGGTCACCAAAGGTGATTTCTGTGGAAGAGTAATGGCAAAGCGGGTTAGGGGCCGGGGCTCTTCGGCGGGTTGAGGCTTTAGATGCCAAACGACCATCGCGGTCACCACTGCCACGAGCAAAACGCCGACGCCCCAGGCAAGGTGCTGACGCTTCTTTAGCTGAACGACTGGAGGGGTAACGGGAGACCGAGATCCTCCTTCGGCAATCCATTGCAATTCCAACGTCAGATCACGTGCGGTTTGAAACCGATCATTGGGATCTTTAGCCAGACACGTCTTGACAATATGATCCAGTGCCGCTGGAGCCATGGGTTGAAGCGTCGAGATCGGAGGCGGGTCGTCCTTGAGGATCGCGCCAATCAAGCTTGCCCGGCTCTCCCCCTCGAACGCCCTGCGCCCCGTTGCCATCTCATAAACAACTGCGCCGAAGGCAAAGATGTCGGTTCTTGCGTCAGCATCCTTCCCTTCAAGCTGCTCCGGGGACATGTACTGAAATGTTCCGAGGATGGTTCCTGCGCCGGTCAAGCTGTGGTTCTCGGTAGGTAGACCGGTTACACCCTCTCCTGTACCTGACTGCGTATCCCGCAACTTCGCCAACCCAAAGTCCAACAGCTTCGCGCCCGACTTGGTTAGCATGATGTTGCCCGGTTTCAGGTCTCGATGCACTACCCCCTGGCGATGGGCCTTGTCCAGGGCATCTGAGATTTCTATGGCGTAACGAAGGACCTGATTCGTTTGCAGCGGCCCTTTGGTCAACTCTGTGGCGAGTGTTTCTCCTTCCAGGTATTCCATGACCAGAAAGTCCGTGCCATCTTGTTGACCAACGTCGTAAACCGTGCAGATATGGGGATGGTTCAGGCCCGAGACTGCCTTGGCCTCTCGCTCGAAGCGCCGGCGCAGTTCAGCGTCACTGGAAAGATGGGAGGGTAGAACCTTGATGGCTACGGTTCGATCCAAACGGGTGTCCTGGGCGCGATACACTTCACCCATGCCTCCGGCGCCAATGGGCGAGAGGATCTCGTAAGGACCGAGTTTTGTTCCTTCCGGTAGAGCCATGACGGCTTTCTAGCCGCTCACGGATAGAGCGGTCAAGCCGCTCTGCGTGCGCGGCCGACGTAAGCGCCTCACTCCGTGAGGCGCATTCTTGACATCTCCACACTCAACTCGGTCCGGACCGAGTTGGAACAGGTATCATCCCTGGGGCGAGACCGAGCCAAGGCCGACCCTTTTCACCATGTCTTGGAAGCGCGGGTCGGAGCGCATCTCGTCGTAAATGCAGTCCACGTTTAGCATCACGAGCCAGAAGTCACGAGCCAAATAGGAGCGTTCCAGCCATTGGAATGCCAACTCTGTTTGGCCTAGAACGTGATACACTAAAAAAAAGACGAGCGGTGGGACCCAGTTTTGCCGCGATCGTTCCTCGAGCCTGGCTAGTAACCGTCTCGCGTCGTGGACGCGGCCGCATCGGCCATAAGTCCACGCCGAGTGACAGAGGCTCCACACATCATCCGGTTCAAGTGCGAGCGCCCGTTCAAAGCACGGGATAGCCTCGTCCCAGCGCTCAAGGCCATCGTAGTTCAAACCCATTCTCCCATGGGCCCAGCCGAAGCCCGGATAGAGCTCGATCGTCCGTTGGCAGTGCTGAATTGATTCTTCATGGCGGCGCGCTAAGTAAAGGTTGAAGAACAAGGTTAGATTCGTTTCCAGCGAGAGGGGATCGAGCTCGACACCGCGCCGTGCCTGAGCCAACGCTTCCGCGAACTGTCCAAGATGAGCATAGTACCAGGAAGAGTACGAGTAACCCCTGGCATGGTTGGGGCTGAGTTCAAGGGCACGCCGCAAGCCACTATCAGCAGCAGGCCAGTCCCAGTCGTAAAAGAGGCTCACGACGGCCAGTGACATGTGAGCATCGGCCAGGTTGTCGTTCAATGCGAGCGCGTCCTTCGCCGCCTCCCGCGCTTTGGGAAAGCCTTCCCTCGGTGACAGAAGATTGTAAAAAGCGAGATTGCTGTAGCCGTCCGCAAGGCCGGCGTGAGCGAGTGCGAATTCTGGATCGAGGGCAAGGGCCTTCCGGAAGTACTCGAGTCCCTTGTGGATGCCCCTGCCTCTCTGTTCCAGAAAAAAGCGGCCCTTCAGATAGAGATCGAACGCTTCGGTGTTATGGGTTGGCTTCTGAACCAGAGGTTGACCGGGCCCGCGCACAAGCGCTACTTGCAGTTTCTCCACGATCTTGGTCGCAATTTCATCCTGAATTGCGAATATGTCGTCCATCGTTCGGTCGTAGCGTTCCGACCAGAGGTGATAGCCGTCGGAGACGTTGATCATCTGCGCCGTGATCCGTAGCCGGTTACCCGCTTTGCGGACACTCCCTTCCAAGATCACCCCTACGTCAAGCTTACGCCCGATCTCGCGCATGTCTACGTTCTGGCCTTTGAACGAGAAAGCGGACGTCCGCGCCACCACGCGCAGGTCTGGCAACTGTGTCAGGGCGTTGATGATCTCCTCCGCCATCCCGTCGCAGAAGTATTCCTGCTCCGGATCGGCGCTCATGTTCGCAAACGGCATGACGGCGATGGAGGGCCGTCCTTCCGTTTCCGCCACGGAAACGGAAGCTACACCAGAAGAATCCAACTCACGCTTCAGGCGCAGTAAGTCCGCATTCAGGCCCTTGGCTGTTTGATACCGTTCGTCCGGAGATTTGGCCAACAACTTAGCGACGATCCGTCCAACTTGATCGGATGAATCCCGAACGTAGCGACTTACCGGATCTGGATGCTTATGAATAATTGAGGCCAGCGTATCGGCAACGGAGCTACCCGAGAACGGATGACGTCCAGTGCTCATTTCATACAGCACCACGCCGAAGGAAAAAAGGTCCGTTCGATGATCCAACGGCTTACCGGTTGCCTGCTCGGGAGACATGTAATCGACCGTTCCCATCAAGGTTCCAGATTGCGTCAGTTCCTGAGTAATCCCTTCCGAGTCGGCAGCAGTCGACGTCGTGGACTTGGCCAAGCCAAAGTCTAGAATCTTGGCTTGTCCTCGCTCCGTAAGGAAGATGTTGGCGGGCTTGATGTCTCGATGGACGATTCCCTTTGAATGGGCGACATCCAGTGCGTCCGCAATCTGAGCGCCCAGGTCCAACAGCTCGTACGTTTCTAGTGGTTCGCCCTGAATCCGCTGCCTGAGAGTCTGCCCTTCGAAATACTGCATCACAATGTAGGGTTGACCTTCATGCTCACCGACATCATAAACGGCACATATGTTGGGATGATCCAGGGCTGAAGCGGCTCGGGCCTCCCGCTGGAATCGTTCCAGCGCCTGACTGTCCTGGCCCAATTTCTCGGGAAGAAACTTCAAAGCAACGTGACGATCCAGACGTGAGTCCTCGGCCTTGTAGACCACACCCATGCCACCGCCACCGAGCTTCTCCAGGATTTTGTAATGGGAGATGGTTTTTCCGATCATGTCAGCTCTTTTAGCTGCTCACGGCGTGAGCAGCCTACGACTCAACTCGGTCCGGACCGAGTTGGAACAGGTATCATCCTTGGGGCTTGATCGACCTAAGGCCGACCCTTTTCACGATGTCTTGAAAGCGCGAGTCGGCGCGCATCTCATCGAAAGTAGGTTCCACGTTGAGCCCCACCAGCCAGTAGTCACGAGCCTCATAAGATCGTTCCAGCCATTCGAATGCTGCCTCCGTTTCTCCGAGCCCGTGACGTATAATGAAGAACACCAGCGGTGGGACCCAATCTTGGCGCGATCTTTCCTCGAGCCGGGCCAGCAACCTTCTTGCCTCAGGAGCGCGATCGCATCGGGCGTAAGTCCAGGCCAGAGTACAGAGGCTCCACGCATCATCTGGGTAGATTCCGAGCGCCTGTTCATAGCACCGAATAGCCTCTTCCCAGCGCTCGAGGCAGAGGTAATTGTTGCCCATCATCCGATGTGCCTCACCGAAGGCAGGGTTGAGCTCGATCGTTTTCTGACAGTGCTCGATCGATTCTTGATGACGGCGTGCTTCGTAAAGCATAATGTTCAGCGCATGATTCGCTTCCATCGAGAGGGGATCGAGCTCGACACCGCGCCGTGCCTGAGCCAAGGCTTCCTCGAACTGGCCAAGAAGAGCAAAGTACCAGGAATAATACGAGTGCCCCCTGGCGTGGTTGGGGCTGAGTTCAAGGGCACGCCGAAAGCCACTATCAGCAGCAGGCCAGTCCCAGTCGTTAAAGAGGCTCACGACGGCCAGTGACATGTGCGCATCGGCCAGGTTTTCGTTCAATGCGAGCGCGTCTTTCGCCGCTTCCCGCGCTTTGGGAAAACCTTCCCTCGGTGGCAGAAAATGGTAAAAAGCGAGATTGCTGTAACCGTCCGCAAGGCCGGTGTGAGCGAGCGCGAATTCTGGATCGAGAGCAAGGGCCTTCTGAACATACTCGAGTCCCGTGTGAATACGCTTGCCCTTCTGTTCCAGAAAAAAGCGGCCCTTCAGATAGAGATCGAAGGCTTCGGTGTTGTCGGTCGGCTTTTCGACTAGAGTTTGACCGGGCCCGCTTGCAAGCGCGACCTGCAGTTTCTCTACGATCTTGTTCGCAATTTCATCCTGAATCGCGAATACGTCGTCCATCGTTCGGTCGTAGCGCTCCGACCAGAGATGATAGCCGTCGGATACGTTGATCATCTGCGCCGTGATACGTACCCGGTTGCCGGCTTTGCGCACACTGCCTTCCAAGATCACCCCTACGTCGAGCTTACGCCCGATCTCACGCATGTCTACGTTCTGACCCTTGAACGAGAAAGCCGACGTCCGCGCCACCACGCGGAGGTCCGGTACCTGCGTCAGGGCGTTGATGATCTCCTCCGCCATCCCGTCGCAGAAGTATTCTTGTTCCGGATCCGCGCTCATGTTGGCAAACGGCATGACGGCGATGGAGGGCTGTCCTTCCGTTTCCGCCACGGAAACGGAAGCTACCCCTCCGGAATCTAACTCACGCCTCAGGCGGTGTAAGTCCGCATTCAGGCCCTTGGCGGTTTGATACCGTTCGTCCGGAGATTTGGCCAATAACTTATCGACGATGCGCCCAATTTGGTCCGATGAATCCCGGACGTGGCGACTCACCGGATCGGGGTGCTTATTGATGATCGAGTTCAGGGTATCGGTAGCCGAGTTGCCCGAGAACGGATGACGTCCCGTCGTCATTTCATACAGAACGACCCCGAAGGAAAAAAGATCCGTTCGATGATCCAACGGCTTCCCGGTTGCCTGCTCCGGAGACATGTAGTCCACGGTTCCAATCAAAGTTCCTGACTGCGTCAGATCCTGAGTCGCCCCATCGGAGTCAGCAGCGGCTGGCGTCATGGACTTGGCCAACCCGAAGTCCAGAATCTTGGCCTGGCCCCGTTCCGTGACGAAGATATTGGCCGGTTTGATGTCCCGGTGCACGATTCCCTTTGAATGGGCAACATCCAGTGCGTCTGCAATCTGAATTCCCAGGTCCAGAAGTTCGTCTGTTTCTAGAGACTTGCTCTGGACGTGGTGGCGGAGGGTCTGGCCCTCCAGGGACTCCATGGCGATGAACTCACGGTTGTCATGCTCACCAATATCGTAGATGGTGCAGATATTGGGATGATTGAGTGCGGAAGCTGCCCGAGCTTCACGCTGAAATCGCTCCAGTGCTTGTTGATCCTGAGCCAGCTTCTCCGGAAGAAACTTCAAGGCGACCTGACGACCCAGGCGCGTGTCTTCAGCCTTGTAGACTACACCCATGCCTCCACCACCGAGTTTCTCCAGGATTTTGTAATGGGATATGGTCTTGCCGATCATGTCAATTTTCCGTAGGTGCGAGGCGCTGTGCGCCTCGCACCTACTTGCCACCCACAGAAAAAGCCAGCAACACGTTGCCCGGCATTCCACCCCAGAAGCCGTAGCCGGAATTGACGTAGAGCATGCCGTCCACCAATGTGGGACCCGCGGCATCCAGGGAGCCTCCTCGCGCGGTCAATCCGTTGATGGTTTCGTATTCGCGAACTGTATCGACGTCCCAGAGAATGGAACCGTCTTGACTCGAGTAGGCACGCAAGTGGCCGTCTATGGACCCGGAAAAGACAACCCCAGGAATCATGGTTACGGCCGCTGATTGTGCGGGACTGCACGGTCTCCGATCGCCGCAGCCGGGTGGCGGCGAATACCAGGCCTTTTTTCCTGTGGCGACATGCAGCGCATACAAGCCACCACCAATGATCGGATCGTAGCGGATTTCCCTACCAAGTTCCGGATGTTCCACCATCTCCCCTGTCATGTCCGATACAGCAACGTACATCTTTCGATCATCGGCTGCCGAACCCCACTGGACACCGCCCTGGATACCACCCTTTCCAACACGGACTTGCCAGAGGATTTCACCGCTTCGATCGGGATCCAGGGCATGGACGATCCCGGACTTTTGGCCGATCAGCAAAGCTCTTTTTCCATTGGGTAAAGACACAAGCTGCCAGTTTTCCACTTGACTTGTTATTACGGTGAAGAGAACTCCATTGTCGCCACGTAAGATATGTGGAAACCCATGTGCTATTTCTCCCCGTTCGGCATCCAGCGTGGTTAGAACCTCAGCCTTGCCGCCCGCGGCTGGAAGACGAAATAGCCCCGCATTCATGGATCCAACGATAATGTGATCGTCGTTTCCCCAACTTGCGCCCCCGAAGCCCTGAAAGTCCCACAAGGTGGCTGGCACACCACCTTGGATCGACACCTTTTTCAGTCCGCCCAAATCAAAAAAGCCGATTTGACTACCATCCGGCGAGAAAAAGGGGGCGTACGCGAATCTGCCCTCTGTGCCACGGATTGGAATCGCTTCCAGTTGAGCCAGCTCGCGCAGATAGAGCTGCATTTCGTTCGGCGCTGTTCGCGCGACGTACACGATGCGTTTCCCGTCCGGTGAAATCGATACGTCTGGAAAAACAGCTTCAATCGACAACGGTGCATCCTCGGACGGCTCGACAGCAAAGCGGGTGACTTGACGTTGCACTTCAGGAGGCCGCGGCCTTAGATTCCAGATGCCGAGCACACCAATAACCACGCCGATTACGGCCGCCCCTATGATTCCCCCCAACAGATGGGCACGGTATCTGCGACGGCTGACGACTGGTTCCGTGGCTGCTGTTTGCGAGTCTCCTTCAGCAATCCACTGCAATTCCAGCGTCACATCTCGTGCTGTTTGAAACCGATCATCCCGATCTTTGGCCAGACATCTCCTGACGATGTGCTCGAGCGCAGGTGGCGTCATGGGTTGGAGAGTCGAGATCGGTGCAGGGTCCGAGGTCATGATCGCGCCGATCAGACTCGCCTGGCTTTTCCCCTCGAATGCCTTGCGCCCCGTCGCCATCTCATGGACAACCGCGCCGAATGCAAAGATGTCCGTCCTGGCATCAGCTTCCTTCCCTTCCAGCTGTTCGGGAGCCATGTACTGAAATGTCCCCAGTATGGTTCCTGCACCGGTCAAACTTCGATTCTCCGTGGGGAGTGCCGACAACGCCTCGCCCTGACCAGACTCTGCGGGCCTCAACTTCGCCAAGCCAAAGTCCAGAAGTTTTGCCCCCGACTTTGTCACCATGATGTTGCCGGGCTTCAGGTCGCGATGCACCACTCCCTGTCGATGCGCCTTGTCGAGAGCATCTGAAATCTCGATGGCGTAGCGCAGAACCTGATCGGTTTGCAGCGGCCTCTTGGCCAACCTGGCGGCCAGGGTCTCACCTTCCAGGTACTCCATGACCAGGTAGTCAATGCCATCTTGTTGACCGACATCGTGAAGGGTGCAGATGTGCGGATGGTTCAGGCTTGAGACAGCCCTCGCCTCGCGTTCGAACCGCTGGCGTAGCTCCGTGTCATCAGACAGATGAGAGGGCAAAACCTTGATCGCAACCGTGCGATCAAGACGAGTATCCTTGGCACGATACACCTCTCCCATGCCTCCGGCGCCAATGGGCGAGAGGATCTCGTAAGGACCGAGTCTCGTTCCTTCGGGTAGAGCCATGGCGGCTCCTTAGTTTTTGTTGGGTCCCAAGCTGACGGTAGGATAGCAGACGCTAGCGTCTACGGGCAGAAAAGTTTCGAAAGTTGGCTATGAAAAAAGCCGCTCACGGCGTGAGCGGCCTACGGCTACTCCTTGACCAGTCCGGCCTTTCTCATCTGTTTCCCTGCGGCCTTGACGAGGTCTTTGACGAACTTTCGGATCTCCTTGGGGTTGGTGGTTTCACTCATTCCCGCCCAGAGCAGCGTGTCTTCGTCAACGGAGTAAACCAATGTTTCGACCGAAAGGACCGTGTCGCTACCGGCGTATACCGGCGTGTAGGCGGCAGCCCACCCGTGGTGCCAGTAACCCCAAAAGCTGGGATAGTAGGGTGCCGCGTACCAGGCCATGCCCAAGGAGTAACGGGCTTTCTGCCTCTCATCCACGACCCGAATCATGATGGCGGCGGTGATCTTCGCCCGCTGCAAGAACTTCCTGGCTTTCTCCAAGTCCTTGGCTAGCTCACCGGGCAAAACGATATGGCCGGCGATGCAATCGACGCCCCGTCGCCGCATCTCGGCTGCGAGCGTCTCCTCTGGTCCCAGACGCATGCTGTCATCCGCACTGACCACAAAGACCGCCACCTTTTCTCCAGATACGTCGATCACGGCAGCGTTTGGATTCTTCCAAGTCGAGACAAACCGGGTTGATCCCGCGCCAAGCGATCCCGCGCCAAGCGATCCCGCGACAAGCGACCCCGCGATCATCAGTGTCGTGGTTAGCACGGAAGCGCCGACCATTCGAAAACAGAGTTTCATTTCTACCTCGCTGTATAGTCTCGCTAATCCGCGTCCGGTGGTCTTTTCCAATCGGGGAAATCACGCCCGAAAGCCCCGAGTAGTTTCTCAGGGTCGTTTTCCATGAAGTAGAGCTTTCCACGGGTTACGGCGCGATCGGTCTCCGGATCGTAGTTGGCTGCCATCATGGGATTGGGGTGGATACAGGAAATGAAGAGCTGACCCAGACTGTGGCAATCGGGCCAGGCAAAGGCGCTCATGAAGCGCTTGTCCTGAGATACCACACCCATGATGGGGTAAACCGGACGGTCCGGGCTCAATGGGCGTTTTCCATAGAACGTATGGACAAAATCCGCGTGTTCTCGCCATGTCGGCACGTACGTCTGTACCCATGGTTTCGTTGCTCTGCCGCGAGCGGAGTAGGGATTGTCTCTGGGATCCACGCTGGGAATACGGACGGTATCGATCAGTCGCGTCAGCCCTCGATCCAGCAGAACAAAGCTTCGGCCGATGAAATCCTCCAAGTAGCTTTCGTCGAACTTGTCTTTCTTGTTCCCGAACGCGCTCGATCGCTGATACGTGATGCACATGTTGGCAATCGGGACCTTTGCGATGGACTCCGGGTCAGGCCCCGTCAACGCCACTGTCATGACGACACCGTCGGGTTCCGGCTCGAAACTACTCTCCAGTCTATTTCCCCCGTACTCGTGAACGAGAAAAATTTTGCCGTCTCTTTCGACTATTTGCTCGGGCTGCTTGAATTCGTTCTCGTAGCACCAGAGATCGACCATGCCCCCTTCAATCGCAGGTGCCGTGATAGTGACAAATACTCTTTCCCCATTCTGGCGCTGCTCCTTGAATATGCGGAGCGTGGGGAATACGCCAAGCGTGGGCGCGTCACTCTCGACGGGTAACTCCTGTTTGAGACAGCTCGACAGAAACAACGGGAGCAAAAAGAGCAACAGCTTTGGCATCAATGATCCTTTTCACTCGTAAACTAATGGACAAGCAACCACGAGTGGCGTTTTTGATCGGATCAAAGTATACCGTGTCGTGTTGTCCCTACACTAGCTCACAAATCGGGCATGCCGGTGGCGCGCTGCGGTGGCCGGTTGTACAATTGGCACCTCGACCATGCCTTGCTCGGGTAACGACCCGGAGAAAACCTCGGAGAAAAAAGGATGACACGACTGCTCAGTTTGATGCCGGCCTTCTGCCTTTTTTGCGCTTGTGGCGCTTCATCTCCAGAGCCTCAGCAAAACCCGGCAGCACGCCAGCCCAACATCATTCTCATTCTGGCGGACGATATCGGCTGGACTGACCTTGCTTCCTACGGAAGCGAGTACTACGAAACACCTTTCATCGACGAACTCGCTCGGCAAGGCATGAAGTTCACCGATGCCTACGCGAGCGCATCGCAGTGTGCGCCCACACGCGCGTGCTTGATCAGTGGCCGCGATACTCCACACCATGGAATCTGGGCAGTCTCCCGCATACGTGGATTGGAGAAATTCCGAAAGATGGTTCCGCCTCCGAACGAAACGAGGCTGCCTCTCGGCGAGGTGACTCTGGCCGATGCCATGCATGCTGCCGGTTACCGCACCGGCATGTACGGAAAATGGCACCTGGGCACCGACGATGATGCGTACCTTCCTTCGAAACGTGGGTTCGAAGAAGCGATCACTTTTCCGGATTTGTACCGTTATTTCGGATTCACGACGAACCCCCCCATGGACATCGCACCTGGGACATACCTGACAGACTTCCTGACCGATCAGGCACTCGGGTTCATCGAAAAGAACCAAGCCCGGCCCTTCTTTCTCTATTTGCCGCATTTCGCCGTGCACTCTCCGATCGTGGCCAAGCAAGATTTGATTGCAAAATACGAGAAGAAAGACCCGGTCGGGGGACATCGAGACCCAGTCTACGCGGCCATGATTGAAAGCCTGGACGAAAGCGTCGGCCGTATCATGGCCAAGGTGGACGAGCTCGATCTCAGTGAAAACACGGTCGTCATCTTTTACTCGGACAACGGCGGGGCCGGGGGATACGAGCGCGACGGGATCGAATGGTTTAGCCCGACTTCCAACGTTCCCTTGCGCGGCGGCAAGGGTATGCTCTACGAGGGCGGCGTACGGGTGCCGCTCGTCGTTCGGTGGCCAGGAGTCGTTGAGCCAGGGACTCAGTGCAACCAACCGGTCACGAGCACAGACTTTTTCCCCACTTTTCTGGAACTGGCAGGTCGAGAAGCGGAGGCGCTTCTCCCGCCGGAACACAAACTAGACGGCGTCAGCATGGTGCCGTTGCTCAAGAATCCGACGGCCTCTCTGAAGCGAGAGGCGATCTATTGGCACTACCCAAGTTACCTGCAGGCTGTTGTCGAGGATGGCAGCTGGAGAATCACACCATCGGGCGCGATCCGGAGCGGCGACTACAAGCTGATCGAGTTCTTCGAGGACGGCCGCCTGGAGCTCTACAACCTCGAGAATGATCTCGGCGAGGAGACTAATCTGGCCCAGCAGATGCCGGACAAGGCCCGCGAGCTGCATGAGAAGCTGCTGGCATGGCGCACCCGGACCAATGCACCGATGCCGGAAATGAAATCGGACTCCGAATGAAACGACTGTTCCCCGCCAAGAGCATCTTGTCGACTTGCAGCGTGGTCGTTTTCTTCAGCCTGTTCTTTTTGAGCTGCGGGCCAACCGAAACCGACGACGCGAGCAGCGACACAAAAGTATCCAAGTTTGGAGAATATATCGGCTACTCCGAACCCATTTATGACACATGGGTTCGGGACTCGCTCTACGTGCCGATGCGCGATGGCGTCAAGATGGCCATCGACATCTACCGGCCCGCTGTCGAGGGAAAGCCCGTCGAGGAGGCCATGCCGGTTGTATGGCAGCAGATGCGGTACTGGCGGGCCACACGTATGCCGGATGGGACTTTAAAAACGCCGCTCGACCGACCAGGTGTTTACCGCAACCTGGTTCGGCACGGATATGTCTTCGTCATGGCGGATGTACGAGGCGCGGGCGCCTCGTACGGATACTACTACGGACCCATGTCCGGAATCGAAACGCGCGACTCCTATGACATCACCGAATGGATCGCAGATCAGCCCTGGAGCGACGGCAACGTCGGGATGACCGGCGTCTCCTACGGCGGGATGACTCAGCTGATGGCCATGAGCGAGGCTCCGCCGAGCTTGAAGGCAATCTTTCCGGCCATGGCGGGATTCGACGATTATCAGTTGGCCGCGCCCGGGGGCGTGTTCCGCAAGGCCTGGATCGTGGCCTGGAAGAACAACGTAGACAATCTGGATGGCGTCTCGCGGCCTGATGGCGAGTTACACGAGCGACGGATGGTTGCCCCGGTGGATGGAGACTCCAGCGGTGAGCTCCTGGCCGAGGCGCGGGCGGAGCGACTGCGCAACCCTTCGCCGGGTCTGCCATCGGATGAGGCACTGCTGGCGGACTACCGGTACCGCGACAGCCATCCGATGTTTCGCGAACGTCAACTCGAATGGAGCAACAGCCTGGCCGTTTACCTCGATTCGATGAACGCTTCAGGAATTCCGGTCTACTACTGGGGGGGGCTGGCAGGATTGTTATGCGCTCGACGCCGTGCAGTGGTTCGTGAGCCTGACGGTTGCTACCAAGCTGACCATCGGACCCTGGACCCACAGCGCCAATGAGAAGAATGATCCCAGAGCGGACGCGTCAACCCGCCTCCGGATGACCGAATCGATTCGCTGGTACGATTATTGGCTAAAGGGTATCCAAAACGGTGTCCTGGATGAGCCGCGGCTGCACTACGCCGTCATGGACAGCAAGGAATCATGGACGTGGCGGTCTACTGATGTCTGGCCCCCGCGGGATGCCGTCTCTCGTAGCTACTACTTTGACGGTGGACCATCCGGCAGCATCGATTCGGTCAACGACGGGGTCCTCACGACCGAGGCTCCCGCGGGCGAGTCGGGGCAGGATTTTTTCGCGGTAGATTACACGGCAACCTCGGGCAACCACACCCGCTGGTACGATGCCGCCGGTGGTGGCCCGCTACATTATCCGGACATGGCCTCCAACGACTGCAAGGGCCTGACCTACACCACGCCTCCGCTCGAGCAAGATCTCGTGGTGGTGGGTCACCCGGTTGTGCGGCTCTTCGTCACATCCACGGCTGAAGATGGAGAATTCAACGTCTACCTGGAAGAGGTGGACCCGACCGGCGCCTCCCAGTATCTGACCGACGGGGTGCTACAGGCCTCTCACCGCCAATTGGGAACGCCGCCGTACAACCACCTGGGACTTCCCTGGCATGAATCCACACAAGCGGCGGTGGAGGCCACTCCGGCTTTGTCTTCCGGTATTTTCGAGCTGCGCATCGATCTTCAACCCGTCGCGAACCTGTTCGAGGCGGGTCATCGCATACGGATTGCGATCTCGGGGGCGGATGCGGATAATTCGTTCGGCGAATCAGTCTCCCTGCCGCCCACCGTCACCGTTTTTCGCAATCGCGACCACGTTTCGCAATTGAGCCTTCCGATCGCACCGGCGGCAGACACGCAATAGCCGAGATACGCGTTGCGAATCGTTCCGCTAGCCGCTAGCGGTGGCACCACGGTCGTGGGGCACCATCGCGGACCCGCTCGAATGGCGCATTTTTTTCTGTCGTTTGTGACGAACGCTAGGATACAATCATGTTCTAAGTTCAGGGGCAGGGCAGGTTAGATCAAGTTTTGTCAAGAAACTTGATGGAGTTCGTGTGTCCGCGAGGATCTGCAGCCGGAGTTGCAAGGCAATTGCAACGACGCCAGCTTGGACGAGGCACGGGCATTGCTCTCTGGCCTTGCTTTCTTTGTTTTGTCTGCTTTGCCCTCGATTGGCACGCGCCGACGTCAATATCTTCTCCGACATCACTCAGGACACCACCTGGAACCTGGCCGACAGTCCGTACATTATTACGGAAGTAATCAATATCCGAGCGCGCCTGATCATCGATCCGGGGGTCGTTGTAAAGTTCACCCCGGGAAGCGGCTTCAATGGCCCCGATAGCGCCAACAGCCCCAGTGGCAGCATACGGGCGGTGGAAACCGCCGCGGTCCCGATCACCTTTACCTCGAACAGCACCGAGCCTGTCGCTGGAGATTGGGGACGGATAAGCCTTCCAAGAAACACCGTAAGCAGCGAGACCATCTTCGAGCATTGCATCTTCGAGTATGGCGGTGGCAGTCAGACAGCCATGATCGAAATCTACGGTGTTTCCCCCACGATCCGCAATTGCCTGATCCGGCAGAGCGGCTCCAATGGGATTGCTGTGGCGTGGGGCCTCAACAACCCCACCCCGATGGTCGAATCTTGTCAGTTCATGCGGAATCGCTTGGCCGCTATTACGCTGGACGACACCGCCACGTTTGCCTCGATCCGGAGCAACATCTTTCAGTTCCATACGGCCCACCCCATCGTGACGCATGCAAACTCGGTCGGAGCCCTGCGACTCAATACCTTCGTCGACAACACGCCGAATGCGATTCGAATCCTGGCTGGGGAGGTCACCACGAGCCAGGTGTTATCGAGCATGGGGGTTCCATACGTCGTTTTTGGCAACCTGATCGAAATTGGAGCCAATGCCGAGCTGGCCATCGATCCGGGAGTCACGCTGAAGTTTGAGTCGGGGACCGGAATCACGACCGAGACACTTCAAAACGGTGTCGGCATTCTGAGGGCGATCGGGACCGCGTCCAACCCGATCCTGTTCACCTCCACTCACGACATCCCCACCCGGGGCGATTGGCGAGGAATCTCCATTATCAGCGACAACCCGGGATTCATCACCAGCGTGGTCGAATACTGCATTATTGAATATGCAGGCCAGGGCGGAAATGGCGCGGTATTCATTTCCGATGCAAACCCGGCCATCCGGCACTGCAGTATCACCAACAGTTCTAACGATGGCATCCAAAAGGATGCCTCGCCGCAGAATATTCCGATCATCATGCAGAACAACATCTTCGATAACCAACGCTTCGACATCAACAATCAATCGACGACCCAAATGCCGGCGAGGAGTAACTGGTGGGGCTCCAGCGAAGGTGCCCTGTCCAATAACGGGGATGTGGAGGCATCCGGGCACCTCGCCTCGCCCATTCTCCTCGGTACCCCGCGCAGTCCTTTTTCGCTCTTGTACCCTCACTTTGCCGCCGGAGACGAGTGGCTCACGTTGCTGTTTCTGACAAATGTAGAAGCGATGGATGCGGTGGTGGGCGCGCAGTTCTATGACAGCTCTGGAAGTCCCGCGCAAGTGCAAATCGGTTCGGAGATTGCGAGCAACTTCGAATTCGATATCGCAGCAGGCGCCACTCGGACGATCGAGATAACCGCGTCGCAGCTCAGTACCGGATGGATCGAGCTGGACTCGCAACAGAGAGTCGTCAGCTCACTGGTATTTCAATCCATCGCCAATGGCATCGTCAAGAACGCAGCCGGGGTTCTTCCGAGCGAGATCGCGGCCGAGGCCTGGATCTCGGTCAACAACGACCTTGCCGCTGGTTCTTACGTGGGATTTGGCGTGGCCAACCCGTTCGCCGTGCCCATCGGCGTCATCGTCGAGTTGATCGACACGTCCGGCATCAAGCAGAACGCAACGCGCATTGATCTTCCGTCGATGGGACATACCGCAATTTTTGTCCACCAACTTTTCATTCAGGCCGAGCAATGGAACGGTTACATAAAGGTTCTGGCAAAGCCGGGATTCATTATCGTTCCTTTGAAAGTGGACGGAGATATCATTTCGACCACACCGGGCAACAAGATAAGGTAGGCGTAGTAGGCCCCTCGCCAAACTGCCGCTCTCGGCGTGAGCGGCCTACTATCGTTCCAGATCTTGATCGACGCGAAAGGGATAGACTTCTGTTCGAAGCAGTCCTTCCGTGCGATAGGGGAGCACTGCGCGGTAGTCGGGGTCCTGGAGCATGTCGGCGATTGCGGCACCGGAAGGGTAGGCCACCAGCGCGACGTCCTCCCACTCGTGTTCGGATACGATCGGGGTGTGAGCGGTAAGCAAGAATTGAAGCTTTCCACCGCGCCGTAGGATGTGATCGGTCGCGACGCTCGCGTACTTCAGATAGGTTGCGCGGCCCCCTTGCGATTTGTATGCCAGCAGATTGAGCATGACGAACGGACCATCCGCATCACCCGCCGGGCGGACAAACTTGTCGGCTTTTCGTGAGCTCACGTCGACTTCTTCTGGTGAAGGAACTTCGGTACAGACGTACAGGACTGTTTGCTCCAGCCCTTGGTGCCGGAGTTTCCTTGCCTCGCGGTGACTCGGGTCCGACCAAATTTCGATCAGCACCCTGGCCGACGAGTATCGAACAACACTCATTGTATCCCAGGGATTGCTGATCGGGAGAGCAAGCTTCGCGGGAGTCCCGCTCAAAACCATTCGCGCGCCAGCGCTGTCTAGATATGGTTTCGCGTGCTCCTCCTTGCGCTTGTGCGACTCACCCGCAACACTGGGCTTGAACTTCGTCAACTCGAGCAAGTAAACAACCTGCTGCTCGGGAAGAGCCTGTAACCGGCTGAGCTGCGCTGGAGTGAGATCGACGCCTTCTTGCGCGGGCAGGGTGCCACAGACGAGGGCGGCGGCCAGAAGTGCCCACAGCAGACGTTGACGATTCAATTGGTTCTCCAGGTTTTTGCCGCTCACGGCGTGAGCGGCCTACTGTCCAAAAACGGCTTTGGTTGCATCGGCCATAATCTGGCAGATCTGGTCGAGGGTTTCGTCCGCAGTCACGATGGGGGGGGCGATATAGTAGACTTCCCCGCGGACGCGGCTGAACATTCCCCGCTCGATCGTCGCCGCGTTGATCTTGGCTCCCATCCCTTCCTTGGGGTCGAACTCTTCTTTGGTAGTACGATCCTTGACGTACTCGACGGCACACATGAGGCCGAGACCGCGGACCTCGCCGACGTGCGGGTGGTCTCCCAAAGCCTCCTTCAGCCCGTTCAAGAGACGATCTCCCTTTGCCTCCGCCTGCGCGGGAAAGTCTTCCTTTTCGACGATGTCGAGCATCGCCAGCGCGATCGCGCAACCCGACGGGTGCGCGCTGTAGGTATAGGCATGCATCCAAGGTTTTCCGCTCTCGTGCATGACGGCGGCCATCTCGTCGCTTATCCCGATGCCCCCAAGAGGAAAGTAGCCCGAGGTAATAGCCTTGGCGAATTGGATCATATCCGGCTTCACGCCCCAATGATCGAGGGCAAACATCTTTCCGGTCCGACCGAAACCGGTGATTACCTCGTCGCTGACGAACAGCACCTCGTACTTGTCACAAATCTCCCGGATCCGATGGAAATAATCGTCCTGCGGAACGATGACCCCGCCTGCCCCCTGTACTGGTTCAGCGAGAAACATGGCAACCGTGTCGGGTCCCTCCTGGAGGATCGCTTTCTCCAGTTCGTCTGCCGCCGCAATACCCTGACTCGCCGAGCCTGCGGGCGCCTCGTAACGGTACGGGTAAGGGCTGGGAATATGGATGAAACCGGGCATGAGAGGCTCGAACATGGGCCAGTACATACCAATACCGGTGGCCGACATCGCGGCAAAGGTCACGCCGTGGTAACCCCAAATACGCGAGATAACCTTGGTTTTCGTCGGCTTGCCCCTGAGCTTCCAGTAGTAGCGAGCCATCTTGATATTGCTATCCGTGGATTCGCCCCCGCCGGAGGTAAAGAAAAAGTGGTTGATGTTGGGGTATGTGATCTTCGAGAGACGCTCGGCAAGCTCGATTGCGCGTGGATTGGAGCTTCCAGCATAGCCGGACGCATATGGCAACTCGAGCATCTGCCGATTCGCCGCGGAAGCAAGCTCGCTACGACCGTGTCCTGCCGTGTTATTCCACAGGCCCGACAGGGCATCGATGAATCGATCGCCTTTTTCATCGATGAGAAAGGCTCCCTCTCCACGGACCCATACCTTGGCTGCCGCGTGTGCGGCCCGGTTATGGAGCGGGTGAATCAGGTGCGCGTTGTCGCGCTCGAGCATTGCTACCTCATTGAGGTTCGACATCCGAGTGTTCTCCTTGCTTATGGAATGAGTATGAGTACTTAGTTGATTCTGCGCATTCACGCCTTCCAAAGAAACCTCGTTCTGGTCGAGGCATGGTACCGCTAGGAACCCGTGGCGGGAGACGGTTCGTTCTTGGCCACGTACGCAGCAAGGAGGTCCTCGACCTCCTGCTGGAAAGTTTCCAGGGGCTCGCTGATCTGATACCGGAATTCCTTGCGGATCGATTGACAGTACTCGTCCGCTGCGCTCACCAGCACGGCGGCATTGTGCTGGATCGTCCGATGGTCATCTTGAAAGTCCTCGAACCGCTCGTGCACTGCCCGCATCAAACGGCTGGCATAGGCCTCCACGTTGTGCTGAAAAGTCTCCCGCGAACCACGGCAGAATCGCTCCACGTGATCCAGCGCCTCCTCGAAAAACGTCTGCACCTCGTCGACCCTTAGCGCCTGCTGGGTGGTCAGGATCAGATGGTGTCCCTGAACCGCAAGCCGGACCGCATCCGGAAACTTGGCGGTGTGGCCGACCAGACTCCGAATCAGGAATTTCCAGTAGGCTCTCTTGTAGTCCCCAGTGATTCCCTGCCGCCACAAGGATCTAAAGAAGGCCTTCACTTCTATCATCCGGATGGGCATCTTGGCCAGCGGACGACGCGTCTGATGCTTGAAATGCGTCAAGCAGCGCTCGAAGAATACCTCGGGACTGTTGAGCGTCTGCACGAGGTTACGGTGCTGGTCCAGAAGTTCCTCCGGGTCCATGAGCGGTACATAACTCAGGTTTCTGCTGAAGATCCCTGAATCTCCTGAGTACTGGACCCCCTCGACCAGGCGGCCGAGCCGGCTGAAGCGCTTGTAGTCCGGCGTGTCGCGCAATACCCCCAGAATTCCGGCCATGGCTACCGGAATACCCGCCTCTTGGATAAACGCGAGGATGCGCTGCGCGATATCGTCGGGGTCGGTGTCCAGGCCCATGATGAAGCCCGCCTGTACTTCAAATCCGGTTTCTTGTATGCGCTTCACCTTGTCGAGCAAGGGTGTATTGCCCTGCAGGTTCTTTTGAGCGCCCATGAACTTCAGGCTTTCCTCCACCGGAGACTCGATCCCGGCAAACACCTTGTCGAAACCCGCCTGGTACATCGCCTCGAGCAATGCCGGATCGTCGCTCACCCGGATGCTGGCCTGAGTGTGGAATTGAAAGGGATAGTCTCTCTGCTTTTGCCACGGAACGACCTCGTCTTCGAGAGCCGTGCGAATGGCCCCGCCGTTGCCGACGAAGTTGTCATCCACGGCCATCACCGGCCCTCGCCAGCCAGCGTCGTACAGAGCATCCAGCTCTGCTACCATTCCACGCGGAGTCTTGATCCGGGTCTCTTTTCCATAGAGCGAGGGAATATTGCAAAACGTGCAGCTTTCCGGACACCCCCGCGTCATCTGGATCACCATCGTACTGTAATCCTCAAAATCGATCAGGTCCCACCGAGGCAGAGGAGTCTGGGTCAGGTTCTGGAACTCCCCTCTCCGGTCAATGTGCGTCCTGCGCACAGACCGAGGATCGGCGACCATTTGCTCCACCACGTCCAAGAACCCATTCTCGGCCTCACCCAGAAAGAACACCGCGTCGCCCTGGATTTCGTCGTGGTACTGGGTCGGCAGAGGGCCGCCATTCAGAACAGGCACAGTACGAGCGTTGCACCTGGCGATCAACGACTCGAGCGACTCCCAGTGGATGATCATCGAGGAAGTAATGACGATATCGGCCCATTCCAGATCCGCATCCTCCAGAGACATCACGTTCATGTCCAGCATGCGGAGTGAATACGCATCGGGCATCATCCCCGCAATCGTCAGCAGTCCCAGCGGGGGGAAGGCCGAGGCCTTGTCGATCATCTTCAGGGCTTCGTCAAAGCTCCAAAAAGTCACGGGGTTCTTGGGATAGACTAGCAGCGCGTTTGGCATACCGTGTCCTCTCTCATTGCAAACCTTCGTAGCCTAGCTCCGTCTTCGCTTACCCATGACCAATCCATGAGGCTCACTCGAACAGAATCAGTGGCTTGATAATACCATCCTCTTTCGTCTTCATCAGGGTGAAGGCCTTCTCGATCTCTTCAAAGCCAAACCGATGGGACGTCATCGGGATCGGATCGACTCGGCCCTGCTCCACCAGACGCATGAGCCGCTTCATCCTCTCGGCCCCACCAGGACAGAGGCCCGTTCGGATCACCTTGTCACTCATGCCGACTCCCCACTCAGCCCGAGGGATTTGCACGTGCTCCCCATCCCCATGGTATCCCACGTTCGAAATGGTTCCGCCCGGTCGTGTCGCCTTGATGCATGCCTCGAAGGTCACAGGGCTTCCCAGAGCCTCGATGGAGGAGTCCACGCCGTTGCCGTCGGTCATGTCCATGATAGCAGCAACCGGGTCCTCTTCCGTGAAATCGATCACCGCGTCGGCACCAAAGTGGCGGGACAGTTCCTTGCGCTTCGGTATCGACTCCACTCCAATCACGTAGCCTGCGCCGAGCAGCCTGGCCCCCACGGTCCCCATGAGACCGACCGGACCCTGGGCAAAAACCGCGACCGTACCCCCGATCGGAATGTTGGCGTGCTCGGCACCCATGAACCCCGTCGAGATCATGTCGGTACAGTAGACTGCCTGTTCGTTGCTGAGGCTGTCGGGGATCCGAGCTAGATTCGCCTGAGCGCTATTGACATGGAAATACTCTGCCATGTTGCCGTCCTTGAGGTTGGCAAACTTCCACCCTCCAAGGGCCTCGTTGCACTGTGAGGTAAATCCGCGCAGGCAATTCTCGCACTGATAGCAGGGCGTGATGGCATTTACCAGCACCCTGTCGCCTTCCTTGAAACCGCTCACCTGCCCTCCGAGCTTGTGGATGACACCGACGGCCTCATGTCCGAGAGTAATATCCGTCCGTTCTCCAATAGCACCGGCTACCGTATGGGTATCCGATGTGCAAACCAAGGCCGCCGAGGTCTTGACGATTGCATCGTTCGGTCCAGGATCGGGAACCGGTTTTTCCATCATTCCGACTTCCCCAATGCGACGCATGACAAAGGTCTTCATGGTTTGTACCATTGTCTTTCCTCCGATTTATTGCCGTTGGACCAAGGGCCAGATCCTCAGAACCTCTCGTTTCGTCTAAACTGCGGCCCCATCATCGAAGTTCGGGAAGTTCGGCAGCACGGCTCTGCTGCGAAGCCGATGGTTTTCGCTGACGGTTTCGTAGATTTTACCTTGTGAAGGGTAGCGAGCGATACGGAATTTTGATAGAAGCCGCAATAAGAGGCCCCGAGCGCGTGGCTCACGGTCTTGCAAATGCAACTGGTTTGAGCGACACTCACGCATACTTGGGTACAGTAGATCGCTTATCAGGAGAGAGACTTCGGGATGAAAAGGCAACGGATATTCTCAAGGATCAGATTTTTTGTGATGGTTCTAGCAACGGTTTTTCTCGCTGGCTGTGCCGAGGAACCCAAACCCGGCGACGAGCCCGCAGTGGAGGAAACTCCAAAAGCCGCCGAACCGGTGTCCCCGCCAACCGAGCCGGATCCTGAACCGGCAGAGGCGGCGGAGCCCGAACCTTCCCCTCCGAGTGAACCCACTGAGGCCGAAGAGCCGGAACCTCCGAAAGCGAGCGCGAACGCGCTCTTGAATCCGTCGGCAATGAACAAGAAGGCACCGGAAAGCTTCATTGTGAATTTTGACACCTCGAAAGGAACGGTGAAAGTTCAGGTCACCCGTGCCTGGTCACCGCGGGGAGCAGACCGTTTCTTCAACCTGGCGCAGAATGGTTTTTTCGATGAGTGCCGTTTCTTTCGTATCGTGCCGGACTTCGTGGTCCAGTTCGGCATGCATGGAGACCCGAAGATCAACGGTGTCTGGACCGACGCCAACATCAAAGATGATCCCGTCACCCAGAGCAACCGGCGAGGGACCATCGTGTTCGCTACGGCTGGTCCCAACACCCGTACGACCCAGCTCTTCATAAACACGGCCCGCAAGGGGAACGGCTTCCTCGACGGTCAAGGGTTTTCACCATTCGGCCGGGTGATAGAAGGAATGAGCATTGTCGATGGTCTCTATGACAGCTATGGGGAGAAGCCCGATCAAGGGATGATTGCCAATTCAGGCAACGAGTACCTCAAGCGCCTGTTCCCCAAGCTGGACTACATCAAGACGGCGACTGCGAAGTCCTCTCCATAGCGGCAAACCGGTTTTAAGGGTTTGAAGGCTTCGATATTTCGTGGCTCTTGGAGAGGTGCGCCTGTCACCAGAGGGGTTTGCTGAGGTTCTCCGTAAATGACGAGAACATCAGGTTGAAGCTGACGCTGACTCTCTCCTGATCGCTGGTATTGGCATCCACGGAATGTTGCAAGTAGGATGGGAAGATGAGGAGAGTCCCGTTTTCTACCTTCACGACCACCTGATCGGTATTGATCCCCGTAAGCTCTGTGACCGGAGGTCGAATGATCCCCGCTTGAATTCTCGGATCATGAAAATTGATGGTGTCGGCGCCGGATGGAGTCTTCACGTAGTAGACACCGCTGAGAAAATTGTTGGGGTGACTATGGATTTTGTGATCTGCCCCTTGAGGGTTGACATTGGCCCAGCACCCCGTGACCTCGAACTCATCGAACCCGACTTTGAGAAAACGCAGAACCATGCGGACCGCGTCTCGGACGCAAGCCATCAGTTCCGCTAATTCTTCCAATTCGTGAAGGTCTTGACTGGACTGCCAGCCCTTGTTCTGCCCTGATTCCGCATCGCGTGACTTGCCGAGCACTCCCAAGATCTTCTCATTGACCGCTTCAACCAATTCGGCTTCGAGTCGCATTTTCCACACAAGGGTGGGAAACATCGACAAGACATCGGAGCTTGCAAAGCGCTTGTTTTCTTTTGTCATGACGCCCAATTGCGGATCTTGAAGAAAATCGCTACGAAGTCGAGTTCACGAGGGGCAGTACGTCACGAGTAAAACGTTCCAGTTGGCGGAGTTCGTCCGCTAGGGGCCAAAGAAAGACCCGCTGCACGCCCGCTGCGGCATACGCAGACAGGCGCTCCGCACACAATTCCGGGGAGCCGATGGGAAGCTGCTCTCTCAGTTCTTCAGATGGCCGGTTCAGAGCCGGGGCCAGCAACTCATTGAGAATCCTCTCGGCGGCCGAAGCGTCGTCGGTCACATAGGCCCACATGGTCGCGAGACCGTTCGCGTAACCATCGGGTTTCTTTCCAGCCTCCTTAAGCTGATCGAAGAGCAGGGCCAGGCTTTCTTTGAACTTCACGGGCGTTGTGTTGTAGGCCGAGGCGAGCCAGCCGTCACCGAGTCGAGCCGCCCGGCGCAGTCCAAGCTTCGACCCCCAACTGGCAATCCAAATAGGGGGACCGAGCTTTCGCACTGGGAGCGGTTCCAGCGTGATGCCTTCCGACGAATAGAATCGCCCGTTAAAGCCTGTGGAATCCCGATCCCATAGCGACCTCAGCATCTGGACCGTTTCATCCATCCGCTTGAAGCGCTCCTCAAACGGCAGGCCAACGGCGTTATGGTCCCTCGGGGAAGACCCGGGCCCGACGCCAACGACCAGGCGGCCGCCCGACAGTATGTCGATGGCAGTGAACATTTTTGCCGATACGACCGGTCCGCGCACCACGGGAATAGAAACGGTGGTCGCAAGCATCATCCGACCTGATTCTTCAATGACGCTGGACAGTGCCACGGGACCGTCAAACCATGGACGGCTAAAGATCAAATGGTCGTTGGCGCAGAGGTAGGAGTATCCCAGATCCGATGCCAGCTTGGCATACGATTTCAAATACGCCAGTGAGATTCCCTTGTTGCTGAAGTCGATCAGCGGCAAATGCGCCCCGAGTTCCATTCCAGTCCTCCCTCAGAAAGCCCAACAAAGGCAATTTCACGGCTTTTGTATTCGTGTGCCGCTGGAGCAAGGCGAAACCAAACGCGAGAGCGCTACACGGAGCGGGGATACTTGAAAATCGGCTTGGTGCGCAGGGCACGTTCCTTGATTTCTCGGACCTCTTCCTGAGACAGGGGGGTCAGCTGTTTCGAAAGTCCCAGCGCCATTTTGAACAGGTTTTCATCCCCCGGGGGAAGCGCCGAGGTAACGGGGTGGGAGAGGGTAAAGCGCAATCCCATGGTCGCATCATCAGGGTCTGTATGGGGCTCGTACCAGCACTTGGCAAACGGTTTGGGTTGGCCCTTGGGAACGCCTGTTTTGGCCATGGCTTTCAGCGCCAGTATGCCCATCTTCTTTTTCGAAGCTTTCTCGAGCACCTGGGGCCCAAAGTTGCCGGCGTGCCAGGTGGCATAGTTCACCGGGAAGAGAATGGTGTCGAAGTCGAATCCATCCATGAGGGCCATGGCCGCTTCGACGGAGTGAGCGGAGAAACCTAGAAAACGCACCTTTCCCGCCTTTTTTGCCGCGACAAACGTTTCCAAGGCTCCTCCAGGCCCCAGGATCTTCTCCACTTCTTCCAATCGGGTCACGGCGTGGAACTGGTACAGATCGAAATGGTCGGTCTTCAAACGCCCCAGCGATTGCTCGAGCTCCTTGTTGGCGCCCGCCTTGTCACGCTCGGCCGTTTTGCACGCCAGAAACACGTCTTTGCGATAGGGAGCCAATGCGGGCCCCAGCATCACCTCCGCGTCTCCATAGCGGGGAGCAACGTCAAAGTAGTTGATTCCGGCGTCAATAGCCTCCCCCACACGCTGGGCGGACTCCTCCTTGGTCGCGTTCATCACCACGATGCCGCCAAAGCCTAAAACCGATAGCTTGGCTCCGGTCTTTCCCAGGGATCTGCGCTCGAGCGCGCCCGATCGCTGCTCTCGTTCCAAGCCTGCCAGCGTCGCCGGGAAGCAACTTCCAATCGCTGCGGCCGCCGTTCCCTGCAGAAAATCTCGTCTCTTCATGGCCTACTCCGTTCTCAGGACAGTTGGATATTTTTCATCATCATACCGCGAATACCCCGAATCACCCAGATATCCTCACGAAATCGCCCGGGCCTCCGGCTGCGTGCCTCGACCGAGCAGAACCGCTCGAAAGCAGCCTAGATATGTTGACAGGCAAAAAAGGACTAGGTACAGTATTAATCGGCCTTTGGGCCGAACGCTACCTGAAGCGGATCTTAAGTATACTGCAAACAATGTTGAGCAAATCCAGTCAGACCTTGCGAAGATCCCCAAGGAATTTCCGATCAGAACCGCGCTACCAGCAAGACCAACCGAGTTCTGCTCCTTTCGTGGTCGCTTATCTCAGGGTTGACGCATAACAGCATCTTCAAGGGAGTAGAACATGACCAACAAGCTCTTTGTCGGCGGCTTGCCTTACGAGGTAACCGAGGACCAGTTGCGAGAACTCTTCTCGGCCCACGGCGAGGTCGAATCCGCCAAAGTGATCACGGATCGAGCGACCGGCATGTCTAAAGGATTCGGTTTCGTGGAGATGAGTTCTCCGCAGGAAGCCAAAGACGCGACGGAGAAACTCAACGGTACCCAGATGGGAAGGCGCAGTATCACGGTCAACGAAGCAAGGCCGCAGCAGCCCCGATCAGGCGGAGGCGGTGCGGCGGACAGGGGTTTCAAGCGCCAGCGCTGGTAGCCTGATCCTCCGCTTCAAGCAAGGATTGGATGGATGATCCGGGATTCCGCATCGACCCCCGTCAAACGCTGGTCCAGTCCCTGAAACTTGAAGGTCAAGCGATTATGATCAATTCCTAGCAAGTGCAAGATGGTTGCGTTCAAGTCGCGAATATGAACGGGATCGCGCGTGATGTTATAGCTGAACTCATCGGTCTCCCCATGGACTAGCCCGCCCTGTATGCCTGCACCTGAAAGCCACATCGTAAAGCACTTGGGATGGTGATCCCGGCCGTAGTTGTCCTTGGTCAGCAGACCCTGGCAGTATATGGTGCGGCCAAATTCGCCTCCCCAGACCACGAGTGTATCCTCGAGTAGACCCCGCTGCTTCAGATCCTGAATCAAAGCTGTCGAGCCCTGATCAATATCGCGGCACTGGCGCGGCAAGTCCCTGGGGAGGTCTGTGTGCTGGTCCCAACCTCGATGAAAGATCTGGACGAAGCGCACCCCGCGCTCGATCATCCGTCGTGCCAAGATACAGTTGTGGGTGAAAGTTCCAGGTTCCTGCGAGTCCGGTCCGTACATGTCTAGAACATGGCGGGGCTCTTTCGAAATATCAGTCAAATCTGGAACCGAGGACTGCATACGAAAGGCCATTTCGTATTGAGAAATACGAGCATCCGTTTCCGGGTCGCCAAATGCCTCGTACTGCTTTTGGTTCAAAGACGAAAGCGCATCCAGCATTTTCCGGCGCGTCGTCGCTGCGACCCCCGGCGGATTCGATAGATACAGGACCGGATCACCCTGAGTGCGCAGGAGCACTCCCTGGTGCTTGGCCGCCAGAAAACCCGCACCCCAGAGGCGACTATACAGGGCCTGCGCCGCTTTCCGGCCTGTCCAGGTCGAATTGAGAACGATGAATGCCGGCAGGTTCTCGTTCTCGCTGCCGAGCCCATAGCTCAGCCAGGCGCCCAGACTTGGTTTTCCGGGGAGTTGATCTCCAGTACAAATATAGGTAATGGCTGGATCGTGATTGATGGCCTCGGTATGCACGGTCTTGACGATGGCGAGATCCTTGACCATGGTCGCCGTATGGGGAAGCAACTCACTGACCCACGCCCCCGCACCACCGTTGTCGTACTTGGCGAATTGGTAGATGCTGGGGGCAATAGGAAACCGGGCTTGTCCGGATGTCATCGTCGTCAGGCGTTGCCCCATCTGAACCGAACCAGGAAGTTCTTTATCAAACCAATCCGCCATCTTTGGTTTGTAGTCATAAAGATCCATCTGGGACGGGGCTCCCGACATGAACAGATAGATGGCTCGCTTGGCTTTCGGCTTGAAATGCGGGAGACCTGGCAGCCCCCCAAAAACGTCGGCTCCCGCGCGTCCCGCGCCCGATGACGCCGCCACGTCTCTGGGCGCCACGGAAGCCAAGGCAGCCGCTCCAAGCCCCAGCCCACAGCGTCCAAAGAATTGACGCCTCGTCTCGAGCTTCACAAGTTCCTTGAATAAATCCATTCTAGAATCCTGCGTCATTACAGTTGTGCTCCCTCGCCTCGCTGCCCTGCATCTGCTCGCTTATCCTTTGCTGACCACCTCATCCAAATTCAGGATGAGATTTGTGACCATGATCCATGCGGCCAGCTCGGCAAGGCCGAGGCCCGAGTCCGAGGGGGAATGAGCGGAAGCCAGCACCGCCGCTCTCTTCGGATCTCGGCTGAATTCCTCCTGGTGTTGATCGAGCACACCCAGAAGGATCGACAGCTCCTCGGAATCCGGAAGTCGCGCGGTGGCCGTTTCGAACGCGAACGCCATTCGGTCTTCATCGCTCCGCCCTCCTTCCAGCAAGGTTCGCTCCGCAAACGCGCGCGCGGCCTCGAAGTACTGTGGTTCATTCAAGAGCACCAGAGCCTGCAGCGGAGTGTTGGTGCGCTCGCGACGCACGACGCACACTTCGCGCGAGGGAGCATCGAAAACGCTCATCTGAGGTGGGGGAGCGGTCCGCTTCCAGAATGTATAAAGGCTACGACGGTACACCCTATCTGGCCCGTGGTCTTGTTCGAACCACATGGTGTTGGAACCGACATAACCGACAACTTTCCAGAGGCCGTCCGGCTGCGGTGGCTTGACGCTGGGGCCGCCCATGGTCGGGCGCAACAGGCCGCTGATCGCCAGCGCCTGATCCCGTAGCATTTCGGCGTCGAGTCGAAATCGCGGACCGCGGCCCAGCAGACGATTGTCCGGATCGCGCGCCAGCAATTCGGGCCGGACCTTGGACAATTGACGATAAGTGGATGATGTCAGCATCAACCCGAGCACGTGCTTCACGTCCCAACCTGACTCGACGAACTCCACCGCCAGCCAATCGAGCAACGCCGGATGACTCGGCGGCTCTCCCCGACTTCCGAAATCCTCGGAGGTTCGAACCAGCCCAGCTCCAAAGATATTCTGCCAAAGACGATTGACGGCCACCCGCGGCGTCAGCGGATGGGACGGATCCACCAGCCAGCGCGCAAAACCGAGCCGCGTCGCCGGGGCATCGTCGGGCATCGAAGGCAACATGGCAGGTGTGCCGGGAGACACCTGTTCCAGTCGCTGGTCGTACTGGCCACGGCGCAAGACGTAGGTCTTTCGGGCCTCCTTGCGCTCCTTCATGACCATGGACGTCACAATCGATTCGTCCAGAGCGGTTCGCTTCTTTCGCAGGTTGGAAAGCTCATTCCGCAGGCCCCTCAATTCCGGGTCCGACGACACCATCGCGCGGTAGAAGTTGCGAATCCCGGTACGTTGCTCAGGGCTTCTCTCGTTGGGGCTCAGCCGAGTCCAATCGAACACCTCCGACGGAACCATGACGGGACCTGATTCGAGTCCGAAGAAGAATCCGTATTCGCCGGAAAAATCGACAACCTTCAGCAAGACTTCGTTGCCGCCCGCGTTGAGCGGAACCTGAATTCTCTTGGCTTCGGTTTCAGAGCGGAAGCGGCCGGCAAAGAGCTCGTACCCGTTGACCCAGAGCTTGAGTCCTCCGTTTGCCCGCACGGTGAGAACCGCCCTCTGCTTCGTTTCGCTCACCACGTTGCGATAAATGTAGCTGGCACACTTCTCACCCGTCAGCTCGACCGTGGCATCTCTATCGGGCCACGCGGTACGCTTCACCCATTTCAGCACTCGATCGTGGTGCTTGAACTGGAAACCCTTGTTTACCGGGTTCCCTTCCGGCTCGTACCTCTGGTGAAACGCCACATTCCCTTCTCGAGCTTCAAAGGGACCCAGTTCGTACCAATCGCCCAGCTTGATCGACGATCCTGGGGAGCGGGGAGGCTCGGTCGCCACAGACAGCCGAAAGCGGTTGAACTGATGCCGCTTGTATTGCGACTCGTGCTTCAATCGAGCTCGGATCCAATAGTCATCCGACTCGCCAAACGGCAGCTCCGCCAAGAAAACTGCTTGCCTGGCTCCTCGTGCCTGGCTTCCTCCTATCCCCCAACCACTTTCGCGGCATCCGTCGATCGTGTTGAGAATACCGAAATCGCCGGGCTGTTCGTAGTCGGCCCAGGCGTGGACAAAACGGACGGGGGTCCATTCACCGGGCTCCTTCACGGCGGCAAACTCCAGCTCGAACTCGGTCAGAATCACGTTGCCGCTCTTGCTGCGGCCGATCAACTTCTTCGTTACACCCTTCGTCTTCGCCTGGGCCTCCCCGTTTGTGTCCGATGCGCTCGGCGCGTCTGCTGTATCCAACGCGGGGGGCGCGTCTGTGGTAGCCGATGCGCTCCGCGCATCGGGGGAGTCTTCGGATCGCAGACCCTCCAGCCGGACGGCCATGTGTTTTCCAGCCGGGACTCGCGCCACAATTTCGTACGTGTCCGTGTCGGGATTCTTGCCGCTGGCCTGGATCGACCCATCAGCGAGCAAACTCATTGTCGCCCCTGCAAGTGAAACGAGTGAAACTAAATCTTCTGCTTGCACGGGCCTCCACTCGGTCAGCTCCGCTTCCCACCGGGACTGGGCCACATCGACGCCTGTCATCGGGGCCTTGATGAGATCCTCCAGCGATTTGATACGCCGGTCGTAACTTGCCATCCGCTCCGACTCTTCGGATGTGGGAAGCTTGATGACAGGTGCCGGATCCTTTCGGTTCCGATCCATGGCATCCTCGGAGACGTTATTGAAAAAGGCGGAGAGTTTGTAGTACTCCTTCTGGGTAATAGGGTCGAACTTGTGGTCATGACAGCTGGCGCATCCTGCCGTCAACCCCATCCAGACCGTGGAGGTAGTGTTCACCCGGTCGCCAGCGTAGCGGACGTAGACCTCGTCACGGATTGAGCCTCCCTCGCTCGTGGTCACATTACAGCGGTTGAAACCTGTTGCCGTCTGTTGCTGAGTGCTCGGATTCGCAAGCAGGTCGCCGGCCAGTTGCTCGACCGTGAATTGGTCAAAGCGCATGTTGCGATTGAAGGCGTTCACCACCCAATCGCGATAGGGCCACATCTCACGATAATTGTCCAAATGGAGACCGTGTGTGTCGCCGTAACGAGCGGCGTCCAACCAAAAATGGGCCAAGTGCTCCCCATATTGAGGCCGTTCGAGCAAGCCGTCGATCAGCATCTCGTAGGCGGCAGGACGGTCGTCGGCAACAAAGGCGCGCACCTCCGTGCGCGTCGGGGGGAGACCGGTCAGATCCAGGGTCGCGCGCCGGATGAGCGACCTCTTCGAGGCGTCGGTCGATGGCTCCAATCCCTCGGACTCCAGGCGCGCGAGCACGAAGCCGTCGATCGGGTTTCGCCCCCATTCGTGGTTCGTCGTCTCCGGAACCGAGGGCCGCGAGGGCTTCACGAAAGCCCAATGTTCGTCCCAGGGGGCGCCCTGTTGGATCCACCGCGTCAAGAGCTCTATCTGTGACCCATCCAGACGTTTGCCCGTCTTGTTCGGCGGCATCCTCTCGGACTCGTCCTCGTGCGTGACTCGGAAAATGATCTCGCTGTTCTCGGGATTTCCCGGAACGATGATCGGAAACCCGTTGGGCGCGGAAAAGGCAACCGACTTCTGGTCCAGGCGAAGGTCTGCCTGTCGACTCTTTTCGTCCGGACCGTGGCATGCAAAGCAATTGTCTGAGAGAATCGGGCGAATATCGCGGTTGAAATTTACCCGCGGGTCGTTTGTGCCAGCCAACTGGGCCGTCCAGCCGGTCGATTCCAAAAGCAAGACGCAGGCAAGCAGGCAGGCTAGAGGAGCAATCTCGTATCGCCTGCCGTTTGTGATCCCTTGGTGGTTCATCACGGGCGCCCATCCTATAGTGATTTCCTATTTTACCACCATTGCGACGCGGGTTGTGGCGAATCGTATCGTGTACTCCGACCCAGCATTTGACGATGGGCTTATCTTCAGAGGCTTGTGCTTCTGGGGTTTCGCTACGAACCGAAGGGACCGCTGGTTTCGATGGAACGTTCCTGGAAAATCAAACTCTCCTAGTAACGGTGTACCTTGTCGCAGTGATAGCACTTCCACCATCGGGGTTCGTCTGCTTCCAGCATGGTCCTGATCCGCTTGACGGCCAAGCTTTGGCTTCGAGCCGTATTCGAGTCAAGTGAAGCCCAGTCGCCCTCCAAGGCAGCAATCAGGTCTGGAGCATCCGGACTAGCCCCGTTCGGACTGATGTATACCCTTCCGCTTGCATCGCTGATCGGGTCGGACAACACCTGAAACACAGCCGACACGAGGGCATCACGCTCCAGAGTAAACCGCCGCTCGCAGTGAGGACACTTCACGCGGACCCAATCCAGCACGGGGGACGGCTCACGTTCGTGCGCGTGCGCTTGCTGTTGGTTGTCGGCTGCCTCGACCGCTTCAACTAACGGTAGCATTCCCGTCGGCACGCTGGGCGACTCGGCGCACAAGACCTCTCCCTTTCCATGCAAATGCTCGGCCGTATCGACGGCTTCAATCGACTGGATCGCACTCACGATATTTTCGGCAGGATATCCCGGTTCCGGGCGTGAGATCAACCCGGGCGCCTCGGTCCGCTCGCTTGCAGTTCGATCGTCCACCGGATGAACCGCCTTGTCGTTCCTGTTGTCCCTGTTGGCCTGGTCATCCCAGTCATGCGGAACCCTGTGGCCGTTGGGGGCTACATCAGAACTGATTCCTTCATCCGGCAAGGACTCCTCTTCGGCGGAGCGGAGTTGCAGATCTCCCTGCTTCTCTGTGTCGCGCGGGAGCGGATCAGCACCGGCGTGTGTTTCGCTGGTTTCGTGGGTCGCGGCGCTGCTCGCTTCTAGGCTATCATTCAGATTCGATTCTTCGCGCAATGCCAGCGCGCTGCGAAATCCCTTCGCTCGCCGATGCTCCTTCAGCGATGAATGCTGGGGGCCCTCCCATATCAACATATTGCGAAGCGTTTCATCCACCCTGCGGCGCTCTTCTTGCCAGAATCCCCAAAGATTAATGGAACTGAAAAAGCAAAACCAAAAGCCTCCGAACGTGGATACGGAAGCCAGGACGAATATCCTGACGTCGTCCCGATGATCGAACATCAGGATGCATAGAGAGACGACGATGATCAGGCTGGAGACAAACCAAGAGATTGCTTTCTCGATCCGGCCAGGCCACAGCCGATGACTGGCGTAGACGAAAACTAGCGCCGCCAGAATCGTCGCGATCAGGAGGTGTGGGGTTACGCCCATGATCTATATACTATCGATATTTAGGAGGAAGGAATTAATGTTTTACTATAGCTCTGCCGGCAGGCAACCCAAACGCCTTTCGCGCGGGTTGCACGTGAGCAGGCCTTGCCTTCGGACGGCGATCCTCCCCCCCATAGTATCGGCAATCGACGCGGTCTCAATAGTATCGAAGCGGACTTCTTCCTTCGCCCAAGACCGAGTCGAGATCAGTCCCGCCGGCAAGTCGAATAAAAGAAACATTCCCTATCAAGGGATGGCGAGATCGGTCCAGCAGGGATGTCGAATGAAAGAAACAACCCCTATCGAGGGATGCTGTAGGACTGAATCCTTGGTGGGCTGGAATTCGGTTCGATGATCGATGTAGTCGCCAAAACCGCGAAGATGTGCCGAAGTGAAAGATGGCCGAAAGGGGCCAGCTGCATCATTATGATCCCAAGCAGATCCTCCTGCGGGTCCACAAAAAAGTAGGTGCCATACGCACCACCCCAACCGAAACTCCCCGGGGACAGAGGCTCTCGCGCTTTGGCGGGGTCCGTCAAGACAGAATAACCAAGACCAAAACCATATCCCGGTCCGCGCGGTCTGACGAGAAGGTCTCCGGTGTGATTGGAGATCATGAGATCGATCGTCTTGGGACTCGCCAGTCGAACTCCCCGAAACTCACCACCACTGAGAATCATTTGGTGGAATCGGTAGTAATCGGCCGCCGTCGAGGAAAGCCCGTGGGCACCTCGAAAAACGGTCCGGGGCATCAGGCCACTCTCCTTCTGACGTGGGACGATCTTCCCCTCCTCACCCCTGGTGTAGAGGGTGGCGATTCTACCGCTCTTGGCCTGTGGCACATGATAGTGTGTATCGGACATCTCCAACGGGTCAAAGATCCGCTCTCGTAGAAACACATCCAGACTCTGCCCCAAGATCTTCTCGACCAGCGCGGCGACCAGGTCCGTCGAAATGCCGTATTCCCATTGGTCGCCGGGACGGAAGTGCAGAGGAAGCCGAGCGGCGAGAGTAATGAACTCGACAACGTTTTTGGGGAGCGCCGACATCTGGCGGCTGGGAGACGGCGGACGACTCAAGCCCGTCGTGTGAGTCAGGGCGTGCCGGATTGTGATCGGACGCCCCACAGAGATACCTCCCGCGAGCTTCACGTCGGCGAACTCGGGAAGCCATTTCGAAACCGGATCCGTCAGCAAGAAATGCCCTTCTTCGAAGAGCATCATCAGGGCAAAGGACGCAATGGGTTTGGTCATCGACATGATGGCAAAAATGGTATCTTTCGTCATCGGCAGGTCACGCCCGAGATCCCGCCGCCCCTGGGCTCTAAAATAAACGACCTTTCCCTTTCGCGCGACCAGAGTCACCGTTCCAGCCACTTGTCCCGCAGCAATGTTTTGCTGGATCACCCCCGTAATCCTCTCGAGGCGGTCGCTAGACATGCCAACAGATTCCGGCCGGGCGAGCTGAAGATCGCCCCCGACCAATGGATGGGTCGCAAGGCAAAACATCCAGCTCGCGACGGCAACCGAGAGCGCTGGCCCGACGTTTCGCGGCAATGTAGTGCAGAGTAGAGTCTTCACACTTCCCCCAGTGGCCATGCCCAGTACCGCCATTTGCGTATTACAAATCCACCTTGAATGGACGCTTCAGCAACAAGACGAATAGCATCGACGCAAGACAGTATACAACCATCCAATGGAGCGACCACCCGAGCACTTCGATGCCGGTCTCGGGATAAATCACCGAAATACCACGGATTGGACCGTCGGCTGGAAGCGGCTCTTCCGCCGGGTACAGCAGCTCGTCAACCAATCCGCCCTTGTGTCGAAGCGGCGAGCGACGCACCACGCCGGTGGAAACTTCAATCGACTTGGCGAACGATTTGTCGCCCCATTGGACGAGAAGCTCGTGCGCCCCGGATCGGTCCGCTTTTATTCGCCAGGACATCTCTCGCAGGCTCGGGACCCACACCGAGGCGCCATCCAAGCTCACTCCGTCGGGGGCGCGGATTGCAATGTTCGGTCTGGATAGAGTTTGAGAGTGCTCCTCGAGCTGTACCTTCAGGACCGAGGTTTGTCCCGGTTCCAGACCCTGGTAGCCATAGTGAAAGTGCATCTGGGCGAGCAGCAAGAAAAGGGGAGCGGCAACCCAGAGCATGGGCACGAGGGAGAGTCGCAAATATTCCAGATTGTGGCGCAAGATCTCGGCCTGGGCCCGCAAGATTGCCCGGAAATCATCCTTGAATAGCCGAATCTCAAACACGCAGGCGTGGATCCTCCGCTTCACCTGAGAAATAGCTTGTTGGTTGGAAGCGGCGCGAAAGACCATCAGGATCAAGACTGCGGTCGCCAAGGAAACCACAACCAGCCCGATGAGCGGAGGCCATCCGCGGAAGGGATAGAGCATCCCATCGACGAGACTTCGCATACACGCGTTTAGCAGTGACATGGCAAGTATGGCACCAGCGCCGCATCCCGGCACGCCGCAACGCCTGCGCCTCCAATGCCGGGATCTCTGACCTGGCTACGAGATATAGCCCAAGCCCTGGAGCCTTTTTTTGATTTCTTCCTCGGAGTCGGCATCCTCCAGTTTCGCCAACTCCTTCTCGAGAGCGTGCGTGATGAACTCCTCCACTGAAGAATAGCCAGCAATGTCGGCGTACCTTTTCACCTTCTCCAGTAGTCTCTGGTCCAGCTTTATCCTGCTCGATCCAAACACGCAGTCCTCCGTTTCTGATCTTCCTAGAATCGCCGCCCCCCCGCCTCACTGCTTTGCCGGAAACGGGGTCTCGACGCCGAATTCCCATAGAATTGCGGCCGCCAGGTCGGTCAATTCCAAAACCGGCTTCTTCAGTGCCCGACTGGCCAGCAAGATACCAGGAACGATTCCTGGATCGGTCATGTGATCTCCGCTCCACTGGGCAACGTTGTCAGAAAACACCTCGGGGCTGACGGCACCCAGCGACGATTCGTCCGAAACCCGGATCCCGTCCGAAAAACCGACAACGAGGTCCGGCCCTTGCTCTCGAGAACCTCGATCCGAATAGACTTGCTCTCTGGGATAGACGGCGGCCACAGCCGGCTTCCCCGTCTTTGGATCCACGGTCACTTTCAACTTGTCGGCAATCTCGTCGACTAGATCCTTCCGCTGCTGGGGTTTGACGATCCCGAACCGCTCGCGTCCTTGCAGGTTCACGTAGATTCCATTGAATCCGACGTTGTAAGCCAAAGTCCGAGACCAATCAATGTTGGCGAAACCACCAGGGTCTTCCTCGAGACCTCTATCTCTGACCGCCAGGAATCCATTCTCGCGAAGCCAGGCGTTGAGATGAAACGCGCGACGCCATGAGGTAAACCCATGGTCTGACATCACGATCAGCACCGTGTTATCGCCCATCCGGTCGATCGTGTAACCTACCAGATCATCCAACTCCTGGTAGAGCGAATCTATTCGACTCTCAAACCTGATGTCCTCCGCAGCGTCATAGGCCGGATGTTGAGGGTCTCGAGCGCGCCAGAGAACGTGACTGACCTGGTCTACGTTGCCAAAGTAGTGAAACAAGAAACCGTCCTTGAACTGCTGAAAAATGTGCCGGAACTGGCGGATGTTCTCCTCCCCTGCCATGGCAGCCTGCGTCAAGAACTCCTCTCGCGAGAATACGCCGCCGCCTAGAGCACTGGTGTCCTCAGGCATCCCCTGTGTATAAAACCGGCCCGTTGCGTGGCTGAGAGAAGCCGCAAAAGAGGAGGGGTGAGCGATGGGCAGCGCAGCGTGCCGGGGGTCGAAGTTGATGGGAGTAACGTAGAGCTCGAAATCCGGGCGAACCTGTTTCAGGAAGAATCTGCACATCCCGCGGAGTTTCTGGGTGGGCATGAGGCCGAAATCGACCGGGACCCATTCACTCCACTCACCTTGACGCAACAGAAATTCGCTCCCTCCTATTTCTACCTTGGCCGCCGCCTCGACGGGATCCAGGAAGACCCTGAAATCAAGCGCGACCTCTTCCGCAGGAACACGATACGGGTTCGCCGGTCCGTAAAGCGTCGCCTCGACCACATGATCTCGAACTACCAGCGGATCGATCCTTCCGCCACCGACCTCTTTTCCTTCATAGGCAAAATTCTCGGACGTATACAGGGAAAAGGTACCGTAGGTTCCGATGAGATCAGGGGTCCCCATTCCACTCAATTCGTAGCTGGCAGATCCGGAGGGAGGAAAGTTGGCGGGCATGCGGATGATCGTCGTTTCTATTCCGTGCTGCTCGAGCACCTCCCAGAACGGAGTTCCGCGCCGTAGTAGCTCCACGCGTCCGGGAACCAGTGGAAACCGCCAGTCTCCAACCGTGAAGTAGTGACTGGCAGGCACGGTCCTGGCCATGGAAAACTCTGGGATCAGCATTTCCGGGTCTCGATGAAGAAAGTCGAAAATCCCGTGTCCCCCCGAATCCATACCGGTGATGAAATTGGACCAGGCCACCGGACTCTGGGCCGGGACAGAGGTTCCCAGCGCCTGGAAAAACCCCATTTCGGCCAACCGGGAGAAGTGGGGCATCCTTCCTTGCTCCATCATGGCACGGGTGAGCTGATAATCCACGCCGTCGAAGCCGAGAACAATGATGCGGGGAATGCTCCCGATTGGATCACCCCCTCGGCACCCCATCGCAGACAGCATCAACAAGATGAGTGCCAGATAGACCGCGAGCACACAAAGCCGTGCGCCGGTTCGATGGCATGAAGGTCGAGATCGGTTCACACGAGTATGGGTCGTCCGACGAATAAACATGGGAGCGGGTTTCGCTACACTTCCTCTCCGCTAAAGGATTGCGACTCGAACAGGGGCTTGCCTTCCATGTGGCCGGGCGGGTCCAGACCAAACAGTCGCAGCGCGGTTGGAGCCAGGTCGATCAACGATGGATCGGCGGCATCGATCTTCCGGTTACAAAACAGCACACCAGGAACCATTCGAGGGTCGATGCAGTGATCTCCGCTCCAAGCCTTGCAGTTGTCCTCGAAGACAGGACCCGCCGCCATTCCGGAAGCACAGTCCCAGGACACCCTGTAGCCCGCATTGTATCCGACGAGCAGATCCGGGGCGTTGTCCAGATACGGACCCCGATAGATCCTGTCGGTATCGAAGACGTCGGTGACCGCGGTCTTTCCTCTGGTATCGTCCTTTAACCCCCGGAGCCGTCCAACGATTTCGGCCTTGAGTTGCCGGACCTCCCGTCCCCGGGACACGATGCCGTTTGTTTCACGTCCGCGCACGTTCAGGTACAGACCCGTCAAGCCCATGCAGTACGCGCGGGTGTGAGCCCAATCCACATCCCGGAGCCATTCGGACCGCCCATCGGACCCCTTTTTCAGGGAAAGGTATCCATTGTCAAGCAACCAGCGGTTCAGGTTGACTCCACGCTGAAAGGAACTGAAACCGTGGTCGGAGATCACGAAGAGCAAGTCTCCCGGTTCGATCCGATCGGCGATCTTGGCCAGGAGACGATCGTTGGACTGATAGATGTTCTCGATCGCGTTCTGATGCTGCGCTCGATCGCTATTGGCGGAGGCAGGGTGATCCTCTTCTAGATAGCGCCAAAACATGTGCTGGATTCGGTCCGTGGCGTCGAATACGCAGACCAACGCTCCGGACTTCAAGCGGTCGAGTGCGGAAAAGAACATGTCTTGTCGCTCACGGTCAATGTCGTATGCCTGCTTCAAAAAGGTCGCCTCATCGGTCACCCCTTCATTCAGCGCCCAGGTGTCTTCGGCAAGCCCAAGAGTGGCAAAGGGACCAATCTTCTTGGCTAGATAAGTGGCGTAATAATCCGGATGCGAAATCGGCATGGCCGGATCTTCCGGGTCCATGCTGATCGGAGAAACATAGAGCGAGAAGTCCTGCGCCATTTCCGTCACCATGAGCCGACACAAACCCGAAACCTTTGCAAAAGGAGCGGCGCGGAACTTCACCGTGACCCAATCGCTCAGGTGGCCCTCGCGAAGAACGAGCGACTGGTTGCCGATCTGCACCTGCGCCTGCTGCAACGAACGATCCAACTCGATCGACATCGGAATTTCCAGCGTCGGGTTTCCTTCGACGAGCGAGTTCTCCGGACCCTTGAGAGATGTACGGAACGAGTGTCCATTCGGCTCGAGCCGGATCCGGATTCCACCTTCTTTGAATTCCGGTGCTTCCTTGCGAGTGGTATAGAGCGCGAAAGTGCCCTGGGTCCCGAGTAAATCAGGTGTACACATCGCGCTCAATTGAGCACCGTGGAACCGATCGGGAGGAAACGTAATCGGCACGCGCAGTATCGTGCTCCAGATATCGTGCTCACCCAGATAGGACCAAAACGGTTTCGATTTTCTCAACAGTCGGATTTCGGGTTTGCGCAGCGGAATCCGGTACCGGCCCAACTTGAGCGTCCGCTCGAGTCTACCGATTCGGGCGGAGGAAAGACGCGGCAGATAGGTGCGCAGATCTCGATCCAGAAAGTCGAAAATGTTGTGCCCCGCCGGGTTGGTCCCCGTGCTGAACGAAGACCAGGCAACGGGTGAAAGCGCGGGAAACGTCGTGCGGAGACGATGGTAGCAGCCCGACTGGGCTAGTCGCTCGAAGTTCGGGAGCTTCCCCATTTGCATGTACCGATCGGTAAGCTTTGGATCCTGGCCGTCAAACCCCACCACGATCAAGCGCCGGATCCAAGGCTTGGAGATTCGCTTGCGAAGCAACAGGCGCCAGAGCATTCGAAATGGATAGGCCAGCAAGGAAAGCAGCGCGATCACGATCGTCGTGAGCATCACCAGGAACGAGGACACAAGCGCAAATCCGGCGCCGGGCCCAAGATATGCGTGGGCAGGTACTGCGACGAGGACAATCCCGATGGCGCCGAAAACGAGCAGTCTCCTCCACGCATAGTCCGTGCGGTTGACACAGGGCTTGTTCACCCGACCCTCCCGGAAACTGTTCCGTCGACGTCGCTGATCCGCCTGACGTGTCCGATGGACACCACGCCACGCCGGGCAGCCAGGCCGTTTCGATCATTGAAGACGGAACCAGATCCACTAGTCTATGGTTAGGTACGGACTCATTTCAAGCTGGGAGGGCGAGGGGAGAAAGCAGCGTTCGGTACAGGGACCCGCCTATCGGCGCTGACTGGCGCAACGCGCCAGTCGCTTGGGAGCGTAACTGCGCAGCGCAACGTGAAAAACCGTGGTTTTTGACGATTTGCTAAGTTACACGCATAGCAGCAGATCCACGAGCAGTTACTTAAGAGCAAGTATCGGGCTATCACGTCACGGATCCGGCTCGAATCCGGTCTCTGCGGCCGAGCCGGGAGAGCTTGCCCGGAGTGCCATGGGAGGCTTCGGAGCCAGCGGGCCGGTTTTGAAGCCCGCCGAGACCGACCACCCAGGGTTCATTGGCCTTCCCTCGGTTTCGTAGGCACCGACGTCTACCGGGTTATGCCGGAGGGACCGATTGAAATCCAACCCGGGGCTGAGCGACGCACTCGCGGTCCCGATCAGAACGGAACCCACGAGGGGCCAGAGATCTAGAGACTCGGCGCCGCTGAATGCCTGCACCGCGGCGCCTCCGTCGAAGAACCCCAGATTGTCAATTGCCACACCAGTGCCTTCAATATAGTTGGACCGAATCAGAACCGCGGGATGAGCCCACCCCAGGGCATTCAGGGCACGCCCACCGGGACAGTAGACAGCGTTGTTGATCAACTGCATATTGTCTGCCGCGGACCAACGCAGGTAGATCCCTTGCTGCTGGTGACCGTATATCGTGTTGTTGATGATCGATACGTTGCGCAGCTGAGGCACCTGGCCATGAGGCGCCGTCGTGATTCCGGTAATCGAGTTGAGGATGAGATTGTTCTGAACCAGCGTATCCGATACGACCTGAATTCCTTCACCGCAATTCCAGACCGCATTCGCTTCGACAAGGTTGCGTGAGTGCGCTCCGGGATCGGTGACCCCATAGACGAAAATGCAAGGATACTGCCGGCCGATTGTGGTGTCGTGAATTACGTTCCCACGTACGATGTTGCCGTGCGAGCCGTACTTTATCTCGATCCCATCATTGCCTCCCCCGCTGGTTCCGCGCAGGTGGTGGATATAGTTCCCCTCGATCCGATGGTCCCGGGCGATACAAGTCGCGTTGTTGCAACCAATGTACATCCCCTCGCCTTCGGTGGTGCCAAAGCTGGAATCCAGGAGTCCCGTGTGATGGATATGATTTCGCAGGACAAGACAGGAGTGGGTATCTCCGGAATTCAAAGTCAGGGCGTTGTTGCTCGTGTCCGATATTTCACAATCCTCGATCGTGACGTGGTGGGCGTCGCCCATGATCCTCAGCCCGATGTCCCCGCCCCGGAAATGGAGCCCGCGGAGGATCACGTGTTCGCCCCCGACCTCGATTCCGTTGTGACTTTGCGGAGCGGTTGGATCATCCGGTCGCGTCAGGATGGGAACCTCACCGTCAGCAGCCCGGATGGTGATGGGCTGCTCAGATGTCCCGCGACATGTGATCGCCCTTCGGCCCGTTTGACAGTAGACACCCCCCCCTGAGGATCAGCTCATCCCCCGGGTTGAGCTGATTGGCAAGATTTTCGAACTCTTCACTCGCCGAGCAGACTGGATCGCCAGTCGCGTCGACGGGCGGAGAGATGGTAAAAGTCTCCGCCGCACCGGAAGGAACAACCACCCATCCAACCAACCAGAGCGCGGCGAACGGAAGCACGTATCCAAACGGGCTTTTGAGACGGTAACAATAGGGCAAGGGTTGTTTACTCCGGGCAATATGAAAAGCCGATGGGCGCAAGCGGCTCCCGATCGATGCCCTTACGGACAAGCGACCAGTGCCCGCTCCGTTAGCCCTCACCGACAAGGAGCGATACGCGATTCCGGTTGACGATGATATACGGGACTTTGGCCAGCAAGCCATACTCCTCGGGAGAGCTCCGTGGGATTCCTTCGATGGTCGGCTCGCTGATCACCAGGAAATCATGGCCTCCGAGATCATCCCTTTCGGACACGGAGCGCCGTATTTTCCCGGAAATCTCCAATGGAAGAATACCGCCCACAATCGCCCGAACCCGCGACACGTCCGAATCGCGCTCGGCCATATGGCGGAGAGTCTCATCACTATCGCCGTCCACCATCTCGTGAGCGAGCAACAGTTCCCCCAATCGGATCAGAACCTGAGGTTTCGTAGCCTGCTGGCCATCCGAGTGCCGAAAGATCGTAACTTCGTCGACCCTGACAAAGTCCCGGGGGGCTCCGTTCAAGTAGGTCGTGAGCCTACGCCCCTCCATCGTCACGTGTCCCTTGATCAGAAAGGCTTCGGTGAGAAAAAGGTCTTTGACATATCTCACAACGCATCTCCCACGGGGAGGCCGAGCATCCGTATTCGCCCCAAGGAATCCTAGCCGGTGCGAATGGCAGTGCTTATCTCCGCTTCCCAAGCGACCGAAGAGGTAGTAGTACCCCTATCGCGAGCGTTACCGTCTGCGAACAGGAGCGCCGCGAGTCGGCCGGGTCGTCTCCAAGAATTTCTTGGGAGGAACCATAATGTTTGCTGGCAGAATTTTGACCCTCTTACTGGCGATGGGAATCGGCCTCTACGTATTTCAATCCCAAATCACGAGAGATACCGGAGACTCCACGTCCCCGGTTCAACGAATAGACGTTACAGCTATCAGGATGGACCTGCTCGCCATCGCCCAATCCGAACGACTTTATCACGCCTCCAACGGGCACTATGCCAATTTGGACACCTTAGTTCAAGCCGGAGCCCTGGAGCAGCATCACACGACCCATCCCGGGTATGGTTACAAAGTGGCGTTTTCTGGAAATCACCGTTTCAGGGTTACTGCGACACCGGAGCACGCACCAATGCAAGTGAGAGAACCGCGGGAAGCGGGCTCCGTCTCCCCGACATTCTCGATCGACGAAACCATGGAGGTAACGCGACATTGAAGGTCACGGACAAGCGATCACCCCCAGGACCACGTTTGCCAGCAGTTGCAGATCGACGACGTCTGTCCTCCCATCCCGGTTGATGTCTGACCCAGCCAATGGCACCGACAGAAGTATCGTATTGATAAGTCTCTGAAGATCGAGAGCATCCGCGGTGGCGTCTCCGTTGAAATCACACGGTGAGGTCGCCGAGAATTCATAGGCTCCGAGATCGAGAGTGCCGCTTGCCGGTCGAGTCACTGCTGATTGGTGGGGCACATACTGATACTCGACAGGGTGGGACAACCCGGCCGGGAGAGCCGTTGCCCGATCGATACTGTCCGCCGAGTCGAGAAGTCTGAAATCCCTCCCGGCCTCATCCACGAAACCCGGCGACTCTCCGGCGACCAAGTCCGTGCCATCGAGGATTGTTCCCGTGAGGACTCCAAAGGTCGACACCCATCCCGGCCTCAGCCAATTGCGCTTCAGATCCAGCGTTCCGGATCCATCGAGCAACGCCATCGTGGCACCACCGGCTTGGGCATAGACGATGTTGTTGACCAGGTAGCAGTTTTCTTCGTTCGTGGAAAGCCGAACCAGAGTCGTCCGGTCGCTTCGATACGATACGATGGTATTGTGATATAGGTAGAGAGTCCCCTTGCGGTAGGCACTGGTGTTCCCACTGTCACCGCCATAGTGGATGATCTGTCTATTCCCGGATCCCTCCGTTTCAATCAAAACATTACCGTAGACGTGGGTAGTCGCGTAATCCGGATCATTCCGGATGAGTGGGCTATCCTCGCCGTCTACGAGGTCCAACTGGCGGTTACCCCCCTCGATCCAGTTGTAGCGCACGATCAGGCCGGCGGAACGGTCCTTGAGATTGTTTCCCATGCAACCGTCCCTCAACGGCCCGAATCGATTGAACTCGAACACAATGTCCTGCGCGGCCGTGTAATTGTTGTGCTGGTAGATGCTTCCCTCGATACCGTTGTCGAAGATGTAGTTGCCCTCGATCTGGACATCACGGGAAGCAAAGGATTGGCCCGAACCGATAAAGAGTCCATTGCCACTGTCGCGAAGAATGCAGTTTCGGATAAGGAGGTTTTCGGCTTTCTCGACATAAATGGCGGCCGCATTGTTTGTGTAGGTCTGCTGCGACCCACTGGCCGAAAAAAAAGTATACGGAGACCGTCCGCTACGAATCTCCAGATTCTCCAGGCGAATATGGCTCGGCATGGTATCGGGAGGATTGCTCGCCCCGCCGACTTTGATCACGCCGCGGCCTTCGTTCCAGTAGTTCAGGATCCCACGGGTGGTTGCGCCTCGGCCGTCGATAACAGGTAATTCTCCATTCGGTCCCACAACTCCCCGCACGACAATGGGTAGGTTTTCTGTGCCTTGCCGACAGATCACCCATTTCTCATTGTACGCGTTGGGCCGCCAGTGAATCAGAACCACGTCACCGGGTCCCAGACTCTCCCACGGCACCGCTCCGATCGAGGGTAAGGGCTGACCGGGACCCACTTGGTAAACAGCGGCTCTGAGCGGCAGGGGTGCAAGGCCCGACGCCATGCATGCGAGTCCGAGCTTCAGAAGCACAAACCTGCCCGCTCTGGCGGGGAGAAAGGGGGAAAAAGGGCTTGAGAGTATTGAGATCTTCATTGTCGTACAGGTCCGGCCCGCTAGAGAATACTACCAGTGGACACAATGGAGTTTTGTGATCGAGATACCAAGATCGTCAATTTTCAAGGGAACCGGTGATCGTATGCGTATGGATCAATCCAGGCAGAGCGTGGACAATGCACTCCGGAACTCATATGCTGGTGTTTGGCCCGCATGACGCTGGGCACCGGCCATCTGGAGTGCCAAGCCTACCGTGAGTATCCGCCCGCGAGAATCGCATGAAAACGACCGAGGTCGAGCTCAACGATAACCTGCAAATCGAAATTCTCGATGACCCCAACCCGCTTGCCTACCCGAGCCGGGTGGACGACATCCTGGAAGATCGGTTCTTGATCGCGTGGCCAACACATCGGGGAGTGCGGGTTCCGTTTCACACGGGGCAGGAGTTGAGGGTTTCCTTCGTTCGAAAGGACGCCGTATACTCCTTCCAAGCTACCGTTGAGGAAAAGATGCAGCGGCCGCTACCGAGGTTGGTACTACATCCAAGCGACCAGCCTCAAAGACTACAACGGCGTTCCTATTTTCGGGTCCAGGTCCACTGGCTCATTGAATTGGTCGCCACCGCGCCAAGCGCCACCGCGTCAAGCGCCACCGCTGCCCCGAGCGCCGACCCTAACGCGGAGACGTTGGTTGCACGTTTCAAGGCACACACCCATGATCTGTCCGGATCGGGACTGTCGGTGCGACACGCGTCGGCGATACCGATCGGCTCCGTGTTTGAGACACGTCTCATTGTCCCGGAAGAGCTTCCCGCGCTGAACCTCCTGTGTGAGGTCGTTCGAAACGAGGCGCTGGGACCGGACACGGGTTATATTGTCGGGTTGAGGTATCTTTCCATCACCGAGAGGCAGCGGTCACGCATCATTCGACATCTGATGCGCGCTCAGCGAAAAGGGACGTCTCCCTAGTTTCCCGCTTTGGAAAACGGGGAAACTAGGGAGACGTCTCCTGGTGCGCTAATCGCGTTTCGCGGTCAAGACCTTGCGGTCATCAATTTCCTTGAGCTTCAACCATAGAAGCTTGAGCGCCCGCGCCCGCCGCGTGTCCTGCAGTTTGAACTTCTGGAAGATCTCGCCGTCCTTGGAGTAGCTGAGGTCGCACTTGTCATCATCGACCGTGAGATCGAGAGCGTTGAATGGCATACGAAATTGGTGGGGGCCTTTTTCCGGACGATACTCTACCTCGTAATAGTTCATCAAGAAGACGCCTTCGCAACTGCCCCGCAACCAACCGTGGCTGTGTTCCACGAAAAACCGGTGAACCTGCTCTTTGTGCTTTTGGATGCTGACAAGTTCCCGGTCCGCTTTCGTCATCTCACGCAAGGTGAGACTTTCAGCATCGTAGACAAAGGACAGTTCCTGTCCGTCCAGGAACCGATACCTTCGGGTCGTCTGCTGCCCGAGTGCATTCCGGACACTGACCTCGTGCTCACCGACGCCCACTTTGAGCTTTTCTACCTCTCCGTCGCCATCCACGGATTGACCGTCGATCAGGATCGTCGCCGGCTCTCCGAGTCGATGAACCGTGACCGTAGCACGAGCAGATGCGAGCCGTGCGTCAACGCGGGATGTAAGCTCCGCGAGTCTCGGATCGTTCGGGTTGAGACTGGCGAGCTCCTCTAGTGCCAAGCGGGCTTTATCGTATTTGCCGTCATACAGAGCGCTCGTGTACGCTTCCATGGACTTCTGCGCCTCGGTCGTTCGACTTTGAATCCCTAATGCGGTCGAATTCTCCGGATAGTCGGCTAGCCAACGATCCAGGGTACCCTGAGCCTCGTCGTATTGTCCCGCCTCGAACAACACCTCCACCCGCCCGGCCAGTACCTTGTGCTCCTGTTTTCTCTTCGCCGAGTCGAGGTCGTCCTTGCGCCGCCGAGCGCGCTGCCGGGCGATTCCGGCGCTTCGAGCCCGCCAGCGGGACCGTAAGCTGCCGATCTGAGGATGATCCGGACGAAGCTTTTCTATCTTGTCCAGTTCCCGACGGGCCTTGGTGAGCCGACCTGTTTTGATCCAGGATGCGGTGTTCCGAATCCACCGGCCCACGAGCCTATCCTCGTCGGTCCCGTCGAGGTCGGACACTCGGGTTTCGCCTTCAATCTCGTCCAAAAGGACCAACGCTTGTTCGTGATCCGGGTCGTTGTCGAGTAGCATCAATAGTGAAGCCCTGCTCGCGTCCAGTTCACCTTGTTCAAACAAGTCCCGAGCCTGTTGAAGCAAGCTTCCGGGATCCGGAGCCTCTCCCGCCGCCCCGACAAAACCAGCATTCGGACCGATCCCGCCTCCGCCGGAAACCGAGGCAACTTGCGCCGATCCTTCGTCGGTCTGCCACAGATCCTGTACCCAGAATCCAACCGCCACCAACGCCGTGGCGCCTAGTAGGGCAAGTCCGATCCAGCGCCCCTTCCGACTCACTAGCGACCTAATGCGGTCCGAAAAGCCGATCAGCTCGGACCCTGCAGTCTCAGGCGTTGCTGGATCTTGATCCTCGACGTTGAGACTGCCGCTCTTTTTACCCAACACGTCTTCCTCGATCTGATCGAGGAGTGAGCGGAGTCTGGTTCCCTGACCGTCCGAGGTACTGGAGTCGGGCAAACCCTCCACACTCTGTGGTTGAGCCGGCTCTGAGGCCTGCTCGGCGACAGATTTTTCAAAAGAGCTCTGAATTCCAGCCAGCAGCGACCGCGCCCGCTCGTTCGAAGGATCCAATTCCAGCACCTGGTTGACTTGCGTGACGGCTCCTTCAAAATCCTCCGCATCGAGTTGCTCCTGGCTCTTCGCTAGCGCCGCTTCGATTTGTAGACTTCTTTCGCCTTCGGCAAGGCCTGCCTCTACCCGCTGAAACAATTCAGCCGCTCGCTTGCTGGCCGGATCCAGCTTTTGAACTTCACCGAGGGCAGCTGCGGCCGCATCGTAATCTTGCCGTTCGAGGGACTGTTCGGCCGCTGAAAGAAGCTGGTCTATCTGGCGCCGCTCCGCCTCCTTCGCTTGTCTTTTTGAAAGCTCTGCTTCTCTCAGCTGCTCGATCTCTTCGGAAAGCTCGACCGCCCGAGTGTTTCCGGAATCGAGTTCCAGTACGATCTGCAGCTCGTTTTCCGCCTCAACGAGTCTCTGTTGCAGGATCCATGCCTCTGCCTGGACAATGTGAGAGCGAATCTTCGACTCCCGCTCCGAGTCAGACTGGGCGCTTTCGATGAGCAACAGCAGGTTGGTCGCTTCCGAGTTCCCGGGTGAGGCGTCAAATACCGATTCCACCCGTTCCCGGGCACTGCTGTAGTCCCTTTGATTCAGCAGTTGAAACGCCTCCTCGACCCACTGGTGAACTCTAGACTCTTCTTCGATGCCGTGCTCGGCGCCAGGCGTCCTCTCTACGGATGACTGATCGGGCGCACCGGATTCCACCGGCGCCTCGTACCAGGAACCGAGTGTTTGCGTGGCTGTTTCATCCAGTTCCGAAACTGCAAGAGTCCCTCCCGTTTGGGGTGGGGACGCATCGCCGCCCGGAGACGGTTCCTCGTTGCGATGACCAACCACCGTGGCCGCGTCCTCGGTCAAGGGTTCCAGTTGGGCTGACACGGAAACCGGCAGGGTGTCCCCCGAAACGGCACTGGAAACGAATTCCTGGGAGACGGAACGAATAACTTCCTGCTGCTCCCCCAGTGACTGCATTGCCCGATAAAGGGTCGCGTAATCGGGTTCGTGTGAGCTCTCGAGGAGTTTTTCGAAATCGCGTAACAACTTGGCGGTGCGCAAAGGCAAGCTGGGCGCTCCGCTGATCTTTCTCAATTTTGGGACCGCTTTTGCCAGCTCGAGCATCATTAGCTGTGAGGCCTCGGCCAAATCCTGAGAAAGCTCCCGGATCGCGTCGGCAAATTGTCCCGTCGAGGATCTATTCTCAGGCTCGGGAGCTTGGCATGCTTCCAGAATGGGCCACAGGCCCATCGGAATATCGGGGAAATCCTCCATGGGCGAGATCTTTTCTGTCGCGTCGTTCGCCTCCTGACCGTCGAGGGGATGAACCAGAGTGCACAGATGCTGCGCTATTGCCGCCAAGGCGTATACATCGGCAGCAGGGCCTGGTGGCGCTTGCTCGATCCGATCCGGAGCCCGGTAATCACCAGCTGATAGCCTGGCTTCCGGCGCCCCTTCGGTCAGTGATGCCACGCTGAAGTCTCGGATCTTGACAACCCCCTGGACGGAAATGTGAATCTTTCCGGGGTCCAGGCTTCCATGAAGAATTCGATTCTGGTGCGCCCCATCGAGACCTTCAGCAGCCTGACAGATCATGGCCAATTTTTTCTCGATTGGTAGGGCGATTCGTTCGTTGATGAGCTTTTGGAACGTAGTCCCCTCGAGGTACTCGGTAACAATGTAGGGCACGTCGCCAACCTCTCCGACTTCCAGGATGGCGGCGATATGGGGATGACGCAGCTTGGCGAGACCGATCGCTTCTTGGGTCCACTCCTTTAGCAGCAGTTCATCGCGGTGCGAGCCGTCCCCGATGGTTCGAATGGCCACGGTTTGGGAACTTTCGTTTGCGCATCCCTTGTAGACGCCGCCCCCCCCGGGGCATCCCCCAACTTTTCTGAGATATTGTATTTACCTAGCTTCTGAATCATTTTAGGATCTTCTTGAGAGTCTTGCTTGCTGTCGCCTCTCCGTGGACACACCGACAAGGTACAATTGTCCAAAGACTTCCTGTTTAGGGTCCATATCGGCTCCGGGGGTTTCACCCTTATGCCTGGATTTGTGTTTTGCGACATGTAACCGCGTCCGTACACTCAACAGACAACCGTCTCAACCAGGAGCATTGAAATGCAACGACGTAGTCTCTTGATTATTCTGTGGGTTAGCCTGTCTATTCCCATCTCGAGATCTCCAGGAGTGCCGGCGCAGGCCGATAGGGATTTAACAGAACAAGACATCGAACGCTGGATGCAAGAGTTATCGAACTGGGGACGATGGGGCTCTGACGATCAGGTCGGTGCCATCAACCTGATCGATGCCAAGAAGCGAAAGGCGGCGGCGCAGCTCGTAACGGAGGGGATTTCCGTTTCCTTGGCCCGCGACACGGACAAGGCACGCGCTGTGGACAATCCACGACCGTTCGTTCACGAAATGAACGTAACGGGCGACAGCGACGGCAAATACAGCATGGATACATACTCCGTTCAATATCACGGATATGCCCACACTCATTTGGACGCGCTGTGCCATATGTTCCACAATGGGAAAATGTTCAACGGATACTCTCAGCGGGAGATAACGGCTCAAGGAGCGCAACAGCTGGGCATTCACCATCTAAAGAACGGCATTGTCACCCGCGGAATCTTAATGGACATCGCCCGGCTCAAGGGTGTTCCCTACCTGGAACCTCCCACGGCCATTTTCCCGGAGGATCTCGAAGCATGGGAGCGAAAGGCAGGCATCCGGGTCGGCCCCGGGGACGCCGTTTTCATCCGTACCGGTCGCTGGGCACGGCGGGCGGAGAAGGGCGCCTGGAACGTGGCCAATCTCTCGGCTGGGTTGCATGCATCTTGCGCCAAATGGCTGAGAGAGAGAGACGTCGCTCTGCTGGGAAGCGACGCAGCCAGTGATGTCATGCCGTCCGGGGTCGATGGCGTGGCACAACCCATCCATCAACTGGTGCTGATTGCATTGGGTGTTCACATATTCGACAACTGCGACCTCGAGGCACTCAGCGAGGTTGCCGCGGCCCAGAAAAGATGGGAATTCCTGTTGACGGCCGCCCCTATTCGGGTGACCGGAGGAACCGGCTCGCCCTTGAATCCGATCGCCACCTTCTGACCAAAATGGACTCGGCTTTGGCGAACCGGAGGGACGCCAGCAACGCCAAGGTGCTGGGAAACGGAGGCTTCGCTTGACTAGCCGAGGCACTCGGACGGAATGCGAACCTCGACTTTTTGAATCTAGACAACAGGCAGCTTCATCCCTATGATTTAGTGATGAAAGCTACCAACGACCATGGATTCGCCCCTTCGCTCCTGTTGTCCATGCCTCAGCTGCTCGACCCGAACTTCAACCGCACCGTGGTGCTGCTGTGCGAACATACCGACGATGGAGCGTTTGGTCTCGTTATGAACCGACCCACGGAGGCATCGGCATCGCTTGCGGTTCGCTTGGATCCTCCGCCGGCAAGAGACGCCGGTCTGCAGTTGTGGGAAGGAGGCCCTGTGGATCCTCAGCGTGGGTGGATCATCACTACCGACGAACCTGTAAAGCAAGAGCACATTTGCGTCGTACAAGGTTTGTACCTTTCCACGTCACCCGCACTCGTGAGGCACGTCATCGAAGGGGGGAACCAACGTGCACGTCTTCTCACGGGCTACGCCGGGTGGGGGCCGGGCCAATTGGATTCTGAGGTTCGCTCCTCGGCATGGCTCACCAGCGACGTTCATCTGGACATAGTGTTCGACACTCCTGCCGATCACATGTGGGAGACCGCGATTCGTCGAATGGGCGCGGACCCGGACGCCTTGCAGATGGGTCAGGGTGTTCACTAGCTCGCCTTCGGATCACCGCGTTCCGCCCGCAGCGCTACCGTGATTGCTCCAGGACGAGCAGCAGCAGCGAAATCGCCGAAATCAGCCACATCATAGGACGGACGTCCTGTTTACGGCCCACCACGACATACAGCAGAACGTGCGAGACGAACCCCCAGAGGATCCCTTGAGTGATGGAAGAAGTGAGCGGAATGAGAATCAGGGTCAAGAACGCAGGAACGGCGTCTTCAAGCCTCTGAAAGGAAAGTCTAGAAACACTCCGAAACATGAGCAGTCCGACCAGGATCAGGACGGGGGCCGTGGCAAAGGGCGGCACCATGCCCGCGGCGGGACTCAAGAAGAGACACGGCAAGAAACACAGCGCCGTCACAACAGAGGTCAGTCCGGTTCGGCCTCCCACTTCGATTCCAGCGGAGCTCTCGATGTAGACGGTTCCGGAAGAAGTGCCGAGGAGCCCAGCACCCAGGGTGGCGATCGCGTCCACCATCAGTCCCTCCTTCAACCTTGGAGGATGTCCCTTTTCATCCGTCATGCCAGACGCCTGAGCTACCCCCACAAAGGTTGCCAGGGAATCAAAGAGGTCTGTGAAAAACAAAGTGACAATCGCGGCAAAAAAGGAAGGCCGAAGGGCAGCCCAGATGTCGAGTTTCAGTAACGCGGTCGAGAAATCGGGCCAACCGATGAGCGACGGCGGTCGTTTTACGTAACCGAGCATCCCCGCCATTGCAGTGACGACGAAGATCCCGGCGATAAACGAGAGCGGGTTCTTCCTTCTCATCATCCAGATCATGATGAGAAGGCCCAAGAGTGACAAAAGCGTCTGTGGGCCCAAATCCCCGAGCTTCAAGAATGTGGACTGGTCCGAGACTACCAGGCCCGCGTTTCTGAAACCGATGAAAGTCAGGAGAAGTCCGATTCCCACTGCCGTTGCGGTTCGCAAAGCCGGTGGAATGGCATCGACGATCGCAACTCGGATGGAAGAGAGCGACAGCAGAACAAACAGTAGGCCAGCCCAAAAAACCATGCCGAGAGCCGTGGGCCACGGCACGTCGGATCCCAGAACAATGGTGTAGGCAAAAAATGCGTTGAGCCCCAGGCCAGGCGCGACGGCAAAGGGGACCCGCGCGTACAGTCCCATGAGCAGCGTGGCGAAAAAGGACAGCAAGACCGTGGCCGTGAGCACGCCACTGAACGGCATCCCGGTACCTGAGGTAGCGAGAACAGAAGGATTGACCACCACGATATACGACATCGTAAAAAAGGTAGTCAGACCGGCGACAACCTCGGTTTTCGCTTCTTTGCGTCCAGGAAAGTGTCCGGCTCGCGAAGGCAACCCTGCCTCCCATTGCACGCCCGAGTTTCCCCATCCGGGGCGGTCCCCGTGGATTGTGCAACCCGGTTCGCGGTTGGTGAAGGCACAAGCATAGGGAGCCTCCAGGTCGGCTGCAAGAAGATTGCGGCCCTTGGGAGAAATGGGGGGGCCTCGTATTTCCCTTGAGGCGTTTGCCGTCAAATCCTATCCTCTTAGGCATCGAAGGCATAGGCGCATCTGGAGCACCGCTCGGGTACGGCTAGGGACCAAGGGATTCTTGGGAGGAGATATCGTGAGGATCGGCTTTCTGGGAGGCACCGGTATTGAGGGAAAAGGTCTGGCACTTCGGTTCGCACATTCCGGAGTCGCGGTCCTCATCGGTTCCCGGTTGGTCGAACGAGCTCGATCCGCTGCCGATGCTTATAACGCGCTTTTGGGCAAGGCCAGCATCGAGGGTGTCTCGAACCCGGAAATGTTGAAGAAAACCGATGTGGTCTTTTTGACCGTACCCTTCGACCAGGCCCCCTCGGCACTCGAGTCTGTTCGCGATCAGTTCGTCTCTGGTCAGATTCTCGTGGACGTCACGGTGCCGGTGCGCTTTCGAGGGGGTCGTCCCGAATACGTGGAGTCCGTAGAAAAGTCCAACGCCGAAAAACTCCGAAGCATGCTTCCCTCCTCCGTTGATCTGGTAGCGGCGTTCAAGACGCTTCCAGCCCACGTGTTGGCCGAGCTCGAGATTCCGCTTCACTGCGATATCTTTGTGTGCGGCGACTCGACCGATGCCAAGCAAACCGTCATGGACCTGGTGAGACAACTCCCAGACGTGCGTCCCTTGGACGCTGGCCCGTTGGATGCGGCCCGGGCGCTGGAGCGCATGACCCTGCTGGCCATCTATTTGAACCGGCGATACCGGCGAAAGGGCTCCAGGTTTCGTGTGGAAGGCATCGACTGACAATGGCCGCCCGGAAGATGAAGATCGTGGCATTGGCAGGCGGTGTGGGAGCTGCCCGGTTCCTCATGGGCCTGGTGCGTGTTGCCGAACCCGAGAACCTGACCGTCGTGGTCAACACCGGCGACGACTTCGAATGGATGGGGCTCACCGTTTGCCCGGACTTGGATACCGTAACGTACAGTTTGTCCGGCATTGCCAATGAAGAGCAGGGATGGGGAATTCAAGGGGATACTGTCGGCTGTCTCGCGACGCTGGGAAAGCTCGGGGGTCCTTCCTGGTTTCGAGTCGGAGACCGCGACTTGGCGACACACCTGTTCCGGACGCAGGCACTGCGTAACGGAGACGGCCTCGCGCGCGTAACAGACGAAATCCGAAAGCGGCTCGGCATATCGTCCAGATTGCTTCCGATGACGGAAGCGTCCGTAAGGACTATGATTCATACCGAGGAAGGAGACCTGTCCTTCCAAGACTATTTCGTTCGGCTCCAGTGCAAACCTGAGGTTCGGGAGGTCGAATTCCGAGGGATCGAAGGGGCCCGCCCGGCTCCAGGAGTACTTTCCGCCATAGCAGAATGCGACATCATCCTCGTGTGTCCCAGCAACCCGTTTGTCAGTATCGAGCCGATCCTGGAGGTTGCAGGAATCCGCACCGCCCTGGTGCGGGAACGGGAGAAGGTAACGGCCGTTACCCCTATCGTGGCTGGCCGCGCACTCAAGGGACCGACTGCAAGAATGATGCTGGCCCGGGGGTTGGAGGTATCAGCCTCGAGCGTTGCTTCAATGTATTGCGACTTCCTATCTGGATTCATTTTGGATGAGAGGGATTCTGGGTTGGCCGACGAGATCTACCAGCTGGGCGTCGGTGTACAAACGGCCAATACCATCATGGACTCTGACGAATCGAGACTGGAGTTGGCGCGACGGACATTGCATTTCGTCGAAGGAAAACGGCAGTGAGTCCGCGATCGCAAACGGCCATTCTGGTGCCCGTGAAGGACCCAAGAGGCGCCAAACTGCGCTTGCACCCGCTCTTGCGGCCCCAAGAAAGAATCGCGCTGTCTCTGGCAATGCTGTCGGATCTGGTCGAGGCACTCCGGCCCGTTTTACAAACGGTCGACATATTCACGGCAACGAACTCCTCCGAGGTAGCGGCACTGGCCCAAAAGGGCGGATGGCAAATCCTTCCCGAACCCCATCAAGTTTCCGAGAGCCACTCCGTCGACCGCGCTTCTCGCCAACTCTGCCGCCAAGGGGTCAAAGCGGTGTTGCGAATTCCTGGGGACGTGCCCCTGGTGAGACCGGAAGACATTCTTGGAATAGTGGAGGCACCCATGTCCGCGCCAGATGCGCTGCTCGTGCCGTCGCGGGACGGAAACGGTACCAACGCAATCTTGAGAACTCCCCCCGACCTCTTTCCATCCCGGTTCGGCCGCAACAGCTGGGTGCTCCATCAACAAGAAGCGAGCAGGGCGGGCGTGGAGTTCAAGATACAAAACCAGCCGCGGCTAGCTTTCGATATCGACGATATCCATGACCTGCACGACTTCATGCAAATGCAGTCCGATACCTGCACGCAACGCTTGTTGCTTCGCTTTCGCGTCCAAGAGAGATTGAGAGCACATGCCTCGTAAAGACATTCGAATCTGGGGCCTCGAAACGATTCCCGAAGTGCAACCCGGAGATGACATTGCCGAGCTCATTCTCGATGCGCTCCCGCACGGTGGACGGAAGATACCGGATGGCACAATTTTCGTCATCGCGCAGAAAATTGTCAGTAAGGCCGAAGGACAGCTCCTCGACCTCGACACGATCACTCCCTCCGCTCGGGCACGCCACTGGGCCGAAGAGTACGGCAAGGATGCTCGAGTCGTGGAGTTGGTTCTTCGGCAGGCAAAGAGAGTCGTTCGAATGGATCGCGGGGTCTTGATCGTCGAGACTCAACATGGCTTCATCTGTGCCAATGGTGGGGTAGACACGTCGAATACACCCCGCGGCACCGTCGCTCTTCTTCCCGAGGATTCCGACAAATCCGCTTCTCGCCTCAGGTCCAAGCTGGAAACCGCACTCGAGCTACAAATTGCCGTTATCATCTCAGACACCTTTGGAAGACCGTGGAGGCAAGGGCTGACCAACGTCGCACTCGGAGCTTCAGGTCTGCCCTCCCTGGTCGACTATCGGGGCCAAACCGATTCCCATGGCCGGATTCTGGAAGCCACCGTTCTCGCGGTTGCCGACGAGCTGGCCTCGGCGGCTGAGCTCGCAATGGGAAAAACCTTGCATATCCCGGTCGCCCTCATCGAAGGATTTCGTTATCATACGCGAGTCGGGAAAGGGCGTGATTTGCTCCGGCCGGCCGAAGAAGATCTGTTTCGATAAGGAGAACCAACGATGCCAAAGGGAATCACTGACAGTCACAGGGATCTGCTGCAGCAACCCGCGTTTGCGAATCTTGCTACCATCATGGCCGACGGGAGCCCTCAGGTAACACCTGTGTGTTTTGATTTCGACGGAACCCATGTGATCATCAACTCGGCCAAGGGTCGAGTCAAGGACCGGAACATGCGACAGAACCGGAAGGTCTCGCTGTCGATCATGGATCCCAAGAACCCATACCGGTACCTGGAGATCCGCGGCACCGTGGTGGAGATTACCGAAGACGGGGCGGACTCGCACATCGACAAACAGGCCAAACGATACTTGAACCTCGACAAGTATCCTTACCGCACTCCCGACGAAGTGCGAGTACTGTACAAAGTCCTCCCGGAACGTTCCAGCAGCATGGGGTAGAAGCTGCTTACCGCTTTGCGCCTTGCGCTATCCGCTGAGCGCTATTGATTCGACGATGGTTCGACAACTGAAGGCCGCCTAGCACGTCCGCCGGCGGTAGACGGTAAGCGCTAGACGGTAAGCGCTAAGCGCTAAGCGGATCTTGGAAGCTAATGATTCCCGCCGGGAATCATTAGCTTCCAAGATCCCATTTTTGCCATGTCACCGCCTCTACCCTGAAAGTCCTCGATAAAGAGCCGGGCCTCGAGGTGCCTTCCCAGCTGCACCGAGGTTCGAGTAAGCAGAACATAGAGCTCCAGCGGCGGCGTGGCGGTTCGATCCAAGACACGCCGGTAGGCTTGATACGCCGCCAAGATATTTTGCTGAGACTCGTGCGTGCGGCCGAGTTGCACGAGTAGATCGAGACTTTCAGAGTTCTGTTGGGTCATGAAATCGAGCACCTGAATGGCGGCGGCAGGCAAGCCCGCGGCTACCAATGCTCGCGCGAGCATTGGTCCGACGCTGGGATCACGGGGAACGAGAGTAAACGCCTTTTGAAGGCTTTCGGACGCTTCCAGCGCCTTTCCGAGCTCCAACTGTGCCACCCCAAGATTGAACCACAGAACCGCTTCACCGGAAAACCGCCGAACCAGCTTGCTGAGCACGTGCTCCAGCTCAGGGACGTTGTTTTCCTTTCGGGCTACATTGGCCCGCTCGATCAACGCTTCCCAATCCTCGGCTGAAGCCTCGACCTGGGGCTTTTGTGTCGCGCTCGCCGGGCTGGCCCGATAGCTGGTCCGGGCACGGACCTTGTACCATGGTTTGGAGGTAGTCACCCGGATTCGGTGGACGCGTCCGTCCGTGGGCTGCCGAGAGAGGTATCCGAGGTAGTACAGGTGGCCCGAAGCCTTGGCCGCTTTGACCGCCACGCCCGCCAGATCATTTTCGTTGATCACGAAACGACCGCCCGTCTCCTTGGCAAGCTGCAACAAGGGAGACTGGCGATCCGAGCGCCAGGAAGAAGCATACTGCAGCATCACGGAGCTCAGATGTGAGTTGGTCACCAAAAAAGAACCCGTGGCCCGTATGCCAAGCATGGGCTCCGCCGACAGACCGCTCGCGTCATAACTATCGATGCGGATCCCCCGACTGTTGGCCAACTCTACGAGATCTTCCAACGGCCGGCCCATGTCCGCCCGCATACTCGTCCGGCCGACGGAGAACCCGTTCGAAAAGAGCATGATGAGCTTGGGGTGATCCCTGGGTTCAGCCGCCGCCGCGTTGACGATGCTTCTCAGAGAATCGATCGTCCGAAAGACCATGTTCCGATTGAGGTTGACCAGCTCCACACTCTTACTCTGGACCGCCTGCTCGATCATTTCCGGACTGATCAGCTCCTCGCCCTGGACGGAACCGAGCATATTCTCGTGCCGGAACCGCATCATGGACGCGTAGCGCAACTCCGCCAATTGGGTGGCCTGGGTATCCCTTCGTTCAACAAGGTATGCCTGATACACCGACATGAACTCGTTATCGTTCACTAGAGAGGGGGCGATTCGCGGAGTGGCCTTTCTGACTTGGGACACCATGGACTCGAGGTCGTCGTTGCTACCCACGTTCGAACTCGAACGACTGGTAAAATGAATCGAAACGGGCCGGATCGGACTATGCACCTCGCGAAGGATTTGCTCCGCCGCCTGCTTCGCATGAAGGAAGGCCCCGGTTTCGGTCATGAGGTCATCTAGGACCACGTACACTCGGCCAAGGAGCAGACTCCTCGAGTCGGGAGACAAGGAGATCTTCTCGTCGCGGGGTGTGACGCTCTTGAGCGCCTCGTCCCTTAATTCGAGTACATTCTCGGTACTCCAATCTTGGCGGAAGAAAGCCACCTTCTTGATGAGATCATTTTCGTAGATTCGAAAGTCCTTCTTTTTCAGGTCTTCCAGCTCCCTTCGCCGAGTGGACTCGACCAAGACCGGAACTTCTACGAACTTGGCTTCCACTTTGTAGACCGGTCTTTTTTGTTGCCTTTTCTGCGAAGCACGCACTCTCGCTTGCACGGATCGCGCTTTGGCCACCGAAGGAAGGGCGGCCATATCAACGCTCTTCATGGGACTCGGAGCCTGAAGTATTTCTTGCGCCGCTGCCGAGCTGGCTTGTTCTGCCGGTGCCGACGCCCCGTATAGAATATCCGGCACCGACCTTTTTGCGTCGGAATCCTCCATCATCAGGCCCTTGGCTCCGCCGGACCTCGCGTAGAAACCTTTTCGGCTATGGATCTTGTAGCGCTTGTTGGCAAGCTGGATCCGAATGTCGTGCCAGCGGCCATCGAACGGGACCCGAGTGTAGTAGTTCAGCACGTATGCGGCGCGCAGTTCCTTCGACACTTCTGCAAAAGCATCGCGCAGCCGGCTCGGCTTGGAGACAAGGTACGTCTTTCCACTATTGATCTCGGCCAGCTTGCGCAGGACGCGCTTGAGGGCATCTCGTTGCAAGCCTGATCCAGCCCCGATCGTATAAATCGGGAACCCGTATCGGGCCGCCGCATTGAGCACAATGTTTATCGACGAACTTTGGGCCGTATCCTCGCCATCGGAGAACACGACTATGGCCTTCCTTCCCTCTTTGCCCGCCAGGTGCTTCATGGCAAAGAGCAGGGCCTCATAGAGCTTGGTCCCTCCGATCGCTTGTGCCTCACGGATCGCATCCACGATACCCGTCTTGCTATCGGTTATCTGCGGAAAGATCCGGACATCGGAATTGAAGGGAATGAGCGCGACCCGATCCTTGGAGCTCAGCGATTCGACGAAATCGATGGCGGCGGCCTGCGTCACAGGGAGCGCCTCGCGCATACTTCCGCTCGTGTCCAGAAGTAGCGCAACTCGGAGCGGCACCTCACCCGTGTCGAGGCGGGCCGGGCTCTTGCGGGCACCGTCCTCGAACAAACCAAAATCTGAGGCAGAGAGTCCGTCGACATGTCGAGACCCATTGGTGACAGTGAGATATATTTGTACGAGCTGGGATTGAATCCGGAAGGTCAGATCTTCTGGCACTTCTGCGGACAGAGATTGACCATGCGCATACGCCGGGAGATGCAGCAGAAGCGCAAGTGCCGTTGCCATTCCCATTCTATTCATCAGAACCCGCTCTCTATATCCTCTCGAGAAGATATCGAAAGAATTCCACGATTGATAAGCTCCTCGACCCAACTCACCGCGTGCTCGGGACCGAGTCGATGGATCCGCTCCAGGGCAAAACGCCAACTGCTGGTCCGCACCGCTTCCGAACGCGGAAGAATATCTCGTAGAGCCAGTTCTCCCTGGATTTCCTCCAGGCTCGCCGGAAGCCCGAGCGAGTAGTTCAGCTCCGCCAGCCGAACCTTGAGGTCGAAGATGCGCTCGTAGAGAATCGATTTCGATCCAGTGTGCGCCAAGAATTCGTAAGGTTCCGTTGCAATGAGCGAAACGTGATTCAATCCCATGCGGTTGCGAAGCAACGGGCCATACTGCGTCACCTCACGGTAAAATCGACGCGAATCCTCAGGCGCAGATGGAATCACGTTGCGGAGTTGCGCCAGTATCGGGCAATCCAGATGGTACTCCGGCAAACCATCCCGTGAACCATTGAAAAGCGTGTCGAGATAGTTCTTTCCGACAGCAAAAAATTCGGAGGACGACATGGTTGCTAGAATCTGCTCCGGCTTGCGCGAGTGAAGATACTGCTCAATTTGTTTGCGTCGGCGTGGAGCCATGAGCTCTGCAAGAATGGGTTTACACCATTGCCGCAAGTCTTCCGATTCGATTGAGAGAATGAGAATCTCCTGCCCAAGTCGAACCGTGAGCGCCACGTATCTCTGTGCCCGATCCGTGCGCTCGATCGATCGCATCGCACGCATGCTGGCCAGCATCGTGGGAACCAGATCTTTCCCTTCGCGGCGACCAAAGCTCTGAACCGATTGAGCGGTTTGCAGGCGGCTCAGCTCGAAACCGACGGACGACAGCGAGCCCTCCATGTAGGATCCGAGCGTCTCGTCCTGCGCCAGCCGAGCCATTTGCCAACGTGCAACCTGGCGTCGATCCGGATAGAAGCGGTGTTTGCGAACAAAGTTGCTGTCAAATGCCAGCGCGTCCGTCTCAGGAGAACCGTAATAGGCATAGCAGAACGTCAGCAGAGTCACACCAAGTTCTACGTGCAAGGCCTCGGCCAGCTGGGAACGCTCGGCAACGCTGAGTGCGGTTCCCTGGTCTTGAGCTCCGCTCCACTTGTCGAAGGGGCTCAAGTCCGCATATGCCGTTGCTTCCCTCGCGGCCTTGGAGGCATCCTGGGGAAATTCGGCCCTAGGGAGACTCACCAGCAATTTGCGAAGCTCGTTCGAAGTGCCAGCGCGCCCTGGATCCGCCAGGATGTCGTAGATCTTCAACAAGGAATCCAAGCGCGCGTATGTTTGGTGCCGGATCGTCTCCTTCATTCGTTTGAGCTTGTACTCGGGCAGGTCGAGCTCGAGCTGTCTGCCATTGAAAGTGAATGCAGTCGACCGTTCCGGGCCAGCGAGCGCAATCAGCAAGCGGTTGGTGCCAATATTCCGCTCGTGTGTTGACGCCTTCAAAGCGGGAATCAACCCGTCGCTGAGAAGCGTCGCCACGGAACTGGCAAACGTGCTTTCGTCCTCCACATCCACAAAATCCAACGCGCCGACGAATAGCCGGCGTGCATCTTCGAGCTCGAGGCTCTGCTCCCGGTATAGCAACGATATCAAATGAAAAAGGGACTGACTCGTGCGGGTTCGGTTTGGGTTCCAGGACCGGGACTGATCAAGAGCCATCTTTCGGCAATACTTCAAATACCGTTCCAGGGCCTCCGCAGGTAAGGGCAGGTCCCAGACCAGATCCCAGAAGATGGGGGCGGAGTAGGAATCACGCGCCACGACGGAAAAGATTTCATCGGTCAAGTTCTCCGGATGCGTACGGCCGACGAAAGAGAGGAACTCCAGGAATCCGACGACGGATCGATCCCCCTGATCAGCCGAACCTTGAAGCTGCGTCACCAACCCACGAAAGCTCGGCCAGTCCAAATGCCATGATGGCCCGCCCGGATTCTCTTTGCTCTCCTCGGGCAGGACACCTGTCAGCAGGAAGCTCCCGAACCGTGCATCTACCGGCAAACTGATACCATCCCCGTCCACGGTCACTTTTCGGAGAACTCGCCCGATACTTTGCGGCCCAGTCTCTTTCAGAAAGAAACCCCGATCGCTGGGCTCATAGGCAGCAGTCAGTTCGTAGAGATTGCTCAGCCGCTGTGCCGAAACTGTGAAGTAGTCTGCAACGGACGGCGGCGCCACTTGGAGCAAGTAGTAGAGCAAAAGCGAGCGGCCCTTGTCGCGACGTAGCAGAGAACCAAGCAATTGTTGATCGTCTCCGCTCATCACACCCAAGTGCGACTCCCATGCCGCACGAGATCCGGGAAACGCCAGTCGACCGTCAGACAGCTCAATATGTTCGCCGAACATGGAAATCTCTTCCACGCGTTGCAGCAACTCCCCGGGAGTTGCAACCTGATGCAGTAGCAACCGGGCATCTTTCGAACATCCGTCCAACGCGCCATAGAGCCTCATCGCAGAGGTCTCGTGCACGATTCGCCCGAGGAGATATTTCGACCTCTTTTTCTTCTTTGCCAAAATTTTCTGATGCCACGCGTCTGGGCCAAGTATCAGCGGCAGTGACTCATTCTTGAGTGTGAATTGCAGGTCGGCCACCCGGCGCTCCATCAGATTGACGCCTAAGCTCAGGAGCAGGCTCTGTCTCTCCCTAGAGCGGCGATTCTGCTTCATGGTAATCTCGACCGACGGACTCCCACCCTTTTTGTCCTTCTTCTTTTTCACTCGGATGCCAAAAAAGGAAAGAAAGTTCTTGGTCCTCCTGAAGGAATCGCCATCCTCCAGCAACGAAAATTCGAACTCCCCTCCTTCGTCCAGATCGAAATCTGCGGGAAGAAGTTTCTTCTTTCTCATGTGTTTGAGCAGGTCATCGTAATGCTTCAGATAGGCCAACACGTCGTAACGCAATGGATCATCCCGCAGCCGCTTACCCAGATTCGGAGAAGCTTCGAGAATGTAGGAGAAGAGACGGCCCACGGCATCATCCGAACGCAGCGTTTGCTCGTTGAGCCCGAGAGTCCTCGAGAGAACTCCAAGTCCCCCCGGAACAGTGAGGCCCTGCGAGTCGATTGCCGACTCCATCGAAACCGCCTTCGAACCCGTTGCATCTGTTGGGTCGGATCCACCGGCTTCCGACAAACGGAGAGAAAGGTACTCGAGATGCGGGCCAAGTCTCTCGGAAGCAGAATCGGCGGCCTCACCACGAAGGGCGCTCAACATGGCTCGATAGTTCAAGATCGCCTGCCCGAATTCCCCTCGTCTCTCTCGCAATTCGCCCGCCTCTCGATAGAAGGCAGGTCCCTCGTCCAGACAGCGGGAGCCACCCTCCTCGAGAATCCAGAGAGCGTTGGAAAGATCCCCAGTGCGAAGATAGATCTCTGCCAGAGACCGGTACCAGAGGGCGTGAGACCGATCCACTTCCAACGTCCTCAGCAACAAATCGATGCTATCGGAGACCTGATCAGCTGATTGCAGAACCCTCGCCAGTCGATCGACCAGATCCCGCCGGCCGGGTGCCAAGTTCAGCGCGATCCGATACTGCTCGATCGCGCCGTCGAGATCATTCTTCTTTTCCGCAATTGCTCCAACTTGAGCGCGAGTATCCGGGTGGTCCGGTGAGACTTCCAGGGCTCGAACCGCGAAGCTCTCCGCTTGCTCTATTTCGCCTCGGGAAAGTGAGAGTTCCGACGAGCACACGAGCGCCTGCAGATTCTTGGGGGCACTCGTCAGGGAGGCCTCTAACTGTTCCGCCGCTGCCACGGAGTCATCGAGACGCCAGAGGGCGCAACCGTAATCCGCCCTCATGGCCGCATCATCTTCTTCGGTTCCCAAAAGCCCAGCGTACAGAGTCACCCCTTCATCATTCCTGCCCAAATCCGTGAGCAGGCGCGCCTGCCACTTCCGGACAGCATTCGATGTCGGCACGCCCGCGCGGATGGACTCCTCGATCCTCGAAAGGGCTTCCTCCGGCTCTCTCAGCTGTTGTGAAACTCGAGCTTGGAGCAGCAATAGCGGGACGGCTGCCGCCCCGATCCTCCGGGACCTCTGCAGATAGGACTCGGCCTCTACCCAATCTCCCATCTGTGCCGCAGACTCCCCCGCGAGGTAGTAAGCGTCAGGATTCCAGGGGTCTTCTCGAATCGCTTGGTCGGCAAACCGGATGGCATTCGTGAGGTTTTGGTCCTGTGCAGACTCCTTTGCTCTACGAATCCACTCCAGGGCCTGGCGCATTTGATGATGGTTCGGTATCTCGAGCGCTGCAGGGTTGCTCCATCCCGCACGCGGTGTACGAAGCGGCATGACTTCAGACGCGTCCGCTCGAGTGCGAATGGTCAAATCGAAGGATCCGGCCCGAGCCTGTCCCGGGAGATCAAGTTCTAAATGATAAGCTCGGAGCTGAAGCTCCAGTATCGTGGCTGCCGCTTTGTCTGCCTCGACCCACGGGAAGACCAGTCCCCCGGTGGACCGGCATAGACGGTCCACCGCTCCAGTTTCCTTGAGGCAACCGTAAAGAGTCGTTCCCCTCTTCGTGGCCAGAGTCCAAAATCGGCGTTCCATCCCCTCGGAAAGGTAGGTGCGACTCTCCAGATCGAAGGCCTGGTCTGCCGCGAGGATCAACACATCGATAGATCCCGCCTCACGCTGAACTCGCTCGATCAACGAGGCCACCAGATCAAGCGCGCGCCCAATGGTCGTTGTCGAAGTCGACTCCCGCTCCGGCATATAGCGGTTGACGAACTGTCGCAGCGAGGAGCGCAATTGCGCAGGCTCTCCGAGCTTTGCGCTCAGAACCCCATCGAGCACGGCAAAGCCCGCGTACACGGATACGGGTCCATCCGCTGAAGTCGCGAGCTTTTCGATCCTCCGGGAAATGCGCGTCACTTGCTGCACGACATCCGCACGTCTCAGGGATCTGGGATCGATGATGAGCAGAAGCGGGCGTGGTGTGGAAACTCTGCGAATACCGGCTTTCAGTTCTCCAACCGTCACGGATTCCACTGCGACGAAATCGGCGGGTCGATTGGACGCCGGGTAAACGGTCAAAATGTCGGCGGGGGTTTGATCCTGAAACCCGTTGCCCCAGGCAGAACAAGCCAAAAAATGAGCGGTGATGCCCCATATCAACGGGGTCAGGATCGGATGAAACCTTTGACGATCCAGAAAGCAAGTCCAACGCATGTGAAATCGGCTATTTCCGTACACCCCAAGAGCCTGATTGCATTGTATGCGAAGTACCCTGGAAGTCAATAACCCCCCTTCAGCGCGCCCGAGGGCCCGGTGCGCTCTCCGCTTACCGCTTTTGGGGATTATTGACCAGAGTTGACCGAAGTGAGCAGCTTCCATACGTCTAGGAAAGACGCCAAGCGGGTAGCGCCAGCGCCAAACGCTAAGCGAAACGCCTATTGAGGCAAGAAGGGGCGGTCGCTGATCTGCGGTCGAAAGGACGAAGCCCAGCGACCCGGGACGACAGCCTCGCAGCTCGGGCACTCACCATTGGAAAGCAGCCGGTACTCGAGAACATGAAAGCCATGCCTGCGGATCAACAATTCTCCGCAGGTCGAGCAATAAGTGTTCTCGAGCGTTCCCACTCTGCCGGGCAGATTCCCTGCGTAGACATAGTTCAAGCCTGATTCCCGGCCGATCCGAGCGGCTCGCTCGAGATCGGCGGCGCGGGTGTCCACATGATCAGTCATCTTGTAGTCCCGGTGAAAAGCGGTCACGTGCCATGGAATCTCATCGGAAACATCTGCCAAGAAAGCAGTGAGATCCCGCAGCTCTCGCTCGGAGTCATTGAAGCCCGGAACCAGGAGGGTAACGATTTCGACCCACACTCCCATTTCCCATAAGCTTCGGATTGTTTCGAGGATGGGCTGTAGGCGCCCTCCTAGTTTCCGGTATTGCCGGTCGTCAAAGCTTTTCAGATCGACCTTGAAAAAATCGACCCAGGGCCGCAGGTATTCGAGAACCTGATGTGTCCCGTTCCCGTTCGATACATACGCCGTCAGCAATCCCGACCGCCGCGCCTCCTTGAAGACTTCTACCCCCCACTCGCTCGTAATCAAAGGCTCGTTGTAGGTGCTGACCACAACCTCCGCCCCTTCGGACAGCGCGAACTGCACGAGTTCGGCGGGAGTCTGGTCCCGCGGAGGGGCAACCGCGCGAGAGTCTCGCAACGACTGCGACGTGAACCAGTTCTGACAGTAACCGCAGTGCAGATCGCACCCCAACATTCCGAAGCTCAAAGCGAGAGCCCCGGGTCGCGCGTGGAAGAACGGCTTCTTTTCGATGGGATCACATTGCACCCCACCGACGTACCCATAGGGCACCATCAATCGGCCACCATCGTTGTAGCGAACCTTACAGACGCCAAGTGCCCCTTCGGGTATGGGGCAACAATGGCCGCAGGCATAGCATCGCACACGGTTCTGTTCCATCTTTTCGTACAGAACACCCTCTACTGTCCGTTCCTTGAGAATCTGCGCAAGACTAGCCACAACAGCGCTCCTGTTTACTGTCATTCTATCAGACCAGAGTCGCGAAGGGCGAAAAGCGGTAAGCGGCAGACAGAAAGCGCTGAGCGGTCAGCGGAAAGCTCAATGCGTCATCGCATACAGGGCGATATTGATCCCAAGCGTGTAGGCATCCGCCGAAAAGCGGTCAAAGAACTCGAGTTCCTCTCCTTCACGCTCCCATCCGTCCGCGATGTCCGTGTTATGGGTCATGGCGACCATGAGGCGATCAGTCCTGTCGAAGACCCCACGAAAGTGCGGCTGCTCGGACTCGTCCCCACGTTCGGACGTCCCGCCATACCAGCGCCAGAACTGGATCGAAGGAATCTGTGGAATCTTGCCCACATCGTAGAACAGGTGGAGGATCTGATGCGTCTGCGGAATATCCACGATGGAATACTCCCACGGAGGGAGCACTCTTGCGATCTCTCCTGCCCAATGATTCCAGGCATCCACTCCCCAAAAATCATCGACCCATAGGAATCCTCCCCTCAGCAGATACGCGCGCAGGCGAAGGACCTCTAGCTCGCTCAGGCCAATGGTTCCGACATCGGACATGAAGATGAAGGGATAGTCAAACAGTGCGTCATCGGCCAACGAAACCACCACATGGTCGGGTTGTCCCCGTGCGGTTCGGTCCACCCGCGTGTTGGTGAACTCCTCGAGCCGGATCATGAAATTGATGTCAGAGTTGGGATAGTCCGTATTCCAGCCGTGGCCCAGGTCTTCATGCCGGACACTCGTGTAGAGAACCCGGCAGAAGGTAAAACCAGCAGGCTTGGCTCCGGACTGCGGAAACTTGGGGGGCGTGCGACGCGCGCGCCGGTGCCAGTTGCTCTGCCACTGGGAAGGACTATAATCCGTCCGCTGCGGGATCGGACTCAGAAAGGCCACAAGCAAGATCGAGCGCAGGAGAAAAAAACGCCACTTCATTGCAAGGAATTATAACCGCACGCAACCGGTATTCAAGGCCGCTTTAACTGGAGAGCAACGGCCTGGGTAATCGACGCAGTTCTAAGTTCATCGACCGACGAGACAGCAAGAATGTCGACTCCCGCCTCGACCCGTGCGGCCACGCGCATGTCCGGTGAGACTCACCTTCTGGCCGGCGAATTCCTTGGCCTTTTTCTGGGAGTCTTCATCCACCAGAGAGTAGACGACTTTATGGGCTCGATCAGCAAGAACGAATTTGCTTCCCCCTTCAACGCATTTTAGCGTACACATCTTGGCATCCGCCGTGTTCATCGGATGCTCGAGTCCACACATGGCATCCCCGATGTAGCCGGCTACGGTTTCTTCCTTGGCTCGCGCCATGTCGAATTTGGCCTTCTCGGACTCCGACTGGGATGAGGCAGGCACGACCGACCCAGCAAGCAACAATGCGGCAATAATCAACGACAATCTCTTCATTGCATTTCCTCCTCGAAGACGATTGGATTCAACTTCAAACGGACAACCCTCCCGGGAAAAGAATTATTCCCGGACCGGAAAGAAATTCTCGAGCGGGGCATTCAGATTCCTGTGGAACCCAACCCGGGAGGCCTCGAACTCGCAAACAAGGAGGCAGGAGTTTGAAGATTGCGTTCGGAATTGGTGCTTTGTGATTTGTTTGTTATTTGGAACTTGCCACTTGGAAACTCCGCAACCCGAGCTTGGCCGCTCGAGCAGCGGAGAAAAGTCAGTCCTCTAGGCAAACAGAAGCACTCAGGAATCCTTCTGTTTGACAAGGTCTTTTCTGGTCAATCGGAGCTTGTCGAAGCTTTCGGAGGAGATGACGTAGTACCAATTGGCAAACCGCTGGTTCAACTCTTCGTTGCGTTTGCGGCTATTTTCGATCTTTTCCTGCCACTCGTCATGCTTTTCTTTCAGTTGCTTGTTGGCCTTGTCCGCTTCGGAAAGATCCTTTTCCTCCTTGCCCGAGAAATCCGTGTTCTTGGGCTGCGGTGGCTCGGGCAGCTGGGATGAATCAAAAGACGTCGTAATGAAGAGGTAGCGGTTCTCCCCGGGGCCGCTCCCGGACGTGTCACTCGACCCACTCCCCGCCGTAATGGCATCGCCGCTTCCGTAAAGCACTTCGCCGAATCGCAACGTGTACGTTATCCCCTGGTCGGTAACGGTCTGAAGCTCACCCTCGTTGGAAAGCAAGGATCCATCCCTGGTAAAGTAGTAGCCCTTTTGTTGGAGGGAGATGAGAGCTTCCTGGGTCAGCGGAATGTTACCTTCCGAGCGACTCAGGCTCACGGACAACCCTTCGGGTTTGCGGCGCACGCCTACGATCTTCAAGTCGTCGACGGCACCGAGCAGATCGGTCATCTTGGTGCTATCGACCTCTTGACTGGCGCTCATCCGATTCGCCTTCCAGTCATCGTCCTGCTTACTCAGTACGAGCGTGTCTCGCTGATTGACGAATCCGGTTCGCTCGTTGATCGTGTAGTCCTTTAACGTAGCGCCGAGAATAGAGGACTTTTCCACCTCGAGCAGATCGGCCTCGATCCAGTCGGCAAACTTCGTGGACAGATCCAGATCGACACGCGCAGCATAGACACGCTTCTGTCCTGGAATCCGAACGAAGCGGAATTTTGCTCGATCCTCTACCTGTTTTCCTACAATGAAATCGGCCAGGACGTTCTCGCCTTCATCCTTGATGGTCACCCGTTTCCCGCGTCCCTGGAGACTGGTCACCGCTTCGTCCAGGGGATCGATGACTCCAAATGCTTCGTGATCGGACACGTTGTTGGATCGATAGTCGTCCTTGTTGATTCCAATCACCCCGGCTGCCGTCTTGGCCAAACGGTCCCTACCGTCGGCCGGATAGTCATGGTGCGAAGGGATCGTCCACAGCCCCTCTTTGAACGTCACCTTGAACGGCTTCGCGGAGGCAGTCTCCTCGTCGAATTCGATCACCTCCAACGTCGTCGCTTTGTTGGGGTCATCAAATTCCGGGAAGAAGGCTTCGCCCCGATCTACGAATTCTTCGGGAGTTACCGTCCTCGGGGCTGCTAAAAACGCAAACAAGAGCAGCACGAGCGCCGCTCCTCCATAGATCGCTGTAACGCGCGTCTCACTCATCGTTTAAGCCCTCAGTCTCCGTGCAGCGGTGGAGCCTTCTTGCTCCCGTCGCTGCCTGCGGACAAAGATCATGACCCCCAGGACAAACACCGGAATAGGCGGCAGCAAGACCGCAAATGTCTTGATATTGCTTTGAATCCGCCGGATCTGAGCCTCCATGTCTTCCTTGGAGCTATTGGTTTTAGCCTGCTTCTGCGACTCGATATTAGCCTTGAGCACCTCGAACTTCCGGTTTTCCGCCTCCTGCAGGTTCCGCGCCATGATTTGCTTGGTCTGCGCATCGAGGTCCGGGCGTTGGCGAACCTCGTTGACCTTCTCATCCAGACGTCCCTGCGCTTCAGACAGAGCCTTTTCCGCCTCATCTTCTGCCTGCTTCTCCTCCTCTACGCGCTGCTCGATGAACTCCTGCGTCTGGCTCTCCACTCGCTCCAGGGTTCGATGCTTGATGCGCTTGTTCCGGAGAGAGATGAACGACTCGTCTCCTATCAGCACGTCCATGCAATTCAGAAAAAAGGTCACGTTGTCGAAATTTAGGTTCTCCGGTCCTCGCTCGCGGATCTCGAAGAACTGCTGGGAGATGAAGTCCAAATCGGCGACCACGATCAAATTGACCCCGTGCTCTCCGTGCTCCGGGGCAGAAGAATCATCCCCGGCGACTGTCTCCTCGTTCTTGGAAGCATCATCGGAAGCATCTTGCGCACCGCCGGCCGGATCGGTTGCGCTGCCTCCTTCCGCGTCATCGCCGTCGGCAGCACCGCTCCCGCCATGAATGTGCGCCGCCAACACGTAGTCGGCACCGTCGGGACGATGTGCAAGATTCTGGTTGAGCTGCACTCCGAAGAAGTTTCTTTGGACCAGCTGGTAGAAGCTGAAGCGTCCCGAATTCGCTCCCGACCGCAGCAACGGGTCGAACCGGTACTTGCTCCCCGCTGCCTTGTCCAGGGTCCCCGGATACATCAGTACCAGTTCCTGAAGCTCGGAACTCGCTTTGTGGTCCTTCGTGAACGCCTCGTCGTTCTTGTTTCCCTCGCCCACGAAGACGACCTCCGGAGGGAGATGCGCCAAATCCGGATGCGGATTGTAGCTGTCCCAAATAATCTGGGATGTGTCCCACGCAACCCCGAGCTCTGTCAGCAACCGCTGAACGTCGCCTTTTTCTTTCGGGGGCGGACCTTGGTTCCTCGTGAAAGGATTCTGGTTTGCGCCGGAACGCTCCAAAGGCGCCAGCCCGATATTCACCAGAGGCAATGGATCCACCAACAGGAGTGTGGGCTTGCCCGAAGACGCGTACTCCAACAGATAATCCATCTCTTCCTGTGACAAAGACGACGGCAACGCCACCAGCAGTCCATCCAGGTCCTCGGGGTACCTGGCGGTGGGAGGGACCTGCTGCACCTCGTATTGCTTTTTGAGCTCCTCCACCACGGGCCACGCGGGCGTGCTCCGAAAGGTCTGAAAGTCCATGCCGCCAAATATCTTGGCTTCCGTATCGAGGACTCCGATCCTCTTACGGTCGGTTCTGGCGACTACCCGTATGCTCCGCGCCAGTTCGTACTCCGACGAGAGTCCCCGATCCATGAACGGAATGACCTGTTCCTCGGCCCCGCAGGTAAAAGCTACTCCAAGAAAAACCGTCGAGAAGCCGCTCCGGGCACTGCCGAGATTCGGGATCTCCCTTGGGACAATCCCGAACTTCTCCCTCGCATCTCGCGCCGCTTCCGTATACGGCTCTGCTTCTTCGACGAGCACCTGGACCTTGGACCCGCCGATCGCGTCGAACTCACTCAGTGTACTGAGGAGATTGGCACGCGTCTGAACCAGCGGTTCCGGCACATCCGGACTGACGAAAGCCTGGACGAAGACGGGGCGATCCTCCGATATCTGATTGATCAGAGCATACGTCTCAGGACTGAGTTTGTGTAATTGCTCCGCCGTCACATCGAGCCTCAGGCTGGCTCTTCCAACGATTGCGTTGAAACTGACAACGGCCACGACGAGGGCAACCACCCGGACCGCTTGATGCGCCCACATTGGATAGCCTTCCGCATCCTTGGGCCAGTGGCGCCGTTGAACCATCAGAACGTTGACATACAGCATCAGGCCGGTAGCGGAGATGAAATAGAGTATGCCCGAGACGCTCAAGATTCCCCGAGAAAAATCCCCGAAATGGCCGACCACCCCCAAGGGCTCCAACATCTCCCCAAAACCTGGGCTGATCAGCGTGCCCACACTATCGATGAAGGCGAGAAAGCCGCAGAACAACGCTCCTAAAATAAATGCAATGGCCGTATTGGCCGTCAATAAAGAAGCCACCATCCCGATGGCGATCATTGCGGCCCCAATAAACCAGTAGCCGACGTAGTTGCTGAACATCACGCCCAGGTCCGGGCTACCCAGCCAAAAAAGCACCAGGATATGGCTCATTGAAAGGAGGAGGGAGGCACTGTAGATGCCCAGCGTGGCGATGAACTTACCCAGCACGACCTCCAGGCTCGTGGCGGGCATCGTCAGCAAGAGCTCGTCCGTCGCCTGTTCCTTTTCCGTCGACCACACGGCCATCGTCAACGCGGGCACAAAAAACACCAGCAGGTACGGGAAGAGGGCGTTCAGCTGGTCTAGATTGGCCAGATTGTTCATGAAGAAACGATCCGGCCAGAAAGCCGCCACGGCACTCAAGAAAATGAAGAGCGTGATGAAAACGTAGCCTGTGGGGTTGGTGAAGTACCGGCGGAGGTCACGCTTCACCAGAGCCCAGACGAATCCGAAATTGATATTCAGCGATATCATGACTCCGCTCCCGATGTTTGGTGGTCAGACGTTCCCCCGGGCTGAGAAGCCGAGGCTCGACCGTAGTTTGTCATGCGATAGAACGGCTCCTCCAGCGAACCTTCCTGTTGAAGCTCGGCGGGTGTTCCATCGAATATCAAACGTCCTTCATTCACAAAAAGGACCCGGTCGGCTACCGCATTCACTTCTTGGAGAATGTGGGTTGAGATCAAGATCGTCTTGGTCTTGCCCAATTCCTGTATGTTCGTTCGGAACTCACGAATCTGGTTTGGGTCCAATCCAGCCGTAGGTTCGTCCATTACGAGAACCTCTGGATCGTGAAGAAGCGCCTGCGCCAGACCGACACGCTGGCGATATCCCCGCGATAGCTTACCGACAGGCTTGTCCAGCACCTCTTGAATCGCGCAATGCTCGGTAACCCAAGACATGCGAGAACGGAGCGTCTCCTCACCCAGGCCCCGCGCTTCACCGAAGAAATCCAGAAGCTCCGACGGTGTCATATCCAAATAGAGAGGTCCATTTTCCGGAAGATATCCAAGTCGCTTCGAGGCCTCGATCCGGTCCCGGTGAACGTCCAAGCCGGCAATCTCCGCCTTGCCCCGGCTCGCAGCCAAAAATCCGGTGAGAATCCTCATGGTCGTCGATTTACCTGCCCCATTGGGGCCGAGAAAGGCGACGATCTGTCCCTCAGGGATGGAAAAAGAAATTTCCTCGATGGCCACGAATGAGCCGTAATACTTGCTCAATCCGCGGGCTTCGATCATCACGCGTGGCGAATCTGTCATAGTCGAACCCAAACGAAAGAGGGCCGTTCCCGCAACAACAAACGAAACGACACTTGATCAATAGTAGGAGATCCGCGCCACTGGCAGAGCACCAGGGTTCGCCGCATTGCTCAGTCGCTCGGCGCCCCATGGGCCCAGATCCATCCGCACCCGGCAAATTTCACAACCCGGTAGATACGTCACATCAAGCTCCGGGTTCCACGATCTGCGAGAGTCAGGCGAGGCACACTCCAATTAAAGGTCTAAGAATGTACACCAAACGGGCCGCGGAAAAAAGGGCTTGCAGGCTGTTTGTCATCAGAGCCGCCGTCCCCCCCCACCGCAGACCCTCGCGCCAGTCGGTGCGAACCCACCGTGCTGGAAACGGCAAAACCATTGATCATGTCATCTTTACCCTCTATTCTTTAGAGAATCGAGCCATTCGTCACTCAACCTCGATGCACGGGACGGACCTGAATATGGAGAACAAAAACCCTCATCTGCCGGACGAGGTTAGCCTGACCGACGGCGGCAGGCTGTCTTTCCATTCCCGAATGAATGAGCTGGAAGATAAACTTCGAGAGAGCCTTCCCGATACAAAGGAAAGAGCCGACACGCTCAACGAATTCGCCTGGGAAATCTGGATCACCGACCCGGAGCGGGCGAGGAAATTGACCCAAGAAGGTCTGGAGCTTGCCGAGCGGATCAGCTACGACAGAGGGTTGGCTTTTGCCTGGCGCAACGTGGGGCTGGACTTGTATTTCCGGTCCGACGTCGAGCAAGCGCTCCACTATCAATCTAAGGCGTTGGCGTGGTTTGAAGCGCACGCCGACCGTGAGGGACTGGCCAGCGTGTACCTTGCGCTCGCTTACCTCCGCTGGGGCTTCGGCGATTTTCAGAAGGGCCTGGATTCCGGATTGAAAGCACTCGAGCTCTACCGGGAGATCCAAAAAGAAGAAGGCCAAGCGTGGGCGTTCAATGCATTGGGAGGGTTTTACTATGACCTCAATAACTATCGCGAGTCTCAGCAGTACTTCGAGCAAGCTCACGACCTGTTTCGAAAGGTTCAAAACGAGATCGGTATCGGGCGGGCACTCACTGGAATCGGCAACGCCTACCTGCAGATGAACAATCACCAAAGGGCTCTGGAATGCCAGAACACCAGTCTTCAAATTCACCAGGCCGCAGGAAACAAATTGGGAGAATCCCGGTCGTTGAACGATATCGGAGGCATATATCAGAGTCTTGGCCAATATGAAGAAGCGTTGAAGTATCTCGAAGCAAGCTTGGCCATCCGAGAGGAAATTGCCTACTCGCCAGGGGAAACGACCTCGCTGATGGACATCGGCGACATCTTCCTGAAGCAGCAGAGATACAAGGAGGCCCAGGATATCGTGTCGAGGGCGCTTGTTCTGTCCGAGAAGATCCGGGCCAAGCCAAAGATGTGCCGTGCTCACCGAATGATGTCGGTAGCATTCAAACAGTCAGGACAGCTCGAGCGGGCGCTCGAGCACTACGAGCTGTTCCACAATCTCGAGGAAGAGGTGTTTCATGAGAAGGCCGACCGACGTATCCGGACGCTCGAGGCCGCCTACCAGATCGAAGCCTCCCAGAAGGAAGCAGAAATCGTCCGCCTCAAGAACGTGGAGCTGAGGGAAAAGAACAATACCCTGCAGAAAACTGTACGGCAGTTGAATGCGGCCCAGGCCCAGCTGATTCATGCCGGCAAGATGGCTGCTCTAGGAAATCTCGTCGCGGGAATCGTACATGAGATCAACACTCCCATCGGCGCGATCCGGAGCTCATCGGATATCTATACCCGCGGCATCGCGCGCGTCGTCGATCTATTGCGGTCCGCTTGCCAGGGGGACAAGCTCGATGAGGACTTGCTGAACACGGCCATCGAGATACTAGAGCAAAACCACGGCACGATGAGCGATGCAACCGGCCGCGTCCAGGAAATACTCTACAGTCTGAAGAAGTTTGTGCGTCTGGACCAGGCGGCACTCACGAAAACAAACATCAACGACGACCTCGCCAGCATTCTCACCCTGTTGGGTCACCAGTTTAAAAAGGGAACCACGGTCCAGAGGAGATTAGGGGCCATTCCCGAGATCTACTCCTACTCCGGAGAGTTGAATCAGGTGTTCATGAACCTGCTTCTCAATGCTGCTGAGGCGACCGGCGAAGACGGAACAATCACGGTGGGGACTGCCGTGAACAACGGTCACATTGTGGTTACCATCGCCGATACGGGCAAGGGTATCCCGGACGAAAAGCTTGCCCAGCTGTTCGAACCCGGCTTTACGGAATCATCCGCTCGTGTGCGTATGAGAACGGGACTGTTCACAAGTTACAACATTATCCAGAAGCATCACGGTGATCTTCAGGTTAAGAGCGCGGCGGGCGAAGGCACCGTGTTCACAATCTTGCTTCCAGCGGATCTCGAATCTCGACCGCAATCCGATCAACCCAGCGCCTAGATGCGGGCGGAACCAATCGATCGGACCACTCAAGAGACACACGAAATCGGATCAGGGACGAGTTCGGCCTCGAGATCGTCGAGGAGCTTCGCGACTTCCGCGCCGAAGACGGCCGCAATGGTTTGGCGCATGACCTGATACACGGACTTGGGCTCTGTCCCGTACGCACAGGAATAGCTCCGGAAATCGTCCGAGAGGCAGATCCCTTCGCTATCGAAACTCAACGGGTACAGAGTGCATACGACCGGCTTGATCCATCCCGGATCCCAACCGTGCTGGACGGCGGCAAGGTGGAGCGCGCATCCGCGTTGATCGTGTTGAAGAAACACACAGCCGCTCGACTCTTCGTCGCCGGCAACCGCGGTGCGGACAACCACTCCCGACGGGAAAAGATCGTCCTCTTCGGGTTCGGAATCGTCAAACCACAGCTTGGGATCCTGGAAGGTGGCATCCAGGATCGGACGGATCTCGTCCGAGTGGAGAAGGATCCGGTCGCGCTCGAACAGATCGACGTCCACACCGTACTGACAGCAGGCATCCAGGTTCACTTGCTGGCTGCCATCGCTGCATCGGCATTGGTGGCTGAGGCAATCGGAAACAAAAGGAGCAAAAAAAATCTCCCTTTCGATCCGGCGGATTTGCGCGTGCGGGACGCGCAGGTAACGGCTCGCCGCAAGTCCGCTGGACTGCGGCACCGGATGGAGCTGAACAAGGCTCATGGATCGCGCCGCCCGGTCGACTTCACCTTGCAGACACCGGCGCCTGCCGGGCCATGGTCTCTCTGCGCCTTGGCAAACCCTCGCTGCTCCAGGGCGTTGGCGGAACGGACTGTTGGAAGGCTCATCCTGGCAACAGTCAACCGTGCATCTGCTCCGATAGGTACCGCTCCTTGCCTACTTCCTCGACAATGTGAAGCTGGCCCTCGATCCAATCCGCACTTTCTTCCTCACCCTTGAGAATTCGTTCCAGGAGTTCCCGGCTGCCATTGTCCTTCTGGTCACGACACAGACCGACGCCACGATTGAGCAATTCGATTGCACCGCTCTCGAGGTCGAGGTCCAATCGGTGCTGCTCGACCGGGTCCTCTCCCACGCGCACCGGATTGAGCCGTTGCATGTTGGGCAAACCATCGAGGTAAAGGATTCTCTGGATAATCTCGTCCGCATCCTTCATCTCCTCGAGTGCATCCTGCCGCTTCCTCGCGGCCAGCTTTTCATATCCCCAATTGGCGCACATCCTCGAGTGAATAAAGTATTGGTTGATTGCAGTCAGCTCGTTCGTAAGGACGCCGTTCAGAATCTCGATGACCTTCTTGTCTCCACGCATGCAGTGCCTCCAAAAAAAGATTCCCGTATATTAAGCCCAGTGAACGAAAGTCGCAAGGCGATACAGGATGTCCCAGCGGGGCAATCGCAAAGAGCCCGGCAATTCACTGCTGGGGTTGCGAAACCCGATGCGCAATTTGAAAGGAATGAGCGAGGGTTAGGTGATGATTTTGCGAATAGCTCGGCAAATTACTGCTGGGAGGGGTTGGGAATCAGATCACGGACAGGCCACAGGCGAAAACGGATGCGGCCTGGCCTCGGCCGTGGCTGTTCTTCCAAAAGGATCTGATGAATCGTCGCTCGACATCCACCGCATTCGGTCCCGGCGGCACATTCTCGAGCAATCTGGCGCAGCTCTCCCTTTCCCTCTCGCACCATTTTTCGGATCTCGGAGTCGCGAGTTCCTGTGCACTGACAGACAATCATTTCTACTTCTCGTGGAACCGTTTTTAATTCTGGGGCGCCAGCGCGACCCTTCCGGGTATCGATACCTACTATCGTCCCCCGGTAATTCAAACATTAGCATAAATTGAAATACAATTTCAAGATCAAAAACCCAACCGAGGCTAATTACTGGTAAGTCTTCATTTTAATGTTATTTATCCTCTACGTTGGCGTATCGCCTGGAGGTCAATTCCAAGGATATGACACTTCTTGTAAAGGTGACTCCGCTCCAGCCCGAGAACCCTGGCCACTTCTGTCATTCTGCACTGATGGCGCTGGAGCTCTACGGTGATCACGGTTCGTTCAAAACTCGTAATCCGTTCTGCTAGAGTCCCCGAGGGGGTCTCTCTCGCCTGATCGGAATCAGGAAGCGCGGAGTCGACGGCCTGCAAACCAATCTCGAATTCGCTCAGCAGCATTAGCCGCGCTCGACGACATTTCGTAACTCGCGTACGTTTCCGGGCCAGGCATACGCCTCCAATCTCTCCAGCGCTTCCGGGGTCAGTGTCTGCGGCTTCCAGCCGTTCTGGTCGGCAAACAGCGAAATAAAGTGCCCGATCAGCAAAGCAATGTCGCGTGGACGCTTCCTCAAGGGCGGGATCAAAATCGGAAAAACATAGATCCGATGAAAGAGATCCTGGCGAAACTGGCCGTCGCGAATCAAGTGTTCGAGGTTTCGGTGGGTTGCCACGATCACGCGCGCGTCGACGGTTATCGGCTTCCCTCCGCCAACGCGTTCGATTTCCCCCGCTTCCAAGACTCTCAAAAGTTTCGCCTGCATCGTCGCCGGCATGTCCCCGATTTCGTCCAAGAGCAAGGTTCCTCCGTCTGCACGCTCGAATTTCCCGATTTGCCGCGAGTTTGCTCCCGTGAACGCACCCTTTTCGTGCCCGAAAAGCTCGGATTCGATCAAATCCGTCGGCACGGCCGCGCAGTTCACTGTGACAAACGGTCCTTTTCTCCTCGGACTCGCATCATGCAGCGCTCGAGCAATCAGCTCTTTTCCGGTGCCCGTTTCGCCAAGGATGCAAACTCGGGACTCGCTCGCCCCGACCTTCTCGACCTGCTCCATGACGTGGCGCATCTGGTCGCTTTCCCACACGATCTCGTGTCTCCCAACCAGACGTCGCAGATCTCTGTTTTCCGCCTCGAGGTCTGTGAGTCTACGCACGTTCTGGACAGTGATCAGCAGCTTTTCCGAAGAGATTGGCTTTTCCAGAAAGTCCACGGCACCAAGCTTCGTAGCGCTCACGGCCATCTCGACGTTGGCCTGGCCCGAAATCATGATCACCGGCGTGCTCAACCCGAGTGCCCGCATATCTTCCAGGAGCGACAAGCCGTCCTTTCCCGGCATCACCACATCGGAAAGGACCACATCGAAGGGTTGCTCTTGCATCAGCTGGATTGCACGGTTTGCATTATCGCAAACCGTTGCATCGTACCCCTCGAGACGAAACGCCCTTGCGAGCGAGGAAAGGGTGTTGGCATCATCATCGACAATGAGCAATCGGCTCATCAATAGCGGTACCCCGATCAGTAATGCAAGACGAGCTCAACCCCTCCGCGCCGTGCCCGGTTCGGCGGCTGCTGACCGAGCGGCCGGCGCCGGTCCGGCGCCCATCGTTGGAAAGAGGAGACGAAAAGTGGTTCCTTCGCCCTTCTTGCTTCGAACCGTGATCTTCCCATGGTGATCACTAACCACAGACTGTACTATCGCTAGACCGAGCCCCGTTCCATGTTCTCGGGTCGTGTAATAAGGTGTAAACAACCGCTCGCATTCCTCCTCTGTCAACCCGTCTCCAGTGTCCGAGACGTCCAGCCCCACGGAAGCACCTCGAGCGAAGGTCCGAACACTCAGAGTGCCTCCGGACGGCATTGCATCCACTGCATTCAACATCAGATTCTGCAGCGCGCCTCCGAGCTGGTCAGAATCGGCCTGAATCGTCTCCAACCCGGGATCTAGACGGATATCGGCCTCGATCGGAGCATCCCCTGAAGACCCGAAGCGCGCCTTGAAGAGATCGACGGCCCGGCGAACGACCTCGTTGAGTTGCACCGGCTCGGTCTGCGGCGACGGCATTCGAGCGAAGTCGCTGAAGCGGGAGATGATCTTCTTCAACTTTTCGAGCTCGATGAGCAGCGTCGACGTGCTCTCGCGAAAGATCTCCTCGAACTGCTCCGGTGCTTGCCGGTGAGCCCGCTTCATGTTCTCGATCGTAATCTGAAGAGGAAACAACGGATTCTTCAGCTCGTGAGCCAAGCGTCGGGCAAGCTCTCTCCACGCTGCCACACGTTCGGCCTGGATCAATCGTTCCTGCTGATTCCGAAGCCTCCGCGTCATCAAATTGAATGCAGAAGCGAGCTGTCCGAGCTCATCCTGAGATCGGGCGTCAACCCGCACATCCCAGTTTCCGGAGGCCACCGCGTTGGCGCCTCGCGCGAGCTCCTCGACCGGTCGGGTTACCTTCGCGGCAACCCATAGGGTCATTACGATCCCGAACAGAATGCCGAATCCGCCCATCAAGAAACCCGCCAAGTAGATTCTGTTCACCAAGTCCAGGAGCTCTCCCCGAGAGCTCGTGACCAGTAGAACTCCCATCAGGCTATCCTGCGTTCCTTCCAGCGGCATCGCATGCACCGTCTCGGCACTCGGCAAGATCTTGGTTGTGGACTTCTTTTCCGCTACGACTTTCCGTACGATGCGAGCAAGGGCCTCCAGCTGGACCGTTCCCTCGGAACCGATCAGTGCCATGGCAGTGTGGGTTGGATCGAGATGGGGATAGAGAAAAACTCTCATCCCTTTGGGGAGAACGAGAGAAGCCAAGAACTCCCGGTCTAGTTGTTGCCCACCGCTGAGGTAAACGCGCTGGCTGCCCACATCGATGGCCTGGACCGCGACAAGCGCCACAGTGTCCCGGTCGGGTAGCTCCTCACGTTTCAGGAAAGCCTCGCGCTGATCCGTTTCGCCGCTGAGGGCCCATTGCACATTGTAGCCAAATCGGGCCGGCCAGTGAGCCGACGACACCAGAACACCCTCGCCGCTCACCAACTCCAGAAAATCCAAACCGTATGCCTGGGCAAGGTCCCCGGCCGTGTTCACATAGCGGGAATAGTCCGGTTCAGGCTGACTCAGTTCGATGGCCACTTTCAGGATCTCGTCCGCACGAGCAATGCGCCCGATCTGTCGCACGATCTCCTTGCCTTGCCGGACGTACTCGCGTTGGAACTGTGCAATCAGAGCCTGGGTCTGCGTATCCGCGAGGGTCTCGAACGCCCGGCGCGCGGCCGCTGCAACCATGGAAGTCACGAGCACCACCGTTGCAAGGACCGTCAGCGACACCAGTAGGAGCAACCGTACTCGGAAGGTCATGGTTGTTCTTCGATCCAGACGCGTTCGAAATGCCATCGACCCGTCTTGCCGAGACCGGGCCCCAACCAACTCTGGATTCCTGGACGGAGCGCGTAGAATTGCGGCACATGAAACAGGGGTATAACGCCGAAGTCCTCCAGAAGGCTCTTCTCTTTCAGGTATAGCGCCGCAGGATCCGACGGAATCGGCAAAATTGGCAGGCGGAGCCATTGACCCAGATGCAGAAACGCTTGCCGGACGTCCAACAGCCGGACCGGTAGCCTTACGACTCGGAGATTCCAGTGGGAAGGACTCGCGCGAGCAGGTTCACCGAAGGCCGTCATCTCCAGGCCAGCCTCTCTGGCATCGACGGCAATCCTTTCGGCCAGCACCTTCGCGATCGGTTGGGTCTCTTCAAAGAGTAATCGCAGGGGGGTGCGCTTGGACGTGCCCGCCCCGAGCTGCCGTGCGCGCTCCAAATCACGCGCGGTGTCAAACAAGAAGGCGTACCCGCTCAACCACCCCGGAAGCAAACTCGCCGTCACTTTACCCTGTTTCTGCAACAACACCGAGTGCATGGTGCTGCGATCGACCGAGAGGGCGACGGCTTCCCGGATGATGGCCGATGAAGCCAAGCCCTCTTGGGGGTTGAAAACCAGGGCGAACAATTCCGTTGGAGCGGAGGACCAAATCGCGAAGCCGCGCTCCTGGGCCGCCCTTACCTTTGGCGGTGGGATCTCAATCATGTCACTGGCCCCGACCTGAATATCGATCCACTGATCTGGATGCGGCCGGGCAAACTCGACCAGGATTGCGTCCAGGAACGGGCGACCGGCCCAGTGGGCCTTATGGGCGGAGAAAGCCGCTCGAGTGCCGGGCTCCCAGTGTAAAACCCGGAATGGTCCGGTCGCAACCGTACTACCTCCCTGGGCTCGGAACGTGATCGCGTGATGTAGGCGAGTCAGACTCATGGGCAAATCGGGTGAAGCTCCCTGCGTCCGGATCACGACGGAATCTCCCGATACCGTCACTTGCCACAAACCCTCGGAGCGGCCAAGAGACCGGGCGACAGCGGCTGCCGTCAACGGGGATCCATCGTGAAATTGCACACCGGGGCGGAGCCGAAGGGTCCAGACTGTTCGCGGAGCGTTTGCCTCCCACGAGATTGCCAGGATCGGCCTCAGTCGCCCCGATTCGTCGAGGCCTACCAAGGTCTCAGCAAAAAGGCCGGCGAGCCGCTGAACGTCCGACGAAGCCAGCGTTTCTCGTCCCCAGTCCCTGGGTTCTAACGAAGAAACCGCCGTCGAGACCTTCACCCGAAGCGTTCCTCCGTAGCTGGGCCGCCCGCCGGTATCTTCGGTCAAGGGAAAAACGACTAGACTAAGGCTGGCAAGTGAGTGAAAGAAGATATGCGGCATAGTGTCTCGGCCCGGCCTGGCTCGCGACGGCCAATACGCCCGCTTGAGCAACGAGAGGTCGGAAAGCCGTGATCGATCCTGAGATCTCGACCGCCGAACTCGCAGCAACCGGCTGTCGGTTTGTAAGCTCGAATGCTTGAACCATGCTAACCCCGTCGGCATCTACCCTCTGCACCGACAAGACCTGCGAATTCCTGCCACAGTCGCTTGTAATCGCCGCAAGATCGGAGCTCCAGAACTCGATCGTTCCCCGGGCCCGCAGCGCGCCATCGTATAAGTAGGTGTTGCCATCCAGTCCGGCAAACATCCATAGAGCGCCGGCTCGAACTTGTACCTTTGCCATGGAAAAAAAGGAAGGGACTCGTCCGCTGTCGCCGCCGCTGGTTTGAATCTGTCCATCGAAATAGTTTCGCCGCCCGTTGAAAGATGCCCAACCCAACTCGACGGGCCACATTTCATCTTCTTTCATACACTGAACCCGTGGCGGTGAAAACGCGCCGGCACATGTGAAGCCAGGGAGATACGCGCGAAAGGCATGGCTGGGGGAGTTGCGCTGCATCCAGAGCCGGCCACGAGGATCCCGGGGCAACGGTCCCGTGCCAGAAGCATCGGAGAGAACCAGAGAGCCGGCAATTTGCCACGCCAGGTCGGACCTGCGATAGCTGGACACTCCTGCCGGGTCCAAAACAAAGAGTATGTCGTCCACGAGAGCGAGATCCAGAATCGGCGCCGTTTGTCGAAAAACCCTCCGCACCTCGATTTGGCTGGGGAACTCTGGGGTGGAGTTGTCGTCTTGTTTCGACCGGTCCACGGCCGACATTACGACGTCTCGATCCTCTCCTCGACTGATTTCTACGATCCAAAGAAAGTGGCTGACGTTCTCCGAGAACGTGATCTCGATCTTCTGAGGCGCGGAATCACCCGCGCGCCACGCCTGAGGACTCTTGCGTAGCTCGCGGAGCAGAATGTCCCGAAGGCGAGCCCACTGATAACCCGGCACAGACGAACCATTCCGTACGCTCAGCCATGACGGCAGTTTTGGATCCACGTGCTCGAGAACTTCTCGAGCGAATGCAACGGCGCCTTCTTCCAAGGATCGATCAGCAGCCCAAACGGGGAAAACGAACAGCAAGACCGCCGCCAGGGCAGTGATTGCACTCCCGCGACGGTTGGAGCGGCATCGAGAAAGTTTCAACAGGTCACTCGAAATCTTCATCCAAGCCAGATGGTCCCTTGCCAGCAATGATAGCACATTGGGGTTACTCCGACTCGAACGACACGACATGGCGAAAGTGTAGGGGGGGCGAGAAGTGTTTCTAGAACTGGGCGCGGAGCTTGGCCGCATTGATCGAAAGCCGCCGGCGAGAGGCCTCGTCGCGGCCATAGCGAGACCTCCCACCATCGACTGACCGGCGGCCAGCTCAGAATTCGTTCGAGAATAACCGTTTTTCGGGGGCCTACCGATCCAGGCGGATTGGCACCTGGGCCGAAATCGCCGTCGGGAGGGAGGGAGGGAGGGATTTCGAAGCGAGCTCGTTGCTCAGAACTCGAAACAGCCCCTTTAGAATCCACCACGCCAACAAGAGCGCAACCAGGAAAGATACAATGCTCACGGCTCCCAGTTGCATGACCGTTTTCAACAACTCCATATGTCCTCCATGGGCCGGGACTGCTGCTCAGTTTTTGCTCGAGCCAGTCTCGTGAAAGAAGTCTGGCCGGCTTTAGGCGTGGATCTCTGCGCCCCAGCAGTGGGCGCGAAGAATCTTCGTCAAGTTTATCGGCAGATCCATCCAAAGAATGAACAACATCTCCTGGCGAAGTGCCAATCAAGGCTGCCGGCGTAGGGGGGTTCCCCGAGCTTCCGAGCTCGGGCTCGCTACTGGTGAATCCACATTTACTAGTCGCTCTGCTCATCGCTGCCTGCCCATTGCTACTGCAAGTCCCATTCCAACTGCGACGGTACTGCAAACACTGTAGTTGCCGTGTGGAGCAGGGTTGGGCCCAATCCAAAGTGTGTGCTCGGGCACACAACTGTGTCACGCCGCACACATTTCGGGATACAGCGGCCAACCGGTTGATCAACCCATCACACAAGATCCTGCTTCGCAGCCTGCGGCCGGGCGGAGCAGCGTGCAATCTGGGCCCTTTGTGACCGGCGCCCACATGAGATCGGTTGACCCACGCCGATAAAGAGCGTGTAGGCCCAAGAGTCCGCATTGCCGCGAACCCCTGGGGCCGATCCCCTCCAGCAACAGATCACGTTCCCCCGATTTTGTCCCCTCCTTTTTCCCCTCGATAACGCAGGGAGCTCACAATTCTGAAGGGTGCGAGATCCATGAAACGACATACCACACAGTCCGGAGCACATTCACAAAAATCGGCAGCGCAGGTAAGGCGAGAAATGCGCTCATCGGCTCGCTCCTTCCCATCGCTCCTGATCCTGGCAACCAGTCTCCTGTCTGCTGGCTGGGTCAGCCAGCAGACCGTCTTGGCGCAGACGCCGGGTGTGACCTTGGGCACGATCTCGGCGACGCCGGGGTCGGAAGTCTCGCTACCCGTCAGCTTCAGCGCAGGGGAGCCGTCCATCAGCGTTCTACAATACGATCTCGTCTTTCCGTCCAGTATCTCGTATGTCACCGCCAGCGCAGGTCCTGCAGCCGTGGAGGCCGCAAAGAGCGTCTCTGGAAATCCAGGCTCCTCGAGTGTGCGAATCCTGGTCTTCGGGTTGAACCAGAATACCCTCTCATCGGGAAGGATTGCCGACGTTCGCTTTCGCATTGTTGCCGGTACTCCCCCGGGCCCACTCACCATCGGAGTACAGAATATCGTTGCGTCGGATCCAGTGGGGGAAGGCGTCCAACCCGTCCTGGGGAACAATGGCCTCATCCAGGTAAGTGGCTCCGACCCCAGCACGCCCGCGATCAGTGCTGTGCGGAGCTCGAACGTGACCCATCAGCGCGCGGTTATCCGATGGTCTACCAACGTGACGGCCGATTCCCAGATCGAGTTTGGTCCCACCTTGGAGTATGGTGCCTTCTCGCCACGGACTGCCGAGTTGACAACATCTCATTTGTTGATTCTAGATGGCCTCTCGGCCAAGACGTCCTATCATTTTCGTGTTGTCTCGCGAGCCGAAAACGGAAGTGTTGCAAGCTCTTCGGACTTTAGCTTCACGACCGCAACCGATCCGGCACAAGAAATCGAGTCGGTACGGAGTTTCTTCCTCCCGCGCCTGTTCGCTGATGATACTAGCCCTTAGTCCAGCGTGATTTTTTGCATGAGGAGGAAGAAAAGCCCTGGAACGTGCGCCGTTACGGGATAAAATGCGTTTGATATATTTACAAGACATCCCGAAAGGAGCACATTCCAGGTGAATAAAAGAAACCACAGAATCCTCCTCCGAGACAAGCAAAATCTTACACGCCGGTTGGAAAGAAATCAGTTTGAGGACCGGTCCGATCCTATGTTCAAGGACTCCAACACCTACTACGAGATCGCCGAGAGAACGCGCGCCATCGGATCTGGTGGTATCGGAGCCATTCACAAGCTCGTGTGTAAGCTTGGATTGGACAAAGATATCAACAGAAACATCGTTTTGCTCAAGTACCACTTTCCTTACTGGGAATCCGATCATGTACTGAACATCGCATACAACGTCTTGTCGGGTGGAACCTGTCTCGAAGATATCGAGCGGTTGCGCCAGGATGAGACCTACATGAACGGACTGGGAGCCGAGAGGATTCCGGATCCCACGACGGCTGGAGATTTCCTCCGTCGTTTCGATGAGGATTGGATCTTCGGACTTCAGGAAACCATCAATGAAACCCGAACCAAGGTGTGGAAGTTGCAGGATGCTTCCTTCCGGAAGGAGGCCATCATCGACGTGGACGGGACCGTCGCCGGAACCTTGGGGGAATGCAAGGAAGGAATGGACATTGCCTACAACGGGATCTGGGGTTACGCACCGTTGATCGTGACCTTGGCCAATACGAATGAGGTCCTCTATCTGATGAATCGGCCGGGCAACCGTCCCTCTTCCGACGGAGCGGCCGAGTGGATGGACCGGGCAATCGATCTGGTGTCGTCGGTGTTTACGAAGGTCTGGCTTCGGGGCGACACGGATTTCTCGCTGACGAGAAACTTCGATCGCTGGGACGAGCGGGTTGGTTTTGTCTTTGGTTATGACGCCAAGCCGAACCTGGTCGGGATGGCCGATGCCCTGCCGGAGAGACAATGGAAACCGCTCGAGCGGCCTCCTCATTATGAGGTCAAGAGCGAAGAACGGCGCCGTCCGGAAAACGTCAAAGAACAAGTAATCAAGGAGAGAGAATTCAAGAACATCCGCCTGCAGAGCGAGCAGGTCGCCGAGTTTGACTATCGTCCCGGACACTGTAAGAAAACCTATCGCATGGTTGTGGTTCGGAAGAACCTCACGATCGAAAAGGGGGAGCACCGGCTGTTTGATGAGGTCCGGTACTTCTTCTACATCACCAACGATCGGGAGATGACGATGGGAGAAGTGGTCCTTTTTGCCAACGATCGCTGCAACCAGGAAAACGTCATCGGTCAGCTCAAGAGTGGAGTGAACGCCTTGAGGATGCCTTCGGACAGTCTGGTATCGAACTGGGCCTACATGGTCATCGCATCGCTGGCGTGGAATCTGAAGGCCTGGTATGGCCTGGTGACGCAGGCGCCGACAGTACGTCGTGATATCTTGAGGATGGAGTTCAAACGCTTCCTGGTGAACTTTGTGCAAATACCCTGTCAGATTGTAAGAACCGGTCGTCGCCTCGTTTACAGGATATTGGCCTATAGCAAGCATCTCGAAACCTTTTTGGCGACGTTCGACTATATCAGGCAACTCAGGTTTACTTGAAGGCGCCTCGCCGGCGGGTGAGCCCGTACCCCCGGCGGAGCAAGAGTGGCGGGCGAAAGGAAGGGCATAACAGAGACAAACAAGATCAAGTGATCCAGACAACCAATGGAAGGTTTGTCTCTTGTGTTTCTCTTTGCTTTCCCTGTTACGCACAAGGAGCTGAAATCCACGAGATATTCGGAAAAGGCAAACGATTTTCCGAGCGAGCTCATACCTCGCTTATTTTGGGACTAGCTTGCCGGTCCAGGAGTCCAGCAGATCCAGTGCCTGTTCCAGTCGACTCTCTTCGCGAAGTTTTTCGAATCGATCCCAGTCCGCGGCGTTGGTGGCAGTAAACCCGGACGGTGCCAACGTCAGACACAGCACGATCTGTATCACGGAGCGCAACTCGATTCGCATGGCTTGAATAGATGATAACACGGGTTGGTGGTGCATGCGTCTGGCGTCATGCGTCTACTGCTGACCGCTCGGTGCTCGACGCTGCAGGCTCAACGCAAAACATGGAGATCGATTTAGGGACGGTTCTGGTCTTCTGCAATTCACCTTGAGTGGACAGCGCACGACGCCAGACGCACGACGGACACCGGTGAGCAGGAGACGGTGTCCCTAGCTCGAAACGAGGACTTCGGGGTCGGCGAAGCTGCGTTCGGGAGCTGGCCGCAGGTAGCTCTCGTGCCAGAGCTGAAACGCAACGAGGGCCAGGATTTGATCCGTGTAGTCTTCCTTCTTTTGGTAGTGATCCTGCAGCATGCGGGCGACGACATGGCCGCTGAAGATTCCTTGCCGCTGCAGGAAGTCGGGACTGAGCAAGTCGTGCACCATTTCGCGGAGTTCGTTCCGCACCCATGTGCCAATGGGGGCGCCAAATCCCTTCTTCTTCTTCTTCAAGACGTAGTCGGGTAGCCGGTTAGCGAACGCCTTCTTTTGGATATGGCGAAGTTTCATCCCATGGATCTTGTGGTGCGACGGGATGCGGGCAGCGAATTCGACCAGACGGTGATCCAAGAATGGGACGCGAGCCTCGAGTGACGTGGCCATCGACATCTTGTCGGTTAGCAACAGCAGTTGATCCGGCAAGGATGTCTTCAAATCGAAGTATGTAATCTTGTCGAGCAATTCGTCCGAATCACACTCGTCGAAGTACCGCTGGTAAAAGTCGGCCGATCCAGCCCCTCCGTCCAGAAGCTCGGCTTTCAGCTCGGGCCTGAATATCGCCGTGTAGCCTTGATACTGATCTCGGAGCGGGAGGTCGCTCGCCTGGAGGTACCCGCGGGCAAGTCGGAAGTAGTTCAAGATGTTGCTGTTGCGATCGACCGGGAAGGAACCAACCAAAGGCATCAAAACCTTACGACGCAGCCACGCGGGTAGGGCCCTCAGGTATCGGCTCAATTCGACTCCGAGATAGCGCCTATAGCCGCCGAACAGCTCGTCGCCGCAAACCCCGGAGAGGATCACGGTCACGGTCTTACGGGCCAACTCCGACACCAGGTAGGTGACGATGAACGAGGAGTCCGCAACCGGTTCATCCAGATAGTTGATCAGTTTTGGGAAGAGGTCCGCCACCTGCGGCTCCACGAGTATCTCGTGGTGGCTCGTTGAATAGTCGCGCGCAAAGCTCCCCGCGCTGTCCAGCTCGTTGTACGATTCGTAGCCTTTACCGAAACCGATGCTAGCAGTTCCCGTTCCGGATCCTCAAGAAGTGACCCGGAGGCAACTTCCGGATTCCCTGAAACAGCGTGTAAGGGGCAGGCGTGAACCCATGCTGAGAATAGGCTGAGAGCGCCTCCAGATCCAGCCCTCGCGTTACGGTAGGGAGTTCGAGGATCGATTTGATCTCAGAGGCGAAGACCAGCTTCTCTGCGTCGAGATAGTAGTAGAGTGGTTTGATTCCGATGCGATCCCGCGCCAGTACCAGTGACTGGTCCGTCTCGTCCCAAACGGCCAGGGCATACATGCCGTTGAGCTTCTCGAAGAAGTCCAACCCGAACTGTTGGTATAGGCACAGGACCACCTCCGTGTCGGTGCGGGAACTGAGCTGGAAACCTTCTTGGAGCAGCGCATCTCGATGATCGATAAAGTTGTACACCTCACCGTTGAAGACAATCACCTTGGAGCGGTCTTCGCTGAATATGGGCTGGTGTCCGCCGTCGACGTCGATGATGCTCAACCTGCGCATTCCGAGACCTACGTTCTGATGAACGAAGTGTCCCTCGTCGTCGGGGCCGCGGTGGATGATACGATCTGTCATTGCCCGCAGATCGGCGATCTCGACCTTGTTCGATCGGTCGAAGTGGTAGATTCCTGCAATTCCGCACATTATGGGGTCCCTGTTGAATCGGAGTGTCGCAGGTTCTGGTAAATGTTCAGAACCCATTCTGCGTTCTTCTGCCAGGTGTAGTTTTGCCGAATGTCGTCACAGCCTGCCCGGGCAAGCTGGTGACGGAGCGTCGGGTCCTGCAAACAAGCGAGCAGTTTCTGCTTTAGCTCACCGGCGTCACCGGGTTTGAAAAGCAGACCGGTCTGGTTCGGCTTGATGATGTCCCGAATGTTTTCCATGTCGGGCGCAATGACACACTTGCCCATGGCCATATATTCCAGGATCTTCATGGGCGAGGAATAGGAGACCGCAAACGGGCTAATGGCGATATCGATGACATCCAAATATTTTGGCATCTCGTTGTGGGGCAGCCGGCCGGCGAAGAGGATTCGGTCTTTTTCTCCGAGCGCGGCAACTTCCTGCTCGAGTTCCTCCATGAAGGGACAGTCCCCGATCACGAGCATCTTGGCGTCGAAATGGGGCAGATCGAGTTCGTGCAGCACTTGGAACAACTGGTCCATTCGATGCCAGCGCCGGATGGTCCCGACGAAACCGAGCACAATCTGGGCCTGAATCCCCAACTCGTCCCGCGAGTGATGTCCGTTGTCGGAGGGGCGAAAATGATCGAGATTGACGCCGTTGGGCATTACGGTGATCTTGGTTTCGGGAATCCCGTACTCCTGAACAATTTTCTTCAGCGTTGTCGAGACGACGATGATGTGATCGACGGTTTCAAAAGTCTGCTTTTCTACCCTCTTCAGCACGCGAGGAAAGTAGCTTTTTTCCCACTCCATCTTGTAAGGATAGTAGGCCACATTGGCTTCGAGCACGATCGGGATGCCTCGTTTCCGCGCGATCCGAGACGCGGCGAAGCCGTAGTTGGAATAGCGCTCGTAAACCATGTCGGGTTCGAACTCCCGGATGCTCCGCTCGATCAATCGTGTGGCCGGAAGATTCGTAAGGATCTCGGCGAGCTCGTAGAAGAAATCGGGGAGGAGCCAGCGTAGCTTGGCGATCAACCATTCCTTGACGGTCGATGATTTCCAAGTTCCGTCTTCTTTCGCCGCGTGGTTCTTCTGGCCCAAGACCGACACGATCTTCACCTCGTGCCCGAGCTTTCGGAAGCACCCCACGATCTCGCGGATGTGAATCCCTTCTGCGCCGTCGGCCAGGGTTCGGTGGTAGTAGAGGATCTTCATCTTGTCTTTCTCGATTCCCGGACTTGTTTCACCATCGATCCGTCGTCAATCATGACGGTAGAGCTCTTCGTGCACGATAGAGGATCCCTCTTGCGTGCGCCTCGAGAATTGCAGCCGTCGGCTGTTGTCTCGAGCAGAGAGGCCGAGGGCGTAATGTCCCGCTTCATTGCTGTAGCTGATCTCGAGCACGCTTCCGTCGGATTGAGAGCCCGGAGGATCCGGGGAAAACGCAATCTCGTAGGAAGAAGACTCCCCGGTGACTTTTATCTGCCCGGCCTCGTCTTCGAGGAACGGATTCCGCCCGCAGCGGGTGGGAGCGAATAGCATATAACTGCTGCAGGGCAACGGAACGTGTCCGTGGAGGCGGTAAACGGGCCCGGGGCGACGGTGACGATAAAGGGGTGAAATCCAGCCGTCTTCCGGTCCGGACCCCCCGTATCGGATCTCCCTTTGGGCCAGGTCTCCGCCGAACCAACCGTACATGGAAACCTCTCCATGCCGGCTGGAGATTCCGTGGGAGTGCTCCTCGATTGAACCTGGAGAACTTGCGGAGTCCGAGGAATCCGGAGCCAGGTGAAGGAAAGACTCGACCAGGTGCCGCCCGGATCCTGTCACTTCGTCAACAACGATCAAGACCTCGTGGTTGAGGAAGAAAAACGACCGATAGTGGCTTGGTGATCCGGGGAGATCCTCAAAGGCATTGTGAGTTCCCACATGTGCGATCAACCGATCCTGCACGACGTGTAGGATCGATCGCGGCGTGGCCGCCTTCGACCAGAAGATCAGGTCTCCATGCTTGGCATGGCCTTGACCGTCGATCGTGAGGCAATTGTGCCCCGAGGTGTCCCGGAAGTATGTGTGCCAGTCAAAGCCCCCCTTGTAGTTGTGAAACCCAGGGTCCACGACGAAGTTGTGCCCATGGTACGAAAGCTCGAAATTGAAAATGTCTGCGTGCCCGTGGGCGGCGGAGAAAGTTTCATCGGCAAAGACGCCGTCAGCGATGGGACCGTTGTCGATAGAGAGGTAGTTTGCGTCCGGATGCCAGCTGGATCGAGCAAAAAGATAGCCGCTTGCATCGAACGAACGCGCCATGTCGTTCGGTGGAATAGAGGGTATCTCGTCATATTTCTGTAAGCCTGCCGCACCGAAGAGCCACAACAGCTCCTCCCAATCCCCGGCAGCCGCAAACTTCAACGCGCTCGAATCGAAGAGCAGAGCGCCTAGGGCCAGGTTGCTACGAAAATCCCAGTGCTCCGGATTGGAGAAGTAGATCGAACGCGCGTTGTCCACATCTCCGATCCAAGGCGTGGTTCCGTCGGGTTTGGTCATGTGGAGCGAGAAGTCCAATATCCGCTCCAGGCGAGCCAAAAGATCGGACGAGACTTCCGCTCCGTTTTGCAGACGCAAGATCACGGGCATGAGGTAGAAGCCAAGCGTGAAGTAGTGATAGAAGGAGGCCTGTTCGACGCACATGCCGTCTCGATAGAACTGCTTGTCTATCTGCTGCTCCAGGATCCTCCATGCCTTGCGGGCCCAGCGTTTCGAGGATTTCAGCTCAGGGAACAGGTAGCCGACGGCAAACAGCGCCGAGCACTCCCCGATGAGATGGTTGTAAGGGCTGAAGTAAAAGGAGAGGTGGTTTTCCAGATACTGTCCATGTTGAGAGAGAGACGACAGGAACCTCGAGATGAAATCGCGGTCCACCTCCTCCGAATCCAGCAGATAGTAAAAGCTCCAGATCCATGAGTAGGTACGAACTGCGACTTCGAGTCCGCTGGTCCAGTTGACCCCCATATTGAAAGGGTTCTCCTGGATCCAGTCATCCATCAACGTGACGACTCTGCGGCTGTAACGGGAGTCGCCGGTGACGAAATGGATCTTCGAGAGCTCGATGAGATACTGATGACGGTTCAGCTCCCAGATGTGCTTGATGTCCTTGTCTGCGTCGTTGGAGAAAATATCGATTTGCTGATAGAAGTCCTTGTCGTAGCGCTTCGAGCCGGCGGGGTCCGCGTGCCAATCGACTTTTTCGTCGTAGTGAAACTGGGCTCCCAGAAAGCTGAATTCCAGGTCCAGAAATCGGTTGGCCCTTTCCACTGTTGCGTGCAAGGAGTCCGGAAATCGCCGGCGATACAAGGTGCGGGTCAGTTCCCGCTCGCTGTTGAAAAAGAACTGGGGACGGGACGCGGTTTCGAGAAATGTATCCTTGCTCGATGGGTCAGCAAAGCCAGCCGGGCTTTCTCGCGCCGGGTCGAACGTGGCTGCTTCGTATTTGCTCCACAAGAGCTTGTAAACGCGATAGCTGATTTCTAACGGTGTCTTGTGCTTGATCTGCTTGAGCATGGGTTCACGTCAGGAAGATGGCACACGATTGTCGATCGCATGTGCGTTCCGAAAGCGTGTCTCGGAATCCGCCAACACCCGGATCTCGTCAGCAATGGTGTCCTTGATCTCTGGAGCAATGATCGCTTGAGTTACTGACTCATGGTTGTCGAGCACGTAAAGTATCTTCTCGGCCATATCGTCGATATTCTGATTCTCGTACGTTACCGTGCTCGGCGGGCGAGAACCATTTTCGCTCGCGACGACGGGTACCTTCAAAGCCAGCGCTTCCAGAACCGACGAACAGACCCCGTCCTTGACGGGCGTTCTGAGGTAGGCGCGCGACCGCGTCAGGATGGTGAGGAATTCGTCATGGCTTTGGTCGCCGGCAAGGTAGATATTCGGCTCGAGATTCAGATCTTTGATCAGGGCCTGAATGTCCTCGGAATCCTCGTCCGACCCCATCACGATAAGTCCGAAGCCCGGTCGTCTCTGCACGACGATGGCGGTAGCGCGGATCATCGCTTCGATGAAGAACTCGGATCGGAAGAACACGTAACTGCAGATGACCGGATCGTGGCCGGCGAAAAAGCGCTCGGCCTCATCCGGCAAGGAGGCATTTTCGAAGGTCAGGTACTGTCGCGAGAATGCCTGGATCGGAAAGATCTTACGCTCGGCCACACCGTAGGAGGCGATGGCTCGACGGACCGAGGCGTTGTTACAAATGATGGAACGGGGAAGTGCAAACAAGATCTTGTACAAGGGCGTCAGGTAAGGAGCGTGAGACTGTGGGAAATACTTTTGTGCCGGCCCTGCGTGAAATGTGATCACGGGTCGGCGGAAAGTCGCGATGCTCACCAGAATCGCTATCAGGGACAGGAGGAATCCTTTTGGGGAGTCTCCATTGAGGTGCATATGAACGAGGAATCCGCGAATTCGAAACCTCAAAACCTTCAGGGTGTAATCGAGTGCTCCAAAAACGGGAACAAAGTCTCGACCCTCGAGGAAGCGACCTTTCCCGATGTTGAGTACTTCACAGACTTGTCCCTGGCGCTCCATCGTCTGTTTCAAGAAATAGATGCGCATTCCCCAACCCGCCCGGGGGGGCGGATAGGATGAGATCTGTAGAACCTTCAGCTGTTTTCCCGCCATCGCGAATCCTCAATACTCTTGGGGGCAGACCTGAAGCCGCCGTTCCCTCGTACCGATTTTCCTGTCTCACGCGCCCTCAAGTATTTATCGGGCCCAGAGGTTCGGAGCTTCAACGATATTCTCCCAAATCATGTAATGAGAGGGTCTTGTGCCAGGAAGCGCTTCATTTTCTCTGTACAACGTCCGTGCACCTTTTTGTCGTTGAAGTCACCTTATCGAGTGAATAGGCGCATCTCCGGCAACTTTTCGTGCAAAATGCTTATCGATTTCGCTTTTCGAGGAGGATCGCTGTAGGCTAACAAGGGCCTAAGAGTCCACCCCCGACCGGTGCCCGTACGGGCCACGGTCCTACGGCTTCGGTGAATATGCTTTATTCTTTTATGTTTGGAAGACTTACGGGATCTCTGGCCATCACGATCACGGCTTCCTTGGTGCTCGCTCTTTTCTGTGCCTGCCAGGACCCGCTGCACCGGGATAGCGGACCTGGAGTGTCCTGGAGTCTCGCCCAGCAGCGGTTCCAGGATCTTGCTCGCATCCGTTATGAGCTGTCCTTTGCGATCCCTGACGCAAATAGCGGAACCATTGACGGAACACTTCGGCTGAGTTTCACTGACGCGGGAAGCGCCGACCCGCTGGTGCTCGACTTTGCACAGCCGAGGGCGAACGTCCGGACTGCCACAGTCAACGGCGCAAGAGCCAAAATCCGGGTAGCCGACGAGCACATCTTCATTTCGCGGGCAAACCTTCGCAAGGGCAACAACGTGGTCGAGATATCGTTCGCCACGGGCGAAAGCCCACTGAATCGCAATTCAGAATACCTGTATACCCTCTTCGTTCCGGACCGGGCGCGCCACGCCTTTCCAGTTTTCGATCAACCCAACCTCAAGGCGAGATACAGGCTGACTCTCGAGATACCAGCCTCGTGGACCGCTGTCTCCAATGCGCGGCTCGAGCGCCGTACCGAGGCGGGAGGGCGCGCCACTTTGACCTTTGATGAGACGCCGCCAATCCCCAGCTACCTTTTCTCTTTTGTTGCTGGACAATTCCAGGTGGAATCCGCTTCGCGGGGAAAGTATCGCATGCGCATGTTTCATCGGGAGACGGATCGCGAGAAAGTCGTCCGAAATCGAGACGAGATCTTCGACCTTCATGCGGAAGCGCTTTCATGGCTTGAGCAATACACGGGGATCCCATACCCCTTCGGGAAGTTCGATTTCGTTCTGATTCCTTCCTTTCAGTTCAACGGCATGGAGCATCCCGGCGCCATTCTCTATCGGGACACGAGTGTGTTGCTGGAAGAAACGGCGACACAGAATCAGCGACTGGCGCGGGCCAGCGTGATCGGTCACGAGGCAGCCCATATGTGGTTTGGCAACCTTGTTACCATGAACTGGTTCAACGATGTTTGGATGAAGGAAGTATTCGCCAATTTCATGGCGGCCAAGATCGTTCACCCGTCCTTCCCCCACGTAGATCATCAGCTGCGATTCCTACTGGCACACTACCCTCCGGCTTATCGGGTAGATCGAACAGACGGCGCCAACCCGATCCGGCAAGACCTCAGCAACCTCCGGGAGGCCGGCACTCTTTACGGTGAGATCATCTATCAGAAAGCGCCGATCGTCATGCGGCAACTGGAGCAGCTGATTGGAGCTGAGCCGATGCGGACCGGGCTGCGGGAGTACCTCGCGACCTTCAAGTATGGGAACGCCGATTGGATGGATCTCATCGACATCCTGGACAAACGAACCGAAGAAGACTTGAAAGCCTGGAGCCGGGTCTGGGTGGACGAGCCAGGCAGGCCCACGATCAAGACCTCACTGGAGAGCCAAGACGGCAAGATCCGCCGCCTGCACATCACTCAGCAGGATCCGCGCCGGCGGGGGCGGGTCTGGAACCAAAGTCTGGAGATAGTCCTGGGTTATGAGGATCGACCGGAGCGGCGGTTCCCCATCCAGCTTCGGAGCCTCGATCTGCCAATCGAAGGGGCCATTGGTCTCGATGCACCGGACTACGTCGTTGCGAACGGCCGAGGGCTGGGGTACGGCTACTTCGAGTTGGATCCGGAGACCCGCACGTACTTTTGTGAGAACCTGCCCGGGGAGAGCTCTCTTGTGACAAGGGCCGTCGCATGGATCTCTTTGTGGGAGGAGATGTTGGCGGGAGTGATCCCACCCGTTGAATTTTTCGATCTCTCTTTGCGATATATCAGTTCAGAATCGAACGAACTGATCATCGATCTTGCCTTGCGCTACCTGCGCGAGACCTACTGGAGGTTCCTGTCCGAGGAGGACCGAAGCCTAGTGTCGGAAAGGGTGGAGCGAGTCCTGTGGCAGCGGTCCTTCGAGGGGAATCAGAGGTCCCTCAAGTCAGAATTCTTCTCAGCTTTCAGAAAGATCGCCCTTTCAGAACAGGCCCTGGCGCGGCTTCGTCGAATCTGGAAAAAAGAAGAGCGAGTGCCGGGATTGCCCCTGTCCGAACGGGACTTTACGGACATCGCGCTCGAGCTCGCAATCCGGGGAGGGGAAGGTGCCGGTGAGATTCTGCCCCGCGAGCTGGCCCAGATTCGGAATCCCGACCGTCGCGAGCGCTTGAAATTTTTGATGCCAGCCCTCTCCAGCAGAGCATCGGACCGGGACCAATTCTTCGAGAGCCTGAGGGATCGCTCCAGGCGTGCGCACGAACCTTGGGTCGTGGATGCCCTCCGGTCCCTGCACCATCCGCTCCGGGCGCGGCATGCCGAGGCGTACATCCAACCAAGTCTGATCATGCTGTCGGAGATTCAACGTACCGGGGACATCTTTTTCCCAAAACAGTGGCTCGACGCAACCTTGAGCGGTCACTCCTCCGAGCGGGCTGCCGAGATCGTCCGGCTGTTCCTTGCGCAGGGGAGGGGATCGTCCAAGCGTCTTTCCGAGCGTCTCAACGAAAAACTGATGCAGTCGGCGGATCCGCTCTTCCGCGCGTCGAGGATAAAAGAAGGAAATTTCCGGGAAAAAGCCGAATGAAAGAGCATAGAAGTCCTTCGGACACAACACCTACGAGCCCCTATGTCGGATCCGATACGACTCTGCCCGAGTTTGCCCTGAAAGCGATTCTTCTCGGCGTTGTCATGGCGGTGATTCTGGGGGCTGCCAACGCCTATTTGGGGCTCAAGGCAGGATTGACAATTTCCGCAACTTTCCCCGCAGCGGTCATTGCCGTGGCGGCCTTTCGCCTTCCGTTCATGGGTGGAAGCGTGCTGGAGCAGAACATCGCCAGAACCACCGCCTCCGTCGGCGAGGCCCTGGTCGCGGGCGCTATCTTCACTGTTCCGGCGTTCGTGATGGTTCGGATGGACGGGGAGGCCCTGTGGTCTCGTTTCGATTATGGCGCGACCTGCACCATCCTACTGGTCGGCGGTCTCCTGGGTGTGATGTTCGTCATTCTTTTGCGCCGCACATTGGTCGTGGACGCGCAACTTCCCTTTCCGGAAGGCCACGCCTGCTATGAGATTGTCCGGGCCGGCCAAAAGGGTGAAAGCGGCGCCAAGTATGTTTTCGGCGCCCTGGCCGGCGGGGTCATGATCGAGCTGCTGAAGAACCACAACGGAATGGCGGTTTTCAGAGAAAGCGTTACCTGGGTTCTGAGGTTCCCTCGTTCGGTGATCCATCACTTCTCCAGTTCGCGCTCCTCGTTGGGTAGCATTGCCCATACTGGCGGGCTGACCCTGTCCAGTCCGTTGGCATCACCGGCACTCCTGGGTGTGGGGTACATCATTGGACCGCGTCTTGCCTCCATCAGCTTCTCCGGAGGAGTCCTTGCCTGGCTTGTCTTGATTCCCCTCGCGCAGTTTCTGAATCCTGGTCTGGACCAGCAGCTTCTCGTCGACGGTAAGCCAGCCCCGTGGGACGAGATTACCTATTCCATTTGGTACAACCAGATCCGTCCCCTTGCAGTTGGAGCTATGCTCGTCGCCTCGCTGTACACGTTGTGGGGTTTGAGATTCTCGATGCTCTCGGCGTTCAAGGGCGCGTTCAGAGTCGAGGCCCGGCGCGCGGAGCGGGATCGACTGGAAACGGACCTGAATCTGCGCTGGATTCTGACAGCGACCGGTGCGTTGATCGTGCCTATTACGTGGATTTACTACCAGTTTAGCGGCAGTTGGCTCGGAGCGGCGATTGCCGCTCTCATCATGACTGTCACCGGCTTCTTGTTTGCCGGTGTCGGCGGATGGCTTGTCGGGCTCGTGGGCGGCACCAACCAGCCCATATCCGGGCTGGCGCTCTCGACGGTGATTGTCTCGGCCTTGGTGATGGTCGGAATCGGGGTTGTCGGCCTCGCTGGAGTGGGAGCCGTTTTGGCCGTGGCCGCTGTTGTCTGCTGCGCGACATCGATGGCGGGAGACATGATTCAAGACCTCAAGGTAGGACATCTCATCGGCGGCACCCCGTGGAAGATGGAGATTGCGGAGATCATCGGCACCATCGTCGTCTCGTTCGTGCTGATTTTTCCTATTATTCTATTGCACGAGGGAAACCTGGAGCAGGGAGGCATAGGGATCGGGGACAAAGCGCTCCCGGCTCCGCAGGCGGGACTGATGGCGCAGTTGGCGACCGGAATCGTGGGAGGGGAGATGGCCTGGGGATTGATCATCATGGGGATGTTTCTCGCCGTGGCCCTCATCATGGTCCAGGCTCCGGCTCCCATGTTGATGGCGGTGGGAATGTACCTCCCCTTCGATACCACCTTTGCCATCTTCGTCGGCGGACTTCTGAATCTGGGGCTTCGGCGCGCGGCAAAACGACGAGGGGCCTCCGAGGCTCAGACGACCCGATGCGAAAACACGGGGATTCTCGTGGCCTCGGGATTCATCGCTGGAGAAGCACTGACGGGTGTGGCTCTTGCCGGGCTGGTGCTGGTCGGAGTTCCCTCCATCACGTGGGCGCTCACGGGACAACCCGAATTCGAATTCGTCCGGAGTGCGAAGGGCGGGTGGCTTTCCATCATCATCTTCGTGATTATGGCCTGGGGATTGATCCGCGTGCCCTTGCGCGTCCTGAAAAAAACCGATGCACAATGATGTGCCCGGTACCCGCATTGATTCCATTCACTCTCGCACCCTTCCCGGTTTGCCGAGTTGTTTCTCCGATCACAGGAGTTGAAGCGGCGGAGATCTGTTTCTTGACTGCGGATCACTCGCGACTAATGAGTGTGGATCACCTAGACGATCCAGTATCTGGGCGGAAATCTGGCGCACACTGCCGATGTTTCCGGACGGGTGCCACCCAAGTCCCGCTTCGATTTGTTGCAATCGTCGCCCAGTTTGAAGCAACCGATATCGGAGTGGACGTGTTTATCGGAAAAAAAAGAGGTAATTGACAATGGGCCGTCGGTCGTGGGTTCGATCTATTCTTTCGTTGCGCATGCCCCTTTTCGTGTTGCTATTGATTGGCAACATCGGGCTTGTCTTGAAATACGGGCAGGACAACCGGTATCTAGTGGGGTATTCGAAGAAGTTCCTCTCTGCAGACGACTCAGCCAGTAGGACGACCATCAATGCATTGGATCACATTCGGAACAATCTAAGCAATGACGGGGAACCACGTGCTTTCCTGTCTCCGATTCTCGATTTGTTGCGACCACCACCGCGAGAGATAACGGAACGGGGTGGCGACTGTGCGGACAGGTCAAGGCTGCTCATATCACTACTCAGATTGCACGGGATCAGAGCGTCAAAAGTTGCCCTGTACGATAAAGACCAGATTCCACGTCACGCCGTAGTGATCGTCGATATTGAAAACGATGCCCAGATGGTGGTGGATCCTTTTTACGGATTGTACTTTCCAAGACCGGGGGGGGGAGGGTACTACTCGCTCGCCGATCTAACGCGAGATGAGAGCATCCTGCGTTCTAGAATCGAACACCTCGTCTCGCTGGGCGTCGATGACAAGATTCCGAAATACTCCGAATTTCCGTATATCGAAAAATACCCGTATGAACGGTATACGTATGGTCAACCGCGAAGCATAAACTGGGATAAATCCTCCGCCATGCGTCTGCTCTATGGATTCCTGAAGACTTTCCTCGGCGAAGAGGTCGATCTGATCAACCGTCCCTTTTTCGTTGAGAGACCGGCGCTCATGCTGCTGTTCGGCACGGTCGGCATTCAGCTTCTCATTCTTGTTTCCTACGTCCCGGGTCTGAATCGATTCCTTCTTGTTCCCCGGGTCGTTCGGCGTGAAGAACTGAAAATGGGTATCGAACCTTGAGGGGGATGCTCCTCGTGGGTGGGCCGGGGAAACCGCAGATTTTTAGCTCCGACTCAGACCGAGTTGTGACGTGGCGACCGCCGCGCCTTTGAAGATGGACGCGGATCCGTGCCGGTAGGGCCGTCTGGCCGTCCGCTGTCTCTTTCTTTTGCACATCACATTGCATTGTTCCCCCCTGGTTATTGCGGGGGGAGGAGCGCTAGCGGGATGCAGTCGGCGGAAAGAGTTACGGGAGGACCACCAGGCCCGTCGGGGTCGAGGGTGGCGCGGCGCTGCCATCCGTGGAGACGGTAAACGTTTGGGTACCGGAGATCGTGCTTTCAAAGTAGAGCACCCCGGTTTCCGTGTTCGTGGCGACCCCTTTGTAGTCCCAGGTCTCGACGTCCGACTCGGTGGCGTACGTGTTGGTCGTGCTTCCGGACACAACCTGGTAACTCGTGTGTGGTTTCAGCCCGGTGAGCACATGTCGTACTACCCCTTGTCCAGTGATGGAGTAGGAAAAGGGGTTGTTGTTCACTCCGGCCTCCCTGGCAAAGAGAACCACATGATTCGGTCGATTTCCGTTCTCTCGTTCGATCCAGGCCCCATCCATTGTGCTGCCGGCGTCGATGACATTTGAATCGGTCATCGAAGACGTGAGATTGGCGTCGGCGGTTTGAAAGACGTGCAGGAATTGATGGGTGGACGATGTCGTTTGCGATCGAACGCCGACCTGCCATCGGTGGGCTTTCATCGCCAGATTACCCTGCCGGTTGATCACATCACTGTCGAGTTGGGCGACTCGCGTGACTTCGACCCGCGTTTGGAGCGGCACTAGCGTCTTGCAGAACAGCACTCCGTGAAGCCCTGCGGTTGTCGCGCCGTTGTCACTTTCTCCGCCCAGGCCATTGAGCTCCTTCAAGACCATATCGGTGCCTTCGTAAGCCGTGCCGATTCTTCCGGTCAGTCCGCTGCCGGACCTCAGGTCTTGGGTCGAACTATGACCCGTCACGCTGGGTTGCCACGGAACGTGATAGACCCACTTGGCGTCGGAGGGTGCAAAGGTGCGATCATAGATAATCAGGTAGTCACTGTCGCTGGCCGGGTTCTCTCCGGGCATCCAAACGTATTCCCGTGTGTGTGAAACTCCCGAGTTAAACACTCGGGACCGGTCGCCGCGCACATGATAAAAGCGGTCGTTGCGTCGGGTGACCTGCTCGATTCCACCGTGGTCGTAATTTCCTTGCCCGTTGGCCGCGGCGAGTAGATCGGAGGAACTCTCAATGTGCTTCAAACTACTCAGCTGATGATTTCCATCGAATGTGACGACGTTTTGTTTGCTGGCGCCCACGTAATCACTGAGATTCCCGTATCCTCGGTGAGAGACGCTCTGCGTGTTGGCCAGCTCGCCGAACTTCGTGAGGGAGAATCCGGGAAAATCAGGAGGCCCGGCGTGTCCGATATAGCGGAAATGGCCGTCTGTTACGGTAAAGACGGAATCTGAACTGCTGGAGAATCCGGTACGAGCGAAAAAGCCTCCCATATTCTTGGACCAGAGGGATTTGGGCAAGTTCAAGGATTCCGGCGTGATGGGCGGCACATTCCGGGCGACACCGAGAAATCCCCAAAGGGCATACCGTTCGTAGTTCGGCCAGGGAACCTCCCACCGGTCATTGAAATGTCTCATCAAGCTGGCTTCGGTAGACAGCCCGGATTCGGCGAGGAGACGCGGCAGAACGAGCAGCTGTTCGCGCATGGAACGATGAGTTCCGATCGAAGTATCCGTTGTTTGGCGATCTCCCATGCCGACGAAAGTGTAGAAGCTGCCGTAATACTTGTGTGGGTCGATCGCATATTGCAGGAACGCCGGGAAGTGCCGGATTGCGTTACCGGATAAGCTTCCTTGTAGGGTGGAGAGATAATCCTCTCCGGTTGCAGTGCGCCATGCGTCAACGAACAAAAAATGCGTCCGGAGGTGCCAGCTCGAATAGCCGATCCACTCCGTCCAGCCGCCGGTGCTTCCGGCGACGAAATTCTGCCCGTCGAGGTACCCGTGGTTTAGCATTAGGCCATAAAAGGTATCGACCGCCCGGTCGGCTGCCGAGTCGATCAGCCCGTCTCCCCACAGCGCAAGACCCATGTAGAATGGGTACATACCTTCATAATAACGGCTGCTGAATAGGTCCTCGGTAGACATCTCGGGATTGGCCAGTGAGACATCGAAGACGTGGTGACTCAGCTCGCGGTTGAGCATGAGGTTGGCGGCCTGAGAGCGTTCTCCGCTACTCATGGAATTGTAGGCCCAGTCATAGGTCAAGGCGGCCGCGAAAGCCAAGGGGCTGCCGGCTTGTAGCTGTGAAAGCAGTCGGTCGATTGCAAGTCGCATGTGATCATCGAGGGAAATCGGGTAGTTGATACCTGCCACAGGTCCCAGCGCGCCGATGAAAGAGTGGTCTATCATCTGAGCCAACAGTATGTCGTGGTCAACCCCGCCGATCGTGTTGTCTTTGTCTCGCTGGGGTTCGTTAGCGGCCCAGTTGACGTATGCCTGGAATTCGCTCTGGTAATGGGTCCCGATGGCGTCCCTTAGCGCCGGGATGTTATCGGGGGTGAGGTGCAGGCGCGGATGGACGCGGTTTGCCAGCGGGGTGCCGGCCGCGGGTGTATACGCGATCAGTGCCGGAGCTACCGCGGACAGTGCGACAACGAGTACGACATTTTTCAGGACCCAAGCCGACCCTCGGCGGGTCTGATGGATCAGGTTCCCCCCGAGGTCTGCTCCAGGGGCGTTGGGCCGGACACTACGACAAATAGGCTGCTTCATAGGATTCCCTCGACGTGGCTACTCGTTCAGACGGCGGCGATAAAATAAAGAGGGGGGTACGTTCAAGCTAATCGATGGTGGCATCCTCGACACGGACGCGCGTTGGGGTACCCCAACTATTACCACAGCCCCAAAAGATTCACAATATAGGAAATCGACGGGTCGATCCTGTGTGCTTGTGCCGCAAGTCACCAGGATACCGTTTGACCCGGCCCCTTGAGCTTCTTTTCGGAAAATGTCACGGAATCGGATACCAGAAGCTTGCAGCATCGGGCATCGAGCCCGGATGGCCGGAGCCCAGACCCGACCCTTGCGCCGCCTTCGACACTCCTTCGGCTAGGCAGCCAGGATTGCGGGCTGACGGGTGCACCGGGATGGCTGATGTCGCCGAACGTCTGTTAAGTATTCTAGTTCGGAAAGATACGGGTCATCCCGTTGCGCGGCTGGGGTGGAAGTGGACGAAGAAAACTGGGAATACGGGGCCGAGTTCGGCGGATGAAAAGGTCCGCGAGGTAAAGTGCCAAAGCCAGCAGGACCAGGTGAGGCCACAAACGGAGAGGTCGGGAGCGCGTCCGGCCTCGCGTGTCGATGACATCCTCGAGATCCGGAAGAAATACCCCTCCAGTTTCGTGGCTCAGGAACTCCAGTAGACGGCGGTTGGGTTCCCGAAACCGGTACTCGTCGGGATAACTGTAGGGGAGAATGGATACGATTTCCGCTTGCTCTGCCTCGATATACTCGAACACGTAGTCCCCGTTCCGCTTCAGCGGCAGGGACAGTTCGTATACTCCGGGCCCGGTTTGAGGAAGCTCGACCAGGGCGCTGGTCTGGTTTGGATCGATGACGCGAATCTGAGGACGAAGACGATCGAGGGCGCCGCCGTCGTTGGCATGAGCGTGGAGCGTGAGGTGCGCCTGGCCTTCCTTTCCGCGGGTCCGGAAATCGAGCACTCTGCCTTTTTCGAACCTCCAATCCCCCTTGCCCATGGTATCCCGGACAATCTGGGACCAGAATTTGCCATATCCGGGCCAGCGAAGCCACTCGACCGCCCACCGGTTTTTCAGGTCGGAAGTAAAGATGATCGCCTTACCCAGACCGGGTTGCCATCGAGCCAGGATTGGATCTCCACGCCCGGACTCGAGCAGCACTTCAGCCTTTTCCTTTGGGCTGGTGGCGACATAGCCCCATAGGGCCGGTGCAGACTCGAAGCCGATGCCCTTGAGTGCCTCGATCTGTTTGATGACCGAAACCTGGAAGGATTCTTCGACCAGGGCTCCGCCGGTGGCTATTTCCGTCTCTCGGGTGAAGATCTGAGGGACCCGATCTGCGTTTTCGATGAAATAGTCGCGACCCGTGCCCCAGGTGGCAATGTCGCGGAGCAGCTCTTGGTCCGCCCCGGTTCCGAGCGCAATGGTAGAAACGGTTATCTGAGCCTGCGTCATCCGGCGTACGAGACTCTGGAAGTCATTTGGCAACGAACGCCCATCCGACAGGAGGATAACGTGCTTGATTTGAGTGCTCGAGCGGCGGAGCTGCTCATAGGCTTCCTCCAGGGCGGGATAGATGTTTGTTTCTCCCCCGGCCGCAATAGTACCGATTGCTTGGAGTATCTTCTCCTTGTGCTTTGCTGCCTGGAGACGAACGGGAAGGTAGAACTTATTATCGAACGCGACCACCCCGACCAAATGAGACTCCGACAGCATCTCTACGGCGGCCTTCGACGCTTCCTTCGCCAGTTCGATCTTCTTTCCGCCCATGCTACCCGACTTGTCCAGCACGATCATCATGGCGACAGTCGGCTCTCGATCCCGCTTCTTGACTTCGAATGTAACCGGTAAGATCTCTTCGATCGGGGTCTTGGAGTATCCTCCTTCACCATAGACCGAGTCTCCGGCCGCAAGGATGAATCCTCCGCCGCGGTCGCGGACGTAGCTGGATAGTGTCGCCTGTCGATTGGTGTCAATTCTGGTCCCTGCCACATCACTAAGCACAATCGCGTCGTACCGATCCAAGGCGTCGAGAGGAGGAAGCCGTTCGGGCTCCAGCTCATCGACACGGATGCCCTCGCGCTCGAGCGCTTCTTTCAAGAAGTGCGAAGTGCCCGGTTTCCCCTCGATGTACAAGACCCGCGGGCGGGGAAGGACGCGAACGAAGCTGCGAAACCGGTTGTTGCCGGGGAAGGGGTCGGAGTCGATCACGATCTCCGCTTCCAGTACGACGGGTCCCAGACCGGAAATGCTGGCTTCCAGCGGAATCGTATTCCGACCGGTTTTCAGCTCGACCACCTGTCGGCTCAACACCGATGCGGCGGTGCGCAGCTCCAGCGTGGCACTGGTGTCTTGCTGGCTGGAGACGGCGACCTCGAGCGCGAAGGGCTCATCGCGACGGGTCTCATCAGGTGCCGAGACGGAGTCGATCCAGGCATCGCCGAGGCTGCGGGGCGCCATGGGTACGGTGTGCACGACCGTGCCGCTTCGTATTAGCCGATTCACTGCGTTGGCGGCGATACCCCGTGTCTCGTTGCCGTCGCTGAACACGACCAGATGAGATAGATGGTCGGCTGCGGTTGTCGCTAAGGCATAGTCAATCGCGCGCTCGAGATCGGTCTTGCTCCGGTCGATAGGACGATAGGAATCCGCGGGAATCTCCGTAGAAGCCGAATGCTGGCCACTGGCGCGCAGGTGATCGCCGTAATCACCGTAGTCGATGATGGGCACGGACCGAAGCTCCTCCAACGTCTGGAGGGAACGCGCGTTGGCGGCAAAGGGAACGTATGCGACGTGCGATGGTGCCGTCTCCCGATTGGCTTCGGCGATCCACTGCAGCGCGGATTCAATGGATCGTGGATCAATGCTCCGCGACACGTCGAGAAGATACGCAACCGACAGTCGGGCCGCGGGCAAATGTAGCGTGGGTTGCGCCAGCGCGCAAACCAGACACAGAAGTGCCAGAGATCGAAGCGCCAAGCCCAGTCGCTTGTGGAGCGTGCTGTGCTCGACGCGCGCGTGCCGCGCCGCCCACCATAAGAGCGCGACACCGGAGAATCCGAGGAGCGGCCAGATCCATTCAACCGTAATGTTCACTATGAGTTACACCTTCTTCGACCCTGTCGGCCAGCGCGGGAGCGCAGCCGCATTTCAAATCGTGAGGCCTCGATGATAGGTCCACCATTCCAGAAGGATAAGTACGACGGCCCAGAGGACCATTGTTGGGTAGAGTAAGCTGCCTTCGGGTTTCGGCCGGGGCTCGATACCCTTGGCAAAGGCCGAACGATTCACGTCAGAGATCGCGTGATCGGTGATATTGACGGCGAGATGCTGCCGAACTCCGGAAGATGTCACGGCAAAAATTCCCGGTTGATTCGCCCAGAAGAGAGTGCGCCCGAGTTGGTGCCGAACCGGCACGGACTCGCCGTTGCTGGCATAGATCCGGGCATTGGATCTGCCAACTTCGATTCTCCCTATCTGCTGCGGACGGACCGCGGCGGTTCCCTGAAGCCAATCCATCGTATTGCGCATGAAGATCGGAAATGCGGGGTTCAGATGGAAATCAGTATCTTCAATCGCAAAGCCGGCCAATACCCACTCGGGTGCGGCGTCTGGGTTGCGCTCCCCGGCAGAAGCTTCTGACCCGACCCGGCTCGCTCGACCCAGCTCACTCGTGCTGCTGACGATCACCAGTGGGGCATCGCCCGACGCCACCAGGACTTCGTGGCCGGCCGCAGCGGTTCTGGCTGCAGATTCGATGTGCACGTCGTGCAGCGAGACGTGATGCATCACCGGATGTGATTTGTTCCATTTTGTGATCGGCGGTGCTTGCAGCCACCCGGTCCTCGGCACCAGCAATCGGCCGGGCGAAAGACCAAACACGGCTTCGAGGGGGCGGAACGTGGGGCAAAGCGGTCGAAAACGTAGACGTCGGCGTTCGTTTCGCGGTACTCACTGGGGGCGCACACGCTAGCCTCGACAGTCGGATCCAGCCGCAAGAGGTCTTCCAGATAGGAGTTTCCATCCGTCACAAGCAGAACTCCGATCGGTTCACGAATGTACCCATAGGCCGTGTTGTCAGCCGAAAAGGAGTCCTTCCCGGGTTCGATGCTCACCCGGATCCCGCCGCTGCGGTAATTGGTCAGGGGTATGTCTTCTGTTAACACGGCGCCGGCGTTCATCCGGCGACTCCAGGTCTCTCTTTTTCCCCCTACGCCGCTGATCCGTATCCGTACATCCTGGGGTTCTAGGGAGTAGTTGGAGATCTCGAGATATCCTTCCGGTGCGCGGGACAGAAGATGCGGCCGGATCTCGAACGCTGTGATCCCGACGTTGTCTGCCGGTTCGAATACCGAAATGATGCGGATTCGGCGCGGGACGTCCCATATGGCCACACCGTCGCTGATGAAATAGACCGTCGCATCGAGACCCGCAACCTGCGGGAAACGGCCCGAAGAGGTGGGCCACTCCATGCCGCGGAGTCGAACCAGCGCGGCTTCGCGGTCCGAAGTCCATTCGCGGGTTGCCACATCCGACGTGCTGGTGACCAGAAACTCCCTGTACTGTCCCTCGTTGAGTAGATCACCGGCGATCGCGATGGCATGGTCCCAACGACTCTTCCCGTCCAGTCGAAGAGTTCCCATGGTAGGCGAAGAGTCCAGCAGCACGACCAGACGGTTCTCGTTGGTAACTCCCGTGACTGGTTGGCCGCTGGAGACTGCCAGCAGCAGGGCGATGCAGAGGGCGAGCAGCAACGACACGAGCCAACGCAATCTCTCGATCCAAGACTGGGGGGAGCGCTTTCGCAGCACACGGTCCCAGATTAGGGACGAAGGCACCAGGATCGTTCGGTGACGCTGTTTCAACAAGTAAAACAGCGTCACGGTTGCTGCAGCAACGGCCGTGATAAGCCACACCTGCCATGATGCCAAGCCAAGGAAGCGCATGACCCTATCCCGACTTGCTCGGGAACGTGGTGCCCATGCGGGGCATCATACCCCCTCCCCCATGGGTCCGCAAAGCTATCCGGGGACGTTCCCCCCCAAGGTTTTGTTTTGCGAACTCCGTGCAAGAGAAACGGAAAACGTGTGGGGTAGGCTATCTGTTCCCCCGGGACTCACCATGCAAGGAGTGGAGCTTCACCCTGCCCGCTCAGGGAGTGAGCGGTGTTACGGGTTGGTCGGAGACTAGGTTCGATTTCGAGCAGGAGTTGCTGGATTTTACGCGCCGCATATTGATGCCCACGCGCCGTCCAATGTGCATCGCGAAAATAGTAAAAAGATCGCACGTCGCTCTCGGGGACTTGCTGGTATTGCTCTAGAAAGTCGATGCAGGGGACTTCATGATCGCGAAAAAAGTCGGTCAACAGCGCGTTGGGTTTGCGGTAATCATAAATGCGGGAATCCAATAGGTTCTTTTTGAATACCTGGAGCTTGTAAGGGATGATGATGCTAGCAGTTCGGATACCTTCGGCCGCGCAGTGGTCGGTGATCCTGGCTAGACTCTCAATTTCGTGTGCCACCAGGTCTTGTTGTGCGGAGGGGTACTGCCGGAGAAGAAGGGCGCGACTTCCGTAGCGTATCTGGTAGCGGCAGAGCAGGTCGTCGACGAAATTGAGCCGCAGTAGTCTGTTGTAGATCACCTCCGGCGTATACAAGTCTAGATCCCGTAGCCACTGCTTGCTCGCGGCCAGCCATGACTCCGTCTGCGGCATGATGGACCCTCTGGCGCGCTCGGGTCGAGTGGCCGTGTCCATCGTGCCCATCGCGTCTATGGAGTCGTGGGAGTCGTGAAAATCGTTTCCGACGTATACCTGTAGAACCAGGAGATCGGGATCCAGAATGGACTGATGCTCCCGCAAGAAGGAGTACTGGTGAAACGCGTTGGTTCCTCTGCCTCCGGCGTTGATTGTCTTCAGAGGGCGAGACCCACGCAGGCTATTCTCGACCTGCTTTACAAAGGTATCCTCGATTTCGACTCCGAGTCCGAAAGTGAACGAGTCCCCGAGAAACAGGATCCGAAACTCCCCGGCTCTTCGCGGGTCAATCGGTTGATCCCGCAGGTTCAAGTCGTTGGTGACGACTTCGGTCTAAAATTCGAGGGTGTTGATCTGATAGGCGGAGTTCGGGCCCGGTGAGCGCGGGTAAGGTGGGGTCCTCGCATGAGTCATCCGCAGGATTGCCTCGGCAACGACCAGGCCAATCAGGCAGGAGGCGAGGCAAAGGACAATTGCTCCGGCAAGGGAGTGGATTCGTCGAGCCTTGGATCGGTTCGCAGGTCCCATTTCGCATCCTTCGACTTCACTCCCCCATATCGATCAGAGAGTGTTCCAAGGTGCGCAATTTAGCATCCCAGCGGTAAAAAACATCGTTGGACCGCAGGCCGGCTTTCCGCGGACCGCCTACCGCTTAGCGTCAAGCGCTCGGCGCATTCCAAAATGGTCTAGGAAGTGTGACCTATATCCTGACTGTACCGCAGTTAGCGGAGAGCGCTAGACGGATGGCGGAAAGCGGTCAGCGCGAGGGTCGTAGACCCGTCGCTACTTCAAAAACCTCCCGTGGCGAAAGAGTTTCAGGATGAGGTCTTCAAAGGGAAAATCGCTCAGGGTCCGGATGTATCCCATGTGGCTTCTTTTGCAGTGCTGCTCGATATCGTTACAAAAGCGCTCAAAGGTCTTTCGATACGAGGCAGCGATGTCCGGGGTAATGTAGAGATTGCGAGTTTCATGGCTTTCGGAGTCCATCAGGGATACTTCGCCGTGGGTGGCCGGATCGATGTCTTCACGAGCGACAACGTGCACGACGAAAACATCGTGACGGAACGGCCGAATGACGCGAAGTGCACTCTCGATTCCGGAGGAGTCCATCAGATCGGAGATCAGCACGATCAAACCCTGTCGGCGGCTTTCAGAGCAGAAGGCCTTGAGGGTTCGCGTCAGGTCGGTTTTGCCTCCAGGTTCTATCTCGGTGATAAACTTGAAGATCTTGAGAATCCGGCCCCTGCCGCGCTGGGCGCGGAGATCCTGCCTCAGTGTGTCGCCGTAGGAGATAACGTTTACACGGTCCAAGTTGGCTAGCCCGATGTAGGAAAGGGCCGCTGCAATTTTTTTGGCATGATCAATCTTCGACGGCCGCCCGAAAGTCATCGACGCGCTACTGTCGATGAGAATATAAATCGGCAGATCCTCTTCCTCTTCGAAAAGACGCAGCAGGAGCTTGTCGAGTCTCAGGTAGGCGCGCCAGTCAAGGTAACGGAAATCATCTCCCTGAGAATAAGCTCGATAGTCCGCGAACTCCAGTCCGGACCCCCTTTTGCGGCTGCGACGGTCCGCCCGGGATTGTCCCGCGAAGAACCGGCGCGAAATGACGGACAGGTGCTGAAGTTTGCTGAGAAAATCTTCGTCGAACGGGGTGTCTGGAGACATGGTAAGCCGGATCCCGTGTTCAATCGGGCTCGGATGTCGCGGCCAGAATACTTTTGAGAATTGTATCCGGGTCGATACGCTCGGCCTCTCCTTCGAAGTTCATCAACACCCGATGGCGGAGCGCGGCGAGGGCAAAGTGGCGAATGTCCTCGCATGAGACATGAACGCGATCGTTGAGCAAAGCGCGAATCTTGCCGCAAATGACCAGCGCCTGCGCCGCACGGGGACTGGCTCCATACTGAACGTACTTCTGGGTCAACTCGTGCGCGTACGCCGATTCGGGATGTGTTGCCATCGTGATGCGGATTGCGTATTCCTGGACAGGCTTCGAGATGGGGACGGAGCGCGCGAGCGTGCCCATTTCCAAGATCTCAGGACCATCGAGGACCCGCTGCACGGAAGGATCCTCCGTCTGGGTCGTCCGATCTAGAATATCGTGCAAGTGCTCCACGCTCGGGTATTCGATCTTCAGTTTGAGAAAGAATCGGTCTAACTGAGCTTCCGGCAAGGGATAGGTCCCTTCCATTTCCAGGGGGTTTTGTGTGGCCAAGACGAAGAAGGGAAGCTCCAGCCGATGCGTGCGTCGCCCAACCGTCACACTCTGTTCCTGCATCGCTTCAAGCAGTGCGGATTGCGTCTTGGGGGTGGCCCGGTTGATTTCATCGGCAAGGATGATGTTCGAAAAGATCGGTCCAGGTTGGAACGCAAATGTTTTTTCTCCCCTTTGATTCTCTTGCACCACGCTCGTGCCGATGATATCGCCCGGCATTAGATCGGGGGTGAACTGGATCCTCGAAAACTGGAGGCGCAAAGTGTCGCTCAGAGTCTGGACAAGCTTTGTCTTGCCGAGGCCTGGCACTCCCTCGAGCAACACGTGTCCGTTGGCCAGCAAGCTAGAGAGAATCCCTTCGATAATATCCTGTTGGCCCACGATGACCTTGGATACTTCCCTCAGAATGGTGTGAAATCGCTCTTGAAACAGCCCTATTTGCCGTTCGAGCTCGGCTTCGGTCTTTTCTGCCATGGCGCTTGTTTGTCACTCTGAATTGTCTGGAAATAGTTCTTGATCAAATCCCGGTACTGAAGCGGAATCTGATGTTGGGACAGTACATCTCTTCGAGCGTGCGGAGCAATGGAAGACACCTCTTCGAACTCCAGGGTCGAGTGCTCCGGAGAGCTCTTCCGTTCGGTTTCCATTGCAGGTTCGGCCGTTCCAGGTCCACGCTGTCCTTCGAGTCGTTCTTTCTGTAGCTGCACCTGGAGACTCGTCGCCGCCTGATCGTCTAATTGCCCGGCTCCCACGCCCGAGGGACCGGCGCCGCCTTGACCCACCGCTGCCTCGTCGGTGTGCAGCCGACCCGGGCGCCGGGCCGAGCTTGCGGAGGTGCCGGAACCGGAGCTTGCCATTTGTTGCTCGGCTGCCTGGTTTCCCTGGCTGCCCGGCATGCTCTCCGGGGTCAGTCCCTGGATGCGGCGGCTGCGCCGCCCGATCGATTCGAGCAGTCTCTGGAGTTGTTGCCCTGCTTCGATATTGAGCTTGTGGCGTTGCAGGTCGTGCTCTACGTCCTTGAGATCCTGCGCCACCCGTTGCAGCGCGGCCGCGGCATCTCTGGAATTTTCCACCTGCAGACGATCCGAGGCGCGCTGGAGATTCCTGGCAAGCGGCTCGAGTCCCGGATCGAGCTGGGCCGCCGCCGTGGCCAGTACCGAAGCCAACTCCCGCGTGCGTCGAGGGGAAAGGCGCGCACCGGCCCAATCCTCTGCCAAGTTCTCGAACTCGCGCGCGGCCCCTGCTGGTTGCTGGTTCCTCAGGAAGTCTCCGGCCGGGCGCGTCGATTCGTCCATCCGCAGGGTGTCAGAAAGCACCCGGATGCCTTCAGTCAAAGCTATGAGTTCCAGATTTGCTTCATCCAAAAGGCTCTGGAGCTCCTGCAGCTCCGACAGCAAGCCAGGGTCGCCCACTCCCGCTTCGAGGTGATTCAACGCCTCGCGTAGACGGCGAGCAAGTTCTGCGTGCCCTCGGTCGGACATCTCTTGGACTGCGACGTGAATCCGTTCCACGGTTTCCTCGAGCCCACCGATAGAACCGGTCTCCGGGTTTGTGCGCGAGAACACAGATGCCGGCGGACTCGGAACTGGTAGAAGGTGGGACGCCAAAAAAACGAGTAGCAGGATCACAGCGGGGAGAAAGCCGCGCGGCACCTCCCACGGGACCACGACGCTCACGTCTATGCTCGCGGCGCGACGAGCGGCCCTTCTCATCAACAGATCGATCCATGGGCTGAGCCGGACCGCGAGTCCGGGATCAATCCGTGACGGCACGCGCCCCTGCTTCGCAAACCAATAGGCTGTTTTCATCTGGTCGGACAGGTCGGCCCGGTAGTCTACCAGCGCCGCCGCTGCCGGGAGCGTCCACTTCCTTTTCCATTGCAAGGCGAGGGAAACAGCCGAGCCTGCCAAGGCGACAATGAAGGCGATCGCCTCGAGCCGCAGCTTGGCCGGAGCTACCCCGGCAAGCCCGAACCATCGGACCACGACCGCGACTGCCAGCACGATGCCCGCCGACGCCATCAAGTGCGCCAGCGCGGAGCGCATTTGCTGGCGCCGCCGCGTTCTCTTTAGCAATCTGACAATGAGCTCACGATCGGACATGTTGGAGGTTACTGCATTCTCCAGAATGCAATCCCGGCAGCCTGCTTGCCCACGTCAACCGTTGCGACAAGCTTGAATGAAAGGAGATCGAAGATGTCCACGGACCCAGGTTCGCCTCCGATGCCCTCGGCCGTGACAAACGCGTAGCGCGAGTCCGAGCTGACGGCCACCCCATGGGTAACCTTCCGGCTATTGGGTACGGTGGCAACTACCGTGCCCGTCTGCAGATCCCAGAATCCAGTCGAGCCATGGCCCTTGTGGGTCACGATCAATATCTTGCCGTTGGGAGCAACCTCGAGATTGTAGGGCCCCGCGGCAGTTGGAAAGGTGCGGGCAACTTCCCACTTTTCGAGATCGACCTCCACGACCTGATTTGCTTTGTTGCACGCGACAAACACAGACTCGCCCGACGGGGATAACTGCACCCACGTTGGCTTCGCTCGCAGGATTTGATCCATGGGCATCTCCCCTGGAAGGTCCCCGGAGCGCATCTTGGTCATCATCGACGGCGCGTTCGAAAAGGCCAGTCTCCGGGTAACCTTGAACTTGAAGGCATCGATCTCGAGCAGCTCGTCGCTCATCATGCTGACCGAGTAATGACGGCTGCCGGACGGATTCAACCGGGACCCGTGCGGCATGACCCCAGCTGGGATTTGCGCGACTTCCGTCATGCTTTCAGAATCGATGACGGACACCGTACTTGGAATCATGTCTCCGTGAAGGTTGAAGTTGACCACATAAAGGAGGCCGGTACTGGCCGCGATGTCGAGAGTTGCGGGGAACAAACCAGCTTGTGCGGTGGCGACGATTTCGTCACTCCCGGTTTTGAACTTGTAGACGGAACCATTTGGAAAACCGTGCGCAATGGAAAGATACCAGTGCCTTCCATCTTTGGAGATATTGATGCCGTGGGGGCCTTCGATCTCCGTCGGAATCGTGCCGACGACAATCGTTTTTTCCACCCTGGCGCCGCCCGGACCGAAACGGACCAGATGCACCGTGTCGTCGGACTCGGCAGTTGCGTACACCCAATAGTTCTTGCGAGGCCCTGCGTCGATTGGACCGGCCCAAAGGCACAGCGACAGCAACAGGGAGGTGAGTGTCATGGCGCGGAGCCCTTCTGCTCTTCCTCCTTGTCGACCAGCCGCACGGCCCAAAGACCGCTGTTCCAGTCCGAGAAGTAGATCAGTCCCTTGTAGGGCTGAGCGCCCCATGTGAACGGGGCGTTGGGGATCTTGGAGTCTTCGTGCATCGGGCGGTACCTCGCGATTTCTCGTCCTTGGCGGTAGAGGTCTCCCATCAACTCACCCGAAATATCTACGACTCGGAGGCCTGCATTGTACATGCCTATATAAAGAACATCGTTTTCCACCCACAGGTTGTGCGATCCTGCTTCCGGGACCTCGTAGCGGGCGACTTCGACGGGATTTTCGAGATCTGAAAAATCAACGAAGTGCATATATCCGCCGGCAACGGTTGGGCGGTTGTCCCGGTTCATCCCGGAAGGAAAGAACTCGTCTCCCAGGACCACATAGAATTTTCCGGTGGACTGACTCTTGAACGGAAAGGCCGCATGATTGTGTCCCTTGGGATCCGCATAGGAGGCAAATGAGACCGGGTTTTCCGGCGATCCTCCCGCGATGCCGTTTCCAACGTCAATCAGATGGACCCCGTCTGTCCAGTTTGAAGAGTAGGCCACCCCGTCGACCACCCATACATCGTGTACGGCGTGATCCGGTGTGTCGAGTTCGAAGCTGGCCACTCGATAAGGCAACTTGGGTTCCGAGATGTTGACCACGTCGAAGCGCCTGCCGTTGCTTATCGCGTAGACATGGTTGTTGCTGATGAAGACGTTATGCACGCCGCCGGTCAGATGCTCGTCGAATCGCGATAGGATTTTGGTTTCCGCCGGATTCGTGATGTCGAGAATCAGGAGCCCGTTCTTTCGATTCGATGCGCCCTCCCGGCTGATTACGGCAAGCCGGCCGTCTTCGGATACCTTCACGTCGTTGACTGTTCTGGCATCCACCAAGACTGTGTCGATCAGCTTCATGTTCTTCGGATCCGTGACATCCCATATATAGGTGTGCCCGGATGCACCCCATGTTCCTGTGATGGCATAGTCGCGTCCGTCCAGGCCCTCCCAAACCCAGAGATCCGAGGTGTGGCGATCCAGAACCGGACCGTGTCCCACCATCTCGACTGTTTTTTGAACGTTCCTTGCAACGACCTCGACGGTAGCAAAGTCGACATGGGGGCCGGCCATCGCCGCGATTCTATACTGACCGGGGAGCTCGGCGACAAAGCGGCCGCGCGAATCGACCTGGGCGCTGGAGGGAGCGGCAGGGTTCGTCAGATCTGGTATTGCACTGGCGAAGTACGCTACCGGGTAGTCCCCGATGAGCTTGCCGGCTCTGTCTTCCGCCACGGTTTCCAGCCGCACCACCTCCCCGGTGCGGACTCGGGTTGCACTCGAATTCAAATCAAAGCGATGGACGGGATTGGCAACGACGCGAAGTGTCCGCTCTACAACAACAGCTTCTACAGTTGCCGTGAGCGTGAAGGTGCCGGGAGCTACCGCCACGACTTCTTCGAACTCCGTCGTGCGTGCGACTGATGTCTGACTGCTGGCCAGCTGAATCGGGATGTTGTGTCTCAGTCTGTCGCTCGCATCGAAAACCTCGCTCTGCAACCGGACGGTCGTCCCGGCGTACAAGCGGTCCGGGAGGTCCTTCAAGACGATCCGGGCGAGCGGGGGCTCTGGGATGGACACCGGAACCTCGACGCGAATTCGCCCCGCGTCCGGGTCCCTCTTGTTGATATAACCCGGCCGCGGGACCATGACGACAATGATGAATTCTCCCGGCTGATAAGCTTCGACTTCCCCGTTGGCCTGGACGGCAACCGTTCGCCGCGAGTGAGACAGGAATATGACTGGGGCCTCGATTGTGTTGCCATCCTCGTCCTTTACGGTGGCCTTCAACTTGGCCTTTTCGCCTACTTGAAGCGTCAAGGAGTCGGGTTCGACCACGATTTCGGCCGCCCGTTCGGCGCCCGAGACCTGGTCTTGAGCTCCGACCGATGACGGGAGCAAAAACAGCGTCGTCGCCACGACAAGCCAAGCGCGTCGACAAGCGCCTCGATATGTTGTCATGATCCTCCCTTAGCTGGGGATGCGCCAGGGGTGCATCGAGTCCGACTGGATTTCTGAGTCCCGCTCGCTACACTATCTTATCTGGCGGGCACAGATCAAGATGGCCGCAGGCCGATTGGCCAGCCGCATGGACCGGCGCGACACTTTCTCGTTGGAACTGATGGTCGGTCTCATTAGAATCATAGCTTTCTCGCAACGCGCGCACCAGGAGTTGGAGGTCGTATCTTGATGTATGCGAAAAGGAGCAAGGGGGAGAGGGTCGTTTGAAATACCTTCTTTACGGAAGTTTGATCGTCTCGGTTGCCTTCGTGACGATCATGGCCTATCTGCTTTACTTTGATGGGAATCCGGGTGGCCAGATGGGGGCGGTGAGTGTCTGGGATGGTCTCGTGTCCGTGTTCGGCCGCAAGGCGCACAGCCCTCGAGTGCGCCCCGGCAAGATCGCAATTGCATACTCCGGTGATATTCTCGGGAGCCTGGCGCCCTGCGGGTGAACCGAGCCCGCCATGGGCGGGATGGCCCGGAGGGCCAGTGCGATTCGCGCATATCAATCCAGGAACGCGAACACTCCGCTGCTCATCGTGGAAACAGGAAACGCCATGAAGCAGACCGACAATCTCGACGATCCTGCCAGCCGTTGGGCGGTAAAGGCCCTGGATCTACTCGGAAGCCATGCCGTCAATACGACCGCTGGTGACATGAAGAGACTCCAGCGTATGGGGGAACTGGGCCTTGTTCCGGAACCGCTGTCGACCCAGTACCTTGCCAGCTCGTTGGACGCCTCCCGGGGTCCATTTCCGATCAAGCCCTACGCCGTGCTGGAGATCTCGGCGGAGGGCGGTTCGTCGGTTCGGGTTGGACTTCTGGGCCTCAGTCGGACGGGATTGGCTACGGGCGAGGGGCAAGCGTTTTCATCAGAGCAAGCGCTGCGCCGGTATCTTCCCGAAGTGGTGCCGCAATCGGACATCGTCGTCGTTTTGGCACACCTGAACGACCGGGAACTGTGGCGCCTGAGCGAGGAGTTTCCCGAGATCGATGTGATGGTCAACGGTAGTGCCTCCGGAGAAGGAAGGGAGTTTCCGAATACCCGCGATCAGGCGATCGTCGAGGCTGCCCACGGCGGGATCGCGCTCGGCATTCTGGAGGTGGAATACAACGAGACCGGCACGGTGATCCATTATGACAATGAACTCATACCGCTTCCGCCCTTCATACCGGACGACCCGGAATTGAAACGGCTGGCCGAGAAAGCGCACGCGGATTCGATGCGCTTCCTCGAGGAAGTAGCGCGCGCCAGTCCCGAAGTGACGTCGGCCTCTCTATTTGCGGGTGCCAACTCCTGCAAGGACTGTCATGAGGCGGAGTACGAGGTCTGGTCGACGAGTGCCCACCGACACGCGATCGAAAGTCTCAAAAAGACCTCGGATCATTTCAATCCGGAGTGCCTGCGGTGTCACGTCACCGGGTACGGCGAAGGGGACCGTGGTTTTGTCAATTTCGTTCGCACGCCGGAGCTGGCCGATGTCCAATGTGAAGCCTGTCACGGCTTTTCGTTGAAACATAGCCAGCGCCCACAGGTGTTCTTCACCGGTCCGAACCCGAACACGCAGAGACCCGTGCGCGAGCGCTTCTGTCTGCGATGTCACACCCAAGAGAACTCACCGAATTTCGATCACGAGGTCTATTGGGCAAAGATCGCACACTAGATACTACGGGGTGCTCGGATCGCCTGGGATAAGTGGAAAAATAAACGACGGCCCCACAAGGGCTTCTGGAAATGACCCGGCGATTCATCGCTGGGTTAGGGGGTTGCAGTGAAGAATCGAGAGCGATGGCTGGATTTGATAAAGCAGTACGAAGCCGACATCCCACTACTTCACGCGGGCGGCGGGAAGAAGAATATCGAAAAGCAGCATTCAAAGGGAAGATTGACCGCGAGGGAACGGATATCCCAGCTTATAGATCCTGGCACCGAGTTCTTCGAATTGGGGCTTTACGCGGCGTATGACATGTATCAGGAGTGGGGAGGAGCGCCCTGTGCCGGAGTTTTGTCGGGTATCGGAAAGGTAGCAAACAGATTATTCATGATCATCGCCAACGACGCGACCGTCAAGGCGGGATCGTTTTTTCCCATGACGGTCAAGAAGTTGCTCCGTGCTCAGCGCATCGCGATGGACAACCACCTACCGCTGATTTACTTGGTGGACTCAGCCGGGGTGTTTCTGCCCCTGCAGGATGAAATCTTCCCGGATGAAGACGACTTCGGGCGCATCTTTCGGAACAATGCCCGGCTGTCGGCGGAGCAGGTCCCCCAGGTGGCGGCCATCATGGGAAACTGCGTCGCCGGTGGGGCGTATCTCCCGGTGATGTCCGACAAGATCTTGATGACCGAAGGCAGTGGGCTGTATATCGCGGGACCGTCTCTTGTGAAGGCGGCGATCGGACAGGACCTGAGTAGTGAAGCGCTGGGAGGAGCGAGTTTGCATGCTTCGCTCAGCGGCACGATCGACTTTCGCGAACCGGATGATCCGTCTTGCTTGCGGAGGATCAGGGAAATAGTCTCCCTCATGGGGCCTCGATCGAAGGCCCCGTTCGATCGCGCGGCGCCGAGGGATTCCCCGTATTCCAAGGACCGGCTCTACGAGCTCATGCCTCACGATCCATCGAGCGAGTACGACATGCGCGATGTGATCCGCGTGCTCGTCGACGCGGGAGAATTTACCGAGTACAAGGCCGAATACGGAAGAACCCTGGTCTGTGGCTACGCGAGACTGGGGGGTTGGTCCGTTGGAATCGTTGGCAACCAGAAGAAACACATCCGGGAGCCGAACAAGCCGTTAGAAGTGGGCGGCGTGATCTATACCGAATCGGCCGACAAGGCGGCTCGCTTCATCATGGACTGCAACGAGAATCACATTCCTTTGCTCTTCCTGCATGATGTCAACGGTTTCATGGTCGGACGGGATGCGGAGGTCTCCGGAATTATCAAATCGGGGGCAAAGATGGTCAACGTCGTGGCCAACAGCGTTGTTCCGAAGATCACGCTGATTCTGGGCGGAAGTTACGGAGCCGGGCACTATGCGCTTTGCGGCAAGGCATACGATCCCCGGTTTGTCTTTGCTTGGCCGACGGCCCGCTACGCGGTCATGGCGGGTGCCTCGGCGGCCCGCACGCTGGCGGATCTTCGTGTACGGCAAGAGGAAAGTCGTGGAAAGAAGCTCTCCGAAGAGGATCGAGCGGAGATCATGAGAAACATCGAGGCACAGTACAACGCGACTCTGGATCCCCGGTACGCTGCCGCGCGACTCTGGATCGACTCCATCCTCACCCCCGCCAATACCCGGGATGCTTTGATTCTGGCCCTCGATGTGGCTGCCCATAATCCTCACATCCCACCATTTCGCACCGGTGTGTTGCAGACATGAGAAGCCTCCTCTGACCGCCAGCCTCTTTCCGGCAGTTGGTGACGATTACTCCATCTTGATACGGAGAATACTAACCAGTTCCGTCCCCCCGAACTTTGTCTCGGAAACTGTCAATCCCACAAATTCAAAGCCCTCCTCCCCAGCCACGCGTAGCTCCTTCTGCATGGTGCTGGTCTTTTTGGTTGCAAGAAGCTTGTACTGGTAACGTGCGGGTTTCTGGTCACGATTCCGTTCCAGGATGACAACTACCTCTTGACCACCAAAGGCCGAGTGGAACACGGTCTGGCCGACATACTCGAAGCCCTTGTCTCCGGCTTCCTGAAGCTCTTTTTGCATGGTGGAGGTTTTTGAGGTGGCCAGAAGCTTATACTCATAGTGGCCAACGTCTGGATCCTCTGGGTCCCTGGACATCACAACCACTACTTCAGACCCGCCGAAGGAGGTTTCGCCGCCCATCACTCCTTGGAACCGATAGCCTCCATCTCCAGCCTGGGCCATTTCTTTCTGCATGCTGGAGGTCTTGCTGGTAGCGAGCACAACGTAGTCGGAACTCTTGGACTCCGATGGTGAACTGCGGGTGTCTCCATGGGATGCTAAATCCCTTGTAATGGCCTCACGAGACTGCAGCGGATTCTCTCCAACTCCCAAACTCATGGCGACCAGCAAAAAGACCCTCAATAACGCCATAATTGCCTCCTAATTCGAACCACGTGTCAGGTTACAACTCCGAAACTCCAAAGGTGAACATCCCTTGCGAGGTCGCCGGATCGCATGGCAGCACGGGTCAAGGGAAGCTTTGTGCCATAATGACAGATGACAGATCAGAGTGGAGGTTTCATGAGATTGTTTACCGCCGGAATGCTGGGCATCGTCCTTTGGATCGCCTCCCCGGGTGGTAAGACCCTGGATCCCTTGCCGGGAGAGAGGCACTTCGGAAAACTCTTACAGCTGACCGACGGCGGAGAGAATGCAGAGGCGTATTTCTCTTTTGATGAAAGGCGTCTCATCTTCCAATCGACAAGAGAACCATATCGTTGCGATCAAATATTCTCCATGAATCTTGATGGAAGTGACGTGCGACTCATGAGTACCGGTCGGGGACGGACCACCTGCGCTTACTTTCTGCCGGGCGATCGTCGGATCGTCTATTCCTCGACTCACGAGGGAAACGCGCACTGTCCGCCCAAGCCCGATTTCAGCCAAGGTTACGTCTGGGCCTTGTACGAGGACTTCGATATCTATTCGGCCGCGGCCGATGGCAGCGATGTGCGACCTTTGACGCGTTCACGGGGATATGATGCTGAGGCGACGGTTTCGCCCGACGGAAAGCACATCGTCTTCACGTCGGTTCGCGATGGGGATCTCGAACTCTACTCGATGGATCTGGATGGTTCCAACCTACGTCGCCTGACTTTCGAACGGGGCTATGACGGAGGTGCATTTTACTCTCCCGATAGCACCAAGATCGTCTATCGAGCGCATCATCCGAAAGACAGCGGAGACATCCAGAGATATTCGTTACTCCTCGAACGAGGGCTGATCGAACCTCGGAGCTTGGAGATCATGGTGATGAATGCTGACGGGAGCGGGAAGGCTGCGGTCACGCACAACGGTCACGCCAACTTTGCTCCCTTCTTCCATCCAAACGGCAGGCAGATTATCTTTTCGTCGAACTTGCATGATCCCCGAGGGAGGAACTTTGATCTGTATCTCATCAACCCAGATGGAACCGGGCTCGAGCGTGTAACGCATAGTGAGAGCTTCGATGGTTTCCCCATGTTCAACAGGGATGGGAGCAAGTTGGTCTTTGCCTCCAATCGCAACAGCCGCAAGCCGGGAGAGACCAACGTCTTTGTCACGGACTGGGAATGAGGGTCAGGCCAGTGCGTCTCCGGGGGTTGCCTGGATTGCGGTAATGCAGGCAAGGTCGACAATATCCCGAACGCTGCAGCCCCGGCTCAAGTCGTTTGCGGGACGGGAAAGCCCCTGCAGGACCGGGCCGATCGAAACAGCGCCCGCGAGACGTTCGCACAGCTTGTAGCCGATATTGGCGGCCCCGAGGTCCGGGAACACCATCACGTTGGCCCGACCGGCAATGGGACTATCGGGAGCCTTGATGGCAGCGATTCTGGGAACGAGGGCCGCATCGGCCTGCAGTTCGCCGTCGATGACGACGTCCGGGCATCTCTGTCGCACCATCTGGGTGGCTGCCGCGACTTTTTCCACCTCGGGATGCGCCGCGCTTCCCTTGGTGGAAAAGGAGAGCATGGCAATGCGCGGCTCCTCCTGCAGGAACGACCGCGCGCTCTCGGCGCTCGCAATGGCAATGTCCGCCAGCTGTTGGGCCGTTGGGTCGGCGACGACCGCGCAGTCCGCAAAGAGGAACGCCCCCCCCGATCCCATGGCCATGTGGGGAAACACCATCAAGAAGAAGCTCGACACCGTCGAGACACCTCCAGCCAAACCGATTCCGATGATAGCCGCACGGACCGTGTCCGCGGTGGTCGATTGCGCTCCAGCCACGAAGCCGTCGGCCTCTCCCAGACGCACCATCAGCGCCGCGACCAGAAGTGGGTTTTCCAAGGCCGTTCTGGCCTCTTGTTCCCCGATGCTCTTGTGCCGTCGCAATTCGCGAAACATGGGCACATAGCTTTGCCCGAGTTGTTTCACCTGTGCTTGTTCGAGCAGTAGGGGGTCGGCGAGCCCGTCAGAACGCAAGATCTCTGCTGCTTGTTGAATGCGGGAATCGCCGCTTTCCGGGAAGACAATGCGCCGGGACTTTGCCCACGCACCTTGTCGAATTCTATCCAGTACGTCCATTAAGCAATGGCCTCGAGGAGGCTTGGATCGACGCTCACTTCTGCGGCCAGCAGGTACTGAGCATAAGTCTTTCCTTGTGCGTCGAGCAGCAGGGAAAGGGTCCCGCCGCCGCCCAGGCTGTCGTGGAGCAGGAAGTTGACGGCGAGGAGATTGGATAAACAATGCCGGTCGACCTGCCCCTCACAAATGCCCTCGAAGTGGTCTTTGACGAATTTCGACGTCAGGTTGGCAATCATCCAATGGTAGATCTCCGGGGATCGCGCAATCAGTCCCACATTGCAGGTGTCACCCTTATCTCCGGAACGCGCCAGACATAGTCGGTACAGAGGTACGCGAACCTGAGTGCCTTCACTTTGACGCGGCTGCGGAGCCGACTCGATTTCAGGAACCGGTTCGGGCCCACTCGGGATTTCCGCCAGTGGGATGGCAGATTCCTTTTCGCCCAACCGCACTTTGAGCGGGACACGGTTGCGCGATATCAAGGCCGGCCAGTAACCCAGGACCTCCGATGCCCGTGGCCTGCCTTGGTCCGCAAGGTAGGTGATGCCGGGTATGGTGCCAAGAACTCGGGGCACCACTTGGGTGGAAAAGTGTTGGTCGATCTTGTTTCGGTCGGAGTCACGAACCCCGAGCTGGACCATGACCTCTCCGGGTTTCGTCGCGACGACAGACGGGTGGCACGCATTCCATCCCACGTATTGCGTGATGGACGACTCGTAGTGATCGTGGCCGCCAGCGCTTGTCCAGAAGGCATCGGACAATCGATGTGCCTTGTCCATGGCGTCGTGTCCCGTGACGATCAGCCTGCCAAAGGCTCGATAGCCCTGATGGAAACTGATGGAGACTTTCAGCCGCTCCGGCGCGGGCAGACCCTGAACTCCCGACACTCGAACCCGGTCCGGTCCTTCTTGAGATAACTGGATGGTGTCGAAACGGGCCGTACAATCGGGAGACAGATACAGGGGGGGGCCTAGCTCGTAAAGAAGCTGCTCTGTGACCGTGTGGACCGTTACCAATCCTCCCGTGTTGTCATGTTTTGTGATGACGAAACTACCATCTGGGGAGGCCTCAACTAGTGGGTAGCCCATCTTGTCGTAACTGGGGACAAGTTGCCAGTCGGTGAAGTTCCCGCCGGTGCACTGCGGACCGCACTCTACAATGTGGCCGGCTACGACCCCGGCGGCGATGCGGTCCCAATCATCCGCAGCCCAACCGAACTCGAAGATCATCGGCGCGAGTGTGACAGCCGTGTCGGTGACACGGCCGGCAATCACGATATTCGCTCCCATCTCGAGTGCCCGAACCAGGGGCGCCGCGCCGATGTAAACGTTGGCGCTCAGCACGCGGTCTCGAATCTCTTTCAGGGGTCTCTCGGTCGAGAGATGAAGCAGCTGTTCACCTCCGCCAATCAGATCATCCAGGCCAGGATAGATGTCGTCCCCCAAAACGACCCCCACCCGAACGTGATCGGACAGCCCGAGCTCCTTGGCCAATGCCACAACAGCGTCGCGGCAGGCCAGGGGGTTGATCCCACCAGCATTGCTGATAATCCGAACGCCCTTTTCCACGCAGCCGGGCAACACGTCTCGGAGTTGGGCGAGAAAATCAGTGGCGTAGCCTGCGGTGGGTTTTCTTTGCCGTTGTTTTTGCAGAATCGCCATCGTTACCTCGGCCAAATAATCCATGACCAGGTAGTCGATAGAACCGCCTTGGACTTGCCGCAGGGCCGCACCGGGGTCGTCTCCCCAGAAGCCGCCACAGTTGGCGATGATGATCTTGTCTGCGTGGGGCATTGTGGAGCCTATAAGTATTGTATGCAAAGGGATCAATCTAGAGCGGTGACAGTATAGGAGGTATAGGGCAGTTTCGCCAACCGCCTTCCGCTAACCGCTATGCGTCGTGCGCTTTCCGCCAACCGTCTTCCGCCGACCGCTTTCCGCTTTTCGCCTTCGCGACAAATCCCAAGCTCAGAGCTATCCACACAAGTACAGTGACTCTGGAGCTCTTTGTGTTATGTAGCTTGGAGGCTCTGCATGTGACCGCACTAGTAGGTTCGGCCGAAGCTCGGAAAGCGCGTGACCGATAGGGTCAGCGGAAGACGGAAAGCGCACGACGGAAAGCGGTCAGCGGAAAGAGCAGAAGGCGAACCTCAGAACGGCTTCCAAAGAGAGAAGGCCATCACAATCAGAAACGCAAAAACCGTCACGTAGCCGATGATTCGATGGTTGTCTTTCAGCGAATCGAGTTTCTTGGGCTCCCGCGTTGCGCCTTGTTCTCTCAGCGATTTGAGGTTGCGAGTGTTTGTCTGCAACAGCCGTGTGGCAATGACGATCCAGAACACGAACAGTAGCTTGAAGTGCATCCACCCTTGATTCAGGGGTTCCCAGTCGAGCCACCAGGCCAGAGCGGTTCCGGTGACCAGACTTCCATAGACTCCGAACCTCTGCGCGCCGGTCAAGAGGTATCGTGCGAGCTCTTCTGCGATCGGGACGGCTCGCTCGGGCGGAGGCCCGGAGCGCCCGTACCGTGACAGCACCAGAAGGTGGCAGATCAGGCCCCCGAGGCCAAGAGACAGCGCGAGAAGATGCATTAGAACCAACAGATGTATCACTGGGCCCACCACGTTCTAGGCTTGGCTCGACCTTGTGTGCCTGCCACGCCGGTTCAGATGCGGCGAAGCGCACGCTACGGCTAGAGCTCGATCTCTTCCAGGTAGCCGGGGACCGAGGCTGCCCAGCCCCGAGATTGCAGGCGTCGACGGGTTGCTTCGAGGCCGTCAGGCTCACCGTGAACGCAGAAAACTTGCTGGGGTGGTTTCTCGACTCCTGCGAGCCAACGATCGACTTCGCGGTAGTCGGCGTGGGCGGAAAAGCCAGAGATCTGTTGGATCTGGGCCCGAACCCCGATGTTCTCTCCGTGAATCCGAATGGTCTTGGCACCCTCCAGCAGGCGGCGACCCCGGGTGCCGATCGCCTGATATCCGGCAAACAGCACCGTTGTCCCAGGGTTCGAGAGCCGCTGTTTGAGATGATGCAGTACCCGCCCACCGGTTGCCATCCCGGAAGCCGAGATAATGATGATGGGTCCTGACTGCCGAGAGATGGCCTTCGATTGCTCCACGGATCTCGTCATATGGACATGATCAGGCTGGATAGGTCTATCCCCGTCGGCCATCAGCCGCACCATCTCGTCGTCGTGCTCTTCGCGGTGCATGAGATAGAGAGCTGTGGCATCGCATGCCATGGGGCTGTCGACAAAGGTTGGGATTTCGGGGATCCGGCCCTGGAGTTGAAGTTGGCGCAGGGTGTAGAGGATCCCTTGAGTTCTTCCGATGGCGAAAGAAGGGATGATCAGCACACCCTTCTGCTCCACCACCCCCAGCACGTGCTTGGTGAGCTGATCCTCGGGTTTCGTGTCCGTGTGACTCCGGTCTCCGTAGGTGCATTCCACCAGCAAATACGTGGCATGGCTGATCGGATCGGGATCGGGAATAATGGGCATGTCGTAGCGACCCAGATCACCGGAGTAGACCACAGTGCGCCGACTTGTCCCGGGCCCATGGAGTTCGAGTTCGATCAGGGCACTACCCAAGATGTGGCCCGCCCGACGCAATCGAACAATTATTCCTTCTCCGAGATCTTCTGGCGTATTGTAAGGGAGGGCGCGCATGCGGGGGATACAGGCCACGGCCTCGGCTTCAGTGTAAAGGGGCAGTGCAGGGGAGTGCTTGGAGTACCCCTTGCGGTTGGCATAGTTTGCTTCCTCTTCCTGAATTCTGCCGGAATCCGGAAGCAGGATAGCCGACAGGTCTCGAGTGGCCGGAGTCGCAAAGATGCTTCCCCTGAATCCCCTTTTCAAGAGTCGCGGCAACCAGCCGGAGTGGTCGATGTGGGCGTGTGACAAGACCACGGCATCGATGGACTCGGGTGGGACTGGGAACTGCTGCCAGTTTCGCTTCCGAAGCTTCTTCAATCCTTGGAACAGTCCACAGTCGAGTAGTATTCTGCGGCCATTGTGCTCGATGAGGTGACGGCTGCCCGTCACCGTACCGGCCGCTCCGAGAAACTGAATAGTGGTCATCGAGTCCAGTTTACCGATTCAGAGCGACCATTCAAGTGCGGAGCCCTGCCCAAAGTAGGGTTCATCGGTTCGAGTTACACTAAGAAGGGTTTCAAGCTGAACTCTGCCACGGTAAGATGGCAATACGCAGGGCGTGTCGAGCCGCCCGGACCAATGGAGCAAAAAAGAGCCGAGATGCCGGACCGGACAATACTCCATGTAGACATGGATGCCTTCTACGCGGCCATTGAGCAACGCGATCGGCCGGAGCTCCGCTCGAAACCAGTAATTGTAGGAGCCGATCCACAGCAAGGCAAGGGTCGCGGAATCGTTTCCACCTGCTCGTACGAGGCGCGACGCTTCGGAGTGCATTCGGCCCAGCCGATTCACAGGCTTGGCGCCTCTGTCCCGGCGGGGTGTACCTTCGCCCGAACATGGCGGAGTATGCGCGAACCTCAGAGCGAATCATGTCGGTGCTGTACGAGTTCACTGATCTGGTCGAGTCCGCCAGCATCGACGAGGCCTTTCTCGATGTGACGGGATGCCGAAGGCTCCTCGGTACAGGAGAGCAGATCGGTCGGGCGATCAAAAGAAGAATCCAACAAGATCAGCAGCTGACAGCGTCCGTCGGGATTGCGCGCAACAAGTTCCTTGCCAAGATCGCTTCGGATCTGGAGAAGCCGGATGGTCTCGTGGTCGTGCCGAACGGGCAGGAGCAGGAGTTTTTATTCCCGCTCCCGATCGGCAGGCTGTGGGGTGTGGGAGCTAAAACGGAGCATCTACTTGCCGAGGCCGGGGCTCACTCCATTGGCCAGCTAGCGTGCATGTCTCTGGAAGATTTGTCCGGTCTCGTCGGCCGGCACTCTGGGGCGCATCTCTGGAATCTTTCCCGGGGCATCGATCATCGATCGGTCCAGCCGGGCGATGGCTGTAAGTCGGTTGGCCACGAGACCACGTTTTCGGTGGATACTCACGATCCAGCACTGCTCCATGCAACCTTGTTGGAGCTCACGGAAAACGTGGCGCATCGTTTACGGACGAAGGGGTTGCGAGGAAGAACCATTCGCCTGAAGTTTCGGGAGTCTGATTTCACTACCCATACTCGGAGCGTGACGGTTTCCCGGCCGGTCGACACCTTCGAAAGCATGTTTCCCGTTGTTTCCGGACTCCTCGAGAGCCTGCTTGGACTGGCACGCGAGGTTCGATTGATTGGCGTTTCGATGACAAACCTCGAGTCAGCCACTAGAGGCGGGCAACTGTCGCTATTCAACTCGGGGCGCGGAAACCAAGAGATGCTGGCCGCCGCCATGGACGACATCACACGCCGGTTCGGCGCGGGAGCCGTCAAGCGGGCGACGCTGGCGGTCGGGCGGGAGACAGGGAACGGGAACGAATTCGACGAAGCCAGCGGGATTCGGCGCAACGCCGGTCCACGCATCCGGTGACGGATCTTCGCCGACAATACACCAGCGAACCCAGGAGTTCGAACCGAATGTCGACGAGAGTCTGCGTTTCCATTGGCGAGGAGACTACAGCGAGGGCGGTGGATAAGATCCGGGACGCGTCTCGCTGGGCAGATCTTGTGGAAGTGCGTGCCGACTACATACAGGATCTGGACCTGGCGCAGCTGTTTCGTTCCAAACCATGTCCCCTTATTTTCACTCTGCGCAGCCCAGCGGAGGGTGGAAAGTTCACAGGCTCCGAAACGGATAGAATACAGCAGATCATCCATGCCGAGAGACGCGGGGCGGACTATGTGGATGTGGAATTCTCCGCAGACTGGAAGCAGGTGCTGGATGCGGTTCCCAGCGAAAGCGTGATTCTTTCCTACCATAACTTCGCCGAGACTCCTCGGTCCCTTGGTTCTGTATTCGATTCCATGGCCCGGACGCCCGCCGCGATAATAAAGATCGCCGTGCGGGCCAAGTGCTTGGCGGATAATCTGCGCATTGCGAGCATACTGCGGCAGGGAAGCGCCGCCGGGAAGCGAACCATTGGGTTAGCCATGGGGGGAAGCGGAATAGTGAGCCGAATTCTGGGTCCCTCTTGGGGCTCGTGGTTGACCTTTGCATCGCTTCCGGATGGTTCTCCCACCGCGGACGGCCAGATTCCGGCCGATAGTTTGATCGAGCGCTATCGCATCCAGGCGATAGCGCGAGATAGTGAGATTTATGGCGTCGTGGGAAAGCCACTCGCGCACTCTCTATCTCCGGCGATCCACAACGCCGTGTTCGCGTCCGAGAGGGGGAAGCGGGTTTTCGTCCCCCTGGAAGCGTCTAGCCTCGAGGACTTCGTGGAGTTTCACGATTTTTGTCCGATCCGGGGGGCCTCGGTCACCATTCCGTACAAGGAAGATGCGTTTGCACTATCGGAAAGTCTTTCGGAATCGGCCCGGGGAACTGGTTCTGTGAATACCCTGGTGCGAACCGAAACGGGTTGGCATGGAGACAATACCGACGTGGAAGGATTTCTCAAGCCCCTGACCGAAGCGTTTCCGCTTGCGGGTGTGCGAGCGGCCGTGCTGGGTGCGGGAGGGGCTGCCAGGGCCGCTGCTTACGGTTTGAAGAGTCGGGGAGCCGCGGTTTGGGTGGTCGCGCGGACTCCGTCGAAGGGCGAACGCCTGGCCGAAAACCTCGAGGTCGATTGGATCCCATGGGAGCGGCTGCCGGGGCTGTCGTGGGACCTGCTGGTGAATGCCACACCGATCGGGATGTATCCCGATGTCCACGCGTGTCCTCTCGACCCGGATCTGTTGACGGGCGGGTGCGTGTATGATCTGGTATACAACCCGGAGCGAACGCGTTTGCTTCTTGAAGCGGCTCGTCGGGGATGTGCAACCGTGACCGGTAAGGAGATGTTTCTAGGCCAAGCCGTGCGGCAGCAGCAAGTGTGGTTTGGCCAACCGCCACCAGAGGCGGCAATGAGAGCAGCGTTGGAAACGGCCTTGCAGCAGCGGTCGGGTGAGACCGGAGAGGCGCGCCGGGATTGAGCTGAAGAAATCGTGCGGGCTTGATGACATGAAAAACCAACGGAGGAGTACTTGCCAAAATGTTCTCTGAAGGTTTGAGGTTCGGACAACAAGCCACGATTCGCATTCCCGCCAGCACCGCTAACCTCGGAGCTGCTTTCGATGCGGCCGGGTTGGCCCTGCAATTGTATCTCCAGGTCAAGGTCAAGGTTCTCGACGAGGGCCCCTCCCGTCTTGGATTTGACGGGACCGACGCCGCTCTGGTGCCGAAGGACGAGTCGAATCTCATCTGGCAAACAATGGAGCACGTGTCCCGCGCAGGCGGCAAGGAACTTCCTCCGTTCTCTCTCAGTGTCGAAAATCAGATTCCCATCACACGTGGCCTGGGGAGCAGCGCCTCAGCCCATCTGGCCGCCGTCGTAGCCGCAAATGCGCTTTGCGACCTGCAATTCACGCGCGAGCGTATCCTTGAAACGGCGACCTCCCTCGAGGGTCATCCGGACAACGTCGCACCCGCTCTCTACGGAGGCTTCGTGATCGCCATTCAGGGTGATTCCGGAAACGAGCGGGATGGCAGTCCGTCGACGACGCTGGTCACACGTTCGGATTTCCCGGAGGACTGGTTCGTGGTTGCCGTGACGCCCGACCGGGAATTGGATACTCTCAAGGCGCGTGCTGTTCTGCCGGGAGAGATCCCCTACCGGGACGCCGTTTACAATATTCAACGGTCCGCATTTCTTGCGGCACAGCTGACCCAGCACCGAAAAGACGGCATCCGAGAAGCGATGAAGGATCGATTGCACCAACCCTACCGCAGTCACTTGATACCTGGTTTGCAAGAAGTGCTCGAGCTGGAGCGAACGGATGGGTTGATCGGGATCGCGCTCTCCGGAGCAGGATCCACCGTGGTGGCACTGGCAGATTCTCACGTTCAGGAAATAGGCGTTCGAATCCAGGAGGTCTTCCGCAGGCATGATGTGAGATCGGAGCTTCGTCTGTTGAAGGCAGACAACCGGGGTCTGACTCTGTCCGTTGAACAGGCATAGTTGCCCATGATACCGATCTATCACGCAGACGATCGCAGCAGGCTGTTCTCCCGTTTGGGAAAGCGAACCTGCGTATCCCCGGGCATCCGCGATCAAGTGAGAGAGATCGTGGCGGGCGTGAAGCAGGGGGGTGACGCGGCGGTGCTCCGGTGTGCAGAAGAAGTGGACGGGATTCGGAGGGCGGTGGATCAAATGATCGTGGATCCTCAGCGGATGAAGGAAGCCAGTGCTCGTGCCGATCCAGAAGTACTCCGCGAGTTGGAAAAGGCGATCTTCAACATCCACGCGTATCACAAGCGACAGCTTCAGCAATCCTGGGAGTACACGAGACGAGGTGTCGTGCTGGGGCAGCGAGTCTGGCCGCTCGATCGCGTTGGCGTGTATGTGCCGGGAGGACCGTGTTGTTCTGCGTCCACAATTCTGATGAGCGTGATTCCGGCAAAGGTCGCCGGGGTTCCTAGAATTGTCGTCGTCACGCCACCTGGGGGTTTTTACGAATCTCCGATCTTTGCTGCGGCCCTCGTTGAACTGAACGTACAGGAAATCTATTTGATTGATGGCGCCCCGGCCATCGCGGCGCTTGCCTACGGTACGGAGACCATTCCCAAGGTGGACAAGATCGTGGGAGGAGGGGGCGGGTATGTGGCAGCAGCAAAGCGCGAAGTCTTCGGCGACGTGGCCATCGACCTCATCGCCGGTCCCGGTGAAGTTGTCGTGCTCGCGACTGCGGAATCGAATCCTCGCTTCGTCGCTGCGGATATGCTTTCCCAGGCAGAGCACGACGAGAGCGCATGCGCGGTATGTTTTACCGATTCGGATGCCCACGCGGTAATGCTGAAACGAGAGCTCGAGTTGCAGCTGGAATCGTTACCGCGCCAGAAGATAGCCTCGAATTCCTTGCAGAACTTCGGTGCTGTCGTAGTGCTGGAGAGCTCGCTTCAGGCGGTTGAGTGGATCAATGAAATCGCGCCGGAGCAAATCGAAGTGTTCTCGAGTGTCTCCCCCATGGCGGTCGACAGGATTACGCATGCCGGTTCCGTCTTCTACGGAGATCACTCGCCCGAGGCAGTGGGGGACTATTTCGCTGGTAGCAATCATGTTCGACCGACGCACGGCGCCGCGCGGTTCTTTTCGCCTCTTGGCGTGTATGACTTCCAGCGCCGTACCAGCACCATTCGGTACAGTCGCGAGGCTCTCCGGGATAGTGGGGCTTCCATCGAAATCCTGGCTCGCGCAGAAGGGATGGAGGGTCATGCGCGATCCGTGGAGATTCGCAGGGGGGAAGAGCCCATCGAAAGCGATGCCGTTGATGACAATGGGACGATGGATACTTGAACGTTCCTTCCAGCGCCGGACTCTGGAGAGGATCTCCACGGCGCGGCGGTGGTTCCTCCATATACAGGAAAGTCGATGAACGAGCGCCGTGCCTTGATTACTCGAACCACCAACGAGAACAGTGTACGAGTCTCGCTAGGTCTGGACGGCCAAGGGAAGGGGGCTTGCGAAACGAGAATCCCCTTGCTCGATCACCTGCTGGTTCTCTTTGCCAGACACGGAAGGTTCGATCTCGAGGTTCGTTGTAGCGGAAGTCTCGATGTCGCTGCTCCCCGCTCACTTGAAGAGGTAGGGGTCTGCCTGGGCCTTGCCCTGGACGAGGCGTTGGGGACCGATCGCGAATTGGTTCGATTTGCCCATTCTTATTGCCCCATGGAGGAAACGTTGGCGCGCACGGTTGTCGATCTTTCAGGCCAACCGTCCTTGCTCTACAGGGTTCCAAAAGGTCGCGAGCACCCCGGAGTGCTCGATCCCGAGCGAGTAGAAGATTTCTGGAGGGAGCTGGTGGCACACGCGCGTATTCATATGCACATCGAAGTTTTCTATGGCCACGAGGCGCATCGCCTCCTGGAATCGGTGTTCATATCCGCCGCGCGCGCGTTGAGGCAGGCGAGTCGCTTCGAGCTTTCCTCGGGAAGCTCCCCTCGGGCAAGAGAGTCTTCTCGTTGACGCCTGTCCCCGGGTGTCAAAGTCCGAGATGTTCGGTTAACATTATTGTCTTACTAAAGTTGGGGAGTATATCAGCAACCCCTCCGTCGGAAGTGTACCGGGAGGATTGCAATGGCTCATCCGTTGCACTGGATATCGCCCGAGATCGAAAACCGGGCAGGTGCTTTTTGTAGCGAGTTTCGCTCCAATATTCCGTTCTCTCACCTGGTGATCGACAATTTTCTGGAGGACGATTTCTGCCAGGAACTCATAACTCAATTTCCGGAGTTCGACGCCACAAGGGCCATGAACGAGCACGGAGAAGTGGGCAGAAAGGCGGTGTTCGAAAAGGTGCGAAAACTCGGGTCCGCGTACCGCGCTTTCGATGAAATGATCCGATCGTCACCGTTTCTTCGCGTGATGAGTCAGATGACGGGGATAGCCAATCTCATCTATGATCCGGAATACATTGGAGGGGGAACTCACGAAAACCTCCCAGGTCAGGATCTCGATCCCCATATAGACTTCAACTACCACCCGCGCCGGGGCTGGCATCGGCGGCTCAATCTCATTTTGTTTCTCAATCCGGAGTGGCGCGAGCAATGGGGAGGCAACCTGGAACTTCACTTGAACCCCTGGCTTTCCTCGGAGAAGAACCGAGTCAAAACCGTCGTGCCTTTGCGCAACCGGTGTGTTCTTTTCGAGACCTCCGAGGCCTCGTGGCATGGATTCAGAAGGATCGAATTGCCCAGTTCTCGATCTGCGTTGTCACGCAGATCTCTGGCTATCTACTATTACACGGAATCTCGCCCCGAGGATCAAGTCGCCCCGGATCACAGCACGGTCTATGTCCAGCGGCAACTGTCGGAGCACATTCAACCCGGCCGCACTCTTTCGGAGCAGGATTTCAAGGAGATCCGGGAGTTGATAGTCCGCCGCGATCACTACATTAAATTCCTATACGATCGAGAGCTGTACCGCTCCGACGATTTCAACTTTCTTCCTCCCAACCCGCAAAGAGACCGAGCCGATCAAGATAGCCGGCTGGACGCGCTGATCGGGTGGTTGAACAAGAGTCGAGGCGAAGCCAAGGCGTTGCGGGAGCTGCTCGGCCGAGTCGAACAGAGCCCGTCCTATCGTCTGGGCCGGACATTGAGCTGGCCTATTCGCAAGATCCTGGGCCGATAGGCCGTTCACACCGCCGATAGGCCGTTCACACCGCCGATAGGCCGTTCCACCATGAAAGACAAAGAGCCGGTCCGGCCTCCCTCCCCGGGAGCGTTCTCCGAGCCCCGACGGGTTATTGGTTCTGCAGACAAGATGGTCGCCTGGCTGGAGATATTCTTGCTCTGCGGCTTCGTCACCCAAACCATGTCCGAAGGAATCCTCTTGGCTACGGGGGTGCAGCCCGGGGACCCGCTGCGAGCACTCTTCAACTTTGCTGCCGTCGATGCCTTGCTGGTTGTGCTGCTGGTGGCTGCCCTGCAGTGGAGACGAGGAGGTGTGGTGGCACCCTTCGGCCTCCATCCACCGGACTGGAGAAAGGAACTCGGGATCGGCCTCCTCGTGGGGTTGGGTTTGTTCCTGGTAGTGGCCATCGGCAGCGGACTTTTCCTCCGTTTTTTGTGGCCTGCGGTTCCGGCCTCGAGGAATCTTGCGTGGATGATGGATGGTTCTGACGATCTCTTTCTATTGCTGGGGTTGGGTATCGTGGGTGGTGGATTGCGAGAGGAGGTGCAGCGGGCCTTCATTCTGAGACGATTCGAGGTTGTCTTCCGAGGTCGCAGTGGTGCTCCCAAGACAGTGCAGTCCACAGGGGGACCCTCAGGTACGGTTGCCAGTCCGAACGCCGGTAGCTGGGTCGGGCTGACACTGTGGAGCGTCCTATTCGGCCTCAGTCATTCGTTCCAGGGCTTGGATGCGGCAATCACGGCCGTTGTGGCAGGACTGTGCCTCGGGGGTGTCTTTTTGTGGCGCCAGAGTCTCTGGACTCCGATGCTAGGTCACACCGTCGCCAACGCAGCCACGGCTTTTTTGGCCTTCTACCGTCCGGAGTTTGTCCGTTAGGCTCGCCGGAGTTTGTCCGGTATAATCGCTCCGACTGAGACATTGGAGTGGCCAGATGGAAGATGTTCTTGGAATAATAATGGGAGGCGGGCGTGGATCACGCCTCTTCCCGCTGACGGACGTGAGAAGCAAGCCGGCCGTCCCGCTGGCGGGAAAGTACCGAATCATAGATATCCCGGTCAGCAATTGTCTGAATTCAGGAGTGAACAAGATCTTTGTGCTCACGCAGTTCAACTCGGCCTCACTCAACAAACACATTGCCCAGACCTACAAGTTGGATATGTTCACCGGCGGCTTCGTCGATGTTCTCGCCGCAGAACAGACCACCGAGCATAGTGATTGGTTCCAGGGGACCGCCGATGCGGTTCGAAAGAGCATTAAGCACTTCGAGGGAGTGGAGGGACGCTACGCTTTGATCCTCTCCGGGGATCAGCTCTATCAGATGCACTTTCGCGAGCTGATAAAATTTCACGTAAAAAACAATGCCGAAATTACTGTGGGCGCCATTCCTGTCTCGGCTCGCCGGGCATCCGACTTTGGCATCATGCAGATCGACGAGTCCAACCGGGTCCAGACTTTCAGAGAGAAACCAGAGAACGAAGATTTGACTGATCTCGAGAGTCCGCTGGAAGGCCTCAGCGATTCCGAAGGGCCCTGCAAGTTCTTGGGCAATATGGGCATCTATCTCTTTGGCAAGCGCTTTCTGATCGAGTTGCTGCGCGAGTCCAGCGCCATGGACTTCGGAAGGGAATTGTTCCCGCAGACGATTAGCAAGCACAAGGTTTACGCCTATGTCTATGATGGTTATTGGACGGACATTGGTAATATCCGGTCGTTCTATCAAGCAAACCTGGACTTGACGGACAATCTGCCTCGATTCAATTTCCACAGTACGGCTGCCGTCTATACTCATCCGCGCTTCTTGCCGGGATCAAAGATGAACAATTGCAGCATTCACCAGAGTGTCGTTGCCGAGGGATCGATCCTCCTGGGTGCTGATATCAAGCACTCGATCATCGGTATTCGGAGTCGGATCGGATCCGGCAGCACGATCAAGAGCTCGATCGTCATGGGCGCAGACCACTACGAGACCACAGTGGAAATGGAGCAGAATGCGTCGCAGGGTATTCCCAACGTGGGCATCGGCAACCACTGCACCATCATGAATGCCATTATCGACATAAATGCGCGCATCGGAGATAGTGTGTCGATCATCAACGCGCACAACGTGCAAGAGAAAGATGCCAAGACGCACTGCATCCGCGATGGCATCATCGTGGTGCCCAAAGGGACGGGACGTTGATTTGAAAACGGGACCGTGATTTAGGAAAGACCTCTATTGTGGAGCGAGCCCGGAGTTTTCGCGGTATCCCAGTATCATCATCGTGATGTCATCGTGTTGTGGGGCGCCCGCGGAGAATTGCAATACGGCGTCGTTGAGTTTGTCCAAGATCTCCGAGGCCGGGCGGACCACATGTTCTTTGAGCAACGCATGCAAGCGCTCTTCACCAAACTCCTCACCCGATTTGTCCAGAGCTTCCAACACACCATCTGTGAACAAGACTAGCCGGTCTCCCGGCTCCAAGATCGCGCGCCCCGTTTCGTAACTGGCCGAATCGAAGAGACCCAGAACCATTCCACCTTCCTTCAATTCGACGAGGGATCCGTTCCCGCGCAACAGCAGCGGCGGATTGTGCCCTGCGTTCGTGTAAACACAGTGGCCCTCCGCGTCAAGAACACCGAAGAAAAGCGTGACGAAGCGGTTTCCAACCCCTCGCTTGACCAGGTTTTTGTTCACGTTGGCCAGGATTGCGGGTAGAGGAAGTCCGAGCAGGGTCTGCGAGGAAAAGATTCCTTGAAGGACCGACGTCAGCAGCGCGGCAGGCATGCCCTTGCCGGATACGTCCCCGAGGGTAAAGCCGAGACGGCCGTCTTCGAAATCGAAATAGTCCAAGTAATCTCCGCCGACCTCGTGACAGGGGATGTTGTGGCTGTGGGCCGACACATAGGGAAGCACCTTGTTGGAGGGTGGCAGGAGCGCCTGCTGGATTTCCCGGGCGATGGCCAACTGCTCGTCCATCTTCCGTTTTTCCTGGGATTCCTTGTAAAGACGCGCGTTGTATATGGCCATTGCCGCTTCGGAGGCGAGCGTCTCCAGGGCGTCCAGCGCGGTGTTCGACAGTCCTGTGCCAACCCTCTGGCTGTCGACATAGAGCACTCCAATGGTATCCATTCGTCCCATTCCGGTTGCACCGGAATCCTGAAAGGCGAGGTACCGCAGCGGGAGACAGAAGATACTGCGTACCCCCAGCCGGCGCGTGCTATGGTGATCTTCCGGGGAATCTCCAAAGTCCAGATCGTTGATGACCATTCGCTTTCCCGTTTCAAAGACCTCATCCGGTACTCGTCGACTGGTTTGCAAGGCCGAGCTTTCCAGGGGCCGCTTGTAGCTGTTGCGGGCACATCGGAACTCCAGTTCCCCTGAATCGTTTTTGAGCATGATGAAACCGCGGTCCGCACCCGTGAGCTCGACGGAGTTGTCGACCACAAGGGCCAGAAGATCATCGAGCAACGGAATCGAACTGAGGGCTCGCAAAGTGGAGAGTAACTTGCTAATCTCGCGGAACCCTGTGATGCCCAAGCTCACATCGGTTCTCGAAGACGCTCCGAGAAGGGAATCCAGCAAGTCACCCTGGTGGAACGTCAGGCCTTGACCCTGCAGGCCGCCGATCTGGATACGATCTCCCGGAGAAAGTTTCGCCTTCTCGATTCGATTTCCGTTCAAGAACGTGCCGTGTTTGCTTCCTAAGTCTCGCATCCAGAACTCGCCGCCATCCACGGTGACTTCCGCATGCGTCCGGGAAACGTTCATTTGCACCAGCACGAGGTCGTTGTTCGAGCTTCGGCCGATTGAAAACTGCGGCATCAGAATCGTTGCCCAATGTTCCTTGCCGGTCGAATCCAGATAACGAAAGCGGGCATGAGGTCCGTCTTCGGTTTCCGGGTTAGCCATGGCCCGATTCACTCCTTCCATGATCGACTGGTCCGTCAACGGAAGCGGAATAACGTCGTCGGCGCCCGCATGCCAAGCTTCCAGGATTGATACCGCGGTGGGGTTTGACAGAACGACTATGATCGGTGTGGAGGGCCGGAGTTTTCTGATGCTCCGCACTTCGTTGAAGTCGCTCGAATCGGGTGCGGGGCGCAGGAAGACAAGATCATGGGTCTCTTTCTCGACGGCGGAGAGTGCTTTGCCGAGACTGTCCTCTGCCGTCAGTCGATGCCCTTGCTCTGTCAGGATGTTCCGAGCCACGGCGCAGTCAGCCGCCGCGATTCCGACCCACAGTATGGAGTAAGTGCTCGACACGACGCGGTTCCTTGAGCTTTCAGCGATCAGCGTCTGACCGGCGCGTCGCGCCGGTCACTTGGGACAGTAACTGCCCGGTACGACCCTAAGATCACGATTTTCGCGATCTTGCTAAGATACACGAATAAAAGCAGTTCCGCGAGCAGTTGCTGGAGAGCCTTCAGCTTACTAATCTCGCTAAGACGATCTTCGCAGGTGAGACCGAGAAAGTGCTTTGTGTGGCTGCTCTTATGCGCCCAGCATAGCAAGATTACGAGAATCGTCGTCACAAGGCAACGCGGTTTCTATCCCAAGTAACCGGTGCGTCCGCCGGTCAGTCGCTCTCAAGAAACTAATCATGTTAGTGCTGTAGATGGAACCAGTTGCATGTTGAGCTGTTTGGCCTTTTTCTTAAGGTATCGGAGTTGTTGTTCCTGGTACTTGGACTCATAGTATTGCGCTCCTTTGTCTGCGTATTGCTGGCCGTATTTGAGCATGCGATAGATAATTCGTGCGAGTTTATGAGCGATGGCGGTAATGGCCTTGGCGGGACCCAAGCGGGCGCGGAGACGTCGGTAGTTGGCCCCTAGGGCACTTTTACTGTGCCGGAGTGTTGAGGCAGCCATCCGGAGGGCATGGGCGGTGCGGTTTTTGACTTGCTTGGTCCCTCGTCTAATTACCTTGCCGCCACTGATGGCATTGCAGGGTGCCAGTGCCAACCAGGCGGCGAAGTGCTTCTCAGTTTTCCAGGGGCTTATATCGACTCCGACTTCGGCGATGACGGTAGAAGCGGTCATGACATCGATGCCGTCCACGGAAGTAAGATCGACACCGGTAATGCGATACAGTTCGGAGCGTAGGTCAAACTGGGGAGCGTTTCCGCGAGGTTTCGATCCCTTGCGTCCCGGCAATGGATGAGTTTGGGTATCAGCCTTGTTGTTGAAGGTTTGGATATGGGCATGGATGGCTCTGTCACAGTCAGCGATTTTACTCTGGTAGGTCTCGTACATTTGCAGAGACTGACCGAGGACAAAGAGCAATTCTTGGCGCCAGTCGCCGTGGAGACTTTTGGCAATAAGATCTCGGCCCGATCGGATTCGGGGGTGTTTGAGTTGAGCGAGTTTGTCAGGGTCTCGTTCGCCGTCGAGGATAGCACGAATGATTGCGAGTCCCGTGACACCACTGATGTCGCTGATGACGTTGGCGAGTTGGATATTCATTTCTGTCAGAGCTTTTTGCATGTGTTGAATACAGGTACTGGCTGATTTGACGAGATTATCTCGCTGACGCCAGTAGGTTCGAAGCACACAGATCTCGTTTGGAGGACGATAGGAATTCTTGAGCAGTCCGAAAGTCTCGAGCTTTTGCAGCCATTGACAATCCTTCACGTCGCTCTTACGTCCGGGGACCTTCTGGACATCGTGAGCGTTGACCAACTTGACGGTGAAGCCGCGAGCGTCCAGGACTTGATATAAAGGAATCCAATAACTGCCGGTGGACTCCATGACGACTGTGTCGATATCGCAGGATTTCAGCCACTTGGCCAACCGATGCAGATCAGCCGTAAAGCACTCGAATCGACGGACCGGTTCAGAATCACGGTCTTGTGGCACGGCAACATAGTGTTGGGCATTTCCAACGTCGATGCCTGCAACATTGAGATTGAGTGGAGGGAAGGTAAAAGGATTTCGTTTCGATTTGGATCGTGATTTTCGATGTCTTGGCATAGAATTTAATCTCCTTAACGGTTGGGGGCTCGGCCCGGTTGCGGAAGGGTTTAAAAACCTCTCAAACGGGGTCGAGCTTCCGTCCATCAAGGAACGAGAATCACGCCACCAAACAAGTGACCGCCAAAGAACCGGAACCACGCTGAAAGACGGGCATAGAAGCACCAATGCTCTGTCGGTTTTAACTGCCGAGCCTCATCCCAGCATGATGGCACGCAATGAACTTCTGGCGGCCAGTTTCTTTTGCAAGTAACTAGCGCCCCGCGCTAGTTGGTCGCTGATAGCTGATAGCTGACCGCTGAAAGCTATAACGCCTGGAGCTTGGCGTATTTTTCGATCAGCGTTTTCTTGCCGACACGACTGAAGATGACTGTCAGCTTGACGTCGGCTCCATAGCGGTCGCGCTTCATGATAATACCGTCTCCGAATTGCGCGTGCCGCACGCGCATGCCCGATTTCAAGTCCGAGCCCTTGGCCTCCGTGCTTCGGTTTGAAGAGGCCGAGAAATGCCTTGCCGCCTGCGTTTGTCTGCCTCCGGATCTTCCGAAGAAGCCTTCGATACTGCGACTGGATTGTTTGTAGCGATCCTCATCCCAGAAGACGGAGTCCTCAGTCTGATCGTAAACGTACTCCGGGGACTCCTCCACGACACCCTCGATGATGTCGCTCGGCATCTCCCCGAGGAAGCGGGAAGGCTGAGACCGAATTCCCGCGTCCGGTCCAAAGGTGCGCCGGAAAGGGGTCCAGCTGAGAAACAGCTTGCGCCGCGCGCGGGTGATGCCGACATAACAAATACGCCGTTCTTCTTCGAGATCTTCCTTGGACTCCAGGGATTGCGCATGAGGGAACAAGCCTTCCTCGAGTCCGGCAAGAAAAACGGTTTCGAACTCGAGACCCTTGGCGCTGTGAAGAGTCATCAGCACTACGCGTGCATTCGGATCCACATGATCCAGCTGCGATGAAAGAGACGCCTGGTCGAGAAATTCGAACATGGTCTGCCCGCGTTCTTCCGCCTCGGAGGCCGCGCGACACAGTTCCTCGATATTCATCATCCGGTTCTGGGCTTCTTCGGCCGTTTCCCGTCTTTCGAGCATCTCCCGGTAGCGGGTCTCCCCCGCGATCCGCGCGATCAGTTCCTCCGCGGACAAGGAGTCGCGAGTCTGCATCCACTGGTCCAGCATTTCGTGAAAACGAGCCAGAGCCGCGCGGCTGCGCCCCACGATTCCCGGTTCGTCGATGCAATCTCTGAGAACATGTATGATCGGAACCTGTCGCTCCAATGCCAGCTGAGTGATGCGCTCGATGGTACCGGCGCCGATCCCACGCGTTGGGGTATTGATGATACGCAACAGAGCAATATCGTCCTCCGGATTGAATAACACTCGGAGGTACGACAGCAGGTCCTTGACTTCCGAGCGATTGAAAAAACCGACGCTGCCGACGACAGCATACGGAATTCCCTCTTCGAGCAGGACTTCCTCGAAGTTGCGCGACAAGAAATTGGTCCGATAGAGCACGCCGATCTTGAACTTCGGATTTTCTCCCAGGGTCTCTCGCACGCGTGCCGCCACCCACTGTGCTTCTTCGCGGGCGGAGCCGCAGCGCTGGCACGTAATGACGTCCCCCGCCTGGTTGCGAGTCCAGAGGGTCTTGCCCTTTCGCTCGGTGTTGTTTTTCACCACCGCACCGGCAAGGGTCAAGATGTTTTGGGTCGACCGGTAGTTCTGCTCCAATCGAATCAAATGCGTTTGCGGAAAGTCCTTTTCGAAGTTCAGAATGTTGCCAATGTCGGCTCCGCGGAAGCGATATATCGATTGATCTTCGTCCCCGACCACGAAGACATTGGAGTGTTTGGAAGTCAGCAGCCGCAGTAGCTCGTACTGGGGTCGGTTGGTATCCTGGTACTCGTCGACCAGCAAGTATTGAAACCAAGAGCTGTAATGGTCTCGCCGGTCCGTGTGAGACGAGAGAATCTCCACCGTTTTGAGCAACAAATCATCGAAGTCCAAAGCGTTTGATTGTTTCAACCGATTGTTATAAGCGTCGTACAGGTCCGCGATGTCCTCTGCGAAAGGAGATGGGAATGCGGACGCGTAGGCGGAGGAACTCACCTTGTGGTTCTTCGCCAGGCTGATACGGCTCAGTACCTCCCTTGGCTTCAGTCCGAGGTCATCGGGCCTTTCTTGAAGGAGCTGCTTCATCAAGCGCCGCTGGTCGTCCGAGTCATAGATGGAGAAGTCGCGGCGGTATCCCAGCGCCTGAATTTCCCGTCGAAGAATACGCACGCAGAGCGAGTGGAAGGTTGAGATGAGGGGTTCGGCCGACCGGTCTGCGCCCACGAGTTGACGCACCCGGTCCCGCATCTCCTGCGCGGCCTTGTTCGTGAACGTCACGGCCAGGATGTTTTCGGGGCGCGCCTGCCCGCTGTGGATGAGATGGGCGATGCGATGGGCGATCACCCGTGTCTTGCCGCTGCCTGCTCCCGCCAGAATGAGCGCCGGCCCGGTTCCATGTTTGACTGCGTCCAGTTGTTGCGGATTGAGTCCCTGCAAAAGATCCATGACGGCGCTAATCTTAGCACCGGAAGGTCTCGTTCGCAGCGATAATGCGGAGTGACGGCCTACTCGACAGTGACGCTCTTGGCCAGGTTTCTTGGCTGGTCCACGTCGCATTCCCTCAGAATGGCCACGTGATAGGCGAGCAGTTGAAGGGGTATCGCTAGTAGGATCGGAATTAGATAGTCCGACATCTCGGGTACGTAGATCACATGATTCGAAAGCCGGGATACTTGCTGGTCGCCCTCGGTGGCTAACACGATGACGATCCCGTCACGTGCGCGCACCTCTTCGATGTTGCTCAGCATCTTTTCGTATCGAAGCACGGATTTTGGGTTGCGTCTGTCCCTGGCTGCCAGAGCCACGACCGGGAGACTCCCATCGATGAGAGCATTGGGGCCGTGCTTCATCTCGCCGGCGGGGTAGCCCTCCGCGTGGATGTAGGAGAGTTCCTTCAGCTTGAGAGCGCCTTCCAGCGCGATGGGATAGTGAATTCCACGTCCGAGGTACAGAAAGTTGTAGCTTTGGTAGAGAACCTTGGCGATTTCTTTGTATCGCGTCTCGCAGTCGACAAGATCTTGAACAAAGTGCGGAATTCGGGTCAGTTCGGCCAGCAGTCCGGCGGTTTCCCCGTTGCTTACTTTCTTGCGCACTTGAGCCAGATGCAGAGTCAACAAGAAAAGAACCACCAGCTGGCAAGTGAACGCTTTCGTCGAGGCGACACCGATTTCCGGCCCGCCACGGGTATACAAAGTCCCGTGACTCTCCCGCGTTAGCATGCTCCCAACGACGTTGCAGATGCAGAGGATCCGTGCTCCCTTTCTCTTGGCTTCACGCACGGCCGCGAGAGTATCTGCGGTTTCCCCCGATTGGCTGATGGCGATGACGAGAGAGCGACTGTCCAGGATTGGATCCCGGTAGCGGAACTCAGATCCGTAGTCGACCTCGACCGGAATCCGGGCAAGCTCTTCCAGCAGAAATTTACCGACCAGGGCTGCGTGCCAGGATGTTCCGCAAGCGACAATGTGAATTCGATCGATATCTGCGGCCACCTGCTCGGAAAGATTGGCCTCTTCCAGGTGGACGTGGCCCGTGTCCAGCGAGATTCGACCCACGATCGTGTCCTGGATGGCGGTGGGTTGCTCATGAACTTCTTTGAGCATGAAGTGAGGGTAGCCGCCTTTCTCCGCCATCTCCGCCGTCCAGGTCACCTCCTCAGACGAGAAATCCACCGGAGAACCCATGAAGTCCTGGACCTCGATTCCTTCGGGCCGTAGCACCACCATTTCCCCATCGCCGAGGTAGTAGACTTCGCGGGTATGCTCCAGGAAGGCGGGAACGTCCGATGCGACAAAACTCTCTCCCTCACCCACGCCAACGATGAGTGGTGGACCATTTCGGGCCGCGATAATCGTGTCGGGAACATCGGCCGAAATCACGCACAAGGCGTAGCTTCCCTGGAGCTCGCTCAGCGCCAGACGCACGGCTTCGCTGAGGTTATGGCCTGGCAAGAGTGATTCCACCAGGTGGGCGATGACCTCGGTGTCAGTCTCGGTGACAAAACGATGACCCTCTTTCTGGAGTCTTCCCTTTAAATCTAGGTAGTTTTCGATAATTCCATTGTGTACGACGACGATCTTCTTGGAGCAATCGCGATGTGGGTGAGCGTTTTCTTCCGTGGGTCGCCCGTGCGTGGCCCAACGGGTATGACCAATCCCGTAGTCGCCGCTAAGGGGGTGGTCTTTCAGCTGATTGGCGAGGTTGACCAGTTTGCCGGAAGAGCGTCGTACCTCGAGACGTCCAGAGGACACGGCCGCCAAACCGGCGGAATCGTACCCTCGGTACTCGAGTTTCCGGAGCCCCTCCAAGAGAACCGGAATCAAAGGTTTAGAACCAATATATCCGACAATGCCGCACATCAGGACCTTCCTCTGATTGCAATGTTACCACTAAACCCGTCGTGCTAGAATCTGGTGTGCGCCGGCTCGAGGAGGCGCCATAAAGCATATCGGTTCGCCCGGTCCTGAACTTGAAGGTGCAAATCAAGGTATTCGAGGTCTTTGGCCATGATAACGGTTGACAACGCGATCGCCAGGGTTCTCGAGCACTTGCCGTCTCCGAGAATCGAGGAGATTGGCATAGAGCAAGCCCTAGGACGCGTTCTAGCCCGAACGATCATTGCAGACATGGACGTGCCTCCTTTCCATCGGTCGGCTATGGACGGCTATGCGGTTCGGTCCGAGGACGTGGGCGGGGTCGTCCCTGCAGCGCTCCGCGTGATCGGTGAAGTCCGGGCCGGCGGAGGCTCTGAGTTGTACGTGGGCGCGGGCGAGGCAGCCAGCATAATGACCGGTGCACCTGTCCCGGCGGGAGCAGACGCGGTTCAGATGGTCGAACGCACCGAGAAAAGCGGGGCGTCGCAGGTCTCCATCTTGGACCGGGTCGCGAAGGGCGGCAATGTCGTCCCCTGTGGCTTCGAAGCAAGGAAAGGCGATCCCGTGCTCGAATCGGGCCGCACTCTGGGGCCTTCCGAGCTGGCCGTTTTGGCGACCTTTGGGCAGGGCCGGATCCCAGTTTGGGCACGCCCGACGGTGGCCCTGATCTCCACGGGTGATGAACTGGTCGAGATCGATGCCCTTCCAAGGGCGGATCAGATAAGAAACTCGAATGCTTACTCTCTCTCCGGACAGTTGAAGCAACTGGCTATTGAGCCGCAGTATCTCGGGATCGCCCGGGACGAGAAAGCCGAACTGAGGAACATGATCCGGGCAGGGCTGGAAAAGGACGTCTTGCTTCTTACCGGCGGGGTGTCGATGGGCGAGTATGACTTCGTCACCGAGATTTTCGTGGAGCTGGAACTCGACATTGTCTTCACAAAGGTGGCAATGAGGCCCGGCAAACCGACCGTTTTCGCGCGGAGGGGAGATCAACTCGTCTATGGTCTTCCAGGGAATCCGATCTCGACTTATGTCGCTTTTGAGAACTTCGTAAGGCCCGCGCTGGGCAGAATGTGCGGCTATCATCAACCGGAGCTTCCGAGGATCCGGGGGGTTCTCCGACGAGAAATGAAACAGAGACGCGGGAGGACCTCATTTCTTCCGGCCTGGATAACATGCGAAGACGGAGAGTGGACGATCGATCCTATTCGGTGGAAGGGCTCGGCGGATATCATCGGCTTTTCCCGAGCCAATGGCATGGTCGTATTTCCGAGTGAGCAAGATTTCTTGCCGGCAGGCCATGCGGCCACCGCCATGCTCTTTCCGGACTTTGTGCTCCGATCCTTGTCCAAAAAGTCATGAAAAAGAAGACGGAAAACCGATCCTTGACCCACATCGACCAAGAAGGTCGTGCCAGCATGGTGGACGTCAGCGCCAAGGCCGCCACGGTGCGGAAGGCCAAAGCCGAGGCCCGCGTGCATATGTCGGCGCGCAGCTTGTCGTTTATCGTGGACAAGAAGCTGCCGAAGGGAAACGCGATCGAGACTTCTCGTATTGCCGGCATCCTTGCGGCCAAGCGTACCTCGGAACTGATCCCCCTGTGCCATCCGGTCGCGTTGACTCATGTGCAAGTCGATGCGGATAGAATCCGCTCAGGCATTCGCTTTGTTTCGACGGCCACCACGACGGGGCCGACCGGTGTGGAAATGGAGGCCTTGACCGCGGCTGCCGTGGCGGCCCTGACCCTCTACGACATGATCAAGGCCGTGGATCGTGGAGCGACCATTGAAAAGATTCGTTTGCTTGAGAAGAGCGGCGGGAAAAGCGGCCATTATCGCAGACGAGTTCATTAAGAGGGCGGGCGCCGTCGAGCCTTCGGAGAACCGCTGCAATGGTGTCGCGAACGGTGGAGTGGCTCCATGCCGATTTACGAATACTCTTGTGCTGAATGTGGTCGACAGATGAGTTTTTTGGTCCTCTCGACCCATTCGTTCCGCCCCCGCTGTAAGTTTTGCGAGAGTCAGAATCTGGAGCAGTTGTTCTCGCGTTTTGCCTCGCCCAAGTCTGAGGAGCGCCGGGTGGAATCCCTTGTGGATCCGTCGAACTTCGCAGGGTTGGATGAGAGCGACCCTGGCAGCGTGACGCGCTGGATGAAGAAGATGGGCAAGGAAATGGGTGACGAGGCAGGAACGGACTTCGAGCAAATGGCGGATGAAGCGGCGCAGGAGGCAACCGCATCCGGTGGCGAGGGGAACGCAAAGGGCGGGACCGAGGCCAAACTCGCGGAAGAGCTTTGACCGCATCGCCGCTGCATCCACCCAGAGCCAACGTTGGAATCCATTCGCCGAGGCGCTCCAGTTTTCTTGGCATTGTGCCACCCGGAGGGAGACAAGAGCTCGTGTGCTGGTTTGCCTTCATCCGGACCGGAATCGATCGCGGGGCCTTTCTTCTACTTCTGATTCTGTCTCTTGCGCTGCCGTTCGAACTGGTCCATCCGATTCTGATCGCGGGTTCACTCCAGGTTACCAATCTTGAGTGCGTCCTGTATGCCACACTTTTTTTGTGGGGTGTGGGGCGGTTGGCTGAAAGGAAGATCTATTGGACACGGGTCCACTCGGCCGCGTCGCTGTTGGCAGGTGCAATATTGGTCTCTGGGCTGTCGGTTGGTCCCGAAGGTGATTCCCTGAAATTCGCCTTGCGCTGCCTTGGCGGTATCGCATTGTTTTTTGCGTCTGCGGACTTGATCAGGACCAGCCGGCGGAAACTGCAATGGTTCGCCTGTATGGGTTTGGGTGCCACTGCGGCCGGCGCCTTGGCCTTGTCGGAGAGGTGGATTCCGGGCACGTCGAACATTCTGATGGCCTTCAAGACGCAGCCCTCAGCCGCGGGTGCTTTCTTGCGGGCCACCGGACCCTTCCAATACGCGAACATCGCCGCGATGTTCTGGGAGGCCATGCTGCCCATCCTGGTGGCCGCCGGCTCTTTCGGCGCGTGGGGCCTGCCCTCAAGCTATCGGCGGCTGCATCGGGCCATTGCCGCGGCAATGGCACTGGTGCTTTGTCAGGCTATCCTTCTGAGCGGAAGTCGTGCGGCGCTGCTGATTGCGTTGTTGCTGCTCGTTGCGATCAGCATCGTGGGGATGCGCGAGTTGCCCCAGATTCGAGCAATGGCGTTGACGACAACGGGGCTACTGCTATCCTCGCTATGCCTTTTCTTGCTGACCAGCAACTTTTGGATTCTCCGATTCCGTACCCAGGACATTCGAAGCTGGTATCGGGCTGAGTACGCCGAAGCTCAAGAAGTGAAACCGCTCGAGGCCGGCTCGCTGTATGGCTTGAAGCTCACGATCCAAAACACAGGGGCCGTACCGTGGAAGTCGAGTGCGGCGTCGTCGCTCTTTGTGAGTTACCACTGGCTGGACTCCACAGGAGTCGTTTATGTGGACTTCGAAGGCATTCGAACTTCGATTCCTCATGAGGTTTTTCCAGGAGAACGAGTCGCTGTTGAAGCACGCCTATTCACTCCAACCGTTCCGGGAAGGTACCGTCTGGAATGGGATATGGTTCAGGAGCACAGCTTTTGGTTCAACGCGCTGTCGCATGCGACAAACCCCAGGTTCACGGACGTGGAGATCGTCCGAGGTCCCGGCCTGAATCTGCCGCCCATGCCGGAATCCCGTGAGGTCATTCGGTTGCGGCGTCCGGATAGGAGCGAATTGTGGCGGGCCGCCCTGCGGATTTGGCTCGACTACCCGTTCTTTGGTATCGGACCGGACCGTTTTCGCCACGAATACAGTCGTTATCTTGAGACGGGGGGAACCGGGGGAACCGGGGGAACCGCCGGAATCGAGCGATTCGATCCTAAGGTGCACGCCAACAGTCTGTACCTCGAACTTCTCGCCACACTGGGAGCTGTCGGCTTGGCCTGCTTTCTGGGCTTTTTAGCCGTCTGCATTGCTGGTCTGAGGAGCCGATGGAACATCGGGCGGGAGCAAGATCGGGTGATTGGACTCGGCCTTGGCGCTTGCTTGGCTGCCTATCTGGCACACGGGGCGGTGGACTATTTCCTGGCCTTCACGCCGACCTACGGCCAGTTCTGGATGGTGGCGGGGGTTGCCACCGGCCATGCCTTTCCGTCACACAGCCAGACCGCAAGGGATGAGTGAAAAGTGACGAGCCGCAACATTTTCCGTCGCCCTCGCTATCGCTTGTTCACATGATCCATGACCCCTGCCTTGAACGTTTCGACCGAGAAGCGTTGGCTGGCGTTGCTCACGTCGAGCCGATTCCATCGCCGAGCTTCGAATCGACGAACAGCATCGATGATGTCGGGTGCCGTCTGTCGTTCGAAGAACAATCCGGTGATTCCGTCGAGTACGATTTCACTAGCGCCTCCGGCACGGAACGCCAGAACCGGGGTCCCGCAAGCTTGCGCCTCTGCCGCGACGAGACCGAAGTCTTCGACTTGTGGGAAGATGAGCGCACGAGCGCCGTTGTACAGTTTGCGTAGTCGCTCGTCCGTGACAAAGGGAAGATATTCGATGTTCGCACACGAAGCGATGCTGCGGAGGATGGGACCTTTTTCCGGGCCCGCGCCCACGATCTTCAGATGTGCGCCCAATTGCCGAAAGCTATCGATGACCAGATCAAATCGCTTGTAGGCCAACAGTCGCCCAACCGCTAGATAGTAGCCTCCGGCTGCGGTAGGCGAACCACCCCGTTTCTCATGGTAAAAGGTTGCGTAGTCCACCGGGGGATAAAGGACAGGGCAGTCCCGCCTGTAGTACGTTCGGATCTTCTCGGCAATGTGTCGGGAGACCGCCAGCATCTTGTCTGGTTTCTGCGAAGCCTCGAGATCCCACCGGCGCAAGTATCGACAGGCGGGGCGTACCGCGTTTCTGACGATTGAATTCGTAATGTAATGATACGGCTCCCACGCGTAGCGCAAGGGTGTGTAGCAGTAACAGAGGTGAAACGCATCGGCGTCCTTGCGGATTCCCTTCGCGTAGCCCGCGCTATCGGAAATGATCAAATCGTATCTTTTCTGGAGATCCAGATGATGTATCGCCAGGGGCATGAGCGGAATAAACGGCCGGTGGTATCGCCGGGCTAGAGCGAAGTCCAGAAAACTCGTCCCGCGAATGGAGTGGTCGAATCGTCTGCTGGTCCGGTCCCTGCTGTAGAGGAGGGTATAGAGATCCGCGCTGGGAAACAGATCCAGGAGCGCCTCGAGGACTCGTTCCGCGCCTCCTATTTGGTTGAGATAATCGTGGATCAGAGCGACACGCATGGGTTCCTTGAAATTGCCTTGAGGAACTGGCATCGTTTCATGTGACACCGGACCCATTCAACCCAGCCGGATCCCTTGCTACCGGTACCCCTGGTTGTGAACGGGAGTACTAAGAATATGGAACGCCGGCAGATGCTTCAAGGGCGAGTTGTAGGTTTCGGTTCGATTCGGGTCGTGATTCGGGTTGGGCTGTTGAGTACGCCGGTTCGCAATGACCGGCGGTTTAGCGGATGTATCTGTGCAGATGCGAAGATCGCCAACAAGTCCGGGGCCAGGTGAGAGGATGACTTCCAAAGTCTGTGGTCAGAAGTCGACAGAAGAAGCAATTCTGCGCGCGGTTCTGTACTCGGATCTCTTCGACTACGCCTTGACGCCAGCAGAGCTGGCTCGATACCTCATGAACCTCCCTTGCACTCTCGATGTCGTGCGGGACAGCCTGAGTTCTCCGGTTTGGCTCAATGGGCGAGTTTCCCAGGTGGATGGATTTGTCACGTTACGAGGAAGAGAGACCCTGGTTGGGTTGAGGCGCAGGCGGGAAAAGTCGTCGCGAGGACTCTGGAAGTCTGCGCGCCGCTTCGCCCGCGTACTCACCTACCTGCCGTTCGTCCGGATGATAGGGGTTACAGGCGCCCTGTCGATGGACAACAGTTCTGAAGGGGACGATGTCGACGTTATGATAGTGACAGTGCCCGGACGAGTCTGGCTGACGCGGGCTCTGTCAATAGGAGTCGTGCTGTTGGGGCGCCTCGGCGGCCGTGTCTTGTGTCCCAACTATGTAATCTCTGAAAACGTCCTCGCGCTCGAACCGAAAACACTCTTTGTCGCGCACGAGTTTGCGCAAATGGTTCCCGTCTACGGTCTGGGAGTGTGGGCAAAAATGTGTGATGCGAATCCTTGGATCTGGACTATTTTGCCCAATGCAAGGACCCGGATCCACCGGGAGGCCCAGCCCCCGCTCGGGTTGATTGGCCGATGGTTCAGAGCGCTCACGGAGCGAATGCTGTCAGGTAGACTGGGGGATAGAATCGAAGCGTGGGAAATGCAGCGCAAGATCTCGAAGTTTCAACCTCTGGCTGGACCGAAGGGCAGTGTGATTCTGGATCGCGATCACGTGAAGGGGCATTTCAACGATCACGGAGCTGTTTTCGATCGTCGCTACGGGCAGAAGTTGAGCCAGTTTCAACTGAACGATGAATCGGGGCGGGGCCCTGCTCCAGCAGTCGCGTCGCCCCATCCGTCCCGCGCCCACGGCGCGTGACCCGGATCAAGCCATCCATGCACCGAATCCTGTTGGGCCAATCCTACTATCTGCGCTTCGATCCGAAGCTCTACGCGGCCATGCAGCCCTACCCGCCTCTTGGGACGCTGTATGCTGCTTCGTACTTGCGTAGCCAGGGGCACGACGTCGGACTCTTTGACGCCATGCTCGGCCAGTCGGAGCGGGAGTGGGAAGTGGCGGTGGATCGAGAGCAGCCTCGCTACACTGTGCTATACGAGGACAACTTCAACTATTTAAGCAAAATGTGCCTCCTTCGGATGCGGCAGGCGGCCTTGAAGATGATCGATGCGGCGAAGGCCAGAGGCTGCACGGTGATCCTCTGCGGAGCGGACGCCACGGACCATTCTGCCCTCTATCTTCGGCAAAGAGCCGATTTTGTTTTGCTCGGAGAGGGTGAGGAGACGCTGGCGGAGCTGATGGCGGTTCTGGAACGGAGGGAAGAACGTTCTTTTGAGAGCATCTTGGGTCTCGCCTGGCAGGATTCGCGTGGACAATTGCGGCAGAACCCGCGGCGGCCGGACATCACACAATTGGACCGGCTGCCCTTTCCAGCGTGGGATCTGGTGGACGTTGCCCGCTATGAACGCATCTGGATGCGGCGCCACGGTTTTTTTTCGATGAACATGGTCACGACACGTGGTTGCCCGTACCACTGTAACTGGTGCGCCAAGCCTATTTGGGGGCAAAGGTACAACTTGCGTTCCCCCGAGAACGTTGTCGAGGAGCTTCGCTGGCTCAAGGCGCAATACCGCCCACAGCACATCTGGTTTGCGGACGATATCTTCGGCCTCAGACCTGGTTGGATAGAGAGATTCGGCCAACTGGTCCAGCAGCGGGACGGCCGCATTCCATTCAAATGTCTGATGCGCCCCGATCTTGTCACCGCTCCGGTCGTCGAGGGCTTGTCATCGGCGGGGTGCCAGACCGTTTGGATGGGGGCGGAGTCTGGCTCACAGAAGATCCTCCATGCCATGGACAAGGGAACCACCGTTGGACAAATCGGCCAAGCACGGAAGCTTCTGGACGAGGCAGGCATCCAGGTGGGTCTGTTTCTACAGTTTGGATATCCCGGTGAAACGCGAGCCGATATCGAGGCCACAGTGCGCATGGTCCGGGATTTGTTGCCGGAGGATATCGGTATCTCCGTCTCCTATCCCCTGCCGGGTACTAAGTTTTTCGATCGTGTCCGCTCGCAGCTTGGTCCGAAGCAAAACTGGGTGGATAGCGATGACATGGCCATGCTGTATCGAGGTCCATTCTCGGAGGCCTTCTATAGAACACTTTACCGGGTTGTACACTCTGATTTCAGGGTGCGAAGGAGGATAGTGCGGTTGAAGCGGCAGGGGTTCGTGCACCCTCGTAGCCTCCGGACAGTTGCGGCTATCCTTTATCACTGGATGTCGTGGCTTTTTTTTCGTTTTCGTCTCCGGGGATTCTCCCCCTAATCCATCGAGCCCGTGGACCCATGGATCTCCTGTTGACACACGGTTACCTTCTCTCAGCGGATGATCCGCGGACGCCGCTCGCGCCGCTTCTATTCGTTTGCAGCTCGCTGGTTGGCCGGTTCCGTGGCTCTGCACGGGCTGAAAAACCAGGGAAGCTGGATCGGATCAGAGCCGCTTTCGGAGCTGTCGCCGGAAGGGTCGGCATGTTGCTGACGGGTCACGAGCAAGAAGCCTAGGCAGCGGGTCCGACGGGCCCGCTGCGCTCTCAGCGCTGACTGGCGCAACGCGCCAGTCGCTTGGGAACGTAACTGCGCAGCGCACCGTGAAAAACCGTGGTTTTTGACGATTGGCTAAGTTACACGCATAGCAGCAGATCCGCGAGCAGTTACTTAAGAGCTTACCGCTTTCCGCATCATTTTTTCCGAGAAACCGTAGGTCTCCCACTCCGTGGGAGACTTGATCAGAACTCCACACCTTCGCCGCAACGCGAAGGCGGAATACGGGATTCCTGCCCGGTCAAGATCGTCGTGCGGCGGTTGTCACATTGCTCTTGGTGATTCGGATCCATGGGAATGAGACATAGGGGGTATCTGAAAAAAGGGATGTGAGCACCGGCGAATTCGCGACGGTTTGTACAGAAAGGATGGACGATACATTCTCAAGGCGTCCGCGGCATGGTGGTGATAGAAGCCGGCCATTTCTGGAATGCCGATCGATTGATAGTACGCCTCTGTTCTTTCCCGCGCTCGACGGACTTCGGAGACGGCGTAAATGGGACTATCGAGGATGTGAATCTCCCCGTCCGGCTTCAATGGCTCCAGAAGCTGCTCCAGAAGATGCGGAAGACTCTCGAAGTATTGAATCGCGCTGGCCAGTACGATGTAGTCGTACCTTTTGTGGAGCAGTATCCCTTCGAATATGTCGCCAAAGACGAACCGAAGGTTCTCCTTGTGTCCGAATACCGTGACGGCTTGACTCAATTCAACCTTGTTGATGTCGACCGCGTCGACCTGGCTCTGTTCGATCGTCGATAGTCGATGCGAAAGCCAACCGTTGCCGCAGCCGAGATCGAGTAGCCGGATGGGACGATGCTGACTTGCCAGGTAAGCAAACAGAGAGCCAGTCGAGTGCTTCCGAACCTGCCACTCGTCCAGGTGCGGATGCCCGAGCGCGACGTGGGGCAGGATGGCGACCTCAGCATCTGGAAGGATTCTTCCCTCCGATCGTCGCGCCCTCAGGTAGACGGTCTGGAATGTTTCATGTACCTCCGGATCCGACCAGTACGTGAGTCTCGTCTCGGCAGAGGCCATGGCACTCGTTACCTCCTGGTACCGTCAGGCGCTTCCACCAACCCGCGTGCTTTTCACGAAGCTTTCCGTTTCCTCGTCAAGGGATCGGGCGATCCTGCCGGGAGATTGATGGATATAGATCAGCTCAGGGCGTACCTTTTCCTGTGGGGCCGGTGGTAGAGCGATCTGATACTGGACCGGCCTCCGGTGATCGGCCAGTTGCAGCTTCCAGTTGTAAACACTATTGAATTTCCAGAGCATCTTCACGAAGTTCGTCTGTCCCTTTGCCAGAAGCTGGGCCGCAATCACAAAGGTGTCCTTGAGAGCTTGGAAACCAAGATGCTTGTTATTTAGCACTTGTTGTGTTTGGACTAGCTCTCGATAGAACCCCTCCAGAGATAACTTCGTGGGAAGCACCGCGTGCTGGATGTCGAACAGCCGGTAGTCTCTGGTTGTGAGTTCGCGTGATTCCGTGTGCCAGGTCTCCGTGCCCGGATACGGAGTGTTCACGCTTATGTTGACGATTTCGGGGATTTCCATGCACCACTCGCGGACAGTGGCAAAGCGCTTTTCGTCCCATTCGGGGTCCGCGATAATGTTGATTGCAACCTGAATATCGAGAGATCGCGCAAACTCCAAGGCCTCGAAGTTCTTGTCCAGCGTGATGCGCTTCCGGTGTTTCCGGAGCCCCTCTTCGTCGATTGCCTCCAGGCCGAGAAACATATACTCCAACCCCACTTCCTTCCAGAACTTGAACGCCTCCTTGTTGCGTAGCAGCACGTCGCCACGCGTTTCGAGGTAGTACTTCTTTTGAATGCCCTTTCGACGGATCTGCTCCCCGATCGCCATGGCGTGCTCGGATTGAATAAAGGCTACGTCGTCGACGATAAAGACCCCGGGCTCCCGGATTGAAGCGAGGTCCTCGACCGCCTTTTCCGGACTGACCGATCGATAGCTTCTGCCATAGAAGGTCCACGCGCTGCAAAAGGAACAATCCCACGGACACCCGCGGGTGAACTCGATCGAGGCGCACGGATCCAGTACGCCGATAAAGTACTTGTTGCGGCGGCGCAAAAGATCGCGGGCGGGCCGGAGGTCGTCGAGGCTTTCGACAAACTGCGGTTCGGGGCCATTTCCTTCAATGGTAACGGCTCCCGGAACGTGGTGGACCTGGGTGCGATCATGCTCGATGGCTTCGAGAAGAAGGAGCAGGGAGGATTCTCCTTCGCCGCGAAGGACGCAATCGATACTTCCTTCCGCGTGCTCCAGAAACTGTGTAGCGGTAAAGGATGCACTGTGCCCACCAACCAGGATGAAGCAACGGGGATCCGTGGCCTTCGTTCTCTTTGCCAGGTCGATGATTTCGGGCACATTTGCTAGGTAGTTGCAGGAAAAGGCGACGACATCAGGGGTCCACTCGTCCAGCAGTCGGTAATAATCGCTATGTTGATCCGCCTGAAAATCGATCAATCTCACCGAGTGCCCAGCCTTCCGTGCGGCTGCCGCAACGAGCTCGAGCCCCAGGGGTTCGAGCCGCAAGAAGATCTTGGTATACATGAGGGGGCCGGGATGAACCAAGAGCAACTTCATAGAACCTCCTGGGAAAGCGCACATGTTAGCATGCCCTGCCGGCATTTCCGAACCGGGATTAGGCGTTCCCTCCCAGGGGTGAACGAACTGGCCCGCGGTTTCGATTTTGACAAGAATGGGTGCTGAAAGGATTCTCTCATTTTAATTCTATCCGTGATGCACAATCTGGCTCACCTCGTTGCACTTGTTTCTCTTGCCTCACTTGCTCAGGCGCTCCCAGGCCCAAACCTCTCAGGTGTTGTGCGGGATATTTCGGGTGCTCCGATAGTCTCTGCGGAGGTCGTCCTTCTCAACGCGGAGCGCGATGTCTCACACTCTGCCTGGACGAACGCCACAGGACAGTTTTCCTTCGACAATATCCGACCCGGGAGCTTTCTGCTACAGGTTCGAGTTCCGGGGTTTGCTCTCCATCGCGAGTCGGTTTTCATTGCGGCCGCGACGTCCGACGATTTGGTCGTTGTTTTGGCCCCCAGTCGCTTGGAGGGTGAGGTCAGCGTCACGGCTCAGGCCGGAATCGTGGACGACGTTCATCATTCAGGCCGGCAAGTCAACGTCATAGACGAGCGGGACATCCACCTGAGAGCCAAATCGGTGATCGCGCAAATCGCATCCGACGAGGTCGGCGTCGGCTTGCAGCGCACCAGTTCCAGCGTGGCGGGGGTTTTTGTGCGCGGTCTCGGCGGGAACAAGGTAAACGTCTATCTCGATGGTGTTCGGTACACTCATTCCGCGGCTCGCGGCGGGATCAACACCTTTTTGGACTTGATCGGGCCGGCTGGAGTCGAAGGGGTCGAGATCCTTCGCGGCCCAAGCAGTTCCCGGTATGGAAGCGGTGCGATCGGTGGCAGCGTGCAGTTTTTATCCCGGATACCGAGTCTGTCCCACGGCACGGAAGTTCACGGAAGATTGGGGACCTTTTTCAACAGCTCGGACATGAGCTTCGGCTCCGAGCTCACAGCATCGTTGGGAACCCGCCGAGTTGGCCTTTCGGCGACGATTTCCGGACGGAGAGTAAACACACTCAGAACCGGAAAAGGCATCGATTCGCATGCGGCCGTGACGCGCTATCTGGGCCTCCGCTCCGACGCTTTGGCTGGCCCGCGCCTCCCGGACACAGCTTTTACCCAGTATGGTGGAAATCTGCACCTGCGTTGGGCGCTGGCGCCTACCTCGCAGATCGTCCTGCACTACCGGCGTTCGCAGCAGGATGGCGGGAAACGATACGATCAGCTGCTTGGTGGGGACGGGAACCTGGTCGCGGATTTGCGCAACCTGATGCTTGATTTGTGCTACTTGAAGTGGACGAGGTTCGGCTGGGGTTGGTTTGATGAGTTTCGCGGTGTCTATTCCTTCAACACGCAGCGGGAAGAGCGAGTGAATCAGGGCGGAGGGGGCAATCCGCTTTGGACCATCCACCACAACCATGAACGGATACAGGCGCATGGGGTCCAGGCCTCAGTTCAGAAAACGTGGGGTAGGTTCCAGACTCTCGTTGCAGGAATCGACTTCTATCACGAGCGCATGTTGGCTCCTGCTTCTTCCAGAGACCCCGTGACCAGGCGGGTGAGTCCGCGGCGACCGCGCATACCCGACAACGCAGTCTATCGAAGCGGTGGGGCCTATGTGCACCAGGTCTTGGAGATCGTTCCTGCAAAAGTGCGCTTGGTCGGGAACCTGCGTTATGGTCTGGCATCCTACAGGGCCAGAAGTGAAGATGCCCCGGTCGTCGACGGCAGTCCCCTTTGGCCCTCGGATTCGCTGACCGCATCAGATCTGACATTTCGTGGAGGAGTCGTCTGGATGCCCGGCAGAGGCTGGAGCGCTTCGGTGCATCTCAGTCGCGGGTTTCGCGCGCCCCAGATGACCGACCTCGGAGCTCTAGGGCTGACGGGGTCTGGATTCGAGGTTGCAGCCTCGGCGCTGTCAGGCAGCGGCGCGACCGTCGGGTCCACATCGGGCGCAGAGGCCGCGAACACGGGGATACCCGTGCGTCAGGTACAGCCGGAAACAAGCTGGAGCTTCGAGGGAGGACTCAGCTACCGGAATTCCCGGCTCGACCTCGACTTCGTTTCTTTCTTGAACGACGTCAGAGACAACGTCGACAAACAGACTCTTATCCTCCCCCCAGGTGCCGTTGGGAGAGAACTGGGAGGCGAGCCCATTATCGCGCAGCTTCCCAGCGGGGCGGTCTTTGTCGCGCCATCCCCTAATCCGGTGTTGGTGAGGGTCAACTTTGGCGACCTGCGCCTCTGGGGGGTCGAGCAAACTCTGCGGCTCAAACTGCCAGCAAGGCTGGTGTTGAGTGCGCAGCTTACATCGATCCAGGCGAAAGACCAACGCTCCGGAGGTCCGCCCAATCGAGCAGTGCCCCCTGTACAGGGGTCGCTGCGGCTCCGCTATACTGCAGCCTCGGCTCGATTCTGGCTGGAACCGGTGGTGCGCGCCGCAGGTAGGCAGGACGATCTATCTTCACTGGCCCTGGAGGACCGCCGTTTGGGGGCGTCCCGATCTCGCTTCAGTATCGAGCAGTTCTACTTCAATGGTGCCACCGTTCGCGGACTGGTTGGACCCGGTCGCGACGGTCAGCTAGCTACACCGGACGATGTGCTGATCCCCACCGGTGAGACCCTGCGGCAGGTGCAAGATCGAGTTTTGGGGCCGGGAGTGGCAAACGGTCCGCTCTTCCGATCCATTGCAGGCTACGTGACTTTCGGCTTGCGTGGGGGATTCCTGATCAGAGGGCAGGATGAAGTGCTGTTCGAGCTCGAGAATCTGGCGGACCGGAACTATCGAGGCATCAGCTGGGGCCTGGACGCTCCGGGCCGTGGTATCTACTTCCGCTATAATCATTACTTTTGACCATCGCCCCAGCCTAGACTGATACTCCCGCCTCCAAACAGGGTGGCGATTGGGCAGTTGTTGAGGTATGCTTTCGGGCCTCGATTTAGATGCCATGGGACCGCGATTGTAGCGGTTGGATCTTCGATTTGTCCATCCGTCGATGGAAAGAAAGGGTAGACTCGTGACAAGTCAATTTGATCTCTCGGGAAAAGTAGCCGTCATTACTGGGTCCACGCGGGGAATCGGACGTGCGATCGCCGAGGCGATGGCCCGCGCCGGCGCCAAAGTGGTGGTGTCGAGCCGGAAGGCGGACAAGTGCGAGGAAGTAACCAAACAACTGCGTGACGAAGGCCTCGAGGCTGTGGCTATTCCCTGTCACGTGGCAAAAAAGGAGGACCTCGAGCGGCTGGTGTCAGAAACACGAAGCCAATACGGGAAGATCGATTCCCTGGTTTGCAATGCGGCCATCAATCCTCACTTCGGTCCTATGTCCACCCTCACCGACGCCGTATTCGACAAGGTGGTCAACGCAAATCTCCGAAGCAAAATCTGGCTTTGTAACATGGTGCTTCCCGAGATGGCGGAGCGTGGCGACGGAAGCGTGATCGTTGTCTCTAGCATCGGTGGGTTTCGCGGCTCGTCGATGATAGGTCTGTACTGCATTACCAAGGCAGCGGACCAGCAACTGGTCCGAAATCTGGCGGTCGAGTGGGGTCCCAAGAATATCCGAGTCAATAGTATCGCGCCAGGTCTCGTTCGAACCGACTTCGCCCGTGCGCTTTGGGAGAATCCAAAGATGCTGGCTAGAGCGGAGCAAGGGACTCCGTTAAGAAGAATCGGAGATCCGGATGATATCGCTGGCGCAGCCGTCTTCTTGGCTTCGCGGGCTGGAGACTGGATGACCGGTCAGGATATCGTGATCGACGGTGGTGCCAGCACCGGCGAGATCTGACGGCCCTCCGGCGGCCGGCAGGACTATCTGAGCGCGTAAGCGGCCGTTTTGTTCTGCGCTAAACCCCTGCAATTGTTGTCATCGGGACATTGGCATTATTCCGTGCTCCTCCGGGATGTGGCGCGCGGTTCGGGAGATGGTCGGTCCACAGCGGCCCCCCCGAGCTTCTCAAATGGCTCTTTGAAGACCTGAAGGCATCCCGTATCATTTTAAGTTTGCGAGGTGGCACCTTGAATATGAACTTCAAGCATCAGCTTCCGGATACGGACCCGTCGGAGACCGAGGAGTGGATTGATTCTCTCGATTCCGTGGTTTCTGCCGAAGGAAGCGCGCGCGCTCGGTTCCTGATGCGGAAGGTGTTGAAAAGGTCCCGTATGCTCAATCTGGGCATGCCGGAGCTGGTTCAGACGCCATACATCAATACGATTGCCCCCGAACAGGAACCAATTTTCCCAGGCGATGAGCGCATCGAAAAGCGCATTCGGCGTATGATTCGGTGGAACGCCGCCGCCATGGTGACGCGCGCCAACAAGCACCACGAGGGTATCGGGGGGCACATTTCAACTTATGCCTCCTCGGCGAGTTTGTATGAGGTCGGATTCAACCACTTTTTTCGTGGGAAGGATGACGGGAACGGCGATCAAATCTACTTTCAGGGGCACGCCGCGCCCGGCGTGTACGCGCGAGCCTTCCTGGAAGGCCGGCTCGACGAGTCGCAACTGGATCACTTCCGCCGGGAGGTGGTACCGGGACAGGGCTTGTCTTCCTACCCCCACCCGCGGCTCATGCCCGACTTCTGGGAGTTTCCCACTGTATCGATGGGATTGGGTCCCCTCGCGGCTTTGTACCAGGCCCGGTTCAATCGATACCTCCAGGCTCGAGGGATTGCCAATACTGAGAACTCACGGGTCTGGTGCTTCCTCGGCGATGGGGAATGCGACGAGCCGGAGACCCTCGGGTCATTGTTTCTGGCCTCTCGAGAGAGACTCGACAACCTGATTTTTGTCGTCAACTGTAATCTACAACGTCTCGACGGGCCCGTGCGGGGCAACGGAAAGATCATTCAGGAACTCGAAATGGTCTTTCGTGGAGCCGGATGGAACGTTATCAAGGTCGTCTGGGGGCGGGAGTGGGACGATCTTATCAACCGGGATGTCGAAGGTGTATTGCTCGAGAAGATGACCGAAACCGTCGACGGGCAATATCAGAAGTACGTGATCTCCGAAGGTTCCGATATACGCCGCTTCTTTTTTGGTCCGGACCCTCGCCTGAAAAGGCTCGTGGAGAATCTGAGTGACGATCAACTCAAGGCCCTTCGCCGGGGCGGACACGACTACGTCAAACTCTATGCCGCCTATAAACACGCCACCGAGCACCAAACTGCTCCGACCGTGATTCTGGCCAAGACTGTCAAGGGTTGGGCGCTAGGCGAAGGCTTCTTGGGCAAGAACGTGACGCATCAGCTGAAGAAGATGAATCTGAAGCAGTTGCGCGAGTTCCGCGACATCTTGGAGCTTTCGATTTCGGACAAGCAACTCGAGGATGCGCCCTATTACCGTCCGGATGACAAGAGTGAGGAAATGCAATACCTGATGGAGCGCCGGAGGTCGTTGGGCGGATCCGTGCCGAGGCGCGTCGTGCGGAGTAAACCGCTGAAACTTCCTGGCTCCGAGCTCTATGAGGAATTCAAGCACGGGACAGGTGACAAGCGCGCGGTTTCGACGACTATGGCGTTTGTCCGTTTGCTCCGACAGCTCATCCGGTCAAAGGAGCTGGGCCGGCGTATCGTTCCGATCATTCCGGACGAAGCGCGAACCTTCGGGATCGATTCGCTGTTTCGCGAGATCGGTATTTATTCCTCGCTTGGCCAGCTCTACGAGTCGGTCGATGCAGACTTGCTGCTGAGTTACCATGAGTCCGAAGACGGCCAATTGCTTCAGGAGGGAATCACAGAAGCGGGTAGCATGGCGAGCTTCACCGCTGCCGGAACCAGTTACGCCAGTCATGGGGAAATTACCATCCCTTTCTACATTTTCTATTCCATGTTTGGTTTTCAGAGAACGGGAGACCAGATCTGGGCCTTCGGCGATGCGCGCGGCCGAGGTTTTCTGATGGGAGCCACAGCCGGTCGCACCACGCTGAATGGGGAAGGGCTGCAGCACCAGGATGGTCACAGCTTACTTCTGGCTTCGGCGGTGCCGAGCATTCTGACCTTTGATCCGGCGTTTGCCTACGAGGTGGCGTGGGTTATTCGCGATGGATTGCGTCGCATGGTCAAGGAGCAGGAGGACGTCTTCTATTATCTCACTCTGTACAATGAGAATATTTCCCATCCACCGATGCCGAAGGGAGTGCAAGAGGGGATAGTGAAGGGTCTGTACCTCTTCAGGTCCGGTTCGAAGAGCTCCGGGGCTCGTGTTCAGCTCTGGGGCAGTGGCTCCATCATGCAGGAGGTGCTTCGGGCGGTAACGATCCTCGAGGGGCAATTTGGAGTGTCGGCGGACGTATGGAGTGCGACCTCCTATCAGCAACTTCGAAATGAAGCTCTTTCAGTAGACCGCTGGAACCGGCTGCACCCTCGGGTTGAAAAGAGAAAATCCTATTTGAACGTGCTGCTGGATGGGATCGAGGGGCCGATCGTCGCGGCTTCCGACTATGTCAAAGCGGTCCCGGACATGGTTCGTCCGTGGGTTCCGCAGCATTTCGTCTCCTTGGGAACGGATGGTTTTGGTCGGAGCGATACTCGGGTGGCGCTCCGCAGGCATTTCGAGGTGGATGCCGAATCGATCGTTTTGGCGGCATTGGATGCTCTGGCGTGCGGCGGCCAGCTGTCTGCCGATGATCTGGCTCAGGCCGTCTCGACCCTGGGTCTGGATCCGGACAAGTCCGATCCGCTTCATGCATAAGCACTAGATGAAACGTACGCTACTCGCGGCTCTTACGATCCTTCTTGGCGGCGGCGAGAGCTTCGGGCAGAGACCATCCGGTGAAAGAGACTTCACCTTTGAACAGGTCTTTCGAATCGGCGGCGGGCGGGATGTGCTCGACCCTCTGCCGCCGATTGTTGGCTGGCTCGACGATGAGCATTACCTGGAATCTCGAATCGACCGTCCCGATGCCCGGGGCAAAGTTTTCGTGGTTCGCGCTTCCGACGGCGTCGAGCGCCTCTACCGGGACTACGATGAGATCCAAAGGGACGTACCCTCGGGGTTTGAGGCCGATGGTGTTCTGGCCTCCACCCCGGATCTTGGCGGTCTCATCTTCTCCCACCAGCAAGATCTGTACTACTACCGAACCAAGCCTCGGCTTTTGAAACGGCTGACTGCCAATCCCGCGGTAGAACACAACCCGCGCTTTTCCCCCGACGGGAGATGGGTTGCCTACACGAAAAACCATGATCTGTTTGCCTACGACCTGGAGCACTCGCTCGAATATCAGTACACACACGACGGGAGTGAAACCGTGTCCAACGGATGGGCCTCATGGGTTTACTACGAGGAGATCCTGGGGCGCCAATCACGCCATCGTGCCTTTTGGTGGTCTCCTGACAGTTCCCGGATTGCCTTCATGCGGTTCGATGACTCGCCGGTTCCGCTCTTTTCCATCGTGCACGCAGATGGATCTCATGGGAGGTTGCAGAAACAGCGCTACCCCAAGGCGGGAGACCCAAACCCGTTTGTGGCGATGGGAATCGTCGGGGTTGCAGGTGGGGGCTTGGTGTGGGCGGATTTTGAAGATCAGGCGGATCACTATGTTGCCTGGCCGTTCTGGACTCCCGACAGCGCTACGCTCACAGTCCAGTGGATGAATCGGGATCAGGACACAATTAGACTTTATAACGTCAATCCGAACTCGGGGAAAAAGAAAGTTATCTTCGAGGAGCGTCAACCCTCGTGGGTTTCGTTTTTCGAAGATCTCCACTACCTTCGAGACGGGTCCGGCTTCGTGCTTCGCCGCGACATCGACGGATACAGCCATCTTTACCTCCATTATCCAAACGGAAAGCTGTGGCGACGATTAACTCGAGGCAATTGGCCGGTGCGTTCGATTGAACGAGTCGACGAGGCAGAAGGGTGGCTTTACTTCACCGGCAGCCTCGCGAAGACATGGGACGTGCAATTGATGCGTGTTCGACTGAACGGATCGGGCATGGAGACGCTCACCCCCGGCGCGGGAACCCATCGAGTCTCCGTGTCGCCAGCGGGCGGACACTTCATCGATACGACGAGTACCGCGGAGAAACCGAGCACCCGAAGCCTGTTCAGAAACGATGGCACCCGGGTGCGGCAGCTAGCAGATTCGTCGACTCGGGCAATGGATCGGTATCGGTGGGGCACGGCAGAGCTGTTTACCATTCCAGCCGACGGATACGCTCTCCCGGCATATTGGGTGCTCCCGGTGGAGTTCAACCCCGACAAAAAATACCCGGTGATCTTCAACGTCTATGGGGGGCCCGGGTCAGCTCAGGTCCGTAACGGTTGGCTCGGACTCCGGCCCCACTATTGGGCCCAAAGGGGAATCATTAGCGTCGGCGTGGATCATCGTGGGAGCGGTCACTTTGGGAAAAAAGGCGAAGCCCGGATGCATCGAAACCTTGGCAAGTGGGAAATCCATGATTTGATCACCGCGGCAAAGTGGCTGCGCGAGAAACAGTTCGTCGACCGCGACAAAATTGGAATTGCCGGGAGCAGTTATGGCGGCTATATCACGTTGATGACTCTCGCGCAGGGTGCAGACTACTTCAAATTCGGGCAGGCGGGATCTCCGGTGACCGATTGGGCTCTCTATGACACGGTTTATACCGAACGCTATATGGATCGGCCCGAACAAAACCCGGAGGGCTACCGGAACGGGTCCGTGCTGACATGGCTCGCCGGCTACCGGGGCGGACTGCGCATTACCCACGGCACGGCCGATGACAACGTACACATGCAGAATAGCTTTCAGGTAATAGACTGGCTCACACGCCATGACCGGCCTTTCGAGATGATGCTCTATCCGGGTAGCCGCCATGCCATCGGGACTCGGCAGCGGCCCCACTGGAGCCGGGAGTTACATGATTTTTGGCTGCGCAATCTCCTGGATCGGTAATTAGGAATCGGCCCCGGGGCTTGATTCTTGCCCGTGGCAAGACGCAGATTTGGTATGTTACAAGAATGACAATGCTTCGATTTGTAAAGAGTGCTGGAAACCATTTCGGTCGCGTTCTGGCAAACGCGTGGGTCATCGCGTTCCTGCTGTGTTTGCTCCTATCGAACCCCTCGCTTCTCTGCCAGCAGGTGCCGGTTCAGGAATTCGTGCTCGAGAACGGGTTCACGCTTCTCATGGTGCCGCGCCAGGGAGATCCGAATATCGCGGCGGGATGGATTGCCAAGGTGGGCTCGGTAAACGAACACCCAGGCATCACCGGCGTATCCCATTTGTTCGAGCACATGATGTTCAAGGGTACTCACACCATCGGGACCCGGGATATCGAAGCGGATTCGAGGCTCATTGAGCAAATAGACGAGGCGAGGGAACAACTGCGGCAGCACGAGGAGGAACAGATTCGCCGGTTGCGCCTCGGCGAGATCGTGGACCTGAAAGATCCCGAAGGCCGTACGCCCGGGCATCAAGTGCTGGCGCAAAGAATCTCGGAGTTACAGGCCGCTCAGAGTGAGCTCCTGATCAAGAACGAATTCGACAGAATATACAAAGGTGCTGGAGCCAGTGGGATGAATGCGGGAACTTCCCACGACTATACGATCTACTACATCAACGTGCCTGCAAACAAGCTGGAACTATGGTTTTGGATGGAATCTGATCGGTTGCTCCACCCTGTTTTCCGCGAATTCTACACCGAACGCGACGTTGTTTCGAGGAGCGGCGCCTGAGCACGGACAGCACGCCCACGGGAAAGTTCGACGAGCAGTTCAATGCTCTGTCGTGGGCGTCATCGCCCTATTCCTGGCCGATACTGGGGTGGCCGAGTGATCTGGACGGCCTGACCCGCGCCGAAGCTCTATCATTCTTTGATGCCTACTACGCTCCGAATAATCTGATTGGTTGTTTGGTCGGCGATTTCGATCCCGCCCACGCAATCGAGCTGGCCGGTCGATACTTCGGCCGTCTGAAGCGCAACCCTCGGCAACCGGACCCGGTTCGAACGCGAGAGGTTGTGCAGCTGGCCGAGCGGCGCATGCTCGCCTACGCGGAAACCAACCCCCAGGTACAGGTGCGCTACCGCGGGGTTGCCGACGGCCATAAGGACGAGCCCGCCCTGGTAGTGCTGGGTTCGCTGCTCAGCGGACGCACGGGTCGGCTATACAAGTCTCTGGTAGTCGATTCTAAGATTGCCAACAGTGTCGGGGCGGGTCAGAACGGGTACAAGTACGAAGGCTTTTTTGAGCTGCGCGCGGTGGCAAAGCCCGGCGTCGCCCCGGAGGAGGTGGAGAAGGCGCTCTATGCCGAGATTGATTTGTTGCAGAACGATCTCGTCAAGGAGCGAGAGCTCCAAAAAGTCAAGAATCGATTCGCCGCTGGCAATTACCGGAGGCTGCAGAGCAACTTTGCCATCATGATTCAGCTGCTCGTTGCGGAATCCAATCGCGGGTGGGAGACGTTTAACACCGACCCCAAAGCCTTCGACGCCGTGACCGCTGAACAGATCCGCAATGTTGCCGAGGTGTATCTCCGGCCGGAGAGACGATCCGTGGCCGTTTTCTATACCAAGGAACAGGAAGGTGCAGGGGAGGAGGATCCTCTCCTGACTGGTTTGGAGGCGCAACAGAAACAAAGGGTTGAACAAGTCCGGATCATGCTGCCAAAGCTTCCCCTTGAGCGGGCTAAGGACATGTTACGCCAACTGCAGCAGCAGCGGGGAAATGCCCCCGAGGCACAGGCGAAGATGCTCGAGGTACTCGAGAGGCTTTTGCGGGATAGAATCGACAAGGGGGAGGCCAAGCCGTGAAGCACACCGCTAGAGTCTTTTGTTTGGTCTTGTCTATTGCTCTAGCCGCAAATGCCGGACTTTCACAGGCACGGCGCGGCGGGCAGGCGGCCCCTATTCCATCCCATCCGCGAGAGATCCAGTATCCAAAACTGAAATACGACGCCCCCGATGCATCGGCGTACCGGCAGGTGCTCCGAAACGGCGTGGTTGCCTTCATGGTGGAAGATCACGACCTGCCGCTCGTAACTGTTTCCGTGACGATTCGAGTCGGTTCGTACCTCGATCCACAATCACGCATCGGACTGTCGTCGACGGTGGGGAGCCAATTGCGAGCTGGAGGAACCGAGGTCAGGGGCGCCGACGAGTTCGATGAGCAAGTCGACTTTCTGGCTGCCAGCCTGTCGAGCTTTGTCGGAGGTGCATCAGCAGGAGCCTCCGCAAACTTTCTCCGCAAGGACATGGATCAAGCCCTCCTGCTATTTTTCGAGATGCTGCGCCGACCTACTTTTGCTCCGGACCGGCTCGATCTTTACAAGAGTCGGCGACTGCAACAGATCGAACGACGCAACGATCGAACAGACTCCATTGAGGGACGCGAGTGGACGCGCTTGCTTCGGGGCCCAGATCACTTTACAACCAGACTGAGCACCCGAAGCTCTATCGAGTCGATAACGCGAGAAGATCTTATTGCCTTTCACCGTCGCTACTACTATCCAAGGAACTTCATCTTTGCCGTTTCCGGTGATTTCGCTCCCAGCGACATGAGGAAGCGACTCGAATCGGCGATGGAAGGCTGGGATAGCTTACAAGAAACCGTTCCAGCGGTTCCAAGTCCGAATTATGCATCCGTGCCGGGCGTCTACATGGTGGACAAACCCGGAGTCAACCAGGGCAGGGTATCGCTCGGGCACTTGGGGATTCGAAGGGACAATCCGGATTCGTTCGCCGTCATGCTCATGAACGATGTTCTGGGAGGGTCAGGTTTCACCTCGCGAATTCTCAATCGCGTTCGCAGTGATGAAGGCCTGGCCTATAGCGCGGGATCGAGCTTCGGTCAGGGCGTCTACTACGAAGGAATCTTTCGGGCTCAGTTGCAATCAAAGAGCAGCAGTGCGGCAGAGGCAGCGCAGATTGTTCTCGACGAAATCGATCGCATTCGGCAAGAAGGCGTTTCGGCAGAGGAGCTCGAGACGGTGCAAAACTATGCCATCGAGATATTCCCGAGATTCTTTTCTTCCGCTCGAGCAATC
>CBDFLD010000022.1:0-1218846 GCA_965249005.1 Acidobacteriota bacterium
CAGCGAGAGGCTCGGTTGGCGGCCGACACGGACCTGTTGACGGCGGTGATGCTTGAGGACTTCCAAGGCCCGGCGTGGGACAAGATGGCGGAACGGTTAGTGGCCTACGGACTGGTAGTCATCAAGGCATGGCTGCGCAGAGGGACGATCTTCAACCGATGCGCCGAAAAGGGGCTGGGGATAAGCAATGCTCAACCGGGCGGGATCACCGACGAGGACGACGTGGAGGCCCTCGCCGATGAGACGGTATGGAGGGCGGTCTTGAAGTATCGGAACAACGTACTGATTCCCGGGAAGTGGGATCCTCGTAAGGGAGCGAACCTGACGACGTACTTCATCGGCCAATGCATGTTCCAGTTCCCCAACGTCTACAAGCGATGGTGGAGAGAGACGAAACGCCAGGAGGTCCCACTAGACCAGGCCACCATCGAAGACCTCGGACTCGCCAACAAGCCCAGGGGGGCTGCCGCCGGGGTCATCAACCGCGACCTCATCCGAAAGGGCTTAGCGCACACCGACGCTACCGACAGAGAGATCCTCTGGTGGCACGCTGCGGGCTACACCTATGAAGAGATCGCCGAACTCACCGAAGTGCCGGTCGGCACCATCAAGAGCCGCATCCATCGCCTCCGCAAGAAAGCCAACGCACATGACGCAGCCTGACCGCATTGACCGACTGATCGCACGCTCCTCGCTCGGCGCACCTGGAGTCCGACGCCTCGCAGCACGGGCATCTCATAGGCGCGTCGAGCGCATCGTCGGGCGACTCCACCAAACAAACCGCAACCTTTTGCCAAAGCCCGGACATATAAGCCCCTCGGGGCGTACAACCCCTCGAGACCCGAAAGCCGGGCCTCGCATGAACCAGAGGAGGTTCCCAGGCTATGGCTGATAGACGAGTTGGCCGAGTGCCACACGTTCCATCACCCGGGGGCGGTAAGCAGCCCCGATCAAGAAACAAGGACGGCTCATGGCGCCGAAAGCGCTCGGACGCCGGCAAGAAACGAGGTAGAAGATGACAACGCGGCGCACGATAACCCGTACCGGCACTCAACGAGTTCGTGTCCGGCTCCCCGGCGGCAGAATCCGTACCATCCCAATCCGAGTGAAACGCACCCTCACCGTCACGGCTCGTCGGGGGCGGCGACCATGAAAGAGTACGTCTACAACGGAGAACGGTTCGAGATCGAGGACACGGATGCCTGTGCGTTCAAAGTGTCCGACAAGGTAAACACCGTCACCATCACATTGAACAGCGGAGGTCCCAGCGTGTACCGGGTCTCGACGGTCAAGGGAGGATGGTGGTGGCACACCCACACCGTCGAAGAATCCGTCAGGCAGGCCTGCCAGGAGCTAGCCAAAGCCAGAAAAGCTATCCCACCAGAGGTGGCCTGTGGCGACCTTCACGTCTTTGTAGAGAACCTGCCCCTTCCGGCATCGGTCTAATACCCCGGTAGGCAGTCGGCACCCCTGATCTCCAACGAGGCCAAGCTGCAGCGGCTGAGAGTGCCCTACCCGAAACCGGGTATGGCCCCAGGAGGTGAGGAATCTCAGTGATCGAGCCTCGGGAGTGAATTTCGAGGATCGTCAACAGTGGAACACAGCTCCGATCACAACACCGGCACTCGGTCAGGGTGTCAGGGCGGGGTAGCTGATTGGGCTGGGCACCGGAGAGCGTAGCCGCCTTATAGGTCCCGCGAGTCAGCCGGGTGGAGTTCCAGGCGGGCGGCGATCTCGTCTGGGCCGAGTGGCGCCCAGTTGTCCGGCGCCGTGTACAGGCTCCGCAATGTGCACAGCTCCTGGAGCACACGGTGAGCATCCTTTTCGCTACCGCCAACTATCGGGCCGCTTCGACTTCGGTCCCTGTGGACACGTCGGTAGCGATCGACGAACGCCTGGGTGGTGTGACGGTCGCCGTCGCACCACTGCTCGTCAGTGCCGATGTTAAGAAGCACCGCCTCGAAACGTATCAGGCTTGACCTGTCCCCCGGGGGGAGGCTCTGCGGTGCCGGATGACGGACGAGAGACGCGTTGGCCGCTGCCAGGGCAGTCAAACTGTCGATTCGGCCCGCAGCGAACTGGAGGTATGCAGACGTGTCGGCTTGCCGTAGCACGATCATTGACATTATGGACTGTTCCCAGATTTCTAGGGGGTGTCCCTGTGGGGGATCAGCACCGAGCGCCATCGCAGCTAGGTGAGCCGCCTGTTCTATATCCCGTAGGGCACATCCGCGTATAGCTGTTACGACATGGAGGATTTCTGCAGTAGTCGCTTTGGTAGCGAGACGGTCTGCCAGGCCCAAGTCGGTCAGCAACTGGTCCAGGAACCGTGACATCTCGCTCCGGCCTGGCAGACCAAGCTCCACCCGGTGATCCGCCAACCGTCGCAGGTACGACGCTGCGTTGAACTCGGCACCGTACACAGCCTGCAGCGAGTGGCAGAGTTCTTTGCTGTTAACGCCTAGGAGAACCACAACCCCGTCCACGGCGAACAGGTGGTAGACCACCTCCAGGACGCCGAGGGCGTAAGTCGGGGCGGCCCGGTCCAACTCGTCGATGACAACAACCAGCTGCCCACCGTCCGACACGATCTCGTGTAGGGCCTTCTTGAATTCTGATACGGCTCTTCGGCCCTGGTCCCACTCGGACTCCAAGCCACGGTAGGAACCGCGGGCGCTCTGCCAACCCCCGTGCGATTTATCGGCAAGGTCGCTCAGGAGGGCGGCAGTGCGGGTGAGGTCGCCACGTCGGGGACTGGGAATAGCTGTTGTGACAGCTCCGATTAGATCAACCAGCGGGCGGCGAGTGTACTGCTCAGCCCATGCATTGAATTCGGCCACCTGGACACCGCGGTCCCGCAGGTAAGCCGCAGACATCTTCAGGAACGCGGTCTTGCCCGACCCCCACGAGCCGTTCACCATCACCGCGCCGTGTCCGGGCCGCCCCAATATCTCCTCCGCGATGGCCTCGACCTGGCCGCGCCGGTCCAGCAGATCATGGACGAACGGTGTCTCCCCGACAGCAAAGACGCGGGGGCGCCACCTGCTGGCTGGCACTTGCCCAGACCGGCTTGTGGGAGGTGGTGAGCTTTCTCCGTTGCTGGCCGCTGGCGGCTGTTTCCGCGGAACAACCATGGTCTTCGGCAGGATGTCGTGGAATCCTTGGCCGCTGCTATGCGCCGCTGCTGACACGAGAACCAGAATCCCCACACCCAGGTGCGTTTCCAATAACCACCTAGGCAACGGAGCGACACCGGCAGCGAGCAGCAGGACCTCGGCGGCGGGGGACCAGAGAACAACCACCATCACAGTCCGGAGAGCAATACGCAATGGTGGGATCTCAGAGCCGCGGATCGGGACAAGTTTCACTCCCGCTACCCGCTTGCCCAGGGATCCCCCCCACCGGAGAGCGGGGATGAACTCGTAGGCCCCAGCTACCAAAGCAACGACAGCAACGTACAGCCATAGGCCTACCTCGTCGGCAAGACGGGACAGCCACAGGGCCGGCAGCAGGGCAGATACCAGCCACCAAACCACTGCCGTGTCCAAGACACGAGCCACGATCCGCCTGGGTACGAGACCGCGGGCGACCACCTCAGGGGCAAGAAGCGGCGGTCGGAGCATCACAACAAACATCTGAAGGAACCCGCCGAGGGTCGCTCCCAGGCCACCTACCGCTAACGCCCCCAAGTCATCGCTCGGACTCCAACGGAACAGGCTTACAGTGCTGGTATCACCAACAGCCCAGGTGGCATCACAGAGGAATGGGCATAAAGTCCGCTCAGGCGGCCAGATCCCATATCCGAGGATCGCGGCCACTGTACCTAGAGCGACAACGAACAGTAGCGTCACCAACCGAAAGGCCGCTGCCTCCCTCTGCGGCCCGTAGAACGACAGTCGCTCAGGTAGATCCTTAGCGACATAGCCAAGGCCGAAGATCACCATCAGACTGATAGGGGCAAGAGCGTCGGCAAGGCCGTCCAGGTTCAAGTCGTCATACTTCGCCTCAGCGACGAACCCGACAAAGCCGCCAATCGCCGCACCGCCGAGTACACGCCTGAAGTTGCCGAACCCCGACCACCCATAGGCAGGAAAGCTTTCAGCCATGTGCTGAGAGTCCTTGCTGTGACTTAGGGTCGGGCAGTGTGGGAGGCCAGCACCCACGTTCAGCGCTCCTTCTGGTGTTCATCGGCCGAGGTTGTTGGTGTAGCCGTGGGGGAGGTTGTCGAAGCGGGTGTACTTGTCGGCGAAGGTGGCTTTTATGACACCGGTGGGTCCTGCTCGTTGTTTAGCGATGTTGATCTCGGCGATGCCTTGTTGGAGGCTGTCGGGGTTGTAGTAGTCGTCTCGGTAGATCATCAGGACCACGTCGGCGTCTTGTTCGATAGCTCCGGATTCGCGTAGGTCTCCTAGCTGGGGGCGTTTGTCGTGGCGGGTTTCGAGGGCCCGGTTGAGTTGGGACACGGCGATGACGGGCACGTCGAGTTCGGTGGCGAGGGCTTTGAGGTTGCGGCTGATCTCGGCGATTTCTTGTTGGCGGTTCTCTTGTCTGCGGCTTTGGGTGTGCATGAGCTGCATGTAGTCGACCACTACCAGCTCCAGGCCTGTTTGGCGTTTGAGGCGGCGGGTCTTGGCGCGGATGTCGCCTACGGTGCGGGATCGTTCGTCGGCGTGGAGGGGTACTTGGTAGAGGCGGTTGGTGGCTTCGACCAGCTTCGCCCAGATCTGCGACGTGTCAGCCCCTCCCCCACTGCCGTTGGTGAGGCCGGTGCGTAGGAGCATGGAGTCGACTCTGGCTTGGGCGGCTAGCCATCGGTAGGCGATTTCTGTGGGTGACATTTCCAGGCTGAAATACGCCACCGGCCCGTGGTTCATCGCCACGTGGGAGGCGATGTTCATGGCTAGGGCGCTTTTGCCCATGCCGGGTCGGCCGGCTACTACTACGAGGGTGGAGGGTTGGAGGCCTCCGAGTTTTCGGTCTAGGTCGGCGAGGCCGGTGGGGACGCCCGAGATGTCGAGGCCTTGGGTTTGGATCTGTTCGAGGCGTTCTAACACCCCCGATAGCAGACCACTGAGGGGTTCGAGGCTGTCGCCGGCTTTTGCTTCTCCTACTGCGAGCATGGTTTGTTCGGCCTGGTCCAGGGCGTCGTCTACTTCGGTTTCGAGGTTGCCGGCGAGTTCGGTGATCCGGTGGGCGGCTTCGAGCATCCGCCGTCGTAGGGAGTGTTCGGCTACCACCCTGATGTAGTAGCCGACGTTGGCGGCCGAGGGCACCGCGTCCCAGAACCCGACCACGAACCCGGCGCCGCCGGCGCCCTCGAGGCGGCCGGCCCGGTGGAGGCGGTCGACGACGGTGACTGTGTCGATGGGTTGGTTGTCGTCGTAGAGGCGCCGCATGGCGGCGAAGATTCGGCGGTGGGCGGGTAGGTAGAAGTCGGCTGCGCCGAGGTGGTCGAACACGTCGTCCGCCACCGTGGTGGAGCGCAACAGGGCGCCGATTACCGATTCTTCGGCTTCTGTGCTGTGGGGCGGCGTGGCGAGGCGTTGCCTCGTCTCCGTGTGGTGGGCCGGTTGGGACTGTCGGTATGCCAGAGTCATCAGGTCCTCCCCTCTCCTATTCGTTGACGTCGCTGTTGCCGTTGTTGTGGTGGGCTGGTGTGGTGAGTCGGTGGCTGAGCCGCCGGGCCAGGGCAGCGAGGCGGGGCGGGCCGCCGGCGGCCACCCGGGTGAGCACCGCGTCGGGGTCCGGCAGCCAGTTGTCAACCTCAGCTGCGGCCGGGACGGCCACCGCTATTCCCCTACCAGCCGTGTCCGGGGCAGCTGCGAGGGCTGGGACCAGGGCGGGGTTCGGGCGGGGTTGGGAACCGGCGCTGGTGGCGGTTCGGGTTTGTTGGTTTTCGTCGAGGCGTCTCCCCCGGTACAGGTCGAGGCGTGGCTGCCCGCACACCCCCCGGTGGCGGGTGGGACATTGCTGGGGACGGGCGAAACAGCGAGCGAAATGGGTAGCCAACGCTTTGGGGGATCGCACCGGGCGGCCGAGGCGCAGCACCCGGTCTGTTTCGAGGGCGGCCTGCTCCGCGGCATGCCACCCGAACCGTCGAGCCAACCCTGTCACCCACCGCGGGTCCGGACCCGTCCACGACGGGGCTGTGGTGGCTTGTTCGTAGCGCCACCGGTCCGGGGTCCAACGGGTTCGACACCGCCCCCGAGGCGGTGCCCTCCCCACCCGTTGGTCATCCTCCACCGGTTTCTGTCTCTTCTCGGCGCTGCCCGAAGGGCGCGCACCAGAAGATTCCTCATGTGTGGGTGTTGTATAGGAAAGGTTGCAGCCGATGAGACCACCCCATAGCTCATCAACATCCGCCGGCCCGTCGGGAGCCCGACCGGGCTCGGCAGCGAGGTCGGGTTCGGGCTGGTTGGTGTGGCCATGCCAGCGAACCGACGCGCCCTCGCTGCCTGAGCGGGCCGGCACCGAACAGCGGTAATCGTCGTAGCGGACCCGCCGGCGATGAGCGTCGAGGACAGGGTCCGCCCACCGGTCGACACTGAGGCGGGTACCGTCATCGTTCCATATCCCGTCGGGATACTGCCGTCGGCGTAGCGTTGAGGGACGCAAACCCGCCCGGGCGGCTAAACCATCCACCCCCACACCCCCAGCCACGTCACCGTCCCAACCGGCCCAGCCCCACAACACTGCATGTATGGCCCGGTCCGTATGAGACCAGCCGGGATGGAGCCGATGCGACGCATCAGCAGTAGCCCACGGCAACCAACCCACCCCAAGACCCGCCAGCGAATCCGAAACCACCGTCACCCGATACGGCCCCCCCGGATCACGGTCATAGACAACAGCCCCAACCTCTGCCAACAGGGACAGCACCGTCGGCAACAGACGAGCCACCGTCGAGCGGGAATACCCTGACTCCGCCGCCAAACGCCGGTACCGCACCGGACACCGACCCCCCCACAAGAAGGCGTCCTCCACCCCAACAGCCACCACCACACCAGCCAACACCAGCCCTGCCCGACCCAACCGGTCCTCAGCATCGGCCCAGCGCAACCGATCCAACAACCCCGTAGGCCACAACCGCCGACCCCCCACCACACGAACACGCGGCGGTGAAACACCAGCCAGGGGATCCCCACAGAGCGGTACCCGAAGCGGCTCAGCAGCCGATGTCCAAGCATCGGGGTACCCACTGCCCCCCCACCCTGGCGGGGAGCTGTCAACACCACTTGCCACGCAAGGGGTGTTGACGGTTAGAATACGAATACGGTCAGCCAGAAGGGAACTCCCTTCACACGTGTGGTGATCTGTTCAGAACCCGTCGGGTTTGCCCCCCGGCGGGTTCTCTCGTTACGGCCTCTAGGCCCTGTCGCTCACAACGATGGGCTTATCGCACCTCTCCTCTTCGTGTTCTGCTGAACCACCCCAACATCCTCCGGGTTCTTACGCCGCTACCAAACGACGAACCTTGCGGATCTTGATAGCGCGGCGGATACGACGAGCGGCTTCCAACCGCTCGTCAGCCGAACTGGCTTCCTGAAACTGGCTAATCCCAGACTCGGCGTCGGCCACCGCCTCAACCAAAGCGGCCTTCGATCGGCGCATGTCATCCGACAAAGCAGCAAACGCACTGTCGGGAGTGAGGCACAGCGCGATCACGAGATCTCGAGGGAGTCCCACACCGTCGATCAGACGGAACGCGTCCCGGATGACGGTCATCTGCTTAAGACTGATCCGGCGATGCTTCCCTGTCCTCTCATTACCGAACAGGTCGTCGACCATCCTGGTGACTCGTTCACGGCCAGCTCGGATACCGTCATCGTGTAGGACCTTCATCGCCTCAACTGAGGTGAAGGCTGGCTCACGCACTGCATTCCTCCTTTGCCTTGAATCACACTGCGGAAATTACATTCACGTAATCATAGACCACCAAATCGCGTAATTCAAGGATCCCGGCCCGCACAATGCGCGTCTTGGTACGGGTTTGGCCACCGTTGTGAGGGCTGACGAGCAAGAGATAGCGCTACTAGCGCAAGTACGGCGATATAATGGTGCACTAGCGGCGATAGCTGCTCGGTACCAGTGGAAGATACGTGCGCTAGTAGGCCGGGATAGCACCCTACCTAGGATTGCGAACCGTCGAACGGTATGTTCTGCCACACGGTTGGTTCATCGGATGGCTGGCTGTTAGCTGTGTGTGCCTGAGACCCCTTCAGCCGCCCCGGGTAATAGCTCGTTGATCCCCGTAGTTGGTTCGGCTTTCGAGAACGTAGCCTTGCGAATGCTCCGTACCAGCCGGATAGAGGTGCCTTCGCCTGCGTAACGTATGAGGCTGGTCAGGCTGTCTGGATTAGTCGGGTACTTCGGGGAGGTATCGGTCGAGTAGGTCCCGGACGGTGGCGGCGTAGCTCTGGCCTGTTGCTTGGCCGAGTTCGACAACGGCGTTGTATTCCTGGTCGGTGAGGTGGAACTGGACGGTCCGCTGGTTGGTACCCAGGGACGCGCGCGGGGGTCGGTGGCTGAACGGGGCTTTGAGTCGGGTGTTGTGTTCGGAGCGTAGAGCGTTGGCGTGTTCGCTGTAGGCGTAGCCGAGCAGAGCAGGGTAGGAAAGGCGTTGCTGTTGGGCTGCTGCTCGAAGTCGTGATGCCAGGGCTTCGTCGAGGCGTGCGATGTGGTTCTTTTTGGGTTGGTACCCGGTGGCGGGGGGTTCTGGTGTATCTGGTGGGGGAGTCCGGCGAGGGGGTGGGGGGAACTTGCCCGGTCGAGGTCGTTGCCCCGTGTCGAGGTCCGCGAGGGGCCCGTCGTTGAGGGGGGTGGTCATTGTTGTCTCTCCTTGAGATGGGCACTAAGTATTTCGGCAGCCAAGGAGGCGTACTCGTCGCGGAGGGTGATTCCTGCTGCGGCGTATTGGTGGCTGGCGGGGTTGGTGCTGTGGGCACGCTCCGCAAGGGCCCGCTCCGCGTACTGGTTGATGTCAACACCGAGATACCGCAGATCTGACGCCACGCGGGGCGAGAACCGGATCGCCGTACCGAACACATGAGCTCCAATCTGGGGCGCTTCGTAGAGAGCCCGGATACGACGTTTCACGACCGTGGCCCGAGTGTCGAACCCGACAAGCGCCACACCGAGGATGGTTGCTGTCGGCCCAGCTGTCTGCGACAAAGCCACCGCTATGTCGTGGTACGCGTGAACCGTGCCGACATCTGGATCGGCGGGGATGACTAGATGAACAACGGACCGGGCGATCGCATCCCGGAACCCGTATGACTGAGGTGGACAATCGATCAGCACAACATCGTGTACGTCGGCGAGTGGCGCCAAGGCATGAACGATGTTCATAGCAGTGACCTGGCCGCCGTAAAGGCCGGCGAGCATAGGATCGGCGTGGTAGCCGCCCGTCACGACACTCAACCCAGGCCGGTCGGGGTCCACAAAGGTCGGTCCAGCTAACGGCCGGGCCTCGATAACCGCAGTAGCGAGAGCCGCTCCCTGATCCGATTCTGCTGTCCGGCCGAGACCCTGAGCGATATTTGAAGTCGAGTCGAGCTCGACAACAAGCACTTTCCACCCCTCGCGAAGGGCCATAACAGCCACCTGAGTAGTGAGGGTTGTCTTACCGACACCACCCTTTCGGTGGTATATCCCGATCCCGTTCCTCAACATCCGCTATCCCCCCGATCTGCTATCACCAGTATATCGCGATACGCTCGCATAATGGGGATAATGCTGAACGGGTGAGGTGACGATCTCAATATGAAGGTGAACAGAACATGGCGAACACGACGAATCACAGAGAACTACACGATCGGGTTATAGCACGGCCCGGAGCGGGGGAACGCCTTGCTGCGTTATGACGCGGTCGAGGTCGGCTGCGAGGTCACGAATTGTTTCCCCCCAGGTGGCTTCAGTTACCACGGTGACGGTCTGCGCGGCCAGCGCAGCCCAGATTGGGTCAGCGAGATCTGGGGCCAAGTGGGAGACATGATCAGCGCATGGGCAATCTACACCGACCAGTTCAACAACTTGGTCACGCCAAGTACGGCTGGCGGCCTTTCCCCACGGACATACGCGCAGCGTACACCCAACACTTCGCTGCCCTCGAAGCGCGCTGGGAGGACAACGTAGCGGAGGGGTTGCTCCCGTCCACGTCGAGGTCGCGGATTGAGCCTGTGACGGCTGCTTGCCGATGAGTCCTCGCGCCATCCAGGCGAGGTCGCTCACGACAACCGTGATAGCAGCCACAGGCATCAGCAAGGCCCCGAGCCAGACGCCGTGTACCGCCACCTCTGCGGCAAGTCGGCTGGCGGGTTCTCCCGGCCGCTCGCCAACTTCGATGAGAACGGACAGCTGTGTGGTTACGATACCCAGGGACGCTCAGGGTTCGGTCGGTACATTAGGAGGTGGCCATGCCGACGGTTGATGATCTCCTGGGGCCGCCTCCGGCCGAGGGTATCGACCCGCTCCAGTTGTGGCGGCTGGGTACGTTGACCGCGGCGATGTTGCCGCCGCTTATGACGGTACGCGACCCGAGCGGCCCTTATCGTGCTCCGGTGCTGCAGTTCATTGCGGACTGGAACCGCGCTGAGGACAGGGCGGCGCTGGTCGCTGCGGCCCCCGTGTACGAGGGTGACGATCCGGTTCTGCTGCCGGCGATCGGGGTCGTTGTCCATGCCTTGGCCGATCGGGCGGGGGTGGCGCTGCCGGATTGGGTGCGGGAGCATCGGGCACCCACCGACGTGATGCTGTTCGGATGGAAGTTCGACGGCGACTACGGGCGGGCGGTCCAGCGCAGGGCTCACCCCGCCTGTGCCTATCACCGGGTATGGTTCCATCCTCGGACGCTCGACAAGGGCACCCCCGACTGGTGGTTGCCCTGGGACTGAAGTGACTCCTAGCAGGGGGGTTGCTCTGACCCCGGACCTGCTGCAGGGTCTGTTCGCTGCGGTGGACAGCACCCTCGCTCCCGCCCCCCGGCCCGTCGACCTGCTGGCTGTCGGCGGGACTGCGATGCTGCTGCGGTGGCATTCCCGCAGGGTCACCTACGACGTGGACCTGGTTACGCCACTGCCCGCCGCTGTGAAGGACGCTGTGGCGGCGGCCGCAGCGCCCTACCCCGGGCTGAGCCCGTTCTGGCTGAACGACGGGCCGCTGACAGCCCGGCCGCCCGGCTTGGAGCCCGACGACCCGCTCGTTGTGTACGCAGGCCGGAACCTGACGGTGTCGGCGGCGGGTCCCCGCTATGTGCTGGCGATGAAGGTGTTCGCGGGCCGCGACGCCGACGGTCGGGACCTGCCCTACCTCTTTGACGCCGCCGGTGTTGACACTCTCGATGCCGTGTATGCCCTACACCGAGAGGCATACTGTGGCCTTCCGCTCCACGCCAACGCCGATCGGACGCTACGGGAGGCCTGGGCCGACTACGCCGAGCCCCGCGGGCTACCCGGGGGTCTGACACGGGAGCACGAGCCGTACCTGGCTGTGGTCCCGGCTGATGGCTCCTGGGGATGGGAGATCGAGCTGCGCCGCCCCACCGACCCTCCGCTCGTAGGCGGGGCCCGGTACCTGTCGGAGGACGCCGCTCACGAAGCCGGCGACTTCGTCCTGGAGTTGGTGAACAACACCTACCCCGTACGGTTCGAGGAGTGGGCGTACGGGTGGGAGCACGAAGCGCCGCCGGCCGGCGATAGCCGGGTTGTGGTGCGGCCGGTGTCGTGGGTGGGAGGGTGGCTGCTGCAGGCCACCTACCCCGGAGGGGACATCGCGGCGTACTCGCCCTCCTACCCGACCTACCGGGCGGCTGCAGACGCTCAGAGCTTCCTACAGCAAGTGAGCGCCGCGCTAGGCGACCCACAACGCCGCCGGCCGACCCAGGTCCGCTCCGGAGCGGCCTGCGGTTGCACCCGGAGAGGACGGACATGCGCCCACCACGATCCCCACGCTGCACCGCCCCTAAACCCGGTCACCGTGGGCGTGAGGCCCCGCCGGGGCACGGCGACGGGATGGGAACTCGTAGTTCGAGGCCCCGACAAGTCCCCGCTCCGCCTATCGGCTCCGCACCCGTCCAAGGACGCCGCAGAGGCCGCCCGTGACTTCGCCCTAGCCGTTGCCAACGCTCCCCGCCCGGTTCGCTTCGAGGGGTGGACACCGTGGCTGACCAAAGGCCCCGGATACGTCCCGCCTTCCCCCGAGGACGCCGCCACCACCGTCCGGGTCCGCCCACCGACCCACAAAGCCCCCACCGCTTGGCGCCTACAAGCACACCGAGCCGATGGCTCCGTCCTTCGCACGTCGCTTCCGCACCCGAGCCACAACGACGCATACCAGTCCCTCGACTTCGTAGGATGGGTGAGCGTGCTCACCGGCGACCCCACACAAACCGGCTGGGTGCTCCCCTCCACCACACCGGCTGACCTGATATGCGACTGCAGATCCCTCGGTGCGACATGCCGCCACTTCCACATCGAAGACCCCGACACCCGCAGCCCCGAACGCGGTTACCCCAGCCCCGACCTCGGGTTCTGACACCAACCATCCCAGCCGCACCCATCACAACACCTCCTACCCATCCCGACTGGCATTTCCAGACCTAGGTGTTGCGTTGACCCTCTGAGGCCACAGTCCATTTTCTACGGTAACCCCGCATTGGAAGCCGTCTGGTGGGAGGTGCCGGAGGGTTGTCCGAATTGCCTCCATCTAGTTGGCGAATGTCTCATAACCGCGGCGAATCGGGCGTGTTCACGCCAACTTCGATGAGATCGGACAATCGGGCAGTAGGGCCGCTCGGATGCCCTACGGGGATGTCCCGTAATACCGGTTATGTAGAGCTGGCTTTTCTGGATGGTGGTTCTGGGCTGTTTGTCACCAGCCCAGCCCGGGGAACCGCGTCGGGTCTGGCTGTTCATGGTCGATGGCGAGTTGCTGTAGGTCCAGACGCCAGAGAGCGACCTGCGCGTGTAGCTGCTGCCACTGCGGGTCGCCGAGGTTGAAGTCGCCTCTTGGTAACGAGTCGAATTCACGTAGGGTGTAGAGCACCTGTCCCGGGTGTAGTTTGGGGTTTTTCTGCTGTGCGAGTTCGTACAGGCGTAGGAAACCGATCCGACCGGCCAAGGCTGCTACATCCACATAGTCGCGGGCTTCGCCCCGATCAGCGAGGGCCAGTAGCTTGTCAGCACCGAGTTCCTTTTCGGACAGTACAGCACCCTCCGCTGTCTGATCGGGTGGACCCATCCGGATGTCCCAGGCCAGGTCGACCAGTGTCGTGTCTTCTCCGTCGGACACGCTAAGCCTCGCAAAGCCGGGTACCACTTGGACTCGGCTGATTCCAAGCCCCTCCCCTGCGAGGCGGGTTTCGAGAGCAGGCACCAGACGATCGACCACCTCCGCCGACTCCGCGAAGTAGTCCAGGTCCGAGGTCATACGCGCTACCACACCACGGACGATCAACGCACCCCCACCCGCGAGCGCCACATCTCCCGCTTCCGGGATCTCGTTGATGATCCGCCGTAGGCGACGTTGTAGATCAGACAGCATGCCCCTATGGCAACAGTCCACGTTGCTGCAGCCACGGCCCCCAAGCCTCCCTCACATAGGAAGGCAAAACCATTTCGTCCCATAGAGCGGCAAGCTCCCCGACCCGGATGAACCGGCGCACGTCGTCGGCGACCCCCTGAGCCAGCACCTGCTTATACACCGACCTGCGATCAGCGGCGTCGTCGAGGTCGTACACCCGCCGGCTGCTCCAACGGACATGAGACGGCAACACAACCCTGCCGTCTGCCTTGACCAGCGAAGCGCTATCAACATCATCAGGAACGGCCACCGGCCGGTACCGCGCAGTCGGACGAACAGTCTCAGAAGAACTCATAGCCACATCCATCCTAGAACCTACCGGCCACTCAATACCCAAGAGCAAGCACCGAACCACACGACCCAACGATCCGCAACGGATCACCCGCCGGTCTCCACCTCTCCCTGCTCCCAACCCGTCCAATCTTCACGGTCAACGAAGCCGCCGGCTCAATGCGGATAGTTACACCTTGGACGACGAGTGGCGCATACGCCCCGAAACTGCCCGACATGCCAGCCCCACGGCCAGCACATTGTCGATGCCACAGCCATACAGGAACACTCAGCCAGGCTGAGGGGGGCTATCGACGATGATCTCGCACTGGCGATCAGCCAAGCGAAGGCACTCATCGAAGCAACCTGGTCCCTGAATGCGTCCGTACACGGTTTGGCGGTCAGCTACGGGGTCCGGCTCAGCATCAGCTGGTAAAGATATTGGCGGAGTATCTCTCGTCCCACAGATCGGAAACCCCCCATACACAGGGGTTTTACCAACGGCCAGCCGGTATGAACCCTGCTGATTATCTCCGGTAAGGGAGGAGCAAAGGATGGTCTAAGTCCTAGCCTTCGGGCCCGAGGTTCCCTCCGTCGGCCATGCCGTGGAGGCCTTCCTCGCGGCCAAGCCACTGTCGGTGAACGCCCGGCGCAGCTACACGTACACACTCGGGACAGTAGCCCCAGACCTCGGTGAGGACCTCCCAATCAACCAGATCTCTCCCCAGGATATGCGGCAGGTTCTCGAAGATCGCTGGGGTGCCGCGTCGCCGGCCACATGGAACAACCGCCTCACCGCGCTTGGATCGTTCCGCCGCTGGATACTGGCCAACGGCTGGACCCAGGCAGACCTCCTTGCCGGTATCGAGCGCCGACCTTTACCACGCGACGAAACGGCAGCCATCCGGTACGAAGACCTGCACAAGCTATGGACCCGGCGCGACATCCACGTCCGCGAGAAAACACTGTGGCGGATGCTCTACGAGACAGTTGCCCGCGCCAACGAGATCCTCTCCCTCGACATAAGCGACCTCGACCCCGCTACCAGACGGGCCACCATCACCGCCAAAGGCGGCCACCGACAAGAAGTCGTATGGGCCTCGGGGACCGCCAGAGTGCTACCCCGATACTTGAAAGGTCGACGCCGTGGACCGGTGTTCGTCACTCACCGCCGTCCCAACGTCGTCCCCGCACTCCCCGACCTCTGTCCCGACACCGGGCGAGGTCGGCTCTCCTACCAGCAGGCATGGGCCATCTTCAAGAAAGCCAGCAGCTGGACCCTTCACGACCTCCGCCACGCCGCGCTCACCCACCTCGGCGAGGCCGGTGTCGGAGCTCCGCTACCCAAAGCCAAGAGTCGCCACCAACCCCTCCGAAGCCTCGACCGCTACGTACGACCGGGTATCGAGGCGGTGGCAGCCCTTACCGCCGAACACGACCCAGCCCGACGCTACCCTAGGTAACGAGGCGGCGGCCCTCTCAGTGTTTGGCCGTGGCCTGGGCCATCTCATGGGTTACTGCGGACTATCCAGAGTCAGGCCCATTCGGCGCTCCGCCTCTTTCCCTATGCCGTCGCAAGGTCGGCCTACCAGTTTGAGGCTCGGGAGGCGTGGGGTGGCCTTGGCCGACCGTTCCCTGTCGGATTTGAGGAAAGCAAGAATGATCACCCAACAAGCACAAGATAAGCTTAAGCATTGGCGAGAATGGCTGGACGGCGACCTGTTCGAGTATATGAACAAGATGCTGTACCAGCGAGAAGTCTTCCGAAGCTGGAATGAAATAGTCGGAGAAGCCAGCTATCCGCCCAATGTGAGTGGACTGTTCAACGTGTGGGTCAACGTCAACTATCTCGATTCTCTCTCAGTCACAATCAGAGCACTGTGCGATCGAAGAACAGACACCACATCGCTGTGGCGCTTCCTAATGGACATGAAGAAGCACCACACCCTTCTGTCACGGGAGTGGTGGGAGAACACTTGGCGACCATCAGACCATGCCACCCGCACCCTTTTTCCTGACGACTACCGCCGACATCTTGAACGGTTCGAGAAGATGTCGAATGGGAATCCGTACATTGATCGTACCTACATTCAAAAGTATATTGACGAGCTAAACGAACTCTCGAAAAATGTCAAAGGTCATGTTGACCTGAGCGTCGCACACACCAGCAAACACCGCGAGAGCAAGAGGCCCAAGCTGCCAATTGGAGAGATACACTCCGCAGCAGACGGCATCTACGACATATTCCGCCACTGGTACCAACTCATAAACTGAACCGCCCCGGGTTTATCGGAGAGTGTTTTGCTTGAGTCCTGCTAGTCGTGCTGGGGTGTGCTCTTGATGGTAGTTGGCCTCCCTTTCTGCTGGTGGGATGTGTCCGATGGGTTCGAGGAGTCGCCGGTGGTTGAACCAGTCGACGTACTCGAGGGTGGCGTACTCGACGTGGTCGAGGTCCTTCCACGGCGCCCGTTTGTGGATGAGTTCTGTCTTGTACAGACCGATGACAGACTCGGCGAGGGCGTTGTCGTATGAGTCACCGACTGAGCCGACCGAGGGTTCGATGCCGGCTTCGGTAAGCCGGCTGCTGTAGCGGAAGGACAGATATTGGCTGCCGGCATCGGAATGATGCACCAGCCGATGGTCGGGATCTGCTGTGTCGGGTCGGCGCGCCCAGAGTGCTTGCTCGAGCGCGTCGAGAGCCAAGTCTGTGCGCAACGAGTTCGACACCCGCCAGCCGACGATGAACCGCGAGTAGGCGTCGATCACGAACGCCGCATACGCGAAACCCGACCAGGTCGGAACATAGGTGATGTCGGCGAGCCACAGCCGGTTCGGAGCATCGGCTTCGAAGCGACGGTCGACCAGATCGGCGGGCCGGGACGCGCTGTGATCCGGGATGGTCGTGCGCCGTTTCTCGCCTCTGACCACGCCTTTCAGGCCTTCTTGGCGCATCAGGCGCTCCACGGTGCAGCGAGCCACCGCCACACCTTCACGCTGAAGCTGGCGCCATATCTTGCGTACTCCGTACACCCCGAAGTTCGACTCCCACACTCGACGAATCTGAGAACGCAGCTCGGTGTCGCGCCGGGCTCGGGCCGGGCAACGCTCCGGTTCCCGCTCCCGCCGTTTGTGCTCCCAATAGGTAGACGGGGCGATCGGCAACTCGGCGCAGATCGGCTCGACCCCGTAATTCTCCCTCTGCTCGTCGACGAAGGCGGTCATCGTCTTGGTCGGCGGTCGAGCTCCGCCTGGGCGAAATACGCAGACGCCTTCCGCAAGATCTCATTCGCCCGGCGCAGTTCACGAACCTCCCGGCGCAACCCTGCGAGTTCGGTGCGCTCATCCGAGCTCAACCCAGGACGCACACCCTGGTCCCGCTCGGCCTGACGCACCCATTTCCGCAACGTCTCGGACGAGCAGCCGAACTTCTCGGCGATCGAACAGATAGCTGCCCACTCGGACCGGTGCTCCCCCCGGTGCTCTAACACCAAGCGAACCGCCCGCTCCCGTACCTCTGGTGAATACATGATCGGTCTTCCCATACTCCATTATCTCCCAACTAAACGAGTCTCCGGGATAACCGGGGCGGTTCAAACACAGTCGAGTTCTATCCGGCAACCACCACAGGAGGGCTGCGGGAACCGTGGGAACATCTGTTCACCCGACGCTGGATCACCAGCGAACAGGCAATCAGCATTGTAAACCGGCGCAGAGACGAGTACGAACAAAGGTTCGGATTCAGGTTTGAAGGGACCACACTGCCCCCTCGCCCCTCCTAGCTGGGATCGTGCCGCTACGCACTCTCAAGGGACGGCTCCACTTGTCGCCGCTGAGTTGGCCCCATTCGGTTGGAACAACCCTTGAGTTGGTAGATCACGAGGCCCTCGTCGGTTCGTATCAGAAGGTCGCGACAGCCACCGGACCCGGGGTTTATCATCTGCGGCGAGACACTCCGATGTCTCGGATGGTGTGCCCGGGTTAGCAGCTACAACATGGCGGACCCTCCCGTCGCGGTCGTTGGCTAACCCCACCACACCATCGATCTCTGTGCCAGCGTTGGCTGCCACAGCCTCCCGCACCATCACATCAGGATCTCGGGCGAGAGAAGCCAAAACAGTAGGCAGAACCCAGAAGCTCTCAGCTGCTCGCGCACGAACCCGCGGGTGTGGTGGGGGTCACCCACCAGATGGGCCATCAGGCTGGGAGGTGTCCACTCCCCGCAAGCCACCCGGCTGCGGACGCGAGGATCCGAATCCTCAGCCAGACGCTGACGCACCCCCGACCCCAAGTCCGAACTCGTCGCGATCCACGCCCTCAACTCCGGGTCCGGATCCCCCGCCATACCAGTGGCCCTCGAGGTCATCGTGTGCTCGCTCTTGGGGTGACCGTAGTAAATGGACTGTGGCCTCAGAGGGTCAACGCAACACCTAGGTCTGGAAATGCCAGCCGGGACGGGTAGGAGGTGTTGTGATGGGCCGTCATATGAATACTGTGGAACAGACAGAAATTTGGGACCGGTACGAGGCTGGTCAGACGTTCACGGAAAGCGGCGTCGGTCGGGCGGCCGTTGAGTACGGTGCGGGACTATTTGGCCCGTCACAGGTTCCGGCGGCCTGCGGGGCCGCCGGCGTGGTCTTCGGCGCGGATGTCGCTGATGGACCGAGAAGAAATATCTCGGGGGCTGGTAGCAGGCGAGTCGTTACGGTCGATAGCGGGGCGGCTTGACCGCGCACCCTCGACGATCTGTCGTGAGGTGAACACCAACGGTGGGCGGGACCGGTATCGGGCGGTGGACGCTGAGGATCGAGTCCGTGAACGAGCGAAACGCCCCAAGGTGCCCAAACTCGCCGAGAATCGGGAGCTTAAGGCCCTGGTCGAGGACAAGTTGGCATGTCGGTGGTCGCCCGAGCAGATATCGGGGTGGCTTCGTACCGAGTACCCGGCCGACCAGTCGATGTGGGTAAGCCACGAGACGATCTACCGGTCCCTATACGCCAATCATCACGGTGTGTTACGCAAAGAACTGTGGCGATGCCTCCGCACCCGCAGGGCTGCCCGGACACCACGGAAAGGGCATCGTCGAGGAAGAGGGCAGGGTGTGATCAGGGATCCTGTGTTGATCTCAGCCCGACCCGGTGTAGTCGAAACCCGTGAGGAGGCTGGGCATTGGGAAGGAGACCTACTGGTGGGGAACCGGGTAACCGCTGTAGCGACCCTGGTGGAACGCAAAACCCGGTACCTGATACTGGCTGCCCTCCCAGGGAGCCGCACCGCAAAAGCACTGAACACCGCGATAGCCGCCCAGCTCGGGACCCTTCCTGAGGGCCTGAAGCGAACGTTGACGTGGGACCAAGGCAAGGAGATCGCCGGCCACAAGGCCCTCCGGGAGAAGGCCGGTATCGAAGTCTACCTCTGCGACCCGTACAGTCCCTGGCAGCGCGGAACCAACGAGAACACCAACGGCCTGCTCCGCCAGTATTACCCCAAGTCAACCAACTTCTACAAGCTCGACCAGAGAGCGTACGACCAGGTAGCAGCAGAACTCAACAACCGGCCACGCCGGATCCTCGGCTGGCAAACACCCCACCAAGCAATCACAGCCGCAACAAAACAGACATCCTGAACACTCCGACGCCCACGACGGTGGTCACCGAAACGACCCACGACCACAAGAAGCCTCTACGGAGATACTGCGGCGAACAACCCCTCTAAACCGGCTCTTCGGATTTTAGTGGGGAGTGACGGTGGCTAGGAGGTTCCAGTTGGGTTTCCCCGCGTAGAGGAGTGCTCGTATTCGGTAGTTGGAGAAGTTGCGGAATCCGAATGCTGCTCGTTTGATCCGTTTGATGAGGTTGTTGAGGGCTTCGGTGGGTCCGTTGCTGACTCGGGAGTGGTGCCAGTTGATGATCTGGGTGGACCAGCGGCTGATCGTGCGGCCGAGTTGGTTGATTTCTGGTGGGCATGATTCGTCTTTGAGGTCGGCGGCGAGGCGATCGGTGTATTCGACTGCGAGGCCCGGAGAGTCGATCTGGTAGATGCCTCGGACGGTTTCTTTCGCGTGCCAGGCCAGGCGGACTTCACCGTGAGGATCACCGGCGTCCAAGAGGCCTAACAGTCGGGTTTTGCCACGGTGGCTGATTCGTTCGTGGGCGGCTGTGAGGAGGCGCCGTATCCCATAGAGGGGGTCGCCCTTGCGTCCTCGGTGGCCTAGGGTTTCGTTCTGGACTCTGCGTCGTACCTCGTCGAGACGCTGGTTCGCTAGGCGGATGACGTGGAACGGGTCGGCTACTTGCCGGGCGTGGGGCAGCACCCTGTCGTAGGCCATCCGATACGACCCTGACATGTCTAACACCGCCCAGCGGATCCCCGCCCGCCACTCGTATGGCTGGGCGAGGAACCACCCGGCGGCGCTTTGGGCTGTTCTACCAGGCACTATGTCCAACAGCTGGTGGCCCCCGACATCAACCACAGAGGTGCACCACTGCTTGATGCGCCACCGTCCCCGACGCAAGAACAGCGTCTCGTCCACTCCCACCGCCTCAACCGACCCGAACCGATCAACATCAGCATCGAGGAGTGCTTCGCCCCAACGGGTGATCTCCTTGTTGACCGTATGCCAATCACAACCCAGTTCCTTGGCCACGTCTAGGACCGGACGACCGTGCCGGCCGACCTGGATGGTTGCCCACCGGGCAGCCCGCGAAGTCAACAACCCGCGCTCAGGCCCAATCTCGGGGTCTTGCTCAACGAACGACCCGACCCCACACCCAGGATCCGGACACGCCCACCGGCGTTTCCGCCACCGCAGCCGCACCGGCCGACCGAACGCCGGGAGGTCCACCAGCACCACACTCCGCTCACCCTTGGACCACACCGACCCGCCACAGGCCCCACACACCGGGCGGGGCTTGCGGGAACGGATCACTACCTCCAACGGTGCCATGTCCCCGCCGTCGTTGATCCCGACCAGATCAACATCGCCCAGGCCTACCAACAGCTCACACATACGCGTAGGATCGCATTCCACAGGGGTCCTCCTGCCTCGGATGTCGCTTTTCAACACCCGATTATGGAGGACCCCTCGTCACTTCTGGTGGATTCCACCCTCTGGCAGATCTCCTACTCCCCCCTCATTTCCGAAGAGCCTCTAAACCTCATACGGTCGAGGCAACAGGGACTCACACGCCGCTTCACTACCTCAGCTCTAAGCCTGAATCCACCGATGGGGTTCCCCGGGGGGCGGTCGGGGGTGGTGTGGGGGTGGCGGGCTGGTTGGTTTCGGTGGTGTTTAGGCGGGTTGATGATGTGGTAGGGGTAGTTGAACGGGTTGGTTTCGGTGTTGGGGGTCGGGTGGTAGCTGTTTGGGGCGTGTAGGGGTTAGGGAACCGGACGGTTGGGGGTTTGCGGGAGTGTGGTGGGGGTGGGTCAGCAGAGTTGGGGGAGACCGCGGAGGTTAGCGAGGGTGGTCAGGTAGGCCTTGGCCCAGGGCCATCGGGCCGCTAGACGCAGGACAGGTTGTCCGCTGTGGTTGACGAGGCGTCCGGGCAGTCGGAACAGTCGGGTCCGGATGGTACGTCCGCATACCAGGCGGGCGGACGGTTGGGTTTGCCCGAGGATGGCTATCTGCCGGTAGAGGTTGTGGGCCAAGGCGGCGCAGAGCAGCCAGACGGCGTTCGCGGTGAAGATACCGGATGGTAGATGGGCTAGACCCCCTGAGCCTTTGAGGTCGCGTATGGCGAGTTCACACACCGCGTGGCTGCGGTGGTACCGGTCCGCTTCGACCAACCGACGGCCATTGTCGGTGTCGGTGTCGGTGTCGGTGTTCTTCTCGGTGTGGGTGTGGATGTCGTGTTCTCCGGTGTGGTGTCGGTCGGTGTCGGTGGCTGACGCGTCGAGGTTGGTAACGAACGCGTGGTGCCGCCAATTGGGCCAGAACTCTGCTTGGGGTCCGACGAGGCGGGTGCGGCGCACTACGAGACGAACCTTGCGCCGCTGTGACCGTTTCTTCGAGTTGATCATCACCAGTTCGGTTTCCGCGACTTGTGCTTCGCCGCCCTCCGGATAGTCGATAGCCATCCAGGCCTCGTCGTCGATCGCGGCGATCGTAGCTCTGACGTTGGCGTTCAACCGCACCGTGATCGACCAGCCCACCCTCAGTTGGTCCAAGCCGGCCAGCATGCCGTATGACCAGAACCCAGAATCGGCCCGCACGTTCATCGGGCCTCCGGCGCCGGCCCGCCGAGCGCGGCGTATGGTTTCCTTCGCGAAATGCACCACACCCCGCTGTGATCCCCCTCCCCGCAGACGGGCACCGACCACCTCGCCGGTATCGGCCCGGAACGCCAACAGAGGGTGATAACCCAGTTTGTGGGTGTAACCATAGGCGGCGCCCTCCTTGGCGTTGCCCGACACTTCGCAGATCGTCGAGTCCAAATCGATGGTCACCCCTGCCTTGGGGGGACCGGCCCCCAGACGCCACGCCCTACCCAGCGCCAGGGTCAACACCTTCACCCGACTGGCGTACATGACCCCAGGTGAACGAACGCAGAAACGTTCCCACAGTGGAGGGGGCCATCACCGCATGAGCCAACACCCGCCCGGTCGACCCGGCCCGGAGCAGATCAACATGGTCGATATGGGAACCGCCCACCAGCATCGACGACACCAAAGTCAGCACCTTCCTACCCGGATTCGCTCCACCCACCCGACCCCCCAAGCGCACCGTCCCATCCACCAAATCTTCCAACCCCAGCCGATCAACCAACGTCCCCGCCACCAACAAACCCGCGTCGGCTACCAAAGATTCATCGTCGAAAACCACCCCATACCGGTCGATACTCTGCGATACTCCACTCACAGGAAGTGCCTCCAGACTCCAGGCCAAAATCGTGTCTTCAACGGTTATTGTCCCAGATCAGAGGCACTTTCCGCGTCTATCCACCCCCCAACCCCCAACATTCCATCGGTGGATCCAGGCTAAGCTACAAGACAGCCATCCGTTGCGTTCACCGATTGAGACCACCGTCCATATTCTACGGTTACCCCTAACCCGGGTGATTCTCGCTACCAGTCGCTACCCTCGGCGAGTCCGCAACGGTCAACCACCTCCCGCAGCGCCGTGTTATCGACCTGGAGGTCATACGACGCCCGGTATGGGTATATCTCAGGGTCACGTCTCCACTCAGTCTCGCCCTCCCATCTCACCCCTTCTGCGGAGTGCTCCAGCCCAACGGCATCACTCGGGGCGGGCATCACGTCGGCCTCGACTACTAGCCCGTCCGCACTGATCAGAGACGCAAATACTTCGGCGGTGACGGCTGGTAATAAGTTGAGCGGCTCGGGGTGGATCACATCGTCGATCACAAACCCCCACCGATGGCTACGTGCGTATCCCACGCCGTCGTATTTGGCTAGGAGTCCATCGAAGGCGAATTCGAGGTCAGGCGGGTACCCATTCCCGAGGGTGCACCCGACCTGGAGGGTGGCGTAGAATTGTGGATGCTCACGAGAGTCGAGGACCGCTAGAAGGTGGTCCTCTTCGCTGAAATCCACCCAGCCGGACACCGCAACCTCCGCAACGGTAGTCGTGGCCGGCTCCAACACCGCGGGTCCGGGGTCCGGGTCATCCCCCGCTTCCTCCCAACCGGTAGAGACACTCAGCCCGACCAGCAGCCCGGCCCCGAACACGACCACCCCACCGACCACGATCCAGAACCGATACGTTGTGGTCATGGCTACTCCCCTCTAGCCCTAGCCGGACGGCCGCCCTAGGCCCGTGTCCCTCAGGGCGACTACGGAGGCAAGTGTATCGACCAGCGTCGGGGGCAGTGCTGACAGCAGTCGCCATAGTCGCGGTCCTTGTTGTCTCTCCGGCCATACCAGGTGGAGCGGCAGTACCCTCAGACTACGGACTGCAGCCACCGACTGATGGCAGTATTAAGATGGTAGTGATAGGGGACACCGAGACCATGGAGGTTGTTTGGGTGTCGGAGGACACCGAGATAACAACGCCGGGTGGTGAAGTAATCATCCCGAGATGGGTTGGGCAACTAACCGCGACGGAGGAAGCCGAAGCCCATGCACTGATCGACGTCTATGTTGGTGATGGAGTGGCTCTAGCGTCGGGTGGTTGGATTTGTACATCAAGACAGCCCCGACCAAGGATAAGAACCGCTCCCCACTGGGATGTTGCCGGTTACATGTCCCAGAAATGTTCTGGACCTAACGCTGACGAGCATCAGGTGGACCTGCGGTTGCAACGCTGGGACGAGTACGACGAACTCTGGTGGACCCGTACGAGCGGCACGTCAGAATGGTTCCCGGCGAACGGCAACTGGCGGGGTTACCAGGTGGGCAAGGAATGCAGCCTCTCCACGACTCGTCATTGGCGCACGACAGGGGAAGGAACCCTACGGTTGACGAACGGGCAGTACAGATATCTTCCAACTTTCGCTTCGGCTCCCACTACCGGAAGTTGTTCCGCATGACACTCTCAGACTATAGGAGGGGCCGCCGGTTTACCCAGGCGGCACTATCTCTTCTTCTGATCGCCGGATGCGCCACCCACGACTGGCGTCATCATCCCGCCACCAGAGACCGGCTGGTAACGGAGATCATCGAAACCGAACGGCTACCCTTCACTCTCGCCGACCTTACCCAGGCGGCTTTGAGATACAGCGGCCTCTGTTCTCGTCTCGACCGGATGAAACGAGAACACGAATATATCAGCTGGCGGGAAGAAACCGCCCCGAACCCCTTAGCCTACGCTGAAGTGGTCTACTCCGACCTTGTGCACACGGCCGAATATGTACGAGAACGGCAACGGATCGGCGGATGGGAAGTGTGGGAATACGAAGTCGCCACTCATGAGATAGGAGTTCTGCTCGACACCTTCGCCATCGCCTACTACTGGTGTCCGGAGCATGAACTGGCGGTGCGGGCAGCCGTGGGGACTGATCAGAGCCGTGTTAGGTAGACCACCATTTAGGGGCTTAGCTACGAAGCCAGTAACCGCAGATGGCTCCACGGGCCGCCGTGGCAGCAACCTACGCCATGGTGGCAGCACGGCTGGTCACGATACGCTGCTGCAGCTCTGTCGACACCTTCGTCAGGTGGGCGGATATCCACTCCTCGGCGTGGGTGGAGTCCCCAGCCCGAATCGCATCGACGATCACACCGTGCGTTGAGTGATGATGCGGCACCACCCTGAGACCCAACCAATACCTCCCCACGCTGGCCCGTAGCCTCGCAACGATGTCAGCAGTCAACGGGCGGTCGGCAATGATGTAGATACGCTCGTACAACTGCTCGGTGAGAACCCGCCGCCGCTCACAGCCAAACGGGTACCTGGAGTTCCCCCCGGTGGCCGGACACTTCCACAAAGAGCGCGCTTGATGTCCGAGAATGGACGCAAGCGTGCTGGGAAGGAGTCCTGTTGGGAGGGAAACGACCGAGAAGGAAATTCTCGGATGAGTTCAAACGAGACGCGGTGGAGATTGTCCGTGCCTCTGGTAAGCCGATACGGCAGGTCGCCAACGAGTTGGGGATCTACGACTCGACTTTGGGGAACTGGGTTCGTCAGGACGAGATCAACCGGGGTGAGCGGGAAGGTCTGAGCAGCGATGAGCGGGAACGGCTCCGGGAACTGGAGCGGGAGAACGCTCGGCTGCGGATGGAGCGTGAACTCTTAAAACGAGCTGTGGCCTTCTGGGTGAGGGAGTCGAACGAGTGACGTTGTATCGCTTTGTCGATGCTCAGAGGGCCGAAGGGTTCCCGGTCAGGCTCGTCTGTTCTGTGGTGGGGGTATCTGCGTCTGCCTACTACGCGTATAGGAAGCGGCCCCAGGCCAGCCCGGCCCGGCTGGCTGAGGCTGCCCTGGTGGACGAGATCCGGGCTATCTGGGCAGAGTCGGGTGAGACTTATGGCTCGCCCAGGGTGTGCGCCGAGCTACGCCGGCGAGGCCGGGTGGTGAACCACAAACGGGTTGAACGGCTGATGAAACGCCACCATATGGCAGGTTTCGTGCCTCGCAAGCGGCGCGTAACGACCACAGCTGACAGTGCCCATCGGAGGCCTGACCTGCTCAGAGGCGACTTCGGGGCTTCGGCACCGGACGTCGCGTGGGTGGGCGATATCAGCTACATCCGAACCCGCCATGGGTTCCTCTACCTGGCGTTCGTCCTGGACCTGGCGTCCCGCCGCGTCGTGGGTGTCTCCATGGCCCCACACCTCAAAGCTACGTTGGCGACGGACGCGCTCCGCGAAGCGATCGCTACCCGGGGCGGCCAGGTGCGGGGGGTGGTGTTCCACACCGACCGCGGCTCCCAATACACCTCGGCGGCCACCGTCCAGCTCTGCCAGGTGTATGGCATCCGCCAGTCGGTGGGCCGGACCGGGGTGTGTTGGGACAACGCCGCCGCCGAGTCGTTCCTCGGAACCCTCAAGAAAGAACTCGTCAACCGCAACGACTACCAGAACCGCCACCAGGCCCGCCTATCAATCCGATGGTGGATCGAAGCCTGGTACAACCCCCGCCGGCTTCACTCCACGATCGGACAGCAGCCACCTAACGAATGGGCCCTGCGCGAAAGTGTGGGTTTTGGCGCTTCTGGGGGCTCGGTGTGTGGTCACGTTACAAGGATTCCTCGGGCTGCGTAATTGTCGTAGTTGGTGAAGCCGTGGGCGACTCTTCGTAGGACTTGGAGGAGGTTGTTGGTGCCTTCGATGGGTCCGTTGGTTGCTCGTCTGCTGGTGTGGTAGGCGAGGATCTCTGTTGCCCAGTTGATGATGGTGTCCACGATGTTGTGGTATTCGGGTATCTGTCCGGTGGCGTAGAGGTCGGCGAACCGCCCGAGGGCTTGGTTGGCCTGGTCGAGGTCTTCGGCTTCGTAGAGCTGGTAGAGCTCTTGGAGAGCGTCCCACGCGGTGCGGAGGCGGGGATGAGCAGCGAACAGCCGATCGAGGTGGTCCTGGTGGGCTTCGGTGAGGTGATCAGCTCGGCGCAAGAGTGTGAATCTGGCTCGGAACAGGTCCGGTTCGAATGTGGGCGGTCTTCGGTCGGGATCGCGGCGTTGTATCTCCCGTCGCACCAGGGTGAGGCCTTGGGTGAACCAGCGGACTACGTGGAACCGGTCGAGGACATGGCGAGCGTCGGGTAGATACTGTGCGATGGCGGCCTGGTATGAGCGGGAACCGTCGCTGACGACTATCTCCACTCCTCGGCACCACCGGGCTCCTTGATCCCTAAAGAACCTGGCCAGAGACGCTTTCGTACGACCCGGGACAATTGCCAGAATCTTGCCGGTATCGCCGCAAGCCACCACGGTTACATACCGATGCCGGCGCCGTATCGATGTTTCGTCCACCAACAACATCCGACACGGCCGGGCACGGCGACGCTTCGCCACCACAGCTGAGTGGGCTCTCACCAGACCCATGATCCGATGCCACCCCACACCATGACGACGGGCCACCGCCCTAATCGACATCACCTGGGCGTCCTGAACCAGCCGACGAGCAAACCGACGGGTAAGGCCGGCTTGGAACTGAGCATGGTCCTCGAGATGACGCTCCCCACAATTCCCGCACCAGAACCGACGCCGACGCCACACCAGAGTTGTCCTACGGCCGCTCACCTCAAGATCACGAACCCTCTTCCCTCGCCGGTCCCAAACCCTCACACACTTGAACCCGCAATGGCGGCACCGCGACCACTCCCGGGCCGATTCCACCTCCACCACGAGCCGGTCCACAGAATCGACCAACACCTCCAACACGCGAACACCCCCCAGGTGCAATCGCACGGACATAAAATCAGACATCGAGGCCTCCTGGATTCGGCGTTTATGGCTTATTCACCGATTCCAGCGGGGCCTCAACCCAAATACAAGGACCTCAAACCCACCCCAACCCCACGATTCCGCGCAGCCTCAACGAATGGGAGGACAACTACTACCATCACACGGCCGCATAAACCAAGTGTCCAGCCCATGGGGGGAACTCCAACCGTGAACCCCCTTATGAGCAGAGTCCGCGCCCATGGGCGCCCACCACCCACATATCCCCCCGGGCCGCCGCTGCGCCGCCAACAACTGCACGTCGCGGCTGTCCATCTACAACCCGACCGACCACTGCCACCCCCACTCCCCCCTCCGATACCCATACCCACTCAAACGGACCCGCTAAGGCTGGTGAGGCCATCGGGCGGGTAACCGCTGTCGGCGGCGGGTCGAGCCCCAGCGGAGGGTTAGTCCGTTGCCAAACGACGACCCTGTTCCCGGGCAACACCGTCTCTGTGCTGGGTGTTCGTACGGGTGTTCGCTTTACATAAGATCTGTTTATCGGACACCCCGGCCCCTGTTAGGTTGCTGCGGGTAGCTGTTCCAAGTCAGGGACAGCCACTTCCCAGGGGCCTACGGCCCGATACGGTGCCCGTTCGGGGGGTGTACCTGTCTTGTTGTGTTTTATGTGGTGGTGTTGGTAGACCCGATGCCCACCATCGACCGTGTCCCACCCGAGGATGGCCGCTGGCATGGTTTGGTCGGACACGGGGTGGGGGTAACCGTAGAAAATGGACAAGATGTTACGGTTTCAGGGTGTTCTTAGGGGCCGGAGTTGGCCTGGGGGTGGTAGTGGGGTGGGGTTGGTGAAGTCGTATCGGCCGTAGAGGTTGATGTGTTTGTGGGTGGCGGGGGATAGGTGGGCGAGGTGATGGTCGGGGATGGGGGTTTGGGGTGTGTTGAGGTGTTGGACGGCGGCGGCGGTGTAGGTGGTGTTCCAGGCGATGATTGCGTTGGTGAGCAGGGTGAGGCATTCGCTTTGGGTGTCTTGGTCTTCGGTGCGTCGCCGGCGGATTTGTCCTTGGTTGGCGAAGAAGATTTGTCGGCGTAGGGCGTGGAGGGTTTCGCCTTTGTTGAGTTGGCGGTGGATACGGCGGCGGTGTTCTTCGTCGTGGAGGTACCGGAGTAGTGAGATGGTTTTGATGAGTCGTCCGTATTCTTGGATGGCTCGGGTGAGATGGTTTTGGCGGGCGGATGCTTGGAGGCGGGAGACGAGCAACGATGCTGGGAGGTGACCGTGGCGGATGGTTGCGGCGACCCTGAGCATGGTGTCCCAATGGTCTATGAACTTTCGGGTGTTTATCCGGTGGTGTAGAAGGCCTGCGGCTGTGGTGTTGGTGGGGGTGGTGGGTAGTCGCCAGAGGCGCTGGTCGGCGAGGTCTCGGATGCGGGGTGAGAAGCGGAGGCCGGTGAGGTCGAAGAGTCCGAAGATGAGGTCGGTGTACCCGGCGGTGTCGGTGGTGTGTTCTCCGATGGTGAGGGTGGTTTCGTTGTCGAAGATAGCGTCGAGGACGTAGGTGGCTTCTCTTACTGTGGTGGGGATGATTCGGGTGCCGTATTGTGCGTGGCGGTCTGATGTCCAGGTGTAGATCGTGGCGCCGGAGCCGGTGAAGTACTTGCGCATGGCGCGGGCTCGGGGGCTGTTGGCCACCATTGGGAAGCGTTGCCCGTCCGAAGAGGAGAGGGTGCCGCTGCCCCAGGCTCGGGTGATGGGCTGTTGGGTCTGGTAGTCGACGATACGGGCGTTGGCGGATCTGAGGGTTTCGGTGCGGAGGTACCAGTTGTGGGTCCAGGCCAACTTGTCGGGGCTGAACCCTGCGATGCGGGCCAGTGTGGCATGACCGAAGTTGCAGCCGTTCGCTACGAGCGCTGCCAGGAGACGGGAAGCATGTTCTGGGTTGTGGGGTTCGGGGCGGTGCGTGGCGTGGACGAGTTCGTCGAGGAACCCGCACCAGGAGTTGACCTCTACCAACAAGTCGACGAGGTCGATCTCCGGTAACAGGCGACCGATTCGATGTCTGAGTGTTTCTGTTCCGGGGGGGTGTTCGGCTCGGAGGGGTGCTACAACGAGACGGTCGTTTTCGATCCTCACATTTTGTGCTTCGCCGAGTGTGCCGTCGAGGGCGTGGAGTTCGCGTGTCAACACACGGTGTAGCTCGTTGATGCGCTCGTTGGGGTCGAGTGGGATCCCGGTCGCGGCGGGAAACGGGGTTGGCTGGTCATCGGCGCCAAATCCGACATCTGGTCTTCGTCTAACGGGAGTGGAGGGGTTTGAGGGGTCGGTGTTCCGGCTGTTGGAGAATGTCTTGGACGTTGAACGTGTAGGTGCCGTAGGGGTTGATGTGCCCGAAGCGGGCGGGGCTGACGTGGGCTAGGTGGTGGTCTTCTACGTGGTGACCTTCGTTGCGGTGGGCCGCGATGGCGTGTCCTAGGTAGAGGGTTGTCCAGAGGATGCAGGCGTTGGTGAGGAGGGTGTGGCAGTGTGCTTGGGTGGTTTGGTCGTCTTGTCGCTGGTGGATGATTTCACCGCGGTTGGCGAAGAACAGGTAGCGGCGTAGCCCGTTGAGGGATTCGCCTCGGTTGAGTTGACGGCCGATACGTCGGCGGAATGCTTCGTTGGTGAACCATCGGAGGGCGTGGTTGGTGCGTTGGAGCTTCCCGTATTCGATGAGGGCCTTTGCGAGGGGGTGCTGGCGGGATCCAGCTTGGAGGCGGGTGATCAGTAGTGAGGCTGAGACGTGGCCGCTTTTGACGGAGCGGCCGAGGCGCAGCAGGTCGTCCCAGTGTCGGTGGATGACGTGGGTTTGGACGGGGTGAGCGAGTAGGGGACCGGCGAGTTTCCATTGTTGGTAATGGCTTGGGGGGTGGGGTCTCCAGAGGCGTTGTTGGGCGAGTTTGGCTATTCGGGGCGATAGTCGTAACCCGACGAGATCGAAGAGAGCAAACGTAAGCAGCGTTTGACCGTGGGTGTCTGTGGTGTGCTCGGCTATTGGGAGGTCTGTGGTGTTGCCGAGTATCTCGTCGAGAACGTAGGTCGCGTCCCGGTCTGTGGTAACGATGATGCGGGTTCCATAGGTAGTGTGCTGGTCTGACACATGGGTGTATGAGGTTCCTCCTTGGTCGACGAAGTAACGGGGAAGTGTCCGTGCGGTGATGGACCGACCGCGGATGGGGAAGCGGAGACCATCGGACGATGAGAGGGTGCCTCCTCCCCAGGCCTGAGCGAGAGGGTGGCGATGGTGGACGTTGACGACAGCGGCGTTGGCGGCTCGGAGGGTGTCTTCTCTGAGGTACCAGCGGGTGACCCAGGTGAGGGTGTCACGGCTGATCCCGCAGAGTTCGGCCATTCGGCTGGTCCCGAAGTTGCAGGCTTGGGCTAGGAGAGCGGCGTAGAGGTTTCGCCGGTGTTCGAGTTCACTGTGTCGTGGGCTGGCACCCGCGGCGTGGGTGAGGTACTGGGTGAAGTTTGTAGCTCGGTCGACCTCGATCAGCAGCTCGGATAGTGGGACTGATGGGAGCCGTGCTCCGAGGTCTTGGCCGAGTTGGGTGACTGCGGGGTCGACCCGTTCCGCGGGTAGGCGTTTGAGTCGTAGACGGCCTTGGTCGTCGAGGCTGACGGGCGACCGCGGGTGTGTGAGCATACTTTCGAGGTCGTTGAGGAGACGGGCCGTGTCGACCGAGATGGAGGAAAGCTGTTCACCGAAGGTGGGAGCGCAGCCGCTTTCAGTGAGCGCTTCGTTGCGTACCTTGTTCCACTCGTCGTTGTCTATGAGGTAGGTAGCAGGGTTGGCGTAGCGGCGGGAGCCGTCCACCCATAGCTCACCAGAGCGGAGCCCACCTCGTAGAGCGTAGAGAACCGCGAGCTCCCAGTAGTGACGGAACGCGGTCGGGTCCCGGTCGGTGAGGGCGAGAGCAAGGTAGGGCTGCCACCTGGCGGGCACGAACCCAGTAGGGGCATCTTGTGGCACGTGGCGTTGGTTCGCGGCGTTGAGACGTTGCAGCAGCACGGTGCCGTCGTACACGTCGCTCGGCTCGATGCTTGTTTGGAAGGTCAACGCATCCAGGACGTAGGGTCCGAACGAGCGGACTCGACTGTAACGGGCTTCCAAGTGTGCTAGGTGTCCACCGTCACGCATCTGTCTGCGTTCGGTGGGTGATCGCCGCGCAACAGTGAGCCGGTCGGTTCCGACCGCCCGTATCCACCGGCCAACCGCTGTGTCGTCGTGGGTGGGGTCCAATGCGACATCGAGAATGCTGTCGAGGAGTTGAAGACGCTCGGTGTTCGCTTTGGCCGATTGGATCTGTTCCTCACGGACCAGGTTCCGGACACGGCTGTCGATCTTGGACAGCGCTTGGTCGAAGAGAAGAACAATCTCGTCGGTTATGTCACGATACGCTTCCGTCAACGCCGAGAGCAGAAGTGGATACCGACGCTCAGGGCTCATACGCCGTAGTGCGGAGGGGGTTGATCTACGTGCGATATGAGCCATTTGCCGGCGCCGGTCTGAAGTGAGCACCGAGTCGTCTAGCCGCTGGACGTTCCTCTCCCGAAGGTACGCCAACTTGGCTATCTCCTCTCTGATCGACGCCGCGGACACCGACGATGCTCCAGTGTTGAGCCACACGAGTGGAGACGTACCCTTTGCCGGATCAGGTTCGATCAGTGAGTCGAGTTGTTCCTTCACGGCGGGGGTCAACAAGTGACCAAGCATCCGATAGATCTCTGCTGAGGCTGTTACCCGGGCGGTTGCGACTGCCCGCATGAGGCGGTCGCAACCGGGACGGATGATCCGCTCCGACCGCAGATGGCTCAGGGCTTGTCGGAACAGCACCGAGGGCGTGTCGTGCTCCAAGGCGCGATCAACTAACCAATCCGCCAGAAGCTTCCATTCCCCACGCCCACAAGAGGACCATCCCAGGTGACGAACGACCGCGGCGGTGTGCCGTTGGAGGTCACGCTCCCCTGTGGTCGTGTAGTCGCCAAGCGCGCCGGATGGCACACCGATCTGCTCCCCGATGTAGCTCACGACTTCAGGCGGGGTGTCTGTGGGATCGGGCAGAAACCCGAGGAACGGTAGAGCAGTGAGCTGTAGCGCCAAAGCAAGCTGATTGGTCTGAGTTCGGTGTTCCCGAACCCAACGGATACCGCTTGGGTCCATCCCGAAGTAGGCAACTAGATCACTGCGAGCGATGTCCCTCGGCCATGTGCTCAGTGCTTCGCGGTCTGCGTCGGAGAGAAACCGGGTAGGCACTCTTCTGGCTACGACTCGATCAGTACCGACTCGACTGCTTCCGCCCGGTCGGCTTCGGATGGGAGGCTATAGCGGCGTGTGGTATCCAGTCGCCGGTGCCCGGCGAGTTCGGCAACCAGCACCATGTCGGATCCTGAGCGGACCAGGTTCGTGACAAACGTGTGTCGCAGCACATGTGCTGACAGCCCGTGTAGGCCCGCGTCGGCGGCGACACGTTCGATGACATAGCCGACAGCCCGTCCCGACATGTGGGTACCTAACCGCGAAAGCCACAACGCATCGGTTGTACTCCCCTTTGCCGCGGCGAAACCCGCACGGTGGCCGAGCCATTCACCCACCGCAGCCCGACATGCCGAGTTGAGCGGTACCTTGCGGTAGCGGTCGCCTTTGCCCGACCGCACGGTGACCATCCCTTTGCGGGCGGTGACCGCCACATCCTGAACCGTCAAGGCAGCCAACTCCGAGAGACGCAACCCCGTGTACAGCATCAGGATGACGATGGCTCGGTCTCTCGCCGAGGGGTGCCGCTCGACCGCCCGAAGCAGCATCCGCTGCTCTGGTTCGTCCAGCGCCCGAGGAGACACCTGGGGGAGCTGCTCCCGGTCCACGTCGGGACTGCCCATCGACCGAGACCTGTAGAAGTTATCAATAGCTGCCAACGCCTGGTTAACCGATGCCGGTGACCAACCCTTCTCCTGCTTCACCCACCGCTTGTAGTCACGCACCGCCCAGTCCCGCTGATCCCGTCGGCTCAACGCCTCGCCAGGGTCCTCTGCCTTATCGAGCCATCTCAGATACGCGCCAACCTGCGCCCTGTACGCCTTAGCGGACCGGGGCGCTAACGGCTGGCGGTCAAGCCACACCACATAGGAGTCATAGGCCGACTGGAGGGCTCTTCCGAGCACCTGGCTACCGCTCACCACGAACCCACCCCTATTAGACGAAGTACAACTCGTACACTACCAGCCGTCGATCAACGAATTAGACGAAGCTCAGGACGCCCGTGCTTCGTCTAACAACAGTTAGACGAAGCAGAACGCTGCCTAAGGTTGGCCGTACCGAGGGGTCACCGCCGCCTGGGGTTTGGCTCTAGCCCGTCCGGTGTAGTCGCAGACGGTCCGCGGACGCCAGCGGAATATCGCCCGTCTGCGCCAGAACCCGCGATCTCTCCGCGGCAAACCGGGCCAGGCGGTCAACGCGCTCACTGAGTGGGCGGGCATCATGACCGCGTACCCACTCCCACCCGACATAAGTTCCGTCAACAAGAGCAGAGATCGGCCGTAGACAAAGAACACTTGCTTGGATGGACTCACCATCGAGGCTTCGGCCGTTTCGACGGCCTCGACCAAGACTGGCCCCCGAGAAGGACCTTGACGAGAGAGTCGCCGCCGTCAGCCAGGCGGCGATCACATGACCCAGATCAGTTGGCGTCCCCCACACGACGACCCTTTCGCGTGGTGTTGTGAATGATCGACCCTCCTCGCTTACAGTGGAACTGCACCCCCCCTTGCACGATCTCCTCCTCAGGCGCGGCCCCCATCCGTATCAGCAAGTTCCTGAGTTCGTCTAGTTTCTCGGCGCACAACTACTCCTGTTCAGTCAACCACATAACCTCAGTCGCAGCGGCCACCGGAACCGGATTAGACGAAGCTCAAATGTCGGCTTTGGCGCCGAAGACCAGCAGACCCCCAAACTCGCCGAGAATCGGGAGCTTAAGGCCCTGGTCGAGGACAAGTTGGCATGTCGGTGGTCGCCCGAGCAGATATCGGGGTGGCTTCGTACCGAGTACCCGGCCGACCCGTCGATGTGGGTAAGCCACGAGACGATCTACCGGTCCCTATACGCCAATCATCACGGTGTGTTACGCAAAGAACTGTGGCGATGCCTCCGCACCCGCAGGGCTGCCCGGACACCACGGAAAGGGCATCGTCGAGGGAGAGGCCAGGGTGTGATCAGGGATCCTGTGTTGATCTCAGCCCGACCCGGTGTGGTTGAAACCCGTGAGGAGGCTGGGCATTGGGAAGGAGACCTACTGGTGGGGAACCGGGTAACCGCTGTAGCGACCCTGGTGGAACGCAAGACCCGGTACCTGATACTGGTTGCCCTCCCAGGGAGCCGCACGGCTGGGGCACTGAACAACGCGATAGCCGCCCAGCTCGGGACCCTTCCTGAGGGCCTGAAGCGAACGTTGACGTGGGACCAAGGCAAGGAGATCGCCGGCCATAAGGCCCTCAGGGAGAAGGCCGGCATCGACGTTTACCTCTGCGACCCGTACAGTCCCTGGCAGCGCGGCACCAACGAGAACACCAACGGGCTGCTCCGCCAGTATTTGAACCGTACCGGGTTTATCGGAGACTGGTTTGTTTGAGTCCTGCTAGTGGGGCTGGGCTCTGTTGACTGTAGTAGTTGGCTTCCCTTTCGGTGGGTGGGATGTCCCCGATTGGTTCGAGGATTCTTCTGTGGTTGAACCAGTCGACGTATTCGAGGGTTGCGTACTCGAGATGGTCAAGGTTCCGCCATGGTCCTTTCTCTCTGATGAGTTCTGTCTTGTACAGTCCGATGACGGATTCGGCGAGGGCATTATCGTAGGAGTCGCCTACCGAGCCGACCGATGGTTCGATGCCGGCTTCGGTGAGACGCTGGGTGTATCGAATGGACAGATATTGCGTGCCGGCATCGGAATGATGTACCAGGTGGCTGTCAGGATCGGTGGTTTTGGGGTTGCGGGCCCAGATGGCCTGTTCGAGGGCGTCGAGGGCCAGGTCGGTACGAAGCGACATCGAGACCCGCCATCCCACGATGAACCGCGAGTAGACGTCGACAACAAAGGCTACGTAGGCGACACCTGAGCGGGTGGACACATAAGTTATGTCGGCGACCCACAGCCGATTCGGTCGGTCAGCTTCGAAGCGGCGGTCAACGAGGTCAACGGGGCGGGCTGCGTTCTCAGCGGGGATGGTCGTACGGTGTTTCTTGCCCCTGACCACGCCTTTCAGCCTCTCTTGACGCATGAGACGTTCCACGGTGCACCGTGCCACCCCGACCCCTTCCCGCCCCAGTTGGCGCCATACTTTGCGGGCTCCGTACACGCCGTAGTTCTCTTCCCACACCCGACGGATCTCCGGTCGTAGCTCCGCGTCGCGGTGGCTGCGAGCCGACCGGCGGGAAGGTTCCCGCACCCTGCGTTTGTGCTCCCAATAGGTTGAAGGGGCGATCGGCAACTCAGCGCAGATCGGCTCGACCCCATACTCATCTCGGTGTTCATCAACGAAAGTGGTCATCTCCTGGGTCGGCGGTCGAGCTCCGCCTGGGCGAAATACGCTGACGCTTTCCTCAGGATCTCATTCGCCCGACGCAACTCACGGTTCTCCCGGCGCAGCTCAGTGAGTTCCACCTGCTGCTCCGAACTCAACCCAGGGCGTAGACCCTGATCCCGCTCCGACTGGCGCACCCATAGACGCAGCGTCTCCGACGAACACCCGAACTTCGCCGCGATCGAACAGATCGCCGCCCACTCCGAGTCATACTCGTTTCGCTGCGCGGACACCAACCGAACCGCACGATCCCGCACCTCCGGCGCATACCTATTTGATCTTCCCATAGTCTCCATCCTCTCAAGGATAAGAGCCTCCGGAAAACCCGGGGTGGTTCAATTACCCCAAGTCAACCAACTTCTACAAGCTCGACCAGAGAGCGTACGACCAGGTAGCAGCAGAACTCAACAACCGGCCACGCCGGATCCTCGGCTGGCAAACACCCCACCAAGCAATCACAGCCGCAACAAAACAGACATCCTGAACACTCCGACGCCCACGACGGTGGTCACCGAAACGACCCACGACCACAAGAAGCCTCTACGGAGATACTGCGGCGAACAACCCCTCTAAACCTCATACGGTCGAGGCAACAGGGACTCACACGCCGCTTCACTACCTCAACTCTAAGCTACAAGACAGCCATCCGTTGCGTTCACCGATTGAGACCACCGACAAAACACAACGGTTTTGAGGGCTCTACGCGTTGGAACTGGGGTGGTGTTGGTGGGTGGCTGGTGACCGTGGCGGATGGTGACGGCGACTCTGAGCATGGTATCGCAGTGGTCTATGAACTTCTGGGGGTTGGTGCGGTGGCGGAGGTGTCTTGCGGTGGGCTAGTTGGTGCGGGTGGTTGGGAATCGCCAGAGGCGCTGGGTGGTGAGGTCTCGGATCCTGGGGTGAGAACCGGAGGCCGGTTAGATCGAAGAGTCCGAAGATAAAGGTCGGTGTATCCGGCGGTGTCGGTGGTGTGAATCATGGATGGTGAGGTTGGTTTCGTTGTCGTAGATTGGCGTCGAGGACGTAGGTGGCTTCACGAACGGTGATGGGGATGATTCGGACACCTCAAACCGTTGTGTTTTGTCTGTGGCCTCAGGTAACCCCAAGACCATCGCCAGCGCCAGCGGTCGCACCTCGCCACACTCGTCGAGGAGGTCCAGGGGCTGCGGACGGAGGTCCAATCCCTGACCACCGCCACCAACGAACTCAGAGGGCGACTAGACGCACACGAAGCCACCGGCCATCAGCGCCGCTGGGCCAGGATGCTCCGCCGCCGGCCACGGCGGCTCCCACCGACAACGCCCTAAAGCGTTTGCCAAACTCGCCGCCCCCCGCCTCCGACTGCCTGAACCCGAAATGGCGGCCGTAAATCGGCTCCTAGGCTTTTGGGTTACGATAGTTAACACACCGAACCGCCGTTTTGGGCCGTTTCTGTCCGGAAACCTCCAGAGGCCGGCGACTCGAGGAACTCAGTCGAACGGCAGCGGGGCAGTGAACCAGCGGACCAGCCGACCGTTAACCTCGCCGGTGCGCAGAGCGGGCAGTAGCCGTTGGTCGGGATGGCGGGCGGTGTCCTGCCGAATCATCCGGGACAAGGCACTCGCTGACATGCCCGCAGCAGCAGCGACAATGTGCTGGGGGTGCCCAGCGGCGAGAGCATCGGAGATCGCTGCATACCGCTTCTGGCGGGCGTCGGCCAGGACCTCGGTTACCTCTGCGAGAGCGTCAAGCGTCGGGTCAGTCGCCACGACCCCCACAGTAGCCGAAGTTGACGCGAGTCAACTTCGGCATTCGGTACCAAGTTGTACCCGAAAGGGTGGGGCAAGTTGGTACCGCTCCCCCGTTGTGTCGGTCAAGACGACTCTGGGCCGAGTCCGACTGCCGGGGCTAGGTTTCGACCTCGGAATCCGTTGAAGGTATCCGCCCGGGACAAGTAGCGGCCGGGTTCCGGCCGGAAACGGGCCACGTTTATCCTCACTACCCCACCTACGAGGGAGAGTCGATGGCTGCTATCAGCGACCTGCTGGCCAACCTTCTCCGCGTCCAGGAGGCCATCGAAGAACGAGCCTGGGGAATCGGGGGGGAGACCCGCGCGGGCTGCGTGTCCCTGACACGGGTCGTGTCCGAGGTCACTGACCGCGACACTCGGCCTAGCCGCCTACGGCGCCCTCTGGGAGTGTCTATCCGCGCAGCCCGCGGCCGAGTGGTCACCGTCCGGCATGTCCGACCTAGAGGCCTGGAACACCGATCCGGACACGACCTCTGCCGACGTGCTCAGCCTGGTTGACCGTGCCGTGCATGCCGCTATAGGCAGTGACATGGACGTAGCCATAGCCATCGGGCTGGTTATCCCGCCCGAGCCTGGGTGGGCGCCGGAAGCGACCGAGTTCGATCCGGTTGTCTTCACGGTCGAGGCTGACCCGCCCGAGTGGCGGGCCGGGTATCTCACCGTCACCACCCACCCCGACTACACCGGGCCGGTACCGGGCGTCCGTGTCAACGACGACGGGCGGATCGAAGTGTCCGACCGGCCACACGGGGCGATAGGCCTACACGGGACCGGTTTTGCGATCTGGCGACCATGCCGATGGCCGGAGGGCGGATGGGAGTGTCCGAGCGGCCACAGGGTGTGGTAGCCCAGCGCCGAAAAGGGGGTCTGCGGAAGTGGCAGTCCGTTGCCGTGTTCCCTGATGAACTGTCCGTTGTTTGACACCAGGAGGGGGAACGGAGAGTAGGGCGGCGGTCCTCAATCTGCGCCGGGCGGGGTGACCATCATCAGGTCGCCCGTCGTCGAGACCGCACCACCGACACGAGCCCCAGCGGAGGGGCCGTCCGATACCGTTGGACCGAGCTGGCGAGCCTACAAGGGTGGTTGTAGTTGCTGTATCAGTTCGGTCATCGTGAGCCGCCCGCCTTTGATGCGGTTGCAGGGCGAGCACAGTAGTTGCAGGTTTTCGTCGGCGTCTAGGCCGCCTTTTGATCGTGGGGTGATGTGGTCTAGATCGAAGTCGTCTAAGTACTTGCGGCGTCCGCATCCGGGGCATGGCCTCCGCTCGCCGGTGCCTAGTTCAGCCCAGCGGATGGCTCGGATGAGACGAGAGCGTTTGGGCCGGTCGGGGTCGGTGCGAACTGGTGGGCGTGGGGGAAGGTGCAGGGTGGGAAGCCCTTCGCGCAGCCCGGAGAGGTCGACGTTGTGTACCGCGGCGTCGGACTCGTCCTGTAGTCGCTTCTGGGTGATCCCGATGGCCACTTCGTCGATGTCGATACCGGCCCACTGTCGACCTAGCCGCTCGGCTGCGACCATTGTGGTGGCGCACCCGCAGAAAGGGTCGAGAACCAGGTCGCCGGGGTTCGACGAGGCTGCGATGAGGTGTTCGTAGAGGGCTAGCGGTTTCTGGGTTGGCCAGCCGGTTGCCTCTTTGCCCAACGCTGGGGGGATGTGCGTGATGATGTCACTGGCGGGATTGCCCCGCTTGCCAGCCAGATAGCTCTTGTAGCGTGGTACGCCGTTCTTGCTCCAACGGATTAAGCCAGCGTCGTCGAGCGCTTCGCACTTCGAGAGAGCGTTCCGTTGCTCATAGTTGTCTGGCAGTTTTTCCGCTGCGGGCGCGGGGAACTTCTCGCGCCGCGGCGGGGCCCACGCCCGCCCCTCTGACGGCAGGGTGCCCTTGAACGGCAGGTATGCCGCCGGGCCGCCTGCCTTGCCGCCCGTCAATTGTTCCGTCGCGTAAGGCCCTAAGCCGTCGGCGTCGTCATGGCGGTAGCTCTTGCGGACATGCTCGGGATCATGGGGTCGGTACTGCTGGTTCCAGACGAAACCGGGTTTCGACTTGGTGTAGTAGAAGATTCTGTCGCTGTCGCGGGCGTAACGCTGAGTGCCCAGCGACTTGGTGCTGGTGCGCTTCCACACGATCTCGTTGCGGAACCTGCGCTGCCCGAAAATGCAGTCGCAGAGCTGCTTGAGGTAGTGCGAGGCGTGGGGGTCGCAGTGCAGGTACATGCTGCCGTTGGGTTTCAACACGCGCCAGACCTCGGCCAGGCGCGGTGCCATGAACGCCATATAAGCCTGCATCGCGTCCCCCGCCGACAGGCCCGCGCTGACAACTGTGTGATACAGGGCGGGATCGGCGGCCTCCTGTAGTTCTATCCACTCGGTTTTAACGCCGTCCATCGTCCAGGTGTCGTCGAACTGGGCTCCGGCGGCGTCAGAGCCGAGCGGAGCGTTGTAGAAACGTTTGGAGTTGAAGGGCGGGTCGAGGCAGACCAGATCTATGCACTCTGAGTTGACGCCCCGCAATACCGGTAGGTTGTCATCAATCCACAACGTCCGGTTCAGGAAGTTCGGTTGCGGCATCAGGCGATCAACTCGGCGTAGGACAGCCGAGCCGCTTCGTGCCGAATAGAAGTCGGAGACTCTTTCATCTCGCTGAAAGCTTAGACCAAACCCCACCCGGGGTCGGGTATCGGTCCAAATTCCTGTGCCTGCGGAAGGGCCGTCCGTTGCTCGACACGGGGCAACAGCAGCGGCCAGGTCGCCTCGAACGGTCGGCGTACCAATGCGACGTCGTGGTCCCGGATCCACGCCTCGGCCAGGCCTCGGTGTGCGAGGCGTCTTCATAAGCGACGGACTAGACGGCCGTGCAGACCGCCCGTATGGCACTTGAGGACGACGAGCAGGTGCTCGAGGACTCCGCTGATTTCGGTGGTTCTCCTGCCGAGTGTTCACCCGCCAGCAGGTCGCCGACCTGCTGGATGCGAAGCCCGCAGACCGTCGACCGGATGATCCGCCGCAGTGAAGACCGGCAGGGGCGGATTGTCCCATAATAGATCTTATGTAAAGCGAACACCCGTATCAAACCCCAGGTCACAGACGGTTTCAGGTAGGGCCGGCCGTAACGCTGCATAACCGGGCTCCGAACGGCCCGAATATGCAGGGTGTCGGGCGGTTTATGCAAGGTTCTGAAGGAATCCGAGGGGGTCCGAATACCAGGGGCCTCACCACCCACTTGGAGGTTTCGCTGGCCTGATCCAGAAGCGGGCCGGACGGTTCCGGGTAGCCCTCGACCTGGGTGTCGAGGTGTTGACGGATACCGGTCGATACACTTGCCTCCGCAGTCGCCCTGAGGGACACGGGCCTAGAGCGGCCGTCCGGCTAGGGCTGGCGGGGAGTAGCCATGACCACAACGTATCGGTTCTGGATCGTGGTCGGCGGGGTGGCCATGTTCGGGGCTGGGATGCTGGTCGGGTTGGTTGTCTCCACCGGTTGGGAGGAGGCGGGGGATGATCCGGACCCCGGACCCGCGGTGTTGGCGCCGGTCACGACTACCGTTGCGGAGGTTCCGATGTCCGGCTGGGTGGATTTCAGCCAAGACGAGCACCCCCTAGCCGTCCTCAACTCCCTTGAGCATCCACAATTCTACGCCACCCTCCAGGTCGGGTGCATCGTCGGGAATGAGTACCCGACTGACCTCGGATTCGCCTTCGATGGACTCCTAGCCAAATACGACGACGTGGGGTACGCACGTAGCCATCGGTGGGGGTTTGTGATCGACGATGTGATCCACCCCGAGCCGCTCAACTCATTGCCGGCCGTCACCGCCGAAGTGTTTGCGTCTCTGATCAGTGCGGACGGGCTGGTGGTCGAGGCCGACGTGATGCCCGCTCCGAGTGATGCCGTTGGGCTAGAGCACTCCGCAGAAGGGGTGAGATGGGAGGGCGAGACGGAGTGGAGAACTGACCCTGAGATATACCCATACCGGGCCACGTATGACCTCCAGGTCGATAACACGGCGCTGCGGGAGGTGGTTGACCGTTGCGGACTCGCCGAGGGTAGCGACTGGTAGCGAGAATCACCCGGGTTACCTACGGGCAACCCCGAGTCTCCCTCCAGCGGAGGGGTAGTCCGCTGCCCACAGCGGTAAACCGCCAGGTAACCGGCTGGATCAGGGAACGGTGGGGTAGTCAAGTCCCACTCTGCGTACCACATTCCGAGCGAACGCACCCACTTGAGGCCCTCTGAACGGCCGGCTGCCCTGATGGGTCCGAGACCGTCCAGGCTGCACACGAAACCACAATTACCCGGAGTTAATCCGCCGGCTGTTTGTTGGGGGTCGGATGACCGAGCGGCACCTTGAGGAACTCGCAGCGGGTCGCCGACGCCCTGACCGCAGGGTGCGCTATTCCCTTGGGCCGTGCTTCTCGTCGTAGATCTCGAGGAGCGGTCGTCCGTCCTCAACTCGCCAGTACCTGGTGGGTTGTACGTGACGCGCAATTCCGAGGAGGTCTCGTGAGAGCGGCGAAAGGTACTTCGGCTCGTCGTCCAAGACGACTGCGGGGTACTCGTTGTCGGGGAGTTTGGTGAGTCTCACGCGCCGGCGATCGACTATTTCGGCCTTGACTCTCTCGTCGTGTAGGTATGTGAGGATCGATCCTTTTGGCAGTTCTAGTTCGTCGAAATTGAGCGTTGGTCTGCGTTTGACTAGCTCGAGGGCGTCCCGGTCCTCCTGCGATCTCTCGGTCTCGACGTCCGACTTGGCCTGCTCAGTGATGTCAGCAACGTCGAGCAGTCTGAGGATCGCGATTGGTTGGTATGGCTCGATCTTGAAGAACTCGCGCTTCGGATGTAGCCGATAGGGCTTGAAGGCCAGGTGCAGTGCCCGCTCTACTCTGCTGGGGTCATCCGCGATTGCTGCCGCGTACTCCAATTCGAATGGCACGGGCACGCTGGTCGTGAACAGCGAAGTGATGCGGCTCTGGGGATCGTTTTGCGCTGTGCTGCCGATCTTGACCATGTTTGGCATGGCTGGATTCGTCGCCACGTACACGTATCCCTCATAGGACGCCGTGTCGCCGGTGGCAGTCTGGTCTCCGGTCATACCGTGGTCATCGCTCATCGTTGGTTAGACGCTAGCGGTTACTTGGGCAACCGCTTGAACGGTTAGAGGCTGAGGCCTGGTCTTTTCCGTTCGGGTGTCTGCTGCTTCTGGTCGGCCAGACGCCGGGTCTCGATGTTCACGGCGATGCGTGCGCCGGTGGCGGCAGCGACGGTGATTCCCCATGCGTGGGGTCTACGGAATATGTGGACGAAATGTAACGGTTTCAGGGTGTTCTGAGAGGACCCACAGCGCCTCTTCGGATTTGTCCAGCAGATCCGAGACGGTCCGTGGGTGGAAGCGAGCTTCCAGAATGGCCATGTACTCATCGTGTTGACTCGGGCCGGGTTGCCTCGTTGAGTAGTGCCCGTGCCCGTTCGTAGGAGGAGACGCCCTCGGCCGGTATCGGGGTATCTGTCCCTTCTGGCTTGGGACAACGTTGAGTTGGTGGCGCGTGAGGAACACAGGTCCGTCGTTGACGGCCTGTGGGGTATCGGGCTAAGAGCCGAGCAACCGCTAGACGCCCAGACGATGATCTCTCTTACCGATGTGTACTGTTTGTTTGCGGCCCAAGGGCGACGTCTGGCACCGCGAACTCTTCTTCGCTAACCAACGGACACACCGACGGTCAAGACCTCCAAGGCGAATGCCTCACCAACGCCATCATCGCCTAGAACACGTATCCACCAGCGCCGCCATCCAACACCTCAACCTCTACGGCCGACACGACTTCACCACCGCGCAAGTCAACTCCGTCCCCGAAGAACAACCTGAAACCGTTACATTTCGTCCACATATTCCGTAGACCCCGTATGAGAGGCACCCGCCAGCATCGCGGCCACCAAAGTCAGCACCTTACGACCCGGCCGTGCGCCACCCACCCGAGCACCCAGACGCACCCCCTCATCCACCAGGGTCTAAGGCGTTGTCTCAGACCTCACAAGGTCAAGATTTCGGCGGCTCGTCCCAATCAGCAAGCGTGCGCAGCATCTCGCTGTTTGGGTAGTCGTCGCGCATTGCAGAAATAAGAGAGGCCATCGTTATCGACGGTCCGCCGCCGCCTTGTTCGAGTTCACGAAGCGCAGCCCACCACATCGATCGGCCGGTTCCTCCCAGCGTTATCGCAGCGAGGTGTCCGCCGCCACGCTCCCAGACGCCCTTCTCGGTGGGGCCTGCCGGATACAGCGCAGCCGCCTCTTTGTAGAAGTCCTGGCTGGTCTCAAGCCGCGAAGGGAACAGGTTCACCGGCAGATTGCTGGCAAGCAACTCGATGGCGAAGGCTGCAGCGCTCGCTGCCGCAACCCGTTGAGCGCCAGTCGCGTCGGCATCCGACTTCCCATCGAGCAAGTCGGACGCGGCTCGGATGGCGATCATCTCACCTGCGCCGGCGATCGCGGATGCGCGTGTGACCCCCATGTCCTCCATTGCTACAGCGACGGCGTCGCTGAAGTGCTGTCTGATTCTCTTAGCGTCGTCAGAGTTCGTGCTCGCCACGACGCGCTCACCCGCGACGATCGGGGCAACGATGGCCGTCGGGGCGTCGCGCCTGAGATCGCTCTGATCACTGATTCGCTCCTGCCACTCGATCGTCGGCCGCGACGCGTCGGGCGGCTTGGACCAGCCTGTCCGATACTCGGTCCAAAGCCTGGTCGAGGGCGAACCCCTGCTTCGAGGCTCTTGCCGGATTCGGCCCAGTAGACCTTGCTGGATGCCACAACGTCACCCAACGCTAGGTCCTTCAGTGCGCCAGCTACGCCCACCATCATGGTCATCGCTGGTTGGAGCTCGACTGTCGTGATCGTGGTGAGGACCGACGCGTCGATGTTTCCGGGACCGACCTCGAGAATGGCTACCCGCAATCTCAGATGCTGCTCGACGAACTGTCCGACATCGAGCACAGACTGGGCCGATCGGCATGACATCCAACGAGCGGAGATGTTCGCGGACGGCGCGTCGCTCAAGCTGGATGGCAGTCACGATGAGCGCATCAACGTGATGGGCCGTCACAGCACGCTTCTCAACTTCCTCAGGTCGTTCGTTGTCGTTTATAGTCGCCGATCATGGTGTCGAGGAGGTCTCTCGTCGACGGCGCGCCGGTGGCGCCCTTGGCGATCGCTCGAATCGCCCGAGTCCATTGGTCCCTTCCGGTGCCTGTGGTGGGGATGTCGGCGGGGTTGCCTCCCGAGCGCTCCCAAAGTCCCACCGTCATGTGGGCCCGTTGGGTAGAGCGTGGTTGCGACATCGCTGTAGTCCGTCGCTCAACTCCGTGCTCGTTGGGTGGATCCCTTCTGCGCCGAAGGTCAGCTATGAAGCCGATCCCAACCCGAGAGCAGGTGGCAACACTCATCGGCTGCAGGTCGGAGGTCGGCGCGTCTCGCAGCATTCCGTTGCGAGAAACCGCGCCGCTTCTGTCCATCGGTTCGCCGCAATAATGCGGCCGAAGCGTTGACTGTTGCCGTCGAGCGACGCCGTCCTTGCGATCTCGACAGCCGACTCCGCAGTACAAGACCGAGCGAGTGCACTTCGAGCGTGTCAATGGCACGACCCACGTCAAGCGTGGCGGCCGCTCGGAGGTTGGCGCTTGAGCAGACTGCCGTCGATCAGCGGCGACTCCATTGCAGTGCTGGTGTGCGCCTCGCACTAGTCGCGGCGAGCGCTGTCCGCTGGAGGAGCGAAGGTGCGATAAGGCTCATCCACCGCTGTCCACACCTGAGACCGTCGTGGGAAATCGAGCGCATCGACTGCGCCGTTGGCTGACAAGGCTGCGACAAGAGGGACGAGATTAGTCTCACCATCGAGGAAAGCGCTGAGCACTGGCTCAACCGCATCCAGGCGCCTCGATCCAAGTCCATGGATCTGCGCCTCGCTTGGTCGCGGCCGCTAGGATAGCGCGCCAATTCCTGTTGGCCGACCTGGCGGGCTCAAGCGCCTCGGGGATAACTATCGCCGCCGCTCCGGCAAAATCGACGAGGTGGCGATCGCCGAGGCGAAGAGCAGCTTCTACAAGTTGGCTCGGTTCGCATCTCGATGCGAGCCGTCCTCGCGACTCTGCGGTGTGCCCAACAATCGCTAGGTGAGCTTCCCATGCCTCGATCGGGTCGTCGTTTGGGCAGGCGGATGCATGGGTCTCCGGCATGGCATGCCTGTGCGCCTCGTCATGAAGCCATGCAGCAGAGTCTGGCCCGACCGTCGCAGCAAGAGATCCATCGATCATCGAACTCTGTGTTGTGTCGACCAGCCACGAGAAGCTCCGCTGATCGCCCAAGATGATTGCGGCGTGCAAGTGCTCGATGACGTTGTCAGCGACTGCAAGACATTCTGCGCGCAGAGAGGATCCGAGCGCGTTCTCGAACTCATCAGCTCCGCCAGTCTCGAGTGACGCGATTGCGGCCCCAAGATCGGTGAGCCGGTTCGGATCACTGAAGACCTCATTGGTCCACAGGTCCACGATGCCGACCAGAGTCACCCCAGGGAGCCGATCGAAGGGGAGGTTCCGGCAGCCGCGAATATGGGCGAACGAAGCGTTCGGCGAGACCGCCTTGAGCCTCGCAACAATGCGCTCCTTGACATCGAGCCCGTCATCGGCCACGGCCGTGAGCGACCCTAGAAGGTGCGCACATGAGCGAACCTCGTCCGGGCCCAGCGACTCAACCTGATCAACGTAGTCCTGAACTACAGCAAGCATTCGCCACTGATTCAGCGACGGCTTCGCGATGCTGAGTTGCTCGGCGAGTGTCGTGTCGCCGGTGAACACTGCGCGGGCCGTCGCGCCCGGCGCAGGCGGTCGGTCTGAGTCGATGATCGTTGCATCTTCAAACCTCGACCGTAGGCCGTTCGGGACGAGATAGAGCGCTATCGAGCGGCCCCCACACGGATAGGGAATGCTTGTCGGAGAGAAGAGCAGACCGAAGACGAGGTTCGCCCGATCTGTCGGACCCATGAGATCCCAGAGGCGTTCGACCGCGCTGTCGAAGGATGCTTCCCCGATCCAGTAGACGGCGCTACCAGATGAGAGGAGATCGATACTTGGGCCGACACCAGGCGGCATCGGGTCGCGGTCGTCGCGCTCAACGGAACTCGTCGAGGTCCAAACGGGCATCTTGAGTTGAGCGAGACTCACGTCTCCAAGACTCGCGACGGGGTGCACAGCGACAATCGTCTCAACCATCCCGGGGCGCTCGGCACCGAGGTCCGGCGACGTTCGCTGGACGATGTAGTAGTTATCCTTTCGGTAGCCGACGAAGAACGGTGCCCATGTCGTGATGGCGTGGGGAGGCAGATCCGTGTACCAGCGGATCTCCTCAAGCAACTCCTCGGGGACTCCAGACGACTCCAGTAGTCGGTGGCCGCCGCCGGAGTTTCCGAATCGGGCCCGTCCAACAGCCTCTGTCACGGCAGGAGGAGTTCCGCAAGGTCATCGGTCTGTGAGCCATCAGGGCGGATCAGGTAGCCCATACGTTCGGGACCTCGATCTACGAACTCTTCGTCGGGCGCGCCCTTGTCGAGAGCGCGCCCTTGTGCCGAGAGGCCAAAGACAGCGGATCCAACACTAACCCAGTTGGTCTCAACAAAGGTGCTCAACAGCGGCATTCGCTCCGCGAGCACCTGTGCGGGAACTCTGCCCGGCGAGCCAGCCGTAATCTCATCCCAGCAGGACAAGACGACGGTAAGTGATGGACGCACTGTGTCCGCGGCGCGCCTCTGGCGTTCATGCGACAGGATCTGGAGCAGCTCGACGAGCCGCATATCGAGGGGCAGCGGGGCAGTCGAATTCTCTGACGACGCCACGAGTTGCGAGTCGGCTGACGCGAAGTCCGGGATCTCCTCCATGCGTTCTACACGAATCAAGAGAAGCCATCGACTGGATTCGACGCAGTGGGCGCTCCACCATTCCGGGACCCGCCGGTTTTCCACAACTGCGTCAAGTGTCTCACCCGCGTAGTCCGGAATCGAGATGTCAATCCGGTCTCCGTCGGCCGTTTCGGCGCTTAGCTCTTGGATCACCTCCACGCCACTCGGAGTGTGGCTGACGGGACGCCCCTGAGCGAGGCTTGCGAGCCCATCGCGTACTGGCGCAAGGCTCGCAGGCGCACTAACAACTCGCAGGCGGCTGTCGGCGAACTGCATCCGCCCGAACAGCTGAACAAGCAGCGTGGTCTTCCCAGTCCCAAATCCGCCAAGAACGAGCATGCGAGCGCTGGGCTCGCTCATTCTGTGACCATTCGAGAACTTGAGAAGTCGAGGAAGGGGTCTTGGTACGGCTGGCGTATCTGCGGTGAGAGGCCGCGCTGCGCAAGTGCCAACCCGGTGACGTCATCGAGAGCCCCCAGCAACGGCGCCGAGCCACGCTCTGCGAGCACCGAGAGTGGCTGGGCTTCGCATCCGAAAAACCTGCGATCGACACCCCGCAATCGCTCGACGATGCTCGCTGGCACTTCAATATCCGCCTTGGCCCGAACTGGAATGACGGGTCGACCGCCGGCAGCCGAACTCACGCGACTGGCAAGGGTGGCGTAGTTGTTGCATGCAATCCCCCGCTCGGCCCCTGCCAGCGCGTCCGAGTCGGACATGACGACAAAGAGATCCGCACGCTCTGCGATCCACTGCGCCCCTTCCGCTGCTGAGGCTTCAAAGGCCCACTCCTCAAACCATTCGCCGGGCACATCGCTGAATAGGATGTCTTGGTGCCGGCCCGCCTGTGTCGCAAATCGGAGGTGCAAGAGCGCCGGTGCACGGCTACCAGCTGAGATGGTTGTGTGGGGCGGGAATCGTCGGGAACCCGAAGGCGGGAATCCGAAATGCCGGGTGACTGCGTGCCACCCGAGGAGGGTGAACGACCCAGCGAACCGCATGTCAGCGGGTCGGTGGCCCTTACGGAGAGCGAGAAAGTACGTGGCGAGCGCAGTGGTCTTGCCGACGCCAGCTGCCCCCACCACTGCGACGAAGCGCGGTCGTCGGTGTGCGGTAGCGACCTCCAAGTCAATCGCGCCGAGCGAATGTCCTGTCCAAGTAGGTCGCTGCCCTGATATCTCTGGACTACGCGCCTCTACTCCTCCACCCCAGTCGTCGCAGTCGCCGTGGCTAGCGTTGCCATCGAGGCAACCTGTGTCTGGCGCGTAGCAATGCAGACGAGAACAACCGCCTTGAACCGACACTGAGGCGATCGAGTCAACAGGCTCATTGTCCCTCGACGCGAGCACCTCAGGTGGGTTGCTGGCCCCTGTTTCGAGTGGTCCGCCGTCGTCGCCGTCCGGAACGTCCCTTGGGTCAATTGCTCCCGGATCCTGAGCCGAGTCAGCCACGTCTGCGTCCCGCTCGCTGGTCAAGGCGACGACTCGATGTCCGGAACCACTGAGGTCAGCCGTGTTGTCTGTAGGTCTCGAAACGCGACGACGGCGGCTTCCACTGGAGTGAGATCACGCCTCATCGCTGGAGGGAGTGCGTCCTGCTCACCCAAACCCAGAGCACCTATCAGCGGTCCGGCGCTGTGAGCTAGTTCGAGACTCGGCGACAGCTTCATCCAGGCTTCAGCGAGTCGATCAAACGAGATCTGAACGTCGAGCGGTTCAGAATCTGAGACGACGTCGACGAGCAGATGCTCCACCGCCTCGGGCGTCACTGCGGGACACAGCTGATGGAGGTCGCCCGCCGCAGCCAGAGCCCGTGTGGCAGGATCTTCGATTTGCCCGTAGCGCACACCGAGAAGCTCCGACTGACCAGCGAGACGCCACCACAGCAACGCCTCACGCAGCCGCGAAGCCTCGACGATTCGGGCCTGCTGAGCCAACAACTCCCTCAAATCCCTACCCAACGCTGCCGCGAATGCCTTCATGGCCCCGCCCTTGCCCGACCCTGCCCGGACTGCATTGACAGCGGCGACAAGCTCGTCCAGGATCGGTGGCACGTGCTCCCCGAGAACCGCTGAGACAGTGTTGTGGTGGCCAGCGAGGTTTGGCTTGTAGGGATCGAGAGCTTCATGGAGCTCTTCTGTGGACTCCACCTTTGGGAGTTCTGCATCATCTGGCGTTGTCTTCGGCATTACGAGCTTGGACTGGGGCATTGTCGGTGCCCACTCCTTCACTAGTCTTTCGTGAACGGCGCGGTCTATGTCGCCGATGACGTCTTCTACAACTGGTGCCCAGCGACCAGCGGATATCGACATATCGCGCACGGTTCGTGTGATGTACCACGCTGCGGCTGCAAGGTCCCGATCGGTCGCTACTACCTTGTCAACCCCTTGGAGGACTATGGCACGAAGCAGTTCCCTCGGGCGCTCCGGGTACACGTTTCGAAGAGCCGGCCACTCGTGGAGAAGATGTTTCTCCGCATGGTCGAAAGCTTCACCTCCCGGTTCGCTACTCTCATCGATCGCGAGAACGACCGCTGACGCCAAGTGCGGGCGGCCGGCCAGTCCAAGCCACTCGCCGGTCGCCACGGCCGCGGCCTCTGCGCGTTCTCGCCGTTGATCGTCATCGCCCAGAGCCTCAAGCAGCCCAGCCTGGAGCAGCCTCAGTAGTAGGTCGTCACTCATGACATCTCGCTTTCCTCCAGCTACGTATACGGCCGGTGAGTGAAAACACCGCGCAAATCCATTGGCCTTCGCGTTTTGTGGGATGAAGGGGTGCTGTTGTCGGTGTAGGGGTCATATTAGGAGGAGTCCTCGGGCTGCGTAGTTACCTGCGTTGGTGAAGCCGGGGGCGACTCTTCGTAGGACTTGGAGGAGGTTGTTGGCTCCTTCGAGTCACGCGTGGAGCTGGTCGTAGGAGATCGGTGCTGTGTCGTCGCGGGGTTGTGGGCGGTGTTCGATCCCCCGCTAGGGGATCCGTCCCGATCCAACCCTGGGACTGCACCAGCGGCGGAACGACCCCACCGCAGCTAGGCGATGGTTCCACGTCGCCGCCGCAGCGTCACCCCAGCGCTCCTCGAGAACATGTCGCAGGGCTTCGGACCCGACATCGGCTAGGCAGTGCCGGCACCGAGGTCCTCTACCACCACCCCCCAGACAGTACGCCGTAGCTACGCCGGGCGTTCGCGGAAAGCGGCTTGGCGGCCAGGAACTGTTCGACAGCCCGACCCAGGGACGGTACCCGGACTGGTAGTCCAACAACTTCGGACGTCACCGGACCTACCTTAGGGGAGATAACATGCAGGGTTCACAGGAAATAACAGTATCTGGAACCCCAGCGTGTTCAGGGTTTAGTTCTGTCGTTGGGGGAGATAGTGGGCCATTATCTCCCCCACGCTCCCTCTTCTCCACCCAGTGGGTAGATCACCCAATAATATCGCCTGGACCGAAGGTTCCGCCGCTACTGTCTCCTCGACTCCGCCTCTGCCGCTCAGGCGGCGCGCTTGGTGGCCGAGCAGCAGCGCTTCAACGCTCTGTCCCTCTGTGTGCGTCCGGCTCCTCATAGCCGCAGCGATTGGGAGGTTCTCGTACGTGACCAGGACGGCTCCCCGATCGAGGTCGTGATCCGCTACCCCTAGGTACTTGCGGCGTCCGCATCCGGGGCATGGCCTTCGCTCGCCGGTGCCTAGTCCAGCCCAGCGGATGGCTCGAATGTTGCGAGAGCGTTGAGGGCGGTCGGGGTCGGTGCGAACTGGTGGGCGCGGGGGAAGGTGTAGCGAGGGAAGCCCGTCGCGAAAGCCGTCGAGGTCGACATTGTGCACAGCGGCGTCCGATTCGTCTTGCAGTCGTTTCTGTGTGATCCCGACAGCCACCTCGTCGATGTCGATTCCAGCCCACTGCCGGCCTAGCCGCTCTGGAGTTCCCCCCGTGGGCTGGACACTCGGTTTATGCGGCCGTGTGATGGTAGTAGTTGTCCTCCCATTCGTTTGGTGGCTGCTGTCCGATCGTGGAGTGAAGCCGGCGGGGGTTGTACCAGGCTTCGATCCACCATCGGATTGACAGGCGGGCCTGGTGCCGGTTGTGGTAGTCGGCTCGGTGGACGAGCTCTTTCTTGAGGGTGCCGAGGAACGACTCGGCGGCGGCGTTGTCCCAACACACCCCGGTCCGGCCCACTGATTGGCGGATGCCATACGCCCGGCACAGCTGGGCGGTGGCCCCAGACGTGTATTGGGAGCCGCGGTCGGTGTGGAACACCACACCGTGCACTTGGCCTCCTCGTGTTGCGATGGCTTCATGCAGAGCGTCGGTAGCGAGTGACGCTCTGAGGTGGGTTGCCATCGAGACACCGACCACGCGGCGGGACGCCAGGTCCAAGACGAACGCCAGGTAGAGGAATCCTTGGCGGGTTCGGATGTAGCTGATATCGCCGACCCAGGCCGCATCCGGCCGGGCGGCTCCGAAGTCGCCTCTGAGCAGGTCAGGAATCCGATGGGCACTGTCCGCTGTGGTGGTGACACGCCGCTTGCGGGGAACGAAACCGGCCATATCATGGCGTTTCATCAACCGTTCCACCCGTTTGTGGTTAACCACCCGGCCACGGCGGCGTAGCTCAGCGCACACCCGGGGCGAACCATAAGTCCCAGTCGACTCTGCCCAGATAGCCCGGATCTCGTCCACCAGGGCGGCCTCGGCCAGCTGCGCCGGACCAGCCTCAGGTCGCTTCCGATACGCGTAATACGCCGACGCAGACACCCCCACCACCGAACAGATGAGCCTTACCGGGAACCCCTCGGCCCTCTGGGTATCGACGAAGCGATACAGCGTCACTCGTTCGACTCCCTCACCCAGAAGGCCACTGCTCGTTTTAAGAGTTCACGCTCCATCCGCAGCCGAGCGTTCTCCCGCTCCAACTCCCCGAGCCGTTCCCGCTCATCAGACGTGAGCCCCTCCCGCTCACCACGGTTGATCTCGTCCTGGCGTACCCAGTTCCCCAACGTCGAGTCGTAGATCCCCAACTCGTTGGCGACCTGACGTATCGGCTTGCCCGAAGCGCCGGACGATCTCCACCGCGTCTCGCTTGAACTCATCCGAGAACTTTCTCCTCGGTCGTTTCCCTCCCAACAGGACTCCTTCCCAGCGCGCAGTCCCATTGTCGGAGACAAAACGCGCTCACTGTGGAAATGTCCGGCCAGCAGGGGGAACTCCACACACGTCCTCATTGTCGGGGAGCCAGTCGGTGGGGTCTGAGGCTCCCTTGGCCAGGTTGGACGCAGCGCTGACTGCTACCAGCCCCGCCGTGTCGTTGGCGAAGGCCTCCCGTTCCGCGGCGGTCCAGAGCCGGGCGCCCGACTTCCACGCCTCGGCCAGTGGCACCAGGTGGTCGATGTGTAGGTCGGCGGGGTCGGTGGTCCACCAGTCGTCGTAGGCCGACCACCAGCTGCCCTCCACGACACGGCATACCCGCTCGGGGTGCAGCACCGGGGTCGTTGACGAGTCGCGGATCAGCACTTCTTGGCGGGTGTCGCACCCGTCGCCGTCCTCGTCGCTCCAGTGAGCGAACAGGTCCCGGTCGTAGTCGCCCCACACCTCGGGGGCGGCAGCGAGCCTGGACGGGTCTACTACCAGCCCAGCATCGGGCGGCTCGGGAGTGGCCGGGATCGTGGAGGCGGTGGTGGAGGTGGAGGTAGACGGAGCCGGGATCGTGGTGGTGGTGGCCGGGGCCTCAGCGGTGAGGGTCAGCACGGGCAGCTGGGCGGGGTCGGGCTGGCCGCAGGCTGCTACCACCAGAGCGAGAGCGGCAGCGAGGATGCGGAGCATTAGGAGTCGTCGGCGGGCAGTGCGCGGGCGGCCTGGAGGTGCCGGCGTACGGCTCGGTGGTCGATGCCGAGGGCGGCGGCTACGTGGCTGATCGGTATCTCGTCGTCCTCGATGGCTGTCAGCAACGCCCGCCGGAATGTGACGGTAGCTTGCTGCATCGTGTACTTACGTTCGGCCCTGGTGGTCCACAGGACCATCAGGTCCACGATCACGTAGTTCTGAGGGTCGTCCGGTTGGTCCATAACAGGTCACTCCCCGCTCAGCTCGGACATGTGTCCGGGTGATACTACCGGCGGGTGTCCGGGGGGATCCTCCACCAGGCGGTGGGCGGCGTGGTCACAGAGATAGGCCCGCTCGGGCGGGCTGGGGTGCCACGTCGGCGATGCCGGGCAGGGTCGATGACCCCATCACGTCCTCCACGGGCATCCCGGTGATCCCCGCGGCGATCGCCGCCAGTTCCCACCGTGCCGCCTCGTCGGCTTCGCCGTCGATCACCCGTCGGGCTGCGGCGAGCTGAGATCGGCGCATCGTCGGGGTGGGTGCGTCGCGGTAGCCGGACAGTGCTACAGCCAGCCGGGCTTCGGGGATCGGGACGGCGGAGCGGGCCGCAGCCCTCGCCTCGTCGTGGGTCAGGTCTGCGCCGGCGATGCGCTTTGCTTCTCCGATGTAGAGGTCGAGTCCCCGGACGCTGGGCGTGTCAGCGAGCAGGTCCCCGGTGGCTTCGCCACCCGGTGAGATGACCACCGTCCTCGACCCGAACCGGGCCAGTGTCCCGAGCTGGTCGGTGTTGAGGCGGGGGCTGGCGGGTGCGACGGTGTTGCGCAGGCCGACTCGATGCCAGGCGATCACCGACGGGAAGTCCGGCACCACCACAGAGGTGCCTTCACGGGCGATTGCCGACCGGGCCTGTCCCATGCCGTACAGCAGGCGTGAGCCTTTGGGCGGGGGGAAGACCCTCCCCGACGAGTCTTCGCATGCGAACCCGGCTGCCCGATCCGGGCCGGTCACGACCGGATATACCACACGGCCGCCGGCGGCCATCCCAAGCCGGGCAACCCCGGCCGAGGCGATGTCCCTGCCGGACACACCGGAGTGCCGCAGGTAGCCGGTCACCGCCGACGGGTCGGGCGGTGCCCACCCGACGGTGAAGCCGGTCACGTCGGCAGCGTCGAACCCGTGGGTACGACGCAGGTAGGCACGAGCCTTGGCAGCGTCGGGGTCGGTACGCAGCAGGTCATGGTAGAACTCGGCAGCCTGCCAGCGGATGCCGTTGAGGTGGGCGGCCCGTGCCGGTCGCGCCACCGACGGGCCCAGGTCCATCCCAGCTCGGTGGGCCAGCAGCCCGAGGGCCTCGACAAAGCCCACCCCGTGCTGCTGCTGGACGAACGTCAGAGCGTCACCCGACGCCCCACAACCGAAGCAGTTGTACAGGCCCTTCTCCGTTTCGATGCTCAACGACGGACTGTCCTTGTCGGGGTGGAACGGGCAGAGGGCCATCGCAGCAGCGCCGTTCGTTCGGGTGACCTCGGTGACCTCCTCGATCAGCCGCACTATGTCGGTCGCTTCCCGAACGAGCGACGCCGCTCTCGAACCCATCACGGTCTCCCTTCGACGGTCGTCTCTTACTTCGATGGTCTCTACTTTGCCATCCACCCCCCCGGGGCTGGTTGCTCTACACGGCCCGAACGGTTGCTCTAGGAGTGTCGGAAGCCCCGAAAGGGTTGCGTTAGCCGGTTGCTCTAGCCCCGAACGGTCGCATCCGATGGATTGGCAGCCTGCCAGCGGCGCTATACGCCCCGGACGGGCACCTCCCCACCGGCGTCGGCCGGTCCCCCAGCCAGTGCCCCGACTGCCAGGCCGCCCACCGTCACCCGCCGCCACGGCGGAGGTCGACGCAGAGACCGCCGGGAACACCGCCAGCAGAAGGGCCTCAGGCCAGCACCACGACCCGACCGGACGCCGGGCGGCGGGTCGGACATGTGTCCGAGAGCGGCGACGCCGAGGCTCGTCAAGTCCGAACGGTTGCTCTCGGTCGACGAACGGTTGCTCTCGGTCGACGAAACGGTTGCTCTAGCCGGTTGCTGTGGTCCCTGACCTGGGCTTTCGGCGGACACCCAAACAGCCCGCACCCGTCCGAGGATGGTGCGGGGGGCTGCCACGTTCGACATCACCCCTACCGCCGACCGCCGCACTCGGACACATGTCCGACCCAGCCCTCAGCGCTCGGACACAGGATTCCTCCCCCCCCCCCCCCCCGGAGCTGGGGGATCCCCCCCGTGGCCGGGCGGCTGAGTGCTGGGCGGTGGACGCGGAGGGAACGCGGCGGAACAGGCCGGTGGCTGGGGTGGCTGTCGGTGACGGGGTCGAGGACTCGGGTGAGGGGGGGGTGGGGGTGGGGGTGGGTTAAGCAGCCGAGGGTAAACACGGTGTGACCAGGGGTTTCCGGTGGTGGATCGGTGGGGTACTGCGATGGGATGATCGGGTGGTGGCCGGTGGGGGGAACAGCGGGGGGAAGTTACCGATTGGGGTGTGGTGGGGGAGACGGTGACGGGAGGTCAGCGGGTGAGGAGATAGGCCAGGTCGGAGCGGGTGGGTTGGTCCGAGTGGGGTAGGACATAGGTCCGAGTAGGGGTAGGACATAGGTCCGAGTAGAGGGGGGAATGGGTGACCGAAAGGAGCAGTGAAGTTTGCATTAAAATGCGGACATACGTCCGACCCTCACTCGGACCCATGTCCGGGTGGGCGAGAGCAACCCTGTTTCGGCGGGTGGTGGGCATTATGCCCGTCATGTCGCTGTACATCGCCAAAGTCGGGGTCGAACACGTCGCCTACTACACCGGCCAAGAGAGCACGCCGGTCAAGGCGTGGGCCGGTAGCGGAGGGGCAGGCGGCACCCCATCGTCCCGAGCGGACGCAGGGTGCGGGAGCGGCGGCAGCGGTAGTAGCACTCCCGCTGGTGGTCCGCCGCAGGAGGCGTCGATGTCCCCTGTGGTGGGTTACTACACCGGGAACCGGGGGGAACTGGCCGGGCGGTGGATGTCCGCCGGGGGGATGGGCGTCGCTGAAGGCGGTGTGGTCACGTCCGAGCAGTTGGCGGCGTCGCTGTCGGCGGTCGATCCCACCAGTGGGGAGCAGCTCGGGCGCCGCTACCAGCCTGGAGGTTCGTTCGTCGACAAGTCTGGGGTGACCCGTCGGCGGCGCAAGTTCAGTGCCTACGACGTGGTGTACGCGCCGCCCAAGTCGGTGAGCGCCGGGTGGGCGCTGGCCGACGAGGCTGACCGCAAGGAGATCGAGCAGGCGTTCGATATCAGCCTGGGCGCGGTGGTGTCGTTCCTCCAGTCCGAGGCGGTCGCCAGCCGGGCCGGGCGCAACGGAGTGGAGCGCGTGGAGGTACCCGGGGGGGCCACTGTCGCCGCGTTCAATCACTGGACGAGCCGGGCCGGTGATCCCCACGTCCACGCCCACCTGATCTTCCACAACCGGGTCCGGTGCGAGGACGGCAAGTGGCGGACCCTCGACGGTCGGCTGCTCTACCAGAATGCGGCTGCGGCGGCGGCGGTCGGAGCCGCGGTGCTCCGGGCCGAGCTGTCCCAGCGGCTCGGGTGGGCATGGGACCGGATCGGCGACAACTGGCACGCCGAGGTGGCCGGCCAGCCCGCAGACCTCATCGACGAATGGTCAGCCCGGGCCAGGGACATAGAGAAGGTCACACAGGCCAAGGTCCGAGCCTTCGAGAGGAAGTACAAGCGGGAACCCGGCCCATCCGAGCGGATCGCCATGTGGAGGGCTGCCAACCGCGAAACGCGCCAGGACAAACAAGCCGAGGCGGACCCCCATACCCGGTGGAGGCGTGAAGCGGAGGAACTCGGTGTCGATCCGGTCACGCTGGCCGCAGACCTCCGCTCCGCACAGCGGCGGGAACCCGGCGGCTACGACCGGGCCGAGGTGCTCCTCGCCGACCGCCGCCAGCAGCTGCCCGACACGGTGGACGCTGCCGCGGTCGCCCAACTGGAGCAGCTCAGCGCGGCGACGCGCGGTCTAACCCGCTCCGACATTCTCCGCACCGTGTGGGCCACCCTCAACGCCAGCGGCGACCTGTGGGGCCGCTACGACCTCGACCCCCAAGCGACGCTCACCCGACTGGCCGACGAGCTGTGGGAGCGCGTCACCGACCGGCTGGTGGAACGCGGCGGCCGCTGGTACTCCCCCGGACTCGCAGCCGCGGAGGTAGCCAGCGTCTCGTGGCTCGCAGCCGAAGCCGAAGTCGACGGTTCCGAAGCCGACACCGACGGGCTGGGAACCGACCAGGCCGCGGCGGTAGCGGCCATCCTTGCGGCCGACACCAACGGGGTGCTGGTCATAGGCCCCGCCGGGGCCGGCAAGACCGAAATGCTCGGGCGGGTAGCGGGAGCGGTCGGCCACGACCGGGTGCTCGCCGTAGCCCCCACCGCCGAAGCCTCAGCCAACCTCGGGGCGGCCCTCGACGTGGTGGGCGAAACCGCCGCCCTCGCTGCCATAGCCGACGACGTGGTCCCCGCGGGTGGCTTGGTCATCGTCGACGAAGCCGGGCAGCTCGACACCCGCACTCTGGCGGCGCTGGCCGGGCGGGCAGCCCGCGCCCGTGCGCGGATGATCCTCGTAGGTGACACCGCCCAGCAGGGCTCAGTCGGAGCGGGAGGCGTGTTCCAGGCCCTCGCGGAGCGGCCCGATCTTGTGCCCGCAGCGATGCTGTCCCAGCTGTGGCGCTTCGCTGACCCCAACGAGGCCCGAGCCACCATCGGGCTGCGGCGCGGGGACAAGGCCGCTCTCGAGTACCACGCCGAGCGGGGGCGGATCCACGACACCACCGAGGCTGAGTTGGCCGACTTCGCAGCCGACTGGTGGGAGGCCCGGCGCGGCCAGGACACCATCATCACAGCGCCCACACTGCGGCTGACCAAGGAGATCAACACCGAGATCGCCGCCCGGCAGCACCGCGGCGGGGAGACCGGAGCCGTCGTGCAGGGCGCCGGCGCCAACGTGATCCGCGTCGGCGACACCGTGGCCACCCGCCGCAACAACCGCAAGCTCCACTCCTCCGACGGGCAATGGGTCCGCAACGGTGACCGATGGGTGGTCACCGCAGCGAACGACAACGGCTCCGTAACAGCGCACCGGCTCGACGACCCCGACACCACCGTCGTGCTCCCCGGCGCCTACGCCGCCGATCACGTCCACCTCGGCTACGCCACCACCCAGGCCCGTGTCCAGTCCCTCACCGTCGACGCTGCTCTGTGCGCCGTGACCGCCGCCAGCCGCCGCCCCCAGCTGTACGTCGGTCTCACCCGAGGCCGCGCAGAGAACCACCTGCTGGTTGTCACCGACCAGCCCCAGTACGACGAAGACACCCCACCCGACCACCTGCCACCCGACCACATCATCGACACGATCCTGAAGCGGGGCGGCTCTCACCCACTCACCGTGCCCGCAGGCTCCCAGCGGGTGAACCCCGAAGTAGCCGCCGCCCACCTCGGACAAGTAGCCGACACCCCACACGGCGCGCCGCTTCCCGACCTCCACGAGCTGGATGCCCGCCGCACGCTCGGAACCGACGCCACCACAGTCGGAGACGGCATCGAAGCCCGGGTCAGCTCCGCCATCGACGCGTGGCTCGACCAACAGCCAACGACTCCGAAGCCGACCGGGTCGGACGGGAGTGGGAGGACTCGTTCCTCGACGCCATCGACGGTGGCGAGGACCTGGAGGCGCTCTACTCCCCGACGCTCACCGAACCCGACGACTGGGTACCACCCGACCTGCTACCCGACGCCCACGAACCCGACCTGCTACCCGAGCCAGCACCGGACAGGAGCAGCGAAGCACCCCCCGCCAAGGCGGAACCCGACATGGCTACCCCCGCGGTGGCGAAGCCCCCAGCCGACACCCAAGCCGTCGAAGCGGCCACCGAAGCAGCCCTCGACGCGTGGGGAGCAGGCCACTTCGGGCCGTTCCTGGCCCTGGCCGACCGCTGGGCAGGCCAGCCAGGTCCGCACCCTCTCGACGACCCCGGCCCCCTCGTCGACCTCACCGCCCGCTACCAGATCGCCCGGCGCGCCGGTGACCAAGACGCCGCCGCCCACACCGTCGCTCTAATGTCCGCCGTGGCCGACCCGACGCTGCGGGCGATGCTCGCTCCCCTCGTCCGCCGTCCCCTCACCACCGCCGAGAAACAATGGGCGGGCGACGTGCGCTCGGCGCTACGAGCACGGCGGGCGCAGCGGTGGAGCGTCACCCTCGAAGCCCTCGACGCCGCCCGCACCCAGCTCCACACGCAGCTCCCCGCCCGAGCAGCACACGCCGCCGACGCCGACCGGACCCACTGGTATCAGGCCGTCGCCGGCTGGCTCGACGACGGAGCCTCCACCGCCAGACTCTCCGCCGTCTGGCACACCGCAGCCCGCCGCACCGCCAAGGTGATCGCCGGGGCCGCAGCACCGGCCACCCAGCCAACGGCCGTCCCACCCTGGTCCGCAGCTATCGAACAGCGGGCAGCCACCACACGGCTCCCCAACGCCCTGCCACCCGTCCTGCTCCCGAGGCCCACCGACCCCGAGACGACCGAAGCCGGCGGTCACGACACCAGCCGACGGGTACTCGCCCGCAGCGCCGACTGGTACCACCACCAGCTCATCCGCAACCCCGCCGCCGACGAAGCCCGCAGCTACCTCACCGGGCGGGGCATCACCCCCGACGACTGGAAACGGTGGAACCTCGGGTGGGCGCCCGCCAAGTACCGGGGCTTGTGCAACGCTCTCCGCGACGACAAGGCAGCGGTCGAGTCCGGCGTGGCCAACGTCAGCCGCAAAAACGGCAGGACCTACGACGTGCTCCGGGGCCGGGTCGTGTTCCCGATCCGGACCCTGGCCGGTGACGTGATCGGGTTCGCCGGCCGCAAACTGCCCGGAGACACCAACCCGAAGGCACCCAAGTACCTCAACACCCGCACCACCGACCTCTACCGAAAAGCCGACACCCTCTACGGCATAGCCGAAGCCGCCACGGGATCCGCTCATCCGGCTCGGCGGGCGTAGTCGAGGGGTACACCGACGCTATCGCCGCGCACAAAGCAGGCATCCCCAACGTTGTGGCCACCGGAGGAACAGCGTTCACCGACAGCCACCTCGAACGCATCCTCGACGCCGGCGCACAGCACCTCGTCGCCGCGTTCGACGGTGACAGAGCCGGACAAGACGCCCAGCGCAACATCCTCGACCAGGCCCACCAAGCCCGAGTGCCCACCACCTCCGTGACGTTCCCCACCGGCGAGGACCCCGCCAGCCTCGAAGCCGACGCACTCCTCGAGAACTGGCGTACCGGGCTTCCCCAGCCGTGGCCCCACATCGACCGGCACCTGGGCGGAGACGACATCCACAGTCGCATCCGGGGGCACCAGGCCCTGGCCGACACCTACGCCGACGGTGACCCGGTGCTAGCCGCCGTCGCATCCCACCAGGCCCTCGTCCACACCCTCGGGGCCACCCGCCACACCATCGCTGCCTGGCACCGGCCACGAAACGCCGGCGGCGGACGCGACGAACGGAAGACACCGAGGCGTCGAGGCGGGATAGGCCTCTAACCCCGACAAGCCCCACAAGCTCAACCCGCCACCCCCGGCGACCACCTACCTAACCCCCACATCGAACCGCGACAACTCCACCACAACACCCCCAGCCCGGACAAACCGACGCAACGCGGTCACCGCCGTGCTGGTCGCCGGCCGCGCCGCGGGAGTCTCCATGTACCGGATGGCCAAACTATTCAACGTCCACCACCGCCGATGTGTAGGCCCGCCTCGAGAAGGACGACCGGACCAACACCCTCCCCCACCGCTGCCCACCTAACCCCCGAACGCCATCAACGCCTCCCCCGGCGGGGGTCTGTCACACCATCCCGGTACCCTCAGGGACACCGGGCGCCCGCAGGAGAGAACCATGGCCGTGAGTGTGCTGTTCCGCATCGACCAGAACGGACAAATCCAAGTAGTAGACGGCGGCCCTACCCCCGATGTGGTCATCGACGCCGACGGACAGATACACGCCAAATCGGGGATCTTCACCTACGCCGGAGAAGACCTGGAAGGGGAGCTATGGCGCTGGCTGTCATAAAACACCCGTCCTGCCCCCAGCGGGTGGGGACACTCGATGACCGACCCCGGGTGAGCTGTCAACACGGCTTCGGCCGGTACACTGACCAACGACCCCCAGACGGCTGGGCGACTATCCCGTCTTGTGCTCAACCCGTTCGGCGGTGTGTGGGGCTTGTAGCGGGAACCCTCAGGTGATGGCTTATGTCGCTGCGCGATGCTCTTGACAAGATCCGTTCTTCGTCCGATCCTCGGATTGAGGAAGCGGTCAAGTTCCGCATGGTCGCACCGATTCTGGAGGGCCTTGGGTGGGATCCCGCCGGTCCCGAGGTCCGCTACGAGTACCCGGTGGGTAGCGGACGGGTCGATTTCGCGTTGGGGGAACCCGGCAAGATCGCGACGTTTATCGAAGCCAAGGCGTCACGGGTGGATCTGGCTCTCCATGTCGACCAGGTTGTCAGGTATGCGTTCCATGAGGGTGTAGCCATCTGTGTGCTGACCAACGGATTGGAGTGGTGGCTGTATCTGCCGATGGAACGTGTCCAGTTCGAGCAACGCCGGTTCGCGGTCCTGCGGATCAAAGAAGACCCCGTAGAGGAACTCCACGACGACCTCAACAGGTTCCTGAACAGGGAGAACCTGCTGAACGGCGAAGCCCATGAGGCGGCCAGGCGACAGTTCATACTCGACAAAGCAATACCGAGAGTCTGGCGGGACATGCTGAGCGGCCCTGACGACGCGTTGGTGGAGTTGGTCAGAAACCGAGTCCACGAACAAGAAGACCTGCTACCTACCGTCGAGGAAGTGGATCGACAACACATATTCGTTCCACCTGCCGCGCCGACCGGACCGGTCACCCCTCGTCGCCGACCTGATCGTCCGAGACCTCCCGGCGGCCCCAACCCTGCGAGAAGACCTGTCGGGTTCCAACTCTGGGGTGAGTCCTACCCGGTCAGGTCAGGGAACGAAATACTTCTAGGGGTAGCCGAGTGTCTCTACAGAACCCATCGCGATAGCTTCGAGGGCCGGATACTGACCCTCAGCTGGGCGTCTCGTGACGGTAAAGACAGGTGGAAGGAAATCGGAACGACCGGGATCTATTTGCACGTCAATTTCAAAGTCGTCGAACTCATGAAACGCTCAAAGAACCTGCTCGAGCTATTCGGACACCCTCCTTCGGAACTCGAAGTCGTCTACGACTGAACCTGAATCCACCGATTCATGTTCCGAAAACCAATCCTGACCAGGGCGATCTCCGGAATCCACCACTCACAGGAAGTTGCTCCTCTTCACAGGAAGTGCCTCCCAGATCAATAGCTATCGCCGCAGATCAGGAGGCATTTCCACCATATCTCCATGTCCGCTGCGCGCTCCCCATCGGTGGATTCAGGCTGAACCAGGGACATCCCCAGCCACGAGAACGCCGCACGGTTCAGGACCTCCAGGACGAGACCCCATCACAGCTCCCCCACCCGGCTAACTGATGGTACGAATCGTGGGACCGATCCCCGGGCCCTCGGCATCTGCCCAGGTCAGTCCGTATCGGGCAACGGAGGGTACAACCGCTGCGTGGGACTCCGGCTCCGCTGGTCCGTCGGAGAACGTGGTAGAGGCAATGGCCTGTTATCTCTACTAACCGCGGTGCTGGCGGTGTGGGGACACGGCCCACTGGGTGGGAGTGAGTGGGATCCGAACCGGGCGGCATCCCATCGGGTCGGTAGCGCAGATGACTGCCGCTCTCGCCTGGTGCTACGGCGGGAAGGGGTGCCGGTGGGCGGCGGAACACGAATGCGGACCGTCTGCTCTGGTAGGCGACCGGGGCCATCGCTTGACGAACAGGCCAACCGTTGGCGGTGTGGGATTGTTGGTCGTCGCCGGCGGTATCCTTGTGGTGGGATATGAGGTGGTGGTTGGGTTGTTGGCGCTCGAAGAACTGAGCAAGCGTTACGGCGAGGTTGTGGCTCTCGATGGGTGTGATCTGACGGTCCGGGCCGGTCGTATGGTCGGGTTTTTGGGGCCTAATGGGGCGGGTAAGACCAGCGCGATGCGAGCGATCTTCGGTCTGTTGCGCCTTGATGGGGGCACGGTGACTTGGAACGGACGGCCGATTGGGGCGGACGTACGACGCCGTTTCGGTTACATGCCGGAAATGCGCGGGCTGTACCCCCGGATGAAGGTCCGCATCCAACTCATCTACCTGGGACGCCTCTACGGTCTTGACAGGAAGCGAGCGGCGGAGGCTGCCGACCGCTGCCTCGGGCAGATCGGTCTTGAGGGCCGAGCCGGATCCAGGGTGGAAGAGCTATCCCACGGTAACCAGCAGAGGGTTCAGCTGGCCGCGGCTCTGGTCCACGATCCCGAGCTTCTGGTTCTTGACGAGCCGTTCAGCGGTCTGGACCCTCTGGGTGTGGAGGACATGGCTCGGATCCTGGGGCAACGATCCCGGTCGGGAGTGGCGGTCCTGTTCTCGAGTCATCAACTGGATCTGGTGGAGGATCTCTGCGACGACGTAGCGATCATCAACCGGGGACGGGTAGTCCTAGCCGGTGACGTCAAGTCACTGAGAGACCGGGCGCGGTACCGCCGCTTGGAACTGGACACGGACAGCCCAGCCGGTTTCCTTCACCGTATAGCGGGTGCTGAACTCCTGCGCTCAAGGGGTACCCGCCACACTGTGCTGGTGCCCGCGGAGGCGAACGTTCACGATCTCTTCGGCCTGGTACCCGAAGGGACCCGGATCAGGGAGTTCTCCTACGGACCCCCGACCCTGTCCGACCTCTTCAAAGAGGCCGTCGGACCATGAAGGCCATCCGCGTGATCGGCCTTGTAACGGTCCGGGAGCTGCGCGAGCGGGGCCTGAGCAAGTCGTACCTGCTCAGCTGGTTGATCCTGGCTGTGCTGATCGGGGCCGGATTGGCCTTGCCCGGCCTGTTGGGCGCTGGCGCCGACGGACCCACCTACCGGGTAGGGGTCGTGGAGCCCGACAGTGCGACGATCGTAGAGGCGGCGCGTTCTGTGCTGGCGGACTCGGACCGGCCGGGCATCATCGAAACGTCGTCGTTTACCGACCACCAGGACGCGAACCGCGCTCTCCTCGATGAGCAGATCGACGCGGTTCTGGTCGGCGACCGACAGCTCGTACTCGGCGAGTCGGCGAGCCCGCAGTTGGAGCGGCTGCTCCAGCAGGGTGCGCTTGTGGTCCGTGTGGAGGAGATGACAGCATCCGGCGAAGTGTCGGAACGGGTCGTCGAGCGGCTGTCCGGCCAGGTTCTCGAAGTTTCCCTCGCTGTCCCGCAGTCCGACGAGGACTCCGAAATCCGGCAGTTCCTGATCGGGCAGGCGGCTCTCGGCCTCTTGTTCATGGCCATCATGGTGACCGGATCCTGGGTCTTGTTGGGTGTTACCGAGGAGAAGACCAGCCGGGTGGTGGAGGTGCTGCTCGGCGCGGTCCGTCCCTGGCACCTGCTCACGGGCAAGATCGTTGGGGTGGGCATCCTCGGGCTCCTGCAGTTCGGTGTCGTCGCCGGCGGGCTGGTACTGGGAATCCGGCTCGTCTTCGGCGCCGATCTGATCCAAGAAGTAGACGCCGGACTGCTGGCCACCCTCCTGGTCTGGTTCGTTCTCGGATACGCGATCTACGCGGTCGCGTACGCGGCGGTCGGCGCCGTAACCTCCCGACCCGAAGACGCGCAAAACGCCGCCTTCCCAATGACGATGATCGCCCTCGTCGGCTACCTGGTCGGCATCCTCTACGTAGGCAACCACCCCGACGCGATCCTTACCGTGGTGCTCTCCCTCCTACCGATGACCGCCCCCTTCGTGATACCAGTCCGTGCCGTGTCCGACTCGATAACCCTCTGGGAACAAGCAGCATCTGCAATGATCACGATCGGGTTCGGCTGGTGGCTGATAGGGGCCGCAGGCCGCGTCTACGCAGGAGGCGTATTGAAGTACCAGCGCCGCGTGAAACTCAGAGAAGCCTTCCGCTCAGCAGAATTCTGAACAAGTGGCAAGCGGCCCCGGTTTTCGGCGTTCCACCCGATGTTGCGGCCATCAGCCCTGACCCGGGTCACGGCGTGGACAGCTCCCCCCGCCGCCCTGCTACGCCCCTGCGACCCCTCGGAGGGTCTACGGGGTCGCCTGGCCGGTTCGCAAGCGTGCTCACGTAGTCGGTGCGGATCAGTACGTTCAGGCTGTTGATGACCGTCGTCTGGTTCGCGTCGATCGCGAACGAGCCGTGCTCGGCCATCACAGCGATCCAACCGATTCCCTCTCTGAATCGACGAAGCTGCGCCGCGGAGGACGGAGAGGTCGTACATATTCGAAGTCACGAAGACGCTTGGCGGTCGGTTCTTCATTGGCACTTCGATCAGCAAGGGACGCCCTACGGGCACAATAGGGTCTCGCCGCCGCCGGAGGCTTCTTGGTTGAGCTTGCTCGACTGAACGCCGGCGTTCCGACGGAAACAGCAGCCAGTGTGGGGCTAATCGAGGGCTCCCGTCGGCGGTCTGTCGCACCGTCTCGGTACCCTCAGGGACACCGGGCGCCCGAAAGGGAAGAAACATGGCCACCAGTGTGCTGTTCCGCATCGACCAAAACGGACAAATCCAAGTAGTAGACGGCGGCCCCACCCCCGATGTGATCATCGACGCCGACGGACAGATACACGCCAACACCGGGGTCTTCACCTACGCCGGAGAAGACCCAGACGGGGAGCTATGGCGCTGGCTGTCATGACACCCCCTACGGTCTGGGACCCTTGCCCACCATGCGACGAACCGCACACCTACGACATTGACCTAGCAGCGACACGCCGAAAACGCGGGAAACAGTGACCTCCCAACCCGTCGGTGGTAACCATGCCCACTAACACCACCTGGCCACCCCGCACCCTCAACGACATCCTCGCCGCTATCGCCTGCCGATGCAACGAGCCTGGCTGCCCAGCCACCCAGCTATGCGGATGGTGCGGACAACACGACCCCCACGGACGAGTATGCGCAACCTCCGATACCACAAGCAGGGGAACCGTCCTGAGTGGGTAACCGACGCCGCTCTCGAGCGGTTCGCTGTGCTCGGCGGCGGTGGACGACCCGAGCGGGCTACTCATACAGGAATACCACACCTGCGCACAGCCCAGGGTCAACGAAGCCGCCACTTGGACGAACGAGGTCGTGCCGCGGTGGAACGACGACGAGCAGGGGGACCTAGCCGAAGCCGTCGCCGGGTACGGGATCACAGACCAGTACGCAGCGGAGCTGGTTGAGGAGTTCGACGCGTACTACCGGACCCAGGCGGAGGTCGAGGAACTGCCCGAAGGTCTCACCAGAGTCCAGGAGCTGCAGGCGGTGGTCGAGCAATGGGGCGGCACCCGGTACATCGACAACGCCCTAGCCGTCCTCTCCGACCGGCAGGCCTAGGAGCGGGAGGTTCGGGAGCAGGAACGACGGGAGCGGGGGCGGGCGGGATCGTATACGACTTCTGACAGCCCCAGTAGAGCCGACTACCCCAGAAAAGGACCCGGCCCCAAATGGGCCGGGTGGGTTATCGCCTCTTGACGCAGGAGCGTCAAGGTCGAAGCGCTTGCCAGCGAACCTAACACGGGTTAGGTCCGGAGGCAAGGAGTTGGACACCGACAACAGCACTCCCCCCAGACCCGCACCGGAGACCCCCAACACCCAGCCTCTCGTTTCCGGCGGAAACACCCCAAAACCCATCATCGCACCGCTAACCAACGCAACCCGGGGTAACCGTAGTAAATGGGACTGTGGCCTCAGAGGGTCAACGCAACACCTAGGTCTGGAAATGCCAGTCGGGATGGGTAGGAGGTGTTGTGATGGGCCGTCATATGAATACTGTGGAACAGACAGAGATTTGGGATCGGTATGAGGCTGGTCAGACTTTCACGGAGATAGCGGCGTCGGTTGGGCGGCCGTTGAGTACGGTGCGGGACTATGTGGCCCGTCACCGGTTCCGGCGGCTTGGGGGGCCGCCTGCTTGGTCTTCGGCGCGGATGTCGCTGATGGACCGAGAAGAGATATCTCGGGGGCTGGTAGTGGGTGAGTCGTTGCGGTCGATAGCGGGGCGGCTTGACCGTGCGCCGTCGACGATCTGTCGTGAGGTGAACGCCAACGGTGGGCGGGGTGCGTATCGGGCTGTTGACGCTGAGGATCGAGTCCGTGAACGAGCGAAACGCCCCAAGGTGCCCAAACTCGTGGCTAACAGCGGGCTGCGGACCCTCGTGGAGAGCAAACTGGCAGCAAGGTGGTCACCCGAGCAGATCTCGGGGTGGCTTCGTAGCGAGTACCCGACTGACCCGTCGATGTGGGTATGCCACGAGACGATCTACCGGTCTCTGTACGCCAATCATCATGGTGTGCTCCGCAAAGAACTGTGGCGATGCCTCCGCACCCGTCGTGCTGCTCGAACACCACGGACAGGGCATCGTCGAGGAAGAGGCCAGGGTGTGATCAGGGATCCTGTGTTGATCTCAGCCCGACCCGGCGTAGTTGAAACCCGTGAGGAGGCTGGGCATTGGGAAGGAGACCTACTGGTGGGGAACCGAGTAACCGCTGTGGCTACCCTGGTGGAGCGCAAGACCCGGTACCTGATATTGGCTGCCCTCCCAGGGCGCCGCACCGCTGAGGCACTGAACAACGCGATAGCCGCCCAGCTCGGAGCGTTCCCGCCTGCTCTGCGTAGAACGTTGACGTGGGATCAGGGCAAGGAGATCGCCGGCCATAAGACCCTCCGGGAGAAGACCGGTATCGAAGTCTACCTCTGCGACCCCTACAGTCCCTGGCAGCGCGGAACCAACGAGAACACCAACGGGCTGCTCCGCCAGTATTTCCCCAAGTCAACCAACTTCTACAAGCTCGACCAGAGAGCGTACGACCAGGTAGCAGCAGAACTCAACAACCGGCCACGCCGGATCCTCGGCTGGCAAACACCCCACCAAGCATTAACAGCCGTTACAAAACAGACGTCTTGAACACTCCGAATGCCCACGACGTTGGTCATTGAGACGACCCACGACCACAAGGAGCCTCTACGGAGACATTACGACGAAACACTCCTCTAAACCTCATACGGCTGAGACAACGGGGACTGACACGCTGCTTCACTACCCCAGCTCTAAGCTACAAGACAGCCATCCGTTGCGTTCACCGATTGAGACCACCGTCCATATTCTACGGTTACCCCAGGTAGGCCGCGTTCTGCGAAACCGACGGAACGCGTTCCGCAGAACAACGCGATCCAGATCCGCGCAACTGCCCTACGTGCGAGCCGATGGCTGCTCCACCTCTTCAGGACGACGGTGGGAAAGCCCGCTGACCTGTGGATTTGCAATCAGCCAACGCTCCAAGCGACCGAAGTCGGTCACAAAGCGGATGTTGGCGATCAGTGAAATCCACTCATAGTGGAGGGTGCCCTGTTCTTTTGGGGGCCGCTGCGAGGATGTGGTTGGCGCGGTGGTGCGCTTACTAGGCGTCTCACGAGGGCAGAAGCTTGTTGAGCGCTGTGAAGGCCTTCGCGAACCGTTCGAGGGCAGAGTCCGGGATTGGGAGCGTCCTGGGATTCTCCGTGAGATAGCGGGCGGGCCGGTAGTGGTTGAAGGTTGCGCCGTCCGGCAGGGGATTGTCTTTGAGGTATTCTTTCAGTCGGACGGTGATTCGCTGGCTTTTTTGCGGCAGGTCGCCCGGTTGGATCGGACGTACCGAACTCGGCGTTGACCAGACCCAGGTAGAAGTCGGGGTCGAACAGGTCCTCAATGTCGGCTTCGTCTGCCTCGGCGAAGTCGGCGAAGGTTAGAACCTTGTTCCTTTTCAAGAGTTTCCGCTTGTAGAGATTTTCGATTGTCTGCTGGTCCTTCAGCTGGTAGTCGATGAGCGTTGCTACGTTCATCTTGGACTGCGCCCCGATCAGAGCAACGAATGTCGGCACCTTGTCGGACCCACCGACGGGTGTGATAGTCCAGTTCTGGTTCAGTCCCTCTCTTCTGGCGGCGTGAAGTGATTCGGAGGCGGCTTTGATGTAGAGCAGATCCGACACTCCTTCCACGACGAGCGAGTTCGGCCCGATAAACAGGGACTGATGGATCTCATACCCCAATGCCCCCTGTAAGGGGAATAGGCTGTCACGGGTAGCCTTGAGCACGTCTGAAAGCACTTTTGTGCCCTCTTGGTCGGCGCTGAGATGCTCCGAACCGTCTTCGATGCTGAGATCTTGGACGATGCGGACCCGACCGAACCGTGATGGGTCGACCATGAACGGAGAGTGGGTCGTGTACATCACCTGGTGGTGCGGAACCAGCTCTTTCTCGAAGTATCTGAGCAAGTCTGCCTGCGCCTTCGCGTGGAGCGACAACCCCGGCTCGTCTAGGAGGAGGATGAGATTCTCGCCGTTGCTGCGCAACTCCGAGTACCAGGCGAGAAAAGAGAAGAACCACACGAACCCCCGAGATCGCGAGCCCAGCGCCGTGCTCACCATGTGCTTGGTGTCCTGTACCCTGCCCCAGATGTTTGTGCCCGACGTCATACCTGCTGGATCCCCGGACTGGGCCTGTCGCACGTCGCCAGTCACGATCCTGTCCGGCGGCATTCCTCCGGAGTCCAATGTGTAATTGCCGGTTCGGGCCCGACGGATCTAGAGCTCCAAATGAAACAATTGGTCAAACCGGAAGTGAGGGCCAAGGCACGAGACGTGGGGCCTCAGACGGTACCTACGGTATTGAAGCTGGTCGGCTTGGGGCCGGACGAGATGGGCTCAGAAGAATGCTACCGGCGCCTGCGGAATATCTCTCCGATACGCCACGTAGGCCGAGACGCGCCCCCGGTCTTCATGCAGTATGCTGGGCCGGAAGGGGTCCGCGACCCCAACGATCCCCGACTCCAATGGAGTGTCCATTCTCCTATCTCCGGGCTCTTGCTGGTGCAAAAGCTGAAAGACCTCGACGTTCCCTACGAGCTTTTCATGGTCGAAGATCTCAACCGGCGGCGTGATGAATTGCTGGAGCGACAGATCGCGTTTCTGAAGAGACACAACGGGATGCCCTAGACATGCGACCACTCTACCTTTATTCGTTGCTGATTCTTGTGAGCCTTCCGGCCCTCGCATTCCCGCAAACGACATCCGGCCCTGAGGCGGCACAGCAGTACCTTGAATCGATTCTCCCAACCCGCGATCAGATAGATCTGTTCGTCGGGAGGGCGACCGACCATTCGGACACCGGTGGATACGATCCGAACGGCGGCTTCCATTATCACCCTCAGTTGGGTTGGGTGCATCGAAACGCGGTCCGGGCCCACGGTATCGACGGTTCCCTTGTCTTCTACCATTATGAGCAAAACGGTGCTCGGCGACGGACGCAGCACCCCGGCACACCGTCACGAATCCTCACGTTCGGCGATAGCTTCACCTTGTGCAGTCAGGTCAACGACGGGGAAACCTGGCAGGAACAGCTTGCGGCTCATTTCCGAGAGCCGATAGAAAATTACGGCGTGGGAGGCTACGGCGTCTACCAGGCCTACCTTCGAATGAAGATCGTCGCTGAAAAACATCCTGCCCCGTGGGTCATTCTGAATGTCTACGACGACGATCACTACCGAAACCTGGACGCATGGAGATCGATCCGAGGGCGCAACCGGGGTCCGGCAGGCTTCACGTTGCCTTCGTTGCAGGTGGATGTCGGAAACGACCGTGTCATCGAGAGGCCAAATCCCTGTCCGACCGCGGAAGACGTCTACCGGCTCCATGATCTCGATTGGGTGATTTCGGAATTCGGCGACGATCCCATTCTAGACTACGCCATCACCAAAGCAGCCGGCGTCACACCCGAGTCACTCGAGAGGATTGCCGCCAAGTTCGGCCTCTCCTCTTACTATCAGCGGAATGCCAGGGATCTTTCAAGAGATCCAGATGCCGCGCTCGAAAACCTCTACCGGAAGGCTGCGCTCTTCGCCACCCGCAAGGTCCTCGAGATGACCGAACAGTATCTGGATCAAAGGGGCAAGAAGCTTCTGGTCGTGCTCTCTTATGGGTCTCGCCGTCTGGGCCCCTATCTCGGTGGTGGAGAACTGCCAGACCAGGAGTTCCTCGATTTTCTAGCCACCCGAGACTACCCGGTCGTCGATCTCCGAGCCCATCACCTGGCGGAGTTCAAACAGTTCCGAGAAGGCGTCGACGTTTATCTCAAGCGCTACTACAACGGGCACTACAACCCAGCCGGTAATCTCTTCACGGCCATGACCATCAAAGATGCAGTGGTTCGGTGGCTCGATCCAAAGCCCAGGACCTACCAAAAGATCGAGTCGATTTTGAAGCCATGATCGTTCTTCGAACGCGAATCATTATGCGATGGTTTCAGCGCATTGCCACAGGTCTAGCGGTCCTGGCGCTTTGGGATCCGTCTCTCGGGGCCGACGGTCGGTCCAGATCCGATAGCAGCCCTGCCGAAGTGATGGAGTGGCGGGCCTACGGGCACGACTATGCGAACACCAAGTACTCTCCCCTGGACCAGATTCACGCCGGCAACGTAGACAAACTCAAAACCGCATGGCAATGGCAATCCGTGGATCAAAAGGTGGCCCGGGGTCGCCGCGATCTGGGGCGGCATTATTTCGAGGTGACTCCCTTGATGGTCGGCGGAATCCTCTACGTCCGTACTTCGCTGAGCCTTGTCGCTGCCGTGGATGCCGCGACCGGACGGACACTCTGGAGCTACGACCCCGAGAGCTATGATTCGGGCCGGCCGGCCATCTTCGGCTTCGTGAGCCGTGGCCTGGCCTACTGGAGTGACGGAGCAGACGAAAGAATCATTTATGTGACCGGAGACGGACGGCTGATTGCGCTGAAACGACAGACCGGACAACGGGTTGAAACATTCGGCACGAACGGGGCGATTGATCTCAAGAAGAACGCTCGGCGGTTTAACGGTCTCGAAGTCTATACGGTGAGCTCTCCGCCTGTCGTTTGCCGGGATGTGATCGTGGTCGGATCGGCCATCAAGGACGGTCGTGACTACCGCGAGATGCCGGGCGATGTCCGGGGCTTCGACGTGAGGACCGGCAAAGAGCTATGGGTGTTTCATTCGGTCCCGGGAGAAGGCGAATACGGGGTGGATACATGGGAGAACGATTCCTGGCGTTACAGTGGCAATACAAACGCCTGGTCCATCATGAGCGCCGACGAAGAGCTCGGGTATGTTTATCTGCCGTTCAGCACTCCGACCCACAACTGGTATGGAGGCCACCGGCTGGGAGACAATCTCTTTGGCGAGAGTCTCGTCTGTCTCGAGGCGAAAACCGGACGACGCGTCTGGCATTACCAGATTGTCCATCACGGCCTCTGGGACTATGACCTGGCCTCGGCGCCCAATCTCGTCGACATCACGGTCGATGGGAAAAAGATCCGCGCCGTTGCCCAGGCAACAAAGCACGGCTTCTGCTTCGTCTTCGACCGCGTGACAGGAGAACCCGTATGGCCTATCGAGGAGAGGCCGGTTCCCGCCTCTAACATCGAAGGGGAACGGACATCGGACACGCAACCGTTTCCGTCGAAACCAGCACCGTTCGAGCGCCAGGGGGTCACGATGGAAAATCTCATCGACTTCACCCCCGAGCTCCGGTCGAAGGCCCTCGAGGCGCTCGCACAATTTGATTCCGGCGAACTCTTCACCCCTCCCAGCGAAAGGGGAATCCTCCTGTTGCCCGGTATCTATGGAGGTGCGAACTGGGAAGGGGCTGCGTTTGATCCCGAGACGGGAATTCTCTACATTCCTTCCGTAACGCTCGGAAGCCGGGTGCAGCTCGAGCGCACGGAGCAGCCGTCGCGCTACGGAAGGAAATCTGTTCCACTGATGCTCAACAAGATCCAAGAGATCGACGGGCCCTTGCAGGGTCTTCCACTCTTCAAGCCACCCTATGGGCGCATCACGGCTATTGACTTGAACACGGGAGAGCACGTGTGGATGAAACCTCATGGCAACGGTCCCCGAGATCATTCCCTGCTGCGGCCACTCGAGCTTGGCCCACTAGGGTCTGGCGCTCGCGGCGTCCCACTGTTGACGAAGTCGTTGCTATTCGTCGGCGAGGACGCGCTGTCGACTTTCTTTGGCTACAACGGAGAAAAGAAACTGCGAGCCTTTGACAAGGCAACGGGTGAAGTCGTCTGGGAACGGGAGCTGGCGCATTATCCGAATGGCGCCCCGATGACCTATATGGTTCAGGGGAAGCAATATCTGGTCGTCGCACTGGGCGGACATATGGAACCAGATTCACTCTTGGCGCTGCGGCTTGAGTAGCGGTCAGCTGTCAGCCCTTCAGATTCCATGTAGCAAAGAAGTAGTGAAGAGCGGGTTGCCGTTGGTAAGCTCCTAAAAAAACTCTTTGAAAGGAGAAAGGAGCATCATGAAAACCAAAGCAACCCGCAATGGAGAGTATACCGAAGTTGAGCAGATTCTTTACATGTCGATGGAGTTATCGTTGAAGGAATGGAAGCTGGCTTTTAGCACGAGCTTGGGAAGAAAGCCTCGGTTTCGGGACGTAGCATCGGGGAATCTGAGAGGACTGGCGAAAGAAATCGAGGCTGGAAAGAAACGATTTGGATTGCCTGCGAAGACTCGGGTCGTCTCGTGCTACGAAGCAGGTCGGGACGGATTCGGGATTCATCGGTATTTGATGTCGGTGGGAGTAGAGAGTCTCGTGGTGGACTCTGCAAGTATCGAGGTGAATCGACGGGCCCGGCGGGCGAAGTCTGACAAACTGGACTCGAGGAAATTGCTGACCATGCTAATCCGGTACTGCGCCGGCGAGAGGGAAGCATGGAGTGTCGTCCATGTACCGACGGTAGAAGAAGAAGACGAAAGGCACTTGCATCGGGAGCTGCGGAGCTGGAAGGGAGAGCGGACTCGTGCAACGAACCGGATCAAGGGACTGCTGGCCAACCATGGGCTTCGATGGGAACGCCCCTGGGATCTGCCCAGGCAGCTAAAACAGATGAAGCTCTGGGACGGATCTCCGCTACCGGCGGGGTTACGTAGTCGGTTGCTGAGGCAATGGGAGCAACTACAGTTCACCCAGGAGCAGATTTCCGCACTGGAAGCTGATCGAAGGAAAAAGATCCGAGAATCGGAGACCGAGTCCGTGGCGAAGGTGCGTCAGCTGATGCTGTTACGAGCCATTGGGCCCAATTTTGCCTGGGTCTCGGTGTATGAGTTCTTTGGATGGCGTAAGTTCAAAAACCGCAAGGAGGTGGGATCTCTGGCCGGCTTGACCGGAACCCCCTACCAAAGCGGCAATGAGAATCGTGAGCAAGGCATAAGCAAAGCTGGAAACCGGCATATTCGATCCATGGCGATCGAGATTGCCTGGCTATGGCTGCGGCATCAGCCACAGAGCCGTCTGAGTCGATGGTACCGGAAGCGCTTTGCCAAGGCAGGCCCACGAGCACGACGGATAGGGATTGTGGCACTGGCACGGAGACTATTGATTGATCTGTGGAGATTCCTCGAACTCGGTGTCATCCCTGAAGGAGCCACCTTGAAAGCATAGGGTCTTCTCCACTTCGTGACAGGGCCTTTGAGTCAAACGAAACCATGAAAGAGACCAAGACGTTCACAATCCAGCTGGTGGGAGCTGCTCGGGCTGATCGCGGGCACCTTCAGAGTGCCGACTTTCAGATGGGGCGCTCCCCCACGTGCTTGCCACGTTTCGCCGCCGGCGAATTCAGAATTGGGTGTTTGCCACGAATGGGTAACACGGATAGAAGTTTGTCCTGAGGCATTGAATGCCTCAGGACTCACATGTAAGCAGCCAGCTTCCGGAAAGTGAATGGTCAATGGCGAAGGTAGCTTATGTTCTAGTATTTTGGACTCAACCTTTCGATTCTAAACGGATCTGAAAGGCGACCTCCAAATTCAACGAGCTTGACAACGGCAGGCATGCTCATAGAAGCGATCAGCTCGGGAGGCGGCTATGAGATTTGCCTCTTATGTTTGGGCGGCTGCGCCGCTTCTCTTGATACTCAATTGCTCTGAAGCTCCGCCTCCCTACGCCAATGTTTCCTCTTCCGTAAATGACATTGCAAGAGTCAAAAGCGTCCGGTCGGATCGGATTTCGAGTTGGAATCCTGATGGAAGCAACAAGGACTGCATGGCACCCATCGATCCTGGAGAGGAAAGGGTCCTTGCTGAAATCGAAGACGCCGGCTCGATCCTCCATATTTATATCGGGACAACTCTGCCGTCGCCGATTTTTCACCGGGAGCTCGTGCTGCGCATCTACTGGGACGGGGCAACCATTCCTTGCGTGGAAGTACCGTTCGGTGATTTCTTTTTGACCGGTTTCGAGGCTCACGTTCGCGAAGTCCGTTCCACCCATGTCATCATCAATCCTGGCACCAAAGGTCTCGGGAGCCGTGGCTATCACGCCTACTTTCCGATGCCTTTTGCCACTGGGGCTCGGCTTACCCTCGAGAATCAAGGGGCCGGACCTTCCTGGCAGTTTTGTTACCAAATCGACTATGAGATCTACGATGCCCCGCCCGCGCCAGAGCTGGGGAGGTTTCACGCCCAATGGCGTCGCGAAGCGGTCACGACTGCGGATGTGCCGGAGGAGTTCAAGAACCAAATTCAGTGGGAGGGTCGCAATACGGACGGCCACGGCAACTACGTCATACTGGAAGCGGAAGGCCAAGGACATCTCGTTGGTTTGTTACTCAACGTCGACAACCCGCATGGCGGCTGGTACGGCGAAGGGGATGAGATGATCTTCATCGACAGCGACGAATGGCCTCCGCGTTATCACGGCAGCGGAACAGAAGAGATCTTCGGTGCAGGAGCGACACCCAATTCGGAGTACCAAACGCCGTTCAGCGGTTTTCATTTCACGGAGAATCGCGACGGGAAAAACTTCAAGGGGAAAGTCTCGATGTTCCGGTGGATGTCTCAGGATCCTGTCCGGTTCAACCAATCGATCCGCTGGAGCGTCGAGCACGGCCACGCGAATAATTTCGAGATCGACTATTCGAGCGTCGCCTACTGGTACCAGCATGAGCCTCACCGGGAGTTTCCGGCGTTGCCGCCGCCAGCGGCCCGCATCCCGCAAATGTCGCCGGAGTATTTCGAGGCACGGCGGACGATCCTGGAACTGCGAGAACAACTACCCGAGTTGTCTGATCTCCCTTCCGGAGAAAGTGAGCGTTTGAGAGATATTCGACGTGAGGGCTACCGCCACTTCTACCAGGCACGCTTTGCCGAAGCGTTGGACACATTTGAACGCCACGGCAGAGAACTCCACAGATTGAGAGCGCGATAGCATGATCTATCGGATCAGCATCATCTCCTGGTTGATTCTCGCGGTTTCGGCCGCGCAGGCGCAGCCTGGCTGGGTAGCCATCACCGGAGGAACGCTTTTTGATGGCACCGGCGCGATCCGGGAAGATCAGATAATCCTGATCCAGGGGGAAGTCATTCAAGGTGTGGGACCCGCCGCCGACATATCGGTTCCCAGCGGTGCCAAGGTCATAGAAGCTGGCGGGAAGTTCGTCATGCCTGGGCTGGTCGATCTACATTTTCACTTCAACGTTCGCCGAGATCCGGAGGTTTCGCCTTCGCTGCCTTTGCGTTTTCTCGCTCACGGCGTCACGACCCTGCGCGAGTTCGGCAACTGGATCGTCGAGGAGAACCAAGAGTGGCAGGCCGAGATCGAGAAAACTGGACTGCCAATGCCCCGACTGCTCTATACCGGTCCGGTCCTAGACGGTCCGGATACGGTGATCCCGAGCCAATCGATCATCCTCTTCGATGAAATGGACGCCCGGCGGGCCGCCCATCGGCTGATCGACCAGGGTGCCACTTCGCTGAAAGTCCACTCGCGGCTTCCGCTCGGTCTGCTCCGGGTCGTGGCCGAGGAAGCACACCGCCGGAATGTTCCGGTCCACGGGCATCTCGCCATCGTGGACCATCGGGATGCCATCCGGGCCGGGCTGGACGGCATCGAGCATACCAACACGATCTGTCAGCCTTTCCTGTCGGCGATGGAAGCGGAAGCGTTCCGTCAGAAGGCGTTTCGAGAGCGAAATCCCGGGACCATGGAAATCTGGACGAACATCGATCCCTTGGGCGCGAAGGCCGATGCTCTGATCAAGCTCATGCTCGAGTACGAGGTCAATCTGGATGCGACCCTGGCATTGCACGAGCCGCGCCTCGGCGCCGCCGGCAAGGAAGACCGCTGGAAGTCTCTCGAAAACCTGGCAACCTTCACGGTGAGGTATCAGCAAGCCGGCGGCTCCGTCACGATGGGATCGCACGGCAAGGTACCAAACGCACCGGCCGGCCTCGGCCTTCATCGAGAAATGGAAATCCATGCGCGCCATGGGATGTCCCCGGCCGACGTCCTCCTGGCCGCAACCCGGGTCGGAGCAGAGGTCCTCCGCCTCGAAGATCGCGGCGTCATTGCAGCCGGGAAACTCGCAGATATCCTGATCCTCGATGCCTCACCGCTGGAAGACATCCGGAATACACAGAAGATTCACGCGGTCATCCTGGGTGGAAGCGTCGTGGACCGCGAAGCACTGCTGAAAAAATAGGGACGTTCCCCACGTTTACCGAGTTTTTTCGGAATGAAGGTCACGAAAAACAGGTAAACGTGGGGGACGTCCCTATTTATGTGCTGAGGCTCTTGAAGTTGCGGACTTGCTCGGTGATGGAACGTTCGGTCGGCAAACGCTCCACGCTGCTGGCGCCGAAGAATCCGGCAATTCCCTGGGTCTTGTCCAGCACGTACCGAACATCCTCGGGCTCACTCAGCGGCCCGCCGTGGCAGATCACCAGGATATCGGCTCGCGCTTTCCTTGCCGCGTCGTGAATCTCCTGGATCTTGCCTACACTTTCGTCCAGCGTCAGAGCCGTCTTGGCTCCGATGCTTCCCTTTGTCGTCAATCCCATGTGAGCAACCAGAATGTCGGCCCCCGCCTCGGTCATGGCGACGGCTTCCTCGGGGTTGAAGACGTACGGGGTCGTGAGCAGATCCATTTCGTGAGCCAGACCGATCATATCCACTTCTTTGTCATAGCCCATGTCGGTCTCTTCGAGGTTCTGCCTGAAGACGCCGTCGATCAAACCGACGGTTGGAAAGTTCTGAACCCCGCTGAATCCCATCTCCTTGAGCTCACGCAAGAAAACGTGCATCAACCGGAAGGGGTCGGTCCCGCAGACTCCGGCCAGTACCGGCGTTTGCCGCGCCACCGGCAGGACTTCTTTCGCCATCTCGCAGACGATCGCGTTGGCGTCCCCGTAAGGCATCAAACCGGAAAGCGAGCCTCGTCCTCCCATCCGGAATCTTCCGGAGTTATAGATGACGATCAGATCGGCGCCACCTTTCTGGGCGCACTTGGCCGATATCCCGGTGCCTGCTCCCGCGCCCAGAATCGGGACGCCTTTTTGGACCTGACTGTTCAACCCCTCAAGAATTTGTTGTCTGGCGTGTTCTGGCATCTCCTATTCCCCTTCCTATCCCCTCATCATCTTCAGCAATCCATCGACGACGGCACGTGAGAATTCCGGATCGTTGATGTTGGCGTCCACTTCGGTCACCGAAATGTCCGGACGCAAGTTTTTCTTGATGGCTGAAAAAAGTGCCTGGTCTGCTTCGGGCGAATGAAATGGTTGTCCCGCGGCGGAGATGACCGAAATTCCACGCAACGGAATGTAGACGGCCACCGGTCCCTGCGAACGATTGAGCTTTTCTGCCATCATCCGACCAAGCTGCGCGTTCTCTGCCGGCGTGGTCCGCATCAACGTGACGTTCGGATTGTGCGGATAGAAAAGCCGTCCCTCGAATTCCTTCGGCACCGTGTCGGGCGCCCAGAAATTAGCCATGTCCAGGCAGCCGGGTGCCACGACGGCCGGCGTGCCCTTTGCCGCGGCGGCGCCAAGCCGGTCGGGGCCTGCGCTCAACACCCCGCCCACGAGCTCGTCCGCGAGCTCGGTTGTCGTTACATCCAGAACTCCCGCGATGTAGCCCGCATCGATGAGACTCTCCATCGTTTGCCCGCCGCTCCCGGTGGCATGAAAGACAAGCACCTCGAAGCCCGCTTCTTCCAGCTGCGCCCGGGCCGCCTCGACGCATTCGGTGGTGTTGCCGAACATCGAGGCCGCAATCAGCGGCTTGCTCTCCGTCTTGGGGACCTCCGCTTCGACCATCCCGCACACGGCGCCGGCAGCTTGGGCAATCACGGAGACGCTGATCCGATTCAGACCGCTCACGTCGACGATGGCCGGAATCATCACAATGTCTTTGACACCGACGAAGGCTTTGACGTCTCCGCCCGCGACGGTCGAGATCATCACCTTGGGAACCCCGAGGGGCAGCGCACGCATGGCGGCCGTCGCCATGGCCGTACCAGCGCTTCCGCCCATCCCGATCACGGCGTCCACGCGGCCGTCGGCGTGAAGTTGCTCGAGGACCTTTACCACCCCTTCGGTCATCGCCGTCACGGCTCGGCCCCGATCCCCCGCGTCAACCAAGGCTTGTATCTTCTCTCCGGCAGCTTCCGCTACCCGATCGCGGGTGACATCGGGATCGAAATGAGGATCTTTCAGAATCCCGACGTCGACGACGAGGGTTCCATGTCCGCGCTTTTCGATTTGTTCCTTCAGGAACGCAAATTCCACGCCCTTCGTGTCGAGGGCGCCAACGATTGCAATGGTAGACATGATGCCTTCCTAATGGAAAAAGCGGGGGTTTGTCAAGCGGAGCTTTCAGCTCCGCGCTTTCCACCTTCCGCTGTCCGCTTAGCGCTCCTTCTTTCTTGCGACTTGAGTGTTATCAGAGTGGGCGGGTAGAATCTCGTTCGTCCGTGATTCCTATGACAAAGCAATGGATTGTCGTTCTGCTGATTCTCTTCTGTTCCAGCATGGCGCTTTGGGCGCATCAGGATTCGATTGCGTTTTGGCTCATGGAGATGGATGAGGAAGGGGTACGCAGTGAGATCCTGATCTCCGTCCTCGACCTGAACCTGATTCCCGATCTGGACCAGGACGAGGACGGGGTCCTTGATTACGACGAGCTCACGCGGGGACAGGCCCTGATCGAGGGGCAAGTCCTGGAGCATTTCCTTATCCGAAACGGCGGGAAGATCGCCGAAGCCAATCTCGAAAGCTATGAGATTCTTCAGACCGGGGAGATTCAGCTCGACGTGAGGCATCGATTCGCCGCACCACCGCTTTCCGTCGAAATTGAATCGACCTTCTTCAAGTGGACCGACCCGCAGCATCGCGTCCTTTGCAAGGTACAGCATGGGGAGCAGGTATCTCAGCTGATACTCGATCTGGAGCGCGCGCGACAGCCGCTGGACATCTTTGCAGGCGCGGGCGGCCGATGGCTTCAGATGGGCCGATTCCTCGGTTTGGGAGTCGAGCACATTTTCACAGGCTATGATCATGTGGCCTTTTTACTCGGCTTGATCATTCTAGGGGGCTCGCTGCGCCATTTGATCGGAATTGTCTCATCCTTCACCATCGCCCACAGCATCACACTTTGTTTGGCCACCTTGGGTTGGGTCCAGCTACCGGAACGATTTGTCGAAAGCGCCATCGCGCTGAGCATCTGCTACATCGCGGTCGAAAACGTCGTCTCCAAGGAAGTCTCAGCCCGCTGGGTGATCAGCTTCTTCTTCGGCCTGATCCACGGCTTCGGGTTCGCCAACCTCCTGCGCGAAATGCAACTCCCTCCCGCCGGCCTCATGACATCGCTACTTTCGTTCAACCTCGGTGTGGAAGTGGGGCAGATCCTAATCCTGCTCATCGCCTTTCCTCTGATCCTCTACATCACGCGCCAGTCCTGGCACAAACGCGTCGTGATCGCCACATCCACGTTGATCGGCGCTTTCGGGCTCTTGTGGCTGGTCGAACGGCTACTCTATACCCAATCGTTGTAGGTCGCTCATTCCGTGCGCGACTTCGTTATTCTCTGTATGGGTCTCAGAGAGAGACCCATACGAATAGACACCGATGTGATTGACTTAGTCATATAACTAGGTCATAATAATTGCATGAAGACCATCATAATTTCAGAGTTTAAGGCAAAGTGCATTGCGGTCCTGAACGAAGCTCAGCGAACCAAGGAACCGGTTATCGTAACGCGACGAGGGCGACCTATCGCTCGCGTAGAACCGATTCATGAATCGGGCACCAAGCGACAACTTGGGGTATTGCGTGGACGCATGAAGTTGCGAGGAGATATTGTTGGTGCGAATAGTGAGGCCGATTGGGAGGTATCGAATTGAATGTGCTTCTCGATACGCACATCTGGATATGGTCACAAGAGTCTCCGGAAAAGCTGGGGCGCAAGACGAGCAGACTGATACTCAATCCCGAGACAACACTGTACGTATCCACGATCTCTACACTCGAGATGGCTCGTTTGATATCGACAGGAACCATTCAAATCACTGGCTCGCTGCTGTCGTGGATAACGGACACGCTCGATTTATTGATGGGTGAGACTGTTTCGGTCTCGCATGAGATTGCGGCCGAAGCCTATAGATTACCTTCAGGGTTTCACAAAGATCCGGCCGATCGTATTTTGGCCGCCACGGCCCGGATCCACGAACTCGTCCTACTTACCGCTAACGATCGAATCCTAGCGTACCCCCACGTCCGCACTGAGGACGCACGCCTGTAACGCCACCTAGTGCGGCTCACGGAGTGGGCCGCCTACGCTTGACAACCTTCGACTTGCCCACTAACCTAACAAATGTTAGTTAGAGGATCCTTATGGCGTCTGCAGCTGCACCGGAAGGGACCCGAGAGAAAGTGCTCGAAGCCGCCGCCAAGTTGTTCTCTGTCAACGGATACCGGGGGACGACGGTGCGGCAGATCGCGTCGCTGTGCGAGATGAAGGCGGGGAGCATCTACTACCATTTCGAGTCCAAGGACCAGATCTTGGCCGAGGTCCTCGACTATGGGGTGGAACGGGTGTTTCGTGCCGTCCGGGAAGCCATCGATGCGCAGCCTCGAGATGCCAGCAGCTACCAGCGAGTGGGCGCGGCCATCAACGCCCATCTGAAGTCGTTCTTCGTACTCGGCGACTACACGACTACCAACATCCGGGTCTTCCAGCAAGCACCCCCCTGGATGCAAGAGCGTAATCTTCGGCTGCGCGACGAATACGAAGATTACTGGAAGAAGCTCCTCCAACAAGGGAAGGACAAGGGGGAAATCCGCTCCGATCTCGACCTGGGGGTGGCGCGGCTCTTTCTCATTGGAGCGATGAACTGGACCGTCGAGTGGTACAAGACGTCGGAGCGGACATTCGAGAGCTTGACCGAGATCTACACCGACATTCTCTTCAACGGTCTGAGTGACCGAGCATCCCTCACAAAACCGAAAATATCCTAGAAAAACACGGACCATCCCATGCCCAGAATCATGAGCAAGGTTGACACGAATTCGGACCTGTTCCGTCAGAACTCCGAGCACTACGACGGCATGATTGCAACCCTTCGAGAGCGCCAGTCCTGGGTCGTCGACGGAGACCGGGAAAGACAGATCGAGCGGCATCTGAAGCGCGGAAAGATCATGGTGCGGGACCGCATCGCGCTGGTCATCGACGAGCACACTCCGTTTCTGGAACTGTCGACACTGGCCGCCTGGGAGCGTCACGGCAACATCGCACCGGGAGCGGGAATCGTGACCGGGATCGGCCTCGTCCACGACGTTCCCTGCATGCTGATCGCCAACGACGCCACGGTCAAGGGAGGCACGCTCTTCCCCGAAACAGTCAAAAAACACATCCGGGCGCAGAAGATCGCCATGGAAAATCACCTTCCCTGCATCTATCTCGTCGATAGCGGGGGGGCCTTCCTTCCGGTGCAGGACCAGGTGTTCCCCGATAAGGATCATTTCGGTAACAGCTTCTACAACCAGTCGGTCATGTCCGCGGCAGGAATTCCTCAGATCTCGGTCGTTCTTGGCGGCTGTACGGCCGGCGGTGCATATATTCCAGCACTGTCTGACGAAGTGGTGATCGTGAAAGGAATCGGCCGGATTTATCTTGGAGGCCCCCCCATCGTGAAGGCGGCGCTGAAGGAAATCGTGAGCCCGGACGACCTTGGGGGCGCCGACATCCATACGCGCCAATCCGGAGTGGCCGACTACATCGCCTATGAAGAGCGCGAGGCCTACAACAAGGTCCGGGATATCGTCTATCACCTGAACTGGGCGCTGCGGATCAAGCCGCCCCCCCGATCAGCCGAGGAGCCGCTCCATGATCCGGGTGAAATTGGCGGGATCCTCAACGAAGACGCGCGCCGCCCTTATGACGTGCACGAGGTGATCACACGCCTGGTCGACGCGAGCGAGTTTCAGGAGTTCAAGCCGCTCTATGGGGATACCCTCGTCACTGGAACCGGTAGCATCATGGGATATCCAATCGGCATCCTGGCCAACAACGGCATTCTCTTTTCCGAATCCGCACTGAAGGGAACCCATTTCATCGAGATGTGCAATCAGCGCCGGGTGCCGCTGCTGTTTCTGCAGAATACGACGGGATACATGGTCGGGCGCGACGCCGAAGCGGGCGGCATTGCCAAGGACGGAGCCAAGATGGTCGATGCCGTATCAAACTCGAGTGTCCCCAAGTTCACCGTGATCATCGGGGGATCCTACGGAGCGGGAAACTACGGCATGTGCGGCCGCGGGTTCAACCCGCGCTTTCTGTTTGAATGGCCCAGCGCCCGCATTGCCACGATGAGCGCCGAGACCGCCAAGACCGTCCTGGTCGATGTCAAGCGCGGGGGGCTGGGCGCCGAATCGGTGACCGAGGAAGAAATCGAGGCGATCAAAGACCGGGTGGGGCGCCAGTATGAAGAACAGAGCGACCCTTATTACGCCACCGCAAGGCTCTGGGACGATGGTCTCATCGAGCCCGCCCAGACGCGAGATGTGTTGGGTCTCTGTCTGGCCCTGGCAGCCATGAAGGAGTCGCCGGCAGGATCCTTCCGCGTCTTCCGCATGTAGAGTGAGGAAAACAACATGAGCTTTGAAACGCTGAATCTCAGAGTCGACGCAAAATCCGTGGCCCGGGTGACTCTCGCGCGCCCCGACTCGCACAACGCGATGAGCATCGCAATGATCCGGGAGCTCGGATTGGCCGTCACAGAAATCGAATCCAATGACTCGATCCGGGTGGCGGTGCTGACCGGCCAGGGCAAGAGCTTTTGCGCCGGAGGAGATCTCAAGTGGATGCAAAATATCGCACAGCAATCCCGGGCCGAGCGTGTGGCCGAAAGCTCCGAGCTGGCCGATATGCTCTACCGGCTCAACCGGCTTTCGAAGCCGCTCGTGGCACGAGTCAATGGCGCAGCCTATGGGGGCGGTCTGGGACTGATCGCGTGCAGTGATATCTCCATCGGGGTCGATAGCGCCCGCTTCGCCCTCGCCGAAGTCGGTCTCGGCCTCATACCCGCGAACATCGCCCCGTACGTCGTCCGGCGTATCGGGGAAGCCAACGCGCGGCAGACTTTTTTCAACGGAAAGCGCTTTGACGCGCAGCAGGCGCTGGGAATGAACCTGCTCAGTCGCGTCGTCGCGGCATCCGAGCTCGATGCCGCGGTGGAAGAAGAAGTGGGGTTCTTCCTGAACTGCCCGCCGAAGGCCGTGGCGGCCAGCAAGCGTTTGGTCGCATACGTGGCCACGCACGACGACCACGACAATCGCATTTACACGGCGGACCGGTTGGCCGATGCCTGGGAAACCGATGAAGGCCGCGAGGGCATTCGGTGCTTTGTGGAAAAGCAGACGCCTCCATGGAAACAGACGGGTCGACAGAAGCCGAGGCAGAAGGAGAGGCCGTCAAAACAATGATCGAAAAACTCTTGGTTGCCAATCGAGGAGAAATTGCCGTGCGGATCTTCCGGACCTGCCGGCGCCTGGGCATTCCGACCGTCGCCGTATACTCCGAGGCCGACCGGCATGCGCCTCACGTGAGATCCGCGGATGAGGCTCGGCTCATCGGTCCCGCCGAGGCCCAGCACAGTTACCTGGATGGTTCAAGAATCGTGGGTGCCGCCAAGGCGGCCGGGGCGACCGCCATTCATCCCGGGTACGGCTTTCTGTCCGAGAACGCGGACTTCGCAGAGCTTTGCTCCGCTGCCGGCATCGCTTTCGTCGGCCCCCACGCGAAGGCCATCCGGGATATGGGGTCCAAGATTCGGGCACGGCGACTCTGCCAGGAGGTTGGTGTGCCGGTGATTCCCGGCTACGACTCCGACGAGCAAGATTCGAAGCGCTTGGTCAAGGCCGCAACCAAGATCGGTTTTCCGATCATGATCAAAGCCAGCGCCGGCGGTGGTGGGCGCGGTATCCGAATCGTATCCGAGGTTGCAGAGTTTCAAGCCGCACTGGAAATCGCACAGCGCGAGGCGTTGAGCACCTTCAAATCAGACGAGATGATTGTCGAAAAGCACATCGCCAGGGCCCGGCACATCGAGGTTCAGGTCGTAGGGGACAAGCACGGAAATGTGATTCATCTCTTCGACCGGGATTGTTCGATCCAGCGACGCCATCAGAAGATCATCGAGGAAGCGCCGGCACCCCGCATCTCCCAAGAGCAGAGGGACGAGCTGTATGGCTGCGCCCTGAAGCTGGCCCGGGCTATCGGCTACGATTCCGCCGGAACCATGGAGTTTCTGCTCGATTGCGATTCCGGCGAGATCTACTTCCTCGAAATGAACACCCGGCTTCAGGTCGAACACCCCGTCACGGAAGCGGTGACGGGATTGGATCTGGTCGAGTTACAGCTCGTCGTCGCGGCGGGAGAGCCCTTGCCCATCAGCCAGTCCGAAGTGACGATGCGGGGCTGCGCCATCGAAGCGCGCGTGAACGCCGAGGAACCGGCCAAGGATTTCCAGCCGGCAACCGGTCCGGTCCGGCACTATCGCGAGCCGCAGACGGAAGGAATCCGGGTCGATAGCGGCATCACAGAGCAGAGCATCGTGACACCGCATTACGATTCACTGCTGGCAAAAGTCGTTGCCTCCGGAAGTACGCGCGAGTCTGCCCGCCGCCGGCTGGCATCTGCCTTGTCGCAAATGGTCGTGGCCGGAGTGGAAAACAATCTGGATTACTTGCGCGATATCGTGACCCACTCGGCTTTTCAGGAAGCGGATCTGTCGACCGGTTTTCTCCCGACCCACCTGACGGGGTGGAAACCGGCCCTTTCTTCCGACAAAAACGAGGCAAAGGCGGCTGCCGTTGCTTTCGTCTTAGGCCTGGAGACTTCTCGAAATCAGCGCGGCGAGGGCAGTCCATGGCATCGGTCCGGTCCATGGCGACTTTTGGATTCGGCCGGTCACGAGGGTTGGACCGATCTGGTATTGAAGGGATCGGATAGCGAGCTCCATTCGGTACGGCTGACGGGACACAACGGCGAATACAAGCTGAAGGACGGGGGAAACATCGAAACACTTCGCGCCTGGTCCGAGGGAGGCATGCTGTGCGTGGAGCTTGACGGCGCCCTAAAAAAGTACACCCCCCATGTTGCAGACCGGACGATCTGGTTGACGGGGCCTGGCCACCGCCAAACGTTCCATGTGATGCCTCGTGAAGAGCTGACCCAGCAGGCACGAGAAGCCGATCTCTCCAAAGCGAGTGACCTGATCGCCCCGTGGCCCGGGCTGATTACCGAAGTCCCGGTCAAGCCCGGAGACGAGGTGCAAAGGGGCGATGAGCTGGTCGTGATGGAAGCCATGAAGATGTTTCATCATTTGCGCGCCGAAGAGGCCGGGACGGTTGAGGCAGTGCATTGCAAGCCACAGCAAAGTGTGATGACAAGCGACCTTCTGATCGAGTTCGTGAAGGAGCCGCAGGAGCCGAAGGAGCCGAAGGAACCGGCGGAGGCCTGATCTCATGAGCCAACTCCAGAAGGCGGAAATTCACGAAGTAGGACCCCGGGACGGGTTGCAACGGCTGGCAAGCTTCATTCCCACGGAAAGGAAGGTTCGGTTAATAGAAGACCTCATCGACGCGGGTTGCCGCCATATCGAGGTGGCTAGCTTCGTCAGCCCCAAGGTGACGCCTCAAATGTCGGACGGGCGTGAGGTGCTAGCGCGTCTTCCCCGCCGGCCGGGCGTCTCCTACTCGGCCTTCGTCCCGAACCTCCATGGGTTGGCTCCCGCGCTGGAGGCGTCGGTCGGACGGATCAGCATCGGAACGGCGGCTTCCGAAGCCTTTCAGCAAAAGAACATGAACGCCTCGATCTCGGAATCGGTGGAGCGTATCAGAAGAATCGTTGCCGGATGCGCGGGTCAGCCCGTTCATATCCATGGCTATGTGTCCTGCGTGGTCGAATGCCCTTACTCAGGGCCGGTGGAGCCAAGCAAGGTGGCCGAACTCGCCGATCGTTTGTTTCATATGGGATGCCACGACATCTTTCTCGGCGAAACCCTCGGGAAGAGCACCGTCTCCAGCATTTCCCGGCTGCTCGACGCTGTCCTCGATCGCATCCAGCCGGCACAACTTGGCATCCACCTGCACGACACCTACGGCCAGGCAGTCGCTGGTCTGACCCAGTGTCTAGAGCGAGGCATCTATAAAATAGACAGTTCCGTCGCGGGACTCGGGGGCTGCCCTTTCGCCCCCGGGGCGGCAGGAAACGTGGCGACGGAAGACGTCCTTTATCTTCTGAATGGGATGGGCATCGCACCCGATATCAATATGGAGCAGGTCGCGGCCGCCGGGAACACGTTCTGTGAAGAATTCGGGCTCCGCAACGACAGCAAAGCCGGCCGCGCCCTCAGTAGTCGGAGTCAGTAGATAGGGGTAGGGAGGCCCGATTGAGTTCGATCCCCCCTCCCTCCGAACCGTACGTGCGGTTCTCCCGCATACGGCTCTCCAGTTGGTGGTCTTACCTCGACGAGGATTGACGGACCAAGCCATGGGCAGTCGCCAAGGAATACAGCCCGTGCTCAGCAAAGTAGGAATTCCGCCAGCGTTGATGATCTCGCCCGCGGCCACGTCCCTTCCGACCGCATCGCTTTCGCAGTATCGATCGCAGTCGCATCCGGACCCAGCCATCTATGGGCTCAAAGGTGTTGCTGTGACTCTGCTTGAAGTACTCAAACCAGCCTCGCAGCGTCGCGTTCACATCCTCGATGATGTATGCCAGACTGTGGCCATGGGCACGTTTTGTTTTCGCCCGGATGGTCGTTCTGAGTTTCTTCAGGCTCTTCTTCCGTGGCCAGCGATACTGGGCTCGAAAGTGATACCCCAGAAAGTCAAATCCCTCCGTCTCAGCATCCACAATTCGCGTCTTCTCCGGATGAAGCGTCAGACCAGCTTCCGAAGTCCACGCCTGTACCAGAGCCAAGGCCGCCTCTGCTTCTTCTCGCGTACGACACAAGATGACAAAGTCATCAGCGTAGCGCACCATTTGAAAGCCTCGCTTGGCCATCAGGTGATCGAGCGGATTGAGGTAAACGTTCGAAAGCAAGGGACTGATCACGGCGCCTTGCGGACTACCAGATTCTGGAGTCCACTGCTTCAGACCATCCATGATCCCTTGCTTAAGAAACTGCTCAATCAGTCGGAGCACCCGGCCGTCGCTGACTTTCTCTCGCACGCGTGCCATCAACTTATCATGCGGAATCGAATCGAAATAGCCTTTCAAATCCGCGTCCACAACGTAGCCGTAGCCACTCTTCCTCAGCTCAACAACACGTCGAAGCGCGTCCTTGCAGCTGAGTCCGGGTCGAAAGCCGTAGCTATGCTCGGCAAACTCCCGCTCGAAGATCGGTTCCAGCACGTTGCGAAGCGCGGTTTGAACTACACGGTCGCGCACCGTCGGGATACCGAGTGGTCGCTTTTCCTCACCTCCCGGCTTTGGGATCCACACGCGTCGGACCGCGTGTGGCACGTAGGTGCGTTTCTGCAAGGCTTGTGCGATGCGTCCCAGGTTCTTGTCTCGGTGTTGCGAGAACTCATCTATCGTCACGTGATCCACGCCAGCGGCTCCCCTGTTCCCGGCCACTTGTATGTATGCCGAGAGCAGGTTAGCTTCCGCAAACACCTTGTCGATCAGTCGGGCCCATTTCCCTCCTTGCACTCCAGCCTCGAGTGCCGTCAACATGCGGTCCGTCCAAACCGTCGCTTCCGTCCACCTCCATCGGCTGCGGACTTCTCCGTCGGGTTGAGTCCGAGGGCGTTTCCGACCTCTAAACACTGCGCCCGGTTGTTGTTCCGACTGTTCGGTCATCCCGCATCCACCTCCCTGCGTCCCTTTGCTCCACGAGTGTTAGCTCGCTTCTTCGCTACTATGGACGCTCTGACTCCTGAGCTACCGGCTCTTCGGCTCTCCTTCGAGTATGAACTCCGTCTTGGCTGTCGCTCAGGTCTCCCTGCTTTACGTGTTTGGCCTTCAGAGCATTCCGTCCCCAACCACCTGACTGCCCCTGCCGTCGCTTTTGCACACAACCCCTCAGCGCGACAGGCCTTTCGGGCTTCGCCATTACCTAGCAGGCTCGCCAGTCAGCCCGGCCGAAACGGGTTCGCTTTACTACGGACTGCTCGTTCACCTCCAGTTGCTCTCCACCCCCTTTCACAAGGACGCAGTTACTTTCAGTTACAGGCCGGAGTGTGTATGCCTGACGAGGACTTTCACCTCGCTAGCCAAACACGCTCGCAGGCGCACTAGGTCGCTCACGCCTTGAGCGACTTCGCCGTCCCTTCATACGTCTCGCGGCGCGAGACGCCTACAAGGAGCAACGTTGTGAACAGACCAACGTATGAAGAACCCTACTTCACCGAAGAGCATCGGATGATTGCCGATCAGATCCGCCAATTCGTGGAAAAAGAAGTGATGCCTTTTGGCGAGGAGTGGGAAGAGGCAGAGCAAGTACCCCGGGAGCCACTCCGCAAGTTGGGAGAGCTCGGACTTTTGGGCATGCGGCACCCCGAAGAATATGGGGGCAGCAACCTTGACGCTCTGTCCTCGGTCGTGCTGGCCGAACAACTCGGCTACTCGACGTTCGGTGGATTCACCGCCACCGTGACGGTCCACACCGACATGGCTTCGCCTCACCTGACCCGGTACGGAACCGACGAGCAGAAACAAAAATATCTGCCCAGCATCATCACGGGTGAGACCGTGACCGCCATTGCCGTGACGGAGCCGGACGCCGGCTCCGATGTGGCCTCGATGCGAACGATCGCGCGGCGAGACGGCAATCATTACATCCTCAACGGCAGCAAGATGTTCATCACCAATGGAGTCTACGGCGATCTTGTCTTCGTCGCCGCCCGCACGGATCCGGAGGCCAAGGGAAGCCAGGGAATATCGATGTTCATTGTCGAAAAAGGCACTCCGGGCTTTTCTGTCGGACGCAAGCTCAAAAAGACCGGCTGGTGGTGCTCCGACACGGCAGAGCTCGTCTTCGAAGACTGTCGGCTTGCTGCCGACTGCTTACTCGGCGCTGAAAACAAGGGCTTTTATTCGATCATGGACAACTTCCAGAACGAGCGCCTGATCATCGGCGCCATCTGTCTGGGCGAAGCATCCAAAGCGCTCGAGCTCACCCTGGATCACGTCCGCCAAAGGCAAGCCTTCAACGGCACGTTATGGGATCAGCAGACGATCCGGCAGCGAGTGTCGATGTTGTGTTCCAAGCTCGAAGCCGGCCGCCAGCTCGTTTACCATACCGCCTCGCTCGACGCCAAAGGCCTCGACTGCATACTGCAAGTGTCGATGGTCAAAGCCTACTGCGCCGAGCTCCTCAACGAGATCATGTACGACTGCGTCCAGTTCCACGGGGGCATGGGCTACATGCGCGAAACAGCCGTCGAACGCATGTCCCGCGACGCTCGCGTGCTGGCCATCGGCGGCGGCGCCACAGAAGTCATGCTGGAAGAGGTGGCCAAACGGATCTAAGGTAGGCCGCTCACGCAGAGCGGCTTGACCGCTCTATCCATGAGCGGCATTCGAAGACGCCCAGTTCCTTCCATTGGGAGGCTCAGTTGGACTTCGGGAAAGTGCTCGGGAACCCCAGGGACGTCCGTTCGAACTGCCACAGCGGTGAGCGCGCCCTGAGGCTCAATCCGATATTGGCCGCTCTTCGGGGTCGAAGTTCTCGACCGACCATATATCCGAAGTTTTGTGGGTGGAGATGCAAACCATCTTCTTCGCGTCGGGGCTCATGCGGCATGGCACCCTGAGTTGTAGATCTTCAATCGGTAACGTCAGCCACGGTGTCGCGCCACTCCCGTCCGCCGATATCTTTAAAAGCTTTTCAGGCTCCTGGGCTTTCCTGGCGTAAATCCACTTCCCGTCTGGCGACCATCCAGTTGGCAGAACAGGTAGATCGGGCGGCTTGTAAACTTGCGTCATGGACAGGTCCTTCATTGTAGTGATCCATATTCCCTTCGTGCCCACCTGTGTATTCCACGTGACCGCGACTCTACTGCCGTCGGATGAGTAACGGAGAAAGAATACAGACTTGGCTGAGTCCTCCGGAACCAGGGACCGTTCCTCCCCGCTCTCCGGGTCGAGAACCCTGAAATTGCCGTTCTGGGACCCTCGCTCGCGATACAAAATATATCGCCCCGGCGACCATACAACCTCCCTTGTGTCACGACCAGGCGAACTCTTAGAAAATTGTTCTGCAACGCCGCCCTCAGCGCCGACTTTCCAGACGTGACCTCCCGAGACGAAAGCAACGTACTTCCCATCCGGAGACCACGCGGGATGTCTGGAGTTCTTGGAAACCAGATCCTCGGCCATGGTCCCATCCGTGGAGATCTTGCGGATAATGGACTTTCCTGTCGCCATGACGGTTTGATAAACAACCCACTTACCGTCGGGTGAAATGTCATAGCTCATGATTGAAGTAACAGATGAGGTCAGTAGCTCCACCTCGACCGGCTTATTCCCTTCAGGGTCCGAAACCTTAACCAACCAGAGTTTGTCTGGTGCGGCCGCCACTCGACCGTATAACAAGCGATTACCAGAAAGACTAAAGCGATATGACTCCAAACCGCTATGCACGACGTACGACGCTTCTCTTGAGTTCTCCCCTGCGTCATCAATCGATATCTTCCATAAATCCCGAGCCGCTCCGGCTTCGACAAGGTAATAGATGGACTCATCGGCAAGAGACCATCGAGGTGAGTAAATCGTCCCTCGCTCGAGTATCTTCTTTTGCTCCGTTCCCTCCGGCCTGATAGTCCACAGACCATTCGCATTTTTCGCGACTGTCTGGTACAACAACAAATTCGCGACCGGAGACCAATCGATGTCTCCTATGAACTCAAACTCTCCCGAGATTTGTATGCTGCTTGTCTCAGCGGTGAACCGGTTGACCAACTCGATCGCAGGGGTGGACGCTTCAGAAAGGGCGATCTGACGGCCGTCGGGAGACCAACATGCATTGTTGGCTGTTCCGATCTCCGTGGGTTTCCCTCCCAGTCGAGGCACGACGTAGACAGGCCCAGGACTGCCACGCGCTGCAGAAACGATCAACAGTCTCGTGCCGTCTGGAGACCATCTCAAACCGCGGCACCATCGGTCTCGAAACACTTCGATCGATTCACCGCTGCTGCTGTCGAGCACCTTGACGATTTGCCCCTCATTGACGGTTTCTACGTACGCAATGAATTGACCATCCGGCGATTCGGCAGGGTAGGACGCGTTGCCGGTATATGTGATCTTCTTGTGGATTGCCGGTACGGGAGGGCCAGTACTCCCAGGACTCACGTTCTTCCAGCCCACGTAGACGAGTAACGCCGAGGCCAGTACAATTCCCGCCATCAATCCCGTTTGCCAATTGAGCCGAAGGTACTTTAATCTTGTTTTGACCAGCTTCCGTGAAGGAGCTTGCTTTCCTGGTTCCGTAAGAATCTGACTCAGATTCGCTCGTACTTCCTCCATCGACTGAAATCTCTGGTCTCGATCCTTTGCCAGCATCCGCTCAAGAACCTGCCCCAGAGACTCTGGAACCTCGGAATATTCTGACAACTCCGGTGGTGTCTCACTCGCGATTGCCGTCGCCGTTCCCATCCACGCTGTCTTCTTGAATGGATGTTTGCCCGTCAGCATTTCAAAGAGGACTACTGCTAAGCTGAAGATGTCGCTTCGCGCGTCGACGTCGCGGCCCTGAATCTGCTCCGGAGACATGTAGGCCAACGTGCCCGGAGAAATCTCTTTTTGGCCCAGACTGGCCAAGCTTTCCTCTTGGCTTCTCGTTTGCTCTCCATCGTAAAGACGCTTCGCCAGACCAAAGTCCAAGACTTTGACATCACCGTTGGAAGTCACCATCACGTTCGACGGTTTCAGATCCCGGTGAATCAAGCCCTTCTTGTGTGCTGCTTCCAACCCACTCGCGATGTCGATTGCGATTCGCAAAGCTTCTTCCATACTCAAAGGGCCGTCGGCTATCTTCTCCGTCAAGGTCTGGCCCTGGATGTACTCCATCGCGATAAACGCCTTGCCATCAACTTCGCCGGCATCGTAGATATTGCAAACTTGGGAAGATTCCAGACCTGCGGCTGCCCGCGCTTCCCGCAGCAACCGCTTTCGCGACGCGCCGTCTTCCCCGTTTTCCTCCCCCTTTTCCTCCAGGACAAACTTCAGTGCGACCTTGCGCCGAAGCACCGAATCCTCCGCCAGATGCACTTCGGCCATCGCCCCCTGACCGAGCTTGCTCAGCAACCGATACCTCGACTTCGGTTCTTCTTTCGAAACGGTTACGAGCAGCCGGTAACCCCTACGAGCTATCGTCTGTATGAAACGAGGGTTCTGAGGATCGTCGTCGAATGCTTTTCTCAGCACAGAAACGGCGTGGATCAAGACGTCGTCGGTCACGAACGTATCCGGCCACACGGCAGAGGACGTTCCTTGGATGAGACCTCTTCGGAATGCTCGGCCAGATAGACCAAGACCTGCATCACCTTCGGTTCGATCGTGACATCGCGACCGGAACCGGCGAGACGATTCAGCTGAGGCTGAACGAGCCAATCTCCAAGACGAAAGTCGCCTTCCATTGCTGGCCCTCGGCGTGCTGACCCCTAGCATTATCAAGGTGGGGCTATTGACAGTTATTCTAACACCCGTGTCGGGAGGGGCAAAACGGTCTACAGGGTGGGATTGTTGAAAACAGCCGCCTTGAACGCTCAAACTGCAATCAGCCGGACTTTTCGCGGTGCGTCGCCCATCGGCACAAGCTACAATATAGTTCAATACAACCGGAGCAAAACTCCATAACCATCATCGGCAATATTCTCTGGATTATCGTCGGGGGAGGGATCCTCCTCTTCCTCGAGTACCTCATCGCGGGGTTGTTCCTCTGTCTGACCATCATCGGCATCCCGTTTGGCGTGCAGTGTATGAAGCTCTCGTTGCTTGCGCTCCTTCCCTTCGGTAAGGAGATCGTTAGTTGACGAGGGTTCGACTTCGGGCTGTCTGAGCTTGGTCATGAACGTTATCTGGATCATTGTGGGGGGTATCACGATTACCCTGACGCATCTGGTGTTCGGTTTGCTCTGTGCCATCACGATCATCGGGATTCCATTCGCCAAACAACATCTGAAGCTTGCAGGACTGGCTCTGACCCCCTTCGGAAAGGGAGTACGGTCGTGACGTATAAAAACTCGAGATTTAGCCTGCTCTTGCTACTGCCCTGTGCTTTGGCTGCGGGCTCCGGCGTACTCGATGCGGAAATCCCGAGCTCTTCACCCGAACATCGCGTCCAATCACTCAAGGTCTGGATCCTTTCGACCATGCTGGCGGACCGAGGAATCGGAGAGTGGGGTTTCGCCGCGGTGGTGGAAGCGGACGGAAACCGCATCTTGTTCGATACCGGTGGCAGGCCGGATACGGTTCTGGAGAACGCTCGCGAGCTAGGCGTAGGGCTAGACGATATCCGAGAGGTGATCCTGAGCCACAACCATGCGGATCACACGGGCGGGTTGCTGAATCTGCGGAAAGAAATCTCCAAGATCCGGCCTCGCGCACTGTCGCGCGCTCACGTTGGGAGAGGAATATTCTGGAGTCGCCCGGGACCGGACAAAGAGCGAAACCTCGTACGAGTCAACCAAAAAGCCTATCAGGAACTCGGCGCCGGCTGGGTCGAGCACACGGGACCGGAAGAAATTTTTCCCGGGGTCTGGCTCACGGGCCCCGTGCCTCGCGTCCACCCGGAAAAAAACTGGAGCAATCTCGGCAAGATCCGGACGCCCGATGGCTTGCGGGAAGACACGATTCCGGAGAGCCAGTCTCTGGTGATCGACACCGATCGGGGACTCGTGGTGGTTTCCGGATGCGGACATGCCGGTATCGTCAACACTTTGGAGTACGCTCGCGGAAGGATTCGCAACGCACCCATCTACGCCGCCCTGGGAGGATTTCACTTGATGGCCGCCGATGACAGCCACCTCCAGTGGACCGGAGAGAAGCTTCACCAGATGGGGTTGCAACATTTTCTGGGAGCTCATTGCACGGGCATCGAAGCTGTATATCAGCTACGCCGGCACGCCAAGCTGGATCGGTCGCGATGCGTGGTAGGCGCCGTCGGTTCGTCGTTCACGCTGGATGCAGGAATTGATCCGCTGATGGTTGCAAAGTAAAAAAAGGGGACGTTCACCACGTTTACCGGTTTTTTGGAGGTACGCGCGCGAAAACCTGGTAAACGTGGGGGACGTCCCTATTTTCTTCGTACAACCTTCCCTTCTCGGATCACCATCGATACTTTTGTCAGGGCGTCGATGTCCTCGTCGGGATTCCCGTCCACGATCAGCAGGTCTGCGATTTTTCCCGGCTCGACCGTACCGAACTCTGAAAGCATCCCGAGTTGATCAGCCGAAGTGCGCGTCGCTGCAACGAGCACGGCCATCGGCGTCATGCCCGTGTCGACCATCAGGGCGGCTTCTCTGTGGGTATTCTTCCCGGGCGGGAACCCGGGGGGAAAAGTGTCGGTCCCCACGGCGATGCGGACCGGATGCTTCGCCAAGAGACCCAGGTTGGAGTTCCTTCCCTGCCCGGGACTCGGCGGTCCGCGGCGGCGGGTGCCGACACTCAGGGTGGCGACATAGTAGGTCTTCGCTTTCACAAGACGCTCGATGATGTCTTCGTTCCGAATCGGCTCACCGATGCCATGAAGCAACGTGTCGACACCGGAGCGAAGTAGAAACTCCGTGTCTTCGATGCCGCTGCTGTGGACCCCGACTCGCAATTGCAGGCGGTGCGCTTCGTCGATGATGGCTCGCGCAACCTCCGGCGCGAGTTTCTGCGTCCGAACGCCGTCGCCTTGGTAGACGAACTTGATCAAATCCACTCCGTCGCGCTTCAGCTCCTGGATTTTCTGTCTCGCGTCCTCTTCGCTCGCCACCTCCGCAGCGATGGTAGAGCGGCCAAAGGGGTTGTTGCGAAAGATCGTGACAGCGGGGTGCCCCCCCACCGCGGTCACCACGGGACCGGCAACAAACAGATGTGGCCCGGCGAGTTCCCCGCGCTTGATCTTCTCGCGAGTGGCAACCGAGAAAACGACCGGATCCCCCACCGATTGAATCGCCGTGACTCCAGCGGCCAGATACTGCTGGAGCATCCCCGGCACCTCCTTTTCATAGTAGGAGGCCATAGCTTGCTCATCCTGCGGGCAGCGTCCTCCAGCTGCCAAATGCATGTGCAGATCGATCAAACCGAGTCAATCCCATTTTTAGTTGAAATTGGAGAGCGGCTCCCGTGGTATTTACGCAATTCGTTCCTCCACGGCTTTTGAAAAGCGGGCTTTTAAGGAACGACGTAACCTCGGCAGATGCCGATAGCCACGGACCTTCCTGAGTCTCGGCTCGATCTCAAGCAATGCCGTAGCTACCCAGCGATGTAATTGGTTGCTGTTTTTCCAGTAATCCACTTTATCGGTTCTTTGTCCAAGCTGCGCATTGATGGACTCGAGACAATTCGTGGTAGAGAAACTTTCCCGGAGTTCCTCTGCCAGGCCCAACCGGTGAAGGGTGAGAGTCTCTTCGAAACCCTCATCCAAGCTGGCTGCCGCTGACTGGTTCAGCAGCGATAGTTCTTTTCGGACCCTTAGAAGCGCTTTTTCTGCCTCTCTCAGGGTTGGCTTTTGATAGGCATCCTGCAATCGTTTGCGAAAGGTTCCCTGTTTGCTCTTGGGTAAGTAGCACAATACATTTTCACGCTTGTGCCATCGGCAGCGCTGCACGACCGCCCGGTTGCCGAATACCGCCTGGACGGCTTTTCGCAATCCTTTGGACCCATCGATAACGCACATCAGGCCCTCATCATGGCAAAGCCCTCTTTGTAACAGCCCTCGGAGAAAGTCCGTACACACTCGTTCATTTTCGGTACTGGCCTGCAGGAACCCCAAGATGATCTTCTCACCCTCAATGGTTACTCCCAATCCAATCAGGATTTGCTCCGATGCAAAGCTTTTGCCGTCCAGAAAGAGAGCAACAAAATCGTATCCTGCAAGAGATCGTTCCTGCAGCTCCTTCAGTTTTCGAGCTGTCACTTGGATGGTACGGCGCGAGATGCTCGATGGCGACATGCCAAAGGCCTCGGGAACCGCCTCAGCGCACTCCCGATAATTGCGACACGATAATCCGTTGATTACCTTCTTCAAAAGGCCCTCGTCCATATTCCTGGGTTGCTGCAACCGCCGATATGTTCTCAACCGTACCTCACAACTCCGATCAGTATCTCGGACTCGAGGAACACGGACTGGAATCTTCTGATCTGTCAGGTACACTGAACCCCTTTGCGATCCCCATCGATGAAGGTTGGAATCGCCGCCGGCTCGGCTATAGCGCTCCCCAGCGAGGTGGTTGACTTCATCTTCAAGGCTGTCCTGGACGGCTCGCAATCCCAGCGGTATCAACGCTTGGATGAGCTCGATACGTGCATCAAGTTCGTTGAGCTGATCATTGGTTGCGAGAAATCGTGTCTCGCCTGACGATCGTTTTTGCTTCGACGTATTGCCGTTTGGTAGAATCTTCTTCATAGTGGCTCCTTGAGAATTGGTTGACTTCGTTTTCGCCAAAAACAAAAATCTACCACTCTTGGAGCCGCTTTCCTTTCATTGAATTTCAACTAACAATAGCACTCACTCATCAAACCGGGCAGAAGTGTTCGGCTTCCTCCCTGAATTACGGTGGCGCCCGGGGCTACCCGCCACCGCTCGGAATCGGAGGTAACCGCCTGGATGCGCTCCCCTACTATTACCACGTCCGCTGTCTTTGCGGCCGCTCCGGTCCCATCCAGTATACGGACATCGTGGATCACCAGCGGGGCGTCTTGAGCGGACACCGCAGTCAAGCTCGCCAACGTCAAGATCCAGATAGAAAACCAACGAAACAGTCTGGCACTCACGGCTCTCTCCTTAGGTTGGAATTGGGTTAACAAAACGGGCCCATTCTCTCAAAAAAGATACTTCAAGGCGAACTGGATGATTCGTGGATCGTCGGCGCGCAGAATTCTTACGGAATTTGGATTGTTGACGTTGACTGCGGTGAGCGGATCGCTGGTTCTGTTGCTGGGCGCCGCTAGGTGGGGTGTGTTGGTAAAATTGAAGGCTTCGAAGCGAAACTGTAACCGATGACCTTCCCAGGGCAAGGGAAAGTCTTTCGAAGCCAAAAAGTCGAAGTTCTTGAACCCCGGGGCTTCGAGCACGCCCCTTCCGACATCGCCGTGCTCACCCGATGGACCTCGGACGATGGCTGTGCGATCGAACCAGCGCATCGAATCCCGCTCGGACTCGGGAAGATTGATTTCGCCTACTAGATTGCCGCGATAGGTACCCCCTGCTTGTGCAAGATTGGGAAAGATTGCCGTGCTTACCCAGGGCCCAGATTGCATAGAGAGGATGGCACCCACCTGCCATCCTCCCAGAATCCAGCTGGCAGGTCCGGACTGCAATCGTCCCTTCCCCGGCCCGATCGGCAATTCGTAAATGGTGCTCAGGCTCCAGGCGAAATCTCGGCTCAGTCCTGAGGGGCCGCGGTTTCTCCAAATGTCCTTGATATGCGGAGACTGAGGTTGACCCCCTCCAGTGACGCCCTCTCCACGTTCATTGCGGCTCGATACGCCGTAGTCGAGGGTCTTTGACCAGGTAAAGGAACTGAGGAAGCTCAACCCATCACTGAACCGCTTTTCGACTTTGGCGGTGAACGCATTGTAGTTGGCGTTGAGAATGTTGTCGTTTATCCGGAAATTGTTGAGCCGGAAGCGGGTGTTCGATTCGGAAGCTGGTGGTGTCCGGCGTCTGGCAAACGCAGAGGTTAAGCCTGGCTCCGTCGGGGCAGCTACGTTACGCAGCCACCAGGGCATGTGGGACTGGGCCTGCCCGTTGTAACCCAGGGTCAACAGGATGTCCCAGGGCAACTGATGCTGGATGTCCAGAAACCACTGGGCGCTGCTGATCGTCGGCTTAAAATCGGGGATATTGGTGACACCACCATTTGCATAGATGGTTGGATCCCCCTCTGTCAGCTCGAAGAGCGGAAAGCCGTCTCGCACGAACACTTCAGTCGTGGCATTGGTCGAGAAGGTGTCTAGCGAAGTCACATTCGGCCCGCCAGGCTGGAACCGGTTCGTGTCCTCCCCGGCAACTCCATTCTCGGAATAATAGTAACCGGCGCCAGCCCGAACCAAGGTGTTGTCCGTCAATCGATAGGCGATTCCGAGTCTTGGGGCAAAGTTCTTTTTGTCCAGGATGCAGCCGCAGTCCCCTTCACTCTGGGGGAATTCCCAGCGCTCAAACCGGATGGGGATGACAGCCGAAGTCTCGTCAAAGGGAAAGCCCGAAAACACCGCCTTGGCAACCGGTCTCAGCGGATCCAAATTTCGGGGCCGTGCCTGCATGAAGAGTTCCCAGCGCAGTCCCATGTTGATGGTCAGACGGTTGGTCACTCTCCAGTCATCCTGAATATAGACACCCCAGTAGGGGTTGATAATGTCTTCGCCGGTTGGGAGACCGTTACCAGTCCTAGCTGTCCAGCCCAGTAAGGCGTCGGCAAGCGGGTGTCCTGTCGCGTTCTGACTGGAAAAGTTGGGGAAGCGGGCCGTGAATTTACCGCCTCCACTGAAATTCATCTCCCCGAAACCGGAGCCCTGCGTACGGTCTGAGCTCCAGCTCCGGAACTCGCCGCCAAACTTGAAACTATGGTTTCCGACGCTGATCTGGAAGTTCTCGGCAATATAGAGAGTATTCAGCGTCGCGGTAGTGCCAAAGACATCCCCACCAACAGCCTGGTATGCTGCCTCGAACCCAAAACGGACAAGACCGTTTTTGAAGTCGCCATCGACCAGATCCGGGAACCGGTCGGCGACAGCGTTTTTGACGCCCAAGGCCCCATTGAGGTTCTCGGTGTACTCGTCGGTACGCACGTTGGGAAAATGCGTATACCCGAAGCGAAGCTCGTTGTGCATCCTGGGCCCCACGGTGGCATGGTAATTGACGGCCACCTGGTAACCTCTGTACTCGGCAATATTGGATACGTCCGCAGGAAACGGCAACACAGCGCCAGCGATCGAGTCCTCGTTGCGGTATGAGTAGCGACCAAACATGCGGTGGTTGTCGTTGACGTTGTGGTCAACGCGGATGTCATAGACCTCGTTGTCGTTGCTGAACTTCTGAACGCGAAAGTAATTGAGCTGATCGAATTCTTTGCCCGAAATGTTCGGCAGCGGGTAAAGATCGAGCACTCTTACGGCAACGGGATCCATACGGCCTTGCGGAATGATACTTCCCGGAAAAGGCGTGCGCTCGCGGTTGACCCCCGATGTGGTCGGGTCATAGATGAGCCTACCGCGCTGGGCTGTGCCTATTTCTTGCGAGAAGTCTCCCTGTCGCGCCAAGGGGCTGGGAACGGCGCTGAGAAACGAATCCCCACCTTCGCGCACGCGCGTGCCCTGAAAGCTGAAGAAGAAAAACGTCTTGTTTTGAACAATGGGCCCGCCGAAGGTGCCGCCAAACTGGTTTCTGATGTAGGGTGGCGGCGGTATTCTCTTGCCCGTAGTTTCGTGTGGGGCATCTCGATTGAACATGAAATTGTTGGCGGAGAAAGCGCGATTACGATGGAATTCATAGAGAGAACCGTGGAATTGGTTGGTCCCACCCTTGGTGGAGACCATGACCTGAGCTCCCGCCTTGTATCCGAATTCAGCTGACACATTATTGGTAACCACCTTGAATTCGGAAACGGCCTCGACCGCGGGCTTCAAGGTCTGGGCCTGGGTGACCAACGGACCGCGGACGATCCTGGAGGCATTGTCGACGCCGTCCACCAAAATGGAAGTCTGGTCGAAGGGAAGCCCTCCTGAACGATAACCCCCTTCCGGGGCGGTCTGCTCCCCTCGGCCGCCCTGAGCGCCTCGTAGTATCCCCGGGCTGAGACCGGCCAGAGTCAGATAATTGCGCCCGTCGAGCGGCAATTCGTGGATCTGCTTCTCTTCTATTACCGTGCCCGGACTGTGCGGCTGTTGCTGGATTCGCAAGTCCCTGGCCTTGACGTCGACTCTAAAGCTTGCCTGGCCCAACTCGAGTTGAAAGTCATGGCGAACGACCTGACCGACAGCCAGGTCGATTGCGATCTGCGCCGTGCCGAAACCCGCATTGCTGCACGTCACCTCGTACCGGCCTTCCTTCAGCAGCGGTATCGCATAGAATTCCACCTCGTTGGCGATTGCATTTCTAATGACGCCGGTGTCTCTGTTTTTCACGGTGACTTCTGCACGGGGAATGACGCCGCCTGATTTATCCGTAACAGAACCTTGGATTTCAGAGTCCCGCGCCCAGCCTGAACTGACTCCGAGTAGACACACCGCGAGCAGGACCAGGGTCCCCTGATAGAGCGCACGGCCGACTCTTCCGGCTACCAGGCAATGGGAGCCGTTGCTCATCGCGTCACCCGCCGAACGGAAATGTTTTACTGACTTGATTACAGCGTACTCGTCGAACTCGGACCGGGCAATGAAAATGCGTCTGGTCGGCGTGCAACCAATCAAGAAGTTGATTCGTCTCATTTGCAAATTCTCCCGATAGGGGTAGGGAGGCCCGATTGAGTTCGATCCCCCCTCCCTCCGAACCGTACGTGCGGTTCTCCCGCATACGGCTCTCCAGTTGGTGGTCTTACCTCGACGAGGATTGACGGACCAAGCCATGGGCAGTCGCCAAGGAATACAGCCCGTGCTCAGCAAAGTAGGAATTCCGCCAGCGTTGATGATCTCGCCCGCGGCCACGTCCCTTCCGACCGCATCGCTTTCGCAGTATCGATCGCAGTCGCATCCGGACCCAGCCATCTATGGGCTCAAAGGTGTTGCTGTGACTCTGCTTGAAGTACTCAAACCAGCCTCGCAGCGTCGCGTTCACATCCTCGATGATGTATGCCAGACTGTGGCCATGGGCACGTTTTGTTTTCGCCCGGATGGTCGTTCTGAGTTTCTTCAGGCTCTTCTTCCGTGGCCAGCGATACTGGGCTCGAAAGTGATACCCCAGAAAGTCAAATCCCTCCGTCTCAGCATCCACAATTCGCGTCTTCTCCGGATGAAGCGTCAGACCAGCTTCCGAAGTCCACGCCTGTACCAGAGCCAAGGCCGCCTCTGCTTCTTCTCGCGTACGACACAAGATGACAAAGTCATCAGCGTAGCGCACCATTTGAAAGCCTCGCTTGGCCATCAGGTGATCGAGCGGATTGAGGTAAACGTTCGAAAGCAAGGGACTGATCACGGCGCCTTGCGGACTACCAGATTCTGGAGTCCACTGCTTCAGACCATCCATGATCCCTTGCTTAAGAAACTGCTCAATCAGTCGGAGCACCCGGCCGTCGCTGACTTTCTCTCGCACGCGTGCCATCAACTTATCATGCGGAATCGAATCGAAATAGCCTTTCAAATCCGCGTCCACAACGTAGCCGTAGCCACTCTTCCTCAGCTCAACAACACGTCGAAGCGCGTCCTTGCAGCTGAGTCCGGGTCGAAAGCCGTAGCTATGCTCGGCAAACTCCCGCTCGAAGATCGGTTCCAGCACGTTGCGAAGCGCGGTTTGAACTACACGGTCGCGCACCGTCGGGATACCGAGTGGTCGCTTTTCCTCACCTCCCGGCTTTGGGATCCACACGCGTCGGACCGCGTGTGGCACGTAGGTGCGTTTCTGCAAGGCTTGTGCGATGCGTCCCAGGTTCTTGTCTCGGTGTTGCGAGAACTCATCTATCGTCACGTGATCCACGCCAGCGGCTCCCCTGTTCCCGGCCACTTGTATGTATGCCGAGAGCAGGTTAGCTTCCGCAAACACCTTGTCGATCAGTCGGGCCCATTTCCCTCCTTGCGCTCCAGCCTCGAGTGCCGTCAACATGCGGTCCGTCCAAACCGTCGCTTCCGTCCACCTCCATCGGCTGCGGACTTCTCCGTCGGGTTGAGTCCGAGGGCGTTTCCGACCTCTAAACACTGCGCCCGGTTGTTGTTCCGACTGTTCGGTCATCCCGCATCCACCTCCCTGCGTCCCTTTGCTCCACGAGTGTTAGCTCGCTTCTTCGCTACTATGGACGCTCTGACTCCTGAGCTACCGGCTCTTCGGCTCTCCTTCGAGTATGAACTCCGTCTTGGCTGTCGCTCAGGTCTCCCTGCTTTACGTGTTTGGCCTTCAGAGCATTCCGTCCCCAACCACCTGACTGCCCCTGCCGTCGCTTTTGCACACAACCCCTCAGCGCGACAGGCCTTTCGGGCTTCGCCATTACCTAGCAGGCTCGCCAGTCAGCCCGGCCGAAACGGGTTCGCTTTACTACGGACTGCTCGTTCACCTCCAGTTGCTCTCCACCCCCTTTCACAAGGACGCAGTTACTTTCAGTTACAGGCCGGAGTGTGTATGCCTGACGAGGACTTTCACCTCGCTAGCCAAACACGCTCGCAGGCGCACTAGGCGTCTCGCTCCGCGAGATGCAAGAAAGGATGTTCAAGTCGCTCACGGCGTGAGCGACCTACGGTTGGCGTCTCTCTCTGAGAGACGCCTGGGGAGACTAGGCCTTAGTCCAGCGTGATTTTTTGCATGAGGAGGAAGAAAAGCCCTGGAACGTGCGCCGTTACGGGATAAAATGCGTTTGATATATTTACAAGACATCCCGAAAGGAGCACATTCCAGGTGAATAAAAGAAACCACAGAATCCTCCTCCGAGACAAGCAAAATCTTACACGCCGGTTGGAAAGAAATCAGTTTGAGGACCGGTCCGATCCTATGTTCAAGGACTCCAACACCTACTACGAGATCGCCGAGAGAACGCGCGCCATCGGATCTGGTGGTATCGGAGCCATTCACAAGCTCGTGTGTAAGCTTGGATTGGACAAAGATATCAACAGAAACATCGTTTTGCTCAAGTACCACTTTCCTTACTGGGAATCCGATCATGTACTGAACATCGCATACAACGTCTTGTCGGGTGGAACCTGTCTCGAAGATATCGAGCGGTTGCGCCAGGATGAGACCTACATGAACGGACTGGGAGCCGAGAGGATTCCGGATCCCACGACGGCTGGAGATTTCCTCCGTCGTTTCGATGAGGATTGGATCTTCGGACTTCAGGAAACCATCAATGAAACCCGAACCAAGGTGTGGAAGTTGCAGGATGCTTCCTTCCGGAAGGAGGCCATCATCGACGTGGACGGGACCGTCGCCGGAACCTTGGGGGAATGCAAGGAAGGAATGGACATTGCCTACAACGGGATCTGGGGTTACGCACCGTTGATCGTGACCTTGGCCAATACGAATGAGGTCCTCTATCTGATGAATCGGCCGGGCAACCGTCCCTCTTCCGACGGAGCGGCCGAGTGGATGGACCGGGCAATCGATCTGGTGTCGTCGGTGTTTACGAAGGTCTGGCTTCGGGGCGACACGGATTTCTCGCTGACGAGAAACTTCGATCGCTGGGACGAGCGGGTTGGTTTTGTCTTTGGTTATGACGCCAAGCCGAACCTGGTCGGGATGGCCGATGCCCTGCCGGAGAGACAATGGAAACCGCTCGAGCGGCCTCCTCGTTATGAGGTCAAGAGCGAAGAACGGCGCCGTCCGGAAAACGTCAAAGAACAAGTAATCAAGGAGAGAGAATTCAAGAACATCCGCCTGCAGAGCGAGCAGGTCGCCGAGTTTGACTATCGTCCCGGACACTGTAAGAAAACCTATCGCATGGTTGTGGTTCGGAAGAACCTCACGATCGAAAAGGGGGAGCACCGGCTGTTTGATGAGGTCCGGTACTTCTTCTACATCACCAACGATCGGGAGATGACGATGGGAGAAGTGGTCCTTTTTGCCAACGATCGCTGCAACCAGGAAAACGTCATCGGTCAGCTCAAGAGTGGAGTGAACGCCTTGAGGATGCCTTCGGACAGTCTGGTATCGAACTGGGCCTACATGGTCATCGCATCGCTGGCGTGGAATCTGAAGGCCTGGTATGGCCTGGTGACGCAGGCGCCGACAGTACGTCGTGATATCTTGAGGATGGAGTTCAAACGCTTCCTGGTGAACTTTGTGCAAATACCCTGTCAGATTGTAAGAACCGGTCGTCGCCTCGTTTACAGGATATTGGCCTATAGCAAGCATCTCGAAACCTTTTTGGCGACGTTCGACTATATCAGGCAACTCAGGTTTACTTGAAGGCGCCTCGCCGGCGGGTGAGCCCGTACCCCCGGCGGAGCAAGAGTGGCGGGCGAAAGGAAGGGCATAACAGAGACAAACAAGATCAAGTGATCCAGACAACCAATGGAAGGTTTGTCTCTTGTGTTTCTCTTTGCTTTCCCTGTTACGCACAAGGAGCTGAAATCCACGAGATATTCGGAAAAGGCAAACGATTTTCCGAGCGAGCTCATACCTCGCTTATTTTGGGACTAGTGGCGTGTAACAGTTGAATTGCTATTACGTGTTGCACACTGTCGTACGCATGGAAGCACGTTCAACGGAGCTAATCAACGAATCATTACTACGAATTCACGTGTTACAGGCCACTAGTAGGTCGCGATTGATTCGAGCTCTTCAGACCAGTTCTGCACTACAACGATCTTGGTAGTCAGCTCGTTTCCCTCCTCGCCACCCTCCTTGATCATCAAGAAACGTTGGCCGTCGGACGAGACATCGTACTGTCTGGAACCGCCCGCGAGGTAGCTCCCCTCAAAGACAACTTTGGGAATCCCGCTGCTGAAGCTTGGCTCGGTTCGGATTGGAACCACCATCATCCGGTCCCCGTCCCGATAGAAGAGCTCCCTCCCGTCCGGTGCCCAACCGGGCTCCGATCCTCCGTTGTTGGAAACCTTCCATTTTCCCTCGTTCACCTCGGGAAAAGGCCGAACATAGATTTCCCACTGATCCGATTCGTCGGATTGATACGCCATCCACTTCCCGTTCGGCGAGATTTCGTGACTATACACAATATGCCCGCCGGGGGAGTAATGAGGATTGGACCCTAAGAAAAGGACCCGGTGCTCGTGGGTTACGGGATCGAGCAGCGCAATCTGCCGATTCCAACCGGCGAGGATCGTAACGAGGATCGCCTTGCCACCGGGGAGTAACTCCGGCCAGACATGTGCTCTCTCCTGTTTATCTCTATCCAGGATGCTCAAGGGCACCGGATCTCCCCCCGAGTCTGGGATACGGTGGAGTTCTTGGTTCGGGCTTCCATAGAGGATCGTCCCATCTTCCGCCCAGACTGCGCCAAAGAGAACAGGAGAGTCAGCGCGAAGGGTTGTTGCCTGTCCATCGCGAACCGAAACCTTCTTCAGATCGGAGTCTGCGTAGAAGCCTATCTCTTTGCCATCAGGGGAAAAAAAGGGAGTGAAAAGGATAGATCCCCCGGTACTGGGAAAGCAAGTGGCCTCCAGCTGGTCTACGGGGCGAAGGCACAGTTGCTGTCGGGTTCCTACCTGACAGACATAGGCAACGTGTGTTCCGTCCGGTGATATGGCGATGTCGTTAAACGCGCGCGTGATCCACAAAGGGGCTGATTGCGGAGTAGTGATCGTGAAGCGAGTGACCTGTCGCCGTTCTTGTGGGGGCGGGCGCAGCAGCATCAAGACAACGATGCCCGCTATGAGAATCGCGACCACGGAGACCAGAGCCAGCGCAATCCAGTTGTGCCGCCAAAAGGAAACGGGTGCGGCGCGGCCAGTTTCCACTGATGGCGTTTCCTTAGGATCAGCCAAGACTTCGTCGATTTCGATGCGAGCGTCGGAGATGTCGTGCAGGCGTTTGGCTGGATCCTTTTGCAGGCAGCGACGCAGCAGCCGGACGATGGCAGACGGAGTTTCCTCGGGAAGGCCTTCGAAGTCCGGTTCCTGGTGGACGATAGCCGCCAAGATAGGTTGCCGTGTCTCCTCTGAAGGGTTGTTTCCCGGATAAACACTCATACAGCACACAGCCAAAAGCCCAAATGTCGGTTCTTTTGTCTACGGGGTTTCCTCTAGCCTGTTCCGGGCTCATGTACGCGGTAGTTCCGAGAATAACTCCAGTTTCGGTAGTCCGCATCTCGGTGGCGCGGGGCCTTGAAACGTCGCTTTGTGAAGCCGCCTTTTCGAAACCCTTGGCCAGTCCAAAATCCAGGATTTTGACGCTTCCGTCCGGTGTGATCATGATGTTGGCTGGCTTGAGGTCGCGATGAATAATCCCTTTTTCGTGGGCAGCCTCCATTCCTTTTGCAATCTGGAGACAGATGTCCAGTACTTCGCCAATCCGCAAGCGTCCCTGTGTTAGTCTTTTCGCCAGGGTTTCGCCTGCAACCAACTCCATCGCGAGGAACGGCATCCCTTCCCATTCCTCGAACTCGTAGATGGCCGCAATGTTTGGATGATTGAGCGATGCCAGGAGGCGAGCTTCTCGTTGAAACCGACCCAGACGCTCCCGGTCTTGGGAAAAGGCAGCTGACAGGACTTTGACGGCCACTTCTCGGCCGAGCTTCTTGTCCCTGGCGCGATAAACTTCTCCCATGCCGCCGGCGCCTAGACTGTCGATAACATCAAAGGAACCGATGACCTGTCCGGTCTGCAACTGGCCCGTATCCTGGGCGACCATCCCGGCCGCCACTTCCAGGGCTGGATCACTCAGAAACCCGTCCGCTTCCTCGTGAGACTGAATCAAGGACTCGACTTCACGGCGCAGTTCCAGATTTCCCACAGTGGCCCGTTCGAGGAACTCCGCTCGCTGACCGGAATCGAGTTTCAGAGCCGCGTCGAATAGCTCTTTGACCTTTTCACGACTCATCACTGCGTCCTTTGCCCATTTCTCTCCGAAGCCAGGCTCGTGATAACTTCCGCTCCAGTTCCTAATGAGACGCGATTGATTTGAGCTCTTCAGCCCAGTTCTGCACGACGATGATCTCAGGCAGTCTATCTTCGTCTTCGCCTTCCTTGATCATCAAGAAGCGCTGCCCGTCCGCCGAGACATCGTAATGTCGGCTGACACGCGCCAGGTAGCGTCCCTCAAATAGAACCTCGGGCTTGCTACTTCTGAAGCTTGACTCGGTTTGGATTGGAACCGCCATCATCCGGTTACCGTTCCGGTAGAAGAGTTCCCGCCCATCCGGTGCCCAAGCCGGATCCGAGCCGCCGTTGGTCGAAACCTTCCATTTGCCCTCTTTGACTGCGGGAAAAGGACGAACATAGATTTCCCATTCATCCGATTCGTCGGACTGATAAGCTAGCCAGTTCCCGTCCGGTGATATTTCAGGACGAATCTCGTTGAAGCTATCAGTCAGAATGAGCTGTTGGGTTCGCTCGCCCTCGATCGATACGACCCCAATGTCAGCGCTCTCCTGATTGAGATTGACAAAGAGTACTTGTAGACCATCGGCAGAAATCGAAGAAGGGAACAATGAACCAGGGTCGCTTGCTAGCAGTTCGACATCGCCTGAGCCGTCGTGCTTCTGCCAGTACAAATCAAGCCCTGGTTCTGCGCTATGTGTAGAACTGTAGACGATGCGCTCGCCATCAGGCGTCCAGATTGGGAAGCATTCGGGAGCTGCGCTACGGGTAAGCCGAACTTCGCTGTCGCGTTCGATATCGTAAAGCCACACGTCGGAGTCGGACGGATCGTCCATCTGCAGTGCCACCCGTCTGCCATCGGGGGAAATCCGCGGCCCGTTGTAGGGTCGCGGCTCGGCATCCAACGGGTATTCTTTGCCTTTTCGATCCACCCAAACCAGTACCCGCTGCTCCGATCCCAGAATTTGCGGTATATAGACGAGCGTTCCCTCGTCCGAAAGACAGAAATTTGCCGCGCCGTTCCTTTTCGTTTCTAGATTCTTCAGCACCGCGACCGGAACACCCGTGACCACGAGCTCCTCGGGATCGAAGGCCACGGCCCAGAGGGTTGCTTCGTGACTGTACACAATGTGGCCGCTCGGGGAGTAACCAGGATTGGACCCAAGAAATAGTATGCGGTGCATACGGGTCACTGGATCGAGCACGGCGACCTGCCGGTTACCCTGGGCGAGGACTGTAAAGAGGATTGCCTTGCCGCCAGGTAGCACATCCGGCCAGACATGCGCTCTCTCGTTTTTCTCTTTATCCAGGATGCTCATGGGCGCGGGTTCTTCACCCGGGGCAGTGATTCGGTAGAGTGCGCGGTTTGGACTTCCGTAGATTATCGTCTCATCTTCACCCCAGGATGCGCCAAATAGATAATTGGAGTAAGCGCGGAGGATCGTTACGCGCCCATCCCGAACGGAAATCTTCTTCAGCGCGTTGTCGGCGGAGAAGCCTATCTCACTACCATCATGCGAAAAAAAGGGATTGATGAGAAAAGTCCCCTCGGTACCTGCAATGCGCACGGCTTCCAGCTCATCTACCGCCCGAAGGCAAAGTTGCTGTCGCGTTCCGGCCTGACAAACATAAGCAATGTGGGTTCCGTCCGCTGAGATGGCTATGTCGTTATAGCTTTGCGTGACCTGCAAAGCGGCTGACGGCGGAGTCGTGATCGCGAATCGGGTGACCTGCCGCCGTTCTTCCGAATCCGGACGCATGAGTACTAAGGCAATGATGCCAGTCAGGAGGCTCACCACGACGGCGACGAGAATCAACGGAATCGAGCTGAGTCGCCAAAAGGGAAGGGATTGTGCACGGACGGGGGCCGCTGACGACGCTTCCTGCGAATCCGTTAGTGTTTCGTCGATTTCGATACGAGCGTCGGCGATGTCGTGCAGACGTCTGGCTGGGTCCTTTTGCAGGCAGCGACTCAGTAGCCTGACGATAGCAGATGGAGTTTCCGCGGGAAGGCGATCGAAGTCCGGCTCTTCGTGGCAATGGCCGCCAAAATGTCGGTTGGCGTCTCGCCCCCGAATGGTTGTTTCGCAACCAGACATTCGTAAAGAACGCACCCGAAAGCCCAGATGTCCGTCCTCTTGTCGACAGATTTGCCACGCGCCTGTTCGGGGCTCATGTACGCCGCAGTGCCCAGAATCACTCCGGATTCTGTGGTCCCCCCGGTCGGAGACCGCGAGAGATCCTCTTGCGGGGTCTCTCGTTCAAACGCCTTTGCCAGTCCGAAGTCCAGCACCTTGACCTTGCCTTCTGGCGTGATCTTTATATTGGCCGGCTTCAGATCCCGATGAATGATTCCTTTCTCATGTGCAGCTTGCAGTCCTTCCGCGATCTGGCGACAAACGTTGAGTCCCTTTTCCGTGGAGAGCGGGCCTTTTTCGAGGACCTTCGACAGTGTCTCGCCTGCCACCAGTTCCAGTGCGAGGAAATCCATCCCTTCCCAGTCTTCCAGCGCATAGATCCCGGCGATATTCGGATGACTGAGCGACGCGAGAATCTGCGCTTCTCGTTGGAACCGGCCGAGCCGCTGCTTGTCCTGGGAAAAGGCTCCACGCAACACTTTGATAGCCACGTCTCTGCCTAGCTTTGCATCCCGGGCCTGGTAGACTTCTCCCATACCACCAGAGCCGATGCTGTCGAGAATCTGGTAGGATCCGATGACCTGTCCCGTCTCCAGCTGAACAGTATCCTTGGCGACCATCCCGGCTGCCACCTCCAGGGCTGGGTCACTCAGAAACCCGTCCGCTTCCTCGTGAGACTGGATCAAGGACTCGACTTCACGGCGCAGTTCCAGATTTCCTCCGGAGGCCCGTTCGAGGAACTCCGGTCGCTGACCGGAGTCGAGTTTCAGAGCAGCGTCGAACAGCTCTTTGACCTTTTCACCTCTCATCACTGCGTCCTTTGCCGATCTCTCTGCGAAGCCAGGCTCGCGCCAGCTTCCACTCCAGCTCCACCGTCCGGGTTGAAACCTGCAACACTTCGGCGGCTTCCTTTGTTTTCAATCCTCCAAAGAAGCGCAACTCCACGACCTGACTCTGCCTCTCATCAATAGCGGCAAGTCGCTTCAGAACTTCGTCCAGTGCAATAAAATCCTCGATTCGCGCCATGGGGACAGGGGGGGCAGCCGCCTCTTCGCTGAGTTGAACGTGGGAAAGCTCGCCCCCGCGCTTATCGCTTCTGCGTCTGCGAGCGTAGTCCACCAGGATCTGGCGCATCAGCTTGGCCGAGATGCCAAAGAAGTGAGCGCGACTCTCCCATTGTAAGTCTTTCCCATCCATCAGCTTCATGTAGGCCTCGTTCACGAGCGCCGTCGTCTGAAGGGTGTGGCCCTCCCGTTCCCCACGCATGCATGCATGGGCCAGGCGATGGAGCTCCTGCTCGACAACCGGTATCAACTCGTCCCGAGCTTTGAGATCCCCTTGCCCCCAGGCGAGGAGTAGCTGCGTCACGTCGCGTGTCGAGGGCGTCATCATTACTACTCTCTTGGGTAACGAGGGATTCCCAATCATACCACGGGTCGCCTGTCTCCGCCCGGACGGCTTGAATTCGTTCAAAGTTTTATTGCGGCTTTTGTCTTCCGTTTGCGCACGAGTAAGTGAGGACCCGAAATGCGGGTTACGAAAAAGGGGCCGTGAATCTGCCGTGCCGACACCTGGCGCTGGCTCTCTTGCGGTAGAGCTTTTTCGTTCACATCGATTTGCCGGGAATGAGTCCGGCCCAAACAGTGAGGATAGGAAATGACAGTTTTCGGAAAGGATAAAAACATGATCAGCAAACTCACGAGTCTAATGTTATTTCTGCTCTTGGCAGGGTGGTCAACGGCGATGGCCGGCGACGACATAATCTGTGCCAACGCGGTTTGTCCAGGTTCCGCAGACAATGTTGAGGTCCCGTCTGGGGCATTTTGTTTTATGGACGGCGCACAGGTAGATAACGTGAAAGTCTTCGGCAGCCTTTTGGCAACGGGAACAGTTTTTCATGGCAACATCCAGGCTGAGCCGGGACACGAGCGTGTAGTACTGCTTGGCCCTCCGGCTGGTTTCGCCCCCAATACGATCCACGGCGATGTCCAGATCAAAGGAGGAGTGGGGCCCAATAACTCAATCGTACTTGACGGCAACATAATTCATGGAAACTTCCAAGCCGAGGAGAACTCTAACCCCCAAATCATTCTTAACAGTATGATAGGGGGTGACGCCCAAGTGTTTAAGAACAACGGGGACCCGTTCAGTGCAGTCATCGGCGGCAACATGATAGGCGGGAACCTTCAATGCAAAGAAAATAGCTCAGGTCTTTTTGCCGGTGCTGCCGGCCCTAACCAAGTCGGTGGGGACAAGGAAGACCAGTGCAGCGCGGACAATGGGTTCTAGTCTCCGAAGAAAACTAAAAAGGACGAGGGAATTCCCTAGCGCTAAGTGTGATCGGAGCGACCTCTAAAGTCCTTCGCCTAATCAAGAAGATCAGGGGGTGACCCCCACCACCCAAGGTGGAGGAGCACCCCCTCTGCTCCAACCATCAATCCCTCGAGTGTTGCTCAAAATCCGCACCTTAGCCAAAACCTGCTTCGGGCCGCTCACGGATAGCGCGGTCAAGCCGCCCTGCGTGAGCGGCCTACCCTGCCCACTCAAGTTCTCCTGGACATCGCAAGGTCGACACTGAGAAACTGAGCGCAACTCACGCAGGGCGGCTTGACCGCGCTATCCGTGAGCGGCTTGGTCGACTATATAGATGCAGTCGGGAAGGACGGCAAACAATGCAGCAATCCAGACGGAGTTTCCTCCGGCACTTCGGTATGTTGGGCGGGTGTTTTGTGGTGACCGCCTCTCCGGTCGCTATCGGTGTGGTGAGTCAGCCACGAGGAGGGCGCGGCCGTTACCTGTTTCCACAGGGAGTGGCATCCGCCGACCCGCAGCCGGACGCGGTGATGTTCTGGACGCGGGCTCAACACAGCACAGAGAGCGAGACAAACATTGCACTGAGGCTTCAGGTCGCCCGCGATGCGGAGTTTCGAGATTCGATCACGGAAACGGAGGTCACCGCCAGTGCGGCTCACGATTTCACGGTCCGGGTTTTTCTGAATGGACTGGAGCCCGACAGCGCCTACTTCTACCGGTTTCTAGCGCCGGACAGCACGCCGAGCCGTGTGGGGCGTACGCGGACAGCGCCGCCTCCGGATGCGCGTCGCCCCCTGACGGTCGCGGTCTTTGCATGCCAGCACTACAGTGATGGATTCTTCAGTGCCTACCGCCAGATGCTGCTTGACAATGAAGCAGCGCCTGCTGACCGCAAGATCGATCTCGTGCTTCATCTCGGCGATTTCATTTACGAGTTTCCCGAGGTCGATCTCTACAATCCGGACGGTACACTGGTCAAAGCCACCAACCCGGACGGGACTCAGAGAATCGTACCGCCGCTTCCTTCTGGAGGGCCAGGAAGCGAGAGCCGCATTGCCGTGACGCTCGAAGACTTTCGTCATTTATACCGCACCTACCTGCTGGACCGGGACCTTCAGGCGGCGCGCGCGGCGTTTCCCTTCGTTCACATATGGGATGACCACGAGCTGGTCAACGACTACTGGCAGAGTTTCGTGCTGACGAATTCCATCACCCGGCGCAAAGTCGACGCCAACCAGGCCTGGTTTGAATACGTTCCGGCAGCTCTCACGAACGCCCCCAAAGGTCCCGGCGGCTTCAGCCCTGCCCGCGATTTCAAGCAGGTCGCGGTGGACGATGTCGCTCCCACAAGCGTTGACACTCTCGATGATCACTATCTTGTCCGCGAGGCCAATAACCTGGCCGCCATTCGCTCGCTGACCGCGTATCGCAGCCTGCGCTGGGGCAGTCTCGTCGACCTGTTCCTTCCCGACGAGCGGAGCTATCGCGGCCCGAGAGGGGTCGTCTCGAGCCTGCTAAAGGGCTCCCTCGCCCCTTACCCACTGGCACCGGTAAAACCGGAAACCGTGTACACCCTCAACGCAGGTCGCACGGCAAATGGCGGTCGCCCGCCGGAGACGGTCGTTCATCAAGGGCGAGCCGTCGAGAACACGCGCAAGGATTCCCCGGTGGGATCGATCTTCGGGGCTGAACAAAAGGCCTGGCTGAAGGCCTCTCTAAAAAAGAGCGATGCGATCTGGAGGGTGTTGTGCAATAGCGTGCCGATGCTGCGCTTCGGGTTCGATGTCACATTTCGCCCCGGCGAGCCGCACAACGGGCTTTTATGGACGGACAGCTGGGATGGCTATCCCGTGGAGCGGCGCGAGCTGATGGAGTTTCTCAAACAGGAAGGGCTTGCCGACGTCGTATCGATCGCGGGAGACCGCCACGCCCATCTTGCCGGTCTGATCTACGACGACTACGATGGCGAGGCGCCCAAGGCCGTCATCCCCGAGTTCGGCTGCGCAAGCACGAGCGCCGGCTGCCGGGCCAAAGTTCACGGCCTGGAGATCCAGCACGACGAGGACCTGAAACCGCTTTTCTTGTCGATCAAGAACGGGGCCGGCGGGGTAAAGGAAGCGACGCCCACGCTCAATGCCTGGATGCTCTTCGGCGCTGAGGCGGCGCGCAAGCTTCATGAGACCGGCGATGCCGCCGCGGCGCGCAAGTTGGCCAAGCATCACGTCAACCCGCACTTCCGCTATTCGGACATGGATGCCTACGGCTACCTCTCGGCCCACTTTGGTCCGGATCGCATGGAAGTCCAGTTCGTGACCATTCCGGAACCGCTCGAGGACCCGGGTGAAGCCGGACCGACGGTCAAGCGTCGCGTGCGTTACGTGGTCGAGCGGTGGAAAGCAGGAGAAGAACCGAAGATCTCCGGTCTCGAGATCGATGGCGATCCGCCGCTGCTTGGCATAAAGAAGGCTACTTGATGGCGAGAGGATTCACGGGACTGCCCGTACCATGGGTGAGCCGGTAGGGGGAGGCGACGAAGAGAAACTCGTAACGGTTGTCTGACGCACAAGCGTTCGCGAGCTCGTCGAGTTGGAAAAGAGATCCCAGCATCATCCCCTGGTTTCGAATCAACTCATAGTGCACAGGCCATGCGAATTCAGCCTGTCCCGTCTGCTCGGCAGCGTCGGCTTCGGTCGGCACGGCTTCAACCGACAGGTTGTCCACTGCGACCGCGGCCGCCTGGATTTCTTTGAGCCACTGGGTCACTTCCCATCCAATGCCGGGCTCTTTCCACCGGTATCCTTCGGTCCAGTCGTACGTCCAGAACAATCCGCCGTTCTCTTTGTAAACCTGACCGAGCCATCCCGTTCGGATCAAAACCACGTCGCCCCGGCGAAGAGTAACCCCCTGGGCTCGAGCGGTTGCGTGAATGTCATCTCCCGCGATCACGTAACCGGGGGTGAGGCTGCTGACTTTCTTGTAGCGCGCCACATCGAGCAAGACCCCGCGGGTGACCAACCTGTCGGCGGCCAGATGGATGCCGTTTTTCAACGCCCCACCGGTCGTCAGATTGGCGCGGGCATCATGTCCATTGTACATCTTGCCGGCTCCGTAGACATGGCCCAGCCCATCCCAGTGCGTGGTGTCGTGAATCGACAAGGAAAGGAGGTCTCCAATCCAGTGAGGCTTCGAGTCTGTTGCCTGTCCGGTCGACAGCATCAGATGCAGAACCCCACGGCCCTTGGCCGGCTGATCTGCCGCCAGCGGGATAGCAAGGCTGTACCTGTCTCCGGATTTCACCAGGCCCGCGGCATTTATGATGACATCGGGAGTGATGTAGTTGAGCGTTCCGATCTGATCTTGTGGTCCCCATTTGCCCCAGTTGTTCTCCTGGGCCATCAGAACCGGAAAGCCATGCCAAAAAGGACTGGCGAGGCATGCCCATGTGAAGAAGAGGATCCATCGCTTCATGGTTACTCCAAGTTTGATCTGTCTGTGCGGACTCACTTGATTGCGAGCGGGTTCAACGGACTTCCGGACGCATGGAGGATCTTCAGCGGCGGAGCGACAAACAGGAACTCGTACACTCCATCCGTGGCACAGTCTTCGGCCAATTCGTCCAGCCAGAACCAGTCTCCGATCATCATCCCCTGGTTCCGGATCAGCTCGTAATGAATCGGGCTGCCCCAACCCGGCTGATGGATCTTCTCAGCGGAGCCGGGCTCGGCCGGAATGACTTCGCTTTCCATGTTGTCTACCGCCACGGCGGCGGCCTGGATCTGCTTGAGCCATTGACTGGTCTCCCATCCAATGCCGGGGGACCCTTCATAGAAAGCCTTCCGGCCTTTCTCGTGCCACTTGCTGATATAGCCCGTGCGAATCAGGACCGCATCCCCGGAACGAAAGGAGACGCCCTGTCGACGCGCCGCCGCCTTGATGTCCTGGGGAGTGATTGCGTATCCGGCGGCGAGCCGTTTCATTTTCTTGGAACGGGCGATGTCTATCAAGACACCTCGGGTGACGACCTTATCGGCGGTGTGATGGACTCCGTTTTTCAGAGCGCCTCTGGACGTCGCCTGGGCCCGGGCGTCAAATCCGTTGTAGAGCTTGCCTTCACCGTAGATATGAGCCAGCCCGTCCCAATGAGTCGGGCCATGCACATGGGTCAAGAGGTGATCGAAAGCCAAACCAGGCTTTTCCCGGTCTCCGTCTCCGTTGCCAATTGCAATCATGTATCGGCGAATGCGGCCGTACCTGTTCCCTCCTGATGGCACGCCCTTCTCCAGAGGCAAAGCCAAATTGAAAACCTTGCCTTTTTCAACCAGGCTGGCCGCGTGTATCACGACATCCGCTGTGATGTAGTTCAAGGTTCCGACTTGATCGTCGGGGCCCCATTTGCCCCAGTTCGTTTGAGCCGAAATCGGCGCGCATGTCCAGCAAAGCATCAAGAGAATGAAACAAGAGTGGACTCTTCGAAGCATCAGGCTCCTCGTACCGTCTATGATCACGTCGATTTTCCCCTACGGTTTTTCAGCACGATGGTCCCCGCACGCCGGTGTGCCGGCGGTCGGATGAAACGGGAACGTCAGATAGGTTCGACTTCTTCGTCGGCAGGCAGACTCAGCTCACCCGCCTCGACACGGGCGAGAAGATCGCGGGCCAGTTCCACGTTCTGCTCCGCCACGTGAATCCGGACCACTCCCAGGCCGTCGAGCGTGAATCCGTGGGTCATTCTCAACGACTCGCCGCGCAGCGCACAGGGAATGTCGTGCGCTTCGAGGAATGCCTTGACCTGCTGGGCCTCGGACTCGCCATTTGTCTTGTGCACGCATGTTTCGTCACGCTTCATCTCTTCTCCTCTTGGTGCCTGGTGCAATCCAGTGTGCTTTCGGAGACAGAACGCTTTTGGGTTGCGGGGTTCCTTGCTCGGGTGCGCAACTCCTTTCAGGGGTCTGCTACCAGGTATCGATGTGCGGCCGCTTCTTGCCCTGGCGTTTGCGCCGAGGTGCGCTCTCGAGAGCCATGATAATCCAGCGCCGCGATTCCGCCGGATCGATGACGTCATCGATCTCGAAAGCGGAGGCTACGTTCACCGCTTTGCCGCGTTCGTACATTTGGGCCACCATTTTCTCGTAGGACCGGCGGCGTTCCTCCGGGCCCTCGATGGCAGCCAGCTCGTTTCGGAAGCCGAGCTTGACGGCTCCCTCGAGGCCCATGCCGCCGAATTCGCCCGTGGGCCAGGAGACGGTGAACATGGGAATCTTGAAGCTCCCGGCGGCCATGGCCTGAGCCCCGAGTCCGTATCCCTTGCGCAGAATCAGAGTGACGAAGGGGACCGTGACGTTGGCGCCGGTGACGAACATACGGGCGAACCGCCGGACCTGGCCGCTCTTCTCCGCCTCGGGACCAACCATGAACCCTGGGGTATCGCAGAGAAAAACCAGCGGGATATCGAAGGCATCGCACAATTGCATGAACCGTGCCGCCTTGTCCGCGCCCTCGCTATCGATGGCGCCGCCCAGGTGCACCGGATTGTTGGCTACAATGCCCACGGGCCGGCCCTCCACGCGCGCCAGCGCGGTAAGAATGCCTACTCCATAGCTGGGCCGCAGCTCCAGCACGGAGTCGGTATCGGCGAGGTGCTCGATCACGTCGCGCACCTCGTAGACGCGCAGTCGGTTCTCGGGTACGAGATGGCGCAGGATGCGCTGGTCGGCGCATTGCCAGTCCGCGACCGGGCCTTGAAAATAGCCTAGGTACTTTTTCGCAGTGGCCACGGCGGCGGCTTCGTCGTCGACGGCTATGTCCACAACGCCGTTGCCGACCTGTACGCTCATGGGCCCAATTTCCTCGGGGCGGAACTTCCCGAGACCGCCGCCCTCCACCATGGCAGGACCACCCATACCGATGTTGGAATCTTCGGTGGCGATGATAACATCGCAGCATCCGAGCAGGGCGGCGTTGCCGGCGAAGCAGTAGCCGTTGGTGATACCCACCAGTGGCACCAGACCCGACAGCCGCGCAAAGTAGTTGAAGGCGTAGCAGTCCAGGCCCGCCACGCTGGTGGTATCGGTGTCTCCGGGGCGGCCGCCTCCGCCCTCCGCAAACAGCACCACGGGTAACTCGTTGCGCTTTGCGATCTCGAACAGCCGGTCCTTCTTCAGGTGGTTCATGAGGCCTTGGGTGCCGGCGAGCACCATATAATCGTAGGACATCACTACCACTCTCGATTGCTCGCGGCCGAATCGCTCGCCGTTGACGCAGCCGACCCCGGCGACCATGCCGTCTCCGGTGGTCTTCGCCTTCAATTCTTCGATGCTGCGGCGGCGGCGCTGGGCGGCAACCATGAGCGCGCCGTACTCGACGAAGGTATCTTCGTCCACCAGATCGGCGATGTTTTCCCGCGCGGTGCGATGGCCGCTGCCGTGGCGCTTGGCCACAGCCTCCGGACGGTTTTCGTCCAGCCCGTGACCGTGGTGCTCGAGCGATTCTGCAAGGTCCTGCCGGATGGATTCCAGGTCGTACTCCGTGACTACCTCCTCCGCTTTGCCCGTATCTCGCTCGTCGATGATCATCATCCTCTGTCCTTCGGACAGTGTGTCCCCGCCGGCGACGCACACCTCGCGGACACTGCCTCCCCCCGGCGCCTCGATCACGTGCTCCATTTTCATGGCATCCATGATTGCCACCGGCTGCCCGGCACGGACTTGCTCGCCAGCGGTCACTTCCAGGCTGACGACGGTGCCAGCCATGGGTGCGGTGATCTGACGCGTGCCTTTCTTCGGCCGATTCATCTTCTCCCTCGGTCTCTCAGAAAATCACTTCCGCCGGCACGCTGTCTATTTCCCTGACCGTGCCGCGGTTGCTGTTCCACATCGGTTCTCGGTTGTGCACGTTCCACTCGGACCACGCAGCCTCGAGGCGCTCGAGGACTTCCCGCTGGCTCGCCCCAAGGGCTTTCTGCTCTCCGAGGTCCGTGCCCAGATCGTAGAGGAGCTGCAGCTGACCCAGGGGAGAGTCTTTCGGGGCCTCGAAATCGGCGCGCAGACCGTCGACGACTTCGATGCTCGCGAGCGCTTCGCGGGTCGTCTTGTTGACGGTCCAGAGTTTCCAATCACCTTCCCGGATTGCATGGTTGGGTCCAGCGCGCCAGAAGAGTTGTCTGTGGGGCGTGCCGAGCCCCGGGTCGTTCAAATAGGGAAGCAGGTTTACGCCGTCGAGGTCCAGTTCATCGCTTGCGACGCCGGCGGCGTCGAGCATCGTGACGTGGACATCCATCGAGATGACCGGCTCGTCGTAGTTGGCGCCAGCCGGAATCGCTCCGGGCCAGCTCAGTATGAAGGGCACGCGCACGCCGCCCTCCCAGAAGTAGCGCTTGCCGCCCGCGAGGGGTCCGTTGCTGCAGGCTCCGCGAGTGTACAGCGCGCACCCGTTGTCGCTCAAGAACGCCACCAGGGTGTTTTCGACCAAGCCGAGCTCCTCGAGCTTGGCCATGACCTCCCCCACACCGTCGTCGAGCGCGCTCACCATGGCCGCATAGATGCGTTTGTTGTCCTCTCGGATGTGCCGGTAGCGGTCGAGATACTTTTTGGTCGCCTGCAACGGCACGTGTGGTGTGAAGTAGGAAAGGTAGAGAAAGAATGGCTCATTCCGGTGGTTCTGGATAAAGTCCAGCGCTTCCCCGGTAAGGACCTCGGTGAGGTACTGCTTCTCTTCCACGACCTCGTTGCCCCGAAAGAGCGGCCGTTCGCGAGTGGAGTTTACACTTCCCGCGGGCATCCAGCTCTCTACCCCCGGTGTATCAGGTTCGATGAAGATCGTGGCCGCCATCAGACCGAAAAACTCGTCGAAACCCCTCTGTAGGGGAAGGTCTTCGAGTTTAGTGCCAAGGTGCCACTTGCCCGCGATGCCGGTGGCGTAACCGACCTTCTTCAGGCGCGAGGCCAGGGTCGGATGCTCGAGAGGGAGCGCGTAGTTGTCGTCGCGGGGGTTGAACTCGTAGCCCAATCGGCTGGGATGGCGGCCCGACATGAGGGCTGCCCGCGATGGGCTGCACACCGCCGCGGCGACGTAGCCGGAGGTGAAGCGCGTTCCGCCACGTGCGAGAGCGTCGATGTTTGGGGTGCGGATGATCTCGCTGCCGTAGATGCCAAGGTCTCCGTACCCGAGGTCATCGGCCAAGATTATCACGAGGTTCGGCGCGCGTTCGTCGGTCGCTGCGGATCCAACGCTCATGGTGTCCAGGTTGCCCGCGCTGTCCGGTGCTTGACACGCCACCAGTGAAAAAAGAAGAAGGGCAGCAGCAGCCCGCTGCAAACAGGTCATCAGTGTCTCCGCAAGGCTTGGCAGAGATTCACCCAATCACCGGCTTGCTCGAGCCGGTATCTCCGCCGGCCGTGGAGACAAACCACGAAGCGGGCATGCGACCGAACGACCGGCTAGCCCCGGTATTGGATCAAGAACACAACGATAGTACCGTTCCGAAGAGCGCCTTGCAAGAAGCCTCACGAGCCGGGTCATGTCAAGCTGCTTGTGTAAAAAGGTCGAGGGTACGAGTTGGTCGTTGTTCCTTCCAATCGAGATTGAATCGATGGAAGATCGAGTAAATGATTCTGTCGACACTCTGGACATTAACAAAGCAAACCATCGGACGCGTTCTCCGTCGAACCTCAACGAAGCAGCGTTCGATGACGTTGGTGGTTCGTAGCTTCTTCCACAGAGGCCGTGGGAAGCTGTAAAAGGCCAGTAACTCAGGGAGATCCTTCTCCAATCGATTCACCATCTTCGGATAATCCTTGTGCCAGCAACGCTTCAGCCTCCTGAAAGCTGTCAGTGCATCCCGACGGCTATCGGCCTGGTAGATGGCCCGTGCATCCTGCTTGATCTGGTCTCGATCGCACTTTCGGACTGAATTGACGATGTTTCGCATCTTATGTGCCCAGCAGCGTTGGTGCTGAGCTCTCGGATAGATCGTTTCAATGGCCGCTGCCAGACCTGCACAGCCGTCGGTCACAATCAGCTCGAGGTTATCTCCCTCTATACCACGCCGGTACAGATCTCCTAAGAGTCCTTCCCAGGCAGCTTGACTCTCTCCACTGCTGCGCATAAATGCCAAAAGCTGCCGGCTACCATCCGCTCTCACCCCGTAGGCCACCAGCATCTGCACCCGTTTCCGCCCACTCGGACGTCTTACCCTCAGACTCACTCCGTCCAGAAACAGTGTCTTCCATTCGTCACTCAACCGAGCTCGGTGAAATCGCTGTACTGCTTCATCTAGCTCTCGTGTCAGCTGCGATACCGTCTGTGCACTGACAACTTCTCCCGTCATGATCGCCACAATCCGTCCCACCGTCCGTGTGCTGATTCCTCTGAGAAACGCCTCTCGTATCAGCAACGTTACCTCGTCAGCTCGTCGTTGAAACCGTTGTAATCCCTTCGGGAGAAAATTCTTGTTCCGGCTCCGGGCAATCCGCAACCGTAACGTTCCAAAGCGGGTCACAAAGTCCCGTTCATAGTATCCATTGCGGTACTCTCTCTTTCTCTGCCCACCTCTTTCATACCATCCAAAGCCACAATAACGGTCTCTCTGCCGCTGTGATTCAGTCTCGAAATACCGTTTCCACGCCAGCTTTGTCTTGCTATACACATCTCCCCAAAAGTCTTCTTTTACCTCATCAAGGAAATGTTGGAATTGTTCGGTCATCGGTGTTAATTTTCGCCATTGGGTGTAAGCTCCTTTCTTGGAGTTGGTTTTTGCCATCGCAGCAAAAAAACCAAACTTACACCCTCTTTCTTTTTACACAAGCAAAGTTACATCGCCCGCAAGCCGTCACGAGTGACCCAATGAGAAACAGAAGGCATCGCAACTTAGTGGAACCTGGCCACCGCTTTGCCAAGACCTTCTATCTCCGCTTCGACAACATCGCCACGGTTGAGCCATTTCGTCTGCACGACGCTGCCGAGCATGACGATCCATCCGGCAGGCAGGTCTTGGCCTCGATGGGATACATCGTTGGCAAGCCAAGCCAGCGCTTCCAGCGGATGCCCGCCGATGATGTCGCGGCCGCGCCCCGCGCCTACCTCGATTCCATTGATGCGCATCGCGCCTTGAATCGACGGCAAGTCCAGCTTGAGCCAGTCCTGGACTGGCTCACCCAGCACGATGCCCGCCCCAAAGAAATCGTCGGCCAGCCAGGTTCTCCAGTCGGGGATTCGATGAACGAAATCAACGTAGCGGTCATCCACGACCTCGATCGCCGCGAAGATTGAGGCAACGGACTTCGAGACGCTGGCCAGGCTGTGTGGACCGTCGGCCGCTCGAATAATGGATCCCAGTCGTGCCGCGATTTCACATTCCACGCCCACGTGAAGGAAGGAATCGAAGTCGAATGTTCCATCGACGTGGCGAACCGTGCTATCGAAAATGCCGCCCCCGCACGGATGTTCCATCCCGAGGTATTCCTGCATGACCTGGGTGGTACATCCGATCTTGGTGCCTATGAGATGGCCATGACCGGCTTTGGTGAGTTGTTCATGGAGGATTGACTGAATTGCCATCGCTTCTTCAACGTCTCTTGGCCGACAGTCGGGTGGCAATTCCCCAATTGGTACCGGAGGCATTGCACGGCCTCGCAGAATGATTCTCGCGGCAGCGTCGATGGAAGAACTAGATGGGGTCACAGCTTGAAAATTGAGTTTTCGATAGACGTGATCATAGTTCGGTCTCACTCGAGGAAGCAAATTTGAATTTTCAAGCTGTGATCCCCGGTGTGAAGATCTCCTCGATCGTCTGCTCGAACAGGCGCGCGATCTTGAAGGCGAGGATCAAGCTAGGATCATACTTGCCGGTCTCGATGGCGTTCACCGTTTGGCGCGATACCTCCAGCCGCCCGGCGAGGTCCGCCTGGGTCCATTCCCGTTCCGCGCGCAGAACTCGTAGTCTGGATTTCATGGTTTGCCTCCGATCAGTTGTATCGTCGAATGGAGAACAGCACCGACAGCCCCCAGACGCCGATCATGCTGGTTCCCACGAAGGTCAGGTTTACCGGAGGGAACCCGGCGTTCTGCAGGAAGCCGTAGGCGATTGCACCCAGGGCGGAGATGATAAAAGCTGTAACCACTGCATCGGACTGTATCCGGCGCTGCATCTCGTCCATGGATCGGATCGCCCGGATCGCGACCCAGGCAATCCCCAGAACGGGAAGGAATGGGGCGACGGCGATCGGGAGGGTCCAGCCGGTTTCGGGATGGTTTTTCAGATAACGGATGCTGGGAACCAGGACTAGGCCGTAAAGGGCAAAAGCCGCCAGCATTTGAACTGCGTATCGCTTGGCACTTAACATGATTATCTCCCCAAAATCAAGTTTGCACGACATAAAGAAATAATAACTTTACATAAAGTAAAGCATACTTAACTATATGTCAAGGAATAAGTATATATTCCGCGCATTTTGACATTCGCCCTATTCGCGATGCCTGACAGGGGAAGACGCGTCGCACCCCGAAGCGGACACAACTCGAGAATTGAAGTTTGCTTTTTGGGGGTCACAGATTGAAAATTTCATTTTTCTCTTTCTCCAGAGCGAGCACGCCAGGAACAACTAGGCTCGTTGAAGGAAGCAAACATGAAATTTTCGAGCTGTGACCTTTGCCGGGAGCATAAATGAGCAAACGCATAGTCCATGAGGATTTGATCTCCGCTCTGCCCGATGTCACGACGACGTTCCATCTTGCCGGTTTGAGCCAACCCGTCGAGATTGTTAGAGATCATTGGGGCATTCCCCACATCCTTGCCGCCAACGAGCACGATGTGTTTTTTGCCCAGGGGTTTGCGACCGCGCAGGACCGTCTGTGGCACATGGATTATGACCGCCATCGTGCACTGGGGCGATGGGCGGAGTTTGCCGGCGCCGATGCGCTATCAGAAGATCGGCTCATGCGGTCTTTTCGTCTCGAGCGCGCCGCCAAGGCCGACTATGCGGTATCGAGCCCGAAAGCCAGGGCCATGCTGGACGCCTACACCGCGGGGGTCAACGGGTTCATCCACACGACACACGCGCTACCCATCGAATACAATATTTTGCAGGCGGTGCCGGAGCGCTGGGAAAACTGGCACTGCCTCGCGGTCTACAAAGTTCGCAACATGCTCATGGGCACCTACGGGATGAAACTCTGGCGCGCCCGCCTCGCCTTGGCCCTGGGACCCGACAAGGCGGCGGCGCTTTTTTCAGGCTATCCACCGGGAGGCCTCCTGACCATGCCGCCAGGCGAGGCCTATCGGGGACCCACCCTGGATTGCCTAGACGATCTCGCGGCGGCGGCCGCAGAGCTCAACTGGCTTGGCGAAGTGGATGGCGGCAGCAACGCCTGGGTCATTTCCGGTGAACGCACTGCCTCGGGAATTCCGCTGGTGGCCGGCGATTCGCACCGGGCCTTGGACACCCCCAATGTCTACTATCAAGTGCACATGAGCTGCCCGCGTTTCCGTGCCAGCGGCTATGCCGTGCCGGGGGTCCCCGGAGTACCGCATTTCAGCCACACCGAGCACGTCGCCTGGGGTATGACCCATGGCTACGCGGACTACCAGGACTTGTATATTGAACGGTTTCGCCTTACCGATGGCCACTTGGAATACGCCCACAAGGACAACTGGGTACCGGCCGAGGTCTCTGAAGAGACACTGGTTGTTCGGCAAAATGAATCCGAGTCGCTTCAAGTGGTGGCGACCCGGCACGGACCGATCATCGCCGGCAACCCGCAGCGAGGCCATGGTATCGCGTTCTGTCATACCGGGACGCAGTCGGGCACTCCCTGGCCCGACGCCGTCCACCAGCTTTTGATGGCAACGTCCGCAGACGAGGCAGAAGAAGCGCTGAGGGAATGGACCGAACCGGTCAACAATTTTGTCTATGCGGATACCCATGGCGAATATGGCTACCGTTATCGTGGCCGCATACCAATTCGCTCCATGGCCAATGCCTGGCGCCCGGTACCCGGTTGGACCGCCGAACACGAATGGAACGGGCTGATTCCATTCGAGGAGATGCCCCATGTGCGCAAACCGGAGGCCGGGTTTGTGGTGACCTGCAACAATCGCGTGACGAACGATGATTATCCTTACTATATCAATACCTATTTCGGCTCGGATTTTCGGGCTCGCCGGGTGACCCGGAGGCTTCAAGAATTGCCTATGGGCACTGCCCGAGTGAAAGACATGGCTGCAGTCCACGCCGATCGTACGTCGATTCCGGCTCAGATCGTTCAGCAGATCATCCGAGAGCTCCAGCCATCCGAGCCTCGCCTGGCCCAGGCCTGTCAACGTTTCTCACGATGGAATTGTCGTATGGATCGAGAGTCGACCGACGCCGCCATCTATGCAGTGATGCGCACGCATCTGTTTGTAGAGTTGATCGAAACGGCCTTCGGGCCATTGGCTTCCGAAGCCCTGGGAGGAATTGTCGGAAGTGCCGCACCCGCGCATGCCAATCAGATCATCTTTCGCGCCGTTATGGCCATGGACCAAAATGACGACACATTCTTGCGGCCCGGAAAAACATGGCCGGAGTTAGTCAGGAGAGCACTTAGCGAAGCGCTTGACGAATTGACGAAGCGCTGTGGTAAGGACATGGACAACTGGAAGTGGGGCGACATCCACCACACGCGTCCGCGACACCCGCTCTCGCACGCGTTTCCGGAACTGGCGAAGCTGCTCGATCCCCCTACGGTACCAGCGGGCGGGGATTCTGACACGCCGCAGCAAGGCGCCTTCTCCGTGACCGATCGTTTCGTGCTCGTGGGGATGTCGGTCAATCGCTATATTCATGATCCGAGCGATTGGCGCCAGTCTCGCTGGATCGTTCCCCTCGGCGCGTCCGGACACCCGGCCAGCCCGCATTTCGCGGATCAGACCAAGATGTGGTCCGACGTGGAAACCATTCCGCAGTATTGGGACTGGGACGACATCGAGGCCAACGCTGAAACCGAACAGACATTGTTGCCTGAGAAGGTCGGGGAGTCGCAGCTTTAAGGTTTGGCTGGCTTCTTTGGTTAGTCGCGAACATGGTTGGTCCAGCTACTAGAGGATTTTCCGTGGTCCTCGATACATCATTTTGTTCCCTCTAGAGAAGCAAAAATGAAATTTTCAAGCTGTGACCCCCCAATTTTGGTGTATGTTCCCACAGCCCACCGGTATCCGAGTACATTTTGTGCCAGAGAGGACTTTGATCTTTGCCGCGCTGGAGGAACGGAGTGAAGCACATGCCCAGAGACAACAGGAGCGAGCGGGACCGTGATGTCTAGCGAAACAGACTTGCAACGGCCTCAGGATGGAGAGTTTCAGGTCTCCAAGAGATACGCCAACTATGTTCTCGGTGTCCTGTTCTGCGTCTATATCTTCAACTTCATTGACCGCTATATCCTGATCGTCCTGCTCGATCCGATAAAGGAGGATCTCGGGATATCCGACACCGCGATGGGATTCCTCACTGGTTTTGCTTTTGCTCTCTTCTACACGTTTGCCGGCATTCCCATCGCCCGCTGGGCCGATCATGGTGCACGCCGCACCGTCATCGCGGTGGGCCTCACGGTTTGGAGCGCGATGACCGCCGTTTCCGGGGCGGCCCAAAGCTTCGTCCACTTGGCGCTGGCCCGCATCGGTGTCGGAATCGGCGAGGCAGCCGGAAGCCCCCCGGCTCACTCGCTGATTTCAGACTATTTCCCCATCGAGCGCCGGACGACGGCGCTTTCGATCTACAACTCCGGAATGACCGTTGGAGTCATGATCGGCATGTTGGCGGGCGGTTGGATCAACGAGCTCTTCAACTGGAGAGTTGCGTTCCTGGTTGTCGGACTTCCTGGACTGTTGATGGCGCTTGTCGTTCGATTCGGAATCAGGGAACCGCCGAGAGGGTACTCAGAAAGAGGGCCGGTGGATGCCAGAAGTTATCCTCTTCGCGAGGTGGCCCGTTTTCTCTTCTCCCTGCGTTCGTTCTGCTACTACTCCCTAGGAGGGGGACTCACGGCCTTTGCCTCTTACGGGTTCGATGCCTGGGTGCCAGCGTTCTTGGGCCGTGTGCATGGAATGGGCAGCGGGGAGATCGGAACATGGATTGGAATCATGGCCGGCGTTGCCGGAACCATCGGTTTTATTCTGGGGGGTGTGATAACCGATCGCCTGGTTGTACGGGACATGCGTTGGTATGTTTGGGTGCCGGCGTTTGCGAGCACGCTGTCCATTCCATTCATCGTTTTGTTCCTTCTGCTTCCAAATCGGCTGTTTGCACTGTTTTGCTATTTGCCTGCCGTGATCCTTTGGACGATGTTTCTGGGCCCGATCATCGCGATCAGCCACCGGCTGGTCACGTTGAGAATGCGGGCGCTTTCCTCGGCGCTCCTCTTCTTTGTCTTGAACATTGTCGGTCTAGGTATGGGGCCGCAGACGGTAGGACTACTCAACGACCACGTGTTCAACCACCTTGGAGATGAAGCCGTACGTTACTCCATTCTGACGGTACTGGGAGGCAACGTACTGGCGGCGGTCTGCTTCATCCTGGCTGGCCGAAGACTCCCCGAGGACTTGAACGCTTCCGTCCGGCGGGCAGAGGCCCGTTAAACTATTTCCAGGGCCGGGCAACTCTTGCACGGACCCCGGGGTGTAGAATTGACCCGTCCGCTCCTTCATATCGTGCTTCACTTTCTCGTTCCAGGTCTGATGGCGAGGTTCGCTTTCAGGAAAGAGCGATGGAAGGTCTTTCTGCTCCTCTGTTCGGCCATGGTCATCGATGTGGATCACTTGTGGGCGGCACCTGTTTACGACCCGGACCGGTGTAGCATCGGCTTTCATTTCCTACACACCGGGTGGGCAGGTGCTGTTTACTGCAGATTGGTGCTATTGCCGAAGACCCGAATTCTTGCGATCGGGTTGCTGGTGCATCTGGGGCTCGATCTAATCGACTGTTCCATGATGGGATGGTTTTGACTCGGTTGTCTGTCTAGAGTTCGAGTTGTCCCTTGTAGATCATGTCCTTGAGTTTGAACTTCCTTTTGATGGAGAGGTTCCCCAGTTTCATGACGAACTCGATGTCTCGGTTTTCGAGGTCGATGGCCGGCTCCTCCGGTCGCGGAAAGTGGACGAAAAGCTCGACCCCTGCCTGACCGGTCCGAGCGTCGAGCTCCAGGGCCCGATCCTTGCTGATCTTGATCTCGTGAGCCTGTATCGGAGCCTGATCTCTTACCTTCAGAAGCGACTCTGACCGCAAGCGTTCGGAGACACCGCGTCGATCCGAACGGTAGCGGAACATGCGCGCTGGAAATCCGGAAACGCCCACGACGAAATGACTGTCATCATGCTCGAGGAACTCGGGGGGGGTGACGGTCTCGGTCGGTCCGGATTTGGCTTTCGTCAGGGCCTGCTTGATCGGGAGTGCCGAGTACCACCGGATAATCAGTTTCAGCGGTGGACGAGGCGCCCGCCGCGGTCTTCCGCCCGCGCCTCCAGGCAATCGCCCGACTCCATCCGGCCTGCCGCCTGATCCACCGCCTCCAAAACCAGAACGACCGCGGCTGAACCGGAGTCCACCGAGCGAGATCTCCACGCCACGAGCCCACGGAGACTTGTTGAGCATTTGGATGATCTCATCCGGGCTCCAGTCGTCACACTCCTTTTGTTCCCAGAAGTCTCCGGATCCATTTACAGTTGTGGCACAAAGAAAAACGAGGAATATCCCCAGGATTTGTTTATTCATCCCGGTACCTTGTTGGCTTCAGGTTTCGATGCAGGCGTCACCCGATGTACTCTATTGTTGCCGTTTTCCGCCCGTCTTGTCCAATTGTTTTCGTCCGGACAACCAGAGCATCGGACCACGGGTGAAGTGTGGCCTCAGTTATAAGAAAATTCGCCTTCGTCCGTCAGGGTTCCTGACAGCACCTGATTCGTTACTTCTTTCAGTTCTTTGAGGAACAACTCGATTACTTCGTCCGATACCGCATCGATACTCAACAGAATGAGCGGAGGCTCGCGGGTTCCCATAAGAAGCCATCCCTTGGCCTTCATTCCCGCCACCACTTTCTCCAACGACACCCGCTTTGAGCCGAACGTCTGAACCGCTAGCTCGCACGGCCAAATGTCATAGACACCGATTCGGCGGATTCCCTCTATGAGTTTATCTTTCACGGCAAGATACTTCCGGGCGATATCGAGATAGCCATCGTTGCCAAGGAACTTCATGACCGCCCACGCGGACGCAACGGCGGCGCCGGGTCGAGATCCGATGAGCGCCTCCGCGAGGTAAGGGCGACTCGGCCAGTCCTCTACTTTGTGATAGTGGAATCGCTGCAGCTCTGCGGAACGCCAGATTATCGTGGAGCAAGGCTTCGCCGCGTACCCGAACTTGTGCAAGTCCGCTGAGATCGATTGCACGCCCGGCGTGGATAGGTCAGAGCGTGGAATCGGCACTCCGAGCTGCTGCACGAAGGGTGTGAGGTATCCGCCGACGCACGCGTCGACATGCATCCACAGTTGACGCTCCTCGGCAAGGGCGGCCATGTCCTCAATCGGATCGAAGAGCCCGTATGGCCAGCAGGGGGCGGAGCCTACCAGGGCGATCGTATTGGGCGTGATGGACGAGGCCATTCGCTTTACATCCGCCCGGTAGTCGTCTCCGAGCGCCAAGCGCACGAGCTTGAGACCGAGTAGCTCACATCCTTTCGTGAAGGCGGGATGTACGGAATAAGGCGCAAGGACCTCCGGTTCTTTTACTTCGGGGCGTGTTTCTCGTGTGCGGTTCCGGGCTGCGTGTAATCCGCAATAGATGCTTTCGGACCCCCCGGAAGTTAGATTGACGGCACCTTCCTCGGTTCCGTTGAACAAATCCAGCACCATCTCCTTGATCTCGTTCTCCATCCGACTCAGGCTCGGAAAGATGGATGAAAGGTTCCCGTTGTACCTGAAATACTTCAGGTAGGCTTTTTGCACTACTTCCTGGATTTCCGGTGAGCCTTTAAAGCCGTAGACAGAGAGTCGACCCCGGACATCGCCGGGGTCTTCTTCTTTCATGCGGGTCAACTCTGAGTCCAGTTGCTCCCAGGGAGTTCCGTGTTCGGGAAAGCCTTGGCGTTTAGGTGTCATCGATTCTGTACCGCGTCTGTGAGTTCTATCTTAGCTCAATGTATTGGAGAGATCTTCTCTATATTTCGGTCTTGGATCGACCCGGCTGAAGATTTGGTATACGGTTAGGGGCCGAAGATGGCGCCGAAAGCTCTGCAAAACTTCAATTCCGAAAGCTCAATCTAGGCCTTAGTCCAGCGTGATTTTTTGCATGAGGAGGAAGAAAAGCCCTGGAACGTGCGCCGTTACGGGATAAAATGCGTTTGATATATTTACAAGACATCCCGAAAGGAGCACATTCCAGGTGAATAAAAGAAACCACAGAATCCTCCTCCGAGACAAGCAAAATCTTACACGCCGGTTGGAAAGAAATCAGTTTGAGGACCGGTCCGATCCTATGTTCAAGGACTCCAACACCTACTACGAGATCGCCGAGAGAACGCGCGCCATCGGATCTGGTGGTATCGGAGCCATTCACAAGCTCGTGTGTAAGCTTGGATTGGACAAAGATATCAACAGAAACATCGTTTTGCTCAAGTACCACTTTCCTTACTGGGAATCCGATCATGTACTGAACATCGCATACAACGTCTTGTCGGGTGGAACCTGTCTCGAAGATATCGAGCGGTTGCGCCAGGATGAGACCTACATGAACGGACTGGGAGCCGAGAGGATTCCGGATTCCACGACGGCTGGAGATTTCCTCCGTCGTTTCGATGAGGATTGGATCTTCGGACTTCAGGAAACCATCAATGAAACCCGAACCAAGGTGTGGAAGTTGCAGGATGCTTCCTTCCGGAAGGAGGCCATCATCGACGTGGACGGGACCGTCGCCGGAACCTTGGGGGAATGCAAGGAAGGAATGGACATTGCCTACAACGGGATCTGGGGTTACGCACCGTTGATCGTGACCTTGGCCAATACGAATGAGGTCCTCTATCTGATGAATCGGCCGGGCAACCGTCCCTCTTCCGACGGAGCGGCCGAGTGGATGGACCGGGCAATCGATCTGGTGTCGTCGGTGTTTACGAAGGTCTGGCTTCGGGGCGACACGGATTTCTCGCTGACGAGAAACTTCGATCGCTGGGACGAGCGGGTTGGTTTTGTCTTTGGTTATGACGCCAAGCCGAACCTGGTCGGGATGGCCGATGCCCTGCCGGAGAGACAATGGAAACCGCTCGAGCGGCCTCCTCGTTATGAGGTCAAGAGCGAAGAACGGCGCCGTCCGGAAAACGTCAAAGAACAAGTAATCAAGGAGAGAGAATTCAAGAACATCCGCCTGCAGAGCGAGCAGGTCGCCGAGTTTGACTATCGTCCCGGACACTGTAAGAAAACCTATCGCATGGTTGTGGTTCGGAAGAACCTCACGATCGAAAAGGGGGAGCACCGGCTGTTTGATGAGGTCCGGTACTTCTTCTACATCACCAACGATCGGGAGATGACGATGGGAGAAGTGGTCCTTTTTGCCAACGATCGCTGCAACCAGGAAAACGTCATCGGTCAGCTCAAGAGTGGAGTGAACGCCTTGAGGATGCCTTCGGACAGTCTGGTATCGAACTGGGCCTACATGGTCATCGCATCGCTGGCGTGGAATCTGAAGGCCTGGTATGGCCTGGTGACGCAGGCGCCGACAGTACGTCGTGATATCTTGAGGATGGAGTTCAAACGCTTCCTGGTGAACTTTGTGCAAATACCCTGTCAGATTGTAAGAACCGGTCGTCGCCTCGTTTACAGGATATTGGCCTATAGCAAGCATCTCGAAACCTTTTTGGCGACGTTCGACTATATCAGGCAACTCAGGTTTACTTGAAGGCGCCTCGCCGGCGGGTGAGCCCGTACCCCCGGCGGAGCAAGAGTGGCGGGCGAAAGGAAGGGCATAACAGAGACAAACAAGATCAAGTGATCCAGACAACCAATGGAAGGTTTGTCTCTTGTGTTTCTCTTTGCTTTCCCTGTTACGCACAAGGAGCTGAAATCCACGAGATATTCGGAAAAGGCAAACGATTTTCCGAGCGAGCTCATACCTCGCTTATTTTGGGTCTAGGTGTATCCATTGTGAATAAGAACACTGTCGCGACAAGCCCCAATTTGCTCCGCGTGCTTGGTCCGCGAATCGCGGTCGCGGTGGTCGTCGGCAACGTCATCGGTTCTGGAATCTTCCTGAAGCCGGGCACTATTGCAGCCGAGAGCGGCGACTTCGGTTTGATCCTTTCGGTGTGGATTGCGGGTGGTGTGCTCATCGTCCTGGGAGGGCTTTGCTTTGCTGACCTGGCCGCCATGCTGCCCCAGGCGGGTGGCCCGTACGTATACCTGCGCGAGGCTTACGGCCGGCCCGTGGGGTTCCTGTACGGGTGGAACGAGGTCCTGTTCGGTAAACCAGCTTCTATTGGCGCCTTGGCCGTGGCCTTTGCCGGGTCGCTCAATCATACGGCGCAATGGACGCACTCAGCGCTGGGGGAAGTCGCCCTCGCCGTTGGACTGATTGCTTTCATAGCCTGGGTCAACGTAATTGGCGTGATCTGGGGCGGGCGGTTGCAGATGATGTTCACGATAGTCAAAGCGGGTTTCCTGTCCCTGGTTGCGGCCTCTCCCTTTTTGCTGATGCCGTTTGTCGATACGGCTGTCGCGCTGTCCAACTACTCGAGTACCGTCGAGCCGCGCGAACCAAGCGTTGCGGGTCAGATTGGTGTCGTCTTGCTCGCTGTAATGTGGGCTTACAACGGTTGGCGCGGTGTGACCCCATTGGCAGAAGAGATTCGCGATCCGCAACGCAACGTTCCGGCGGGTCTGATACGCGGCACAGCGATTCTGGTGGCGCTATACGTGGGTGCCAATATTGCTTATCACGGGGTGCTCTCGATGGGGGAGATGGCGGCTGCAGGGGACCACGCCGCGGAAGAAATGCTGGGGAAGCTGCTCGGACAGACCGGGATGGCGGCAATGTCCGCCGTGATCATGTGCAGTACCTTTGGTGCCATCAACACGAATCTGTTGCAGGCTCCACGGATTACCTTCGCGATGGGGCGCGATGGCGCGTTTTTCCGATCGCTGGGTAGGGTGCACGGGAACTATGGAACTCCCGCTGCATCCATTCTGTTGATGGCGACGATGTCCATCTTGTTGGTCTTGGGTGTGGCAGTGGCGAAGCGTTTCGTTGCCGACGGCACCGTCTCGGCCGCCAGCAGTATCGAGCTGTCGTCAATGTCACCAGCTGCACAAACCGACCAGCCCGAGTCGCTGCTACCGAAGATCGTGAAAAGCCTGCGAGGCGATTCGATATTTTCTCTGCTTACCAACTTTGTGATTTTTGCCGCCAGCATCTTTTATATGCTCGTGGCGTTAGCGGTAGTCGTGCTGCGCTTTCGTCGACCCGATGCAGAGCGTCCGTTCAAGACCCCGGGTTATCCGCTAGTCCCACTGCTGTTCGTTGTGGTTTACATCTGGTTTATTGGACAGGTCTACTGGACGAATCCACTGGAGGCGCGCATGGGACTCGCTATCATCGCCCTTGGGGTACCGGCATACGTCGCCTATAGGAGATATTGCCGGCACGCGGGGTGGTGAACACGGGGTGGTGAACACAGAGAGACGAGCCGGGCTGCGAGGCCGAAGATTCCACCGCTTGGCTAGTGGATCAGGCTAGAATAGCCGATTTGGAGGAGAATCTCATGTTTGCCTTACCGCAATCAGGCCGTTTTGGGTCTGGGCCGCCGTCGCAACCGTCGAAGTCGTCACAACGATGCCTAGCCGCCCTGCTGGCCCTGTGGCTGGTCTCGTCGGGGTGTACGAGTTCCCAAGAGGCTACCGATTCCTCTACTGCCCGGCCCAACGTTATTTTCATTGCATTCGACCAGTTTCGCGCGGATCTGTCCGGAGCTTATGGGGGGAATCCAAACCTGAGCACCCCCCATCTGGACCGCATGGGGGAGGAAGGAGTGGTCTTTGCCAATGCGGTCTCGCCGACACCCCTGTGTACCCCTTTCCGCGGGATGGTCCAGACGGCGCGTTATCCGACCCATACCGGGCTAGTGATCACTTGGCTCGAGATGAATCCCGCCGAGCGAGGGATCGCTCACGTGTTTCGAGAAGCCGGATACCGGACCGGATTCATGGGCAAGTGGCACCTGACCGCCAGTGACAAGAAAACTGCTGGAAAACACATCTTCCTGGAAGACGATTCCGAAACCGTCGCGCAGGAGCGATTGAGGCAGGTCCGCAAAAACATGGCCGACTTTCGGCGGGATAATCCACACGCAGAATTCGTTCCTCCGGGTCCGCAACGCATGGGCTATGATCACTGGGAGGCCTATAACTTTCACAGTTCGTTCAACGACTATTTTTTCTACCGGGATACCCCGGAAAAGATCCGCCCGGAAGGTTTCGAAACCGATATCATCTTCGATCAAGCGATTTCTTTCATTGAATCCGAGCAGCAAGGGAAACGCCCGTTCTTCCTCATGCTCATGCCTCACCCTCCTCACCCTCCATTCGAACTAGAGTCCGTTCCGACAGGATATATGGAAGGGGTGCCCGAAACCCTGCAATGGAGTCCGAATGTCCCCATCGACCATCCGTTTCGAAAAGATCCCCTGGCACCAAGGACGTACTATGCGATGGCGAAAAACGCAGATGACAATGTGGGGCGTCTGCTCGACTTTCTGGACCGATCCGGACTTTCGGAAAACACGATCGTAGTCGTAACCTCCGATCACGGGGAAATGCTGGGGAGCCATGGCCGAACGGCTAAACTGGTACCGTATGCCGAATCCATCGACGTGCCCGTGATCATGCGCTGGAAGGGGAAGATCCCTTCCGGACGGCGAGTCGACACCGTCCACACCCCGATGGACCACTTTCCCACACTCTCCAGCCTGGCAGGACTGCCGATCCCGTCCGATCTCGATGGACGGGACTTGACCCCTTCAATCTTCGACGATCCATCGATGGATCACGAAGGCGTGCTCATCGCGAACTACGCGTCTCATTTCGCCTTCTTTGATTCGCAGACTATCTGGCCCGAATGGCGTGGTGTCCGAACGCAGCGGTACACCTATGTCGAATGGATCGACGGCCGTCAGGAGCTCTATGACAATCCGGAGGATCGCTACCAACAAACGAATCAGATCCACAACGAGGAATACGCTGACGTCCGGACGGAACTCCAACAACGCCTCCGGTAGCTCCTGTCTGACGCCCACGACGAATTTGCGCCAGGGACTGCCTACGCGGACTGGTTCGACGATGAGCGGAACTTGATCCGCACGGCGCTCGGGCCGATCCCATGATTTCACCGAGGCGAGGCAATCCACACGCAGCAAGATGAGCTGGGACTGGTGTTGCGTTTCCCTTTCAGCGCTGACTGGCGCAACGCGCCAGTCGCTTGGGAACGTAACTGCGCAGCGCACCGTGAAAAAACGTGGTTTTTGACGATTTGCTAAGTTACACTCATAGCAGGAGATCCGCGAGCAGTTACTTAAGAGGCTCTCTAGAATCGTGATCCATTCGAAAGGTGCTCATTCGTGTGGCTCCGTCGCGTGTTGCTGATACTTCCGTTTTCGCTCGTGGTACTGTGGGCCCAGTTTCGTGATTCGGGATCCACCGAGCTGCTGGCCAGACTCGAGCTCAGAACTGAGCCGCTCCTGCCGGCCCGCGTGTACCTATTCAAGGACGATCGTCCCTTTCGGCTTGGTCCTGTTGGAGCGATGCTCCCGCTCCGTGTGGATCTGTTCTATCGCGAACGGTTGTGGAGCAGGACGGACGATCCCGAGACCCTGGAAGTTACCTGCAACGACCGGTCTCATTTCATCCTTCTCAAGGGCCAAGCCTCGTTCGACTTGCCGGCCGGCAAGTACCGCATAGAGGCGTACCGCGGCTTTTTCTACGTTCCTCACATAGAAGAGTTCGAGCTTCGCACCGGAGAGACTGGCAGGATCGTGTTGCCGATGAAGAACTGGGCTGGCTCCGCCCGGGATGAGTGGATTTCGGGCGACGATCATATCCACATTACACGCTCGCGTGCGGACAACGACGTGTTTCTTCGCTGGCTCGAAGCAGAAGACCTCCAGGTGGGCAACTTTCTCCAGTTGCAGCGCCAAATGGATGCCGCCGTCCAGTATGCTTTTGGACGAGAGGGCGAGGCCCAGCGGGCGGGTTACTCGATTCGCTCCGGTCAAGAGTCTCGGAGCGCCTTCTACGGCCATCTCAACTTGCTGGGCGGCCGGGAGATGATCCGCCCGCTCAGCATTGGTGAAACGTACGCCAATTCTGCTGAGGCCTATCCCTATCCGGCGGTGCTTTTCCGAAGGGGTCGAGCGCTCGGTGCCACCGTGGGCTACGCCCATTTCAATGGCGGCATGGAACATTCCACGCTTCTCATGGATCTTGTCCTCGGAAACATCGATTTTGTCGAGGTGTTCCAGTTCGAGGTGATGAGAACCAAGGAATGGTACGAGCTACTCAACGCCGGGCTGCGGGTCCGTGGAGTCGCCGGTAGTGATTTTCCCGTTCCGCTCAACCGCAGGAAGGAATGGCCGCGCTGGCTGCCGCTCCTTGGTCCGGAACGGACGCTCGTGAGAAAGGATTCTCGGGCGCGAACAAAGCCTCCAGAAACATCCTACGATTCGTGGGCGGCCGGCGTGCGCGGTGGTGATCTGATACTGACCAACGGACCGCTGGTGGATGTCACACTGAGCGATGATGACTCAACCGCCTCGGCCACCGCACGATTCTATCGCCCGCTCGAGCGGCTCTCGATTATTCGAAACGGTGAAACGGTTGCATCGGTCGCAGGGAATGGCGTCCGGACGACGCTCGAGCTTTCGATCAACCTCGATGAACGTGAGAGCTGCTGGGTGGCCGCGCACGTTGTGGCACAAAAAGCCGAAGGGGAGCCCGTCATTCAGGCGCACACCAATCCTGTCTATGCGATCAGAGAAGGGAAGCCCGTTGTGATTGATGCGACAAGGAAGGCTTTGGCGCGGCGATGGGCGGCTGAGTTGGACTACTACAAGGGCGCAGGATTGCTGTTTCTGTCCGAAGCTCAAAAGCAGGAGTTTTTCCAGTCAGCTGAGCGCGCCCTGGCTGAGTTGCGGGGGCCGCTTGGGTCGGGGCGATGATTTGCTTCAGACCAATCACCGACGGGTGGAACCTCGGATCTGTCCCCGCGCCATGGTTAAATCGACTCGACTCGATGACACCGGTATGGACTATCTCCGTCTTCGGTTTGTAGATGACTAGCAACCTTGACCGGTCCACGGGAGAGTCGAGTTCGCTCGACAAGAATGGCGCTTCCGATGATCGAAGCCGTAACGTGATATTCGATTTGGATGGAACGCTAGTTCAGACCGAGAGCCTCAAGGCACTGTCTTATGCCCGCGCGGCAATCGAGCTCTGCCCCGGCTGCATCACGGAGTCCGAGGGCATTGAGGCGTTCAAGAAAGTTGTCGGCTTGTCCCGGCAGGAAGTGGCCGAGCGCCTCACCGCCGAGTTTGGACTGAGTCGCGCGATCGCGGGTCGTTTGCCAACTAGTGACGTTCCGGCGACCAACGCGCCCTGGCAAGTATTCGTCCAGGTGCGACTTCAGATTTACGAAGCACTGCTGGCTGATGCTCAGATCCTGTTTGATCACTTGTGTCCCTTTAACGTCGCCCTTCTGAGGTATGCTCGCCAGCATGGATGCGGTACGGGTCTTGCGACCATGTCGCACAGACCCCAGGCCCAACGTGTCCTGGAGACGCTTGATCTCTCGGACCTGCTGGATTCTGTAGCCACACGCGATGACGTGGTGAGAGCTAAACCTGATCCGGAGATTTATGAGCTCGTGATGAAACGGATGGGTGTGCTACCGGCGCATTCTCTGGTAATTGAAGACTCCGTAGCCGGTGTGACCGCGGCATTGGCGGCGGGAACGAGATGCATTGTCGTGACCAATGACTTCACCCGGGCGTCGGTACACCGCAGCCGATTACTCCCTGATCGCTGTATCGTTGACGACCCCGCCAGGCTGCAGGAAGTCGCCCTAGAATTCCTGTAGGGTCAGCTCAGCGCCAGATTACCCGGTGCCCGCCCTTGGTGGTCAGGTTTGGCGTTCTGGCTTATTTTCTTCAACTTGTCGGCCGATAAGAGTGTCAGGCGAATTCACGCTTCCTTGGAGGCATGAATCCCCGCAGAATGCTGAAACATTTGTAGTTAAGTAGGGGAAACAATATGAAGCGAGCCGGAGTTGCTATCTTAGTCACGGGGTTGCTGGGAACTCTAGGGCTCCCGACCGCTACCGCGGATCCGATTACGATCAATTATCTCGGTACTGGCGACAACGAAGGCCTCGGCGCCACTGCCATTTTCACCCTTGTGAACCCCACCACGTTGAACATGGTATTGACCAACATATCGACGGCTCCCTTTGGAGGTGTCAACGGCAGTGCCAATATGGTTCTCTCATCGATCGGTTTGAACTTGGGCGCATCGTCCATAAGCGGCGGTTTCATCAGTCTCTACGGAGGCTCCAACGTCGTCCGTCGGAGCGGATCGAGTTGGCAGCCCCACAGCTTTTCCGGGAATCTCAACCGCAAATACGGGTTTTCGAATACCGGCGTAGGAAACTTCGGACCGGGCGTCATTCCAGGGGCACTGAACGTGATAACGTCCCACAGGGCAGGAGGTTCTGCGGTCACGAGGTTCAGTGGTCAGACCGGCCTGCGGGGCGGGTTGAACTTCGGGCTCGTGGCACCTGGCAGCACAGGATTCGGGAACAAGAAATATATACAGGACGGCGTGGACGTGACCCTGTATCTGGACGATCCGCTGGGCGGCTTGAGCTTCCTCAACAGCGGTTCCTACGTGGAATTCGGCTCAGATCACGCTTTCCTGCCGGGGTCTGCGGCAATCCCGGAACCGGCCACAATTTTTCTTCTCAGTGCCGGCTTTGCGGGCGTGGCCGGCTACCGCTGGAGACGGCGACGGAAGTCATCAGCCGAGCACGAATCAGACCTCCTATAACCGACCCGAAACCTCCCCCGTGGAATCTGGGCTGTTCACACTGGATCGATTGGTGTGATCGTACCCAGAGTATCTTCGATGACCTGCGCCGCATCCAGGCAGAGGTCTTCCCGATAACGATCACCCACTATTTCGACTGCCAGCGGCAGTCCCTGGTCGATACCGACCGGCACCACCGCAGCCGGGAGACCAAGAAGGTTGGCGCAGACGACGAACCGAAGCTGGCGGATCACGTCCGCTGCCTGCTCCTTGGAGCCGATGTCGTATCCGACCTCAAAAGGAGGCTGGCTGAAGATGGGACCGACGATCAGGGGAAACCGGCTATGGAAGTCCTGCCAAGCCGCCGCTATCGCGTGGCGCCGTGCCAAGGTGTGTGAAAAACCAGCGACGTCCGCCGGCTTGAGAATCTCCAACCCCCAGCTCAAGAAACGAGCCGCATCCTTCGACATCATCTTCACGATCTCCGATTGCGCCACCGAGAAGTCCGTAGCGATGAAGCTTCCCCAGACATCGGCGACCTCGGGAATCTGTGGCGGTTCGATCTCGGTGACCGCATAGCCTGCTTTTTGCAGGGTATCACCGGCCTTGCGCACACCTGCTGCGATCGATGGGTGCGTTTCGCCTCCGGCCGGGTTGGGAACCAGCGCCACTTGGATCGGGCTCTGGGGTTGTTCCAGCCGCAGCGGAACCGGCATGGACCAAGGATCTCTCACGTGTGGGCCCGACAGAATTTCATAGGCTGCTTTCAAATCTCGGACGTGACGGGCCATCGGCCCCTGGACGCCCATCAGCTGTGAGGCGAGCAAGGCCCCTTTGCTGCCGCCGGCACTCGGTATCCGGCCGAGTGACGGTTTGAGTGACGCGATTCCGCTGCAGTGGGCGGGATTTCGCAAGGAGCCGCCGATGTCGTTACCAAGTCCGATCGGCGACATGCCGGTGGCCAGGGCGGCTGCCTCCCCCCCGCTGGACCCTCCCACGTTTCGGGCGCGGTTCCATGGATTGAAGGTCCGGCCGTGAAGATAGCTTTCCGTGGCGGCACGTAGACCGAAATCGGGCAAGTTCGTGCGCCCCAACGGAATCGCTCCCGCGATTTTCATTCGTTCCACCACGGGCGCATCTCTTTCCGGCATCGCTTCCGAAAGCGCCGGGACTCCCATCGTCGTGGGGTGCCCCAAGAGGTCGATGTTCTCCTTGATCGTGAAAGGAACTCCGTGAAGAGCACCAAGAGGCTTGCCGGCCGCGACCGCAGCGTCCGCCAACCTGGCCGATTCGCGCGCTTCGTCAGCCAGCACCCGTACTATCGCGCGGACCTTGTCGTTGACCGACTCGATGCGTTGCAGGTGGGCTTCGACTACGTCCTGGCTCGAAATCTCACCTTGGCGAATGGCATCGGCCAGCCGCGTGGCGCTGGCACGCCAGAGATCCGTGGGCAATGAAGCATGCTCGCGAGACGCGGTCGGCTGGTCTTGGGGACGGCAGCCGGCGAACACACCCAGCGTTATCGCGGACGCAGCGTGGATGAGCTCGCGCCTTGTCAGCCCTTCGACTGTATCCTGCCGTGGGTTCTTCACGTGGTCTCTCCTTTGCCGTTAGCAGATTGGGTTGGCGGCGAAAAGTTCAGCGGCTCGAAGCTTGGGCAGGTCCGAGGGGCGGAGGATCATCGATCACCGGGGTTACTGTCAACAGCCCTTCTTCCTGTAGCAACGCGACGACCACGAAGTTTTTCGGCGGCTGTGTGATGAGCACGAGGCTTCCCGTGAAAGTCAATTGGCTAGGGAAGAGCTCATGAACGAACATGCTTATCTGATGACCTGCTGGAAGGGGATTGAGTGCTGCCGGATTGATGATTCCGACGCCTACGCCGTCTTCATCGAGCAGAATCAGCTGAACGTTCATGTCATCGGAATTGATGTTGGCCAATGCGAAGCCAACAAATCGCATGTCCTCCTCGCTGCTGTCAACGGGAATGGTGGCGGCTATCAGCGGTGAGCTCCCGAGAACCCCTGCGAGAGTCCGCAGGGCCCCATTTTGACGGAATTTGAAGGTCGAGACGCCACTGACAAACCCATCGCGACTTTCAACTCGACCCCACCCCGTTTGGGCCGAGCCGTTTCCGATTGCTGCCGTGGTTGTGTACACCTTTGTGGCGCCCGCGCTCAACTCGATCGGAAAAGAGGAACCGATGGCGCCGCGACTTTCGCTGGGTTCTTCTGGAAACGTAGTTACCTCTGTGAGATCGACCGACAGGGGCGCTCCCAGCTTATCGGTGAGGACAAGGTTTCCGGTTGCAGTGCCGATTCCGGTGTTGACCAGGGTGAACACCGTGGTAAACCCGCCTCCCACGACAACCTGCGCGAAGTAGACGGTTGCAAACGGATTGATAACGAACGTCACCTCGTTCGATTCGTTGCCCCCGGGCGCCGTCTCGAACACGGTAACCAAAACGACTCCAGGCAACGCGATATCGCTGGCGAGAATGGTCGCGCTCAGCGTTGTATTGTCCACGAATGCGGTTTCCCGACCGAATCCGTCCCACCGCACGACAGAGGTCTCGCTGAAGTTTCGGCCGCTGACCGACAATGAAAATGTTGGGCTGCCGGCTACGGCCACCGTGGGGTTGATGCTGGTGATCACAGGGGGAGGCCCGCTCACGGTGATTTCGAACGGGAAGGTATTCGACCGGAGGGTCGAGGCCCGGACCACCGTGACGTTCACCGTTCCGGGATCGAGGAGATCGAATCCAGAGATCGTCGCTTCGAGAGTTGTGGGGCTGAACAGAGACGTGACCCTGGCTGTTCCGTTCCAGTGTACGACCGAGGTTCCGTCAAAATTGGTGCCGATAACAGTTAGTGTGCCGCCGGCGCTGCCCGCCGCGAACGAGTTGGGAACGAGATTGTTGATGGTGGGGACCAGGTCGTTGGTAATCGTAAACGTCAAGGCACCGGAGGTGTCCTGGTCGATCACGACTGTGACGTTCACCATTCCGGTCGCCGCAATATCGGCTGCAGCGATCGAAGCGGTCAGTTGCGTCGCGCTGACAAAAGTCGTGGATCTGGCGTCTCCGTTCCACTGCAGGACTGCGTCTGAGGTGAAGTCCAACCCGTTGACGAGCAAGGTAAAGTCGCCTCCACCCGCCGTCGCCGCGTTGGGAGAAAGAACGCTCAGGGTGGGCGGATCCGCAAAGGCCGCGCCCACGGATGTCCACCCAAAGATCAGGGTGAGTCCGGCTCGATAGAGTAGACGTCCAAGTGTTCTCACGGCGACCCCCGTTGTTTTCCTGGCTCCCGTTGTGATTCGTCGGACTTGCGCGCAATACGCGCAGTGCCGCGTTCGCGAAAACCTCCGTCTGTTGAGCGGAGAGGAACATCCCTGCTGCTGTACGCAGCATTCACGGCAACTCAAAGGCATCATCGTCATCGAACCTGTGGCGAACGTTCGCGCCTCTCGGTGCGGCGTCGCATTTCTCGCCGAAAAGGTGTCGCCATCTGGGCCAGTTAATCATTTTCGCCGGCGCCCCACAAGAGCGACGCGCAGGCTCCGTATGTGTCTGTCGCTCCACGTCGTTGCCTGTACCCTCACGGTTGGGACATCGGTCGTTTTGCGCTACCATGATCTTTGCGGTGCGTCGATATCCAAAGGGGTGGGTTTTTTTTCGCCCTAATCGGGCAACTCAATCAAAGAAAGCGGCGATGATCAAAGACGTTCCCTCAGAACCCCAAAAGAGGCTCTCGCAACCATCTGAGGGTCCGTCCGAAAGAGCGGAGAACGCGGACGGAGTTCGTCACATGTTGCTAGGCGCGGTGCTGCTAGCCCCAAAATAAGCGAGGTATGAGCTCGCTCGGAAAATCGTTTGCCTTTTCCGAATATCTCGTGGATTTCAGCTCCTTGTGCGTAACAGGGAAAGCAAAGAGAAACACAAGAGACAAACCTTCCATTGGTTGTCTGGATCACTTGATCTTGTTTGTCTCTGTTATGCCCTTCCTTTCGCCCGCCACTCTTGCTCCGCCGGGGGTACGGGCTCACCCGCCGGCGAGGCGCCTTCAAGTAAACCTGAGTTGCCTGATATAGTCGAACGTCGCCAAAAAGGTTTCGAGATGCTTGCTATAGGCCAATATCCTGTAAACGAGGCGACGACCGGTTCTTACAATCTGACAGGGTATTTGCACAAAGTTCACCAGGAAGCGTTTGAACTCCATCCTCAAGATATCACGACGTACTGTCGGCGCCTGCGTCACCAGGCCATACCAGGCCTTCAGATTCCACGCCAGCGATGCGATGACCATGTAGGCCCAGTTCGATACCAGACTGTCCGAAGGCATCCTCAAGGCGTTCACTCCACTCTTGAGCTGACCGATGACGTTTTCCTGGTTGCAGCGATCGTTGGCAAAAAGGACCACTTCTCCCATCGTCATCTCCCGATCGTTGGTGATGTAGAAGAAGTACCGGACCTCATCAAACAGCCGGTGCTCCCCCTTTTCGATCGTGAGGTTCTTCCGAACCACAACCATGCGATAGGTTTTCTTACAGTGTCCGGGACGATAGTCAAACTCGGCGACCTGCTCGCTCTGCAGGCGGATGTTCTTGAATTCTCTCTCCTTGATTACTTGTTCTTTGACGTTTTCCGGACGGCGCCGTTCTTCGCTCTTGACCTCATAACGAGGAGGCCGCTCGAGCGGTTTCCATTGTCTCTCCGGCAGGGCATCGGCCATCCCGACCAGGTTCGGCTTGGCGTCATAACCAAAGACAAAACCAACCCGCTCGTCCCAGCGATCGAAGTTTCTCGTCAGCGAGAAATCCGTGTCGCCCCGAAGCCAGACCTTCGTAAACACCGACGACACCAGATCGATTGCCCGGTCCATCCACTCGGCCGCTCCGTCGGAAGAGGGACGGTTGCCCGGCCGATTCATCAGATAGAGGACCTCATTCGTATTGGCCAAGGTCACGATCAACGGTGCGTAACCCCAGATCCCGTTGTAGGCAATGTCCATTCCTTCCTTGCATTCCCCCAAGGTTCCGGCGACGGTCCCGTCCACGTCGATGATGGCCTCCTTCCGGAAGGAAGCATCCTGCAACTTCCACACCTTGGTTCGGGTTTCATTGATGGTTTCCTGAAGTCCGAAGATCCAATCCTCATCGAAACGACGGAGGAAATCTCCAGCCGTCGTGGGATCCGGAATCCTCTCGGCTCCCAGTCCGTTCATGTAGGTCTCATCCTGGCGCAACCGCTCGATATCTTCGAGACAGGTTCCACCCGACAAGACGTTGTATGCGATGTTCAGTACATGATCGGATTCCCAGTAAGGAAAGTGGTACTTGAGCAAAACGATGTTTCTGTTGATATCTTTGTCCAATCCAAGCTTACACACGAGCTTGTGAATGGCTCCGATACCACCAGATCCGATGGCGCGCGTTCTCTCGGCGATCTCGTAGTAGGTGTTGGAGTCCTTGAACATAGGATCGGACCGGTCCTCAAACTGATTTCTTTCCAACCGGCGTGTAAGATTTTGCTTGTCTCGGAGGAGGATTCTGTGGTTTCTTTTATTCACCTGGAATGTGCTCCTTTCGGGATGTCTTGTAAATATATCAAACGCATTTTATCCCGTAACGGCGCACGTTCCAGGGCTTTTCTTCCTCCTCATGCAAAAAATCACGCTGGACTAAGGGCTAGATGAAGCAGTACAGCGATTTCACCGAGCTCGGTTGAGTGACGAATGGAAGACACTGTTTCTGGACGGAGTGAGTCTGAGGGTAAGACGTCCGAGTGGGCGGAAACGGGTGCAGATGCTGGTGGCCTACGGGGTGAGAGCGGATGGTAGCCGGCAGCTTTTGGCATTTATGCGCAGCAGTGGAGAGAGTCAAGCTGCCTGGGAAGGACTCTTAGGAGATCTGTACCGGCGTGGTATAGAGGGAGATAACCTCGAGCTGATTGTGACCGACGGCTGTGCAGGTCTGGCAGCGGCCATTGAAACGATCTATCCGAGAGCTCAGCACCAACGCTGCTGGGCACATAAGATGCGAAACATCGTCAATTCAGTCCGAAAGTGCGATCGAGACCAGATCAAGCAGGATGCACGGGCCATCTACCAGGCCGATAGCCGTCGGGATGCACTGACAGCTTTCAGGAGGCTGAAGCGTTGCTGGCACAAGGATTATCCGAAGATGGTGAATCGATTGGAGAAGGATCTCCCTGAGTTACTGGCCTTTTACAGCTTCCCACGGCCTCTGTGGAAGAAGCTACGAACCACCAACGTCATCGAACGCTGCTTCGTTGAGGTTCGACGGAGAACGCGTCCGATGGTTTGCTTTGTTAATGTCCAGAGTGTCGACAGAATCATTTACTCGATCTTCCATCGATTCAATCTCGATTGGAAGGAACAACGACCAACTCGTACCCTCGACCTTTTTACACAAGCAGCTTGACATGACCGCTTGGTCAAGTGCGTTGCCTGCACCTGAAGCTACAGTGTAGTATGGCGGAACCTGTGTCCCCCTATCGAAAACTCGTGTTTAGGAGTCATGATGCACATAGCTATTCGGATCTGGGTTGTTTGGGCAGTCGTGGCTGCCAGCGCCGCAAATTTGTCGGGCTACACTGATGTCTCGACGCCCAGCGCACAGCTGCAACGGATCAAAGAGAAGGCCGACCGTGCCAAGACTGGCATCATGCAACGAGCACAAGTGGGCTCCGATCCAGCGCCGATGGTGACGCTCATGAAGCAGGCCGGCGCCAAGATCAAACAGGGAACTCTCGACGAAGCCGAAGCGCTCATTGATCAGGTTCTGCGTATGCTCGAGAAGGGAGACCGCGTTGTGCAACAGACGCCGTCGCAGGCAGCGTCGCCGAGTGACTCAGGGCTTCAGCAACTCCTGGTTCAAGGCGCCATCAGGAATAGCCAGGGCATATTCGATCCCTCGGTCGAATATGATCAAGCCGGAGATGTCGGATGGCTGGCCTATTCCGCAGTTGACAGGGCGTCGAACGCATTATCGGTTAGCACTCATCTGGCGAAATCCACGGATCACGGTAAGACCTGGACATATATCCAAAGTCTCTTCGATGCTTATGATGACGAGGTAACCCTGAAGACTGGAGAAATAGAAAAGGGGATATGGAGATACGAAGTCTCCACTCTTGTCCACGACCCGGAGGATTCTGGCAAGGAATGGAAGGTTTTTGTCCATCGATACTTTTTTTCACCCCGATTGAAGCGCAGTTTGGACTATACCTGGATCGCTTATAGATATGCATCTGATCCTGAAGGGAACTGGTCCGACGAAGTTGCGCTCTTTCATGCCGGTAAAAACCCACCCGCACCATATGATAATGTCCGCGTGGACCTCAACGGCCTAGATCCCGATCTTTCCAACGTGCGAGTTTATACGGAGCTAGGCACTCTCTCTCACGACAACCGTCTGTATATGAGCCTGGTTGCCTGGGGACACGGCGACGGCACTGGGTTGGGTAACGCGAGGATTGTACTCATCGTATCTGAAAATAATGGAGAGAAGTGGACGTATGTGGGGGCAGCCTTGGACGACAATAGAGATGCACGGACGCAAGGCTTTGCCCACTGGGGAGCCTCGAGTTTGTTTAAGGTGAAGAATCGAATCCTACTTTCCGCAAATGGAAGGAGAGAGGGATCAAACCGACTGCAGCGGGAAGGGACGTACATTTTTGAATTTGAAGATATAACAAAAGCAACACTCAAAAGGGATGCCTCTGGACTTCCCCTCGTTGTCAAACACGTCAAACCTGAGTTGGAGCCTGAGCGAATCGCTCGTGGCGAGAGCGATTATGACGAGCATAACGTCGCCGGAGGACTCCTTTTCCCGATATTGGAAAGACGGCAGGGACAGGTTACATTCACGATTTACAATTCCAATGAAGAGATCTTTTAAGTGTATGCGCGACATTACGGGTTTCCCCAACAGAGAAGCATTGTGCAGTGTCGCTGTTGTAGTCCGTGCCCCAGCGTAAACGGGGGGAGTGTCCTCCTTTTCGAAAGTGATCCGGCAGTTTCCGGTAGCCCACAAATTGTGAAAGGGTTGCCCGTTGTGGTGTGGAGTTCGACATTCGATTGTCGACTGTAGACTTGAAGCATTGGCTTGCGACCTGTGCCCACCGTCGTAAATAAGGAACCCGGAGGACAAAGTGAGACTCGATCAAGGGTTAGTGTTGATATTGCTTGGTGCAGTCGCATGTTCTTCGCCGGAGCTGCCCGAGACCCGTCCGCCCAACATCGTTTTGATCGTGGCCGACGATCTGGGTTGGACCGACCTGGGGTCGTATGGGAGTGACTATTATGAGACTCCGAACATCGATTCCCTGGTTCGGGATGGCATGAAGTTCACGAATGCATATGCCAATCCCAACTGCGCTCCCACCCGGGCGGCATTGATGACGGGACGCTACAGCCCGCGAACTGGCGTGTATACGGTGGCAAGCGGTGCCCGGGGTCCGGAGGAGCTCAGAAAGATGATTCCTCCCGAAAACCTGACCGATCTTGCGAGCGACGAGGTCACCTTCGCCGAGCTCTTCCAGGGGGCTGGGTATGTGACAGCCCACATGGGGAAATGGCACCTGGGGACAGATACGCTGGGACCGACGAGCCAGGGTTTCGACGTCAACGTCGCGGGGAACCAGACGGGAGGTCCGCGCGGAGGGTACTTCAGTCCCTACCGCAATCCCCAGCTTGCCGATGGTCCGGAAGGAGAGCACCTGACCGGTCGACTGGCTGCGGAGGCCGTGTCTTTCCTCCAATCCCATCGGGATCGCCCCTTTTTGTTGTACCTCCCCTTTTATGCGGTCCACTCGCCGATTCAGGCCAGACCGGAACTGGTTGCAAGGTATGAAGCGAGGAAGGCCGTCGGCGGCCACCATAATCCGGTCTATGCTGCCATGATTCAGAGCTTGGACGAGGCGGTAGGAAGAGTTCTGGAAGCAATCGACCAACTCGAATTGCGCGAACGGACGGTGGTCTTCTTCTACTCGGACAATGGCGGAGTGGGTGGTTACGGGGATGCGGGCGTGGAAGTTCCCCTTGCCGCCGAGCAGGGGAAAATGTATCCCTGGGAAACGACCAGCAATCGACCGTTACGCGGTGGGAAGGGAATGCTCTACGAAGGTGGGATCCGGGTGCCGCTCGTTGTGCGCTTCCCGCCTATCGTTGCTGCCGGAACTCTCCAATCGGTGTCTGTGGGATCAGCAGATTTCTTTCCAACTCTTCTTGAGCTTGCGGAAATCAAAAAGCCCTTGCAGCTAGAAATCGATGGGACGAGTTTTTTAGATCTGCTCTGGGGGAGAGAGCCTCCATCAGGGCGGCCCCCTCTCTACTGGCACTTTCCCGGTTACCTTCCAGCCCGAAGTGAAGTGGGTGCCTGGAGAACGACGCCTGCCGGAGCGGTCCGGGCGGGTGAGTTCAAACTCATCGAATTCTTCGAGACAGGTGAAATCGAGCTGTACAATCTGGCCCTGGACATTGGGGAGCGAGACAATCTCGCCGCCGTCGAACCCGAGAAGACGGCAGAATTGCACCGTCAGCTACGCGCATGGCGAGAGGCCGTCGCCGCTCCGATGCCCCGAAAGAAACCCTGAAGCTGTGGACCGTTGTGTCTGTGACTGTGTCTCGTCTGCCGGGGCATCGTGTGTGAGGTTGCCTACAATGAGTGAGACGGAGGTCTGGGAGCTGCATGGTTTGAAGGCAGTTCTGCCCGCTGGGGCGACCACGGCGTTCGGCGGCCACCTTTCAAGGAAAAAGCAGATGAAAATAGGTTTGATCCTTCGATCCAGAGCCATCCTTATTCCGATGTTCGCCCTGTTGCTCATCCATCAGAATGGTTTGGCCCAAGAGAAACCAAGAGCTCGAGATCTGGGCATCCCCTTCGATGGTCGACCCGGTGCCCATAATGCCATCACCGACGTGTCGGGTGTGGCCGTGGGTTATGTCACTATCATTGCCGGCGAGGGTCCGTTGGTGGTAGGGCAGGGTCCGGTGCGGACCGGAGTCACCGCCATCTTGCCCCGCGGAAAACAATCAGCAGATCCCGTATTTGCCGGTTGGTTTTCGTTGAACGGCAACGGGGAGATGACCGGCACGACCTGGATAGAAGAATCGGGGTTTCTGGAAGGCCCCATCATGATCACCAACACCCACAGCGTGGGCACGGTGCGCGACGCGGTCATTGCCTGGCGGGTGAAGCAGGGCCAAATGAACCAACCCTGGTCCCTGCCTGTGGTGGCAGAAACCTACGATGGCTGGCTCAACGACATCAATGGATTCCATGTCGAGGAAAAACATGTTTTCGACGCGCTCGACAAGGCGCGATCAGGTCCGGTCGCGGAAGGAAACGTGGGCGGAGGCGCCGGCATGATTTGTTACGAATTCAAGGGAGGCACCGGCACAGCGTCCAGGCAGCTGCCCCGAGGTGCGGGGGGCTATACGGTGGGTGTGTTGGTGCAGGCCAATTTCGGCAAGAGGTTCCAACTCCAGGTAGCCGGCGTGCCTGTGGGGAAAGAGCTCTCGGAGGGGGCACCCTTTACACGGGGAGCCGATCACTACGATCCGGGCGGTTCGATCATCATCGTCATTGCGACCGACGCCCCTTTGTTGCCTCACCAACTGAAGCGGCTGACCAAACGGGCGGCATTGGGGATGGCTCGAACCGGAGGGGCCGCTACCAACGGTTCCGGTGATATCTTCGTCGCTTTTTCTACTGCAAACCACAATGCCGCCCAGCCCGCCGCAGGGACCGCCACGATAGAGGTCTTACCGAACGGCCGTATTGATCCGCTGTTTTACTCCACGATGCTAGCCACGGAAGAGGCCATCATCAATGCCCTGGTTGCCGCAGAGACCATGACCGGACGGGATGACCATACCGTCTATTCCATTTCACATGATCGCCTGCGGAAGATATTAAGGAAGTACAACCGTCTGGAACAATAAAAGCCGCATCAGGGATCAGTTCGCACGCCAGATCCAAACCAGGCGTAGATCGCCGGCACGACGATCATGTTCAGGGCGGTGGATGAGAACAGTCCGAAGAGTACCACGATGGCAAGCGGGGCGTGGATCTCACTTCCGGTTCTTCCCAGGCCCATTGCTATTGGGATCAAGGCCAGACCCGTCGACATGGCGGTCATCAGAATCGGCGCGAGCCGCTCGGAAGCCCCCTGAAGAACCGCCGTGCGCAGATCTGTGATCGCTTCCTCGCGCAGCAGGTGCTGGATGTGAGAGACGAGCATGATTCCGTTTCTTGTGGCGATGCCGAACAGGGTGATGAAGCCGATCAGAGACGCCACCGACAGGATCCCGCCGGAAACGAAAACGCCGGCCACAGCGCCGATGAGTGCAAAAGGAAGGTTACACATGATGATGAGAGCGTCACGCCAGGAGCGAAACGCCGTCGCGAGAATCACCATGATACCTGTGATCGCCAAGACACCGAGCATCAGGATTCGGCGCGAAGCTGCTGCTTCACTCTCGAACTGGCCCCCGTACTCGATTCGGTAACCCTCCGGCACAGTCACCTTCTGTTCAATGTGCGCGCGAATATCTTCCACCACACCCCTCAGGTCCCGTCCAGCGACATTGCAGGCGACAACGATCTTTCGCTGCACGTTCTCCCGGGCAACAAAATTCGGTCCGCGGTCCTCGCGGATGTCCGCCACAGCTGAAAAAGGCACCCTGGCTCCGGAAGGGGTATCGATAAATGTTGCACGGATGGTTTCGAGCTCGGTCGGGCTGTTGGCATGGAGGCGAACCACGAGAGGGAATGCGATCTGCCCTTCCAGGATCTCTCCTACTTGATTGCCGAAAAAAGCCGTCTGCAAGGCCTCGGCCGCAGTTCCCGCCTGAAGGCCGTATCGAGACAGCGCTGCGCGATCAAACTCTACCCGCACCGTGGGGATATCGGCCTGCTGCTCGGCAGCAAGATCGACGACTCCGTTGACATCTCGCATAGTGGCCTCGACATCCCTGGCGAGGGTGCGTAGTGTCCGGAGATCATCACCAAAGATCTTGACGGCGATGTTTGACCGGGTACCGGAAAGCATGTGGTCGATGCGGTGGGAGATGGGTTGTCCGATGTTGATGTTCATTCCTGGTATCAGCGTCGCTCTTTCTCGGATCTCGGCCAGCACATCTTCTTTCCTGCGTCCGTCCATTTTCAGCTTCACGTCGATCTCGGCCGATTCCACTCCCTGGAGGTGCTCGTCAAACTCGGCCCGGCCGGTGCGACGCGCCGTGGAGATGACGCCGTCGACGTTCAGTAGAATTTTTTCAAACTGAGCGCCGAGCCGGTCCGACTCGGCCAGACTCGTACCCGGGATCGTCACCGCGCTGATGGTAAGCGTTCCTTCGTTGAACTCGGGCAGAAAAGATCTTCCCACCCGGGTGAGACTCGCGACGGATCCGGAGAGCAGTAGTAGCGCCGCACACATGATGAGTACGGGGTGATCGACGCTCCAGACGACCGCCGGGTGATAGGCGCGCTTTAGCAACCGGACGAAACGCGGCTCCGTGCCGCGGATTACCGCCTTTGCTCGTGGGAGCCAGAGCGAGCAAAGCACTGGAGTCACGGTAAGAGCCACGACCAGCGAGGCGAACAGGGCAATGATATAGGCCAGTCCGAGTGGCTCCAGAAGGCGTCCTTCGACACCGCTCAAGAAAAACAGCGGGGAGAAGACCAGCATCACGATGATGGTCGCGAAGACGACCGAGCCGCGGATCTCACTGCTGGCCTGAAAGACCACTGCGCGTGCGGATTGGCGCTCGGCGGCCGGCCGCTGAGCGTTTTGCCGTAGGCGACGGAAGACGTTCTCCACGTCAATGACCGCGTCGTCCACGAGCTCGCCGATGGCAATGGCAAGGCCGCCAAGGGTCATGGCATTGATTGTCAGCCCGAAGGCCCTCAGGCCGAGGAAGGCCGCGACGAGTGAGAATGGAATCGCAAACAACGTGATGGCACTGGCACGTGCGTTGGCGAGAAAGACGATTACGACCATCACAACGAGCAGACCGCCGTAGCTCAATGCCTCTGCCAGGTTGTCAATGGCAATCTCGATGAAGTCCGATTGCCGGAAGATGTTGGATTCAATGAGCATTCCCTCGGGAAGGTCGCTCTGCAGGTCGACCAGCAGGGAGTCGAGCTCGCGAGTGAGCACGAGCGTGTTGGCTTCGGGCTGCTTCTTGATGCCGAGAATCACCGCGGTTTCCGAATTCGACGAACCCTCGCCCCGCTTGAGTGCCTCTCCGATGCGAACCTCGGCTAGATCCCGAATCAAGATTGGGGTAGCGCTCCGGGTCGAGACGACGACTTGCTCGATCTCCTCGGTATTCCGCAGGCGGCCGAAGCCCTGAATGAGATATTCCTGACCGCCGGCAACGAGAAACCCGGCCGAGGTGTTTCGGTTTGCTTGGCTCAGGGCACGCTCGATCTCCGACACGCTGACTTTGTATGCTCTGAGCCTGGTCGGATCGAGAACTACTTGGTATTGCTTTTGCGCGCCGCCGATCGGGGTCACTTGGGCGACTCCGGATACTGCCAGGAGCCGCCGCCGGATTGCTGTGTCGGCCGCAGTGCGCAGTTGCTGAGGCGAATGGCGGTCGGAAGTCAGGGCAATAAACAAGATCTCACCCATGATCGAAGCGATGGGCGCCAGAACGGGACGTTGCACTCCTGGCGGAAGAGAATCGACTGCCAGGTTCAGGCGTTCGTTCACAGTCTGACGCGCCCGGTAAACATCTTCCCCCCACTCGAACTCCACCCAGACGACAGCCGCACCAACGGCCGTGGCGGAGCGCACGCGGCGTACGCCGGACGCACCGTTCAGAGCGGCCTCGATTGGAAATGTTACCAGCGCTTCCATTTCAGTGGGCGCCATGCCGGGACTCTCAACCAGCACCGCGACTGTTGGGGCCGTCAGGTCCGGAAGCACGTCTACGGGGAGAAGTGCCAGCGTATATCCGCCCCAGGCGAGAAAGGCCGCCGTGAGCGCAAGCACCAGTGCCCGGTTGTTCAGGGACCACCGAATCAAACCGTCCAGCATTTTGCCCCTCTAGTGTACATGGCCATGGGCGGGTACCTGTGTCGACAGTGCCGCGAGTCGAATGAGATAGGCCCCCCGGGTGACCACCCGGTCGCCCGGGTTGGAACCGGCGGTTAGCTGCACGTAGTCTTGATTGCGGATCCCAAGTTGCACTGGACGCCGCTCGAAGCTTTCGCCGCCCGTTTGGACGAAAACTACATTTTGGCCACCGTCGTCGATCACCGCCGCTTCGGCGACGGCGGGCGTCTCCGAAGCCCCGCCCGAAAACATCCGCAGAGTGACCGCCTGGCCAACGGCAAGGGGCGAGTGCCGGTTGTCCACCTGATAGATGACTTTGAACGTGCGCGTCTCCGGATCGACAAACCGGGCGACCGAGACCAGTCTTCCGACCGGAATTGCCTGGCCCAAACCGGGAGCTTCGATCACTGCCGACCCCGGCCGGCGAAACTCGGCGGCAAGAGCCTCGGTTACATCTCCCACCACGTAGACGGTATCGGTGGCCACGACGTCGAGGAGGTTGTCGCCTTGTTGCACGAATGCTCCGTCGGTCGTATGGAGAGCCGTGACGACGCCAGCTAGCGGACTACGGATAACAAACGTGGTCCCGGCACCATCAGCAGGCTCAGCGCGCTGGCTGGCTTCATACTGCTGAATGTGCGTCTGAGCAGACTCGAGCCGGGCCTCTGCGATTTCCTCCCTGGCATGCGCTGCCTCCACCCGCGCGCGGGCAATGGCGCCCACACGCAGCAGTCGTTGCACTCGTTCCTTTTCTTTGCCTGCCAGCGCGAGTGCAACCTTCGCTTCATTCAAGGCCAAATCGAGCGACGCGCGGTCCTCCGGTGCGCTGGTTGGCGGCACGATCGAGGCCACGATCTGCCTGCTGGAAACGGTGGTTCCGAAAGACGGGAGGCGCGTTGAGGTCAGCAAGCGCCCCGTGATTGGTGCGGTCACCACAATGCGCCCGCCGCTGCGTGGTTGTATCTTGGCGGGTACCGTCAAACTGTCCCTCATCGACCGCTTGCGCACTACCTCAGTGGCAAAGTCCAAGGACCATTGCTGCTCCTTGAGAAAAGTGATGTCCTCGTTGTCACCCTTCCCCGCTTCGGAAGGCAGAGTGGCGCCGGCCGGCGCCACGTCGAACGCCCCTAGATCATGACGGTCTTCGACGTTGCCGGCCTCGACCCGGATCGACAGCGACGCCCTTCCTGGGTTGGGCGGATGAACGTCAATGCCAAAAATCCCTGGGTGTGAGGGTGCGTCTGCAGAGAAAACGGTGGCAGGGCCGGCTTCGTAGACAAGTTCCACAATGGCGCGTCCCTTAAGCAGGGGTTGGAAGTTGGAAAGATCTGTGAGGTGAATGGCAAAGCGTGAGGTCTCGCTCGTAACCAGCGGTGGAAACTCCAAGAACAGTTCTGTCTTGTCCGACCAGAGAGTCACGACGACAGGTTCCGGTTCAGACGGTTGTTCCTCGGCGTGGGGGTGCTCCTGGGCTCGGGTGCACCCGCTCCAGAGTATTGCCATCAGGGACAACAGAATTGCGCTTCTCATCGTGGCACCTCCACTCCAACTGCCCGGTCCAGCTCGATCCGGGCGAGCAAGGCGGCATACATGAGGTCTAGCAGCCGTTCACGCGATTGTTGTGCGACGCGGTAGGAATCCAGCAGTTCGAGGATCCCGGCTTCTCCTTCGCCGTAAGACACCTCGGCGATACTTCGAAGCGTTTGGGTCGTATCCTCGATCCTCCGGCGGTAATTGGCGAGAACCTCCTTTCTCAGCCGGAGACCCTCGTGGGCAGCGCGCACCTCGGCTGCAATCTCGACCGCAAGTGCATCCTGTCGGGCCCGGCTACGCCGCGCCTCGGCCATCGCAAGTTCGCTCTCGGCCTTGCCGGGGTTGAAGAGCGGCAGATTGAGTGTTACCCCGAGCACGGCGCCGTTGTCGAGATTGGGACCGACGTTGTCAGCTCGTTTCAGACCTCCCAGGACGACGGGATTTGGTATTTTGCGGCGCTCTGCCGCTTTTTGCTCAAAACCAAGTCGCCGACGTTCCTGCTCCTCGAGTTGGTAATCGGCGCGCAACGCCAGAGCTTCCGATAGCAGTTGATGCAACGGCCGTGCGTCGGCGGGTGGCGACAGGTTGCCGACGGCGCGCAAGTCTCCGGGTGCGATGCCCGGCCGTAGATAAGACGCCAGCCGGATTTGCTCCCGGGCGACCTCGATGTGCGTATTGTCAAGATCGGTCGACCGCTCGGCGATTTCCCTCTCGGCACGCAGAAGATCGAACCGGGATCCCTCGCCTTCCCGTTCTCTTGCGCGCAGAATCGTCGCCAGCCGTTGCAGCTCCGCAATCGACTCCGCGACCTCTGCTTCTCGCGCTTGCGCGAGAAGCAGAGTGTAGAAGCTACCCCGTAACTCAGCGTGAACCCCCCGTAGTGCATCCTGCGCTCTGGCCTCCGCTACTGCCACAGAGAATTTGCCGGCCTGTTTGAGGATTCCGCGCCGCCCGTTCACGGGAAGCTCCTGAGCAACCTGGTAAAACTCCGTTCGTCCCGCTCCCTCGTATGTGAAGCTGAAGCTGGGATTCGGGGGGCGTGTCCGGATTCGCGCCTCGGCGGCGGCCACGGGCACTCCTGCCCGCAGCGCCCGGAAGCGCGGATTCTCCCGTAGCATTTCGAGAGCCTTCGATTCCGTGATGTCCTCCCCCGGGCTTGGTGCGGCCAGCAAGGAGAGGCTCAATAGTGTCCCGAGGGACACGTATGTCAAACTAGACATAGAATGACCTCACAATTCGGGTGACGAACGCAGAAGTACTACTCAGGTGGGATCAGGCGGGAGGGGCGCGGGGATGAGCAGAGTTTTCGAAAGGGGGGTCGTGGATCCTGGGAAGCTCGCGGTTCGCGGGCACGGTGACGACCTGCGGAATCGTGAGAGAAGAGGAATCGATGAGGACGATCGGCAAAAGCTGAGGTCGGGGTTGCTCAAACTGAAACCAGTTCAGTTCCTTCGCGTCGGCATCCTCATCAGTAGCGTCTATCCCGGCTGTTTCGCTCGAGGGCCGTGAGGGGAGATGTGTGTGAGTGCCAGGGCCCTCGTGATGGTGTGTGTGTCTTTGGTGTACATGGAAGAACGGAGCGTTTGCCAAGGACAGCAGCAGTGTCACACACAACGGAGCTACCAGAGTGATCTGCACGGTTCTTCCTTCGGTCTATAGGACCTTGTATGAGCGTCTCAGACGCTCTCATCCTACACTCTGAACTCCCCTGGAAGCAACGGTTTTGGCGACGACAGTTGCTCAATGCCGATGCTTGGAAATCAGAGAGGTGTGCAGATGCCGGATTCTTTAGACCAATCATGCCTGGTTTCACGGTTCGTCCTCCCAAGAAATTTGGAGTATTCTTTCCCATGAGGTTCCGTATCAGAAGCGGGAAATTCACGAGCCTCGTTTTGCAATCGCGCAGAAGCTGCGGGATCACGAGGATGTGAAGGCCCCGATGAGCTAAGCTAGGCGACGTGAAACCATCTGGAGGGCGAAAGCCGCCAAACCAGGCTCACAGCCGACCAGATCGATTCCGTTAGGAGAAAGTTATGGGATATTTGTATCTTTCCATTGCCATAGTTGCGGAGGTTATTGCAACCAGCGCGTTGAAAGCATCAGAGGAATTCAGCAAGCTTGTGCCGAGTATTCTAGTGGTTGTCGGGTATGGTGCAGCCTTCTATTTTTTAGCACTCGTTTTGAAAACGATACCTGTTGGCATTGCGTACGCAATCTGGGCCGGAATAGGGATCGTGTTGATTGCGATTGTGGGGGCCGTGATGTTCGAGCAGATACCGGATGTCCCCGCCATAGTCGGGATGGTTTTGATAATATCGGGGGTCGTGGTCATCAATGTGTTTTCGAAAACCGTCGGTCATTGAATCCACCAAACTGCGAAGGGGTTCCTGATTGCGGTGCCGGGTGGGTTTCCGTTCGATGGGTGCTACGCGATGGCCACCCCTGAGAGGTAGCTTTTTAGTCACAACAGCTAAAGGAGCAAACGATGGATCACCGCAGCTTCTGGTGGGAGCTCATCGGCAAAGTGGGCGCACCGATCTTTGCGGCGACTCTGGTCGCATGCCTTTTATCGGGTGAGTTCATTCCGCTACACGGAATCTTGATGGCGGCAGGACTTGCGATGATGGGGCTCTGTCATTGGCGAACGCACCACCGAGATCACGGCTCTCCGGTTGCCTGATCGAGCCCGACTGCCGGTGCCCGCCGCGCAGGTGACCGCATAGCCCTTGGGCGTAAAAAGACTGGAGCGTAGCATGAGCAATACGTTATCTAGCAAAACCCTGCGTCGATTGGACGTGCAAGGATTTGACTCTGTGGACCCCGCGCAACTGGCCTCGGTTGCGCCCTGGCTCCGCATGGCGTTTGCCATGTGTGCCACTCTAGCCGGAGTCGGCACCGTACTGGCATCACCCGTGGTCCTGGCGGCGCTGATCCCCATTGCGGTGCTTGCGGCTATTTTCCCCGTGCATCCATTTGACTTAATCTACAACGTTGGAGTTCGGCGCTTTACGGGTACGCCGCGGCTGCCCAAAAGGGGAGTGCCGTCGCGTGTCGCATGCGGCCTCGGTGCTGTGTGGGTCGCGACGACAGCATGGGCATTCTCCGCTGGGTACCCGACGATAGGATACGTCCTTGGCGGTGCATTGACCGCGACTGCGACGCTGGTCAGCACGACCGACATTTGCATTCCCTCGCTCATCTACCGCGGTATATTCGGGCAGCCCAAAAAGCGTTGAGTCCAATGGCGCTAGCCCGTACATGCAACCAACACTCTCAGGAAGGGACTGTTTGTCGGAGACTACGAAGGCTTCTTGTCTTCAATCTTAGAAGCTCCTAGGGATGAGTCTGCATTCGCCTTGTGTTTCGGGAGGTTCCGGTACTCGCCGGCCAACAGGCCTTTCTCTAGGCGAGGAGGTGCCCCCCATCGTTTGATTTCGTGTGCCTGCAGGATTGGATATGCAGAGGTAGCCCCGCCAATTCCAGGAGTTTCGACTGAAAAGACGACGCGGGCGATCCGAGCCTCGCGGATTGCGTAGGAGCAGAGGAAGCAAGGTTCGTTCGTTGTGTAGAGTGTCGCCCGTGATAATTTCCCTTTGCCGACCGCTTCCAGAGCGGCGATGACGGCAAGGATCTCGGCGTGCGCGAATGGGTTGCTACCAGCAGGAGATTGTTCCTCGGCCTCCGCGACAACGCGCCGCTCCAGCGTGATTACACAGCCGACTGGCGTGTTGCCCGATTCTGTTGCCCGAGCGGCCAGATCGATACAGTGCCGCATCATTCGCTGATCGAAGGTCGGGTCGGCGGCTGGCATGGTTTCGTGGCGTTCCTCCAACAAACCCGGACAGTGTTCTGCTTCGCGAACCTCTTATTCCTCGCGCAAACCGAAGGCCTTGATCTTCGAAGCGAGAGTGGTGGGCCGGAGGCCGAGTAGATTCGCGGCACCGTTGGGGCCCGAGATCCTCCAGTGGCATGCCTCCAGAGCCGCGAGCAGGTTTTCGCGCTCCTGACGCTTGAGTTTGCCGTAGCTCAAAATTTCCCCGGAGCGGGGCGCAGCCTTTGCGACCCCTGGCGGTTGGCTTTTGTTTGAACGCAGGGGCAGGTCGAGCTCGAGAGAACCCGACTGTGCCCGGATTGCGCCCCGCTCGATGACGTTCTGCAACTCGCGGACGTTGCCGGGCCAGCTGTAGCGCTGCAGAGCGTCGACGTGCCGACGCTTGAGCTTTGGCAGTGGAACGGCCAACCGGCGGCAAGCCTGTGCCAAGAGATGGTCGGCCAGCAAGGGCACGTCTTCCAGCCTGTGGCGCAGAGGAGCCACATGGACCGGGAATACACTGAGGCGATAATATAGATCCTCTCGAAACCGCCCCGCTTCGACTTCCTCTTGCAAATCGCGGTTGGTCGCCGCGATGACCCTCACGTCGACTGTGCGGGTACGCTCCTCGCCGACGCGCTCGAAAGTTCCTTCCTGCAGGACGCGTAACAGCTTGCTTTGCAGCTCCACCGGGATCTCGCCGACCTCGTCCAGAAAAAGTGTCCCTCTGTCGGCCAGCTGAAAGCGGCCGATACGGTCCCGAATCGCGCCTGTGAATGCTCCTTTGACATGGCCGAAGAACTCGCTTTCGAACAACTCTCGCGGGACCGAACCGCAGTTCACCTTGACCATCGGACGGTCCTTTCTGCGGCTGCGTTCGTGAATCGCCCGTGCTATGAGCTCCTTGCCCGTCCCCGATTCCCCGGAGATCAGCGCGGTCGTATCGGCAGGTCCCACAAGGCCAACTTGGTCCAGAACTTTCCTCAATGCGGGGCTTTGGCCAACGATGTCGCCGAATCCGTGGGCGACCTTGACTTCCTCGCGAAGGTACTCGTTCTCTAGTTCCAGCCGACGATGGAGCCGCTCGATTTCCTCGAAGGCGCGGGTGTTGGCAATCGTCACCGCCGCCTGATCCGCGAACAGGCGCAGCCAAGCTACCTTTTTAGAGTCCAGCCGTTCTCTGGTGAACACGCCCAGAACTCCAAGGACCTCTTCTCTAAACCTGAGTGGGTGACCGACAAACGACCGAATCCCCTCTCGACGCAGCCAGTCATCGCGTCCGATCCACTCCTTGTCATCAGCGGTTTCGAACAGGTGCTCGGATTGCCCGGTCGCGCCGATGCGTCCGATGATCCGGGTACCGAGAGGGAAGCGTTGAAAATCTCCGTCGGTTCCGTGCCACCTGTCGCCGCTCGAAGGGTTGGTTGGCTTTCCCATGCTTGCCTTGAGGTGCAAGCACTCTGTTCTATCGGGACATTCCCCCCGCATTGGGCAACGCTCGCAAATGTCTCCTGGGGCAATCAGCCAGATTCGAGCTAACGTGAAGGACGCTTCGTCGGCCAGTCCGGAGACGATCATCTGCAAAACAGTCTCCACGTTCCGAGCTTTCGCCACCGCCAAAGAGATGGATTGGAGCAACTCTAAATTGAGAGATCCAGACTCGACGTGTCTGTCTCCTTGCGGAGTTTTCGGCTTTTCCATGCTGAGGATCATTAGAGACGAGATTTCGTTGCCTGTCAACGATAGCTCGTAACATTGACGAAATATCGTCGTAAACCCGCAAGTGCATTATGATATATAAAGGCAAATAAATAAATAACATAAATGGATTCACTTGCTTTGGATCACGAAGTGCGTATTACTGGCTGCCGGACATTGGGTCCGTGCCAAATCCAAATCAAGGGAGATTGAAAATGTCCGAAAAAGACAGTCGAAAGCAAGGTGGCGCCATGCACAAATCAGTGGAGATTGACGGATTGGATATCTTCTACAGAGAGGCCGGCCTGCCGACCGATCCGACCATACTGCTCCTGCACGGGTTTCCCACCTCCTCCCATATGTTCCGCAATCTGATTCCAAGGTTGTCGGATCGCTTTCATCTGGTGGCCCCTGACTTTCCTGGCTTCGGAGCTAGCTCGATGCCGGGTCTCGACGAATTCGAGTACTCGTTTGACAACATCGCGCGCGTAATCGAGAAATTCATCGAAAGGCGTGAAATCAGCAGCTACAGCCTCTACTTGATGGACTACGGTGCTCCGGTCGGCTACCGGATCGCCGCGAGCCGGCCGGAGCGCGTGGAATCGCTGATCGTGCAGAATGGCAATGCCTACGAAGAAGGCCTTCGAGAATTCTGGAAACCGATCAAAGCCTACTGGAATGAAAAGACGGCGGAAAACGCAAAGGTCCTTCGAGACTCGCTCCTGACCATAGAGGCCACGAAGTGGCAATATACGCATGGCGTGCGGAGTGTCGAGACGATCGCACCGGACAACTGGTTCAACGACCAGTACTTGCTCGACCGCCCCGGGAACAAGGATATACAAATCGAACTGTTCCACAGCTATGGAACGAATCCGCCACTCTACCCGGAATGGCAGGCCTACCTGCGCCAGTACCAGCCCCCGACCCTGATCGCATGGGGAAAGAATGACTATATCTTCCCTGCAGAAGGCGCAGAACCGTACAAGCGTGATTTAGACAATGTCGACTTCCACCTGCTCGACACCGGGCACTTCGCACTCGAGGAAGACGGAGAAGTGATTGCCAACTTGATGCGTAATTTCCTGGAGAGTAGAGTTGTGCGCAGAGACAATCAAGTCACCGCCAATACCAGGTCCCACGGCGTTTCTTGAGGAGGTGAACTGTGACCCGACCAGTGAGCGACATTGCCTTTACCCCAGCCGTAAAGGCTGCCCAGGAGACCAGAGGCTCCCGAGGTTCCTACGCCAAGATGGAACAACGCGGAGGCTGGAATGATGTCATTACGCCGGCGCTCGAGGAGTTTATCGCCGAACGCGAGTTCTTTTACCTCGGTACTGCCAGTGCCGAGGGTCAGCCTTATATCCAGCATCGCGGAGGGCCCAAGGGATTCCTGAAAGTGCTCGACGAGAAGACGTTGGCCGTGGCGGACTACGCCGGCAATGCCCAGTACATCTCGCTCGGCAATCTCACGGAAAACGACAAGGCGTTCATCTTCCTGATGGACTACCCAAACCAACAACGGATCAAGGTCTGGGGTAGGGCCGAATTCATCGAGAATGACCCGAAGTTACTCGACCAGGTGATCGATGCTGGTTATCAGGCACGGCCGCAAAGGGTTCTCGTTTTTCACATGGAGGCCTGGGACGTCAACTGCCCGCAACACATCCAACGGCGGTACACGGCCGAGGAGATGCAGCCGATGCAAAAAGGACTTCAAGACAGGATCGCGGAACTGGAGGCTCGAAATAAGATGCTCGAATCAAAGCTGCGGCTCGGATGAGTAGTTACCGGATCAACGCGACCCCAAAAGACAGCTTCATGCGCGATGGGGTTGGTGGCGACCAAACTTGCTTGAAGTGCGAAAGGAGCAGATGGCTTGGGTGAACGAAACGGCCATCTTTCGCTGTGGGGCTCGAGAAATGAGGTCAGCCACGGGTACTTCAATGGAGTGCTCGAAGACACAAGGCGAGGAATCATGGCGGTTGGCTTAGATAACATGAACCTCGGAGCAGCGCTTTTTCGAGATATTCTGGACAAGAATTGTTATATTGTTTGGTAACTTTTGAACTCGGGAAGACTTTATTCGTTTCGGAACGGAGGTCTACGTGACTACTCTCTTGAATCTATTGGTATGCGCCGCATTGATGTTGGGTCCAAGTACTCTTTTTGGGAAAGAGGTGGTCACTATAGTTCCGCATACGGCCGCAGGATCGTTCGATGGGGGCGCAACCTCTTACACTACCGTTGTGCAGGTAACAAATCAGACAACGGGTGATGCAATGGTGACAGCCGAGTTTTTCGGACAGGATGGAAGTGCTTCAACCCTGCCGTTTAACACCACCGAACCGTTCCGTCTTTTACTGGAACTTTCGGGCCGGTAACTCTTCCGTCAAACGGCACAGTAGTGATCACGAGTTCGTCTAGCGTTACTACCGGTACGGTCAATTGGGCTCGCGTAACGACGGATGAACAGATCGTCATTTTGACCGTTTTCGAAATCAGGGACAGCAGCGGCAATCTGATTTCACGAGTCGGTGTGCCGGGAAGTGCTGACACCCTCGGAAATGCAGTGATACCCCGGTTGCGTGACGTGGCGAAGGGAATTCAGACAGCTTTCGCGGTGGTCAACGCTGGCCTCTTTGATGTGACGGTGACTGCCACCCTGTATTCCGACAGCGCCCAGGGAGAGGTGTTTGTGGGCAATCTCCCGGATCTGCCGAGGCGGTCGGCCGAGCCGATTGCTCAGGCTATGTTCCCGTTGGCAGGCGGAAACCAGACTGCACAGTTCTTCAACCAGCTCTTTGCTCCGCTGAACGATCCCGACGGGACCAACTACAACCATGTCGTTTTTGAATCGACGGCTCCAACTCTTGGTGGAACCGCGCTGGTATTCGAGGGCACGAACCAGGCCACTTTTCCTGTGAACAGATTGGATGGTTCGCCGGCTTCTAGCGTCGCCACCGCGTTGAAACCAAGGGAGGGTGGGTATCCTGGCCAACTAATGATGGTATCGTACAACTGTCAACCAAAAATACGCACACTAGTCCTCTTTCTTGAGGGTAGCTTCGAGGTTGGTGTTACCAACAATGGATCGAGTATCATGGGCACTGGAAAATTTGACATCCCCGTTGATTTCGAAGATTATGCGGGAGCAGGTACAATCAAATTATCGGCAGGGATCTCGGGCACAGGAGAACTCATTGGAGCAACCTTCGAGGTGACGTACGCAAGTGAAAGGGGAGACGAAAAAACTGGCAGCGGGAGCGGCACAGCTGTGGGCACCATCGACAGCTTTCGGACGGAAGACCTGTTTAATATGGACGTCACGTTTACCGGTACCGATGTAGGAAGGTCCCTAGACTCCGGTGTCGATAAGTCTACTTGTGATTTCGCCGCAACGTTCCTGCAGAAGCCGCCGGATGATTAGAGCTGGGCGCGGGACCCTCGTTTCGGCACCGACTTTTCATGGTGTCGAACCATGTGACCGGACGCGAACTACCAGAAGGATGCCCGATTTTCATCACCGAGTCTCGATTCGAGAGCTGTAGACTAGTCGATCAGGCGCCAGCCAAGATACAAGAATGGGAACAAAATAAACAATAGTGCCGCGATGAATAACGCGCGCACGAGCCAATTCTCACGCGCCTCCTGTTTTTGCAGCGATGCTTTGGCTAGAAACCAAATCGCATAGGCGAAACCGAACAACAGAATCAGAACGATTGTGCCGAGCGGGTCTTGTTCTTCATCCAGATCGGAGCCTAACCACGCGCCCTCCCACTCGAGAAACCAGAAAACCCAAGAATATGCCGACAGCACTAGCAACAGATAGATGAAGAGGACCCCTGCGATTTGCTTCCAACGGAATCTTCCAGGCTTTGGGGGTTGAGGTTGCTGTGCGGTCATGCAGTTCCATGTGCGAGAAATCGAGCCAAGAGCTAACGTGCGCTCAACACTAAAGAGAAAGTGTCCAATGGTCAATCATTTTGCGGCTCTTGGCCTGCGGATCTTTATCGTCTGGCCAGCGAATGCTACGGAGGTGTTGAAAAAACTGGGAAACGTGGGAGACGTCCCCTCACGGTGCAATCAGGATCGAACCTTTGGTGAAGAAGGTTCCTGCCACGGCGGCGGTCATCAGGCAGGCCAAAGTAGCGGCTAGGAGCGCTCGGAATCCCAGCTCCGAGAGATCCTTGGTTCGCTTTGGGGCGAGCGCGGCGATACCTCCCACGAATATGGCCAATGAAGCAACATGGGCGAATCCCGTGAGCGCGTAGGTCGTGATCACGGCCGAACGAGGATGCTGCAGCGCATTCTGGCCCAACAAATTGGCAAGATCCTGGTATGATTGAACCTCGGTCAATACCGTGCGCTCCCCGATGATCCTGGCCACGGCTGAGGCGTCTGATAAGGGAACGCCGATGACAACGGTAAATGGATAGAACACGTAGCCGAGCAGTCCAACCAGCGAAAAATCTATTTCCCAGTCGAACCAGCCGTTGATCCAGCCGCCTAGCACACCCAGGATTAGATCCATCAGTGCAACCAAACCGAGAAAAGCCAATAGCAGAGCGACAATTCCCACGATCAGACGAACCCCACTGTTGGCGCCGTTGATGATAGCCTCCACGAGGTTGTTTTCCCGATCGTAGTGCGGATCGATCCGTACCCCCAGGGTCGGAGGTGTTTCCGTTTCCGGAAGCAAAATCTTGGCCATGACCACGGCGGCCGGCGCAGAAAGGATGGAGGCGGAAACCAGATGGCCGGCAATCGCGGGGAACTCTGCCTGCAACACGAAGACATAGAGAGCCAGCACGCTCGAAGCAATGGTTCCCATTCCGGCTGCGAGAATGGTGCACAGCTCCGAGCGTGTCATCTCATTTAAATGAGGCCGGATCGCAAGCGAAGCTTCGACCCCCACAAAGATGTTGCTCGAGACGCACAAGGACTCTGCTCCGCTCAACCGCATGAGCCGGGTAAAGGCGTGCGCAAAACCGCGAATGAGCCACGGCATGACCCCGAGGTAATAGAGAGCTCCGACGAGGGCGGCGAAGAAGATCACGGTCGGTAGCGCTTGAAATGCCAAGTAGAACCCCAAGGAAGTTTCTCCCGACTCATTGACTGTCCCCGGGGGCAGGGCCAGCCGGCCGAAGAGAAACCTTGTTCCAGCCGTGGCGCTGTCGAGAACCCTAACGACCGCATCGTTGATGAACAGGAAGATGCGTGCTCCAGCTGGAACCTGAAAGACGAAGACGGCAAAGAGCAACTGCAATCCAGTTCCCCAGAGGATAAGTCGCCAGTTAAGGACCCGACGATTGCAGGAGCAGACCCACGCGAATCCTAAAAGGATAAAGATGCCCCCTAGACTTACTAGGTTATAGAATTCCATCGCTGTTTCGATCTGCCTCCCATGTTCGGCAAGCCGAGGCGCCTACGTCCAGGTGGTGCTTGCAGTCGAAGCCTTGCGTCGGACCAATCGTGACGCGTATTTCAGATAAGAGAATCGCCTGGAACGATTTAGACTATACCTGGAACGATTTAGACTATAAATGATAACAGCGGTACCTTTAAGCTCTCTCTTTCGAGGATCGCATCATGGCTGCATCGTCAAAAATGGTAATAGTCGCAGCGCTGGTCGGCAACGCGCTGATTTCGGTCACGAAGTTTGTCGCCTCCCTGCTTACCGGAAGCTCCGCCATGTTCTCCGAGGGAGTCCACTCGATAGTGGATACGGGGAACCAGGTTCTGTTGCTCTTCGGACTGCGACAGGCGAAGAAGCCTCCCGACGAGGATTTTCCTTTTGGTCACGGCAAGGAGGTCTACTTCTGGGGATTCATCGTTGCGATCCTGATCTTTGCAATTGGCTCCGGGGTCTCGTTCTATGAAGGCGTCCAGCATCTACGCCACCCACAGCCAATGCAGAACCCCGCCATCAACTACGTCGTCCTCGGGCTGGCTTTTCTCTTCGAGGGCGCAGCCTGGCTCTTCGCCGTTCGCGAGTTCCGTAAGGCCAAGGGGGATCTCGGCTACTTCGAGGCGGTTCGGCGCGGCAAGGATCCGACCATGTTCGTCGTCCTGTTCGAGGACTCCGCCGCGATGCTCGGGCTCGTGGTGGCCTTTTTGGGGATCGTTGCGAGCCAGGTTACAGGAATCCTCTACTTCGACGGTGTGGCTTCGATTGTGATTGGTCTGATCTTGGCGACGACAGCGTCGTGGCTGGCGCGGGAAACCAAGGGTCTGCTGATCGGCGAAAGCGCCAACCGAGCCGTGGTCGAGCAAATCCGTGGCATCGTGCGCTCGCACCCGAGAATCCAGTACGTGAACGAGGTCCTGACGATGCACATGGGGCCACACTTCATCCTCGTCAATTTAAGCGTGGATTTCGTCGATCCGGCCACGGCCGCCGAGGTCGAGGAAGCAGTCGCGGAGCTGGACGACGAGATCAAGAAGACACTGCCGAACGTTCAGCGAGTTTTCATCGAGGCCGAAGCCCGTCGGATGCAAATACGTCGGCGACGCTGAGTCTCACTAGGGTAATCCCGTGCGTCGTCGTGCCGTGATGGCCGACGTCTACCTGCCGCTCTGGCGAGTTATGCTGCCGGAGCGGATCTTGCATACTCTGGGAATGAGAGCAGCGTTATCACAGAGGAGCGGCGCCTTACGACTGACTACCGAAAGCCGCCGCCGATATCGGACTGACGGGCTCAGTTCAGATGCCGCATGATGAAAGGCCACTGTAGGTTATTGAAATATTTGTGCCCGCCGACAGCGACAGCCTGAAGGAAGTTGTTTTCCGTCCCCGAAGAAGAATAGATCTCCCTCAGCCGTTCGACTGCGCGCACGACGCTGGGGTCGTAGGCTCTACGGGCCAGATCATCGGTCCCGCTGACGACCAGGAAAGGACGAGGAGCGATCAGGCCGGCCACGTCCCAGACTTCGCCGAACTGCAGGAGTCCCGGCACCGTATTGCACTCGCAATGGTTGAGCCGTCCATTGTCCGCGACGAACGTGTTGTACCAGCCGCTCGAGACCGTGACCGTGATCCTCGGTTCGACGGCGGCGGCAAAGGTAGCTAAACCGCCACCGCCCGAATGCCCCATCAACAGAATATTGTTGGCATCTCCCCGCGGAAGCGTCAGCGCGTAGTCCACCAGTCGCTGAATGTCCCAGATGCGCTCGCCGAAGGCGGTCCTCCCGGCCATCAAGCAGTGAGTCGAATGAGCGCGGCACGGCTTCTTGTTATACATGCCGATGAGATCCGGTACTTCAACCGGCTTGAAACCGCGCACGGCCGGAACAAGCGCGATGAACCCTTTGTGGACTGCACGCAGGCCAACATCGAGCTCATACTCCTGAATGTGTTTGTTGTTTTCTTCGTCCTGGGCAATGCCGACATACTCATCCATCCCGACGTTTCGGGAGTGCCCGTGGACGAAAATACCGATTGGAAAGGGGCCCGCGCCCTTGGGCTGCAGCAGCCAGAACGGAATGGACATCTCAGGCTCGGTACGAATCTTGCCCAACGTTCTGGTAAAACGGCCCAGGTCTTGTTCCGAGCCGAGTGTGACGTTGGCTTTGTGCCCGTGTAGCTTGTCTTTCATATCATCGAGTCGAAGCATGCGCTCGAGCACTGGACGGGCGCGCTGCTGCCATCTTTGGAGCTCCTGCGGATTGGTCGCTTTACACTCATACCGACGAAAAGACGGATGGTAAATCGCGTCCAGATATCGCTTCACCTCCGGGGTGTGTTCGGGCTGCGGGGGTAGCTGGACTTTCTCGGAGACGGCCTTCTGGCCAAAAAGAAGGCCTCCATATGAAAGGAGCATCACAAGAGAAAGATTTGCAAATGACCTCCGATGCATGAGTGGTCCTCCCGGAAGGGATTTAGTCAGAGTTTGTTCCGCCGACGATCAAGTTCGTCCGTGTTCCTGCAATCATGATTATAATGATTGACGACAAACCATGACACAATATCTGATCTCCGACTCGGTCTCGCGAGAGGGAAAAATCGATGAAAAAAGTCGTAGCGAGCTTCTGTGTGACGATACTCGGTCTCACGGCTGCTCCGTTCGGGCAGACAAAAGATTTCTTCACCGTCAGCGCCGAGCAGCTGTCGATGACGCTGGATCTCGATCGTAAAGGCGGCATTGTGTCGCTCCGCAACGGGGATGTGGATGTCGTGTCCCCGGATATCGCCGAGCCAACTTCTTTTCTGATCCATCTCGTCCTTGCCAAGGAAGAGCGCACGTTCAGCAGCTTGGATTTTGAGAGGTTCTCTTACGAAAAAATAGGAGGCGGTGTGCGCCTTACCTATTCAGGACTCGAAGGGAAGGCGGTCAACGTGCAACTGACTTGGCGCGCGGCCGGCCCATACATCGCCATGACCCAGAAAGTTCGTTGCGGTCTGCAGAGTGTCTGCTCGGACATTGTGTCTCCCTACGTCAATGGCTATGAGTCTCTGTCGGGGGAGGCGACCGAGGATCGTTTCCTTCTACCTTGGAGTGCGGGAAAGGTTTATCACGATCCTGCAAGGACACTTCGCGAGGATGACCTTCGTTTGTTTGTCGGAACAGGGTATCCGGGGACCATGAGTATGCAGCTGCACGCTTTTTATAATTCGGCGGGCGGGATCGTCATGTACGCTGCGGATCCGGAATCCCATCCCAAGCTCTTTGGTCTGTATAGAAACAAGGGGACCGACACCATCGGCTGGGGCATCCGGCACTATTTTGACGAAACACCGGGCTTTGGCTTTGGCCCCTCCTATGAGGTGCGCGTTCAGGCTTGCGGGCCGAGCTGGTATGACGCCGCCGATGTATACGCAGACTGGAGCCGGCAGCAGCAGTGGATGAAAAAGAAGGTGCGCCGCGCGGCCTGGATCAAAAAGATGCCGATCGTCGCCAATGTCCATGATAACTATCACTATACTCGTATGCTCCCGTCCTGGTTTGCGCGACACCAACCTTCATTGAATACCCTTCTCGGGAACCGGGCGATCGTGAATGATCTTCAGCAGTGGGAGCACTATGGGTATTGGGTGGCGCCGGAGTCCTTTCCTCCGCTCGGCGGGGAGGAATCCATGCTGGAGGCGACGAAGACGGTCCGTGGATGGGGCAACCACATCAAGCACCAATTTTCGAGTGGGCAGTTCTGGCTACACAAGGACGTAACGCCGGAGGTATTCGAGACCCGGATCAAGAAGATGGCCGTGATGAGACGGGGCGGCGAGGTGCCGACAGAACGGTTTCCCAATATCGGACCCTATGTCTTCACTTGTCCGACGTCCGTCGACTATCAAGACCAACTCGTTCACTATGTCAAAAAGCTGGCCGATTACCGTCACGACTTCATCAGCATGGATATCTGGCCGATCTCTCATCCGCATCGATGCCACAACCCCGCCCACGATCACGCGCCCGGACTCGGGCGGTGGTGGGTTGATGCCACCATCGAAATGGTCCAAAGGATGCACGGGGCCGTGACTGCAAAGGAACCGGAGGCCATTTTTGGCGGGGAGGGAATGGCGGAACCATACATGCCGTGGATGCAGGTTACGCTCATGCGGACCACGTTGTCGCCGGTGCGGAGATCGAGGACAGGGAAGATCGAATGGGTCTATGTTCCAATGTATGACTATATCTATGGAGACCAGGTTCTCACTTGGGGAGTCTGGGTGCAATCCCAATTGAGCAATGCGAGAGCGGATCTGTCGCTGCAATTCGCGCGCGGCGAGGTTTTGCACATCAGTGACAAGTGGCATCACAAGTACTTCGACATTGAGAAGATAGGAATCAACCCAAAGCGGAAAGCCGAGGATCCCGTGCCGCAGCCGGTTTTGAAGGTTGAGCTGGGTCCTCCCAGCGTCCGGGAAGCCAATTTCAGTTTCGCGGCGAAGCTCAACGATTTCCAACAGGGTCCGTACAACATCTATTTCTCGCGAGGCCGCGGTGGACGGTATCCTGATGTTTGGAGAAAAGTCTCCAGCGGGTGGATAAAACTCGAAGTCTATGACCGCGATCCTGGCTTCGCCCTCCTGCGTCACCCGACGAGTGCCCGTTTCGTCTGGGCGGTAGCAAACGGTTCTGAATCGGCCCGCACCATTCGAGTCCACATGAAGGCCGGCACACGTGTCGTCAGCAAATCACTCCGGAGTCGCCTCACGGAGGTGATGCACGAAAATCGCCCGTGTCTAGAGTTGAGCTTGGCCGCGCTCGAGGTTGGTGTGGTCGAGTGGGAATGAGGCGGACAAACTTCGCCAACTATTGGCCCGTCCGCCTGAATAGCAATGCCAGGCTTCCGAACAGCGCCCCGACGATCATGGTGAATGAAATCCAAAAAACGAGCTGAGGGATGAGTCCGATCAGAACCCACTTTGGAAAGAGGCTCATCGTGGGGAAGCCTGGGGGGCCGAGTTCGTAGTGCGTTCCCCAATCTGCGCTCATGGCCACGAGCATGACGATCGCGACAGGGATACGAGCAGCCAGGCCATAGGCAAACTGGATCCAGCCGAGCCGAGGCCATCCGCGGTAGGCGATGAGTGCCGAAACAATGGCGGCAACATTGATGAGCACGACCTGAACGATAATGGAGCTGAACAGCATTGCTAGCGCAAGCAGAAGCGCGAAGAGCGCCAGCGCGGCGGCCGCGTGGCCAATCGCTCGAGGACGACTCTCCGGGGCTTCGCCTGCCTTGTCCAGGCGCACCGCAAAGTAGACGGCGAAGATCGGGACCAGCCAGACGATTCCAATAATCGCACCGGGTCCGCCGGCTTCCCGATTGAATAGCAGGGCTGACCAGCGGTTGAGCTCTCCGATGAGACGAATGAGCGTGACGGCAAGGCTGATGACAGCAGGCACCAGGATGAGCTGCCGGGTCGTGACCTTGAGAGTCGATTCGTTCATGAGTATCCCCGTGCTGATGTTACGCCCGTCGGCCGAACTGCGATCGGCGCTCCGGAACAATAGAACGAACTAAAGGCGACTAACGGAAATTCGATGGATGCGAGATTAACACGACGATTCAGCAGTTTCAATTTCGTGGAGGCGAGGCCGCCCCCAAAAAGGGTTGCGACGCCTGCGGGCGTATTCGCCCTCGAGCTCGCGCACACCCGGCGGCATATCAGGTGGGTCGTCGGTGACAAAACCCTTGCACCGTCCCGAGCCCATATTCTATAAGGTGAATAGGTCTGCGGCCAGCCGGCCGGAGCAACCGAGGAGGCACGATGCGTGTTGACAGTTACAAGTACTTGCCCCGCAGTTTCCGCCAGCATTTCGAGGGTCTGCCGTACCTTTTTGAACAACCCATCTGGACGCCGATGAAGAAGCCCGTGGAGCAGGCAACCGTAGCGCTCCTTTCATCGGCAGGTCTATACGTGCAGGGCGAGCAGGAGCCTTTCGATGTGGAGCGAGAGAAACGAGAACCCCACTGGGGGGATCCCAGTTTCCGGGTGATCCCACGCAACATCCAGCAAGACAGGATCGGTGCCACACACCTGCATCTAAATACCCGCGACCACTACACAGACTACAACATTGCGCTCCCCTTGCGTGCGTATGCACGACTAGAGGAAGAACGGAAAATCGGCCGCCTTGCCGAGGACCATTACGCCGTGATGGGGTTTCAGGGAGATGACATTTCTCCTTGGACCAATGAGACGGGGCCTCGGATTGCAGAACTCCTGAAGCAAGCCGAGGTCGACGCCCTCGTTCTTGCGCCTGCTTGACCGGACTGCTGCCGCAACGTGCCCGTGCTGGCACGAATTATCGAGGAAGCAGGTATTTCCACGGTCATAGTAACAATGATGCCGGACTTGGCAGAGAAGTGCCGGCCCGCACGAATCGTAGGCGTAGAGTTTCCCTTTGGTCATGCCTTCGGCATGATTCACGATCAGGAGATGCAATACTCCATAGCCGAGACTGCGACGAGGCTGCTTGGCGAGGCCACCGCCCCGGGCGCCCGGATCGACTCGGAAATTCAGTGGCCGATCGACACCAAGACTGCATACCGGGACTGGCAACCCTCAGAGCCGAGTCCCCTCGTGGCCTACAACATAAGGCGCCAGCAGCAGCAACAGTCCGAGCGTGCCTGAAGCGACGCCGAGAACTGATTCGCTCCGCCGTGCGGATGCTCAGGAAGTACCTTTTGTCAGCTCGTTTCGCTGCAATTCAATACTCGGCGAAAAGAAAGCATTCGGGGGTAAGGTGGTGATTCCCATACTGCGTTTTTTTCTGTCTTGCTCGTGGTGACAGCCGCGTTTGGGCCCCTGTACGGAGTCTCCGCAGCACAAAGCAGCCCGCGGAATATCGTCCTGATTCTCAGCGACGATCACCGTTATGACTTTTTGAGTTTCATGGACGGTGCGCCGAAGTTTCTCGAGACTCCCCATCTCGACCGGATGGCTTCCGAAGGCGCGCATCTGGTCAACGCATTCGTGTCGACCTCGCTCTGTTCGCCGAGTCGTGCGTCGATTTTGACCGGCCGGTACATGCACAATCATGGTGTCGTGGACAATCAGCGCCCGGTGCCGGCGGGGACAGTTTTCTTCCCCGAGCAACTCCAGAAGGCCGGTTATGAAACGGGGTTCGTTGGCAAGTGGCATATGGGCCACGATCACGACGAGCCGCGTGCCGGGTTCGATCACTGGGCGAGCTTTCGTGGACAGGGCACTTACTTCGATCCGACTCTGAACATCAACGGCAAAAGAGAAAGGGTTCGTGGTTATACGACAGATATTCTCACAGACCTTGCGACGGAGTGGCTCGGTGGCCGTCAAGGGGAGCAACCGTTCTTTCTCTATTTGTCGTACAAGGCGGTGCACTATCCGTTTTCCCCCGCACCAAGGCATCGTGGCCGTTACGACGGCAAACAGATCGACTATCCCGATACGATGGCCAACACGGAAGAAAACTACCTGACGCAGTCTCGGTGGATCCGGGATCGCCGCTACAGCTACCACGGCATCGACCACATGGAAACCGGCGCCTTCGACAAGGACCCCGTGCCTGATTTCGACGATCTTTATCACCGCTTTTGCGAGGCGGTGCACGGTCTCGATGAAAACGTGGGTCGAATTCTGACCTACCTCGATGAGAACGGTCTATCGCAGGATACGGTCGTGCTCTACATGGGGGACAATGGATTCGCTCTCGGAGAGCACGGGTTCTACGATAAGCGGGATGCCTTCGAGGTATCGATGCGCGTGCCCATGTTGGCACGGGCCCCCGGCCTGATTCTCCCAGGAACCGAGATTGCTCAGATGGTTCAAAACATCGACGTGGCGCCGACGCTCTTGGAAGTCGCCGGGGCCAAAATCTCGGAACGCCTGTCCATCGACGGACGTTCGTTTCTGCCTCTTCTACAAGGCGAATCCATGCCCTGGCGTGAGTACATCCTCTACGAATACTTCTGGGAATGGAATTTTCCGGCGACCCCGACGATATTTGCGATTCGCACGGACCGATACAAGTACATCTACTATCACGGCACGTGGGACCGCGACGGTTTCTACGATCTCGAGACGGACCCGGGTGAACGGCACAACCTGATTGATGTGCCGGCGTTTCAACCGCGCATTCTCAGACTGAGGGAGAAGCTGTTCAGCGGGCTCGGAGCGGATGGTGATCTGTTGATGCCGATTAGAGTTCCGAAGGGAGAACGGCTGGGCGACCGCAAGTTGAAGCGCTGATCGACTGCGTCGCCCGTTAGGCGAGCAATTCCTGGATCACTTGTCCGCCTGTCTGTGAGAGCTGCTTGAATCGTCCGCCATGGAAGTAGGTCAGCTTGTTGTCGTCCAAACCGAGTAGGTTTAGCAGGGTCACGTGAAAATCCTTGATCGGACGCACGACCTCCACCGCCTCCTGTCCGATCTCGTCCGTGCTGCCGATGACGTGTCCCGTCCGGACCCCGGCTCCCGCAAGTAATACGGTCATGGCTTTTGCGTTGTGGTCTCGGCCGTAAGCAACTCCTCCGTCCCGAAACCCATTGTCCGGCGACCGGCCGAACTCGCCCGAGATCACGACCAGCGTCTCCTCGAGCATCCCGCGTTGCTTCAGGTCTCCGATCAAGGCGGCGACCGGCCGGTCCACGGAGCGGATCCGTGCGCGGTGTGAACGCTCGATGTAATCATGAGAATCCCAGCCGCTGCTGAAGACCTGAACGAAACGCACGCCACGTTCCGTGAGCCGCCTGGCCAGCAGGCACTTGCGGCCGAACTCGTCAGTTTCCTTGTCTCCGACTCCATAGCTGTCGAGTACGGTTTGTTTCTCCGCGGAGAGGTCCAGTAGGTCCGGCAGTTTTGCCTGCATCCGGAAAGCCAGCTCGTAGGACTCCATCCGCGCTGAAAGGACGTCGTGGTTGGGATGTGCCTGGCGGTGGTCCTCATTCAAAGAGGCCAGTAGATCGAGGTTTGAGCGCTGGACCTGGCGAGGTACCGGCTGCGGCGGCTGCAGGTCGAGAATTGGGGATCCGCCGGATCGCAATGTCGTGCCCTGGTAATGGGCGGGCAAGAAGCCATTGGACCAATTGGCCGTGCCTCCCTGGGGAAAGGAAGATTCGGGAAGTACGAAAAAACCGGGCATATCAGAATTGAGCGTCCCGAGACCATAGGTGACCCAGGAGCCGATGGCCGGGTCGCCACCGAACCGGTTGCCCGTGTTCATGTGGTAACACGCTGTGGGATGGTTGATCGATTCGGCCTGCAAGCCACGGTAGACGCAGAATTCGTCAGCGACGTGGGCGAGCCGCTCGAACTCTTCGTTCATCCAGATCCCACTTCGGCCCGCTCGATGGAAACGAAAAGGGCTGCGGACAAAGTAGCGGGTGCCACTGGCCATGTCCGAAGCGAATTGGTCCGTTCGGGTAAACCGTTTGCCGTGCAACTCGTCGAGCTTGGGCTTCGGATCGAAGGTGTCGATGTGGCTCGGTCCACCCTCCAGGAAAAGGAAGATACAGTTTTTGGCCCTGGCCGGTAGGTGCGGCGGCTTTGGTGCGAGTGGTCCCGTCGGGTTGTCAGCCGGGAGACTTTCTGCTTGCAGGAGCGTGTTGAAGGCCAAGGTGCCGAGAGTCGTGCCCAATCCGTACAAAAAATCACGGCGATCCAGGGTCGTGATCCTGTTGTGCAAGCGCATGCTCAACGTCTCGTCTCCTACTCCAGCTCAGTATACGTACAAAAATTCGTTCGAGTTCATGATTACCAGGCAGATTTCTGCAAGTGCGCGCGTCTCGGCTGTCGCATCCCACGGTTTTAGATCGGGCACGAACCGACCGCTGTCATGAACGTCCAAACGCTCAACCCACGAGAAGGATTCTCCCGTCATCTCCTCGACTGCCTCGCGCAGGACCTGCCGAGCGGGCTCGACGGGCACCGGTTGCAGTTGCTGATGATGCGTTGTCATGTTGTCGAGATGATTCAAGCACTGATCAAGCTGGTCACGCGTCGGCAAACGTCCCAATGAGAGTCGGAAGAGTTGCTGGATCTGCTCTTTGGGATCGTCGGACGAATTTCGGATCCTCGCGGCGGTTGCCAGCGCCCGGTCACGGCTATGCTGCGAGTTCAGCAGCGTCAGGGCCTGTGTCGTTACCGTCGTTTGGTCGCGGCGTTCACAACTGGTGTCCGAGGTTGGGCGGTTGAAGGCCTCCAGGAATGGAAAACCGCGGTTGCGTTGCCGGTGAGTATAGATGGTCCGACGATGTCGTTGTTGTGGCAGAGGCGATGGCTGCCAGGCCGGGGATACTGAGCCCATCACGAGAATCGGTTGCAGTGCCACCTCTGGGTTGATCTCCGGGTAGACGCCCGGCCCGCCCATGGTCAGATCGAGCTCGCCGCTCAAGGCCAGCATGCTGTCGCGGATCTCCTCGGCGCTGAGGCGCCGGGCTGGATAGTATGCGAGCCAGTCGTTGTTTGGGTCGGACTCGCGGATCTCCTCGATGTCGGGATGCCGACCGCTTCGACGGTAGGTATTGGACGTGAGGATCAGTCGATGCAGTTTCTTGATCGACCAGTCGTTCTCCACAAACCACGCGGCAAGGAAATCAAGTAACTCCGGGTGAGTCGGTCGCTGACCGGTGACCCCGAAGTTGTTGGGTGTGGCAACGATTCCTTTTCCGGAAAAGTGATGTTGCCAGATCCGATTGACGATCACGCGCGCGGTGAAGGGATTCTCGGGCGAGCCGATCCAGCGGGCAAGAGCAAGCCGGCGGCCGTTTGCACCGTTCGGGATGTTGCCCCATCCTGACGATCGAAAGGCCGCATCGTCGTATGCGGCAGCTGAAAGCGTTGCAGGAATGACCCACTCGCTGGGCGACTCCACAGATCCACCCGTCAAAATGTGGATGACCTGTATTTCACCGGTCAGATCTTTTGGAGGCGGGATCATGGCGCGAGGAGATTTGTACACGCGGTAGGGTCCGTTATAGACACTGAAAGCGTAAGGCTCGTAGGTCACCAACTGACGGTTGAGGAATTCGATGCGTTTCCCCATCACCTTGAAAACACCGAGATCCTCCATGCTCATTCCGAGGTGCCTGGGAGGGCGGCTTCTCCTTGGGGAGTTCCTTGATCGTCTTTACGAGGTCTTCCTCATTTGTGTGCGTTCCACGCTCAGACAGCCATTGAATCTCGGCCAGACGTTTCTTTCGAGCGATCGTTTCCATCTGTCGGCGTGTCTTTTCCTTCAACTGCTCCAGCCGTTTGCGATGCTCATCGAAACCGGCGGTGTTTTCCAGGGGCAGAAACCTGGCCGGGCGTTCCGCCAGCTGCACGGGCGCAAGCGTCGCCATGAGCTGGTAGTAGTCGCGTGTCGGAATCGGATCGAATTTGTGGTCGTGGCACTTTGCACAGCGCAGGATCTGTCCCAGGAAGGTCTCGCCCACGGCGTTTGTAGCATCGTCGAGATACTGCTGACGCGTTACAGCCTCCACGGCCATACCCGTGTGTTCCCACGGTCCCATCCTGAGGAACCCGGCCGCTATGAGCATCTCCGCGTCGGAAGGATCCAGCTCGTCGCCGGCGATCTGCTCGAGAATGAACCGATCAAAGGGCTTGTCGTCGATGAATGCTCGGATAACGTAGTCGCGGTACCGCCAGGCGTTCGGCCTGGCATCGTCGCGGGAAAAACCACTGGTGTCTGCGTAACGGGTGACGTCGAGCCAATACCGAGCCCACTGCTCACCATACCTTGGGCTTTCCAGGAGCCGGTCGATCGTTTTCTTGTATGAGTCGTTGGATTGATTCGCGACGAATTGGTCGATTTCCTGCGGCGTGGGAGCCAGTCCCGTCAGGTCATAGTTGACCCGGCGAATCAACGTGCGCCGGTCTGCGACCGGGCCGGGCCGAAGCCCGTGCTCTTCGAGTTTGCGGTCAACAAAGGCATCAATCGGGTTTGCGTGAAGCGACGTTTCAGCCCCGCTTGAGCGTGTCCAGGGCACCTCCGGCTTCCGGACGGATCGATAGGCCCAAAGGTCGGCCTGTTTGTAGCGACGCACCGCCCATTCTTCCGCCAGGCCACCGCTCGTCTGAACCTGGATCCCATCGGCGTCTCCTTTGCCTGGCCATTGTTGGGCCACAAGGCTTGCTTGCCGCTGCTCGTCGGGCCATGGGGCTCCGGCATCGATCCATCGACGAATCCATTCGATCTGCTCTGGGGCCAACCGATCGTTTTCCTTCGGCGGCATTTCCAGTCCCTGCCAGCGGACAGCCTGGTAGAGCAAACTTCCCTCGGAGTCTCCCGGTACCACGGCTGGCTTGCCGGAGTCCCCTCCCCGGAGCATCGCGTCGCGGAAACTCAGATCCAGACCGCCCAGCAGAGCAGACGGCACGGCGCCGTGGCACACGACACATCTACTCTTTATGAGCGGCAGAAGCTCTGTCACAAAGAGCCGTTCCGACTCGATCACTTCGTCCTTGCGTTGCGAGTTGCGGCCGTGAGCTGTGCTCGCCAACACCAAGGAGAGTAGGGTGAAGATCGCGATCACGCTTGTGCGGTGTTGGTTCATATCCGTCGTCTCTTGGGAAGAGTACACCCCATCCACTCGGGAGCATCTCAACCTTGCCTACTATTCTACGACAAAAACGCCCGGCCCGTCGGCTGTAAATGTTTGTTGCCTTCAACATCGGTAGGGCACATGCTAGATAATCATCGAGTGGCTGTCCGCTACGTTTCCGAGCGTATTCCCAAAAGGATTCGATCCATGAAGTCTCGACCCAGTGCCCTCACGCGACGCTCGTTCTTTCAGAACAGTGTGGGGCTTGCCGCGGTGAACTGGAAGCGTCCTCAACTGACTCGGAGCAGTCGAAGGGCACAGATCCCCCTGTTCCTTCTTGCTTGGGGGAGGGAAGGTTCCAAGGAAGGTGAGTTCCGGTCGCCTGTCGGGATAGCGGTAAGCTCGACCGACGACATCTTGGTCACGGATTTGCATAACGCTCGAATCCAAAAGTTCGGTCCCGGTGGCAAATTCATGGCAACGGTCGATCTTCCCAAGGACTTGATTACAAGCACGTCCCGGGGCAGTTCCGCGGGCGGGATTGCAGTGAATCAGCAGGGAATCATCTACGTTAGCCTGATGACGAGTCACGCGGTCCTTGTACTGGACGCCGACGGCCGTCAGCTGCTGCGCTGGGGAAAGCAGGGCAGCGGTGAAGGTGAGTTCAATGAGCCAGGTGGTATTGCCCTCGCTCCGGACGGAACGGTCTACGTGGCTGATCAGACGAATCGACGAGTGCAGCAGTTTACTCCGCAAGGAGTGTTCTTGAACTCTTGGGGTGAGCATGGATCCCGGCTCGGGCAGTTTGACGGTGTGGAACCCTTGAATTCCCGGTTTGGTGGGCCCCACTTTCTTGCGGTTGACAGCTTGGGCCATATCTATACCACCGAGGGCGCCCTGGCGCGGGTGCAGAAATTCAGTGCGGCCGGGCATCCGGTGCTTTCCTGGGGAGACAAAAGCGACGAAGACGGTGGGTTTGGAAGCCTTCAGACGGTGTTTTCGCGGCACAACACCTTTGGTCCGATTGGTATTTGTGCGGACAATCAGGATAATGTCTGGGTCAGCAGTCTGAACAATCGAGTACAGCAATTCACGGCCGACGGCGAATACATGGGCGGGATCGGTGGACGAGGTGACGGGCCGGGGGAATTTCGATTTCCCCACGCCATGGCGGCGGATAGCCGAAACCATCTCTACGTCGTCGATTCCGGAAACCACCGTGTTCAAAAGTTCGAGATTCAGCTGAGGGATTTATGAGTGCGACCGACCGGATTGCCTGGACCCGTGTGACGGTATTGATGCTCGTCGGATTCCTGCTGGCATGTGGGGGCCAATCAGCGCAGGAGTCCGCGGTCCAGCTCGCCATGGAGGAACAAAAAGCGAGCGCCACACCTTGGTCGGGGCTGGACTTGCAGAACGACCCTGATCGATTCCAGTTTGCCATCGTGAGCGATAACACAGGTCGCGCGAGAGCAGGTGTCTTTGAAAATGCAATCGCCAAGCTAAATCTGCTCCAGCCTGAATTCGTCATGAGCGTGGGAGATCTCATTCAGGGGAACACTGAAGATCTACGAGAGATCGAGCAGCAATGGGAACGATTCGATGGGTGGATCGATCGCCTTGAGATGCCGTTCTTCTACGTGCCCGGCAATCATGGCTATTCCAACCCTGTGATGGCCGACGTCTGGGAAAAACGCCTCGGGCGTCCGTACTATCGCTTCGTTTATCGGGACTTTCTCTTTTTGTGCCTGAACTCCGAGGAAGACATCCACAACCGTCCACGGATGAAGATTCTGGACGAACAGTACGATTTTGTCGAGACCGCGCTGGCAGAGGACCGTGATGTGCGCTGGACCATGGTGTTTCTGCACAAGCCATTGTGGAAAATCGAAGATACGGGCCGGTGGGGGGATGTCGAAAAGCTCCTGGCTAAGAGGCGACATACGGTTTTCGCGGGCCATCTCCATCACTACTTCTGGGACGAACGAAATAATGGACAATATTTCGTTTTGGCGACCACTGGGGCGAAGAGTGAGCTGAGGGGCCACGAGTACGGTGAGTTCGACCACGTAGTCTGGGTAACCATGTCCGAAACGGGGCCCATCGTGGCCAATCTTTCGCTGGATGGGGTTCGGGGCGAGGACGCTCGCGCGACGGGGGAGTGACCCGCGTTCAGCTGCTGGATGGGTTCGATGTATGGACGCCCGCGGGAGGGGGGAGTGACCCACGCTCAGCTAATGAATGTGCGAAGAGCGACTATTGCCGCCGCGCCTCAATAGTTCCCGCGAATATGAGAGGCGACCTCCTGGTGATAGAAATCAGAAAGTTTTCCATGCAAGCTTGGATTTAGCACGGGAAGGTCCGAGACTTGGGCGTTCTCGCGGACGTGATTGGCTTGGAAGGTTCCCGGGATGACCGTGGTCACGGCGTCGTGGTCCAGACACCACCGCAACGCAAACTGCGTCATGGGCATGGAGTCCGGAACGAGATCTCGCAGGACGGCGACCAGCTCGACTCCTTTCTCCAGAGTCAAACCCGAAAACGTTTCTCCGACGTTGAAAAATTCGCCGTCGCGATTGTAGTTTCGGTGATCCGACGATGGGAAAGTGGAGTCTCCACTGAATCTGTCGGAGAGCAAGCCACTCGCGAGTGGCAAACGAACGATCAAGGCAACCCCCGCCTCTTGCGCCTGTGCAAACAACGTTTCGAGCGGCTTCTGTCGGAAAACGTTGAAAATGACTTGTAGCGAGGTCAGGCCCGGCACGCGAAGGCATCGGATTGCCTCATCGCACGACTCGACCGAGGCACCAAAAGCTCGAATCAGCTTGTCGTTCTGCAGTCGTCGTAGATTTTCGAAAACTCGTCCGTTCTGCATCTCTTCGCCAGGAACGCAGTGTGTTTGGGTCAAGTCCAGCGAACTGACGCCCAGCCGATCTAGAGACGCCTCTGTGTGCCGTCGCATGGCTTTCTCGGTGAAATTGTCGGGCCAACCCGGTTCCGGATGACGCCCCAGTTTCGTCGCCACAATGAATCGGTCGCGGTCGGGGCGGGAGGAGAGAAACTTGCCGATCAGTGTTTCACTCCTGCCCATGCCGTAGATGTCTGCCGTATCCATGAAGTTGATGCCCGCTGCCGCCGCAGCTTCCAGGGTATCGAGTGCATCCTCTTCCGTCACCGTACCCCAGTCGGTTCCTCCCAGCTGCCAGGTTCCCAAACCGACCTCAGACACGCTCCTGCCCTCCAAGCTCCGATGTTTCATTGATGACCTCCATGCGGTCTTGGTCCGAGAACGCGGGCAAGGGCCGGTCGATCCGGGTGGCCAGAATTCTCCAAACTGCTTCCTCCTAGCTCTGCGCTCAATGCAGACAGTAACACTCGGTCGCTACGCTTGCACCTAGTTTTGCCCGTTCGGGTTCCACTCGGCGGGTGGGTCTCGGCCCGCCGTTTCGTAGTATGCTCAGGGATCTGTGGTCACTCGCCGTTGTGCCGTATCCGTCTTCGGAATTCGTCGACTCCGGATGGGCACTTGTTGACGAGTCCATTTCAGATGGGCTCGGAAAACGTTTCAAAGGAAGGGGATCGATACAACGAGAAGTTATGGACCTATGCAGTCAAGGACCAGGGACGAGGATCTCCCTTGGGCCTTCTCAGCACGCAACCGGAGACGATTCCGGCCTGATCAAGATCTCCCAGATTCGCGTGTTTGGAAGGTAACAAAACATGGTGCGGACACAGCAATGCCAGGCGATCGCGATTCAATCTGAAACGAAATTGCGGGTAGGAGGGGAGGTTCTGGGGGGTCCCAGAACCTCCACGGGTAGTATTCGCTATAGCTTCACTACGTTCTGCGCTTGAAATCCCTTCGGACCCTTCACCACCTCGAATTCGGTCCGGTCCCCCTCGTTGAGCGACTTGAAGCCCTCTTCTTGGATGGCACTATGGTGAACGAAGACATCGTCCCCGGAAGCACGGCTGATGAAGCCGTAACCCTTTTCATTGTTAAACCACTTTACTGTTCCTTGTTCTTTCATTTTTTTCCTGACTGATCTCTCCTTGCGGAGAGTTGATGTTTGGTAATAGTTGATCGAGTTTCCGCTAGTGCTGGAAGCCAAAAAAAAAGCTGCACTCCCTATTCCAGGAGTTTGCAGCCTTTCAATAGACGAAGTCTTTACAAAAACCTGATCAAAACAAGCGAGTTATACTACCGCGTTCTGGCTGGCGGCACAACCTATTTTCTTGTCTGCTGACCGTTAACCTCATAGAAACAAAAGCACAGGTCTCGTCCCGCGACCATCAGGACAACCAACCAGGCCTGAGCTGGTGTTTGTTTTGTATTCCTGATGGGCGTCGATTCGGGGGTTTCGCGTTCATCGGTTCCGGCGAAATGAACCGATCCATGGGCTTTGCGAACTGCTCGGGTCCGGTAGCGGATATTCTGCGTACCGCAGGCCGGCTTGGTTGTGTCATGATCGCGCGTGGGCCTGATGCTAGGCGCGGCGGGGGCCAGTCCTGGTCCAGGGGAAGATCAAGTTCTCGAGCCACTTGACGTTTGGAGGTAGTTCCATGATGCAGCCTCGATCCCTGGTCAGACTATATGCTCTCGGTTTTCTGATCTGCAGTCTTGCAACCCTTCCGAATCCAGCCTGCGCTCAAGTGGGCGAGTCATACGATCCAGTGCTTTATGATTCGATGAAATGGCGAAATATCGGGCCGTTCCGTGGAGGGAGAGCCGTGGCGGTTGCGGGCGTGCCGTCGGATCCACTTACCTATTACTTTGGCAGTGTAGGGGGCGGGGTGTGGAAAACGTCGTCCGCAGGGGAAACGTGGGTCAATGTCTCAGACGGGTTCTTCGGAACGGCATCCGTTGGGGCCATCAGTGTTTCCCGGTCCAATCCAGCAGTCGTTTATGTCGGGATGGGTGAGCATGCGATCAAGGGCGTTGCTACATCGCACGGTGACGGTGTTTACCGATCCATCGATGCAGGAAAGACCTGGGAGCACATGGGGCTCGATCGGACGAGGCAGATATCTCGAATCGTCATCCATCCCAAGAATCCAGATCTAGTATACTGCGCCGCGCAGGGCGCAGCCTTTGGCGCTTCACCCGAGAGGGGTATCTATCGCTCCGCCGACGGTGGACGGACCTGGGCGCTCGTTCTCCATGTGAGCAAGTCGGCCGGCGCCAGCGATCTCAGTATGGATCCCGACAACCCGAGACTTCTGTTTGCCGCACTCTGGGATCACGTGCGGCGACCCTGGGAAGTAGTTAGCGGCGGACCTGGGAGCGGAATCTACCGGTCTGCCGACGGCGGTGAGACATGGCAAGAACTCACGAAAGGCCTTCCGGATCTGATCGGGAAAGTGCGTCTCGACACGGTTGCCAACTCGGATCGCGTCTATGCCATGATAGAAGCAGACCCGGACGGGGGTCTCTTTCGTTCCGATGATGGCGGGGAAAGTTGGCAAAGACTCAACGATGGCTGGAACATACGGGCCCGCGCCTGGTACTTCATGCATGTTCGCGCGGACCCGCAGGATCCGAACGTGGTGTGGGTGATGAATGCGGCTCTGATGAAGTCCTCCGATGGGGGAAAAACGTTCGCTGCAGTCAGCACTCCGCACGTCGACAACCATGACCTCTGGATCAATCCCGACCGAAGCTCCACCATGATCAATGCGAACGACGGAGGTGCCAATGTCTCTTTCGACGGCGGCCGGACCTGGTCGACTCAGCTCAATCAGCCGACGGGTCAGTTCTACCGGGTCAACACGGACAATCGCTTTCCCTACCATGTCTACGCCGCGCAGCAGGACAGCGCCACTGTTGCCATTGCCAGCTGGAATAATCGAGCCGGTATCGACGCGGCGGACCAATACCGTGTTGGTGGTTGTGAGAGTGGCCATATTGCTTTCGATAGGGATGACCCGATGCTGGTCTATTCTGGTTGCTACATGGGAATCATCACCGAGTACGACGTGAAAACCAGGCGTGCGCGGAACATCATGGCTTACCCGAAGGTCCCCGCTGGGCTTGGAGTTCGCGATTGGAAGTACCGCTTCAATTGGAACGCTCCGATTCTGGTTTCGCGGCACAATACGGGCGTGATCTATCACGCCGCGCAAGTGCTTTTGAAGACGAAAAATCGTGGCCTCACCTGGCAGAGAATCAGTCCGGATCTGACCCGAAACGACCGGAGAAAGCAGGGCCCGGGAGGGCGGCCAATTACGAACGAAGCGGTGGGCGCCGAGATCTACAACACCATTCTTTCGGTGGCTGAATCGCCCCATGACAGCAGGACCATCTGGGTGGGTAGCGATGACGGTTTAGTGCACCTGACCAGAAACCAGGGGAAGAGTTGGGAGGATGTTACGCCTGAAGGCATCGGAGAGGCTTTGATCAACTCGATTGAAGCGTCTCCACACGATCCCGCAACGGCCTATCTTGCCGTGAGTCGGTACAAGTTCAACGACTTTACGCCTGCAGCTTTTAGGACTCGCGACCACGGAAAAAGCTGGGAGGGAATCGTTCGCGGTATCGAAGAGCAAGCCTGGGTCCGGGTCGTGCGGGAAGATCCAACTCGCCCGGGACTCCTCTATGCCGGAACCGAAACCGGTATTTACGTTTCCTTCGACGCCGGGAACGCCTGGCAGTCGCTCCAATTGAACTTGCCGGTTACGCCGGTGACAGACCTAAGGGTGGCGGACAACGACTTGGTTGCCTCCACTCAGGGGCGAGCCCTGTGGATCCTGGATAATCTGTCGCCACTGCAGCAGCTCGACGAGCGGATCCGTCATGCGGAGGTCCACCTGTACGCTCCCGAGCAACATTACTTCGGAAGTCTTGGAGCTTCCGACTCCGCACAACCGAGACTAGGGCAAAACCCGCCAAACGGGGCGCTCATTGACTATTACATCGGCAGGGACGGCTCCGAGGCCACGTTGGAGATCCGGGATGCCGAGGGAGCGATGGTCCGGTGCTATTCGAGCCGGGGGAGCCGAGACGGAACGTCCATTTCAAACAGGCGGGGGATGCATCGCGTCGTGTGGGATCTCCGGCACGAAGGTCTATTCGCTGTTCCCGGTCTTTTCGTAGTCGGCGCGTCCAACTTGCCTACTGCGGGAGACCTACACCCTGGTACGCTGCGAGGAAGGCTCGCATTGCCTGGAAGCTACCAGCTGCGATTGACGATCGGAGACGACAGCGACACAAAAGCGCTGGAACTGCGAGCGGACCCCCGGTCGGCAGCGACAATCGAGAGCTTGAGAATTCAGGATCGAATCATGTCCGCGATCGATCGAGAGTTGGAGGAGATTCATCGGAGTGTCATTAGAATCCGCGACGTGCGTGGGCAACTCGAGAAGTTATCCCGTATCAATGGGACTGCGGAGCTGGAGGCCATCGATTCAGCGGCCCGGGATTTGGCCGGGAAGCTTTCAGCCGTTGAGGACCTCCTTGTTCAAGATAGAATTACGACTTTGCAAAGCACGATCAATTTCCCGAACCGACTCAACTTCCACTACATCTATCTCAGAAACGTGATCGACGCGGCCGAAGGAGCCGTAACGCAAGGGCAACGACAAGTGTTCGCCGATCTGTCGGCTGAATGGAGCCGGCACCAGGCCACGCTAGAACTTTTGTTCGGGAAGGAACTAGACTCGTTCAACGACCTCGCGGGCAGAGAAAGTATCCCGGCAGTCGTTGTGCCTTCCAAGCGATGATCCGGGGGCTGGCGTCATCGCCGGATGCTCCGGTACCAAATGGCGGCGCTCCAGGTTCCCGCATTTAGCCGCCAGATCTTCCAGCATAGATATGGAGGCCACCCAGCAAGGATAGGGTACCAACAGAAAACCGCCCGGCGTGTGCTCCGGTGAGCAGAGTTTTCGGACGGCTAAGCCCCACCCGGCGCCCGTGCATGATCTTTGGGTCGTTTTCAGACATGATTGCGTAGCATCAGCTCCGCGGGATAAGGATTCAAGTAGGTCTGGCCGAGCACATAGGCGTCGGGGTGGCGTCTGAAATGATGTTTGAGCAGTGTTATGGGTACGATGAGAGGGACTGCCTCTTGATGGTAATCCTCGATGGCCTCGACTAGTTCCTCCTTGTCAGTTCGATCTAAAACCTTCTTCAGATAGCCTGCCAGGTGATGGAGGACGTCGGTGTGCTTTTTGCGTGTCGCCTTGCACGCCAGGGCTTGCATGAATAGTTTGCCGTATTCCTCCAGCAAAGCCGGGAAGGAATCCTTGCCTGCCCGGGCCACGAGTCGCCCAAGCTTGTTGTAACGGGCCCGGCTGTGCGAGAGCAGGGTGAATTTGTGCCGGGCATGAAAGTTGACCAGATCTCCGGGTCTTGGGCTGCAGGAGCGCAATTCCATCCAGCGATGGAAGCCATAAACGCGCTCGATGAAGTTCTCGCGCAAGGGCATGTCGTTGAGCCTTCCCTCTTCCTCCAGCGGGAGCAAGGGAAATCGTTGTGCCAGCGCTGAGGCAAATAGGCCGCGACCATTCCGACTGGGCGCCCCGCTTTCGAAGTAAACGCGCACCCTGAACAGTCCACAAGACGGAGAGTCCTTCTTCAAGATGTACCCTCGCAGTCTGTCTAAGGCGAGCTCCTGGAGCCGCCGTCTGGCGTAGCGGCGCATACCTTTGGTGTGGTCTAGTTCGGACTTCAGGGTCAGCAGACTAGGATCTTCCGGGTTTCCAACCAAACGCAAGGTCTCTCTGGGCACGCCGAGACCCATTTCCAGCTCTGGACACACCCCAACCCATTCGAAGAACTCTCCCAGCATGCCCGCAACGAGGGCGTTGTGCTTGTGGCCGCCGTCATACCGCACTTCCTCGCCGAGCAGGCAGCTACTCACTCCTAATCGTATCTTGCCGGCAGCCTTCCTTCGGGGAAACTCAGATTTCGGCAATGGGCGCCTCCAGGCGTCAATGCCCGGCTTCGAGCACGGCTCTGTCTAAGAAAAGTTTCTATATTAATGGCCTTGGCTAAATATATTCGACAATTATTGGACGCAAAGCCAGCCTAATTCCTTGCCTAATGATGGAGTACGGGACCCTAGAGAGCCGGGGGGCAGACTCGATGTCCTTGACACCCGCAAAAGTTCAACTCTAGAATTGCCCTCATGTGTCGTTTCTTTCCATTACCCTTCCTTTTGCTCTTTTGCTCTCTCGCCCTGGGTGAGTCCCGGACTCAACGGTACCTCTACCTGAGCATGCCTGACGGTGCCCAGCAAGAAGGCCGTTCGGGAACAGGAATTCTTGTTTTCGATATTGATGACGGGCACAAATTCGTCCGGCGGATTGATATCCCGATCTTCGAGGAGGGGTTGCGCGGCTTTACGGGGAATCTCCAGAAGCATCGGGTCTACTACTCGACAACGAATCGACGACTTGGCTGCTTCGATCTCGAGACCGAAAAGGTCGTGTGGGAAAATACCTATGAAGCCGGCTGTGACCGGTCCTCGGTGACGCACGACGGGAGTAAGATCTACGTTCCCACCGGGTGGTGGTATTCGGGTCAGGATAGCGGCTTTCTCATCGTCGACGGTGAAAACGGAGCGCTCATCAAAAGGCTCTATGTCGGTCCGCAGGCACACAACAGCATCGTCGGGCTAGACGGCAGATCTGTGTATCTTGGAACGAGAACGATGCTGACGGTCTTTGATATCCAGACCGACCGTGTGATTCGCCAGATCAAGGACGTAGGCGAGCGCGGGGTGTTCCCCTACACGATGGATAGCCGCCAGCGAATTGGTTATGTTTGTCTGGGTTCCCATATTGGTTTTGATGTGGTCGATCTGCAGTCGGGGAAGATCTTGCATCGAGTCCTCGCCGGCGACCAACCGATTCTCAATCGCACCCATGGCGCCGGGCTCACACCCGATGAGCAGGAACTGTGGATTAGCGATCAGATTGGCCAGAAACTCTTCATCTTCGACGCGACCCAGATGCCGCCCACGCCGAAGGGATACGTGGAGCTGTCCCAAGGAGGGCATGGATGGGTTTGCTTCAGCTTGGATGGACGCTACGCGTGGTCCCATACCCCGGACGTCTTTGATGCAAAGACGAAAGAGCGCATTGCCATTCTAAAGGACGAAACCGGCCGACCGGTGAGCAGCTCCAAGTTTATTGAGGTGCACTTCCGCCAAGGCAAAGTGGTGCGGATGGGCAACGAATTCGGGTTAGGCCGAAAGCGCGTTTCCGACTAGCCTCATTTCTACTCCTCTTTTGTTTCCTGCGGCTAATTATCGAGGAGCTCTTCGACAGTCCAGTAGCCAGTGCGATTCCCGGTTACCGTGCGGACTTGCCGGACGGATGCCGGCGCGATGGGCTCGCTGGCAGAACCGAAGCGCGTTCGAACAAACGATACCAGGGAAGCCACTTCGGAATCACTCAAGACTTGTCCAAACCCGGGCATCTCGCGATCGTAACGCACACCACGGATCTGGATGGTTCCCCTCAAACCGTGCAGCACGATGCGGATCAGACGGTCGTGCGTCCCGGTCACCCACGCAGTCCTCTCCAGAGGAGGACCCTCTCCCTCGACCCCCTGGCCGCTCGCCCCGTGGCAGGCCGAACAGTGGTTCTCAAATAAGATAGCGCCCGGATCCGGGTCAGTCCAACGAATCGGTCCCTGGTCCTGAGTACAACCCACCAGCAGCCAGCCCAGAGCAAGACCGGTCATCAAGGCGCTAGGCCGGGGTTTTTGGAATCCGTGCATAGCTGGTTCTCTGGGCTTTCCGGACATCTCATCCAAGTTAGATCCGCGATCCTCTATTAATAAGGGAAAACGTGTTTCACCGCAAGCGAGACGATATGTCGCACCCCAGGATGATATATCGTCTTTGTTGTATGTTGCAACTCGCAAGAGAATGCATTAAGTCCAATATCATAAGTATTTTATATACGATGTGAATTTCTCGTATTCTGCTGGATTCTGGCAAGCCGATTGCAATTCCCATGAAGCGTGCCCTGCAAGCACCTGCGAAGAGGAAGCGGGCAGATCCGAGGTGATCGCTCTCGTTTGAGGATGCGCAAGACGTCGGCCATGCTTCTGGCAGCTACTGGAAAAGGGAGGCGATCCCAATGAGATTCACCAAGGCAAATTGGATTTGGTTGGTGGCCATGATTCTGGTCGTACCAGCCCTGTCGGCCGTGTGAGCAGGCGGGCTGCGAGAGGCAGGGAGAAAAAAAGAAGGCGCAGGCAGGTCTGTGCTTGTGCCCCCGCAGTAATCGGTGGCACCGTGGGCGGGCCCTCGGTCTGACGAGTCGAGTCCATCACGAGACAACCCAGCAAGAAAAACAAAAACAAGTCCAGGCACCTCTGTTTAGCGTGCATGGCTGCCCCGTCATCATGGAGCATCCGTTGTCTTCAGTGCTGACTTCCTTGTAGACTGGCCGGCGGTCGGCGCTCCAATCCTGGGAGCAGCAGATGCGTACTTGTGTTGAATCGACGCTTGCGCTAGCCTGTCGGCCAAACGATGGACAAAAACGGAAACAACGAGAAAATGAAAACAGATCATGCGACACCCATAACCATAGTAGCGTTCACGCTGGTCGGCGTGTTCCTTGTCGCGGCGGCCGCGGCGAGTGACCACGACCTTCCGAGGGCTTTCGTCGATGGCACGGGAGCCGACTGGACGAGTTTGGGCGAAAGTGATTTCGTCAATGTCAACTGCGACCCGGACACCTGGACTTGGAAAGACGGCACGGCGCACGCCACGGGAAAACCCGTCGGTGTGATCCGTACCAAGAAGAAGTATGCGAATTTTGAGCTGGTTGTCGAATGGCGACATTTGAAGGCTGGTGGGAACTCCGGTGTCTTTGTCTGGGTTATTGAAGAGTCATTGAAAGGACTTGCGCGCAACAAGCTCCCGCACGGGATCGAGGTGCAAGTATTGGATCCAGGTTTCACCAAGCTCTGGCTGCAGAAGGGCAACAAGAAGGCGGACTGGTTTACCACGCACGGCGACGTGTTTGCAGTAGGGAAGTCCAGCATCAAGCCATTTCCGCCCATTTCGCCCGACGGCTCACGTAGCTTTCCGTCCGAAGACCGAACCAAAGGCACCGGCGAGTGGAATCACTACTACGTGCGCGCCATCAATGGCGAAGTCCGGTTGTGGGTCAACGGGGTGGAAGTCTCGGGAGGGAGGGACTGCGAGCCGCGAACGGGCTACCTTGCGCTGGAATCGGAAGGTTCCCCCGTGGAGTTCAAGCACCTCCGGATCCGCGAGTTGCCCTGAGGCTTGCGGTTTCTTTTGATGGACCCGTCATTAGCCTGCCGGCCGGATCCAGATCGAGTGTCCGCCGCCGGGCGCCATGATGGCCTTCACGGTTGTCTCCTTTTGCACCTTCTCCCCGCGGACGCGATAACTTTCCTTGTTTTTTTGGTAGTGAGTGTCTGCGGCATCTTCGTAGAAGGTCGCATCGTACGACTTGTTTGCATCGAGAAAATCCAGTGCAATGTCTAGCGATCCACCTTCTTCGTTGACGACGCTGCCGACGAACCACTCCTCGCCTGAGCGACGGGCCATCGAAAGATACTCGCCCATCTTGCTACGTAGGATGCGTGTCTCGTCCCAGTTTGCCTGCGGCATTCGGGCGAGAAACTCGAAAAGATCCGATTTCTTTTGATATTCCTCCGGTGCGTCCGGGAGGAGGATTAGACCACTGTAAGCGATGAGCACCTTGGCATTCTCCGCTGCCACCGTCGACTCCAGATTGTGGTGCCAGTCGACCCGAGGGGTTGATTCCGGACTTGTGTTCAGAGCGTACATGCCGTTGTTCATGTCGAGCGGACCGGTGATTCCGTTGATCATGACCATTCTCAGAAAATCGCGGGGTGAGGATACTCGCCCCGCGTCCATTTGGGCGTGGCAATACTCGCGGGTGACCGCATTGGGATAGGTCCGCTCGACGCCCACCATGGGGCAGGGCAGGTCGTGAAAGTTTATGACCAGCTGGTGCTTTGCGGCCTTTTCAATCGCTTCCGCGGTGAACTCCGCATCATTGCCCCGGAAACCGTACTTGACGCCCGAGGCTCCGAGGGTGTGGTAAAGCCCGAACACTTCGTCCATCGGGAGGGATCCGCCACGGTACTCGTCCCAGTACAGAAGCACCTCAACTCCCCGGTTTCGCCCGTGTGCAATGACTGCTTCGACATCGATCTCGGGATTTACCGTGAATTTCCCCTCTCGTACCCAGTACCAGAGCCAGTCGATGAGAAAGTACCTAAAATCATGCTCGCCCGCAAAATCGATAAAGCGCTTGTAGGATTCAGTATCCGCTCCATAAGTGAAACCGTCTCCCTTGTAGCCTCGGACCCTCCAATCCCAGAGGCTTTTCCCGGACTTTACCCACGACGGGTCCGGTATCTTGCACTCCGCGGCCAAGTTGAGCGGCACGGGGTTGACGAGCATACCGGCCGCTTGGTTGCCGACCAGAAAAACCCTCCATGGGGTGTCGTAGGAGTCACCGCGAATCTCGGCGGAATTGACCGATAGCAAACCGGGTTGAGGGTGGGCACGAGCAAGTTCCATGGTTGTTGTGCTGGCTTTCAGCACGGCGCTGTGGAGATCGGACTCGAGGATTGCCAGGTAGCGATCGTTCCCGAAGTCGACGACGGCCGGTATCACGGCCGAAGGGATATCTTTTCCAAGACGAACCAGTGCGGGGACCGCCCTTCCGCGGTTATCCGCGTCGAACGAGCTGATCGGGAAAGGGCCGGCGGGGTCGCCCTCACCGCGCGCATGGAACATGGGATAATCCGCGTCGAAGCGATACTCGACCTCAAACTGGAGCGCCCTTCCCGAGAGTTCCGCCTGTTCCGGAAACGAAAACCGTAACCCTACTCCGTCATCGTAAACGCGACAGATCAGGGCAAACCGTGTCGCGCCGGCTTTCAGGTCTATCGTGCGCTCCGTGCAATGATCGCGCACCTGGCTGAACTGTCCCCAGACAGGCTCCCAGACATTGTCGATCCGTAGCGTCTTGCTGTCGAGTATCTCGTATTCGACTTCCGGCAAGATAGACAGGCGAGAGCGATCGATGAGGACTGTTTCATTCTGGGTCAAGCGGTAGTGCAGCTGCCCGCTGTCGTTTTCGATCACGACTTTCAGGCTGCCTTCGGGAGAAGAGATGGTGTAGCGTTCCCCGCTGAGCTGTTCCGAAGGACGTTCGGAAGTGCAGGCTACGGAAACCAAGAACAGGAGAATGGAGGATCGAAGTCTTGTGCTCATTTCTGCCCTCATCTCTGCCCTCATCTTGCAGCTTTCCAATGGTTCCATAAGCATACTAGCCGATGGTCGTTCTCTTTGTCCTTTTTGGTGGTCGACTGTTGGTCCACCGCAACCGCCATTCAAGAAAATCAAGAGATCTGTCGATAAGGTTGCAGTAATCCTCCCTGAAATTTTTGCCCTTCCCGGATTGGGCCGTTGCCGTAGGAGGAACCTCCAGGCAGCGCCTGTCTCTCCCCTAGCGGATGATCCCGGTGCTCTTTGACCGGAAGATGAGGATCTCTGTCGGATTGGCGTATCTCCCCCGTTGATTATCGAGTGTTCAACCGTCGGACGATTAGATTCCCGACGAAGCCCCCGGACCGAGGTACCGACGCTCATGAAGCGATACACCATCTTTTTCTTGTTCCTGCTCCCGATTCTCCCTCTGAAGGCGCAACAGGATCACGGACTCACGATCACCGATACGCACGTCAGCACGAGTCACGACCAGGTGCCTCGATTCTGTAACGAGCCCAATGCCACCCAGGTGGTACGAAACATCCGAAATGGTGTTTGGTCTGACCCAAGTGTATGGTCGAATTCCGCGGTGCCGGGCGCCGGGGCGAAAGTTCAGATTCTTCCAGGAACGACCATCCTCTATGATCAGCGCTCGACCGACACCATTGGAGGAATCGAGATTCACGGGACGCTGGAGTTCCAAACCGACATCGACACGACCCTCTGGCTCGAGGACGGGATTCTGGTCATGCCCGCAGCAAGCCTGAAGATTGGGGACGTGCAGAGCCCGATCGCGGATGATGTTTCCGCCGAGATCGTGCTTGCCGCCATTCCGCTCAAGATCGGGACGGTTCAGAGCCCGGGCCCGGATCCGGGTCAATACGGCAGAGGCTTGCTCAACTTTGGAAGGATCGAGATCCACGGTCGTGTGATCAAGCCGACCTTCATCCGGCTCGCCGTGGAGGCCACGGCGGGGGATCTCACGCTGGAGTTGGTCGAGCCGCCAGTAGACTGGCGGCCTGGAGATCGCTTGCTTCTTCCCGATACTCGACAGATCCCTTTTCGCAAGAATTTTTCGACTCCCACATTCGCCGAGGAAGGGGTCATTGCAGACATCAACGGGACCATCGTCAGCCTGCAGGCGCCGCTTCAGTTCGACCACAGAGGTCCCCGCGATCGGCTCGGTCGCATCCGCCCGGAAATGCTGGCGCACGTAATCCATCTCTCGCGCAATATTCGAATTCGCTCCGAATCGACACTGTTTCGCGGCCACATCATGAACTTCCACCAGGCAGACGTGGATGTGCGCTATGCGCATCTCCAAGAGCTCGGGCGCACCACGACCGCTTCCCTGGACAGCACGGCGACCGATGGAAACGGTGTGGTGACCCACATTGGCACCAACCAGATCGGGCGCTACTCGCTGCACATGCACCATGTCTTCGGGCCCGAAAACCCGGCCGACAGTGGTTTTCAGTTCCAGATCGTAGGGAATCTCGTCGACGGTGGAGAGAAGTGGGGGATCGCGATTCATGATTCCCACTACGGCAATATCAGCCACAACGTGGCCTACGACGTGAAGGGGTCGGCCATCGTGACCGAGCAGGGCAACGAAACCGAGAATCTGTTCGAGCGCAATATCGTCGTGGGTATCCGGGCAGGCGGATCTCGCTGGGCTGATCGAGATTTCACTCGCGGAGGGATTCGCGACAACGGCCGGGACAACGGCTTCGACCATTCCGGGTTCTGGTTCCGCGGGCCCTTCAACTTCGTTCGCGGCAACGCCGCCTGGAATCTCGACTTCGCGGGTTACGTCTACAACGGCTACTACCTGAACCCTCGCTCCCTGCGCTTTCCGAGCTACCGCGGGTCGCTCATGTCCGAGGAAGGAAGCTACTACCAATTGCCAAAAGGAGAAGCGATCCGTCTGCTCGAATCGAGAGACAATGAGGTGCACGCCGGCAGTCTCGGCATCTATGCTTCCTGGTATGCGGGATGTTGTAGCGTCGGCTGGTACAAATCCGAAGGTCTTTTTGCGGACTACAGGATGTCTCACATCAACCGCCGTGGAGTCTACGGCTACCACAATGCAAGGACCACATTCGACGGTTTTGTGATGCTCAACCATGCGGCGGTCTCCGACCAGAATATGGGAGGCTCACGCATCAACAGCGGGTTCTTCTTCAACAATGTCTCATATGAGAACGGTCAGCTCGTGGTGCGCAACTTCGAGGTGTCCCACTTCAACTACGGCGTCCAACTTTCCCCAAACCTTCAAGATGGCACCACGGAGCCGAACATCGGGACCATCGAGGACGGGATCCTTCAGAATCACATCAACGTGCTGGTTCCGCTACCGACCCTGTCGACGGGACAGGAATACTATCTACGAAATATCGATTTCGAGCTCTTGCAACCGAATGCCTCCCTAGTGCTCTACCAGCCGGCGCCCAACAACATCGTGACCTATCCGGCGATCCACAAGTCCTCGAACCCCATGGCGCTCCAGAGAGTGTTCGCTCAGGACTACGACCAGGTGCCGGGAAAGAATATCGAGGTTTTCTTCACGGAACAGGGGTCCAATGAGATCGTTCTCCCTCCGCAACGCGATGATTACCTCACGAATCCCCTGAAAACCTGTCCCGAGCAGGGCATCACTGAGCAGCAGTGCTGGGACCGTTACGGGGTGGCACTGGCAGGCCAGGTGGCCCCCTGCGCAACGCAGGATGGGGATCCTGACTGTGCGGAAGCTCGCAGCCGCGCGCAATCGCTCCGTATCCGCGGGCTCAGCTTCGACGTCGACCTGGGGCCAGCGCCGGTCAAACCAAGGAATCTGCGCGTTCTTACTCAGTAGATAAATCGATTCGTGAAGGATCGGCCCGAGTTCTCCGGCCAACCGAAAACCTGCGCTTTGCATCGGGGTGACGATCGATTCGCGCTCCAACCGCCCCTGGCAACCCGGGCTTGAGCCCCATCTGGCGTTCCGGCAGACGGTCCAGGTCCAGCTATGCTATCCTCCCAGCGTCAGTGAAAAGCGACCCATTCCAAAGAGGGTTGAAGGGTGCGTCACGATACCCAAGAAACCATCTGATCGGGTTCGATGGAACCCATGACCTTTGGACCATCCATGCCTAACAAACGCACCATATGCTGGGTTTTCATCGTGATCGTGATCGTGATCGTGATCGTGATGTCCTTCGTATCGGGCGGAGTCGCGATTGCGGAGGACAAGCCCCGGATTGCAATTTTCTCGGGGGCCACGGCCACCATTCAAAACGTCCAGCCGCTGGTTACCAGCAACAAGGCGCGCGAACGATACGGCTTGCCACCACGAACCGGGCCAGACGGCGAGCCGCTACGATTCGACCACCTGATTCCGCAAAGGCTGGCGGCGCCGGTCGATATCTTTATCGAGGCCTATACCGCACACCCGCTGGAAAGAGATGCGGCAAAACTGTACGCACCGCCCGATGGGTACTTGGACAACACGGGTGAGTTTCACGAGCAGCGCCAAGCCGAATCGGATATCCCGGTCTACAGGGTCACTCTGGAACCCAAGGACGGGCTCTATCTTTTGCCCTACATGGCCCGTCAGGTTGGCGGCGGCGCATGGGAGGGAGACTGCGCCACGGCAGGCGCTCCGGACGAACAGTGCCGGCAACCGTTCTTCCCGGATGCCTCGCGGCTCATCGAGGAGATCGACCGCGGCCTTTCGGGCCTGGGCAAGGATGGTCTCGCCAGTGTGCTTTCAACGAGGGCGAACTTCGACTTTTATCGCGTATCGCCTTCCGGGGGGTACAAGAACGGTCTCGCTCAAGATGAGAGGACGGACGTTGGTGCAGGTGACATAGGGCCCGAGACCAGGCATGTCGACTTCTTTGCCTATGCGCCGCGGCACCTGTTTTCATCGGTGCCGACCGCGACGCTGGCAAAAGTCACCAACGACGTGCAGCACGCCATGCGATCGGGCAAGTACCTCGGCGGGATCTGGCTTGAAGGCAGCCCGCGAATCGAGGAGACGATTTACTGGCTCAACCTGCTGATTGATACGGATAAGCCGCTCGTCACCAATGCCGCGCAGCGCGCCAACCGATCGGTTTCTGCCGACGGCCCCGCAAACATCATCGATTCGGTGGACTATATCACTTCGGAAAAATGGGCCGGCCCAGACGGTAAGGACAATCTCGGTGCGGTGCTGGTCCAAGATGAGCAGATCATCGCGGCACGGCAGGGCCAGAAAAGCGACGCTCGTCCCGGCGGCTATACCGCAACGGGAGATCACGGGGGCGTGATTGGCACCGTTGGCAAGCCGGGGAATGTCACCGTGTACTTCCGTCCGGCGACCAAACATACCTGGCGCTCAGAAGTGAACCTGGGGCGGTTGCCAATGCGTACTGCAGGGGTACTGCGCATCGATGGGGTGCCCGAGCGGGTCGATGTTCGCATCAAGGACGACAACGCGGAACTACTGGGCAGCGCGATTCCACGGGTTGCCGTGATCGAACAACTACACTATAGCCAAACATCGCCAAAGGGAGATGCGTCCACCGAGATAGATATCATGGCATGGATCAACCACAACCTGGCGCGCAATCCGCTAGCTGGTTTCGTGGGCGAGGGGACCGCACCTTACGGCGGCATGACTGTGGCGCAAACCCGGGCACTGGAAATCGCGGCTTTCTGCGGTATGCCGACGGTACGCGTCGGTCGCGGCAATGCAGGTGGTCTGACGCCGACCAATCCCAGCGATGTCTTTGTCGAGGGCAACAACTTGACTGCCACCAAGGCGAGGCTGCTTCTGATGGCGGCGCTCATGAAGTACGGCAGTCTGCCGCCGGCAAAGGACCCGCGCAACCCGACCGAGCAGGAACGCCGGGCGGTGAAGGATGCCATCGCGGTATACCAGAAATTATTTGATACCCATTAGCAGGAAAACAAGGCATCCAATAATTTGTTACACGCCTTGACCCCAAGATTGAAAAGGATGGGATGTTGCCTTGTGCCGTTCCGTGAGTACCCGAAACTCGAGATATCCGGATCGATGAGGAACTACGTCGTAGCCGTGTGATAGTATGTCCCGGCCTTGTACTAGTCCCGTTGTTGTGAGGCGAAAAAGAAGGTATGGAATCTCTTAACTTGCTGCGTCCCAGGGGTCGGTATTTCAAGGGAGTAGCTCGCCTTATTTTTACAGTGCTGCTGCTGTGGTTTTTGCTCGTCTTTGGTTTTCAATTCCTCTTGGTCCTGATTCAGAGGGATCCGCTCGGTTCGAGCTGGCTGACCGATGCACGCTTCTTGGGCTTTCCATTCCACTACTGGTTCACAGGGCAGTTTGCCATCCTTGCATTTATTCTCCTCTGCATCCTGTTCAACCGGCGCTACGACCGCCTCATTGCAACAGAGAAGGGAATTGCCGCTGAGGCAGAAGGGAATGATGATGGAAGCCGGTGAGCTCAAGATTGTTCCGGCTATGATTCTGGCCGCCACCCTCCTCCTATTCGTTGTGGTGGGAATCCTTACGCGGGTCCGGAATCTGGATGAGTACTGGGTGGCGGGTAGGAAGATCGGCCCTTTCGCGTCGGGGATGTCCATTGCCAGCAACTGGATGAGTGCTGCCAGCTTTCTGGGGATGGCGGGACTGCTATACCTTCAAGGATACTTCGGCTTGGCCTATGTCCTCGGTTGGACCGGGGGATACGTTCTGCTCCTCGTGTTGATGGCCTCCCAGATCCGAAACTACGGCAAGTTTACCGCACCCGATTTCGTCGGCGATCGCTACTACTCCAAAACCGCACGGTTCTTGGCCGCTTTGATTACCCTCGTTATCTCCTTTGTCTATGCGGTGGGTCAATACAAGGGAATTGGTGAGATGTTCAAATGGATCTTCGGTATGGATTATCGACTGTCGATCATCACGGGGACCATCGTTGTTCTTTCCTACGTACTGCTGTCCGGAATGTTGGGGGTGGTACGAAACCAGCAGGTCCAGTACATAGTCCTGATAACTGCATTCTTGCTACCGCTGTTCTTCATCGCAAAGAAATTGGGTTACTTCTATCTGGTTCCGCAGATTGGATACGGTGAGGCGGTAGGCCAGCTCCAATCCACCCACCCGGAGTTTGTTCTCCCATGGGGAGACGAGGGCCTCTACAGCTGGGTCGCTCTTTGTTTTACCCTGATGGTGGGCACTGCCGGTCTGCCCCACGTGATCCAGCGGTTCTATTTGGTTCCGAATGCCCGAGATGCCCGTAAATCGGTCGTTTGGGGCCTGTTCTTCATTGCCATCCTTTACTGGAGCTCGCCAGCTTTTGCTGCCTTCGGGAAAATCCTCAACTCTGACGGGGGCAAGGAAGTGGCTGACGTGATCCTCATCAACGCGGCTGAGAACGCAGGTCTCCCTGAATGGTTCGCCGGGCTGCTGGCAGCCGGCGCCATCTCGGCGGCCTTCAGCACCGTGGCTGGCTTGCTCATGGCAGGCTCGGCGGCCTTTGCCCATGATCTCTACTTTGGCCTGTTCAAGCCGACCGCCTCTGCTCAGGAACAAGTACTTGTAGCGAGGGTGGGTACCGTTATTCTGGGATTGGGAATCATGTTGGTCGCTCTGGACCCGCCTGCGTTGATTGGTCAGATCGTGGCAATGGCTTTTGCCATCGCCGGTTGCACCATCTTCCCGGTCTTCGTCCTGGGCATCTGGTGGAGCCGAGCTACCCGGGAAGGGGCCATTGCCGGTATGTTGGTGGGAAGTTTCATTTCGATCGGTGCGCTCTTTTGGGGGGATACATCCCTGGCGCCATGGATTCCGGCTACCTCGTCGGCCCTCATCGGGGCGCCGCTGGCGCTGCTGACCATTGTTATCGTATCCCTACGTACTCCCGCGCCGCCGGCTGAGATTGACTCTCTCATGAGCCAGATTCACCAGCCGATCGAGTAGCGTACCCGGACAGATCGAGTCGTGATGGACAGGCGCGGAGGATCACCGTGGATTCGAGGAGTTACGGCTTCTGGCTCTGGGTTCTCCTGGGGCTCTTTTCGTTCCGGGTTGTAGCACAGTTGGTGCAGTGGCGCATGGAGGTGCCGTTTCTCCCGTCGTTTGAAGCGTGGCACAGTGCCGTGATACCGTACGAGCTGCTGCTTGCGGCTCAGATACTGGTACTCGGTTTCTATGGATGGGTCGCACTCGCTTTCTGGAAGCGGAACGTTCGAGCGTCGCGTAAGTCGGCACGGGTCTGGCTCTGGATCGGTGGGATGTACGCAACCCTGATGGTCGTGCGGCTGGTGCTGGGTCTGACGGTGATGCCGTCTCACTACTGGTTCGCGAATTACCTGCCGACCTTCTTTCACTTGGTGCTCGCGGGCTTCATGCTGGTCGTGGGATTGTTCCACCTGCGGCACACGGCATCACGCCCGGTGGTGGAGGGTTAGATGGCGGCAAAGACGACGGTGGTCGGACGCGTCCTCCCGTGGGTCATCTACCCGCTTGTAGTCTCAGCCTCGATCGTTCTCTACGGGATCCTCGGTCAGACCGAGCTCTCTTTTCAGCTTCGGAGCTACGCCGCAGCCACCGTTGGGGCGATCCTCGTCACCCTGTTCGAACTCGGGCTTTCGCATCACCGCGTCTGGAAGGGTGCCCCCGAGGACGTTCGCGAGGACGCCCTCTACATGATAATCGTGCAGATGCTGCTGCCGGTCGTCCTTGCCCTGACACTCAGCGTGTTTTTGCTTCGCCAGCTCCAGGCCGCGGGGGTCGACCCGGCACGGTGGTGGCCTCACACGTGGCCCGTGCCGCTGCAAGTGATCCTGATGCTCGTGGCGGCCGACTTTCTCAGGTACTGGCTGCACGTGGCGTGTCACCGCTGGGAGCCGCTCTGGCGGCTTCACGCCGTACATCACTCCCCTACGAAGCTTTACTGGCTCAACGTCGGGCGCTTCCACCCGCTCGAGAAGATGTTGCAATACCTGTTGGATGCGCTGCCGTTCGTACTGATGGGTGTCGGTGAGCCGGTCCTTGGCCTCTACTTCGTGTTCTATGCCGTGAACGGGTTCTTCCAGCACTCCAACGTCGAGCTTCGATTCGGCTGGCTCAACTGGGTCATCAGTAGTGCCGAGCTGCACCGGTGGCACCACTCGAGGGTGGCTGAGGAGTCGAACGCGAATTACGGGAATAACCTGATCATCTGGGACGTGCTTTTCCGAACTCGCTTCCTTCCAGGGGACCGTGAGATCAAGGACATCGGCCTTCCGAACCGCAACTACCCGAGCACGTTCCTTGCTCAGATGAAGACCCCGTTCATCAAGGGGATCGAGAGCGCGGCCTCGGATCTGGTGGGTTGGTCCGAGATCGTGGCGAACCAGCTGATCCGACTTCGGATGCTCCGGCTCAAGTACACGGCCTGGCCACGACTCGTCTCCTTGGCACGCCAGCCGAGACCGACCCAGCTCGAGTGTCTGAACCGGATCCTCAAGGTGAACCGGAGTACCACGTTCGGGCGTCAGCACAGTTTCGAGAAGATTCGGACTTACGACGACTACCGTGAGCGAGTACCGGTCCAGAGCTACGAGTCCCTTCGCCCCTTGATCGAGCAGCAGGACCGAACAAGGTCCTCGGTACTGACGGTTGAGCAGCCCATCCTCTACGCCCAGACGAGCGGAACCACGGGAACCCCGAAGTTCATTCCGGTGCTCCCTAGCTCTCTGAGGCACCATCGAGCATGCCAGAGGCTGTTCTCTTACGTTCAGTCCCGAGCCGGACGCGGTGCGTTTGACGGCCGCCTTCTCGTGATCGTGAGCCCCGCGGTCGAGGGACAACTCGAGAGCGGTACACCCTATGGGTCCGCGTCGGGACACCTGTACCGGACGATGCCGAACGTCTTGCGGGCAAAGTACGTTCTGCCCTGGCAGGTCTTCACGATCGAGGACTATGACCTCAAATACCTGCTGATCCTCCGCCTGGCGATCATCAAGCGGAACATCACCTACATGTGCACCGCGAACCCCTCCACATTCCTCCGACTGATCACCATGCTCGATCAGCATCGTCAGCAACTGCTTGACGATGTGGAGACGGGAGGGTTCAGCCGTGCAAACGAGCTGGCCCCCGAGGTCCTTCACTCTATTCGAGATCGGCTCGAGTGCTTGCCGGCCCGACGGGAAGAGTTGAGGGAGATCCTGCAACGTGAAGGCCCTACAATCCGAGACCTCTGGCCTTATCTCAAGCTTCTCACCACGTGGACGGGAGGAAGCTGCGGCATCGCGCTGGAATCCGTGCGGGCATCGCTCCCTGAAGGCACTGGGGTGAGCGAGCTCGGGTATCTGTCGAGTGAGTTCCTCGGGACGATCACCATCGATCCGGAATCGAACCAAGGCGTGCCGACCTTCGAGCACAACTTCTTCGAGTTCGTTGCGAAGGAGCGGTGGGAGAACGAGGATCCAGAGTTCCTGACGCTCGATCGGCTCGAACCGGGCAGGGAGTACTACGTCCTCGTGACCACTCGGACTGGCCTGTATCGATACTTCATGAACGATATGGTTCGGGTGACGGGGCGGTTTCACGAGACCCCGACGATTCAGTTCGTGCAGAAGGGAAGGGGGGTCACGAGCATTACGGGGGAGAAACTGTACGAGAGTCAGGTGATCCAGGCTGTAAAGGCGGCCCAGGCAGAGGTAGGTGCGTCCGCCCCCTTTTTCATCCTGGTGGCAGAACCTGAAGTGGCGGTTTACCGCCTCCTGATCGAGCCGGAGGGGGTGCTCGACCCTGCAGGATTCTCCGAGGCAGTGGAACGCCACCTATCCGAGATCAATCTCGAGTATGCGCAGAAGCGTTCGAGCGGCCGGCTGAAAAGGTTGATCGTGTCCGTTCTGCGGCCAGGCGCCGCTGAGGTGTACAAGAAGGACTGCCTTGCCCGCGGCCAGCGGGAGGGACAGTTCAAGGTCCAGATCCTGCAGTGGGCGAACGACCTGAAGTTCCCCTATGAGGAATACGCGCTCTAGCCATGAAGCTCACGAGCCTCAATCTGAATCGGATTGACATTCCTTTTCACGTCTCGTTCAAGCATGCCTCGGCGGAGCGGAGCACGACCGAGAGTGTCTGGGTCGAGGCTTGCTCCAAAAACGGGGAGGTCGGGTTCGGCGAAGGCTGCCCTCGAAGCTACGTTACCGGAGAGGACATGGAGACCGTGCGCGACTTCTTCTTCCGCAACCGGTCTTCCGTGATCGACGAGGTCACGAACCTGGAGTCGGCCGTTGAGTGGATGAAGTGCCGCGAGGCAGAAATCGACAAAAATCCGGCCGCGTGGTGTGCGATCGAGCTCGCGCTTCTCGATCTTCTGAGCCGCGAGGAAGGCAACCCCGTCGAGAAATTTCTCCGGACCCCGGAGCTCGCGCGTGAGTTTCACTATACCGCCGTCATCGGGGACTCTGATCCAGAGGGCTTCACGGTGTTGTTGCGTCGATACCTGGATGCCGGCTTCACGGACTTCAAGGTCAAGCTCTCCGGGAATCTCGACCGGGATCGAGCCAAGATCGACTGCATCCGGGGCGCCAAAACGCGGCTTCGAGTTCGCGTGGATGCGAACAACCTCTGGGCGGACCCGGGGGAGGCGGCCTCGTTTCTGGCGGCGCTCGACCACGGTTTCTTTGGTGTTGAGGAGCCGCTTGGCCCGAACCAGCACGAGGCGCTCTCGGCCCTAGCGGAGAGTACGGGCATCCCGATCATTCTCGATGAGAGCCTGCTCCGCGCCCCACAGATTCAGGCGCTCCCCGGTCCGGCAGAGCGCTGGATCATCAACCTGCGCGTCTCGAAGATGGGTGGCCTGATCCGTGCTCTCGAGGTGGTCGACGCGGCCCGGAGTCGTGGAATAGCAATCGTCGTCGGGGCACAGGTCGGCGAGACGAGTCTGCTCACCCGCGCGGCACTCACGATCGCGAGCGCGTCAGGCGACCTTCTCGTCGGTCAAGAGGGGGCCTTCGGCTCACTTCTGCTCGAAACCGATGTCTGCAGCCCATCCCTCATGTTCGGGGACGGCGGCATCCTCAGGCTCGGCGATGTGCGGTACGCACCTGGTTTTGGCCTCGACGTGCCTGCGGAGTTACCCTTCCTTCACCCCATCGAGGACTCGTGATGAGATGGTCTCGCTGTCTGACGGGCTGGCCAAGCCCAGTCTGGTTCTCCAGAGAGACCGATGGGCAAGGATAGATGTTCGGTGACCCGAACCACAAGCTGGGGACTAAACTCACCGTCCCGTTGCAAAAAGGGTAGTGAAGCCAACTATAATGGGGCGACGGCGCCAGGATAAAAGTTCTGGCAACTGTAGCCCTCGGTTGCGGACGGCCGGTTGAGGATAGGGTGATCGTACGCAGGTGAGTCCAAAGAAAACTCCAAGGGAATGTTCGAATGAGGTTGCCGAGTAGAATTGCATTGATGTGCTGTGTTATCCACATGACTCTTCCCATGGTCTGCGGTAACGGTTCCGCGAATCAGGACACGGTGGCGAAACGACGATCGGCCCGGGCGGTGTCACATCTGAAGATGTATCCGGGTCTGGAAGCGACTCTTTTTGCATCGGAGCCAATGATCGGGAGCCCAACGAATCTCGATGTTGATCATCGAGGGCGTGTCTGGGTCTGCGACGTGATGAATTATCGCGGGCATGGAAGTAACAACCTGCGGCCGGAGGGAGATCGTATCCTGATTCTTGAAGATACAGATGGGGATGGGGTAGCTGACCTGTCCAAGGTCTACTATCAGGGTCGCGATATCGACGCGGCCCTGGGGATTTGTGTCCTGGGCAACCAGGTCATCGTTACCAGTGCCCCGAACGTGCTGGTTTTCACTGACGACGACGGCGACGACAAACCGGATCGGAAAGAGTATCTGTTTACCAAGACCGGCTTGATCCAGAACGATCACTCAACGCACTCGTTCGTTTTGGGTCCCGATGGCAAACTATACTGGAACATGGGGAACTGGGGGCTCTATGTCCGTGATCGTGAGGGAAACCTGGTGCGAGATCGGATGGGCCAACCCGTTTTTTCCAGGGATGCAACGAGATACGACCCAGAGTTTCGCGACAGACGGACTCCCTATCACGGTGGAATGGTGTTTCGTTGCAATCGTGATGGCAGCGAGTTCGAGGTTCTAGGTCACAATTTTCGCAACAACTATGAAGTCACCGTGGATTCCTTCGGAACGTTGTGGCAGTCCGATAACGACGACGACGGAAACTTCGGTTGCCGCATCAATTACGTCATGGAATTTGGAAACTTCGGGTATCGTGACGAGCGCACCGGTGCTTCATGGTGGATTTCTCGCATAGGCCAGAACGAAGAAACTACCAAGCGTCACTGGCATCAAAACGACCCGGGAGTCGTTCCCAACTTCATCATCACAGGCGCGGGTTCACCGACAGGGATGACGGTGTACGAGGGCAGGTTACTCCCAGAAGCGTTCTGGGACCAGGTCGTTCACTGCGACGCGGGACCGGGCGTGGTTTGGGCTGCGACCGCCGAGCCGGAAGGAGCTGGCTACACCGGATCGTTGGTCCACATACTCAAGGAAGACAAAGACAAGTGGGTCCGTCCCGCCGACGTCGCGGTGGCGCCGGATGGATCCCTGTTCGTGACGGACTGGTATGACCCGGTTGTCGGCTGGAACCGGCAGCTGGATGTCGAACGAGGCCGTATATTCCGAGTTGCTCCGAAGGGACATCGTTACGGAATCCCCGAGTTCGATTTCGACACGCCACAGGGTGCGGTCGTCGCCCTGAAGAGTCCGAACTACGCGGCGCGCTCCATGGCGTGGCATGTTTTGCACCAGTGGCAAGCAAAGGCGGAGCCGGCCTTGGTTGAGCTCTTCAGGACCGGGAATCTGCGCCATAGGGCGCGGGCGTTATGGCTGCTCAGCAAGATACGCGGTAGAGGCACGGGGCATGTTCAGAATGCGATCCGTGATCATGATGCCGATATCCGCATCGTCGGTTTGCGCGCGGCGCGTCAGGCCGGGATCGACATCCTTCCCTTCGTTCGCGAGTTAGTGGTGGATACTTCCAGACGCGTGCTTCGTGAATGTGCGATTGCGCTCCGGCACAGCGAGGCGCCGGATGCGCCGGGGTTGTGGGCGGATCTGGCGATGCGACACGACGGTGACGATCGTTGGTACCTGGAAGCGCTCGGAATTGGTGCGGATGGTCGGTGGGACGACTATCTCGACGCGTGGCTCCAAAAAGTCGGCTTCAGGAGGACGAGGGGAGACAGAGACATTATCTGGCGCTCGAGGAGCAAGCGCACTCCACCTCTACTGACCGAGGTTATCCATAGCGCCGAGGTGGATCTGGAAGGTACCAGGCGCTACCTGCGGGCGATGGATTTTCAGGACGAATCTAGAAAGAAAACCGAGAGTCTGCGACGGCTCGCTTTTGACATTCCGGAATTGGACAACCCAAAGTCAGCCTTTGTGGCCGCGGAGGCTCTCATTCGATTGGACACCATGAACCTGGATTCCAAGCCTGGAGCGCGCGAGCGGATCGAGGAAGTCCTGAAACACATCGAAGGCACTGAGACATTCGCAAAGCTAGTCCAGCGCTACGGGTTGCGCCAGTACTACCCGGGGTTGATGGCAGTGGCGGTTGAAAACAAGGACAATCCTATCGGCATCGCTGCGATCCAAACGCTCCTGAGTGCCTCGGCCGACGAGGTCATCGAGGAAGTCTTGAAGGGACAGGTGGTCGAGTCGGCTGTTGCCGCTGTGGATGTGCTCGGCAGCAGTTTGGACCAGCGAGCCTATCAGTTTCTGAGCGGCGCCGTCGTGGACGGCGAGCTGACCTGGAGAGTCCGGGAACAGGCGCTGAGGGCGCTCGCACGCACCGGAGGGGGCGTTCGGGTATTGATCGAGTTGGCCAAGGCGAATCGATTTCCCGAGGAGTTGCGTGAGTCCGCCGGGGTTGCGCTGACTCGGTCCATGCATGTTCGGAATCGAACGGAAGCGGGCAGGTTCTTTCCTTTACAGCCAATGAAGAACCAACAAAGCCTGCCTCAGATGACCGAGTTGCTGGTGCACGTCGGGGATCCGGAGCGCGGGCAAGCCGTTTTTCGTAGTGCGACCTGCGATAAGTGCCACATTGTCGAGGAGGAGGGAACGGATTTCGGACCCAACCTTTCCGAGATCGGCGGCAAACTGTCCAAGGCGGGGTTGTACGAGTCGATCCTCGATCCGAGCGGTGGGATATCCCCGAGCTATAAACTCTATCAGTTCACTCTGCGGGGCGAGGAGATATCCGGTTTCATCATCGACGAATCGAACGACACGGTGACGCTCCGGATGGAGAAAGGAATCGTGTCGGAGTTCAAGAAGTCTGATCTGAGCGACCGATATGAATCCCCGCTCTCGGCGATGCCTTCAGACCTGCATCAGGAGATGAGTCGCGAGGAGCTTGTGGATCTGGTCGAGTACCTAACGACCCTAAAATAGAGCTTCAGGAAAAACGTCGGCGGATTGCAATAGGCGCCGGCCAGTGGAGGTTATTCGTGGAGACCAAACGATGATCGAAGTCCGGCGAACGAAGGGAACGGATCCCTTGGAGTTTGAAGTAACCGTGTCCGAGGGAGTTGGTCAAACGCGTCATCGGGTAACCTTGAGCGAGAAGCTCTTCCAGAAGATAGCCGGTAGTTCAGGTAGTCCGGAAGCATGTGTGAAGAGCGTATTTGCGTTCTTGCTCGAAAGAGAGCCCAAGGAGTCGATTCTCTCAAGTTTTGACGTGAGTGTGGTCTCGACGTACTTTCCGAATTTCGAGCGAGAGATCGGCCGTTACCAGTAAGGATCGCGAAACGGCACAAAGGAGGTCCGTGTGCCGCCCAAACGGGTTCCTCAACATCGCCGACCGTTGGTCGCTACGTCGCGTGCAACCAGGGACACCGGAAAAAGCGTGAATGACATTGCATGCATCGGTAGGGGAGAAAGCCGATGTACTTGAGGGCACGCTCAAAACGGCCTTGCCTGCGGGACCGTCGAAGGTCGTCCGAATGACACTGGGGGCATGCCATTCGAGACTTGAGGGATCTCGAACGAAACAAGATACGAACAGAAGGCAATGTTTGCCTCGCGCTTGCTTGTGCAATCGAACGACGCCCCCGTGTGAATATAGCACTTCGAGGGTGTTGGAAACAATGGCACTGCGGCGTGGTAATCGCCTATTCGTACCATCGAGACAATCGAGAGGGAGACACCCCCAGCAGGTAGCATACAACAATGACTTGGTTCACAAGCGTGGTTCTTAGAATTCCAAGCCTGTTCCAGCGCTGCCCGGAGGTAGTCACAGCAGCTGGAACGATCACGATCCGTCCCCGTTGGCGGAGTCGGAGGACAAGCTCGAAGTCCTCCATGATAGACATGTTCTTGAATCCCTCCAGTGCGCGAAACTGCGCCGCCCTCATGAAAAGAGCCTGATCTCCATAGGGCATCTGAAAGTGGCGGGCGCGCCAGTTTGCCGTCTGCTCAATGATCCGTAGTCCCGGTTGTCGCGCGTCGATTCCAAGTTCGAACGCTCCGGCTACGATTCCGGGCTTGGATAAAGCTCCCGCAATAGTTTGCTCGAAGTCCGATGGTAGCTGCGTGTCGGCATGCAAGAACAAGAGAATCTCGCCACTGGCTGCATATGCCCCCGCATTCATCTGCCCGGCCCTTCCTCTCGGAGCAGTTAGAATCCGAGCCCCGAAACTCTCGGCCACATGCAACGACTCGTCCTGGCTTCCTCCATCAACGACAATCAGGTCGACCCGCGGGCCAGTCTGGGCGCTGGATAAAGCCCGTGCCAGGAGCCGAGACTCATTGAAGACCGGTACGATGATGGAGAGGAGCGGTTTCATTCGTTGTCACTTTCGATCGCTCGCGATCCCAGAGAGGAATGTCTTCAGGGCGATCCACGTCGCCAAGCTCAGGCAAAAGGAAACAGGACAATCCCAATACCCTCGATTGTTTCAACGTGCTTTCGAGGACCTTGTGGGTTCCCCATTCGATATCTCGGAAGAGTTCGGGCACGGAACGCGCGAGCCCAATCAAGTAATAACCCCCGTCCCGCGCCGGTCCGATAGCCACATCGTGAGTTTCCAGCCTCTCGATTGCCTGCCGTACCAAATCCGCCGTCAGTCCCGGGCAATCCGTGCCGATCACGATCACGCGTCTCGTTCCCTTATCAAGTGCGCTCTTTACCGCTCGGGAGATTCGGGCTCCAAGCTCCCCGGAACCTTGTGGCGTGAAAGAAAAATTGCGTCCAAGCCAAGACTGCATCTGATCGAGATCGCCTCCATCGAAGCGTACTTCTATGGAAATTGATTCAGAGGCTCGTAGCTGCTGCAGTCGAGTGAGTGTATGCTCCGCCATCATGCGATGCAGTTGGGCGGCTCCCTCGGGGCCCAACACCGGAATGAGTCGGGTCTTGGTGGTCCCTGGACTGGGATAGCGGGTGAAGAGGATCACTCGGTCTTGGTACGGCTCGAGCGAGCTAGGGAGTAGCCCTGCTGCAGCCCGGAGAATCGTCCAGAGTATCTTCGTGCCCGCGTAGACAACACCCTTCACCGTGCCGGAGATCTTCGAGTGCCCGATTCTCTTTCGATAACTCACCGGCACTTCGATCACTCGAAAACCGGCACGCGTCGCCTTGATCTGCATCTCCACCATCCAGCCGTAGTTTCGATCACACATTCCGAGCTGTCGCAGGGTCTCCGCGCGAACAGCACGAAACGGTCCAAGGTCGGTGTATCGGGCTTTCCAGAATAAACGAATGAGTCGACAAGCCAGCCAGTTTCCAAAGAGAGCTTGGGGAGTGAGTGCGCCCCGCTCACGATTGCCGGCGACTCGCGAGCCGGAAGCCAGATCGGCCTGGCCGCTGGCGATGGGATCGACAAGAAGCCGCATCTCCTCGGGATGGTCGCTGAAGTCTCCATCGAGAAAAACCACCACATCCGGGGCATTCACGGCTGCAATTCCTGCAAGACATGCGGAGCCGTAGCCCTTCCGGGATTCACTCACCACAATCACTCCGCGTGAGCGGGCCACCTCGGCGGTTCGGTCTGATGAGCCGTTGTCGGCAACGACGATCTCGTCAACCCAGCCAGGGATGGCATCGATCACTCGCGCGATGGATGCTTCCTCGTTGACGGCGGGTATGACAACGGAGATTCTGTGTTTCTTTCGCATGTATATTTGGCAACCGGAGACACTCGAAGCCAGATTCAAAACCGCCCTGAATGCCGCCTCGGGCACTCTCGGGAGAACGAAAACTCATTCACAGTCGCTATCTCCATACTCCAAACCTCGAAAAAATGTAAGAATTCCATGGAATATCTTGGCTATTCCTGTGTTTGAGCTTGGTGGTTGCCGCACTTATCGGGAACCCCTAGAATTCAGAGTATCGCATTTCGGGCTTCCCGTGAGCCAACCTGCGCGCAAGAGGCGATTGGAAATGGTAGAGAAAGCCGATAGCTCACAGACAATTCTTACAGACAGGAAAGCGAAGTACAACGTCGTGGTTATCGGGGCGGGAACCGCCGGCCTGGTCACGGCGGCCGGGACTTCGGCGCTCGGCGGGCGTGTGGCGCTTATCGAACGCAACAAGATGGGAGGAGATTGCCTCAACTACGGCTGCGTTCCAAGCAAGGCTCTGATCGCATCCGCTCGGGCGATTCACACGATTCGCCGGGCGGAGGACTTTGGTTTGCGCAAGGTCGAGCCCGAGTTCGATTTTCGCGATGTGTTCGAGCGCATGCGGGCACGGCGCGCCGCGATTGCACCCCATGATTCCCAGGAGAGATTCGAATCCTTGGGTGTAGAGGTGTTTCGGGGAAACGCCCGTTTCCTTTCTCCGTCCGAGGTCGAGGTCGGCGGTCGAGTGCTGCGTTCGAAGAATTTTGTGATTGCGTCGGGAAGTCGAGCTGGAATCCCAGGAATTCCCGGTTTGGAGAAAGTGCCGTATCTTACCAACGAAACCGTTTTCGACGAGCTGAACCTGCGGCCCGAGTCCTTGATCGTTATTGGCGGCGGACCGATCGGCTGCGAGCTGAGCCAGGTCTTTCAGCGGCTCGGCGTCAGCGTGACCTTGCTGGAAATCGGACCACAGATTCTAATCAAGGAGGACCCGGACGTTGCGGGCTTCGTGGAGCAACGTTTGAGGAAGGAAGGAGTCCGTATCGTCTACTGCAGTGACATCGTGTCTGTCGATCAAAGGGAGGACGGAGTCCTTGCGAAAGTGGTCCGTCGCTTACCAACGGGTGGCAGTCCCGAGACGATCACTGCCAGCGCCGTTCTGGTTGCAGCCGGCCGCGTTCCAAATGTCGAGCAACTGAATTTGGATGCCGCGGGTGTGCGATACAATCGTCGCGGTATCGAGGTGAACGACTACCTGCAAACGAGCCAGCGCCATATTTACGCCGCGGGGGACATCGTCGGGCCCTACCAGTTTACCCACACCGCAGACTTTCAGGCGAGATTGGTCATTCGGAACATCCTGATTCCAGTCGTGAAATCCAGAATGGACTATTCGGTTGTACCGTGGTCGACCTACGTCGATCCGGAGGTGGCGCACGTGGGACTGAACGAAACCGAGGCTGAGAAACGGCCGGTACCTTACGATCTATATGCAGAAAAGATGAGTTCCATCGATCGTGCCGTGGTGTCGAATGAGGATGACGGTTTCGTCAAGATCTTGACCCGGAAAGGTGGGGACCGGATCCTGGGTGCCACCATTGTTGGGGTTCACGCGGGTGACCTGATCCACGAGTTCGTACTCGCAATGAAGTACAATATCGGGCTCAGTAAGATTGCTGCGACAATCCACGCTTATCCCACCCTGGCGGAGGTGGCACGGAAGCTTGGAGATCAATATCAACGCACCCGTCTGACCCCCCTTGCGAAGAAGATCTTTGCCTGGCGGTATCGCCGAGCTCGACGCTAGAAGGAAGACATGGATGGGGCATAGAGAGGAAAGCGCAACTCGGCGGTCGCGAGTGTGGATTCTCGTGGTCCTCATCCTTGTACTTTTGGGTGTTGCGGGGCGTGTCTTGCCAATCGACCTTTGGTTGGAGGGATTCAACAGCTGGGTCGCCAGCTTGGGTCCGGTCGGCGTGGTCTTGTATGCGGCTGTCTACGCAGCAGCAGCCGTGCTGTTCGTTCCGGGCTCGCTGCTTACCATTGGAGCCGGCTTTGTGTTTGGAATACTATGGGGGACGGCGGCCGTCTCGGTCGGATCGACGGTCGGGGCGGCCCTTGCCTTCCTGATTTCACGCTATTTCGCCCGAGAGCGGGTCGCGGAGATCGCGCGGCGGAATGGCCGCTTCGCGTCCATAGATGATGCCATCGGAAGAGAAGGCTGGAAAATTGTTCTGCTCCTGCGGCTGAGTCCATTGATCCCTTTCAATGTGAGCAACTACCTGTACGGATTAACGGCGGTTCCCTTCTGGCCCTATGTGGCGTCCAGCTGGATTGGAATGCTGCCGGGTACCGTGCTCTACGTTTATCTTGGGTTTGTGGGACGGACAAGTCTCGAGGCGGTATCGGGCGAGCGCGCGGGTCAGAGTAGCCTGGAAACATTGTTCCTGGCTGTCGGACTTCTGGCGACGATCGTGGTGACGTGGTACGTGTCTCGCGTGGCCAGGGCCGCTCTCCAGAAGTCGAAGCTTCAAGGAGGTAGCGAATGATATTTCCATTGCGGATTCGCTCCGTTGTTGTCATTGCAGTATCGTTTTTTCTCTGTCCCTTGGCTCAGACAGGATGCGCGCCGCGGGCTGTCGAGTTTCAGGGAGCCATGGCGCAGGCGATAAGGGATGGGATCAAGCTGGGAAAGCAAAGATTCGATCATTCTCAGTTCGATGCGCTGCTCCGGAAGTACGTGCGGCTGGAGAGTAGACAAGTGAACTACTCTGGCTTCAAACAGCAAAGAGACGACTTCGATCGGTATCTCCGTCTACTTTCGAGAGTGGATCTTCGACGTCTTTCGCGAGATGAGCTTCTAGCGTTGTTTATCAACGCGTACAATGCATACATGATTGACGCCATCTTGCGATCGATGACGGACCAGCGTCCAGAGGGTGTGGCGAGCGTCCGCGACATTGCTGGCGCATTCAATGCTGAAAGGCATTTACTCGCCGGAATTCGTGTGAGTCTCGACAACATTGAGCACAACATTATCCGCCCCTTCTTCAAGGACCCGAGGATACACTTTGCCGTGAACTGCGCTTCCATAGGATGTCCGGCCTTAGCGAACGAAGCGTATACCGGCGATCGGATAGACGATCAACTCGACGCTGCCACTCGGAGGACGTTGCAGTCGCCGCACTATGTTCGCATCGATGGTTCCGCGCTTCGGATCACCAAGATAATGAGCTGGTACCAGTCGGACTTCGTGAACCCGGAGTTTCGGGGAAGTCAGACCTCGCTGGCGCGCTATATCCGGACTTATGCGAACGATGAGGTGAAGGCCTTTCTTGACGGCGCGGGTGATGAGGTCTCGATCTCGTTTTTGCCCTATGATTGGTCGTTGAACGGTATCCGCTGAAACTCAACCAGTCCGGCCAGGGTGCTGCATCACTGCTGTCGTCGACCCCGATCGGGTGTGTCCCAGTCCGTTTTGTGTCGAGGTTCGCGCACCATGTTGGTTGCTGCTTTCGATGTAGACATCTCTTACAATACTGTTGACGAGTGCGAGACCGTCGGAGATTACCGAAAACAATGCTGAAAAATGAATGAACCGTTACTCGAGTGCGTGCAGCAAGACCCCGAGACCCAACCCCTTGCGTCCGTCATATGGATGCATGGTCTAGGGGCTGATGGCAACGACTTTTCGCCGGTCCCGCCTTATCTGGGACTTCCTGACGATTTGCCCGTGCGGTACGTGTTTCCCCATGCCCCGAAGATCTCTGTTACCTTCAACCAGGGGCTCGTTATGCCGGCCTGGTACGATGTGCGGAGTCTCGATCCGCAGGGTCAAGATGAGTATGGTATTCAGCAGAGCGCGAGAAGGATTCGGTCTCTCATCGAAAGGGAAGTGGGTCTGGGCATTGCCCCGAACCGGATTGTTTTGGCCGGCTTTTCACAAGGGGCAGCGATGGCTTTGTTCACGGGGCTACGATATCCGGAGACGCTGGCCGGGATCATGGCGTTGTCGGGATACCTCGTTGTTGCAGACAAGATGGTGGCAGAGTCGGATGAGTCCAATCGCGACACTCCCATTTTTCAGGCACACGGCCTCCACGATCCGATGTTGCCCGTGGCCATGGGTCGACAATCCCGGGACATATTGATGCAGGCGGGCTATCGAGTCGAATGGCACGAATATGCCATGGCACACGAAGTGTGCATGGAACAGTTCAAAGACATCGGCGGTTGGCTCACGCGCCTCTTGAGCCCGTCGGCTTGACTCCCGGCTAAGACAGCGCCAGGACAGGCCTCCAGCATGGTCGCTATGTTGCATCCAGACTCAGGATCTGCGCCGTCGGCAGGTATCGGCCCGCATATCGAATCGATCAGTGCGGTTACCTTGGCAACGCATGATATGGGGCGCGCAGTCCGGTTTTATCGGGCACTGGGGTTCTCTTTGCGCTACGGAGGCGAAGAAGCGGCGTTTACGAGTTTTACCGTGGGCGCGGGGTATCTCAACCTCATTGCACAGTCGTCGGAAAAGGAGTGGTCCTGGTGGGGACGTATCATCTTCTATGTTGGGGACGTGGATGACTTTTACGAGCGAGTCCTGGCGGCTGAGCTCAGACCCCACGGCGGGCCGGTCGATGCTCCCTGGGGGGAGCGTTACTTCCACTTGACCGATCCCGACGGTCACGAGCTCAGTTTTGCGAAGCTCTTGTCAGACGATGGCGCGCGCTCGCGAACGGATGCGACGCCCTGAACCAATCTTCAGATTGGAAGTTTTTGATCCGAAAGTGCGAGACGCCTCTTCGGTGTTACAACGCCTCTGCAATGGCCGGCAGGTACCTTGATGCCGAGCCGCGCAGGGAGAACTCGACCTCGCCCGACAACGGTGTCCGTTCCGGATTGATCTCGATCGTCACCTTTCCTGCGCGGCGGGCCGCGATCACCGGTTCGACGATGTAAGGAAACAGGGCCGACGTGCCGCAAATAATGACCATGTCGGGTGTGCGAGCATAGAACTCGTTTCGTAGACGCTCAATCTTTCCCAAGGGCAGAAGTTCACCAAACAAGACTACATCCGGGCGGAGGATTCCGGGACACTTCCCGCACGGTGGAGCCTTGTCTATTCTAATCAGCTCTGTCTGGCGCAGCTTGTCTGAGGCTCCACAGCTCATGCACAGCGTGGAGAAGATGTCGCCATGGATGTCGATAATGTTGCAACTACCAGCTTGGCGATGGAGACCATCGACGTTTTGGGTCAGTAGCACGAACCTCTCGGCCTTTTCTTCCATGTCCGCTAGCGCCAGATGTGCCACGTTGGGTGAAGCGTCCACAGCGCGCCGGGCCAGTTCCGCCACAACCCTCCACGTTCGATCCGGATCAGACGCCAGAGTGGGGCCGCTTAGCGCTTCGATAGTTGCGTCTCCTTTCTTCTGATCCTCGTAGATGCCGTCCTTGCCCCGATAGGTGGGAATACCGGACTCCTTGGAGATCCCGGCACCCGTAATGGCTCCGATGGAGCGGACGGAGGTCAGTCTCTTCAATACCGGTGGAGAAAGGCTCTGTAAAGCCATTCATGTGCCCTTTTTTGATCCGGGGTTCGGCCGCCACAGAGTGCCGTGATCCGCTTCGTCCATCAACTCCAGAACGATGTCTTTTTGCTGCCAGGTATGGAACTGGTGACAATGTGGACAAGCCGCGACCTGATTCTCGTAGAGGCTGCTGAGCAACGCTTCTCTCGATGAGGTCCGAACGCCCGTTTCCAATGGCCTGCGTGTGTCCGGACACTGGATCATGACTTTGAATACTGGCGACATCGGTTACGCTTGCCCCTGCTGCTGACGCTGCGAGTTCGTACAGGTTCTATATCTCTCTATACTCGCATTTAGACTTTTGAGGCAAGCATGACTTGACATTCGTGCTCAAGGCAGAGGATAAATGTTGGTTTTGAGAAGCAGATCTTATGGCGAAGATACGCGCTTTTAACTCGAAGGACCTTCCGATGGCGGTCGAGATGATCTCCACGAGTGAGCCGTGGGCCTCTCGGCACGAGACGCCGGAAGAGTTTCGGCAGTGGCTGGAGCAATCCGTAGGACAAATTTTTATTGCCGAAAGTGATGAGCAACCTGCGGGTCTGGTAGCCTTCATTCCGGGGCCTGTACTCGCCAATGGCGGCTGCATTCAGTTATTGGCCCGGATTTCCAATTTGAATGAAATATAGCAACCTTTCAGCCGCCTTCGGCATCCCTATTTATAAGCGTCGGAGAATGATAAGGACACATTGGAGGGCAACACCCGATGGGTGAAAAAGAACGAAAGGGGTTTCAACTCAGCTTTAACGGATTACTCAAAGTTGATTTTCAGGGATCGCGAGTCACCTCCGAGGGTGGCCTGATTCTGGTCCGCGAGTTGGACGAACGGCTGGGGATGGGACGACTCATAGACGAGCATCTCAACGACACGCGGCAAGGCTTGAACAAACAGTTCCCGCTCGTCGATCTGCTGCGGCAATCGGTCTATAGTCGCCTGGCAGGCTACGAAGACCTTAACGATGCCGCGCGGGTCTCAGTTGATCCGACCTTTCGCTTGATCGGCTCGAAGAAAAACTGGGATCGCGGTGCGGCGCTGACCTCGACGTTACACTGGTTCGAGACGGAGCTGCTGACGCGAGAAGAGAATCTGATCGGGCTGATGGCTCTGAACCGAGAGACACTCGCACAGGCCGAGGCTCTGGACAAGTCTGATCGCGTAGTGTTGGATATGGACTCAAGCGAGAGTCCGGTGCATGGTCAGCAGGAAGGCAGCGCCTACAATGGCCACTTCGAGTCCGTGTGTTACCATCCGCTGTTTCTGTTCAATAGTCACGGGGACTGTCTGGCGGCCAAGCTGCGGCCGGGTAACGTGCATAGCGCCGAGGACTGGGACGAGCTTCTGTTGCCGGAGATCGATTTTCAACAGGAGCAAGGCAAAGAGATCGTCTTTCGAGCAGACGCCGCCTTCGCCAAGCCAGAGGTTTACGAGACCCTGGAAGAGCGCGGCGTTCAGTATGCCATACGCATCCCGTCCAACAAGAGCCTGGAGTGGGAGATTGCCGACATCCTGTTTCGTCCTCCAGGTCGGCCCAGCCGCAAGCCACTGGTGCGCTACAAGAGCTTCCGCTATCAGGCCGAAAGCTGGTCGAGGCCGCGACGGATCGTCGCCAAGGTCGAGCATCACCAGGGCGAGTTGTTCCCGCGGGTCGGGTTCATTGTCACGAACATGAGCTTGCCGAGCCGCTCGGTGGTGAGGTTCTACAACAAGCGCGGCACGGCGGAGCAATGGATCAAAGAAGGCAAGCAGGCGACGCATTGGACGCGGCTGTCCTGCCATCGCTTCCGTGCGAATGAAGTGCGCCTGCAGTTGAGCGTGCTCGCCTACAACCTAGGCAACCTATGGCGGCGACTCGGGCTACCACCCCGGATCAAGAGCTGGTCGCTCACGAGCTTGCAGCACCGGTTGATGAAGACTGGCGGAAGGCTGGTCAAGCACGCGCGGTACTACTGGTTGCTCTTGGCCGAGGGGCATCTGGACCGTCGGTTGTTTGGTGAAATGCTCAGGCGGATCTGGGCCTTGCCGCTGCCAAGCGGTTAGCCGCCCGGCTTGCAAGTCCGGAATTGGAATGCCATGGAAGGAGTGTGGCGATGTGTCTGGAAAATCGCCCACGCAGGAGTGAGAAGGTCTACTACCACGGCGACAACGGGTCATTGGGATGCGTTGACTGGATCCATGGTTGGTCTGAGGCCGGGATTTTCTTGCTCCCATGGTGGCTCGAGACTATTATGTTGGGAACCGAGATCCAAATTGGAAATTCCGGTTGAGGCCTTTCGAGTCAGCGACCAGAACATGTTTGGTGCTCTTCGTGCTCTTCGTTCGACGAATCCCTCAAGGATTCTCATTGGCTTTGAAAGCATACCGGCGCGTCGAGATGAAGAACAGTATCGCATCTCTCTTGAGCTCACGGACAAATCAGTCAAGTATGTCCTCCACCAACTAATACAAAGGGACCCCCGATACACATATGAGTTGACGGGCAGTCAACTCGTCAATATCTATCCCAAGAACGCCAAAGAGGACCCTGATGATCTGCTATTGGTTGTCCGAGGCGACTCGCGCCGAGAGGGGATCGGCCGACAGCTGATGGGTTTTGCTGAACGGAAAGTAGCGCGTCAAGGTGCCAACATCTACGCATCCGTTCCGGGAACGAGCACAGCGGCACAACAGTTCTTCGAGCGGCTAGGCCCAAAATAAGCGAGGTATGAGCTCGCTCGGAAAATCGTTTGCCTTTTCCGAATATCTCGTGGATTTCAGCTCCTTGTGCGTAACAGGGAAAGCAAAGAGAAACACAAGAGACAAACCTTCCATTGGTTGTCTGGATCACTTGATCTTGTTTGTCTCTGTTATGCCCTTCCTTTCGCCCGCCACTCTTGCTCCGCCGGGGGTACGGGCTCACCCGCCGGCGAGGCGCCTTCAAGTAAACCTGAGTTGCCTGATATAGTCGAACGTCGCCAAAAAGGTTTCGAGATGCTTGCTATAGGCCAATATCCTGTAAACGAGGCGACGACCGGTTCTTACAATCTGACAGGGTATTTGCACAAAGTTCACCAGGAAGCGTTTGAACTCCATCCTCAAGATATCACGACGTACTGTCGGCGCCTGCGTCACCAGGCCATACCAGGCCTTCAGATTCCACGCCAGCGATGCGATGACCATGTAGGCCCAGTTCGATACCAGACTGTCCGAAGGCATCCTCAAGGCGTTCACTCCACTCTTGAGCTGACCGATGACGTTTTCCTGGTTGCAGCGATCGTTGGCAAAAAGGACCACTTCTCCCATCGTCATCTCCCGATCGTTGGTGATGTAGAAGAAGTACCGGACCTCATCAAACAGCCGGTGCTCCCCCTTTTCGATCGTGAGGTTCTTCCGAACCACAACCATGCGATAGGTTTTCTTACAGTGTCCGGGACGATAGTCAAACTCGGCGACCTGCTCGCTCTGCAGGCGGATGTTCTTGAATTCTCTCTCCTTGATTACTTGTTCTTTGACGTTTTCCGGACGGCGCCGTTCTTCGCTCTTGACCTCATAACGAGGAGGCCGCTCGAGCGGTTTCCATTGTCTCTCCGGCAGGGCATCGGCCATCCCGACCAGGTTCGGCTTGGCGTCATAACCAAAGACAAAACCAACCCGCTCGTCCCAGCGATCGAAGTTTCTCGTCAGCGAGAAATCCGTGTCGCCCCGAAGCCAGACCTTCGTAAACACCGACGACACCAGATCGATTGCCCGGTCCATCCACTCGGCCGCTCCGTCGGAAGAGGGACGGTTGCCCGGCCGATTCATCAGATAGAGGACCTCATTCGTATTGGCCAAGGTCACGATCAACGGTGCGTAACCCCAGATCCCGTTGTAGGCAATGTCCATTCCTTCCTTGCATTCCCCCAAGGTTCCGGCGACGGTCCCGTCCACGTCGATGATGGCCTCCTTCCGGAAGGAAGCATCCTGCAACTTCCACACCTTGGTTCGGGTTTCATTGATGGTTTCCTGAAGTCCGAAGATCCAATCCTCATCGAAACGACGGAGGAAATCTCCAGCCGTCGTGGGATCCGGAATCCTCTCGGCTCCCAGTCCGTTCATGTAGGTCTCATCCTGGCGCAACCGCTCGATATCTTCGAGACAGGTTCCACCCGACAAGACGTTGTATGCGATGTTCAGTACATGATCGGATTCCCAGTAAGGAAAGTGGTACTTGAGCAAAACGATGTTTCTGTTGATATCTTTGTCCAATCCAAGCTTACACACGAGCTTGTGAATGGCTCCGATACCACCAGATCCGATGGCGCGCGTTCTCTCGGCGATCTCGTAGTAGGTGTTGGAGTCCTTGAACATAGGATCGGACCGGTCCTCAAACTGATTTCTTTCCAACCGGCGTGTAAGATTTTGCTTGTCTCGGAGGAGGATTCTGTGGTTTCTTTTATTCACCTGGAATGTGCTCCTTTCGGGATGTCTTGTAAATATATCAAACGCATTTTATCCCGTAACGGCGCACGTTCCAGGGCTTTTCTTCCTCCTCATGCAAAAAATCACGCTGGACTAAGGGCTAGCTACCGCAATGGTGTGTTTACGGTGAAACTGTCCCAACCCGATGTTGGCACACGGTTGCTTTGCGACTGGGAATGGGCGACCGAGGCTGAAGGATGGGATTAGGTCAGCAGCCGGAACAGACAACTGACGCTGACCATGCGCTTGGGTCTGCCTCGGCGACATGAATTGTGTTTGCCGAATCCGCCCGTCTGCCGAATACGGGCCAACTCCCGAGATACGGTTATTATGGGAAGTTAAACCAGCGGGCGATTTCCTACCACAGAATCGCCCGAACAACAGCGAACAAGGGTTGCCAAGCACATCGTAAGTGACTGAGCGGAAAGAACGGGCTATTAAAACATTGTCCTCCGGAACCAAAGGCCTGACTCAGCAAAGGTCGACTTGTAGATCACCGTGTGTTTCCCGCTTAGACGTATTGTCGGCAAACCGGAAAAGTCCCGGAAACGAACTCATGGCGGATTAGTCGCCAAGGGTTTACCCATCCTGCGGAAGTGAATGGCTCTACACTTCGGCGTTTTTCGGGGGTAGTCCCACGGAGGCTGCCCAATGACAACATCAACATCCTAGACGAACTCCCTGCGGGGGGTCTAGGTGCCCTTCGCAACAACAACATCATCACCCAATCAGCCATTGTTCCGATCCCAGATCTGGGCGATGGCATCAGTGTTATCGTTGATCCGAACATACTTCCAGGTGACGGTATCGATCAGCTTGTTGGCGCACAGATTTTCGATGACGCGAACGCAATCCTCATCGACGACCCCGGAGCTCTTGGGGCGCGTTCGGCGAGAAGACCTCGGCTACCGTGATGGCCAATCCCAGTACGGTCTTTGCGAATGGGGTACAGACATCAACGATTACGATCACCAATATTGTAGACGAGAATGGCAACCCCGTGCCGGAAGGCACCGTCTGCGCCCTCACCGCGACCACCTACTTCCTCAGCTCGGCCGGCGGCACGATCGAGGGGGGCACGGCCAATCCGACCGCCAGCTACTGGCGCGACTTCGTGGTGACCAACAACTCCATCGTGGTGACCTACCGCAGCCCCGACCTGGGCCTCAGCCCCGGCCAGACTGCGAACGCCCGCGTGCAGGTGGCCTCGCTCAACCCTGACGGCAGGATACGCTCCCTGGTGGGCTCAGTCGACGTGACCTTGGTCGGTAAGAACTCCATCACGGTCATGGCCAACCCCACCTCGGTCTTTGCCGATGGAATTCAGACTTCGACGATTACGATTACCAATATCGTAGACACCGATGGCAATCCGGTGCCGGACGGGACCTTGTGCGCGCTGACAGCCCAGACTTTCTTTGTCGGCTCGGCCGGAGGAACCATCTTGGATGGTGCACCCAATGTAAGTGGAGCCGGCTTTCGGAACTTCCCCAGCAATGAACAACTCGATCGTGGCAACATATCTCTCGCCCAATCTCGGCCTCGATCCCGGGCAGGTCGCCATTGCTAGAGTCCAGGTGGCTTCACTCAACCCCAGTGGGAGCGTCAAAGCCCTGGTCGGCTTAGTCGACGTCACCTTGGTGGGCGAGACCTCGGCCCCCGCGATCGAGGACTTTTCAGATGACTCGAATCCCGCGATGCCTGGTTTAGATAGCTCAGGGGTTTTTGAGCACAGCTTTTCTAACGTCGATGGCTGGATGATTGTCGACCAGGATTCATGGCAAACGTTTCTGGCGTACCCCTCGTCGCCCCATGCGCTCGCTTTATTTGGAACTGACACAGTCAGGTTTCCCGGATCGGTGGTGGATACTGTCAGAGTTTCAGCATCAGCGGAATTTGGTTTCGGGCAGGTGGAGGTGTTGGGCACTGGAGACACACTGACCATCGTGTTGCCCCTAGGTTCGTGGCGCCAGTTTGAGATTAGCAGCACGGATCTCGGAGATGAAGGAAACCCGATGGACCAAATCATAGAGATTCGCCTATCAGGGGGAGAGGTTCTGTTTGATAACATCGAGATCGTTGGGCGCTAGAGAGGAAGGATTGGATGCGGGAAATCAGAATGAGGATTGGGAATCAGGTCCCGAACAGTCCAACAGATTCCCAGGGCGCGCGCGTCCTGGCCTCGCTATCGCCAGTTCTTCTGCGATTTGTTGAGTTGTTGCGCGACATGCCCCGCGTTCGCCTCTTATCTTGAAACCAGGAATGGGAACTGTGCCCAAACTGTGCCCGCGGCAGTCCAAGACCACCCAACTCTACCCAACTCTACCCAACTCCACCCAAAGTAGAGCAGATTTAAGCCGTTGATATCTCTAGTTGTTACAGGAATTTACGATATGCTGGTCTGGGACTTAAAATCCTGGGTCCCGTAAGGGACGTGCGGGTTCGATTCCCGCCCTCGGCACTTTGGTTACGCGTTCATATTTTCTTGCCTTTGGGCCCGAAATGGGTAATGTGCGCAAAATTGTGCCGTTCCTTAAGATGAGGATTGTATTCCTAAAATGCTGAGGGCTCACTCGTCTAGTCGCCTCCTTGGTTCGGTGGCTCATACGGGTGGCTTCTTTTTTACCGGACCCAGATAGCGGTCATACCAGTCGAGCATTTCTCGAATTTCCTGATTGGTCAGATGTCTTCCATGGCCTGTGTCGGACAACACGTGTCGCTTATCTTTCTCAGGAGTTCCCAACAGGTTGAACATCGGAAGTTGGGATAGATCTAGTGGAAATATGTAATCGAATCTACCGTTCAACATTAAAACAGGTACGGTAATCCTGGGGATAAAGTTGAGCTGATCCACTTCCTGCCGAAGTTTGAGAAGTAAGAACCCTCCGTTGAAAAGCACAGCGGCCTTGAAACGATCTTCGACAGCCAACAGAATGGATCCTTGCCACGCACCATTACTAGCTCCGAAGTAACCTAATTTGTCGTGGTCGATGTCCTCACGAGTTTCCAAATAATCGATAGACCGCCTGGCGGCTTTTACCCCCATAATGATTTGATCGCGTACGGTCATACTCAAGGGGTCGGCTCCATTAAAAAGCGATCCGCTAACGTTAAGCTCATGAGTGCTTAGGTAGCGTGGGAATAGTACGGCGCGGCCGCTTCTTACAATGGTCTCGATGCGGACCATAGTATAGGCACCTGGGCCTGAAGCACCGGCTTGGGCTACGCTAATGCTAGGAAAGAAGACGACTCCTTGATAAGGCGGTAAGAGACCCTTCGGCAGGTAGAGAAACGCAGCCATCGGTTCGTCCACATAAGCAGCATTGAAGACAATCGTTTCCCTTGTCCAATGCTCAGGAGATTCATCAATAAGTTCAATCTTCTCATTCAGATTGGCACGGTCATACGAGAACATCGCCCTGTAGATCTCAAAAATATTTTCAGGGACCGGTTTATCTTTTCTCAGATCTCTGGCGGGAGGCGCAAGAGGCTGAGTCATCTCAGCTGTTACAGCTTCAGCATCGTCGTACTTTACGCACCGGAAGCCATTGGTCGGGAAACGATCGAAAGGCAGTAGTCCATCTCGAAAGGCAAACAAAGCAGTAGGATCTCCCCATGCTCCACCCAGGATCAACCGCTTGTTTCCGGTGGCATTCCAACACCATTCCTTAACATTCCCTGCCATGTCGAAAGTTCCGAAGGGCCTGATGCCGTCGTGGCTACCAACGGCACTCGGACCTTCACCTGTGAAGTTACTGAGATGAACGGAATAGTGTTGGATCGGTATCGCTGCCGCCTTGTACCAGTGGTAGGCTGTCGGCAGGGCCTTCCCCACGAATTCGGCATAGGCCGCGGCTTCATGCCAGCTCACACCGGAAACCGGAAAGTCCTGCTGTCCGTCGGGATAGGTTCCCAGCTCCCAAGTAGATGGTCCTGGTCTTCCCGTCTTGTCACGAAACTCGGCCATTGCTTCTTCCCAAGAGAGAACGGCGCCCTCTTTGAGGAATTCATGTTTCCAATAGTCCTGTTTCTGATATCCTCCGTTGTCTACGAATTGCTTGAATTGCTGGTTGGTAACTTCAAATCGGTCGATCCAATAACTCTCCAGCTCGACGGGGCCCAGTCTTTCCAGCCCCGCGAGTAGTTCGAATGTGCCTCCGGGCACTCTTACCATTCCGTCGGGAAAGCCGCCTATTGACTGAAGCTCAAAAACAAGGCTATTCGTTTCTCTCGTACGCTCGGAATCCGCCGCCAGCCTAGATTCATAGACTTCCCTGGTTACTCGGTAACGACGACCTCATCGAGAATCGCTACGGGAATGGAAAAGCCACGCGTTGCCCGGAATGAGCATGGAAAGATAGAGATTGTCAGTCCGTTGGTCAGATCGATCTCCTCTTTCCGAACATCCTGTAGAAGTTGAGAGAGCATTGTGGAGTTTTCTAACTTGGCCAATATGTACCGGTAGAGCACACGGGCAGCTCGCTTGTCCTGGGCTATGAGAACGATATGGCCACGCTCTCCCGGTGCGAGATGCTTTTCGTGCGCACCTACCGCAGCCTCATAGACCGCGACGTTTGCAGCGAGTCGATCGGATTTTCCTGATCGCCGACCACAGATGAAAGTCGATTCTGAGTATTCGCGAGGTGAGAGGAGGTCTCTCCCTAGCGCGCTCCTAGCTATGGCTTTTTGCCTGGCGCTCAGTGGCAGCCCGTACTGGAGGCGGAGAGCTGTTTCTTGGGAAAGACCCAAGTCCCCGTTGATGAGATCTGGATTTCGAATGAATTCGATTGCGTTCAATTTTCAACTTGCGATTGTTGATTAAGGAAAGACTGGAGATCCATGATTTTTTTAGCTCGTCTTTCTAATCCCAATGCTTGCAAATCCAGTCTCAGAGAATTTGACCAAGCAAGATAGTGTTCGTCTGCCCCACCATCGCCATTGAAGTAAGCTGCCTCAGCGAGGGTGCAGCGGGCGAGTTTGTAAACAACCCGGTCGATCAGTATCTTTTCCTGGGGGGTTACCGTTTCGTGCCCGCCCAATGCAGAGACCAGCTCAGCCTCCATTTTTCTGAGAACCCGAGCTAACTTTGAATTTTGATTGATATTGCGTCGAGACAGGTCTGAATAAAAACCAGACTTCAGTGCGGATTGTCGATCCACTTTGCCTTCTGCGCAAAGATGACCGCGGTCGGGTACTTCTTCAGGAGCTCGCCGCGGATGACGAGCACCAGGCGAGGGTCGTCCGCCTCGGCCCCGGTCGGCAAGTCGCGGTTCTCGTGCGTCCCGAGCTCGGTCGTCTTGCCCCACTTGTGGAGCGGCGTGATGTCCTTGAGGTCCTCTTCGAGGTCGGCCTCGGACTTCTCTGCGTGCTAACGAAGAAGAAAGAAAGGAAGCTTCTAGACCCAAAATAAGCGAGGTATGAGCTCGCTCGGAAAATCGTTTGCCTTTTCCGAATATCTCGTGGATTTCAGCTCCTTGTGCGTAACAGGGAAAGCAAAGAGAAACACAAGAGACAAACCTTCCATTGGTTGTCTGGATCACTTGATCTTGTTTGTCTCTGTTATGCCCTTCCTTTCGCCCGCCACTCTTGCTCCGCCGGGGGTACGGGCTCACCCGCCGGCGAGGCGCCTTCAAGTAAACCTGAGTTGCCTGATATAGTCGAACGTCGCCAAAAAGGTTTCGAGATGCTTGCTATAGGCCAATATCCTGTAAACGAGGCGACGACCGGTTCTTACAATCTGACAGGGTATTTGCACAAAGTTCACCAGGAAGCGTTTGAACTCCATCCTCAAGATATCACGACGTACTGTCGGCGCCTGCGTCACCAGGCCATACCAGGCCTTCAGATTCCACGCCAGCGATGCGATGACCATGTAGGCCCAGTTCGATACCAGACTGTCCGAAGGCATCCTCAAGGCGTTCACTCCACTCTTGAGCTGACCGATGACGTTTTCCTGGTTGCAGCGATCGTTGGCAAAAAGGACCACTTCTCCCATCGTCATCTCCCGATCGTTGGTGATGTAGAAGAAGTACCGGACCTCATCAAACAGCCGGTGCTCCCCCTTTTCGATCGTGAGGTTCTTCCGAACCACAACCATGCGATAGGTTTTCTTACAGTGTCCGGGACGATAGTCAAACTCGGCGACCTGCTCGCTCTGCAGGCGGATGTTCTTGAATTCTCTCTCCTTGATTACTTGTTCTTTGACGTTTTCCGGACGGCGCCGTTCTTCGCTCTTGACCTCATAACGAGGAGGCCGCTCGAGCGGTTTCCATTGTCTCTCCGGCAGGGCATCGGCCATCCCGACCAGGTTCGGCTTGGCGTCATAACCAAAGACAAAACCAACCCGCTCGTCCCAGCGATCGAAGTTTCTCGTCAGCGAGAAATCCGTGTCGCCCCGAAGCCAGACCTTCGTAAACACCGACGACACCAGATCGATTGCCCGGTCCATCCACTCGGCCGCTCCGTCGGAAGAGGGACGGTTGCCCGGCCGATTCATCAGATAGAGGACCTCATTCGTATTGGCCAAGGTCACGATCAACGGTGCGTAACCCCAGATCCCGTTGTAGGCAATGTCCATTCCTTCCTTGCATTCCCCCAAGGTTCCGGCGACGGTCCCGTCCACGTCGATGATGGCCTCCTTCCGGAAGGAAGCATCCTGCAACTTCCACACCTTGGTTCGGGTTTCATTGATGGTTTCCTGAAGTCCGAAGATCCAATCCTCATCGAAACGACGGAGGAAATCTCCAGCCGTCGTGGGATCCGGAATCCTCTCGGCTCCCAGTCCGTTCATGTAGGTCTCATCCTGGCGCAACCGCTCGATATCTTCGAGACAGGTTCCACCCGACAAGACGTTGTATGCGATGTTCAGTACATGATCGGATTCCCAGTAAGGAAAGTGGTACTTGAGCAAAACGATGTTTCTGTTGATATCTTTGTCCAATCCAAGCTTACACACGAGCTTGTGAATGGCTCCGATACCACCAGATCCGATGGCGCGCGTTCTCTCGGCGATCTCGTAGTAGGTGTTGGAGTCCTTGAACATAGGATCGGACCGGTCCTCAAACTGATTTCTTTCCAACCGGCGTGTAAGATTTTGCTTGTCTCGGAGGAGGATTCTGTGGTTTCTTTTATTCACCTGGAATGTGCTCCTTTCGGGATGTCTTGTAAATATATCAAACGCATTTTATCCCGTAACGGCGCACGTTCCAGGGCTTTTCTTCCTCCTCATGCAAAAAATCACGCTGGACTAAGGTCTAGATACAGGAGTCTCAGGGAGTGAGTGCTATTGTTAGTTGAAATTCAATGAAAGGAAAGCGGCTCCAAGAGTGGTAGATTTTTGTTTTTAGCGAAAACGAAGTCAACCAATTCTCAAGGAGCCACTATGAAGAAGATTCTACCAAACAGCATCACATCGAAGCAAAAACGATCCTCAGGCGGGGCTCGGGTTCCGGAAATCAACGATCAGGTCAATGAACTTGATGCACGTATCGAGCTGATCCAAGCATTGATACCGCTCGGATTGAGAGCCGTCCAGGACAGCCTTGAAGATGAAGTCAACGAGCTCGCCGGGAAGCGTTATAGCCGAGCCGGCGGTGATTGCAACCTTCATCGATGGGGATCGCAAAGGGGTTCAGTGTATCTCACAGATCAGAAGATTCCAGTCCGTGTTCCTCGAGTCCGGGACACAAACCACGGTCGTGAAGCGCCGTTGAGAACCTATAGGCAGTTGCAGCAACCCAGGAATATGGACGAGGGCCTTTTGAAGAAGGTGATCAACGGATTATCCTGTCGGAATTATCGGGAGTGCGCTGAGGCCGTTCCGGAGGCTTTTGGCATGTCAGCATCAAGCATCTCGCGCCGTACCATCCAAGTGACAGCTCGAAAACTGAAGGAGCTGCAGGAACGATCTCTTGCAGGATACGATTTTGTTGCTCTCTTTCTGGACGGCAAAAGCTTTGCATCGGAGCAAATCCTGATTGGATTGGGAGTGACCCTCGAGGGTGAGAAGATCATCTTGGGGTTCCTGCAGGCCAGTACCGAAAATGAACGAGTGTGTATAGCCTTTCTCCGAGGGCTAATACAAAGAGGGCTTTGCCATGACAAGGGCCTGATGTGCGTTATCGATGGGTCCAAAGGATTGCGAAAAGCCGTCCAGGCGGTATTCGGCAACCGGGCGGTCGTGCAGCGCTGCCGATGGCACAAGCGTGAAAATGTATTGTGCTACTTACCCAAGAGCAAACAGGGAACCTTTCGCAAACGATTGCAGGATGCCTATCAAAAGCCAAACCTGAAAGAGGCAGAAAAAGCGCTTCTAAGGGTCCGAAAAGAACTATTGCTGCTGAACCAGTCAGCGGCAGCCAGCTTGGATGAGGGTTTCGAAGAGACTCTCACCCTTCACCGGTTGGGCCTGGCTGAGGAACTCCGGGAAAGTTTCTCTACTACGAATTGTCTTGAGTCCATCAATGCGCAGCTTGGACAAAGAACCGACAAAGTGGATTACTGGAAAAACAGCAACCAATTACATCGTTGGGTAGCTACGGCATTGCTCGAGATCGAGCCGAGACTCAGGAAGGTCCGTGGCTATCGCCACCTACCGAGGTTACGTCGTTCCTTAAAAGCCCGCTTTTCAAAAGCCGTGGAGGAACGAATTGCGTGAATACCACGGGAGCCGCTATCCAATTTCAACTGAAAATGGGATTGACTCGTCTCAGGAGCATATGTTGGAGTACACACGTTCTATTCGCAATCATAAATGGCATAATGTTTCTCGTCTTATTCCTGGCGTCGTTCTGGATCATGGTAGATGACGTGTTCAAGAATAAATTCCCCGGGACCAATTAGGGATCGAGCTACGCTCACGCAACCAACTCGAACTTCACAACCCACCTTCATCTCTTTTGCGAATGAGCCGCCGAAAGCTCTTACCGTTTGCGATCATATCTTTCTCCGGAAGCTGCGCATCTCTTTTTCAACAGCTTCCCAGCTTGCTCCAATAAAACTATCTTGTTTGACCGATTCGCTCATTTTAGGAATTGCAGCGATCAGGTCATCGATGAAATACAAGACACCGGCGTCGAGCTTCCCGTCCTTTAGCTTCATATGCTGATTTTTAGATAAATCTGATCCATCGCCATGGTGTAACAACCACCGATACTTATTACCATCATTGTCCATAATCTCATCCAAGCTGGACGTATGCATAAGATTGTGCCGAAAGAACTGCACCGCAATTTCGCTAGCGCTTTTGGGATAACCCAAGTAGACGTGCATGAACTCAACAATTCTCTTCGTCTGATCATTGGGTTCCTGTTGAATCCAATGCTTGGACAAGTAGTCGACTTTGCTCATCACGCACATCATGAGGCCATACGAGGTATAAGGAAAATGCCCATTGCCAAAGTCATTCTCAGTTCCCCATAGTTTCTTGGTGTGTCGTAAGACTACGATAATTTCATGTCGGAGTTTTCTCAACTCCTCGGCCGCGTCGTCCAATTCCTTAGACACATCAACCATGAATCTTACCGGAACAGACCCTATTCAGATCCTGATTGCCTTCTCTACTGCATGGTTATGATCAGTGTCCTGCTTATATACTTCTTGTCGATAGCGTCCCGAAAGCGGGCTCGAATTGCGATTGTTCCAGCCACGCCTCCATCCTGTAAGGTTGAAACGACGCTTCCTCGAGGGGTCCAAAATGTTGCGCTAGTACCTCTAGCTAGATCAATGGTATGGTCTGTTCTCCCTGAATCCCATTCGGAAAAACCATTGTTCTCTTTCCAACGCGCAATCTCGACAGCCATCATTCTTAATTGATCTCGTGGATTAATGATCTTCAGTAACAGATGCTCCGCGCTGAGATACGGAGGCTGCCTATACGCTAGATTCCCTTTGATATCTCCGCTCTTGGGCGCTGTTGTCGACGAGTCCCAAAGGAACGATATATCGAGTGTAGAAAGACCAATAATCCGACGCCCGCCGTTACGATTGCAGTAACCTTGAGAATGCTCACAACATATCATCCCCTAGGGTGAAGGGCAAGACCCTCGGGGTGGATGCGACCACTCTGGAAGCCAACGCGGCTTTGCGCAGCATTGTACGGCGGGATACCGGAGACAGTTACGAGACCTACTTGACGAAACTGGCACAGGAATCGGGTATTGAGACACCGACCCGGGAGGATCTGGCGCGCATAGATCGCAAGCGGCCGAAGAAGGGTTCCAACGATGACTGGCAGCACCCGCAGGATCCGGACGCCCGCATCACCAAGATGAAGGACGGCCGCACGCATCTGGCTCACAAGGCCGAACACGCCGTGGATCTGGAAACCGGAGCGGTGGTTGGCATCACGGTTCAGGGAGCCAACCAGGGCGATACGACGACGATCAAGAAGACGCTCATTGAAGCGGCCGAACAACTCGAGGGTGTGCTGCCTGAAAGCGATAGACTGCAGGAGCTTGTGACCGACAAGGGATATCACAGCACGCAACTGGTAGAAGATCTCGAGCAACTGGAGATCCGAAGCTACATTTCCGAACCAAAGCGGGGTAAACGGCGGTGGCACGGGAACACCCGTGCGCGGGATGCCGTGTACCGAAATCGTAGACGTATCCGAGGAGAACGGGGAAAGCGCCTGCTTCGCCAACGGGGAGAACGACTGGAACGACCTTGTGCACACCTCTATGAAACAGGTGCAATGCGGCGGACATATCTCCGTGGTCATCCAAACATCCTCAAACGGTTGCTGCTTCATGTCGGTGCATTGAATCTCGGACTGCTGATGCGACAGCTGTATGGCGTGGGCACGCCGCGGAGTCTGCAGGGGCGTCTCTGCGCCTTTCTGACGCGTATCTTGGCCTTTTTCAGATGGTCGAGGTCGATCTCGGCCACTTTTTGGCCGAGGAAGACATCTGTAGATGAATTCCATCCAGTATGCACCAGGATCATCGTTGTCCGTGGATCTGTGCTCCATCCGGTTTTAGCCACGGGCTGCTAGCTTCCATTGCCTTGCTTCTGGGATGAGGATCTGGCTGCGCCCGGGATCCAAGACTACAATCCCGGGCGAAACCATTTTCATTTCTTCTTGCGCTTGCGATCCGGTGCCTGAGTCAGCGCCGAACCGGAGACGCTCTTGACCGCTTTCGAAGTTTTCTTGCTTTTCAACAATTTCGATGCCTTTGAGGGCATCATGATTTCGCGCCGGCAGTAAACAGCCAAACGCGCCAGCTAACACGCCCATGCACCTGACACGCGCTTTCCGCTCATTGAATTTCAACTAACAATAGCACTCACTCGCGCTTCTTCACCGTGCGCGTTTGTTCCTCACAGGTTGCCTTCGCCGCAACCCTCCGTATCCGGACCACCATGGAACCGACAGGGATCGTGAGAGAGTAGAATTCATTGCGATGGAGGTTGATCGAGCTCAGATGGTTCCGAGACGCGCTCTCAAACCCAAGGTGGACGGCATACGGCGTCAGGTTCTTGCCTCGAAGCCTGTCGCGTGTCGAATAGACGATGTCGCTCGAGTCAGACCAGTTGGGGCAGCGATCGCGGTCTTCGATGTTTCCCTTAAAGACAGTCGGAACTCCCAAGAACGAAAATAACTTTGAATATTTCTCACTTAACTTGATGCTCACCGCGATTACTGGAGCAAGGAGCGCGAGGATAGTCAGTAGCTTTATCGGATCCCACACGCCTAGGATCGTGGCAAAGATACCGGTTATGGGAATGCTAAGAATAAGTGTCCATCTCCACAATCGCTTTCTTAGGCGAAGATCGTCCGGGGCAACTTTTAACCCTCTCCAATCCCCCTCTGCTCGTAGGAGTTCGTTCGAGTTAGGAAAGTACATCAGGATCCAACAGATCACAATCATGTTAGCGGCCGTAAATGCAAACGCGAGGGACATGTCGAGTAGCTGCCATCCAAAGCATTTTTCCACAATCCCGGCGCAGCCTAATCCGGCAAGCCCACCGCCCAGGTGAACCGCGACGGCGTCGACTGTGTCAATCAGTCTCGAGTGCGCCATAGCCACGGACACTACAGAACACGCCAGTCCACCGGTTGCGCCGACAGCGAGCGCCAAATAGGGTGTCGTCAGTATGTCGCCGCAGGCGGAGACCGCGACCATGCCAGCCATTGTCCCAGAGAGCACATTAAATGCGTGGAAAGTGATCTGCTTGTTTGCCAGTACCTCATGTAGCCAGAATCTCGACCATAAGTAGGCTACGGCAGCGCCAGATGCTGCCGCAAGAATTGTGTTCTGGATATACGTAGCTGGGACGAAAGGAAAGTGATCTCCGACCCTACTCACAAGCTCTTTATAGGAAGTTATGCTCCCACCATTGAATCCCATCCATCCAATGACCAGAATTAGTACTCCCCCTGCTGCGAGATGCATCTTCTGGTCGCTTGAGCCGTGCGGTTCCACAACAGGTTTTCCTGTGGCGGGTGTTTTGGCGAAACAACTCGCAACAAGAGCTGCAGTCCCTCCTACGACATGTACTACCCCGGACCCCGCGAAGTCGTGCACGCGCCCATAGAGCCAGCCATTCTCGTGCCATATCCAATGGCCATGAATCGGATAAATGACACCAGCGATCAGGGCCGCTGCAACGACATTCGAGAAAAGAGTCGTTCGCCCTACTATTGCGCCGGAGATGATCGTAGCCGCCACCGACGCAAAGCCTGTTTGGAAAAAAAACCGTGCGACACTCCAATGCTTGGCACTGATTGTGCCCGGCATCCCACACAGTCCGCGCCATGAATCGCCGAACATCAGTGAATGCCCGACTAGCGTGTAGGCACAGCTGGACGCCAGAAACATCATGATATTCTTGGTCGCGATACCCGCAGTATGCTTCTCGAGAGCCCAACCACTTTCGAGGAGGTGGAATCCGTAGAGCATCATTAGAACAAGTCCTGAGCATTGCATCCACCACAATTGGAGTATTAGCTCGTCGTGCTCGAGTATGTTAGTCATTTGGACTTCCGGCGGATAGGAAGTTCATAGAGGATTTGTACGCGGTATTGCCCGTCTTCATCGCTTCAATCCTTTTGTTTACGCTTTGTCATCAAGATAGCGACATAACGACTGAACGTTCAGCCGCAAGCCGCGCGAGCACACTGCTGCAAGTTTTGCATTACCGTTGCGCGCGGCTTGCCGGGCTGCAACGTTTTGTTAGGCAGTGTTCAGGCCCAGATTACCATCCATACATTTCTTTATCGAACCAACCAGCAAGACGACTGTCAATCTCCTCGAAAAGCCCTTGTAGGTCGTAAGCCACAGGCACTCCTCCATTTATGCACCCGAGTAGGTACATGGGAGGCTCCTTAACGTCTCTACTAATACAAGGGACGCAAAAGAGCGGTTTTTCGGAACTCAAAAATGGATTTCTTTGAAGGCCTGTTACTAAGTTACTGCATTATCATTGGATACCAGAATAAACAAAGTGATCCAGCTATGCAGTTGTACTTTGGAAGACGGAATGCAACCGCCCGCAGGCGGATTTTCAGTAGACTGCTACAACGCTCGAACCAAAGAACCGCTTTTATGGCGGTTTTTAGGTCTCGAAAATTGGCGGCAAAACTCGGGGCGTGAGGATTGGGTCGCGGGTTTTGGCGGATTTGATTGGAATTTTGTGATGGTTGGAGGGTTTTGGGAGTGTGGTTCGGGGTCCCCAGGTAGTGTGTGTAGGTACGAGTCATCGTTTTTGAGGATGCTACAGGCTTCGTCGAGTTCGGCGGATATCACCTCAGGGGGGGAACCTTCTGGCCGAGAAGAGTGGGATCAGCCTGTAACCCGTATCATTGCTGACCCACACGTCTACGCGTCTTTCATCTTGACAAGTTTTTTTCTTAGGGATAGGCTCACTCCCACACAGTCAGGTAAGAGCGAAAATTCCAGTAGCCAAGCAGGGAGGTAATCCCCTCCGACGCAGGACTCCCTATCACCCTGAAATTGCCTCCCCTCCATCTCAACCTAGATAGGATAGCGACAACTGGCGTTGACGTTATGTTTAGCCCAATATTACGTGGCCTTCTTTTCTTTGTACTCATCGTATTAATAGTGCGCTTTGTGCATAGTGTCTTCGCCGGCAGAAGGAAGGTTTCCCCGGCAGCGTCACCCAAGCATTCCATCTCCACCGTGAAGGATCCTATTTGTGGCCTGTACTTGGATCCCCGCTTGGCCGTCCGGATGAACTATAAAAACGAGGCCTACTATTTCTGCTCCGCCGAATGTCGCAAACAATTTGCTGGAAAAGTAGCTTCCGCTTAGTTTTGCGTCATTTGACAGAGGGGGACCACTTGCTAGAATGGCTGTAGTTGCTTTCCCTAAATCATTTAATACCAACCTATTATGGCCATCACTAAAAAAGATTTCCTGGAAATTCTGGCTTAAGTCGGAAAAACGAGATTCTTTGCGATTTCGATTCCGAGATCGTGAGTCCACAGGATGAGTTCGGCTGGTGCCTTCCCGTCCTAATCTTTGAGTCGTGACCGCTCAAAATCAGCAAGCGCCATTTCCTTTGCCGGGCCATCGATGGCTCCCATATCAACGAGAATACCCCCCAACCGAGGCAGCTCCTCTTGCTGAATCTTGAGAAGGTGTGCCAGATCCTCTACCTTGAGATAGCCGGCTTCTACGGCGGTAACGCCAAACCTCACGTCAGCCTCCTTGCTCCACACGAGCGTCTTAAGCACTTGATCGACAGTCATTTTCCCCTCTTTTATAGCTAGTCTGCCGAGAGGAGTTCGCACCCTGAAAACGAGATCATCCGCATTATCGAACCGGCACACGATAATATCGATTTTCTGCGGTAGATAGGTACGGTCTTTCTGGCGATGATACTGAGTATTTAATCGATCCCATCTGAATGGCTCAATTGGTAAGGCACTAGTGGCCTGTAACACGTGAATTCGTAGTAATGATTCGTTGATTAGCTCCGTTGAACGTGCTTCCATGCGTACGACAGTGTGCAACACGTAATAGCAATTCAACTGTTACACGCCACTAGTGTAGAAGACGTGCGAGATATCTGAAGGTACAGCTCAAGAAACATCGACCAGTTGGTTGGTCTGTTGATGTAGCCTGCAAACCATTATGGGCATTCTGACAATCTCCGCTCAGTAATCTAGTTGTACTCGACGCAACTCGCGCTTTTTCAAAGGCACATTGTTCGACAATGAAGCATGGGCGTCGTTGTTCGATTTTTCTTCTTCCGATCTGTGCCACGTGAAACCCCACGTGCCAATAGGAGCGTTCTCTGCACTCCCCTGACCTCACGCCAGGGCGAGTTGTTCCCGCGGCTCGGCTTCATTGTCACGACATGGTCTCGGAAGGCTGGTCAAGCACGGGCGGCACTACGGGTTGCTCTTGGCCGAGGCGAGGTACGTGCCAATTTGCTTTCTCTCAGGAAGGGACGTCGAGTACTATATGGGGAAACGAGATCCAAATTGGAAATTCTGGTTCATTCGAAAGGCCATACAGACATGGGCGTGCTCCGTTGTTTGTTTTCCATCCTGTTTCTGATCTTACTGGTGACTCCATCGGTTTTGCCGGCACAGGAGATCAAGGTGAACTGCAGCAGGAGCGCGGGTCGGCTGAAGGGCCTCCACCGGCATTTCTGCGGTGGACCTGCGCTGCTGGCCAATCCGCAGAAATTGAAGCCCTTCCTCGAGCAGATCGATGCCTCCATTCTCCGGGTGTGGCTGCTGGGTCAACCCGATTACTTCACCGGAACCACGCTCGAGGATGCCCGGAATCCTGAAAAGTACAACTTCGCCCGATTCGTCCAGCCTGTGGTGTTGGCGGAAAGGCTGGGCCTGGAGTTGTTCCCCACGGTGGCCACGGTGCCGGCGAGCCTTTCCCGAGCGGGCGAGGTTCGGGGTCCGCCGGTAGACCTCGATGTTTTTGCGGAAGTGATCCGGCATGTGGTTCTTCACCTGACCCAGGGCTGGGCGGATGGGCACCATTTCAAGATCCGGTACTGGGACATCTGGAATGAGCCGGACATGTCCGATGTGGCAAGGTTCGGCGCTGGCTTCTATACGGGCACAAAGGAAGATTATTTCAAGCTCTATGAGGCTGTATCACGGGCGATCAAATCCCTGGATCCTCCCTCCGAGGGATGGGAGTACAAGGTCGGAGGCGCAGCTCTGGCCCGTCTGGACTGGGCCGAGGACTTCTTGAAATACTGCGACGAAAATGAGCTTTCGCTCGACTTCTTTTCCTTTCATTCCTATCAGAATGACCCGAAGGCCATCGAGGCAATCGTTCTGAAAGCGGATGAGATCCTCCACCGATTTCCACGCTATGAAGGGGCGGAACTGATTCTGAACGAATGGAACATGCAGCTCGATTTCTCCCTGTTGAAACCGGAAGCAAAAAACCACAGTAAAAACATGCTGGATCTCATCTCCGATCCCAGGTTTTCTTCTCCCGAAGGCGCGATCCACATGGCCCACACCTTGATTCTACTCGAGCGGTCGCCTCTTTCCATGGGCGGGCACTTCAACCTCGCCGACAGCGGCAGAACCCACATGGGCGTCATTGCCTGCCCGGATGTCCCCTTTCCGCCGGCCCCTCCAGAGAAACGGAGAGAGCTCAGAAACGCTCCCTACCGGCCCAAGATGAAATTCCATGCTCTCCGCATGTTCAAGATTCTCGGCGATACGCCGAAACTCTTCGATGCTGAAATCCACGGAGAAAACATCGAGGCCCTGACCGGGATGTCCGAGGACGGTAGCCGAGTGGGAATCCTGATCGTCCATTGGGGCGACAAGGAAGGGACGATAGATCTCGCGGTGCATGCCTTGCCCTGGAAGAGCGGCAAATACCAATGGATTCAGCGCAATCTGTCGACTGCGTCCGAGGGCGAGGAGGATCCGATTGAAGAAGTCGCTTCAGGAACCGCAGCCGGTGGGGAATTCAATCAGACGGTCTCGGCGCCGGGACAGAGCCTCGTCTTCATTCAACTCGAGGCTACCCCTGCCCGAGCCTCTCCCGTCCGCGATTGACTTCCCATCATCGCTTGCTGGTACCCATCTTCTCAATTTGCAGGATTTGCGAATCTGCGAGATTTTTTGAACTTACCAAGTTATATTATAATTTCCTTATTCAACCCAGTGCCGTTAATACGAGATAATATGTGGCCGTATGAGGGAGGGTGATGATCGTCCGGTGCACGCGGAAGCTCGGCGCAGAGTTGGAAGTGAGGCACCAGGACCTTGAACCCGCTCCCGTAAACCCAGCGACATTTGAGGATTGGCACGCCAACCTTGTTCGAATCGACCGTCGCAAATGCTTGTTGCTCGTTGATTCCAAGACCCTGTTCACCTTCCTCGTTCCCGGGGTTCTGCGTCGGGATCTAGCGCCCTTCGGTGAACTGCTCACGACTCATTTGGCGGAGGCTCTCTTCGCGCACTTGGTTGAACTAAACAATGTGCCGGTGCTGTTGACGAGATCGCCAGTCGTGTTTGCTCCCACGAATAGCCGAAAGGTGTTGGGCTCGATGAACGAATACGCGTTCCTCTTCAAGCGCCATATTGACTGTGCGGGAGGTCTGCAGGGTATTGATTTGCGCGCCCTCCACAGAAGAATGAACGAGACACCCATGCGAATGCTTGGGCACGACACCGCGATTGACAGGGTCAGGAACGAGTTCGCGTAGTTCGATGATAGAGGCTACCTGCGTCGGCGTCAGGTTTTCGGGAGGGCCGTGCGCGAAGGGTCATATGGTCGGGCAACGGCCACGGAGAGTGCAGAGCAAGAATGATACGGCTGCGCGAAAGAGTCCGCGAGAATCCGGTTTCAAAGTGGGGCGAGCGCTGCCTGGAGCACACTCCTGCCCGGGTCGCGGTTCTGGCCGGACGCACGGAAGAGCGACCCGCCGGGTTTTGACGCTCGAAACGATTTGCGAAGTGGAAAGATTATTGGGAATGGAAGGCTGACGGCGGAGGCTTGTGAATCAGATCGTCGAGCTTGACGATCAAGTCGGCCAGCAAGGTGGAGTCTTTTCCTTCCATCAGGGCGACGGTAACATACTTCTTTCCATCTTAAAGCGTTAGATCTTCCTGCATCGAATCGGGCGCTGCGAAGATCGACGCGAGGGTCTATTGATGTTGTGGCCGCCAGCGAAGCAGAATGACTTGCGCGGGGCCAGGTACTCAAGCACAGTCTTTTGCTCTTGTTTCCCACCCGAGTTATGAAAACTCCGGTTCCGCCGGGGGCACAGTGGGAGAGGACATGTCCGACAGAAACCAGGTTGCGCAGCATTACACCCATGGAAGCTTGCTCGACACGATTCGCGCCGCCGTGCGCGCGCTCGGCAAGACAGAGGATACAACGAGCGTGGAAGATCTCGCTCCGATCGATGAATTTCATATCGGCGGTCGACAGGCGTCTATAGATTTTCTTGATCAACTGAGACTGTCCGAACACCATCACGTGCTCGACGTAGGGTGCGGGCTCGGCGGTACGTCCAGATTTGTCGCAAGCCGCTACGGGGCCCGAGTATCGGGTATCGACCTGACCTCCGAGTATGTGTCGACCGGGGAGAAGCTATGTTCGTGGGTGGGCCTGAGCGGGCGTATCACGCTGCACCAAGGAAGCGCCCTCGATATGCCGTTCGATAGCGGCTCTTTTGATGGCGCGTACATGATGCATGTCGGTATGAACATCCCGGACAAGCGAACACTCTTCTCTGAGGTTCGCCGCGTACTACGTCCGGGCGCGTTTTTTGGCGTGTACGACGTGATGCGCACAGGCAAGGGGGAGCTGAGCTACCCCTTACCGTGGGCAACGACCGCCAGGGTGAGTGCGGTAGCAAGCCCGGAGGAATACTCTGATGCGCTGGGGTCAGCGGGGTTCGAACTGCTTGCAAAGCGTGAGCGTCGTGACTTTGCACTCGATTTCTTCGAGAAGCTTCGCGCGAAAGCAACCGGAGTACCGCCCGCCCTGGGGCTGCACATCCTCATGGGCGAAAGTACGTCGAAAAAACTTCAGAATATGATCGACGGTATTCGCTCAGGATTGGTTGCTCCCGTGGAATTCATGCTGCGTAACCCCGGCTAGACTCAGCTGGAACGTTCACAACTGGTTGAGCCCAAGAACACTCGTCACAATCACTCGAGACACGCCGAGCGAGCTCCGCCCGAAGCGTGGTCCTTGCCGCTGCCAAGTGGATAGACTCCCCGGCCAGGGGGGTGCTTAGTTGCAATGCCGCGACAGGGTGGCTGGAGGCGTGTCTGAACAATCGCATACGCAGACACCCAAACAGCCTTTTCAGACGGGCAAAAGGCGTCTTTTAGCCGGAATTTCCAATTTGGATCTCGGTTCCCAACATAATAGTCTCGAGCCACCATGGGAGCAAGAAAATCCCGGCCTCAGACCAACCATGGATCCAGTCAACGCATCCCAATGACCCGTTGTCGCCGTGGTAGTAGACCTTCTCACTCCTGCGTGGGCGATTTTCCAGACACATCGCCACACTCCTTCCATGGCATTCCAATTCCGGACTTGCAAGCCGGGCGGCTAACCGCTTGGCAGCGGCAAGGCCCAGATCCGCCTGAGCATTTCACCAAACAACCGACGGTCCAGATGCCCCTCGGCCAAGAGCAACCAGTAGTACCGCGCGTGCTTGACCAGCCTTCCGCCAGTCTTCATCAACCGGTGCTGCAAGCTCGTGAGCGACCAGCTCTTGATCCGGGGTGGTAGCCCGAGTCGCCGCCATAGGTTGCCTAGGTTGTAGGCGAGCACGCTCAACTGCAGGCGCACTTCATTCGCACGGAAGCGATGGCAGGACAGCCGCGTCCAATGCGTCGCCTGCTTGCCTTCTTTGATCCATTGCTCCGCCGTGCCGCGCTTGTTGTAGAACCTCACCACCGAGCGGCTCGGCAAGCTCATGTTCGTGACAATGAACCCGACCCGCGGGAACAACTCGCCCTGGTGATGCTCGACCTTGGCGACGATCCGTCGCGGCCTCGACCAGCTTTCGGCCTGATAGCGGAAGCTCTTGTAGCGCACCAGTGGCTTGCGGCTGGGCCGACCTGGAGGACGAAACAGGATGTCGGCAATCTCCCACTCCAGGCTCTTGTTGGACGGGATGCGTATGGCATACTGAACGCCGCGCTCTTCCAGGGTCTCGTAAACCTCTGGCTTGGCGAAGGCGGCGTCTGCTCGAAAGACGATCTCTTTGCCTTGCTCCTGTTGAAAATCGATCTCCGGCAACAGAAGCTCGTCCCAGTCCTCGGCGCTATGCACGTTACCCGGCCGCAGCTTGGCCGCCAGACAGTCCCCGTGACTATTGAACAGAAACAGCGGATGGTAACACACGGACTCGAAGTGGCCATTGTAGGCGCTGCCTTCCTGCTGACCATGCACCGGACTCTCGCTTGAGTCCATATCCAACACTACGCGATCAGACTTGTCCAGAGCCTCGGCCTGTGCGAGTGTCTCTCGGTTCAGAGCCATCAGCCCGATCAGATTCTCTTCTCGCGTCAGCAGCTCCGTCTCGAACCAGTGTAACGTCGAGGTCAGCGCCGCACCGCGATCCCAGTTTTTCTTCGAGCCGATCAAGCGAAAGGTCGGATCAACTGAGACCCGCGCGGCATCGTTAAGGTCTTCGTAGCCTGCCAGGCGACTATAGACCGATTGCCGCAGCAGATCGACGAGCGGGAACTGTTTGTTCAAGCCTTGCCGCGTGTCGTTGAGATGCTCGTCTATGAGTCGTCCCATCCCCAGCCGTTCGTCCAACTCGCGGACCAGAATCAGGCCACCCTCGGAGGTGACTCGCGATCCCTGAAAATCAACTTTGAGTAATCCGTTAAAGCTGAGTTGAAACCCCTTTCGTTCTTTTTCACCCATCGGGTGTTGCCCTCCAATGTGTCCTTATCATTCTCCGACGCTTATAAATAGGGATGCCGAAGGCGGCTGAAAGGTTGCTATATTTCATTCAAATTGGAAATCCGGGTTTAGATACATCGAGCGTAGACTACGGGCCAATGTGCTTGTTCTCAGGAAGAGACGAGGAGTACTATCTGAGGAACCGAGATTCAAATTGGAAATTCTGGCTAAGCTGACGATTTCGGTGGATTTTCTTATGAATTCAGAAACACCTGAAACCGAGGAAGTCGTCTTGTTGATTCATGGAACTGGAGCGGCCGATGAAAATGACAGTGGTGACAAGTGGTGGCAGCGACCCAAAGGGGCCAAGGAGAATTTTTCTAAGAAGCTGTCGGATCGTTTGCCCGTTCACATCAAGGTTAGCAACGAGATTTTTCATTGGGGCGGGCGTAACAAAGAAACAGACCGATCCGCCGCAGCTCAAGCTCTTTACGAAGACTGGATGTGTCGCTTCGAGAGAGAAGGCAGACCATACCATCTCATCGGCCACAGTCATGGCGGCACTGTCGTTTGGAAGGCCCTTCAGCTGGCAACCGAGCGAAAGCACCCGATAGAAAAACTCAAAAGTTGGTCAACGGTTGGCACGCCTTTTTTTCACTATCGATCCCACTGGGGGGTACTAGCGTTGCTGAAGATTCTGTTTGGCCTGGCAGCAGCCATCGTGATTGTAGGTATCTTCCTTAACTTAACCTTATTGATTTCCTTCTTAGTGGGAGGTTGGGATGTATCATCTTTTCCTATCGATGAGGGTATTCGCATCGCAGTTTTCTTTGTTCCTCCATTGATCGGCCTTTTTCTCATAATCGCGGTTCTAGGCGAGGCATGGGCCATTTTGATGAACCGGTTGTTCAAACCTCGGGATCCACTAAAGCTTGTCGGTAACCGCTGGTTGGGACTACGTTCGGCTAATGATGAAGCCATTAATGGACTGAGACGTACTCTCGAGGTGGAGGAATTAAGTCAGCTGCTGAGGAAGGTGAAAGAGCAACAAAGGAAACCGATGAAAACGAGCAAGCCTACCTGGAGTCAAACCTGGAGAGAGGTCTGGAGAACCAACTGGTCCACTTTTGGCCGTCTTGGGCGAACGATGATGATTACATGGTTCGCGGGAGCCATAGGATTCTCGGCCTGGTTGACATGGCATGTCCTGACCAGTCTGGATCAAGTCGATTACATATTCGCTCTCTCTATCACTTTGGCACTATTGGTAATTTTTGCGTTTTTCTTTTTCTTGGGCTCTATTCGCCTCCTTACCGATAGCATTATAGAATACCTCGTTAAGGATAAAGTTAGCAGATCACTTCAAGGGAACGACGGGGAATCTTGGAAACATGTCACCGAGGTCGCCGTTGGACCGCGGCCTTCGGAGGCGTATCCTTCTCTGCCGCAGAGTATTGAAGACGAACTAACCGAGGTATCAGATGCACATCTTGTAGCGCACCCGGTTCCTTGGACACAAGTTTGAGCTACGCCGCCTGGCGTAGCTTGTGCGCCTCGCGTGCCTCGATCGGTGTTTGATAATCGATCTTCTCGAGACGCCAGGTCTTGTTGTACAACTCCACGAACTCGGCCACGGCGGCACGCACCTCCTGGAGGTTCTGGAAGATTCTCCCGTGGATCGCTTGGTCCTTGAGCGTGCGATTCCACCGCTCCGCAACTCCGTTCGTTTCCGGTTCCTCGACAAAACCGAAGCTGGGACGGATGCCCCAGCACCGGATCTGGTTGAGGAAGTGATCCGACAGGTACTGGGAGCCGTGGTCCATCCGGAGCGCCAGCCCCCGGGCAACGTCGGAGTCAATGGAACCATAGAGGCGCAGCAGACCCTGCGAGATCGGCTCCAACGCCGCGAAGCGGCTACCGACCTTGCACACGTGCCACCCCACACACTCCGCGTTCCAGTGCTCCACCGCCGCGAAAATCCAGACCCACCCGTCATCGAGCGTGAACACCCGCACTCCGTCGGTCCCCCACATCACGTTCGGCGCCAGGGTGACGATCTTCCCATCGTGTGCCTTCGTTCCACCCTGGCGTCCGCGGTGTGGTGAGAGCAACTCATGCTCTCGCATGACCCGCAGCACCCGCTTGCGCGCAACCCGGATCCCGTCCAAGATCCGAAGCCGCGCGTGGACCTTACGATGACCCTCGCCCTGGAACGGTGAGCGCTCCAGATCGGCCTGGATCGCCTCCAAAAGCTTCTCGTCCGACACCTTGGGCTGGGGACCCCGCCGAGTGGGTTCCTCGCCCTCCTGCCGCTTCTGCTCGCTTGTCCGCCGGGCGTAGAGCGCCGAGCGCGAGCGCTCCCAGGCCTGACACACGCGCTGGATCCCGTAACGTTGACCCGTGGCTTCGGAGATCGTCTCGCTCATCGTCGCGACCTCCTCATCGCCAAAGGGAGGCGCTTCTCCGCCGCCCGGGCGCGATTGCGCAGCAGCTCGATTTCCATGGACAGCTCCCCGATGTGACGCTTCGCAGCGTCGAGCGCCTCCGCCAACGGCTCGCCCTGGTGATTCTTCAAGCCGAGCTCGAGCCCGGCCAAGGCCCGCTCCCGCCACTCCTCCAGCCGGTAGATTTCCACGCCCACCTCACGCGACAGCGCATCCAGAGATTCGCCCCGCAGCAGTCGCAGCACCACGTCCCGCTTTCGTCCTCCGCTCCAACGCTGCCCCGGCTCCAGAGGCCTCGCCCCGGGCGCGGCGCCGACGGCCCGAACTCCAGTCGCCCTACGGGCTCCCTCCGTTCCTGCCGTCGCCTTCCACTTCACCCTCTTCGTTCGAACCATTTCCACCTCCTTGGACATCTCATTATCTCTTATTCTGTGTCCAAGAAAACTGGGTCCGACTCATCAGATGCACATCTTCGGGCGCCTTTGCCCAAAATCAGGGACCTACTTGGTCAATTTAGCCTTGCGCCGCTCGCTGGACAGCTTGTAAAAGAGCTATCTTGGAAGGAGTTGATACACAATAGCTACTTCGACAACTCGAAGATTCTTGAGCTGCTAGCGATGCACATCGAATGGTCTTCCGGAAATCGGCAGGTTCGGGCACAGAGAGAAGAGGATGAGCTTGCAGAATGGATGACAGGCTTTCGTGAGACGGTTAGGAACAAGTTGTAAGTCGTCAGCGAATGTTGGACAAAGAGGTCTTAAATCTAACAGGATGCTGAAAAACTCCAACTAAATCGGTTTTTGTGCATCTTCAATATGAACCCTCTTATTGATGATTCCTTCGAGGAGAAACCGATGCGCGGACCGGACGAAAAGCAAGACGGGATGTTCAGCTACATCTCGGCCGAGAAACGAGTGCCGAACGATCACCCGCTGAGATCCATTCGGACCATGGTCGATGTCATTCTGCAAGAACTGTCTCCTCGATTCGAGGGTCTTTACGCAAGAGTCGGCCGTCCCTCGGTGGCCCCGGAGAAGTTGCTCCGAGCCTTGTTGCTTCAGGTCTTGTACTCGGTCCGGAGCGAACGGATGCTCATGGAGCAGTTGGACTACAATCTTCTGTACCGTTGGTTCGTTGGTTTGAGCATGGACGATCCGATCTGGGACGCGACCGTCTTCAGCAAGAATCGGGACCGACTTCTGGAGGGAGACATCGCCAGAGCCTTCTTTGAACGCGTCCTTTGCCACGCCCGTGCTCAGAGCATCCTGTCGGACGAGCATTTCACCGTGGATGGGACCCTGGTAGAGGCATGGGCGGGACAGAAAAGCTTCAAGAAGAAAGGTAGCCGCCCCAGCAAGCCGACGGATGGTTCTGGAAATCCAACGGTGGATTTCAAGGGTGAGAAGAGATCGAATGATACGCATCAGTCGACGACGGATCCAGATGCCCGTCTGTACAAAAAGGCCAAAGGCCAGCAGTCGAAGTTGTGCTACCTGGGCCATGTCACGATGGAAAACCGAAACGGTCTTGCGGTGAATGTGCGGGTCACGCGGGCAACGGGAACAGCAGAACGGGACGCTGCGCTGGATATGCTTGAAGAGCTGCCTAGCAGAGATCAAATTACCGTAGGTGCGGACAAGGCCTACGACACGAAAGCATTTGTCAGGGAGGTTCGACAGCGCAACGTGACGCCACACGTTACGCAGAATGACCAAAACCGCCGCAGTGCCATTGACCAGAGAAAACGCAAGCGGGTTGAGGAGATCTTTGGTTGGCTGAAAACTGTGGGTATGTTGCGTAAGACAAGACATCGTGGTGTGGACCGTGTCGGCTGGATGTTCACTTTCGGAGTGGCTGCCTACAACCTTGTCCGGATGAGAAACCTGATGGAGGCAAAGCCGTGATTGGAGCAGGGTGGACTTCGTCCGAGCATTTGATGAGCGGCCTAACGCATGCGCCGTGCCAATCCAGACCCTCATATCCCCTGCCAAAATAGAGTCAATCGATCCCGAAGTTTATGTTTGGAAACAATCTCGGCACAAAACCGGATTTTTCATCAGCCTGCTAAGAGACACTTTGTATCGAAGCTGATCTGGCGAGTTTAGCATTGATGGCTCGCCAATGAGCAAGCGTTTTCCCTTGCAATATCCTCCTTCTGACGTGAGATTGGTTTTGGTACTAGCTCTCAACTGCACAGGGCGTCGATCCAGGAAGGATTGAAAACAACCATATGCCGTAAATTGTAGTTGGGCCGTCGACTCGGTCATTGCAAAGAGGGATAGGGGGTGACACCGTGCCGTTGAATCAGATTGAGAGGCTTCCTCGAACTCTGCCGTCCTGTCGCACTCGACTTGATGTTGTGAGTCCTGTGCTTCTTTGCTTGTTGGGGGTTTTGGCTATAGGTTGCGTCGGGCAACCCGACACACCTGGGCTGGAGGTATACCCGAAACATTTCCTATTACACCCTGGGGAACAGATTCATTACTCGGCCGTGGATCCCTCTGATGACAGTCAACTCAGCGTGGACTACGATCTCATAATCGAAGACCCCGCGATCGTGCGGCTGATCGAGCCGTCGGGGACGACGATCGAGGCCGTAGCGGCCGGACGCACCGAAATCGTGGTGCGGACCCCGACCTCAGAACGGCGGCTCCGCATTGAGGTGGCAGGGCCCGCACAGCCTCCGATGGCAGCAGTCCGTCACAGCGAACTCACGGAGATCGTTGCCGACGAGTTTCTCTTCGTCGGGCATGCCAACCGCGACGGGTTCGACCATACGGCCGTCGCGAAATCGGGAATCGACCGCCTTGTGGAGGAAGCCAAGAGGAACGGTACGCCCGTGGTCTATTGGGTCAGCCAGGAATACCCGAACTGGTACACTGCCGACCGGGAGCCCGACTACGCGATCCTCAGCGAGGGGCAGGAGCATGAGATCCGCGTCGATGCCGAGCGCGTGGTGTTCACCGGCGGGGCCTTCATGTACTGCACGCTGCGGAACACTCAGATGACGCTCCACGGTATGGTTCAGCGCGATGGTGCGGAGCGCATCGAGTTCGTTTTTCCCGCTGATGCCATCTGGATGGCCGATATCCACGGCCCCGATAATCGGAATTATCCGGTGCCGATGATTCTGTTGAGCACGTTCTTCGCCCGTCATGCGGACGACGCCATGGCGTATGAGGAAGTCGTTGTCCCGTTCCTCGATCACGTGATCACAGAGTTTCCAGTCTTGGGCTATCCTTCTGACGCACCGACACCGCCGTTGAGCGATCTGCTTGAGGATTGGAGTGTTCACCCGCCAGTGCTCGGGCCACCGACGGGATGTCAGACAGCCCTTGGGCAACAGTCGGTGGCCGAGGAGACCATCAGGTCCAACTTCGCAAATTGGTCCGTAGACACTTCCCGCCAGCAATCAGATTGGCCCCTTGTGAACCTCTTGAGACCGATCAGCTTTGTAGTGACGAGGAATCAACAGGCTGAGATAAACCACACCATACCGCTCCAGTCGTGCGACCTGGATTTCCGGAGTTTGATCGGCCATTTGTATCAGGAGAGGGAGCACTGGAGCAATGCCGACCACCCAAACGCGTTGTGCGGCAGAGGCGTGCTGCAGAATCCTTCCCAGTAGGGCTCGCATCTCGGGCGTGTCACTGTAGGGAAGCGGTTGAAGATGGAACTGGCCGCCGGCAGGGAGATGTACCAAAATGGGCCATCCTACGAACTCGGCCACCATGGGGCTCGCTTGCCCTTTGATGGTCTGATCGAGCTCGACGAATCCTGTCCGGAACAGAATTAGATCGTCTTTTTGGTAATTCGCTACCAGTGCTCTCGTGGCACTCTCCCAGCGATGCATCCGGAACCAGGCGGAGGCCCCCTTGTCCCGGAGCATGGGCTCTATCCGCAGGCCGCCCACGAGAGCCAGGAAGACGATCAGAGGTAAATAACTGACCAAGCTTCGTTGGCGCGGCAGGCCCAGCAGCACGCCGCAAGCCAGCGCCACAGCGGGAACGGCAATCGCCAAGTAGCGCGGATGCAGCAAGCTGACCCCAATCAGACCGGGAAGTACCGCAAAAGAAACAATAGGAACCGCAAACCACAGCAGGACCACTCCCCGATACCCGTCTGGAAGCAGGAACTTTTCTCTTCGGCGGATAAGCCACACCAATAAGACGGTTCCGCCGACTGCACCCAGAACCAAGGGATCGAGGAACGCGAGCGTAACCTTGAGGTTGGCGAGCAGTCCTGAGTATGGGACCCAATCCAAGACCTGGCGCCGCTGGTAGAGATTGCTTAGATGCCAGAGCCCCGGAACCATGGACACACCGATCAAGAGGAAATTGCCTAGCCACACTCGCAGTCGTTTTGCAGACCGGGGCCGTTGCATCACCACATGGAGCGCCTGGATCAGTAAGATGATGCCAAAGAGATAATGGGCGTAGTAGGCGGCCGTCGTCGTAAGAATGTACCCCAACCAGGTCCAGCGGCCAGCTCCCCGCAGCAGACCGAGGTAGAAAAAGAACGATGCGCAGGCGCACAACAGGGCCAAGCCATATGGACGAGCGTCTTGTGCGTAAAAGATCAGTCGTTCGTCGACGGCAAAGACTGCCATGGTCATCAGGGCAATGCGCCGGTCGCCAAAGACTCTCATGGCCAAGGGATAGCTCAGGGCAACCAACCCGATCCCGAAAACCAGCGAAGCCAGTCGAAGGGATGCCGCCCCCACGCCGAAAGGCTCCACCACCAGACGAACGGCCAGGTAGTAAAACGGTGATTGCCCCTGTATCGTGAGGGCTCGACGCCACACCTCCCCCCAGCTCTCTCCTGCGATTGTCCACCAGGTGCCGTACTCGTCGATCCAGAGCTCATGGTCCGCAAAGCCCAGGACCCGCACCAGTACGCCCAGCGCCAAGAAAGTGAGGATGATCCAGCGACCGCTTGACTGAAACGGTGCGCTCCCGGGACTCATGCGCGTTACGGGGCAGTCTTTTGGCAAGGCGATCTCCAAGACGTTTTGGGATTCAATGATTCCACGGACAGCATTTGCATGGCAGCTATCACTCTACGAGGCAGCCGGTAGCAGGATCCTCTTGTTCCGTGTCGACTTCCATATCGACCTGGCGCTGAGGGACGAGTCCTACACGGGAGGTGGTGGACTCCTCGTCGAGTGTGGTGATCTCGGCCTCGAGGATGAACTGGTAGGCAAACAGTTCCGGCCACATGCGTGCCAACAGGTGATAGAGGCGATCCAGCTCCCGTACCGCCCTGCTTCTCCCGGTGGACCGGAAAACCACTTCGAAAGGTAACGAGGTGAACCGTTCATGGACGACATGGAAGCCTGCTCTCGTTACTTCCCGCCGAAAAGTCTCGCGGGTAAACAGATGAACATGACCCTCATCCAGAACGCCCCGTGGGCCATATTCGAATCGTCCTAACAAGAGCGAAAGCCGGTAGAACCACAGAGCGATGTTTGGTGTGGAGACAATAAGTCGTCCCCCAGGCTTGAGAAAGCGACGCACATTGCTCAATAATTGGATGCGGTTGCGTAGATGCTCGATCACATCGGAAACAACCACATAGTCATAGACGCGTCCCCTGGGTAGGATAAGGGGCTCCTCGAGGTCGCGCTGGTAATACTCTTCGAGCTCCGGTGCGAGGTTGTCTCCTCTTCCACTATCGACACCAGTGACCCGGGTTCCCTTTTCGTGAAGCGGAGAGGCGAGCAGCCCCTGAGAGCATCCCAAGTCGAGCACGTGACTTTCTAGTCGAATGGCATCCACGATCTGCGTGTGTGAACTCGTGTGGCTCCGTTTGAGTGTGTAGTGGACGCCGTCGTCCACGAGATAGCGTCCACGCCGGGTCACATGAAGCTGATGAAATCGGTAGTCCAAGGCCGTACAGTAACCTCTGACCCAGCCATGGAGACCGGCTCCGTCGGTCGGATACTCTCTCCAGCCAGACGCCGCCGCCACCTCGTGGAAGGGAGCGTCGAGTGCCCGGCACTGAATCAGCAATTGCATGTCGAATCGACGGTCGTCCGCGTTCAACTGGAACGGAATTCCCCTCATGGTACGCATCGAAAGGACTCGGAAGCTGGTGTGGTAGTCGCTGAGACGCAGGCCAAGGATGCGATTCTGGAGTTGCGTAGCGATGACGCGCGCCAGGCCGCGGGCCGTTGGTCGACTTCGAGGGCGTGCGTCGTGTCCCTGCATCAACCGGGAAGCCAGCACCACACCGCGCCCATCCACGAGTAGCGGATAGATGAGCGCCGGGAGCATCTCCGGAGAGTGCAGTTCTGCATCCATGAAGACCGCTAGGTCCGCGTTCCGATGCAAGGCATACTCCAGGGCAGCCTTTCGGACTCCCCCGTGCCCCAGGTTCGTGGGTGTGCGGTGTACGAGGACATGCGGCAGCCCGCCGTCTTCTGTAATGGAGCCGAGATTGCCCGGATTCTGATCCTCCATGGCCACGATTTCATCGACCCATTTCAACGCGGCCGGAGGAACCCGTTCGAGGGAGGCTCTCAGGAAGTAGTGGTCCCGAACGTTGAACAGAAAGAGTACAATGCGTGGTAAGGCTTCTCCGAACTCGCTCTGACTTTGTCGGGGCCTCATTCCATTCGTCAGCTCGTCGAGCTTTGGATGTTCAAGACTAGATGGAGTCCTCATTCTTTCCGGAGGTCAGGAGAGGCCAAAATCCATGTCCCGGGTGATAGGCACCCCTTGGTGCCGTAGGGACACAGCGCGACGGCTCGCCGCGAAAAGGACGCACACGTCGATCTCGTACTTATCGGTAGGTCTTCTTCAGATGGATAGAGAAATCCTGGTGCCGAAGGTGGGGGTCGAACCCACATGGCCAAGCACCGCGGGATTTTGAGTCCCAGACCCTGTAACAGCTAGGGATACCAAAGGGTTAAATCGGCCCTACTTTGGGTGGAGTTGGGTAGAGTTGGATGGTTTTGGACTGCCGCGGGCACAGTTTGGGCACAGTACTTGGTTTCCGTGTCAAGCTAGGTTGCGGGCGATCGGACCTCGGACACAGTTCCATCTCGGGTTCTCACCGACCTACAAAGCAACCAGATAACCCTACCCCGAGATACCCTTCTTGGGAGTCCCGTTTCCCTCTGTCCAGATGGACACCCAAAACCTATCCGCAGTGGTTTCACTTCTGCTATCCTACCCCCAGCATTGAACCCACCAACTCCACGGAGCCTCGATGGCTCTAGAAGAAGGAACGAGACTCGGTCCTTACGAGATCCTCTCCCCTATAGGGGCAGGAGGCATGGGAGAAGTGTATCGCGGCAAGGATACGAAGTTGGGCCGAGAGGTAGCAATTAAGGTACTGCCCGAAGTGTTTTCCCAGAACCGGGAGCGCCTGGCGAGGTTTCAACGAGAGGCGCGGCTTCTGGCATCGCTCAATCATCCGAACATTGCAGCCATTCACGAGTTGGAGGAAAGCGACGGCAAGCCGTTTCTGGTGCTGGAGTTCGTTAAAGGCGAAACCCTACAGGAGAGACTCAAAAAGGGTGCGTTCGAGATAGAAGAAGGACTGGAAGTGTGCCGTCAGGTTGCAGCAGGGCTGGAAGCGGCTCATGAGAAAGGAGTGATCCACCGGGATCTGAAGCCTGCCAATGTCATGATTACCTCCGAGGGCAACGTCAAAGTCCTGGATTTTGGATTGGCAAAGGTGTTTGCAGGTGAAGTGTCCGAAAGTGAAGAAGCCCACTCCCCGACGATCACGCAGGGGCAGACTCGTGAAGGGGTAATACTGGGAACAGCATCGTACATGAGTCCGGAGCAGGCGCGGGGCAGATCTGTCGACAAGCGCACGGACATCTGGTCGTTTGGCTGTCTGCTGTATGAAGTGCTGGCGGGACGAAGGGCGTATGAAGGGCCGACCGTATCGGACAACATTGCGCAGATTCTGGTCGGAGCCCCGGATTGGGACGCCCTTCCGGCTGGGCTGAATCCACGGATCGGAGAGCTTCTGCGTCGCTGTTTGCAGAAGGAATCGACGAAACGACGGCGGGATATCGGCGACGTGCGGTTGGAGATCGAGGAGGTGCTGGCCGACCCGAGCGGCGTATTGCAAGCCCCCATGAGTGACGTTACCTCCATGAGTTGGCGACGGGGGATTCTTGTTGGACTTGCCGCATCTTTGGTATTAGCCGCACTTACCGGGATCATCGTGTGGTACCTGAAACCCGAAGCGCCGAGACGTCTCGCCCGCTTTCCGATTTCTACTTCAGAAAGCGCACCTCTGGTGATGACGCCTTTCTTTACGGATGTGGCCATCTCACCGAACGGGAGACACATTGTCTATGTCGCTCGCGTCGAAGGCGGATTGCAGCTCTACTTGCGTGCAGTTGATCAGTTGGAAGCTATTCCTATCCGTGGCACCAAAGGCAGAAACATTCGTAGCCCCTTCTTCTCGCCCGATGGCAACGAGATCGGGTTTTCTTCTGATGGGTTGAAAAAGGTGCCGATCCGGGGAGGGGTGCCAGTGACGCTAGCTTCCCAGCGGTCTCTAGGCGCAGACTGGGGAGCAGATGGGCGCATCATCTTCGGAACGTATAGAGGGGGGCTATATCAAATCCCGGCACCGGGACGGGAGCCTCAGGTTCTAACCACACCAGATCGCGATAACGGCGAGCAATACCATGTACTGCCCCAGATCCTGCCCAACGGCGAGGCAATCCTCTTCAGTCTCCTAAACGATCAGGGTCTTCAGATTGCTCTGCTCGACCTGGAAACCAAAACATCGCATCCTTACCCCAGGTAGTAATCCTCATTACTCCCCCACGGGACATATTGTCTATGGCCGGGAGGGAGCATTGTGGGCGGTGCCCTTTGATCTCGCCAGGCTGCAAGTCGCGGGCGAGCCAGTCCCCGTGATAGAGGAAGTGATCACCAAACAACCTAATGGTTCGGCGAACTTCGGCCTATCCAACGAGGGATCGCTCATCTACGTCCCTGGTAGCATCACTAGGTTCAAGGCAACACTGGTTTGGGTGGATCGAAATGGAAAAGAGGATCCCTTGGGTACCGATCCACGACCTTATGCGGGTCTAATACGAATTTCTCCCGATGGCAATCGGGTGGCTGTAGCCATCTTTGACCAGGACAACGTCGATGTGTGGATTCATGACTCGGTGCACAACATCGAAAGTCGGCTCACCCACGACCCGTCTTCGGACGTCTCCCCTATCTGGACCCCCGATGGTCAGCGCATCGTGTTTGCGTCCGAACGCGACGGCGGAATCCCGAATTTGTACGTGAAATCGGCTGACGGTACAGGAGAGGTAGAGCGTCTGCAAAAGAGCACGGTCCCGACGATTCCCGAATCCTGGTCGCTGGATGGCGATCTGGTCTTGACTACGACCAGTGGTATCGGAGTGCTCTCGATGGATGGCGAACATACCTCACGATTACTTCTCGAAGACGATTTTATTAACAGATCCCCGATGGTCTCGCCCGACGGGCGCTGGATCGCCTACATGTCAGATGAGTCGGGGCGGGATGAGATTTACGTGCAGCCATTTCCAAACGTGGACGAAGGGAAGTGGAAGATCTCAAACGACAGGGGATCCACGCCCCAGTGGTCACCCGATGGAAGGGAGCTTTTTTATCTGAGCCGTAACAAGATGATGGTTGTTTCCGTCCAGGCCGAGTCAGGCTTCACTCACGGGACCCCCGTAGTTTTATTCGAGAAGCAGTACGTTGGCTCAAACTATGACATTCACCCTGACGGCCAGCGTTTTCTGATGATAAAGAGAGCGCCCCAGACGGAGGAAACATCAGCACCAGCGGAAATAATCCTCGTCCAAAACTGGTCCGAAGAACTCAAACGCCTCGTCCCCACGGACAACTGACATGATCGGCAAGACCATCTCCCATTACCAGGCCAGTGGAGTACGCAGCAATGCAACCTGAACGCTGGGCAAAGATAGAGAAGCTCTACCACGAGGCGCTGGAACTGGAGCCGGATCAACGGGCCGCGTTTTTAGATAAAGCCTGCACCGAAAACACGGAACTGAGAGCGGAAGTCGAAAAGCTCATCTCCTCACATGAAGCAGGAACGCTCATACAGGAGCCAGCTTTGGAGGTAGCAGCCAGGATGGCAGCCAAAGATAGCGTCCAGCTGAAAGCGGGGCAGGTCATCACTTCCTATGAAATCCTCGATCGCATTGGTGTCGGTGGGATGGGAGAAGTGTACCGTGCTCGGGATAAGAAGCTGGGCCGGGAAGTGGCGATCAAAGTCCTGCCGGAAGTCTTTTCCCAGGATCCAGAGCGCCTAGCCCCAAAATAAGCGAGGTATGAGCTCGCTCGGAAAATCGTTTGCCTTTTCCGAATATCTCGTGGATTTCAGCTCCTTGTGCGTAACAGGGAAAGCAAAGAGAAACACAAGAGACAAACCTTCCATTGGTTGTCTGGATCACTTGATCTTGTTTGTCTCTGTTATGCCCTTCCTTTCGCCCGCCACTCTTGCTCCGCCGGGGGTACGGGCTCACCCGCCGGCGAGGCGCCTTCAAGTAAACCTGAGTTGCCTGATATAGTCGAACGTCGCCAAAAAGGTTTCGAGATGCTTGCTATAGGCCAATATCCTGTAAACGAGGCGACGACCGGTTCTTACAATCTGACAGGGTATTTGCACAAAGTTCACCAGGAAGCGTTTGAACTCCATCCTCAAGATATCACGACGTACTGTCGGCGCCTGCGTCACCAGGCCATACCAGGCCTTCAGATTCCACGCCAGCGATGCGATGACCATGTAGGCCCAGTTCGATACCAGACTGTCCGAAGGCATCCTCAAGGCGTTCACTCCACTCTTGAGCTGACCGATGACGTTTTCCTGGTTGCAGCGATCGTTGGCAAAAAGGACCACTTCTCCCATCGTCATCTCCCGATCGTTGGTGATGTAGAAGAAGTACCGGACCTCATCAAACAGCCGGTGCTCCCCCTTTTCGATCGTGAGGTTCTTCCGAACCACAACCATGCGATAGGTTTTCTTACAGTGTCCGGGACGATAGTCAAACTCGGCGACCTGCTCGCTCTGCAGGCGGATGTTCTTGAATTCTCTCTCCTTGATTACTTGTTCTTTGACGTTTTCCGGACGGCGCCGTTCTTCGCTCTTGACCTCATAACGAGGAGGCCGCTCGAGCGGTTTCCATTGTCTCTCCGGCAGGGCATCGGCCATCCCGACCAGGTTCGGCTTGGCGTCATAACCAAAGACAAAACCAACCCGCTCGTCCCAGCGATCGAAGTTTCTCGTCAGCGAGAAATCCGTGTCGCCCCGAAGCCAGACCTTCGTAAACACCGACGACACCAGATCGATTGCCCGGTCCATCCACTCGGCCGCTCCGTCGGAAGAGGGACGGTTGCCCGGCCGATTCATCAGATAGAGGACCTCATTCGTATTGGCCAAGGTCACGATCAACGGTGCGTAACCCCAGATCCCGTTGTAGGCAATGTCCATTCCTTCCTTGCATTCCCCCAAGGTTCCGGCGACGGTCCCGTCCACGTCGATGATGGCCTCCTTCCGGAAGGAAGCATCCTGCAACTTCCACACCTTGGTTCGGGTTTCATTGATGGTTTCCTGAAGTCCGAAGATCCAATCCTCATCGAAACGACGGAGGAAATCTCCAGCCGTCGTGGGATCCGGAATCCTCTCGGCTCCCAGTCCGTTCATGTAGGTCTCATCCTGGCGCAACCGCTCGATATCTTCGAGACAGGTTCCACCCGACAAGACGTTGTATGCGATGTTCAGTACATGATCGGATTCCCAGTAAGGAAAGTGGTACTTGAGCAAAACGATGTTTCTGTTGATATCTTTGTCCAATCCAAGCTTACACACGAGCTTGTGAATGGCTCCGATACCACCAGATCCGATGGCGCGCGTTCTCTCGGCGATCTCGTAGTAGGTGTTGGAGTCCTTGAACATAGGATCGGACCGGTCCTCAAACTGATTTCTTTCCAACCGGCGTGTAAGATTTTGCTTGTCTCGGAGGAGGATTCTGTGGTTTCTTTTATTCACCTGGAATGTGCTCCTTTCGGGATGTCTTGTAAATATATCAAACGCATTTTATCCCGTAACGGCGCACGTTCCAGGGCTTTTCTTCCTCCTCATGCAAAAAATCACGCTGGACTAAGGCCTAGCCAGGTTTCAAAGGGAAGCCCGACTTCTGGCTTCGCTCAATCATCCGAACATTGCGGCAATACACGGGCTGGAAGAATCGGATGGGATGCAATTCCTCGTGTTGGAGTTAGTGACCGGGGAGACACTGGCGGAGAGACTGAAGAAGGGGCGTCTTCCTGTTGAAGAAGCCCTGGACCTCTGTCGCCAGATAGCCGAGGGGCTAGAGTCAGCCCATGAGCAAGGAATCATTCACCGAGATATCAAACCCGCCAATATCTTCATCACGAAACGTGGTCACGCCAAGGTCCTGGACTTTGGACTGGCGAAGCTCACGGAATCACCCACAGAAGCCGGGTCTGCAATGCCGACTGCACAAGCCCCGGAAGATCAGTTGACCACTCCCGGCACTGCAATGGGAACCGTGGCCTATATGTCACCGGAGCAGGCCCTTGGGAAAGAGTTGGATGCCAGAACCGATCTCTTCTCGTTGGGTGTCGTGCTGTATGAGATGGCAACTGGGTCTCAACCGTTTCGGGGAGAGACATCTGCAGCAATATCTAACGAGATTATCAACAAAGCCCCGACGTCGCCGGTGCGATTGAATCCCGACTTGCCCGATGAGTTGGAGACCATCATCAACAAGGCGCTGGAGAAGGACAAGGAGGTCCGTTGCCAGTCCGCCAAAGAATTGCTGACCGATCTGAAGCGGCTGAAGCGGGATACGGACTCTGGCAAGTCTACTTCTGCAGTAGCTGCGGCAACTCAGCAGGGGAAGCGTCTGTGGCTGTTTGCAGTGGTTGGCTTGGGCGTTGCAGCAATAACGGTTGCCGTTGTGGCGTGGTTTCTGTACATGCGTCCAACGAGTCAAGAATCGGAAGTAGCACTCAAAGCAGTTCCTCTGACCAGCTACGTAGGCGCGGAGGCTTGTCCGAGCTTCTCCCCCGACGGCAACCAGGTGGCATATCAGTGGAACGGTGAGAAGCAAGACAATTGGGACGTCTACGTGCAGCAAGTCCGAGGTGAAGGGCGGCTGCAATTAACAACCGACCCTGCCGAGGATTCTAGCCCAGTTTGGTCTCCAGACGGCCGCTATATAGCTTTCCTTCGATCGCACCTGCCCTTGAGAACAGAATTGCTGTTAATTTCTCCCCTAGGTGGGGTGGAACGAAGACTCAGTGAGGGGCGCCTATGGTTGCCGACGGGCGATCCGGGGACTCGATTTCTGGCCTGGTCTCCTGACAGTAAGTGGCTTGCAGTTCCAGCAACGCTCGTCGGCGACCCGGAAGGTGGTTTGTATCTTCTTTCCATCGAGTCTGGGGAGAAGCGCAGGTTGACTTCTCCTGGGCAGAGAGGAGAATGGCAGGCTGCCTTCTCCCCGGATGGTCGCACGATGGTCCTCACTCCCCTCCGCGGTGCCACACACCTCTACTCACTTGACCTTTCTGATGACTATGAGCCAATAGGCGCACCGAGACAGGTTACCCATGAGGCTACCGAGAGTATGGATCCGGTCTGGGCAAGAGGCGGCAGTGAGATTATCTTCTCGTTAGGTTTGGTGGGACATGGTAACGCCAGTCTGCAAAGGATTCCTGTCTCAGGTTCTGGCCGCCCCCGACAGTTGCCGTTTGGTGCTGAATTTGCGAGGGCACCTGTATTGTCGCAACAGAGACAGAGTTTAGCCTACGTACGAATATCCCCCAACGCAAACATCTACCGCGCCTCCCTCCCCGGGCCCGGCACGGCCCCGATAGCTGGGGTTAGTCGCGCCGAGAAACTCATCTCCTCCACACGATTCGACTCAGCCGCACAGTATTCTCCCGACGGCACGAGAATCGTTTTCCGCTCTGGAAGTCCTGAAATTTGGGTGTGCGACAGTGAGGGAAATACGCCTGTTAAGGTGACTTCGTTCGAGGGACCGCTCGTGGCATCGCCAGTCTGGTCTCCTGACGGAAAGCAAATATCCTTTTACGGCGCTGCGGAAGGAAACTCAGACATCTATGTCGTCCCCTCTACCGGAGGCGCACCGAGACGGCTGACTAGCGACTTATCCAGTGATGCTTCCCCAAGTTGGTCGGGAGACGGTGAGTGGATCTACTTCGAGTCACTCAGAACTGGTGAAATGGAGGTGTGGAAAATACGGGTTGGGGGGAGTGAAGTCGTCCAGGTAACCACGGGCGGAGGTGACAACCCCTTTGAATCACCGGATGGCAGCACCCTCTTTTTCGCCAAGCGCAAGGATGGTCTACGTCTCTGGAAGATGCCCGTTAAAGGCGGCAAGGAACAAGAAGTTACCGATTCATTGTTTAGCATCAACCTCTTCACCGTGGTGGAACAGGGGGTTTACTTCATTCCAGGACCCAGTAGTGAGGATGGTTTCTGGATTCACTTTCTCGACTTCTCAACTGGCGAAGCAATACCAGTTGTCCCAGTGGCTAAAGACCGGGACAAAATCCAGAACAGCAGGCTAAGTGTGTCTGCAGACGGCCGATCTATTCTCTTCACCCTAAAGGAGAATGAATCCGACATCATGCTCGTGGAAGATTTCCAGTAGAAGAGTGAATAGGGGACGACCCTCGTTTCCAGGACCTCCTGCGCCGCATGAACTTCCCGGAGTGATGAAGCAATAAACTCCTTGATGTGCGTTTTCCACCTCCCGCCAACCCCGCTTCTGCTATCCTAGCCCCCAGCGATAAACCGACAAAATCCACAGAGCACTATGGCTCTTGAAAACGGAACCCAGGTTGGTCCGTACGAGATCCTCTCCCAAATCGGGGCGGGAGGAATGGGAGAGGTGTACCGTGCGAAGGACACCCGTCTAGGCCGTCACGTCGCGTTGAAGCTCCTTTCCGAGAGTCTGGCCAAAGACCGACATGCCCTGGAACGGTTCCAGCGGGAAGCGCGGGCGGCATCTGCCCTGGATCACCCCAATATCTGTGCCATACACGATATTGGAGAGCATGAAGGCCAGCCCTACATCACGATGCAGTATCTGGAAGGACAGACCCTGAAGGAGCGGATCGAGAGTGGGGCTATAGAGACAGAGGAGCTACTGGATCTGGGGATTCAGATAGCGGACGCACTGGAAGTAGCACACTCCAAAACAATCGTGCACCGGGATATCAAGCCGGCCAATATCTTCATCGCAGAACGAGGCCAGGTAAAGATCCTGGATTTTGGATTGGCAAAATCGACGGAGAAGTCGTCGGACTCTGCGTCCATGGCGACAGAAACAAATCTGACGAGTCCGGGATCAACGGTGGGGACGGCATCCTACATGTCGCCGGAACAGGTCAAGGGACAAGATCTCGATGCTCGTACGGATCTGTTTTCGTTTGGTGTGGTGCTCTATGAGATGGCGACGGGGACACAACCGTTCAAGGGGGCGACAACCGGGGTTGTGTTCAACGAGATATTGACGAAGGTGCCGACGTCAGCTGTGCGGATCAAGCCGGAGTTGCCGGATGACGTGGTACGGGTGATAGAGAAGGCGTTGGAGAAGGACGCGAAGCTGAGGTATCAGTCAGCGAAGGATCTGCTGGCGGATCTGAGGAGGCTGAAGCGGGACTCGCTGACGGGGGTGTCGATACCGCGACATGAGGTAGAGCCGAGGCCAAAAGACAGCTGGCCGACGGTGTGGATCGCGGCGGCGATCGTCGTACTGGCGCTTGCGGTGGGAGCGGGAATCTACTTCTGGCCAGAGCCGGAAACGGTCGCGGACCTTCCTACGGAATCGCGTCCGATCCCTAGGAACATCACTAGTGACGGCCAGGAGAAGTATGGCCCCCGGCTCTCCCCCGACGGCGAGCATGTGATCTACTTTGACAGTGAGGGTATCTTCGTCAAACTGGTCCTCGAGGGCACGCCACCGCATCCACTAATCAAAAATGGCGGGATATGGCCGGCTTGGTCCCCCGATGGCAAACAGTTTGCCTTCACGCGGAAAACCGGGGAAAAGTGGTCGCTCTATACGATGCCCTTTCCCTATGGAGCACGCGAAGAGTTTCTGATCGACCTTGCAGGTCATATCGGTTTGGCGTCTGTAGGGCCGCTTACCCACCTATCCTGGTCACCGTCACCGGGCGGAGAATGGCTGGCCACGGCCGAAAGGCCTCAGGAAGATCAGCCATGTCAAATCGTGCTGATTTCCACAAAAACTCGGACTAGGGCACCCCTGACAACACCTCCGGACACGTCCCCTCTGGGCGATACCTGGCCTTCGTTCTCACCGGATGGAAGTCAAGTGGCCTTCGTTCGTTGGACGTCTTTTATCATAGGCGACATCTGGACCGTGTCGGTTAACGGGGACGATCTCCGCCGGGTAACCCACGAGAATGGATCCTGCTTTAAGCCGACCTGGACCGTCGACGGCCGGGAGATCGTCTTTGAAGGAGTTAAAGGTAGGGGCGACCATCGTCTCTATCGCGTACCCGTTGCAGGTGGTACACCGAAGGTGGTTGCTGGTGTGGACAGTGGGGCGTGGCAACCCTCCATTCGCGGCAATCGCCTGGTGTATCTCCAGCGGGACAAAGAAAAGCCGAGTATATGGCGGATCCCGGGTTCGAACATGCGGGAGACGCGAGACCCGGAGCGAATCACTCCTACCAGTCCGAGGATCTCAGACTGGCAACCCAGTGTGTCCCCGGAGGGCAAGAACATCGTGTTCGCTTCGAACAGGGGCGGTCGTTACGGCATCTGGATGGCGCAGGCCGACGGCACGAAACCAGAACCGTTGACTCCGTCCCTATTCGGTGCACGACCCGATTGGTCTCCCGACGGAAGTCGGATCGTATTCACCTCCTCCAGTCGGGACGGGAATACCGACATCTACTGGGTGCATGTTGAAAGTTTAGAGCCGAAACGTCTGACATCTCATCCTTCCGCCGATATCGGGCCCCAATGGTCTCACGATGGCAGCTGGATCTATTTTAACTCCCTTCGCAGTGGAATTTCGCAGATCTGGAAGATGTCCGCGAAGGGGGGTGAGGCAACCGCGACCCTGGTAATAAAAGACGAGGCCGCGACTCCACGCGAAGATGGGAAATACCTTTACTATAGGAAGAACAAGGATAAGAGCATCTGGCGAGTTTCTATCGAGGACGGCGAAAAGACCCGGGTACGGGAAGGAAGCGTTCTTCTGTTCGATATCGTCGGAGATCGACTCTACTACGGAAAGGACACAAGTGCAGGAGGCTTCTCGATCTATTATCGGGACTTGAAGACCCAAGAGGATACCCTCGCTCATACACAGGAAGGCCCCGTAAGTCTCCAAAGTCTCACCGTATCCCCTGATGAGAAATGGATCTACTACGCCTTCTACGAGACGACGGTGAGTACGGACATCATGCTGATCGAGAATTTCCGATGAGGATGGACCCCATCCGCGACGACCCTCGCTTCCAGGACCTGCTGCGCCGCATGAACTTTCCGGAGCGATGAGGCAACAATGCAACCTCTCAGAGCCGAAAAGATCGAAACTCAGATATTCGGGGAGGTTGGGATTATGGCTCTGAATCGTTTCGCCAGCAGAAGACTGGCAGAGCGTTCGGGAGGCTTCTGCTTTAGGCACAGGTGATCAGGGCCTATTCTTGCTGGCATTCTCAGTACGTGCGCTGATCTGGTGACCCTATCAGCAAATGAACAGGTTTATCCTGTATCGTCTCTCCGCCGATATTCCACGAAACTCGGAGCCAAGCCAATCTCTCGGGTCAGTGCCCCTTCGCTGTCTTGAGTGTCCGATAGAGGAGGCTGCCACGCTCATCATAAAACGAGAACTCGGCCCGGACAGGAGAATCTTTTCTGGACGGCGTGATATCCACTTTCAGGAAACCACCCGATGGCTCGTGCTGGGTGTACTTGTGCGTGATCCTGCCACCGGGATCTGTCGACCCAGGCTGGCCCGGCGCCACGGCGCTTCCAGCATTGGCATCACAGATGGCCCCGCAGGAGAACTCTTCGAAGCCGCTCGGATGCAGCGCGTGATATTGCCAGTGCCGGTCACCGCAGATCAGATAGAAGTGCTTATCGAGGAAGCCGTTTCTGGTCAACCAAGTAGAGAACTTCCTCGCTTCATGCTGGAACCCGCCGATGTTGGCGTGACTATCTCGCTTGAGGGTGCTGTCGGGGCCGACCAAGGGAGTCGGTGAAATGAGAATCTTGAAGGTGGCGTCGGATGCCAACAGTGTCCTTTGCAGCCACGCCATTTGCTTTTTGCCCCAAAGTGTTTTTTCCGTTCCGTCCGGGATGTCGTTCGGGCTCCGATAGTCGCGTCCTTCGACCAGCCAGATCTGTAAATCACGAGTGACGCGATGGGTACGATAGGTGACGGGCTCTTTCTCCCGCGGATCCACAACCGGCACCTGTTCCCAGAAGGTGTGAATTCCCAGCTGGCTGGAGGGCTGCTGCGCCATTTCAGGATCCGCGCGGTCCTCGGCCGTCTCGTGGACTCCGCGTACCGGGGAATGCGGATCACAGTCGTTGAAGCGATGGTCGTGATCGTCCTTCTCCCAATAGGTGGGCACCTGGGAAAACAAACATGGTCTTGAACGAGCAGGTTCGACCGAGCTGCGTACTCTCCCTGCTTGCGCCATAGCGCAGACGGTAAACATAGCGGGTATCCGGATTCAGCCCCGCGACCTTCGCCTTGACGATGTAGTCCTGATGGGGGGTCGCTTCGATCCAGTCGGTCAGCACGACATCCTGAAAATCTGGCTCGGTCGCAATCTCGAACCTGGCGATTCCTGGACTCCCGGGCAAATCTCCATCGACAAGCCGATTTGTTTTCGTGAGTCGGGATTGCAGGATGACGGTGCTGTCCGTTACTTTGCCTGCCATTGCGCCCAGACCCTGGTAGACTGCCCCGGCTCGCACGGTTGCATCCACCAGTGCCAATCCCAAATCAGTGGCGAAGATCACCGCGACCAGCAGTAGAGTCGTTCTCATGGTAGGATCCTTCCTGTCCATTATGCCATCGAGGGCTCCTTTGCACTTGCTCTCACCGACTTTTCCTGCGCTAGAAACCTATCGATAGAACTATAACGGGCCGGGATTGCGGATAGGTGATAAACCCACGCCCGAGGAGCAGCGTAGCGCCATCCGGAGTGAATTACCCTCGCCTGAAGGCGAGGGCTTCGGTCGTCGGCTGAAGCCGACTAAAGGCCTCGCCTCATAGAATGGCCTATTCCGTTATCTTAAAGTCCCGGTCCTCCTGGGGCTCGACACCTTGTTGCTCAATGTACTGCTTGATCACTTCGTCCGTCACATTTCCTGTCGTACACACAAAGTACCCTCGTGCCCACAGGTGCCGGCCCCAGAACTCCCTTTGCACCGACCTATATTCCCTCATTAGATGGTGACTGCTCTTCCCCTTCACGGCCTGCATGATTCGGCTCGGCGACACCTGCGGCGGCATGCTCAACATCAAGTGCACATGATCTGGACTCACATTCCCTTTCACAATCACCACATCCTCAGATGCACAGATCTCTCGGATCAGCTCTCTTGTCCTTCTGGCTATGTCCCCCTTCAGGACCGGCTTGCGGTACTTCGTGATAAACACAAAGTGATATTGCAGCTCATAGACTGTGTGCGATCCTTTCCGGTATCTCGGCATGCATCATTGTACCGCAAGCCTCCTAAAGGCTTCGCCTGAAGGCGAGGGATTTCACCCATCCCCGAGTGGGACATTAAACGAAAAGGAATTCGTCCAGGTTGCCATTGACCTGAAGGACGTGATTGTCCTGGATGGTGTTGATCAGCTTGCGGGCAATCGTTTTCGGATCCGCAGTCATGACCTCTATGGACCACTACCCGCAATCGAGATCGAAGACAACGGCGATCGGCTGGAGGTGGTTGATGACATCCACAGAGAAGCCGCCAAGCTCTCAGTGATTCATCGACTCCGCAGAGAGCTACTGGAGATGTTCGAGGATGCTACGTTTCTTGAACCGACCTTGGTGGATGAGACGGCCGTTGTTGGGGTCTCTTATGGGAACGGGGAGTACACGACAATGGCCGAGGGGACGAGCTTCTTGGACGCTTACGACGAGCTCCGAGAGAGGGTCATTGACGAGACGTTCTGATTTGACAGCCCGGTGACCATGCAGAGACAAGAGCGCAGGCAGAGAGACTCAAAGAGAAATTTCAGCACTGGTGCCGGAAGCGAGGGTTGGAGGGTGCGGCCGCGTTGATTGATCAAGATTGGGAGCGGATGGTGGTTTCCGCACCGTTCCTCCTCGGCCTCTAGAAACACGTTGCGCAACGCGCCCCAGATACCCAAGTGTCCATCGTCACGAGCCAAGGGGGCACGCACTCCCCGGGTCTTGAGATCTCTGAGTACCTCCGACGACCAGCTCAAGGAAAAACAAGCTGCTCTCGTGAAGCTGCCCCCTCGAGTGTCGCCACGCAGCCCGAGGCCGGGTTCCGGTTACGGCGCGATGTGCTCAACGCTCTCGGGGTCGACCTCGACCTTGCCGTCATCCGTTGCGGTCACCATCACCTTGACCTGGTGACCCTCGTGGCCCTTGAGCGCCTCAGGATTCGCGACCACGTGGACATTGCCCTCGCCGTCGACCAGCACGAGGTCGGCGCCGTTGCTGGCACATTTCTTGACACACGCAATGGAGGCATCGGTATGGTCGGTGTGTTTGTCCTTGCAGTTCGAATCGGAGACGTGAGCGGTAATGGCATCGCCGGCGATCGCGGTTCCGGTGAACACGAGGGCCGCGGCGACGAGCAGAAACAGTGTTTTCTTCATGGTCCTACCTCCAGCGGGCAGCGCCCGCGCATTGGGTCAGATGGGTCGGGTTGGTGAGAGACTCTGGTGAGAATAGGCAAAACAAAGCTGCTATCATGAAGCTGGTCCTCGCCCGGGATGCGTTCCGTGGTGCTTCTGATAGGAGGTATTATGTCTCCTTTCACAGATTCCCGTCAATCAGAGAATCGCGATCATCCTTCGGATCCGACCCAGGGCATCCACCACCCCCACCCCCATGCTTTGCATATGGGTCCTACGGGCACCCCATATCTCTGATGGATTTGGCTGGAGTCTGAGAATTTCCGTAACACCTTCAGAATTGTTTGGAAATCTCAGTCAAAGACCGGACGTCCACGGTTCTCTCACGCAGGCGCCCGGCCAGAGCAAGGAGAGGATGTGTCGGCCTCTCCCCACCCTTTTCGAGAGTCCCCCAGAACCCCCTTTTTACTTCACAGTCCCCACTCTGCTACGGGGATTCTGGGGGCCAAGACCGGACGCCCAACGCTTCTCCCAACGGGCGCCCGGCCAAAGGCTCTCAGAACCCACCTTTTTACTTTACAGCCCCCCTGCTGCGGGGATTCCGGGAGCCAAACTGAATATCAAAGGTAAGGCTATGGGTATCGTATTGGGGCGACGACTTTCTTTTGTACGGGTGCGGTGTCGGACTAGTGTTCGATCTTGAGGCGTACGTGAACAGTTCCCTTACTCACATTCTGCTCCTGGTGCAATGAGTAAGTCAATGGGAAGTTGGCACCCCCAAAACGCTGGTTTCTGCCATTCGGAGCGTCGCTCACAATGCCCGTTTTTGCTCTCCAGCCCGTGACTATATCGGGGTTTCTAAAGTCAAAATGGAAAACGAATGGTAGGAGTAGGGGGGTGAGTAAAACTCACGCGATGGAAGCTTGGCGGGGCGACATAAAGTTGGGAGCGATGCGGGTTTCGTCCGCCTGCCGCGACCTGCTACTGATCACTCTCGTTGAATCATAGAGCAAGCGCTAGGATTCGTGCCGGCGGATGATCAGTAGAATGTTTCCGTCCTCCCACGTAACGTTGACGGGGTCCGGGTATACTCTACGAATGTTGGCCTGGAACAGCTCCATGGCTGCCTCGAATTCTTGCGGTTCATACAATGCAAATGTGGAATAGTGGTAATTCCTTGCCTGCTCGCAAAGCCAGTCAAGCGAGGCCAAACGATCGTATCTGAACGACTCAACTTCCTCGAGCTCCAACCCGGGGGTTTTCTCGATGAATGATTTCAATTGATCTAGCTCGAGTATGCGGTTCTCCTTCTCGGTAAAATAAGGAAAGTGCTGTCCCCAAACACTCCTTTCATTCTGGGTGCGAGTTCGCGTGTAAATGAACAATTTTCCAAAAGGCCGTATCGTGCGAGCACTCTCGCTTAAGAAGCCGCCTGTCCCTATCAAAAACCCCATCGGATGGAACAATCAGATCGCGTCACGATGATCAGCGTCCTCCCATTTCGTTGCTGGGCAATTTTCATTGGTCATTTGAGGAGTGGGGAACCGACGCGGCTATTCCTCGGGGCATAGCAATCCCAGATACGCTCCAGCGCGAAATTCGATTGTGCTCCCGAGTCGGTTGATCGACAGCAGACGGTATCAGGCAGCCTGTCGCTGGTATCGATGATGCAGACCACCGACTTGAGGAATCACGACGACGGCTCCGACCGATTCAACTGCGCGTGGAACTGGCGAGTCTTTTTCCAACGACAAATGCAGACGCGCGGTGTGGTAGTAGGTGATGTAGGAGCGAAGGACGCATCGAAGTGATTCTTCGTTGAGAACGATGACGTGGTCCAAGCACTCCCGCCGGATGGAACCGATCACGCGTTCAACGTACGGATTTTGCCACGGAGATCGGGGTGCACTGAGGACTTCGTGAATATCCATGACTTCGAGTTGCTTTCGGAATTCGTATCCGTATATCCGATCGCGATCTCGCAGCAGACACCTTGGTGCGCTGTCAAAAGGGAAGGCTTCCACAATTTGCCGTGCGGTCCACTCGGCAGTCGGATGTGCGGTAACGTTGAAATGAAGGATGCGCCGACGGTCGTGGGCGAGGACGACGAAGACATACAGAACGTGGAACGAAATCGTGGGTACGGTGAAGAAATCAACAGAAAGCATCAGGGATACGTGATTCTTCAGGAACGTTCGCCATGTTTGCGACGGCGGCCTGGAGTGTCGAACCATGTATTTGGCCACCGAGGCTTGCGAGACTTGAATCCCAAGCTTGAGCAGTTCGCTGTGGATTCTCGGCGCTCCCCACAGCACGTTATTTCGACTCATGGTTCGGATCAGTACGCGTGTGTTCTTTGGAACGCTCGCCCGCCCGACTTTTCCGTGGCGAACCTTCCAGGTCCAGTACCAACGGAAGCCGCGACGGTGCCAATTTATAACCGTATCCGGTTTCACGAGCATGAGTGCGGATCGCCACCGAGACCAAAAGCGGGAAAGGAAAACCCATAAGCGACGGTCCACCGATTTCAGTCTAGGCTTTGGAATCTTTCGCTGCAGAACGGTGATTTGATGTCGAAGGGCGACAATCTCGAGTTGCGTGTCCGCGCCCCTTTGAAAGTACACGCGAAACGACGATAAGGACGAAAATAGAAGATCAAGCATGGCCGTTGAAGCCTAAACGGCAAAGCGCGGAAGTTCAATGTTTTCAAGCGTGACGACATTTTCAGTAGGCACACTCGATGGATCAGGACGCGTTTGATCCAAAATGAGGTCCCGATCCTGAAGGAACACCGGGAATTGGGGAGTGGGCTGTACTACGTCGGTGGTTTGAGGTTTGAGATTCCGTTGTGACCCAAAAAGAAAATCTCCCCTACTGAATAAGCCAATAGAGGCTGTTTCTTCTTGAGAGGAAACGCGCTACCCTCTTTGCGACCCCTTCTTGAGATACAGGATATTCCCTTTGCGCGTAACCTTATATCCTTTCTTCTCCCACTGCGCTTTCTGCTTTGCGGCCGATTCTGCGGTCTTATACTCGCGTTTTTCGCTCGCAGGTGCTTGAGCTTTGGCCTTTGCCATGATGATCCTCTCCTTGTGGAATGATGTAATCGCTTGTGCGGTACAAAGATAACCTCGATAGCAGAAATACGCAAGCCATGAGAGAGTGGACCTGAGTTGGGGGCCGTACCACACGGAGGGGCCTTTATTCAGAGTCTTGCTCTACTGAAAAAGAAGCCATCTGGGGGCCTTGGACTCCATATGATTGACGTCAACGACATTTCCCTTTGAGGACGATTTGGAATGCCCAGGATTTTCTAGACAGATTGTATCCTCTGAAAGTAGTCAGCTTCAAACTGCACAGGCGACACACCGCCGACATGGCTGTGTCGTCGTTTTGAGTTGTAGAACATCTCGATGAAATCGAAAATGTCCGCCCGGGCATCGTCCCGTGTGGCATAGACTCTCCTCCGGATCCGTTGCTTCTTCAGCGTCGAGAAGAAGCTCTCAGCCACTGCGTTGTCCAAACAATTCCCTCGACGGCTCATTGACGGTTCCAGCCCATGTTCCTCAAGAAAGGCCATGTAGTCATGACTCCCATATTGGCTTCCCTGATCGCTATGGACAACCACTGTTCCCGCTGGTCGGCGACGCCAGACCGCCGACAGCAACGCCTGCATGACGAGATCGCGCTGCATCGTGGGTTGCATTGACCAACCGATAACTCGTCTGGAGAACAAATCCAGGACAACGGCGAGGTACAGGAATCCCTCGTAAGTCCGGACGTAGGTTATGTCGCCCACCCACGCTTGATTCGGTGCAGGCACGGCGAACTCTCGATTCAACCGGTTCGGAGCCCCACGCGCAGGTTGACCACCGCGGATCCATCGCCGCTTGTATCCGACCTCGGCCCGTAAACCGTTCCGACGCATTAACCTTGCTACCCGATGCACACTGCATGTCTCGCCCAGTTCCTTCAGGTCCCGGTGAATCCAGCGGCTCCCATAAGTGCCTCCGCTGGCGATGAACAACTTGCGAATCTGCCCGAGCAACCGCTGATCCTCCTTGGCACGGGCCGACACCGGCTGTTTCACCCATGCATAGAAACCTCTGCGATGCACCCTCAGTACGCGACACATCGGTTGGATCCGAAACTCGGCCCGATGATCGCGTATAAACGCGTACCTTACCCGGATGCTTTGGCAAAGTACGCGGCGGCCTTTCGGAGGATGTTCCGTTCCTCGGTTACTCGCTTCAGCTCTGCCCGAAGCCTCCGGATCTCATCGTCCTTGTTCGCTAGCTGGCGTCCCTTGGTTCCAGTGGCTGGTCTGTACTTCCGGATCCACTCGTAGAGGCTGTGACTCGACACCCCTAGGCGGTCGGCCACCTCTTTGACCGGATGCCCCTTCTCCGTAACCTGCCGCACAGCTTCCTGTTTGAACTCGTCCGTGTATCTAACTCGTCCCATTGTTTCACTCCTGATTGTTTCACTCCTGAAAGTTGCCTCATTTTAGGCCTTCAAAAGTGTCTACGAAACCCTGGGCATTCCAGACGTTTCCGCACATGATCCTCGAAAACCTTAAGGTCGCTGGCGTTCAGCAGGCTCACAAAGAAGGTAGGATTGCCTTCACCTCACTCACTTCCTGGCCTGGCGATATGGTTTGCGCGGAAGGCCGGTACCTGGAGGTCGAGGCCGAGAAACGCGCTGCCATCTTCATTGGCCCGGAGTTCGGAACCGTTCAGCGAGCAGACCTTGTCGAAGCAGCCCGCGAGGCAGGCGATGCCGGGTTTGACGTCTTGATCGCCTGCGCCTTCAACTACGACGCACACGCCACGGAGTTCAGCAAGTTGGGGCGCATCCCCGTCCTCAAGGCCCGCATGAACGCCGACCTGCACATGGCCGAGGACCTCAAGAACACCGGCAAGGGCAATCTCTTTGTCATCTTTGGTGAGCCGGACATCGATCTCCTGACCGAGAAAGACGGCAAGCTCCGGGTGAGGGTGAACGGCGTGGACGTGTTCAAACCCCAGACCGGCGAGGTGGTCAGTGACGGCCCGGATGGCATTGCCTGCTGGTTTATCGACACCGACTATAACGAAGAAAGCTTCTTTGTCCGTCACTCCTACTTCTTGGGTGCGAACGATCCCTATAGCGCGCTGAAGACCACGCTCAAGGCTGAGATTGACTCTGACGCCTGGGAGACGCTGCACAGTGACACTTCGCGTCCTTTCGAGAAGCCAAAGAATGGCCGAATCGCCGTCAAGGTGATTAACCACCTGGGCGACGAGGTAATGAAAGTCTTCAAGGTCTGAAAGCCATGGACTTTCGCATCGCCGACACCTTCACCGACAGTCTCACCCGCCTGACGAACGAAGAGCAGAAGGCTGTCAAGACGAAGGCTTTCGACCTGCAACTCGACCCTAGCAACCCCGGCGTGAGCTTCCATAAATTAGATAAGGCGAAGGACAGGAACTTCTGGTCGGTGCGGGTTAGTCGGGACATCCGAGTGATCGTTCACAAGAGCGAATCGAGCCTCCTGCTGTGTTATGTGGGTCACCACGACAAAGCATACGACTGGGCAGAGCGGCGAAAACTGGAGACTCACCCGAAGACTGGCGCAGCCCAGCTAGTCGAGATACGGGAAACGGTGAAGGAGGTCATTGTTCCCGTGTACCTCCATGAGGAGGCTGCCCCAGCTTCCAAACCCACCGCCGAGGCCAGCCCACTCTTCGCCGGGATTCCCGAAGATGAATTGCTCAGCTACGGTATTCCTCCTGAATGGCTTGGTGATGTTCGGAACGCGACCGAGGATAGCTTGTTACCTCTGACAGATCACCTGCCTGCGGAAGCGGCAGAGGCACTGCTGGAGCTGGCGACGGGTGGGAAACCCCGAGTGCTCGCGCCAGTCGCTGCCGTGGTCGATCCCTTCGACCATCCCGACGCACAGCGCCGTTTCCGGGTGATGACGAACGTCGAGGAGCTGGAGCGTGCCTTCGATTACCCATGGGAGAAGTGGACGATCTTCCTGCACCCCGAGCAGCGGGAATGGGTCGAGCGCGACTACAGTGGCCCCGCCCGTGTTTCTGGCTCGGCTGATACGGGAAAGACTATCGTCGCGCTTCACAGGGCGACGCATCTTGCGCGGATACATCCCGACGCCCGAGTGCTGCTGACGACCCTTACCGATACACTGGCGAATGCGCTGCAAACGAAGCTGAGGCGGCTCCTAGCGAACGAACCCCGTCTCGGGGAAAGGATCGGTTTATTCGCTAAGTGCTATCGGCCTGCGACTGTATAAGGCTCAGTTGGGTCCGGTAACGATTGCGAGCAGGGACGAGTTACGTGAATTGATCAAGGACTCTGCAAGTGCTGTGGACGGCCATAAGTTCAGGATGCACTTTCTCCTCGCTGAGTGGGAACAGATCGTCGATGGGTGGCGATTGGAGACCTGGGATGGGTATCGGGATGTGGTGCGGCTTGGGAGAAAGACGAGGCTGCCAGAAGCCCAACGGAGAGTGCTGTGGTCTGGCCGCAGATCCGAAGTGCTTCCTCCACACTCGTCCGCGCGGGCGTCGAGCGGGTAATGGGTTTTTGTACCGAGGAGGAGTACCAGGAGTTCCTTCGCGCATGCCCCGACTTCGAGCGCATGCTGGTTCGTTCCGGCATCCAGTTGATCAAATACTGGTTTTCGGTGAGCGACGACGAGCAGGAGCGTCGTTTCAAACAGCGCATCAAGGATCCGATTCGCCGCTGGAAGGTCAGTGAAATGGATCTCAGATCGCGCGAGAAGTGGGTCGAGTACTCCATGGCCAAGGACGAGATGTTCAGCCACACCAACATCAAACAGGCACCGTGGTTCGTGGTGCGGGCCGATGACAAGAAGCGAGCCCGATTGAACGTGATCGCGAACCTGTTGAGTCAGATCCCTTACGATGAGATCAAAGATCCGAAGATCAAACTACCGGATCGAAAGGAAAACGTTGGTCATGTTCGACCACCGCTCACGGACCAGACTTTCGTTCCGGAAGTGTTTTGAGATTCTAATCACACAAAGCTGAGCAGATGAACAAGTTGCGCAGGGCAGGATTGCTGATCGCTGTAGCGAATGTACTCACTTTACTGGCTGCCACACCGCCATCGCCGGCGAAGCGAGATTACCGGCTTCATTGGGAGGTTGCTCGGTAGGGACCTCAATGCCCTCGAACGAGGCGAGATTGTCAGTTCGTCCCAGAACGGCGTGATGTACTGAGTCCGGGGAGGCTGATACGAATATCCATTGGCGGTAGAGGGCAGATTCGCCTACAGCCCGAGCGGTCTGAGCGTTGTGGTGGAGGACGACGTCTTCCCGCAGAAGCAAGGGCGGTGGCGTACCCGGGACCCAGCTCGAAACGCGACTTATTTCGCCTATCTGCTTCTTAGACGACCCACGCTTCCAGGACCTGCTGCGCCGCATGAACTTCCCAGAGTGATGAAGCAACGATGCAACCGCTCACGCCCGAAAAGATCGAACAGGAATTCGTCCAGGTTGCCATTGACCTGAAGGACGTGATCGTCCTGGACGGCGTTGACGATAGCACGTGTGGAACACGCGCGTCCATCGTGCCGCTGTCACGGTCATGTCAAGCTGCTTGTGTAAAAAGGTCGAGGGTACGAGTTGGTCGTTGTTCCTTCCAATCGAGATTGAATCGATGGAAGATCGAGTAAATGATTCTGTCGACACTCTGGACATTAACAAAGCAAACCATCGGACGCGTTCTCCGTCGAACCTCAACGAAGCAGCGTTCGATGACGTTGGTGGTTCGTAGCTTCTTCCACAGAGGCCGTGGGAAGCTGTAAAAGGCCAGTAACTCAGGGAGATCCTTCTCCAATCGATTCACCATCTTCGGATAATCCTTGTGCCAGCAACGCTTCAGCCTCCTGAAAGCTGTCAGTGCATCCCGACGGCTATCGGCCTGGTAGATGGCCCGTGCATCCTGCTTGATCTGGTCTCGATCGCACTTTCGGACTGAATTGACGATGTTTCGCATCTTATGTGCCCAGCAGCGTTGGTGCTGAGCTCTCGGATAGATCGTTTCAATGGCCGCTGCCAGACCTGCACAGCCGTCGGTCACAATCAGCTCGAGGTTATCTCCCTCTATACCACGCCGGTACAGATCTCCTAAGAGTCCTTCCCAGGCAGCTTGACTCTCTCCACTGCTGCGCATAAATGCCAAAAGCTGCCGGCTACCATCCGCTCTCACCCCGTAGGCCACCAGCATCTGCACCCGTTTCCGCCCACTCGGACGTCTTACCCTCAGACTCACTCCGTCCAGAAACAGTGTCTTCCATTCGTCACTCAACCGAGCTCGGTGAAATCGCTGTACTGCTTCATCTAGCTCTCGTGTCAGCTGCGATACCGTCTGTGCACTGACAACTTCTCCCGTCATGATCGCCACAATCCGTCCCACCGTCCGTGTGCTGATTCCTCTGAGAAACGCCTCTCGTATCAGCAACGTTACCTCGTCAGCTCGTCGTTGAAACCGTTGTAATCCCTTCGGGAGAAAATTCTTGTTCCGGCTCCGGGCAATCCGCAACCGTAACGTTCCAAAGCGGGTCACAAAGTCCCGTTCATAGTATCCATTGCGGTACTCTCTCTTTCTCTGCCCACCTCTTTCATACCATCCAAAGCCACAATAACGGTCTCTCTGCCGCTGTGATTCAGTCTCGAAATACCGTTTCCACGCCAGCTTTGTCTTGCTATACACATCTCCCCAAAAGTCTTCTTTTACCTCATCAAGGAAATGTTGGAATTGTTCGGTCATCGGTGTTAATTTCGCCATTGGGTGTAAGCTCCTTTCTTGGAGTTGGTTTTTGCCATCGCAGCGAAAAAACCAAACTTACACCCTCTTTCTTTTTACACAAGCAAAGTTACATCACCGCTGTCACGGGGGAGATCCCGGTCATCATACTAAGCAATTGACCGCATCGCCGATCCATTCGAGTCCGGCCATCAGAACTCGAAAAATAGAAAGCGAGGGGTCCGTCCTTGGCGGAACCTGGCGCACAGTCGTCCCTATCGAATCTTGGGTCCGAACAAGTTCCATATCGGTTCTCGCAAGTTATAATCGTAAAATCGGCTGGAGCGAACAGGGCTTGTTTGACGTGGTGAGCGTCTGCGCCCTTTTCAACTATATGAATAGACTGGTCGAAGGCATGGGCATCAAGAGCAGCGGCGAAAATCCGGACCTCTCGGGGATTTCCGCCGACGACAAGCGAAAGATTCGGTACACCGACGCGCTCGCCAAACTGGGCATTGCTACATAACCACAAAAGGAGCAATTATGACGCTGGCTACTATTTCCGAGCGCGCCAAGGCATTGCACGCCGACGCCCTGGTTTGGGATAATCAAGCCTGCCTTTCCATCGAGATTACCGACAAATTCTTCTCCTCGCTCGATCGCCACAAGGCCTGTGGAGTCGATATCGTATGCCTCAACGTCGGTTTCGATGCCAAGCCGTGGGAACATGATGTCCTGTTGACAGCTCACTTGCGCCACTGGTTCTTGGCCAGACCGGACGACTATGTCATGGTGTCGAACGTGGAGGATATTCGGCATGCCAAGCGTGAGGGCAAAATGGCCATATCCTTCAATATCGAGGGTATGGTCGCCGTCGAGCCCCATATCGGCCTGGTTCGGATGTTCTATGACTTGGGCGTCCGCTGGATGCTGATCGCATACAATATGAACAATAAGGCTGGCGGCGGATGTCACGATGAGGATTGCGGGCTTACCGACTTCGGACGCCAAGTACTCGATGAGATGGCTGAGATCGGCATGGTGACCTGTTGTTCCCACACTGGATATCGGACGGCCATGGAGGTTTTTGAATATTGCAAGAATCCGGTCATATTTTCCCATTCGAACCCGCGAAGTCTATGCGACCACCCCCGCAATGTACCTGATGATCTCATGAGAGCTTGCGCCAAATCCGGCGGTGTTATGGGAATCACAGGATCCAACCGCTTCCTCGGCGATGACAACACGACCACGGAGAACTTCCTGCGCCACCTCGACTATGCGGTGCAATTGATCGGGTCAGAGCACGTCGGCATCAGTTCGGGTTACACTTTCGAGAGCGATTTCATGAAAATCGATATCACAAAAATGTCTAACAACTGGCCTGAAGGTTTTGGCTATGAGTCCGGTATCCGCTTTGTCGAGCCCGAACAACTTCCCGAGGTGACGGAGGGCATGTTGAAACTGGACTACTCGGAGCAGAACATTCGCGGTATTCTGGGCGAGAATTTCCTGCGCGTGGCGAAACGAGTGTGGAAGTAGCGTGACGTTCTTAACGTCATCCGGCCAGCGTCTGTTACCTCTCGTCTTTGTCGTATTCGGGGTGACGTTATTGCTTTTACGATCTCCCACATGATTCCAGCCCACCAGCTCGACGAACTGAGCATTGCCAGATAACCATAAAAGGAGCATTATGATCCGCACCGCACGGCCTCCTCGATACGGTTGTCCTCCAATCTTGACTCTCCTCCTGCGACAGCAGCGACTTAGTGGACGGATTCGATTTGGAGCCCTGCCTGCGCCATGAACCTTGATTCTAATACAGGACTGCGATCAGCTCTACAAATCAACTAGCCTCTTCCGAGTTTGAACGAGCTACGGGAAGTTATATTGTGATTGGGAAGCACATCCGGAATCGGGTTTCTTGGAGCGTCCTGTTTGCTATCTCATTGCTCCCTTATTCAAATTGTCGGGACAGCGAACAGTCGCCATTAGACGAGGTGAGTCAAAATCGACCCCAAGCTCAGGATCTTGCAAGTGCGGCTGCATCGCTGATTCCTTTCGACAGCGGCGTCTTGAAAGGACACTTCCGTTTTGGGCACGGAGCAGAGCCGGGGAAGGGTGATTTCCCCGGCGTGGGACAGTGCATCTTTACTCCGCTAAACGCTCCCTTGGTCAATTCCACCCCGCCGAATGCCCTCCTAATGCCCGAATGGATATTGAAGCCGGGAGGACCGCGAGATGGCACACCTTGGCGGCTGGCTGGTTCCGTTAGGCCCGATCCGATCCCGAACGGAATCCGTATCCACTACCCAGATGAAGAGTTGGCGAGCCAGGGCTTGCGTTTCACACTGGAGTACCGGGTCGCGGATGACATGATTCTCTTGGATGGTTATATTGAAGCCACTCGGGAGCACACCAATGTGGAGATCCTTTTCGCTTCGTACCTTCCTAACAGGCTGAACGCTACCTACGTGCCCACCCGTGCGAACGGTGAGATTTCGTGGCGGCCGGTACCTCGGGGGGAGCCCTGGAAGAGTTTTTATTTCATCTGCTCATCCCCGGAGACTCGCCATTGGCGTCGCGACGGACGGGTCGCCGATGCCACCGTGTTAGACTGGAGAAAGGCTTTTGATCCTGATTGGCTTTTTACTGCGCCCATCCTTGTAGGCATTGAGGACTCCAGTGGCTTGGCTGCGATCCATTTCGTGGATGAGAACTGCTCGGCTTTGGTGGGCCAACCTCATGATAATGACACGGCTCACGATTTTACCTGGGGTTGGCGATCCTTACATTCAGAGCAAAGGATTCATGCCCGCGCGGCATTATGGATAACCCAGCTCCACGGAACCCAGAATCAACGAATGGCGCAAGTCTACGAAAAATATCAGGACTGGCGGAGCTCATGGAGGTAGTCACGCTGACGGGAAATAGGCTAGGAGTTGCCTCAACTTCCGAGGAGCAGGGCGCCGCGCTCAAAGACCGCCGACGGGAGGCCCAAGGCCCGCTTCAGACGGTAGTCTCTCTCGAGCAGGTTTGTTTGGGAGCACAGTCTCAGAAGCTGGATTGGAGTGAGACGGTTCCAGAACGCAAGAGCATTGGAGGGAAAGGGATAGTCACTGGCATGAACGAGCCGCTCCAGAACAGATGGTTCTTCAAGGATTCGAGGCAGGTTCCTCCAGCGGAACCTATCGGCAAGAATCGAAGAATCACAATAAAGGTTGGGAAAAACTTCTATCAGCTCCAGGAGGTTCTGAAAGAACCTCTCAAATGTTTGATCATCATCAAAGAACGCTCCCATGCCAGAGTGTGAGGCAATTACCGTACACCCCTCTTCAAGGGCCAAGCGAAGTCGAGCAGGATCGCTGTATTCGTGACCGACAATCTCAGAGGAATGCTCGGACCCCGTATGAACCATCAAGAGAATCCGGTGTTCAGCGACCCGACGATAAAACGACCGAAAACTCTCTTTGGCTGGGTCCACGTCCTGGGTTGGGGGATGAATCTTCAGAACCCTTGCGCTCCCTTCTGCACCACGATCCAGTTCGTCAAGCCAGTCACGTCGCTTCGGATTTATCGAGATACAGGGAATGAAAAGATCGGGATTGCTACCTGCCACTCGGAAGAGGTAATCATTGGGGATATAGAAATGAGTTGCCTCCTTATCGAAGACCCCGTCAGAAGTGTAGCGTCCGTCTTGTGCAACCAGAACCACCTTGGAAAGGGACGAAGAACACAGTTGACGGACAAGAACATCAGCGTAGTCCTGGTCGATACTCCCGTTCTCCGACAACCCCAGGAGACGAAGGAGGTACTTGTAGGCGATGTGCTTTCGCTGGTCGTTTGAGAAATAACATCCTGTACCCTCATCTCCAACGCCAAAAAGATGAACATGAAAATCAATGGCTGAACCCACCGGAGCCTGCTGCGGAGGTCCTGCTCCGGCTAGTCCCAAAATAAGCGAGGTATGAGCTCGCTCGGAAAATCGTTTGCCTTTTCCGAATATCTCGTGGATTTCAGCTCCTTGTGCGTAACAGGGAAAGCAAAGAGAAACACAAGAGACAAACCTTCCATTGGTTGTCTGGATCACTTGATCTTGTTTGTCTCTGTTATGCCCTTCCTTTCGCCCGCCACTCTTGCTCCGCCGGGGGTACGGGCTCACCCGCCGGCGAGGCGCCTTCAAGTAAACCTGAGTTGCCTGATATAGTCGAACGTCGCCAAAAAGGTTTCGAGATGCTTGCTATAGGCCAATATCCTGTAAACGAGGCGACGACCGGTTCTTACAATCTGACAGGGTATTTGCACAAAGTTCACCAGGAAGCGTTTGAACTCCATCCTCAAGATATCACGACGTACTGTCGGCGCCTGCGTCACCAGGCCATACCAGGCCTTCAGATTCCACGCCAGCGATGCGATGACCATGTAGGCCCAGTTCGATACCAGACTGTCCGAAGGCATCCTCAAGGCGTTCACTCCACTCTTGAGCTGACCGATGACGTTTTCCTGGTTGCAGCGATCGTTGGCAAAAAGGACCACTTCTCCCATCGTCATCTCCCGATCGTTGGTGATGTAGAAGAAGTACCGGACCTCATCAAACAGCCGGTGCTCCCCCTTTTCGATCGTGAGGTTCTTCCGAACCACAACCATGCGATAGGTTTTCTTACAGTGTCCGGGACGATAGTCAAACTCGGCGACCTGCTCGCTCTGCAGGCGGATGTTCTTGAATTCTCTCTCCTTGATTACTTGTTCTTTGACGTTTTCCGGACGGCGCCGTTCTTCGCTCTTGACCTCATAACGAGGAGGCCGCTCGAGCGGTTTCCATTGTCTCTCCGGCAGGGCATCGGCCATCCCGACCAGGTTCGGCTTGGCGTCATAACCAAAGACAAAACCAACCCGCTCGTCCCAGCGATCGAAGTTTCTCGTCAGCGAGAAATCCGTGTCGCCCCGAAGCCAGACCTTCGTAAACACCGACGACACCAGATCGATTGCCCGGTCCATCCACTCGGCCGCTCCGTCGGAAGAGGGACGGTTGCCCGGCCGATTCATCAGATAGAGGACCTCATTCGTATTGGCCAAGGTCACGATCAACGGTGCGTAACCCCAGATCCCGTTGTAGGCAATGTCCATTCCTTCCTTGCATTCCCCCAAGGTTCCGGCGACGGTCCCGTCCACGTCGATGATGGCCTCCTTCCGGAAGGAAGCATCCTGCAACTTCCACACCTTGGTTCGGGTTTCATTGATGGTTTCCTGAAGTCCGAAGATCCAATCCTCATCGAAACGACGGAGGAAATCTCCAGCCGTCGTGGGATCCGGAATCCTCTCGGCTCCCAGTCCGTTCATGTAGGTCTCATCCTGGCGCAACCGCTCGATATCTTCGAGACAGGTTCCACCCGACAAGACGTTGTATGCGATGTTCAGTACATGATCGGATTCCCAGTAAGGAAAGTGGTACTTGAGCAAAACGATGTTTCTGTTGATATCTTTGTCCAATCCAAGCTTACACACGAGCTTGTGAATGGCTCCGATACCACCAGATCCGATGGCGCGCGTTCTCTCGGCGATCTCGTAGTAGGTGTTGGAGTCCTTGAACATAGGATCGGACCGGTCCTCAAACTGATTTCTTTCCAACCGGCGTGTAAGATTTTGCTTGTCTCGGAGGAGGATTCTGTGGTTTCTTTTATTCACCTGGAATGTGCTCCTTTCGGGATGTCTTGTAAATATATCAAACGCATTTTATCCCGTAACGGCGCACGTTCCAGGGCTTTTCTTCCTCCTCATGCAAAAAATCACGCTGGACTAAGGTCTAGTATGAAATCCGGCCTCCGGCCCCTCTAGCCGGAGGTTCGAGTTCAAAGAAGAGTGAACGGACAGAAAGCGGAGCCTCAAAAAGCTGAATGCTCTCCAGTAACTGCTCGCTGATCTGCTGCTATGCGTGTAACTTAGCAAATCGCCAAAAACCACGGTTTTTCACGGTGCGCTGCGCAGTTACGTTCCCAAGCGACTGGCGCGTTGCGCCAGTCAGCGCTGATCGCTGAAAGCTGATCGCGCGTCGGGCCCGAGGCCCGACGCTACAGTCCTGCCGCCAAAACGAAAACGATGGCCGGCGGTGCGACGTATCGAATCAGGAAGCGCCACGCCTTGTACTCCAGCCCATCGGTCAATTGAAGCTCCTGCAGGGTGGAATCGCGCGTCATGACCCAGCCGGCAAAAACGGCAATCAACAAACCCCCGACGGGCAACCCCAGGTTGCTGGTGAGATGATCGGTGAGAGTAAAGAAGTCCATGTCTGCAAAGCGCTGGAAAAAGCCTAGCGGGCGAAAATCAGACCAGATATTGAACGAGAAAACGGTTGCCAGGCCCAGGACCCATGTCAGCGCGCCGGCAACAAGGGCCGTCGTCGAGCGCCGGAGTCCTTTGCGCTCGGAGGCCCACGAGACTGCGGGCTCCAGAATGCCGATGGAGGATGTGATCGCTGCAAAGACCAGAAGCAAGAAGAACAACGTACTGAAGAACTGTCCCCCCGGCATTTGACCAAACGCGATGGGAAGGGTGACAAAGATCAAGCCCGGACCCTCGGTCGGCTCCAGGTCGAAGGCAAAAACGAGCGGGAAAATGGCGACGCCGGCCAGAACGGCAATCAAGGTGTCGGCTGCGACTACGATATAGCTGGACCGAGCAATGGAAACGTCCTTCGGAAGATAGGCTCCGTAGGTCATCATGCCCGCCATCGCAATTCCGATCGAAAAGAACGCCTGCCCAACCGCCACCAACACCGTGCGCGCGGAAATCTTACTGAAGTCGGGTTCGAACAGAAATGTCATGGCACGAGAGAAGTCCCCAACGACGGCCGCATAGCCGACCATCACCAGGAGAAAAACAAACAGGAGAGGCATCATGACGGTGACCGCCTTCTCGATGCCCCCCTCGATACCTCGCGCCACGATCGCGACGGTGACCACCAGAAATAGCCCCTGCCAGAGGATGACCGATGTCGATCCAGAGAGAAAGGAATCAAACAGCGTCGACGAGGACTCACCGGTCAAGCCTCCAAAGGCTCCAGAAGCGGCCTTGAATACATAGGCCATGGCCCAGCCACCAATGACGCAGTAGTACGTCAGAATCACGTACGCCGTCACCATCGTCAGGGCACCGACCCAACTCCAATGACGGCTCGCCCCTTCCTGTACGGCCACAGAGCGCATGGCCCCGGGAGGGCTCTTTTGACCGCGGCGACCGATCAGCACTTCGGCCATGGCGCAGGGCACGCCGATGGCAACGGCACAGAGAAGGTAGACGAACACGAAGGCGCCGCCTCCGTTTTGCCCGGTGACATAGGGAAACTTCCAGATGTTACCCAGACCGACGGCAAACCCAATCGTGGCGAACAAGAATACAAGCCGGGACGACCATTGGCCGTGGATGCTCTTGCCCTGCATCATACGATTCTCCGTTCCGAGGGTTTGCGCTCTAGCTCGAGATCCGGCCGAGCGCATATTCCAGATCGTCGACGAGGTCCCGAAGGTCTTCGATGCCGACGGAAAGCCGAATCAGGCCGTCCGATAGACCCGCCTGGAGCCGGACTTCTCTCGGGATCGAAGCGTGCGTCATGAGTGCGGGGGCTTCGATGAGCGACTCGACGCCACCCAACGACTCGGCCAGCGCAAAAATACGACAGCTGCTGACAAGGCGCCGAGTCGCATCCAGGTCGCCTTCGATCTCGAAGCTGACCATGCCGCCGAAATCCCGCATCTGGCGTTCCGCGAGCGCATGATCGGGGTGGTCCTCCCGACCCGGATAGATCACCCGGCTTACCTTGGGATGCGCCGCGAGAAAATCGGCAACCCCGGCGGCGTTTCGGCAGTGCCGCTCCATCCTCAGGGGCAGCGTCTTGACCCCCCGGAGCACGAGCCAGCAATCACCAGGACCGGGCACGGCGCCGATGGCGTTCTGCAAGTACGCCAGGCGGTCGTACAGATCGGTGTCGTTTACCACGATCGCCCCCCCGACCACATCGGAGTGACCGTTGAGATACTTGGTCGTGGAGTGGATGACGGCTGCGGCGCCGAGCTCGAGCGGATTTTGCAGCGCGGGTGTGGCGAACGTGTTGTCTACCCAGACTGGCACGCCTGCCTGCTTCGCTTCCGCAACACACGCAGGTATGTCCATGATTCGGAGCAGCGGATTCGTCGGGGTTTCCAGCCAGACCATTCTGGTCTCAGAGCGAAGTGCTTGCTTCAAAGATCCCGGTTCCTGCAAGGAAACAAATGTCGTTTCGATTCCGGCAGAAGGCTTCAAGACGTTTTCGAACAACCGGTAGGTGCCGCCATAGACATCGTCTCCGCACACGACGTGGTCGCCGGGCTTCAACAGGTGCCCCGCCGTGGCATGGGCGCCGGATCCACTGGCAAAGGCCAGTCCGTATCGCCCGCCCTCGAGCGCAGCAAGGCATGATTCCAAGGCCGTACGCGTGGGGTTTCCGGAACGCGAGTATTCGTACCCCTTGTGCTGGCCCGGGGCCTCCTGGACGAAGGTCGAGCTGTTGTAGATCGGGGTCATGATGGCCCCGGTAACGGGATCCGGTTCTTGTCCGGCGTGAACCGCACGAGTGGCCAGGCGTTGACCCTCTCGTTTCTTGTTTGAGTCGCTCATCTGTCGACGCACTCCGGATGGTTTTCGACTCACCCGACTTCAGCTCTTTTGCGACGGGATGCGCTTTGCCAGGTAGTCAATCAAGTCGATCTTGGTAACGACTCCCACAACACGCTCTTCATCCAAGACGACGAGGATTCCGCCCTGAGCGAAGAGATCGGAAACGAGGGCGATTCGGGTTGCGGGGGTCACGGTGGCGAAGTCCGCCTCGACGAGGGGCTCGATCGTATCCTCGGGTGAGTGCCCGGAATCAACCATATGGCGCAACACGTCGAGCTCGGCCACCACCCCCCGAAGTTTCCCTTCCTCGATCACCGGGACGCTGGAAATCCCGTGAGCCTTCATCTTGATGATGACCTCTTCGACCCTGTCGCTTGGCGAGGTGGTAACAACGCCTCCCGGGGCCTTGACCGCAAGCAAGTCGGCCACGGTTCCGATCGGATCCGGTTCGAGGAAACCGTTTTGCTCCATCCAGTTGTCGTCAAAGATCTTCGATAAGTACTTCTGGGCGGAGTCCGGAATCAAGACCACGATATTCTTCTTCTCGCGGATCCTCTCGGCGTACTTGATAGCTCCCGCCACCGCCGCTCCGCCGGACCCGCCACAAAAAACCCCTTCACGACGTACCAGCTCCCGGGTCATGAGAAAACACTCCTTGTCGTTTACCCGGATGATCTCGCTGATGATCCCGAGGTTCATGGTTCCGGGCAGAAAGTCTTCTCCGATTCCTTCGACCTTGTACGGATGGGGCTTGACCATCGTTCCAGTCTTGACATAGTCGTAATAGAGGGAGCCCACTGGATCCACCCCTACGATGTCAATCTCGGGGCTCCTTTCCTTGAAGTATCGCGCACACCCGGAAAGCGTTCCCCCCGTCCCCATGCCGGCACAAAAGATGCCGATCTCGCCGTTCGTCTGTGACCAGATCTCCGGACCGGTTGATAGGTAATGGGCCTCCGGGTTCGCCGGATTGTAATACTGATTCGCCAGAACGGCACCCGGCGTCTCCTCGGCCAAGCGACGGGACACGCTATAGTAGCTGCGCGGATCTTCGGGTTCGACAGAGGTCGGACACACCACCACTCGGGCCCCGAAGGCCTGAAGCGATTTGATCTTCTCTTCCGACATCTTGTCGGGCATCACGAAGATACACTGGTAGTCGCGGAGCGCGGCCACCAAGGCCAAACCCATGCCCGTATTGCCGCTAGTCGCCTCGATGATGGTACCGCCTGCCTTGAGCAAACCCCTTCGCTCGTAGTCTCGTACGATGTTGATGGCTACCCGATCCTTCATGGAACCACCTGGATTCAGGTATTCCAGCTTCACGTAGATGTCGGAGCTCACGTGAGAGCCCACGTGGTTGAGCCGGACAATGGGCGTCGCCCCTACCGCTTCCAGCACGTTGTGTACGGCGCCTTTCATCATGATGGAATACCTTTCGTTCCGTCCCTGAGAAATCCGCAACTCAAACGAAACCAGCCCGAGAACCATAGCCGGTTTGCACACCGGAATTCAATGCCTGGGTCTTGATCCATGCTTGCATCAGATCCGTATAGAGGTGAGAAGAAACTGCAGTTGCGGTATTATTTATGGAACTTCAAACACTCTTGCCGGGTCTGGCGCTGAGGGAACACTCTGATGGCAACTTTGTTCGAGGAAATTCTTCGGGTCGAGGACGATGCAGCTCAAAGCTGATCGCTGAATGCTGACAGCTGAAAGCTATTCGATCTCGTCTGTCTTGGCGGCCATCACGAAATCATTGCGATGCAAACCGCGAATCTTGTGCGTCCACCAGGTTACCGTGACCCGCCCCCACTCGGTGAGGAGATCCGGGTGGTGGCCTTGCTCTTCCGCCAGGTCGCCAATCTTGTTGGTAAACTCCAACGCCTCCGCAAAGTCACTGAAGCGAAAGGAACGCTGAAGCTGTTTGATCCCGTCGATCTCCAGGATGTTCCAATCGGGGATCTGAGGCTTCAGTTCCGCAACCTCGTCATCGGTGACTTGTGGTGCTCCGACCCGGCAGGCTTCACATTTCTCAACAGTCAATTCGTTCATGATTTCTCCCGCGGTCGCGAGCTCAGTCCGCGACCAGAATCAGATTCCGTCCTTTGGCCTTGCAGCGATACAAAGCAGTGTCCGCCCGCCCTAACAGAGTGGTGACATCGGATCCGTGCTCCGGAAAACCGGCTATCCCGATGCTGATCGTCACTTGCAGCTTGGCTCCGTCGAACTCGAACGGATTCGTTTCCATCTTCGTGCGCACGCGCTCCGCGGCAACCACGGCGCTTTCGGCGCTTGTTTCCGAAAGGTAGGACACGAACTCCTCGCCGCCGTACCTTCCCGTCACGTCACCGGCCCGAAAATTGACGCGAAGCAGGCGCCCCACTTCGGTCAGGACCTTGGTCCCGATCAAATGCCCATGTGTATCGTTGACCTGCTTGAAGTGATCCAGGTCCATCATCAACGCAGAAAGCGGGAGATGATAGGCGATCGCGCGCTTCAATTCCTGCTCCATGGCCAATATCAACGACTCCTTGGTCAGCAAGCCCGTGACCGCGTCAAAGCGTAATCGATCTCGCACCTCGCGATGGAATCGAGCGTCGATTTCGTCCAGCAGCGAAAAGCGGAGTACCGTTCCGCCCACCTGGACCTTGTCCCCATCGTTGAGCTCCATGCTGGTAATCGTCCGCCCGTTGACGAAGGTACTGTTTGTGCTGTCCAGGTCCGTCAGCCGGTAGCGGTCTCGCTCATCCCCGCGCTGGAAATCGATGCGAGCATGGCGGCGGGATGCCGCGTCGTCGGGAATCATGATCTCCGCCTCTGAATCGCGGCCCAAGATCAAGGAGCGCTTACGAAGGCGGTAGTCGCGGCCGATTTCCGTCCCCTGGATGACAACCAAGCAGGCAATTTTTTGCTGGCTGGAGAACAAGACGGGCCGGCGCATGGAGACCGTGCTTTCGCCTATTTCCGGGTCTCGATCGGAATCCTTCATACGTTCCAATTTACATCCAAAGGGTCAGCAGAACAACTGCGGACCGTTTGCCGTCGTCCGCTTTGCGTCTAGCGCTTACCGTTTTTGACTACGGTCGAGTTGAGGTTTATCGAAAACAGCGCATAGTACCTGCTCACAGATAGTCCGCTTCCCTGCTGGACTCACGGTAGGCGCTCAAAGTGACTGAGGGACGGCGGATAGCGCTTAGCGGACAGCGCTCTGACACAAGCTCAAAAGTACTTCGCAAGCGAGAAGCCGGGTGTCAACAACAAGGCATGTCCGGCTCTGGGAAATTCGTGGACCAGAACATTCGGGATCTGCGTTGCCATAGCCCTCGCCTCCGGAACCGATGGGACGATGCGGTCACGACCCGAAGCAAACAAACAGGTCGGGACGCGTATGTCTCGAAGGCGCGTCCGAAGATCGACAAGCCGGATCAACGCCAGGCGGCGCCGGTATGCGCCCAAATCCACCGCCTCAATGACCTTCCGGTAACGCCTCCGGTCCGCCAGGGGTATCCCCTCGAGCGCCAGGACTCGCTCGGCAACGAAGTTCTTTACTGTGCGCGCCCAGCCGGAACGAAGAAAGGTCGATAAGGTATGCGCGCTTCGAACTCGCCACTTCCTCCGGTAGTGGGGAAACGTATTGATAAGCCCGAGAGCTCGAACCTTTTCCGGAAACCGAAGGACGAAATGCATGGCAATAGTCCCGCCGAAGGATTCGCCGATCACCAAGACGGAGCCCGGCTGCTCGCTCGCCGTTGCCACGGCCAGTTCTTCCACGAGGTCCGGATAGTCAAAGTCCGGGCGTGGTCGAAAGGACCACGCACACACCCTGTACCGAGCCCGCAGGGGTTCCATCTGGCGATAATAGAGACCGCCCGTTCCATCGAGTCCCGGAATCAGCAAGGCCATCGGAAGTGGCTCGTCCGATTTGGCGGCCGAGGTGCCCATATCAGGCCTATGGTATGAAACGGACCACCCGAGCGAAAGGAGTTTTCAGGAGATCGCCGTCGGCTCACCGGCCCCATCGTGCCCCGACCCACTTGTCGCCCAGTCGCTGAAAGCTCTTAGCTATACTTCAGAAACAGTCTCTCGTGGGCGTCGCGGGAACCATCCCAGAGATGGAAGGCAAACCCGGCATCGATCGAAATACAAGAGTAGGCCGCCAGTGAAGACAAAACCAATGGGGCTCCAATTCCGGCTCCGACAAATGCCACATCGGGACGGCGACTCAGCTGAAGCTCGAAATCCCCATGGGCAACACCGCTGGAGGGTATCTCGCAAACTTCGATACCGGCAACGCCGAGCTTCTCGAATCGGGACTTGACCAACGCAAGGTTTTTGTTTGCCAAGTTCGTGATCAGAGCGATGTGGCGTTGATCCAGGGAGTGCAAAATAGCGGGTGCGTCAGGAGGGCGTAAACAAAATAGAAGGGCATATACCGGTCGAGCCGAACCCCGTTTCGGGTGAGGTACTCCAGGAAATCGGTTTGCTCCCCAAGGTAGACCTGGTTCACGTTGGGACACAAAAAGCCTTCGCGCCCAATTTGACGGAGCGCCTCCAGGTGTCGGTCTTCCACGCCCGGAGTATGGAGACTGCTCTGTCTCTCCCCCCAGCAAGTGTCTGTCCGGCGACCCGAGTAGAACGAATACTCTCCATCGCAGAAGCGAGCGAGGGGAAGGTATTGTTTCCGTTCGAGCCCGACCAGAATCGCCTGGAGGAAACCTTCAAAGAGCGCCTGGGATGGGATCGCTGCCGGAACCAGCACCGTACATTCCCTTTTTCTCGCTTCCAGCACTTTCGAGAAACGCCGGAAGTGCGGCTCGTTGTCGTAGTGCTCCAGTTCCAGAAAGCGGAATTCCACAGGCGTGGGTGCGCTATCATTGCGGATATCTTTTGATCCGGATCGCTGTTCAAGAGAGTTTGTACTCATCGCGTTACCTATGAGGAGATTTGAGATTTCCCAAAATCTTGTGTCCTGTGCTAGTTACCCATTCATTCGCGTGACGAGACTTTCTCACAACCCCCCGTGGATTTGCTTTCGCCAAAAACTGGCGCCGAAAGCGCACTGGCTTCCGGACCCGTGGCCGCCACCCAATCGATGAGCTGCTTCATTCGGTCGGTGTAGCTATGCCCGAGCATTGAGTGCTCCAGTTTCTCGATCAGGGTTGCAGATATGGCATCGGCTCCGGTTTGTAACATCCGAATACGATCCTGCCAATCTCGTACGCCATCGAAGCAAAAAGCATCCACAAGCGATGGCTCCAGGATCTCGGTCATGATCGGCGAGAAGTCGTTAACCGGTATTCCACATCTCGCCGATTGCCAGAAACGCTCGTTCAGCATGCAATCGTCTCCTTTTTCCCCGGCGTGATGGAAGTTCGGCAAACAGCGAGCGGCCGAGTAAACTCTCGCCAGCATGAAAGGATCGACATATTTCTTCTCGAAGGCGGGCCCGATCCCTAAAACGACTCCTTCCGCCACGAGTGTCCTCAGGGCGCTCCCGGTATCCGACTTGTCTGCAATACCGGCATTCCCCACGTACACTGGACCGAGTGTCTCGGGAGAGCCCATCCTTCGATGGAGCTCTGCGTTATATCCCAAGGGCAGGTATCGGAGGTCCCATTCACGGGACAGACGGTCGATTCGTGCTCCCTTCCAAGGTGTCGTGACGAAATCAACAAGCTCCCAAGCTTGCCGGTCGGGTTCGGGCAGTGCGTGGAGTGCTCCCACCATCCAAACCGCCGCCCGACTTCTGTAGTTTTGCATCAGAGCTCGCAGGCCCGTGTCTTGCAAGAAAGCCATATCCAGATAGATCAGTTCGAACTCGTAGGCATCGAGGTAATCCGCAAGGTGCGTCGAGGTCTTTCCCAAGGTGAAGATGTGAACGTCGTGGCCCATGGATTCCAGCGCCATGCTCTGGTGTAGAAGCACATAGCCGCCAGACTGCCGGGCGGGATACTTCTCCGAGTTGAAACAGAGGATTCTCATGGCTATGCCGCTGTGAGGACCTGGAACGCCGTTTCGAGCCGGTCCGCAACTGTCGTCCAGGCCGATTCCCGAGCGGTGGCCACCGCATTCGCCCGCAACCGCTGCCGAAGCGTCTGGTCCTCGAACAAGCGCAGCAGGTGCGAGACCATCAGGGGAACGTTGCCGACGCCGGCCACCAGACTATTTCGTCCATGGCGGCAGAAGTCCAAAACCCCACCTGATGAGTAGGTTACCGGAACACACCCACAGGCCATGGCTTCCAGAAGTGGGAGCCCGAATCCTTCCATCAAGGAAGTTTTCACAAGAATGTCGCACTGCTGGTAGAGGCCGGGAATCGAGCTCTGGGGCGGATCCTCGAATAAGCGGTCGATCGGCAACCCCGGCTGCGGGAAACGCCGCCCCAGAGCCCAGATCTCCAGCTCTTGATACTGACGGACACGGCTCACCGCCTCCAGCGCATCCAAAACGTTCTTGTTTCGATCGGGGAGGTTTCCCTCGATCAAGACTCGCAGAGGCGTGTGCGGCCGGGTTTCGGGATGGAATCGGTCCAGGTCGACGCCATTGCCAACGACCGTCACGCGATCTGGGTCCCCGTAGTCGCCAGCGAAGTCCGCAAGCCATTGTGAAACGGCTAGAACATGAAAATCCGGATCGGCATAGGCAGACAGGAGCTTACGCCTGTCCTGGCGCCCGACCGCAAGGTGGTCTTTTCCTTGAAGTAGCAGGAATCGACGGCGAGCCTGAAACAACTCACTACGCTCAAAGGTGTCTCCCACGAAAACCGCAGCGTCGAATGAGCCCTGAGCCAATCGAGGGAACTCGTGAATCGGGACACCCAGCGGGAACCAATCAACCTGCTCCGCCAGGGGCGCGAATACCTCCACCTCGTGTCCGCGTCGTAGCAACTCTGCAATGTGGGAAAAAGGAACCAGGATTCCGCCACAGGCCCACGTCATTGGAAGAATATATCCAATTTTCATCGAATCCCTACCTGGCGTCGGTCGTCGCTTGGAGTCGATGCCGGATCGACGCATGAGATCCGCCATGACCTTCTTTGCCCTATCGGCGCACGATTCACGCACGTTAGAAGCGAGGCCCGGCGGCATCCCGACGTCCTTTAAGGCACCCATTTTTCGGACTCGTTTTTCGCTCTTCACGGTCCATTCAATAAGCTAATGCCGACTTGGAAGACTGACGAAGTGAAAAATGGGAGCGTGGCCTATGACGCAAGAAATAAAACAACTGATCCTGGATGATCGAAAAGCAAATCCGAAGCAAGAATGGCATGGAACCTTCCTCGATTACCTAGACACGGTTCAAAGAGACCGACATACCCCGAAACTGGCCCACAACCGTATCTATGACATGATGGTGACCGAAGGAGCCCACAGTATTCTCGATAACGAAGATCCGCACCTGAAACGTCTCTTCAAGGACGAGCCCATTCCCGTGTATCACTTTTTCGAAGGCGAGTTCTTTGGCATCGAGAAGACCGTATCTCAAATCGTCCGTTACTTCCACTCGGCCTCACTAAAGGGCGAGGAAAGCCGGCAAGTTCTCTACCTCATGGGTCCCGTCGGATCCGGGAAGAGTTCCTTGATCGAGAAGATCAAGAACGGGCTTGCCGAAACGAGCGGGCCCTTTTACGCCATCGAGAATTGCCCGATGCACGAGGAACCCTTGCACCTCGTTCCACGCCATTTGCGTCAGGCGTTTCAAAACATGCTCAACGTCCATATCGAAGGAGACCTGTGCCCGGTTTGCCGTTACCGGCTGAAAGAGGAGTTCGGCGGTCGCTACGAAGAGATGCCCGTAGTCACCAAGGAGTTTTCGAAGCGCAACCGCATCGGCATCGGAGTCGTGCCTCCTGTGGACCCCAACAATCAGGACACATCGGTTCTGATCGGGTCCGAAGACATATCGAAACTGGATCTGTACTCACAGGGAGATCCCCGGGTTCTCGATCTCAACGGGGCCTTGGACATCGGCAACCGGGGCCTGGTCGAATTCATCGAGGTTTTCAAAAACGAGACCGAATACCTCCATGCCATGATCACCGCCACTCAGGAAAAGGTGATCCCCGCCCCGGGCCGTCACGGGATGGTCTACGTTGACACTGTCATCTTGGCGCACTCGAACGAAGCAGAATGGCAGAAGTTCAAGGCCGACCACACGAACGAAGCTATCCTGGATCGAATCGTCACCCTCAGAGTTCCCTACAACCTCCGGCTGTCGGAAGAAGTCAAGATTTACCAAAAGATCATTCGCAATTCGGACTTCGAAGCGCACGTTGCCCCACACACCTTGGAAGTCGCCTCGATGTTCGCGATTCTATCCCGACTGGAGACCACCCCGAAGTGCGACCTGATGACCAAACTCAAGATTTACAATGGAGAGGAGGTCATCCAGAAAGGTAAGTTGAAGAAGCTCGACGCCCGAGAGCTGCACGAGGACGGCAGGAGCGAGGGAATGACCGGAATCTCGACTCGATTCATCATGAAAGCATTGGACAACGCTCTCTCGGACAACTCGGCTGGGCACTGCATCAACCCGGTGAATGTCCGGGAAGCCTTGATCGCCATGATCAAGCAAACCGAGCTCGCCGACGACGTTCGCAAGCTCTATCTCGAGTTTCTCCAGGATGTTCTGCACAAGGAATACCTCGGAACCCTCGAAAACGAAATCACCAAGGCGTTTGTCTACTCGTACAAGGAGCAGGCCGAACAGCTCTTTCTCAATTATCTCGATCACGTCGAAGCATACGTCAGCAAGACCAAGGTGCGAGACCGGAACACAAACGAAGAACTGTCCCCTGACGAAAATTTCCTCAAGTCGATCGAGGAACAGATCGCCATCGTGGGGTCCGCGGCGGAAGGATTCCGACAAGAAGTGATCGCCTACCTCTGGTCTGCTTCTCGGCGGGGAGAAATGGTCTCCTATAAGAGTTATGAACCCCTGAAAGAAGCGATTGAACAGCGGCTGATGACCTCAGTCCGCGAAATGAGCCGGATCATCACCAAGGCACGTACCAGAGACGAAGAACAGACGGAAAAGTACAATCTGATGGTCCGCAATCTAATCGAAAACGGCTACTGCGAAACCTGCGTCGACGTTGTGCTGAAGTACGCGTCGAACAACCTGTGGAAGGACTAGGCGCAGCAGCCCGATATCGAATGGGGAGAATGCCGACTAATCGTGAGTCTCCAGGGTTCAGATCCTCGTAAACCTGCTCGGACGGATTAGAATCCTCCTTTTCGACCCGACCCTGACTCCCCCCCTTGAGACCCGGTTGCTCGATCATACCGCAGACTCCTCGAATTCCTTTCGAGCCTCGGAACAGTCATGTCCGAATCTGTCATCAGGAACTGGACGCCTTCGGATGCCCAACGCAGTGATCGAAGTGCGGGCGATCGCTCCCGACACCGCCAGAAAGTGCAGCGAGCGATTCGCGAAAACATAGCCGATATTGTCGCCGAGGAGTCGATCATCGGCCAAAGCCGCGATCGAGTCGTCAAGGTTCCGATTCGAGGGATCAAGGAGTATCGCTTCGTCTTTGGTCCGAATTCTCCCGGAGTCGCTGAAGGAAACGGTAGCTCCGAACCGGGACAAGAAGTGAGCCGTGACGATTCGGACGGAGGGCCGGGTCGGGCCGGAGACCAGCCGGGCGTCGACTACTACGAGACAGACATATCGCTGGAGGAGCTGATCGAGATCATGTTCGAGGACCTCGAGCTGCCATTGCAGGAACGCAAACAGCTCGCCCAGGTCGAGGTTCAGAGTAAGCGGCGATACGCTGGCTATCGCAAAAAGGACATACGCGCCCGACTTTCGCTGCAGCAAAGTGCCATCCAGCGAGTTCGCCGCCTCCAGAAAACAAAGCGGTCTATCGGAGAACTGGAACAACAGATCGAACAACTCCACGAGGCAGCCAAGGCGGCTCGGGAGCAAGAGGACCTCGATCGAGGGCAACTTTGTTCCGCTGAAGCCGCAGTAAAGCAAACGCGGCTCGAGGAACTGCAGGAACTGGTCCGGCTTCGCTCCGATAGAGACACATTGCATCAGCAACAGCAGCGAAAACCGAGCGATACGGTTCGCTTTCCGTTTCGACACGAGGACATGCACTTTCACCACCGAAGGGAGACCGTTCGTAAAGAGTCGAACGCCCTCGTCATCTGCATCATGGATACCTCCGGTTCCATGGACATGATGAAGAAGTATCTGGCCAGAAGCTTTTTCTTCTTGCTGCACAGCTTCGTTTGCACCAGATACTCGAATGTCGAGCTCGTGTTCGTTGCACATCACATGGATGCACGCGAAGTGACCGAAGAGGAATTCTTCCACAAGGGAGAGTCGGGAGGCACATTGGTCTCGTCCGGCTATCTCAGGGCACTCGATATCATCCAAGAGCGTTATCATCCCTCTCTGTGGAACATTTACGCTTTTCACTGCTCCGACGGAGACAACTTCCCGTCGGATAACGACACGACCATGGCGGCGGCATCAAGGCTTTGCGAGGTTTGCAATCTGTTCGGCTATGGGGAAATCAAGCCGCTCGGCGCCAGGTCCTACGACGACAGCTTGCTGGCGTTGTTCTCCGCAGCCATCAAGAGTGAGAATTTCAAATCGATTCTGATCGAAAAGAAGGAAGACGTCTGGCCTGGATTCAAGAGCTTCCTGCAACCGGAAAAGGTGGCAAAATGAGCGACTATACTCTTGCCGACCTTGAACACTGGATGGAGATCTGTCATGGGAAAGCGATGGAGTTCGGGCTCGACTGTTTCGATCAGGAGTTCGAGGTATGCGACCACAACCAGATGCTGGGATACATGGCGTACTCGGGGCTCCCATCTCACTATCCTCATTGGTCCTACGGCAAATCCTACGAGCAGCAAAAAACGAAATACGACTACGGGGTGGCCGGCCTCCCCTATGAGATGGTCATCAATACAAATCCGTCTCTCGCCTACTTGATGCGAGACAACTCGCTTTTGCTGCAGATCCTTACCCTGGCCCACGTGTACGGGCACAACGACTTCTTCAAGAACAACTTCACCTTCCAGACCACCAGGCCGGAATTTGCACTCGAACGGTTCAAGGTCCACGCCAATCGGATGCGAAGTTACGTGGAGGATCCCGGCATCGGTATTGAACGGGTCGAGGAAATACTCGACGCTGCCCATGCCCTGTCGTTCCAGCGCAACCGCAATCTGGCGACACAGAAACGAGACTCGGATCAGCAGAAGGAGAAGATGCGGCAGGACTGGCTCTCCGCGGAAGATCAAGGTGAGGAACTGGATGATGGGAGCTCAAACGAACAGAGCTACCGAGATGCGCTGAGGAAGACCCCGCTGGAACCGGACGAGGACCTGCTTCTCTTCATCCGCGATCACAATCCTCATCTCGAGGATTGGCAGAAAGACGTACTGAACATTGTGGATGAGGAAGCCTGCTATTTCATTCCCCAGATACAGACCAAGATCATGAATGAGGGGTGGGCCAGCTACTGGCACAAGAAGATCGTGGAGTCGATCGATCTTTCCGGCGAGTTACGGATGGAGTTCATCATCCGTCACGCTCAGGTTCTACGCCCGCATCCGGGTGGTCTCAACCCCTACCACATGGGATTCAAGCTCTGGGATTCCCTCCGGATCTGGTATGACGGATCCATCGATCGAAGCTCACTCCGAGAGGATGAGTTCTCCCTCTTCGACGATATGCAGAAGGATTATGACGAGAGGGACACCATCCCGCCCGGTACAGGCACAAAAAGCGGCCACGAAATGCTCTTTCAAGTACGACATGCGGATCGCGACAGCTCGTTCCTGCGCCAGTTTCTGACCTCCGTCCTGATGAAGGAGCTGGATCTGTTTCAGCACGAAGCGGATGAAAAGGACACAAATACCCGGGTCATTACCAAGGTATCGGATTCAGAAAACTGGCGTGGAATCAAGGACGTGCTGGTTGGGTCGGTCGGGACGGGAGGGTTGCCGGTCATCAAGGTCGAGGACGCCAATCACTCCAACAAAAGGATTCTACTTCTAAAGCACGCACACGACGGGAGAGATCTCGAATTGAACTACGCCCAGAAAACACTCCAGTACGTGAAGACTCTCTGGGGCAACCCGGTGGCCCTGGAAACATCAATCAACGGCAAGGCCATGAGTTTCCTGGTCGATTCGGATGGAAAGATCCAAATCAAAGGCGCAACGAGGAGGTAGCTGACAGCTCGCTGGGACCGCCAAGGCAGTTAGGCGGTAGGCGGGTGGAGGTTAGCGGTAAGCGCCTTATTGCTGCGGTACTACTAGGAGCCACGCCTTCGATCGCGGGAGTTGCGCTGAAGATCGGTTGCGCAATGCCATTCTGTACCAGGGCGGCAACAATAAACGGGGTGCCGTCCAGGGACACTAACGCCACGGCTCCTCTGAACGTCAAAAGGCTCGCACGGATTTGGTGAAAAAAGATGGCTCTCTGCTGTCCGGCGCCCAGTACGAACTCTGAGGGCATAAAGTTTTCCACTAACATACCGTCTTCTTGCAAGATCGACATTTGCAGCGCTATGTCTTGCGTAGGATTCGTTGAAGCCGGCCCGGGAACTGCAACGGCAACCCCGACAAACCGTTCTTCCGCCTCGCTATTATCGATAGGTATCGTGACTGATGTAACAGGTTGCGAAAAAAGGATTCCGACGCTCGTCGTCAGAACGCCGTTGGCTCGGAAATCGAAGCTGGCGACTCCGTTTGCCATCCCGCCCTCAGTAATCATTGTAAGCCAGCCGACGGACGCACCATCTTCCGGGTTGACCGGACCGATTCCGACGAACTGAGTTCCGCCGGGGTTTAGCGTAAAGGAAAAGGAAGATCCGACGGCCTCAAGTCGACCGTCGGGTTCGGAAACCGTTCCACTTCCCGTGAAATTCGCCTGCGCAGGGTCACCGTCCGATTGCGTGACGACTAGCTCTCCCGATGTGGGGTCACTCCCGATGTTGGTCACGATTATGTTTGTTGTAAAACCACCGCCCCATACGACTTGGGAGGCGTTCCCTGACGTCTCCTCAAGCCCGAGAGGGCCAGGGTCGGTGATGGCGATTCGAGTGGGGACATGGCCACGGGTTGGCTGTTGAGGCACGCCTTCCTCCGAGACCATGGCGGGGACCGGCTGCGGACTCAATGCCACGGGCGGGAAGCCTCCAAGCTGGACCTGGCCGAAAGCACTCCCGGCAAGCAACACGGCAAAGGCCACTCCCGGGGCAACAATTGGCCCCCTCTTCGGTGCTCGCAAATTCCCTAACGCAACCAGATTTCCGTCGGATCGGTCGGATTCAAACATGGAGGCCCCCACTCATTATTCGGAATCTCCGATGGATAGTACCGCCAACCCATACCCTAGTCAATGGCACATCTTCTACTGTTTGAATACCAGAACGCCTTTCTTTCCTCTGAAACGAATCTCGGTGATCACTTCGCGGCCACGCCCGTCCCGCTTGGTCATGACGCCGTCGTATCGCGCCTTGCTGTCTCTTTCGACAAACTCTCCCTCGGCGCTCGCGACTACCTTGCCTTTGCGCATGAACTCCACTTTCGCTTCGGGGCTGTTTTTGACCCAGCGAACCTTGTAGTCTCCAGATTCGATCTGCTGCCCGTTCAAAAAAGCGGAGTGCCTCAAAGAAACGGAGACGGATCCCTTGGTTTCGGCGAGGGCCGTGACTCCCAGAAGGAACATCGTCAGTGCCATGGAGGCCACGCTTCGTGCTTGCATCTTGCTCATAATCTTGCTCCTTGCTCGTGATTTCCAATTCCGGATTGAAGGTTGGCGGTCGGCCCTTCTTGATTCTGTGCAACCAAAACAGTACTACGGTAATGTTTCGAGCGGGGTTCCAATGAAAATAGCTATCAGCTGTCAGCCCTGACTGGCGCAACGCGCCAGTCGCTTGGGAACGTAACTGCGCAGCGCACCGGAAAAACCGTGGTTTTTGACGATTTGCTAAGTTACACGCATAGCAGCAGATCCGCGAGCAGTTACTTAAGAGCCGTCACCCCTTAGCCATCTACGCTACCGTTCGCGTCCCGCGGTTAGCGGATAGCGCTTAGCGAACGACGGTAAGCGGTTAGCGCAAACCATGACACAGCGCAACACTCTACCCTGGGTGATCCCCACCTTCCTGTTGGTCGCTGCCCACGTTCTCCTGGCCAGGGAGTCACCGCACTTCGGCTCGGATGTAGCTTTGGCTTCGAGACCGATCGTGTGGATGACGTGCCTTTGGCTCGCCGCTGGCGGCTGTTACCTTGCCGCCGTCCATCAGCTTTGTGGCAGCGGGCGCAGCCAGCAACCCCTCACTCCCGAAAGGTTCGGCGACTCTCGGCCCCGAATAGATCTCGTACTGATCGCTCTGGTTGGAATCTCGCTTCGAATCCTACTGCTCCCATCCACACCCATTCAAGAAGACGACTACTATCGATATCTGTGGGATGGCGGGGTATCGGCGCACGGTCTGAATCCCTTTCGCCTGGCGCCGGAGGAGGTTCTTCGGGAGAGCAGCGAAGAGGGACCTATTGGAAGAAACGGGAAAAAAGACGAGCCCTATCGCAAGCTCGCTCGCCGCTCCAACGGGATTGTTTCCAAGGTCAATCACGCTCACCTGCGCACCATCTATCCTCCCTTGGCCTAGGTTGCCTTTGCCCTAGCTCACTGGATAGAGCCCTGGTCATTGATCGCCTGGCGTATGGTAATCCTGGGCTTTGACCTGGTCACGTTCGTGCTCCTGACGCTTATCTTGAAGACGCTCCGTCTCTCACCACTATGGCTAACGATTTACTGGTGGAATCCTCTCATAACCAAGGAGGGCTACAACTCGGCCCATATGGATGGTCTGGCCGTGCCCTTCGTTTTGGGCGCCATACTGTTGTCTTTGCGGGGACGTTCCCTTTGGGCCGTGGCGACTCTCGGGTTGGCGACGGGAGTCAAGATCTGGCCGGTCGTGCTCCTGCCGGTCTTGTTGCAACCACTGTGGAGCAGGCGGGACGGCAGGAAAACGGTTCTCGCGACCCTCGGCGTCTTTTCAGTGATCGTGGCGTTGATGTTTTATCCCGTTTATCAGAGCGGATTTGACTCCTCATCGGGGTTTACCGCATACGCGCGAAGCTGGGAGATGAACGACGCTCTATTCATGGCGTTGCTGTGGGGTATCGAAGCGTTCCGGGACATCCTCAATGCGCTGACCGGAGAGGGTCTGGGCATTGCGATCATGACCGATAGCCAGACCTGGGCCCGTGGGACGGCCGGGTTGGTTCTCTGCCTCTGGAGCTACTGGGTGCTTTCGAAGCGACCGCGGCCAGTCACGGAAAGCGCTCTTCTAATCCTCTCGGCGCTATTTTTTCTGAGTCCTGCGCAATTCCCCTGGTACTACTGGTGGGTCTTGCCCTTCCTCGCCATGCATCCCCGACCGCCTCTATTGCTACTGAGCGTGCTGCTGTCTCTGTACTACCTGCGGTTTCATTTCAAGGCTCTGGGTCAAGTCGAACTTTTCGACAGCGGCGTCGTATGGTTGGAATACCTGCCGGTCTGGGCCTGGTTGATCCACGACTGGTGTAGAGACGCTAGCCGGCAGCGTTCCGCTTTCGGCTATCCGCGTCTGGCCAGCGCCGTCCGCTGGTTGTTTGGCAAAAGTGGCAGAAAAAAATGGTAACAAAGGAACGAAGCTCCGCGCTAGCTATCCTCTGGGTCGTCGATTTTCAGGTCATGGCAAGCCCATTGCGCGCGATTCAGGTCCGATTCGGCCACCAATATTTCAACCGGTCCCGGAAGTCCGGTAAAGGGAATCGTCAACGCGTCCCGCTCTCGGGTTGCGTAGGGGATACCGGTTTCATCCAGGCGCTGTTTCAGGATGGCGACCTGGACGCGATCCACGACCCGGCATAGCAAGACGAGGGGCTGCCGGTCACGCTGTTTCTGATCTTCCCTTTCTCGAGCTCCTTGCTGCAGCTGCCCCTCAATGGTGGAACGAGCCACGAGATCTTCCTCGCAGTAGGGGCAACGGGTTACGCGGGGACCGTACCCTGCCTCGCAGGAAGGACAAAAAGAGACGGCGTCCGGATCGGAAAGATCAAAACCCGGCGGTGTCATGCAAGACTCCCTAGCAATCGGAAACCGTCTGGTTCCCCTATTCTCAAATACGTTTTCCGTATCATTGCAAGCATCATCCGACCAGAAAGCTGACAGCTGATAGCTGATAGCTGTCCCTACACCAATCTAGCAGCAATCCAGCCCGTGGAAATAAACGTTCCCAGCGAGCTACCCAAATTGGAAAGCGCCACCACGAGGAGAATTCGACTGACGGAATTTTGCCAGAAACCGCGCACGCTGGTGATCGCCTCAGGGAGGTTCTCCAGATCTTCGACCGTCGGCTTTTTGATGAACGCCTGAACCAAACCCGCAACCCAACCGGCTGCGATCATCGGGTTGAGACTCGTCAGAGGCGCCGCAAAAAAGGCGGACGTGACCGTGATGGGATGACCCAGTGCCAGCGCGGCCCCGAGCGCCGAAAGTACGCCATTGACAAGAACCCAGATATAGATCGAGCCGATCGAGTGCTCGACCCCCGCCGTATAGAATCCATAGACCAGCAGTGAGACGATGAGCGCTGGGATGCCCCATTTCATCAGCTGCGGCCACAGGGAAGGCTTGGGAATGGCCAAATACGGCTCCAGTGAAGTCTCTTTTTGTATCTCCTCGAGGATTCCCGGAACGTGCCCGGCTCCGACGACGGCGACGATTTTTTTTCCCTCTGTGTCCCTGATCTTCTGGGCTAGGAAGACATCCCTCTCGTCTATCAAGGTATCCTTCACCAGTGGAAACTCGCGAGCGAGCATGTCGAGCATGTCGGTGAGTTTCTCCCCCTGCTTGATCTCCTCGATCATCTTTGGATCAACCCGGTCCACCACGAACAGGCTGGCGACGAGCTGAAAAACCATCTTGAGCTTGTTTCCGAGGCCGAGCCGCCCCCAGGTTCGCTTGAGTGTGACTTGAACCTCACGGTCGACCAGGGAGAGTCGGAGATCGTGTTTCTTGGCTTGCTCGATGGCTTCGACCATCTCCGCCCCGGGCATCACGCCGAGCTCCTTGCCTATTCTTCTTTGAAACGACGTCATGATCAGAGAGGTCAGCAAGAGCATCGCTTTGCCGTCGCGGATAATCCGCACCACGTTCGTTTTCCGCCATTGCTCGCGGTTCGTGATGTTGGCATAGCGTGACTGGCAAAGTTCTACACAGACGGTATCTGGCCGCACTTGCTCGATCGTCTTTCTGACGTCCTCAACGCTCTGTCGTGATACGTGCGCCGTCCCGACAAGGTAGACTGTTTTGCCCGCTACCTCGATGAGGGTGGTACTGGCCGGCAAACCATCACTACCCGGCGTTTTCGCCAAGTTTTCTGTCGCATCTTCCATGGATGTCCTCGTTGATCATGAACCATATCTGATAGGATAGTGAATGCGGGTGTCGCGAGCAAATGCCTATTGTCCAGGCGGGGCGCTCGGCTTCTTCCTCCGTTGACAGCAGCACAACCCTAGGAAACCAGCACATGGCCGTCCGAGGTGGCCGAGCATGGCCATGTGCATCGACGGCTCGGCCGTACCAGCCAGAGGGCTCGCGATTCCGAACTGTCTTCCTCACTATGGAGATATGGAGATGGAGAAAATGAGAATCATCACGGACAAGATTTCTGTTTCTACGCGTGGCGATACGGACATCATCGATCTCACTCGCGATGTCTCCACGATCCTTGAGAGACACGAACTGACGGAGGGACAGGCCCTGATCTTCGTGTCCGGCTCCACGGCAGGTATCACAACGGTCGAATACGAACCGGGGCTGCTCAAAGACCTGCCAGCTCTGTTCGAAAAACTCGCTCCCCAGGGCGCGCACTACTTCCATGAGGACACCTGGCACGACGGAAACGGACACTCTCACGTTCGGGCTTCCTTGCTCGGGTGTTCTCTGGTTGCTCCCTTCCACGAGGGGCAACTCATGATCGGCACCTGGCAGCAGATCATCCTGATCGATTTCGACAATCGTCCACGAAAACGGGAGATCATCGTACAGCTGACGGGAGCCTGAAAAAAGCTAGATTCGTTATTTTACGCCGGGTTCCTTTTGAAGCTGGATCGCCTGGCGGAGTTCCTTGATTTGCCGTTTGTAGTTGCCTTCTTGGTCCGCGATCTCCAGTGCTCGCAACTCGTCCTCGGCCTCGGCAAGTCGCCGCTCCGCGACCAGCAGGGTCGAAACCAGATAGCGCCCCTCGATGAGCTCAGGACGCAGCGATCGCAATCGCTCGAGCGCGCGTCTCGCCCCTACCAGGTTCCCCTTTCTTAGGTACAACGTTGCCAGGGTCGGGAATGCGGGCCAGTAGTCCTTCTTGATACGGGCAGTCGCTTCGAACTCGCGAATGGCCTCGTCCACTCGACCGGAGACGACCGCTATATTCCCCAGGCTCTGATGCACCTGCCAATAGCCGGGATCCGCCTCCAATGCCTGTCGGTAGTAGATCTCCGCACTCTGGCGCCGGGCCTGGCGCTGCTCGAGCCAACCCATATTGTAGAGTGCCGGGCCGTGGTCCGGCTTCAGCTCGATTGTTTTCAAGAACTCGGCGCGGGCACGAGCAGGATCGACACCCAGATACGATACCCCGAGATTGTAGTGAACTCGCGCCTTTGCCGGCGCGACCTCCGCTGCCTCTTCCCACAAACCAACATTGTCTCGCCAGAGCCAAGTACGTTCACGTGACCTTGCGGAATAGAGGATCCCAGCGGCAATTGCTGGCACGAGCACCACCAAAGTTCGCCATTTGCGACCCTGAACCATGCGTCCCGCCAGAAGGGCATAGCACCACGCAAGCGCCGCGGACCCTGCGACCATCGGGAGGTAGAGACGATGCTCGAACATGGCGTCCGCGCTCGGGATGATGCTCGAGGTCGGAGCCAGCAAAGCAAAGAACGATAGAATCAAAAAGGAGGCTGTAGGCTGTATGCGTTTGAGTCTAAGGGCCCATGCAACCAACATCGAGAGAAGCAGCAGTGACGCCCAAAAGACCCAAGATCCGAGACCATGGTACTCGGGGTCGTGGTCGATCGAGTGGCCGGCCGGCCACATGATGAACCGAAGGTAGGTAACGGCCACCGATATCTGTCCCACCAAATAACTCCCTGATCCCCACTCCTCGGTACCGAATCCCAGTGTCTTCTCGTCGGAGGCAGCTAGATTGTAAAGCGACCAGCCCGCACCACCCGCCGCGAGCCCTACCATGAAAACCAGTAGTCCACGAACTTTACCGATGGACCGCTTCAGCGAAGGCCGATCCGGACTGTGTGCCCACAGATAGACAACAAATACCAGGGGAAGGACAAGGGCCGATTCTTTGCTCGCCACAGCCAGGAGCCAGAAGCCGACGACCCACGGATATGCGAGCCACCGGCGGTTGATTCGCTCGCTCCAGAGAAAGGTGAGAAGCGATGCCAAAACAAACAACGTCGCCAGTAGCGTCGAGCGCTGATAGACGTAGTTGACCGCCTCACTCTGGACTGGATGCAGCGCAAACACACCCGCGGCTATCAACGGAAGCCAGCGGCCCAAGCGCCCGGCGATTGTGCCAGGGAATCGCCGGGCGAGCAGAAGGACTAAACCGTAAACGAGCGCCACATTGGTCAGATGAATCATCCAGTTGACCAGATGGTATCCGCGCGGATTTGCTCCTCCGAAGCGATAGTTCGCATAAAAAGTCAGATAGGTCAGTGGACGCGACTGGCTGGGCCGCAGCATATACCACGGATCCCCAGGGTCGGTGACCTGGGGACTCTGCAAAAACAGCGCATCATCGAAATGAAAAGGATGGTTCCAGCACTCCGCGAAAACCCACCCGGCGACCAGCAAGAGCCCGGAGAGCTCGAGGGTCCGCACCCAGAGATGAATCCGTGGGCTACCTTCGCTGTGCCTCTCGGGTACGAACATCTTGTTTTATGCCTCCCAACGAAGAATCGCGGGGCGCTCAAGGATCCGTTCCTCGGCGCTCAGGGTGAATCGCTCGGCTATTTTCGTTTTGCCCCTCCGGGCCAACATCATTATGGTATCCATGTGAGAAAGAAAAGAAAACGAAACGGTTCGGCGCAGAAAAAGCAGGCAACCCTGCCCGGGTTGCTCGAGCTCCCGCGTGTTCTGATGATGGCTCTCATCGTCATCGTCGCCTTTTTTGTCTATTTGAACTCGTTGTCGGGAGGCTTCGTTTTTGACGACACCGTCCTCATCGAAGGAAACGCGAGCATCCACGGGCTCGACTGGGCCCACCTGAAAGAAATATTTGGAGGCCACTACTGGCAAGCTGTCGAAACCCGCGGTGGCCTCTATCGACTGTTTGCAATGTGGACCTACGCGTTGAACCACGCCATTTCCGGAGAGAATCCGGAAGGGTACCACGTGTTCAACGTTATGATCCATGCGGTCAATGGACTGCTCGTCTTCCTTCTGGTGGAACTGCTGTTTCAACGGCGTGGCCTCGCCTTTCTCAGCGCTCTGCTGTTCGTCCTGCACCCGATTCGGACAGAAGGAGTTGCTTCGATCGTGGGGCGGACGGAGTCGCTATCGGCCCTTCTGCTCCTCGCTGCGTGGTGGGGATACGGTTGCTACCGCAGGAAATCGAAGGGCGTGGCGTGGCTCGTACTTTCGCTGGTATCGTTTTTCTTGGCCACACTCACCAAGGAAAGTGCGTACAGCTTTGTCGCACTGCTACCACTGACCGATTACGTCCGCAGTACCGGGGAGCGTGGCAAACTCTCCGGTCGGTTCCCGATGCCCCGGATCCTTTGGGTTTACCTGGCCTACGCGCTGGTGTTGGCTGCTTCCCTTGGGCTGCGCTACTGGGTCCTGGGGGGATTGGCTCCTCTGTATATCAATCCAAGCTCGAACCCGTTGGCCGGCGAGGGCGCATGGGTCCGGTTCCTCACCGCTACTTATGTCTTCGCCCGCTACGTCTGGCTTCTCCTTTTTCCATTGAACCTATCCGCAGACTACTCCTATAACCAGATTCCCGCCGTCACCAGCATCGGCTCCGCGGAGGCTCTCCTTCCTTTGCTGCTTCTGCTTGGAGTCGTAGTCGGGTTAGCTCGCGCGGCGCGCCGATCGCCGTTTCTTTTTTTCTGCGGCATGCAGTTCTTTTGCACATTTCTGCTGACTTCCAACTGGGTACGACCGATCGGGACCATCATGGCCGAGCGCCTGCTTTACTTCCCGTCCCTCGGATTCAGTTGTGCCGTGGCGTACCTACTGATCCAGGCATTTCCCGGACGATGGCGGACGACGGCTTCAATTTTGACGGTTGTTTTACTGGCGGGATACGGGATCCGCACCATCAATCGCAATCACGATTGGCAGGACCATTTTCGCCTCTTCGACAGTGCGGTACGGGTGTCTCCCGACAGCTCTCTCGTCCAGTCCAACTACGCCACGATCCTGCTAAATGAGAAAAGAGACCCCCGGGGTGCCGTTGTCCACGCGCGAAAGGCATTGGAGATCCGATTCGAAGATCCGGCGGCCTGGTTCACGCTCGGCCAGTCCTATGAAGCGCTGGGGAACGATGGTAACGCCGCTGCTGCCTTTGCAGAGGTGGCACGCCAGGCACCTCGGACGACGGGCGGAACGGCCGCGCTCCGCCGTCTGGCCTTACTTCGAGAAACACGCGGAGAGAGAGAGCAGGCAATCGCGGCATATCGGCAACTCCTCGAGTGGTATCCCCGTGACGCCGAAGCGCGGGAAGCACTGCAACGGCTCGAGCCTTGAATCAGGATGTGGGATACAATAGAGGTTGATCTATCGTCGGGACGGATGCGGATACCACGACTTGAACGAAGAACCTATTTCGCTCTCCACGGATCAATTCAGTCGACCCGTGCGCGGTCAACTCGGAATGTTCCCGGAAACTGCCAAGTGAAAGGCGAGCAGAAACATGTCTCGAAGCAAGCGTAGGAACAAGCCAAGAGCCCTGCGCTACCTTTTGATCTTTTTTCTCGCGGGAGGATGCGTCGCGTTCGTGTCGCGTCAACCCATCCTCGAGCACGTGGGACGGTATCTCGTTGTCTCCGAGAAGAGCGATGCCATTGCCATCCTCGGAGGGGATCCAGCCGGGCGGGGACGGAAGGCTTCCGAGCTTTTCTTTCAAGGGTGGGCGCCGAGGATTCTCATCACGCGCGGGAGCTATCCGCATCGGGTACACGCGTTGCGCGAATATGGAATCGAGGAGCTCACAAGCGGGGAGAAGGCCGTGTCGGTACTGGAGTCACTGGGTGTACCACGAGGCGCGATCGAGGTTCTGGAAGGTTACAACGAGGGTACTTTTTCGGAAGCGGAAACTCTGGTGAATCACTTTAAAGCGAGAAGGCTGGAGAGCCTGATCGTGGTCACCTCGAATTATCACTCCCGCCGTAGCCGGCTCCTTTTTCGCAGGGTGATGGGGAGAGGCGGCTACGATGTTCGCATCCGTCCGGGTGGACCGCGTTTCGACTTCGACCCCGATCGCTGGTGGACCAGAAGGCTTGATAGCAAGACCTTGCTACAGGAGTACCAGAAGCTTCTGTTCTATGCCTTGAGATACTGGTAGCTTCCAACCCGTTCAAGCGTGCCGATGGGTTTTCCCGGAAGTCAGGATCCTTCTCACTCCTGTCTCCAGGTCGGCGAAGGGTCTGCCCAGGAAGCGTTCCGCGGGCCGGGGATCAATTGCCACGGCCGACAGCATGAAATCGACGGCGGCGGGCGACCAGGGCGAAGAGGGCAACATCGATGCGAAGCCCGCCGCGGTCTTGGCCACGGAGACAGGAATGTGCACGAGTGAACGATTCTTCCCCAGGAGACGCTGCAAAACACACAGCACCTCATCGATCGCGAGTTCTTCCGGGCCGCCCACTTCGAAGACACCGTCCGCCGCGGCCGGCCGCTGAATGGATGCCGCGATCATTGCAACCACATCGGACACACTCACGGGACGTATTCTGTCTCTTCCATCTCCAATCACCGGAACAAACGGCAGATGGCGGATCAAGCGGAGGAGACGGTCGAGCTTTCGGTCTCCCGGACCGTAGACCCAGCAGGGTTGCAAGATCACCGAAGGGATACCGCTTTCCTGCACCGCCCGTTCCGCCACACCCTTGGCACGAAACCATGGTTCGGCCCGTTCCCGGTCGGCCCCGGCGGTGCTCAGATAAACGAAGCGATCGACCCCGGCTCGCCGGCTCGCCGCAATCAGATTTCGCGTCCCTTCGACCTCGACTTTCCGGTACGTCCATCCCTTGTCGGGGTTCTCTATTGGGTAGTTGGGAAACCGGACACAATGAACCACGACGTTGACACCGGCCGTCGCATCGCTGAGGCTATTTGCGTAAACGACGTTGGCCTGGGCCAGGTCCACCCTCGCACCCCACGGATTGCCAGGCAGCAGCCGCCGAGTGAGCACGCGTACTTTCCAGGTTGGATCCATCCGGAGCAGTTCCCCGACGACATGGGATCCGATGAACCCTGTCCCCCCCGCAACCAAGATTCTCATAAATCATGTCTGTCCCAACCCCTAACCACAACGAGCGGAGAGCGGTAAGCGGTTGGCGGAAAGCGCGCCGGGCGGGCCCGGCGCCTCGCTACTTCTTCCAGAAGTCCGGCACGAACAGAACCAGAACCGTGTAGAACTCGAGCCGCCCCAGGATCATGCAGCCCGCCAAAAACAGCTTGCCCGTGACCGGGATAAAAGCGAAGTTCTCGATCGACCCGACCTTCGCCAAGCCCGGGCCGATATTGAACAGCGCGGCCACGACCGCGGTCGACGCGGTCACGACATCGAGTCCGAGCAACCCGAGGAAGATGGACCCCAGGACGGCGACAAAAATGGCCAAGGCAAAAAATCCGAAGATGGACTTGGTTATCTCGTCCGGCATCACCGCCTTTCCGATCTTCACCGTCTTGACCGCCTGCGGCCTGAAGATCCTGTAGATCTCGATGAAGGTCGCTTTGGAGAGCACCATGACCCGAGAAATCTTCATTCCTCCGGCTGTCGAGCCCGCGCACCCACCCACGAACATCAGGGTCACGAGCAGCAGCTTGGAAAAAGGAGGGTACAGGTCGAAATTGTCGGTACTGAAACCCGTTGTGGTGACAATGGCCAAAACCTGAAACAGGGCGTATCGCAGACCGGCGAAAATGTTTGGATGGATAGCCACAATGCTGAGTGTGATGGCCAGCGTCACGAGCCCGATCACGGTGAGATAGACGCGGAGCTCCGAATCCCGCAACAGGGCTCGGAGGTTTCCTCGAAACAGCCCATAGTACAGCGCGAAGTTGATACCTGCGATGAACATGAACACCGAAACAATGAGCTCGATCGCGAGGCTATCAAAGTGGGCGATACTCGCATTCTTGGTGGAGAACCCTCCGGTCGACATGGTGGAAAACGAATGACAGAGAGCATCAAAGACACTCATGCCCGCCAGGTGCAACAGACCGCACTCCACCAGCGTCAGCGTGATGTAGATTTTCCACAAGGTGGAGGCGGTCTCGCGGATCTTAGGCTTCAGTCCTTCAGTGATCGGCCCGGGGACCTCTGAACGGAAGAGATGCTTGGCCCCGACGCCCAACTGGGGAAAGACGGCGATGAAAAGGACAATGATCCCCATCCCCCCGAGCCAATGGGTCAAGGTTCGCCAGTAGTGGAGTCCCCGGGAAAGAGACTCGACGTCCGTCAGAACAGTGGAGCCTGTTGTGGTAAATCCAGAAATGGACTCGAAAAAGGCATCGGAGAAGTCACTGAAGGCCCCGTCCAACACGTAAGGAAGAGCGCCGAATACGCCCAGCAGGAGCCAGGCTGCAGTGACGGCGAACAGAGCCTCGCGGCGCCCGATGCTGCCTTTGATCTTGCGCCCTCGAAGATAAAGTCCGATGCCCGACAGCAGTGTCACGCTCGATGAAACCGCAAAAGCCCAGGTCGTTTGGCTTTCACCGTAGTGGATACTCCATCCGATCGAAGAGGCCATAAACATCGCCAACAGAATCAACAAAATGCCAAGGAGTCTGGCGATGCTTCGGTAGCTCATAGGCTCCCAGCCTGAGGGATAGGGTGACACTCACTCGACCCGGCGGCCAACCCGCCTGCTCTTTCGAAACGGGCTTCAAAAAGAAAACAAACCCTTGCGAAACAACTTCTCAACTGCAGGTCGAGCCTTCGGAACGGTGAAGACAACCACCACGCTTCCCGCAGCGATCCGATCGTCCCCTCTCGGAACGAATGCCTCCCCTTCGTTGGAAACCGCCGTGACAATGGCCCCCTTGGGAAAGTCCACATCCTTGAGGGCCTTGTTGACAATGCGGCTCCCTTCAGCGGGGACAATCTCGAGGATCTCGGCCTTTCCTTCCCCGAAGCGTGTCACCGAGACCACTTCCCCTTGACGGACGTACTTCAGGACCCGCTTGGCGGCGAACAAACGGGGACTGATGGTCGCATCGACCCCAAGCGCTTCGTAGAGCTCTGCGTAATCCGGCTTGTTCACCAACGCCACGGTCTTGTTGGCGCCCAGGTGCTTGGCCAGCAAACTCGACATGAGATTGGCTTCATCGTCGCCACTCACCGCCACAAACACGTCACAGTTCTCCACTTTTTCCTCCCGCAGCAGGGCGAGGTCGGTTCCATCGCCGTGGATGATCACCGTGTGGTCCAGCCTCTTGGCAAGTTCGATGCAACGCGCCTTGTCGCTATCCAGGAGCACCACATCCACGCCGTCGTCCTCGAGCAATTCGGCGACGGCGAATCCGAACTCGCCGCCGCCGACGATGATCACCTTCCGGCCGCTTCTCTGATCGACCCTTCCGAAAAGCTTCTCCACGGAGGGAATGCTTTCGAGGGTACCGATCAAGAAGACCTCATCCCCTTGCTGGATCGAGTCTTCACCGCCCGGGACAATCAAACGATCCCCCCCTCGAAGGATTCCCGCCACGACGCAGTTGTTTGGTAACTCGACCTCGCGCAGTGGCTTGTCGAGAAAATCGAGGTTCTCGCCGACGGGAAGCTGGATCATTTCAACGCGGTTATCGGCAAAGTACTCTACAGCAATGGCGCCCATGGTCTTTATCAAGCGCTGAATCTCGATCGCGGTCAACACCTGCTCGTTGATGACCAGATCGATTCCAACCAGCGCCTTGTAGGAAGCTTGGCCCCGCTCATCGAAGAGATCTTGCCTTTTCACACGGCCGACGACCCGCCGGGCGCCCTTTTTCTTGGCGGTCAAGGCAGCCAGCATGTTGACCTCGTCGTTGTTGGTTACCGCGATCGCGAGATCCGCGGTTGCCACCCGTGTCTGCTCCAGTACCCTCAGGCTCGCACCGTGGCCCCGGAAAGACATCACGTCCATTTGCTGCTCTGCCCTTGCCAGCTGCTGGGCATTCCGATCTACGATGGTCACGTCATGATTCTCGGAAACCAGCACCTTCGCGATGTGTTTGCCCACTTCTCCCATTCCAATGACAATGACTTTCACCTAAAACTCCACCTTTGGTTCCAAGCTATCAGCGACATACGGGCGAGGCAACCGGTTGCTTGGGCTCAAGACTGTTAGTCGAGCTGAATATCCAGCTTTCCCTTCGCCAGCCGATTCCATGCCAGCACAGCGGCGCCGGCGGCGCCGGCATGGTCTTTCAGCACCGATGCGACGATCCGAATCCGCTCGGCGTTTTCCGGATACAGGAAGTGCTTGACGGCCGTTTCGCGGATCGGGGCTAGAAACACTTCTCCCAACCGGCCCACAATGCCTCCGCCGACGACGATGCACTCGGGATCCAGAAAGTTCGCGATACTGGCAACCAGAAGACCCAAGTGCTCCTGTGCGCCCGAGAGGACCTCTTTCATCAGCGAATCCTCTTTCTTCAAGGCCTCCGAGATGATCCGGCTTGTCATTCGGTCTCTTCCGAGATCCTTCATGATCCCGGGAACCGCGCTCTCACGGCCGCTTTGAACGGCTTCGTTGAGGATCCTCTCCATGGCGGTTCGACTGGCCAGGGCTTCCGCGCAACCGCGTCGGCCGCAGCCGCAGACCGGACCGTTCGCGAGAATCTTCATATGTCCCACTTCACCCGCTCCACCCGCGCTGCCATAGTACAACTTGCCGTTGATGATGATTCCACCCCCGATCCCGGTCCCGACAAACAGCGCGACGAGATTCCTCGTTCCTCGTCCGGCACCCAGGAAGTACTCCCCCACCGCCCCGGCGTTGACATCGTTGTCCACGATGACGGGAAGTTCGCACAGCTTGCGCAGCCTCCGGGCCAACGGGTACTTCGTCCAACCCAGATTCGGTGCGCGGTAGACGATGCCCTTCTTGGGATCGATCGCACCGGGGGCGCCGATGCAGACCCCCTCCACGCGTTTGGCATCGCTCCCCAGATCCTGGAGTAGTCTTTCCAGCGTCTGCGCGATACGCGCGGTGACGCCGTCCTTCCCGAGCTCAGGACGAGTCGATCGCTTCTTGTCGATGACGATGTTCCCGTTGGAATCCATGACGACCAGCATCATGCTGGTACCCCCCAAATCAATCCCGACCATCATCCGACTATTTTTACCCATGGGGCCTCCTGCCACATTCCCGGGACCCCTTCCTCACCGAACAGCGGACATCTGGGGTCGCCGGATACAATCACCGATTATAAGCCTTGCGCAGAGACGATCAACCACAGACAGGCCTCGTCGAATCGGCGCAGGACCGCCACTCGCCAGTCTGCGTTTCCCACGGCAAGTCTTCACGCTATAATGGTCGGGCCTGCTGGCCCGGCTTACTCACCGAGCATATGCGCTCCGGAGCCATGGGCCACTACTCGAGTGGTAATCGTCGGCTTTTGGGGTTCCAGTCCACACCGCCTGGACAGCAAAGGCCGCCAACCGTTGCGGATAGAGTAATCCATGACCTTAGACATCGGCATCGTGGTCACGATCATGCTGGCGGCGATGGTACTGTTTGCCACGGAAAAGTTGAGAGTCGACCTCGTCGCCCTCATCGTGATGGCCACGCTGTTGGGCTCCGGAATCCTCGCTCCGGAAGACGGCATCTCCGGGTTCAGCAATACCGCGACGGTGACAGTCGCTGCCATGTTCATCCTCAGTGCCGGCCTGTTCAGGACAGGAGCGGTAAACGTCGTTGGAGCCGGTCTGACAGTTCTCGCGGAAAAGAACTTTTTCTTGGCCTTGCTGACCATTATGGTCGGAGTCGGAACCCTTTCCGCATTTATCAACAATACGGCGGCTGTCGCCATTTTCATGCCCATCGTGATCGGCGTTGCGCGCCAGATTCATGTGAGTCCCTCGAAGCTCCTGATGCCGCTCTCGTTCGCCTCCATGTTCGGTGGAGTATGTACTCTGATCGGGACCTCGACCAACGTCCTGGCGAGTTCGATCGTCGAAAGACACGGCCAGGAACCCTTCGGCATGTTCGAGTTCACACCCCTCGGCCTCATCTTCTTCGGCGTCGGGGTCCTCTACATGTTTACCGTTGGTGTGCGGTGGATTCCCACTCGCCGGACAACACTCGATCTGACGCAAGAGTTCGGCATGAGGAAGTACCTGACCGAGATCGTTCTCTTGCCGGAAGCGAAGTCGGCAGGCCAACCATTGAAGCAATCGCCACTCGTTCACGATCTCGATATAGACGTCATCGAAATTCATCGAGAAGGAGATCCGGTTCGTGTGCCGACGCCGGATACGATCCTCCGCGCCCATGATGTTTTGAGAGTGAGATGCAGCGTCGACGAGATTCAGAAGATGCAGGAGCGGGAAGGCGTCATACTCAAGCCGCACGCGCGCTGGCGGGACACCGAACTGGAATCCGAACGTGCCGTTCTGGTGGAGGCGGTGGTCGCGCCCAACTCCATGCTGGTGGACAAGTCGCTGAAGAATATCAAGTTCCGCAATGTTTTTGGCGCGACCGCCCTCGCGATCCGTCATCGAGGTGTCGTCATGCACGAAAACCTTGGCGTGACACGCCTGCAGGCCGGTGACGTTCTCTTGATCGAGGCCCAGAGAGACCATCTGGACGAGCTAAAAAGGAACCCGGCATTCGTCATTGTTTCGGAAGTGGGCCTTCCCCACTACCGCCGGGACAAGATCGTCCCCGCGTTGCTCATCCTGACCAGCGTGGTGAGCCTGGCGGCGCTGGAGATACAACCCATTGTGGTGACGTCGATCATCGGCTGCGTGCTTCTCGTACTGACGCGTTGCATCAGCCTGGAAGAGGCCTATGAATCGATCCAGTGGCAGGTGATTTTCCTTCTCGCCGGAGTGCTGACCCTCGGTCTGGCGCTGGAAAAAACCGGGGCAGCGGAGGTTCTGTCTCAAGTGATTATTTCCACCGTCGGAGTGTGGGGACCTCTCGCCATGGTGTCGGCGTTTTATCTGCTCAGCACACTCCTCACCAATGTCATGTCGAACGTCGCGACCGCAGCCCTTTTGGCGCCGATTGCCATCGTGGCCGCGGAATCGCTCCAGCTGGATGCCCGTCCGTTCTTGATGGCGGTCACCTTTGCCGCCTCTGCCAGCTTCATGACGCCGGTCGGCTATCAGACCAACACTCTGATCTACGGCCCTGGGCAATATCGCTTTTCGGACTTCCTGCGTGTGGGCACTCCTTTGAATCTACTACTCTGGGTTCTCTCGACCTGGTTGATTCCGGTATTCTGGCCGTTCGAATCCACGGGTTGAAGGGAGGCTACCTTGTTGCGGCGGTCGCACCGGCTGTTGGAGGTGAACTGTGCGGGTTGGATAGGCGAAACTGATTCCTTCGGATTCGAACCGGCGATAGAGCTCGAGATTGATGATCTGCTGGGTGTCCATGTAGGCATTGTAGTCCGGCACCCGCATGTAGTAGACGACCTCGAAATTGAGTGAGGATTCCCCATATTCCTTGAAGTGGGCCCGATCAAAGCGAGTATCTTCGATCGATTCGATTACTTTCCGGACCGTGAAGGGGATCGCGGCCAACTTCTCATACGGCGTCTCGTAGGTCACGCCAAACGAAAAGACGATCCGGCGCTCTTGCATCCTCTTGTAGTTACGAATTCTACTGGCAAGAAGATCGCCATTCGAAAACACCAGCTGCTCGCCGTGTAGGCTCCGTACCCGCGTGCTTTTGAGCCCGATGTACTCGACGGTCCCCAGCAGGTCCCCCACAATAATGAAATCGCCCACCACGAACGGCTTGTCGAGCATGATGCTCAGGGATGCAAACAGATCGCCGAGTATGTTCTGCGCAGCCAAGGCAACCGCGATGCCTCCGACTCCGAGACCCGCGATCAGGGTCGTGACGTCCACCCCGAGATTCTCCAGCGCCAGCAAAAGCACCACTGTCCAGACGATCACCTTGCCCATGAAGGTCAGGGCCGCTGTGGTAGCCACGTGCGCTTCGGACTCGCCAAGCTCGAGCCGGACATAGTGCTGCACCACCCAGGCGACGATTCCCATGGCCCACACGGCCACCTGCACCAGGCCCGCAACAATTGCAAAGCCATGAATCAGGCTCAGGGCGCGGTCCGGTAGCTCCAGCGGTATCGAAGCGGCATTGAGGGCAAGGGCCACGAAGAAGTACAGGCGCGTCTTGGGAATCAAATCGGCGAAGAGATCATCCAGATGGTTTTTCGTCCCCCGGGCGAGGTCGATCAGCTTGTTGCCCAGAATGCGCTTCGCACCCGCGAGCACTGCAACAACGACAAAAAACAAAGTCAGGGCGATGATCCATGCCTGCAGGTCGTTCCCGTAAAAGATCCAGCCGTCGAGGGTCATCTTCCCTCCTTCGCCGTCAGCCCCGGGGGTATCTGCTTGATATAGACATCACGCTTGGGAAAGGGAATCTCGATTCCAGCCTGCGCGAGAGACTTGTAGGTTGCGGTAAAAAGCATGTCGAGCGTCAACCCCCGGTCTTGGGGATTCTCGATCCAGCAAAGCAAGTCGAAATTCAAGGAGGAGTCCCCGAATCCGCGAAAACGTACGCGTGGCTCGGGGTCCCGGCAGACTTTTTCATTTTCGAGAGCGACCTGGGTCAGCACCTCACGGACCTGATCCACATCCGAGCCATAGGCCACCCCGACCGGGGCACGAACCCGATGTTTGATCCACGGGCCGCCGCTTTCGTTGATGATTTTTGAATTGGCGATAATGGAGTTCGGCAGAGTGATCTCGATGTCGTCGCGGGTCAGGATTCGCGTACTACGAAGCCCGATATGGGTCACGACACCCCGCTCGTCGGCCATCACCACAAAGTCCCCCACCTTGTAGGGAGCGTCGGCCAGGATGAAGACTCCGGCAAATAAATTGGCCAGGGAATCCTTGGCCGCGAGACCTATTACGATCCCAGCGACCCCCGCAGAGGTCAGCCATCCCGCTGGGTTGACACCCCAGGCCTCCAGGAGCAGATAGATGGCGCCCCCGAGCAGGAGGATCTTCAGACCAATGTCGAAGATCGGTTTCGTGTCGCGTTGAATCGCAGAGAATCGCTTCGGATGGCTCTGCATCCAATCGAGAAACATGCCGGTCACGTGCATGCCGAAGAAGAGCCAAATAGCGATCAGAAGTGTGAGTAGGGTCTTGCTGACATTCTCCTGCAACGCCTCTGGGACGATCCCCAGCGTAACGGTCCATCGGCATGCGAACAGAAAGATCGAGTAAAACACGGGCCGGTCCAGTGCCCGGATCACGTCATCGTCGATTTCGGCTCGCGTGCGCCGCGCCAACCGCAGCAGGCCCCTGTCCAGGAACCAAGTGACTGCCTTTGCCACAATAGCAGCAGCCACCAGAATGATGACGGCCTGCAGATACGGATTCGCGCTGACCATCGCCACTGCATCTCTCACGTAGTGCATAGCTCTGTTTCGCTCGTTTTGTTTCGCTCGTTTTGCCTATCCATAGCAAAAAAGGAGGTGGGGGCACAGCTAAAAAGTGGGGTCACAGCTTGAAAAATTGAATTTCGGGACCTTCCCGAGGGGTCAGGAAGCAACCTCCCCAAAATTCAATTTTCAAGCTGTGCCCCACTTTTTCTACGATTGGGCTTCATGGAAAACACGGCGATCGAGCGCCCCCTGAGGCGATAGCTACTGTCCCGCAGGATTTGATGTCGACTCCAGTCGGAATCGGAGGTATCGACCAGCCGAACCCAGCGCTCCCCTGGTGTTTTCTCGGGTAGCGCGAAGGAGAGCGATTCATGATGGGCGTTGAACATGAGAAACAGCGTATCGCCGCGCTTGGGAACCCCGTCCTCGTCCAGGTCGTCCAGATCTTCTCCGTTCAGCCGAACCCCCATGCTCAGGATAAAACTAGAGCTCCAATCCTGGTCGCTCATTTCTTTCCCGTCGCTGCTATACCAGGAAATGTCCTTGATGCTCTTGCCCCGGATGCTCCGACCCTGAAAGAATTTTCGTCTCCTGAGAACCCTGTTTGTCCGCCTCAAGTGAACCATGTAGGCGACGAATTCCAGCAAGTCCTGCTGGCTGGGTGTGAGGTCCCAGTGAAACCAGCTCACGGCGTTGTCTTGACAGTAGGCGTTGTTGTTGCCCCCCTGTGTCCGCCCGATTTCGTCACCCCCACAGATCATCGGAACACCTTGCGACAGCAGCAGCGTGGCAATGAAGTTTCGCTTTTGCTTTTCCCGCAGCCTCTGAATCGCGACCTGGTCGGTGGGTCCCTCGACTCCACCGTTCCAGCTGATGTTGTGATTCTCCCCGTCCGCATTCCCCTCCCCGTTGGCTTCGTTGTGCTTGTGATTAAAGCTGACCAGATCATGAAGCGTGAAACCGTCGTGAGCGGTCACAAAGTTGATGCTGGCATACGGCCTCCGACCGCTTTGCTCGTACAGGTCACTGCTGCCGGCCAGTCGCGTCGCCATCTCGGAGATGGTGCCCGGATCTCCTTTCCAGAAGTGTCGCATGGTATCGCGGTACTTGCCGTTCCACTCCGTCCAGCCGACGGGAAAGTTGCCGACCTGGTACCCCCCTTCACCGAGATCCCAGGGCTCGGCGATGAGCTTGACCTGGGAGAGTACGGGATCTTGATGAATGATGTCGAAAAAGGCGCCAAGCTTGTCTACTTCATGCAGTTCCCGCGCCAGCGTGCTCGCCAGATCAAAGCGGAAACCGTCCACATGCATTTCCAGCACCCAGTACCGCAAGCTGTCCATGATGAGTTGGAGCACTCTGGGGTGAACCATGTTGAGCGTGTTTCCACAGCCCGTATAGTCCATGTAGTAGCGAGGATTGTCCCCGATCAGGCGATAATAGGAAGTATTGTCGATGCCGCGCAGTGACAGCGTCGGTCCCAGTTGATCTCCCTCGGCCGTGTGGTTGTATACCACATCCAGAATCACCTCGAGTCCGGCCGCATGGAGCATCCGAACCATCGTCTTGAACTCGCGCACACTGTCTGTTGGGCCGTTCGCCATCGCGTACCGCGGCTCTGGTGCGAAGAAGGCAAGGGAGTTGTACCCCCAGTAGTTACTGAGTCCTCTGTCGACCAGATGGCGGTCGTAGGCATGGTGGTGAATCGGCAATAACTCCACGGCCGTCACCCCGAGCTTTTTGAGGTGCCCGAGGGCCACGTCCGAGCACAGCGCCGCGTACGTCCCGCGTTGCCGTTCGTCGAGACCCGGATGTTGCCTCGTGAAGCCCTTGACGTGAACTTCGTAAATGACTGTTTGGTGCCACGGTGTCCGGGGAGGCCGATCGTCACCCCAGGTGAAAGCTGTATCCAGCACGGCCGCCAGTGGAGCGCCGCCAGCACTATCGCGTTCATCCAGCGAAAGATCCTCTCCCGTGTCGCCGATGCGATATCCGTACAGAGCGTCGGACCAGCGAATGGTTCGCCCGATGGCTTTCGCATAGGGGTCCAGAAGGATTTTCTTGGGATTGAAGCGATGTCCTGAGCCCGGATCGTGCGGACCGTGCACCCGGTAGCCATAGAGCTGACCAGGAAGAACTCCGGGTATGTAACCATGCCAAGTCATGTCGGTCCGCTCGGGTAACGCTAGCCGAATCGACTCGACCTTTGCTTCCGGGGAATCGAACAAACACAGCTCGACTTTGGTGGCATGCTCCGAGAAAATGGCGAAATTGACTCCGCCGCCGTCCCAGGTAGCACCAAGTGGATACGGACTACCCTCGCGAATTCTCATGTGAGCCGTTGCCCTCGCTGAAGTAGTGACGACCCAGAGCAGGAAAGCCGGGTGAGAGCGTCAGTCCAGATGTTTCTTGGATTTTCGCAAGAGATTGACGGTTTCGAGCAACCCAGCGATGGAGGGCTCGCGAAAGTCACTGAGACCGTAGCGTGCCTTGCGCTTCCAGTTCGCCCTTTCATGCTGAGTCCCTGGAACGTTCTGGGGGTTTGTTTCCGCCCAGATGTTCTCCATGTTGATGAGCACCATCCCCGCTCGACTCCGGGCCAACCAGTCGAGACAACCTCGAATGACATCCTGCTCCGATTGTTGCCCGGTCTGCAGGCAACCCATGCGACACAGGAATTCTACCAGAGACTGGACTGACTCTTCACGATCCTTCAACTCCTTTGCCAGTGATTCGTCTTCTAGCAGACCCAGCGCCCGCCTGTCTCGAAGGTCCAGCCCCCGCAGAAATGCCGCGAACGGGAACATGTCGTGAGTGTTGAGATCGGCGATCGCGTTCTCCGGCACGGACCGCGGCGAGTTGTCCTTTCCCAGCGCAAGCTCGTACTCGACGATGTACATTCCGTGGAGTCCACGGCGCTTGAGCGCAGCATTGACCTTCGCGGGTACGGTACCGAGATTCTCACCCACCACCGCCGCCCTGTTCCGGTGCGATTCGAGGCAAAGAATCGCGTACAGCTCGTCATCGTGATAGCGAACGTACACTCCGTCGGATGCATCCATTCCGTCTGGAATCCAAAACAGTCGATGCAGGCCCATGACGTGGTCGATGCGAAGTAACCCGGCATAGCGGAACTGTTGCCGGAGGCTGGCAATGAAGTATCGGTATTGCTGTCTTCGCAAGCGCTCCGGATGCAAGGGCGGAAAGCCCCAGTTTTGCCCCGAGGTAAAGACAGCATCGGGAGGCGCCCCGCCGGCGGCCGCGAGCGCGAAGGCATCCCCGTGACGCCAAACATCGTAACTGCTGCCGTGAACACCGAGTGGGAGGTCCAGATACAGGCCGGGCCACACCTCCTTGGCCGTCCGGCTGAGCCGCTCGAGCTGTTCCGTCACGACCCATTGAACATACATATGGTACTGTTTGGCTCCGATCTCATAGTCGTTAGGCGTGAGTGTCCCGGCGCGTGCCGGCTCTTCCCAGTTGCGCCACGTCTGTCCCCGCAGCTCGCCCGCGGCTCGAAAGCAAGCGTAGTCGTCCAGTGCCGGAACCGTATCGAGAAAGCGCTGGAACTCTGAAAAACGGATCGTCCGGCGCTCGAAGAATCGCCGGGCTAGCATTTCGAGTACCGTCCGTTTCAGAGCCATCAAATCGCGATAGTTGACATGTTCGGATGCACGCAGTTGCTGAATCTGCGCCTGGAACTCGCTGGAGCCCACCATTGCTTTGGCTTCGGGGCACGCCTCGAACTCGGCAACGGCAGGGATATCGGTGTAGAATTCGTTCCAGAAGAGCCGGCTCGCAGGTGAATAGGGGCTGGGATCGAACGGCCGATCCAAAAAGGACGCCAGGATGGGGAGCGTTCCCAGTATGTTTCCTCCGAGGTCTGCCACATATCGCAGCAGTTGTTCCAGGTCTCCAAGGTTGCCGGCACCCCAATTGGACGCGGTGCGCAGGGCGTAAAGAGGCAAGAACGCCCCCCAGAGATTCTCCTTGTTCTCGGGTAGGGGGTAGGTCGTCGGCGGAGCGGCAATGACCAGGAAGGGGTGCGTCTGATCGGAGAGTTCCAGCTCGAACTGATGGTAGCCCAGGGGCAGGCGGCTCCCGAGTCGTAGCCGCTTCACCAGGTACTGAACTCCCTCGAGCTCTATCTCTTGAACCGTCGGCAGCCGGCCCAGATCGAACGTCTCAGCCCCGGACGGGCCGCTTTCCAGCCGCCAGGAACAACGGCTGAGACCTTTCATCTCGTGTGCCGGCAAACGAATAGGAATCGTGGCGCGACCCTGCCAGGCCACCACGCAGGGAGCTATACGAGTGTCCGCATCCGCCAGACGTTTTTCTCTGAGCGCTCTCTGCAGATCGCTCCAATCGGAGACCGGGGCCCCGAGGGCGCGAAGAGTTGCCATCAACGAATCAGCAGAAGCGGTGTGCCTGCGACCGAACACGTCCGTATAGGAACACTGGACACCAAAGAGCCTTGCCAGCTGGCGAAGAGAGGTCCAGTCCTCACGCGACATCAACCGTACCTTTCGCCCCAAGGATCGTAAGCACTCCCTCCAGGGGAATCCTCAACCAGTCCGGGCGATGGACGAGCTCATGGGAGATCTCATAGACCGCCTTCTCGAGCATGAAGGCATCCAGGAGGAGCCGTAGTTCTTCGCGCGTGTTGGGTAGAAAGGCAGCAACGCTGGCAGAATTGAGATATCCCTTGAGGAAGGCGCTGCTGACGCAGTCATACCAGAAACGAGCCCAGGATTTGAGTTTCGGCGTGTCCTGCTGACTGATGATTCCGGGGGCCTGGCCGAACAGGGCGGCACACGACACGTAATGGTAGGAACGCAACATCGACGCGACGTCTCTGAGAGGAGAGCGTTTGATCCTCCGTTCTCCCATCGAGCGGATCGGTTCCCCCTCGAAATCGATAATAATGAAGTCCTTGCCAGTGAAAAGGACCTGTCCCAGGTGGTAATCGCCGTGGTGCCGTATTCGCATACCTGTGATCCGGTGATCCCGGATAGGACGGAAGAGATTGCGCAGCTCGGCTTCACGCTCGACGACTTCGTTTGCAGCCAAACGGATCTCTTCCGGTAGCTTCTTGCCCTTCTGTCTCAGCAACTGCACCGATCGATTGGCCAGCCCCACCATTCCATGATACAAGCCCTGGCGGTAGAAGTCGGTGAATGGCTCGTGGGCAAAGCTGGGATCCTCTTGCTCACGGCCGAGCTCGAGATGAAGCTCGGCGGTGCGTTGCCCCAGCAGGCGCGCGTCCCCGATGTAGTCGGGAATCAGCTCGGCCGTGGTCTCCGGAAACTCCTGATCGACGAGATCCAGCGGATGGTGGGAAGTGCAGATTTTTTTCCCCCCGTTGTCACTTCTCGCCATGGCTCGCTCGAAGAAACGTCCCAACGCGTCGAGTGCGTGACGCCATGCATCCCCCTCGTTCGAGACGAACCCGGTCAGAATCCCGAGGGTGGATACACTACCATCCTTGCGACGGTACTCGATCGAACCGGCGACTGGAGGAACATTGCGAAAGTGCGTTTTTTCCGTGAGGAAGCGGCCGATTTCGAGATCGGGGTTGATTCCTTCCTCCAGATGGCGAAAGAGCTTGAATATGAATCGCTGCCCGTAAACGATGGAGCTGTTGTTCTGCTCGTCGGCGCGGGACTCGGACGGAACGGAGTCTTCGGTGCCTCGCAGTTGCCGGAACTGCTTTGAGGCAATCGCATTCAACTCGCCAGCGGATCCCTTGAATCGCCGCCGACGGCCAATCGCGTCCAGGAGACCCTCGCAGAAGCTCTGATCGCCGTCCGCTCCGTAGAGAACGCCGGCCTCATCGCCGGGGCCTCCCAGGCGGGCGATCACGGTTGCCGGCTGGTATCGCAAGATCTCCCCTGCTCTTTCCCCCATCGCCAAAGCGAGAGGAACTACGTATGTCTCGGGTTCGCCCTGGTTGTAATAGATTTCCACCAGGAAAAAATAGGCAGCAGAAGGCGGGAACGGAATGGCTTCTACAACCTTGGCAGAGCGGATCACGCGCAGTCTTCCCAGAAACCAGCGGCGTTGCTTCAAGTAATCCGGAAGCAGTCCCTCGAACCCCGCTCTGGGCTCCCCTTCCAGGAGAGCTTGCCAGGACGTTGCCGCGAGCACCGGAATCTTCTCGGCTTCCCTCCCCGATCCCACCTCGTAGGCACTGATCTGCTTGGGATGCTCGAGCGAGAAAGAGTAAAAGCCGTGAGGAGCGAGGGTAATGAAGTAGGGGAGCTCCCCGATGGGCGGGAACTCGACCTTGCCAAACAACTCGATTGGAACCATCCCGTTGAGGTGCGAAAGATCCATCTCGACGGGCTGGGAAAAACGGGACAGGTTCGCCACGACCAAGATCTGTTCGTCGCCGTAACGCCGGAGAAAGGCCAGCACGCGGTGGTTTTCCGGGTGGAGAAATTCGAGGCTCCCGCGGGAGAGAGCCAAAGATTGCTTGCGCAGAGCTATCAAGCGCTTCGTCCACCAGAGCAATGAATGAGGGTTGTTTTGCTGCGCCTCGACATTGATCGCTTCGTAGTGGTATTCCGGGTCGATGATAATCGGAAGGTAGAGCTTGTGGGGGTTGGCCTTTGAAAAACCGGCATTCCGGTCCGGATTCCACTGCATCGGGGTACGCACTCCGTCCCGGTCTCCTAGGTAGATGTTGTCTCCCATCCCGATTTCGTCCCCGTTATAGATAACGGGCGTCCCCGGCAATGCGAAAAGGACAGAGTTCATCAATTCGATACGTCGCCGGTGGTTTCCGAGCAACGGCGCCAGCCGCCGGCGGATACCGAGGTTGATCCGCATCTGCTGCTCGTGGGCGTAAGCGCGGTACATATAGTCCCGCTCCTCGTCCGTCACCATCTCCAGGGTCAGCTCGTCATGGTTCCGCAGAAACATGGCCCACTGGCAGTTTTCTGGAATCTCGGGAGTTTGCTCGAGGATGTCGACGATCGGGAACCGGTCCTCCCGCTTTATGGCCATAAAAAGACGAGGCATCACCGGGAAGTGAAAAGCCATCTGGCATTCGTCGCCGCCGCCAAAGTAGGCCACCGCATCTTCCGGCCATTGATTGGCTTCCGCAAGCAGCATTCTCTCACTGTACTTGCCGTCGACGTGGGTACGAAGCTTCTTGAGAAAGGCATGGGTCTCCGGGAGGTTTTCGCAACTCGTGCCCTCACGTTCATAAAGGTATGGCACAGCGTCGAGGCGCAGCCCGTCGACCCCTAGATCGAACCAGAAATCCACCGCTTTCAGAACTGCCTCATGCACTTCCGGATTCTCGAAGTTCAGATCCGGCTGGTGCGAATAGAACCGGTGCCAGTAATAAGCTTTTGCCACCGCGTCCCATGTCCAATTGGAAGATTCAAAATCCTTGAAAATGATCCTGGCTTCCTTGTACTTGTGCGGTGAATCGCTCCAGACATAGAAGTCACGCGAACTGGATCCGGGACCCGCCTTCCTCGCGCGCTGAAACCAAGGATGCTGATCGGAAGTATGGTTGAGTACGAGCTCGGTGATCACACGAAGACCACGCCTGTGCGCCTGCTTCAGAAACGTCTGGAAATCTTTCAGGGTACCGTAGGAGGGATGGATGTTGGTGTAGTCGGAGATGTCGTAGCCGTCGTCCTTCCACGGTGAGGGACAAAAGGGCAGTAGCCAAAGGACATTGGCTCCTAGATCTTGCAGATAGTCCAACCGCTCGGTCAAGCCGCGAAAATCGCCCACGCCGTCATCATCACTGTCAGAAAAAGCGCGCACGTGTAGCTCGTATATGACCGCATCCTTGTACCACAAAGCACTATCCGGTCTCATGGGTTGGATCTCGAGAATCATCCACGGCTGGCGTAAAGTTTCCGAGTGGAGCCCGGCGGAGCAGCAGCGCGTGGCTCTCGTCTCCCTCGGGTCGTCCGCTGAGGCGATGCCTCGGGAAACGCAGATCGAAACTCCCTTTCGCAAAACTACGTATAGTAGTCGAAATGCCTCGTGGTGCGAATGAATTTGTGACGAAAAATAAGGTCGGCAATCTTGCCCCATTGACGCGCTAGGAACCCCTCCTTGACGACAACGGGGTAGGCGGATCAAGCCGCCGGCGCGCACCCTCCGGGCGCTCCAAAGAGGTAGCGACCCACTGAGCCTTATCGTCCACTTGCGATCCAAAATATAGACAGAGTTGAAGATGAGGGTAAGCGTCTCTCTCCGGGAGACGCATGAAAACAGGTCCAGGTTGGAGCGACTTCGCCAGCAACGCAAGCGGCTGCCGGTAAGCGCGATGGGCCCACAAAACCTTTTGCCTGAGTCGTTTAAACGCCTTGAAGCCGGTGGAGGCAGCGGCCGAGTTCCCGGCACATCTGCTCAGCCTCCATTCGAATCCTTCGGCCGTGGCCCGGCAAGATCCATTCGAACTGGTAATCGAGGAGACGCGCCACAGACGACACCTGTTCGTCCCAGCGATACCAGCAAACCTGCCGGGAGGCCCACAACGCGGCTCTTCGCGGCGACCACCAGAGGTGATCACCGGAAAACAGGAACCGGTTTCCGTACAGTAGGACCATGTGACCGCGGGTATGTCCCGGCGTCGGGATGGCCGTGAGATCGTTCGCGAAGGCCACTGGATCGGTCCCTTCCAGCTGGTGCTCGACTGAACGCAGATTGGGACCGACTTCATGACGATGAATAACCCGCGCGGCGCCAAAATGCTCCGCCCATTTGCGATGGTCGGCAACATCGTCCCGGTGGGTGAGGAATATCCACCGAATCCCGCCGAGTGACCGAACGCGCTTTGCGAGAGGCAACGAGAAGCGTGGAGTGTCGACGAGAACGTTGCCCTCGGAACGCCGAATCAAGTAACTGGAGGCGCCGAACGAAAACCTGGAGGCAAAACCGCAGAAGTAAACGTTGTCTTCGACTTGTTCGGGAAACGCCTGAACTGCAGCTTGAATCGGGTAGCGACGCCGCGCCCCGATTGATGCAGTCGGGCAAGTCACCAAGGCCTTCAGCGCTTGCTGGATCTCTTGCTCCGTCTCCGGCTGACGGTAAACGGCTGCTTGGTCCCCCGCGGGATGGAAACTGCGAGGCGCGAGCTGCCTGCAAAGGTCACAGTCGATACACGTGGAATCGACGTAGAAGTCTCCCGAGATATTCTCCGGCCGGCTCAGCGTGGTTCGGGCCATAAGAAATAGCTTAACAACTTTCAGCCATCAGCGCGCAGCTTTCAGCGACCGAGCCGCGAAGCATGCGGTGCGCTGGGCATTCAGTCACTATCCTTGTCGACCATGATTGCTGCGAATCCCTCGCGTAGTTTCTCCGGTAGTTCTCTTGCCTGACGTTCCACCATGTCGAACTAGACGACCACGATTTCGCTGGTGGCGGCCACGACTCCGGTTTGTGCATTTTTCATTCGCTGGTACATGGTCATCGACTTGGTCCCGACCCGCACGATCCCTCCCTCGATCACAACCAGGCTTCCTACTCGCTGCTCGGCCTTGAACTCGAGGGTATGCTTGGCATCCACGAAGCCCTCTCGGTCGCCTTTGTCGTGGTTCCAGCGGAAACCCGCGGTAAGGAGTAGGTGAAACGTGCCCTGATCGAACATCCCCACGTAGTGCTGAACGTTCATATGGCCCAGGTGGTCACAATGCCAGGGGTAAACAACGCCTCGAAAAGTCTCCGTATATCCGGTTGCTTCACTCATCACAATGGCTCCTGTTTGGGGGAAGAACCTTGTCCGAGCCACGCTGAAGCGCTCGACTCGGGGGCCCCTCTGATATGCTCGTCGCGTTGAGCCATACTATACGAATTTTGACGCCGACAAGTGACGTTGGCCGGCACCTGTGGTAGAAATAGCATGGCTCCCAATACTTTGTCGAAGGCAAGCTACAACCACCCGGAGGACACCCATGCGAACGGAACGAACCAGTAAGCTACCGCCCTTCTACACCCAGGTGATCGGGTCGCTTCCCCGGCCGAAACTGGTACGCCAATTACACGCGCAACGTTCGCAGATGTCGGAGGATCGTTTCAACGGCATCATGGATGACCTGGTCGTCTTCGCGATGCGGTTGCAGGAGCAGGCGGGGCTGGACGTCATAAGCGACGGCGAATGGCGGCGGATTCAGTACGTGGACGAGTTTTTGAATCGCATTGGCGGTTTCGAAAAGATCCGCCCTTTCGAACATGCCGGTGAAAAAAAGCACCATTTGGTTGTGACCCACAGGATGCGGGCCGAAGAACCGGTGTTCGTCTCGGACGCGGAGTTTCTGGTCCGGAACACGGACCGGGTCCGCAAGTTCGCTCTGCCGAGCCCCTTTCTGGTCGGTATTCGATACTGGCACGAGGATTTCTCCAAGGAGGCCTATCCCACCGTGGCCCATTTCATGGAGCATCTCACCGAGATCCTGTCCAAAGAGGCTCAGGCCCTCTGCGAAGCGGGTATCGACATCATCCAGCTCGATGATCCCGCCTTGACTTATTTTTGCGACCGGAGGCTGATGGGCGAGGGCCAGACGCACGATGACCGGCTCCGCCAAACCTGGGACCCCGCAAAGCAAGTTCCGGAGGCGGTCGGCCTCATCAACGCGATCCTCGAGGGGTTGCCTGCCGAGACACACGTGCACTGCTGCCACAGCGTCTACAAGCGCAACAGCGACGTCTCGGGAAATTACGAACCTCTCCTCCTTCATCTTGAGGGTGTGAAAATCGATCGTTTGAATCTGGAGTTCGCCTACCAGGGGACCGGCGACATCACGGATCTGAATCTCCTTCCCGCGAACGTCGGGATCGGGATGGGGGTCGTCGACGTTCGCAGCGAGCACCTTCAGAGCATCGAAGAGATTGCCGCAATCGGAGAGGCAGGCGCCAAGGTGCTGGACCCCGGACAAATCGCGCTGAACCCGGACTGCGGCTTTGCCCCCGATATGGGGGAACCCCCTTCGATCGACGAGGCCTTCGAGAAACTGAGTCGCCTTGCAGCGGCGGCCACGCAGCTGCGCCAAAAGTACGGTTCTTGATCCTCGAGCTGGGAACTTGAAGCTGAAACGGAGGTGAGTCTTGGAAAGACCGGCCGGACCTGTATCATCGGCGCCACGCTCGAGCGGCAGAAAAACCGATCGCCGCGCCTTCTTCGAGCGTGCGATGCTTTCCGGAGCCGCAATCCCCCTGGCCACAGGTCCCCACACGCATCGGGGTCGATCGTCGAGGGAAACGCGTACAAGCCGGCAGTTCGAGCTGGGCACCGTGACCTATAACCTCGCAAGGACGTGGTCCCTGGAGGAACTGATCGAAAAGTGCGAAACAGCAAACTTCCGCGCAGTGGAGCTGCGCAGCACGCACCGGCATGGGGTCGAGCCCGAAATCTCGGAAGAGCAGCGCCGGGCCATTCGCCGGCGCTTCTCCGAGACCGACGTGAAACTTCTGTGCCTGGGGACCGCCTGCGAATATCACTCGCCGGATCCGCAGCAGGTGCAGCGCAATCTCGAGCGGACCCGCCAATTCTTGGAGTTGGCCGACGACGTGGGTGCCTCGGGAATCAAGGTGCGGCCGAACGGCCTCCCGGATGGCATTCCGGCGGAAAAAACGCTGCAGCAGATCGGAAACGCCCTGCGTGAGGCGGCAGCGGCTGCCGAACAGCACGGAGTCGAGATCTGGGTCGAGGCCCACGGTCCCGGCACGAGCGACCCGCCCGTCATGAAAAAAATCATGGACTACTGTGGTCACCGCCTCGTGGGCGTCACCTGGAATTGCAATCCCGGAGACGTGAAAAACGGATCCGTCCGGCCCTATTTCGAGCTACTGCAGGACCATATCCGCAATGTTCACATCCATGAGCTCTTTTCAGATTACCCTTACAGGGAACTGTTCGGTTTGCTCAGCGCGATGGGCTACAAAGGGTACACGCTTTCGGAGATCGTGGAAGCAAAGGGCGATCCCGTGCGCTTCATGCGCTACTACCGCATGGCTTGGGAAGCGCTCACCAATACCTGCCCGTAGATTAGTTCCTCATCCCCTGCAACAACATGATGGCCGCATCTCCAAAGTCTCGCTCCGCTGCTCCGGTGTAAGGAGAGACACTCTCTTCGTAGCCTCCCTCCTTCATGGCCTCTTCCGTTGTCATGTATCCCAGCCACCCGTTCGTGTACCCGTAGTAGAAGGTATTGGCGAAAGGCGACCGGTTTCGCACGCGAATCGCGACTTCGCAGAAAAGCTCGAGCGGGGCCGCCCAAAGCACCGTGTCGCGTCGCAGCTTGAGGTATCGGATGGGGACGCGAACCAGCTCGGTTCCGCCATCCGTCACGCGGTGATAGCGTTTCAGATCGTCCGGCCATTGAATCCCGGTCTTTTTGGGTGTCTCTGCATAGACTTCTCCGAAGTCCAATCCAATCTCGGCGCTTTCGTCGACACGCATCGAACGATTGGCTTCCAGGATGCGATCCCCCAGCAGCACGTTGAACTTGGGAAGGTTTCTGAAGTGCATGTTGAAAAAGTATATGGGTGTGATGTTCCCGGCCGCTCCGTTGATATAGAGCATCGGGGCGCCCAGCTTGTTCTCCACATAGGTTGCCACGTACCCTTGTGCATCTCCGCTCACAGCCTTTACCGCGCCCAGCGTGGTACCGTGCATGGCGTAATTGGCGATCAAGGCAATAATGGAACCGTCTGGCCTCTCGAGCCGGATCAGGCCGATCTGCCGATCCACCGGAGCCTCCGGATCCAGACCCAGCGTGATCTTCCCGTCGACTTCACGGGCACGTCGGTTCATGTTGGCCATGGACCACCCTTTCCCGACGGCCATTCGCGCCGGCTCCAGGCTGGCGAGCGCCTTGTTGATTCCATCAGTCAACGTGGTGGTCACGAAGTTCGTGTACTCGAGGTCGAGCTCGTGTTGCCAGCGCTCGCCCAGGCTTTGAAAGACCTTTCCCAGGCTGAACGTCCCTACCTCCGGGGCCGCATGCGTGTGGGTTACAGTCCACCAGACCTGTTCTCTGGTCAGTCCGGTCTCCTTCTCCAACTTCTCACAATAGTCATCGTAGAACGAGGGCGCCACCGCCCCCAGATCGCTGGAAATCAGGATGAATCTCTTCTCGCCTTGCTTCAACGCAACGATGCGGTGGAATATCGGATCGTTCACTTTCTCGGATTTGCGCGGTGGATAGCCGAGAAGCCACTGATCCGTACTCGGAGTGATATCAACTTTGACGACGGATGCTTCGAAATCCGCAGCTACAACCGGTGCGGCCAGCAACAAGACGCCGGTTCCGCGTTTCAGCCAAGACATGATCTTCACTATCATTCCTCCTGATAAGGGTCCTGATAATGCCAAGGAGCGAGGTTCGCGAACGGCGGCTCCCCATTTTGGGTTATCACTATAATGCCCCGGCCGGAGAATTTAAAGACCGAGCTCGACGCGTACCCGGAGTCTTGGCAGTGCAGTCGCTCGTCCCTCCGTCGCCCCGAGGCCGCCGTGTCACGGTTGTCTTGAACTCCGCCGCCAATTAGGATACGAAGGCCTGAACCACCACAATAAGGGAACACTCATGAACAGATTCAGTAACGCCATGGCCTTCTTTGATTCTGATTTTGATTCGAAAGCCGCGACCGGCAGACTCGTCTCGGCCGGAATCTCAATTCTTGGCATCGCGCTGTCCATGTGTCTGTCGGCGCCGGCGGGCCGGTCCGAGCAGATAGGATTGAGAGCTATGGATGCCTTCGAGCTCGAATATGCGGCCGATCCTCGGATCTCACCTGACGGCACACGAGTCGCCTACGAACGACATTATGCCGACATCATGAGCGACCGGCGCTACGTCAACATCTGGGTGGTCCACGCCGACGGGACCGGCCACCAAAACGATTCCTCTCCCCGTTGGGTCCCCCGACGGAAAGAGACTTGCCTATATCTCGAATCGTGACGGACACGGGCAAATCTACGTCCGCTGGATGGACACCGGGACAATGGGCCGCATCACGAACCTCGAGAACCCGCCGTCACAGCCGGTATGGTCTCCCGACGGGCGCTCGATCGCTTTCAAGTCGTTTGTCTCTCGGCCACCGAAGGATTTTGCCCAACTGCCCCCGCCCCCCTCCGGCGCCAGCTGGGCGGATCCGGCCGTGGTCGTCGACCGGTACATGTACCGTTACGACGGAATCGGGTACCTCGAGCCCGGCTATATCCATCTTTTTGTCGTGTCGGCCGATGGCGGCACCCCCCGCCAAGTTTCCACCGGGGACTTCCATCACGGCCGTCCGTGGGCTCACGCGAGCGAAGCGGTCTGGACGCCGGATGGGAAGTTTTTGCTGATGTCGACCAATCGCCACAGCAACTACGAGTTCGACCAGATGAACTCCGAGATCTACGAATTCGACCTCGAAAAGAAAAAGGTCCGGGCTCTGACCAGCCGGCAAGGGCCAGATGAAGGGCCGTCCGTCTCTCCGGATGGAAAATATATCGCCTATGTCGGGTTCGATGACAAATTCATGAGTTTTCAGGCCAAACGTCTCTACGTGATGAAGCGAGATGGAAGCGGCACGCGGATGCTCTCGGGAGACCTGGATCGCTCGGTGAGCAGCGCACGCTGGGCTCCGGACGGGAGCGGAGTCTTTTGCCTCTATACGGATCACGGAAATACGAAGATTGCGCTCTACGACCTGGAGGGCCACCGCAAGATCGTTGCCGCAAACGTGGGCACCGGCGGCCGCGCTTATCACTATGGTCTGGCGTACACGGTTGCGAATACCGGTGCGGTTGCCTTCACCTACACCCGGCCCGACATTCCCGGCGACGTCGCTGTCCTAGGCCCCGGCGGAAGCGACCCGCGCGTGATCACTGCCGTCAACCGAGACCTGCTCTCTCAGCGAACCTTGGGTGAGGTCGAAGAAGTCTGGTACGAATCGTCCCTGGACCAGCAGAAAATCCATGGTTGGATCCTGAAGCCGCCCGGATTCGATCCGAAGCGCAAGTATCCTCTGATACTGGAGATCCATGGCGGTCCCCTTGCCGCCTACGGAGACAGGTTCGCTACAACCCACCAGATCATGGCATCCAACGGGTACGTGGTCCTCTACACCAACCCCCGCGGCAGCACCAGCTATGGCTCCGATTTCGCCAACCAGATCCATCACGCCTATCCGGGCAACGACTTCTTCGATCTGGATTCGGGCGTCGACATGATGATCGAGAAAGACTATATCGATGGCGAAAACCTGTTTGTAACCGGAGGTAGCGGCGGAGGCATTCTGACCTGCTGGATGATAGGGCGCACAGACCGTTTTCGCGCAGCCGCCAGTCTTTACCCGGCGATCAACTGGTACGCCTTTGTTCTCACGATCGACGACCCGTTGTTTCTCAGATATCAATTCCCCGGTTTTCCCTGGGATCATGTCGAGCACTTCGAGAAGCGGAACTTGCTCTCGGTGGTGAAGAACGTCAAGACACCGACGATGTTGATCACCGGCGACAAGGACTACCGGACACCACTATGGGAGGCGGAGCAATACTACCGCGCACTCAAGCTGCTCGACGTGGAGACGGTGCTGGTCCGAGTTCCGGGAGAACCCCACGGAACCCGGAACCGGCCGAGCCATTTTGCCGCGAAGATACGCAGTATCCTGGGTTGGTTCAACGAGCACAAGGTAAACGAAAAGCGATGAATGACGTGTGACATAAAGCGGTGAGGCTTCTGAAACACAGCTGCTTCCGTCCCGGTACCTCGCCATCTTCTCTCTACCGTATTCCCTTTCGGCCAAATACCCGTTGTGCGTACGACACATCAGAACGATGTTGTCCGCGCTGTGGTCACCACCAAGAGCAAAGGGCCGCTGGTGATGGAACTCCAACCGGTCCCGCTCCGTGCAGCGCTGGCCGCTCTCATCGACAAAGGTGCAGCGGCCTTCGTCCCGGCTCTGCACGGCCCGTTCGACGGGGGCTGGGATGTAACGCGACGAAGGTGAGGTGTTTTCCTCCTCAAGGTTCTTGCGGGGCCGCTCAGTCCATCCGAATCGCCGTGCTTCGAGCCGCTCGAGCTTCTCAGTCACAGCCTGCTCAATGACGGTCGCAAGATCCGCAGCGTCCGTGAGTTTACGGACGCGTTCAAGCTTTTCACAAAGCTCCGCCGATGCGGTGAATTGAACTTTAAACCGTGATGGTGCCAGTGGTTCCATCACCCTGGCAGGCTGGCTCACTGCGGCAGCCATCGGGTCAACTTTTTCCGGACGGAGTTCATCCGACGTTGCTTGAGGAGGTGAGATTGGCAATGCAGTGGTGCTACGCTGCGGCAGCTTGCGCACGACAGTCGGAACATCCGGCCGTGGCGCCAGCTCCGCCATAAGCAGCTCGATCTGGCGTTTGGACTTGTGCGTTGCGCGAGCTAGAAGATCGTCGCGATTGGACTCGGTGAGATGTGCGGCAAGCGTGGAAATGCCACTCAGATGAAGCCGGCTATCGCGGAGCATCTCCAGCAGCATGGGATGTCGCCGCGCCGCCCGAGCCGCAGCAATGCGCGCATATGACTCCGACTCAGATAAGTGTAACACCTCCATGCAGTAGCTGAACATCGAGGAACAGGCATGGTGGGCATAGAGCCGACGTGCGTCCACTTCGCCGATATGAGCCACGAGCTCGGACTCGACTCGGCGCGATTGTTGCACAAGCTCTGATAAACGACGAAGCAACTCGTCGTCTGACAACTTGCTGGGTGAAACGCGTTTGAGTTGAAGTTTGTTTGCCATGTTGATGTATACCATGGACTTTTTTCGCGCTCTGTAGTGGCTCGTGTTGCACGTAAGAGACTCGAGGTGACATTGATGTGTCGCCAGCGAATTGACGATCGTGTGGCGGCTCTCGCACTTCGAAAACAGCCAGTCTACGACACGACTGCACTGTGTTTCGGTAATCACCCAGAAAAGTTGTCAAGAGGAACAAACGATTTTTTTTGATTCTCTTTTGAGATTATTACCCGTAAACCTTCAGTCAAACGACAGCCAATCCTTCGGGACTCTCAGAACGTCTCATTGTCGCTGACGGGAAACAGGTGGGCTAAAAAACCCTGTATTGTCTCCGCTGACTCCTTCGGTGAAATGTACTTCTAAAAGGGTTTCCCTGATTGATTAGATCTCCTGCTTCTGTCGGTAATCATTCAAGTGTGTAATCTCCTACCGAGCCCGATGCAGCTACACGCATACCAACCAGTCTAACGGGGTCGGGCTTTCTTCTCGATCTGGGAAGATTCCGTCTCAAGGTTTTCCCCGATAGTGGGATTTGTTGACGATGGTTTTAAATTTTCCCGTGTGGGCGTGAGGAATCTGATCCGGGTATTCGAAAACAGGAAGAAGGTCGTTCTTGAAGTTTAATTGTATTTTATCACGAATGAAGGTTTCCGAATCATCGTCGTATGAACCCATTCGGACAATTCTAATCCGAAGTTCGCGGTCGTTTTCATAGACAAGCTGGTATCGTTTGATTTTTCCCTGGAGTTCTTTTCGAATAAACAGATCGGACCAGAAGTTAGGACTGATCGCTTTTCCGGAGGCTGTTGTGTAAAGATCGGCCGTGCGGCCCAGGATCTCTTTCAGGATCTGGTGTTTGCGTCCGCAAGGGCAAGGGGTTGTGCCGGGATTCACCAGGTCGCCCGGTTTATAACGGATGAGGGGCATAGGAGTCTCCAGAAGCGGCGTAACCATGATTTCGCTACCGTCCACACCTGGGTCATTTTCTTCGAGTTCCACAAGGTGGGTTTCCTGGTGGATGTGAACGTTGCCTTCCGGGCATCGGATGGCAATATGACCCAGTTCATGGGTGCTATAGATATCGGTGATATGGCACCCCAGGATCTTCTTTATGACTTCATCGTCATTGGGGCTTAAGGTTTCTGCAATACTGAGGATAAGGTCCGGAGCTATTTCCTCCGAGTCATGGGCAACTTCTTCGACGTAATCGGCTAGGAGTCTTGCGGTTGAGGCATTGATCCACCAAACTCGTGCCCGGAAGGCTCTAAGCTGCTGTACGATGCTTTCGCATGTCTTGGGGTCGAATGCGCTTCCAGGAAGTTCCAAGTGGTTCCAAAGCATTTTCCGGAACAAAGATTTTTTTCCACTGGGCTTACGTTCGGCTACTGGCAAAAAGAACCTTGCCTCCCGGACGCCTTGAGCAAGTCCATGCCGGTCTTTGACCAGGATTTCCCTGGCCCAGCTGGCGGACTCGATGGTGCCATCGGCATAAAATCTAACCGGCGTACCGGTAGATCCACTGGTGGTGTGGGAAACCATCTTCTGGCGGCTGAACCGGGCGATCGGATTGGGGTTATGGTTGCTGTATTTTGATTCTAGTGACGCGGCGATAAAAGGCTGGTACCGGTCAATGACCATGTCATCCCGATGGTTGGCCAGGTCTTCGCGGGTTAGCGGGGGCAGTTGTTTGATGTCGTCCAAATCCCTGACATCCCCTGGGTTGAATCCAGCTTCCTTGAAGCGTCTCTTGTAAAACGTCGTTTCTGATCCCGCCCGGGCAAGGATGACTTTCAGTCGGGCCAGTTGGAGGCTATTGAGCTCGTCTTCCGATGCGAACTCAGTGGTTTTAAACTCCCGGTAGGTTTTCCAAATGGCTGGACGATTCATAAGCCAATTTACGGTGGTGAAGGCCAGACGGCCCTTGAGGGTGTTGAGTTGTTCAATCATGCCCATGGCGAAAAAACGGGGAAGAGATCGCGAAACCCGGTGCGTTATAGACACCACATGTGTCTGGATTTTGTTGTGAGGATTGTCGGATTGTATCAGAGCGAAGAAACTGAGGATACAGAAATCCCTGATTTTACGGGATTCGAGAGGACTTAGAGGAAGATTACCAGAAGCGGAATCGCAAGTACTAGAATTTTATTCGTGCGGAGATTGAATCACGTCTGACTCAACCGGGTCTCTTCGTCTGCACTACCAGTTTGTCTCTCTCAGTGAGTCGGACCCAGTTTTCTTGGACACAGAATAAGAGATAATGAGATGTCCAAGGAGGTGGAAATGGTTCGAACGAAGAGGGTGAAGTGGAAGGCGACGGCAGGAACGGAGGGAGCCCGTAGGGCGACTGGAGTTCGGGCCGTCGGCGCCGCGCCCGGGGCGAGGCCTCTGGAGCCGGGGCAGCGTTGGAGCGGAGGACGAAAGCGGGACGTGGTGCTGCGACTGCTGCGGGGCGAATCTCTGGATGCGCTGTCGCGTGAGGTGGGCGTGGAAATCTACCGGCTGGAGGAGTGGCGGGAGCGGGCCTTGGCCGGGCTCGAGCTCGGCTTGAAGAATCACCAGGGCGAGCCGTTGGCGGAGGCGCTCGACGCTGCGAAGCGTCACATCGGGGAGCTGTCCATGGAAATCGAGCTGCTGCGCAATCGCGCCCGGGCGGCGGAGAAGCGCCTCCCTTTGGCGATGAGGAGGTCGCGACGATGAGCGAGACGATCTCCGAAGCCACGGGTCAACGTTACGGGATCCAGCGCGTGTGTCAGGCCTGGGAGCGCTCGCGCTCGGCGCTCTACGCCCGGCGGACAAGCGAGCAGAAGCGGCAGGAGGGCGAGGAACCCACTCGGCGGGGTCCCCAGCCCAAGGTGTCGGACGAGAAGCTTTTGGAGGCGATCCAGGCCGATCTGGAGCGCTCACCGTTCCAGGGCGAGGGTCATCGTAAGGTCCACGCGCGGCTTCGGATCTTGGACGGGATCCGGGTTGCGCGCAAGCGGGTGCTGCGGGTCATGCGAGAGCATGAGTTGCTCTCACCACACCGCGGACGCCAGGGTGGAACGAAGGCACACGATGGGAAGATCGTCACCCTGGCGCCGAACGTGATGTGGGGGACCGACGGAGTGCGGGTGTTCACGCTCGATGACGGGTGGGTCTGGATTTTCGCGGCGGTGGAGCACTGGAACGCGGAGTGTGTGGGGTGGCACGTGTGCAAGGTCGGTAGCCGCTTCGCGGCGTTGGAGCCGATCTCGCAGGGTCTGCTGCGCCTCTATGGTTCCATTGACTCCGACGTTGCCCGGGGGCTGGCGCTCCGGATGGACCACGGCTCCCAGTACCTGTCGGATCACTTCCTCAACCAGATCCGGTGCTGGGGCATCCGTCCCAGCTTCGGTTTTGTCGAGGAACCGGAAACGAACGGAGTTGCGGAGCGGTGGAATCGCACGCTCAAGGACCAAGCGATCCACGGGAGAATCTTCCAGAACCTCCAGGAGGTGCGTGCCGCCGTGGCCGAGTTCGTGGAGTTGTACAACAAGACCTGGCGTCTCGAGAAGATCGATTATCAAACACCGATCGAGGCACGCGAGGCGCACAAGCTACGCCAGGCGGCGTAGCTCAAACTTGTGTCCAAGGAACCGGGTGCGCTACAGTTTGTCTCTCTCAGCAGCCAAGTCAGCATTAAGGTCCATAACTTTCATTTCACTCCCGGAGCAACATATCTGCCCCCTCCGTTTCTGCGCCTCCGCCGTCACGGTTTTTGCTACCATGTTGCTACCACGGCCGCAAGAGAATTTGCATCTGGGTCTTGCGAGCAGCAATAGGTCTTGATCTGTCTCTGACTCAGGCGACCCGCTGATTGTAGATTGTAGGCAATACAAATCCAGCACAACCCCAAACCCACTAAACCCGCATAAAACCAAGAAAACTGCGTGAGTCAGGATGCTCTTGGTGTGTCCTGATACGGGTTGGACTGGGTACTGGACTCAAGAATACGCGTCGTTTCCACTCCGTTTTGTGCCGCAACGTCCTTGTATAGGAGTCCAAGGTTAAGGCCTTTCTTCCGGATTTGGCTCCTAACGATTCGAATGTTTCTAGGAGTTCTCAGTTTCCGACAAGCCGACTACCCGTCCATTGATCTAGATCGCCAAACGAGAAAGGCGCTAGGAGGGTCTGTTTTGGGTTGCTGATGCAACGGGTCGATATCAACAGTAGTACGGGCTCCAATGGCGGTAGTGGCGCACCACCCATCGCCCCCGCAACGGTAGAGATCAGCCAAACATTTGGTGGTTTGATGATCGGTAACGGTCTACAAAAGGTCTTCGAGCCCGAGACACAAACATTCGTTAGCTCAGCCCTTGAATCCGCCTCCACCTTTGGGATTGCAGGTAAGATGAAAGTGCCACACGCCGTCACTCTACACGCCATACAAGTGCTGCCTCTGTTAGCGTGGTTTTTGTTTCTTACGAAATGGAACGAAAGTCGGCGTACTACACTCACACTTGTGGCAGCGGTCGGCTATATTGGGCTGACAGCGCCATTGTCCAACACGCTCCGAACCCCTCGGCCACCACGCCACGATTCACAACATGTGTGTATATCACCTGCTCGTCCTCCCTTTGGCCATCCGCTGCGAATATGCAGGGCGACATTGGACTAGACCCTATGTGACCAATGGATCCTCTTTGTACACTTCAAAATTTATGTAATAATTTCGGTAGTAAGCTCGCAAGCAAATAACCGCCAATAACTGACAATACAAGCTCCTGGCGATAGGCTGGAGATTACGCAAATCCAATGCAGCAAGGACCACAGATAATGCTATAGACATGGTCGCCGCAATACTTACAAATACCAATATTTTCACCAATATCTCTATATGCCTTATTCGATCTTGGTATGCCTGGTGTGGATTTAGTGTTTTGCCATACATGCACCAGAGAATTATTCCTGCAATCAAAAGGTTGAGAGACGTCACTGCAACTATATTCCAATATCCACCAAACCAAGGAAAGTCGAATTGTCTGATGTAGAGGACGAGCAATACAAAGGCGATATACGTGGTGATCGCCATGCCGATAATTGTGGGCGAAATAAAATCAAACAACCGGCGAGGATGCAGTTGTGCTTTTCGAGTGGTACTTGAATTAGCGTTCCTCATAAGTATAAATTCTTTGAGCGACCGTAAATCTATTAGCAACACAGGAGACAACTGGACAATATAATACCACGTCGCAATAACATGGTCCCATGCACCACTACGTGAATAACGTAACAGCACCGCCAGTATCAACAAACCAGCCAGGAGTATAAATATATTTACACTCCGGTAGTTGCGCTGTGCTTTCTCATAATATTCAATCGGCCTCGGGTAGAGCTTGGGGTACGTCGACGGCGGATATGTTTCGAACACATACCTCATCCGGCTGAGTATTTGTCTTGGATAATAAAATGAAATTAGGAGAATCTGGCTTAAAAACACAACGTGAAATAACATATGCTCTGGCATGTTTATCTCCTCAACTGCCGCGACGATTCATCAAATCGCCGAACGCAATCCGAATTTCTGAGTCTGTTACGCCCGCCCCTCTAAATGCCTCTATGGTTTCGCCTAATTTCGTCACAACCCACGCATTCAAATCGACAGTGCTGCTAACCTTCGCATCTGGGTGAACAAAAGTACCGCGATAACCTTTGGTTTGAATGACTGAATCACGCTCCAATAAACGGTAAGCTTTCGCCACCGTCTTGTTGTTAAGCTCCAGGTCGTTCGCAAGCTGCCTAATCGAAGGCAAGGCATCCCCTGGGCCTATTTTGTCACTGAGCACGGCCTTTTTTATCTGCCCAATCAATTGAGCAAATAAGGGGACTGGATCGTCGATGTCGATAATTATTTCCATAAGATATGTTGTCCCATACGTGGATCCTGATCGGTCAACGAAAACGCACGAGCAGCAGCGTTCGGTCGTCGATCTGCTCCCCGTGTTTTTCGACAAGATCGAACACCGCCTTGCGGATCTCGCGAAGCGGCCGAGCGGCACGATCGGCCACCGTCCGCTCGATCGCCTCGTGACCCAGCTCCGCGTCGGATGCGTCGGTTGTCTCGTTGAGCCCGTCCGTGTAAACGGTGAGCAGATCACCGGGCTTGGGGGCAACAGTGTCGGTGCTGTACGTGCGACCGTCGAACAGGCCCAGTGGGATGTTCCGGTGGCCCAGCCGCCGCAACTCCGAAGCCGAAGCCCGGTAGTGGGCGATGTGGTGATGGCCCGCGAGCGCGTACTCGACGCGGCCAGCCCGATCGATTCGCAGGCAGGCAAGCGTTGCGTAAAGCTCTGGGCTAGTCCCAAAATAAGCGAGGTATGAGCTCGCTCGGAAAATCGTTTGCCTTTTCCGAATATCTCGTGGATTTCAGCTCCTTGTGCGTAACAGGGAAAGCAAAGAGAAACACAAGAGACAAACCTTCCATTGGTTGTCTGGATCACTTGATCTTGTTTGTCTCTGTTATGCCCTTCCTTTCGCCCGCCACTCTTGCTCCGCCGGGGGTACGGGCTCACCCGCCGGCGAGGCGCCTTCAAGTAAACCTGAGTTGCCTGATATAGTCGAACGTCGCCAAAAAGGTTTCGAGATGCTTGCTATAGGCCAATATCCTGTAAACGAGGCGACGACCGGTTCTTACAATCTGACAGGGTATTTGCACAAAGTTCACCAGGAAGCGTTTGAACTCCATCCTCAAGATATCACGACGTACTGTCGGCGCCTGCGTCACCAGGCCATACCAGGCCTTCAGATTCCACGCCAGCGATGCGATGACCATGTAGGCCCAGTTCGATACCAGACTGTCCGAAGGCATCCTCAAGGCGTTCACTCCACTCTTGAGCTGACCGATGACGTTTTCCTGGTTGCAGCGATCGTTGGCAAAAAGGACCACTTCTCCCATCGTCATCTCCCGATCGTTGGTGATGTAGAAGAAGTACCGGACCTCATCAAACAGCCGGTGCTCCCCCTTTTCGATCGTGAGGTTCTTCCGAACCACAACCATGCGATAGGTTTTCTTACAGTGTCCGGGACGATAGTCAAACTCGGCGACCTGCTCGCTCTGCAGGCGGATGTTCTTGAATTCTCTCTCCTTGATTACTTGTTCTTTGACGTTTTCCGGACGGCGCCGTTCTTCGCTCTTGACCTCATAACGAGGAGGCCGCTCGAGCGGTTTCCATTGTCTCTCCGGCAGGGCATCGGCCATCCCGACCAGGTTCGGCTTGGCGTCATAACCAAAGACAAAACCAACCCGCTCGTCCCAGCGATCGAAGTTTCTCGTCAGCGAGAAATCCGTGTCGCCCCGAAGCCAGACCTTCGTAAACACCGACGACACCAGATCGATTGCCCGGTCCATCCACTCGGCCGCTCCGTCGGAAGAGGGACGGTTGCCCGGCCGATTCATCAGATAGAGGACCTCATTCGTATTGGCCAAGGTCACGATCAACGGTGCGTAACCCCAGATCCCGTTGTAGGCAATGTCCATTCCTTCCTTGCATTCCCCCAAGGTTCCGGCGACGGTCCCGTCCACGTCGATGATGGCCTCCTTCCGGAAGGAAGCATCCTGCAACTTCCACACCTTGGTTCGGGTTTCATTGATGGTTTCCTGAAGTCCGAAGATCCAATCCTCATCGAAACGACGGAGGAAATCTCCAGCCGTCGTGGGATCCGGAATCCTCTCGGCTCCCAGTCCGTTCATGTAGGTCTCATCCTGGCGCAACCGCTCGATATCTTCGAGACAGGTTCCACCCGACAAGACGTTGTATGCGATGTTCAGTACATGATCGGATTCCCAGTAAGGAAAGTGGTACTTGAGCAAAACGATGTTTCTGTTGATATCTTTGTCCAATCCAAGCTTACACACGAGCTTGTGAATGGCTCCGATACCACCAGATGTAGCGCACCCGGTTCCTTGGACACAAGTTTGAGCTACGCCGCCTGGCGTAGCTTGTGCGCCTCGCGTGCCTCGATCGGTGTTTGATAATCGATCTTCTCGAGACGCCAGGTCTTGTTGTACAACTCCACGAACTCGGCCACGGCGGCACGCACCTCCTGGAGGTTCTGGAAGATTCTCCCGTGGATCGCTTGGTCCTTGAGCGTGCGATTCCACCGCTCCGCAACTCCGTTCGTTTCCGGTTCCTCGACAAAACCGAAGCTGGGACGGATGCCCCAGCACCGGATCTGGTTGAGGAAGTGATCCGACAGGTACTGGGAGCCGTGGTCCATCCGGAGCGCCAGCCCCCGGGCAACGTCGGAGTCAATGGAACCATAGAGGCGCAGCAGACCCTGCGAGATCGGCTCCAACGCCGCGAAGCGGCTACCGACCTTGCACACGTGCCACCCCACACACTCCGCGTTCCAGTGCTCCACCGCCGCGAAAATCCAGACCCACCCGTCATCGAGCGTGAACACCCGCACTCCGTCGGTCCCCCACATCACGTTCGGCGCCAGGGTGACGATCTTCCCATCGTGTGCCTTCGTTCCACCCTGGCGTCCGCGGTGTGGTGAGAGCAACTCATGCTCTCGCATGACCCGCAGCACCCGCTTGCGCGCAACCCGGATCCCGTCCAAGATCCGAAGCCGCGCGTGGACCTTACGATGACCCTCGCCCTGGAACGGTGAGCGCTCCAGATCGGCCTGGATCGCCTCCAAAAGCTTCTCGTCCGACACCTTGGGCTGGGGACCCCGCCGAGTGGGTTCCTCGCCCTCCTGCCGCTTCTGCTCGCTTGTCCGCCGGGCGTAGAGCGCCGAGCGCGAGCGCTCCCAGGCCTGACACACGCGCTGGATCCCGTAACGTTGACCCGTGGCTTCGGAGATCGTCTCGCTCATCGTCGCGACCTCCTCATCGCCAAAGGGAGGCGCTTCTCCGCCGCCCGGGCGCGATTGCGCAGCAGCTCGATTTCCATGGACAGCTCCCCGATGTGACGCTTCGCAGCGTCGAGCGCCTCCGCCAACGGCTCGCCCTGGTGATTCTTCAAGCCGAGCTCGAGCCCGGCCAAGGCCCGCTCCCGCCACTCCTCCAGCCGGTAGATTTCCACGCCCACCTCACGCGACAGCGCATCCAGAGATTCGCCCCGCAGCAGTCGCAGCACCACGTCCCGCTTTCGTCCTCCGCTCCAACGCTGCCCCGGCTCCAGAGGCCTCGCCCCGGGCGCGGCGCCGACGGCCCGAACTCCAGTCGCCCTACGGGCTCCCTCCGTTCCTGCCGTCGCCTTCCACTTCACCCTCTTCGTTCGAACCATTTCCACCTCCTTGGACATCTCATTATCTCTTATTCTGTGTCCAAGAAAACTGGGTCCGACTCACCGATACCACCAGATCCGATGGCGCGCGTTCTCTCGGCGATCTCGTAGTAGGTGTTGGAGTCCTTGAACATAGGATCGGACCGGTCCTCAAACTGATTTCTTTCCAACCGGCGTGTAAGATTTTGCTTGTCTCGGAGGAGGATTCTGTGGTTTCTTTTATTCACCTGGAATGTGCTCCTTTCGGGATGTCTTGTAAATATATCAAACGCATTTTATCCCGTAACGGCGCACGTTCCAGGGCTTTTCTTCCTCCTCATGCAAAAAATCACGCTGGACTAAGGGCTAGTCGTGCCCTCCAGGACCTCGTTCAGATTCCCCAACAGCTCAGACAGGCCCTCGTGCTTGCGCAGCCCCATGCGTATCGACGACTTGACCATCGCCATGACAACCCCCGCCCCGAGACCATGTCCCGCCACGTCCCCCAGGAACAGGTCCGTGATCTCGCCGTGGTCGATCACGTCGATCAGGTCACCCCCCATCTCGGTCGCTGGGCACGAGAAGCCCAGCGCCTCGATCCGATCATTAGTGAAGCTGACGGGCGGCACTAGAGTATCGTGGATGTTGCGCGCGAGCGACATCTCGGCCATCAGTCGCACCCTCGTCTTGCCCCGGCTGTCAATAAAAGTTCCGCGATAACCTTTGGTTTGAATGACGGAGTCACGCTCCAATAAACGGTAAGCTTTCGCCACCGTCTTGTTGTTAAGCTCCAGGTCGTTCGCAAGCTGCCTAATCGAAGGCAAGGCATCCCCTGGGCCTATTTTGTCGCAGAGCACGGCCTGCTTTATCTGCCCAATCAATTGAGCAAACACGGGGACTGAGTCGTCGATGTCGATGATTATTTCCATAAAATGTGCTGTCCCATATGTACCCTGTGTTATAAGGGTACAACTGGATTGAATTGAATGCAAGCTAAAAAAGTCAAGAACTTCTCAACAAGCGAGATCATGTTGTTGGGCGGTGCTGAGACCTCAGGGAAATCTGAAATGGCTTTGGGTTAGCAACGATTACGGCCACTTGGATGTAAAACGCCCTAAGCGTCCTCATCCTTTAGAAAGAAGCTAGATTTTGTGGTCAGCGGTGAGGAGGCCGCTGACCATGAAGAGAAAGCAGAAAAGAATTTCGAAGAAGACGGCCAGTGCTAGGAGAAGGCTTCGCCTTCCGGATCTGGATCACGCCAACACAGCAGTGCTCCATAGCTTACGTTCACCCGAGTCGCAGCGCGGGTATCAACACGCTATCGATGAATTCATTGGGTGGTATTGCTCGGAACCCCGCCTCTCGTTCAACAAGACCGTCGTTACCTGTTATAGAATTCACCTCGAGGCTCGCCAGCTTGCCCCGGGGACAATCAACGTCAGACTCGCCGCGGTGCGTCGGCTCGCATACGAAGCATCAGATTCCGGGCTGCTCAGCCCTGAGCTTGCAGCGGGGATACGGCGCGTGAAGGGAGCGAAGAAGCTCGGAGTGCGCCTTGGCAAATGGTTGACAGCAGATGAAGCTCGTTCACTCTGTCAGCTTCCAGATGTCGAGACGCTGAAAGGAAAGCGCGATCGGGCGATCCTAGCGATCCTGTTGGGTTGTGGGCTTCGCCGTCGTGAACTTGCTGAGCTGACCATCGATCACCTGCAGCGAAGGGAAGACCGTTGGGCCATTGTCGATTTGATCGGGAAGGCGGGGCACGTTCGTACCGTCCCGGTACCAGACTGGGTCAAGCAAACTATTGACGAATGGATGACCGCAGTCGGAATCACAAGTGGGAGATTATTTCGATGTGTTTGCAGGGCTGGAACCGCATGGGGCAACGGGATGACAGAGAAGGTCTTGTGGCATATCGTGAAGGAATATGCGGCGAGGGTTGGTTTACCGAAGATCGCGCCGCACGACCTACGCCGGTCATGTGCTCGCTTGTGTCATGTTGCCGGTGGCGAGTTCGAGCAGATCCAATTCTTGCTCGGTCACGTTTCGGTGCAAACTACTGAGAAATACCTTGGATGCAGGCAACGTTTCAAGGAGGCGGTCAACGACCACATGGGCATTGAGCCCATGCCCTGATTGTTGCCAGAAGACATTTGGTACGTCGCCGGGACGGTTTGCCGACTATCCGTCCATTGATCTGGATCATCAAACGAAAAAGGTACTAAGGCTGGTTGCAGGCGGCAAACCTCACTGCGACCCAGGGACTGGAAATGATTCACGGCTGGTTACGGGATGTTCTCCACATTTCACAACTCTGATTTCCTAAACAGTGTAATGTCCGCCGTACTTGAACTCCGGAACAGCCAGTGGAGTCGGCATAAGGTATAAGGCACAGAAGCAGGTGGCGGTGACCTACCCGAGACTCGAGCCCAAAACACGTCTAATTTCGCCTATCCGCTGAATTACCGGCCACGCCGTTCGGCCACGGCGAGCACTCTCAAGGAAGTGTGCTGCCTTCAGGAGGCCGTTGACCGGTTTCATGAACCAGACCGTCTCGTGCGTCTGAACGAAATCAGTCCGACCGGGAGCGTTCTCTGGTTTCCGCTACAAACTATGCGAGTTGGGTAGATCTGAGCACATCCGTCGAGCAGGACGGCACTAGCGGCACCTTTGTCAAGGGAGGAGACCGGGCAGATCACATTGCCCACATCACTTCGCTGCGCGAGCGAATGGGCTGGTAGATCTCAAGGGAGGCCGATGCGAGCAATGAGTTCCTGATATCTCGGATCTGAACGTAGCTGCTCGTACTCGGGCCCGACCTTGAGCCACACCAGGTACCGAGACCGAAGGCGGAACGCTTCTTCTAGCCACCGGAACGCCTCGTCCTTCTGTCCCAGACCGGCATAGATTGTGGCGATGAAGGCCGGCGACAAATACCTTCCTTTCCCGCGTTCTTGCAGCTCCTGCAGCCGTGCCTCGGCCTCGGATCTTCGGCCCGTCAGAGCGTAGGTATAGCCCAACGAGGCAAGGGAGACGCTGTTCCGATCTGAGAGGTCGACTGCGTTTTGAAACGCTGCCGTGGCCTTGGCGTAGTCTCCCTGCTTCGCATGTAGGTTGCCGAGCACCCAATGCGTTCCCCAGAATCCACCGTCGAGTTCGAAAGCCTCGGAGATTTCGGCAGAAGCTTCCTCAAAGCGACCCGCGTGGACCAATTGCATCGCCAGATTCGTGATCGCCCCCTTTGAGATCGGGTCGAGTTCGCGCGCACGCCTTGCCTGGAGAACAGCTTCGTCACCTCGTCCCATAGCCTCGAGATAGAGGCTGTACCAGAAGTGTGCCTGAGCGTAACTCGGGTTGAGCTCCAAAGCGCGTAGGAAGCTCTCCTCTGCACCCGCAAAGTCCCACTCGTACTTCAGGCGGACCATTCCCAGCACGGCCTGCGCTTCGGCGAGCCCTGCGTCCAATCCGAGCGCCTTGTATGCCAACTCCCGGGCCTTCGGCATGGCTTCGTCTGGGGGGAGAACTTCGAGACCGTGACCTGCAAGGAGACACTGACAGCTGGCGAGGCCAGCATAAGCGCGGGCGTAAGAAGGGTCCTCAGCGATCGCCAACCGAAAGTAATCGGTTGCCCGGTAAAACCCCTTCTCGGTACCCTGGTCGCGGAAGTGCCGGGCCTTCAGGTAGGCGTTGTGCGCGGCTCGACTCTTGGTCGGCGGCGCCGCTTGGCCGTTCGGGGGAGGGATAACCGCCGACGCCAGGGAGACACTCGTGCGCAGCGCTACATCCCGTTGGACGCTGAAGACGTCATCGAGCGTCCGGTTGTAGCTTTCGGCCCACAGCGGCGTCTGATGGTCCACCTGAACCAGCTGGATGGTAATCCGCAGCTGGTCCAACTTCTGACGCACGCTCCCCTCCAGGATGTAGTCTACCCCCAACTCCTCACCGATAGACCGGATACCCTTATCCGTCGTCTTGTAAGGCATCACCGAGGTCCGGGCGATCACGCCCAGTTTGGATGAGCTCAGTTGACCCAACTCGAAGATCATCTCTTCAGTCAGTCCGTCGGCGATATAGTCCTCGGCCGGGTCGCCGCCGATGTTCTTGAACGGCAGCACAGCCAGCATGATCTGGTCCGGGGCCGGCTCGGAGGGAGTCCGCGAGAACCAGAGCGCCGAGCCAAATACAGCTGCCAGAATCAGCGCCCCAGCCGCCCACTTGAGAACCCGAGATCGCGGGGGCAGTCGAGGCGAAGACGTCCCCTCCACAACTCTCGCCACCTCCTGTACCGGGGCCACGAAGCGATAGCCGCGCCGTTTGATGGTTTCAAGGAAACGCGGATTCTCCGCCGAGTCGCCGAGGGCGATCCGGATCTTGTTGATCGTGCTGTTGAGCCGATGGTCGAGGTCACCGTAGGCGTCGCCCGGCAACAGCTGTGTCTCGATCTCTTCGCGGGTGACGAGGTCGCCGGGGCGCTCGAGCAGCAGGCCGAGAAGCCGCAACGGCTGCTCCTGCAACGACACCTTAACGCCGTGGTGACGCAACTCACCGGTGTGAAGGTCTAACTCGAAGACCCCAAACCCCAAAACCCGTTGCCGTTGGCCGGGTTGCGTCATTTGGAGCCTTTCGAGAAAGCGCAGCGGGGTTCCGTTGAAAAGTGATAAGGCCTGTATATAACAGAACGGTTCCCACTGATCAAGCCGGGCTCAGCCTTGTGGTGCCCTTAGCGTCGAGCCTGCCGTTCCCTGTTGTGCTGGTAGCGATGGCCGGACAATCTCTCTCGATCCTTCTCCAGCAAGAACTGCAGAGATGAGACCCCATCGGTAGTCCCTTTTTCACTAGGGGTTACGAGGTGATGTGTAATGAACCTAACGATGACCTCTAGAGTATTGCCATTAGTGTGCATCTGTCTTCTGATGCGCACCTGTCGTCCAAATATCCATGCAGAGGATACAACCGCGAAAACCTTGTCGGCGGAATGGCCGCAAGAAAAAGGAGGAGAACATGCACAGCCGTTACCTATCAACAGTCATCGGAGTTATCACAGTCGGCGCTTTGCTGAGTGGACCAGCCCTAGGCCAGTCGGCGATGGAGAAGTCGCTTTACGAGCGACTCGGCGGTTACGAGGCCATCTCGGCAGTCGTGAACGACTTCGCCGAGAAGCTTTTCACCGATCCGAAAGTCGGGCCTTTTTTCAAGGGAATGGGTACGGACACCCGAAAGTCGTTCATCCAGAAGAACATCAATCTGGTCTGCAACGTAACGGGCGGGCCGTGCAAGGTCATCAGCCGAGATGCCAAAACCGTTCACGGAGGGCTGGGCATCACAGAGGCAGAATTCAACATCGTTGCCGGACACCTAGTGGATACCCTCGACAAATTCAAGGTGCCTGCCAAGGAGAAGCAGGAGCTGATCGCGATCATCGACACGCTGAAGCCTGACATCGTTGAGAAGAGCTGAGCCTGAAAAGGAGAATCGAAACTCCATCCGTAGATCTCAAGACCGAGGGTTTATCTGTTCAATAGTCAAACACTGCTGCTCGATTACTCCCGGAGGCCGGTGACGGCCGCTAGAGCCATTGACGCGAGAACCAGCGGGCAGCGGTGTTTGGTCTCTAACGAAGGAGTGCAACATGAAACACCGATTTCCGTATCTTCTTACGAATGTGCTATGGGCGGGCGGGATCATCATGATTGCGATGGTTGCGGTTCACTTTGCTCCGAAGACCGCCGTCATCGCGGCCCCTGGTCCACCGCTGCAAGCCAAACCCTATTCTTTCGACAATGATGGCCGCTTGATCCGGCCCGTGGGCTATCGGGAATGAGTGTACGTGGGAACACCGCTCACTCCCAATGACCTGAATCCTCCTGAGGCGTCTTTCCCCGAGTTTCATAATGTCTACATCGACCCTGTGAGCTACGCGCATTACAGTGAGACGGGCAACTTCCGGGAAGGCACGATCATCATCAAAGAGCTGGTTAGTGTCGGATCGAAAGCCGCGGTCAGCGGAAAAGGCTATTTCATGGGTGAGTTCGTCGGACTGGAAGCCACCATCAAAGATGCTGTACGTTTCCCGAATGAGCCGGGCAACTGGGCCTACTTCAGCTTCGGTCACTCGTACCCACTGGCCAAGGTATCGGAAGCGTTTCCCGCAGGGGCCTGCAATGCGTGCCACGAAGCATCGGCTCAGGACGATTGGGTGTTTACCCAATACTATCCGGTGCTCGTTGCGGCCAAGGGCAGTACGGGCAGCGCCAGCGCTGAGGCCATGACGAAAGACTCGGAAGAATTTAAAGCGATCGCGAGTACCATGACAGGGGCAACGGGAGCCATTCTTCAGCCCACGGCCGAGACCGGATCGGCGGACAGCATAGTCCCCACGGATAGTGCGGCGCTTCATAAATTTCTCAAAGAAGGGAAGTACAAGAAGTTTCCTGCCCAAGAGTCCGCTTCTCACCCCAGCCGGGGACCCCACGCCAAGTTCGGATGGCCAGTGCGCGTGTTCCTCGATGCCAAGACGGACGCCGCTTTGAAAACAGGGCAGGCGTCTCTTCCCGCTGGATCTTCGCTCGTCAAGGAGATGTACACTGATGCCGGCGTACTTCAGGGTTGGGCGGTGATGGTCAAAACGCAACCCGATAGCGCCGGTGGACAAGGTTGGTTCTGGTACGAGACCACGAACGTGAACGATAGCTCGCACATCGTAGCGTCCGGAAACGGTGTCCCGCTCTGCTTCGGATGCCACTCGGCGGGACACGATTTCGTGCTGACTGGCTATCCGCTCCAGTAGGATGCCCTGTTGTTTGCCTTTGTGAGCTCTACGTGCGCGTAGAGCTCACCTCTCTTTTGCGGGAGATGGTTCTTTAAATCTGTCGCCAAAATAACCGTGAAGGTGCTGTCGCGGCCAATTGCAGCATGGGATATGACCATTGATCACTTAAAGAGGCCCAGGGGGAAGACTTTCATGCACAAGTATGACGAAGAACTGGAAGCGATACACAACATCGTCATGGGAACAGCGGACGCAACTGGAGAGCGGTTTTTCAAGGAGGTCGTTCGCCACATGGCATCGACGCTCGGCGTGCGCTACTCCTTCGTGTCTGTGTTTACCTCGGACGATACCAAGCTCCGCGTCCTTGCTTTCTGGGATGGGACGCAATTCCGTGAAATTGGTGAGTACGATTTGGCGCCGACCCCCTGCAGCCATGTAGTGAAGGGAGACGTCTACCACTGCCCTCGCGACGTGCAGAAGTCTTTCCCGAATGATAAGTACCTAGCTACCTTAGGTGCCAAGAGCTACCGCGGGGTGCCATTGATTGGGCCAAGCGGTAGACACACGGGCCACCTAGCGGTGCTCGATACGAAACCTATGGAGGAACAGCCCCGCTTCATTCACACCATGCGGATCTTCGCAACACGGGCCGCGGCTGAGCTGGAGCGTGTCCAGGCTGACGATGCGCTCGCAGATTCGCTCGAGGCGCTGCGCCGTGCACAAGCCAACCTGATCGCCTCTAAGCGAGCCGCGTCTCAAGGGCGGCTCGCGGCTGCCCTGAGCCATGAGCTTAACAACGCCCTTTCGGTGTTGGTTGCGAACCGTGATCTCTCGGAGCACTGGCTGTCCGAGCTTGCAGGGCAATTTGAAGACGCTGAGGCGCTAGCGAGTGAGTGCTATTGTTAGTTGAAATTCAATGAAAGGAAAGCGGCTCCAAGAGTGGTAGATTTTTGTTTTTAGCGAAAACGAAGTCAACCAATTCTCAAGGAGCCACTATGAAGAAGATTCTACCAAACAGCATCACATCGAAGCAAAAACGATCCTCAGGCGGGGCTCGGGTTCCGGAAATCAACGATCAGGTCAATGAACTTGATGCACGTATCGAGCTGATCCAAGCATTGATACCGCTCGGATTGAGAGCCGTCCAGGACAGCCTTGAAGATGAAGTCAACGAGCTCGCCGGGAAGCGTTATAGCCGAGCCGGCGGTGATTGCAACCTTCATCGATGGGGATCGCAAAGGGGTTCAGTGTATCTCACAGATCAGAAGATTCCAGTCCGTGTTCCTCGAGTCCGGGACACAAACCACGGTCGTGAAGCGCCGTTGAGAACCTATAGGCAGTTGCAGCAACCCAGGAATATGGACGAGGGCCTTTTGAAGAAGGTGATCAACGGATTATCCTGTCGGAATTATCGGGAGTGCGCTGAGGCCGTTCCGGAGGCTTTTGGCATGTCAGCATCAAGCATCTCGCGCCGTACCATCCAAGTGACAGCTCGAAAACTGAAGGAGCTGCAGGAACGATCTCTTGCAGGATACGATTTTGTTGCTCTCTTTCTGGACGGCAAAAGCTTTGCATCGGAGCAAATCCTGATTGGATTGGGAGTGACCCTCGAGGGTGAGAAGATCATCTTGGGGTTCCTGCAGGCCAGTACCGAAAATGAACGAGTGTGTATAGCCTTTCTCCGAGGGCTAATACAAAGAGGGCTTTGCCATGACAAGGGCCTGATGTGCGTTATCGATGGGTCCAAAGGATTGCGAAAAGCCGTCCAGGCGGTATTCGGCAACCGGGCGGTCGTGCAGCGCTGCCGATGGCACAAGCGTGAAAATGTATTGTGCTACTTACCCAAGAGCAAACAGGGAACCTTTCGCAAACGATTGCAGGATGCCTATCAAAAGCCAAACCTGAAAGAGGCAGAAAAAGCGCTTCTAAGGGTCCGAAAAGAACTATTGCTGCTGAACCAGTCAGCGGCAGCCAGCTTGGATGAGGGTTTCGAAGAGACTCTCACCCTTCACCGGTTGGGCCTGGCTGAGGAACTCCGGGAAAGTTTCTCTACTACGAATTGTCTTGAGTCCATCAATGCGCAGCTTGGACAAAGAACCGACAAAGTGGATTACTGGAAAAACAGCAACCAATTACATCGTTGGGTAGCTACGGCATTGCTCGAGATCGAGCCGAGACTCAGGAAGGTCCGTGGCTATCGCCACCTACCGAGGTTACGTCGTTCCTTAAAAGCCCGCTTTTCAAAAGCCGTGGAGGAACGAATTGCGTGAATACCACGGGAGCCGCTATCCAATTTCAACTGAAAATGGGATTGACTCGCGCTAGCGCGTATTGTTGGAAGTGCAACTAACACGGCTCGTCAATCGCGTATAGCCTTGCAGCGGATAATCGATTTGGTCAATCGTCTTGAGCGGTTCACCCACATCGATAGAGCCAAGCGACGTCTGGTAGATATGAAAGGACTTTTGGAAGACGCCATCGGTGTGCTCCGTGGAGCATGGAGTGATGATATCACTGTGTTGCGAGACTACGCTGAGGACGTTCCTGAGGTGGTGGTGTACCCGACAGGCCTGAGCGAAGTCTTCTCCAACATACTGAGCAATGCCGCTGCCGCGCTGCACGGCGGTGGTGAGATTCGCGTCACAACGCGCTACGGCATGGGATACGTCCAGGTGCGGATTCTAGATACGGGACCGGGCATAGAACCCGACCGGCTAGGCCAGATCTTTGAACCTGGACTCCGTGTCAATGGTGGTCGGGTTTCAACTGGCTGGGGCCTCTTCATCTCACGTCAGATTGTTCACGATCACGGCGGCGAGTTCCTTCTGAATAGCGAGCCTAACCAAGGGACCGAGGTGGAGATCCGGCTTCCCGTCGCTCAGCAGATATTGAGGAGTAGTGTCCGTGCCCGACGGAGTCTTCCATGAACGAGCCTGATCACACCGCGGAGACGATAGACGTCAACTCGAGCACGATCGCTTTCGATCCGGAAGGTCAGCTGATTGGCTCGATGATCGGTCCCTACAAGCTGCTGGAAGCAGTCGGCGAGGGGGGATTCGGTGTCGTGTTTCTTGCCGAGCAAATCGAACCGGTGAGGCGACGGGTCGCGCTCAAGCTCATCAAGCTGGGAATGGATACGAAACACGTCATTGCCCGCTTCCAGGCCGAGCGGCAGGCGCTGGCGATCATGGATCATCCGCACGTCGCCCGGGTATTCGACGCGGGCGCAACTGACGACGGCCGACCATACTTCGTCATGGAGTATGTAGCTGGCATCCCCATCACCGAGCACTGCGATCTCCAGCGTCTCGGCATCAAGCAGCGACTGAGACTCTTCATCCAGGCCTGTGAGGCCGTTCAGCACGCGCATCAGAAGGGGATCATCCACCGCGACCTCAAGCCGTCGAATGTCCTCGTCTCGGTGAAGGGCGGGGTTTCGGAGGTCAAGGTGATCGACTTCGGCGTCGCCAAGGCCCTCCATCAGAAGCTGACCGAGAAGACGCTGTTCACCGAACACGGTGAATTGATCGGGACGCCTGAGTACATGAGTCCTGAGCAAGCGGAGATGAGCGTCCAGGACATTGACACCCGCAGTGACATCTACGCTCTCGGCCTGCTGCTGTACAACCTCTTGACCGGCACGCTGCCCTTCGACCCGGAACCTCTGCGAAGGGCCGGATTCGGCGAGATCCAGCGGATCATCCGTGAGGAGGAGCCTCCCCGGCCGAGCACCAAGTTGAGCAGTCTCGGCGGTGATTCGACCGCCATCGCGGTCAAGCGGCAACTCGATACGCCATCGCTGTTGCGTGAGCTCCGCGGGGACCTGGATTGGATCATAATGAAGGCGCTGGAGAAGGACCGTGAGCGACGATACGAGACGGCGGTTGGTCTGGCTCGGGATATTGAGCGCCACCTCAACGACGATCCCGTGCTGGCCGGACCGCCAAGTGCGACCTACCGCATGGGGAAGTTCGTCCGGAAGCATCGAAGAGGGGTCATCGCCGCATGCGGTGTCCTTGGTGTTCTCGTTCTGGCGATCGCCGGCACGACCTGGGGTTGGCTGGAGGCGATCGATGCTCGTGACGCGGAGTCACGCGCAAAGGCCGAGGCGGAGATCGAGCAGCGGATCGCCAAGGCGATCAACGAATTCCTGACAGATGACCTGTTGGCGGCGGTCGCGCCCTCGGCCGCGAGTGGCAAGGGTCGGGACGTTCTGATGCGCGACGTTTTGGATCAGGCCGCGAAGCGCATCGAGGACGCCTCCAGCACGGGTGGGCGATTCGAGGGGATGCCCTTGGTCGAAGCGTCGATTCACCGGACGCTCGGTAAGACGTACCGCCTGCTTGGGGACTATCCGGGCGCCGAGCGGCACCTGCAGCGAGCCCGATCGCTTCGGCGGCGCGAACTCGGCGCGGAGCACCCGGACACGCTGGCGTCGACGAACAACCTCGCGAACCTGTACGAGAATCAGGGTCGGTACGACGAAGCGGAGGTGCTCTATTCCACGACACTTCAGATCCGAAAGCGTGTCTTGGGGGAAGAGCATCCGCACACGTTGCTGACCACGAGTAACCTCGCACTTCTGTACAAGAGTCAACGGCGATACGACGATGCGGAGTCGCTGCTCGTCACGACGATCCGAACCCTGAAGCAAGTGCTGGGCGAGACGCACCCGGATACGCTTGGCCCGATCGGCAATCTTGCCAGCTTGTACCGGCAGCAGTACCGTTACGAAGAGGCTGAGCCGCTGTACGCCACGATGCTGCAGATCATGAGGCAAGCTCGGGGCGAGGAGCATCCGGACACGCTCGCGGCCACGAACAACCTCGCGAATCTGTACCTGGATCAAAACCGTTACGACGAAGCTGAGCCACTGTATGTCAGGACACTTGAGATCAGAAAGCGCATCCTGGGCGATGAGCATCAGAGCACGCTCTTCTCAATGATGAACCTCGCGGCGCTGTATTTCGAGCAGCATCGCTTCGACGAAGCAGAGGCATTTCAAGCGCAGGCGTCGGCTGCTTCCTATCGCGTCTGGCCAAAGGGCGCCTGGTTCATCGGGACGTTCCGCGGCGAGCATGGCCGCACACTATTGAAGTTAGATCAATACCAGAGCGCGGAGGCGGCACTCGCGGAAGCCCATGAGATCCTCACGAGCGCCCTTGGATCAGCTGACCCGCGTACGGTCTCGGTCGTCGAGTTGCTCGACGATCTCTACGCGGCCTGGCACGAAGCCGAGTCGGACAAGGGGTACGACGCGAAGGCCGCCGAATGGCGCGCCAAACTGAAACCAGCGGAGGCATCGCCGAAGTGACGATGCCCAACAATGGGAAGTCAGTGTCGTCATTTCGTGCTCCTGCCCTGATGGTCAGCGGTTAGGCGGTCGCCGTGGCCGGTACTGAGGTGATGCTGGTGATGGGTGACACTGGGGGGTCTCCAGATAACCATCGCAATCTCTCAACGTCAATCCTCGACAGCGGTCACCGGACAAGTGCTTGCTGCGCAGGGGTGGTGTCACGGTGGTACAATACGGAATATGAACTAGAGGAAGTCCCCCCTCCGCCAAAAGAGCTTCGTCACGGACGATCGAAGGTAGCCATGAGTCTCATGCACCGAAAGGCGAGACTGATCCCTGTTCTGGCAATCGTACTGAGCTGGACCGCCCTGACCCGCGGTGAGATCCGCTCCATCAAAGACCATGCCATTCCTCTGCCGGACGAGACCAGCTTTCTTCAGACCAAGATGGCGCTTCAATTTATCCCGAGGCGTCGGTGCTGCGACGGAGACCAGTTCATAGCGAGGCTCGGGGAGGCTTTTAGTAAAGTCCCCTTTCCGACGCTGCTGTGGTCCGACCCCGCGTGGCGCAAGCGCCGAAGTGTGTCCACTCGCGACGATGAAAGCTTAGGAACTTTCCTGGATCGAATGTCCTCGTCGGTGGGTCCCTATCAGGCCCGCGAGCATCAAGGATTCCTCGAGGTCGCATGGACTAAGGACTCCAGCGCTTCACTTCGTGACCAAGTCGAGCATTATCTCCCGCCCATCAGCATGCACGCGCAACTCTCAGCCCAGCTTCTGACCGTATGGCACCGGGTATCGGGCATGGATTTTGACTATGACTCGAACGTCGTCGATGCTGCCATGGATTTCGACAGGAGTTTCGAGAAGGAGATGCTCGACACCGTTCGGACCCTACAGATCGATCAAATCATAGGGAAATCAATGGAGTTCCGCCACAGTCTCACCACATCCCAATCCACTTCCCTCGATGAATTCATGGCCACGCTGGCAGCCTCGATTGGTGGTTCGGCCCGGCTCGTGAACGGCCGGTGGATCTTGGTCCCGTTCGAGAGAGACGAGGCGGGACTCGAGCGTATCCGCAAACACGTCGCTCGGTTCCGGGAGGGAAATTACCGAGGGTCCGGCTATTGGTTGGCAAGAATGGGTGTGAACGCTTTACCCGAGATCCTTGCCGAGTTCGAGAAGGCTGAGGAGCACGATCTGCTCGAACTCACCGATCTGCTAAGTCTCATTCCAGCGCCCGAACGAGATCGAGCGTTCCTGAGTCGGCTCAGCACCTTCATGAAAAAAAGATCGGAGGTTCACGACTATGGGTTCGTGTCCACGATCCTGCTCACGCTGGCGGACAATGGTAACGCGGCTGCAATCCCACTTACGGAGCAGATCGCCTCGGAGCCTGGCTTCGATCACGACGTCAGGGCGACGGCAAACGTCTCGCTCAATCGGCTCGGGGCCTCCCCGGAGCCTCGCCCGATCAAGAAACTGTTGGACCTCGAGTCAGGAAGTACCGGAGACATCGAACTTCTCCCGAACCTGACGCCAATACTGCACGCACTGTTCGATCAGTGCTTTGCGCCAGCCCCCACGGAGGCAAGACTGCTGTCTGTCCCGCGTTTCAATTCCCTGGATACCGGGCAACATGGAAGAACCGTGATCCGAGGTGTCTCCGAGGGTGCGCCCCCTTTTTCCAAGATCCAATGGACGGTGCGAATCCTCGAAATCGGACGCGATGACGTTCTGGTAGAAGCAGAATTCGACTGCGGAGACCTATGCAGTTCGGGTTTTCGCGGCCGATTCAGGCGAAGGGATGGTCGTTGGCTTGCGATGGCGTGGGAACATCTGTGGAGCCAATGATGGCAGCAAATCTCTTCCCTTTCTCGTTCTTCCGGTTTTTGTGTGGATGGTTTACATAATTCTTGGTCTCCCACGACTTTGATAGATGCTGGACTACGGATGCATAGAATGGCCCTGTAAGGTGGCTCTCAATGCTGTTTCGAATGAATCTCAGTAGGCGCCAAGAACTCTTCCCATTCGTTTTGCTTGCTCTCCTCGCCTCAAACTCTGAGGCTACGGAGCTTCGTCTGAAGTTCACGGACGATAGCGGTCAGGGCGTAACGATATCTAACGCGGAGCTACTGCTTGTTGCTTGGGGTATCACCGATAGGATAGAGCTATCGCCGGACCACAAGGAATTGATCGTGCCACTTAATGAGTCCTGGCTTCGAGCACAATGGCCCGAGCGATTTGCGGACATGGAGAGAGCGTTCATCTTCATACAGGCAGATGGATTCGCCCCGATACGCTCGCACCCGTTTCTATGGCTTGGATCACACGGCCCTCCACGTGCGTCCGAAAACACCAAGTTGGAAATCGAATTCCCTCAAGGTAGAAAAGTGGTGATTCGCGACGGCGATAGCGCCGAACTTGAAATCGAATTGCGCCGCCCAGAGAAACGCTATCTCCGTATCATTGATGATGATCAGAACCCATTGCCTGGAATGAAGGTGTCTAGCTACATGTTCTGGTCGTCGAGCAACCACTGTGGACACCTATCCGGCGCGGATCCCTTGGGCACTACCGTCACGGGTAGCGATGGACGGACTGAGATCCCAGATGGTGAGTTCGAGTACGCCTTTGTATTCGAAAAGCCTCTTTATGTACTCAAGAATCCAGAGAGGTTCCCATACATGCGTCCACGGCTGGTTACCTACCTGGCGGAGCAGGAAACCATCATCGAAATGCACCGTTGGCGGCGAAGGCCGCTTGAAATCCATGTCACAACAGGGGATCAGCCCGTCCAAGGGCAGGTGTTGATAGGAAGACTCGCGGGATGCCCATGTGGCGTATGTACCGGTGTCGTCGGCCTGGCGATTGGAGAAAAGAGACGGATTGACTCTGATCATGAAGGTGTCCTTCGGTTAGCAGATTTCTACCCTGAAAAGTGGGAGTCCGTGTTCTTTCAGGACACGGAAGGAAACACTATTTGGAAAGCAGATCCCAATGAATGGCCGTCTCATGGGACGATAACCGTGGATTTATCAAAGCGAGCACGTTGAGTTAGCGGAGAGAGCGCCCCGGAATACATCGAAGCTGATAATGCAAAGTGCAGGAGTTGCGGTCAATCAAACTCTCAATTGGCCGTGTAACGCCCTAGGCGTCCTCATCCTTTAGAAAGAAGCTAGATTTTGTGGTCAGCGGTGAGGAGGCCGCTCACCATGAAGAGAAAGCAGAAAAGAATTTCGAAGAAGACGGCCAGTGCGAGGAGAAGGCTTCGCCTTCTAGATTTGGATCACGACGTTTCGGCGCAAACTACTGAGAAATACCTTGGATGCAAGCAGCCCTTTAAGGAGGCGGTCAACGACCACATTGGCATTGAGCCACCGCCCTGACTGGTGCCAGAAGGCATTGGTACGTAACCGGACGGTTTGCCGACTATTAGTACCCTGAGGTGGATTGCCAAACGCAAAGGATCTAAAGCCACATTGCAGCCGGCAAACTTGCTGCGGCCCGGAGACCGGAACTGACTCACGGCTGGCGATGGATATTCTCTACATTTCACAACTGTGGCCTCTTCAATAGTGTAGAATCCGCACGTACTTTGAACTCCGGAACAGCTAGTGGAGTCGTCGGCTCCCGCGTTGCCGTCACCGGCGCTGGCGGCCAAAACTCTAACCTTGTGCCCCCGGAGCCGGATGTCTCGGGCCAAGATCAGCGGCCACAGCCGGCTGAACATTGGCGAGCGCATCGAACAGTACCGGACTCCGGGCGCTGTTGGTTACAAGGAAGGACGGGCCCTCATGCTCGTGAACTTCATGCCGAACCCGAAAGACTCAGAGGAGGTGTCTGAGGATGCCCCACGCGGACAACAACCACTGGATGTCGCTGCTAGCAGGCCAAGAGATCAGTGTGCCACCGCCACAATCGGTTGAAGAGATTCCTGCTGTCAGGGCGGCGATGGACTTCTCAGGCCTGAACGTAGACATGCCCGAGGTGGCGGAGACGCATCGGGTCGTGATGCGGGAGCGAGATGGCTGGGAGCTGGCCGCAGAGGTCTACGTCCCGAAAGGGGACGGTCCGTTCCCGGTCATCGTCTACTTGCATGGCGGAGGCTGGTGCGTAGGATCACCCGTCGGCGTGAGACGCAAGACGATGCGGCTGGCCGAGCAAGGGTTCGTGATCGTCAACCTGGATTACTCGCTGGCGCCGGAACGGCCTTTTCCCAATGCTCCCGAGGATGCAGTCTACGCGGCCCGGTGGGTCGCGCTGAACGCCGCTCGCTTCAAGGGGGACGGCGCGAACCTGGTCATCAGTGGGGACTCTGCCGGGGCAAACCTGTCAGCGACGGCCGTACACGTACTGCACGGGGATACGGAGGCTGTCGATGGGGGAGACCTGGCCGGAGTACCCGTGAGGTTCACCGGGGCCTTGCTCTACTACGGAGTCTTTGACTTTCCGCTGGTGATCAAAGAGCCGCTCTCCAATTCGGGATTCGTGGAGACGTGGTTCACCAATGCCTACCTGGGCCCGAACTTCCTGACCAAGGTGAACAACCCGCTTGTGAGCCCCATCTACTCCCGCCACCTCGCCGAGTTCCCTCCGTGTTACCTGGTGTGTGGGGACGAGGATTCGCTGCTGAGCAACTCGTTGGCCATGACCAAGGCCCTTACCGGGGCGAACGTACCGACGACGCTCTCAGTGCCGGCGGGCTATGACCACACCTTCGACTATGTGGAGCACAAACTCCACGGGGTGACTGCTGAGATTGAACGCATCGCAGGTTGGCTGAGGAAGGTCACACGAAAGCCGGCCAAGTAGGTTCGGTTCCCGGTTCCGCGGGAGACGCCTCACTGATCGGGGCGCCCGTTTTCTGTTGCAATGTTCCAGCGGGCGGCCATCGCCTTCAGCCATTGATTGAGAATTTCTGGGTCCTTCTGTAAGAAAAGAGCGTCGTTGAGCTCGCTCAGTTGACCGCGAGTTTCCAGCAAGGTGGGACACTGAACCACAACAAGGGGAGTACGCTCGGAAGTCCCCCCATCGTAGTCCGTCACCAGCTCCACCGGCACAATCTTCAGCTCGCCGATCGAGCCAGCGGGCGCCCGGACATACCAGACGTATGTGGTCCAGCTGTCAGGAGGCAACTCGAATCCAATCGAGGGGCCGGGGTCGAGCTGCCAGGCCCGAGGTACATTGGTGAGGGTGAGGCTGCCCCGAACGACTTGGGGTTGTTGATTCCTCATTAAGATTGGAATTGGAACCCGGAAATCCGGCGCAATGTAATTTGGCTGCCTCCTTCCGGCATCCGTGATGACCACTGGATCGATCCCCTCGTAGACAAACCAGACCGGACTCGACCACGCTAGCTCTCCATCCTGTTGTGTCACCCGCAGGTACCACCAGTTCTCTCTCAGATAAGGAGCGGAAGGATCTTGCAGTTCGGCCGTGAACTCCCGGACTGCGGGCTCCGGACTCCATCTCTGGAGCATGCGGCCGTTCTTCCACAACTCTACCAGCGTGACCGGTTCCGTTCCGCGGGCGTAAACCACCAGGCGATGTTTCGTCTCTCGGCCCCTCCACTCGGTCCCCATCGGATGGCCGTTGACCGATAGCTTCACGCGCATCCGTGCGCCGGTGGTCGCGAAGGTCTGCTTGGCATAGAGGCCGTCGAATAGATCCTTTCTCTTACCGGAAGAAGCGTAGACCGCGGCAACCGGACGCCCCCGATGGTCTCCGCTTCCGATGAATCCCCATCTAAACCCGCGGTTCAGACCGTCTTGAGCCGACTTGCCCAGAAGCTGTTGAATATCATTGCGCAACGGTGTCCGCTGAGGGCCCCCTAGAATCTCGTGAGAGCCTCGCGATTGAACCAGTTCCAGCAGGCGGATGCGCGGATTGTACCAGCTCCAGGTGATGGGCTGGACCCACCGGCTTGGGTCGTGGGGGAAAAGGAATGCATTGGACTCGATATTCTTTCGCCGCGCGCTCGCAATGTCTTCCTCGAGGCGTTGCGTCAATCGCAAGGGTGTGTTGCTTTCTGGCACGCTGGCACTATAGAAACGAACCTCCGGACCGTCGGTTCGGTGTACCACATTGTGATGACCCTCCTGATAGTTTCCGTTCCGAAAGAACTCGGACGTCCATTCAAAGGCGGCGAAGGCGGCAAAGTGCTCCCCATTGTTGTAGAAGCTGGCGGCCCTACGAATACGATACCAATCATGCTCGTTCAAATGCTCGGTATGGTCCGCCAACCCGGCAAAGTCGAGCCGGCGAATATCGCGCAGGTAGCGATAGTTGCTCTCTACGTCGCCATTGAGCACTCCTGGGTCGCGAGAATACTCCGTGTGGTGATGTAGATCGCCGTAATAGATGTTCACGTCCTCACCTGCGAATGAGATCGCGTCGTCTGGATGCAACATATCCGAGTGGGGCAAGGGCGCCACCTCATTCGAATCGGTTCCATGGTAGGCAGGATCAAAGGAAACAAGCTGGGCAGGCTCGTACCCCAACGTCTCCTTGGCGAGGCGATGGACAATAGTGTCCACGGGTCCGTCGGCGTAGGTCCACGCCGGTTCCCAGGTAAACTCTCGATGTGTTTCATGCCAGGCGAAGTAGAATGCATTTTCTGTCTCAACCAGAGCCACCGGCTCCTTGGTACTTCCCAGTTTATCGCCGAGGACAAATCGCCGATCATCAGTACCGTCTACGGCGCGGGCGTCGGCCGCGGCTGGACTCCAGGGTCCCTTTTGAAAACTACCCGTGTACCAATTGCTGCCGCGGTATCGTTGGCCGACAGTGATGAAATCCCGCGTCCCGTCACCCGGAGTGCGTGCCAGGATCCAGAGGCTCCCTGCTCGGTCCACGTGCAGCGTCGCGGCCTTCGAGGACATCGCCGGTCCAGGGGGTAGCGCCTTCCACTCGCTTCCGGTCCAGATCAAAAGTGCACGCGCAGGGGGACGGACGTTGTAGGTGACATCCTGTCCTTCAAAGGCGCGCCGGACAGCAATGGGCTCGGAAACCAAGGTCTCCGGCAAAAGCCAAACCCGTCCTTGTCGATCCACTGTCATGGCAGGACTGCGGCGATGGCCTTCGATCACGGGAGGATCCGCCTGCACCGTCCATCGGCCGCCGGCCCAGCGGGCGAGGCGAATATCGTATTTCTGATCCTTGACCACATCGTATGCAAGCCAGAGTGATCCGTCCGCACCATAAGCCAGACGGGGATGCTGTTGCGGCATTCCCCGACCGGGGAGCGCATGGCTATCGGACCATCGCGATCCGTTCCAGTTCTTGCTCTGGACCATGCTGCTTCCGGTGCTCCAATCCTCCCAGGCAACCCAGAGCTCGTCTGTGCGCTCACTGAACGCAACAACTGGAGCGTAGGCCTTGTCGGGGGCCAGTTGCTGTTCGCTCCCCCAGGTTTGTCCGTCAGAGCGGCGTGTCATCAGAGACCACGCACCGCCCTCTTTTTGGCGGCTCCATACCACCCACACCGAGGCGTTGGGTCCGGTGCCCAGCTTGGGATTGAAATCCGCCAACGGATGGGTGCTCAACCGGATCTCGGGCTCCCATTGCCCGTTCCCCGCAGATCGACGGACGTACACTTCTTCTTGCTCTTCTCGGAAACTCGTATAGGCCACCCAGAGATTGTTCTGCACGTCGACGGCCATGGAGGCATTGGCGTCGCGGCTTTCCGAGCTGCCGTGCACGAGTTGCTTGGACACGGGTAACAGGTTGTTCTCTTCCGCAGGTTCTTGAAGAAACGCCGCTGCCATGGGCCCGGGCACCGGCTGAGCCTTGGCCTCCGCAGAAAAAGGGTAGCTGAGACCCACGTGATCCGATTGACCATACATACCCAGGTCGCTGTCGTACTCGAGGGGGTGGTTGTAGTTCAGCGGGACCGCCATCGGCTCCGCGGACACGCTGGAGCGCGACCCATCGCGCGTGACAGTAAAAAGTCCACCAAGAACAAAAAGCGTGAAAATCCACAGAACCCAACGGTTTCTTGTGTAAGGGGGCTTGGATCTCAACATCGGTTCACTCTCTTCCATAGGTATCGTTTGAAATCTGAATTCCGGGTTCGTGATTTCATATCCGAAAGATCGGCTGTCCTCTCCGGCTCTCAACCTGCTGTTTGCTGCGCTTCGGTCGCCTTCAGTCCGGTGGGCGGTTTTGGCTGCGGATTCAATCGATACAGATGAACCTGGTAACTCGAAAAGTCATCTTGGAAGAGCCCCTGACCGACCGCGATGGATCGATCCTCACCAATGACGTTCGCGCTTGCGTTTCCCAGGTCGGGAATCGAGAACTCAGCCGTCGTGGCCTCTGGGCGCATCGAGACTGCGAACAAGAAAGTGTCGCCGTCGTATTGCTTCACCATGAAAGCAACCGGAACCGCCGAGGATACCGTCGCCGTTCCTTCGAGAGTCGGCGTGTTGAGGACCGGAGCAAGCGAGCGAATCTCTCCATTGATTTCCCCGACCCCGTCGACGATCTCCGGGTAACGAAAAATCCCATCTGCCCGGAAGCTCGGCTCCCACTCGTGCACGAAGTAGGCGATCCCCATCGATCCATGGATCAAAGACATCCATACCTCCGCTCGAATCTGATCCGCAGTGGGCCGATGGGTGGGACTGTTGATGTGGGTCGTCTCGATGAAGTTCCAGATGATCTTCACTCCCTGGGACCACTCGACGAGATTGGACACCCCCTGAGCGACAAATTCCAGCTTGCCTTGTATATCTGGGTTGGAGTGTGTAACCGGATATATATCAAAGGAAAGGATGTCAGCCGCCGCTGAAGCCGCCGGGTAGTAGCTCGTATCCCCGGTGCAAGTTCCTCGACCTTGCCACTGGATGAACGAAACCCCTTGCCCGAAGTTCAGCCAGACAGGTCGCGTCGCATCATTGGCCTTGAATCGCTGGTAGTTTGTCACCAACTCCGCGGGCGGGATGCAGGGTCCGAACCCTCCACTCCCGTTCGGCTGCGCGTTATCCGGCTCATCGACCTGCCTCCATCCGGTTATGACATGGTTCCGGGGCGAAGTGAGGCCGACGGTGTTCTGCCAGGCAACGACCGACAGCCCTTCATTCTCCAGTGCCAGCAGCTGAGCCTGGGTCGGGCCCTGCCAGAGAGCAATGTAGGTGTTGATTCCGATGTCCTTGTACAGTTGAGCCAGAGCCGGATCCTGGACCCAGACCCCGATCGGGAAAAACCCAGCATCCGAAGGCGGGCCGTTCTCCCACTGCCCGTACGGGTTACCGCTGCCCTGTGCTTGGACACTGCCCCCGGGAGCACAAAGCACAACGCCCAGTACGGTGACAGGCAACAGGCGTTCAAACAGAAAAACTCTCATAGTCTTCAGCAATCCGCCGAAGGCAGAGGACCTTCGCTTCTATGAGTGTACCGTTTCGAGAAAAGCCCTGTCAAAGCAGGCCAGCGGCGGGCAATAGGCTGAAAGCTGATCGCTGACAGCTTCTAATGCATCTCCGCGTCAACACTACCGATCGCTTCGCGATAGAAGTGAAAATGAACGTTGGGATGCTCGGCCAGCAACGACATGGGCACCGAAGAATCCGCAAGTCCCTTGGAAATCATGAATGCCGTCAGCCGCATCCCGAAGGGATTGTCGTGGACTCCCGCGTGCCAAATGGAAACCTTCTCCGATTTCCAGGTCTCCACAGGTCCGACGGTAGCCGCCTGCATCGGAACCATCGACACGTTTCCTCCTCCCGAAGTTCGTGCGTTCTGGATGACCGTCATCGGATGCAGACCCACCACCCGCGTCTTCAACTTCCGGTATTCGGCCGCCGATGGAGGCGCGTCCTCGTGCTTCCCAAAACGCGGCAGCGGATCGTTGAAGGCCCAGTGCTTGACCTCGCCCTGACCTCCTTGCATGATCACGCAGCGCACGTCGTCGAAACTCCGACTGTAGGCATCCAGGTCTCCTGTGGGAAAGTGGAGCTGGTCGTCCGGCATGCGCGACCGAATCTGATTGAAGCAGAGCTCCAGATCGGCCTTGGCAAACGAGAGTGGATGATCCATCGACACCGGCTCTCCGTCTTGCACCCACTCGTCCATGCCCCAGAAATGCGCGTGTCGGAGGTCGATATCCAAAGCGTTGACGATGCGGGCAACCAGCGGCAGCTGCTCTGTCGGACCGATTGGACCGCATATGCCCGCGGGTCGACTCGAGGTCGCCTGTTTCCACGCATCAATGTATTCGAGGGCTTCCGCGAGATAAAACTCTTCGAGGGTATCGTAGAAACTGACCTGAAAGCCGGGACGAGCCAGTTGGGCCAGATCCTTCTCTGCAATCTTGGCGACGTCACCCAGAATTGCGGGATCCAATGTCGTATAGTCCCACCACTCGGGAGCCACTTTACTCACGGGTCGGCTCATGGTTCCTCCGGTATCACTGGTTCAAGGGCGCAAGGGGACGGACGATGTCCAAGCAACCCGGCTGATTTCATCAGCCCAGATAACCCGGCTGATTTGATCAGCCCAGGCAACCCGGCTGATCAAATCAGCCCAAGTTCTTTTCGTACTCCGAATCGATCCAGCACAGATCTCCCAACGCGTCCTTTAAGGGATCATAATCTTCCGCGCTGTAGCCGTAGTGCAAATGCCGTCGCCACCCTTCGGCGTATTCGAACCGGCCACTCAACTCTCCACATTGACGGCATAGCTTTACCATCTCGTCGATATAGAAGTCCATCCCCTGGCTCACGTCCAGCCACTCCTTCTGCGACGCATGGCAGCCCAGCAGTTGCTGTTTCCGCTCGAGCACCGAGCTGATATCCACATACTGGCCCGAACGAATCAGCTTTCGAAGCATGTTTCTCATTCCCGCCGGGATCGCATGATAGATCGCGACGGGCCCATCCCATGCGGGCGCGGGCGGATCGCCAATATAATTTGGTGCACCCCTCGCAAAAGCGCCCGTGACCAAGAGCCGGGCGGCATTCTGATGGTCCTCCATGTAATCCTCCGGGGAGGGCACCAGCATAATCTGGGGCCTGATTTGACGCACCAGAGAAACGGTCTGAGCGATCAGCGCCGGCTCGTGTTGGATGGTCAAATCATGAGCGATCGAAGGATGCAGGATCGCTCCGGCCAGCTGCGCCGAAGCCTCCGATTCAGACGCTCGGATTCGAGCGATGGTATCCCGGTCGTGGACAGTCGTGCCGCAATCTCCGTCGGCCACGTTCCACATATGGATCTCGGCTCCTGCAGCCTTCAGCAGCAAGAGCGTGCCGACCATGAAGAATTCAATGTCATCCGGATGCGCGCCGGCCGCCAAGACCCGCAATGATGCCGTAGGGTTCACAGGTGTCATGACTCTATCGATGCCGTTCTGTAAAGAGATTCGCAAAAGAAGCAATTGGACGATGGTGATCGTGCGCGGCGAGCCCACCTACCAACTACGAGCTTGCGACCTTCACCGCTTGGCCTGTTGCTGCCGACTCGTCGGCGGCAAGAATCACCCGGTGCGAAATGATCGAGTCCTCAAAAGAAAAACGACATTCCCGTTCCTGACGGATCGCGTCGATGAACTCCGAAAAAAGAGACGTATACGGATGATGGGCAACGTCTCCAGAATCCACCAGCTGCGTGTTGAAGGTACTCCAGCCCATCTTGTCCAAGCCCGACAGTGCTCCGGAATGGAACTTGTCGTTCCAGACAGATCCCTTGGACCCAACCAGATTGACGTTGAACAGGTAAGGTTGGATGCAATCGATGACGGAGGCTGTCTTGCCGACGACGCCGTTGTCGAACCGCATGATGGTCACGGTCGTGGTGGGATACTCGTATTTTTGAAACTCCGGCGCACTCGATTGACAGGAGTAGCTCATGACTTCAACCGGGCGCGAGCCCACGAGCCAGATCAAACCGTCCAAGGCGTGACAGCCCGCTGTCAGCAATGAGGAACCGCCAAAGTCCTTCTTGACGTTCCACTCGTACTGACCGTACCACGGTCCGATGCCATGATAGTAGTCGCACTCGCCATAGTGAAGATCGCCGAGCAGGCCCTGGTCCAAGAAATCCCGCATGGTGAGAAAGTGTCCGATCACCTTTACTTCGAAGCAGACGATGGCGCGCACGCCTGCGCTTTTGACCGCATTCTCCACTCGATCGAGTCCTTCCCGGTCGATGGCCACGGGCTTTTCGATCACCAAATGCTTTCCCGCCTTGGCCGCGATCTCGACTTGCTCCGGATGCTGCGGGTGCGGGGTGCAGATGGAAACGACGTCGATATCGGGGGAAGCGCACATTTCAGCAAAATCATTGTAGACGGTAATCTTGGAACCGTGGAGCGCGCTCAATGCACCGGCATCCAGTTTTCGCCGGGAAAAAACGGCTCTGGCTTCCACCCCTTCGATTTCGTTGAATGACTTGATGTGCGCTCCTCCCGCCCATCCATAGCCTGCGATACCCACTCGAATTCCCATGGCTGTCCCCCTGAATAAAGATCACTCAATCGTTGCCCAACTCTCGGATGAAGATGTTCCTGAACCACGCATAAGCGTCCCCCTCCACCTGACTGGGGGCGTGTCGTTGCAGACCGATGAACCCGGTCGGAACACGATCCTTGAATTTCGGTTTATCCGGATAAACCACCGGCACTTCAAACGTATCGATATCGTAAAGAGTCCGCCCGTTCAGCTCCACCTTCATACGGGATCCCTTGTAGGTGATTTGATAGGTATTCCAGTCGCCGATAGGCCGAAGGGCAGAGACCCCGGGAGGCAAGGAGGCGTACAGAGATCCGGACACCTGCCAGTCTTTGACCTTGTCGCCCGTGATCCTTTCCCAGTTGAAATCATCCAGGATCTGTATCTCGCAACCGGAGTAGGGTGGCGGCGCTCCTTCTTCCCGGCTGCCGCGCAGAAAGACGCCGCTGTTGGCCATGATTCCAGTCTTGAAGTCCAAACGCAGCTTGAAATCCCGAAAGTCTTCCTTCGTCCGGATGTAAGCATCGGATCCCTTTACCGGAAACACCATCAGCCCGTTCCGAACAGCGTACCCGTCCTTGTCCCCGAGAGGCTCCCATCCTGAAAGGTCCTGCCCGTTGAATAGGGCTCTCCAGCCGAGCGATTTGCCCTTCGGGGTGGCGCTCAAAACACCCTTGTGGTCCATCGTGAAAAGGCGATCATCATGGTTTGGGAGCTCCTGAATCTGGATGTTCTTGAACTGGACCTTGCTCCCCGGCGGATCGTCTCGGTTTCCATGGACCTGGAGCCCAATCATTCCCGCGGTGGTATACCCTTCCTTTTCCTTGGGCAGGCGGTAGTCCGTGATCGGCTCACCATTCATCCAGACCTGAACTCTTGGTTTGCGACCGGTGACTCGAACCTTGAAATGATTCCACTCACCGCGCCGGTATTTCTTCTTGGCAGTTTCATTGTCGTGCAGGAAACCCTCCGAGTATAGGCCTCCGATCTGGCCGGTCGGCTCACGGTGGTCCAGAGTAACCTGAATCCCCTTGCCGAGGTCCCGCGGTGCCATGCGGAGGAAGATTCCGGAATCGAAGGGAAAAGTCATCCACACGTCACAGGAAAAAACAAAATCACTGTAGTACCTCTCGGTATAGATCAACCCTCCGGCGCGCCCCGGTCCCTCACGGCCCGTGATGGCCCCATCCTCGACGGTCCAGAGCGCCTTCCCATCGTAGGGTCCCCCCTCGGTGGTCCAGCCTTGCAGCGTCTTGCCGTCAAACAGAGTGACCACGGGCAACTCAGGGGAAATACCAGCGAACGAAGCCCCCAAAGAAACCAGGATTGCCAAAAATGTGCCGATCATTCTTCTCTGATACATGTCGAAATCTCACCTCATGAGTGTAGCCCCGGTGCCCATTCGGTTAAGCTGTGGCCCCGGAGGAAACCAAGGGAGCACCCCGTGGATGCCCCACTGGATACATGGATCACTACAATTAGAACAAATTGATGCTGGCCCGGGCAAGGACAATAGACTCTCAAGTAACTGCTCGCGGATCTGCTGCTATGCGTGTAACTTAGCAAATCGTCAAAAACCACGTTTTCACGGTGCGCTGCGCAGTTACGTTCCCAAGCGACTGGCGCGTTGCGCCAGTCAGCGCTGGCTAAATCCAGCGAAAGGGATCTCCTGCTGCAACGTGAGTCACCGCCACTCCTGGAAGGCGCGAACGGAGCCACTCGACGACGTCCTCCATCCCGGGCTCTTCGCTATGCGAGTGCCCCAAAATGATGAGACCTCGCGGGATCCCAGCCGATCGGGCATCTCTGGCATATTCGCAGGCGGTCCATTCCGCCGACTCTCCACATATCACGACGTCCGCGCCCTTCCGAGAGAGCATGGCCACTTGCTCCATTCGCTCACTCCCACAGCAATCCTCGCCCATGGCTCCCCCCCACCCGACAAACAGGCCGATTTTTCGACAGGTCATCCCTGGGTCCCCGACCACGCGAAGGTGGGTGATTCCGATATTCTCCTTACACCTATTACAGAGTTCTTCAAAGGTCGTTGGTTGCATCTCAAATAGGGTTTCGTCATCGGGATCGAGAATCTTCAAACCGAGACGTCGCGCCACGCCGTGAATCACGGGATCTGGCTGGACCAGATGCCAGTAGTCGTGAAAGCGCCAAATCGAGATTTGGTGCTGCTCAGCGAAACGAAGCTTGGCTTGATACACCGGGTCACCGACAAGTTGATCCACGAAATCATTGTGGTTATACCAGGTCGGCTCGTGGGTCAAAACGAGATTCGCTCCGATCTCTTTCGTCTTCTTCAGCACGTCGAATGTGGCAAGGAAGGTAGTCACGATTCCCGTCACCTCGCGCTTCGGATCACCCACCTTGAGCGTGTCGATCGTGTCTTCCACGGATCCCGGTATTTCGCGCACGATCAAGTCAATAACGTCTTGCACCGTCAGCGGTGGGCGGGGCACCGTCTCATTGGCACGACAAGAAAGCGCATTTCCGATCAATGCCGTCCCTGCCATGGAGGTCGCCAGGGTGGCGAGAAAATCCCGTCGAGTTTTGCTGTCAGTCAATGCGGTCTCCTTCGCGTAGGCGTCTCGCGCCGCGAGTCGCACGGAGTTGTTGCTCAAGCCGCTCACGGCGTGAGCGGCCTACGCATTCGCCCGGGCCCAGTGCGGTAAGCGGTGAGTGGTAAGCGCACCGGGTCGTCGACCCGGTGTCCTATCCCTTGAATCGATATATGAGTCCCACGCGCCCGTAGAGTCCCGGGTTCGGGAAGCCGATGAACTCGTGAAACTTCCGGTTGAACAGATTGTCGATGCGTGTAAACAGGGTGAAATCGCGTCCCAGCTGATAGCTCCAGGTCAACGAACTGGAGGAGTATCCGCCCACTTGATTGCGATCCGGCACAGGAATCTGAAAATCGAAGCGAGGTCCTACCCATAGTGTGTCCAGATGGAAATCCGAACGGTCGTTGATCTGCCAGTCCAGGCGTATCCCTCCGCGCCAAGCCGGCCGGTCCCGCAATGGTTCCGTGGTTCCCACGATTTCGGCATCGAGATAGGTGACGCTCCCGCCCAAGCGAAGTCCCTGCCGGATGTTGGTGATCAGCTCGATCTCCATCCCCTGGGTATTGACTTCGGAGCGGTTGACGAGACGAAACTGCTCCGGACTGAAATCGATCAGGTTCTCGAACTCGTTCCGGTAGTACGAAAGAGCCAGCAGGACGCGGGGCCCGGCGACCTCCTTTTCGATGCCGACATCGAATCCCCAGCTTCGCTCCGGCCTCAGCTCCGGGTTCCCGACGGTCGGCTCTCCCAGACTGAAGAACGACGGGAGCTTGAATCCCTGTCCCCAGTTGGCTTTGAGCCGAATTCCCTGCGGCGCAAATGTGTAGGACGCTCCGGCGTGCGGTGAAAACTCCGCGTCGGCATCGTCGCTGTTGTCCCAGCGCAACCCGAGGTTTGCGTTCAAAGCGCTGGAATGATAGTGGAGCTCTCCGTTCAGCGACGCGGTGGTTCGTCTCAGTTCGAAGCCGCTGGGGAATAGACCGGCAATGACGCTATCGCTCGAGCCGTCCTCTTTACGCACGCCGAACCCGACGTCAAGGTCGAAGCTGCTGCCCATCTGCAAAGTACTGCCCAGACCAAATCGAAAACGATCCAATCCCGTCTTGCTGTCGAAGGAAGGACGTGAGGAAAAACTCGGGGGAAAGGAATCGAGAATCGCAGGGGTGAACGAGTCTTCATCCCGCAGATAAGAGTCGAAGAAAGCACGATAGCCCCAGTTGGCACGAACCTGATCCGTGTACTTCAGGCCGAACACCTTTTCCCGAGCCGCGATCGTCTTGGCATCTCGGAGCAGAGCGAATTCCGGGCCCCCGCCGTTCTCGGGAAAGCCGGACGCATCGCTTTCGTGCAGACGCACCAAAAACTGCAGACTTCCCGTTTGACTCAGGGCCAGGTCGGAATTGAACGCAAACGTCCCCAAGGAGAATGAGTCATTGCTGACCTGCTCTCCAATGTCCTGATAAGATCCTGTCACGGAATAGCGCAGTCTTTTGAATTCGCCCTGAGTCGCGGCGCCGACTTGCCAGTTACTGAAACTTCCGCCCATTGCCTGTACCGAAACTTCCGGTTGGCCCTCGCCTTTTCGGGACAGAATATTGATGACGCCACCGATGGCTTCCGATCCGTACAGCGCCGACAATGGTCCACGGACAATCTCGATTTGCTCGATGTTGTCGAGCGTCAGGGTCGATAGATCGAACGATCCCCCCAATAGGTTGGTCGGGTCGTTGACCGGTATGCCATCAATCATGACCAGCGTGAAATTCGGATCGCCTCCTCGAAGAGTCACTGTCGTCAGGCCACCGCGCGTTCCCACCTGGGAAACGTGAAGGAAGGGCGTGTGTCGCAGCAGGTCTACCACGTTTCCGGCCCGGCTCGCTTCGATCTCCTCTCTCGTTACGACGACGACCGGCGCCGTAACCGCTGACAGGGGCTGAGTGTGGGCCGAAACCGTAACGACCGTCGGCTCAATTTTTATAGGATCTTTCTTGGAAGGGGTTTGGCCGATTGCGCTTTGAGCCAGACTGGAAAACGCCACCGCGACCGGCACTATCCGGCAAGCCCAACGCCAACGAACATGAATCCATATCATACGGAGGTTGTAACCTGCTCCAGGGCTTGTACGAGGCTTCGTTCCACGAGATCGAAAAGCTCGTCAAGGTCTTGTTTTTCCACAATCAACGGCGGAGCCAGCGAAAACCACTGAGGATCGATGCGCATGATCACACCATTCTCCAGGGAGGTCTTCTTCAAGGCTTTTCCAAGCTCCGGAAACGGTTTCATCGACTCGGCATCTCGAACGAGCTCCACTCCTCGAAGCAGCCCCTTCCCTCGAACTTCGCGGACTACCCCATACTGCTTTAGACTTTCGAGCTTGGCCGCCAGGTATTCGCCCAGCTCCCGGGCTTTTTCAGCCAGTTGCTTTTCCACGATCTCGTCGATGACCGCGATGCCGACAGCCGCTGCCAATGGGTTTCCGGCATACGTATGTCCATGGGCAAAATGACCCTTCTCCGCTTCAGGCCCGAAGAACACATCGCCCATCTCTTCTCGCGCCATCATGGCTCCCATCGGTACCACACCGCTGCCCAGTCCCTTTCCGGAGCAGATAATATCCGGTGTCACGCCAAACGTCTGGGCGGCGAACATGGAACCGGTCCTTCCGAATCCGGTGATGATCTCATCGAAGATCAACTTGATGGTGTAGCGGTCGCAAATATCTCGGATAATCTGAAAGTATTCCTCCGTCGGAGTGATAATCCCCCCCGTATTGCCGATCGGCTCCACGACGAAACCTGCGATGCTCTCAGGATCCTCGTACATAATCACGTCCTCGAGCGTTCGAGCGGCCACTCGATTGCATTCCTCCCACGAAGAAAACTGATCGCGATAATAGGCCGGATGAAAAACCTTCGGGAACCCTCCCATGCCTGGCTCGAATGGGGTCCGGTTCCGCCCGTTCCCGGTCAGCGCCATCGCGCCAAACGTTGCCCCATGATAGCTCTGGTACCGGCTGATGAATTTGTATTTGCTGGGCTGGCCGATCTGATGGAAGTATTGGCGCGTGAACTTGATCGCGGACTCGATGGACAGCGATCCTCCGCTGTACGTTTTGATGAAATTCAAATCTTCGGGCGTTACAGCACCGAGTTTCTCAATGAAATCCAGTGCCACATCGGAGACCGCGTGCAACGTGGGGGCGAACGTCAACTTCTGGGCCTGACGTTCGAGAGCCTCGATCAACCGAGGGTGGCGGTGCCCCAAAGTGGCAACGTAGATCCCGGAGATACCATCGAAATAGCGCTTCCCTTCTTTGTCCCAGTAATAAAGCCCCTCGGCCCGTTCCACAATCAGCGGGTTGTCGATGAAATCAAACGTGTTCTGGAAATCGACAAAAGTCAGCCGTAGCAGCCTTCGCTCTCTATCAGTTAGTTGCATAAGTCACCTATGAGCTGACGGCTGATCGCTGCCAGCTGCTCAGAGTTGATCCAGATCCATGACCGTATCGAAGTGCTGATCGGAATCGAGCATCTGCTGCCAGGTCAGCTCGGTCCCCTCATAGGCGGCCTCACGGCCGAGCAGCGCGCTGAGGCAACTTTCGGTCCCCGGATACAGCTGGTTGTGATACTTGCTGCTGTGAATGCTCTCGACAAACGCCTTTGCCTTTTCGGGTGTCGCATCCTTCAAGGGTTCGACTTCCGGCTTCGTGCCCGCGGGCACGCTCTCGGCACCAGCTTCCCAGGGCTCATCACCCACGATCCGAAGGCCGCCTTGGAAGTGAGCTTCCGCATAGCCCTTCTTGCCGAAAAAACGGTACCCCGGATTCCCCCACTGTGGGAGAAACTGGCAGGAAGTGAAGGTCGCCTGGATGTTATTGGGGTACTCATAGGTAACGCAATAGTGGTCCCAGACGTCTCCAATGTCGATCCGCACCTTGCGCCCGCCGGTCGCCGTAGCCCGGATTGGATGTGCTTTCAGCGCCCAGTTGAACACGTCGATGATGTGCACGTTCTGTTCGACCAGAATATCGCCGCTGAGCTCCTTCTCGAACCACCAGTCCCGGATTCTGGCCTCGGTGCGGGACATCGCGGGCGTGGCTTTTCGGGGAAGATCGCCGGCGAAGTAATACCCCTGCACCATCGCGATGTCGCCCAGGGCACCGCCGTGGATTCGTCGCGTCAACTCAGCAAAGTGCGGGCCGCTGCGCATCTGAAAACCGACATCGACGCTGCGCTTGCCCTGGACCTTGCGAGCAAGATCCAAAACCTTGTGGCAGCCGCGTACATCCACAGCCACCGGCTTTTCAAGGTAGATGTGCTTCCCGGCCTCGACCGCGGCCTCCAGGTGCGGGACATGATAGAAGGGCGGCGTCGAGATAATGACGATGTCGATATCGCTGTTCAGGAGGTCGCGATACGCGTTCTTCCCCTTGAAGGTCTTGATCTTTTTCTCGCTTTGCAGCTTCTTGAACGTGCCGGTCACCGCATCCAGGCGATCATCGAACAGATCGGCCATGGCCGTAACCTGGGTGTTTGTATTCTGAACAAACGCGCGGGCCACCGCAGTGCCGCGTCCTCCGCACCCGAGAAGACCGATGCTCAAAGCCGTGTTGGCGTCGCTCGAGAACACGTGTTCGGGTTTAACCCCAAAAAGGCCTCCCGTAGCCGCCATCGAAGATTTGACAAACTGGCGACGCGGTATTGGTTTCCTCACGGACATAAGAGTTCCTCCCTAGATCCCGATTAGTCCAGCTTCCCCCGCCAAAAAAGTCACAAAATAGATTTTCCCGAGTCTAACCCGGAATTTCCAATTTGGATCTCGGTTCCCAACATAATAGTCTCGAGCCACCATGGGAGCAAGAAAATCCCGGCCTCAGACCAACCATGGATCCAGTCAACGCATCCCAATGACCCGTTGTCGCCGTGGTAGTAGACCTTCTCACTCCTGCGTGGGCGATTTTCCAGACACATCGCCACACTCCTTCCATGGCATTCCAATTCCGGACTTGCAAGCCGGGCGGCTAACCGCTTGGCAGCGGCAAGGCCCAGATCCGCCTGAGCATTTCACCAAACAACCGACGGTCCAGATGCCCCTCGGCCAAGAGCAACCAGTAGTACCGCGCGTGCTTGACCAGCCTTCCGCCAGTCTTCATCAACCGGTGCTGCAAGCTCGTGAGCGACCAGCTCTTGATCCGGGGTGGTAGCCCGAGTCGCCGCCATAGGTTGCCTAGGTTGTAGGCGAGCACGCTCAACTGCAGGCGCACTTCATTCGCACGGAAGCGATGGCAGGACAGCCGCGTCCAATGCGTCGCCTGCTTGCCTTCTTTGATCCATTGCTCCGCCGTGCCGCGCTTGTTGTAGAACCTCACCACCGAGCGGCTCGGCAAGCTCATGTTCGTGACAATGAACCCGACCCGCGGGAACAACTCGCCCTGGTGATGCTCGACCTTGGCGACGATCCGTCGCGGCCTCGACCAGCTTTCGGCCTGATAGCGGAAGCTCTTGTAGCGCACCAGTGGCTTGCGGCTGGGCCGACCTGGAGGACGAAACAGGATGTCGGCAATCTCCCACTCCAGGCTCTTGTTGGACGGGATGCGTATGGCATACTGAACGCCGCGCTCTTCCAGGGTCTCGTAAACCTCTGGCTTGGCGAAGGCGGCGTCTGCTCGAAAGACGATCTCTTTGCCTTGCTCCTGTTGAAAATCGATCTCCGGCAACAGAAGCTCGTCCCAGTCCTCGGCGCTATGCACGTTACCCGGCCGCAGCTTGGCCGCCAGACAGTCCCCGTGACTATTGAACAGAAACAGCGGATGGTAACACACGGACTCGAAGTGGCCATTGTAGGCGCTGCCTTCCTGCTGACCATGCACCGGACTCTCGCTTGAGTCCATATCCAACACTACGCGATCAGACTTGTCCAGAGCCTCGGCCTGTGCGAGTGTCTCTCGGTTCAGAGCCATCAGCCCGATCAGATTCTCTTCTCGCGTCAGCAGCTCCGTCTCGAACCAGTGTAACGTCGAGGTCAGCGCCGCACCGCGATCCCAGTTTTTCTTCGAGCCGATCAAGCGAAAGGTCGGATCAACTGAGACCCGCGCGGCATCGTTAAGGTCTTCGTAGCCTGCCAGGCGACTATAGACCGATTGCCGCAGCAGATCGACGAGCGGGAACTGTTTGTTCAAGCCTTGCCGCGTGTCGTTGAGATGCTCGTCTATGAGTCGTCCCATCCCCAGCCGTTCGTCCAACTCGCGGACCAGAATCAGGCCACCCTCGGAGGTGACTCGCGATCCCTGAAAATCAACTTTGAGTAATCCGTTAAAGCTGAGTTGAAACCCCTTTCGTTCTTTTTCACCCATCGGGTGTTGCCCTCCAATGTGTCCTTATCATTCTCCGACGCTTATAAATAGGGATGCCGAAGGCGGCTGAAAGGTTGCTATATTTCATTCAAATTGGAAATCCGGGCTAACATCAAAAGAGCGGCAGGGAAACTAGACAGTACCGAGATGGCGGAGACCAGCCGCTAGGCGAAAGCTCACGGCCGACAGCTACAATGCGGGCATTGACTCCAGACGATCGTCATTCCAAGATAGAGCCAATCTAAGAAAGCGCAGTCAAACCTTTGGGAATTGGGCGAGGACCACCCACTCCAAAGGGTGACTGGCGAGCCAGGAGGTTTAGAGTGGAAATCCTTATCGTAAACCAGTCCGAAGTGCGAGAATTGCTTCCTATCCGCGAGTGCACGGACGTGATGGCCGAGGCGTTGACGGCCCTGGCGAACGATGAAGCCATCATGCCGCTTCGCTCGATCATGTGGTTGCCCCAAAAGGTAGGTGCCCTGGGATCGATGCCGGCGCATCTGGCAACCACCGGCGCTACCGGAATGAAGGTGCTCAGCGTCTTCTTCGGCAACCGAGGAACGAAACTGGACACCCATCAGGGTGGCGTGATGCTATTTGATCCTCAAAACGGGAGATTGCTCGCCTTGATGGACGCCACCGAGATCACGTCTATTCGAACCGCCGCCGTGACTGCCGTGGCCACCGACGCGCTTGCCAGAGCCGAAGCAAGCAACCTGGCCATCCTGGGCTCCGGGACACAGGCGCACACACACTTGGAGGCGATGCGTCAGGTTCGTCCGATTCGAAGCGTCCGCGTATGGAGCCAGCACGAGGAGAACGCTCGTGCTTTTGCGGCGAGAGAATCACAATTCCACGATCTGGAGCTCAAATCGGCCCGCTCTGCGGAGGAAGCGGTTTCCGGCGCCGACATAATCTGCACGGTGACATCGGCAAAGGATCCCATTCTCCAGGGGCGCTGGCTGCAGCCAGGAGCTCACGTTAACGCGGTGGGAGCAAGCGCGTCTTTTGCCCGGGAGTTGGATACGGAAGCTGTGGTGCGATGCAAGATGTTTGTCGACAGCAGGGAATCGGCCCTAAATGAAGCTGGCGATTTCTTGTTCCCCAAGAAAGAAGGGGTCATAGATGAGTCGCACATCCGGGGGGAGTTGGGAAACGTCCTCGCAGGTGGCATCGAAGGCCGGACCTCCGCGGAGGAGATCACCTTGTTCAAGTCTCTGGGCCTGGCCATCGAAGACATTGCGTCTGCATCGTACATCTATCAGAAGGCCCAAGCACAAGGCTTGGGCACTAGGGTTGAACTCGGAGGTAGCCGCCATGAAGGCACATGAGCAGATCCCACTCGAGCAGATTCGAGCCGCGGCAGATAGAATCGCAGGAAAGGCAATCCGTACGCCGCTGGTCAAGCTCAACGCGGACGACACACCCGGAGAGATCTTTCTCAAGCTGGAGAACTTGCAGCCCATCAATTCGTTCAAACTCCGTGGGGCCAGCAACGCGATGGCCGTTGCAACCCCGGAACAGCTCTCTAACGGCGTCTACACAGCCAGCGCTGGCAACGCAGCCCAGGGCGTGGCCTGGAACGCGCGGGCTGCGGGGACCCCCTGCACGATCGTGGTACCGGAGCACGCGCCGGAAACCAAGCTGAGTGCGATTGGCCGCATGGGAGCAGAGATCATCAAGGTCCCCTACGACGAGTGGTGGCAGATTCGGATCAACCACGGTTATGAGCCGCTCTCAGCCGGGTTGTACGTTGATCCCGGGAGCGACCCAGCGGTCATGGCCGGCAACGGTACCATCGGTCTGGAAATCCTGGAGGATTTGCCGGATGTCGATGCGATTGTCATTCCGTGGGGAAGCGGCGGGTTGAGCTGCGGGATCGCCTCCGCCGTCCGGGAACTGAAATCGGATACAAAGCTCTACTGCTGTGAAGTTACCACGGCCGCGCCAATGGCGGCCTCCTTCGCCGCGGGGAAACCTCAGCAGGTGGAGTATACCCCTTCGTTCGTGGACGGAATCGGCGCCAAGGGCGTGCTCGAGGAGATGTGGCCTCTCGCGAGTCACTTGCTCGACGGCTCCCTGGTCATGGAATTGGATCAAGTCGCGGTGGCGCTGCGCCTCCTGGCGGAACGCAACCGCGTGGTGGCCGAGGGGGCGGGTGCCGCGCCGGTGGCGGCAGCCATGGAGGGAAAAGCTGGAAGCGGAAAGATCGTCTGCATCGTCTCGGGTGGAAACATTGACACAGGCACGCTGGTCACGATTCTCAATGGCGGCGTTCCGGGCTGAGGCTCGTCAAAGACTTACTGGTGGAACGATAGGAGAAGGGATGAAAGAAATATTCATGCGGCAATGGCGGACGAGATCCAGGTTCGCGACACTCAACCTGCTCGTCTTGGTAGTCGGACTGAGTGTGGCCTGGAGCATCAGCCTCGCGGGGGGACAAGGGAATGGAACCTTGACACTCCGGATCGTTGATGCCGCCACTGGAAATCCCACACCGGCGCGCGTCGAGATACTGGACCGAGGCGGCAACGGCTACGTGGCTACCGACGCACTCACTGTAGGCGGCGATCCAGTGAATCGAAAGACCGCGTGGGAGGGTACCGCCGAGATGGCAAGGGCACTCTTGGTTCCCAAGGTTCGCAACGCATACACCCGGACCGACCAATTTTACAGCGACGGAAGCTCGAGGATTTCACTCTCGCCAGGTCAATATTCGCTCAAGGTGATCAAAGGAAATGAGTATGTGACCCAATTCCGAGAGCTGGAGATTATCGCCGGGCGACAATCCGAGAAAGTCGAGATGTCCCGGTGGGCGGATCCGGCGGCGGAAGCCTGGTATAGCGCTGACAACCACCTCCACATTGCACGTACGCACAAGGAGCTGGACCCACTCCTTCTCACATGGATGAAGGCCGAGGATATCCACGTGGCAACGCTTCTCCAGTGGGGGAATGTATCGGTTTTTCACAATGCGCGGCAATACCGGCACGGTCCCGGAGGAGTGCATCAAGAAGGAACCTACATCGTGGCGTCGGGACAGGAAAGTCCCCGCACCCACATGTTGGGCCATACCATAACGCTCGGAGCCAACGAGCCGATCCATTTCCCCAAGCAATACCATATCTATCGGCTCGTCTGGGAAGAAGCCGAGCGTCAGCGCGCCATCAGCGGCTACGCCCATCATGGGTTCATCGCAGGCTCGACGAACGGGCTCGGTATCGACCTCCCTTTGAATCTGTTGAGCTTTCTCGAGGTCATGCAGTTCGACATCTCCGGTTACGAAATGTGGTACACCGTCCTCAATTCCGGTTTCCGCATGGCCCCGACCGGAGCGTCGGACTATCCTTTTGGACGAACATTGCCCGGGCGGGAACGCTTCTACACCAAGGTGGAGGGACCGTTGACCTACGAGTCGTGGATCGATGGGGTTCGCCGTGGACGCACGTTTGTAACCAACGGACCGATCCTGGACTTTCGCGTGGAAGGCAGCGACATCGGCGAAGACGTGGTTGTTCCTGAGACGGGTCGCGTCCGTGTAGAGGGCAGAGTTCGCTTCGATCCGGCCCGGGACAACGTCCGAATGCTGGAGCTGATCGAGGGGGGTCGGGTCCTGCGAAGCTTCCTCCGGCAAGGGACCGATTCCGAGATCCAATGTCAATTGGATGTAGAGATAACGGACGCAACCTGGCTTGCGCTCCGGGTCACGGGAAGCAAGGTGGGGGAAGCCCGCGAGGCTCCGACGATGGCCCACACGGGTGCCATCTACGTCAGTCCCGAGAACGCTGCCCCGCTGTCGGAAGGACCGAGGGCAAAGGCTCTGGCCCACGTTTGGATCGCCCGATTGAAAGAGATGGAATACCGGCTGAGATCGCAGGTGAAATGGATGGGTCTTTCCGGATGGGACGATTCGATTTCAGAAGCATACCTGACCGAGAACCGACCCGCACTAATGGCGGAAATCAAAAGGGCGAAGGAGTACTACATCAAGCAGGCCGAGTAGCTACTTAATCTGTTTCAACTTGTCTTCGTAGTGCTTTCTAGCTTCTTCGAACATCGCTAGAGCGCGTGCCCGATTGTCGCCGGGGCCAAAGTTGTCTCGTTCCTCCAGGTAAGCCCAGAGCCGATCGACCCATTGGATCATCAGCTGCAGATCCTTGGCGAAGAGCACGGGACGGCCGTCGACCAGAATATAGATGGCGCCTGAATGTGCTCTTGCCGGTCCAATGATTCCCCGGGCAGCGGCGCCCGTCACACGAGCGGCAAACCAACTGCTGCTTTTGACCGTGACCTCCTTCTCGAGGCGCACCGAAGTCTGGCCGTCATCCACATCCTGCGTTTCAATCACACGGCCGTTCTGGACGAACTCGACCCGTTCGAGCGGGACGCGCGACGTCACGTCGACCGCCAGACGAGCCCGATAGGGTTGGCCCGATGAGATTCGAAGCTCCGACCCCATGGGTTGACCGTTCACGTGGAACTTCAGGAGCGGACCGTTGGTGACGAAGTTGCGTCCCTCGCGGTAGCGCTCGATCCAACGCTTCCAGTCGAGCTTGCCGCCGACCTCGACGTATTCCCTGGCCCCTCCGGGCATGCGGTTGATGCCTCGCCAGTTCGTGAACACGTCGGTTCCCGCCCCGGGGGCCATCTTGAATCCGCAGTTGAGAAAGCGATACCACAGCTGCGTGGAGCTTTCCGGATACGGGAGAATATCGATCGAGTCCATCGCGCCCAGGGCCGCTGTTACCGGACTCTCCTTGGCGCCGAGCCGCGTGTCGAAGATATCCCTGGAAAACCCCGTCGGATGCACGTAGCTCACGAGGCCTCCCTGCTTGCGAGCCTCGATGGCAGCCATCGTGTTCAGGGGAAAATCATAAGGGGAGTCGCTTCCGATCACGCTGGTGTACGAAGGAGGAACTTGCTCGGTGATGTTGAGAAACGCCATGTGGCCAAACGGATTGCTGTTGCGGTACTCCTGGCCCCAATAAAGTATGTACCGGTCGGTCGATCGTGGGTCGGGAGCGCCGCGGAAAAACTCCTTGTCGTGAACGAACGCGCCCAGGGCGTTGGCAACTATCATGTTGGCGACGTTGAGATCCATGGCCTCGAGCCACTGGTAGGACTCCCGCGGCGTCTGGTAGTAGTTGCCGTTGTAGTTTGCGTGGAAGTGATTCTCGCCCGTGTACCAGCCTTGTATGCTCCAATCTGTCCAGCGCTCCATGGTCAGATCGATTTCGGTGGTAGCGCCAGCCTCGACGGTGATGTTTCTTTCGGCAGGCCGATACTCGACCCCCTTCAACGCAACCAGCCGCAAGGAGCCTGCCGGAACGGGGAAAGTATCGTCTCCCGTGGCGATGAAGAAACCCTCCCGTCCCTTTCCTGGATCGACGGGAAAGTAGAACAGCGGCGATCCGGCGGGCCCATAGGCCTTGTCGTCCGATGCCCGGACGTGGAGTCGGACTCGGGTCTCACGACCGAGAGCATCTTTGACACGAACCCTTACGCGTCCCGACGGCCGCCGGAAGCGGAGGTCCGTGATGCGTACATGCTTCTTTTCCCCTCCGGAGACCGGCATCGTGAACAGGTCGATGTTTCCGAGGTGGTTCGATACGTGGGCGATCCATTTCCCGTCCGGGGAAACGGAGGGCGAAAGCTCATCCCGATCGGTCTGGGTAACGGGCTGGGGTTCTTTGCTACGCCGTGAGATGCGGTAGAGCTCGAAGTTCCCTCTGCCGTTGACCATGTTAGCGGAATAGATAACATCCGAACCCTTGGCAAACGCCGTCAGACCCTGGATGAGAGCAATGTCTTCGGCGATATAGCGAGTCAGGGGAAACTGAACCATGATCGGCACATCGGCGGCGGATGCAGCAGGCATCGACCAGATCTGCGGCGCCTCGCCACGGTGTGCGTTGAAAAAGATCTCATCGCGACTGTGATTCCAGGCTGCATTGAGCCAGCCGCCGACCGTCCCGTAGGCACCCCGAAATTGAAGTTGTCGCACGTGTTGCTGTCGCACGTGTTGCTGTCGCACGTGTTGCTGTCGCACGTGTTGCTGTCGCACGTGTTGCTGTCGCACGTGTTGCTGTCGCACGTGTTGCTCGGCCAGCGTGACGTGTTGCTGTCGCACCTCGTGCAGCAAGCTCGCCGTGTCTCGCGGAAGGATCAATCCCAGCGCGATGCGATCGCCCTCGGGTGACCAGGCGGGAGTGCTCGCCACCCTTCCGGGAAGCGACACCTCTGTTTCCCGCATCGAGGCGAGGTCGAGGACCACGAGTGTTCCTGAGGTATTCGGGATCGGGCCCGCAGGCGCGTTTCCACGAACGAAAGCAATGCGGTCTCCCTTCGGCGACCAGACCGGATGAGCCTGATATCCGTGTGAGTCCGTCAGCTGCTCGGCCACCCCTCCTTCCCGGGGAACCTTCCAGATACTACCGAACAACGAGAAGGCCAACATCTTACTGTCAGGAGACCAGGTGGGCTGGTCCGCACCCCACGTTGTTGTGTGCGCGTCGAAAGCCGCCGTACCCTGGGTCGGCTCCCTCAGCGTGAGGGCCAACGCGAGAAACAGCAAAGAGCTACCAATCCAGATACCAAAAGAGGTGCGCATGGCCCGAGTATAGCAGATAGACATTGAAGTGTTCGGTACCCAGATCCGTGAATACGTAATAGGATAGATAAGAGAAGGCCGTATCGGAAAGTCACAATCCGGCTGGAGGAAAATCAATGAAGATCCTGTTATCGCTTCCTGTCAGAACGAGGCTCTCTTGCAGGGTGGGCGATTCACCCTATGCGCTTTGTGGAGCACTGGTCCTTTGTCTTGTTGGCCTCGTCATGGCCGCATCCTCGGTCGGCGCGGCCAAAGAGGAAAGCCGACCCGAACAGTGGATCCAGCTCTTCAACGGCAAAGACCTGGGGGGATGGAAAGTCAAGATTGCCGGACACGAGCTAAACGATAACTTCGGCAATACCTTCCGGGTGGAGGACGGTGTGCTCAAGGTGTCCTACGACGCCTACGAAAACTTCGACGGAAAGTTTGGGCACATTTTTTTTGATCAGGCGTTCTCACATTACAGACTGCGGGCGGAGTATCGCTTCGTCGGGGATCAGGTGCCCGGAGGGCCCGGCTGGGGGTTTCGCAACAGCGGGGTCATGATCCATGGTCAATCGCCCGAGAGTATGGGTAAGGACCAGAAGTTCCCCGTGTCCATCGAAATACAGCTCCTGGGAGGTGAGGGCCCCACCCATCGATCCACCGCGAACCTTTGCACGCCGGGCACGAACGTGGTCATGGAGGGAAAGCTGGTGACGAAACATTGCATCACGTCGGCATCGAAGATCTACCATGGGGATCGGTGGGTCACGGTGGAAGTCGAAGTCCGAGGCAACAACGTCATCCGCCACATTGTCGAGGGTGAAACGGTCCTCAGCTACACCAAGCCGCAACTGGACGAAACCGATCCCGACGCGCAGAAGCTCCTCAAACAGAGCGACAAGATGCTGACCGGCGGTTCTATCTCGTTGCAAGCCGAGAGTGCCCCGATCGAGTTTCGCAAGATCGAGCTAATGAAGTTTGAGGGCCGCGCACAGTAATGTGCGTCTTCCGATGGGCCATGGATGCAAGAAAAGCCGGAAACCCGGGGAGGAGTGTTCCTTACCGAGTTCCGGAACATCTGGTTGATCCGGTTTGTGTTATGCAAACTCCAATGCGCCGGAATTCTTGTCTGGGTTGTTCTAGAAACTTCGCGAGAGTGTGAGCGCTAGAACGTTGTCACAACTCCCGTCCCTTGTATCCCATTCACAGGAGTAGGAATTGAAACTGCCGTAGTAGCCCAGCTCGAAGTTGACGCCATTGATTTGCTTGTCGATGGCGACAGAAAAGCTAGGAATGACTTCGGCCTCCAGACCGAACCAGTTGTCCGGCCAATACTCGAACCCACCCAAGATCGTGACGCCGAATTTCTGCGGCAACACCAGAGACATAGAACCCTCAATGTAGTGGTACTCACCCCAGTTTCCCAGGCGCTCCGGCGAGTAGCCGTAGGAGAAGCCGATCGTGGGCTCCAGAGGCCGGTCTGCAAAGCTATAGCTTACGCTCGGCATCAACTCCAGGGTATGGCTCACGCTGGACATTAAGTCCAGGTAGGCGGGCTTCAGAGCAGGATCTATACCAGGCCAGGTGTAATAACCCACCAGCATGTCGAAATACAGTTCACCCCAAAACCAGCCATAGCCACCGTAGAAATCGATCTCCACGGCGCTTTCACTCGAGTAGTCGCCGGTCCCGGAAGAAAAACTGGCGCTGGTCCCCCAAGCACCAATGTATAAACCATTGGAGTCCCAGTCGAGGCTGTCGGAGATAGCCGGATGACTGCGGGATCTACCGACTCGAGAAACATGGTTCCAGGAAAAGAGATGATAAGGATATGGACGGGCCCCAGAACCATCGGGACCGAGGCTGTTTGCATGTGCGGACGCGGCATCTGACAAACCCTCGCCCATGAGCCTCAAGGGGGTTCCACTCAATGTGTATCGATGGGTAGATTCGATCCAGCCCGTCAGATCTGGTACGCGGGGACCACAACAGGCGAATCCAGAACGGGTTTCCTCGCAAAAGAGATCGCTCACGCCAGGAATCACAATGTCCAAACGATAGCGAAGTAGTGGGGAGGATATGAGTGGACCAAGCCCATCGTACCGCGGCTTAATCAAATTGGTGGAGACAACGGCTTGAAGCGGTTCTGTCTGCGCTGAGCAGGGGATAGCGATCAAAACCAGTAAAGCGAACAAGGTCAAGACGCCTAACTGTTTCATGATCACCGGCCCGATTGTGTTATAACGATGGCCTGCTTAGCCATACACGGATATTATAACCCAATCAGCACGATACTGTTCAAGAACACCTTTCGACTCGCCTAGTCCTGAAGAATTCTCAAGACGCGCGTCGGCACGGGGTCGTCCGAAAGGCGAAGATCGTGAATCCGAAGACCAAACTCCCCCGACTGCCGAGAGCAAGCCGAAGCAGTTAAAAGCCTATCCATCGCTTCAGGCTCGAGAGAAATAATATCTGCCATCGAAAGAGACCTTATGACCTTTCGAATGGAAACCTTGCAGATGCTCCCGAGGACGCTTTCCGCTTTCTCTGCACGGTTCTCGAACTTAACGATGTCGCAGATGGACCAAAAGCACACTCCGCGGCAACTCAGAACCTTTCCATCTTTCGATAGGATATTCTGCTCCGTAAACTCCATGTCGTCGTACACAACGTTCTCTTTGGCGACGGTGTGTATAGTGAGAGGCAATATCCAATGGGCGCCGGGTCCCAATCGCCGACTGGTTTTACCTAGAAAGTATAGGACGCCCTCCTCATATTCGTAAATCACTGTCCAAATCTGGAACAGTTTTATAAAGTTGAATATGTAGTCGAAAAACTTCTCGAATCCCATCTACATTATCCTGACCCACACCAATCCGCAGCCCCAACGATAAGGGGTCCATGGGATCCATTCGCCCACCAAAACACCAAGACCCATAACCGAGGTCGCCGCGTTGGGCACATCCTGAAGACTCTCCACGCACTGTCCGTCAGCACACCTATCTCCTGTAAATCTTTATAGGAGATTCCATTTGGAGGTAAGAAGACTCGAAAAACCGAGACGCGAGGGCCAAATTCACAATGAGTATAATTCAATGTACTCCATTTTTTTTTACAAGTCAATTCCCTTCTGGATGGGGGTAACGTCAAGCTGCTTGTGTAAAAAGATAAATAGGGGGACGTCCCTTAACGCCGCAGGCGCCAGCGTTCGGCGATCTGTTCGGTTTCGTCGCTCGTGATCATCCAATCGAGGATCTTTTCCTTGAGTTGCTGGACCAGGGGCTGGTGCGCCTCATCACGGTAAAGATTTCGCTGCTCGCCGGGATCATTCTGGAGATCGTAGAGCTCTCCTCCGTTTCCGGGATAGTAGTTGAGCTTCCATCGTTGTGAGCGGACCATCTTGGCATCTGGGTGCCGGACACCTCCAACTCCCTTGCCTTTTTCGAAGTGGTAGTCGAAGCGCCCGCCCGTGATGACCTCTGGCATGATGTTCTCGGAGAAGACATACTGCCGTTCTTGATAAGGCGAACCCGCATCGGCGATGAGCCTGGCGAAGCTGCGGCCCTGCGTATGGGGAGCGACAGCAACCTCCGCAAGCTCGAACAGGGTGGGCAGCAGATCAGTCGTTTCGATCAGCTGATGATAGTCTCCGGGACACACCCGTCCGGGAAACGAAAAGAGAAACGGTACTCGGATCGATGTCTCGAAGAATACGTTCTTTCCGACCATGCCATGATCCAGGAGCTGGTCGCCATGGTCGGAAGAGAAAATGATGATGGTGTCTTTACTTCGCCCCGACTTCTCTAGCACATCCAGGATCGAGCCCACTTCCCGGTCCACATGCGTGATGGAGCCATAGTAGCTCCGGTACATCCACTGGAGGCGCTCTCGGTCCATGTCGTAGACCTCACTCCGGAGGATCATCTTCTGAACCGGGAGCGGCAAACGGCCGATCTCGTCGCGCGACATCACCTCCGGCATTGGTATCTCGACGTCATCGTAGAGACTGGCAAAAGGCACCGGGACCTCGTAGGGCGAATGGGGCTTCCAGAACGAAACGAACAAGAAAAACGGTTTCTCGCCCGAAGCAAGGTCTTGTAAAAACTCCCGCGCCTTCATACCGGTCCAGGTGGTGTCGGTGAACTCGTCAGCGATGGCGGAGCGGAACGGATTCTCACCAGACCCGATATCCTCGGCGTAGGCCCGGTACGGAGTGTCCCGCCGCGGGTCGTTTGCGCGCCGCCACCGGACGTAATCCGAAAAAGGATCGGTAATGCCCGCTCCATCGTGGAGTGCGACCCGGTCGAAACCGCTATGCTTCGCCTCTTGCTGGTCCGCTGGATAGAGGTGGAGCTTTCCGACAGCGGCGGTAGCGTACCCGGCCTGCTGGAGGCGCTTCTGCATGAGAACCTCGGCCTTGGTAAGTGGCGTGTAGTTGACCCGGTTTCGGTGGCTGTGAGGATAGCGTCCGGTGAACCACGTCACCCGGGAAGGCACACAGACCGGCGCCTGAACGAAGGCATTCTGAAGATTGGCGCTCCGGGCCGCCAGCCGGTCCAGGTTCGGCGTGCGAATAAGGGTGTTACCGTTGGCGCCGAGACAATCGAAGCGATGCTGATCGGTCATGATGAAAAGAATGTTGGGACGTCGCTTTTCGTTGTCGAGGACCCAATTCTCCAAAACGTGCCTGCGCTCACCCTCGTGGCGCAGGAAACTGGGGTCGGCCGCATAAGGGGCCACCAGGGTACTGGACCAAGCGGTCTTACGGATCGGGTCGATCTTTTCAATGTGAACCACGAGCATGTCTCCAGGTTCAGCCCCTTCAACAAAAAACGGCCCGGTTTGTGGATTCGGGGGTTTTGCGACTGTCTCCTCCCGCTCGTCGACGCCACGCGCGTCGATCGTGCGGGTGATGACGCGATCTCCGGGCCGGATGCGAAGCACCGGCGAGTGGGCAAACGAAAAGGTGTCGTGGTATTGAGTCGGTGTAAAACGATGCGTTTCGCCCACCAGATCACCACTGCAGAAGAGGACAGCTAGCAGTAGGAGCGCAGGGCACAAGAGCCTGTTCATCAGAGACCTCCTTGAAGTATCCTTGCTACACTAAAGTGATGGACCATAACGTATACCATTTCACAAAGGGACGGGTAGCGGTAAGCGGACAGCGCGGTATCTTGACAGATCCTGTTTGACACATCAGTTTCCAACTGCTTCGGTGAGGTGTCCATGGCCTACGACGTCGCGGTCGCGGATCGGGTACGAAAAATCCTCAAAGCTCGTAAGGGCGTTAGCGAACGAAAGATGTTCGGGGGAATCACTTTCTTGCTCAACGGAAACATGTGTTGTGGAGTCGTGAACAAGGACCTCGTGCTCCGATTGGGGGAAACCGGGGCAAGCCGGGCCTTGAAACTATCTCACGCCCGGCCCATGGATTATACCGGCAAACCACTCAAGAGCATGGTCTACGTCGGGCCGAAGGGTTTTCAAACCGACGCCGCGCTCAGAAAATGGGTCCGGCATGCAGCCGATTACGCGCGATCTCTTCCCGCAAAGTAATCGCGCGTTATTGCCGAGCGCCCAGGCTGCGCATGAAATCCCAGAGCGCTTGCAACTGCTTCTCACCGTCCCCGTCATAAACGGTCTTCAATGTGGATCGATCTCCCACCATAAAGGTTGGCATCATGGTCCCGTTGAGAACTTGCTGGGGCTCACGCATGAAGCGTAGATAGAACGGGTGGCGCAGCCGGCGGCTCATCAGATCGAGATCAATGGTCTCGGTGTCCGCTCCCGCCAGCGCTGGGTGCGAATGTACGGAATGACATTGAACGCAACCCAGAGCGCCATGGTTGACGAGCAATCGACCGGCCTCGCGTAGTTGCTCGTTCACCATTGGGCGCGTCTCGTCGAGCGGAGCAAACCCATGTTCGGCAGCCAATCCCCGCACCAACCCCGCAGCGTAGGACGGAAAGGACGGCATGCGCGCCGAGAGCCGCGGCCGCGTTTTGGTCGCCAGACTTCCGGCAAGAAGTTGCTCCATCCAGTTCGGTTGAAACTGCTCTCCGGCGAAGGTGATGGGCGGTATCTTCAGGTGGATCGTTTCTTCCTCGTTCGTGCCGGCTTGCAGTGCGCGCTCTTTGCCGAATCGAGCAATCAGCGGAGACCACCGGCCTTTGGTCGCGTCCAGATCATGGCAGCCCTGGCACTGCAATCGGTCCCGTTGTCGAGTGGCAAACTCCATCCAGCTTCGCCGCCAGAGAGAGTCGGTACGAGACGCCAGCAGTGACTCCAGATCCGTCCTCTGCCGCTGGTCGAATGAGAACCGAGGGGCCTTCTCCCAGCCGGCTGGAGCCAAACAGCCCGTGGAGCGGTTTCTTTTCGCTTTCGATAGCGGCGGCGCTTCCATCGTCGATGCCAGACCCGAGATTTCATGGCAGTTCAAACAACCCGAGGAAGCAACCAACGCTCGCCCCCGAGACACGTCGCCGGCGGCGGAACTAGAACGAAACGAGCCGTGCGCTCGCGATCGGGAAATCAGGTAGCCGGCCAGCGAACGCGCCTCGTCTTCTCTCAGTCGGTAGTTCGGCATCGAGCTCCATGGATCCTCCTCCTCGGGTTCGAGCAGGTACGACACCAACGCCTGCGGATGCCACTTACTCTCGACGAGCCTCAGTGAGACCAACGGCGGAGCGGGAGTGTCCGAGAGGGTGTGGCAGGCAATACATCCCAGCGAATCATAAGTCGCCTTGCCTCGCTCGAGTATTTCAGACCCAGCCCGTTCGGAAGTCTCGGGGGCTGGCGAAGGGACTGATTTACCCGGCGAGGTCAATGTTCCCAAAAAGGCTGCGATATCCACCGCAGCCGTCTCTCGCATGCGCGGCGATCCGTGCAGCACTTCGGGCATCATGGAATCGTGCCGCAGCGAGCGCGGGTTCAGAATCCAGCGCTGCAACCAGACGCGCTTGAATCGGCCGCCGATCCCGTCGAGCGAAGGGACTGCAAAACCAAGCTCCGGCATTGCGCTGTCGCCGAAAGGCTCCCAGGGAAGATGGCACTGATTGCAGCGACCCCCAGCGAAGAGTTGTCGTCCCCTGCGAACGGACTCTCCTTCCCGCAGCGCCAGGTCCTTGGCGTCGTGCACGAACACGCCCGGCGGCAACGGTTCCTCGACCCGATAGGATGAGAACCAGTGGAGTCGAAAAATGGCATCGCCCGTTCTCGGACTCTCGTAATCGATTGCGATCCGATTCAGACCACCCCGCAGCGACACCGGCTCGCTGGGGGCGGCGTGGAACACGTCTTGCTCCGACCCCGGAAAGGAAACTTCCCGCTCCTCAACGCGCAACCGTGCCGCCCCCCGCCCCTGGACACGAAAGCGTACCTCTTCGCTCAAATCCATTCTCAAGAAGCCTCGCCAGCGGACGCGAAACGGGCCAGCGGGCAGAAGCGGTGACGCGGGCTCACCGTGCGCCACGTAAAGGGCAGCCAGTCGGGATCGCCGGGTATCCGGTTGCACCGATTCCCCACCGCTCGATCGTATCTCCTGGATCAGTCCCGGGGCTTCGCTGTCTATCTTGACTCCGCCGGTGGACCTCGCGCCCGTTATCCAGATACCGCCGAGCATCTCGCGGCCGCTGCGGTTTCCAATTGCGTGAACTGTATTGTGGACAAAATTCCGGATCGGAGCTCCGTCGGAGCCTTTCAGATTGAAATCGATCTGCATCTGGTCGACTGGGGTCAATCCCGACAGACGCAGAAATACGCTGCGCCGGTCGGAAGAGAGTGTGACGCTTTCCACAGGGAGCTGGTCGCGGCCCTCTTCCCCGCTGAGCTTGTAGTCGGCCGATCCATAGTTTTCCGACCAATGATAGTTCCATGCCTGCACATGGTAGTTGCCCGGCTCGGTGGCGGCGACCGGATCGAGGGGGGCTACGAACCGAATCACCACACCATCCCGGGCCACTCGAAGCTCCGTCGGCATGTGCACGGACCCGCCCGTATAGCGGACGCGGTAGAAGCCGCCGGGCTGCGTCTTGTTCCCGGCCCAACCGAAAAGACCGCACAGATACAGCTGGCCATCGACAGGATGAAAGCGGCCGCGCATGACTCCCGTCTGAAAATCCAACGGGAATCGGGTCACTCCACCCTGAACAATTCCGTCGACCTCTTCCTGCAGCAGCAGGTCCACCTTGCCCATCCCGTACGAAAGCGAGATGATTCGGTTTTCAAAGGGCCCCCAGCGGTCGGAGTCCACCGAGACAAAGGTGCTGGGGGAGCGATCGATTCCTGGGTGAATCCAGGCCAACGGCGGATCGAAACTGCTGGGCCGCTCTCCTTGATGATACGACCACATGTAACCGTAGAAGCCGCCGGGTTTGATCAGGTTGATACGATTGGCGGGGATCCAGTGCCCCTGCTGGTCCGAAGAGATGAAGTTCCCCTGGGGTGTGATCAATAGACCATTGGGCGCTCGAAAACCGCTCGCAACAATATTCGATTCGAATCCGTCGCGAGCCACTCGGATCATCGTTCCGTGCTGAGGAATCAGGGAATCGAGCGCATGACGCCCGCCTTTCATATAGTAGAAATCTCCTTTGGAGTCCTGCTGCAGGTCCATGGCGAATTCGTGAAAGTGCTCGGTCACCTGGTGGTCGTTGTTGAAGTTCTCATAGAAATCCGCTTCGCCATCGCCGTTGAGATCGTGCAGGATCGTGATCTGGTCCCTCCCCAGCACGTACACCTTGCCGTCCACGATCTTGAGTCCAAGGGGCTGAAACAGACCGGTGGCGATCCGCTGCCACGTCAGCTGTTGCAGCCGTGGTCCAATCCCGGAGACAATCCAGACATCTCCGTTCCATGTGCAAATCGCCGCTTGCTGGCCGCCAGAGAAAAAATCAAACCCTCCAAAACGCATCCAGGAGTTGTAGGGGTTGTCTCCGGGCCAGGTGATGGTATCCATTGCATATGGACCGTCAGACGAACCGAGTTCGCCCCGGTAGACAAGTTTCTGCGGCCATCGTGGCGGACCACCGCCTGTCAAGGGCTTCAGATCAACCACCGGCGCACTCTGGTTGACGAGCGCGGCAAACGAACCCAGCTCTGGACCGCGCCCGCTCCAGATCAGGATCTTGATCCGCCGCGTCTGTCGCGACGCGGCAACTTTCAGACGAAGATCCCCTTGCGGTGTGACAAGCCAAACTGCTTCTTCGACGTCCCCCGTGGCCGCGGCGGCTGTTTTCCTATTCTCACTCGCCGCCGAGACAATCGAGTCTACTGCAAGCGCGCCTGCCGCTGCTTTGCCTGAGAGACTCGAAAGAAACTGAGGCTGCCCCCCCGGTTCAAACGCTACTTGAATGATCAGGTCCTCCTCCGTAGGACCCAGGTTGAGCTCTCGAGTGAAAGCGGTCGTGCCCGCTACCGTTTCTATCCCTGGGGTCTCGAGCACCGCGGTCCGGCCCACCGTGTAGGAAAAAACGACCTCGTCGGAGTGCAGATACAGCCCTTTGAAGTGAGCCCAATCTCGGGGCAGAGGTCCGTATGGCAACGGCCTGGGGTCTTCAAACGCATTAGGCTTGACACTGGCCTTCGCCCACCCCGGCGCCACCGGGTTTGCGAAAACTGGGTCACCATTGATTTGGGGGTAGGTATAGTGAGTGCCGTCGAAAACGACCCCTCGCAGGTGCAGGAAGTCGCCCTTCCAACCGACGGAATAGCGAAGCAAGTCGGTGTCGAAGACTATGGCGGCGGCGGCTTGGCTGGCTTTGTCGCCAGGGCCGCCGCCGGGCCCGTGGATTGGAACGGCAATGCCTTTGTAGGCAATGTTTCTGCCGGGCCATGGGGCTTCGATGGAAGCGGTCAGAAACGGTCCATAGTCCATGTCGACCCAGGGCAACCCGGTGCTGCTCTGGGGCTCGGCGGCACGGGAAATCGGCACCAGGAGCACGAGGGTGCCGAGCAGCCAAGCAAACCGAAGGATGGTCCTATTCATGGGTCATCAGAACTTGCCGTACTCGAGATACGCCTGCTCGGGGTCCATCCCCTCTAGAATTGCCTTGCGCACCAAGTTTTCTTGCTGGATGACTTTCTCCATCCCATCCACCTGATTACTTCGTGAACGGACTGCGCTTCATGACGTAATCGATGGCCTCCTGGGGTACCGTGTACTCACTCATCCCCGTGTTTCCCTTGTATCCCAGGTCCTGGAATCCGATAGGGCTTGTGTAGAAGGCATCGCTGGTAAGTGAGAACACCCATCGGAAGAACCGCACCCCCGGAGCGGAATCGGGCGGATCCTCGACGCGGTAATTCCGAAAACGTCCGTAGGAGGCAATCTCGCGCAGTCCCCAATCGGGTTCGCGTTGCTCTGCATGCCAGGCTTCGACGAGCTGGTCCAGCATGGCGGTCTGGTGCGCCGCGCCGGCTTCGACGAAGGCAGAGCCGTGCTGTTTCCGCATTTGGCGATCGAGCCACAGAAGGCCGCCGGTGAATATGTCGGCCAGATCGCCATTCTCGCTGCACAGAAGGTCGATGAACTCGGGGGCGCCCGCGTCCACGGCGCTCCCTGAGACCTCGTCCGCCGGGATGAGCAACTCCGCCAGGCGCGTGACAGTTGCGAACTCGTGCGTATTGAATAGCTTCGGTTCGTAACTGCCCGTTTGTGCTCTCTCCCGGGTTGCGGTCTCGTGAACCTGCTCGGCCGCCAGTGGGTCGAGGCTCGCGAATCCCCCACTCGTGAGCGCAAGGGCCACGCCACGCAAGATGTCGCGGCGAGAGAGTGCATCGATTGGAACCTTTTTTTTGCTAGACATTTCCCTTCCTCATCTCTTCGGCCAAGTACTCGGAGGCACGGCATGCGATCGCATTGATCGTGAGCGTCGGATTCTTGTCGGGATTGGTGACAAAGCTGGCTCCGTCGTTGACGAACAGATTCTTCACTTCATGGGCCTGGCAAAAGGAGTTCAGCACCGAGGTGCGCGGGCTCGCGCCCATCCGGACGGTTCCCACCTCATGGATCAGCGAGCCACCCACCGAGATCCCCTGCGGGCCCCCATCGATGTTGCCAACCCTGAGGACGGTACCCCCCATGGATTCGATCAGGCCCTTGAACGTCTTTTCCATGTGACGGGCCTGCTTCCACTCGTAGTCGCTGAATCGGAAGTGAAAGCGCAACACTGGAATCCCCCATCTGTCCACACGGTCGGGATCGATTTCGCAGTAACTCATCTTGTTCGGGACCATTTCTCCGCGGCCCGTGAAGAAAACATAGGAGCCGTACTTTTCACGGACCGTTTGCTTCCAACTCTTCCCGTAGGCTGCGTCCCCACTCCGGACAGAACCGATTCCAGGCATCGAAAAGCCGCAACCGAACTCGATGTGGTAGCCGCGCGGAAAGCCAAGCTTGGCGTGGTCTTCCCAGAGCCACCAGGGAGCATAGATGTGCGGGCCACCGAACCCATCCGAGTCGTATCGAGGCATCCCTTCGAAAGCAGGAACCTGGCCGGAAAGTCCGAACCCGACCGTATCCATCAGATTCCGTCCCACCATTCCGGATCCGTTCGCCAAACCATTGGGAAACTCGCTGGATTTCGAATTCAAGAGTATTCGTGCGGACTCGCAGGCGCTGGCCGCCAAGACCACTGCTCGCGCTTTGATATGCCGCTCGGTTCGCGTGTTCTTGTCGATATAGGTGACTCCGGTGGCTCGGCCGTTCCCATTGATTGTGACCTCCCGGACCATCGCATCCGTCACGAGGGTCAGGTTGCCGGTTTCGAGCGCCGGAAAAATCTCGACCAGCGATGAAGAGTAGTTCGAGTTCGTCGTGCAACCCCAACTGCAATGCCCGCAGTAGTGGCAGGCAGGGCGCCCGTTGATGCTCTTTGTGATCACGGCTCGGCGGTTCGGGATGAACGGAATGCCGAGCTCCTTTCCGGCCTGTTGAATCAGAATCTCGTGTGCCTTGACTCGTGGCGGCTCGTGAAAGACGCCGTCGGGCGCGCTCGCGATCCCCTCTCGGGTTCCGGTGACCCCGATGAACCGCTCGACCTTGTCGTAGTACGGGGCGAGCTCGTCATAGCTGAGCGGCCAGTTATCACCGAGACCATCAATATCCCGGGCCTTCATGTCGATCGCGGAAATGCGATACGAATTGCGGGCGTAGTGGTTGGTTCGGCCCCCTACGACCCGCGAGCGAAACCACATGAACTGGTTTCCGTCTGCCACGGTGTACGGTTCACCGTCGAGCTGCCATCCCCCGGCACTCGCCGTAAAGTAGCCGAACGGCGCCCCCTGGCCAAAGTACTGCGCTCCCCCTTCACCCGCACCACGGTGACCGTAGTTCCAGGGCCATTCATGCTGCTTGAAATCCTTCGCGGGCTCCAGCATGGGCCCGGCCTCGAGCAGAGCAACCCTGATACCCGCGTTGGTTAGCACCCGCGTGGTCGTTCCTCCACCGGCCCCTGAGCCGACGATGACGACGTCGTAGGTTTCCCCTTCGGTTCGGAATCGATTCATCGGTCTCTCTTTTGAGGTTTGTTTTCGCGTACTATATTACGGACCGGTTGGGATGTCGACCTCGACTGTCGCCGCTCCTCCAAGAGCTCGCACCGACCCGGAAGAGGCTGCAGGAATGACAATCTGGACCTGACATTCCCCCAAGGCTATCGAATTCTCGGAACTCGGAGGCTGGGCATTGCATCGAATCGAGATGCGCCGGCTGGACCGGGACGCACTTGTCATTGCCGGAATTCTTCACTCAGTGGAAACTCGGACAGGATCCTTTGTAGGGCTATCTGCATGGCTCGCGGGTAGACCGCGAGGTCGAGGATCCGAAGAACGCGTAGCTTTGATTCGGCAGAAGCAGCGGTGAGAGTGGTGCGAAGGTCGCGGTCGAGGAAGACGCCGGTAGGCACAAACTCATAAATCGGCGCCGGCTCATAGCCGGGTTCCGGTTCCGCGAGCGCTGCCCAGGAGTCTGCTTTTCTGTAGAAGCTCCGCCCGGCCGCGTCGATGATAGACAGCGTGCTCCACATGTTGCGGTGCTCGTTCCAAACGCGTTCCGTCACCGCTTCTTCCCGCCGGTCTCGCTTCAAATACGCGATTGGACCGTCCTGGGAAGCAACCTTCGGCGCGAGTGCATAGAGAAAGTAGTTTTGCAGAGCCAGCGGCAATTGGCTGTAGATCTCTCCCTGCAAGAAGCGCCAGTAAGCCTGATGCGGTCTCGCGGCCCAATCGCCTCGCGCAAGCGATTCAAACGACTCCCGGCCGTCGAAGGAAGGCGCCCAGCGGACGGGCAGATCGGACTGCACCAAACGGACGTACGCCAACGGGTCGAGTCTGGGGTTCCAGTGCAGGTCCCCGCCTCCGCTGTTGCCGGCGTTGACGTAGATCGTCCGGATCTTCTTCTTGAAGAGTCCGGGCTCGCGATTGTAAGCGGCGGCGACGTCCCGGACGCTGCCGACCGTAATGATGGTGACCTTCGCTTCGGACTCCCGCAGAGCTTTTAGAATGAGGCGGACGCCCCCTTGAGAGTTCCCGAACTGATCCTCGCCCGTGTCCTCGGGGTAGCGCAAGGGATGGAGCAACCCGGTAGCAACCGGAACTCGTTTCCCCGTCAAGGCCAGCATCTGCCGCACCGGAATCGCTCCAGGGGCTTTGCGTTGTTGCTGGCCGAGATCCAGAATGATCGCCTTCAGATCCAATTCCGGCAACGCGAACACGGTGGCGAGATCCACCGTGTCGTCCGGGTCGTCCGGCGGGTGAAACAGGTCAGTCGAGTAGATGAGTGGGACCTGCTGCGCCACGGCATCGGAAGCCACAACCAACAGAATCGATAGCGCAGTTGCCTTTCGCAAAATTCCAATATGTAATGTCGTCCGCAAAGCCAGTTTGATCCTCATCCTGTTGCCCCGACTCGGATTCTCAAGTATCGCTCATCGATTACGTAAGTGAATTACCCTCGCCTGAAGGCGAGGGCTTCGGTCGTCGGCTGAAGCCGACTAAAGGCCTCGCCTCATAGAATGGCCTATTCCGTTATCTTAAAGTCCCGGTCCTCCTGGGGCTCGACACCTTGTTGCTCAATGTACTGCTTGATCACTTCGTCCGTCACATTTCCTGTCGTACACACAAAGTACCCTCGTGCCCACAGGTGCCGGCCCCAGAACTCCCTTTGCACCGACCTATATTCCCTCATTAGATGGTGACTGCTCTTCCCCTTCACGGCCTGCATGATTCGGCTCGGCGACACCTGCGGCGGCATGCTCAACATCAAGTGCACATGATCTGGACTCACATTCCCTTTCACAATCACCACATCCTCAGATGCACAGATCTCTCGGATCAGCTCTCTTGTCCTTCTGGCTATGTCCCCCTTCAGGACCGGCTTGCGGTACTTCGTGATAAACACAAAGTGATATTGCAGCTCATAGACTGTGTGCGATCCTTTCCGGTATCTCGGCATGCATCATTGTACCGCAAGCCTCCTAAAGGCTTCGCCTGAAGGCGAGGGATTTCACCCATCCCCGAGTGGGACATTAATGTTCGATATCAGATAGCCCAAGCCTATCGTGATGAGCAAGATCGTTGCGATGGAGCCAATGATTTCAATCATTCCCGCTACTCGTCTCGATCTTCATTTCGTGTCTTCTATGGTGTCACGTCAGCCTACCGCTGCCATGGGTAGCACCGAGTCCTATCATACCTTTGTAAAACGACAGGCGCGAGAGGGTGACAGACATTCCAGTTGGGTGAAACTGCCGGACTTGCCGGCAGCGTGGACTTGCCCCCCCTTTTTCGACCTAATCTTGTGCACCCAATAGCGCAATCGAGAGACAGCAACCCGAAGACTCGCTGTGACATTGACTAACCGGTGATACCGCCGCATCATGGGCCATGATCGGAGGTTTTTTCGATTGATCAGAAACCTGATATTCCTTTGCTCGGTCTTTTGGATTCTTCCGCTATCCCGTGCGAGTGACGCGAATCGAGCTGTAAGCCTGAACGGGGAGTGGACGTTTTCGATCCACGGGCATGGCAAGAAACCGATTCGCGTCCCCTCCACTTTTCTTCCGGTCGGAGGAGCCACCCTCGAGCAGGAGTTCGATCTTCCCGCACCTCTGGAGAACAGGCGCGCGTTGCTTCGATTCGACGGCATCGTCATGACCGGCAGGGTTTTTCTCAACGACGCCGCGCTCGGGCGATACGGCCCTTACACTCCGTTCACGATCGACATCACCGATCAAGTAACAACGCGAGGCAATCGCTTACGCGTCGAACTTACGGATATCGGGGGATTCGATCCTTGGGGACGGCAGTGGGTGACCGCCTTTCCTCGTTACGGAGGCATCATCCGAGATGTTACCCTCGAGTTGAAGGCACCCGCTTTTATCCAGAACGTTCGCCTCGACTACAAGCTAGCGGACGGGTATACCAGAGCGGATTGCCGTCTTCATGTCTGGGTGACCAACACCTCGGGCTCGGGCCGCGGTCTGGTCTCCGGATCGATCCGCGACGATCATCGTGAGCTCCGGTTCAAAGAGCGAATTCACGCCCCGGAAGGGGAGTCTCACCACACGTTGGAATTCACGGTTTCGGACCCGAGGCTGTGGTCCCCGGAGGATCCACATTTGTACTACCTCCGCGTAAACCTGGTCGGCCCCGGTGCAGAGCGCGATCGCTTTCAAACGATCACCGGGTTCAAGGAATTCTTGGCACGCGGCAGGGATTTCTTCCTGAATGGAAAGAAGCTGCTGCTGAAGGGGATCTTTCGCCACGACATCTACGGCGATCAAGGACACACCCTGACCCGTGCGCAGATGGAAGCCGAGATCGCGGACATCAAATCCTTGGGCTGCAATTTCTTGCGCCTGGGCCACTACCCTCAACACGGCTACATCACCGAGCTCGCGGCACGCACTGGGTTGTTGACCAGTGGAGAACCACCAATATTCGGTATGGATCAAAAGGACCCAGCGGTCCTCGAAGCCGCCAAGTTTTGTCTCGGCGGACTGATCCGGCGCGATTGGAACAATCCCGCCGCCGCCGTCTGGATCCTTTCCAATGAGGTCGGAACCGAGTTGCCTTACATGAAAGAGATGGTGTCTTTCGTCCGTAAGCTCGACCCGAACCGGCTCGTGAGCATTGTCGACCACAAGCGCTGGACCGAGGGTAACGCACCATGGGAAGCGTTTCGCGAGGCGGGCATCGATTTCATCTGCCAGAATGCATACGGCGCCTCGGATGGCTACTACGACACCATCGAGAAGTTTCTTCCCGAAGATCTTCCGTACGTCATTTCAGAATGGGGAGGGCCAAACAACTCTTACGCCCACCTGTTGCAGGAAGGCCGATACTATCTCGATCACTCGAGCCTCGGGGTCGAGCGGGGGCCGCGCATCGCCGGGATTTTCTTTTGGGAATACCAGGACATCCCCTTGCAGAACTGGACCGAGGAAGGCCAGCTCCACTGGGCGATTGTCGATCAGTTTCGCCGGCCCTACGAGACGTACTACGCCCTGAAGTCACTCTATACGGGGAAAAAGGTCTTGCCGCCCCGAAGTCGCGCGCTCGTCGCTCCGATGCCGCAGCAACTACCGCGTCCACTGGCCCCAGATCCAGTCGAGAAGACTTCGGGATACGAACTGGTGAATCTATCGGGCTTCGTCAACTCGGATCAGCTCATCACGGCGCTAAACCCTGTTTCGCCCCTGGCCTATCCGGGGCCGATGATCACCGGCAAGGTCGCCATCGCGGGTTTGCCGTTTGCGCTAGATCGCCAGTTGGTGGCCCTCTCGCGGCAAGTGCCCAAGGTTCGCATCCCGTTGGGCCAGCCAGCCATGGAGCTCGAATTCCTGGGACATGTCTGTTTCAATTCGCTCGCGCAAGAGCCGCAGGACCCACCAGCCAAGCTGCCATATCTGACTCGGGCGTACCCGAGTGCAGCAGGTCCGGCGCCCCACAAGGGGTATCCTCACTCCGGCGAATTCGGCGAGCAAATCGGATCCTACGTGCTCATCTATGCCGACGGCACCCGAGAGGTGATTCCGTTGCGCAACGGGATCCATTTCGCCGATTACCGGCTCTTTCATGGTTTCAGCCCGATCGATGCGGTGGCCGTAGAAACGGAGCGCGTCCTGAAGTTCAAGGGCGACTATGGGACCGCCACGTACCAGATGCGGCTTTTCTCCTATCGGCCGGAAAAACCGGAGACGACCATCGACTACATCGAGTTCCAGCTAGAAAACTTCGACTACATCCCTATTCTGACCGCAATCACGGCACTGCGGTATGTCCCGGGCTCGCCTCCCGGTCTCCGCCAATAGCGCCAAGGTAGAATAAAGCTGAACCTCGGCGGCTCAAAAACCGTTACTACTAGAAGGACAGGCCACTGGAACTGGTGTCACGATGGCCACTTGGGGCGGTCCACCCGTCGGTGCTAGAATAGTTGAAAAGGGGAGAACCTGTGTCAGTTTGGAGACCAAGAATCGACCGACGCGACTTCTTGAGAAGCGTTGTGGCAGGTGCCGGCGGCGTTTCGCTGGCCAGCCAGTCCTTTGCCCATTCCTGGGACCCCGACCCACACTCGCCGAACGAGCAGAAGCGCGAGTATCGCGGACCCAATGTGATTATCATCCGGTTTGGAGGAGGTGTTCGAAGAAAAGAGACGATTGACCCGGACCACACCTACAGCCCCTTCCTGGTTCATGAGCTCGTCAAACGGGGAACACTCTTCCCCCACATGGAGCTCGGATCCGTCAAAGGCCTTCAAACAAGTCACGGACCGGGAACTCTGAATATTCTGACCGGGAAGTACGACAAATACGAAGATGTGAGCCAGGCGTTTCTGGGTGAGCGCTTCGAGGCCAAGGTTCCGACCCTGTTCGAATATTTCCGCAAGACGTACGATGTTTCAGAGACCCAGACACTGATCGTCAACGGTGAAGACCGGACCGACGAGGAGTTTTACACGTTCAGCAACCACCATTTGTTCGGCATCCAATATCGCTGTAACGTGTTGAGTCTTTATCGATTCAAGGTCCACTTGTTGCGCGAGCAGATTCTGGAAGGCAAATACTCCGGCAAAGAGCTTCGGGAGAAAAAGAAGGAACTGGCCGAAATGGAGAGCTTGGACCATCGCGTCTCGCGAACAGGATCTCCGGCACCTCAGCTAAGCAAGTTCTGGGACGGCTGGCGCCGGCATTACGGAGAGACCGGGCTGGTCAACCCCCGAGGGGATCGCGTCTTGACCGAGCTCGCGATTCGAGCCATAGCGCAACTCCGACCGAAGCTCATGATGATCAACTATCAGGATTGCGACTATGTGCATTGGGGAATCCGGAATCACTACACACGCGGCATCCAGATCATGGACCAGGGCTTGAGGCAACTCGTGGCCGCCGTCAATGACGACGAAGCGTATCGGGAAAACACTCTCTTTGCCGTGGTGCCGGATTGTGGACGCGATACCAACCCCTTTGCGGCAGTGCCTTTCCAGCATCACTTCGGTTCGCGCTCGTCCCATGAGATCTTCGCGCTGTTGTTCGGCCCGGGAGTTCCCCAGGGTAAGGTCGTCGACCGAAAGGTGGAGCAAATCTCCGTCGCCGCCACCGTTGGGCAACTGATGGGCTTGCCTACCCCGCTTGTCGAAGGTCCGGTTCTGGAGGAAGCGATCACTTGAATGTGAACGTAAAAACAGATCCGTTCATTACCGAGTCGTCCGAGCTTTCGCTTCCTGCAACTGCGAAGATCCAGTCTAGACTTTGGGTCAGCATCGTTTTTCTGTGGAAATACTTCCTCGGAGCCGTCCTTTGCCAGAGCCCGTTGCTTTGCGTGCTGGTCATTGGCTGGACCTATCGAGCCGCCCAGCGTGCTGTCCTGAAGCGATGGTGGAAACAGAGTGACCCGGCACGTGCGGGTGGGACTTTCGACCAGTACCTTCGCAACAACGAGGAACTGCTGAGTCATCGCCACTGGCCCAACTGGATTCTGACACAGAACTTCCGAGAAGTGTTTCGCCAAGAGCCTCACGCACGTTCGCAGCTCCGGAACGCAGGCTTCGCGCTCCGAGCGGTGTTGCGCTCACTGTGGTTGAACTTCAAGATCGGTGCTCAGGGCATTTTCAACACGTGGGTGATCACTCTTCCAGCATGCATACTCTGGCAATTCGCCTGGTTCGCGGGTTGGAACAACTCCTTTCACAAAGGCTACGAGTTCGCTGCGGTCGGACCCTTGACCGGACTCCTGGGTGTGGCGCTGTTTACGGTTGCCATGCTTTATCTGCCCGCGGCACAGGCGCGGCAAGCGGCAACGGGCAGTTGGCAAACCTTCTATCAATTCCGATTCCTGTGGCGATTGATCCGCATCAAATGGCTATCGTATTTTCTGCTCGCCTTACTCTATTCGCTGGTTTCGATCCCCGTCATGATCTTGCTGACAGTTCCGACCTTCTTCCCCCAGTTCAATCCGGCTCTGGCGGAGCTTTCCGGCCCTGAGGCCATGAAGTTCTTGGTCCGGTATTACTTCGTTGTGTCTTTGGTCGGCTTTCCAGCGTTTGTGGGGCTCAAGCTGGCGGCGGCAAGGGTTTACGGGTCTGCGGTTGTCTCCGCGGTCCGGGCTGGATCCGTCGGCGCCAGAGACCTAGAAAGGTCGGAAAAGAGAATGCTGGAACAACTTGGCCTGCTGTCTGTGCGTCAGAAGCCGGCTGCTCGACCGCTCATTCAGACCATGGCCTGGGCGGGAAGCAAGACGGGGCGACTCGCGGCCGTGACACTCAGTCTTTTTCTGTGGTTCACCTTTGTCTCGCAGATCTTCATCTCGCAGTTCTTCTTCCACCGGCCGATTGCGGGGTGGATGAACCAACCGCTGGTTCAACTTCCCTACTTTCGATACATTCCACAAGACCTGGAAGACTAAAGGGAGGGGCACGGCCAGCAAGTTGAAGTTACCGCTGTGCAAACAGCAGCGCTAGTGACTGCTTGAATACACGGTTTCGTCCCCGAGGCTTGTCTGCAGCACCCGGTAAGCCTGCTCGTCTTGCTGCCAGCGCAAAAGGAATCTGTAGGTCTCGCCTCGAGAGAGCTTGCGGATTTGGTCCGGCACCGACGGGATCCGTACCACAACGTCTCCGTCGATCAGCACTAGGTCTCGAGCTTGGGCGGCGGCTTCCGCGTCCGGTTCCTGGCCCTCAATCAGATCGCTGCGAACATAGCGCACCTGCGAGTGCAGGGTCAATTCCTCCTTTCCCTGAATCGGCTCTTTTGGTGGCGGTCCCATCAGGGTCTTTGCCTGACGTTGAAGATCGGCCATCTGGATCGGATTGGTGAACTCGAGTGCCGGTCTGCCGGTCGGCGCCGAAACGGACCCCGCTGTGCTACTCGGCTCAGGAGGAAGACGCTTCAGTTCGATATTCCGATATTCGACTTTCATTGGAGGCCCGACGTGGACTTGGACGCCCAGTAAGCCCCGTCTTCGGCCCAGGGTCGAATCGTGGTCGAACACTTCGCTCATGATTTGGCCATTGATCGTATGAACCATACGACCGCCACGAGCCAGCACATGGTAGTCGTTCCAGTCGTCTTTCCGGATCTTTCTTTGAAGCTCCTCAGTCGGCGCGAATAGTTCGACCACCCGCGGACGCGCCCCGGGATCGATCACGACCTTTTGCCCGCGGAGCGCCAGGATGGTGCGGGCACGCTCCTCGTAATGGATGCCGCTCCAATTGTCACCCCCCTCGAGGTCTGCCTGAGCACCCTGCAAGAGCCAGCGCTCACCATCCATCTCGACACACCGGTAACCAATACCACTGTTTCCCTGTGAAGTAATTCGGTACTGGAGCTTCAACTCAAAGTCTTCGACCTCGCCCCCCCGCCAGATGATGAACGAGTTCCTTTTCAATATCTTGTCGGGGGTGATTTCGCCGACCATGGCTCCGTCTTCTACTCGCCAGTAGACCGGGTCCCCATCCCAGTGATCGAGCGTATTGCCGTCGAAGATCAACTCGAAGCCCGGTTGCTTTGGCTCCTCGACCTCGTCCGGTCCGGTGCCCTGCGATTCTGCAGAGCAACCCATTGCGAAAGCGACTAGAACGGAGGCAAGCAATACGTGTTTCCGCGGTAGCGGCAAGCGTTTGAAACGGAGGTTGGCGACTGTCGAGCCCATGACTTATTATCTCCTGTCGGTAATCCGAGGGTTGCGTCCGCTTAGCTTATCCGCTTCCACGATGCGAAAGCAACAAGACGGCCACAGCTTGAAAATTGAAATTCTCAAGCCGTGACTCCCTCCGCGCGCGAGCATGCAAACCGAATCAAGCCAGGAAGAAATTGGGTGCGGTCGATCTCCGGACGGTGATGCACCCAACCTAGCAAAGCCAATGCCCTGATCAGAAGAAACATCGGTAACAATTCCAGATTCGAATCATCGATGGTTCGCTCGGATCGGTAACTTTCGATCAGGACATCTCGAAGTTTCCCTGCTTGCTCATGGTCGTGCACCGAAAACAGCGCAACTGCAAGTTCGTACTGATGCCAACCGAAACCGGCATCATCAAAGTCGAAGACCGTCACCCGATCGTTGTCCACCATGACATTGCCTTGATGCAAATCCGCGTGGATCATGCTGTAGGTTCGCGAGTCCTTGCCGTAGTCCATGAGCAATGAGTAGATTTTCTTGCGGGTTCTCAGGATCAAATCCCGCTCGGCAGGTGTCAGTTCCGGTAGATCCCAGAAAGGACCCCAGAACGGGTTGTCTCCCATGAAACCATCGGCATCGAGGCTATGACGTTGGAATCCCGGCGGTGGCTCCCAGCCTGTAGCCTGGTTGTGGATTCGGGCAGCAATCCCACCCAGTTGTTTCATTGTGCTTCCGAGGTTGAACCTTTCCGGCTCGTCTCTCAGGAGCGTTGTGAGCACCGCTCCGTCAATCCATTTCACGAGGCCCACGTGGCGGACTTCATTGCTGCCGGGGACAGGGATCTCCGCATAGAAACGTCCAGCGGCGGTTTCAACGGCAACTGGCACTTCGATCCCGGATTCCTTCAGCGCTGCGGTCCAGATTTGCTCAGAATCCAGTTCAACTCGGGTGTGGTAGCCGGGGCGATGAATCCTCAGTGCGTAACGCTCGCCGTCATTCGCATCGACACGAAATACGATGTTTTCGCCCCGGGCGACAAGTTCGATGCCCGCACGCACGACGCCCCATTCCGTGAGCGCCTCCTGGGCGACCTCCTTCCAGATGGGCTCCGCCGCTGTGGATTTAATTTCCTTCACGGAGGACTTCCTCGAAAGCTGTCAGAAAGAGATCTGCGTGTTCTTTCTTGAAAACAAGGGGCGGCCGGATCTTCAACACATTGCGGAGGGCACCGGCGGCACCGAGCAGAAAACCCTTGTCCTTCATCCTATTGGCGATGGCCGCGGCGCCCTCTTTGTCTGGTGTTTTTGCTTCGCGATCGCTGACCCATTCCAGCCCGATGAATAAACCGTGGCCGCGCACTTCAGTCAGAGGTTCACAGAATGACTGCATTTTTTTGAGTTCCCCGCGCATGTATCCGCCAACGACGGCAGCACTCTCCCTGAGGTTCTCTTTCTCCAGCACATCCAGTACCGCCGACCCAACGGCTGCCTGAAGCGGAGAAGATGCAAAGGTGTTGAAGTACCGGGTCTTCTCCCGAAAGGTGTCGACCAGATCCGGCCTGGCGGCAACCCCCGCAAGCGGCAGGCCGTTGCCCAGGGGTTTACCCATCACTGCAATGTCCGGCACGAAGTGCATACCCTCGTATCCCCACCATTCACCCGTTCGGCACAGTCCTGCCTGGACTTCGTCGGCAATAAAGAGTCCGCCGGCCTGACGAACCAGTTCCGCCGCCCGGGGCATGAACCCCTCAGGAATGCTTGGTAAACCCTCGTTGGCGAGAATCGAGCATACCAACATTCCAGCGAAGGGGATTCCCTGTTCCGCGAATCCGTCGAGGGCAGCCTGTACTCTTCCGAGATAGAGTTCCGTGAGTTCGGCTTCCGACGTATCATCCTTTATCGGCCGATACCGCTGCGGGAACGGAATCGGGCGAATCTCGCTGTCCGCTGATAAGTTGAGTTGTCCCGCGAGATTCAGTTTGCTCACCTCCGTGCTGTTCCCGTGATAGGCGGAGTCCGAACAGATGATCCCTCTCCCCCCGGTTGCATGGCGCGCCATCAACAGCGCGACCTCGTTGGCTTCGGTGCCCGTGCAGGTAAACACGGCACTGCCGATGGAGTCATCGTGATGATCCAGTAGCCGTTCCGCGTACTCGAGGATCCCCTCATGGAGATAGCGGCTGTGGACATTCAGAGCCGCAGCCTGTCGTTGCATGGCTCCGACGACGTGCAAATTGCCATGCCCCACACAGGGGACGTTGTTGTACATATCCAGATATCGCCGGTTTGCATTGTCGAACAGCCACACCCCCTCTCCCCGAACGATGTTCAGCGGTTCCGAGTAGAACAGTGGGGCTCCTCTGCCAAGGAGGCGTTCACGGCGAGCGATCAAGTCCGCAGTTTCCATATTTCGTTTTCAGTCCCGAATTTGTCGAAAGAAAAAAACCCCATTCTTGTTTGACGAGACGATATCCAACCAGCCATCCCGGTCGACATCGGCAACTTCGAACTGGGTGCCGACACCGCTGTCTTGATCGAACGTGTGGCGAATCCATTCTGCTGGACCGTCCCGGCGCGTCAACTCGAACCAGCAAAATACGGAAGGGTCGTTCCCTCCGGGGTCCCGGCCGTTGTGAGCCCAGCGGCGCTTGCCGGTAACAAAGTCCATCAACCCGTCGCCATTGATGTCGGCCAGGCAAAGACTGTGGGTTTGAGAGAAGCTATCGTCGACCGTGTGGCGGCGCCAACCATCCGGAGTCTGCTCGTGCCACCAGATACCATATCCGTGAGCGCTGGAGCTGAGCACATCGGCATCTCCATCGGCATCGAAATCATCGACGTACATATGGGCGGCCTGCGGACCGAAGGATACCTCATGAAACCGCCACTCCTTCACGGCTTGTTCGGGTGCTTCCCACCAGCCCTGACGCACCAGGACGTCCAACCGGCCGTCCATGTCGAGATCCCCGACTCCCAGTCCATGGTCATAACGTTTGGTCCCGGGGGCACCCGCGGCCGAAATGGCGCGAACCTCCCACAGTCTGGAAGGTGGCTCGGACCGGCGCAGAATGGCCATTCGCCTTTCTGGTCCATCTGGATCTTCGCCAGCTGCATTGACGGCAAAGATCAGTTCGCGGAAACCGTCTCCGTCGATGTCCGCCATCTGAGGGCTTTCGTTATTTGACATGCCGGTGACGAGATGGCGCTTCCAGGAACTGCCGGCGACTTTGGGGTTCTCCAGCCACCACGTGGCTTTGCCGGGAAAACCGACCACGATCAGATCCAGCCAGCCGTCTCGATTCACATCCTCGGCGTAATTGGCAAAACTATGGCTGTATCGCGTCTGCTCGTAATCCAGCGGTTCCTTGCCGAACGGAACCTTGTGCCATTCGGGGGCAGCGTAGTAAAGGCTACCAGCCGCAACGTCGAGATGGCCATCCCGGTTGAAGTCTCCAACCGCCACGCCTTCGCTGCGATACTTGTGATCGAGCTTTGTTTTGGTGAATCGAATGTTTTCTTCTTTAGGCTTCATCAAAGGAGCGTCCATGTGATCACGCGCTTCGAGGGTGGCGTGGGGCGGGGTCGCTGACCCCGCTGCCAGCAAACCCAGCAAGAGATTCCAAGAGATCCTTGCAGCCTGTACCATCTCATCTCCTAATTGCTAGCGGGCTTGGGCCGTGAAGTAGTCGGTGGCCTCACGGATGGCCTCGAGAAGCGCCGGCCTGCCCTGGCGCAGAAGGTCCTCTGGAACATATTCGTTGAAGCGCGAACGGCCGAGGAAACTGCTTTGATAGTAGAGGCGGCCTCGCAACTCTCTGAGGCGCGTCGCCCAGGTACGAGCGAGCACCTTGGCCCTCGGATGCTCGGAGCGGGTTGGAGCGTTTTTCAGGGAAAGGTAAATCGGGCCTGTGTGAGCCAGCGAGAAACGGGAGAATCGTACCTTTTTGCCCGAGGCGCGCAGCGCCAACCAGCCCGCGTCGGTCACCTCGGTTTCGAAATCCGCGCAAATCTCCGTGGCATTCCCTTTCCGTTCGAAGGTCTGCAGAACGCTGCCGTTTTGAATCACTTCCAATTTTTCGATTTCATCGCGGGTAGGATTGAAACGGACACAAGCTTCGATCCGGACCGGGCCGGGCCGATCCAGCACCAGCTCGTCGCCGATTCCGGCGGCGTTGACGCGAAACTCCAGAAAGGCTCCGTTGCTGACAATGGTTCTTCCGCGACGAATGCCCTCCAGCCAGCTCTCGAGCGTGAGCGGACCCTCAACCCGGGTGTAGAAGCGCTCCATCCCGGGCAGCGTCGGGCTGACCGGGTAGTCCGTACCCGCGGTCGGCGCCATCGAGAATCCGGTGTTGAGCACGTTGTACCAAACGTCGAAATAGCCCCCGTCGAATTGCAGCACCTCCATGAAGCTCAACAGGTCCAGCGGCAGGTCAATTGCCAACCCGTTGGACGCGCCCGCGAAGAGACCCGCGTGCGCGTAGCCGCTGAGCGCACCCTGCCGACGGGCTTCTTCCCAGAAAAAACGATAGACGAGGTACTGTTCGGGAAAGTTGATCGGTGAGGATTCCCCGAGAATGATGGTATGACCCAGAAAGTGCGTCCGGGGGTTTTCCTGTCCCGCGACAACCAGGTAGTCCCCTTCCCGGTACACACCGGCAGAACCGTGCGCGTACTGGATCGTGTTGTTGAACCCTCTGATGTTTCCGTATTGCAGAAGATTGGCGACGTGAATGTCTTCTGCCTGCATCCACTTCGATAGGTAGGGATTGAGCTCGGCGTGAGGCCGGGAAACATGAATGTGATCGTCAGAGCTGTACCAGCCTTGTTCTTTGATCCGGATCCAACGGCTCAGCTCGATCTTCATTTCGCGGGTCTCAGCGGCCGACAGGGTGATCTCGCCGGATCGAAGCTCGTACTCGTATCCTTTGCTCACCGTCACCTTGTATTTCCCGGGAGTTAGAAACAGCTGCGAAGTTCCGGAGCTATAGAACTGCTCCGTTCCGGTGAGCGCGTTGCGGACTCCCCGGCTCAATTCGCCAAGTGCGTCCGCGATGGAACCTCGCCATGGAGCTGGACGGTCGATGGCGTCCCCACCGACCAACAGAGCATCAGCCGCCACATACGTGTTTCCCTCGTCATCGAGGACCTCGACTCGCGCCGGGGTTGGTCGCCGCGACTCCGCGTCCACAATGGTGATCTTCAGCCTCGCTGGATTATCCGGTTCGACGCCGACACCGAACTTCCAGAACGAAAACCCGATCGCAATCGTGAAGATCAAGAGATTCATCGCTCGGATCGAACGGCCGCCCACGAATTGCTTGAACCGCGCCATATTCGCCCTCCAGTCGCCAGTGGTATTAATGATGTGAGTATAATAGGGACGTCCCCCACGTTTACCGGTTTTCCCCATGTGGGAAAAAGGGGACATCCCTCTGGTTTCCGAAACGGAAACCGGGAGAAGAAAAGGAGGGACGTCTCTACGTCTGCCGGTTTTCCCCTGCGAAAAAAGGACACAACCCCCTGGTTTCCGAAACGGAAACCAGGGGGGACGTCCCTAGAGCGACGGCGGTTGGAAACCGCCCATGGCTTCTTCCAATACTTTGGCTACGGCGAGAGCGACGTCTTCGCGCCAGGGTCGGGCACCGATCTGGATGCCTATGGGAAGGCCGTCCTTGGTTCCGCCCCGCACGACCGCTCCAGGCCAGCCCGTGAGATTGTAACTCTGGGTATAGCTGTAACGCGGCAAGTCACTGGGTGGGCCCTCTGGCGGCGCGATCGTGGAAAAGGCTGGCGAGAGAATGACGTCGTAGTCTTCGAGAAAACTGATCATATCCATACGGAACGAATCCCAGCGATCCATCACCTTGACGAAGTCCTTCATCGGAGTCGGTTTGAGGTCTTTGGCCTCCACGGGCACCTTCCGGGTGCCGGCCTCGAAGAGGAGTCGCAGTGCAAAATGCCCACCATCCGCGCGCCACAGAGCCTGGATGATTTCGTGCGATTGCTCGATCCCGGTGGGACGCTTCTCTTCGACGGATATACCTTGATCCGAAAGCGCCTGGGCGGCTTGACGGACGACGTCGGCAACTTCGGGGTCCGGCGTCTTGATACCGTTGTCGGTATGGAACGAGACCCGCAAGTCCTTCACCCTTACCGCATCCGGATCGCCGAGGGGCATCGGCACGATTGTAGGGTCGCGCCAATCGACGCCAGCCAGGATAGGGAGCGCAAGGGTGAGATCCTCGACGTAGCGAGCCATGGGACCGAGTTGAGTGAACGAATCCGTGATGCTGCCGAATGGAATAATGTGTCCCGTCCGGGGCACGCGGCCAGAAGTCGGTTTGATGCCGGCCAGGCCGCAGCAATGAGCGGGATACCGGATGCTCCCGCCGGTGTCGCTCCCGACCTCCAGAGGAGACCCACCGGTCGCCAGGATCGCCGCCGCGCCGCCACTACTTCCGCCCGGACTGCGGCTGAGATCGTACGGATTGCTCGTTCGCCCGAAGATCTTGTTGTTCGTCTCGTACGAAAGGGTCAGCTGCGGCGTGTTGGTCTTGCCCACGATAACGGCTCCAGCAGCTTTCAGGCGCGCCGCCACCGTTGCATCCCGTTCCGGAATGAATTCGCTTCGCCCCTCGGTTCCGCCTGTCGTGACGATTCCAGCCGTATCGATCGAGTCCTTCAGGGTCATCGGAAGCCCGTGTAACGGTCCGCGAGTTTCCCCGCGTGCAAGAGCCGCGTCCGCGTCTCTTGCATCCCTGAGCGCTCTTTCCGCCTCCAGCCGCACGACCGCGTTGAGTTTCGGATTGACCTCCTCGATGCGTGCAACCAATACCCGAACCAGTTCTTCCGAAGAAATCTCCTTGTTCCTTATGGCTCGGCACAAAGCGGTGGCGGAGGAATAGTAGATCGGATCGGCGAGGCCGCTGGCCGGCTCCTCCGTCGTTTGCTGTGGGGATGTGCAAGAGGAAGCCACGCCGGCGACGACGCCGCTTCCGAGCAAGCCCATCCATTCGCGCCGGGAAACGGAGCCCGATTCCAGCGGTTTGAGACATGACGGAATCTTTGATAGAGTCACGGTTTCCTCCCTTTAGGACTGGCGGTACTGGAGTATTGGAATGTGGAACCACTGGATTGTAAGGTCCAACACGGTTGAAAGGAAGAGGCAAATGCGGTCAGGCATCGTCACGAATGGGCAGACAAGTAACAGACAAACGAATCAACACGGCCTTGGAACCTGGGGAATTTTGTTATTGACGTTTCCGCTATGGCTCTCCTGCGGCACGCCTCCGGATCCGCCGCCCCCGGATCCGCCGCCTCCGAATTTCATCATCATCTATTGTGACGACCTCGGCTACGCAGACATCGGACCCTTCGGGTCGACGAAACACAAGACGCCCAATCTGGATCGCATGGCTGCGGAAGGGAGAAAACTCACCAGCTTCTACGTCACCAGTGGGGTCTGTTCTCCGTCCCGCTCCTCGCTCATGACCTCCTCCTATCCCCGTCGGGTTGGAATCCACAAAAACCCCAAGGGCAAATCGGTGCTCTACCCCGCAGATTCCAGGGGGCTCCACCCGGACGAAATCACGATCGCGGAGGTGTTGAAACAAAGAGGCTACGCGACCGGTATCGTGGGAAAGTGGCATCTGGGCGACCAGCCGGAGTTTCTTCCGACGCGGCAGGGATTCGATTTCTACTTCGGTATTCCCTATTCCAACGATATGGGCGCGGATTATTTTCCGGAATACAAATTCCCGCCGCTTCCGCTGCTTCGCAACGAGGAAGTGATCGAGTCCGAGCCGGATCAGTCCTTGATCACACGCCGCTACACCGAGGAGGCGATCGGTTTCATTACCGCACACAAGGAGGAACCATTCTTTCTGTATCTGCCTCACACCATGCCCCACGTGCCGATCTATGCCAGCGAGCAGTTCCGGGGCAAGAGCGAAAATGGGGAGTTCGGGGACGCCGTGGAAGAAATCGACTGGTCGACCGGTCAGATTCTGGACACGCTTGCCGAGCTCGGGATCGACAACCAGACCCTGGTGATTTTCACCTCCGACAACGGGGGAGCCCAGCGTTTCGGTGCGAGCAACGATCCCCTCCGCGGCGGCAAGGGGAGCGTCCTGGAGGGAGGCATGCGTGTGCCCTGTGTCATGCGCTGGCCCGGACGGATCCCGCCGGCGAGCAGCTCCGACGAGTTGGCGATCACGATGGACCTGCTCCCGACCTTCGCACATCTCTCAGGAGCTTCGGTCCCTGACGATCGAGTCCTGGATGGCCGAAACATCTGGCCGCTCATGTCCGGCGGGGAAGGAGCCAGGACCCCACACGACGCCTTCTACTACTATCAGTTGGGGTCGCTGGGCGCCGTGCGCTCCGGAAACTGGAAGCTGCACTTCGGCCGCCTCACCTCCAAGGATGGGGAGATCGTTTGGAAACCGTCGACCGAGCTCTATGATCTCAGCCAGGACATCGGCGAAAGCAACAACGTGGCGGAAGAAAACCCGGAGGTCGTCCGACGACTGCGGACGCTTGCAGATAAAGCGCGCAGCGATTTGGGGGACGACCAATCATCTCAGCATGCGCAGGGCTCGCGGACCCGTCCACCCGGGAGCGTCGATGATCCGGTAGCCCTCACGCGGCGCTGACCGACGGCAATCGTCCCGCTCGCTACTCGTTTTGATAGAGCGAGGCTACGCCCTCGTCCAGACTGTAGAGAGCTCCGATTTCCTCATCGCCCAGCGCTCGATCGAAGACCGCAAGCTCGTCGAACAAACCAACATAGCTGATACCGATTCGAAATGCGGCGGCAGCGACATCCCAGCCGAAAGGCTCTGCGATCGCTTCGCTGGTCCCTTTGAGCGTGCCGTTCATGTAAAGGTGTGCCACACCGCCTACAGTGGAACCCAAGCCTGAAAAAACGATCGCCACATGGGTCCATTCTCCATGGCCAAATGGAGCCTCGGAAACGTTGACGAGCCGTTTCTGAAAATTGGGGTCCTTGTCCGGCCCCAGGTTCTCGGGATTCCATACGGCCACGTCGCCGAATACCCCCATGCGAAAGAGCCGTGGATTCTCCTGGGTGAAGTCGACCCAGATCGCGGCATCGTTGTAGGTCGTATCCGTTACTTGAATCGGGTCGCAATACCCCGGTTCGAGATCTTCGGCCGGATCCAGACTGAGCCAAAAGGAAAACGTGCCAGAAAAGTTATCGTTGGAGTAACGAACATTCTCCGCGCACTTGTAGAACAGCGGCTGTTTGTTTCTCTTGTGAAACTGCAGTGCGGCGCCATAACGGCCCGCGTCCGCGGTGATTTCGATGTCGGAGTTCGCAATGCCCGGCCCGGCTTCCGCCATCTTCTTGAAGCTCGGTGCCGAGTAGATCTTTCGATCGCCTTGGCCGAAATCCGCATCCGATCCATGGTCGAAGGAAGCGTGAAACGTGAGCGCTTCGGCAATGGCGACCGTGGAGCTAGGTGGTTCTACCGGCTCCGTTGCCTCCGGCGCTTGCTCGACCGGCGCGCACCCAGAATTCCCGATTGCGACCCACACTACCCAAAAAGTGAAGAGAACCCACGTCGCCACACACCGCCTGTTTCTCGATGCCATATCTTCCTCGCTTTCCCAGAGTTGAACGATAAGGGACACATTGCCGCGATTGGAGTCGTCCTGTCAATTGAAACGATCGATTTTCTTGGATCTCTTCTCGTGCAAAACGGCAAGGCCGCCGTCAGGGTTCGAATACGGCGGCCAACTGTTGCACGACCGCGGGCAAATCGGCAGCGCGCTCGCAATCCAATTCGGGCCAATCACCAAAAGGGTCCAGCAAAATCGGATGGATTCCTACGGACCGGGCTCCCAGCACATCGGCATGATACAGGTCCCCCACGTGCAGAGTGCGCTCGGCCGGGTCATCACCAAGCGACAGCGCATGTTGAAAGATGCGAGCATCCGGCTTTTCGAAACCGACCCAATGCGAATCGACGACCCAGCTGAAATACGGGCGCAGGCCCTGCTCGATCAAGCTCTCCTCGACGGTTCCATCCGAATTGCTGACGACGATGAGGTTCAGTCCCCAGCTCCGCAGTTTTTCGAGCGAGGGGACAACCCCCGGCAGGACCGAAGACCAGAGTCGTTGCGTCGCCCCCGGTGCGGTAAAGACAGCGGTGAGTTCCGACAGCAGGCCATCTAGGCCCAAAATAAGCGAGGTATGAACTCGCTCGGAAAATCGTTTGCCTTTTCCGAATATCTCGTGGATTTCAGCTCCTTGTGCGTAACAGGGAAAGCAAAGAGAAACACAAGAGACAAACCTTCCATTGGTTGTCTGGATCACTTGATCTTGTTTGTCTCTGTTATGCCCTTCCTTTCGCCCGCCACTCTTGCTCCGCCGGGGGTACGGGCTCACCCGCCGGCGAGGCGCCTTCAAGTAAACCTGAGTTGCCTGATATAGTCGAACGTCGCCAAAAAGGTTTCGAGATGCTTGCTATAGGCCAATATCCTGTAAACGAGGCGACGACCGGTTCTTACAATCTGACAGGGTATTTGCACAAAGTTCACCAGGAAGCGTTTGAACTCCATCCTCAAGATATCACGACGTACTGTCGGCGCCTGCGTCACCAGGCCATACCAGGCCTTCAGATTCCACGCCAGCGATGCGATGACCATGTAGGCCCAGTTCGATACCAGACTGTCCGAAGGCATCCTCAAGGCGTTCACTCCACTCTTGAGCTGACCGATGACGTTTTCCTGGTTGCAGCGATCGTTGGCAAAAAGGACCACTTCTCCCATCGTCATCTCCCGATCGTTGGTGATGTAGAAGAAGTACCGGACCTCATCAAACAGCCGGTGCTCCCCCTTTTCGATCGTGAGGTTCTTCCGAACCACAACCATGCGATAGGTTTTCTTACAGTGTCCGGGACGATAGTCAAACTCGGCGACCTGCTCGCTCTGCAGGCGGATGTTCTTGAATTCTCTCTCCTTGATTACTTGTTCTTTGACGTTTTCCGGACGGCGCCGTTCTTCGCTCTTGACCTCATAACGAGGAGGCCGCTCGAGCGGTTTCCATTGTCTCTCCGGCAGGGCATCGGCCATCCCGACCAGGTTCGGCTTGGCGTCATAACCAAAGACAAAACCAACCCGCTCGTCCCAGCGATCGAAGTTTCTCGTCAGCGAGAAATCCGTGTCGCCCCGAAGCCAGACCTTCGTAAACACCGACGACACCAGATCGATTGCCCGGTCCATCCACTCGGCCGCTCCGTCGGAAGAGGGACGGTTGCCCGGCCGATTCATCAGATAGAGGACCTCATTCGTATTGGCCAAGGTCACGATCAACGGTGCGTAACCCCAGATCCCGTTGTAGGCAATGTCCATTCCTTCCTTGCATTCCCCCAAGGTTCCGGCGACGGTCCCGTCCACGTCGATGATGGCCTCCTTCCGGAAGGAAGCATCCTGCAACTTCCACACCTTGGTTCGGGTTTCATTGATGGTTTCCTGAAGTCCGAAGATCCAATCCTCATCGAAACGACGGAGGAAATCTCCAGCCGTCGTGGGATCCGGAATCCTCTCGGCTCCCAGTCCGTTCATGTAGGTCTCATCCTGGCGCAACCGCTCGATATCTTCGAGACAGGTTCCACCCGACAAGACGTTGTATGCGATGTTCAGTACATGATCGGATTCCCAGTAAGGAAAGTGGTACTTGAGCAAAACGATGTTTCTGTTGATATCTTTGTCCAATCCAAGCTTACACACGAGCTTGTGAATGGCTCCGATACCACCAGATCCGATGGCGCGCGTTCTCTCGGCGATCTCGTAGTAGGTGTTGGAGTCCTTGAACATAGGATCGGACCGGTCCTCAAACTGATTTCTTTCCAACCGGCGTGTAAGATTTTGCTTGTCTCGGAGGAGGATTCTGTGGTTTCTTTTATTCACCTGGAATGTGCTCCTTTCGGGATGTCTTGTAAATATATCAAACGCATTTTATCCCGTAACGGCGCACGTTCCAGGGCTTTTCTTCCTCCTCATGCAAAAAATCACGCTGGACTAAGGTCTAGGTCCCGTGGGGGACCTTCGAGCCGTTGCAGAATGTTTCCCAAATAGAACCCAAAAGCGCCGGGCCCCGGAGTCTGCGCCAATCTATGGAGCGCTTCCGAGACGACGGGGCGGGCGGCCGATTCGGCGCGACGGAGCCCATCGACCGTGCAGCGAACGCCCCGCGCGTCGAGCTCATCCTTGATCCATGTGAAATCCATCGAGACCAAGGTGTTTCCCACATCCAGAAAAACAGTCCTTAGCATTTCGTAGGGAATGGTGGGGCTCGTGCGACTCATATCCGGGCGGCCTCTCGATACCGCGGAGCAAACATAGCACTCCCCCGCGCAGACGGGAAACATTTGCAAAGCAAATAAGAAACGATCACGGTTTCGTGCTACTGTGGCGGCGCCCCGCCGGTACCGTGCGACTCACTGTTTTGCTCGACGCCTCGGCTTTTGAAGAAAGTAAAACTAAATGGATTGGGAAGGCTGGACAACAATCGGCGTCCTGGTAATAGTGCTCGCCCTGATGGCCGCCAACTGGGTGGGAACTGATGTAGTTCTCTGCGGAGGCCTGGCTCTGCTTGTGGCCCTGCAGATTGTGAGTCCAGCCGAAGCGCTGTCGGGATTGGCCAACGAAGGAATGGTGACCGTCGGAGTCTTGTTCATCGTTGCGGCCGGTCTCCGAGAGACGGGCGGGATGAGCTTGATTGCCTCCCGGCTGCTGGGGCGTTCCCAATCGGAACGGACCGCTCAGATTCGTCTCATGGCTCCCGTCGTCGCGATGAGTGCCTTTCTCAACAACACCCCCTTGGTTGCCATGCTGCTCCCCGTGGTTCGTGACTGGGCCCGTCTCCATCGTATCTCCCCTTCGAAGCTTCTCATGCCACTCAGTTACGCCTCGATTCTCGGTGGCGCCTGCACCTTGATCGGCACGAGTACCAACCTGGTGATCGTCGGACTCCTGAGATCGGCACCGGATCTGCCGACCTTGGAACTCTTCGATATTGCCTGGGTTGGTCTCCCCTGTGCCCTGATCGGATTGGTTTATATTGTCTCTGCCACGCCGTGGTTGCTGCGGTCGCGACGGCCTGCCATCAGCGACCTCGATGATCCGAGGGAATACAGTGTTGAAATGTCGGTCGATCCATCAGGGCCGTTGGTCGGCCAAACGATCGAGGCTGCAGGTCTTCGGCATCTACCCGGGATGTACCTCATGGAGATCAATCGGAATGGTCAGATTCTGGCGGCCGTCTCGCCTCTCGAGCGCCTGGCTGCCAACGATCAGTTGGTTTTCGTAGGAATTGTGGAGTCTGTGGTGGATCTGCACAAGATCCGTGGACTCGTTCCAGCCAGTGACCAGCTGTTCAAACTCGACGCCCCCCGTTCGGAACGCTGCCTGATCGAGGCGGTGGTTTCGGATACGTGTCCGATCGTCGGCCTCACAATCCGAGATGGCCACTTCCGCGCTCTTTACAATGCGGTCGTCGTCGCGGTCGCGCGCAACGGAGAGCGCTTGCACAAGAAAATGGGAGACATTGTTCTTCGAGCCGGTGACACGCTGTTGCTCGAAGCCCGGCCGTCCTTCGTCGAACGCCAGCGGAATTCCAGAGACTTTTTTCTCGTCAGCCGCATCAAAGACTCCACCCCGCCTCGCTATGAGAAGGTCTGGATATCGCTTGCCATATTGACTGGTATGGTGGCGGTCGTTGCCCTGGGGTTGCTTCCCATCTTCACCGCGTCGCTGCTGGCCGCCGGGCTCATGATGATGACAAGATGTTGTTCGGCAACCCTCGCGCGGCGGAGCGTTGACTGGCAGGTGCTTCTGACCATCGCGGCCGCCTTTGGAATCGAGCGAGCTCTGCAGAAAACGGGCGCGGCCTCTGTGATAGCCGACACCCTGCTGGCTTCAGTCGCGGAGAGTCCGGTCGCCTGTCTGGCCTTGGTTTATGGCTTGACCATGCTCTTCAGTAACATGATCACAAACAATGCTGCCGCCGTGTTGATGTTCCCGGTAGCTCGAGCTGCAGCCGAGTCCCTTGGGGTCAACCCGATGCCTTTTGTCGTTGCATTGATGATGGGCGCATCGTGCAGTTTTGCCACCCCGATCTCTTACCAGACCAATCTGATGGTTTTCGGGCCGGGCGGGTACCGTTTTCTGGACTATTTGCGGCTCGGAGGGCCTTTGAGCCTCGTACTCTGGATTTCCTGCATTTGGATCATTCCGGAGATCTGGCCCTTTTGAGGGATGCTCCGCAATGGATCTCGGCAAAAAACTGGAACCTGGAAGGCAAAGTTGGAGTACTTTAGACGGGCACGGAGAAAAAACTGAACGCGGAGAAGAATTTGGAACACATGTTGCGTAGTGTTATAGTGTGACTCTTTGAGGTTCTGCCAATGTCGTCTCTGGGATTCATCAACACCTCGTCCGCGAAACGGAAAGTCGTCGGTATCTTCCTACTGGTGATTTTGCCGGCCGCGCCGCTTTGCGCAAGCTCGTGCGAGCTCGCTGCCTTGGCGCCGGCCACGGTCGAAGGGTGCCACAGCGAAGCCGGAGGGTCCAATTTCCCGGACCGCGAAACGGACCCCGGCAAAGACGACCGCGATCACGAGAGCTCTTGTTGCTCGGAGCCCTCCGCCGTCCTCACCCAAAAGGACGAATCAGCAGCACTGGGGCAGGAATCGCTTACAACCATCATCCCCGAGCTCTTTGCAACCCTGCTCCATCGCACCGACGGGACCGATGCGGCTGAGCCTTCACTTCGCTCGCTCGGCCTTGCACCGCCAGGCGGTGGTGTGGCTATCTTCGTCAGACTATCCCACCTGCTGATCTGATCTTCCCAAGCTGAAAGTCCGGTTTGAGCCCAGCATCCGTCCTGCTGCGCCAGCTCCGTTGTCCATGGCTCGTCCGGACCGGGGCTACCGACGCACCAACGGGGCAACCCCCTCACCGGACCCCCAGAAAACACGAATTCAGCTTTGGAGGAATCCATGATTTTCCGACTGGTGCTGATTGTAGCCATGACGAGCGTCGGCTATGCACAGCAATACAGTACGAACGAAGACCCACGATTAGCGGCCTACGTCGAAAAGGCCTTGGAACGGAACCCGATCGTGCGTGAGTCCTTTGCAAGGTATCGTGCCTCTCAGCAAAGACTCCCTCAGGTGAGTTCCCTGCCGGATCCCGTCTTTGGCGTGACACAGTATCTGCGCAACCCGGAGACAAGGGTGGGCCCCCAGACCACGATGCTCAGCATTTCGCAAAAATTTCCCTGGTTCGGAAAACGCGGAGACAAGGAAGGGGTCGCGGCAAAGGAAGCCGCCGTCGTCATGCAGAAGCACGAAACTCGAAAGTTGGAGCTCGTCCGGCAGGTCAAGCTTGCCTACTACTCATTGGCCTACATCGACCGGGCCATCGGCATCACGCGAGAAGATCTATCGGTTCTGGAGCACTATGAATCGCTGGCCCAGTCCCGCTATTCACAAGGGATAGGCCTGCAACAGGCCGTCATCAAGTTGCAGGCGGAGATGACACGCGACCATAACCGGCTGGAAGCGTTGCGAAGCCAGCGAGTCGACGGTGAAGCAGCGCTGAACAGCTTGATGGATCTTCCGGCCTATTCACCCGTCGGACCCATCACGCTGACCAGCGCAACGCTGCCTGGCACCCCACAGAGTCCCGGGCAAACCACCAGCCAGGTCCTGCTGGATCAACTCTACAAGCAGGCGCGCGACTCCCGTCCGGAAGTAACGGCAACGCTACTGAAGATCGAACGCGACGAGAAGCGCATCCAGCTGGCTCGGAAGGATTACTGGCCGGACTTCACCGTTGGTGCGGGTTTCGTCAACGTCCTGGGTCGCAGGGATCCCGGCGGAAGGCTGATTCGGCCGGATCAAAACGGCAAGAACGTCTGGAGTCTGAGCTTTGGAATGAATATCCCGATCCGTCGGCGCAAATATGACGCCGCGATCCTGGAAGCCACCGAGTCGAAGATCGCCTCGAGAGAAGAGTATCGCAACGTCCTCAATACGATCGAGGCCTCAATTCGTGCCATTGGCTTTCGCATCGCGTCGCTCGCCGAGCAAATGAAACTGTTCGAGCAAACTTTGTTGCCGCAGGCGGAACAAGCCGTCCGGTCCACGGAAGCAGCTTACTCTACCGGGACCGTCGGAGTCTTGGATCTCTTGGACAGTGAGCGTGTGCTCCTGGACGTCCGGCTGGGACTCGCGAGACTAATGAGCGACTACATGAAATCCCGGACCGAGATGGAACGTGCCATCGGTGCCCCTTTCTAGGAGGTCGACCATGCAATCGCCAACAACATCAACCCGCTGGACATTGGTCGTTTTCGCTTTCCTGCTTGGCGTCACCCTTCCTGTCCTGCTGGTGTGGAATCCCGGAAGCTGGGACTGGGCCGATACCCTCATCGCGCAACTTCCGCCGACGGGAGGCAATAGCCCCATGTCCACTGATTCCGCCAACGAGGGTGAGAAACAGTTGTGGACGTGTGGCATGCATCCACAGGTGATTCAAGAAGAGCCTGGAGGCTGCCCCATCTGCCAAATGAAGTTGACCCCGATCAAACGGGACGAGCCGTCGGGCGAGCATTCCGCGGAGGGGAAAGAGAAATCGATCAAATATTGGCGAGCGCCCATGGACCCCGACTATGTTTCCGACAAGCCGGGAAAATCACCCATGGGGATGGACTTGATACCGGTCTACGAAGAAGAGCAACCCGAGGTGACCGGCATCCGGGTTGATCCCAGTTTTCTGCAAAACTTTGCCATTCGAACGGCGGTGGTGGAGAAAGGAACGATTCCCGTCGAGATCCGCACGATCGGTACCCTGGGATACAACGAGAAGAAGATCGTCTCCATCAACACGAAATTCGAAGGATGGATCGAAAAGGCCCACGTCAACTACATGGGTGAGGCCGTTCGGAAAGGTCAAGTTCTGTTCGAGATCTTCAGTCCGACGCTGGTCACCACCCAGAAGGAGTACCTCGCCGCGATCGACTACCTCGACAAGCTCTCAACCGGTGGAACGCAGGATGCAATCGATCGAGCCCGGTCTCTGGTTCAGTCGTCTCGCGAGCGCCTCCGCTTCTGGGACATCACGGACGAACAAATCGACGCATTACGAGCCAGCGGGTCGATCACCCGCACCCTCAAGATCTTTTCACCCGTTTCGGGTCTTGTCATCGACAAGATGGGTGACTCGCTGGAAGGAATGAAGCTGACGCCCGGAATGAACGTTTACAAGCTGGCCGACCTCTCGACGGTATGGGCGGAGATGGAGGTCTTCGAGCATCAGATTCAATTCATCCGTCCCGGCCTGAGGGCGGCCATCACTGTGGACGCTTTTCCTGGCCGCCGATGGACCGGAAAGATCCAGTATCTGAACCCGACGATGAATCCGCAGACCCGGACGTTGAAAGCATTCGTGGAAATCCGGAACCCCAACTGGAAGCTGAGGCCGGAGATGTATGCCAACATCGAAATCCAGGTGCCCGCGGTCTCCGGCGCGGTCCGCGTGCCGAATGAGGCCATCCTCCACAGCGGAGAAAGAAGCGTGGTCATCGTCCAAAAGGGCCCAGGAGTGTTCGATGCCCGGGAGGTGTCGCTGGGATCCATCGGGGGTGGTTTTCGCGAGATACGACAAGGTCTCCAAGCCGGAGAGACGATCGTGACCTCGTCGCAATTCTTGATCGACTCGGAAAGCAATCTCAAGGAAGCAATCAGCAAGATGCTGTCGGAAAGAACCCAAGCGGTCCACCAAGAGAATTGAGGACACACAGGAGGGATTATGTTCGGTCGAGTCATCGAGTGGTCGATTGAGAACAAGTTCCTGGTCTTGCTGACCACACTCTTTTTGATTGTCGCCGGAATCTACTCCGTTCAGCAAACCCCGCTGGACGCCATACCAGACCTTTCCGACGTGCAGGTGATCATCTATACCGAGTACCCGGGCCAGGCCCCGCAGATCGTGGAAGACCAGGTCACCTATCCGCTGACAACTCAAATGCTGGCGGTCCCATTCGCCAAGGTGGTACGGGGCTATTCTTTCTTCGGCTTCTCCTTTGTCTACATCATATTCGAAGATGGAACCGACATGTACTGGGCTCGCAGCCGGGTTCTCGAGTACTTGAACTACGTCTCGGGCCGATTGCCCCGAGGAGTCACACCCACATTGGGCCCCGACGCCACAGGAGTGGGATGGGCGTTCATGTACGTGCTCAAATCGGATCAGCATGACCTCAGTCAGCTCCGCTCGATCCAGGACTGGTACATGAAGTACGAGTTGGTCAGCGTGCCGGGCGTCTCGGAAGTGGCGAGCGTTGGAGGCTTCGTTCGCCAGTATCAGGTCACAATCGATCCCAACCGGCTGCGAGCCTACAACATTCCAATATCGAAGATCCGGACGGCGATCCGGCGTAGCAACAACGACGTCGGCGGACGGCTCCTGGAAATCTCCGAGAAAGAATTCATGATTCGCGGACGCGGCTACATTAGCTCCCTCGACGACCTGCGTGCCATCGCCCTAGGAGTGGATGGGCACGGCACTCCTATCTTGCTTCGAGATATCGCCACGGTTCAGTTCGGTCCCGAGATCCGCCGGGGGCTGGCCGAATGGGATGGCGAAGGAGAGGTCGTCGGTGGAATCATCGTCATGCGATACGGAGCCAACGCCAGGCAGGTTATCTCCGATGTCAAAGAGCGTTTAGAACAACTAAAGAGCGGGTTGCCCGAGGGCGTCGATATCGAAGTCGCTTACGATCGTTCTGCGCTCATCGAGCGGGCAGTGGCCACCCTCGAGGAGAAGCTTCTGGAAGAAAGCATCGCGGTGGCCTTGGTCTGCGTGATTTTCTTGCTCCATTTCAGGAGTGCGCTCGTGGCCATCGTCACCCTCCCGGTCGCCGTCCTGATGTCGTTCATCATCATGAATCAGCAAGGAATCAACTCCAATATCATGTCCCTGGGAGGGATCGCGATCGCCATCGGAGCTATGGTCGATGCGGCCATCATCATGATCGAGAACGCCCACAAGCACATGGAGGAAGACGCAGGTAAAAAGGAGCACTGGCGTATCATCACCGACGCCGCGGTCGAAGTGGGTCCCGCGCTGTTCTACTCGCTTCTCGTTATCACGGTCTCGTTCCTTCCAGTTTTTACCCTCCAGGCTCAAGAAGGAAGACTCTTCAAGCCACTGGCCTTCACCAAGACCTATTCCATGGCGGCATCCGCCTTGCTGTCCATCACCCTGATTCCCGTTTTGATGGGGTATTTGGTTCGCGGGCGCATCCTTCCGGAGCGCAAGAATCCGATCAACCGGCTGCTTATTTGGATTTATCATCCTGTTCTGGAATTCGTCATGCGCTTCAAATGGCCGGTCCTGGTTCTGGTGCTGGCCATCATGGCCGTCACCGTCATTCCATACAGCCAACTTGGCTCCGAGTTCATGCCCCCGTTGTGGGAAGGAGATCTGCTCTACATGCCTACCACCCTGCCGGGAATCTCCATTACCAAGGCGAGGGAGCTTCTGCAGCAGACCGACAAGATCATTCGGAGCTTTCCCGAAGTGCATCATGTGATGGGAAAGATCGGACGGGCGGAGACAGCGACCGACCCGGCGCCGCTTTCCATGATTGAAACCACGATCATGCTCAAGCCGGAGAGCGAGTGGCGAGAAGGCATGACCAAAGAGAAGCTCACCGACGAGCTCAATGCAGCGATTCAGATTCCGGGCCTGACCAACGCCTGGACGATGCCAATCAAGACGAGGATCGATATGCTCTCCACGGGCATCAAAACCCCCGTGGGAATCAAGCTGGCGGGACCCGACCTGAAGGTTCTCGAGGATCTGGGGAAAGAGGTCGAGCGGGTTGTTCGGAGGGTACCCGGCACACTCAGTGTCTATGCAGAGCGTGTCATGGGAGGCAACTATCTCGATTTTGAAATCGACCGCCAGTCCATCGCCCGTTATGGACTCACGGTCGGGGATGTTCAAGATGTCATCCAATCCGCCATCGGAGGGATGAATGTCACCACAACCGTGGAGGGTCTCGAGCGCTATCCCGTAAATATTCGGTATAGTCGCGAGCTGCGCGACAATCTAGATATGCTGTCCGAAGTCCTGGTGCCAACTCCCACTGGGATGCAGATTCCTCTCGGACAACTCGCCAACCTCCGGTTCGTGACTGGTCCCCCTGGAATCAAGAGTGAAAATGCGCGGCCCAATGCATGGATCTACGTAGACCTTCGAGGCGTCGATGTCGGGACCTACGTAGCCAACGCGAGAAAAGCCGTCGCGGAGCAAATCGAGGTTCCCGTCGGGTACACGATCAATTGGAGCGGACAGTACGAGTATATGCAGCGAGCGCAGGAGAGGTTGCTGCTCGTCATTCCCGCAACCATCCTGATCATCTTTGTGATCCTGTTCATCAATACGAAATCGATCATCAAAACCGCGATTGTATTCCTGGCGGTTCCCTTCTCCCTGGTGGGGGCCATCTGGCTGCTATACCTCCTCGACTACAACATGAGTATTGCCGTCTGGGTCGGAATTATTGCCCTGGCGGGGCTCGACGCGGAGACCGGGGTGGTCATGTTGCTCTACCTGGATCACGCATATGAGAAGTTTCTCAAGCGAGGTGTCCTGCGCACGCGCAACGATCTTGCCGACGCGATCTACGATGGAGCAGCAAAGCGTGTTCGCCCCAAGGTCATGACGATCAGCGTCATCCTCGCCGGCCTACTTCCAATCCTATGGAGTCACGGAACCGGGGCGGACGTCATGAAGCGGATCGCAACCCCGATGGTCGGGGGCGTCGTCACTTCGGGAATCATGGAACTGGCCGTTTATCCCGTCATCTTCTACCTGTGGAAGTGTCGTGGTCTCGAGAAGGGAACGCGTTTCACGGGCTTTCATCACCTGAAGGAGAAAGCATGAGATATCTACTCCTCTGGACCATTTGGATCGTTTGTCTGCACCCGCTTTCAGCCCAGACATTTTCGGTAACACACGAAAAGCGCATGTGGCGAGACAAGAAGGTGACCCTTGAAATCACTGAAGGGGGGATCGTCTACAAGGCCGGGAAAGAAGAAGATGCCCGTACCTGGAAGTACGAAGACATCCAGATCTTCGATCGGATCAGCGAGAAAGAATTCACGATCCTCACCTACGAAGATCAGTCGATGCTCATGGGTCGAGATCGTCAGTATCACTTCGTCATCACGGAGGGATCACTGACCGACGAAATCTTTCACGAGATTACTCGTCGCATGAAGGATTCGATAACCAATCGGGTTGTCCGCGAAGTCGCGGAGGTCGAATTTGAAGTCCCCGTCAAGCACCTGCACACTTTCGGAGGATGCGAAGGGACACTGCGCTTTACCTCGGATCGGATTTTGTATGCGACGGAATACAAGAAGGATGCGCGGGAATGGCTTGTGACACGGGACGTGCAATCGGTCTGGTCGACGGGTCGATACCATCTCGAGGTCCACGTCTATGACAACAACCGTAGACAGTTCAGCCGCAACCGCACCTACAGGTTCGACCTGAAGGATTCCCTGGATCCCAAACTGTATCGGGCGCTGAAGCTGAGGCTCTTCGAACTGGAAAAGACCCACCTCCCGCTCGAGTAGGCCGCTCACGCCGTGAGCGGCTTTTTGTTCGATTCGGGCGTCTCTCGGAGAGACGACTAGCTTCAGTCGAGAGAGTCTTCGTCAAAGCCGAAGAAGCTTACCCAGTCGTCGACATCGACCTTCTCTTCGTTTTTCCCGGACCGCGGGGACCTGGCCGATACGTTCATTTTTCGAGGAGAACTCCTTCCAGTTGATCGCCTTGGAGCCGATATTCCGGCACCGACGCTGGAGATCGAGATCGTTAGTGACAACGATGACCTCCGCCGGCTTTGCTGCTTCTCCGAGCCGGCGTTGAATCAAGTCATCCGTGGAAAGTGGCGCACTGTAGCGAACAGAAATACCACGAGCGGGTGCCATTAGATCCGCATCGTCCCCATCGAAGAAGACCACGAATCCTCCTCGGAGGCTGGCAAATTGACTGAGCTGTCTGAGAAATGCCCGCCGAGTCTTTTGGTCTTTTTCTGCCGCTTCCACGGACTGACCGATCAGATTGTTCCCGTCGAACCAGTAGGGGGACATGGAATTCTTTTAGGTTGGCCCACTGCAACTCACGGCGTGAGTTGCCTACGCTTTCCTGGACCCAATACGGGAAGCGGCGCTCAGCGCCCTAATCGGTCGGAACGCAAAACGTCCCCGCCGTGCTCACGCTGAAAGCGGAGTGCTTTCGTTCTGGTCTCAAAGGCGAAAATACTCGGGGAGCAGCGATCGAAATCCAACCTTCCCGCTTGCTTGTTTTCATCCATATGGGTGTGGCCGCGGAGGCAGTAGTTCAAACCGCTGCCCTCGACGAGATACGCGTCGTCTGGGCGCAGTGAATCCCCCGTATCGAAATCCGAGAATTCGACGATCCTGGCGGCAGTTCCGGTCTGAATATGTTGCCGAATCACACAGGTGGGACAGCAGAAAACCTGCTTCCGTCCCTCCGCCAGACCAACGGTCCGGCTCGTTGATTGAATCTCCCGCTCACAGGCGGTGCAGAATTGATCCGAAGAGACCGTGTAGACTTCCCAGCCCACGAATGCGATAGCAAGAGCCATCAAGACCAGGATCGAAATCCCAAAAGCGGTGCGTCGGACACTCATTTTCTTGCCAGCTGGCCGTTCCAAGCGACAGGAACTTGGTGGACCCAGAATCCAAAACATTAGCTTAGCACAGTGGGTTTGAATGAGTTACCATTACGCTGCCAGCAAGCAATTCTGACGACTCCCCTCGGTCGACCGGGGGAAAGAAACCCAGCTTCCATGGAGGTGGCGATGAGTTCCACGAGACGTAGCTTTCTCAAACGCTCGGCCATGGCCGCAGCTGCCACCGGCGCACCTGCACTATTCATCCGAAACGCATACAGTCGAAGCGCCGGGGGTACTTCACCCAACGACAAGATCGTCGTCGGCGCGATCGGTGTCAACAGCATGGGCTTCAGAGACCTTCGCTCCCTGCTCAAGGTGCCCAACGTGGAGTGTGGTGCCCTGTGCGATGTAGATCAGAACGTGCTCACGAAGCGGGCTTCCGAGGTACAAGAGATCACCTCGGTCAAGCCAGCCGTCTACGGGGACTATCGACAGCTCCTGGACAACAAGGAGATCGACGCAGTCGTCATCGGAAGCCCGGATCACTGGCACTGCCTACAGATGATCCATGCATGCGAAGCCGGGAAGGACGTGTACGTCGAAAAACCAATCGCCCTGAACATCGAGGAGTGCCAACTGATGATCCGGGCCGCGAAAAGATACGGCAGGGTAGTTCAAGTCGGCCAATGGCAGCGCAGCGGCAAGCACTGGGACGAGGCGGTCGCCTTCGTTCACTCGGGAAAACTGGGAAGGATCCGGGCCGTTCGGGCCTGGGCCTATATGTCCGGGATGCCCGAGGTCCCTGACATCCCGGACGAAGCCGTTCCGGACGGGGTCAACTACGACATGTGGCTGGGACCCGCCCGTAAGCGACCGTTCAACAGGAACCGATTTCATTTCAACTTTCGATGGTACTGGGACTATGCCGGCGGGCTGATGACCGACTGGGGTGTCCATCTCATCGACATCGCGCTATACGGTATGCGGGCCAAGGCGCCCAGGAGCGTGGTAGCGAATGGGGGCAAGTTTGCCTATCCCGATGACGCGCAGGAAACCCCCGACACGCTTCAGACTATCTACGAGTACGATGACTTTTCCATGATCTGGGAGCATGCCGTGGGAATCGCGCTCGGGCCTTTTCAGCGGTCGCATGGGGTGGCATTCATCGGCAACAATGGGACCCTCGTGGTAGACCGTTCCCAGTGGGAGATATATCCGGAAGTCAAGGGGGAAGCGTACAAGATGGAGGCCCGTCCAGTCCGCAAAGGGAATCCCGCCGAGAGGGGACTCGATCAGCATACGATGAATTTCATCGAGTGCATGAGGACACGGGAACGTACGCGGTGCGACATCGAAACAGGAAGCATCGCGGCCGTGAATTCCATGCTCGGAAATATTGCTTTCCGCACCGACGGCAAAGTCCACTGGGACGCTGGCAAGATGAGGTTCGACAAGAACGATCGCGCAAACGAGTTGACCCGTGCCAGGTACCGAAAACCGTGGAAGTTGCCAAAGGTATAGACCATGAACACTTTGAAAGTCGTCGGATACTCCTCTATCACACTTCTGCTGATCATCTCGTGCATGGCCTCTCAGGAGGAGGGTGATCCCGAACTCACCGAGGTCTGGGAGCCCGTGCCTCGCGTCATTACCCCCGGCACCCACACCACTGCCCCGTCCGATGCCATCGCCTTGTTCGACGGCACGGATCTTTCGGAGTGGGTGGGACGGGATGGAGACCCGCGCTGGATCGTCAAAGACGGCATTGTGACCGTGGTGCCCGAGACCGGCGACATCCTGACCAAACGTTCATTTGGTGACGTGCAACTTCACATCGAGTGGAGGTGCCCGGCAAAGATCGATGGGGAGGGACAGGACCGGGGCAACAGCGGTGTCTACTTCATGAACCTGTACGAGGTTCAAATACTGGACTCATACGAGAACCGGACCTACTCCAACGGGCAAGCCGGCAGTATTTACAAGCAGTTCATTCCGCTCGTCAATGCATCGAGACGCCCGGGCGAATGGCAGAGCTACGACATCGTATTCCTGGCTCCCCGGTTCGGGTCCGACGGGTCGGTCGAGAGCCCGGCAACCTTCACCGTTTTTCATAACGGGGTCTTGGTCCAGAATCACGTGAAACTGACGGGCGCGACGACCTATATCGGTCAGCCCGAGTACGAACCCCATGCGGCAAAGCTGCCTTTGAAGCTCCAGGAGCATCGGAACCACATGAGCTTCCGAAACATCTGGATCCGGGAATTGTAGAGCGCGGTTTCATCGGGCACGCCGCCGACTCCGTGCGCGACAATTGAACCCTGGTCCATTACCCAGAGGAATTCGCTGATGGCTTCATCCAACAAGAGGATCCACCCAGTAACTTTGGCTGTCTTGATCATTGGCTTTGTCCTCGCAAGCTCGGAAGGAACACCGGCGGCCGATTTCGACCAGGCTCGCGGGTCCCGGACCCAATGGAATCTCATCTCGATCGTCACGGATGATCAGGCCCTCTGGTCGGTTGGAGCCTACGGGAACAAGGAGCCCCACACACCCCACATGGACCGGCTGGCCCGGGAAGGAGCTCGGTTTACCAATGCGTTCGCTGCCACCGGCGTCTGTACCCCCAGCCGCGTGGCCTTCTTGACGGGTCTTTACCCGATCCAGGCCGCAATGCCGGACGTTCCCTACCTCCGGGATCCCGATGAGGGATTGCCGCTGGGAGTGCCGGCCTGGCCGCGGGAGCTACGCAAACATGGATATGCCACTGCGCTGATCGGAAAGTGGCATCTTGGACGCCTGCCCGAGCATTACCCGAAGAATTTCGGAATCGATTACTTCTTCGGCTTTCCGCGCGGATCCAACTATCCGAAAGATCCTGTCCTTACCCGAGATGGCACACCGGCTGTGGTCAAGGGCTGGTTGCCGGATATTCTGGTCGACGACGCTATCGAGTACATCGAGCGCCATCGATCGGATCCCTTTGCCTTGATGTTGCACTTCCGCGCCCCTCACGCCCCGCACCTGCCGGTACCCGATGTCGACCTGAAGCCCTTCGAAGATCTCGATCCGACGGTTCCGGTCGTCGATCCCGCCACGGCCACCTTGGATGATGATCAGGAGGCTGCCGATCCGGAAGCGATCGAGCTGCACATCCGCCTCCTGAAAGAAAAGATGAAAACCTACTACGCGTCCGTGCACTCGGTCGACCGGAATCTCGGGCGCTTACTGGACAAACTGGATGCGTTGGGGCTGACCGAAAGAACCATAGTCATGTTCACGAGTGACCAGGGATTCCTATTCGGACATCGCGGACTCAAGGGAAAGGGTGGCGCGCAACCGATCCGAAATCATACGCTGTCGGAGAATATTTTCGTCGTCAACCTGTACGATCACACATTGAGAATTCCCCTGTTGGTCCGATGGCCGGGAGTGGTGAAGCCTGGAACCGTGATCGATGAGCTTGTTTCCAATGTCGACACGTACGCGTCGGTCCTGGGCATGCTGGAGGTACCGTCGCCCGCGAATGCTTCGGAGCAAAGCATGGACTTTTCGCGTTTGCTTCGCGGGGACTCGAGCGGATGGCGGGATGCGCTATTTGCCGAGTACACACCGGATCAAATCGGCCAGATCGAGTTCATCCGGATGATCCGGACTCACAAGTGGAAACTGGTGCGGACATATCTGAACGCGGGGGGAAACCAGCTGTTCGACCTGGAGAACGATCCGGAAGAGATGAACAATCTTTACCACCGGGACCGGCGCCGGATCCGTTTTATCGACGATCATGGACAAGTGTCTCGCATTACGCATCCGCACGGCGAGGTTCGTGACGAGCTTCAGAAACAGCTCGAGGCCTGGCAGCAATCGATCGGAGACCCGTCCTTGTCGCTCGATGAAGCATTCGAGAAGGCGCGCAAAAAGAACCGAGCGCGATGGTCCACACCGCACTGAAACTTCAAGCTAGCAGGAGATGAGAGCGCCATGGCACCTGAGCTTCAAGGTATTCTGTCGGTACTATGCACTCCCTTCCACGAGGATGGCTCCATCGATGAAGCCTCTCTTGTTCGGTTGGTGGAGCACAACCTTGCCTGGGGAGTCGATGCCATCGTTTGTTTTGGTCTTGCAGGGGAAATCTACAAGCTCACGGATCTCGACCGCCACAAGATCCTCGCCGCCGTCGTGCACGCCGTGGACGGAGCCGTACCCGTCATCGCAGGCACGGAACATACCGGCACCGAAGGGGCGGTCGCCCGGAGCCGCGGGGCGCAAGAAGCCGGTGCCGCTGCGGTCATGGTCTATCCTCCTACCTTCGTCAAGCCGAACCGTGATCAGGTCATCGAGTACTATCAAGCGATCAGTGAAGCAATCGAAATCCCAATCGTTATTCAGGACGCACCGGCGTGGACAGGAGTTCCGCTACCGGTCGAGCTACTCATCACGGTCGCTCGTCATGCCCCGCAAGTGCGCTATGTCAAGGTAGAGGCGCCGCCAACCTCTCCCAAGATCGCGGCTCTGAATGAGGCGCAGATTCTGCCGCTGGGAGGTTACGGGGCTTTGCACCTCGCCGAGGAGCTGACCCATGGCATTCGCGGAACGATGCCGGCTTGTGCGTATCCGGGCTTTTTCAAGGAGCTCTGGCGAGCCCACGAAGCTGGGGACCGCGATACTGTTTGGTCCCTGTTCACCCGGATACTGCCGCTGACTTCCTTCCAGATGGGGTCGCTCGATCTGTTGGTCGCAGTCCAGAAAATACTTCTGAGCCGAATCGGAGTCCTATCTTCGGCGCGGCTCCGGCGCCCGGCCGTTTCCATTAACCAGGCGCAGCTCGAATGGCTCGATCTTTTGTTGGAAAGGACCGGTATCGGTCCTTATCTTAAGCAGCGGCCTTAGGAAGCTGTCAGCGATCAGCTTTCAGCCATCAGCTAAGAGCTTTCTTTCGTCGAAGGTCAGTATTGACAGACGAGCTGTGGATCTACTCAGTGAATTTTCCGCCTTTCGTCTAGCGCAAGTTCTGCTTGCGAGGAAGTGGAAGAGACCTGTGATCGACCTATGCGAGAATTAGCTGATCGCTTCTATGAGCATGCCTGCCGTTGTCAAGCTCGTTGAATTTGGAGGTCGCCTTTCAGATCCGTTTAGAATCGAAAGGTTGAGTCCAAAATACTAGAACATAAGCTACCTTCGCCATTGACCATTCACTTTCCGGAAGCTGGCTGCTTACATGTGAGTCCTGAGGCATTCAATGCCTCAGGACAAACTTCTATCCGTGTTACCCATTCGTGGCAAACACCCAATTCTGAATTCGCCGGCGGCGAAACGTGGCAAGCACGTGGGGGAGCGCCCCATCTGAAAGTCGGCACTCTGAAGGTGCCCGCGATCAGCCCGAGCAGCTCCCACCAGCTGGATTGTGAACGTCTTGGTCTCTTTCATGGTTTCGTTTGACTCAAAGGCCCTGTCACGAAGTGGAGAAGACCCTATGCTTTCAAGGTGGCTCCTTCAGGGATGACACCGAGTTCGAGGAATCTCCACAGATCAATCAATAGTCTCCGTGCCAGTGCCACAATCCCTATCCGTCGTGCTCGTGGGCCTGCCTTGGCAAAGCGCTTCCGGTACCATCGACTCAGACGGCTCTGTGGCTGATGCCGCAGCCATAGCCAGGCAATCTCGATCTCCATGGATCGAATATGCCGGTTTCCAGCTTTGCTTATGCCTTGCTCACGATTCTCATTGCCGCTTTGGTAGGGGGTTCCGGTCAAGCCGGCCAGAGATCCCACCTCCTTGCGGTTTTTGAACTTACGCCATCCAAAGAACTCATACACCGAGACCCAGGCAAAATTGGGCCCAATGGCTCGTAACAGCATCAGCTGACGCACCTTCGCCACGGACTCGGTCTCCGATTCTCGGATCTTTTTCCTTCGATCAGCTTCCAGTGCGGAAATCTGCTCCTGGGTGAACTGTAGTTGCTCCCATTGCCTCAGCAACCGACTACGTAACCCCGCCGGTAGCGGAGATCCGTCCCAGAGCTTCATCTGTTTTAGCTGCCTGGGCAGATCCCAGGGGCGTTCCCATCGAAGCCCATGGTTGGCCAGCAGTCCCTTGATCCGGTTCGTTGCACGAGTCCGCTCTCCCTTCCAGCTCCGCAGCTCCCGATGCAAGTGCCTTTCGTCTTCTTCTTCTACCGTCGGTACATGGACGACACTCCATGCTTCCCTCTCGCCGGCGCAGTACCGGATTAGCATGGTCAGCAATTTCCTCGAGTCCAGTTTGTCAGACTTCGCCCGCCGGGCCCGTCGATTCACCTCGATACTTGCAGAGTCCACCACGAGACTCTCTACTCCCACCGACATCAAATACCGATGAATCCCGAATCCGTCCCGACCTGCTTCGTAGCACGAGACGACCCGAGTCTTCGCAGGCAATCCAAATCGTTTCTTTCCAGCCTCGATTTCTTTCGCCAGTCCTCTCAGATTCCCCGATGCTACGTCCCGAAACCGAGGCTTTCTTCCCAAGCTCGTGCTAAAAGCCAGCTTCCATTCCTTCAACGATAACTCCATCGACATGTAAAGAATCTGCTCAACTTCGGTATACTCTCCATTGCGGGTTGCTTTGGTTTTCATGATGCTCCTTTCTCCTTTCAAAGAGTTTTTTTAGGAGCTTACCAACGGCAACCCGCTCTTCACTACTTCTTTGCTACATGGAATCTGACAGCTGAAAGCTCTCCAGTAACTGCTCGCGGATCTGCTGTTATATGTGTAACTTAGCAAATCGCCAAGAACCACGTTTTTCAGGCTGTGCAGTGCAGTTACGTTCCCAAGTGACCGGCGCAGCGCGCCGGTCAGTCGCTGAAAGCTGATCCCCCAACGGAGGAACACGATGGAGTATTCGGTTCGTAGTTTGAAGGTGGGGCAAGTCGACGTTCCGGGACCGGAGCTCTTTTGGATGGCGGGGTGGGACGAGTGGTATCCCCTTTGGCTCCAGGTGGTGCTCATCCAGGGGAACGGAATCAACGCCCTCGTCAACAGCGCACCGCCACCGGATATCTCACCGATCAACGAGATGTGGGTCTCGATCCTGGGAGAGCGAGGTAGGCTTCAGCGCAAACCGGAAGAGGAAATCGAAAGTGTGCTCGCCGCAGCCGGCCTCACACCCGCAGATATCACACATCTCTTGCTGACGCCGCTGCAACTGTACACCACCGGCAATGTCCCGCTTTTTCGTAATGCCCAGATTTGCCTCACGAAGCAGGGCTGGGTCCATTATCACACCACCCATTATCATCCCCACGACTCCCGATGGCACTCCATCTCGCAGGATGTCTTGGTCCATATGGTCACCGACGCCTGGGATCGAGTCCGGCTGCTGGAAAAGGAAGACGAAGTGGTTCCGGGTATTCGGACCTGGGCATCCGGGGTACACCATCGCGCCTCGATGGTGGTAGAGGTGGACACATCCAAGGGAGTGGTCGCTGTTTCGGATTCGTTCTTCTACTACGAAAATATCGAAGCAGGCAGAATTCTCGGAATCAATGAAAACATGTACGAGGCGCTGGAGGCCAACAAGCGCGTACTCGCCACAGCCAGTCGAATTGTTCCTCTGTACGATCCCAAGGTATTCGAACGCTATCCGGGCGGAGTGGTAGCATAGAGCGCCATGCGCTGAGCGCTGAGCGCTTTCCGTCAACGGCTTTCCGCTTCCGCGAAGCCCGGCTCGAAATAGTGGTTGACAGAGATCGGATAGCGCAAAAAATTGGAAGGGCGCGATTATGAGAATTAAATCCGTTGAGCTGCGGACGGCACCGATGAGGACTTCGTGGATCACGGAACGGGTCATTGCCAACCCAATGTCGATTTACCCCGAGTACCACAAGACGAGGAGTTCCTGGTATCGGACCATGACCGCGGGCTCGGTCGTCATCACACTCGAGGACGGTACGACGGGACTCGGGTTCGTCGGAGGGGGGAAGGCCGCGGCGGCAGTGGTCGTATTGGATGAACAGATCCGTGACTTGGTCGTCGGCAAGAGTTGCTTCGAAACAGAGCTCGTCAGCGAGCAGCTTTACCGCGCCAGCATTCCCTACGGGCTTGGCGGCATCGCTCAGGATTTGATTTCCGGAATTGACATCGCCATGTGGGATGCGCAGGGGAAGGTCCTAGGCCGGCCTGTTTATGATCTACTGGGCGGGGCCACCCGGGAGTTCTTGCGCCCGTACCTGACTTCGTTCAGCGCGAAAGCGCTCGAGCGATTTGGCATTCGAGACGTAAAGATTGCAATGCCGTACGGGCCGGCCCACGGCGAGGAAGGAATGCGGGCCAACGTGAAGGCCGTGGAGGAAGCTCAAGAGATCATCGGGTCTGGCCACTGGATCTCTCTCGATTGTTATATGGCCTGGGACGTCCCCTATGCCATCGAGATGGCGCGGCGACTGCAAGACTACCCGATTGGTTGGATGGAGGAGCCCGTGCTGCCCGAGGATGTCCAGAGTTACCGTCGGATCAAAGATTCCGTCCACTGCAAAGTTTCGGGCGGGGAGCATACCTATACCCTGGAGGGATTCCGTCGCTTGATCCAGGACGGACACGTGGACATTGTCCAACCCGACGTCTATCGCGCCGGCGGGCCGACCGTGTTGAAAAAGGTGGGGGCGCTGGCCAAAGCGAACGGTTGCAAGCTGATGTGTCACGGCGTTGGGCTGGCGACCTTTCATTACATGATCTCAAACGGCCCGGAGCTTTCGCCGCGCTGCGAGTTTCTCGACATCCACGACGAGAGCGACTCGGCTCCCTGGCTGTTCTCGGGAGAGCCCTGGCCGAAGAACGGAGAACTGCGCCTGAGCGACGCTCCAGGGTTCGGATACACATTGAACGAAGCGGCGTTTCAGCCTGGAGCAACGGTCGCTCCGATCTGGTAGGGGCCGTCGAGGCGAGGCAAACGAGGCGAACGAGTCACACAAAATGGGGGCAGCATGGTTGGAGCGCTAAAGGCGCACACTCCGTCTATTCGCGGGGGAAGCTTCGATGCCGCGCTGGTGTTGATCCTGCTCGCCATCGGGTGCTCGAATCCGGAGCGACCCACGCCTCGGCCAGAGCCCGCCTCCGGGCCGAATGTGTTATGGATCATCACGGACGAGCAGCGCACCGACTCTCTAGGAATCTACGGAAGTCCCTGGGCGCACACGCCGAATCTCGACCGCCTCGGGCGCGAAGGGGTCGTCTTCCGCAACGCGGTAACGCCGGCTCCCGTCTGTGTCCCCGCTCGTGCGGCGATGCTGACTGGACTTTATCCCAGCCGACTCGACCTTTGGTTCAACGTTCCTGAGAAGCGATTCCGAGATCTGCGGTACTTGACTGAACCTTTTCACGAGGCGGGCTATCAGAGCGCGAGTTTCGGCAAGCACCACTATGGTTCCCGCAACAAGCCATTTCAGACGATTGGCGGTCCCTGGCTCAGCAAGGCGGTCAGCTACTACGCCTATGCCGATCCCCACGACGCCAAGGACTTCGACGTCGTTCAATTCCCCCCGAACCCCTATCCGTGGATCCTGGGCGGGCGTTTCCCCGCCCCCGCGAGTGAAAAGGGAGAGGCGATCGTCGTCGGCAAGGCCAAGGATTGGCTCGAAGGTCGGGATCCCGAAGCACCGTTCTTGCTCCGGGTTTCCTTCAATGCGCCGCACACGCCGGTAGTCCCTCCGGCCCCGCACGACAGCATTATCGATAAAGACATGCTTCGGTATCCTCCCGAGGTTGAAGATCGTCCGGCAGGAGAGTCCGAGTGGATCGCCGAATTGGTTCGTCCCAGCTGTGATGCCTCTCCGCTGTCCCGCGAGCAGATTGAAAAAGCTCGCAGATACTACTACGGGGAAGTCTCGTTCGTGGACAGTCTGGTAGGAGAGCTGCTCGATTGGATGCGCCCTCGCGGTCTACTCGACAATACGATCGTCGTTTTCGTAAGCGATCACGGTACCCACATCGGGGACTTCAGCCTGGTCCAAAAGCAGACGTTCTACGAGCCATCGGTCAAGGTACCCTTCTTGTTCTGGTATCCTCCGGGGATCGCCTCCGGCGCGGTGCTCGACACTCCAGTCGAGACCAGGGCTCTGATGCCCACGCTACTCGAGTTGGCTGGCCTCGAGGTGCCTTCGGCCATCGCGGAGGAGACCGTGAGCCTGGCGGCGGCGCTCCGGGAGGGGTCCGAACCTGAGGCGGGCGCGGTTTTCTCGGAATTCAACATGGGTTCCTTCGACCTGCGGCCCGATGATCGACTGGTCATGGTGATCGAGGGCTCGTGGAAACTTTCGCTTGTTTTCAGCCCAGAGATGGGGGATGGGGCCTTGTACAATCTCGCCGACGACCCCTACGAGCGAAACAATAGGTACAACGACCCGGCGGGCGCACCGGCCCGCGAGCGCCTGACGGGGCTGATCCAGCAACACCTCGGTGGTCAGAGGAAACAAGCTCTCCCGTAGCGTTCAGATCCGCACGGCCCTCATGGATTCCTGTAGATCTCAGCTTTCGGTTCGAACCGGGCGTCCTCGTCCAGAGGATACATCGGCCGGGCACAGATCCTGTGTCCCAGCGTCTTCAGATTGGCGCTCGTCGAGCCGGGCGCGTCGACGTTGAAATTCGCCTCGACCCAGTCGTCGTAAAACTGCGGTTCGCAGTGCGGAGACTTGACGATCGTGGAGTGGAAACCTCTGGGATCCTTGCCACTGGCGAGAAACAGGGCTCGGTCGACGAGCATCACGGGGTGGGTCGTCACCACCAGGGTCAGGTTGTCTGACCTCAAGACAGCCCTCGGTCCCGTGTCTTGCGCGAACGCCCAGTTTTCCAGAGCGACCGGTCCGCCGTCAATGGACTCTACCGTGAGCTCCAACTCGAGCGACTCGAAACGAGGATCCAGGGCTCCGCCCACCGGCATGCGAAACTTCGCGTCCACTCCGAGTGCGTGCGCCTTGGCCGCCGCGGGGGGGTCGACCAGGGGTGCCAGTACCGAATGCGGGTAGCTCTGGCGGAGCATCTCGGCGATGATGGCGTTGCTGTCTCCGGATGCCCCGGAACTGGGTGCGTCCGCGGCATCGGTGAAGGCAACCGGCCCGGTCATGACAGCACCGCGGGCCACCGCTTCCTCCAGTCCGACGAACTTTCCCTGCATACGTTCCCGGTTTTGCCAGAAGTCCTGGGCCATTTCGAGCGCGCTCTTTCGGGCAAGCGCCGGATCGTCGTCGGTCACGACGAACGCCTGACTCAGAGCTCCGGCACATCGGTGAACGGATTGCCGATCAAAAAGCCAGCCGAGAGTACCCGGGGATGATCGTGCAGCTTCCTCGCATAACGGATCTGTTTGCCGAAGAGACCGGACTCGGTAATCAGCTCGTCGCCGCGTACGAGGGCGGGGACCCGGACGCGAGCTGTCACCGGACGAGACCCTTGCTGGAGCAGCCGCATCAAGATTTTCGCCGCGCGGCGGCCCGTATCCGCGAAGTCCACGTGCGGATAGGTGAAATAAGAAGCGACCGCGTTGACCTTCTCCAGCATTCTGGCGGTAAGGACCCCGTGCAGGTCGAGCGAGATTACGATCGGAATTTCCGGGCCGAGAATATTGCGCGCATGATGCAGCAGGTATCCTTCCGGGTCGAGCTCCTCGGTCGTTGCCGGCTTTGCGGACATTGCCGTCGTCCCCATGGATCCGTGCATGGAGAAATAGACACCGTCAATCTTGCCCGCGTGCGGTTTCAGAGAGCCGAGGAACTCTTCGGAGATCCTCTCGAAGGAGTCGTGAGCCAACGGTCCCGCCGAGCTGGCCTGGGCGTGATAGGTCGGGACGAGCTCGACTGGCCCGCGGGATTCAAGCTCGGCCGCCGCTCCGCCGATCGTTGTATTTCTGCCGCACTTGGCCTCGAGGATCTCCTTACCACGACGCACTTCGAACAGGTCATAGCGGGACGGAACCGGATTGAAGGAGGAGATCTCCTGCTCGCAGCCCGCGATCAAGATGCGCAAGATTTGTGTCATTGCGTGTCCCTCCTGTGGCCTTGGTGATACTTGCATTTTCGGTGGCTAGCTCTGTAGGCTATCACCCCGACCCGAAGGAGTGCCATCGAATGCGTGAACCTTTCAAAGGGCAAAGCAAATCGTCGCCGGAAATCGTGAAGGCGGAGAGTGAGTCATGACACTATCACGGAGAGAGTTCCTGGGAACTTCGGCGGCGGTGACCGCCACCGGATTGAGGGCTCAGCAAGGCGCGCCAAGGTTCGCGCCGGCGCGATCGCCACGTTTTTCTCCCGTCCCACTCGAGGGAAACATACAGCTCGGCGAGATTGCCGCGGCTGGAGTTTCTCAAACCATGGGAGCTGCCGCATCGAGAGCCCCGAGTGGTACGATCGTCAGCTGGGGCATCCCCTTCGATGTCGGCAAGGTGATCATGCTCCGGGACGATCCCGTTACCGAGAGATTCGATGCTCGAAGATCCCAGTGGGTCGTATTCATGCACACCACCGACATCGAACCTCTGGATTGGAATGAAGACGGGTTTCTCTCGCCCACCCATGGAGAGGGCCGGCTGCCGGAGCACATCGCCGATTACGTTCTTCTCTATGCCGACGGGAGTGAGAGCCGCGCCGCCATCCGCCGGCGTCACCAGATCGGAATGCTGCAACGGACCTGGGGAGAAAACTGTTTTCAAGCCGTGGCCCAGGCCCATCCCCGCCCGATCCGTTCCCTTTCCGAGCAGCGTCCGGCCCCTGGCGGCCGTGCCTACAACTGGGGTTTCGCGGAGATGCGCGTCGCGGTCGGCGATCATGCGCTGTGGAACAACTGGCTCTGGGCCTGGGAGCATCCTCATCCGGAAAAGGAGATCGTCGGGCTCCGCCTCGAACCAAAGGCCGGGACCATTGTCCTCTCCGGAGTATCGTCGGGATCGGCCACCAGCTGTCCTTTCCGATGGGGAACTCGTAAGAAGGCCATTCTCGAGCTTCCGCGCGGAACCTCGTTCGATTACACGCTCGACGCTCAGGGACAAATGAAACTGATCCGCCTCGATATGGGTCAGATCATCTCGGCCCAACCCGTCAAGCGATACCCCAACGATTCCTGGGAGCATACTTACAACAATGCAGTCCCGGAGATTTCGCGCAGCGAGGTTCAAATCGAGTACGCGGCGCACCCGGATGCGACGTTTTATCTGCAGGGGGAGCGCACCATCACCGTTTCCGACCTGGAATCCGCTCCAAGCACGGGCGCCACGCTGCACAAGACTTCCTTGTCAACCGTCGCCCCAAGTCGCCGGCGGGTTCGGTTTCGCATCATCGATCGAGCCACTGGGAAGACCGTACCGGCCAAGCTTCACGTTCACGGCAGCAGCGGGGAGTACCTCGCTCCGGTCGACCGCCATCGCATACCGAATGGAGCGTTTTTCGAGGACTACTGCGCCGAGTTTCAGAACCAGGGCCGCCACTTCTGCAGCTATGTGTCCGGCGAGACGTGGATCGATCTGCCGCTGGGCGATGTCTACGCCGAAGTGAGCAAGGGTTTCGAAGTTCGCCCCATTCGAAGGAAGTTGATCGTGGGGGCGGACACCGAAACCATTACACTCGAACTGGAAAAAGTCCTCCCCTGGCGCGAGTGCAACTGGGTCACCGGAGACACGCACGTCCATTTTCTGTCGCCGGCGACGGCCAGGCTCGAGGGCTCCGCCGAGGGCGTCAACGTGATCAACCTGCTGGCAAGCCAGTGGGGAGAGCTGATGACCAACGTGGGAGATTTCGACGGCCGGACCACGTTTGGCTCCAGAGAATCAGGAGGGGACGGGGAGTGGCTGGTGCGTGTCGGCACGGAGAACCGCCAGCATGTTCTCGGGCACATATCGCTTCTCGGCTACAGCGGCAACCTTATCTCCCCCATGTGCTCGGGCGGTCCCGCCGAATCGGCCATCGGCGATCCCGTCGATGTACTGCTGATGGAATGGGCCCGTCAATGCCGTTCTCAAGGGGGACTGGTCGTTCTGCCACACTTTCCCAACCCACGGTGCGAGAACGCGGCCGATCTGGTCAGCGGTGATATCGATGCGGTTGAAATGACCTCGATGGGCCACCTGTATCGAGGAATCGATCCCTACTCCCTCTCGGACTACTATCGCTACCTGAACTGCGGGTACTTCGTACCGGTCGTCGGGGGAACCGACAAGATGAGTGCCCGCAACGCGGTCGGCACCATACGGACCTATGCCAAGATACCCGGCGAGACGGAATTCACCTACCGCAGCTGGATCGAGGCCGTAAGGTCTGGAAACACGTTTGTAACCTACGGACCGCTGATGGAGTTCACGGTCGACGGGCGGATCCCGGGCAGCTCCATCTCGATGACCACCGCGGGAGGTACCGTGGATGTGGCCTGGGAGCTCGCCAGCGTCACGGTCCCGATGAGCCGTGTTGACCTCATTATCAACGGAGAGATCAGAGAGAGTCGGACCGTGGATCCATACGAAGACTCCGGCCATTGGTCGGTCCAGGTCGAGCGAAGTTCCTGGCTGGCGTTGCTGGTCCGAGGGCACTACGACGACAAGACCGAGATGATCGCCGCTCACTCGTCCCCGGTCATGATCCGTGTCGCAGGATCGGAGTTTCACTCGGCAGCGGATGCGGTGACGATTCTCGAGCAGATTGAAGGAGCCCTGATCTTTCTGGACACGCTGGGCACTCGAGCCGAGGACCACGTCTACCGGCGGATGCGTCTCAAGATGACCGCCGCCTATCGGAAGATACACAATGAGCTCCACCAGAGGGGCGTGTTTCACGAGCATGTCGCCGACGAACCGCATGGTTCGAGCCAATAAGGGATCGCAAGCTCGATTTCGGTTCATAGGGCGCAATCGCGATCAGCCCGATCGCGATCAGCCATTGAGGACTGGCCATGACAGTCACAGTCGTCGTTTTTTATCTCGTCGTCATATTGGCCATTGGCTGGGTCTGTCAACGACGGATCAAGACGCCGGACGATTATCTTGTTGCCTCCAGAAAACTGAGGGTCCCGCTCTGCGCAGCCACGCTCGCGGCCACGCACTTCGGCGGCGTCTTCAGCGCCGGAGGAGCCCAGGCCGCGTTTGACTCTGGCTTGTCCGCAGTCTGGTACGGTATCGCTTGCGGAGTTGGACTCGTGATCTTGGGGTTTCTCACGGCGAGCCGTTTCCGACAGCTCTCTCTTTATACGCTTCCGGAGTATCTGGAAGGGCGTTACGGAAGCAGGGGCGCCAGAATTGTTGGAGCCGGGCTATCGGCCGCCGCCCTGATAGGGATCACCGCCTCGCAAATACAGGTGGCCGGGGCGGCCGCTGGAATCCTCGGTCTCGATGCACGCACCGCTTCAATCCTCGCCACCGCCATATTCGTCGGCTACACGGTCATGGGCGGACTCTGGGCCGTCGCCGTTACCGACTTCGTCCAGATTCTGATCGGGACAATCGGGATGGCCGCGGCCTGCGTGATCGTGATGGGAAGAACAGCCGAACTGGGGGGACTCTGGGCATCCCTTTCGGACGAGTTGGCAGCCGGCACTCTGGAACCACATTATACCGATCTACTCGGAGACGGGTTCGGCTTCGTGCTGTGGCTGTCGTTGCCAACCGTCATGTACACGCTGATCGGGCAGGATTTCTACCAGAGGCTTTTCGCCGCCCGAAATGCACAAACCGCAAAGAGCGCGGCTCTCATTGCCGGTTTCACTCTCATTCCGCTCAGCTTTCTACCGGTGCTGATCGGGATGGGAGCCAGAGCATTGGAGATCCCGGTCGACAATGTTTCTGGAACCACGGTCTTGTTCGACGTCATCACTCACGTAATGCCCGGGTTGCTGGGCGGCGTCGTCCTGGCGGCATTCTTGGCGGCGATCATGTCGAGCGCTGATTCGCTGCTCGCCGCGGCTGCATCGCATATCGTCAAAGACCTTTGGATCAAGCCACGCACACCGGACAAAGAGCTGAGCCTATCCCGCTGGGTCACCGCCGTCGCCGGGTTTCTAGCTCTGCTGATCGCGCTGGGCAGCGAGGAGATCTTCGACACCATCCTCAGCTCCTACATCCTCTACACGGCCGGCGTATTCGTCTGCGTCCTTGGTGGAGTATTGTGGAAGGGCGGCACCCGCGCAGGGGCATTGACATCCATGGCCCTCGGGTCATCGGTCGCACTGTACGGAATCGTGACCGATGCGGAGCTCGGCGGCATCCCGCTAGAAGTACTAGCGGCCGGCGTTTCCGCCGTATCTTTTGTTGGAGTGTCGGTGTTTCGGCGATCATGAATAATCGCCTAACGTCGTGCGCTCGACGCAAAGCTGTCAGCGCGTGACCATCGACGTTCACGGGTAACAATCTGAAAAGAAAATCAAAAAGTCGTTTTTCTCCCTTGACAACTTTATCGCTGATAACCGAAACGAACCGCGGCCGGGTCGTAGACTGCCTGTTTCCCAAGCGTGAAACCACCACACGATCGTCAATTCGCTTGCGACACGTCAATGTCACTTCGAGTCTCTTACGTGCCAAAGGAGCCATTAAAGAGCGCAAAAAAAGTCCATGGTATAAATCAACATGGCAAACACAGTTCAACTCAAAACCATTTCATTCAGGAAATTGTCGGACGACGAGTTGCTTCGACAATTGTCGGAGCTTGTACAGCAATCACGCCGAGTCGAGTCGGAGCTCGTGGCTCATATAGGAGAAGTGGACGCTCGTAGGCTTTATGCTCGTTATGCCTGTTCGTCGATGTTTACGTACGCTACAGAGGTGTTGCATCTTTCCGAGTGGGAGGCGTACCACCGCATCGCAGTTGCTCGGGCCGCGCGGCGCCATCCGGTGCTGCTCGAGATGCTCCGCGATGGTCGGCTTCATCTAAGTGGCATTTCGAAGCTTGCGCCACACCTGACAGACGCCAATTTAGAGAGTGTTTTGACTCGTGCAGTGCACAAGTCAAAACGTCAGATCGAAGAGCTCGTAGCAGAGCTTGCACCACGACCAGATGTTCCTGACGTGGTCCGCAAACTACCTGCACAGAAGTCCACGCTGCTGACAAACCCGGCAACTTCACCCAAACAGCCAGCTCAACTTGGTCCGGACCAAGTTGGAGCACGAGCTGCGCCGGTTGTAGCTCGTCCGCCGATCAAAACGGTGGAGCCGCTGGCGCCGGCTCGCTACAAGATTCAATTTACTGCATCGGCGGACCTTCGCGAAAAGCTTCGACGACTCTCTGTTCTCACGGGTTCGGACGACCTCGCCACGGTGATTGACCAAGCCGTGACCGACAGACTGGAGCGTCTCGAAGCACGACGATATGGAAAGACTGACAAGCCTCGCAAGAGCCTCGAGAAGACGGATACAAAGCCGTCGTCGCGTTACATCCCAGCCCCCGTCAAACGTGCCGTCCAGAGCCGCGACGACGGCCGGTGTGCCTTCGTTGATGAACACGGCAAGCGCTGTGCGGAGCGGGATCGACTGGAATTCCATCACCGGAGACCCTTCGCCCTCGGAGGCGTCCACAGTGCCGACAACATCGTCCTGATGTGTCGTGCGCACAACAACTATTTGGCAGAAAAAGACTACGGCGTGGAGAAGATGGCGTGGTACCGGGCCGGAAGCAGCCGCGTTTCGGAAGACCTTTCGGTGTATGTTGTCCTTACACCTCGCTCGCCGCCGATCCGTCTAGGGCATTACACGGGAGATTCATGTTCGAGATTCCCATCCAATTACCTATACTGAGTACTAATCAATAGCACTATCAGAATACAGACCGATCGCGGTTATCCCAAGTGCGCTGGCCCTGGGTGTACTCGCGAACGAGAACAGTTGCCCTGAATCGAGTAGGCAGGAAATGACCCGGGGAAAAGTAACAGCCATACTGCTGGGCGTTTTGCTGGTTTATTCCGCCGCACATTCCCTCCACGCCCAGACCAATACGGGTGCCATTGCCGGCACGGTACGCGACGTATCACGAGGCGTGCTTTCCGGTGCGGAGATCAAGGTCAGGAATGTCGACACCGGAAACGGGCGCGCTACACGATCCGACGGCACGGGTGCCTACTCAATCGGTTTTTTGCCACCCGGCCCGTATCGCATCGAGTTTTCGCTCCAGGGATTCAAGACGTTGGTTCGAGAACGTGTAACGGTCCACGTGACCGAGCGGCACACACTCGATGTCGTGCTCGAGGTCGCGACCCGCCCCCAGACGGTGACGGTCCGAGCCGAGGGGAGCATGCTGCAAACAAACACGAGCACGCTCGGGCGGGTGGTGGACTCCTCGCACATACTGGCGCTGCCGCTCGCCACCCGGAACTTTACCCAGCTCACCGCCCTTTCGCCTGGTTCCTCGATTCCTCTTCCCGATGCCCTGGCGATCGGTAACGGCAGCCAGAGCGTTTACACCAACGGAGGGACACAGGTCAGTAACAGCTACATCATCGACGGGATCGATGTGAGCAACAGCTTCAGTGGGTTGGCCGAAGCGGACAATGGGGCAGTAGGGATCGCCGTGCCGTCGGTAGAAATCATTCAGGAGTTCAAAGTCCAGACCGCGTTGTACGACGCTTCTTTCGGGCACAAAGGCGGGGCGAACATCAGTCTGGTGACCAAGACCGGAACCTCGGAGTTTCATGGCAGCCTCTATCATTTTTTTCGCAACGACACGCTCAACGCTAACAATTTTTTCTTAAACAGCCTGAATCTGCCGCGGCCGGTCCTACGCCAGAATCAATTCGGGGGGATCTTTGGCGGGCCTGCAGTCAAGGGTCGGACGTATTTCTTCGTCTCCTATGAAGGCACACGGCAGCTCAATGGAGTTTTCTCTGTCCGAACCCTGCGTCTGCCTGCTATACCCAAGGTCCGGACCCCCGAAGCCCTGGGTGCGATTTTTGGCGGTCAGCGGGGCTTCTTTGGGGGTCTCGCGGTGGAGCACGATGGGTCCAATATCCACCCAGTGGCCTTGAATCTGCTGAATTACAAGCTGCCGAACGGCGATCTCCTCATTCCAAGCCCTCAAAGGGAAGGTCCCGGCGTCAACTATGGCGTGTCGATTCCCACGAAATATGATCAAGACCAGTTTGCCATCAACCTGGACCACCAACTCACTTCGGATAACCGCCTGGCGGTCAAGTTTTTCAACGCCACCTCGGATCAGTCGACTCCTTTCTTCGGGGGTAACCTGCCGGGTCCTCCTCGTCAGAGCGCTCCCGTTAATCGGAACGTCAGTATTACCAACATACACGTTCTGGGCCCGAAGTCGGTGAATGAGGCTCGTTTGGGCTACACTCTTCTTGACGGGTCCGATTTCACGGAACCTGTCTTAACGGACAAACAGGTCGGAATCTTCAGGCAGACGCAGGACCGGATTCCAGGCCTGCCTCGAATAAGCGTATCAGGTGCCTTTGCAATCGGGCCTCAAGGAATTGGAACGGATGTTACCACCAATGTCTATTACTTCGCCGATACCCTCTCTCTTGCAAAGAAAGCTAAGGGGCGACACGACCTCCGGTTGGGTGTAGAAATCCGAAGAGAGCAACACAATCTCCGAGAGGTCCGGCTTCCTGTTGGAAACATGAATTTGCTGTCCTTTCCGGACTTCTTGCTGGGCCGTCCGGGTGGGCCGGTATCCGCCGGCGGCAATGGAACCCGATTTAGTAACATATTTGGGGCCATCATCGGCAATGGCATCGCAGATCGGGACTTGCGGACCTCCGATATCTCACTTTTTGTTGCCGATGATTGGAAGGTAAATCCCCAGCTAACGCTGAATCTAGGTCTTCGTTGGGAGTATCTGGGCGCCTTTTCTGATATTCAGGGACGCATCAGCAATTTTGATCCACGTCGTTATACGATCCCACCTCCCGGTGGTTTTAGCTCCAACGGCTTCGTTCAACCGGAGAACACGGAGTTTCATGTGCCAGGTACCCCTCTGGTGAGCAAAACGCTACTGGATGGTCAAGACTACAACAATTTCGCTCCCCGTTTCGGTTTCGCCTACCGTCCCTGGTCCAACAAAGAAATCGTCTTGCGCGGGGGCTATGGCGTCTTCTACGAACGCGCCCATCAGCGGCCTCAGACGGTTTCTTCTGGTTTTCTCGGCCCACCTCTCTTTCTATTAAGTTCGGCGGGAAGGCAATTCAACAGCGGATCAAGCCTTTCGGATCCGTTTCTTCGCCTGCCCGACCTGGATGACTTCCCGGTCGCTTTTACGATTCCAGGACGAGGGGTTCCGGTTCCACCCACTTTTATTTTCCAGTTCATGAACCCCGATATCGTGACCCCCTATTCACAGCATTACAGCCTTAACGCGCAGGTTTCCTTCGCTCACAATTACCTGCTGGAAGTCGGCTACGTGGGATCAAAAGCGACGCATCTACAAAACCTTCGCTCATGGAATCAGGCGTTTCTGGCCAGTCCAGAACAGCCCGTTCATGGCGAGACGTCCAACTCCGCCGCGAATATGGCGGCCCGACTTCCTTTCGTCGGACTTTCCAGCCCGCTGAACGGAATGGAAAGCACCGGATCGCTGAACTACAACTCGCTACAGGCTAGTCCCAAAATAAGCGAGGTATGAGCTCGCTCGGAAAATCGTTTGCCTTTTCCGAATATCTCGTGGATTTCAGCTCCTTGTGCGTAACAGGGAAAGCAAAGAGAAACACAAGAGACAAACCTTCCATTGGTTGTCTGGATCACTTGATCTTGTTTGTCTCTGTTATGCCCTTCCTTTCGCCCGCCACTCTTGCTCCGCCGGGGGTACGGGCTCACCCGCCGGCGAGGCGCCTTCAAGTAAACCTGAGTTGCCTGATATAGTCGAACGTCGCCAAAAAGGTTTCGAGATGCTTGCTATAGGCCAATATCCTGTAAACGAGGCGACGACCGGTTCTTACAATCTGACAGGGTATTTGCACAAAGTTCACCAGGAAGCGTTTGAACTCCATCCTCAAGATATCACGACGTACTGTCGGCGCCTGCGTCACCAGGCCATACCAGGCCTTCAGATTCCACGCCAGCGATGCGATGACCATGTAGGCCCAGTTCGATACCAGACTGTCCGAAGGCATCCTCAAGGCGTTCACTCCACTCTTGAGCTGACCGATGACGTTTTCCTGGTTGCAGCGATCGTTGGCAAAAAGGACCACTTCTCCCATCGTCATCTCCCGATCGTTGGTGATGTAGAAGAAGTACCGGACCTCATCAAACAGCCGGTGCTCCCCCTTTTCGATCGTGAGGTTCTTCCGAACCACAACCATGCGATAGGTTTTCTTACAGTGTCCGGGACGATAGTCAAACTCGGCGACCTGCTCGCTCTGCAGGCGGATGTTCTTGAATTCTCTCTCCTTGATTACTTGTTCTTTGACGTTTTCCGGACGGCGCCGTTCTTCGCTCTTGACCTCATAACGAGGAGGCCGCTCGAGCGGTTTCCATTGTCTCTCCGGCAGGGCATCGGCCATCCCGACCAGGTTCGGCTTGGCGTCATAACCAAAGACAAAACCAACCCGCTCGTCCCAGCGATCGAAGTTTCTCGTCAGCGAGAAATCCGTGTCGCCCCGAAGCCAGACCTTCGTAAACACCGACGACACCAGATCGATTGCCCGGTCCATCCACTCGGCCGCTCCGTCGGAAGAGGGACGGTTGCCCGGCCGATTCATCAGATAGAGGACCTCATTCGTATTGGCCAAGGTCACGATCAACGGTGCGTAACCCCAGATCCCGTTGTAGGCAATGTCCATTCCTTCCTTGCATTCCCCCAAGGTTCCGGCGACGGTCCCGTCCACGTCGATGATGGCCTCCTTCCGGAAGGAAGCATCCTGCAACTTCCACACCTTGGTTCGGGTTTCATTGATGGTTTCCTGAAGTCCGAAGATCCAATCCTCATCGAAACGACGGAGGAAATCTCCAGCCGTCGTGGGATCCGGAATCCTCTCGGCTCCCAGTCCGTTCATGTAGGTCTCATCCTGGCGCAACCGCTCGATATCTTCGAGACAGGTTCCACCCGACAAGACGTTGTATGCGATGTTCAGTACATGATCGGATTCCCAGTAAGGAAAGTGGTACTTGAGCAAAACGATGTTTCTGTTGATATCTTTGTCCAATCCAAGCTTACACACGAGCTTGTGAATGGCTCCGATACCACCAGATCCGATGGCGCGCGTTCTCTCGGCGATCTCGTAGTAGGTGTTGGAGTCCTTGAACATAGGATCGGACCGGTCCTCAAACTGATTTCTTTCCAACCGGCGTGTAAGATTTTGCTTGTCTCGGAGGAGGATTCTGTGGTTTCTTTTATTCACCTGGAATGTGCTCCTTTCGGGATGTCTTGTAAATATATCAAACGCATTTTATCCCGTAACGGCGCACGTTCCAGGGCTTTTCTTCCTCCTCATGCAAAAAATCACGCTGGACTAAGGGCTAGTGTGACCAAACGATTCAGCCAAGGTCTGTCGTTCTTAGGTTCGTACACCCTTTCGAAGTCGCTGGGGACGGTGACTACGGGAGATGCGGAGATAACGACCCAGACACAAGGCTTCGGCAATGCAGCTCAAAATCAGCTTGATCTACGCGGGGACGGGTACGGTCTTTCCAACTTCGACCGCACTCATCGGTTCGTTCTCAGCTGGGTCTATGAGCTCCCATCACCCAGTGGAAACAGATTTGTCCGGGATTTCCTTGGAGGTTGGGCGGCGTCGGGTATCCTTGTCTTGCAATCGGGTACGCCTTTCTCGATCGGCGACTTCCGGGCGGCGACACTGTTCTGGTCTTCTGGCGGACGGGCCAGCTTTGCCGAGGGGGCCGACATTCGCACGGCCAGAAAGAGCGGCCCGACGCAGGCCCGCCTGAACGAGTACTTCGACACATCGGCCTTCGTTCCAGCACCGACTATCCCTGCCGGTGGAACCACTCCGGAGGGCTTTCCTGTTTCGGGGCCCGGCACCTATTTTGGGAACACGGGTCGTAACATTCTTCGAGGACCCGCACAGGGAAACGTAGACCTGGCCTTGATCAAGCGTACGGCGGTAACAGAGCAAGCTGCGATCGAGTTCAGAGCAGAATTCTTCAATCTGCTCAATCAGCCGAATTTCAGAAACCCAGGTTCCAACGTTTCCGTTCCTTTCACCTTCGGGGTTATCAGTAGCACTGCCGGCGCTCCCAGGGTCGTCCAGTTTGCCCTCAAGCTTATCTTTTGAGCCTCCTTCACCTGAGCCTCCTTCACCATGATCTTCCCAAGGATTATCCTTTAGGGACGCGATGCTTGAGCTCTTCGAACCAGTTCAGAACGATGTTGATTCGATTTGGGGGTCTGTGAACCTGCTTAGTCACCAAGAAGCGCTCGCCATCAGAAGAAATATGAAAGGTAGGGGCGTACTTCCCCTCAAACAAGACTTTAGGCTTGCCCGCCCTAAAAGTTGGTTGGGTCTGAATGGGTGTAACCATCATCTTGTCACTGTCGCGGCTAAGATAATAAAGCTCCGTCCCGTTCGGCGACCAAACGGGCACTCCGCCCCCCTCTTCTCCAGAGACTAACCACTTGACATCGGGACTTGGGTACGGACGCACATAAGTTTCGATCTTGGTAGTCCTTCCGTCTTCATCACGCTTCCATGAAGCATAGGCAAGCCAGCGGCCATCGGGAGAAAACCTAGGTCTCCCCACAGAATCGGCCGATGTAACAAACGGTCTAGCCATTCTGTCGCCTGTCATCGGAACAACCCAAATATCCATGTTGTTATCAGTCATCTGTTCAAAAGATAATATGTTTCCATCGGGTGACCACGATCCGGGAGCTTGTAAGAATTCGCTTTCGGTGAGCCGTTCGGGCGCCCGGCTACCATCAGCTAATTTGCGGTACAAATTGGGTGGGCCGTCGTGATCGGATACAAAAGTGATCCATTTACCGTCTGGAGTCCATATAGGCATCTCATTTGTTTTTCCCTCAAACGTCAAGCGCCGGGATAAGTCAACTTGCAGATCGTAGATCCAGATATCCCGCTTATTGTCCTCTACATAAATGAGAGCGATTCGGTTTCCATCTGGTGAGATTTGACGCGGTTCCCATCCCTCCTTTATATCCATCACATCTAGCTGCCGCCCATCCCGATCTACCCAGATGAGAGCGTCTTCCTTCGGTCCAGGAATCTGTGGAACATAGGCTAACGTTCCGTCACTGGCAAATGTGACATTCACATCATGTATCCCTTCAACCATGGGCACCGGGTCGCCTTTCACATCGAGCGAATTAAGATCAAATGGCGCAGCCATAAGTGTGCTCATATTGCTGTTCTGGTAAACCAAGTGGCCTGTGGGCGCGCAATAGGCGTTTATTCCCTCGTTGATCACGACTTTCTGTTTCCCTGACTCAATGGACAGCAACCGGATCTGAAATAAGGGTTCCTTACTAGGGTAGTTGATCGCGTCAAAAAGCACTGATTTTCCCCCAGGCAAAAGCTTCGGACCCGAATATGCACGTTCACCTCCGTCCTTATCTGGAGCGGCCAAACTTTCAGGCTTTCCGCCACTAGCTGGGATGCTGTAGATTTTGTTACCCGCGGAGAATACGATCAAATCCTGGAACCAACTCCCGCCCGTCCAATGTGGTTCGGTATCGCAGAGGGCCATTGGAACTCCTCCGGCTAGTGAGATTCTCTTCAGCTTGCCGTCAGCATGAAACCCGAGCGATTGCCCGTCGGGAGAGAAGAAGGGAAACCCGGACGCTATTGGATTTATCCTTGAAGGAGGACTTCACCGGGCAGCAGCGACAGCGGCTGTTCGGTATCATAGCCGAACTGGCTGCCAGCAAGGATCCAGAGATAAATCTCGCTTTGCTCGAACGCATCGAATCTTTTCCTGATCGCTACGGCCTGGTCGACGCATCGCTGGATACGCTTATCGGGAAGGGTTTTGAACAGGCAGCCGCTTGGGCTAGCCAACTGGATCAAAAGGGACTAAAGCAACACAGCTTGAATCGAATCGCGATGCAATGGGCGAGTCAGGATAGAGAAACTTCGTTGGACTGGGCCCAGAAATTGCCCGACCAGGAGGACCGCCGCCGAGCTCTGGAAGGGATCACCTGGGTCTGGGCTCAAGACGATCTGCAGGCTGTTTCCCAGTACTTTTCGTCGCTCGAGGATAGCCAACTCGCTCGGCGGTTGGCAGTCACGACAAGCAAGGCGATCGCGCAGTATGATCCCCAGGCTGCGACAAAGTGGGCAGCTGACTTTGCCGGGTCCTCCGAGCGGCACGAGGCAGTGGAATATGCCGTGTTTCGCTGGGCGAGTGAGGAGTTGGAGCAAGCCGCCATATGGGCCGAGGGGATAGGAGAACCCAAATTGCGGGAAATAGCCCTTGTGGCCGTGGCGCGGGCTCAGGCGTTCGAGGAACCCGAGGCCGCGACAATGTGGGCGGCGGAGTTGCCGACCGAAGCTTCCCGAATCAAGGCTTGGATAGTGACCGTGAGAAAATGGGCCGAGTACGATCCACTCCGGGCGGCCCAGTGGCTGGATCAATTTCCGGTTGGTACCACTAAACAACGGCTGTTCCGTACGGTTGGTCGCGGATTAGCCCATCGACACCCAAATCAGGCGGAGGTATGGCTCGCTACCCTGAGCCGCTAGTCTTGCCTCCTCTGCATAGACGATCGTCGACCTGTGTAAGGGAAATTTCATCTGCACTTATTTCTGGGGACCTGGGCTTACCCCGATTCGCATTGGGGGCTATCGGAGCCCGGAAGAGTTTGAAAAAATGCGCGACGCCGCTTAACTATGTGGCAATAATTTCGGAGAAACCCCAGTTGACGAAAAAGGCGTCCAAACATGATGCGAGAGGAGCCAACCTGATGGAAAGAAGGGCGAGCTTTGTTTACCTGTTGTTGGTGTTACTTTGCAGTCCGACCGGGGTGCACAAACTGTTTGCTCAGGGAGAGGTTTCTTTTGTAGCCAGAAAAGACTATGCGGTTGGAGATGAACCTCAATCAGTCACCCCGGGCGATTTCAATGGCGATACGATTGAGGATTTGGCGACCGCTAATTCTTCAAACAACGTGTCCATCCTTTTAGGAAAGGGAGCTGGCACCTTTCTCTCGGCTCAAAACTTTGGCGTTGGAAGTCAACCTCGATCAGTCACCGCGGGCGAATTCAATGGCGATACGATCGAGGATTTGGTGACGGCTAATTCTCTTTCACACAATGTGTCCATCCTTTTAGGACAGGGAGATGGCACCTTTCTCTCGGTTCAAACCTTCAGGGGTGGAGCTTATCCTCGATCAGTGACCGTGGGTGACTTCAATGGCGATACGATTGAGGATTTGGCGGTGGCTGGTGGTAGTGGCGTGTCCATCCTTTTAGGACAGGGAGATGGCACCTTTGGCTCGGCTCAAAACTTCGGGGCTGGAGATGGTCCTTGGTCAGTGACCGTGGGCGACTTCAATGGCGATACGATCGAAGATTTGGCGGTGGCTAATGAGCGTTCAGACAACGTGTCCATCCTTTTAGGACGTGGAGATGGCACCTTTCTCTCGGCTCAAAACTTTGGGGTTGGAGTTGGTCCTTATTCAGTTGCCGTGGGCGAATTCAATGGCGATACGATCGAGGATTTGGCGACGGCTAATCGTGGCCTGCATGGCCATAACGCGCCTCTTTCAGACGGCAATGTGTCCATCCTTTTAGGACAGGGAGATGGATCTTTCTCTCGGCTCAAAACTTTGGGGCTGGAGTTTCTCCTGGTTCAGTGACCGTGGGCGACTTCAACGGTGATGCGATCGAGGATTTGGCGGTGGCTAATGTTGGTTCAAACGACGTGTCCATCCTTTTAGGAAAGGGAGATGGCACCTTTCTCTCGGCTCAAAACTTTGGGGTTGGGGATGGTCCTCTTGCAGTGACCGTGGGCGACTTCAATAGAGATACGATCGAAGATTTGGCGGTGGCTAATATTAATTCGGACAACGTGTCCATCCTTATAAACGTGCCGGTCGGGGTGGAGCCGCCTGGACCGACTATCAGCCAGGTCTCCCCAACAAGCGGCCCGCCCGGGACCCATGTCATCATCCAGGGAACCGACCTCACCGGTGAAACGGTCGTTCTATTCAACGGGGTTGAGGCTACCATCGTCTCGGTCACAGCAACCGAGATCGTCGCCCTTGTTCCTAGAACAGCAAGAACCGGAACGGTTACCATCACAACCGCAGCAGGCACTACCACCACCGCCACGAGCTTCACTGTCTTTCCCCCCACCACAGAGGCAAATCTCACATTGAACGCGGGAGGTGCCGGCACATCCAGCACCATAGGACCCTACGATACCCAGCGTGCCGGGTACGCCACCGTGGAGGTTGATTCAGGAACAGCCCCCTATGGCACCGCGGTTTTCAGTTTCACCCAGAATGACGTTGTGGTCAGTGAAGTCGGCGTGCCGGCGTCGCCACCCACGACATCCGCCCGCATCTTCGTGGACTTCCGTTCCCAGGTGGCGCCGGGAGCAGGGACCATCGACATTTTCACAGGCCTTGCCGCAGTCAATCGAGGAACAGCAACGGCTCAAATCACATTCACGCTTAGGGATGCCAGTGGCACTACGATCGCAACCGGTACGATCGGGCTGGCACAAAATGCTCACTTTGCAAAGTTTCTCCATCAGTTTGCTCCCGATTTCGTCCTGCCGGAGGATTTTGAGCAAACCGGATTGGCGTCACTCGAGATCACGAGTGATCAGCCACTGTCCATTCTCGCTCTTCGCCTGACCACCAATCAGCGCGGAGATCTGCTTCTTACCAGTACCCCCATCGCCGATCTAACCCAGCCAGCCACGACCCAGTCCTTGTTTTATCCACAGGTGACCGATGGGGGTGGCTACGTCATGACCTTGATTTTCCTCAACACCTCCAATGCCCTGGAGACGGGAATGATTGAGTTTTTCGACGGCATGGGAGCCCCGATGACAGTAGGGATGGTCGGAGGGGGCGCGGCCGCCTCGAAATTCCCTTACAGCATTGCTGCTGGAGGCTTCGCGCGTTTCGTCACGGACGGGTCCCCTGAGGACGTGAATACGGGATGGGTAAAGCTGACCCCGGATATGGGGACATCCACACCGGTGGGCGCGGGAATCTTCAGCCTCACTCAAGATGGAACCTTGGTCACGGAGTCCGGTGTCCCTTCCGCCGTAGCAACCAATCACGCCATCATCTACATCGATACCTCGGGCGGACACAATACCGGTCTGGCGATCGCAAACCCAAACGGCACGCAACTTACCGTTACCGTGCGAGCACTGGCTCTAGACGGGATGACACCGGCGGGGGGAGGTCCGGGAAATCTCAACCTTGTCGGGAGTGGGCACACGGCCCAGTTTGTGGGACAGATGATCCCGGGCGGGCTACCCGAGGGATTCATAGGGGTTGCAGATATTCAGGGGGATCAGCAGTTTGTTGCCTTGACTCTGCGCTCACTGAACAATGGCCGCGGCGATTTCCTTTTGACCACTTTTCCGATTGCGGATGCCAATCAGACCGCTCCCACACCGGTGATTTTTCCCCAGATTGCCGACGGAGATGGATTTCAGACGCAGTTCATCTTCCTCGGCATCGGTGGAGCGACTATCACGGTGAAGTTTCTAGGGGATGACGGGTCCCCGATCGATATTGGCAAAAACGAAGGTCCCAATCCATAGCACGCCACACCATGCGGAGCTTGGCGGCATCCTAGTACTAGCAGCCGGCGTTTCAGCCGTATCTTTTGTTGGGGTGTCGTTGTTCCGCGATCATGAATAATCGCCGAACGCTGACCGCTCAGCGGTAGACGGAAAGCGGCAAGCGCTAGCTGAAAGCTGATCGCTGACAGCTGTCAGCTTCCTAATACGTCGCTCTCCCCCCCGATATATCGAAGACGAACCCGGTATTGAACGTCGCTTCCTTCGAGCATATCCAACAGATGAGGGCCGCCACCTCCTCGATCTCTCCGAGTCGTTTCATGGGGATCTTCTCTGTCATGAAGCGCATCATGTCCGGATCCGTTTGCAGGTTGATCGGGGTACGAATGACCGCGGGAGCCAGACCATTGACCGTGATCCCGGTCTCCGCGTATTCCTTACCGATCCCCTTGACCAAGCCCATGACGCCGGCCTTGCTGGCCGCGTAACCGGCCATACCGGGGTTGCCCTCCTTGCCGCCCATGGAAGAAATGAGCAGGATGCGGCCGTAGTTCCGCTGGAGCATATGAGGAATCGCGTACTTGGCCACAAGGAAAGCTCCTGTCAGGTTGACGGAAATGACTTTCTCGAACTCGTCACTCGGATAGTCCACCGCCTTCGTCCCGTTGGGCCCAACGATACCGGCGCTGTTGACCAGGATATCCAGTTGTCCATGGTCTTTCGCCACCTGGTCGATGGACGATCGCACCTGCCCGTCATCCGCAATGTCGACCACGGCGTGACTCGCGCTACCGCCGGCCTCCTTTATACGCGCGACCTCCTTTTGCAGATCGGCCTCGTTGACGTCAAACAGGACGACGTGAGCCCCCTCCTCTGCCATCCTGGCCGCAACCCCCGTACCGATGCCGCTCGCCCCGCCGGTAATGATTGCAACTTGACTCGCAAATCTGGTCATCTTCGTAGCTCCCTCGATCGTGCTGAGACGATAGTAAGATGGATTATCGTAGCGCATCTACCAACCTATCATAAAACGGGCGTTGATTTGATAGGGCGGATGGAAATAAACTTTCTGCATCGTCCTGATCCACTGATCCGCCGGGGACCCGATGAGCAATCCCCCGGGGTCTACCAGAGACGCCGGTTACGGTCGACACGAGTTCCGGAAACGGGAAGCGGCGGCCGGCGCAACCTGCTCTATAAGGAGGAGCGTAATGAGAAGAGTCTATTTTGCGGGAATCATCCCTTCCGGAATGCTGGTGCTCGCGCTTTGCGGAATCCCAGCGGCATCAGGTCTGGCCCAAGACCGGGCCCGGGCAGGCAGTGGACACGGAGTCGGCGGGGTAGAACCTCAACCTTTCGTGGCACAGGTGGTGCGTTTGGAGGAAGCTTTGTCTTTCCTGGGCAGCCGGCTGTTGCCGGCAGACGCAAGGGCCATCCAAGCGCTTGTAGATCAAGCACCGACGCCCGAGCTCGTCGAGCGCATCCAGCAAGTCCTGGACCCGTACTGTTTGGCCATGATCGACATCAATCCAGAAGCCCGGGTCAAAGTGATGCGGGGGCCGGCCAAAGCCGAGTTGGTTCAGGGGGGCTGGAAGAGTTTTCTGGTCAAGGTCAACAATGATGCACATATCAATGCCGTGCTCGAGGTCGAAAGCCCGAATGCTCTCCCCTCGCTACACAGATCTACGGGCGCCAAGCGGGTACAGAAAAAGAACGTACTCTCGGCCGGGCAGGTCGCCAACCGCTTTCTGGAAGTGGCGATGTACAGGAATCGCCCGCTCCATGCGAACCTCTCCGGCTTGAAGCTGGAGTATGCCATCCTACAAATCCACACCAATGAAACCGGTAAGCGGGAGGCCAAGATCGGCTTTCACGTGGGCCAGGGAACACAAGATATCGGGTTTCGCAACACCGTCGATATCCTATTCGATTGCCAGCCGTCCGTGCGCGTCGTCTTCCGAATCCAGGATGATGACGGTTCGCCGGTGATGGCCGGTTTCATCGTTTCGGATGGGCTCGACCGGATGGAGTCCGATCCCGACAAGAAACCCTTCCCCATGGACTATCGCCACTTTGCCGCTCGCAGGGATCCTTGGGATTTAACCCGCGGCGTGGGATGGGCCCCGGCCACGAAACGTCTGGTCGGCATTTACCCACTGCCGGCTCGCCGAATCGCCGATGGGGAGTTGCCGGACTTCTACTTTCAGCCTCAGATCTATCGCACGGACGGCGAATCGGTCCAGCTTCCACCTGGAGAATACGTGGTGGAGTACACCCGGGGGCCACACTACCTCAACCAACAGAAAACCCTGATCGTTCCCGAGGGGAAAGAAGAGATCGAGGTCAGCTTTCAGCTACAACGATGGGTCGATCCCGCGAGCTTGGGTTGGTATAGCGCCGATCACCACGTCCATGGCGGCGGCTGCAGTCACTACGAGAGTCCCACAGAAGGCGTCCGTCCGGAAGGAATGTGGCGGCAGGCACTGGGCGAGGACCTCGACATCGCCTGTGTGCTGACCTGGGGCCCTTGCTGGTACCACCAGAAGACATTCTTCGAAGGAGAGACCCATCCTCTTTCCACCAAGCGGAATCTCCTGCGTTACGACGTGGAGGTCTCGGGCTTTCCCTCTTCTCACGCCGGCCACATCGTGTTGCTGCGGCTCACCGAGGACGACTATCCGGGAACGAAGCTGGTTGAGGAGTGGCCAAGCTGGACGCTCCCGATCCTCAGTTGGGCTAAATCCCAGGGAGGCGCCACCGGTTACGCGCACTCCGGCTGGGGGCTCGAGCCGGTGCGACCCACCAACGATCTTCCCTTCTACGTGCTCTCGAAGTTCGACGGGATTGGTGCCAACGAATACGTGGTAACCGTCACGCACGACGCCGTGGACTTCTACTCGGCGGGGGACACCCCGTGGAACTGGGAACTCAACACCTGGTACCACAGTCTCAACGCGGGCTTCCGCGTTCGGCTGAGCGGTGAAACAGATTTTCCCTGCATCTACGACGAACGGGTCGGAATGGCGCGGACCTACGCGAAGGTCGATGGAGAGCTGGATTTCCACAACTACGTCGACAAGATCAAAGAAGGCCACAGCTACGTCTCCGACGGGCTGTCTCACATCATCGACTTTACCGTCGACGAACAAAAGCTCGGTGTAAACAGAAGCGAGCTGCACCTGAAAGGAGCACAAACAGTCCAAGTCCTGGGCCGCGTTTCCGCGTACCTGCCCAGAGAACAAGCCGAGGTCGGGGCGCGCATTGCATCCCGCGAACTCTTCCAGCCTCCCTACTGGGATCTCGAGCGTGCCCGCATCGGGAAAAGTCGCAGGGTTGCAGTCGATTTGATCGTAAACGGGATCGCCGTCGACAGCCAGGAGATCGTGGCCGATGGGAACTGGGTGGACCTTGAGTTCGATCATGCCATCGACCGTTCCAGCTGGGTCGCGTTGCGAATCCATGCAAGTTCGCACACCAATCCTATCTTCGTGCTGGTCGACGGCAAGCCCGTGCTACCTTCACGCCGAAGTGTCGAGTGGTGCCGAGCTGCCGTGGACAAGTGCTGGGAAAATAAGCTTCCCCGAATCCGCGAGAGCGAACAAGCGGCCGCAAAGGCGGCTTACGATCATGCCCGTTCTGTCTACGATCGGCTTATTGGGGAAGCGATGCCGGACTAGGTAGCTGTCAGCTGTCAGCGATCAGCTTTCAGCATTCAGCTGCCAGCTTTCAGCAAAAAAGCGCGATGGTTGATGTTTGGGAAAAGGGATCCGAATGAAGGCGATTGGGGTGGATATTGGGACCTCGGGAACCAAGGGGGTTCTCGTGTCATTTCCCGATGGGAAGGTGCTGGCCACGGCCCGGCGCGAATACCCGCTCTACGCCGAGGGGAATCGAGCAGAGCACGAACCCGAGGACTGGGTTCGTGCCGCGCTGGAAATCCTCGAGGAACTGGGGCCGGCGGACTGCATCGGAATGGACGGGATGATGCACTCCGAGGTCTGCCTCGACACAGGCGACCGGGCCATCCTGTGGTGCGACGGACGAGCAGAAGCCGAGTGCGAAGAGATTCTGCGCAAGGTCGGTTTCGAGACACTCCGGGATACCGTCGCGAACCGGCCATTCGCGGGTTTCACGCTTCCTCATCTTCTCTGGCGTCAAAGGCTGGGAACGGTGCTGCTTTGCAAGGACTATGTCCGCCACCGGTTGACCGGGGTGTTGAACCAGGAGATCAGCGATGCCTCCGGCATGCTCTGCTGGGACGTGTCCAGGGCGCGTTGGTCCCGGGAGGTACTCGAGCTGGTCGGAATTGATCCTGGACTGTTTCCAGATCCTTGCAAATCGACCGAGGTGATCGGGGAGTGGAAAGGAATTCCCGTGGTCGGCGGCGCGGCCGACAATGCGGCGGGAGCGATCGGAATCGGGGTGGTACGCGAGGGCCAAGCCATGGCCAGCATGGGCACATCCAATGTCCTGGTCGTGTGCCACGACCAACCGCTGGTAGACCCTGAGATGCGGGTTCATACTTTCACGCATGCGGTGCCGGGAGAGTTCATGCAGCTCGGTTGCATGTTGACCGGGACTCGATCCTTCGACTGGATCCTGAGCGTCCTGGGGGCATCCGTGGAGGATGCACCGATTGCCGATGATGCTCAGGGACTTCTGTTCGCTCCGTACTTGGTAGGGGAGCGAACACCGCATGCCGACACCCGCGTGCGTGGAATCTTTGCCGGCCTCTCGCCCGATCACGACCGTTCCCATTTCATCCGCGCCGTGATGGAGGGAACAGCGTTTGCGCTAAGAGATGCTCAGGAGATCATGGGTGCCACCTCGGTCCGGATCACTGGAGGTGGGATGAAGAGTCCGGTATGGCGTCAAATCGTGGCCGACGTGCTCGGAGTGCCCGTCATCAGTGTCAACACCAGTGAGGAGGGTGCCGCATACGGATCGGCCATCCTGGCGGCTGTCGGAATCGGCGCCTTCGGATCGGTGGAAGAAGCCTGCGACGCCGTCGTGCACGAAACCGAAGTCACCCAGCCCGAGCGTTGTTACGACGAGCAATATTCTCGGTATAGGAAGCTGTACCCCGCCGCGAAGGAGCTGGTTTAGAGCTATCAGCTTTGAGCTTTCAGCTGCATTTCGTTCTGACTGCTGCCCGCAGAGTGGACGGCATACCTTCAATGGAGAGGAACCTTGACGGACGGAAATGGAACCCGGTTGGTCTTGTACTCCTTGCTGTTTTCCGTGCTCGGGGTGTCTTTGATGGGCTGTTCGTCGGATGTCTGGCAAAAACCGGATCCGGCGCTTGGGCTCGAATCCTTTGCGCTGCGCATCGAGTTCGGTCACGGGGAGGCAGGAGAGCAACGGTGGAACGGAACCGTCGATCTCGACGGTGGCGAAGTGAGCGAAGTCTCGGGCTTTCTCCTGGGCCGGGAGGACCACCTCTCTGTCAGTGATTTCGATATCACGAAACCGGCGGTACCGGAGGAAGGTTACGGACTCTTTGGGTTCACGGGCGAACCGAAGGGTATCCGGCTTCGAGGGCACGCCGGTTCTCGGTCCCGGGTATCGGTGTCCACCAGCCACGGAGACTTCTCCTTTGATATCGCAGACCTGCGGGCCGACATCGAGCTCTGGTTCCTCGACAATCAGGTGCGGGTGACGGGAGCCCCTGCGATCGACAAGCTGACCGACGATCTTCGGGAGGACGACTACCCTTCCATTGCTGTGGGAGACGAGGACACGGCCTGGGCGGTGTGGCAATCCTACAGCGGCAGATCCGACGAAATCCGTCTTGCCAAGTACGACCGCGGGTGGCGCACCTTCACGCGCGTACCCGGCGTCAGCGGTGATGTCTGGCGGCCTCAACTCGCGCTCGACGGCCACGGGAGACTGTGGGTGGTTTGGTCTCAACAAGTCGATGGGAACTTCGACCTCTATGCCCGTGCCCTGGACGAATCGCAAGATCGGTGGCTCGAGCTCGTCCGGCTCAGTACTCATCCCAATCCCGACTTCGACCACTATCTGGCTACCGATTCCAAAGGAGGGTTGTGGGTCGTCTGGCAAGGCTTCCACGGGGACAACTCCGACATCTTCCTGCGCCACCATGACGGGTCCGCATGGGGCGAGCAAGTCCAGATAACAGATCATCCGGCCAACGATTGGGAGCCTCGCGTCGCGGTCGACTCCGGCGGCCGGGCCCACATCGTCTGGGACACTTACCGCAACGGAAACTACGATGTCTTCATGCGCGGCTACGGCAACGGTGAGCTTGGGGTGGAAACCGCAGTCACCGACAGTCCTAAGTTCGAAGCCCACGCTTCGGTCGCGGTCGATGGTTCCGATCGTGTCTGGGTCGCCTGGGACGAGGGTGCGGTGAACTGGGCCAAAGATAGCGGACTCACCGTCGAGCCCGATTGGCTCGAGCAGGGGAAAAAGAGGTGGAACGACTGGGCGCACAAAACCTCTTCTCCGGGAGCCCGCATCTATGCTTCCCGCCAGATCAGACTGGCCATTTTCGAGGGAACCGCGCGCAAGGCCCCGGCCGAAGACTTGAGCACCGTGCTCGCAGGCGCCGGGGTCGAGAAGAACGACTACCCACATCTTCTGGTAGATTCACAAACCGGACGAGTGGGGTTGATCTTTCATATCGAAGGAGGGTTCAGAGAAACCGGTAGCGTCGGGTTCAAGCCAACCTACTGGCAACATGCCGCGATCTTCTACCAGGGTGAGCAGTGGTCTTCCGTCTTCCGGATGCCCGAGAGCTGGGGACGGCCGTCCACGCGCTCTGCAGCGGCGTTCTCGCCCGGAGGGACGTTGTGGGCGGTCTGGCCGACGGACGATCGTTTTCGCCGGCGTCCCTTCGAGCATTTGGTGTCGAACGTTTTCGTGGGGCGGATCGCTCCCGACCACGCCCAGCAGGCCGCCACCAAGCCCGTGGTGGTGGACCTGGAGACGCCGCAGCAAGGGCCGGCCGAAGTGACTCCGATCCACCTTGATGAGGCAGAAGACGTCGCCACGATTCGAGCCTATCGAACGCGAGTCCATGGGGTGGCAAACCGAATCGTCCGCGGCGATCTCCATCGCCACACCGAGCTATCGTACGATTCGAGCGGAGGCAACCTCGATGGCTCGGTTTTTGACTACTACCGATACATGCTCGACGCCTCGGCCATGGACTTCGGAGGCATCACCGATCACAACTCGGGAGGAGACTGGGAATACGCCTGGTGGCTGATCGAGAAGTCTTGCGACCTCTATCATGTTCGACGAGCGTTCACGACGTTTTATGCCTACGAACGGAGCGTTCAGTTTCCCAACGGGCATCGAAACATCTTCCACGTCACCCGCGGAAATCCCGTTGTCTCTTTCTTCACCAAAACATCTTTTGACGATCCGCGTCCCACCATTTACTCGCCGCCGGAACCAATACTGGAGAACGACAGCGAGCTGTTACTCGAGGCCCTTCGCGAGTCCGGCGGAATTGCCATTCCGCACACAACGGGGTCGAGCATGGGAACAGACTGGAGCACGTACGACCCCGAGGTGGAGCCGGTGGTCGAGATCTTCCAGGGGGATCGGGTCTCCTACGAGCACCCGGGGGCGCCGCGGGCAATACGCGGCCCGGAAGACGAAGGATCAAACTTCGAAGAGGCTGGCTTCGTCTGGAACGCCTACCGCAAGGGGTACCGGATCGGCACGATCGCAAGCTCCGACCACTGGTCGACCCACATCTCCTACGCCATGGTCTTTACGAAAGAGCCGACTCGTGAAGCCATCTTCGACGCAATCAAGAAGCGGCATACATACGGAGCCACCGACAACATCGTACTCGACTACCGCATGGGCGATCATTTCATGGGCGAGGAGTTCGCGGCAACCGTTGCGCCGCCGCTGCGCGTTCGGGTGATAGGCACGAGTGCTATCGCCAAGATCGAGGTCATCAAGGACGAAAAGGTCGTATACACGACCAGTCCCGGTCAGAAGGAAGTGAGCTTCACCTTCAAAGATGGTGCATCATCCCGGGGCACTAGTTACTACTACGTTCGCGTCCTCCAAGACGACCGGCAGATCGCCTGGGGAAGCCCTATCTGGCTGAATCGGAGATAGAATGAAGCAAGAGACCAAGGAACTCGGGCATCTCGGGCGCTGGGGGGTGCTGTTTGTTATCGGCCTCGGTGCCTGTGAAGTCCTCATCATGATCAGCCCCTTCGCCGGTTTCTTCTACGCCGGGATGCAGTTTGAGCCCTTTCTAGGATTCCTCTCCTCCAGTGTCTGGACTGCGTGGCTGGACGGATTCTTTCTGAATCACTCCGTCGTCACGACCTCATGGATCCTCGAATGGCAAAGGACGATCGGGGGAGTCTTGTTCACTGCCGGCCTCTGGGGATTCCTCATTTCGGCGGCCCAGGTATACGGCAACAAGCTGCGCCGACGAGGCGTTGCTACCGGCCTGCTGTATCGGATTTCGCGTCACCCTCAGTACCTCTGCCTTGGAATTGCCGGCTGGGGATTGATCACAATCTGGCCCCGCTTCCTCTTGCTTGGATTCTGGGTCACGATGCTCTTTCTCTACGCCGCCCTGGCACGCTTCGAGGAACGGCGCATGGCCGAGCGTTTCGGTGCGCATTACCAGAGTTACGCGGAATCGCGAGGTGCTTTTCTCCCGGGCAACCCCATCCGCCGCCTGTTCGAGGCCAGCTTCGCCCGGATCGGCCCCCGAGCCCTCGGATGGACGGCCGCCTATGTGTCCTGCCTGGCGTTGGCCTTCACAGGGGCTGGTTTGCTTCGCGGCTACACGCGCGCCTCCACCGTGACCGTCGCAAGGTCGCAAGACCAGACCATGGTCGTCAGTGCCTGGCCCAACACGTCTGAGTGGGCCGCCCGGATTGCCGAGACGACTTTCGAGGACTCGAGAGTGCGACAGCAACTGGAGCCCGGCACCAGACCTCTCGTAGCAACCATTCTTCCGGACGCCTACGTGATGAAGGGTATGTACTATACGATGCCGCCGGAAAAAGATGCGTCGGCCCCCGAAGGAGGTTTCGGCTCCACCCTGCGACGACTCGGTCGCATTGCGCTTTCGTTTCTCGTCCCGATCGAAGGCGTCACGCGTCCCGCCAATTTAATGGGGATTGATCCCGATGACAGCGTAAAGCCGGTTCAGGTTGTCATTTCCCGGGCCGAGAAGCCTTACAAGAAAGAGTTGCCATTCAATGAGACCCTGGACGCCAGCGTGCGCTTGACGCCATTGGTCGTGGCAGACGTTTCACACAACGGCACGAGCGTCGACTCCGTCCGGACCCCGTTGCCGCAAAATCGCTGGGGCCCGCGTGTGGTGATGCCGATTTTTTGAAAGCAGGTCGCAAATCCAAAGTCATATCAGTGATTCAAGCTGCTTTCGCTTTCCGCTTAGCGCTTACCGCTTTCCGTCTAGCGCTTGGCGTCCCTTTATTCGGAAGAACAGCAGTTCATTGAATGTTTGTGAGAAGCGGAGAGCGCTGAGCGGTAAGCGGATAGCGCCTGGGATTGTCCTCCTGTTGATCCTTTGCCTCCCAGGCGTGGACGGTCTGCGATCTGCCGAGAAGGAGACTGGTGAAGACTGGCCCGTGTTTCTCGGGCCACGGCAGGACGGAACTTCGGCTGAAACTGGCCTTCTAGAAGCGTGGCCTGCGACGGGCCCACCAAAAGTATGGGAGCGGGCAGCCGGCAAAGCCTACAGCGCACCTGTCACATCCCGCGGCCGGCTGATCCTCTTCCATCGCATCCGGGATTCCGAGGTGATCGAGTCCCTGGAGGCGAAGACCGGTGAAAGCCGATGGAGTTATCGTTATCCCACCGAGTACGTGGACCGCTATGGCTACCACAACGGTCCCCGGTCGTCCCCAACCATTGATGGCGACCGCATCTATACCTTCGGCGCCGAAGGAAAACTGACCTGTCTCGATTTTTCCTCCGGCCGTCTTGTCTGGCAACGAGGGGTCAACCAGGAATACACAGTCCCTCAGGGTTTCTTCGGAGTCGGGACTGCACCCGTCATCGAGGGACGTCTACTGCTGCTCAACGTCGGAGGCCCCGGCGGAGCAGGTGTGGTGGCGTTTGACAAGAACAACGGGAAAACCGTCTGGAAGGCAAGTGATGATGGCGCGAGCTATTCGACTCCGGTGGTACGAACCTTTCACGGCCGACGCGTGGCCGTCTTTTTCACCAAGGACGGCCTCCTGGGGCTTGACCCTGAAACCGGCCGCGAGCTTTACCGCCTCCCTTTTCGCTCCAGAATACACGAATCCGTCAACGCCGCTTCTCCTGTCGTGGTCGGCGACATCGTATTCGTTTCGGCCACCTACAACGTCGGGTCCGTGGCCGTGCGACTGGGAGCGGAGGGATTGCAGAAGCTCTGGCAAAGCCGAACGGCCATGCAGAACCACTGGGCGACGAGCATCTACCACGACGGCAATCTCTATGGCATGGACGGACGCCACGAGCATGGATCGAACTTCCGCTGTATCGAGTTTCGCACCGGCAACGTGCGTTGGACTGCGGATGAAGGCCTTGGTCGAGCCTCGTTCATCATGGCCGACGGGCACTTCATCGCACTGGGGGAACGGGGTGATCTGGCCTTGATCGAGGTGAACCCAACCCGGTATGTCGAAAAGTCGAAAGTTCGAATGCTCCGTTATCCCTGCTGGACACCGCCAGTGCTATCACACGGATTCTTGTACCTGCGAAATGAGGACACACTTGTTTGTTTGAATCTGAGGGAAAAATGAGGGTTTAGCTATCAGCGTCTGACCGGCGCGTCGCGCCGGTCACTTGGTAAAGTAACTGCACTGCACAGCCTGAAAAACGTGGTTCTTGGCGATTTGCTAAGTTACACATATAACAGCAGATCCGCGAGCAGTTACTGGAGAGCTATCAGCAGTCAGCTTTCAGCGCTGACTGGCACAACGCGCCAGTCGCTTGGGAACGTAACTGCGCAGCGCACCATGAAAAAAGTGGTTTTTGACGATTTGCTAAGTTACACGCATAGCAGCAGATCCGCGAGCAGTTACTTAAGAGCTTATAGCGCGCACATACTGGAGAGAATCACCTGCAAGCCAAGGCTGAGCCGCTTTCGTCAGTGTTGCTGTCGAAGCTTGGATGAGTCACCTATCGGGATCCTCGATAGATCCCGATAGACAACGGCGGCCGCAATCACGCCTACCACCAGGATGGCGGAACCCAGGCCTGTGCTTCCCAGAATGATCTTGCCCACGCCGAAAAGCACTGCGTAGACCAAGACGGATCCCAAGATCCAGTCCAAGAACAGCCGGCCATATCCCGAATCGGCCTCTACCTCCGGAAATTCTTCGCGATACTTCCTCCACCCGATTCCGCCGGGTCGGACGAGTTTATAAAAGCGAGCAAGATGTTCGTGGTCGACCTGTTTCGTTGCCAGCGTCGCCGCCACCCAGCAAACCGTGGTGACCGCCACGATGTAGAACAGCGTGTCCGGAAAGCTGACGTCGGTGTAGCGTACAATATAGGCATAGACGAAGAAGGGGGTCACGGTGGCCACGATCTCACTCCAAGCATTGATGCGCCACCAGTAGAAGCGAAGAATCAGGACCAGCCCGACGCCGGCGCCGGCTTCCATGATGAACTGCCATGCCCCCGAGATCGTCTGGATTCTCATGGTTACGGCGACGGAGGCGAGCATCACGACAAACGTCGCCAAACGCGAGATCAGCACATAATGGCTCGCGGAGGCCTCACGCCGGATAAACCGCTTGTAGAAATCGTTGACCAGATACGATGTCCCCCAGTTGAGCAAGGTCGTGATGGTAGACATGTACGCGGCCAGAAACGAGGCGACCAGAAGTCCTCGCATGCCGGTCGGCAAATAGTCTCGCATCGCATAAATATAGCCGAGCCTTTTCTCTTCCGGCCCCAGCTCGGGGTATAAAACCAGGCTGGCCAGCGCCACCACGATCCAGGGCCACGGACGCAAGCAGTAGTATGCGATCGTGAACCAGAGCGTGGCCAGCAGCGAATGTCTCTCGTCCTTCGACGACAGCATCCGTTGCGCAATAAACCCGCCACCGCCCGGTTCGGAGCCTGGGTACCAGACCGCCCACCACTGGATGAAGATGTAGGCAAAAAAGGCACTGACAGTCAAAGACAGGACTCCACCCGTGACGGCCTGTTCGACGTTACCGACGATGGGCAGAAACTGAAACACCCAGTCGGGAAGTTGGCGCTGCAGCCCGGAGATTCCGCCCACCTGGGGAAGGTCCAACACGATGAAGGCCAGCGCCATGGTCCCGATCATCGCAATCACGAACTGAATCGCATCGGTGACCGCCACACCCCACAGCCCGGCCAGCGCAGAGTACACTGCGACGAAGAGCATGATCCCAAAGACATAGAGCAGAACTTGCTCGGAAGGGATGCCGAACATGCCCTCGAGAATGGATGCCATGGCGACATTGACCCAGCCCATTACGACGGTGTTGATGAAAAGGCCCAGATACAGGGCGCGAAATCCCCGCAGGAAGGCCCCCACCTTTCCCGAGTAACGCAGCTCGATAAACTCGACGTCGGTGATCACACCAGAGCGCCGCCAAAGACGCGCGAAAAAGAAGACGGTGAAGATCATCCCGACGACGAAGTTCCACCACAACCAGTTGCCCGCGATCCCGTTGCGAGCGACCAGTTCTGTGACGGCCAGGGGTGTGTCGGTGGCAAAGGTCGTCGCCACCATCGAAGTGCCGGCAATCCACCAGGGAAGGTTTCTGCCGGACAAGAAGAATTCCTCGATACTCTTTCCGGCACGTTTCCTGAAATAGGCCGCGATAACGAAACTCAAGATGAAGTAGGCAACCACGATAATCCAATCGACTAGATGCATGCAGTTTTGCCTCCCGGGTGCGATCTTACCGCGACAAAGAAACCAATGATTCTGTCCGACCGACGCTCGAGACGATGGTTGTGGGTGGAGCGGGTCAATCCGGTAGAAGGGTACACCAATCCCAAACCAAGCGGTACTCCCAACCGGCAATCCACGGACACAGATCCGTGGATTGCCCCTTCCCTGTCTCTCCTTGCTCAGATAACCTTATTGGGCAACCGGAGAACGCTCCATGAGAGACTCGCTAGTGTCACTCGTCGCGGTGCTGCTTTTTCACTTGGGCCCATCCATTTCCTGGTCTCAACAGCGGCGACCCCTTCAGCCGCTGCCGGAGACGACGATTTCGATTCCCTGCAGTACCAAGGATCCTATCCCCGGCGGGGAAGCCGGCTTCAGTGACAAGGAGCTGCAAGATGCGATCGAGAGGTTGACTTCCATGTTAGCGGCCGCCCCGGACAATCCTCAGCTGCACTTTCAGCTCGGTTCCATCTATGTGGCAAGGATCGAGTTCGCGAAAGCCATCGAGGAGTACCAGAAGTCACTCGAGCACAGTCCTCAATGTGAGGATTGCGCCCTGGCCCTCGGGTCGCTCCTTTCGCATTGCGACCAGAATTCCTATGCCTTTGGGCTGCTGGAAGGTTTTTTGAAACAAAACTCCGGCTCCCACCGGGTCATGCGTCAGCTGTCGTTTTACTACCTCGCTCAAGCGAAATACCGCCAGGCGAAATCTTTCGCGGAACGTGCCCAGAGTCTCGATCCGAATGATGCCAACGGACATCACCTGCTGGGCCTGAGCTACCGGGGTCTGAACGATCTGACGCGGGCGAAGAGCAGCTTCAAGCGGGCAATCCAACAGATGCCCTCGATGCGCGAGCCTCATCTGGAGCTCGGCATGCTCTATGCCACGAAGGAAGAAAGCTACCCGCAAGCCGTGAAGTACCTCGAGAAATCGATTGCACTGGGTCTCGAGCATCCGGATATCTACAAGAGCTTGGGGATCATTCTCATCGCGCAAGGCAAGCATAAGCAGGCGATTCGCCAGCTCGAAAAAGCCGTGAAACTTGCACCCGACTATAACGAGCCCCACTATCTGTTGGCCAACGCCTATCGGAAGTTGGGAGAAAAGGAGAAGTCCGCTCAGGCGCTGGCACGATTCCGTTCGCTGGAGCGAAAGACAGGGGCCAAGAGCCAAGACGGGGGAACGACACCCGCGGTTTCTGGCGGAATTCGCCACTACGATCAAGGAATAAAGCTCTTCTTCGAGGCCAAGAATCCGGAAAAGGCGTACGAAGCTTTCAAGAAGGCGATCGCCATTGAGCCGAGCCTGGACCTTGCGCTTTTTTATCTGGCCCAGATCGATCTCTCCCGGGGTCGGCAACGGGATGCGTCCGCATGGATTCGTAGAGCGATCAACATCGATGCCCTGAAACCGGAGTATTACCTTGTCTTGGCTCAGAGTCTGGAGAAAACAGATGGCGCCGGCGCTCTTCGTGCCGTGACGGAAGCGATCGAATTGAAGCCGGATGAAGCGGAGTTTCACAATCTCGAAGGCAACATGCGCTTCAGCACGGGGGACTACGCCGGAGCTGCTCGGGCCTACCGAGCTGCGATCCGTATCGACGCGGAAAACTCGTTATTTCATTTGAATCTTTCCTCGGCCCTGGATCGCAACGGCGAGCTGCAGGAAAGCCGGAAAGCAAAAGACCGCTACCGCGAACTGCTCACCAAAAAGGACCGCTAGTCTCATTCCAGTCTGATAGACTGTTTTTCTTTTTACGAGAAATTGCCGCTCACGAGGTGAGCGGCCCACGTAGGCGTCTCACGAGACGCCCGGCCTACGAAAGGAGCATCTCGATGCCGGGACCAGGATCCTACTGGATAGGAAAAGAAGAACGCGACGAAGTGTTGGAAGTCCTCGAGAGCGGGCATCTTTCTCGATACGGTGATCTCGAGGATCCGCGTTTCCTTCACAAGGTCTACTCGCTAGAGGAAGAGTTCGCCGATTATTGCGGAGTCAAGCACGCGCTGGTGACGAGCTCGGGAACCGGTTCCCTTCTGATCTCCATGCTGGCCATGGGGCTGGAACGCGCCGACGAGGTGATCGTTCCGGCCTACACGTTCGTGGCCACATATACGGCGGCCATCTTTGCCGGCATCACCCCAGTTTTGGCTGAAGTTGACGAAAGCCTCACGCTCGATCCGGAGGATGTAGAACGCAGGATCACACCGAAGACGAAGGCAATCATGCCCGTTCACATGCTGGGAAACCCGTCGAACATGGACGCCATGCAAGGGATCGCCAATCAGCACGGACTCATGGTGCTCGAAGATGGATGCCAGGCGGCAGGCGCCTCTTATCACGGCCGGAAGGTAGGCTCCATCGGAAAGATGGGCGCTTTTTCGTTGAACGTTTTCAAAACGATCACAGCGGGCGACGGCGGCATCGTGGTAACCGACGACGAGGAGCTCTACGAACGCGCCTTCGGCTTGCACGATCAAGGCCACAAACCACTGCGCGCCGGTTTGGAGGTCGGTCACCGCAATCTGCTCGGGCTGAACTTCCGTGTCAACGAACTCGTCGGCGCCGTTGCCCGCGCCCAGTTGCGCAAGATCGACCAGATCACGTCCACGCTCCGGACGAAAAAGAAGCGACTCAAAGAAGGAATCTCCGGCATCGAGGGCACGAGGTTTCGAAAGCTGCACGATGCCGAAGGAGAGTGCGGTACGTTGTGTGTCGTGATCTTCGACAGTGCGGAACAGGCGGCTGGGGTGAGCCGGGCGCTCGGGACCACCACTCTGGATCACAGCGGCTGGCATGTCTATGCCAATATGGAACACGTCAATCACTACTTGAGAGAAATCGGTCAGCCCCACGGCAAGGGCGCCTATCCTCGCACGGACGACATCCTGAGCCGGTCGATCAACCTCAGCGTGGGCGTGGTCGACGCCGGGCTTGGCTCCGCTTTTGGCATCCACATCGACTCCACCGACGAGGAGATTGACGCTGTCGCGGGCGAGTTCCGTCAGGCGTGCCAGTGATGACCATCGAAGTATTCCTGTTCGATATGGATGGCACGCTCATCGATTCCGAGAAGATCTATGTCGTGGCCATCCGGCTTGCGTTGGCAGATCGTAACTGCCAGGTGACGCATCCGGAGTCTGAAGCACTCGTCTACGGGAAGGGTTGGAAAGACGTTTACATAGAGGCAAATGAGCGATTCCCCGGAGTTTACTCCACGTCCGAGGAAATGGAGGGAGTCGTTCACGATCATTTCGTCGAGCAGCGGGGCCAGCGCGACATTCGGATTCCAGGCTCCATTGAGTTGCTGAACCGTCTTTCGGCAAACTATCCCGTCGCGATCGTCTCGGGTTCGCCACGGAAGGATGTCGAAGCGGGAATCCAGTTGATGGGAGTGGATTCCCGTCTTGCCTTCTACCTTGGAGCGGAAGACTACGGTCCCGGCAAACCGGATCCGACGTGCTATCGACTCGCCGCCGAGCGAATGAAGCGGCTACCAGCCAACTGTCTCGTCTTCGAAGATAGCACGGCGGGAGTCACGGCCGCCAAGGAGGCTGGCATGGGTTGTATCGGACTCCGGAGAAAAGGTGCGCCGTTTCAAGATCTATCCGCGGCGGACGCTGTTCTGGGCGATCTCGCTGATTTCAATCCGCAAGAATAAAAAGAGGACCGAGTCAATGGAACTTAGCGCCCTGGACATTGCGGTTTTCCTTGGATTCACGGCAACGGTAACCGGAGTTGGGTTTTGGGTCGCGCGCCGCCAGGAAGCAACCGTGGGAGAATATTTCCTGGCAGGCAATCGGGTGCCGTGGTTCGCGATCGGGGTCTCGATCATCGCAGCCAGCATCAGCACCGAGCAATTCCTGGGCGAAGTCGGGTTTGCCTATCAACATGGGTTGGCCGTGGCCAATTGGGAGTGGGCCGTTTTCCCTGCCCAGATGATTCTTACCTTTATCTTCATCCCCGTTTTTCTGCGGCAGCGCATCGTGACCATACCGGAATACCTGGCGCGCCGGTACGACGACCGGTGTGCCACGGTGTTTGCTTTTCTTCTGGTCGCCAGCTACGCCCTCATCAACCTGGCGGGGGTGCTCTACCTTGGCGGTTTTGCCATCGAGACGCTATTCGGAATCGACAAATGGATCGCCCTCTGGCTTCTGGCCGCAATTGCGGGCGCCTACACCATCTACGGGGGTTTGACCTCTGTCGTCTGGACCGACATGCTCAATGGCACCATTCTCCTGGGCGGAGGAGTTCTGGTCTTCGTCCTCGGGGTACTCGCTGTTCCAGGGGGCTTCACCGAGATTCTGGGAAGCGGCTCGAGAGCCCATCTGATCTTACCGGCGTCGGATCCGGATCTCCCATGGACGGCGATTCTGGCCCTCGCGCTCTCGACCAACGTCTTTTACTACTGTACCAATCAATATATCAATCAACGCTGTCTGGCCGCACGCACCGAATGGGACGCTCGCATGGGAGTGATCTTCGCTTCCTTTCTGGGAATTCCCTTGGCCCTGGCCGTCACGTTTCCCGGGATGATTGCATACGCCCTCAACCCGAATCTGGAAGTGGCGGACCAAGCTTACCCTTACGTGGTCGCGGAGCTGGTCCCTCAGGGTCTCCGCGGAGTTATCTTTGCAGCACTGACCGGCGCGGTACTTTCCACGATTGCTTCTCTCGTCAGCTCCTCGTCGGCCATCGTGTCGATGAACCTCTATCGTAGGTTTCTGAATCCCACGGCATCCGATCGGCAAATGATACGCTCGGGCCGCTTCGCCGGACTCGGCGTCCTGCTCCTTGGAGCCCTCTGGACTCCGGTGGTCGACCGCTTCGAGTTGGTCTTCGCGTATTTTCAGGAGTGCTGGGTCTTCTTTGCCGCGCCCATTGTAGTCGTCTTTTTAGGCGGCATACTCTGGAAACGGGCCACCGCAAACGCCGCCTTCACGATTCTGATGCTGGGGTTCCCGATGCTGATTCTGGTCTTTGTCCGCCGGGAACTATTCCCTTCCGTCAATCCATTCAATCTAGCCGGGATGGCGGCAATTCTGATGTTCGGGCTCCTGATCTTTCTATCGCTGACCCAGAAGGCACCGTCGGAAACGCAGACGGCAAACAACGTTTGGGAGTCCAGGCTGGTCACACTGGCCAACGGAAGCTCAGCGTCGGTGATGTCGCTGACCTCGGAGAAGTTCTGGGCGGTTGTTCTCCTGGTTGCGTACGGGGCGTTGTACGTATGGTTATGGTGAGGGAGCTGTCAGCTATCAGCGGAACGCTTTCCTATTCTGAGCAACGTGCACGATAAATAATATCTATCAAAAATCGGGAAACTCATGTTGATACGAGGCACTTTTATCCAAAGCTTTGGGGCCTTCTTATTGTTCTTCGTTGGGGCGCCGGTTCTTGTTGGGCAGACGAGTCTAACGATTCCGGATGATGGGTGGAGGCTTTGGCCCGACCGGGAGGCGGCATGGGAGAACGATCCCCTCTATCTTCCAGACGAGGTGGATCTCGATAAGCTGCCACACAACCCTCCTACGGGCGGCTGGTCTGTGCTGGACGCATCTCGGGGAATCGACGTCACGCTTCCCTCCACGGTCGAGCAGCACTTCTGGGGAGACTTCGGCTTCCGCGAATACAAGAACGCCTACTGGTTCGAAAAGCAGGACAAGTCGGTGCAAAACGGCAACTACCAAGGGGTCTCCTGGTGGTATCGCGACGTGGAAGTGCCGGAAAGTTTTCGTGACAAGACAGTGCTGTTGCGCGTTCGGGGCGCCCGGCTCAGGTCCGAGGTCTACTGGAATCAACAGCTCGTCGGTTACGACATGATAGGAGAGGTCTCGTACTCTTGCGACGTGAGCCAGGTAGTGCGCCCGGGGGAGATCAATCGGCTTGCCATCCGGATCACGAATCCAGGTGGCCGGATGGACTGGCTGGACATGACGCTCATGTCTTGGGGAAGCTACCGCTTCTTTGCCAGCCGGGGATTCGGCGGGCTGGACCGTGGTCTTTCATTGACTGCCCATGACCCGGTCTACATCGAAGATCTCTGGGTGCTGAACACTCCGGAACCGCGGAAGGTCTCCGCCCACGCGATCCTGCGCAATCTCGGCGGCCGCGCGGGGACCGGGGTACTACGTTTCGCCGTGATCGATCCGGACAAACCGGACAGAGGCTTGCATTCTTCAGAACTCTCATTTGTTGTCCCAGCCAGGGGGGCCGTCCGTTTGCATAGCGACGTGGCCGCCGCCGGTGCCGAGCTATGGGATCTGGATCACCCCAAGCTTTACAGGTTACGAGCTGACTTCGAGTTCAGGCCCTCCGGCTCGACCCCCGGCCGTTCGAACGTAGTCTGGCGCGATCGCCGCGGAGTCAACTTCGGCTTTCGCTGGATTACCACGGACGGAGTTGGAGAAGACGCCGTGCTCCGGCTGAACTCGCGTCGAATCCGTCTCTACTCGGCAATATCGTGGGGCTTTTGGGGACCGAACGGTCTGTGGCCCGATCGCGAGCTGGCGGAACGGGATGTTCGGGCCGCCAAATCCTTCGGGATGAATTGCCTCCAGTTCCACCGCAATATCGGTCGCACGGAGGTGCTCGACGCACATGATCGCGTCGGTCTTTTTCGCTTCATGGAACCGGGCGGCGGCATGACGGTTTTCGGCCGAAAGTTCGGCCTGGGCGCCAACTCGCCCAAGACAACGATCGACTCTTCCGGCAATGGAGGCGAAGCGGAGACGTTCGCAGAAAAATACATGGAAGAAAAGATCGTGCGCATGATTCGGGATCATCGCAGTCATCCATCGTTGATTATCTACAACGTGCAGAACGAGATTCATCCCGACCTGCAGAATCCGCGCGTCTTCCGCGTTTTGCGGCGCATGCACGAAGAGGATCCGAGCCGGATCATCATCTGCAAGTCCGGGATCCAGCCGCGCAATCAAGCCTGGATGCAGCCGTACGACGAGACGGTGCGCCACGACTCGGGCGACGGCTTCTCCGGATGGTGGGACAAGCACACCGTTGGGGGACCCGGGGTGTGGCAGGACGAGATGTACAAGAGCCCGAACGAGTTCACACACCGCTCGACCAATACCAAGGAGATTGTCGTGTGGGGAGAAATGCTCGGCGTGGCAACGCTGGACAACCACATCGCGGCCCTTCGTGATATCGAACGGTATGGGAGCAGCTACGACGCAACCGCGAGGAAAGAGATCGTCGACGCCTATCGCGTCTTCCTAGACCGCTGGGGATTCCGCTCTGCCTTTGAAAGCGAAGAAGCTCTGTTTCTGGATGTCGGAAACAAGGCTTACGATTTCTGGGGACGCATCATGGAAACAACCCGCCTGGCCGAGGCCAACGACTTCCTCGTCATGAGCGGTTGGGAATCCATTGCGATCGAAAACCATTCGGGGCTGCTGGACATTTTCCGAAACTTCAAGGGCGATCCGCAACTGATCGGAACACGAATGGCCCCGGTGCGGCCGGTTATCAAGGCCCGGGCGCTGGTAGTCCCCCGGGCCAGTCGAAACGTTCTGGACCTGTTTCTTCTCAACGAGTCCGGGACGCCGGTGGATGGGAGCCTGCGTCTGACGATGTTCACGCCGGACGGGACCATGGTTCCGGTGGCCCACTTTCAGTTGCCGGAACAGGACCCCGACCGCTTCGTATATCCGATCGCGGAGGCACTCGAGACCCCGTGGCTGGCGAACGAGGGACGATACAAGCTCCGTCTTTCGGTAACGGAACCGAGGCGGAATGATGAAATCTGGGACGACTCCGCCGCCACTGTATTCGCCGAAGAAGAGCTGCTGGTGGTCGATCCGGTGGGAGCTGGAAAAATCCCGGAACGGATCGGCATCGTGAGCGACGATCCGGGACTTCTCGAAGTTCTCCGGCAGTATCCCGGCGTCGATGCACGACCATACCAACAAAGCGGGAACTACGATGCCGTCGTCGGATCGGCCCGCTTCATGACCGGTTGGCGCACGCAAGTCCCCGAGACCACTGAGATCGAAAACACCGCCGATGACGTTCTCTACCGAACCGAAAGCCGCGGATGGTCCGAGAACCTGGAGTTTGTCTTTCGCGACCTTCCTCCGGGAAAGGTCCGGGTTACACTCCGGTTCGCCGAGACTGGTGCCGGACGCCCCGGGGTGCGGGTCTTTGATGTGGCCATCAACGGAAAAACCTTTCTGGACGATTTCGACATTTACGCCGCGGCCGGTGGGCGGAATATCGCGCTGGATCGTTGGTTTGAAGTCGATGCGCCCGACGGCGTGGTTCGGATCACCATTCCGGAACGCAAGAAGAACTACGGCAAGTTCAGCGCAATCAAGATCGAGGCGGCGGATCGGACCATCGCGATCAACTGCGGGGGAGAGCCCTATGAAGACGCCGAGGGTTTGACCTGGCAACGATATCCCCTGGGAATAAATCTCGATCAGGATCTGCTTGAACGAGTTCGTGCTGGTTTGCCACTGCTACTGCTTCCAGATGGAGAAACAGCGACCGTAAGCTACGCCAAACAGTTGGCGGCGGCGGGAGCTTTCCGGTACCTGGGACACGTTGGCCCGGTTCGCGCATCCTGGATGGGAGGATGGTTTTTCGTTCGCGATCACCCCGTCTTCGAGGGCTTGCCGGTCGACACCGCGATGAAGAGTTACTATCAGGTTCCGGTCCAACTGGGCTACGGCGACGGAATGAATCCCTTCAGCTGGGCCTCGGGCGTTCTGCTCGAGGGTGACAATGTGGAGATCATGGTCGGATATGGGCGCGATCATGATCTGAACATCGGGGCCGCCAGCTTCGCAGCCAAGCTGGGCAAGGGGACCGTTGTCTTTCATTGCCTCCCTGGAATGGTCCAGGGCCTGCACCATTCCTCGGCCGGAATGCATCCGGTACTTCTGAAACGCCTCCTGGCCAATTCCCTGCGCTATGTCGCCGGGTCACAGCCTGAAAATTGAAATCTTAGCGTTCTTGACAGGCCCTGGATTTGCGCCTATTCTTCGACCCTGGCTTTGATTGGATCCATGAATTCAATCCGTTTGTCGCGTGCCCTCAACCAAAGTTTAAATCTGCTCGCGAACTGGCACTTCGAGGCCTCAATCAGCGCTGACTGGCGCAACGCGCGAGTCAGGAACGTAACTGCGCAGCGCACCTTGAAAAACCGTGGTTTTTGACGATTTGCTAAGTTACACGCATAGCAGATCCGCGAGCAGTTACTTAAGAGTCGTAACTTTCATATCAACCCGAATAATCAGGAATCTTATGCCCTACTGGAAACGATACCGCGCTTCGTCGCGCATTTCAGTCCTCACACTCCTGAGCTGCCTGGCCGCTATTTTTGTTTCCGCTTGCAGCTCGAGCGTCGCTGTCTGGCAGGAAGCAGATCCTTCAGCAGAAACGGAATCATTCGCTCTGCTCATTTCGTTTGGACACGGTGAGCCCGTACACGAGCGATGGCAAGGAACCCTGCACATGCAGGACGGTGTAGTCGAGAAAATGAAAGGCTGGCGTATTCGCGAGCACGACCGAACCTCGATGGGCGGTTTCGACGTGCGTACCAGGCGAAGCCGATCCAGTGGGCATGGAGAGGGACGCAACGAGCCCAAGGGCTTTCGGTTGCTGGGTCAAGCGGGCCCGGGTGGCCGGCTTTCCGTCTCGAGCAACCACGGTGACTTTTCCTTCGCAATATCCGATCTCAGGGCCGACAAGGAGTTGAGGTTTCTCGACAACCGCGTGCAGGTTACCGGGGCGAACGCCATCGACAAGCTGACTGACGATTTTCGGGATGACGACTACCCTTCCATCGCCGTGGGCGACGACAACACCGCCTGGGCCGTCTGGCAATCCTACAGCGGCCAGTCCGATGAGATCCGTCTCTCCAAATACGACAGCCGTTGGCGGACATTCACGCGGGTGCCCGGTGTCAGCGGTGATGTCTGGCGGCCTCAGCTTGCGCTCGATGGTCAAGGACTGTTGTGGGTCGTTTGGTCACAGCAAGTCGATGGGAACTTCGACCTCTATGCTCGCGCCCTGGACGAATCGAAAAATCAGTGGCTCGAGCTTGTCCGGCTCAGTACTCATCCCAATCCCGACTTCGACCACCAGCTCATCTCCGATTCCAGGGGAAGTTTGTGGGTCGTGTGGCAAGGCTTCCATGGCGACAACTCCGACGTTTTCCTGCGCCACTATGACGGCTCCGCCAAGTCAACCAAGTCAAGATGGGGCCGCGAGATTCAGATCACCAATCATCCGGCCAACGACTGGGAGCCTCGCGTGGCTGTCGACTCGAGCGGCCAGGCACACATCGTCTGGGACACATACCGCAACGGTAATTACGACGTCTTCATGCGCCGCTACAGTAACGGTCAACTCGGAGACGAAATACCAGTAGCAGACACACCAAAGTTCGAGGCGCATGCCTCCGTCGCAATCGACAAATCGGATCGCGTCTGGGTAGCCTGGGACGCGGGGGGTGCAAATTGGTCTAAAGATACGGGCCTCACGGTAGATCCCGAATGGCTGGAGAAACCCGAGGAGGCATGGCGCATCTGGCTCAATGGAAAGGCCTCCCCGGGATCCCGCATCTACGATACCCGGCAAATCGATCTGGCCATTTTCGAAGGAGACCAAAGGAAAGTTCCGGTTGAGGGTATCGAGGCGGCGCTATCGCGACAGCAGATATTGGAGTCCGATTACCCGCAGCTCGTGGCGGACCCAACAACAGGACGGATGGGCCTGCTCTTTCACCGCTGGAGTCAATTCTTCAAAACCAACAGCGTGGGCATCCGGCCCGCTTTCTGGCAACAAGCCGTTATCTTCTATGAAGGAGACCGCTGGTCGTCGGTCTACACGATGCCGGAGAGCCTGGGGCGTCCTTCCATGCGGGCAGCTGCCGCATTTTCGCCGAGCGGAAACCTGTGGACGGTGTGGCCCACCGATGGCCGTTTCGAGGGGCGTTCTATCCAGGAGCTCGTGGGCAATGTCTACTGTGGCCGGATCGAGCCGGAAGGCGCGGGCGCGGAGCAGGTCCTGACAACGCCGCAAGACTCGAAGGCCGAGCCGGTAACTCCCGTTCATCCCAATGAGGCCGCGGAAGTCGCCGCGATCCGGAAGTATCGTACCCGGATCGACGGCACCGACAACCGGATCGTACGCGGAGACCTTCACCGGCACACGGAGTTCTCATGGGATTCGAGCGGCGGCCTCGTGGATGGTTCCGTCTTCGATTATTACCGGTACATGATGGATGCGGCCGGGATGGACTTCGGCGGCATCACCGACCACAATTCCGGCGGCGACTACGAGTACGGATGGTGGCTAATCGAAAAGACCTGTGACCTCTATCATGTGCCGCGGGCTTTCACAACGCTCTACGGCTACGAACGAAGCGTTTCCTACCCCTTCGGCCACCGGAACATTTTTCACGTGACGCGTGGAAACCCCGTCGTCTCCTTCTTTACTCGGCCGAGCATCGACGAGGGACGTCCTGGCGTCGCCGCGGACAACGACTTGCAGCTGAGCGACGATACCAGGCTCCTTTACGAGGCATTGAGGGAAAGCGGCGGGATATCAATTCCTCACACCACAGGCTCGAACATGGGCACCGACTGGGCCGACAACGATCCGGACGTGGAACCCGTGGTGGAGATCTTTCAAGGGGACAGGGTCAACTACGAAAACCCGGGGGCTCCACGGGCGCCCCGAGGGCCGGAAGACAAACCCGTGGGTGGCTATGAGGAAGCGGGGTTCGTGTGGAACGCCTATCGCAAGGGTTATCGCATTGGAACGACAGCCAGCTCGGACCACTGGTCCACTCACATCTCCTACACCATGGTCTTTACCGAGCAGCCGACCAGGGAGGCGATATTCGAGGCAATCAAGAAGCGTCACACCTACGGGGCTACCGACAACATCATTCTGGACTACCGTATGGGGAGTCACTTCATGGGGGATGAGTTCACCTCGTCTGCCGCTCCCCCATTGAGGATTCGGATCCAGGGCACCGATGCCGTGGCCAAGATCGAGGTGATCAAAAACGAGCAGGTCGTCTATACCGCGACTCCCAACCAGAAAGAGGTAAACTTGACCTTTCGGGACGAAGGGGGTCTGGATCGCGATAGCTATTACTACGTCCGAATTGTTCAGAACGATCGGGAAGTTGCCTGGGGGAGTCCCATCTGGGTGAATCTTCGATAGAGGGGTATTGCAACCATGAAAAAGAAAAGCATGTACGTGTGGAACCGGGACCTTCATTACTATTCCGGGCTGTTTCTCTGCCCGTTCCTCGTGATCTTTGCCGCCAGTACGATCGCGTTGAATCACAGTTTCTGGAAGCCGAACTTGGTGGAGTCCGACCCACGCACCGTCCCCGTCGAGGTGCCCGCAGGCCTCGCAGGCGAGCCCTTGGCCCGCAATCTAATCGAGCAACTCGACCTGCAGGGCGAGCTCGGTTTTTTCCCCCGCCGGGGCTTCGGGAAGGACAATCCCTTTACGCTGACCGTCGTCAAACCGGGTCTGCGACACGAGATTGTAGTGAACCGAACCACCGGCAAGGCAGAGATCAGGGAGTTTGAGGCGGAGTCCGGCAAGCGCACTACCTCTGTAGAGGTGCCCGCAGGCCTCACAGGCGAGCCCTTGGCCCGACATCTAGCCGAGCAACTCGACCTGAAAGGGAAACTCGTTTTTTCCCGCCCCCGGAACTTCGGGAAGGACAATCCCCTGAAGCTGAGTGTCGTCAAACCGGGTCTGCGACACGAGATTGTAGCGGACCGTACCACCGGCACAGCGGAGATCAAGGAGTTTAAGACGGAGACTGTCTCCGTAGAGGTGCCCGCAGATCTCGAAGGCGAGTCCTTGGCAGATCATCTAGCCGAGCAGCTCGACCTCCAAGGCGAAGTCGGTTTTTTGCCCCTCCCCTTGAACATAAATATCAACAAACCGGGGCTGCGGTACCAGATCATGGTGGACCGTACCACCGGCACGGCGGAGGTCACGGAGTTCAAGAGCAGCTTGATGACCACCATGAAAGACCTGCATTTCAACCCGGGGCCGCATCGAGGAGGCGGCTGGGACTGGATTTACTATAAGATCTGGGCCTGGCTCGCAGATTCGGTCGTGTATCTACTTTTGTTCAGCACCATCAGTGGCGTTTACATCTGGACTGCATTCAAGCCCGAACGAAAGATCGGACTCATTATCCTGGGCGCCGGCGTCGCCTCGTTCCTGGCAATATTCATAACCATCCTTTAAAAAAAGCTGATGGCTGATAGCTGACAGCTCCAAGGAGAACCCCATGTCTCAATGGCTCACGGTCTGGAATCGAAAACTGCATAACTACTTCGGTCTTTACATGCTTCTGTTCCTTTGGCTTTTCGGCGTTTCGGGACTTCTGCTGAATAATCCAAAATGGATTCCTCACAAGCCGGTTCGGACGACGACGGAACATACGGTTCAAGTACCGAGTCAGACGGACTATCAGGCCCGGGCCGAAAACTTGGCAACCCAACTAGGACTTGAGGGCGAAATCGCTGTTCGTAGACAAGCTAAAAAAGGCCACTTTACTTTCCTTATGATGCGTGGGGGCACAGTCAAGGGAGTGAGTGTCAATCTCCAGAGTGGTGCGACCGAGATCTCGACCCGAAAGATGGAACCGGACGCCATCGTTGGGCTGCTGCACACGTTTACTGGTATACGCGGAATGTTGCAGGAGGCTAACTCAGTACGCGACTGGTTCATGACCAAAATCTGGAGCTTCAGTATCGACGCGATCTCGATCGGATTGTTATTTCTGGCCGCGAGCTCGCTCTACATGTGGTACGACATCAAGCCGAAAAGGATCGGTGGTCTCATAGCTTTCGGGCTCGGCCTTTTCTGCTGTGTCCTGTTCATTTGGGGCCTGGCCTGGATAACTTGAAAGGCCGCTTTGCGCTCGGCGCTTTCCGTCTTGCGCTATCCGCTTTCCGCTCAGCGCTTTCCGTCTCGCGTTTTCCGTCTACCGCTTTCCGCGGCACAGTCAGGACATAGGTAGCACTTTAGGTTCACCACCCAAGTCACGATTGAGACCAAACCTGAAAAGGGATGTCTGTCCGATGGCAACAATGGCATAGAATGGGAAGAGACCGACGGATCGAGGAATCTAAACGGAGGGTCGCGCAATGTTAAAAAAAGGTTGGGTTGCTATCAGTGTCCTTTTAGTGGTGGCTTCGTTGCAGGCTCAGGGCGTCGACGGCACATTGGTGGATCTGGCCAAGATACAAGATGGAGTGACCAGCAAGAGAGTGAGCAGCTTTGACCGCGAAGGCGCAAACCACGATCGTTTCGAGGACATCCGGCCGGCGGAGCGACGGACCATGTTCGACGTGTCGGGCGCGGGAATGATCAATCACATTTGGATCACCATGGCGCCTGCTCCTGAGGAATTGAGCCGCAACGACGTCATTCTTCGTATGTACTGGGATGGAAGCGATGTGCCCTGCGTGGAGAGTCCGATCGGGCCCCTCTTCGGGCAAGGTTGGCAGGAAAACTACATCTTCAATTCCCTCCCTCTTGTCGCTGGCCCTCGCGAAGGCCGGAGCCTGGTCAGCTACTTCGTCATGCCCTTCTCGAAGGGAGCGCGGATCGAAGTCGAAAACGACACGGATCTCACGATTCGTGCGTTTTACTTCTACGTCGACTATGTCGAGATGGAGACATTGCCCGCGGATATGGGGCGCTTTCACGCCCACTATGGCACACAAGTGACCGAAGCTCCTCCGGAGGGGGAGCTCCGCCGGGACGGGAAGAATACGAGCGGGGAGCGGAACTACGTGATCGCCGACATCGAAGGAAAAGGCCATTTCGTTGGCGTGAATTACTACATTCACGCGCCAACTCCGATCTGGTACGGCGAGGGAGACGACATGTTCTTCATCGACGGAGAAGCATGGCCCCCGGGGATTCACGGTACGGGTACCGAGGACTACTTCAATACCGCGTATGCGCCCAAGGAACTCTTTCATCATCCCTACTTCGGCGCCCCCCGGGTGAACGACGACATCGGATTTTTAGGGCGCACGCACGTGTACCGCTTCCACGTCACCGACCCCGTTTACTTTCAAAAATCGCTGCGTTTCAGCATAGAACATGGTCACAGCAACAACCTCACCTTGGACCTTGCGTCAGTGGCCTACTGGTACCAGGTGGAACCCCATAAGAAGTTCTCTCCGCTGCCCGACAAAGCGGAGCGAAAGCCCAAGCGGATGATTGGTCCCACAGACATTCACCGCTGGCGGCACGAGTGGCGCAAGAACAAGGGGGGCGGTTCGAAGCTGTGGGGGAATGAGAGGAATTGATGAGCTGTCAGCTTTCAGCGATCAGCCATCAGCTTTCGGCGTTTGACTGGCGCTTTTATGGGGTTCTTTGCCGCTACCACTTTTGTAGTCTTGATGGCAGCCTTTTCTGGGCAAGCCTGTCGGTCCGGCTACGAAGAGATTTCGATCGTGGAGCTGCGGGACAAGATTCGGGGGGGGCTGGGCGGGCCAGATGATCGGCGTCAGCTACGGTGCTCCGACGGAGTTCCGTTTCCGAGGCAGAATCATTCCGGAAGATCGGCTGCCGGAGTGGAACGACGAGCGCATCAAAAACTCCATTCACCAGGATGACCTCTACGTCGAGATGACTTTCGCCAAGGTCCTCGACGTGCAGGGTCTCGATGCCACTACCGAAGATTTCGCCACCATGTTTCGGGACTCGAAGTACCGGCTCTGGCATGCAAACCTGGCCGCGCGGAGGGCGCTGCGTCGCGGAGCGGCGGGCACGGAATCCGGGACTCCCCGTTTCAATGCCCACGCCAACGACATCGACTTTCAAATAGAATCGGATTTCATCGGATTGATGTCTCCGGGTTTGCCCCAGGCCTCCAATGATCTTTGCCATCGGGCCGGACGAGTGATGAACTCGGGCGACGGGATCCTGGGAGGAGCATTTGTTTCGGGAACGTACGCCGCCGCCTTCTTCGAAAGTGACCCCCGCAAGGTCGTCGAATCAGGGTACCGCTGTCTCCCGCCCGAAAGCCCCTACGGGCAACTGATCGGCGACGTGCTCCGATGGTCGGCGGACTCGCCGGACGATTGGATCGCCGTCTGGCACAAAATTGAAGATACGTGGGGTGCTCAGGATCCTTGCCCCGCAGGAGCGCTCCTGCCCTTCAACATCGATGCAAAGCTGAATGGGGCCTACATCGCGTTGGGACTGCTTTTTGGTAATTCGGATTTCGACGAGACCCTGCTCATCTCGACTCGAGCGGGACAGGACTCGGACTGCAACCCCTCGAATGCCTGCGGAATCTTGGGCGTGATGCACGGCTACGATGGAAGCAAGGCATCCCCGACGTAGAGGAGCAAAAATTCGATTATACCGACTACTCCTTCAACACGATCGTGGAAAGCACCTTGAGTCGGGCCCTGGCACTCGTTCTAAGAAACGGTGGGCGCACGGAGGGAGGCATGGTCTGGGTAAAACGTCAGGAGCCGGTGCCTCTTTTGCTCGAACTCTGGGATGATCACGGAGCCGCTGTCGAGCGCATTGCCAACGGCGACCAACGGTGGAAATGGCAAGGCCCTTGGGAGACTACCGAGACCGCCTCAGCCAGAGACCCTTCCAGCCCAGGAACCCGGAGAGCCCGCGCAAAAGATGCCGAAGCTTCCGTCACGTTTCGGGGTACGGGGGCGATTCTCGTTGGACCGTTTCTTCCCACGGGCGGCACGGCCGATGTCTACTTGGACGGAGCCCGGGTTCAGACCATCGATGTCTATCCCGACGACGACCGCCAAAAACGCCGCGAGGCCCTCTGGCACGTCTTTGGTCTCGAGAATCACGATCACGATCTTCGCATCGTGGTCCGCGGCGAACCTTTCGGAGATTCCGAAGGAACGGACATCGCAATCGTGGATTTGGTGGTGTTTGAATAGCTATCAGCTATCAGCTATCAGCTATCAGCGTCTGACCGGCGCGTCGCGCCGGTCACTTGGTAAAGTAACTGCACTGCACAGCCTGAAAAACGTGGTTCTTGGCGATTTGCTAAGTTACACATATAACAGCAGATCCGCGAGCAGTTACTGGAGAGCTATCAGCTATCAGCTATCAGCTTGAACTGTTAACACCGTAAGTTTTTGTGTCAAGCCGAAAATAAGCATGCACTCGATACAACTACGAGTGAATGAAAGCGTTTCGAAGGTTGGAGGTTTGGAAGAAAGCACATCATCTGGTGTTGTTAGTCTACGAGGAAACTTTGAGTTTTCCGAAAGACGAAAGATATGGCCTCACCGGTCAAATACGGCGCGCCTGCGCTTCAATTCCGACGAATATTGCAGAAGGGTGCGGTCGGACCGGGGATCGAGAACTTTCGCGGTTTCTGAGAATCTCGATGGGATCAGCCAGCGAGCTCGAATACCTTCTGCTGCTCGCTCGTGACCTCAGGTTGTTGAGTGACGCGGCCTACGGTGCGCTCGCCGAGAATCTAGTTGAGATCAAACAGATGTTGGCGGGCCTCATCCAAAAAGTAAGCGGAAAGCTGACAGCTGAGAGCTGATCGCTGACCGCTACTTCCCCACCTCCCAATCCTTGTTCACTCGTCGGCCGTAGTAAGGATAGTGGTCCCAGGGGGCGGGCTTGCCCGTGGCTCTTGGGTCCCCGGTCTGCCGAAGGTGCTGGTCGAGCTGCTTGGCCAGCCGGCTCTTGATTTCGAGATACCGGGGGTGCGCGGCGACGTTGCTGAGTTGCCCGGGGTCGACACGGAGATCGTACAACTCCTCGCCACGCCGCTTGGCAAAGGCGAGCTCGAAGAAGCGAACAAACTCTTCCTCCTCTCGATGCTCCATCAGTAGCGATTTCGAAGGCGAAGGGTCGACCTCACCGTAGGGAATGGCCCGGGCGCAGTTGCTTGCATCGGGGTCACCGGCAGGCCAGCGCGTCGGTTCGAAGTTCCGGATGTAAAGGTAATCGGGCGTTCGAAGGGCGCGGCAGGGATACCCCTTCCCGCCCCTCCGACAACCGTCGTGGCGCTCCATACCAAAGTATGCTTGGTCGCGTGCGGGATCGATGCGCCCGGAGCCCTGGGCTGCCATCAGGCGGGCAAGACTGCGTGCGGTCATCGACGAGGGAGGCTCCAGCCCCGCCACATCTAGAAAAGTGGGAGCCAGGTCGCTCAGTACCACAAAGTCGTCGACCACCCGGCCTGGATCGATTCCACCGGGCCAGCGCATGGCAAGTGGAACCCGCGAGCCGTAGTCATACAGACTCGCCTTGGCACGGGGGAACGGCATGCCGTGGTCGCTGGTCACAACCACGAGAGTATTTTCCGCTAGGCCGGTCCGATCTAGCAGGGCCAGGGCTTGCTCTACCTTCCGATCGAACTTCTCGATCGCAGTCAAGTAATCGAGGATGTCCGAGCGCACCACGGGGTGATCGGGAAGGTGGTACGGGACGCGCACATCTTCGATCTTCTTCCCCGATTTCAATCCCGAGTCGAGCGGATAGGCACGGTGTGGATGGGAGCTCCCGAGCCAGAAGCTGAAAGGCCGATCGGACGGGCGATTCTCGAGGAAATCTGCAAAGCTCTTGAACTTCGGGCCTGTCGGGTTTCGGTTTCGGCCTCCAGGCTCGAGTCGGCCCGGCCCCCACGCCTTGCCCGTATAACCCACAACGTACCCGGCCTCTTCGAGCAAGTCCGGGTAGACGGGGAACTTCGCCGGCAGCGTACTGTGAATGTTCCCCCCTTCTTCCAGTCTCCAGATGTGCTGTCCCGTAAAAATTGCATTGCGCGAGGGCGCGCAGGAAGGTGCATCGGAAAATGCATGGGTAAAGCGGACTCCCTCGCGAGCCACTCGATCAAAGGCGGGGGTCGCGACGATCCTGTCGCCGCCCGCACCCGTGTGATGCCACGACTGATCATCCGAGGTGCAAAACAGAATATTGGGACGAGAGTTCGGGCTCGCCTTCGATATCGCTGGGACGTCGGCCAGCATCGCCCCCAGAAACAGCACCAGTAGAGATACCTTCATACTTCGAAGAATACCTATCGATGCAGCAGTAAATCAACCTCCCGTGCGCATTTTGGGGTAGACTCTAGTGCGGCTCACGGAGTGAGCTGAATTGAGATAGGATCCCATGAGCTTTCTGAAACTCGGCCTGATTTTCCTGCTACCGTTGTTCACCTGCTACGAAGGGCCCCTTGCCGAGAAGAGTCCATTGAAATTCAAGCCCGACCCCGACGGTCGCCGGCAGGTCTGGGTTGAAACCGTCGACGGGACCCTTCGCTGGCGTCTCAGAATTCCCGAGCGGGCGTTTTGCGAAGGCGGCGTCCTGGTCAATCATGATTTTCGCAAGGTTCAGACGCCCATTGACTGGAAACAGGACGACGACGGCAGCTTGCATTATCGGCGCAGCAATCGGGACGATTTCGGTCGCGATCCTCGTGCGGGCAAAATTCGGTATGAGGTTCGGATTGTCCCCCGATCGTTCGGCGCCGATATTTCGATGAGCGTCCAGAATACCGGGGAGGAGACCCTTACCAATATCCTGGGGCACATCTGCCTCGGACATTTGAGCGAGCCGTTCCGCGATCCCGAGTATGAACGGCAGTACATTCGAAGTGATGGGGCTTACCTGAACCTGAACAAGACGGACCGGGGAAGCAATCCGATCCGGACTCACTACGGAGTCCGTGGCTACAGGGTCATCGAGCTTTTCAATCGGCCCGACACCCCTTTCTGGGGCACCCCCTCCCCGGAATTAGCCGACAACGGGATGATATTGACCCGCTCCAAGGACGGAACGAAACTCATGGCCCTGTGGTTCGACCCGGCCGGCGAGCTTTTTCAGAACTCCGACGACAGCAACATGTGCATCCACAGCGACCCGGCTTATGGAGATCTGGCACCCGGCAAATCGGTGAACGTAGAAGGAAGGTTGATTCTCTTCGACGGCGACCTGGAAGAATTCGAGCGCCAGTTCTTGCGTTGACCCCGGGCTCACTCAGGGTTCTTTGCGAGGGAGCTGAGTGAGCTGAGTGAGCTGCACGAACAAAAGACTCCGGGGTGGCGCTGTGAAAACCTGTCTGAACTCGGCTCCCGGACTCGTTTCATTCGCCACTCTTCTCAAAGGATCGGCCTCTTCCCCCTCTGTTGTGTCCAGCACATACTGAGTCCAGCCGTACGGTCCATTCGTCAACGGCGTATTCTCCAACACCAGACCAACCTTTTCTTCGTGGTCGGCCCAGTTCACGATCAGCACCCCAACGCGATCTTTGTCTTCGGATGCTCCCGCCAGTGCGTCCAGGTTCCCGCCGTCGACCTGCAATTCGAACAAGTCTGGCGTCTCGCTGAGCATCTTGAAGAGCCGGAGCACGTGAAACTTCATCTTGGGACGCCACGGGGCGTCCTTTGGCAGGGTCTTCACTCCGGGCGGTGCCGGAGGGAAGTTGATCTCGGGACAGGTGAAGACGCCCATTTGTGAAAGACCGTTGTCGGCCAGGTGAAAATGGCCGCCGCGCGCCAGCGGCGATCGTTCCATCAAAATGAGTGAGCGCGCGAAGTGGATGGCGGCCTCGGGCGCAAAAAATCGAGGATCGCCGAGCATCTTGATGACGTTCTCGACCCGTGGCCTACCCGGCTCCATCAGACGGAAGTTCGGCCTCAGATTCCACTCATTCATCACGAGCTCGCTGTGCCGGTAGCGGCGAAATCTTTGCAGAATGTCACTGGCCTGAAGAATGATGGATTCCAGTTCCTCCGGGTCATCGTTGTACCAGTGGAAGGAAAAGAAATCGAGCGGCAGCTCATTCTCGGTGCAATACCTCAGAAACGACTCGGCCCAACCGAGACCGTCGATTGCTGGCCCGCCGACCTTGTACGCGGGTTTGCCCGGAAGGGGTTTGATCGATTGGATCGCGCGGGAGACCGCTTTGTAGAGGGCGAAGTACTCCTGCTGGGTTCCGTGCCAGTGATTGTTGCTGGGAAGCTCGGTCAAGTTGGGCTCGTTCCAGATATCCCAGTATCGGATCTGGTACTCGAAACCATCGGCCCAGCCCTGGGTCAGATGAAGAACCACCCGGCGAATCACCTCCGCATACACCTCCAAGTCTTTCGGAGGACCGCGATAGCCCCTATCGCCCGATAGACTGGTAGGAGTAATCGCCAGGGTGGGAAACAACTCGAGTCCCATGGCATCGGCAGCCGCCGCCAGTCGGTCGATCTCTGTGAAGTTGTACTTTTCAGGATTCTGGGCGTCCTCGCGCGTCGTGCCGGTGAAAAAGTTCGGCGGCCTCAACAGCCAAATGCGAAGAAGCGATGCATCGATCTGCTCGAGGAAGGGCCGGATCTTCTCGGGGTTCGCCGATAGAGTGGCGCCGCCACAGTAGTCTCTGTAGATACCGTCTATTTCCCCGGCGCTCCGGCGGTAGTTTACCGAGATGGTATGGATCGACTGTTCCCAGCGCGTTGTAAACTTCCAATGTGCCGAGGCGGCTGTGGCAATCATTCCCACAATTGCAAAAAGGGCGAAACCTGTGAAGCGTCGAGGATATTTTTTCATATCGCTCCCAATGGCCACTCGATGAGGGACGTGCGTATCTTATTGAAGAATGGGGCAAATGTTATAAGCTAGATCCAACTATTGCAATGAGTCGAAAAACCGAAACCACGCGACGTCGATTCATGGGCCGCATCGGAGGTGCCGCTGCCACGGCGGTTCTTGCGGATCAACGGAAAGCTGTTCCCCAATCGCCAGAGCTCCCGAATATCCTGTGGATCATGACCGATGAGCACCGCGTCGACACATTGGGATGCTACGGAAGTCCGTGGGCGCATTCTCCAAACATCGATCGCTTGGCTCGAAGGGGTGTTCTTTTCGAAAATGCCTTCGTACAGAGTCCCATCTGCGTTCCCTCCCGGGCCGCGACTCTGACAGGTAAGTATGCCCATACCTGTGAAGTGTTGAATAACGGCTACCGTCTGAACTTCACTTCCTGGCACCGTCGGCAGATGGGCGAAGCAATCGAGAAGATGGGAAGGGATCAGTACGACAAGAGAATCGAAACGCTGGGCGGTCGGGGCATAGCAAGACTAAAAGAGAGGTTTGGCGAGAACTTGCCGCCGCAGGCGGCAAGGAGTTTTGGCCGAAACGTGGCCTTCACCCAGCTGGCCAACGAGCTCGGCATCATCGGCAAAGGCCCGCAACACAAGATGTTTCCCGAGATTCTGGCGGAGCACGGGTACCAGACCGCCACCGTCGGCAAGCTACACCACGGAGCGCCCCGGTCGGGATTTCAGGAGAACCTCCAAGTTCGCGAGTCGGACTACGCCTTCCTGTTCGGACTCCGGAAGGACCTCGACCCCAAGGAATTCGGCGTGGTCCTCCACCCCGCCGTACCGGCTATATTTGCAGGCACGTTTCCAGGTCCCCCGTCCGAGACCACCTCGGCCAAATGGACCGATGCCGCTATTGATTATTTGAACAACAAGGCTCAGGAGCCGTTTCTGTTCCGGCTCTCGCTGCGGTCACCTCATACCCCGGTTCTTCCGCCAAAGCCTTACGACACGATGTTCGATCCGAAGGAAATGCCCATTCCCTCACCCTCGATCGACGAGCTCAACGACGGGTCGCGCTACGCCAGGCGCCGGTCTTTCCAGGACCAGTTCAACGAACAGCAACGACGGGCAACCTGGGCCAGCTACTACGGGCTGGCCGCATTTGTGGATCATCAGATCGGCCGTTTGCTCGACGCGCTCGCGGCATCGCCGGTCGCCGACAATACTATCGTGGTGCTTTCCAGCGACCACGGGGCGCTTCTCGGAGAACATGGGCTCTACCAGAAGGGGACCTTCTACCATGAATCCGCCCGGATTCCTTTTATCTTCTCCTTTCCGGGCCGAGTGACAGAAGGGAAGAAGGTCGGCGCGGTTGTGGAGTCCATCGATCTGGCCCCTACTCTGTTCGATCTGTGCGGGGTTCCCATTCCCTCTGATATGGAAGGCAAAAGCCTGGGCCCCACAATGAAGGGAACCGAATCAAACCCGCATGACGCCGTCTTCAGCGAAATCTATACGGGGGCAGAGTCCTCCATGCAGTGGCTGGCGGGTGAGCCGGCGGGTACGATCCGACGAATGATCCGCACTGACGAATGGAACATGTCGGTTCATTATCCTCAAGACCCTGTGTATGGACCCGACGGCTCTCTGTTTGATCTGGTTGAGGATCCGGCTGAAACTCGAAATCTCTACTATGATCCAAAATACCGTGACGTGGCGATAAAGCTTCGCCAACGGATCATCGACTGGACTCACGCCTGATCGAGTTTGCAACCGAATACTCCCTGTAAGGCCAATTCCCTCTTTTGCGTCTCCTTTCTTTCGTCTCACTGGATGGCACAATTCGGCTTGACATGGATCCGGAGGCCTCACACGAGACCGACGAAAGTCAGAGCGGCAACCACGACAAGTGCGCCTGCGTAAAGGCGAGGACCTGCCCAAATGGGCACGACACCAGCAAAAGGATGCTCTTGTGTCGAGTCGACGGCGACTGAATCAATAGAGAGTGGCCGCCGGTGCTGAGACCGATCAGACCCAACACTCAGCAACAAACACATCGCGGCGGTGATGGCAACCGACCAGCCGAACGCCGGCCATTGCCCCGTGAACCAGTCCGGCAGCCATGCCGCATCTAATAACTCCCGGTCCAGGAATGCGACGATTCCATAGCTACCGCCTGCCCCAATCCCGGCCAGCCCGCACCGGCGCGGCGCTTTCGTCAGCGTCCCAACCAGGTAAATGGTCAAAAGAGGCGGGACCAGCACCGAGATCACCGTACGAAAGGCCTGAAGCATCAAGGGCTTCGAGGCTATAAAGGGAACGCAGGCAAACGCGAGCACGAGAAGGCCGAGCGCCGACAGGCGTCCCACCCAAACATAATGCCGCTCGGACCGATCCGGCGCCCACCACCGAGCATACACATCATGCGTGAACAACGCAGAGAGCGACGAGGCCAAGGAATCAAACGTACTGATGGCGGCAGCCACGATCCCGGCGACCACCAGACCCTTCATGCCCCAGCCTGTAACAAATCGATCGATCAGGAGTGGATAGATCTCGTCCGAACGAGCCAGCTGTCCTTCCAGAGCTCTCCCCATCACCCCCAGCATGGCCACCGGGACCCCCACGGCCATGGTAATACCCGTACCCATCACGGTGGCCATCTGGACGTCCCAAACGGATCTGCAACCAAACAGCCTCATGGTCTGCGAATGGTTCACGATCCAGTAACCGCAAGCCGTGATGATCCATGCGAGGCCAATTGCCCAGGAATCTGTGTGTCCGGACGCTCCGCGATATCCGCCAATGTGAGTGAGTCGACCCTGGGCCATCGTGACCGGACTTGTTTCGTCTGCGTTTTCGCCTTGGGCCATTACGTCGAACTTTTCGACGACACTATCCCACCCGCCGGATGCAGCCCAGGCGCTGCAAAATACGATTGCCGCTGCCGCCAGGATCAGGAGGCACTGGAGCGCGTCGGTGAAGACCACAGCCCGCAGGCCACCCACGGCCGTGTATCCCCATGAGAGAAGGGCAAGGCTTCCCAGCAGAATCCACGTTGCCCCAGACGAGAGATCGGTCAGCTCGCGCAAGAGCAAAAACATGGACCAGATCATCAGCCCCATGAGCAACGTGCGATACTGCACCTGTACCAGTACGCTGATCAACCGTGTCGCGGGCCCGAACCGGCGCTCCAGGTACTCGGCGTTGGTATACAGTCCGGCGCGGTACATCACGGGCACCACGAAAAAGGCAACCAGAACCATACTGACGGCAGACCCCACCGTGTACAGCGTAACCACGTGAATTCCTTCGCTGTAGGTCATACCCGCCACGGAAACGAAATCGGAGTTGTCGGCACTCGTGGCAAACACGGACAGCCCGACGACGTACCAAGGCAGGGATCGGTTTCCAACAAACCATTCCCTGCGATCTATGCGGCGGCCCGAAACAAAGAAGCCAAACGCGATGATCGCGCCGTTTGCGAGAAGAATGATGGTCCAATCGATCCAAGTCATAGGTAGGCATCTCGCGCCGCGAGACGCATGAGAAGCGAAAACGTGGAAAACGTCCCTAGTTATTACTAGTCATTATGTATGACTGAAACCGCTTATATCATTTTCCTAGATCATTTCAGACTCTTTTGATAAGAAAGGCGACATGATATCACGACGAATCCTCCTACTTCTCGTGGTATGGCTGGGCACTGGTGCAAGCTCGACCATCCTCTACGGACGCACCCCGCAAGACCGGGAACCTGCCGCCGAGCGGCAAGCTCTCTCCGTCCGGATTGCGTTCAACTTCCAAGAGCATGAACGATGGGCAGGCACCATCGGGGTTGAAAACGCGACCGCGGTCCAGGCCAAGGGGTGGCACTTTTACAATAAAGACCAGCTCTCGCTGAATCGCTTCGAGCTTCACCGGACGCTGGATCGTCGAATCCAGGAACCGTTGGAGAAGGGCATCACGATCCAGGCAAAAAGCCGGAGCGGGAGTGGCGCCCGCGTGCGAGTCTCCACGGATCGCGGTTCGTTTTCGGTGACCGTTGCCGAGTTGGAGCTCGATGAGAGTGCCTCGTTTCTGGATGGAGCGATCGAGGTAACGCGGCTGCTTCCGGTAGACAAGCTGACCGACAATTTCCGCGACGACGATTATCCTTCCATCGCGGTCGCCGATGAGAATACGGCCTATGCGGTCTGGCAATCGTACTCCGGGCAGGCCGACGAGATTCGTCTTTCCAAATTCGATCGCGGCTGGCGCACCTTCACTCGCGTGCCCGGCACCTCCGGCGACGTCTGGCGGCCTCAGGTAGCACTCGACAATCGGTCGCGACCCTGGATAGTCTGGGCCCAACAGGTCGACGGCAATTTCGACCTGTACGCGCGTGCCCTCGACGAAAAGGAAAACCGCTGGCTGCCCGCGGTCCGCCTCAGCTCGCACCCCTACCCCGACGTCGACCATCACTTCATTGCCGATTCCGCCGGCCGGCTCTGGGTCGTTTGGCAAGGTTTTCGCGGCGACAACTCCGACATCTTTCTCCGCCACACGGACGGTTCCTCATGGTCCAAGGTGGTTCAGATCACCGACCACCCGGCCAATGACTGGGAGCCCAGGATCGCGGTAGACACGGGCGGAAAAGCGCATATCGTCTGGGACAGCTATCGCAACGGCAACTACGATGTTTATCTGCGAAGTTATGACAACGGTGCGCTGGGCCCCGAAGTGGCGGTGGCCGCAACTCCACTCTTCGAAGCCCATGCGTCCGTGGCCGTCGACAAACAGGGGCGAACCTGGGTGGCCTGGGACGAGACCGGCGTCAACTGGGGCAAAGATACTGGAGCGACCGATGACCCGAACTGGCTCAACCTGGGACTGGACCGGTTCATCAAGGACCCGGGCTTTCCGGGTACGCGGCTCAACGACTCTCGCAGAATGAATCTCGTAGTTCTCGGCAATGGTGAGCGCATGGCACCTGTCCAGGAACTGAGAGCCGTCCTGGCAGAATCAGGCATCCAGAATCATGACTACCCACAACTGTTCGTCGATCCTGATTCGGGGCGCGTGGCCCTTCTGTTCCACCGCTGGAGGTGGGTGGGGGATTGGGAGCGCTTCTTCGAAGCGCGGCCACAGGTGTACTGGGAACAAGCCGTACTCTTTTACGAAGGGAACCGGTGGTCCAGGCTCTGGACGATGCCGGAAAGCTGGGCTCGGCCTTCTGTGAGGTCTTCGGCCGCCTTTACGCCGAGTGGAGCTTTGTGGACGATCTGGCCGGCCGAGGGACGGCTATATCGGAGCCCATACCAGCCACGAGAATCGAACGTCTACGCAACTCGAATTCCCCTCCCGGGCGCGGCCAAACAGCTCGCGCTCCATCCGGCAACGAAACCGCCGCCGGTGGAGACTCCGGTGGTGCATCAAGACGAATCGAATGACGTCGCCGTCATTCGTGGTTACCGAACCTTCATTCACGGAGTCGAGAACCGGATCGTCCGAGGGGACTTTCATCGCCATACCGAGCTTTCAGGAGACAACGGCGGACTGCGTGACGGCTCGTTGTTTGACTTTTACCGTTACATGATCGATGCGGCCGCCATGGATTTCGGCGGCGTCACCGATCACAACTCCGGCGGCGACTATGAGTACTGGTGGTGGCTGATCGAGAAGACCTGTGATCTGTACCATATTTCGCGGGCCTTCACGACCTTCTACGCTTATGAACGCAGCGTGACCTTTCCCCGAGGGCACCGCAACATCTTTCACACGCGCCGCGGCGTCCCGGTGGTCTCGTTCTTTACGGAGACCGACCTGGGGAACGCGCGACCCTGGATTGGCGCCAACTCCAAGCTACTGGTGGAAAACGACACCCAGCTTCTGTATGAATCGCTGCGACAGTCGGGGGGGCTGGCCATCTCGCACACAACCGGTTCGCTTCATGGCGGAACAGACTGGAAGGAAACGATCGACCCAAAGGTCGAACCGGTCGTGGAGATCTATCAGGGGGGCCGGCTCTCGTATGAAAAAATGGGAGCCCCTCGCGCGCCCAGAACCATCGCGGATTTTCCGATCAAAGACCTGCAAGAAGAGGGATTCGTCTGGAACGCCTACCGGAAGGGTTATCGCATCGGCACGATTGCCAGCTCCGACCACTGGTCGACGCACATCTCCTACGCGATGGTCTACACCGAGCAGCCGACCAGGGAGGCGATCTTCGAGGCCATCCGGAACCGACGCACATACGGCGCGACCGACAACATCATCCTCGACTACCGGATGGGAGAGCACTTCATGGGAGAGGAGTTTGCCACCTCCGAGGTGCCGGCCATGGAGATCCGCATCGTCGGCACGACACCGATTGCCGATCTCGAAATCATCCGAAACGAAAGGGTTGTCTACTCCTCGAGCCCGAACCAAAGGGAAGTAAACGTCACCTATCGAGACCAGGACCCGGTCGTGGGACCTTGCTATTACTTCGTCCGCGTGATCCAGGACGACTGGGAGATGGCCTGGGGAAGCCCTATCTGGGTCGAGTACACCCCCTAGAGACGCGTCCAGTGAGGGCGTCTCGCGCAGACAGCTAAAACACATAGGAGCGATCCACGGCATGAACCAAAAGACGAGAGTCCGGCAAAAGAGGATCTGGATACTGGTCCTGTCCTTCGCGACAACGGGAGCGGTTGCAATCGGCATACGATCCTCTCCACGGATTCCTCCAATCCAGGAAACATCCACCCCCAGCGAGGCATTGTCGGTACGCATCGAGTTCGACTTCCAGACACCGGGCCCCGAGCGTTGGACCGGGACCGTGGTTACCGAAGGAGTGGATGTTGCGGAAATGAAGCCCTGGCGCTTCTACGGATCGGATCGCCTCTCGCTGAACACGTTCGACCTGCGCCGAACCCGGGACAATCGAGTCCGAGCCCCGGTAAAAAAAGGATTCATCCTCAATGGCAAGGCCGGGCCGACGGCACGAATCGCCGTCGAAACCTCCGAGGGGAACTTCGCCTTTCGAATCTCGGAGCTGGGCTACCATCAAGATGTGCCCTTTTTGAATTCGAAGGTGCGGGTCACGCGACTGCTCCCAGTGGAAAAGCTCACGGACAACGACCGAAACGACGATTACCCCTCGATCGCCGTGGCCGATGGCGGTCTGGCCTATGCTGTATGGCAATCCTACTCCGGTCAGGCCGATGAGATCCGTATCTCCAAGTTCAATAACGGCTGGCGGACCTTTACCCGGGTCCCTGGCACCTCCGGTGATGTCTGGCGACCTCAAGTAGCTCTGGACGCTCGATCGCGCCGAGTCAATCCCATTTTTAGTTGAAATTGGAGAGCGGCTCCCGTGGTATTTACGCAATTCGTTCCTCCACGGCTTTTGAAAAGCGCGCTTTTAAGGAACGACGCAACCTCGGCAGATGCCGATAGCCACGGACCTTCCTGAGTCTCGGCTCGATCTCAAGCAATGCCGTAGCTACCCAGCGATGTAATTGGTTGCTGTTTTTCCAGTAATCCACTTTATCGGTTCTTTGTCCAAGCTGCGCATTGATGGACTCGAGACAATTCGTGGTAGAGAAACTTTCCCGGAGTTCCTCTGCCAGGCCCAACCGGTGAAGGGTGAGAGTCTCTTCGAAACCCTCATCCAAGCTGGCTGCTGCTGACTGGTTCAGCAGCGATAGTTCTTTTCGGACCCTTAGAAGCGCTTTTTCTGCCTCTCTCAGGGTTGGCTTTTGATAGGCATCCTGCAATCGTTTGCGAAAGGTTCCCTGTTTGCTCTTGGGTAAGTAGCACAATACATTTTCACGCTTGTGCCATCGGCAGCGCTGCACGACCGCCCGGTTGCCGAATACCGCCTGGACGGCTTTTCGCAATCCTTTGGACCCATCGATAACGCACATCAGGCCCTCATCATGGCAAAGCCCTCTTTGTAACAGCCCTCGGAGAAAGTCCGTACACACTCGTTCATTTTCGGTACTGGCCTGCAGGAACCCCAAGATGATCTTCTCACCCTCAATGGTTACTCCCAATCCAATCAGGATTTGCTCCGATGCAAAGCTTTTGCCGTCCAGAAAGAGAGCAACAAAATCGTATCCTGCAAGAGATCGTTCCTGCAGCTCCTTCAGTTTTCGAGCTGTCACTTGGATGGTACGGCGCGAGATGCTCGATGGCGACATGCCAAAGGCCTCGGGAACCGCCTCAGCGCACTCCCGATAATTGCGACACGATAATCCGTTGATTACCTTCTTCAAAAGGCCCTCGTCCATATTCCTGGGTTGCTGCAACCGCCGATATGTTCTCAACCGTACCTCACAACTCCGATCAGTATCTCGGACTCGAGGAACACGGACTGGAATCTTCTGATCTGTCAGGTACACTGAACCCCTTTGCGATCCCCATCGATGAAGGTTGGAATCGCCGCCGGCTCGGCTATAGCGCTCCCCAGCGAGGTGGTTGACTTCATCTTCAAGGCTGTCCTGGACGGCTCGCAATCCCAGCGGTATCAACGCTTGGATGAGCTCGATACGTGCATCAAGTTCGTTGAGCTGATCATTGGTTGCGAGAAATCGTGTCTCGCCTGACGATCGTTTTTGCTTCGACGTATTGCCGTTTGGTAGAATCTTCTTCATAGTGGCTCCTTGAGAATTGGTTGACTTCGTTTTCGGACAAAAACAAAAATCTACCACTCTTGGAGCCGCTTTCCTTTCATTGAATTTCAACTAACAATAGCACTCACTCGATCGCGCCCGTGGATCGCCTGGTCCGAGCAAGTCGACGGCAACTTCGACGTCTACGCCCGGGCCCTCGATGAGAAGGAGAACCGCTGGCTTTCCCCCGCCCGACTCAGCTCGCATCCCTTTCCCGATGTCGATCATCACTTCGTTTCCGATTCCATGGGCGACCTGTGGATCGTGTGGCAAGGCTTCCACGGGGACAACTCTGACATCTTCCTGCGTCACTATGACGGGGAGTTCTGGTCGGGCGAAGTACAGATCACCGACCATCCCGCAAATGATTGGGAACCCCGTGTGGCCGTCGACGCCGACGGCAAGGCCCACGTCGTCTGGGATAGCTATCGGAACGGCAACTACGATGTCTATCTGCGAACCTATGACAACGGCACACTCGGACCGGAGGTCGCCGTTGCCAACACACCGTTGCTCGAGGCGCACGCCTCCGTGGCAGTCGATCTGCAGGGAGGTGTATGGGTCGCCTGGAACGAGGCAGGAGTCAACTGGGGAAAAGACACGGGGGCCACGGAGAATCGTGCCTGGCGCGGCGGTGGATGGGAGAAGTGGGTCAAAACCAGCGCCGGTCCCGGCACGCGTCTCAACGACACTCGCAAGCTCAATGTGACTATCTTCGAAGGCACCGAGAGAAAGTCTCCCGCCGTCGATATTCGGGACGCTTTGGCTCGGGCTGGAATCGACAACCACGATTACCCTCAGCTCGCCGTGGATCCGGCTTCAGGAAGGCTGGCGTTGACATTTCACCGTTGGGATATTATCGGCGACTGGTCCCGGGGATTGGGCGCCCGTCCCACGGTCGAGTGGCAGCAGGCGGCTGTTTTCTACGAAGGGGACCACTGGTCGGAAGTATGGACTCTCCCGGTTAGCCGAGGAAGAATCTCCACCCGTTCCGCCGCCGCGTTTGCACCGGATGGAGAGTTCTGGGTCGTCTGGCCGACCGACGAGCGCTCGTACCGAAGTCCTTACCAGCCCGTTATCGACAACGTTTACTGCGGGCGGATTCCCGCCATGACGGGTTCGGGCAATCCGGAATTGGTTGCCTGGCGTGAGCCTGCGGCCGTCGAAACTCCTGAGGGGCACGCGGATGTAGCAGCCATTCGCTCCTATCGGACCTTTATCGACGGAAGCGAGACCCGAATTCTTCGGGCCGATTTACACCGTCATACAGAGTTCTCATTGGACAATGGCGGGTACAGGGACGGCTCCCTGTTCGATTTCTACCGCTACGTGCTCGACGCGGCAGCGATGGACTTTGGCGGCGTCACCGATCACAACTCCGGCGGCGACTACGAATACTGGTGGTGGCTGATCGAAAAGAGCAACGACCTTTATTACGTCCCACCTGCATTCACGACCCTGTATGGCTACGAGCGCAGCGTCCAATGGCCCGGGGGGCACCGCAATATTTTTCATACCCGTCGTGGGATCCCACTGGTGTCGTTTTTCACCAAACCGACTTTCAACGGACCCCGCCCCGGGGTTGTCGGCAACCCGCGACAGCTGGTCGAAAACGATACCAAGCTCCTTTTCGAATCCCTCCGACAAACCGGCGGCATCTCGATCCCGCATACCACGGGATCCATTGGAGGGACCGACTGGAGCGACAATGACCCCGAAGTCGAGCCCGTGGTCGAGATCTATCAGGGGGCCCGGGTCTCGTACGAGACACCCGGGGCACCGCGCGCCCCCCGATCCCCGGAGGATTTCGACGACTTCCGCGAACCGGGGTTTGTCTGGCACGCCTATCGGAAAGGATACCGGCTCGGAACGATTGCCAGCTCCGATCACTGGTCGACCCATATCTCCTACGCCATGGTCTTCACCGAAGAGCCAACCAGGGAAGCCATCATCGAGGCGATCAAGAAACGGCACACCTACGGAGCCACTGACAACATCATTCTCGACTACCGAGCGGGGAACCACTTCATGGGCGAGGAGTTCACCACCTCCCAGATTCCCGCGCTGAACATTCGGATCATCGGAACCAGTAAGGTGAGTCAAATCGACATCATCAAGGACGAAAAAGTCGTCTATTCCGCCAACCCCAACCGGAAGTCGACCGCCCTGCGGTATCGCGACCAGGACGTCAAACCCGGCGTCCATTACTACTACGTCCGCGCCATTCAGGACGATGCGGAGATGGCCTGGGGAAGTCCGATCTGGATCCACTACGCCCCGTAGAAGCTGGGCACTGAGTCGCTTCGAGATCCATCCGACGGCGGATGACGAGACCCTCGTCGGCGACGACACGGCTATCTGGGTCAACTTTAGTAGCTTTCAGCTGTCAGCTTAGAGCTATCAGCTAACTGCCGTTTTCTTCCCGGTTTAAGCCGAGGCGTATGTTTAACACTAGTTATGATTACGAAAACTGTACGAGCGGCGCGAGTAGCTCTTAACAGGATGCTGAAAAACTCCAACTAAATCGGTTTTCGTGCATCTTCAATATGAACCCTCTTATTGATGATTCCTTCGAGGAGAAACCGATGCGCGGACCGGACGAAAAGCAAGACGGGATGTTCAGCTACATCTCGGCCGAGAAACGAGTGCCGAACGAACACCCGCTGAGATCCATTCGAACCATGGTCGATGTCATTCTGCAAGAACTGTCGCCTCGATTCGAGGTTCTTTACGCAAAAGTCGGCCGTCCTTCGGTGGCTCCGGAGAAGTTGCTCCGAGCCTTGTTGCTTCAGGTCTTGTACTCGGTCCGGAGCGAACGGATGCTCATGGAGCAGTTGGACTACAATCTTCTGTACCGTTGGTTCGTTGGTTTGAGCATGGATGATCCGATCTGGGACGCGACCGTCTTCAGCAAGAATCGGGACCGACTTCTGGAGGGAGACATCGCCAGGGCCTTCTTTGAACGCGTCCTTTGCCACGCCCGTGCTCAGAGCATCCTGTCGGACGAGCATTTTACAGTGGATGGGACCCTGGTAGAGGCATGGGCAGGACAGAAGAGCTTCAAGAAGAAAGGTAGCCGCCCCAGCAAGCCGACGGATGGTTCTGGAAATCCAACGGTGGATTTCAAGGGTGAGAAGAGATCGAATGATACGCATCAGTCGACGACGGATCCAGATGCCCGTCTGTACAAAAAGGCCAAAGGCCAGCAGTCGAAGTTGTGCTACCTGGGCCATGTCACGATGGAAAACCGAAACGGTCTTGCGGTGAATGTGCGGGTCACGCGGGCAACGGGAACAGCAGAACGGGAAGCTGCGCTGGATATGCTTGACGATCTGCCCGGCAGAAATCAAATTACCGTAGGTGCAGACAAGGCCTACGACACGAAAGCATTTATCAGAGAGAGTCGACGTCGCAAGGTGACTCCACACGTGGCGCAGAATAACAAAAACCGTAGGAGCGCCATTGACGAGAGAACGACCCGCCATCCGGGCTACGCCGTCAGTCAGAGAAAACGCAAGCGGGTTGAGGAGATCTTTGGTTGGCTGAAAACTGTGGGTATGTTGCGTAAGACAAGACATCGTGGTGTGGACCGTGTCGGCTGGATGTTCACTTTCGGAGTGGCTGCCTACAACCTTGTCCGGATGAGAAACCTGATGGAGGCAAAGCCGTGATTGGAGCAGGGTGGACTTCGTCCGAGCATTTGATGAGCGGCCTAACGCATGCGCCGTGCCAATCCAGACCCTCATATCCCCTGCCAAAATAGAGTCAATCGATGCCGAAGTTCATGTTCGGAAACAATCTCGGCACAAAACCGGATTTTTCATCAGCCTGTTAAGTAACTGCTCGCGGATCTGCTGCTATGCGTGTAATCGTCAAAAACCGCGTTTTTTTACGGTGCGCTGCGCAGTTACGTTCCTGACTGGCGCGTTGCGCCAGTCAGCGCTGAAAGCTGATCGCTGAAAGCTCTATGCTGCCGTGCGCCTCAGCGCTCGGCACCGACCCACACTGGACTCGTCCATATCGTCTCGCCGTCGACCTGCACGATCCGTAGGTAAAAGTAATCGTTCTGCTCCGGGGCTTCGTGGGGTCGATAGTCAAACGATACGTCCCAGTCTCCCTTTGCCTTGGCGAGCCGTGCAAAGACGGTTCTTTCCGGGGTGAGGTTGAATTTCGCCCGTGTACCCACTTCGGCCAGCGTGAATCGAATCTGCTCGAGCGGAGTCTGAGAAGGCGGCTCAATCGGGAGTCGCAATCCGGGCGAGCGTCCCATCGGTTGATCTCTCGGGCGCTCTTCCGTGATCGCAACCGTGACTTCGGTATCTGCGCTCGCGCGGTCCAGCGTGAGCAAAACGCCGTCAAGATCGCCCCGTGTCTTGCACGAGAACCATATTTTGCGCTCTCCGTCCTGGTGAAATTGATCGGTAAAGATATCGGAGCCGAGGGGTACCATAGACCGGATCTTGCCTCGCTCGACGGAAATCCATCCGCGCCAATTCACCGCGGGGAGCGGACGATTTCTTTCCTCGCCGGGCGGATCAGTGGGGGAATGAAACATGATCTGGAGCGCTTCGGGGTTTTTCTCGTCCGGCGACAGATACTCCTGGCTGTAACGGACCTTGCCGTTCCCGATCACGTCAATCCGATCGATGGCGGCCGTTCCCAGGACCCGAAGACTGAAGGTCGGGATCGTTCCGAGCGGAACGGATTGTCCCACGGGGCGACCGTCGACCGAAACCTTCACCACGGGACGCTTCCCGCTCGTGGCATATGTCGCACGATTCCGCAAACCTTCCCAGATCGAGTCTCTGTCGAGTCCGCCGGCATAGACCGCCGCGAGTCCTCCTCTGACGGAAACAGAAGCCGGGGCATTGCCGGGATGCCCGGTATGGTCGTCGCTCGCGGCAATGAGCCCGACTCGATAGCCGCGATCCAGAAATCGTTGACCGAAAAATTCGAAGCTGCCGTGCATCGAATATATTTCGACCAGCCGCTCGAGCTCGCCGTCGCTCACGTTCCAGTTGCCGGGGTTGTGCGCGTGAGGAATGACGAGAATGTTCTCCGCCTGGTTGATCTCCCTGAGTTTTTCATAGAATGGGCCCTTGTCGATCGCCTCCCGGTAGGTCGCGTAGCGCCCGGGATCGTTCCGGAAGAATACATTGTGATGCCCGGCGCTGGACCATTCCACCGTCCATTCATAGGCCATGAAAGCGACGAACGACCCGGACCGATTCGCTGCCTCGGTCTCGCGACGAATCTCATCCCAGCCTGGCGGGGTCAGGGTCACATCATGTCCCGTCAACGAGCCAAAATCCAGGAAGGCCACGTCACGCGCATATTCGTAATAACGCGCCACGGTACCGGTCCCGTCTTCCAACCCCGAGTGCCCGTGGAGCTCGCCCCAGAAGATCCTCTGCTGCGGGTTGGCCTCGACGAGGACGGGGTTGCTCAGCGTCTTCAGCTCACCGTCAGGGCTGGCCACCTCGAAACGATGGCCGCCTTGCTGATCCAAGCGGATATTACCCAGTTCTCCTTCCGATCGCCCGGCAGCGATACGGATCGACCCGACAACCTCGTCCTCCAGCCGTACCGTGAACTCCCCTCCCGGGTAGCTTGCCGGACTGAAGTAACGATCTTCCACGGCAATCCGAAGCCGGAAGGATTCACCGGTCTCAACCACCGAGGGAACGATCGCGCGGAGGTTCTTTGGCTCACTACCCCGTATACGAGTCGACACGAAGTCTGCCAAGACGAAGGTGCCCGAGCCGGTGGGGTCCATCTGGAGCGCGAAACGGAAATCGTCGGCATCACGGGGAGGCATTCGAAGACCCCGGCTCCCTCCCGAGCGGTCGCCTAACGTGACGCGGACCTTATCCCCCTCCTTCAGCGATCCCTCGACAACGCCTAGCGCCGGGGCAGGCTCAGTGCTAAAGAGACTGTTGAACAGACCCTGCCACAACACGCGAGTCGCTTCCGTCTTTGCGTCGCTTGTCACCTCGAACGAAACAAATGCGTCGGCGGTCGGATCGGTATTCTGAAGACGTTGGAGCGTATTGGCCGAATAGCGCTGTCCGGCTCGAAGCATTCCACCGGCACCGATCTCGACCTCACCCACGGTGTACTCGAGAACAACGGTGGTGAATTCGTTGGCAACCAGTTCGTTACTGTCGACGCGGACCAGACTGCCCACTTCATCCCCATGATCCTCGGCGAATGAAGGAACCGCGACAACCTGTTCCATCAGGGCGGGCGCGTCTTCGGTAAAGCCGCGATCCATGCGCAGCTTCTCGAATTCGATGACCACAATCGTCGGGATCCGGAGCCGGCCGCGAACCGACAGGTCGTCCCACCACTCCTCCATCGTCTCGAGACGGGTTTGAAAATTGTCAGCCGAGGTCGGAGGGGTTGTTATCTCGGCACGAAGTTGGCGTACTCGCTGCTGGAGGCTGTCCGGCTCTGTGCAACCAAAAGCGAGCAGGACAACCCCGGTAATCCCGAACACAAATACGCGATGGAGAGTTCTTAGCGGCATTGTCGGCCTATACGGTTGGGTGGTCGATGGACTGCGGATCTCTTCACGGGTTTCTTTGGAATCGTTTCGCTGAATCATAGCGGCACTCGACACGCGTACCGCCATTCAATAATGAGAAACGGAGAATACCTCCGATTCCTCAGCTCTTCAATAATGAGAAACGGAGAACAACACCTCCGATTCCCCAAGCTCTTCAATCAGGTCCTCGATGGCTTCGATCAGCAGCTCCCGGCGGACAAGAAGAGCCTCGATCTCCGCGGGTTCCAGATAGGGTTCCAGCTTTTCCCGGACGACAGTGACATCAAGACTTCGCAGTCTATTCCAGCAGCCGGTCTCGCACCTCACCACGAACACAGGCGCCGACAGCTCCTCGAAAGTCCGGAACGCTCGAGTATGGTCGATCATCCACAGCTTACCGTTGCTGTCGAGCAATATGTTGCCCTCGTGGCGGTCATCGTTATGGATCAGATTGTCGAAGATACCCATCATCTGATACTGCCGACGTAGTTGTTCCGGGTCCGGATGTTCGGCTCCCTCTCGCCTTCTCTCTTTCTCCATGTGAGAGGCTTCGATCCATACCTGCAACGTGCCGAGTTGCTCCTTCCAGGTCCGCTCCACAACAGGGGGGACGTTGTCGAGTCCGATCAGACGACTGAGCTGATAGGCCGCGACCTCGTAGCGACAGTCGTCTCGAAGGTCGAGTTGGCGCCCCGACGGCAAGGTGACGGTTTTTCGTTCTCTCCGATGACGAAAAACACCGTGCATTCTTACCGAGCCTTTTTTCAGCAACACCTTGCGTACGCCCGTCACGCCTTCGGCCAGCTCGTTTGCGGAAACCACGACGGCCGTCCGCAAAAACTCCAATACCTCGGCGTCCGACCGATACGGAACAAGAGATCCATCCGCACCAATCCATTCCCTCTGTTGCCCATAGGCGGAACCGAGGAGGCAAACCACGACTGTAGTTCGGATGAGAAAGGTCGACAATCTCGGTAGTGTTGAATGGCTCACGTTTGGAATCGCACTAGCCTAAAGCGCCGCAGGCGAAAAAGCAACCACCGAAAGGGCTTGTAGATAGGGGTGCCGAGAGCACGCGGCGGGTCTCTGTGACACCGTCCTGCCAACTATCACGCACGGAGTTCAGAAGGTGTACTTCAACGCGATTTCGATTTCGCGGGCGTCCTTTGCGCCGAATACCTGGCCAAAGGTTGTGGTGCCAAGAGTCCGGTCCGGCCGTTCGAAATTGGTATGGTTGAAGGCGTTGAAAAGCTGGACTCGGAGCTCGATCTGATCCCCGTTGTCCGACACCTGGGAACGTTTGATGATGCTGATGTCCCAGGTGTGCTCGCCGGGTTCCAGCAAGATGTTTCTTCCGGATGTTCCGAAGCCCAAAGGCGGAGGCACGGCGAAATCGTCCACCGCAAACCACTGATCAATCGAACTCACGGACGGATCCAGCATCCCCGACCCGATCCGGTCGGGTCGGTCCCGGGTCAACCCGTCGTTGTTGAAATCGCCGGGGAGTATCGGATGGAAGGGATCGCCTGTCTGGATCGAGGTGATGCCCGAGAGCCGCCAGCCATCGAAGACCCATCCCAACTTCCCTGCCCACCTGGTAGAAACAGCCTTCCCCTTTCCAACGGGCAGATCCAGAATGTAATTCGCATAAAACCGCTTGTTCGGATACCACGTGGAGGGAGCTCGCTCCGCGATGAGGTTGCGCGGATTCTGGGGATCGCCCGAGAACAGATCGGTGAAGCGGCGCACCCAGGTAAAACCGGATTGAAGGGAAAAGCCCGCATCGTAGCGCTTTCTCACATCTACGTTCATTGCATGCTGCAGCGTGGATCCACTTCCGGTAACAATCGAAAACTCACCAAAGTTCGGATTCGGCCTACGGGGCTGGATCTGTCCAGAACCAGGCAGCGGGACGTTCGCCGGAAGCGTCCGGTTTTCCCGTGTCTGTTTCATTCCGAAGTAAGAAAGTTCGAAATTCCAGTTGCGTAAGAATTCGTTTTGAAGTGACGAGCGCCATTCCTGAAGGTACTCGGTTCTCATGTGAGGGTCGAGCGCCCGAATCGTGAGCTCCGCGGGAGTCACGGAGTCGAAGGGATTGGACAGGTCCAGGTCGGGGCTGTCGGTGGCATCAGCTTTTTCTCGGTAGTAGAAGGGGAAATTGCGTCCCATATAGAAGAAAGCTCGCCGAGAATCGAGAGGATCGTAGCTGAGCTGGTAAGACCCTCTCAGCACCAGCCGATTGTCTCCGAGGGGGCTATACGCCAACCCTAGACGGGGCTCCCAGTCGTTTCTGTCGGGATAGACGCCGTGGCCCGGCTGCAAACCGGGCAAACCCAGCGCTTCCGCCCGCTCGCTCCCAACGATGACGAGCTCTCCATCCTCTGGAGGCTCGAACACAAGAGGCAAGAATATCGAAATGTTGTCGTGTGCCGAATGATAGACAGGGCTGAAGTTATAAGTCAACGAGGCCGAGAGGTTGAGCTTGGGATTGATCTTCCAGTCGTCCCGAAGGAACGCTCTCCAAGCCTTTTTTCTCAGATCTCCCCGGTCGGACCCGACACCTCTTTCGGCCGAAGTAGGCAAGCCCAGAAGAAAGTCGGCAAAGGCGTCACCCGTGAATCCTCCGTCGAAACCGAAGCGCCCTCGACGAAGCCCGCCTGAGCGGGCGTTGTTGACTTGCCGGAGTTCGAACTCCGCTCCAAAGAAGAGCTGATGATTCCCACGAACGTAGGTGACGGTTTGCTCGAACTGGAAGTAGTTCCGGAACGAAGTCTGAGGCGACTCCATTCGAGAACTCAGGCCGAGGGACGCGTAGCCTGCGATACCAAACTGGGGGTATCCCTCGTCCAACTCGTCGAGCGGCTCCAGCCCAGCGATGCCGAGAGACTCGAGCAAGCCTTGCTGATCCACGTTGGACGAAAGCTGCAGCTCGGTGCTCCGGTAGAAACTGATCCGCGACGTGCTGAGCAAACTGGGACTGAAGGTCTTGGCATAGTTGAGCGTGAAGCTATCGGTTCCGGACACTTCGTTGAGACCAAATGCGGGAAGCTCATGTACGTCCACTTCCTCGGAATCCTTGTGCCTGTAATTCCCGAAGAGCTTCTCATCCGGGTTTAGGACGTAGTCGACCCGGACCATGAGGGTATCGTTGTTGTCGATCCACGGTTGGTTGTTGACAAAGTTTCGGCTAGGATCCGGCCGGTTGGGTTCCGGAATCGTGGCGAGCATTTGTGCTGAAACGGGATGAATGCGAGACGCAGGGATGCGATTGTTCGGGAACGGCGCCCTTGTCGCGGGATCGACAATCTCGGCCGGAAGCGCGCTGAAGTTTCCCGCCTTCATCGCGGCTGTCGGAATATGCGAGACCAGTGTTGCGCCACGATTGATTCTGGTTCCATCGTACGTTCCAAAGATCGTCAATCGATCCGTCACCAGACTTCCGATGCTGATGCCGAACTGGTTTCGCTTGTACTCCGGGAGTGGTTGCCCCACCGGGTCGAAAAAGTTCCGAGCGTCGAAATTGTCGTTCCGGTGAAAAAAATACAAGGATCCATAGAAGCGTCCTCGTTTGCGCACCGTGAAGGGGTTGACCACTTGCTCCAGGGTCCGAAACTCCAGTGGGGCGGGGCGCGATTCGTTCACCTCGTCAATCCCGACTTCAACCCCGACTTCGTACTTTGCTATCTGGAGAAGCGCGGGGTCGTCAATTTCAGGATCGATCTTCCAGGGCAGGTCCTCTTTTCCGTTCGTGGTGGCCGTTGCACTCGCTTCGGCGTGTTTCGCTGCGGGATCCACCTGCTCGTTCTTCTTGTCGGACCCACCAAACACCAAGGCAGGAAGAACGATCAGGGGGAGTATGGAAAACATTTTCAGCTTGAATCGCTTCACTCGCCCTTCCCTGAACTCGTAGACCCCACGTCCGCAGCCAGCTCTGCCGGCCGCTTGGATTCCTTAGAAAACGGTTTCGCCGTCAATGATCATCTTATCGACACCGAAGGTGGCTCGCAATCGGCTGCCCGGCTCTTCGGTTCGGTTGGATGGACCGGAATCATCGTCATCATCGTCCCCACTGCTCCGTCCACTCCATGCTCCCGGGACTTCGAGCAGCTCAAAAGTCAGATTCTTGCTCTCGGAGGATATGATCGGTTGTCCATCGACCTGCCGGGGAAAGACAAACTTGGCTCCCACGCTGCTTTCCAGCGGAGCGAAATAGCTCGTCACTTCCACCTGGGGAAAGCTCTCCGTCGACAGAAAAGCTCGATTCTTCAGCGTCCCCGTGGTTTGGCTCTCGAAAAACTCTCGAACCCGACTCTCCTCATTCGGATCGTTGGATCGAAAGCCGAGTGCCACCACGATCCAGTTGCCGGCGTCCAGCTCCAGCGTGGATCTTGTGACCCGATCGAATTCCTCCTTCTCGTCGGAAAGCATGTCGTCATAGCCGTGCTGGATCTGCTGGATTCGTGCGTAGGCCTCGCGAACTGGCCGCGCGGAGAGGAACCGAATATAGAACGTATTGTAAATCTCCTTCTCGCCCGCGACCCCGCTCCCGACACCGCCGACGACCTTCGTGAATGTCTCCTGACGGGCCCAGGGGGAAGAGTTCAATATGCCGACAGCTTTCGAAAGCGACCACCTGGAATACGGTTCGTCTCCCGCGGCAGCGAATGAAGCCATGGGGGATAAAATCGTCCAAAAGAACGAACAGAGACACAAGAACAGCAAACGCATCCGCCCTCGTCTATGGATAATCGGGCTCGGCGGCTCTGGGGTGATTGGATCCGACTTGGGGGGTCGATCCGCCTCGAGAGCCTGGAAAAGCCAGCATCATTTAAACAATCGGTTGCTCGGCCGGGATAGGTGAACTACCAATCAACGCCGCCCTACGAACAATAACACGTTTCGACCCACGCAAGAAACACTCAAGCCCCATATTTTTAACTATTTAACCGCTCACCGGCCTGTCCGCGGACTGCTTTGCGGCACCACTGCGCGGGTCGCATATTTCTTCTTGCGGCTCGCTTTGTGCTCGAAACGAGGGGCGGAAACATACTATTCTGGACCTATACCACCAAATCATCCGGAGGCAACATGTTCACGGGAATCATCGAGGAAGTGGGAGAAGTCCTGGAGGCAGAAGCAGGATACCTTCGTATCAAAGCCGGCGGGGTCGCTGAAGACACGAAGCTGGGCGACAGCATCGCGATAAACGGAGTCGACTTGACCGTCATGAGCATGGAGCACCCGACGATGTCGTTCAACGTGATGCCCGAAACCTACCGCCGTTCGAATCTTTCCATCCTCCAGGCTGGAGACTCCGTCAACCTGGAGCGCTCCGTTCGGCCGACCGACCGCCTGAGCGGACATATCGTGCGCGGCGTGGTCGAAGGGATCGCCACGGTGCAGTCCATCGTGCCGGAGGAAGACGCTGTCATCGTCACCTACGAAACGCCTCCCAGTTTGCTGCGATACGTCGTGGTCAAAGGTCCCATCTGCATCGATGGCGCCAGTCTGACCGTGATCGACAAGACCGCAAACACCTTTGCGGTCTCGCTGGTGCAGTACACACAGGAGCATTCGGTCTACCGAAAACCAGGAGATTCCGTAAACATCGAAACCGACATCGTGGCCCGCTACATCGAGGGACTGCTGGCAGCCCGAGACACGTAGGCGTCTCCAGGGACGTCCCCCACGTTTCCTCTTATTCGCGAACTACATTTCCAAGGAACTAGGAAACGTGGGGGGGATGTCCCTTCGCAGACTCCGCGCATGCCTTGTCCCCGTGCGCCATTTGCGTTATCTTGGTTGTGATGGCTGACGAGCAAGTGTACAAAGTTCTGTTTTACAACCAAGGCGAGGTTTACCAAGTCTTCGCCAAGTCCGTCACTCAAGGAAACCTGTTCGGCTTCATCGAGGTGGAGCAGATTCTGTTCGGAGAGCAATCGACGGTCGTCGTGGATCCGTCCGAAGAAAAGCTGAAGACCGAATTCAAAGGGGTCAAGCGATTCTTTATTCCTATGCATTCGGTCGTCCGAATCGACGAGGTTGAAAAGCAAGGCGTCGGCCGAATCACACCCCTCTCGAAAGGGGACGGCACGGTGGCCCCCTTCCCTATCTACGGCTCCAAGGATCCCGCAAAAAATTGATAGTGTGGGACTTATTCCTTTAGTCGCTCGCCTGCAATAAAAACACTGCAAGGCACCCTCAGCGAAACGTCATACCTATATAGGCTGAATGATTCAGCCGGGCCGAATTACTCGGCTCGAGAAATTCGAATCGAGGTGCACCGCATCCATTGTTACCCGCTGGTGCGGGCACCGAAATCGAGAGGAAATGACATGAAAGTTCGAGGTCTCGCCGCCATAGGATTGCTCGCCTGTCTCACGACCTACAGTTCGAGCCCCACGCTCGCTCGAATCGAAGGTAAGAATCTCGCGGCTCTCGAATCCACAGGTCAGGGGTCGTTGCAAGTCTCGAGCCCCGACCCGGATCTCCAGGGTCTATGCCCGCTGGAGCACACGGACGTAGCTGCAGAGATTAGCGGCTCGCTCGCACGAGTTCGTGTAACCCAGCGATTTCGAAATCCTCACTCCGAAAAGATCGAGGCGGTTTACACCTTCCCATTACCTGAAGACGCGGCTGTGGATGACATGACAATGACAATCGGCGACCGAGTTGTCGTCGGCCGGATCAAGCGTCGTGAAGAGGCCAGAGCAATATACGAAGCTGCGCGGTCGGCCGGAAAGGTCGCCTCGCTGCTGGACCAGGAACGCCCCAATATCTTCACCCAATCGGTGACCAACATTCTCCCGGGGGCCGAGGTCCAGATTTCCATCAGCTACGTCGAGCTGCTTCCTTATGAAGACGGCACCTACAGCTTTGTCTTTCCGATGGTGGTCGGACCCCGCTATATCCCGGGCAACCCAATCGAATTCGTCGAGACTACCCGGCCGAACACCGATCAGGTCCCCGATGCTTCTCGAATCACACCACCCGTCTCCCATGATCCAGAGCAGAGAGTTCCCACCCGTGCCGGTCATGACATTTCCATGGAGTTGCTGCTCGATGCCGGTGTGCCACTGGAAGGTCTGAGATCAAAGCTACATGACGTCTGGATCGATCGATCGAGTCGCCACAGTGCTGTGATTCGACTGGAAAAACACCGGGAGATTCCCAATCGGGATTTCATCCTGGAATTCGACGTGGCCGGCAGGCGTGTCCAGGACGCAATCTTGACCCATCACGACGCCAGAGGAGGGTTCTTCTCTCTGGTTCTGCAGCCTCCGAAGAAGACTCCTGTCCGAGAAATTACTCCCAAGGAGCTCGTCTTCGTAATCGATACCTCCGGTTCGATGCGCGGTTTTCCAATCGAGAAGGCAAAGGAGACCATGGCTTTGGCGCTGGATGGGCTTTACCCCGACGACCGATTCAATCTGATCACGTTTGCCGGAGATACAAGCGTGTTGTTTCCGGAACCGGTCTCAGCCTCCGAAGAGAATCTGAGAGTGGCGCGGCGATTCCTGGAGACCCGTTCGGGTCGAGGGGGAACCGAGATGATGAAAGCGATCCGCGCCGCGCTGGCCCCTTCGGACTCACGGTCCCATCTGCGTATCGTGTGCTTCATGACGGACGGCTACGTCGGAAACGACATGGAGATCATCGCCGAGGTGCGCCGGCACCCCAACGCCCGGGTCTTCTCCTTCGGCATCGGAAACTCGGTCAATCGCTTCTTGCTCGACCAGATGGCGAAACAAGGACGTGGCGAGGTGGAATACGTCACCCTTCGCGATGATGGATCCGCGGCGGCGCGCCGATTTCACGAGCGCGTTCGAAATCCGCTATTGACGAACATCGCGATCGATTGGGGTGGACTGCCGGTTGATGAAATCTACCCGAAAATAGTCCCGGACCTCTTCAGCGCAAAGCCGCTGGTGGTGACGGGTCGATATCGGCACGGAAGCTCTTCGACCATAACGTTGCGCGGCAAAATCGCGGGGCGGCCATTCGTGCGTGAGATTCCAGTACATCTCCCATCCTCTGGATCCAGCCGCGAAGTACTCGCGACCCTATGGGCACGAGCCAAGGTCGAGAGCCTGATGGCACAGGACTACCAAGGTCTGCAAAGAGGCAACCCCGCGCCGTTCGTCCGGGAACAAATCACCCGCTTGGGGCTCGATTTCAGAATGATGACGCAGTTCACCTCGTTCGTGGCGGTAGAAGAATTGACCGTCACCGAAGGGGGAATTCCCCGACGGATCGAGGTTCCGGTGGAAATGCCCGATGGAGTCAGCTTCGAGGGAGTCTTCGGCGACCGGCAAGACCAAAGGATTGCGGCTCAAAGCATGGCAAACGCCGCGCCGCATTTCCGTCACGCGAAAAGAAGAACGGCGAAAGCGGAATCTGCCTCGTCGGTGTTGCGAGAGATGGAAGAGATGGCACCTTCCATGCCCGTCCCGTCCAAGCTGCATCCGGCTCTGCTTTCGCTACTCGCGATAATTGAAAAGGCCGGGACTTCACAACCGGCCGATGACGCCCCCTTTGTCGAAAACGGGAAGGCGTTGATTCGAGTCCAGCTTTTGGAGAAGACCCCGTCGGCTCTTCGAAAGCTGAAGGACCTGGGCTTTCAGCTCTTGCATGATCCAGAGTCTTCCGGCTTTGTCATCGGACGGTTAGCGGTTGCACAGCTGCCGGCCCTCGCCGAGTTGGAAGACGTTGTTTACGTGGCACCGGTGGTTTAGATAGCTATCAGCTGTCAGCTTCGGCTCACGGAGTGAGCCCAATACGTCGACGTCTCTCTTCGAGAGACGCGAGGCGGACCAAGCAATAGCCGCCCACGGAGTGGGCGGCCTACGTTACAATGTCCCTTCCGAAACACCGACCGGGAGGGACTCGCCGTGAAACCAAGAAAACTCAGAATGATTTGCGCAGGAGTCATGGTGCTTCTGCTTTCAAACGTGAATTTGGCCGGGCACTCGCCGGCGATTACCCATGCAAAGACCGTCGCCGCGGAACTAGCGGACCATCATCTCGAGGACCAACCGTATGTGGTCGAGTATTACTATAAGGCGCGCTGGGGCCATGCCGAGGAGTTCATTCAGCTTTTCCGCAAGAACCACTTCCCCGTCCTCGCGAAGCAAATCGATGAGGGGCGCATCAACCGCGTAACCGGGGCTCGACCGATGCACCACGGAACCGAGGACGGACGATGGGACTATCGGGTCACCATCGTCTGGAAAAACGTCCAGGTGGCGCACAGCCAATGGGAGAACGAAAAAGCAAAGCTGAAGGAACTCTATCCGGACCAGGAGAGTTTCCAGAAGGAAGAGCAGCGGCGATTTCGAATCTTGCTCGCCCACTGGGATCTTCCGATCGAATCCGTGGATCTGGAATGAGACTGGACCGGTGACGGGTGGGCGGGCCAGTAGCGTTCCGCAGTCGGTCCTCGCCTTGCGCTGGAATTCAGAGCATCTGTTGGATGGTGACGACGATGATCAGGATGATCCCCACGGGACAAACAAACCGGATCAGAAACCCCCAGAGCCGCTGCAGCGGAAAGAATCCTCCGTCTGCAACAACCTCGTCCAAGGCGTTATGGACCTTCCAGCCATAGCCGATGAAAAGAGCGACAAAGAGCCCGCCGAGAGGCAGGCCAAAGTTGTTCCAGACCGTCGCCATCAGGGTCAAAAAATCCACTCCCAGCCCCGGTAGGCTGCTCAGCCCCTCCACCGCTCCGCTCGCAAGGGCCGAAGGAATGGCCAGGACCGCGGTTGCCGCCGTCACCACGATCACCGACGTCTTGCGGGTCCATCCATGGCCATCGATCAGGTGTGCCACCGGAACCTCCAGCAACGAGATGGTCGAGGTCAGAGCCGCCATCGTCAGCAGCACGAAAAAAGAGGTGCCGAAAAGAGTCCCACCCGGGAGGGTCGCAAACAGCCGCGGCAAGACCGTGAAGATCAACCCCGGTCCGCTGGAAGCGGGGTCGAAGCCGGGAATCGAAAAGCCCGCAGGAAAAATAATAAACCCGGCGAGCAAGGCAATGGCCGTATCCAGCAGCATCACCCAGACGGCGGAACCAACGATTCCCTGCTTCTTGCTCAGATAACTCCCGTAGGTAATCATGAGCCCCGCGCCGAGGCTCAAGGAGAAGAAGGCCTGACCCAAGGCCGCGTTGAATACCTCTATGTCGGTCAACCGACTGAAGTCCGGTTGCAGATAATACGCCAGCCCCTCGGCCGCTCCCGGCAGACTCAGGGCGCGGACAGCAAGGATCAGGAGCAATCCGATCAGCAGTGGCATCAGAGCCTTGGTGACCCGCTCGATCCCGGACCGGACACCGCCGATGATGATCAACGCTGTGACGCCAAGGACCGTGAAGGTCAAACCGATATTGGCTGGGACGTTGGCAGTGAAGCTGCCAAAGAAGCTGCCGATCGCTTCGGCGTTTCCGGAAACGGCCCCGGTGGCCGTGAACCATATATAGGCGACCGTCCAGCCGGCGATCACCGAATAGAAAGACAAGATCCCGATCGCGGTCACCACACTGAAAGCCCCAGCGAGCCACCAGCGGGACTTCGGTTTGATCACAGAGAAAGAGCCGACCGGGTCGCGCTGGGCCCGACGGCCGATCGCGATCTCGGCAATCATGATCGGAAAACAGATAAGAAGAACGCAGCCCAAATAGACCAAGACGAAGACGGCGCCACCGCCTTGACCGACTCGAGTTGGAAAACCCCAGATATTGCCCAGCCCGACGGCTGAACCGGACGCGGCGAGGATGAAGCCGAACCTCGAACCCCAGCTTCCGCGGTCAGTCGATTGCGCCATGCTCGTCTCCAGATCGAGTGTGCCCCAAGCCCTGGCCCCAAAGCATAGGGATTCGGGTGTGCGGTCGCAAGCTGAAAGCTAGGACAGTGGAGTGAGTAAAGATTGCAAGAAGGCGCGGCTGACCGCTAAATTCCACCGATTCGCCACCGGCTAGCGAAAGTTCTTGAGTCGGACCCAGTTTTCTTGGACACAGAATAAGAGATAATGAGATTGGCACTTTTTCTCGCCGATCCCGCCTCTTCAGATGAAGGCAAGACAAAGCTTTCAAGCGGCTAAGGAAAGGGAACGCAACGCATGAGAAAACACGGGATCGGCATTCTGATTGTGGATCTTACGCTCGCCCTGGGAGCAGCGGTGGCCCAGACGCAACCAACAAAATCGATAGCAAGTGTCTCCTTCGATTCTGTCGCGGAGAACAGGACCTTTGAAGCTGCAAACACGGAGGAATTTCTGCGCACCGCGGATATTGTCTCCCAAGAGCGTGTCGGAGAGGGCATTAACAATCCACTCAAGGTCTTGTTGGAGAAAGACGGAATTCAGATGTATGCGGTCTTTCGTGACGTTCGAATCGAGAGTTTCAAGAAGGAGTTCGACGAGGGCAATGCCAAGTGGTTTTTTCGAGATGATGCCAGGTTCGAGTGCGCTGCCTACGAGCTCAGCAAACTGTTGGGATTAAGTAATGTTCCACCAACGGTCGAGCGCAAGATTCAGGACAAAGAAGGAACCCTTCAGCTTTGGATCAATGACGCGATGACCCGAAAAGCGATGAAAAAGAGAAAACTGGAGCCGCCCAGTGCCGGAATGGATCGATGGCGCTGGATGATGCAGTGGCAGATCGTACTGCTCTTCGACAGCCTGATCTACAACGAGGATCGGAATCTAGGCAATATCCTGATCGAGCCCGAAACGTGGAAGTTGTGGATGATCGATCACACACGCTCATTCCGGCGCCGGCAAGAATTACTCCAGCCCGAGAAGATTCGATACTGTGAACGGACGGTGTGGCAGAAGCTCCAAACGTTGAATGAGACCGTGGTAAGTGATCGGCTCGTAAAGTTTCTGAATCGGGATGAGATCAATGGTTTGATCAAACGAATCGACTTGCTTGTTGCCTGCATCAAATCGCTGATTGCCCAACATGGAGAAAAAGACGTGCTCTTTACCTTGCGGTAGTCCGATGCTGTCAGCCTTCGCCAGTCCACAAAGTCCAACACTTCATATGCCTCTGCTCGGTGCTTCCCCCGATATATGACGACCACGGCGTTGTTGGCGCCGTATCCTTATTGCACCGTAAGTCTTCTAAATTCAGCCGTATCAACAGCAGCGAGTTTACAAACAATTAACAAGGCGAGCTGTAACGCGCGCCGCAAGGTTTCGTAGTATAGAGGGAATCCCGCTCCGGGACGATCGATAGGAGCGGTCCTCGCATGGGTTGAAAATGGAAAGATTACTCAAGCTACTCCTCATTTGCTGTTTTTGCTGCTCGGGCTCCGCGGCCTCTGATGACCTCGGAACCATCTCCGGGAAGCTGGTCGACACGAAAGGCGTCCCGGTTCCGGCCGCCACGATTCGGCTGGCTAGCCCCGATCAAGCCGAGATGGAATCTTCGATGGAAACGCTTTCGAATTGGGACGGTTCGTTTGCTTTCGACAACCTCCCCGATACGGCCTACAAGCTGGAAGTCCGAATGCCGGGGTTTCAATCACTCGTCGTCGAGGAAGTCCAGCCCAGCCTCGAGCTTCGCACCTGGGTCCTTTCCAGCCCCGCTCCGCCGCAACCGAAGGCCCAACCGGAGGAACGATCCAGGCTCGCCCGCAGCGAACGCCGAGGCGGAAACGGCCAAGGGCGCCGCGCCGGCGCTTTCCCGCGAAATAATGGTGGCTTTGAGACCGTCGAGATGTCCGATTTTTCGGCGGAGCGCTCCGCCCCGCTGGATCTCGGCGAGAGCTTTGGCGCCAACCCGGAAGCAGAGCAAGAGAGCGTGTTGATTATCTCCGGAAACCCGACTGTGAGCATGGGGTCCGGGGACTTCAATGATCCGGACTTTCGACGGCGTATGATGGAGCAGGCCAATCAGCTGGGATTCCGTTCCGGAGGGTTCCGCAGGGGTGGACCTGGCGGAGGAGGGCCCGGAGGTGGCGGCCCTGGCGGGGGAGGCAGTGGATTCGGTCGATTCGGCGGTGGGCGTTTCGGAAGGGGAAGCCAGGCTCCGATCAACGGGAGCCTCTCTGTGACCTATCAAAACTCCGCCATGAATGCTCGGCCCTATTCACTGACCGGCAAAGAGATTCCGCAGCCGCTGCAAATTCATAACCAGTTCGGCATTTCGGTGGGCGGAGTCCTGCCGGGCGCGAGCTCGTCCGGAGGGAGTGGGGGTCCGGGCCGGGGGCGCATGGGGCGTCGATCCGGCAGTTGGTTCTTCAGCTACGAGGGCCGGAGAAACCGGGAGCCCTTCGACGTTCTGACCACGGTGCCGACGCCCTTGGAACGCTCCGGGGACTTTTCTCAGACCCTTCAGCCAACCGGGCCTCTATCGGGCACTCCGGTTACCATCTACGATCCGTTTTCCGGGTCCCAGGCCTCCTTCCCGGACAACCGAATTCCGGAATCCCGGATCGATCCCGCAGCCCTGGCGCTGCTGGAGTACATCCCGGCGCCCAATCTGCCTGGCACCGTTCAGAACTATGCATTTCAACGCGGTCTCCCGAACAATTCGGACTCACTGAGTGCTCGAGTCAATACACGTCTGTTCGGCAACACCGTTTTTTTCAACTATAGCCATCGTACCAGCGACAGGTCGTCCAGCCAGGCCTTTCCCGGCCTGGATACGCTGCGGGAGAACTCGTCTCACAACGTCACCGTGGGGGGGATCTATCGCAATCGCCGGCGCATCCTGGTCAACTACCGGGTCAACTTCAACCACGTGAGCAATCGGAGCATCAATCCCTTTGCCTTCCAGGATGACGTGGCCGGGCGCCTCGGAATCACCGGGGTGTCCAACGAGCCCGTCAACTGGGGAATTCCCAACACGGGCTTCACCAACTACGGAGGTCTGCAGCTGGGCAATCCTGCTCGAAACCGCTTTCAAACCATATTGCTCGGAGGCGGGCTCAGCAAGATCGGAACCGTGCACACGATTCGTTCGGGAATCGAGCTCAGCTGGGTTCAACGCAACACCCAGGAGGATCCCAACGCCCGCGGCACGTTCGACTATACCGGATACGCGACCAGCGCCTTTGATGCCAAAGCACGCCCGATCGCCGGGACCGGATACGATCTGGCCGATTTTCTCCTTGGTTTTCCCTACGAGAGCTCGCGCCGGTTCGGCAGCAGCAACAACTATCTGCGGGCCCGCAACTGGAATTTCTACATTCAAGACGATTGGCGTGCTCGCGCGAACCTTACCGTCAACGTCGGGTTGCGTTACGAGTATCTGCAGCCCTTCTACGAGAAGTTCGACCAGATCGTCACACTCGATGCCGCCCCGGATTTCACGGCGGTCGAGCAGGTCTTTCCCGGAGACAGCGGGACTTACAGTGGAGTCTTTCCCCGCTCGCTACTTCATTCAGACAAGAACAACTTTGCACCACGAATCGGAATCGCCTGGAAGCGGAAGCCCGATTCCAAATGGGTGTTCCGGGCTGGCTGGGGTTTGTTCTACAACCCTTCCGTCTACGACACGATTGCCGGGCAGCTCATCGGTCAGCCGCCCTTCGCCACCAACCAGAACCTGCTCAGCTCCCGTTCAAATTTATTGACGATTCAGAACGGGTTCCCCGAGAACCCGGACGTGACCATCCTCAACTCCTACGCCATCGATCCGAGCTATCGCATCGGATACGTGCATCAATGGAACCTGACGGTGCAGGCGCCGGTTTTTCGGATCTATACCCTGGAGGCGGGGTACAACGGATCGAAGGGGACGCGTCTGGACATCCTGCGAGCGCCGAACCGCGCTCCGAGCGGTGGATCTCCCATTGATACGGAAGACGATCGCAACATTGAAAACGCCGGTAACTTCGTCTACCAGCAGATCGGAGCAAACTCGATCTTGCACAGCATGAGGGTTCGGCTGGTCCGGCGTTTTTCCAGCGGATCCCGGTTCGACGCGACGTATACCCTGGCCAAGAGCATCGACAATGCCTCAGGTCTGGGAGGCGGCCGGTTAGTGGTCGTTCAAGACGAAAAGAACTTTGCAGCCGAGCGATCGCTCAGCAGCTTCGATCAGCGGCATCGTTTCCAGACCAACTTCAGCTTTGATCTGCCTTTCGGCGACCGCCGGAAGTTTCTGGCCAACGCAAGCCCGCTCACGCAGGTCTTCGTTGCCGGCTGGACCCTCACGGGAAGTTACCAGCTGTTCAGTGGGACTCCGTTGACGCCCAGAATTCTGGGGAACGTGAGCAACAACAGTGGTACGGGTTCGAATTCCTCCGAACGGCCCGATCGAACGGGGGTGCCGATCGAGTTGCCGGGGGGCGAGCGCACCACGGGTCAGTATTTCAACACGGCAGCCTTCGCCGTCCCAGCTCCCGGTACCTTCGGCAACGCCGCGCGTTACGTCATTCCCGGACCAGGATCGAATCTGTTGAACGTGACCTTGCGAAAGAGCTTTCGCCTCGATGATCAGAACCGGCGACTTGACTTCCGCTGGCAAATCACCAACGTGCTCAATCAGCCGAACTTCGCGGGCCTGGGTACCGTCGTCAACGCGCAGAACTACGGCAGGGTTACCGGTACACGGCCCATGAGAGTGATGCAGTTTCGCATTCGCATTAATTTTTGAGGACATTGCGTGCCACGAAGCCTCTTGAGAACAACAATCCAGACGGAGCCCGCTGTTGCTTCCCGTTTGTCCGCCCGTCGTTTGGTCGGAAGGCTGCTCTTTGCCGCTTCCGTCGGGTTGGCCTCGCTGGGCTTTGCAGCAGAGCGCCCGCCGCTCGAGCAGCAGCAGCCGACCTACCGGGTTCAATCCAATCTGGTCCAGGTGGATGTGACGGTACGGACCAACAAAGGCGATCTGGTCACCGATCTCGAGCAGCAAGACTTCGTCGTCACAGAGGGAGGCGTGGTTCAGGAGATCGTGACCTTCTCACTCGAGGAGATTCCCACAGCATCCGAGGTCCTGCCGACTCTTGCGGGAGACGGATCGGGGGAGGTGCTCGAAAATTCTCCCGAGGCTGCGGATATCGAGCGTCCTGCGGAAGAGCCGCCGGTGATTTACCTCGACGACACCACACCCACGTCGGCACTGAAGAACAAGCGCTTGCTGATTCTGTTGTTTGATCTCTCTTCGCTCCAAGATGAAGACCTGCTCCGATCCATCTCTTCCGCGGAGGCGTTTGTCACCGAAAAGATCACGCCGCATGATCTGATCGCGCTGGCCACATACGAGAGCGATCTGGAGCTGTTGCTCGACTTGACCAACGACCACAAACTCGTTCTGGAGACAATACGTACGATCTCACCATTCGACGCCGGAGGCGGAACAACAGAGGACTTCGGCGATGAGGAAACCTCCGACGATGTGTATGTTCCCGACGACGTGCAATTCGACATCTTCAACACCGATCGCCGTCTGTCCGCGCTGGGCAACCTGGCAAAAGCGTACGGCGAATTTCCCGAGCGAAAGTCTCTGATCTATTTCTCCAGCGGCTTCCGCACGACCGGAATCGAGAATCAGTCCCAGATCCGGGCGACGGTCGATTTGGCCAATCAGACGAATCTCTCCATTTACACGGCGGATAGCCGGGGGCTGGCTGCGCTCCCGCCCGGTGGGGATGTCTCACGCCGGAGCCCCCGCGGCAACGCGCTCTTTTCAGGCCGCGGCTTCACCCGCCAGATGGACAGTCTCAATAGCTCGCAGGAAACCCTGACCACGCTGGCCTACGACACGGGAGGAACATCCTTTCAGGATACCAACGACCTGGGATCGATCTTCGACAAGGTTCTCGATGACACCCGAGCCTATTACGTACTGGGGTACTACTCTTCCAATACGAAAAAAGACGGAAAGTTTCGCAAGATCAAGGTCGAGGTCAAACGCCCGGGGTTGAAGCTGACCCATCGACCTGGTTACTACGCCTCCAAGGAATTTTCCAAGATGAGCCGGAGCGAGCGAGACCAACAGCTGGAGGAAGCGTTTGGTGTGGACCGTCCCTTCACCGAATTACCTTTCATTCTGCAAGCCGACTACTTCCGAAAAGACGACGATCGCAACTTTGTTCCCATTTCGGTGCAGCTTGCCGGCGATGCGCTGGCTTTCGATGAGAAGCGCAAGGATCAGGAGGCGCGGATCGAGTTTTTGGCTCAGGTCACCGATACCGACGGAAAGGTGGCCGGGGTCACTCGGGATGTCGTCGCGTTGAAGCTGTCGACCGTGAAGGCCGAGAGAATTCGGGCCGGAAAGATCATGTACAACACGGGCTTCGACCTCAAACCGGGTTCGTACAGTCTCAAGTTTCTCATGCGCGACAATCGAACCGGCAAGCTGGGAACTTTTCAGCGCGAGGTCGAGGTTCCCGTCATCGAAGGCAAACAACTTCAGACCAGCTCTATTGTGTTGGGCAACCGTTTGGTCAAATCCGACGAAAACACCGAGGGCGTGCGTCACGAAAGGTTCGGCGGCCGGCGCCGCCGCGGGTGGCGCCAAGAGGCGACGGATCCATTCAAGATTGGAGAACAAAGACTGGTTCCAAGCATCGGAAACGTCTTTGCCAGTCGTCAGACCGTGTACGTCTATTTCCAGGTCTACGGCGTCTCCGAAGCAAAGGACACTCGCAACCCCAAGTTGGAAACCTATCTCATGCTCCTGAAATCGCGCACCAAGGTCTTTGAGGCCGAACCTTATTCCGTCACCGAATGGGCCGAAGGTTCAAAGGGGGTCGTGGCCGTGACCATGGCGGTCCCGCTCAACGGTCTGCGTGCGGGCGACTACGCTCTGCAGATTCACGTGCGCGATCGCGCGGCCGATGCCAATCTATTCCAGCGCGTCCCGGTTATCATTCGCTGATTCATCCTCAATTCTGCTTTACCGATTTCACGAGGGCGTCCAGAAACGCGTCCCGGATAGAAGGAAGCTCGCCCCCAAAAATATTCCAGCTGTTGACGACGCCGATGAGGTCGTACTTCGGGAGAACGAGCAGGTACTGGCCGCCAAACCCGAAGCCGGCCCACACGTCCACTCCATCACGATCGGGCCGCCACCACTGGTAGCCGTAGCCGGTCTGCTGGTAACCGGTGTGCGCAACCCGGCGTTCGGTCGAGGCATCGACCCATCCCTCAGGTAGAATTCTCTTTCCATCCCAGACGCCATCCTTCAAAAAGAGGTAGCCAATCTTGGCGAGTTGCTCCGCCTCCAAGAAGAGACCCCCCTCAGTATCCGGAAACCCCTTCGGCGTCTTCTTCCAGTGATAGTTTCCTATACCGAGCGGTCCGAACAAGTATGCCTCTGCGAATTCATCGGCATACTTTCCGGTCGCCTTCTTGAGGATCCCGGACATGAGATGAGAGCCTCCGCTGTTGTAAGCCCACTTCTCACCGGGCTCGGAATCCATCGACTGATCGAGCGTAAACTGGATCCAGTCGGCGCTCCACTCCAGTTGCAGCGTCGTGTTGGTTTCGTCGAGCGGGCGATCCACTTCGTGCCATTCGATTCCCGTGCGCATCGTCAGCAAGTCACCCAACGTGGCTTTTTGAAGCCGCGCGTCGACCCCGGACAGATCGTAATCTTTGAAGAACGATAGCAGCGGAGCATCGACATCCGGGATCTCTCCGCGTCCGATCGCGACCCCGATCAGAACGGAGGTGATCGATTTGGTGACGGACTGCAGAGTATGAACGTCTCCACCCTGATAGTACGGATGCCAGTCTGGGTGAAAATAGTTGAATTCGTGCAGCGCGGACTCATCATCACACGCATCCGTGCCACAACCGAGGACCCCTTTGTGACCACGGCTGATTTCCCGGTAGTCGTTCTCGTAACGATGATTGATGACGAGCCGCCCGTTACGGACAACCACCATGCGGTCGACGTAGCCGTATTCGCCTCCGCGGATCCGCCGGTCCAGGTCCGAGAGTGGAGTCGCGTCGAGATCCTCATTTTCGGGAGCTGACGCTGTCCAGCCTTCGGTGGGCCAAATCTCTGGCTCGGGCTGGCTGCTGCACCCGGCCAGCACCCAAGCTCCTACGAACAGGATCAAGAAAGCCTCGGCGGACGCAGTACGACCGCAAGCACGCAAAGCAACGGAATCACACATCGGCGAAATCCTTTCCTCGAGAGAACCATCTCACTTGACAGGAATCTACTCAGTCGCTAGAAAACAAATTATATGTCGAGAAGCATCCGCAGATCGAGACGGGAGTTCGTTTGGCGCAGCACCCTCGGGCTTGCCGGCGCCTATTCGCAGTTGGCGAAGGGGATAGAATCGGCTTCCGCAGAAGGAGTGTTCAAGGGTGCGGCACAACGACCCACTATGTTGCTCGGCCCCGACGATCTCCCAGCCTTGAGAAAGAAACTCTCCACGGATCCTTCCGGCAAGGTTTGTGAAAATTTCCTGAACCGTATGGCGAGCCCGGACGGACGGAGGCAGAGCCTTGATCGTATCGGTGAATTTGTTCGCCGGACTTCGTGCGATATGGAGGAAGCTCTCATTCTAAGGGCACTTCTCAGCGACGCGCCATCCGACAAAAAAGCGGCGGGGGAGGCCTTCGTGCGCTTTGTCCGCAGCCAAACCTGGCGCTGCGATCTGGTTTTCGGGGGAGGAAAAATCCCAGGTCGCCCCCGTGTGTCCAACCGTCGGTTCAAGTACTGCGATCTCCGCTATGTTCATTGGTCGTTACACATGTACGACATCGTGGCAAGCTTCGGCGTCTTGGGCGAAGCCGAAGACAGGGAGTTTCGCAATCACATCGAGTTCGTTGTGAGCCAGTACATGCGACCCGAGGAACTGGCCCACAATTCCGAGTTCCGATACCGGCGGCACAACTTCCACACCGACACTTTGACCATCATCGCGACAGCGGCTTTGTGCTTTCCGGGTCATCCGGAGTCCGACCGATGGCTGCGCTACGCACTCGAGGAGTTTTCCTGGCAAATGCGGCACAGCGTCCTGGAGGGGGCGTGGCATGAAGTCCCCCGGTACCACGGGTTTGTTTTGAGCATTCTCGTGCCCCTGGCTTACGCCATGAGACGCAATAGCGGGACGGATCTCTTCTCCAACCAGGGGTTTCGAAGCCTGCTGGACTGGTTCGTTCGGTGCCAAACACCCAGGGATCGGGTCTACGGCAGCTGGCTCCGCCGGGTCTCCAACCGCGGTTCGGAATACACGGCCTACCCGGCGGACGCGATCAGCGTCCAACCCGGCGTCGGGGATTCGCTCTGGGTCCAATACTGGTTTGCCGTGCTTGGCATGGCTGCGGCAGCGTATAAGGAATCAGACCCGGACTTTGCCGGTCGGCTCATGTGGGGATGGGCGCGAGCCGGTGGTCCGTACGCCGCGGAGCGATCCGATTTGCTCAAGCCGTTGATTCTGATCGATCCGCTTATCGAACCCATGGCGCAGAATCTTGGCAGCGAACGCCTGGGCCCAATCGGTTACTCGGTGCTGCGGAGTGATTGTGACCGACCCGAGGAGAAGTATCTTTTCTTCACATCCGGTCCGCGCGCGAATGTCGCGCACAAGCACGCGGACTGCAATAGCTTCTCTCTGTATGCCGAGGGCGTACCACTGGCGCTGGACGCTGCTACGGGCGCGTATCGCACCGACGAACATGGGGGGTGGCACCGGGCCACGGTTTCCCATAACACCGTTATGTTCGGGAATCGGTCCCAAAGCCGGCTTGACGGCCGAATCTCGACTTTCGTAACCAAGCCGGGAGCCGACTATGTGGTTGGCGATGCGACTTCCGCCGCCGGGGTGGAGCGATTCCACCGCCACATCTTGTTTGTCAAACCTCACTACTTCGTCGTCTGGGACTCGATCCGCTCCGAGGTCCCGGCCGACTGGTTGCTGCATAGCCCGGCAGAAGAAATACACATAGAAGAGAACGTGATCGTCTTTGACACCCCGTGGGGGGTCGCGTTGGATGTGCACTTTGTCGAACCGCAGGCACCACTGCAGATATGGCAAGGCGAGGGACGTATCGGCAACTGGCCGGCCGGAGCGGCTATTCCTCCGCATCGAGAGCCGCCCTTCAGACATCAGAAGTATGTTCGGGTGAAAAACGAACCAGGGCAGGATTACTGGACGGTTCTCCGTCCTCGGAAGATCGACCAGCACGGGTTGACAGTCCGGCGGAAACCGGGCAGCCAGGTTCTAGAAGTCACCGACGGGGAACAAAGAGACCACATATTGCTGCTGCCGAAAGAGGCGGACTTCCAAGATTCGGAACTCGATATTCACATGAAGGGGCGAGTTGGTATCGTCCGCAACGGCCCGAAGAGTCGAGAGCTCATTCTGATCGACGGCAGTTACCTTCGCCACCGAAGCCGCGAGCTGCGTGCTTGAGCGAGCCCCTAGCTTCCCAGAAGCATCACCGCGAGTGTCACGATCACGGTTGCGACAAGCGGAACAACGACCGTGACCATCGCCATGTCTCTGTATCCTTGACGGTGCGTCAGCCCCATGACGGTCAGGTATGTGATGACGGCACCGCAGTGCGGAAGTGAATCCAGACCACCGCTCGCGATCGTCACGATTCGATGCAATGTTTCGGCCGACACGCCTGCCTCGATGTAATGCGACCCGAAGGTGGGCATCCAGAATCCCAGCCCGCCCGAGGCCGAGCCGACGAGCCCGCTCACGATGTTGATGGAAAGCGCGGCCGAGATCAGAGGAGGCAACCTCGTATCCAGCATGAACTCGGAAAACCAGGCGAAGATGGCCGTGGTGCGGACAACCCCGCCGAACCCGATAACCGCCGCCGTGTTGAACAGCGGAAGAACAGCAGATTCCGCACCTCGTCCTAGCGTCAGCCGCGGTGATTTCAGCTCGTGGCGGAACAGGACCAGGCCGAGTAACGTTCCGATCGTCAGGGCCAGACAGGTCCACAGGATCGGCTGCTGTTGAGAGAACGCTAGAAAACCTGCGCTTTCCGCCGGCTGCATTCTCGCTAGCCCTCCGGGAATGAGAATCCAGGCCAGAACTGCGATCATGGGAACGGAGCTTTTTCGCCAGTCCGGAAGCGATTCCGTACCGTCATCGCCGCTGGACAGGTCGTCATTCGGACCCGGCACAAAGTATTCTCCACGGCCAAGCGCTTTCCTCTTTTCCCGTTCCAGGTAGAGCCAACCAAGCAAAAACATGATCGTCGAAGCGAACAAGCCGATCCACGGCCCCGCCAGAAGTGAGGTTCCAAGCGCATCCGCCGAGATGTTGTTATGAATGGAAGGTGATCCGGGCATCGCCGTCATCGTGAACGTCGCGGCTCCCAAAGCCGCCGCTCCTAGCAGGAGCCGCTTGGGAAGGTTTGCCTGATACACGAGCCACAGACCCATCGGATATAGCGTGAAGATGACGACGAAGGCGTTGACGCCGCCGTAGGTCAGCAGCGCAGTAGAAACTACAACGATGAGCAGTGTCCGATCGCGTCCCATCCAATCGCTGAGACAACGTGCAATCGACGCCGCGGCCCGACTTTCTCCCATCACTCGACCGAAGACGGCACCGGTAACAAACAGCAAAAAAAAGTTTCCCGCAAAGCCCATCATCGACTGAGAGAAATCAGTCATCAGGGCCTCATTCAGGGGACGCAGATTTGCGACAGCCACGACGATTGCCGAGACGATTGACGCAATAAAAATGTTGACGCCCCTGAGGGCTAGGAAGATGAGAAGAGCGAGAGCGAAAAGAACGCCGAGGATTCCGATCATTGGCCGCAGCCCGGTTCACCGTGATCATTCTCGCGGAGGTCCGCAAGAACGAAGGAGCCTTGTGGCAGCACCGCGACGCGCGCACTCGGACCGTAGTGGTCGAGGGCATCGGCAAATGCCCGTTCCGGGGACGACGCGGGTTCTACCCAACAAGTACGCATAGTATCGTCGTCCACGCCCGGCGCGTACGCAACTATCTTTGTACGAGCTCGTATGCGCGAAAAGGCGTGCATGATCCACTGCTCCGGGATCGGTTCGGCGTCGGATTTGATACGGGCAATGCAATTTTGCCACGATCCGAACTCCTCGAACAGTCGGACCATGTCGTAGCTCCCCACACCGTGCCGCGAGCCCGTATACAGAATCACCGTTCCACCCTCTTTCACGATATTCTCCGCGGCCATCGCTCCCTTCAGCGATTGAAGAAACGTTCCGTCCAACGGATACCCCGGGCCGGAGGTCAGAACCACATCAACCGGCTTGTCCAGATAGGCTCGGACGTGTCTGTCAAGAAAAGCGATCCCCGCCTTGTGTGCCTCGATGTAGTCTCCGGAAAACACACCCGTGATGCGTTTGTCTTTATCGATCGTGACATTGACCATGAAGTCCACACCAGCCTTGCTGACGCACGAGGCAAGCGCGTCACTCGCGGGGTTCCCCTCGAACTTCCCTGCTCGACTGTTGTGGTGTTCCAGCAGTGCCGGTCCGTGCAGACGTGTGATGGCTTCAAGCGACGTGAGGCCGGGACACACCGCTTTTCGACCACCGGAGTAGCCAGCGAACACGTGGGGCTCGATCAAACCGGTTATGATCTTCAGATCCGCAGCCATGTAGTGTTTGTTGATGCCGAGGCGCGTGCCATCGAAGGTGTCGACTGGGACCAGACTCCGTGCGTCCCGAGCGTCGTGGTGGACAATGCGGTAGCGCTCGGCAATTGCCCCGCTCACCATCTCCCGGAGCACCTGGTCGGAGGCCGGGGGATGGGAACCGGCGGCCACCAAAATCAGAATCTGATCGGCATCCAAGCCGGATTCGTGGAGTACCCCCAGCAGCGGCTGGAGAATAGCCGGGTTGGGAACGGGCCGGGTAAAGTCGGAGATAACCACACATGCGTTTCGCTTCCCGCGGGCCAGTTCGCCGAGCGGCGCCGACCCCATGGGGTTCCGTAGAGACTCGGCCACTGCTCCCTCGGGCAGCAGCGGAGTTTCAGACGCCACGAGGCTTCCGGCGTAATACTCGCCGGGAATGTCCAGCTGGATCGACGAAGTATCAAAAGGAAGTTGTACCTTCAATCCGTGCCTCCTTCCCAGCTCTGATCACGACCTTTTCCTACGGACCGGGGAAACAGTCTTGTTGATCGAGTGATCTTGTCAGAGAATTGCAGGAATGAAAAGCCTTTGCCTGATCGTACAGTAACCAATCAGTTGCCGACATGACTCTGCGAAGAAGCCAACGGAAACTAGTTCTACTACTGATCGCACTCGTCGTCATTGGGAGTCGCGCAACGGCACGTGCACAGCTCGGGGATGCCAAGGATCCACCGGGAACGATTCAGAAAGAAGTGTGGCGACGGTGGAACGTACCGCCGGCGCCGCCTCTATCCCCTGAAGATGCCCTGAAGTCGTTCCGGGTCGCACCCGGGTTTCGCCTCGAGCTGGTCGCCGCCGAACCTCTGGTCGAAGATCCAGTCGCGATTGCATGGGATGCGGACGGCCGGATCTGGGTCGCCGAGATGCGGGGCTGGATGCGCAACGTCGACGGCGATGGCGAAGACGAGCCCGTCGGTCAGGTCGCGGTCCTGGAAGACCTCGACGGAGACGGCTATATAGATCGACGGGTCACGTTCCTCGATGAGCTGGTCATGCCGCGAGCCGTGGCTCCGGTTCAAGGAGGAGTCCTGGTTGCCGTGCCTCCGAAGCTCTTGTTCTGTTCCGACACGGACGATGATTTGAAGGCCGACCATTGCACGAGCGTTGGTGACTACGGCTCCACTGCGAATCCCGAGCACACCGACAACGGACTCATGCTCGCACTGGACAACTGGATGTACAGTGCCAAATCCGAACAACGTTTGAAGTTCCGCAATGGAAGCATCATTCGAGAAGAGACCAACTTCCGGGGCCAGTGGGGAATCACCCAGGACGACAACGGCCGCATCTACACCAACAACAACTCGCACTATCTTCACGTGGACCTTTTCCCTTTCCACTACCTGGCCCGAAACGTCCATCTTCCCTTCCGGCGTGGCATGAACATGCTTGCGATCGTTACGAAGGAGCACGCGGTCTTTCCGATTCGGGTCAACCCGGGGATCAACCGCGGGTATGCCATGGTCAGCCTACGAGAAGATGGCCGTGTGCGGCGGCCGGAATCGGCATCGGGCCCCCTGGTTTACAGAGGGGACCAGTTTCCCGGGGAGTTCTACAGCAACGCCTTTATCCCTCTTCCGGCGGCAAACGCCGTCGCCGGGTTTGTTCTCCGGGAAGATGATTTGGGTTTCGAGGTCCGCCACCGCCTCTATCCCGACGCGCGATGGGGACAGCGAGAGTTCCTTGCCTCGACCGATGAACGCTTCCGCCCCGTCAACCTTTACACGGGCCCTGACGGTTGCCTGTATGTCGTCGACCTTTACCGCGGGATTCTCGAGCATCGAATCTATATGACGACCTACTTGCGCAAACAGATCCTCGAGCGCGGCCTGGACAAACCGCTGGGCCTCGGGCGCATTTATCGGGTCGTCTGGGAAGCCAACACTCTGCGCGACAATCGACCAAGTCTCTCGAAATCCTCGAGTGAAACACTGACCCGGCACCTGTCACATCCCAACGGATGGTGGCGCGACACCGCCCAACGACTGCTCGTCGAGCGGCGGGATCGGTCCGTCATCGCAGCGTTGGAGGAACTCGTTCGCGATTCCAGCGATCCTGTGGGGCGCATCCACGGTCTATGGACTCTGGAGGGCATGGACGCTCTCGAAGAAAATGTGGTTCTGCGGGCAATGCAGGATTCCTCTCCCCGTGTCAGGGAGGCGGCGCTTCGAGTCAGTGATTCGCTGGACAAACGAAATACCGGCGAAGAGTTTCTACTCAGGACCGAACACCTCGTCGAGGATCCAGATCCCCGCGTGCGGATCCAAGCCGTCTTTTCCCTGGGAGAATTTCACGGAGATGGTGTGGATGGGGTCGTGAGAGCATTGCTGCGGCACGGAACCGACGCGTACCTGAGACAGGCGGCATTGAGCGCAGTACCCAATCGCGAGCTCGCTGTGCTAGTCCGGCTCCTGGAAGATTTCACGGATCGTTCCGGCATGAGGGAAGTCGTTGCCGATTTTGCTTCCTCGATCTTTAACAGTCGAGAGGTCGCGTCCATCGAAAAGATGTTCGAGCTGATAGCGGCGACGTCCGGCACGGAACGGCGGATCGCCCTGCTCGATGGGATCTTGCGTATCGCCCGAGAAGATGGATACACACGGGTGATGCTTTCTACAGAGCCTGACCTGACCGCTCTCCGTGATCATTCGAGCCCAGGAATCAACGCCCGTGTCGAGGAGCTGATCGAGGCCACGACGTGGGAGGGCGATCCCAGGCTGGCCCTCGGGGGGCGGCCTCTGGCTCCTCTGACGAGACAACAGAAGAAGTTGGCTGGCGTCGGCCGCAGCCTGTACGGACAATACTGTGCCGTCTGCCACCGTGAAAATGGAAGTGGGCAAACCGGGGTTGCTCCGTCGCTGCGAAGTACGGACTGGATTCTGGGAGAAGCGGAACCGCTGATCAAGATCACCTTTCAGGGGATGACGGGTCCGGTAACGATCGGCACTGAGAGCTGGGATGAAACGATGCCAGGATTTGTCCAAAACCCCCTATTCGATGATGCCGGGGTCGCGGGTTTGCTGACCTTCCTAAGGCGCCAGTGGGGAAACTCGGCACAACCCATCGAAGTAGACACTGTTCGGTCGGTCCGGCAAGCTACCGGCAAACGCGCGGAGCCCTGGACCGCCGAGGAACTGAGAGAATCTCAATGAACCGACGAAAGATCCAGATCTCATCTCTGCTCGTCCTGATCACGTTCCTTTTGAGCAGTCGAGCCCTGGCCCAAGCGGTGAGGTATCTCGAGCCCAGCAACAAAGGCTTCTCCGCAGCGGTCATCGTCGGCGAAACTGCCATCGCGCAAACCGCGCAGTTGCTGCCGCTCGATCGAACCGGCAGACTCGTAGGTGAGGGGGACACAGGGGTTCAAATCGAGAGAGTCTATCGGAACATCGAGCTGGCACTGGGAGAAGCCGGTACCGGGTTGGATCAACTCGTCAAGCTGAACATCTACGGAATCAACCTGGAAGTCCTGAAATTCGTCCGAGCCGATCTGGCGCGTCGCTTCACCGGCGCCGTCAAGCCGGCCGTGAGTTACGTCGTCACGGCACTCCCCCATCCGGGAGCGCTCGTCGCCATCGATGCCGTTGCCGCCGTTTCGGATGCGGGGGTACAACAAGAAGTGCGGCGTTTGAGGTCAAGTGCGCTCTACGACGCGGGGAGCGCTCATGTCGCGGTTCAGCCGAAGGGAGGCTTGGTTTTTGTTGCGGGACATCCCAAAACCGGCACCGTCGCAGATGGCACCGAGTCCGCCATGGCAAGCCTGCACCAGTACCTCGAGCACATGGGCTTCGGTAAGGCCTATGTGCTTCAGATCAAATGTTTCATGCAGCCCATGACAGAAACCGGGACCGCACGCGACGTCATCGGGAAATATTACGAAGGCGGCGCGCCTCCGTTAGCCTTTGTCGAGTGGATATCGGAACGTCCAACCGAGATCGCGTTGGTTGCCTTTGCGCCCTATGCGGACGAGGGGGAGACCCTACACATCTGTCAGGGTCCTGGGCGCAAACCGAATCCCGCCCAGTTCAGTGACATCTCCAGGATCCGCCGCGGCGGCACTGTCTTCATGTCCACGCTCTACTCGAGCAAGCCTTCGATGCCACCCAAGCAGGAAATCCGCGACATTTTCCGCCAGGTCGCGGAACTTGCCGACAAGACGGGGAGCAGTTTGCGGCACATCGCAAATGTAAACTACTACGTTTCGAGCCTCGAAACGAACCGTCATCTCAGCGCAATACGACCCGATTTCTATGCTTCCGACCGAGCGCCGGCCGCCAACAGGATCGCCGTTCACGGCGTCGGGATGAAAGACCGCACTATCTCCTTCGATATCACCGCCGCCACGGGCGCCAGTGTATCTCCGCTGAAGGACGATGAAAGGTAAAACGGGTTAACGCCCTCGCCTCCGGCCACGCCGTCAGGGCACATACCAGATCGGCGAGGACCAGGCGCGGTCCTGGACGGTCTTCTTCAGTTCCGGGTTGGGATCGACACCCGCGCGCACGGCGTCCCACGTGGACCAGCGGCAACTCGGATTCTCCAGCGCGCGGACGTAGTAAAACGCCCTTTGTTCCGGGTCGAAGCCGGGGTCCGTCCAGAGCGCGCGAAGCTCCGCGGCTCCCACGCCCTTACTGATGCTGCAATCAGACAGGTCCACGGTGGCGCCGTTGTCGGCACAGCGATGCGTCGATGCATCCGGCTTCAGTCCGTCCGAGCAGGCGATGTCGAAGACCTTTTCCTTCGCCGTGCCTTCTTCCACCCAGCCCTTGACGATCTGCAGCCGCTGTAGCGGCGCGGAGTTCGGATCGCGGACCGCCTCGGCCAGAAACCGTGGGCTGGCGTCACCGCCTGCGGCGAGGTCACTACCCATCGGTACGCCGCCCTCGTATGCCTTCGCGATCATGTCGGGGTCTTCCTCGAGACCCTCCGGAAAATCCCGCCCGGCAAAGAAGCGAATGCGAATGCGCGGTCCCGAGGTAGCAAAGGTCTCCTTGCGGCGCAGCGCGTCGTAGATGGACTCGCGCTTGTTCTCCTCGGCCCACACGCCGGCCAGCCCCGAGGCACCCCACAAGTTGTAGTAGGTGTCGGCATACTTGTCGCCGTTGGCCAAAGGCTCGGCCAGAGGAACCGACCCTCGCTTGTCGGGGGTTCCGTCGAGCTCGCCCACCTTGCTGAAGTAGTTCGATTCTTCCACGGGACCGCCGGCGTTGTGGGTGTCGCTGGCTCCGATCAACCCGAACTTGAATGGGTTGAAACCGCCTTTTTCCTCCATCTCCAAACCGTTCAGATAGGCATCGCGCGCGTAACTGCCTGACGGCTCGCTAGGAATTGTCGTCGCGATCATGTAGGGAAAGATCTCGAAGTCGGCCCACTCATCGTTGGGAGACAGCAGAGGATGGGCCTCCGAGGTCCCCTTGACCTGGCTGACTTCCACGAGCGGCTCGTTGCGCATCCGAAGATCCGCGTATGCCGCATCGAGCGGATTGCCGTCCCAGGTCTCGAGACTGAACATCTGTCCGTTGCTGCCGTTGGAGTTGTGTGGGATCGCCAGCGCCTCCATTCCCTCACCGCGACGCTCGTCGAGCCAGGCCCAGAGATCCTCGGGGTTTTGGGAGTTGAGCGAGCTGAAGGGAAGCTCCGGCACCGACCGACCCCGGAAGATGACGTTGCGGTGTAGATTTTGCTCTTCCGGAGGCGAGGTGTATTCGTAGCCGATGAAAGTTGTGAACTTCCCCGGCTCATAGTGCCGCTCGGCTGCTAAGATAATCTCTTGCCAGGCGGACCGACTGACGTCGGGAGCGTCCATATCAGGGTTGACCTCCCCCTCTAGAAAGCTTGCGCCTATCTTTTCTCGGAACGCCTGCCAGCCCTTCGAACCCGTTTCTCCCCGCAGGTCCTTGGCGATGGCCCGCCCGTAGATGTCACTCTCGGAATCGGACATCGCAGAGAGGACACCAATGTACTCGGAGTGATCCGTCACCGCGACGAAATCCAGGGGACCGCCGTGCAATTGAATCTTGTATCCGCTGACGTGGTCGATCGCCTCGCCCTTTCCGTACAGGTAAGCGTCATCCGGCGTCGCCCGCACGTTGAAGATAAAGGCATCGAAAGAATACCGGGTGTGAACGTGCAGGTCCCCGAAGTAGGGGTTGCGCAGCGGATTGAAATCCTTGCTGACGGCTTTTTCCGCCTCGGCCGGCTTCTCAGGCTCGGCTGTAGTGCAGGCACTAGCAACAAGGAACAAGACCAAACACAAGAAGCCAACAAGCGAATATCGTGGGTTCATCGACTACCTCCGTCGTTTGGAACGCGAGTCGGGCGAAAAGGCGTCGAAAAAGAGATGAGCAAGCGTAGCCGACCCAGAAGAGGGTATCAACAATTAAGTCATACGCGCCGCCCACGGAGTGAGCAACCTACACCCTCACCGAGAACTAAAGCGGAAAGCGGTCAGCGCGCCAGGCAAGCGCGCTGGGTAAGCGCGCGGGGTTAACGACCCGGCGCACTTAAAGGCCTATTCAAAAAGCGAATGAGCGGGGTCATGGCGCGGAAGACTTTGACGGCCTCGGGCAGTAGTCGTGATGTTTCGGCCAGGTTGGGCGCGCGCACCGAGCTGACGAGGAACTGCTTGTAGCGAAGCAGGTCGATCGCGGGGTGCTCCGCTGCGAATCCCTTCGGAGGCCTTTGGAGCTGCTCTCCCTCCAAACTGCCAAAGTGTTTCTTGAAGTCTCGGGCGGAAATGAGCTTCCGAAGCTCGGCATGATGTTTGGCGATTTGGTGGCGAATGACCATCAGCTCCTTTGAGCCGGGCATGTAGACACCGCCGGCCAAAAGCAGCTCGTCCGGAGACAAATGCAAATAGAATCCAGCTCCTGCATGCTTGGCGATTCCCTTCGGCGGAAAAATGGCGGCAACATGCGTCTTGTAGGGGGTTTTGTCCTTACTGAATCGAATGTCCCGGTAGATACGATAGATGGCCTTCTTGGGGTCGGCTACCATCTCCGGGGCAAAGCTGCGCATCTCACTACCGAGCGCGTGCACCAGTCCCATCATCGGAAGCTTGACCTTCTCTTCGTAGACGGCCTTGTTCTCCAAGAACCACGGACGATTGTTGTTGCGCTTCAGCTGGCGAAGAAAGCGAAGCGCTTCCGGAGGAAATCCAGGGAAAGACGTCTTCATAACGCATCATCCTCGTTTATACATCTCGAAGCAGCCAGCCTAGCATAAGGAAACCGATGGCCGCGATCCAGCTTCCAGCCACTCGAATCGCGATCCGGGGCCAGCCATCCCTCAGCAGAACGACGTGCCCGGAAACCAGCGCGACGCAAACAAAAACGGCCGACACGATGCCGAGGATCCCGACAGCACCGAGTTGAGCTTGAGCCATCGCCGTCCCGTTGAGGTAACCATGAAGCAGCCCGAAGGCAACTCCGATCATCGAGACGGCATTCACCGGGAGTTTGCGGTCCGCGGCAACCAGCACGCCCAGCAGAACAAACGACAGGGTCGTCAGCTCGGGAACCAGAACTTCCGTGGAGCGATCCAATCCGGCGAGTCCGCCAAGGAGCCACGCAAGGGGAAGAACGAAAAGAAGCCGGCGACCATGTTGCGCACCCCGGAGTCCCGCGAGCAAAGCAAGGGCCAAGACGGGCAACAAGTCTTCCACCGTCAAGGCCAAGTGCGATATGCCGTCAAAGAACGGTCCGAGGCCGGTATTGACCAGGTGGGCGTGGGCGGGATCCGGCAATGCAAGCAACACCACCCAGGCCCCCACGATCGGCCCCGGCCACCTCCGTGCACGTCGAAGTCGGATCATCCGCTTTTCCATTGCCGTTTCACCAGACCTGTTCCCTTACCCCAGGGCCGACCACAAAAAGACCAGGCCCGTCAGCGCAACCAACGCGCCCGCGCCGCGAATGATCAGCTTCCCGGCCGACCAGGTATGAATCGTTCCGAGGGCGATTCCAACTCCGTGCAGGCATCCCGTGGCCACGACGAAGCCGATGCTGTAATAGAGTCCGTTTTCACCCTCGGGCAGCTCTGTGCCGTGTGCGTGTCCGTGGAAGACGGCGAAAAAACCGACGATCAGGGCAGCCACCCAGAGTTCTGGCTTCACTTCCCGGAGCACCAGCACTCCGAGCGCAATGGCCGAAGCTGCGATGCCGATTTCCACGCCGGGTATCGAGACCCCGGCCAGGCCAAGCATCCCACCGAACGCCATGATCATCGGGAAGGTCACCGGCAGTAGCCAGAGTGCCGGCGATCCGAGCTGCGCTCCCCAAAGCCCGACCGCAATCATGGCCACGACGTGATCCAGACCGGAGACGGGATGGTCCGCTCCCGTCCAGAAGCCGACCGCCTCTCCTCCCAGTGTGTGCGCGAGGACGGAAGCCGGTTTCAACAGCGCGAAAAAAACCACGATTGCGCTGCGTGCCCCGTCCTCCCGATCTGGCGGATACCATCCGGAGCTCATACCACAATCCCTACCAGGACCGCCGTCCTTTGAATCGTCCAGAACGCACCGAGCGAGCCCACCGCATATCCGGGGAGAGCTTGCACCCAGCGCGGCCATCGGATTTCGAGTTGGACGAAAGATCGCTCGAGCACAACCACCAAGACAACAAACAGGATCTGGCCCGCCTCTACTCCCAGGTTGAACAGAAGCAACACGAAAGGAATCGTCGACTCCGGGAGCCCCATCGTGGTGAGGCCGCTGGCAAACCCGAACCCGTGCAACAGTCCGAAGGCAAAGGCAACCAGCCAGGGGCGCCGGATCGTGAGGCTCGTCTGTCCTCTCCACGAACGTACGATCTCCGGCCCCAGAAACAGGATGCTCAGCGCGATGGCCGCGTTGAGCGGCTCGATGGGCGCGCTGGCGTACCCGAGCGTAGCGATGGCCAGCGTGATGCTGTGCGCGAGCGTAAACGAAGTGATCGTCTTGACCAGCATCCAGCGGTCCCGGATGATCAGCAAGAGTCCCAGCGCGAACAAAAGGTGATCCACTCCCAAAATGATGTGCTCGATCCCCAGCCGTAGATACCCCACCACGGGTATGGAGCCATCCGCCGCAGAGTCAATTTTGACCGAGGTGGCGGTGGGACGGAGCAGGTGAGTTTGGGTGGCGCCGTTGGCCAGTTCCACGCGCACGAGCACATCGGTCAACGTCGTCTCGAGTCCCTCGATCGCGATCACCTTCCCTTCGAGACCGTCCTCGCAATGAAGGCTCCAGCGTTCCACGATAGCCCCAGGCGCCGCGTTCGCGGAGCCCGGGGTGGTCTGCCGGCAGGAGCCCGGAAAGATTGGGTTCAGCCTCAGGCGCAGGTTTCCTTTTGCCGGCCCCTTCCAGAGCACCAAAAAGCTCCGTGCCGACTGTTCCTTGAGCTCGAGGTATCCGGGTCGAATCTCGTGTGCCCAGCCTTGTGCACAGACAAACACACACAGCAACAACGCCACAACTATGCCAACGCCAGGTAGCCTCACGGTCTCGCCTCGGGATTTTCGATCCTGCGCGCCAGCTCATCGTCCAGAACGCCTTCTTCTACCTCAATCCGGTAGCGAGCACGCAGTGAGGTGTAGATGCTCTGGTTTGACTTCTGCCGCTGCTCATACTGGAAGTCCTCGACGACGCGATCCCGGATGTCCGCCAGCGGCGGAATCGTCGCCTCGAGGCGCTCGGTGACCCTCACGAGATGCAGGCCGTATCCCGATTCGATCGGACCGTGCCAGTCTCCCGGTTCCAGCTCAACAACGCTGGAGGCGAACTGCGCTCCAAAAAGCCGCGCCACGTCCGGCTCAGGCCTCTGGGCATACTCGTGCTGGAGCATGAAACGATCCCCCCTGCTCGAGGGCTGCACCGTCTCGGGTCCCCTGCGCAGTTCGGCCAGCAGAGACCTGGCGTCCGCCTCGGCACGATCACCGCGACGATCTCGGCTGACATAAATGTGGACAAAGCTGACCCGCACCGGGATCCGATACCGTTGCTGGTTGCTCTCGAGCCAGGACTGGAGCGCCGGATCCGACGGAGGCTCCGGTGCAGTGAGATCCTCATAGAGAAACTCCATCTTCTGGGCCAAGCGTCTTCGGATGATCGTGTCGTCGCGATCCAGTCCCAACGCCAGTGCCTCTCGATGCAAGACCTCCTCGCGGACATGGTCTTCCATCACGGCAGCCAGCTCCGCGGGAGTCGGAGGCCGACTCCACTTCATTTTCCAGGTCTTGAGGACTCGCTCGATGTCGGCCTGGCTCAAGACTATGCGGTTGGTCGATGGGGACTCCGGGACTCCGACCCAGGCGCTCAGGACGAAGAGTCCCGCCCCGATCAAAAGAAAGTGAACCAGAGGCTCGCGCAAAAGCTGGCGGCCTCTGGCAACGAGACGATCCTTCGCGCGACGAGTCGCTTCTTGCCCTTCGGTGTTTGGAGACTTCACGAATCAGAATCTTATTTCCTGGTTGGGCTTTCAGCAACCCACAAGTAGGAGTCGTGTGCGTCTTGTCGTTTTCGGTTGACGGGAGGTGCCCTTTTCATTCAGCATCACGGGATCGAGCATCAGCTGTCTTCATTACCAAACCCAAGCTGGAGAATTGTCATGGCGCGAACCGGTCGGAACCAGATCACTCTGTTACTCCTTCTTCTCGCGGTTTTCGTGGGAAGCTGCGCGGACTCGGACCGTGCCGAGATGCCGGCAACCCCGGAGAACCGGGTCCACTACTGCATTCTTTTTGGAATAGGGGATACCGAACCGACGAAATGGGATGGCTCGATCGAGGCGACGGGAGCCCGCGTCCTGAGCATGCAGGGATGGCGCCTGGACGAGGGTGACGCTGTCGAGGGAAATGAGATCAGATCTGGGGAGTGGAAGCTTTCGACGCGCCATGTATTCATGTCCTGGGGTGGAAGAGGCGCGGGCATCAAGAAACAGCCGGTGATGGAAAACGGACTGTACCTGACGGCAGAGCTCACGGACGCCAACCCTCAGTTTCAGATCCAAACCGCCGAGGGAGACTTTTCATTCAGACCGGAGGAGGCCCCTTTCGGAAAGACACTCGAATTCCTGGAAGGAAGAGTATCCGTCGAGCGGGTCCCTCTGACATCACAGCTGACGGCCTCCCTGCCGACATCCATGGAAGAGCAGGACCACCCTGCAACGGTCGAATCGAACCGGACCATCTATCTCGCCTACGTCGAGTTTACCCATGGAGATCGTTCGCAGTCATGGCCCCGTATGATGGAGAAAAAGCCGGATTCCTACGAACCGCTGAGCCGCCCCGCCGGAGGCGACCAGGTGATGTTGATCGAGTACTCCAAGCAGGACAAGGCCTGGGGCACTCCTGCACCGGTCTCCAGGGCGCAACAAGATATTTTCAGAACCGCTGTGGCGATTGATGGCGACGATCGCCTGTGGGTCATCTGGTCGGCGCGAACCGACAACAATTTCGATCTCTATGCGCGTTACCGGGAAGGGGCGGAGTGGTCCGAAGAAATTCAGATCACCGAGAACGCCGGACCCGACCTGAATCCCGTAGCCGCCGCCTCCTCCGACGGGACGGTATGGGTGGCATGGCAGGGATACCGGGACAGCCTGGACATCCTGGTCGCCAGACAAGACGGAGACGGGTTTTCTTCCGAGCAGCGAGTTTCTGTTTCGGACGCCAATGATTGGGATCCCCAGATTGCGGCTGACCAATCCGGAGACATCGCGATTGTTTGGGATACCTACGAAAAGGGTGACTACGACGTTTACGTGAGGCGGATGCGCCGGGGCAGCCCTGTTCGGATGGATGAGCCGATCGCCGTCGCAGCAAGTGAAAAATTCGAGGCACGTCCCAGCGCCGTCTACGACTCGAGCGACCGCCTCTGGATTGCCTACGAAGAATCCTACCGCGGCTGGGGCAAGGATTTCGGCGCCTACGAGACCACCGGGACTGGCTTGTACCTGGGAATCCAGCTCCGCCTGAAGATTCTGAGCGGTGACCGGTTCTCGACCACCGCCGATTCGCTGGAGGCGGCGCTGGCGAGAGAGACACCTTCCCAACCGGTGGACCGGCGCATCGTGAAGGCCCAGGGCGCGCCGAATATCGAGTTCCCCAATCCCGAACTCGCCAAGAACCGGCGCGGCCACCTCACGCCGTACCGGAGAGGGCCGGCTTCGAAGAGTTACCCGCGGCTGACCAAAGACAACCGCGGGACGATCGTGCTCGCGTATCGAAATGGGCTCGGGATGATCTGGGTTCCGCTGGGAACCTCCTGGGCTGAAAACGTCGTCTACTTCGACGGGTCCCGTTGGGTCGGCCCCATCTTCGTGCCTTACTCCGATGGAGTCCTGGATAGCCGGCCGGCTTTGGCTCGGATCCACGACGGTCGTTTCATGATGGTCGGAACCACCGATCACCGTTTTACCAGGAGCGGGAACTTTCCTTCTTCCGAGGAACCCGGGCGCGACAAGTACAACTATGATCTGGTCGCATACGAATTTGACGCTTCGTCAAGCTCGGAGGCTCAGCTGCAGGATCTCGAGACGGAGCAGCCGGTCGATTCGATGAAGGATGTCCAGCCCGAGTTGGACCAGGTAGCCCGGATGAGGAAATATCGGGTCGACCTGGGCCCAGAAAACCTCCAACTGTTGCGGGGAGAATTTCACCGCCATACGGAAATCAGCGCCGATGGCGGTATGGATGGTGCTTTCGTGGACGCATGGCGCTACATGCTCGATGCCGCCTATATGGATTGGGTCGGCTGTTGCGATCACGACAACGGATCGCTTCGAGAGTACACCTGGTGGATCACTCAAAAATACACGGATGCGTATCTTCTGGCCGACAAGTTCATTCCCATGTTCAGCTACGAACGCAGCATCCGGTATCCCGAAGGACACCGAAATGTCATCTTTGCCCAGCGGGGGGTCCGATCTCTGCCCCGCCTACCGAAGATGGCGGACGACTCGCCGCAAACCCCGGCGCCCGACACAGAGATGCTGTACGAGTATCTCGAGTACTTTGATGGTATTGCGGCGGTTCACACCTCCGGTACCAGCATGGGAACCGACTGGAGGAATAACAATCCCAAGGTGGAGCCGGTGGTGGAGATCTACCAGGGGGATCGTCAGAATTACGAGATGCCCGGTGCGCCGCGGGCCAACAGCAAAGACGACTCCATCGGAGCCTGGCGTCCGATGGGTTTTGTCTCACGCGCCCTGGCCAAAGGATATCGATTGGGGTTTCAGGCATCGAGTGATCATATTTCCACCCACATGTCCTACTGCAACCTCTGGGTCACCGAACCCACGAGAGAAGCCATTCTGGAGGCATTCAAGAAACGCCGGGTCTACGGCGCGACTGATAACATCCTGGCCGACGTTCGGTGCGCGGGCCATCTCATGGGCGAAGAATTCCGCGTCACCGAAGCCCCCACCATAGAAGTCAAGCTCACAGGCACAGACGCCTTCGCCGACGTGCACATCATCAAGGACGGAAAGTACGCCTATTCGGTTCAACCCCGCACCCGGGAGGTAGACTTCAGCTGGAAGGATAACGCCGCACGGAAAGGAAAGACCTCTTATTACTACGTGCGCGGAGAACAGGCCGACGGCGAGCTAGTCTGGGTGAGCCCAATGTGGATCACGCTGGAGTAGCGGTCCCCCAAAAGCACGCTACACGATTTCCAACTTATCGATCAGGTGGCTGAAGAAATCGACCGACCAAACCTCCACGGATTGGGGATCCGATAAGAACGGTAACGCTTCGGCACGTGCCTTGTCGACGTCGAGTGCCCGGACCGCGGCATGAATCATTTCGACGAGCACGGCCTTTCCGAGCGGGGAGCTATCGGTGTAGTCGCCGGAGTGTCGCATCCGCTGTTCCAGATGGCTCAGATGCAGCTGAGGATGGTTGGCTACGTACCAGACAAAGTCGTACCAATCCCTCCCCTTTACCCGATTCCGCCACCTGCGACAGAGCAGTGCGTGCATCTTGCCTGCGAAAAGGTCAGGCGGCTTATAGGCTCGCACGGCAAAAGGAATGGGCTGCAATACAGGGACGACCTCGGTCTCGAACCCGCCGGGGGGGTCGAGATCGACTTCGAGCCTGATCCTCAGTCGCTGCGACGGGTGCAAGCCGCGCAGCAAATGGCGGTCTGATTCTATGACGATCATCTGCTCAATGGTATTGGTCTTGATGAACGCGGATTCGATAGCGCTCTCCTTGCGCTTTCCTCTCGTTTCGAACGTCACGTCAAAGCCGAAGCTCGCAATCTCCTGCCTCAAGGCCGAACCATATGGCGCCAGCGAAAAGTCAGATCTAGAGACCAGTAACGAAAAATCAAGATCCTCTGAATATCGATCGAGACCGTGTAAGACGCGCAGCGCCGTTCCGCCGTAAAAGGCTGCATGCTCGAAGAGCTTGCTGCGCCAGAGGCCAAGCAGAGCCAGCTGCTGGAGAATCTCGCGAAGGGCATTGATGGCTTGATCTGCCGTGTTCTGGGGATAGCGATCCAACATCCGTTGGATGGCTGGGTTCATGAGACGTCTCCGATCTGCGTTCGCAGGTAATCGCCTAGCAGCCGTATTTTGCGCGCTCCATAGCCTTCTGATATTAGGTCGAGCAGGTGGCGGTCAATTCCGGCCAGTTGATCAGGATCCACGCGCAGGTCTTCCTTCAGATAGGTATCGAAATCAGCGCCTTTTCGCGGTGTGAAGCGAGTGTCCGCCCAGACCTTGTCCACCAGAGCCTTGGCAGGTGATGCAATAAGGAAATGCCGACCAGGTTCCAGCGTTTGTTGATCCACGCCAGTATTGTACTTTCGCAGAGCCAGTGTCCGGTATGTGAACCTGCCCAGAAATGTGTCGAACTGCCGAGTTTTTGCGGTCGTCACGGATGTTACGATCTCGACACGCTCTGGTATCAACCGATAGAAGCTCAGAGCGTAGTCCAGACTGATATAGGATGGACCGTAAATCAGATTCGCAAGAACCTCCTTCGACCACGGGCCACGGCGGTAGTCTTCCCCAAAGACGTATAAGCCCTTCTTGACTCGGATGATCTCACCGGACCTGAGCATGCGGGTGATCTTGTCCCGCGGGCTGGCATAGCGACGCAAGGAATCGATGAGCTGTTGGTAGTCAAATACCTCTGCTTGTACGGCCCTTCGAAGATCGTTGATGGCTGCCACGGCAGATACCTTGCCATAATAGTTCCGGTATGTCTATAACAGCTCGACATACTTGATGGGTTTTGTCAAACATTAGCGCCGACCGCCCGGGTCCTCGTCGTGGGCATCTTTCATCACGTTCGCCATTCGCTCGACCCGCTCGGAATGGTCACTAGCAACGTCGTTCGTTTCGCCCAGGTCCATCGATAGGTTGTAGAGCTGGATCGGGGCGTCGGGGTTTTCCTGCACATCGTAGCGGACGGCTTTCCAGTCTCCCTCGACCACCGCAATCCGACCGCCACGCTCGTAAAACTCCCAGTACAAATATGCATGCTTGTTTTGCTCCTCAGACCGGCCCAGCAGTGTCGGCACCATCGATAGTCCGTCGGTCGGTCCCGCGTGCTCCACGCCCGCCAGCTCCAACAACGTGGGAAACACGTCCTGGAAACCACTGACGTGATCTGAGCTCTTCCCTGCGGGGATCGTGCCCGGCCAGCGAGCGATGAAGGGCACGCGGACGCCGCCTTCGTACAGGTCGCGTTTCATACCGCGCAGAGGGCCATTGGAATCGAAGTACTCCATCTCGTGACCGCCCTCCTGATGAGGACCGTTGTCGGAGGAAAACATCACGATCGTATGCTCGTCGATCCCCAGTTCCTCGAGCAGCGCGAAGATACTACCCATGTCCTGGTCGATGTACTGCATCATCCGCGCGAAGCCCTTCTCTTGAGCTGGCCAGGGCTTGTCCTTGAACGGGCCGTGGTCCGGCACGCGCATGCCGTCGCCGTCGATGCGCTCCTCGACACCGCCTTCGTTATTGGCGTGCGGGATGTTCGGGGCGTAGTAACACAAAAACGGTTTCTCGCTCGACGCTCGGATGAACTCGAGCATCTCCTGGGCAATTAGCTGGGGGGCGTAGTCCACCGCGACCTCGGCCACGCCCAGGCCTTCCCTGAAGCCGATGCTGCGCTCTTTCCAGGACGCGTAGAGCTGGTTCTTCAGTGGCTCCTTCTTGCCGTTGCGCACCAAAAACTCCGGGTAGTAGTTGTGCGCGTGAAACATGTTGACGTAGCCGTAGAACTCGTCGAAACCGTGCCGCGCCGGGTCGTCGATCGGCGGCGGGTTGCCGATGCCCCATTTCCCAAAGCAACCCGTGCGGTAGCCGGCCTGGCGCAGCCGCGTCGCAAACGTGACGTCCTCCGCCGTGAGGTGGACCGGACCGTTGCCCCGGATGCGCGCATGGCCGGTGTGCAGTCCGGTCAGCAGTACGCAACGTGAAGGCGCGCACACCGTCGACCCGGCGTAGTGGCGGTTGAAGCGTATCCCCTCGGCGGCCATGCGGTCGAGGTTGGGCGTTTCGAGCGTCTTCTGCCCGTAGCAGCTCAGGTCGCCGTAGCCCAGATCGTCCGTGAGGACGTAGATGATGTTGGGTGGACGCTGTTCAGTCGGGGGCTCGGCTAAGTCGACGCAGCCCAGGGCTGCAGCTGTCAGAGCCAGTACGACCGACACGGTCGTTGGTTTATGCTTGATCATGTTCGATTACTCTCTCGAGGGATCTGCACCGGGCAGACTAAGGTTGTCGACCAACCAGATGTCGAAACGCGGAACACCCACCGACGTCGCAAAGCTTTGGCCGTCAGGGTGGAGACTTTTCGACTTCCAGGTGTAGCGCCGGATCTCCATCACAGGCTTCGTCCAAGAACGCAACCCGCTCATTCGGCTCCAGCTCCAGAGCCTCGTGATAGAGCTTCGCTATTTTGGTCCAGCGCTCCGGTTTCATCGCTGTCGCTGAGCTCATTCCGTAGCCAGGCCTGCGCCAAACTCCAGTCTCGCAGGACGGTCCGGTGCGAAGTCTTCAGCACCTCGGCCGTCTCCTCGACGCTCAGCCCTCCAAAAAAGCGCAACTCCACGATCTGGCTCTTTCGCTCGTCAAATTCCGCCAGCTTCCGCAGAGCCTGATCCAGTGCCACCAAATCCTCCCCGCGCTCGCGTGATACGGCAAGTCCTTCGTCCATAGAAATCTGCCGAGCCTGACTTCCACCTCTTTTTTGATAGCGGCGCGAGCGCGCGAAATCGACCAGGATCCGGCGCATCAGTTGAGCCGAGAGGGCGAAAAAGTGAGCCCTGTCCTGCCAGCGCACCCGCCGGGATCCGGCCAGGCGCAGATAGGCTTCGTTGACCAGAGCGGTGGTTTGCAGGGTGTGGCCCGATCGTTCTCCCTGCATGTAGTGATGGGCGCGGCGGTGGAGCTCCTGATAGACCAATGGAGTCAGCTTCTCGAGGGCATGCTCGTCCCCCTGGCTCCAGGCATGCAGTAGCTGGGTAACTTCATGTGCGGAGGGTTTCGACATGGAACCCTCTGTGGATAGTTTCTGAGTGAACCCGAATCGCTTTTCATCATAGCACAACCCTTGCCACAAGGGCTGTTAAGGAGCCAGGGCGCCATGAAATCATTTTTGTTGGCACATTTTCCCCGCGTTCGCGCCTCTGTGGATGGCAGCAGGAATGGCCCTGATGCCAGCCAGAACATGGCGAGAACAAGGAGGGCATATGAAGAAGCAACCGATGGGCGTTCTAGGAATTTTGAGTCTCTGCATCGTGCTCGGCGCGGGATTTGTCCAGGCACAATCACTCAGCAAGATGAAGGTCGACGTCCCCTTTGATTTTATCGTCGGAAAGACGATCTGTTCCGCGGGGGAGTATGTCTTGGACCGCCAACACGGGATGCCGGTGTGGAGAATCGAAAGCGAAGATGGAAGGGCGTCCGTTCGCGTCTTTACCGCGGCGAAACAAACCGACAGTGTGCAGGAAAAAGGAAGGCTGACCTTTAACAAGTACGGAGACACATACTTTCTCTCGGAGATCACGACACCGGGGACCAATAGGGCGGCCGTTCTTGCCAAACCTACCTTGGAGTTGGAGCTCGCAGTCAACCGGACGGGGGTGCAAACTTCGATTCCCGTGGAGCCGTAAGTGGGCAGTGGCTATCGTGCACCAAAAAAGAAACCGAAGCGGATCTTGGGGGCCTCTCGATGTAGGCCCCCTTGTGTGCCTCTATGAGCTAGTTGGCCGTCGCTGCGATTTCGAGAATTACAATATGCCAGTCGGGTCAATCAGCGGCAGTGCAGATTCAATCCGTGAGATCTTCGAATTTTGTCAGATCCTTGCTTTTACCGGTGAGAACGCCGCGGTCGATCAACGCCCACAGTCGCTTGTTTTGGGAAATCAAGAGCGCCTCCAAATCCGTGTCTTCGTCAACGGGAAGAAGTACGGCTCGGGTACGGCCGTTCTTTGTAATTAGAACAGCTCCGGTATCGGGCAGTTCTTCAATCACCCGACTGAGATTGTTTTTGACCTCGCGCAAACTTTCCGTTTTCATAACCGTATTTTCCCTTGCTTCCCAAATCATCTCAAGATAGAAACCTCTACAAATAACCTTTGGGGGTAACAACAATGAATGTGTTGGTCGAGCGGAGTGGTCCGGTTACAACAGTGATCATCAACCGGCCTGAGCGGCGAAATGCGGTGGACGAGCAAACTGCCAGCGAGCTTCTGGCGGCTTTTGAGGCGTTCGAAGCAGATGAGGAATCCGCGGCAGCGGTTCTCGCCGGAGCTGGCGGGTGCTTTTGCGCGGGCTGGGATCTGAGATCATTCGCGGAAGATGGCTTCCCGGAGTCTTACGATCCGGAAGGCGACGGCGCACTCCAGGTGTCGCGGCGCCTCATGAGCAAGCCGGTGATCGCCGCCGTGGACGGCTACTCCGTGGCCGGGGGTCTCGAGCTGGCCGTATGGTGTGACCTGCGAGTGATGGAGGACGATGCCATATTCGGGGTGTTCTGTCGGCGTTTTGGCGTGCCCCTGATCGATGGCGGCACCATTCGCCTTCCCCGATTGATCGGGGCAAGCCGCGCCCTGGACATGATCCTGACAGGCCGCCCCGTCGGCGCCGAGGAAGCGCTCGCCTGGGGCCTGGCCAACCGTGTCGTTCCAAAGGGCCAGGCACGTGCGGAGGCGGAAAAACTCGCCCACGAAATGGCACGTTTCCCCCAGGTTTGCCTCCGGGCAGACCGGATGTCGTGCCACCGCCAGTGGGGCTTCGACATTGCCGAGGCGTTACGGTTCGAGTCCCTGAACGGAGACCGGCCGCTTCGAGAGGAAGCGCGCAACGGCGCCAGCCGCTTTGCGGGCGGGCGCGGACGCCAAGGGTCGTTTGACAGCATCTGAGGAGACCCCATGGAAAGCCCCAAGGAAACGCCCGAGCAGACAAAAGACGCATTCTACCGGGAGGCACGGTCCGATCTTGCCGGACCACTCGACGGGGTCCGGGTACTGGATGTGACCACATCCTTGGCCGGCCCGCGATGTAGCTGCGTGCTGGCGGACTATGGTGCCGAGGTAATCAAAGTCGAGGTGCGTCATCCCGGCGATGTCGCCCGCAAGTTACCCCCCATGCTGCCGGAAACCGATCCGCTCGACTCTCACGTGCACGCCACCATGAACCGCAACAAGAAAAATCTCTGCCTGGACCTACGGCGCGAGCAAGGTCGAGACGTTTTTCACCGCCTGGCACAAGGCACAGACATCGTGGTGGAAAACTTCAAGCGCGGCACCCTGGCCGGTTGGGGCTGCGGCTACGAACAGGTCCGGCGGACAAAACCGAATATCGTCTACGTCTCCATTACAGGGTTCGGACAGTACGGACCCTACGCCGGGCGGCCCGGTTACGATCCCATCGCACAAGCAATGTCGGGTTTCATGCACCTCAATGCGGCCAGCGACGATGCCATGCCAATGAAGGCACCCGTTTTCTTGGCCGACGAGCTCGCCGGCCTGCACGCCGCCATGGCTGCCACGGCGGCATTGCACCATCGAAACCGAACGGGGGAAGGACAACACGTCGACGTCTCGCTACTGGACGCCATAATCGATTCGACGACCGGGATACTCTCGCTGGCCGCCCAAGGAGTGCCGACACCGCGGCTGGGCAACAACTATAGCTTTGCCACGCCCGCCACGGCTTATCGCTGCAAAGACGGTTGGGTCTTCATCCTCGTGGCGCTCGACACCCACTGGAAACAGGTCACCGAATTGCTCGAAAAGCCGGAACTGGCAGAAGATCCGGACTATGCCACGCTCGCGGATCGGTTGAAAAAGAGAGCCGAGATCGACCGAATGCTATCGGATTGGTTCGGCGCCCAAGCACGCGACGATGCCCTCCGAGAATTCGAAAAGCGGGGTCTCGCCGCCGGTCCGATCCTGACTCCCGCGGAAGCCGTTTCAGACCCTCACGTCCTGGCGAGGGAGGCGATTCAACAAGTCCCCGACGCGCCCGGCACTTGCCGCCTGTCGGGCCCGTCGGCCAAGCTCTCTCGCACCCCGATCCGGATCCGCAATGGAGCACCCACACTCGGAGAGCACACCAGCGAGATCCTGACACAGGCCGGCTTCTCCAGCGAAGAAATCGAGGAGCTGGAGGGAAACGAGATTATCTGAGTCTCAACCACTCAACTCGGTCCGGACCGAGTTGGCACCACTCCTTGCAGGCGGTCGAGTCCGTGCTCACCTCGCTCGCCTAACCCTCGTCTATTTGAGAGACTGCCAGCCCCAACTGTCGGGCCGCATCGCACTGCCGTCTATCAGCGGACACAAACAAATCGCAGCCTGCGCGCCGAGCAGTAGCGAGATGCACGGCGTCCATTGCGCGGAGCGGTGCGGATTCGAGACAGAATATGGCTTCCTGTAGAATGACGGGGGAGATTTCGACCAACATGGCCTGTCGGAAATCAGCTATCGCGTCTTTCTTGAGCGAGGAGTAATGCTCGGCCGTGATGGCGTTGTCCCGCCGCAGGCGGTTCAGAGCAGACACGAGCTCGGGAACACATACAACACTGATAACAATTTCGGTAGCCTCGGCGCATTTCGCCAGTACTGTTTCCGTTCCAGGTTCACGTAAGTAGCGCTTGGCGAGGGCCGAGGTATCAAGATAGGCTCGCACTAACGCCCCTTTTCCCTTTCCTCGAGAACGATTCTGCTCAAAGAGACTCCAGTGTCCTCGAGCGGGTGAGCATGATTCCAGCGTTCTCCTTTCCCGGTTGCATATGGTGAAAGAATAGCGACAGGCTTGCCGTTCCTATAGACCTCTATGGATTCCCCTTCCTCCACCGCATCGAAGTATTTCTTGGCGTTGTTTCTTAGTTCGGAGAAGGTGACCGTGATCATGCCTTATACCCCTGGTTACGGACGATCCGTTGCTGAGCTGCCCATTGAACTTTTCTATACGATATGACATGATATTGTACATATTAATGTCATATTGCGCAAGGCGAGCTAGCGCGCCGGGCGGCGCTCCTCTACATATATATAGAGCATAACCACAGGCCATGCCTCGCGTTCCGGTATGGTATCCTGACTCTGGTAGCTCGGGACAACATCCCTATTATTAGGAACCGGAAAATGCAGCACTTTCGATCGGATATTTCTGGCCCGTCCGGCCCATGTGGCTTAGACGAGCTCGTCTTCGACAACCGCTTCACGCGGGAGCTACCGGCGGATCCGGACGAAACAAATGTACCGCGCCAGGTCGTGGGCTCGTGTTTCACCCGCGTGCAGCCGGCGAAAGTCTCGGCACCGCAGCTGGTGGCATACTCGGCCGAGATGGCCGAGCAGGTGGGATTGAATGAGGACGTCTGCCGCTCGACCGACTTTGCAGAGGTGTTTGCCGGAAATCGTTTGCTTGCCGGGATGGATCCCCACGCCACCTGTTACGGCGGCCATCAGTTTGGCGTCTGGGCCGGCCAGCTAGGCGATGGCCGGGTGATCAACCTGGGCGAAGTTACTAACGGAAACGGATCGCGCTGGGCCCTTCAACTCAAGGGCGCCGGGCGCACTCCGTATTCCCGATCCGCCGACGGTTTGGCAGTGCTCCGTTCGTCGGTCAGGGAGTTTCTGTGCAGCGAGGCCATGCACCATCTCGGCGTTCCGACGACTCGCGCCTTGAGTCTGGTGCTCACCGGCGAGCAGGTCGTCAGAGACATGTTCTACAATGGCAATCCTCAGTACGAGCCGGGGGCCATTGTTTGCAGGGCGGCCCGTTGCTTCACTCGCTTCGGCAACTTCGAGATTTTCTCCTCGCGAGGTGAAATCGACAACTTGAAGGGGCTGGCCGACTTTACGATTCGTACGGACTTCCCGCACCTTCCACACGCCGGCGAGCCTTCCAAGGAAACCTACGTGGCCTGGTTCGAAGAGGTGTGCCGGACCACGGCCGAGATGATCGCCCACTGGATGCGGGTAGGGTTCGTCCACGGCGTGATGAACACCGACAACATGTCGATCCTCGGGCTCACGATCGACTACGGCCCGTACGGGTGGCTCGAGAACTTCGACCCCAACTGGACACCGAACACCACCGATGCCAGCGGGCGTCGCTACTCGTTCGGGAACCAATCCCGCATCACCCATTGGAACCTCTCCCGGTTGGCCCAGGCCATCTATCCGCTGATCGAGGAGGCGCCCCCTCTTCAGGCGGTCCTCGATGGCTACACTGAGACGTACGTGCAGGGTTGGCGTGCGATGATGGCTGCAAAGCTCGGTTTCTCTTCTCACCGGGGGGACTCGGATGCGGCGTTGATCACAGAGCTGCACGAGATACTAGAAGCTGTAGAAACCGACATGACCATCTTCTATCGCCGCTTGGCTCGCGTTGGTGTGACGGAGAACTACACAAGCAGCGGCGGCGCGGATGACGCCGCACTCATCGAGCCGCTCACCGAGGCCTTCTACGTAACTGATCAGGTAACGCCGGAACACCGGCAGCGGCTTGGAAAATGGCTCCTCGGCTATCGAGAGCGGGTGCGTGGGGACGACGTTTCCGACCAGGTTCGACGCCAGCACATGGACGCCGTGAATCCCAAGTACGTCCTGCGCAACTACCTCGCACAACTCGCCATCGACAAGGCGGAGAAAGGGGATTTCTCCATGGTGGAGGAGCTACTCGAGTTGTTGCGGCATCCCTACGACGAACAACCCGACAAGGAAGAGTACGCAGCGCGGCGCCCCGACTGGGCCAGGAACCGTGCGGGCTGCTCCATGCTGTCCTGCAGTTCCTAGCAACTATCCCTGTAGAGCGCGCAGATCGGTCAATACTTCCTCCGGGTGCGTCTTCGGATCCACTTCCAGGTAGACTTTGGCAATTTTTCCTTCCGGATCGATCAGGTACGAGTAGCGTTGCACTCCGGTAAACTCCTGACCTTTCCAGGTTGTGGTGCCCCAGGCACCGTAGGGGTCGATCATGCTTCGGCCGGGATCGGCTAATAGGGGAAAGTTGAACTCGAACTTCGTGGCAAATGCTTTGTGGGAGTCGACGTCGTCGGCACTGACACCCAGTACCGCGGCACTGAGGCTTTCATAAGTAGTGTGGCTGTCACGCAGCCCATTTCCCTCAATGGTTCATCCCGGTGTGTCATCTTTAGGGTAAAACCAGACCAACACCCACTTGCCGGCGTAATCCGTCAATGCATGTTGCCGGCCATCCTGGTCGGGAAGGTTGAAATCCGGAGCAAGGTCTCCAGGCGATAGAGCCATAACGGGGGTCCTTTCTGACAGTTTAGATTCAGAGCTTTCAGGATAGGGAGTCGGGGGTGGGTTTGCAATTCAATTGTTGGAGATCGGTGTCAGGATCGGTTTGGAAGTAGTGAGACAGTCCCGTCCGAATCCCTAGACATACAAAACGGACTTGTGTCCTGATTTACTCGCTCGCGGGCGCAAGGCGTTTGAGTTCTTCAAACCAGTTCTGGATGATCCGGATGCGAGGGGGGAAGTGCTGTTCAAGGGCAGCCGTCTCCACGTCATCTCCCCTCTTGATCACCAAGAAACGTCCGTCCGGCGCGACATCGTATGAGCGAACCGGGCCCGAATTTGCATATCCACTCTCAACATCCTCAAACAATTCTGTGGGTGGACCGGCAGTCAGACGGTTGCCATTGACATCGATTTTCACAGCAATAAACTTTCTGTCCTGTCGGTAAAAGACTTCTCGTCCATCTCGCGACCAGGCCGGAGAAGTGCCTCCCTGAATCGAGAACTGCACAGCCGAACCGGAGCCTGCGGAGGGGCCAACGTAGACCTCTGTCCTCCCCGACTGGTTCGAGACATAAACGATCCAACGCCCGTCCGGCGAAAACTCCGGGTGCGTTTCTGAGAATCTCGTGTGCAAAAAGGGCGCTACTTTCCCTTCACGCGACAAGATCGAAAGGTCCCAGTCGGTGTTCTTGTTCAACATCGCTAAAGCCAGCCGTTGGTTGTCCGGGGACCAAGAACTGGCAAGACTTTCGGCTATCGTCGGTAGCTTTTCAACCTCTCCCGGCTCTGAATCGACCTTCTTGGCGTAAAGAGCCGATGGTCCCTCTCGGTCGGATTGAAAGGTGAAGTGGTCCGGGCCAGGTCCCCATACTGCCCAGCGCTGATTGCCCTCGAAAGTCTGCCGCCGCAGGAGCTTGCGCTTCAGATCGAAGATCCAGACGTCCTTGGGGGGATATTGCCCGCTGAGCAACACGTGCCGGCCATCCGGTGAAACACGACCCGATAGGTAACATCTCGGTTCCACCTCCAGCCGCTCTTCCCGCCCCTGCCGGTCTACCCAGACCGCTTCACGCTTGATTTCCGGAAATACTGATCCGGCCACGTAGGCCAGCGTCCCCGAGCTGGAGAAGCTGAGCTGGGCTACCCCAGTGTCCCGTATCGAGTTTCCCGTATGTATGGAATGGTTGATTGCATCCAGAACCGGCACTTCGGGACCCGTGACCTCCAGCCTCTCGAGATCAAACGGAACTGCCAACAGCCGGCCTTTGCGTGCAAACACCACATGGCCGGTAGGCACATAGCGGGCATCGGACCCTCCCTCAATGATGAGTTTTCGCGCACCCGTCTCCAGGGACTGGACAAAGATCTGAGCCCGTTCCTCGCTATCAAAAAAAGGGGCATACCGCAGTACTGTATAGAACACAGCGGAGTTGTTCGGGAGGATGTGCGGAAGACGGTGGCTGACCTCTCGGGCCTTTTCGTCGAGCTGTGTGATCTCTTCCGGTTCGCCTCCGGAAGCGGATACGCGAAATATTCTGCCATTGCCACCACCAAAAAAGATCCTGTCATCGGGACCCCAGGCAATCCCGTAGTATGCAGTGCAGTTGCAAATTTCCTCTGGATCACCCCCGGCCAGTGATAGATTCACCTTCAAGAGTCTGCTCCCCACTCCGAATCCGAGCCATTTCCCATCGGGCGAGAAGAAGGGATTCAGGCCAGCTTCAGTGCCAGGGATGGGCTGCTGGGTCCACTGATCTAGCCGGCGCAGATAGATTCTTCCCTCCACCCCACCGGGTGGCGTTCCGGAGACAAAGGCCAGTTGAGTACCGTCCGGCGATAGTGCCAAGCCTTGCCGATAAAAATGCGCCAGCCTCTCTCCTTCGGGCAGCTCAATCTCACTGTGGAAGGTCCTGGTCTCCGAAGCAGGTCGTGTGCCCGCTGTTTCAAACCGGTCCCAGATAAAGATCCCGATCGCCACCCCCAAAACCAACGCGCCCAAGGCCCAAGAAAGTACCCGCTGCCAACTGGCAGCAGTCAGCGCGCTCTCTGCAATGTGCAACGAACCTGACGTAGTTGTTGGGTCCGCCAGTACCTGCTCGATTTCAATCCGCGCATCGCCGATGTCCCGGCATCGTTGCTTGGCATCCTTCTGCAGACATCTCCGTAGAAGCTCTCCAATCCGCGGATTCAGCTTTGCCGGAAGGGCATCCCAATCCGGGTCTCCTGCCAGAATCTGCGCAATGCTGTCCGACACGGTCTGCCCTTCATACACCCTGCGTCCCGTCAGCACCTCATACAGCAAACAGCCAAACGACCAGATGTCCGTGCGCTTGTCCAGAGTCCTGCCACGCGCCTGCTCCGGACTCATGTACGATGCCGTTCCCAGTATCACCCCTTCCTGCGTCTGCCCTTGAGTGATCGTCGGAGAATGGGCTTCTTCACTTTCTGACAGCTCACCTTCGAACGTTCGCGCCAGACCGAAGTCCAAGACCTTTACCGTATCTTCAGACGTAATCATCACATTCGCCGGTTTCAGGTCCCGATGGATCACTCCTTTCTCATGAGCCGCTTCCAGCCCTTCTGCAACCTGACGGCACACTTTCAGTCCTTCTTCTGCTGCCAGCGCACCCCGTTTCAGTCTGTCCTGTAGGTTTTCACCTTCAACGAACTCCAGCACCAAAAACGGCTGCCCGTCCGCTTCCGCCAGCTCATGAATGGCTCCGATGTTCGGATGATTGAGCGATGCCAGAAGCCTTGCCTCTCGTTGAAACCTCGCCAGGCGCTCCCGATCCTGAGAAAAGACTTCTGGAAGAATCTTGATCGCCACATCACGGCCCAGCTTGGTATCGCTCGCCAGGTAGACGTCTCCCATGCCACCTGAACCTAGCAGCGACTTGATCCGGTAGTGACTAATCTTGCTCCCCGCTGCCATGCGGCCCGACGCCATCTGCCTGGCCGCTTCTTCCAGGGCCGGGGACTCTATAAAGGCCTCTGCGCCTTCCTGAGTTAGGAGTCTTTCGACTTCCAGGCGCAGTGCCACATCGTCGCCACAGGCTTGCTTCAGGAACTCGGTCCGCTTGCTCTCCTGCCGTTCCAGGGCCGCGTTATAGACTTGGCTGATCTGCTGCCAGCGCTCAGGCCTCATCGTTTTGCTCCCCACGAAGCTCGCCCAGAAGCCAGACCTTGGCCAGTCTCCAGTCCCGCTTGACGGTGTCGGTTGAAACTTTCAGAACCTCGGCGGCTTCCTTGACGCTGAGTCCTCCAAAAAATCGCAGTTCCACGACCTCGGCTCTCCTGGGATCAAAGCCGGCCAGAGCCTTCAGGGCATCTTCTAGCGCCACAAAGTCCAGGCCCTGATCCAGTGGCACAGGCGCACCGTCGAGAGAGATCCGGAGCGCGTCCCCACCACGTTTGAGACTTCGGCGCGAGCGGGCAAAATCAACCAGGATACGGCGCATCAAGCGGCTCGAGAGGGCAAAGAACTGGGCTCGGTTTTGCCATTGCACTCGCTGGCAATCGATCAGCTGCAGGTAGGCCTCATGCACCAACGCGGTGGTCTGAAGCACATGATCGGGCCGCTCGCCGACCATGTGCCGGTGGGCCAAACGGCGCAGCTCTTCGTAGACAAGAGGAGTCAGCTTCTCGAGCGCTTCTGGGTCTCCCCGGTTCCAGGCCAGGAGCATTTGTGTGACATCTCGATTGGAGGCTCTTGCCACCGGCCCCTCCCAGTAAATGACTGATATAGAGTGATTATCCTCATTATAGAACAAGTCTCAGCAATTTCCTGCGCCCGTGTGCAGAAAACTTTTTTTCAGGGCGTTTCACCCTCCCGGAGCCGGTTTCCGCCTTTTTGGTTGAGGACCGAAAAAGCCGGTCCCGGGGAGGGAGACGCCCTGAAGGGATTTAGTGAATATGATTTCCTCGGCCCGGCCTTCCTCGCGGGGGCAACCGAAAACGCACCGATTAAGGGGGGCGTATTTCCGCTGATCGTGACGTATCCGGGAGGCGGCGGACCTGACACGCGGTTCACGTACTACCCGAACGCCGATGGCGGTGACGGTTGCGGCGCCGAGTATGGCGGCCCACCCACACCGGGCTTGGGTATTGTGCCGGACGAACAAACGGTGATTGAGACTCTGCGCGCTACCGATCTGGGGTTCTGGCAAACCGCAATGGTAAATCAAAAAAGACCAAACTGGAGAAAGCTGTCGAAAAACTCGATACGATTGAATCATTCGTCAAGGTCGTAAGGCCAGATGATGATGATGACGACGACGACGACTGAGTGAGTAAAGACCCGAAATGGAACTTCGCGGGTACTAAGGCGGGCCCTGAAAGCAACGAGATGTCAAAGCTGCCTTTCATTTCTGTGATTGGATGGTCTATAGTGTTGGCGGCTCTCACAATTGAACTTACGAACCGGCTTTTTTTGCGCTACTAGGCAAGCGGTCCAGAACGCCACCCAACTGGATCGCGATTGAAGAGCTTGTTTTCTGCAATGTCGTGCGTTGGAAAGTCCCTAGTGCGCTCGTCCTGGCCGCCTCAATCTGTTTTTCTTCGTTCACAACTTCTGATGTTCTGGGCCAGGCCGCCAATGCCCGGGTGGACGGGGTCGCAAAAGACCCGACCGACGCCGTTGTGCCCGGCCTGGTCGTGACTCTCACCGATCAGGGCACCAATCTCACCCATGAAGTGAGCACGAACGAGCGGGGGAGATACGTGTTCGTCAACATCCGACCCGGCTTCTACACGCTGGGCGCTGAACTGGCCGGCTTCAAAAGCTACACGCGGCCGGATCTCAAGGTGGAAGTAGGAGACGCGCTCACCCTGGACATCGTGCTGGAAACAGGCGAAATCTCCCAGCAAATCACTGTCACCGCTTCGCCACCCACGGTCGACCGGGTTTCTCAATCGCTGGGAGGCGTGGTCAATGAGCGGAAGATCAACGATCTGCCTCTGGTCGATCGCAATCCCATGTTTCTTTTCTACCTGCAGGCGGGGACCAATCGCTTCGGCGAGTTCGTGGGTGGTATGCAGGGGAGGGTTGATGGACTGAGGATGACCCAGAGCAACGTCCAGATCGAAGGCATCTCAGCGGGTGACCCCGATATTACGCGGGGGGCATCTTACTCGGCGGCTCCTGTCATCGTCGAAGCCATGGCGGAGTATCGCGTCGTTACCTCCAGTGCATCGGCCGAGCATGGTCTGGGCTCGGGTGCCCAGGTTCAGCTGCTGTACAAATCGGGAACCAACGATTTCCACGGAAGTGTCTTTTACTTTCATCGCAACGGGGCCCTCAATGCCAACGACTTTTTCCGCAACCGGGGGGGTCTGGAGCGACCGTTCTTCCTTCGTCACCAGTACGGTTTCGCGATCGGCGGTCCGGTCATCAAGAACAAAGCATTCTTTCACTTCACCTACGAGAGAATCGATGAGCTTCAGGATTCGACCGTGCTCAGGACGGTCTATACCGATCGCTTCAAAAACACCGGGATCTTTCAGTATCTCGATCGAAATACGGCTGAGATCCAGGAGTTCGATCTCACCACCATTGACCCGACGCGAGTCGGGATGAGCTCCTTGTGGAGCAGCTTCGCCGCTCAGCTGCCTTCTCCCAACAACAACGACAGCGGCGATGGCTTCAACACCGCCGGCTACCGCTTCAGCTCGGACAACCCTCTGAGCGAGTGGCGTTTCGTGGTCAAAGGCGATTACATCTTAAACGACCGCCATCGACTGGCGGTATCGGTGGCCAACCGTGAATTGGACAACCCTTCCGCTCGACACATCCTGGGACATCGGAACTCTACCTTCCTGAACAGGTATCCAGCTGGGATTGTCACTCTTGCATCCACTTTCACCACCAACTTTCTGAACGAGTTGAGGTTCGGAGGGACTTCTCGTAAGTGGATTGGCTCCAATGGTGACGAGACCCGGTTCACGAGCTTTCCGATGTTGAATTTCAACGGGCTGGGCGGGCCATCCAGAGGAGGAAACGCCAACCGAAGCGTCTTCTTGCCCCAGTCCGGGCCAAATGCGACGCTGACTATCAATGACAACCTGACCTGGATTCGAGGCGATCACACCTTCAAGGGCGGCGTCGACATTCGCATCAATCGAGCCAATGCGAGTTTTGGCGGTGACTTCTACCTCCCGGTGGCCGATACGAACAATGCCTTCAACCCGGCCAATATCCCGGCCCTTCCCGGACTCTCCGGCGCAGACCGCGCCAGAGCTCAGCAGTTGACCAATGACGTCACAGGGTCCCTGGGTCTTTACTTGCAGACCTTCCAGCAGATTACGCCGGATGGCGGTGCCTTCGTACCGCTGGAGACCAGGTTTCGTCGCTGGAGGTCTCGAGAATACAGTTTCTTTTTCCAGGACACCTGGAAGGTCACTGACTGGCTCACACTCCAGCTCGGCACTCGCTACGAGGTCCTGCCTTCCACTTTCGAGGATCAGGGCATCTTCTCCTATCCTGTCTCGGGAGGTCAGGCCTGTGTCCAATGCGTTTTTGGCATTTCCGGGCCCGGCGAGACGACCTTGGGAGTGCTGCCAGAAGCAGGTCGCGAGCTCTACCAGACGGACCGGAACAATTTTGCCCCCAATCTGGGTTTTACGCTCGATCCCACGGGATCCGGCAAGTGGAGCCTTGCGGGCAACTATCGCATCTCCTACGACCGCAACCCGATAAGCAACACATTGTTCCAGGACGCAATCAATCCGGGAGCCACCGCCACGGCGGCTGTTTTCGGTCGGGCTGGAGACCGGCTCGATCGGACCTTTGACCTGGTCGACACGATCGATCCCGGAACTCCATTTGGCCCCAAAGCATTTGACCGAACGGGCCAGGCGCTGGTCTGGGATGACAGTTACACTACGCCCTATGTACAGAGCTGGTCGCTGCGGATCCAGCGTGAGATCATGCGCGACACGCTGGTGGAAGCGGCCTACGTCGGAAACCACGCGGTCGGAATGCCACGGGCTGCCAATATCAATCAGGTCATGGTTCGCGAAAACGGCTACCTGGACGGCTTCCTCGCGGCCCAGAGAAACCTGGCCGCCAGCGGAGATCCCCTCGCCGGGGAAGACACTGGAGTGTTCGGTCAAATCTGGAACGTCATGGTACCTCCAGACCGAAACTCCCAGCTGGCCAACATTTCCCGCGGTGAGGTGGCCGCGGTCGCCGACTTCATTGACCGGAGTCGAGCCTTCCGAGGCTATCTGCAGGCGGCAGGTCTGCCCTTGAACTTCTTCCGGGCGAACCCCCAGTTCACAAACGCCTGGCTGCTGGGCAGAAACTCCCATTCAACCTACCACGGTTTGAAAGTGGAAGTTCGTCGGCGCTTCAGTGAAGGGCTGCAGTTCCAGACCAACTATGCCTTCAGCAAGACTTTGACCGACTTTGAGGGAAATCAAGCCCAGATCAACCACTTCCGGGACAACGCTGATTTCGGATTGGACAAGACCAGCTCCTTCATCGACGTCCGGCATCTGTTCAATGGCAATGTGATCTATGAGCTGCCCTTCGGACGGGGTCGCCGCTGGGGAAGTTTTTCGAATCGCTTCCTGGAGGGGGCCCTGGGAGGCTGGCAGGTAAACGGCATTGTCGTCTACAGCTCGGGACTGAAGGGGACGATTAGCAGTCTCGGTCGTAACACGCTGACAACCGGAGATTCCTCCACAGTCACGTTCGATGGGACCGACCCGAGCTTGACGAGCAAAGTGATTCGTGGAGACGCGATTGAATTCCTTACTGAAGCGGAGAAGACCCTGTTTTCGCATCCGGTGGCTGGAAGTGCGGGGCTCGCGGCCCAGCGATACTTCCACAGCCCGGCCATCTGGGCGGTGGACGCAAGCGTGTTCAAGGAATTTACAACCCCCTGGGTAGCCGGCGAGAACGCCCGCCTGCAGTTACGCGCCGAGGCCTTCAACCTGACCAACAGTCCCCGCTTTTCCCGCTTCAACCTCAATTTTTCTTCTCCGGCGTTCGGCAGGATCACGGCCTCGCGTCCGCCGCGCATTGTCCAGGTGGCCTTGAAGTTCATATTCTGAGAAGTGGCCGCATGATCGATCAGCGAAACAGAACCGGTTATTTGCTGGCGATACTCCTCTCGTTTCACCCCCTCCCGGGTGCTGGACGCCCAGGTCAGGAATCTCTCCGGCAAGCCGACCGGAACCAGCAACGACCGGAAGAATCCGTTGACTACTACGACAAGTGGCTCGAAGAGGACGTTGTCTACATCATTTCCCAGGACGAGCGGGACGTCTTCGGCAAGCTGACCACCGACCAGGAACGAGACCGCTTCATTGAACAGTTCTGGTGGCGCCGTGACACAGATCCCAGGTCTGCCGAGAACGAATACAAGATCGAACATTACCGGCGCATCCAGTACGCCAATGACCATTTCCATGCCGGGATCAGGGGTTGGAGAACCGATCGCGGCAGGGTTTACATTCTGTTCGGACCACCCGACCGCAAGGAGAGCCATCCGGCCGGCGGCTGGTACCAGAGAAAAGCGCATGAAGGCGGTGGCTCCACCTCCACCTTCCCGTTTGAAATCTGGGAGTACCGGCACATCGAGGGTGTGGGATCGGACATCGAACTGGAATTCGTGGATCCCAGCGCCTCCAATCTTTACCGTCTCACGCTCGACCCCCAGGAAAAAGACGAGTTCCTCCACGTCCCGGGGATGGGACTGACGTTTCGGGAGATGGTGGATCCCGCTTTTAAAGGACAGAAATCAAGGGATCGTGTGCTGGGTCTGCGCAGCCAGGGGTTGCTGGAGCATGCGGAAATCGTGGAACGGGCCAAAGATCATCCTTTTCAGAAGCAGGAACTCATGCTCAAGATCGCGAATGCCCCTGCCATTCGCTATGACGATCTGAAGGCGATGGTCCGTACGGCAATCACCTACGGAGAGCTTCCGTTCGACGTTTTGACCGGTTTTGTTCGCATTGATGCGGACGATTGTCTGGTGGCTCTGACGGTGGTTCTGGACAACTCAAAACTTGCCTTCGAGTCCTGGGCCGGACGTCTGCGCAGCACCCTTCAGATCTACGGGTTGATCCGAACCCTCACGAAGAGGGTCGCCTTCGAGTTCGACGACGACATCCGGGCTATTTACGATGGCTCCGAGTTGGAGGGGGTGCGGGATCGGACCGCGGGGTACCAGCGCAAGGTTATTCTGAAGCCCGGTCGCTACAAGCTGGATCTGATCATCCGGGACACGGTCAGTGGCCGAGCCGGAACCAGGACCGTGGGCATCCATGTGCCCTCTCAGCCGCTCGAGAAGCTCACCACCAGTTCGGTCGTGTTGAGCAGCGCGATTGAGCCAACCGGCGCGGAGCCCAGTGAGCCGTTCGTGCTGGGTCCTTTCAAGATCAGCCCGGATCCCGATCGGATCTTCGATCGAAAAGGACCTCTGGGTTTTTACTTCGAGATCTACAACTTCGAAGTGGATCAATCCTCCCAGCAGCCTGCGCTTGAGGTCTCCTATGCACTGACACCTAGAGATGGCGAGCCCGCCTCCTATCGCGCCATGCGGAGCGGGCTGGGCCGGGCATCCGATCGCCTCTACATCGCCCGTCTTGTGCAGCTGGGTGAGCTGGAGCCTGGTCGCTATGATCTGGTGTGCAAGATCCAGGACCGGCTGAAGGACGAGTCGATCGTCGTTCGGGAGCCGTTCGAGGTGCGGTGATCTGTGAGGGGGTCACAATCAGTCGGTGGGCGCGAGGCGTTTGAGTTCTTCGAACCAGTTCTGCACGATCCGGATGCGAGTGGGGAAGTGCTGTTCAGTGGCAGCCGTTTCCACGTCATCTCCCTTCTTGAGCAGTAAGAAACGTCCGTCCGGCGCGACGTCGTATGAGCGAACCGGAACTGCAGATACATATCTATTCGCAACATGCTCAAACAATTCTTTGGGTGAGCCGGCAGTCAGACGGTTGCCGTTGACTTCGAGTTTCACAGCAAAAAACTTGCTCTCCCAGCGGTAAAAGACTTCTCGTCCATCTCGCGACCAGGCTGGCCGCGTCCCTCCTTGAATCGAGAGCTGGACAGTCTGTCCGGAGCCTGTGGAGGGGCTAACGTAGACCTCTGGCCGCCGCGACTGAGTCGATACATAAACGATCCAACGCCCGTCCGGCGAAAACTCCGGGTACAATTCTGTGAATCTCGTCTGCGAAAAGGGCTCCACCGTCCCTTCACGCGACATGATCGAAATGCCAGGGATGTTGCTATTCAAAACCCCAAAAGCCAGCCGTTGGTTGTCCGGGGACCACGAGTAAGCATTAACCCAATCTTCCGAATGAAGCTTTTCAACTTCCCCGGGCTCTGAATCGACCTTCTTGACATAAAGAGCCGGTGGTCCCTCTCGGTCGGATTTAAAGGTGAAGTGGTCCGGTCCAGGTCCCCATACCGCAAAGCTCTGATTGCCCTCGAAAGTCTGCCGTCGCAGGAGCTTGCGCTTCCGATCGAAGAGCCAGATGTCTTTGGGGGGATAGGACCCGGTGAGCAACACGTGCCGGCCATCCCGTGAAACACGACCCGATAGGTACTCTCTCGCTTCCACCTCCAGTGGTTCCTCCCTCCCATCCCGGTTCACCCAGACCACAGAAGTCTTACGTTCCGGAAACACTGATCCCGCCACGTAGGCCAGCGTCCCCGAGGTGGAGAAGCTAATCTGGGCTACCCCCGTCTCACGATAAATGAATCCCGTATGTATGGAATGGTTGATTGCATCCAGAACCGGCACTTCGGGACCCGTGACCTCCAGCCTCTCGAGATCAAACGGAACTGCCAACAGCCGGCCTTCGCGCGCAAACACCACATGGCCTGTAGGCACATAGCGGGCATCGGACCCTTCCTCGATCAGGAGTTTTCGCTCACCCGTCTCCAGGGACTGGACAAAGATCTGAGCCCGTTCCTCGTCATTAAAAAAGTAGCCATACCGCAGCGCTGTAAAGAGCACAGCCCCGTTGTTCGGGAGGATGTGGGGGAGACGGTGGCCGACCTCTCCGGCCTCTTCGTCCAGTTGTGTGACCTCCTCCGGTTCGCCTCCGGAAGCGGATACGCGAAACATTCTGCCATTGAGGTCCCCAAAAAAGATCATGTCATCGGGACCCCAGGCAATCCCAAACCCGGCATTGCAGTTGCAAATTTCCTCCGGCTCACCCCCGGCCAGAGATAGATTCACTTTCAAGAGTCTGCTCCCCACCCCGAACCCCAACCATTTCCCATCGGGCGAGAAGAAGGGTTTCAGACCGTTTTCAGTGCCAGGGATGGGCCGCTGGGTCCATTGATCGAGCCGGCGCAGATAGATTCTTGTCTTCCTCGGACCGGAGGAACTGAACGGCGTCCCGGAGACAAAGGCAACTTGAGTTCCGTCCGGCGATAGTGCTACGCCTTGCTGATGAGAATGCGCCAGCCTCTCTCCTTCGGGTAGCTCAATCTCACTGTGAAACGTCCGAGTCTCCGAAGCAGGTCGTGTGCCTGCTGTTTCAAATCGGTTCGAGATGAAGATGCCGATCGCCACCCCCAAAACCAACGAACCCAGAGCCCAAGGAAGTATTCGCTGCCAACTGGCAGCAGTCACCGCTCTCTCTGCAATGTGTAACGAACCTGCCGGATCCGCCAGTGCCTGCTCGATTTGAATCCGGGCATCGCCGATGTCCCGGCATCGTTGCTTCGGATCCTTCTGCAGACAGCGGCGCAGCAGCTCTCCTATCTTGGGATGTAGCTTAGCCGGAAGGGCATCCCAATCCGGTTCTGCCGCCAGAATCTGCGCAATGCTGTCCGACACGGTCTGCCCTGCATACGCCTTTCGTCCCGTCAACACCTCATACAGCAAACAGCCAAACGACCAGATGTCCGTGCGCTTGTCCAGAGTCCTGCCACGCGCCTGCTCCGGACTCATGTACGATGCCGTTCCCAGTATCACCCCTTCACGCGTCTGCCCTTGCGTGATCGTCGGAGAATGGGCTTGTTCACTTTCTGACAGCTCACCTTCGAACGTTCGCGCCAGACCGAAGTCCAAGACCTTGATCACATCTTCAGCCGTAATCATCACATTCGCCGGTTTCAGGTCCCGATGGATCACGCCTTTCTCATGTGCCGCTTCGAGCCCTTCTGCAACCTGCCGGCACACTTTCAGTCCGTCTTCTGCTGCCAGTGCACCCCGCTTCAGTCTCTCCTGTAGGGTTTCGCCTTGCACGAACTCCAGTACCAGCAACGGCTTGCCGTCGGATTCCTCCAGTTCGTGAATGGCTCCAATGTTCGGATGATTGAGCGATGCCAGAAGACGCGCCTCTCGGTGAAACCTGGCCAGGCGCTCCCGATCCTGAGAAAAGACTTCGGGCAGTACCTTGATGGCCACCTCCCGGCCCAGCTTGGTATCGCGGGCACGGTACACTTCCCCCATCCCGCCCGCTCCCAGGCGATCGAGAATCCTATAAGAGCCCAGTACTTGGTCCGCTTCCAGTGTGGCTCTCCCTTCAGCGAGATCTCTGGCTGCTAGCTCCAGGGCCGGGGATTCTATAAAGGCTTCAGCTGGCTTTTGATAGGCGAGCAGAGACTCCACCTCTCGAAGGAGTTCCTCATCCCCTGCGCAGGCTTTCCTCAGGAATTGACTGCGTTCGCTTCCTTGATACTTCTGGGCGGCGTGACAGAGTTGCTCCACCTGTTGCCACCGTTCAGGCTTCATTGTCATTATCCCCCGTGAGCCTATCTCCCGCGAGCTCGCGCAGGAGCCACATCTTGGCCATCTTCCAATCGCGATGAATGGTTTCGGGAGAAACCTGTAGCTCCTCCGCGGTTTCCTGAACGCTGAGCCCACCGAAGAAGCGTAGTTCCACCACCTGGCATTTCCTGGGGTCCATAGCGGCCAGATTCTTCAGCGCATCATCCAGAGCGACCAAGTCCACACCCTGGTCTGTGGAGATAATCCCGTCATTGAGTGACACCTTCACTGCCTGTCCCCCGCGCTTGAGCCGCTGGCGAGAGCGAGCGAATTCGACCAGGATGCGGCGCATCAATCGACTCGAGAGGGAAAAGAAATGATTGCGATCTTGCCATCCTACTTGCTGGCAATCGATCAACCGTAGGTACGCCTCATGGACCAGTGCGGTGGTCTGTAACGTGTGGCCGGGGTGCTGTCCGGCCATGTGACGATGGGCGATGCGTCGAAGCTCTGCATAGACGAGTGGGGTCAACTGCTCCAGCGCTCCGGCCTCTCCCCGGTTCCAGGCCAGAAGCATCTCAGTCACTTCTTGTGTGGAGGGTATCGCCATAGGGCGCTAATTATCAGTAAGTTAAGAAGCTTTTCGGCTTGACCTTCATTATAGCTCATCTGAACTCCATCGAACCCATACCAAAAACTTTGCCTTGCATTGACAGTTTTCCGAGCTGGTTGGCGTCTCCCGGGCTGAGGACCGAAGCAGTCATCACAAAGTTGGCTCAAGGACTCGGAATGCATCGACGCGCTGCAGTGGTTGGCGCGCCGACGCCCAAATCTAGTTTCTCAATGAGGAGGAATCACTATGAATAAGCAAAGAGCTGGATCCAGTTTGTTGTGGAGCGTCTTGGCATTGTTCTTCTTGGCCCTTCCGTCAGAAACAATCGAGGCGGCGACGTGGTACGTGAAGGCCACAGCCAAACCTGGCGGAGACGGCTCCAAGAAGCGGCCATTCAACTCTCTGGCAGACGCTGAGGCGGCCTCGTGGGTCGGTGACACGATTTACATTCGTCAATCCAACAAGCATGCGATACTCGATGGACAGATTGTGCTCAAACCAGACCAGAAACTGATTGGACTGGGGCCCGATGTGCGTAATGTGCCGGAAAATGCTGCGGGTGCCCGCATCACCTATTCCGGAGGTGGCGGGTTTGGTTATCCCGACGGTGCCATCGTCCAGCTTTCCAGCGGTAACGAAATTTCCAACATTCACTTCAAGGACTTGATTTTTGGCGGAATTGTTGGTGTCGACGTGGACTTCTCTGGCGCAAATATTCACGACAATCTCTTTTCTGGCGTGGGCGTTAGAAACTTCTTTGCCCGTTTTTCCGTCTTTCTACAATCATCCTCGGGCAACAGCGAGGTGAGCGTGAGGGACAACGTGATCCGAGACGGGGAAGATCTAGCAGGCTGATGAAAAATCCGGTTTTGTGCCGAGATTGTTTCCGAACATGAACTTCGGCATCGATTGACTCTATTTTGGCAGGGGATATGAGGGTCTGGATTGGCACGGCGCATGCGTTAGGCCGCTCATCAAATGCTCGGACGAAGTCCACCCTGCTCCAATCACGGCTTTGCCTCCATCAGGTTTCTCATCCGGACAAGGTTGTAGGCAGCCACTCCGAAAGTGAACATCCAGCCGACACGGTCCACACCGCGATGTCTTGTCTTACGCAACATACCCACAGTTTTCAGCCAACCAAAGATCTCCTCAACCCGCTTGCGTTTTCTCTGACTGACGGCGTAGCCCGGATGGCGGGTCGTTCTCTCGTCAATGGCGCTCCTACGGTTTTTGTTATTCTGCGCCACGTGTGGAGTCACCTTGCGACGTCGACTCTCTCTGATAAATGCTTTCGTGTCGTAGGCCTTGTCCGCACCTACGGTAATTTGATCTCTGCTAGGCAGCTCTTCAAGCATATCCAGCGCAGCGTCCCGTTCTGCTGTTCCCGTTGCCCGCGTGACCCGCACATTCACCGCAAGACCGTTTCGGTTTTCCATCGTGACGTGACCCAGATAGCACAACTTCGACTGCTGGCCTTTGGCCTTTTTGTACAGACGGGCATCTGGATCCGTCGTCGACTGATGCGTATCATTCGATCTCTTCTCACCCTTGAAATCCACCGTTGGATTTCCAGAACCATCCGTCGGCTTGCTGGGGCGGCTACCTTTCTTCTTGAAGCTCTTCTGTCCTGCCCATGCCTCTACCAGGGTCCCATCCACTGTAAAATGCTCGTCCGACAGGATGCTCTGAGCACGGGCGTGGCAAAGGACGCGTTCAAAGAAGGCCCTGGCGATGTCTCCCTCCAGAAGTCGGTCCCGATTCTTGCTGAAGACGGTCGCGTCCCAGATCGGATCATCCATGCTCAAACCAACGAACCAACGGTACAGAAGATTGTAGTCCAACTGCTCCATGAGCATCCGTTCGCTCCGGACCGAGTACAAGACCTGAAGCAACAAGGCTCGGAGCAACTTCTCCGGAGCCACCGAAGGACGGCCGACTTTTGCGTAAAGAACCTCGAATCGAGGCGACAGTTCTTGCAGAATGACATCGACCATGGTTCGAATGGATCTCAGCGGGTGTTCGTTCGGCACTCGTTTCTCGGCCGAGATGTAGCTGAACATCCCGTCTTGCTTTTCGTCCGGTCCGCGCATCGGTTTCTCCTCGAAGGAATCATCAATAAGAGGGTTCATATTGATGATGCACGAAAACCGATTTAGTTGGAGTTTTTCAGCATCCTGCTAGGTGGCATAATCGCCATCTATCGGGGAGACAGTTCTGGCACCTTTCATTTTGAAGGCAATCACTTTGACAACATCGGGTTTCGGCCGCACGCGCTAAGTACGTTTGATACAGCATATATTCAGGCTGATATCCTGAACTCTTCAGCGAACAATATTGGAGCTTTCGGAGAATTTACTGAATTCGCCAACGCAGATAGTATTCTCATGCAGTTGCACAACAGCTCCAAGCAGGACGTCGTCGTTGATGGATACACCTATGACAACACCGATCAGGTCGGAGGCATTTCGAACACGGGCCTGGAATTGATCATCATTGGTCCAGGGATCGGTTTTCCTGAAGAGTCTTGGGCGAACAACGCAGAAGCGACCTTGAAAATTAACAACAGTAGCTTCAGCAATGCGGTAACCGAAGCTATGCAATTGAACAACATTGGCACGAATTCGTTGATGAGCGTAGAGATCACTAACACCACGGTTTTCGATGCGAATCCTCGACAGATAGGAGCCGCTCTTGGGCTTGCGGGTGCGGCCATCTCGGTCATCCCGGAATTTTTTGGCAACAGCGGGAGCCAAACGTTTCTGAAGGTCGAGAATTGTGACATCGTTGGATCAACCGGTTACTCCGTCGGAGTCTACGACGTCGGCACGACCGGTTTCAGTACCGTGGTCGACATGGGTGGTGGAGCCTTGGGAAGCATCGGTCAAAACCGTATCCTGGAAAACGTCGCTGGTGAGATCGTGCTTAACCAGACGGACGGCATCGGAGAGTCCAACTGGTGGGGCCAAGACCCGCCACGGCTTGGACTACATGCCGGAAGTTCGTTCGACGTGGACCCGGTATTGGTGGCTGATCCCCGGCCATAATGGCAGGCACTCTCTAGTCAACAGCAACGGGAAAAACGGGGCGCAAAATGGCGCCCCGGAGCCGCTAAAAGACATCGAGGATGGTTAGGCAAAAGACCAGCATTTCCGGCTCGCCAAATACAGGAGGCACTAGAAAGAATACGGGGACAGACACCATGTTCACCTGATTGCGGATTGATCCGATGAGACGAGAGAATAGGAGCGGGAACACAACCCCGATTGCATGCGCCGGCCTATGAGAGTGGAAACCGAGTCTTAAACCAAGTCACAATCTGTGACAGGTCAATGCGTCTCGACCACCAAAAATAGGTGAACATGGTGTCTATCCCCGTATTCCTGTTGCCACCGTTCAGGCTTCATTGTCATTATCCCCCGTGAGCCTATCTCCCGCGAGCTCGCGCAGGAGCCACATCTTGGCCATCTTCCAATCGCGATGAATGGTTTCGGGAGAAACCTGCAGCCCCTCCGCGGTTTCCTGAACGCTGAGCCCACCGAAGAAGCGTAGTTCCACCACCTGGCATTTCCTGGGGTCCATAGCGGCCAGATTCTTCAGCGCATCATCCAGAGCGACCAAGTCCACACCCTGGTCTGTGGAGATAATCCCGTCATTGAGTGACACCTTCACTGCCTGTCCCCCGCGCTTGAGCCGCTGGCGAGAGCGAGCGAATTCGACCAGGATGCGGCGCATCAATCGACTCGAGAGGGAAAAGAAATGATTGCGATCTTGCCATCCTACTTGCTGGCAATCGATCAACCGTAGGTACGCCTCATGGACCAGTGCGGTGGTCTGCAACGTGTGGCCGGGGTGCTGTCCGGCCATGTGACCATGGGCTATACGTCGCAGCTCTGCATAAACGAGTGGGGTTAACTGTTCCAGCGCTCCGGCCTCTCCCCGGTTCCAGGCCAGAAGCATCTCAGTCACTTCTTGTGTGGAGGGTATCGCCATAGGGCGCTAATTGTCAGTAAGTTAAGAACCTTTCAGCTTGACCTTCATTATAGCTCATCTGAACTCCATCGAACGCATAGCAAAAATCTTTGCCTGGCATTGACAGTTTTCGGAGCTGGTTGGCGCCTCCCGGGCTGAGGACCGAAAGAGTCACCACAAGTTGGCTCAAGGACTCGGAATGCATCGATGCGCTGCAGTGGTTGGCGCGCCGACGCCCAAATCTAGTTTCTCAATGAGGAGGAATCACTATGAATAAGCAAAGAGCTGGATCCAGTTTGTTGTGGAGCGTCTTGGCATTGTTCTTCTTGGCCCTTCCGTCAGAAACAATCGAGGCGGCGACGTGGTACGTGAAGGCCACAGCCAAACCTGGCGGAGACGGCTCCAAGAAGCGGCCATTCAACTCTCTGGCAGACGCTGAGGCGGCCTCGTGGGTCGGTGAAACGATTATTATTTTACACTCTCCGGCCAAAAAGCCAGCACTCGACGGCGGCATAACACTGAAAGACGGACAGAGGCTAATCGGCACCGGACCGGACCCTACGGTGTCTCCCGTTAAGAAAGCGCGAGCCAAGATCACAAACAGCACCGGCAACGCGGTGATTCTCGCGAACGATAATTTCATATCCAACTTGCACATTGATGCGGCTGGCGAAGGCGCAATACTTGGCGACAATGTCACCGGCACCTATATTGGCAACGTGCTGATCAGCAGGGCGAATCAACTCAACGTTTCGGAACCTTCTCAGCTGTGCGATACGGCAGGGTTGACCGTTCTTCGTGGGTGTAACGCGCTTAGTTTTCTCGTACCGGGTTTCAACATTGGCACGGCTATCCTGTTCATGAACGACGATGCCGGACCCTCTCAAGTCCACCACAGCATTACCGATTCCGTGATTTCAGGTACTGCTGGTGCCGGGATAATTTCCACAGTTTGGGGAAGCGTCGTTGCGGCGTTGGACATTGTGGGGACCCGTGTTGAAGACATTCACTTCGCAGAACACACCTTCAACAGTGGTTGGGGAATTCTTCCAGGGGCGTTCGAGACCTCTGAACTCACCGTAACCGTGAAAGACACAACCATCGAGCGCACGCAGAGAGAGGGTATTGTCCTCCTCACAGGGTTTTTTGGGTCGGCGTTCTTCCCGCCGGGGATCATTCCGGTCAGCGACGCGACGATCAATGCTGATATAGATTCCTATAAATTCGTTGGTCTGGGGCCGGGAGTTGTCCACAATCAGAACGGCATCGAACTGGCTGGGTTTGATTTTCAGAGTTCCGCGATGCATGTTCGCATGCGGAATAGTGACATGACGCGGGCTACTCTCTGGGGGCTTGAGATTTTCACCCCTTCGGGGCTTAGAGATTTCACCTTCGATTTTGGTTGCGTCAACGTTGATGATCCTTCCACGATCGCGATCGAAACGTGCGAGGACATGGGTCTCGAGCCGAGTCCAGGCAACAACCGAATTTTCGATAACACTCCGGAATTTAGCGGGGACGTGGATCTATCTGGACCCGTTACAGCGGTTGGGCAGGGAAATTGGTGGGGCGATCCGGCTGGCCTGGGTGAATGCGTGGAGGTTCCGCTTGGGTCGCCGCCTCCTATTGGCCCAAGGTGTCACTTGTTTGAAGGTGATTTCGGACTGGGCTTTGGAACGTTCGATGCAAGATTCCCTCTGACGGCGGATCCAATCGGGGATGATGATGACGATGACGATGACGACGACGACGACGACGACGATGACGACGACTGATATCGTCAGGTTGTAGCTGCAATCGTCAGCTCTGAAACAGGGTCACAGCTTGAAAATTCAATTTTCAAGCTGTGACCCCAGGCGTTTGAGTTCCTCGAACCAGTTCTGCACGATCCGGATGCGAGTGGGGAAGTGCTGTTCGCGGGCAGCCGTTCTCATGTCATCTCCCCCCTTGAGCAATAAGAAACGGCCGTCCGGCGCGACATCGTATGAGCGAACTGGGGTCGAACTTGCATAACTACTCTCAACATTCTCAAACAATTCTGTGGGTGAGCCGGCAGTCAGACGGTTGCCGTTGATATCGATTCTCACAGCAATAAACTTACTGCCCTGTCGGTAGAAGACTTCCCGTCCATCTCGCGACCACGCTGGAGAACTCCCTCCTTGAATGGAGAGCTGGACAGTCTGTACCGATCCTGTGGAGGGGCTAACGTAGACCTCTGGCCTCCCCGACTGGTTCGATCCATAAACCATCCATCGCCCGTCCGGCGAAAACCCCGGGTACGTTTCTAAGAATCTCGTCTGCAAAAAGGACTCCACCATCCCTTCACGCGACATGATCGAAACGTCCCAGCCGGCGCCTTGATTCAACGACAGGACAGCCAGCCGTTGGTTGTCCGGGGACCACGAACTGGCAAGACTTCCGGGTATCGTCTGTAGCTTTTCAACCTCTCCCGGCTCGGAATCAACCTTCTTGGCATAAAGAGCCGAGGGTCCTTCTCGGTCGGATTGAAAGGTGAAGTGGTCCGGTCCAGGCCCCCATACCGCAAAGCTCTGATTGCCCTCGAAAGTCTGTCGTCGCAGGAGCTTCCGCTTCCGATCGAAGATCCAGATGTCTCTGGGGGGATAATGCCCGGTGAGCAAGACTTGCTGGCCATCCCGTGAAACACGACCTGATAGGTACTGTCTCGGTTCCACCTCCAGCGGCTCTTCCCGCCCCTGCCGGTCTACCCAGACCGGTTCACGTTTGATTTCCGGAAACACTGATCCAGCCACGTACGCCAGCGTCCCGGAGGTGGAGAAGCTGAACTGGGCTACCCCCGTCTCAAGTAGCGAGAGTCCCGTATGTATGGAATGGTTGATGGCATCTACAACCGGCACTTCGGGACCCGTGACCTCGAGCCTCTCGAGATCAAACGGTACTGCCATCAGCCGGCCCTTACGTGCAAACACCACATGGCCTGTAGGCACATAGCGGGCATCGGATCCTCCCTCAATCAGGAGTTTTCGCGCACCCGTCTCCAGGGACTGGACAAAGATCTGAGCCCGTTCCTCGTCATCGAAGAACTGTTTATACCGCAGTGCTGTGTAGAGCACAGAGGGGTTGTTCGGGAGGATGTGGGGAAGACGGTGGCTGACCTCTCCGGCCTCTTCGTCGAGCTGTGTGATCTCTTCCGGTTCTCCACCGGAAGCTGATACGCGAGATATTCTGCCATTGCCACCACCAAAGAAGATCATGTCATCGGGACCCCATGCGATCCCGTAGTATGCAGTGCAGTTGCAAATTTCCTCTGGATCACCCCCGGCCAGTGATAGATTCACTTTCAAGAGTCTGCTCTCCACTCCGAATCCGAGCCATTTCCCATCGGGCGAGAAGAAGGGATTCAGGCCAGCCTCTCTCCTTCGGGCAGCTTGATCTCACTGTGGAACGTCCGGGGCGCCGAAGCAGATCGTGGGCCCGCTGTTTCAAACCGGTCCCAGATAAAGATCCCAATCGCCACCCCCAAAACCAACGAGCCCAGGACCCAAGGAAGTACCCGCTGCCAACTGGCAGCGGTCACCGCGTTCTCGGCAATGTGTAACGTACCCGTCGGATCCGCCAGTGCCTGCTCGATTTCAATCCGCGCATTGCCGATGTCCCGGCATCTTTGCTTGGCATCCTTCTGCAGACAGCGCCGTATCAAATCTCCGATCCGCGGATGCAGCTTAGCCGGAAGGGCATCCCAATCCGGATCTCCCGCCAGAATCTGGGCAATGTTGTCTGATACGGTCGGCCCTTCATATGCCCTGCGTCCGGTCAGCACCTCATACAGCAAACACCCAAACGACCAGATGTCCGTGCGCTTGTCAACAGACCTGCCACGCGCCTGCTCCGGACTCATGTACGATGCCGTTCCCAGTATTGCCCCTTCACGCGTCTGCCCCTGAGTGATCGTCGGAGAATGAGCTTCTTCGCTTTCAGACACTTCACCTGCAAACACCTTTGCCAGACCGAAGTCTAAAACCTTGACCGTGTCTTCAGCCGTAATCATCACATTCGCCGGCTTCAGGTCCCGATGGATCACTCCTTTCTCATGAGCTGCTTCCAGCCCTTCTGTGACCTGACGGCACACTTGCAGTCCTTCTTCTACTGCCAGCACACCCCGTTTCAGTCTGTCCTGCAGGTTTTCCCCTTCAACGAACTCCAGCACCAGAAACGGCTGCCCGTCCGATTCCGCCAGCTCATGAATGGCTCCAATGTTCGGATGATTGAGCGATGCCAGAAGCCGCGCCTCTCGTTGAAACCTGGCCAGGCGCTCGCGGTTGCGGGAAAAAACTTCGGGCAGTACCTTGATCGCCACCTCTCGGCCCAGCTTCGTGTCTTTGGCACGATACACTTCTCCCATGCCTCCAGCCCCGATAGGGGAGAGGATCTCGTAAGTACCAAGCCGTGTCCCGTCTGCAAGAGCCATCGTGGCTCCGTGGTTATCAAAGGTTCAATGCTTCAAACAGGATAGCAGAGTCAAAGGCGGTTGGGGCTATTGGGGCGATCGGGAGGAAATCCGAACTGGCGGCGTCATTCGCTCGTGGGGGCAAGGCGTTTGAGTTCTTCGAACCAGTTCTGGACGATCCGGATGCGAGTGGGGAAGTGCTGTTCGAGGGCAGCCGTTTCCACGTCATCTCCCCTTTTGATCAATAAGAAACGGCCGTCCGGCGCGACGTCGTAGGAGCGAACCGGAATTGCAGATCCATATCTATTCGCAACATGCTCAAACAATTCTTTGCGTGAGCCGGCAGTCAGACGGTTGCCGTTGATTTCGATTTTTACAGCAATAAACTTTTCACCCTGTCGGTAAAAGACTTCTCGTCCATCTCGCGACCAGGCCGGAGAAGTGCCTCCTTGAACCGAGATCTGCACAGCCGAACCGGATCCTGTGGAGGGACTAACGTAGACCTCTATCCTCCCTGACTGATTTGATACATAAACGATCCAACGCCCGTCCGGCGAAAACTCCGGGTGTGTTTCTGCGAATCGCGTGTGCAAAAAGGGCTCTACTTTCCCTTCACGCCACAAGATTGAAATGTCCCAGTCGGTGTTCCTATTCGGCGACATGAAAGCCAGCCGTTGGTTGTCCGGGGACCACGAACTGGCAAGATTTTCGGATATCGTCTGTAGCTTTCTAACCTCCCCGGGTTCTGAGTCGACCTTCTTGGAATAAAGAGCCCATGGTCCTTCTCGGTCGGAGCTAAAGGTGAAGTGGTCCGGTCCGGGTCCCCATACTGCCCAGCTCTGATTGCCCTCGAAAGTCTGCCGTCGCAGGAGCTTGCGCTTCAGATCGAAGAGCCAGACGTCCTTGGGGGGATATTGCCCGGTGAGCAACACGTGCCGGCCATCCCGTGAAACACGACCCGATAGGTACTGTCTCGGTTCCACCTCCAGCGGCTCTTCCCGCCCCTGCCGGTCTACCCAGACCGCTTCGCGCTTGGTTTCCGGAAATACTGATCCGGCCACGTAAGCCAGCGTCCCCGAGGTGGAGAAGCTGAACTGGGCTACCCCCGTGTCAACTAGCGAGCTTGACGTATGTATGGAATGGTTGATTGCATCAACAACCGGCACTTCGGGACCCGTGACCTCGAGCCTCTCGAGATCGAACGGGACTGCCAACAGCCGGCCCTTACGTGCAAACACCACATGGCCTGTAGTCACATAGCGCGCATCGGATCCTCCCTCAATCAGGAGTTTTCGCTCACCCGTCTCCAGGGACTGGACAAAGATCTGAGCCCGTTCCTCGTTATCAAAAAAGGGGGTATCCCGCAGTACTGTATAGAACACGGCTTGGCCGTTCGGGAGGATGTGGGGGAGACGGTGGCTGACCTCTCGGGCCTCCTCGTCCAACTGTGTGATCTCTTCCGGTTCGCCTCCGGAAGCCGATACGCGAAATATTCTGCCATTGCCACCACCAAAGAAGATCCTGTCATCGGGACCCCAGGCAATCCCGTAGTATGCAGTGCAGTTGCAAATTTCCTCGGGCTCACCCCCGGCCAGAGATAGATTCACTTTCAAGAGTCTCAAGGAACCACCACCAAGCACGACAAAACCAAGCCAATTCCCATCGGGTGAGAAGAAGGGATTCCAGCCAGCTTCAGTGCCAGGGATCGGCTGCTGGGTCCATTGATCTAGCCGGCGCAGATAGATTCTTGTTTTCCAGGAGGAACTGGGTGGCGTCCCGGAGACAAACGCTAGTTGAGTGCCGTCCGGCGATAGGGCCACACCTTGCCTATTATGATGCACCAGCCTCTCTCCTTCGGGCAGCTCAATCTCACTGTGAAACGTCCGGGTCTCCGAAGCAGGTCGTGGGCCCGCTGTTTCAAACCGGTCCCAGATAAAGATGCCGATCGCCACCCCCAAAACCAACGGACCCAGAGCCCAAGGAAGTACCCGCTGCCAACCGGCAGCAGTCACCGCGCTCTCTGCAATGTGTAACGAACCCGTCGGATCCGCCAGTATCTGCTCGATTTCAATCCTCGCATTGCCGATGTCCCGGCATCGTTGCTTCGGATCCTTCTGGAGACAGCGGCGCAGCAGCTCTCCTATCTTTGGATGTAGCTTGGCCGGAAGGGCATCCCAATCCGGATCGCCCACCAGAATCTGCGCAATGTTGTCCGACACCGTAGGCCCTGCATAGGCCCTGCGTCCCGTCAGCACCTCATACAGCAAACAGCCAAACGACCAGATGTCCGTGCGCTTGTCGACAGCTCTGCCCCGCGCCTGCTCCGGACTCATGTACGATGCTGTTCCCAGGATCACCCCTTCCCGCGTGTGCCCCTGAGTGATCGTCGGCGAATGAGCTTCTTCACTTTCTGACAACTCACCCTCGAACGTTCGCGCCAGGCCGAAGTCCAGGACCTTTACCGTATCTTCAGCCGTAATCATCACATTCGCCGGCTTCAGGTCCCGATGGATCACGCCTTTTTCATGTGCCGCTTCCAGCCCTTCTGCAACCTGACGGCACATTTCCAGTCCTTCTTCTGCTGCCAGTGCACCCTTTTTGATTCTCTCCTGTAGGGTTTCGCCTTTAACAAACTCCAGTACCAGAAACGGCTTGCCATCGGATTCCGCTAGCTCATGAATGGCTCCAATGTTCGGATGATTGAGCGATGCCAGAAGCCGCGCCTCTCGTTGGAACCTCGCCAGGCGCTCGCGGTTGCGGGAAAAAACTTCGGGCAGTACCTTGATTGCTACCTCACGGCCCAGCTTCGTGTCCTTGGCACGATACACCTCTCCCATGCCTCCAGCCCCGATAGGGGAGAGGATCTCGTAAGGACCAAGTCGTGTCCCGTCTGCAAGAGCCATCGTGGCTCCGTGGTTATCAAAGGTTCAATGCTTCGAACAGGATAACAGAGTCAAAGGCGGTTGGGGCGATCGGGAGGAAATCCGAACTGGCGGCGTCATTCGCTCGTGGGGGCAAGGCTTTTGAGTTCTTCGAACCAGTTCTGGACGATCCGGATGCGAGTGGGGAAGTGCTGTTCAGTGGCAGCTGTTCTCACGTTACCTTCCTCCTTGAGCAATAAGAAACGTCCGTCCGGCGCGACATCGTATGAGCGAACTGGGCCCGAACCTGCGTATCTACTCTCAACATCCCCGAACAATTCTGTGGGTGGGTCGGCAGTCAGACGGTTGCCGTTGATTTCGATTTTCACAGCAAAAAACTTTCTGTCCTGTCGGTAAAAGACTTCCCGTCCATCTCGCGACCAGGCTGGCCTGGACCCTCCTTGAATCGAGAGCTGGACAGTCTGTCCGGAGCCTGTGGAGGGGCCAACGTAGACCTCTGTCCTCCCCGACTGGCTCGATACATAAACAATCCATCGCCCGTCCGGCGAAAACTCCGGGTACGTTTCTGCGAATCTCGTCTGCAAAAAGGACTCCACCGTCCCTTCACGCGACATGATCGAAATGTCGTAGCCGGTGCCTTTATTCGGGGACATGAAAGCCAGCCGTTGGTTGTCCGGGGACCAAGAACTGGCAAAACTTTTGGCTATCGTCGGTAGCTTTTCAACCTCCCCGGGATCTGAATCGACCTTCTTGGTATAAAGAGCCGATGGTCCCTCTCGGTCGGATTGAAAGGTGAAGTGGTCCGGTCCAGGTCCCCATACCGCAAAGCGCTGATTGCCCTCGAAAGTCTGCCGTCGCAGGAGCTTGCGCTTCCGATCGAAGAGCCATATGTCCTTGGGGGGATATCCTCCGTTGAGCAACACGTGCCGGCCATCCCGTGAAACACGACCCGATAGGTACCATCTCGGTTCCACCTCCAGCCGCTCTTCCCGCCCCTGCCGGTCTACCCAGACCGCTTGACGTTTGATTTCGGGAAACACGGATCCGGCCACGTAGGCCAGCGTCCCCGAGGTGGAGAAGCTGAGCTGGGCTACCCCCGTCTCACGTATCGAGCTTCCCGTATGTATGGAATGGTTGATTGCATCAACAACCGGCACTTCGGGACCCGTGACCTCCCGCTTCTCGAGATCGAACGGTACTGCCATCAGCCGGCCCTTACGTGCAAACACCACATGGCCTGTAGGCACATAGCGGGCATCGGATCCTCCCTCAATCAGGAGTTTTCGCTCACCCGTCTCCAGGGACTGGACAAAGATCTGAGCCCGTTCCTCGCTACTAAATTGGTCTGTATACCGCAGTACTGTATAGAACACAGCCTGGCCGTTCGGGAGGATGTGGGGGAGACGGTGGCTGACCTCTCGGGCCTCCTCGTCCAACTGTGTGATCTCTTCCGGTTCGCCTCCGGAAGCCGATACGCGAAATATTCTGCCATTGCCACCACCAAAAAAGATCCTGTCATCGGGACCCCATGCGATCCCATACGCCGCAAAGCACTTGCAAATTTCCTCTGGATCACCCCCGGCCAGTGATAGATTCACTTTCAAGAGTCTGATCCCCACCCCGAACCCCAGCCACTTCCCATCGGGCGAGAAGAAGGGATTCAATCCTTTTTCAGTGCCGGGGATGGGCTGCTGGGTCCACTGATCTAGCCGGCGCAGATAGATTTTTCCCTCCACCCCACCGGGTGGCGTCCCGGAGACAAAGGCCAGTTGAGTGCCATCCGGCGATAGTGCCACACCTTGCCGATAATAATGCGCCAGCCTCTCTCCTTCGGGTAGCTTGATCTCACTGCGAAACGTCCGGGTCTCCGAAGCAGGTCGCGTGTCTGCTGTTTCAAACCGGTCCCAGATAAAGATGCCGATCGCCACCCCCAAAACCAATGAGCCCAGGGCCCAAGAAACCACCCGCTGCCAACTGGCAGCAGTCACCGTGCTCTCTGCAATGTGTAACGTACCCGTCGGATCCGCCAGTATCTGCTCGATTTCAATCCTCGCATTGCCGATGTCCCGGCATCGTTGCTTCGGATCCTTCTGGAGACAGCGGCGCAGCAGCTCTCCTATCTTGGGATGTAGCTTAGCCGGAAGGGCATCCCAATCCGGATCTCCCGCCAGAATCTGCGCAATGTTGTCCGACACCGTAGGCCCTTCATAGGCCCGGCGTCCGGTCAGCACCTCATACAGCAAACAGCCGAACGACCAGATGTCCGTGCGCTTGTCGACAGACCTTCCCCGAGCCTGCTCCGGACTCATGTACGATGCCGTTCCCAGTATCACCCCTTCACGGGTCTGCCCTTGCGTGATCGTCGGAGAATGGGCTTGTTCACTTTCTGACAGCTCACCTTCGAACGTCCGCGCCAGACCGAAGTCTAAGACCTTGACCACATCTTCAGCCGTAATCATCACATTCGCAGGTTTCAGGTCCCGATGGATCACTCCTTTCTCATGTGCCGCTTCCAGCCCCTCTGTGACCTGACAGCACACTTGCAGTCCTTCTTCTACTGCCAGCGCTCCCCGTTTCAGTCTGTCCTGTAGGTTTTCCCCTTCAACGAACTCCAGCACCAGAAACGGCTGCCCGTCCGATTCCGCCAGCTCATGAATGGCTGCAATGTTTGGATGATTGAGCGATGCCAGAAGCCGCGCCTCTCGTTGAAACCTCGCCAGGCGCTCGCGGTTCCTGGAAAAAACTTCGGGCAGTACCTTGATCGCTACCTCTCGGCCCAGCTTTGTGTCCCGAGCACGGTACACTTCGCCCATACCTCCGGCACCGATCTGATTGAGGATCTTGTAGGAGCCGAGAACTTCACCGGTCTTGAACTGGCTTTGTTTGCCCATTGCCTTGGTGGCATCCTCCGCCGCCCGTCCGTTGAGAAATCTCCACTGGCTGGCTCCTAAGAATGGATTGGAACGGGTCAGTTGCCCGGCATTCTACCATAGGGGATGCGCCTGCATTGGCTAAAGCAACGAAAGAGACAGAGCAAGCTCAAACTGAATCACACGAGGTGCGGATGTTGTGCTCGCGATGACGTGGTCACCCAGGACAACCCGAGTCGTCCGAGGCAAAGGACGGGCCTACAGGGAGCGGTTGTTGAAACGAGTGCCCTTGAACAGGTAAGCTGAGAGCAGGTCTAGCCAATGCCAGATGCCACTCCGGACGAGCAACTCGAGTTTCTCAAGGAGCGTTGTGCAGATCATGCGGTCTGTGAGGGACCTGGATTGGCCTTATTTACTCGAGTGGGCGGGGGTAATCGGGGTACGAGAACAGCTCGGGCGAGCGAGGCAGAAGTGAAGGATACTGCCCAACACATCGAGGAACGATTCCTGAGGATGATGTTGGAGCGACCTGCGGAAGAAAAACTGAGGATGGCGGCCCGCATGTTCTCTGCGGCCAAGAAACTGGCGCGGGCAGGAATCCAGCTGCAGGATAGAACGCTGACTTCCCAACAGATCAAGGAAAAATTGCTTCTTCAATTCTACGGCCAAGACTTCACTGAGGATGAACTCCGGCGGATACTCGACTCGATTTTTTGATTCAACCGTCTAGCCCAGCAGGGTGGCGCCGTCAACACACGTTCTCCAAATTACCTGCAAAAACAGGGAGGACAGCCCGCTCGTTCCTTGGTACACTTACCGACCTCGGAACAACTTGTCAGGATTTTGAATGAGGAGGTAACCATGGCATTACACATTGGAGACGAAGTACCGGATTTTTCCGCGGACACGACACAGGGGACGATCAACTTCCACGATTGGATCGGGGATGGATGGGCCGTCATGTTTTCGCATCCGAAGGATTTCACCCCGGTCTGCACAACCGAGCTTGGCTACATGGCGGGTCTGCAATCGGAATTCGCCAAGCGCAACTGCAAGATCATCGGGCTGAGCATTGATTCGGTAGACGACCATACGGCGTGGTCCAAGGATATCGAGGAAACCCAGGGGCACGCTGTGAAGTACCCGCTGATCGGCGACACCGATCTGAAGACGGCTAAGCTATTCGACATGATCCATCCCAATGCGACGGGAGAGGCCAAAGGGCGAACGGCGGCCGACAACGCCACCGTGCGTTCCGTGTTCGTCGTCGGGCCGGACAAGAAGATCAAGCTGATGCTCACCTATCCGATGACGACCGGCCGCAACTTCGACGAGGTGCTCCGCGTGCTCGATTCGATGCAGTTGACCGCCAAGCACAAGGTCGCCACGCCGGTGAACTGGAAGCACGGCGAAGACGTCATCATCGTACCGGCGGTTTCCAACGACGAAGCCAAGGAAAAGTACCCCGGGGGATGGAAGGCGCCGAAACCTTATCTTCGGATTGTTCCCCAGCCCAAATAGGTCGCGCGGGATCCGCACGGGTAACGGCATGCCTCAGACCAGGCGTCAGTCCATTGCCGACGTCCTTCGCACGAGGCCGATGACCGCGATCGGACTGGCACGCCAGTTTGGAGCTTCTGTAAAAGCTATCCTCGTCGACCTCGAACACATCCGCAGAACTTCGAAGGGGAGCGCTCGATTTGTCATCCGACATGCCGAGTGCTCCTCCTGCGGTTTCTCATTCCGAAAACGAACCAAACTCGACGCTCCCTCGCGTTGTCCGCAATGCAAACGCGAGACCATTCGCGAACCGGAATTCCACATTTCCGGGTAGCCCTGACCCCGAATCTACCTTCACGCTCGACTGCTACATTTTTATATGATTCACTTGACTTGATTTGTATGGAATCATATAAAACCGTTCATGGAACTCTTGAAACTGAGGGACGCTGCGCGATCGCTCAGCATTAGCTATCCGACCTTGAAGCAATGGATCTACCAGAGAAAGATCCGCTCGGTGAAGACCCCGGGGGGCCACCACCGCATTCCCCGCAGTGAGATCGACCGTTTGACCCGGTCCCGCCAGAGGCCGTCGGCGCGCAGACGGTCCGCAGGGCTTGGGGCCATCAGCGGCCGCAACAAGTTGCATGGGGTAGTGACCAGTGTGAAATTCGAAGGGTTGCTGGCGCAAGTGACGCTCGACATCGGTGGTCAGTCGGTTACGTCCATCATCACGAGCAACGCGGCCGAGGAGCTACAGCTGGCCGAGGGGACCTCAGCTTGCGCCCTGATAAAAGCTACCGAGGTCATGATCATACGGGAGCAGAACTAACTCATGCGCTTGAATTCGAAAAGAACACTCCTTCTCTTCGGCATGCTGATCTTCGCGAACGACTCCACACGGGCGGAAGAACTTCTGGTCGCAGCCGCCTCCAGTCTGAACTATGCCATGAAGGAGATGATACACCGGTACCAGCTCGAAAGTGGCGAAACAGTGCGTTTGTCCCTTGGCTCCTCGGGCAGCTTCTACGCCCAGATGATCCATGGGGCACCCTATGATCTGTTCTTTTCGGCCGATGTCGAGTATCCGCGGAAACTCGTGCAGGCAGGCGCAGGCGAAGCCGGTTCCTTTATTGTCTACGCCACCGGAACCCTGGGACTCTGGGTTCCGACCGAATCGCCCATTGATCTGGCCAGAGACGGCATCGAAGCGCTGAGACACCCCTCGGTCCGAAAGATCGCCATCGCAAACCCGCGCCATGCACCATTCGGCCGTGCGGCGGTCACGGTTCTGGAACACTTCGGCATCCACGAAGACTTACGTCCCAAGCTCGTCTACGGGGACAACATCTTGCAGGCAGCTCAGTTTGTCCGGACGGGTGCCGTTGAAATCGGCTTGATCGCCCTGTCTCTGGTCGCGTCTCCTTCCATGCGGGGACATGGAAGGCATTGGGAGATTCCTACCGAAGCCCATGACCCGCTGGACCAAGGGGCCGTGATCTTGAAAAGGTCTCGTACAAGGGGAAATCACGACGCGGCTAAAAGGTTCTTGAATTGGGTTCTCAGTGTCCGCGGCAGTTCCATACTGCAGCGTCATGGATTCTTGCCTCGTGCGCAGCCCGATCGTCTATCGGGAGGGAACCAGTGAACTGGGCTGCGGTGATCACCACGCTGAAGCTGGCCACTGCGACGTCGGTGGTCTTGTTGGCAGTCGGGCTGCCTCTCGCCCACTGGATCGCATTTTCCCGAAGAAGGTGGAAGATTCTGGTGGAAGCGGTGGTCGCACTTCCGCTGGTTCTGCCGCCCACCGTCATTGGTTTCTATTTCCTGGTGGGCATGGGGCCAGAAGGACTGCTCGGTCGATGGTACGAGACCATTGCGGGCCATGCGCTTCCTTTTACCTTCGAAGGACTGGTCGCGGCTTCCATCATCTATAGCCTCCCGTTTGCCGTACAACCTTTCGCTACCGCCATTCGGAGCGTCGATCGTAAGCTGATCGAAGCCTCCTGGACCCTGGGAGCGTCCCAATTCGAGACCTTCTTTCGCGTCATCCTGCCGCAATCGGTGGTGGGCATCGTGACCGGGTTTGTGCTGAGCTTTGCGCACACCATAGGAGAATTTGGCGTGGTCCTGATGGTCGGCGGCAACATTCCGGGAATCACCCGGACCATGTCGATCGATATCTACGACCATGTGCAGGCCCTCGACTACTCGGCGGCCGGGCGCGCTTCTGTTGTCATGCTCGTTACCTCGTTTGCCATTCTGACCGCCGTATACGCCCTGAACAGAAAACCGTGGGCCGGATGGGATCTTCATTGATGAGCCAGACCCTGGTCGCGCAGATCGACAAAGCCTACCCGGGGGGCGCTCGGATCCAAGCCTCTTTCGAGGTACCGGCCGATCGCAGTCATGTGACGATCCTGTTCGGACCATCGGGCGTGGGCAAGACGACGGTTCTGCGCTGTCTCGCGGGACTGGAGGGGCTGACCTCGGGCCGGATCGTTTTCAGGGGTGATGTTTGGACCGATGCCGCCCTTGGAAGAACACTGCCCCCTCAGAAACGGCCCCTCGGCTATCTTCCGCAGGACTATGCCCTGTTTCCTCATTTGACCGTCCGTCGCAACGTGGGTTACAGTCTCCGTTCCCTTCCGGCCCGGCAGCGGCAAACCCGTATAGAGCAGCTTCTGCGGTCCATGAAACTGGAGGGTGTGGGTGATAGTTTTCCTGCGCGCCTTTCCGGGGGCCAGCGGCAACGAGTGGCGCTGGCTCGTGCCTTGGCCCGCGAGCCGAAATTACTCCTTCTGGATGAGCCACTGTCGTCACTGGATCATTCCACCCGAGCTCACGTGCAATCCGAGCTCGGCCGGATCTTACGCCGCCTCGGTATACCGGTCGTCGTCGTCACGCACGACTGGACGGAGGCCTTGTCGCTGGGAGACGAGCTCGCGGTGCTTGGAAGCGAGGGAATCTTACAACAGGGTCCTCCTTCTGAGGTCTTCAGCCGTCCCGCACACCTGGAAGTCGCCGCCGCTGTCGGCGTCGAAACCATCGTTCCGTGCCGTGAGCTGCAAAAAAAGGATGGACTCATCATTCTGCAGGCCGACGATCATGAAATCTCCGCCATCGATCCGAATGCTACGGAATCGGAGTTCTATGCCTGTCTGCGCGGTGAAGATGTGACGCTAGAGAAAGGGAGCGCGACCCGGAGCAGCGCGCGAAACCACTTACCGGGCCGCATTCTCGAAGTCGCGCCGGCCGGCCCCATGCGGAAGGTATTGGTGGATGTCGGTTTTCCTATCGCTTCGCTGGTGACGCGACAATCCTTGGAGGACCTGCACGCGACAGAGGGGGAAAAGGTGGCGGTTGTCTTCAAAGCCTCTGCCGTGCATCTGATACCTAGAAGATAACAAGGAGGATACGTGGCAAACGTCGTCTTGATCGTGGAGCTGGAAATCGAACCGGAGTCGCTCGCGGAGTTCGTCGACATAGCGCAGCAGCATGGAAAGAGATCGCTGGAGCTCGAACCGGGCTGTCTTCGTTTCGAGGTGCTCCGGCCCAAAGACTCCGAGAACACGGTCATCTTGTGCGAGGCTTACACGGACGATGCGGCGTTGGAATCTCACTGGGAGTCCGATCGCATGGCGGCCTACCGCGAGAAGGTCTCCGGGATGATCCTCGGCCGGGTGGCGCATCGTTGTACATTACTCTGATGGATGACTTGCAGTGACGTGCGGCTTGATCTGGAGGTCCGGGTGGCGATAGAATCCGGCTTCATTTCTTATCCCTAGATAGACCATACAAAAGAAGACAGGAGGCGAGGCGTGGTGAGCTCGAATCAACGACTTGCGGGAAAGACGGCTCTCATTAGCGGCGGGGCCGGCGGAGCGGGAGAAGCGGCATCCATTCGCTTTGCCCAGGAAGGGGCGCGGGTGGCGATCGTCGATATCCAAGAGGAGGCCGGTGCCAGACTCGTTTCCGAGATAGCGGCCGCGGGGGGGCAGGCCATCTTCGCCAAGGCGGATGTGTCCAAGGCAGCCGACGTAGAGGCCGCGGTTCAAAAAGCTCTAAAAGAACTGGGGGCGATTGACATTCTCTTCAACCACGCCGGGACTTTTGTCGTCAAACCCTTCATCGACATCACGGAACAAGACTGGGACTGGCTCATGGGAATTAATCTCAAGAGCATGTTTTTGATGTCGCGGGCCGTTCTCCCGGGAATGCTCGAGGCCGGCGGCGGAATCATCGTCAATACCGGATCGGTCTCCGGCATGACGGCTTCGGCGCTGGAAAGTTTGTACTGCATCACCAAGGGTGCCGTTCATCAACTGACCCGGTCGATCGCGGTCGAGTATCGGGACCGAGGGATTCGCTGCAACGCCATTGCTCCCGGCTTCATCAAGACACCTCACGGTTTGCGGGAAATGAAGGAGTGCGTCGCCGCGGGGGTGGATTTTACCGAAGAGGCGATTGCCAAGCTTCAGGGCCGGATGTGCGAACCCGAGGAGATCGCCAGCGTGGCGCTTTTTCTGGCGAGTGACGACGCCCGCTTCGTCAACGGCTCGATCGTCACGGTCGACAACACCTGGATGGCCGCCAGCTAGGCGGCCGGACTCTAACCCGGACTCTGGAATGACAAGAATCGTGACGGACCTCCCATACTCGGTAGAGGAGACCGAAACCTGCTGGATCCCCATGTCGGACGGTTGCCGGCTGGCCGCGCGTCTTTGGCTTCCCGAAGGAGCCGCGGATCGCCCCGTACCCGCCGTTTTCGAATACATCCCTTACCGTCGCCGGGACTTCACCCGGTCCCGGGATGAACCGATCCACCACTACTTCGCCGGTCACGGCTATGCGTCTCTGCGGGTGGACATGCGCGGTTCCGGAGACTCGGACGGGCTGCTCGCCGATGAGTATATCGAGCAAGAGCAGACCGATGCGCTGGAAGCTATTCGGTGGCTGAGCGAGCAACCCTGGTGTAATGGCTCGATCGGAATGTTCGGTAAATCTTGGGGCGGGATCAACTGCCTCCAGGTCGCTGCCCATCGGCCGCCTGAATTGAAATCGATTCTATCGGTGTGCTCGACCGATGACCGCTATATCGACACGGATCATTACATGGGAGGTTCCCTGGCCGATGTCCAGATGATCTGGGGGTCTCTGTATCTGTCCTTCCTACGCCGTCCTCCAGATCCGGACGTGGTCGGAGAGCGCTGGCGCGAGATCTGGATGGAACGCCTGGCCAACGAAGTGCAACCGATGGAGGAGTGGTTCCGGCACCAGCGCTATGATGCATTCTGGAAACATGGGTCCATTTGCGAGAATTTCGAGGCCATCACCTGCTCCACCTATTTGGTCGGGGGATGGCTGGACGGATACTCCAGTTCCATCTTTCGCATGTTGTCCGGCCTGCATTGCCCGCGCAAGGCATTGATCGGCCCGTGGGGTCATCAGTATCCTCACGATGGAAAACCGGCGCCGGCGATCGGTTTTTTACAGGAGTGCGTGCGCTGGTGGGATCATTGGCTCAAGGGAATCGATACCGGAATCATGGCTGAGCCGATGCTACGGGTCTGGATGCAGGATGCCGTGACTCCCGACGCTCAGAATCGAGAGCGCCCCGGCCGATGGGTTGGCGAGACGACGTGGCCATCGCCCCAGACCGGTACCGAACGTTACTTCATGAACTCCGGCAAGCTGGGACCGGATGCCGAGCCGGAAGCACAGCTGCAGATCTCGTCTCCTCAAACGGTCGGCCTGCTGTCGAATTTCTGGCACGGCGCCCTCGTGGATCATCAGGCGGCCGATCAGCGGCAAGAGGACGGCGGATCCCTTTGCTTTGACTCGGAGCCGCTCGATGAAAAGCTGGAGATCCTGGGCGCTCCATCGGTGACACTCGAGCTGACCTCGGACCGACCTGTTGCCCTCGTGGCGGCGCGCCTGACGGATGTCGCGCCCGGCGGAAGCTCGCTATTTGTCAGCTTCGGCGTGCTCAACCTCACCCGTCGCGAGAGTCATGAGGAACCGACGCCTCTGGAACCGGGCCGCCGGTATACGATCACGCTCCGGATGGATGAGATCGCCCATTCCTTTGCGCCCGGGCACCGGATCCGACTGGCGTTGTCCACCACCTACTGGCATCGCGTTTGGCCGGCTCCCGAGACTGTGACCCTCGGTGTTTTCGCTGGGCGGAGCAGCCTGGATTTACCTGTACGGCCCGCGAGATCGGAGGACGAGAAGCTGCCACCATTCGGCGATCCGGAAAGCGCGAGGCAGATGAACAAGACGGTCCTTCGTCCCGACACCCGGAGCAGCACGATTCGCCGCGATGCGGGCACCCGAGAGGTCGTATCCACCCACCACCAGGACTTTGGGGTCTATCGAATCGAGCAGCACGGGTTGGAGATCGAGGACATCTTCATCGACGAGTTCAGCATTCGGGACAACGACCCGCTCTCGGCAAAGGCTACCATGCAACGCAAGCACGTCTTCGCGCGTGGTGACTGGAAGGCTTCGGTCGAGGCCTGTGTCGAGCTCACCGCAACAAAAGAACATTTCCAGCTCACATCTTCCGTCGATGCTTACGAAGGGGACAAGCAGATCGACTCGAAGAGTTGGAACAGCTCCTTCAAACGGGACTTGCTCTAGGGCGCGGCGGCGGGAGACGCGTCTATCCGCTGCGCCTCGGCGCGGCCGGCACGCCGCAGCGCAGCCAGGACACCTCGCATGTACGCAAACGACTGCTTCATCCCGGGGAGGGGATTGTCCTTGTCAATCTCATATTCCAGATTGACCATGCCGCGGTAGGACATTTTTTTCAGCTGGCGAAAAATCTCGACCACCGGCATGGCGCCCTCGCCGACGATACACTGGCTCGTATTGGAGCTCAGATCGCGGAGGTCTTTCATGTGCATGTCGAGCAAACGATCCCCTGCTTCGGCCACGGCGTCGACCACCGAGGTGCCTGTTCGCGCCGTGTGGCCAACGTCGATGCAAAGGCCGACGCGAGGATCCATATTCCGGATGAGCTCGAGCGCGTCCTGCGGCGCGGGAAAATGCGGGTCCTCCGGACCGTGATTGTGGATGGCGACCTTGATGTCATATTGACCGACAAAACGTTCGATCCGACCCAGACTCTGCTTCGTGGGCGCAATGACCATCAGCGGCATCCCGCAGGTCTTTGCATACTCGAAGTATTTTCGGATGTCGTCGGCGTCGTCTTTCTTTAGCGAGATCGTGCCGCCTCCCACAATCCTCAGTCCGGCACGGTTGAATTCAGCCCGACCGGCCGCCAGTTCCTGCTGCGAGCTCTCATAAGGAAGATGAAACGACTTGACGTTGACGTGACCGACGCCGAGCTCTCGAATCATCGAAATCGCCTTCGCCCGCTCGAACGTGCGCAAAGAGTAGCTCGCCACACCCAGCTTGAAGCCCGCTTGCTCCGGCCGTCCGTCCGGGAAGGCCGCGCCAGAGAGGGGAGTCATGGCCCATCCCGCCGCAGCCACAGAGCTTCTCAGAAAATCTCGTCGCGTCCCATCTCCAGGCATGATCGATTGTCCTTGTTCTTACGGCGCGCCGAGTCGTCGTAGCCGGATGTTCCGGAACCAGACCTCGTCTCCGTGGTCCTGCAAGATGACATGCCCTCGCCGCCTTTGCGCGAAGCCCGAAATACTCCGATACTTGCTGGCAGCGAGTAGCGATTCCATTTCTGTGGAGCCCAGTTCGAATTGTAGCACCCGGACTCCGTTGAGCCAGTGCTCACCGTGATTGCCGCGGAAGACGATCCGGGTTTCGTTGAACTCACCTACTGGAAGTAGCTTGTGTCCCTTCGGCGCAATCAGATCATAGAGCGCCGCGGAGGTGCGATGGGCCCCATTGCGGCCGTCGGGATGCAGGTCATCATCCAGGATCTGGTACTCGAACCCGAGGGCTGCGTGAGGGGATCCGTTGGAAAGCGACATCTGTTCGGAAACGTTGTACTTGATGCCGCTGTTGCCGCCCCTGCTGATCTTCCACTCGAGTCCCAACTCGAAGTCCGAGAAGGTATCGGCCGTGATCAGATCTACGCGACTGGGCTTTTTTTCTTGGTCTCCATCCGATTCCCCGTTGGCCCGCACCCTCCTGATCGAGCCGTCTTCGATCTTCCAGACGTCGCCGGGAATATCTTCCATGCCGAGCGCCTTCCAACCAGCGAAGCTTTCCCCATCAAAGAGGCGTTCCCCGTCCGCACCCCCGGGTTGCGATACCGAAGGTCCCGTCTCGCGTTCGCAAGCCATGGAGCCTACCAACAGGAACATACACAACCCAATGGTTCGGTTTTTCGAATCGGAACGGAATTCGTTCACACTCACCCTCCGGGTTACACCTACCTTAGGGCTCGTTCAAGAATGAATCAAGGAATTCAATCTCCCGCCCCAATGTTGTAAGCTCCGCGCCATGAGCGTCACAATCGAAGACATTCGCGCGGCCGCCGACCGTCTCAACGCCATTGCCCATCGAACACCGGTTCTATCATCGCGGACGTTTGACGCGGCAGTGGGCGCGACGGTCCATTTCAAATGCGAGAACATTCAGCGTGGGGGCGCCTTCAAGTTCCGCGGCGCCTACAACGCGATTTCCCGACTCAGCCCGGAGCAGCGGAGCAGCGGGGTCGTGGCCTTCTCGTCCGGCAACCACGCGCAAGGAGTGGCTCTGGCGGCGCAACTGCTGGATACGCCGGCCGTCATCGTCGTTCCGCGCAACGCACCGCAGGTAAAGCGGGACGCGACCCGCGGCTATGGTGCGGAAATCGTTCTGTTCGACCGCGAGCGGGAAGATCGCCAGAAGATCGCCCGCAAGATTGCAGAGGAACGGGGCCTGACGCTCATCCACGCTTTCGACCACCCGCACATCATGGCCGGCCAGGGTACGGTTGCACTGGAGTTGCTGTCGGACGTGGACGATCTCGACGCACTGCTCGTTCCCATCGGGGGCGGCGGCCTGGTCGCTGGATGTTGCATCGCCGCTCACGCCGTACGACCCGATCTCCGGATCTACGGCGTCGAGCCCGAGTCCGGCAATGCCGCCTTCTTGTCTCTTCAAAAAGGAGAGCGGGTCACGATCGCACAACCGAACTCTATTGCGGACGGACTCGTCCCGCCCTCGCCCGGGATGCTTACCTTTCCCATCATGAAAGACCATCTGGAGTCGATCGTTTTGGTCAGCGACTCGGAGATCATCGAAGCTGTTCGCTTCATTCTCATGCGAATGAAGATTCTGGTGGAGCCGAGTGGCGCCGCGGCGGCGGCGGCCTTGCTCGCGAAGAAGATTTCTGCTCTTGCCAGCCAGAAGGTCGGGGTCGTGCTTTCCGGAGGGAACGTGGATCCGGCGACGCTGGCCACGATTCTGTCATGAACGTTCTGCGTCGAGCGCTTCTGGGTCTAGCGGAGAATGCGTGGGTTCTGGATCATGCACCGAATTATCGTTTTGTCCGAAAGACCGCTTCCCGATTCATGCCCGGTGAAACACTGGAACAGGCGTTAACGGCGGCGCGTTCGCTGACGACCCGGAACCTGGGCGTTATCCTCTCCTACCTCAGCGAGCACGTGAGCGATTCTCACGGCGCCGGTTTGATCACGCGTCACTACCTGGAGGCTCTGCGGCAGATCCGGAGACTCGAACCGCCGCTGGAAATTTCGGTCAAGCCTTCGCAGCTCGGATTGGATGACCCGGATCGCGGCACCGAGATCTGTCTCGAGAACCTTCGCGGAATCCTGGAGCAAGCCGGAGAGCGGAACCGTGTGTGGATCGACATGGAATCGAGCCCGTACGTGGACCGGACCCTGGCGGTTTACCGGAAGCTTCGCCCCTCGTTTCCCAGACTGGGAGTTTGTATTCAGGCGTACCTGCATCGATCGCTTCGAGACTTGGAGGGGTTCTTCTCGACGGGCGCGTCGATCCGGTTGGTCAAGGGAGCTTATCGCGAGCCAGCCGACCGAGCGTACCCACGCAGGCAGGAGATTGACCGCAATTTCATACGACTGGCCAAGCAGCTACTCACACTCGAGTCGCTGGCAGCCGGTGTTGAAACAGCAATCGCTACCCATGATCCCCACCTCATCCGGCGCACCGAGGCATTGGCGGCCTCTGCCGGCCTGGGCAAGGGTGACTTCGAGTACCAGATGCTCTACGGCATCCAGACCACAGAGCAACTGCGGCTAGCGCGGGAGGGCTACCGGTCACAGGTTTTGATCTGCTACGGCGAGCAGTGGTTCCCGTGGTTCATGCGACGGCTGGCCGAGCGCCCTGCTAACCTGGGGTCTGTCGTGCGGAACCTCTTTTGAGCTTTTTTGAACTGGCCACACCCAGTCAGCTGCAGCCGCTCGTTTCCCCGCACTCGATGCATTTGTAGCACGAACCGCTTCGAACCATGATGTTGCCACAGTCGGCACATGTGGGGGCGTCATCCAGCACATACATCGATTTCAGATCATTCAGGGCGCTGGAAGGATTGAGTCCATCTCCATTCGACGACTCGTGCTCTCCGGACGATTGCGATGTCTCGGATGCAGTAGCCGCATCCGGTTCCCGGATCAAGACACCGGACCGGACTTTTTCGCTATCGGGTAGGAACTTGGAAGCCAGGTAGCGAAAGATGTAGTCGATGACGGACTTGGCAAAGGGAATTTCTGGATTCCCCGTGTGCCCCGAGGGCTCAAAGCGCACATGCGAGAACTTGTCGACCAGGACTTTTAGTGGCACACCATACTGAAGCGTGAGTGAGATGGCGGTGGCAAAGGAGTCCATGAGTCCCGAAATCGCGCTTCCTTCCTTCGCCATGACCAGGAATATCTCGCCGGGGTCGCCGTTGTCGTACATGCCGATCGTGAGATATCCCTCGTGTCCCCCAACCTTGAATTTGTGGGTCAAGGCACGCCGCTCGGCGGGCAATTTTCGTCGCACCGGCTTCGGAATGACTTCGGTGACTGGCTCGACCGCTTTCGCAACCGACGGGGCAGATTCGCTCGGCGCGTCTTCTGCTGAGCTACCGGCACTGAGGGGCTGGATGCGCTTGGAGTTGTCCCGATAAATAGCAATCGCCTTCAACCCCAACTCCCAGGATGCGTGATAGGCCTGCGTTATTTCGTCAACCCCGATCGACTCCGGCACGTTGACCGTCTTGGAAATAGCGCCGGAAATAAACGGCTGGACCGCACCCATCATCTTGACGTGGCCCATGTAATGGATCGAGCGGTTGCCGCGCTGCGGTTTGAAGGCACAGTCGAAAACCGGCAAATGCTCCGGATGGACAAATGGCGCCCCCTCGATGGTTCCGTTCTCGTCGACATAGTCGACGATCGTACTCACCTGATCCTCGGAATAACCGAGTTTTCCAAGAGCGGGCCGCACCGTATGGTTGACGATCTTGATCGTCCCGCCGCCCACGAGCTTTTTGAACTTCACCAGGGCCAGATCGGGCTCCACCCCGGTGGTATCGCAATCCATCATGAAGCCGATTGTTCCCGTAGGGGCGAGAACCGTCGCTTGGGCGTTCTTGAAGCCATGAACCTGGCCCTCCAGTACCGCCAGATCCCAGCATTCCTGGGCCGCATCCATCAAATCGCCGGGAACGTGCTTCGCGTTGATCCGCTGCACGGCGGCGCGATGCATCTTGATCACGTCAACGAACGGCTCTTTGTTCTTGGCATATCCCTGGAACGGCCCCGTCTGGGCCGCAATACGGGACGACTGCAAATATGCCTGTCCGGTCAGAACGGCCGTGATGGCCGCCGCAAAGTCACGGCCCTCGTCACTGTCGTAGGCCAGTCCGTTGTACATCAACAGAGCTCCCAGGTTGGCGTACCCGAGTCCGAGGGGACGATAGGCATGGCTGTTGGCCTCGATACTCTTTGTTGGATAGCCGGCATTGTCGACGATGATCTCCTGCGCGGAGATCGTAATGTCGATCGCCTTTCGAAAACCGTGTACATCGAAGTTCTCGTTCTCGTCGACGAACTTCATCAGGTTGAGCGATGCCAGATTGCACGCGGAGTCATCCAGGAACATGTACTCGGAACACGGGTTGGACGCGTGGATCGGTGCGGTTGCCTTGCAAGTGTGCCACCGATTGATGGTAGAGTGAAATTGCATCCCCGGATCTCCGCAAAGATGCGCGGATTCTGCAATCTTCGCCATCAAATCCCGTGCCTGGTATCGATCCACCACTTCACCGGAGGGCCGTTCGCGAGTCTCCCAGGGGCCGTCTGCGTCGACGGCTTTCATGAATTCGTCCGTTACCCGGACGCTGTTGTTGGCATTCTGGAAGAAGATGCTCGAATAGGCATCGCCGTCGACGGAGCCGTCGTATCCCGCATCGATCAAAGACCAGGCTTTCTTTTCCTCTCGGGACTTGCACTCGATGAATTCCACGACGTCGGGGTGGTCGATATTGAGGATTACCATCTTGGCCGCGCGGCGCGTTTTGCCTCCGCTTTTGATCACTCCGGCAAAGGCATCGAAACCCTTCATGAAGCTCACCGGACCCGAGGCGGTGCCTCCGCCGGATAGCTTGGCCCGTGAGGAGCGAAGCGGAGAGAGATTGGTGCCGGTCCCGGAGCCCCACTTGAACAGCCGCCCCTCTGTCCGGGCGAGTTGCAGAATCGATTCCATGGTGTCATCCACGGAATTGATAAAGCAGGCGGAGCACTGCGGTTTCTCCTCGATGCCGCAGTTGAACCAGACCGGCGAATTGAAAGCCATGTATTGATTGAGAAGCAAGTAGGCCAGTTCGTCATGAAACGTGTCGGCATCGGCCTCAGAGGCGAAATAGCCTCCCTTACGGCCCCAGCGTGAGATGGTGCGCACGACACGGTCCACGAGTTGCCGGACGCTGGTTTCCCTGGCGGGGGTGCCGATCTGGCCGTGAAAATACTTGGAGACAACGATGTTGGTGGCCGTCTGCGACCAACCTTTGGGGACCTCCACGCCATCTTGACGGAAGAGGTCCTCCCCTTTTTCACTGCTGATGACCGCGTCCCGCCGCTCCCACTCGATTACATCGTAGGGCGAAACGCCTTTCTGGGTGAAGCATCGCTCGAAGTGCACTCCACGGGGAGCACTTTTCCCCTCCGAGACAAAGGCCCTAGGGACGCCGGATTCAGAGGGCATTGCCTTGTTACTGCTCATCGAAGCCTCCTAAGAGAGTTTTTCGGTTTCGTTTTCTCAGCCTACTTCAGAAGAAACCACTTCCAACGAGACGTTCCATCAGACACCTACCGCGCCCCTTTTTTCCTTCCGGTACAGTGCCAGTTGGAATAATATCGCTGAAAGTTTGGCCCAACGGGGTGAGGACGGTTTTACACCCGCCCAGACGAACCTGTCAATCAAAAAATCACAATATCTAGTATCTATTTTATACCATTGCACAACATGTTGTGTGAATTTTTTCACTTGAGTTTGAAGTCGCAGCTTGAACATTGAGTTTTCGAGGCACACAAACGTGGTTTTCCACTTCCGGCCACTAAAAAACTCACTTTTCAAGCTGTACCCCCCTCCGCACGCAGAATTCGGGGGTGAGGTGCTTGTAGATCTTCGTCTTGCCTCTGGGGTGCTTGGTCATGGCGGCCATCATGTGGGTCGGCTTGATAACGCCACTCTCGATACTCTCTTCGTCGATGGCATGCACCTTGTCGATGAACTCCAGGTCGTGGGTATCGGAAGGATCAAAATTGTGCCCGAAGCTTCGGTCGACGAAGGTGTCGATCACATTCCCGAAAGCGACGAAGAACTCGAAATGAAACGTCTCCAGCAGCAACGGAAGAATGTCCTGTGCTCGAATCCCTTCAAAACCCTGCTTCGAACAATCCCAGTTTTCGTATTCGATTTCGAGCCGCTCGAGCTGATGGTTGTACTTGTACTTCTCCGGCAACTCCTTCCAAAGGCCGTGGATGATCCCCAACGCCTCGGGCCATCGCATGTGACCATTGCGACCGATCATGTCATCGGCCACAAAATATCCCTCCGGATGGAGCACTTCGTAAACCTTGTCAAATAGAATCTCCAAGTCCGTGATGTGGTGCAAGGATTGGTTCGCCATGACGACGTGATAAAGCCTACTGGGCTGCCAGGTATTGATATCCGCGTGGACAAAACGTACGCAATGGAGCAGGCCCTTTTCTTTCGCCAGGGTCTTCCCTCGCCCGAGCATCTGTCGATTGACATCCAGGCACTCCATCGTGAAGTTCGACGTTGCTGATTCTTGCAGTCTTTGCGCGATGGCTATCTCGAAATCACAGTTCCCGGAGCCGATGCTGATGAACCTGCAAGTGTCGCTGGCGAAAGACCGGCACGCATTCTGCATGTATTCGGAAAAGAACTCCGTGGGATTGCGAAAACCAAAGTGTAGTATCTTGGGAAGAAGGTACTTGTTCGACCAGTAGTGAAAGATCTCGGGCAAATCGTGCACGTTGCAACGAGATCTATAGTATGCCCTTTCCTGTTTCAACCTCACCCGATACTGCTTCAACCTCACCCGATGCTCGGGCCTCAGGGCTTTTTTGCCGCGACTCCAAGCAACCCGCACCCCCTGGACTCCGTAGATCCGCCCGTAGATCAACGTACGCCGGCAGAAGCGGAGAATCTCCCAGAGAAAGGTTCCACCGATGCGTCTCTTCAGCCTGGCCTTGAGCGTCATGGGCATCCGCGATTCTGGACTACCCTCGGTAGAGGGCTGTCGCTGTTTGTTGTGAGTTCAGTGTATAGTCGGGTCCTTGTTTTGCAAGCCACGATTAACCAGCCGCCGGTTGCTTCTGCCCTTGCCTGTTGTGGCAACAACAGGGCTCTTGGTATGGTAGACAGCACCGGAGCGACCATTAGTCCACGTTTCACAAGCGGATGGCCAAGGGAAGTCCGACAGACCGACCATGACGCACTATCTCGTATTCGATATCGAAACCCGCGTCGACAAGGATCTGGTCAAACAGGTCTATGACCACGAGGGGGCTTTGACATTGGATCAGGCGTACGACAAAGCCCGGGATCTGATCTTGGAGCGTAGCGGGAGGGATTTCTTTCCCATCCCCTTTCACGTCCCGATCTCCATCGCGACTCTGCAGGCCGATACCGACTATTCCATCCAATCGCTGGGATGTTTCGGTGCGGATCGCTTCTCGGAACCGGAATTGCTCAACAGGTTCTGGCAGATGTTCGACAGCAGCCAGACCCTGGTGACTTTCAACGGCAGAGGCTTCGACCTGCCGGTTTTGGAGACGAGAGCCTTGAAGTACGGCATGTCGCTGCCCCGCTACTTTGGCACCCGGGAGTCCCGCCCGACCTATCGCGGCAGCCGCTATAGTGATGCGTTCCATTTCGACCTCTACGATTTCCTCGCCAACCATGGGGCCGTTCACCGCCGGGGCAGCCTCGACGCACTGGCCAAGGTTGTCGGCTTACCGGGAAAGTACATGATCGAAGGGGAAGACGTCGAATACCTGTACCGTCAGGGGCGGCAGAAGGAAATCAACCAGTACTGCATCAGCGATGTGTTGCAGACGTATTTCCTGCAACTGCGGATCGAGCTCCTGAGAAGCAAGTTGGACAAAGAGGCCTACGACCGGACGGTCAAATCCGCGAAGAAAGAGCTATCCCTGAAGGCAAAGGCAGCGGGGCCCGAGAACTTCTTGACTGATTTTCTCGAGCGCTGGGATCAGGGTTGAGCCCGTCTCGGCCAACGTGCGCTTTCTCTTAGCGGGCTCGGGCAAGGCCGCTAACAAGTGCCGCACTGGATCAACATGAAGAAAGTTGCGAGCTGGGGCCTGGGAATCTTTGTTCTGATTCAACTGCCGTTCGCCTATTCCGTCTGCCAGACGCACCAGTTGGTTCGATATCTCGATAACCTGCACCTGGCCGAGAACCCGACTTCCCTGCCGTTCCAGGACGTTCGAGGAGGCATCCACGCACACTCCGCCGCCGGCGGGCACAGTCTGGGAACTTACCCCGAGATTATTCAAGCGGCCAAGGAGGCCGGCTATCGATACCTGTTCATCACAGAACATCCCAGGAGCCCGAGTTTATCTACGCCCCTGAATGATCCGGATCTGGTTCTCATCTATGGCGCCGAACAACGCCAGAGCCTCGGTCATGGGGTCTTGCAAACGTCCGATGGGAGTCTGCAATTCCTGACACATTTTTCAGATCGCGAATTGCCCCGCGAGGTCCTCGATCGCGTGAACGGACTCGAGCTCTACAATGTTCACGAGAGCGTGAAAAACCAGAACATCTGGTATCGTGCAGGGCAATTCCTCTATCACCGTTTCCTGCATTCGGAGCGCTTCCTCTTTCACCTATGGAATTGGGACCGGAGGCCGTTTCAGCTCTGGGACCAAACCCTCGAGCGGCGCGCTTTCACCGGAGTCGCCGGCAACGATGCGCATCAGAATCTCGGCCTGATCCTCCAGACCGCCGCGGGGCAAGATCTGTTCACGATGCTGCTGGACCCCTACGTGGAAAACTTCCGTTTCGTCAGCACTCACGTGATTCTCCCCCCGGGCGAGGACGTGACCGAAGAAAACATTCTTCGCGCGCTAGAGACGGGATCCGCCTACGTTGCCTTCGAGGGAATCGCCGATTCCACGGGGTTCTCCTTCCACGCGGAACAGAGCGGCCGGACGTTTCCAATGGGCGCGCACGTCGGAACAGACGCCCGGTTGGTGCTGCAATCACCACTACGGGCTCGCTTCCACCTCATTCGAAACGGAGAATTGCACAAGCAATTGGAAGGGGATCGAGTGGTTTGGAACGCCGGCGATCCTGGCATCTACCGACTGGAGGTCTATCCCTTGGACCCTCCCTCTCTGATCGAGGGAAAGCCCTGGATCATCTCCAATGCGATCTTCGTGGACAGCCGCACCCCGCTGGAGTCTGATTCTCACTAGGGCGCGCTTGGCCGCACTCTCGGAGAATTCCTTGTCTTGCTGTGGTAGCATCCCGCCATGCAGATTCAGTGTGGAAGCTCACTCGGAGCGCTCCTTCTCTTGCTGGCCGGAATGTGCGCATCCTCGCCGGAGCCCGGCACACTGAGGGTGGCCCTCATCATGAAGTCACTCGCCAACGAGTTCTTCAAGACCATGGAGGACGGCGCCCGGCAGCATCAGAGCGAACATGCGGACCGCTACGAGCTTCTAGCCAATGGCATCAAGGACGAATTGGATGTCAGCCGGCAGATCAGCCTGGTCGAGCAGATGATCGCACAGCAAGTCGACGCCATCGTGATCGCGCCGGCGGATTCCAAAGCTTTGGTCTCGGTTTGCAAGCGGGCCACAGATGCCGGAATCGCTGTCGTCAATATCGATAACAAGTTCGACGAAGCGGTACTGGCCGACAAGGCTGTGCATTTTCCCTTCGTGGGTCCGGACAATCGCAAGGGGGCGCGAATGGTGGGCCAGTATCTGGCTGGTCAGCTCAGACCCGGCGATCCCGTCGCACTGATCGGAGGAGTCCCGGGCGCGTTCAACGCAATACAACGGAAGCTCGGTTTCGAGGATGCGGTTCACCAAGCTGAATTGGTCGTGGTCAGCTCTCAATCTGGAAGCTGGGAGACCGCCCGGGCCAATCAGGTCGCCTCCGGGATGGTCACCGAGCATCCCGGCCTGAAAGCCATTCTGTGCGCCAACGACAGCATGGCACTGGGGGCCGTGGCCGCGATCAAAGCCGCAGGCAAGACTGGTGAAATCATGGTCGTCGGTTTCGACAACATCTCGGCCATCCAGCGATTGGTTCTCGAAGGGAAAGTCCTGGCGACGGCCGACCAACACGCCGATCGCCTGGCGGTCTTCGGCATCGAATATGCGCTGGAGATGCTTGCTCAAAGCACAGCTCCGCAAGACCGCGAGACCCCGGTGGACCTCGTAACGGCAGATACGTTGACAAATAAATAGGGACGTTCCCCACGTTTCCTAGTTTTTTTGGAATGGGGCTCACGAAAACCAGGAAACGTGGGGAACGTCCCTACTTATCCTCTCCGAGAGGGAGATCGATGCCCATGAGAAAATTCCGCGTTGTCCCGCTGTTGATCTTCGTCGCCGGCGCTCTCTCCTGCTCTCCTCCTGAAGACACCGTTTCCCTCCGGGCCGGGAGTCTAGAGATTACTTTCGATCTGACCAAGAACGGCGGTATCGTCTCACTCCGAAACGGCGCCGTCGACGTCGTTTCGGCGGGCTTCGAGCGGCCCTTGCTCTTCAAGATCGGGATCGTCGAAGGAGTGGAGGAACGTTGGGCCAGCAGCCTCGATTTCGAGGAATTCTCTCATGAAGAGCTTGATGGGACTCATCGATTTCGTTACTCCCAGCTTCCCGGCAGTGATGTAGTCGTTTCCTTGACCGTCGCCGCTGAGGACGAGTACGTGAGCTTCCGCTCAGAAGTCGAATTCGGGCCCGATGGGCGGGGATCGAGCCTACTTTTCCCCTACGTGAACGGATACGAGTCTCTGAGCGGCGACCCGGAGCGGGACTGGTTTCTTCTCCCGGAGCTTTGCGGCTACTTGATCCCAAACCCGCCCAAGCGCCTGCGGCAGGCGAACAGCAGCGCCCTCGGGGCGCTGGGCTACCCGGGACAGCAGGGGTTTCAGCTCAATGCACTCTACAATGACGACGGCGGCTTTGCCATGTACGCCGCCGATTCCGACTCTCACCCAAAACGTCTGACTCTCTGGCGCGACCCGGCAACCGACTCGATCGGATGGTCCGTACTCCACTACTTCGACGAAACTCCAGGATTTCGCTTTCGGCAGGGCTACGACGTTCGGATCCAGCAATCCGGTCCAACCTGGTATGACGCTTGCGATGTTTACGCCGCCTGGTCCAGAAAACAATCGTGGATGCAAAAGCAGGTTCCACGACGCGAATGGCTCGATCAATTGCCGCCGCAGGCAAACGTACACAACAATCACAACTGGACCCGGACTCCGCCCGCCTGGTTTGCCAACCACCAGGCCGAGCTCAACGGACACCTTGGAAACAGGCCCGTCATCAATCTCTTCCACCGCTGGGAGCGCTACGGTATGTGGATCGCTCCTGATTCTTTTCCTCCTCTGGGAGGTGAAGCGGCAATGCTCGAGGCCGGCCGAAAGATCCGCGGCCTCGGAGGCCACTTGATTCATCTCTTCTCGGCCGGCCAGTACTGGCTGCATCAAGACATCAGCGAAGAGTACTTCGAAGACGAGCTCATGAAGATGGCGGTGCTTCCCCGGGGACCGGCAGATCGAGAATCTCTTTCCAGAACGTTTCCGTTCCTCGGTCAATATGTTCTGACCTGCCCAACGTCGGAATCCTACCAGGCAAAGCTCGTCCACCTGGTGGATAAGCTGGCCGACTACAGCCATGACTTCATCAGCATGGACATCTGGCCGGCCGGACAGCCGCGCACCTGTCATAGCCGGTGGCACGATCATCCACCCGGAGTGGGCCGATGGTACGTAAACGCCAACATCGAGCTGATCAAGAAGATGCAAAAGGCGGCATACGCGAAGTTACCCGAGGCGGTCTTCGGCGGCGAAGGTATGGCAGAGCCCTACATGCCCTGGATGCAGGCGACGCTCATGCGCAGTGCCGAGACCCCCTTGCGACGCGGCCGCGACGGCAGCATCGAGATCCTGCGCGCCCCGATCTACGATTACCTCTACGGCGATCAGGTCCACGCATGGGGAGGACTCGGCTCCACCGGGCTCGTGAACGGCCGAGCGTTTGTTGCGCTTCAGCTGGTTCGAGGAGATCTTCTGAACATGGGCGACAAGCTGCCCGCGGCCGTTTTGAATAGAGCGGAGATGGCCAAAGACAGGACCAAGCTGGTCCTGTTGCCGGAATGGGAAATGCAGGACAAGGCTTTCCGCGCCGAAAGCTTGAAGTATCTCGTGAAAGCCAACGACTTGCAGCAGGGTCTCTATCGACCGTTCTTCGCCCACGGCAGGGGCTGGCGCTTCCCGACGAGCTTTGCGCGAGAAGAGAACGAAACAGAATGGAGACCGCTAACCATCTACAGCCGGGATCCAGCCGTGGGGTCGCTTCGCCACGAGGGATCCAAGACGATCCTCTGGGCCCTGGCCAACGGCTGGGAGAAGTCTTACGTCCTGAGGCTGAAGGCACTACAAGGTCGTACGATCCTGAAATCGACCCTGGCCCCTGAACCCACGACTGTGGAGTTTCAGGGCGGCGAATTCATCGAAGTGCGCTTGGATCCCCTGGAGATCGCTTTCATCGAGTGGGAGTGAGAAACGCTTTCCGTCTCTTTTGATCCTACGCCCGGGTTCCGGTTTTCCGGCGGTAGTAGTCTAGAATCACAGCCACCACGATCACGCAACCGGTGACCAGACGCTTGGTAGACTCCTGGGCTCCAATCTGTGCCAGGCCCGCTCCAAGTACGGCAATGATCAAGACCCCGAAAAAGCTGCTGACCACAGATCCGCGCCCGCCCATCAGGCTGGTGCCGCCGATCACGACGGCGGCAATCGCTTGCAGCTCGAAACCGGTGCCCGCGTTGGGGTCCGCCGACGCCAGGCGGGAACAGTGAATGATGGCACCAATAGAGGTCAAGAAGCCGGAAATCGCAAACACGGCGATTTTTACCGGACGTGTGTCTATCCCGGAAAGTCGCACGGCCTCCTCGTTGGTCCCGATGGCAATCATGTGGCGCCCGAAGACGGTCTTTGTGAGGACGATCTGCCCCACGATCACCGCACAGAGCGCGATCAGGAATGACAGCGAGAGGCCCAGCAAGGAAGTCTCCCCGACGACTTCGATTGTCGAGCCGATATACTGCGTCTGGGATCGCGTGACCATGTAGGCGCCGCCGCGAGCAATTTCCATCATGCCGAGCGTGACGATGAACGACGGTACCGACCACCGTATGACGATCAGCCCGTTGACGGTGCCGCACAAGATACCGGCACCGAGACAACAGAGCGCGGCTGGCAGCAGAGGCATCTGAAGCTGCACGATACAGACACCGAGCACCGCGCCGGAAAAGGCCAGGACAGAACCAACCGAAAGGTCGATACCCGCGATGATCAGCACGAAAGTCATGCCCACCGCGATCACGATCGCGTCCGGTATCTGATTCGCGATGGTCTGAAAAGTCGTCCAGCTCAAGAAATGCTCGGTGCTCAACCCGAAAAAAAAGATGAGTCCGAGCAAGGCCCCACCCATCGCGAGGTACTCGGTCAGAACGCCACGCATGTTCACACTCTGGTCTTTCGGCATTTCAAATCCTGAAACCATCGAACCGGACGGTCCTCAACAGTCACTTGCTACCCGCTCCGGGCAATTCGCTCAATGCGGCGCTCATGATCTCGTCCTCACTCCAACTGTCCCGCGAGAAGATTCGGGCCAGTTTCCCAGCCGACATGACCGCGATGCGATCACAGAGCGTCATCAACTCCTTCAGGTCTGACGAAACGATGATCAAGGCCTTGCCGGATTCCGCTAACCGAATCAGGAGCCGATGGATTTCGAACCTGGCCCCAACGTCGATTCCCCGGGTCGGCTCATCAAAGATCAGCACATTCGAGTCGCGGTAGAGCCACCGCGCCATCACGACCTTCTGCTGATTTCCACCGCTGAGCTCCGAGACGCTCTGCTCCGGGGAGAGACACCGAATCGCGAACGATTGGACCAGCGCCGCCACCGCCGACTGTTCTTGCCCACGATTCACCCAGCCAAACCTTCCGGCCGTAGCCGAAAGACGAGCCAGAGTCACGTTGACACGAATGGACAACGAGCCCAGGAGGCCCTGGCTCTTCCGATCTTCGGTCAAAAGCGCGATGCCCTTTGCGACCGCGTCTCGCGGGGATCGAATGACTGCCGGCTCGTTCGACTCTCCAAGGTAGACCTCACCCGTGACTCCTTCGTCGGCACCGAAGAGCGCTCGCATCGTTTCGGTCCGTCCCGATCCCATGAGCCCGGCAAAACCCAGGATTTCACCCCGCATCAAATCGAAGTGAACGTTGCGAACCGCAGTGCCGCGGGAGAGGTTCCGGACTCGAAGCATCGTTTTCGCGGCTGCCGGAGCCTCCCGGCGTAACGAGCCGGATAGCTCGCGCCCGACCATCAAGCGGACGATCTCGTCGCTGCCGATCTCGCTTCTTTGACGCGTCGTCACGACACGGCCGTCTCTGAGTATCGTAATCCGGTCGGCGATTCGCTGGAGCTCTTCCAGGCGATGAGAGATGTACAAAACGGCGACGCCGTCACGCTTGAGCTTTTCGATCTGTTCGAAGAGCAGACGGGTCTCTGTCTCCGTCAGCGCAGCCGTGGGCTCATCCATGATAAGGATTCGACAACGTTCGGAGATTGCGGCCGCAACCTCGACCAGCTGTTGCTGTCCGATCCCGAGGGATCGCACGAGCCGGCCCGGATCGAGCCCGTCCAGCCCCAGACGGCTCATTACCGAGTGGGCATCACGGTTCAACTTCTTGTAGTCGACGAAGCCAAAACGCCGCGGCATCCGATCAAGGAAAATATTCTCGGCCACGGTAAGGTTTTCAATCAGGTTCAGCTCTTGCAGAACGATGCGAATACCCTGGCTTTCTGCATCCGCCTTTTCGGTGGGGGCAAAGGCGGCGCCGTCGAGTTCCATTTTTCCGCGGCTGGGGGAGATGATCCCTGCAATAATCCCCGCCAGAGTGCTCTTGCCCGCTCCGTTTTCCCCGACCAGTGCGTGTACTTCTCCTGCGGAGAGTGCGAAGTCGACATCCGACAGGACCTCTGCCGCGTAGGACTTGCCCAAGCCAAAGACACGCAGTGTCGTCATATCACCTTGACGTTGGCGGCAAACATGGCGTCCCAATCCTCCTCGGACAGATCCACCACGGAACCCCCACGCATGATTGCGGCGTTGCTGTAGAAAACATCCAGGCGACCGAAACGGTCGAGGACACGTGAGACGACATCTTGCACCTGCGCTGCTTTGCGGACGTCTACCCTGTAGGAGGGAATCTCTCCGGGAGATTCCGCGGGAAGCGCGCTCGCCGTTGCCTCGACGGCGGCACCGTCGATGTCCAGCGCGGCGACTCGGGCCCCTTCGGCTGCAAATCGATACGCACTGGCACGGCCGATGCCGTTTCCCGCACCAGTGATCAAGGCTATTTTGTCTTTGAGTCTCATGACGTTCTCGAGTTGAGGTAACTGGTGCCCGCATGCCCTGATCTCTGAACCGGCGGCGGACAGGATACGGCTGCATATATCACAAAGCCTGTGCCGCTCAAAGACCGAAAGTGGTATCGTATCGAGACAACGAACACTGCAGCGGAGGAGCCGAAAAGCAATGGATTCGAGTGGTTTGGTGTCTCGACTGTTTCCGCTTCGGCTCAATCTCGGCACGAGAATGCTCTGGGTCGCGATGCTGGTCTGCCTGATCGCAGTGCCCCAACTCTTTTCGCACCAGGGCGCACTCGCGTTCTGGACCGTCGAGGTGCAGCAGCAATCATGCGTCAGCAATATATCCATCTCGTTGCTGGACCTTCACTTCCTCGAGACGCTGGACGAGAACCATGATTCCGTCCTCGAGTACGAGGAAGTAATGCGCAACCAGGAAGTGATCACCACACGGGTGATGGAGAATTTCGAGATCCGAAACGACGGACGCGACGCAAGCGTCGAAGTGAAGAGCTTCAAGGTCTTGCAAACGGGGATGCTCGAACTCGAGGTCCAGCATCAGTTTTCGGACGGGTTGACCGAACTGCAGCTGAAATCGACCTTCTATGAGATCACCGATTTGAATCACCGCGTGTTCTGCAAGGTCGACTACAAGGGAGAAGTCCAGCAGTACTACTTTGACTCCAACACCCAGCTACACGACATCGAGATCCGCAAGACTTGGAAATCCACCATCCGCCAAATCGGGAACTTCATCTGGTTGGGGGTCGAGCACATATTCACGGGCTACGACCATTTGGCTTTCCTTCTCGGACTCACCCTGCTCGGAGGCTCGGTTCGACAGCTGATCGGGATCGTGTCGTCCTTCACAATCGCTCACAGCATCACTCTGAGTCTGTCCACCCTCGATGTTCTGGTCCTTCCGACTCGATTTGTCGAAAGCGCCATCGCGCTGAGCATCTTCTATATCGCGATGGAGAATATCTTTCTGAGCGAAGCAAAGGATCGCTGGAAGATCAGCTTCTTCTTTGGTCTCATTCACGGGTTTGGCTTTTCCAACATCTTGAGGGAAATGCACCTCCCCAGGAGCGGCCTTTTCGCTTCGCTCTTTTCCTTCAACCTGGGCGTCGAGATCGGTCAAGTCGTGATCATCGCGCTTGTCTTTCCCTTGATCGTCATTGCTCATCGGCAGACGTGGCGTCGCTCCATGATCACGGTTACCTCGATCGTTCTCGGCATCCTGAGCGTGATTTGGTTCATCGAACGGATCGTGTAAGGCCAACAGAACGCGCTTCGGCAAGACCGATGGACCTCAGAACCAGGTTTGTTTATTGGCCACGTTCTTCAGGGGTTCATTCCGCGCGAAGCAGCCGATGTTCTCCAACACCACCGCCAGGTGGCGTTCCGGGACATGGACCGAGGCCGCGGCCATATGCGGCGTGATGATCACGTTTTCCATCTGCCAAAGCGGGTGCTCGGCCGGAAGCGGCTCGATTTCGAATACGTCCAGCGCCGCCCCGGCGATTTCTTTGGCCTCGAGCGCGGCGACCAGGTCGGTCAAATCTACGATGACACCACGCCCGATGTTGATGAAGTGGCAGCTCGGCTTCATTTTTCGAAACTGCGCGCGACGGAACATTTTGACCGTGTCGGGAGTATGGGGAGCCGCAACGACCACGAAGTCACTGGTCGACAACAGATCGTCGAGACGGTCGAGCCCCCAAACCTCCACGCCATCAGGCGCTTCCTTGGCAACGAGGTCCACCGCTAGCACCCGCATCCCGAAAGCCTGACCGCGGCGCGCGATCTCGCTGCCGATGCTGCCCAGACCGACGATCCCCAGTGTACAGTCGCCGACGTGGATGTGGGCGCGATCCACGGACGTGACTGTTCCCGGACCGGTCAGAAAGGTCGGTTTGTTGGCCTCCCCGCCGACCGCATCCCACTCGTGTCGAATCTGTTGACGAATATAGAGGTGAAGGTTGCGCGCAAAGCACAGGATAAAACTGAACACGTGATCGGTGATCACGTCCCAATAGAGTCCCCGCATATTGGTGAGCGTGCAGGGATGCTCGACAAGCTCGGGGAAGAGGTAGTGCTCCAGACTGGCGGTCGGACACTGCACCCAGCGCAGCTTCGTGGCAGCAGCCAGCAGAGGCGGCGTGAGCTTGCCGAAGAAGGCATCAGCGTCGACCATCTCCTGGAGCGCCGCACCCTCGTCGGGGGCGTTGACCACGGTCATCTCGCCGGCCGCTTCTGCGATTTTTGCCAGGCGCTCCGCTTCGATCGCCGGGCAGATGACAAGCTTCATATTCGGTCACCAGCATACGGCCTTTCAGATGCGCGGGTCCGGGATCCAGGCGTCACCCGCGAAACCGCCTCGGTACGGGCGCCGGCTCCCTACGGATGCCGTCGCCTCGACGTCCCGCTTCCAGTCCTCGAGCATCGGCCCTTTGATCTTGATGGCGCGTTGCCGCAGAGCGGCCATTTGCTCATCATTGTATGGCTTGAAATTCTGGGCCACGCGCACGTCGTCTTCCAGTTGCCCGAAAGTGATACTTCCGACGGCGGTGCAGTGAATGGGAAGACTCAGGACATAGCTGAGACATTGCTGGACACTGAAGGACTGGAGAAGCTTGGAGTTGGCAAAGTTCTTCATGCCCTGGATACCCAGATTCTGCTCGATCGCCACGGGCAGGACGAGCTTCTCGAAGCTCAGGTACGAGGGATCTGCGATGTGCAGAGGCATGAGGATGGTATCGAACTGATCGTAGGACCGGAGCATCTTCAGGTGAACCTGCGGATCGTGGTGGCCGGTAAAGCCGATGAAGCGACACTTGCCCGCCTTCTTGGCTGCGACAAACGCCTCGATGGCGCCGCCTGGTCCTAGAATCTGATCGACCTCTTCCTTTTCCTGAATGGCATGGACCTGCCAGAGGTCGACGTAATCCGTCTGCAAGCGCTCGAGCGACAAATGAAGTTCCGCTTCGGCCTCTCGACGAGTTCGCGCCGTCGATTTGGTCGTGATGAAGACAGACCTGCGCACCGCGGGCAACACCTTCCCGTAGATCTCCTCGGAATGGCCATTCCAGTAGGTGTGCGCATTGTCGAAGTAGTTGATTCCCAGATCGACCGCCCGCTGGGTCAGTGCAATCGCCTCCTCATCGGTGATCATGGGAAATCGGCCGCCGGCTTGTCCGATGACGGTCAGCTTCTCGCCCGTCTTTCCGAAAGTACGCATCGGGATGTCGCCGGGCTTGATCCGTGACCGCGCGGAAAGTCTCCGGCTCGAAACGGCGGCCAATCCCCCTAAGACTCCTCCAACAAAGGCTCTACGTTTCATCTCTTTCTCTCCCCCTGAATCCCTTTTGTCAGTGTGGCCGAAGTAATTTGGCTTTGACGCGATAGCCCGTCGCCTGATCCATTAAAGAATACCAGGGAAGCAAGCGATTCGCGACTGCCGAATGCCGTCAAACCCGACAGGCCACTAGCCGCGGGTAGATCCCCATCCGGATGCGATGGCAAAAAGGGCAGTCAGCGTGAGCGCGATGGGATAGAACGCGAGCACACCCACCTGCCCGATCGAAACAACGGGAGCGCCCGTCGCCTCGGCCGTGGCCATCGCGGCTCCCGCGAGCGCTAGCATGGTATTGATGTGCGGGAGGCTGCCCGAGATTCCGTTTCCTGCCATGTCCATCAAGTTTGCCCGCCGGCAGCGGTGGATCTGAAAGCGTGCGCCCAACTCCCGGACCATGGGACCGGAAAAGAGTAACGCCGGCGTATTCGAGGCACAGATCGGGTAAAGCACCGTGACCAGGGCGAAGATGGCAAACTCCGTCTTCTTTGCCGTGGTGGCGAAGCGCAGGACCGCTTGGGTGGTAGCATCCAGGGCCCCGGCCATCTTCAGGGGTCCAAGGATCGCCATGACGAAAATGGTCAGAAACACCACGTCGGACATTTGAGCCACGCCGTCGGTAAGGGCGCCGCCCGCCTGGCCATTCGGGGCTACCGAGTACAGGTCCGCGAGTGTCAGGTTCCCGGTCGTCAGCCCAATCCCCATGCCCAGCGCAATGCCGTACCAGATCGCCTGGATGAGAGACCGTCCCCGCAAACACAGATAAATGGTGCAGAGCGGAGCCAGCAGCATGAGCATGGCATCCGGTCGCGCATACGCCTCGGCGGATTGCGCGGCAAGATCAGACAAATAGGCGTCGGGTCTCCAAGACAGGCCAGCAAGGACGTAAAGCCCCACGGACAGACCGGCGGCCACTGCCACGTACTTCAGGCGGCTTCGCACGACCTCCCCCACTGTGGCCTCCTGGGTGAAGGCGGAGGCGATGGTGGTGTCGGAGATGGGCGCGAGGTTGTCTCCCAGACGCGCGCCGCTATAGATGGCCCCGAGCACCAGAGCCGGATGGGCGCCGAGAACAACCGCCGCCGGATAAAGCACGGGAACCGACGTGATGCAGGTTCCCGTGGCGGTTCCGGTGGCCGTGGCGATCAAGCCGGCCGCGACGAAAGTGAAGACGACAAAGAGAGTCTCCCCAACCCCGGCTTGATGGGCGAGCCAGACGACAGCACGGGTCGCTCCGGAAACACCCACAACTTGTCCCAGCACTCCCGCGCCCAGGAAGGCAAAGATGATCACCGCCAGAGTCTTGTCGGCCACGCCGGTCCACAATGCTTCACAGGCAGCCGTCTTGTCCTTGGCCAAGAAAATGATCAGACCGACCACCAGCACGAGCGGTCCAAACAAGGCCCGGATCGTGATCGACCCGGTCCATGTCAGCAAAACAACGCTGACAGCAAAAAACCCAAGGGGGACGAAGCTACCGACAAGTCCGCCGTAGAACTCCAACCGTCGATCTTGCTCTGCCGTCATGGCGCCCCGGCGCGTCATCCCGACGCGGATTGCAAACTCAGTTGCTCCCTGTGGCTTTGAGAGCCCAGTGTATCCCTCTCGTCCGGAAAGAAGCATCATGAAAAGTAGATTTTCGTCTTCTCATTCGACAAAAACTCCGTAGAATCTAAAACTATGATCAGAAGCGGAAATCCAGCCTTGAATCAGAACACGTTCACCCAGCTTCCCCGTGCCATCGGCAGCGAGGCGATGACGATCCAGGGAACGGTGAACAAAACTGCGATCCTGCTTGTTTTTGTCTTCCTACCCGCCACATGGATGTGGAATCGATTTTTCTCCAGCGAGAATCCGGCCGACGTCACGCCCTTTCTCGTGGTGGGAGCCATTGCCGGCCTCATCCTGGCTCTGGTGACTTTCTTCAAGAAGACCTGGGCACCCATCACGGCACCGCTGTACGCGATCGCCGAGGGGTTTCTTCTGGGAGGGCTTTCCGCCATCATGGAAGCCAGGTTTCCCGGGATTGTCATTCAGGCGGTGGCGCTGACGTTCGGGACCTTGTTTGCTCTGCTCTTTGCGTACAAGTCACGGCTGATTCGCGCGACCGAGAACTTCAAACTGGGGGTCGCTGCGGCCACGGGCGGTATTTTCCTGATTTATCTCCTCAGCTTCATCCTCGGGTTTTTCGGGATCGGGATCCCTTACATCCACGAAAGCGGTCTGATCGGGATCGGTTTCAGCCTCTTCGTCGTCGTTATTGCCGCACTGAATCTGATTTTGGATTTTGACTTTATCGAGCATGGCGCAGAAGCAGGCGTCCCCCAATACATGGAATGGTTCGGCGCCTTTGGCCTCATCGTGACCCTCGTCTGGCTCTACATCGAGATTCTGCACCTGCTGGCAAAGATCCGCGGCCGCGACTGACGCTCCCTCGTCGAAACCCGTCGGATGCCATTCTTCTCGGTCGTTTCGAATGAATAACTCAAAGGCTGTCCTGAAAAGCTCATTCGTTTGGCTATTGGTCACATGTGCCGTCGCGGCCTCAGGATGGTCCACCCCGGCCGCGGCGACCGAGCGGCCATTGCAGCGCAACGTGCGCCGCGCTGCCCCACCTCCGTACCTTCGCGGCGCACGGCAACGAGATCCAGACCGCGTTTTACGACGTGACCGGCTGGTATGATATCTTTCTTCAGTCGTCGCTCGACGACTTCGTGGCACTCGAGAATAACCCGCACACGCGACTCGTCATCGGGGGTACAGCTCACGGCAAAATGCAGGGGCTTGCTTTTCCGGCCGACGCGGCGCCACGAACTCAATCCACGGATTGGCTCGTCGAGCGCCTGAAGGAAACACGAATCCAGGCCCACGACAATCCACGAGTTCTGTACTTTGTGATGGGCGATGTACGGGACCCCGAAGCTCCCGGCAACGTATGGAAACAGGCGGACACGTGGCCGGTTCCTCACACCCCGACCGCGTTTTATTTTAAAGAGGACGGCGGCCTGAGCAGGGAGGCGCAGGCGGGGACCGCGGCCTTGAGCTACGCGTACGATCCCGGCGACCCGGTCCCCACGATCGGCGGAGCCAACCTATTTCTCCCCAAGGGCCCAATGGATCAGCGGCCGCTCGGGAACCGAAAAGATATCCTGCGGTTTGCGAGTGCAGCGCTCGCGCAGTCGCTCGAGATCACGGGAAAGGTCCTCGTGCAATTGAGGATCAGCACCGACGTCTCCGACACGACCTTCATGGCGAAACTGATGGACGTTTATCCGGACGGGTACGAGGCTCTGATTCTCGACTCGGCCGTGATGGCCCGTTACTGGCAAGGGTTGGACCGGCCGGACCGGCTCGACAACGGACGAGCTTACGAGCTGACCGTAGACCTGTGGAGCACAGCCTGGGTCTTCAACAAGGGCCACCGGATCGCCGTCCACATCACGAGTAGCAACTCACCCAGGTACGAGCCCCACCCGAACACCTACGACCCGGTTCATTCCTACGACGCATCCCCCGTCGCCCACAACACGGTACATCTCGGTGGTCCCGACGCGTCGCGTATCATCCTGCCGGTGATTGAGAAATAGCTATCAGCGATCAGCGCTGACTGGCGCAACGCGCCAGTCGCTTGGGAACGTAACTGCGCAGCGCACCGTGAAAAACCGTGGTTTTTGACGATTTGCTACGTTACACGCATAGCAGCAGATCATCGAGCAGTTACTGGAGAGCCGTCAGCTCTCAGCGTCCGACCAGCGCGGGGCGGTCAGGGTTTGTTTACTTCCTGGGGGAGTAATCGGTGGCAACCAAGAACTGCTTTTCCACCTTGGTAACCAGTCGGCCGTTGCTGGTCGATGCCTTGTAAGCGCTCTGCCAATCTGGATCGGCGAGAAAGGCCTTCCATGATTGTTTGGCCGCAGCTTCGCTCTTGTGAGAAAGCAAGTAGACCAGAGTGTCTTCCTCTTCGGTGGGCGTCCAATAGATCACGTTCTTCATCCCGTGCTTTTCGAACAGCCGCAGGGTGTGGTCGCTAAATCTACGATGAAGATCCGGCAATCGGCCCTCCGCCGCAGTGTAAGTCCTCAGCTCGTACACCGAACCTTCCGCCTTTTCGGCGTAGACCTGAATCCCCAGCAGAAGCCCAACCACAAAAAGACCAGCACCAAAAAGAACCGTACGAACTTTCATAAAGAGTCTCCTTCCAAATTAAGCAGACAGCGGTAAGCTGATAGCTGATAGCTCCTCAATCCACCTGCTCCAGGATGGCGAAGTCGCCTGGATTCCATGCTTGCGCGAGGATGTAGAGCTTTCCGTCCAGCATCCGGAGCACGGCGTTGTGAATGTGCTGAAACCGCTCCAAGCCCAGCTCCTCCTTGGGCATGATGGTCGAGACCACGCGGTCTTTTTTCAGAATATAGATCGGCGCTCCCTTGCTTCGGTCGGGACCATGGAGGCAGCCAACGATCGCGTACTGGTTCACATAATCGATGTCGCAAGGAAAGGATCCGTTTGGCAGCACGACGGAGTCGAGGAAGTTTCCGTAGCGCGTGAACCGATCCACCTGAGAGTTCGGCCGGTCCGAGATATCCAGGCGTTCCTCGCCCGGCGGTACTGTAATCCCATGACCGGTGCCGAACTTGCCGGGCCCTTTTCCCTTCCCGCCGAAGGTGAGATTGTTCCAGGCAGCTTTGAACGGATGAGTGTTCGAGATCTTGGCCGTTAGAACGTAATCGAGTTTGGAATATCCGGTAGTCACATAAAGCAGGTTGCCCAGGTGCTCCACATCGGTTGGGGCAAATTTTCCTTGATTCTTGAAGTACTCATTGACCCCAGTATCCCCGAAGTTGTTCCGTCCACCGGAGATTTCCAAGGTGTGCACCAATGTTCCATCCAGCTTGGTGGTAAACACTTTTCCGGCGCCGTTGGCGGGAAAGGTAAGATAGGCTTCGCCCGCGCTATACCAAATGGTGGTATTGTGCAGATTCACGTCCTTCATGCTCGCATCCGTTTCAATCGGGCTCGCCGTTCGGAGGTCCGCGCTCAACCGAACGATTCCTGCTCCCGGCAGCGCAAAGTAGGTTTCGCCTCGCCCCTCGCGCCGGTCCACGGCAAAACCCCCATGGGCTTTGCGGAGAACCTCGACGGCCTTCGCGGGCAAATGATCCTCGGCGTACAGGACACGAAACTTCAGATCGCCCTGGCCGCTGATCCCGGCAAAGGGAAGCGCGGCGCGGACTGCGACGGCGGTATCCACTCCATGATGGGCGCTTTCCTCACCGGTGTGGACACCATGGCCGAGCAGAAACGTGGGACTGCTTGCCAGCAAGAGGAACAAGCTGTAGTTGCGGGCCTGTCGCATTGTCATGATGCTACTCCTTTGATTTTCTTTTTCGAGAGTGCCGCCGCCAGACTTTCTCGCCCAGGGGCGTCAAACCGTATCCCACGTCGAAGCTGATCGTCAGACCCATACGTTTGAGCTTGCGAATGTTGGCTTTGAACACCAGGGTCTCCAGGTTCATGCGGGGCGCAAGCCGCGAGGCGGCAGTCCGAGGGTAGATTCGGATCAGCCGGAGGGCGTGCATGGTCCATGGACCCCGCGCGCTGCGACTATCCATCCGGTCGAGCCGCTCAACAAGCCCGGCTACTTCCGCTGGAGTGGCTCGAGGTGCCGATATTCTGCTCCGCGGCACGTCGACATAGTGAAATGCTACACGAAAGACTTTACCATTGGGGACCGCGCTATTGCTGCCGCTTTTTTTCAGGAACTCGATCAGCTCCACCGCACTGGCAAACCCGGACCGGCGCGCATCCTTGTCGTGAATGGAGGCAACGGCGATCGGATCGATGGCGTCGACCTCGATTTGCCCTTCCCGTCCCAAGCCATAGCGGCCACCGATTTTGACACGAGCGCTCTTCCACACCCGAAAGGTCACGTCGATGCCACCTTCGCGAATGCCTGCGTGAAACCCGTTCCGGAATAACATCGATCCTCCGGCGCACGCGTCAGTTGTCGGAGCTGATCCAGATCGGGCTGGACCAGGCGCGTTCTCCATCCCGAAAGGTCACACGGGCATAGTAATACGCGGGCGCCCCGTCGTAGGACACGTCTGTCCAGGTCCAATCAGCAAGTGTTGTCTGCAGCGCGTGATTCACGGCAACTCTGCCGCTTTTGACAATGTCGATCTGATCGACCCGCACGGACGCGAAGGAACGAACGCGGAAGACCGGCGGACGACTCGAACGAATTTCCGACCCCATCGGATGGCCATCGGCAGAAAACTCCAGGTACACACGTTCCCCGGAGGTTGCGTAGCAACTGCGGTCGTGAATGGCCTGGGCGATACCTTCGCGGGTCAAGCTATCCGCCCGCACAGCGGCCAGCCCGCCGTGAAGCCCCCAGTCGGTGATCACGTTGTAGGTGTCGCCGGGGTGGCCTTCGTGGCCGTCTCCCGAGCCGATGAAGCCGAGTTTCCAGCGTTTCAGGCCGTCGTTTGTCAGACCTTCCCCGAATTCGGACGTCTGATGGGCGGAGTAAATCTCCACCACCCGGCGGGCAAGGTTCACGGCGGCGGCATCCAGTTCAATATCCCAGTTGGCCCGACGCCCGAGAAAATGAGGGATCACGAAAGCCCGATGCTTCTGCAATAGCGAGAGTAGATGCTCGACTCTCCGGGTGGCCGCGTCCACGTGTCGGAAGAGGGGTGGGTCGTCCTCCAGGAAAAATACGTTGTGATCACCGCCCAGGGATGTGTCCCCGGACCATTCAAAGGCGGGGAAGGTAACGAAGCGTCCCGGATCGTAATGCTGCCGCGCCAGGCGCTTGATCTGCTGGAATGACCTTTCGTCGAAGTTGGTTTCGGTATGGTCAGTGATTGCTGCAAAATCGAGGTTGGCGATCCGCTTGGCCCATGGGTACGCCATCTCGGGGTCCGCGTGATGCCACGCATCGTAGGACAGCGAAGTATGAACGTGGAGATCGCCCCAGTATACGGGCGTCGCGAGTTGCTCCACGCATTCGACATGGTGGCTCCGGCCGGACCACCCGGTATCGCGATCCTCGGCGCGAATCTGAAAAAGCCCCACCTCCTCGCAGCTGAGCCCCTCTATTCGAGTCGCGCCGGCATCGGCTTCCGAGAACGAAACCGTCTTGCTTGAAGACGGTATCGGGGTTGTCGAAACATGGACCTGTCCTCGATAGTCGCTCTGGATACCTCTGTCGACTGCAAGCCCGTCGTAGGGGAGCTTGGCCACAATCGCCGCGTCGAAGGGAACACCTTGAACCACTTGCAACGGAGCCGTGATCTTGAATCGGCGATCGTCGGGGCGCCGAACGTGAAGGGTCGGTGTCTTGCCTAGTTCCCGATAGTCCTGCTTCCCTGCTGAATCCACAAAGACGCGGAACCGGAGCACGGGCGTGGCGATTGTCGGAGCCCGAAACCCTTTCCCTTTCCCGAGAGTGACCTCGATGCTATCTCCTGATTCGAGTGCCCCCTCGACGACGCGAACTGTTATGGGGTAGTAGCGACCCATCGTCAAAAAGACAGGACCCTTGCCCTTTTCTCCAATAATCTCGCGGCAGAAATCGAGATTGCAGATCGCGGCATTGCCATAGTCGAGGATTTCCGGGTCCTGATCCGTCGCCCTTCGACCCTCGAGAAAGGTTGTTTCCTTTCCGATCTCGAGCTCGAGCTTCACGCCCGCGCGGGAACAGCTGGCTTCAACATGCGCCTCTTGCCGAGGGCTGGCGAGCTGCGGACGGCTGAACTCGAAACGAGAAAGAATGTAGGAAAACCTTATCTGGATGGAGCCCCCGGTTTCTAGACCGCGAGGTCCGGCGCGATACCGAAGCTGTTTCGTCACCAGACTCGAGGGCGCAACCGGCGTCTCGGGCCGGAGCTGGGCATCACCCAGATCGAGCCCCGTCGAACCTCGTTGGGCAGAAATGGCCACGCCGCAGGCGACCGCTAGACCCACAATGATGACTCGCGCGCCGCGAATCTGGAATGCTGCTTTGCCTGTCCGGGAGAATAGGAAAGCCACACTACCCCTCACTACTCATTGGACGCGCCTTTGCTTGCCGCGCCGGCGGAAACGATCGGCAATCGGATCCGGGAAGCTCGATCTTCACTTCGATGAATCCGAAGCGTGGGAGGTGGAGATTGCTCCGGCGTCAGGTGGTTGTCCCGGTCCGCACCGGTGATGGTAACCCGAATTCTATGCCCCTGGTCGAACAGGTTGGAGGTTGGGTGAAGATCAATCAAGAGCTCCACAGGCTCCGAAGGCAGGTCGCGGACATCTTCCTTGTAGCTACGATGGTAAGGCAATCCGAAATAATCGAGTGGCGGATCGTGGGTGGCCCGGTGAGAGGCGCGGAGTACCCCTTCGGTAACATAGTGCGAGCGACCCTCTCGGTCCACCTCTTCGAGGTAAACGAAGAAATCGGCGTCCGGCTCCGACGCCGTCACCCATAAATGCACCACGGGATGACCCGTCACTTCAACATCGGCTTCCAGGGGCGCCGTCGTGTAAGTGAGGCCCTTCTCGTCATTCGGCCTCATATCTGGATATTCGAATTCCGCGCCGTAAGCATTCGCCCACCGGGTCGTTTTTCCTGTGGTGGTGGTGTAATCCACCGGGTAATCGTCGCCCGCATCCGTTTCGGCGCGCGCCATTGTGCTCCGCGTGCTCAGCGTTCCGTCATTGACAGACTGAACGGATCCCGAGGCTCCGGCCCCAAAATAGAAAGCCTTGGCGCGCGCTTCAGGGATTGGCCACCTGGAGACCGAACGCCAGCGCTGCTCTTGCGGCGCCCCCATGGTGTAATAGTGGATCGGGGGCTCGTCCATGATTCCGTTGTCGATCTGCTTCAGCCAGTAGTCGAACCATCGCAGGTGCTCCGTCACCCACAGGTCCCAATCCATCTGGTCGTGCGACCAGGGGCCGATCATGATCTTCTGTGGATTGTCGAGGTTTTGGAAGGCAACCAGTGCATCGCGAGGCCACGCGTCGAACCAGCCCGAGAAGTGATAGATCGGGACCTTGGACTTTCGAATACTCTCGAGATAATGGTGAGGGCTGCGAACAAAGTGGACCTGGGTTTCGGTGATCGAATCTATCGTGTCGCGATAAACCAGCCGCTCGAAGATCTGATACACGTCGCCGTTTCCGCGATGCTGCTCGATCGCCTCGGCCAGCGCGTGGCGCTCCGGGTCGTCGTCGGTCGGAGCAGCCGGCTGCTCGACATCGAGCAGCTTCACCAACTCGTTCCATCGATTGACGAAATCATTCCGGAATATCCCCCCGGCGCGCACGAAGTGATACATGTCGAACATGGCCATCTCGGGAACAATGGCCTTCAAGTGTGGAGACGGATTCGACGCAGCCAGCAGCTGATTGGCTCCACGATAGGAAACCCCGACCATGCCGACGTTGCCGTCACACCAGGGCTGTCGGGCCAACCACTCGGTCACATCAAAATTATCCTGGACCTCCACGGGAGGAAACGGTCCGTAGCGCGTGCCGAAAGAGGCCCCCGACCCTCGCGAGTCCACGGCAGCCACCACGTAGCCGTGGCGCAGCATTTCCGGCAACCAGGGATCCTCATCCACCTGAGTGAACAACTGACCGTTATCCTCGAAACTCCGACGGTAGCGGTCAACGGTCAAAAGGACCGGAAACGCCTGTTCCGCGGGTTGACCGTCGCGGGCTGGCCGAAAGATATCGGCGGCTAACCGAGTCCCGTCCCGAACGTCAATATAAAGCGACGAGCGAGCCCATTCCTTGTAGAGCGGTTCGGAAAAGCCACGGTACTCGCCGTGCTTCGATACCCTCTCCTGCACGGGAGAGGAGCAGGAGACGGTCAAAACCGCGAGAGCAACAACAAGGAACGGCACCGTCGGTTTGGCGAATCGAACCCGCGCTCTTCGGAGCATTCGAAATCTGCAGTCTTGAATCATGTCTCATCCTTGCGGTCAATGCCGTGATAGGGGGTGTCCGTCAAACATGGTCGCACCTCTCGGGCAAAGCAATCCAATGTGGCCATCGCGTTGTCGATGGTTTCCGGAATGAAATCCAAGATCAGGTGCGCAACGCCCAGGGCTTGGTATCGCTGTACCGTGGCCAGGACTTGCTCCGGACTCCCACTCGTGTGCGGTTGTGGGTCCGGACTTTCTCCGAATCGGAGACGCGCTTTGAGTGTGATCTCGATTTCCGCAAGACTTCGACCCTCCTCCCGGACGACGCCGTGAAACTTCTCGACCAGGGGCTCCAGCTCATCGGGAGTCAAGCCAAAGGGATGCCAGCCGTTCCCGAAACGAACGGCCCGCCGCATTGCCGCCTCGCTGTGACCGGCGATCAAAATGGGGGGGTGGGGCTGCTGGTCGGGCTTGGGACCAAAGTTCGCCTCCTTGAACTGATAGTACTTTCCTGCGAAGCTTGCGGGCTCTTCCGTCCACAGCGCTTTACAGATTTGTAGATATTCGTCCGCCCGCCTGCCACGCTCATGAAACGGTTCGCGCAATACGTCGAACTCCTCCTTGAACCACCCGACGCCCACCCCGAAGAGTATGCGTCCGCCCGACAGTACGTCGGCACCGGCTATCTCCTTTGCAACCTCGATGGGGTTGCGCATGGGGAGAATCAAGACACTCGTTCCCAGCTGAACGCGCTCGGTACAGCCCGAGACGTAATTCAACACCGCCATCGGCTCGAAATAGCGCTCCAGCCAGTAGTCGGGAAAGAGGCCTGTCGCCGATCCAGGGTATGTCGATGTCACCCGCGGCGGAATGATGATGTGATCGCTGGCCCAGACCGAGTCAAAATCGAGCGCCTCCGCCCGTTCGGCCATGGCTCGAATGTTCTCACGTGTCGCGTGGTTTCCACGAACGATGAGGGAGCAGCCGATTTTCATCACGTCACGGTTCCTCGCGAAAAAGACTATGGATCGGCATGATACAGATTTCTGGACTTGCGCGGTAGTCGTCTCGCTCCGCGAGACGCAAGAAAGATTTCCCCACATACCGCTCACGGAGTGAGCGGCCTACGAGTTGACTCGACCATCCCCGTGAGGGATACTGCTACCACGAACGGCGCAGATCCACGCCGAACCTCTTTGGTCCTTCCCCAGCAAGGATCCGCGTGAGGCAAAGGGGGGTATACTCCCGGATCGGCATCGACCTTTGTCGGTCGCCGTGCTTTTGCTGCTGGGGAGCCAAGCCGGTGGCGCAGCAAAGGAGCAAAATGCCAAAGCAAAAAGACCTCAAGCGACACATCCGTTCCCGGATGAAAAAGACGGGCGAATCGTATACCGCCGCCCGCAGCCAGCTCATTCAAAAACAGACCCAGACCAAAGAAAAGGCGTCCCCGTCGGCCCAGCAATATGCAGCTCTTGCCCGGATGAAGAATGAAACCGTCGAGGCAAGAACGGGCAAAGGCTGGGCGGAATGGGTTCGTGTGCTGGATTCGATCGACGCCACCAAGCTGCCGCACAGCTCCATCGCACGGTACGTTCACCAGGAGCATGGAATCGGTGGATGGTGGGCTCAAACCGTGACGGTGGGTTACGAGCGTATCCGCGGGCTCCGTGAAGTGGGCCAGCGCCGTACCGGCGCTTACGAGTGCAACAAGAGCAAGACGTACGCGGTGCCGCTCGGCAAGCTATATCGAGCCTTCAGCACGGTGCGCATGCGGAATCGGTGGCTCTCGGAGGTCGAGCTCCAGATAAAGAAATCGACTCCGGAGAAGTCGATGCGGATTACCTGGCACGACGGGACGGCGGTCCAGGTCTACTTCGCGGCGAAGGGGACGGCAAAGAGCCAGGTGGCGATTCAGCACGTCAAGCTCCCCACCAAGTCGGCCGCCACCAACATGAAGGCTTACTGGTCGGATCGGCTGAATCATCTCGCCGAGATTCTCACATAAGGGGTTTTACTGGCTCTGCTGCGGAGGCATGGCAACTTCCGTGGCAGGGCCCCGACACCCCAGGAGCGTTCGCTAGGATTGATTCATCCGATAGAGGGAGATCTGGCTGGAGAGTAGCCACAGCTTGATGAACATGCGCCCGAGGAGGTACACCTGCCCGGCGACAAAAGCGAGCGTGACGGTCCCCAGGTTCGACTGGTCCGGGCCGGGAGCAATCCATCCATAGAAAGCAAACAGCAGAAACGCGACCAGCGCGAGAATCAAATAGAGGCCGAGAGTCTGGACGGGGTGACGGCGTACCAATCCGAATCCTCGCACCAACGCAACCAGCACGCTGCGGCGTCTTTCCAAGACCAACGAGATCTTGGCGTAGTCGAACACGACTCCCAGGAACACAAGCACGAAGGCAAACAAACCGTAGGCCAGCAAATCGAAGAGTGCCACTTCCGTTTCCGTCGTGGCATCGAGCGTGGCATGCTCCAACCAACCCTGGAGCGCGTCGGCGATCCAGCGCGATGCAGCCCAGTACGCAACCATCGAGAGAGCAACAAGACGAGCCAGACGGAAGAAAAACCGGCTGCCGAGCGAAAGCAATTTCCCGACGGAGAACGACCTGTCCGCGCCGGCGTAGTGATCGATGATTCCGCCACCCAGCAGGACCCACACCAACAGGAAGAGCAATCCGCAGACGAGAATCGACTTCTCCTGACCGAAAAGGGCACCATCCAGAAGCATCTCCAAGTTGGTCAGCGGCGCCAGAACCCCGATCACCTGAGGCCCAAAGGAAGCTCCCACCCCCGAGCGGCCCAGCTCGAACTCCCGGTACCAGTCCATGTCGAATCCTTCGCTGAGCTCGCTGTGGATGAGACTGTGGCCGATCGACTGCTCCACGTCTGCGAAGATGACCGCCGCCAGCGGAAGACTCAGCAGAACACTGGCCAGATAGAGCCAGAAAAGAATTCCCGGGAACCGGGTGACACGTGAAAAGCCGATTTTCAGGGACTGTCGAATATGCATAGCGCCGCTCTTCGTTCAGAACAAAAACGCCAGGGTTTGAAAATAGTCTTGCAACCAGACCATCCACTTGGAGGCCCACTTGCCGGACGGGAAACGCGCGCCCGAGCGCATCTGCCAGCTGTTGTTGGTTGAGTTGACGTCAAGCAGGATCTTGCGCTCCGGATCCACCACGGCGGACACCAGTTTCGCCGGCTTCTGAAACTGGTAGAGTTTCCAAAGAGATTGGCCGTCCCACACTTCCCGGACCATGTCTCCATCCTCGAATTCGAAAACCACTTCCACGGGCAAGATCCCGTCCTGCAGGCGCCTCACAACGACCTGCGTTTCAAAGACCTCATGGTCTTTCGCCGAAACGGATAGAGATCCCTCGAGGTAACCTTTCGTGTTCAGAGGCTTGCTCGATGCTTTTGCGATTGCATAGTCAAAAACGACAGCCTTCCGATGGACCTCGTCAAAAAACGGATTGAGGTCTCGACCGACAGACTCACTCAGGGTTTGGATGAGATCCTCCGGCTTCGGATGACGGAATTTCCACGTGTTGAAGAACGCGGATAAGCCTTGTTGCAGTGCCTCCCACCCATATGCCTTTTCTATCATCGAAAGCCAGATCGCGGTCTTGTCATAACTCATCGCGTAGGCGGAAAGCCCGGGGTAGTAGCGATAAGTCGGCGTGGCCTGCACGTCCGCCCTTCTGTACTGGCGATAGCCGCGAACGCGATTCCCCGATGTCATGCGACGCAAGCGGATCTCCGGCACTCGAACCGGAAGGTACTCTTTGAAGAAACGACGGAAATAGATCAGGTCGCCATACTCAGTGTCGATCGCGCGGGCATGTGAGAAGGTATTGAGGCCCTCGTCGAGCCAGGCATGCTCGAATTCGTTGTTTCCCACCATCCCATGCCAGAACTGATGCCCGGCCTCGTGCACCGCGACTATCTCCGGAGACCGACCCTCCGGGTTGAGTATCCGGGTCCCCACGGTAAACAGGGTCGGGTACTCCATCTCACCCACGCCGCTCTGGTATGCGGGATCCACCACTGTGATATGACCGTAGGGATATTCTCCGTACCAGGTTCCGTAGAGCCGGAGCGCGGTTTCCGTGGCCCGGAAGTGACGATCTACCTGCGCTTCGTGCTCGGGCTGATAGAGCAGCCGCATGTCGACCGGCGAGAGACCCGCGTGCTCGAATCTGCGCGAGATCTCACGGTATTCCGGACTCGTGGTCCAGACGAAATCATGAACATCCCCCTGGCGGTAATGATGCGTCGTGGTACCGTCCGGATTGTCCACGACCTTTTGCTGTCGCCCGGTAGCCCCCAGCAGCCAGCCCGTCGGGACGTTCATCCGGACGTCATAAACTCCATAATCGGAAAAGAACTCCGTCGCGGTGTGGAACTGATGACAGTTCCACGAGCCGTCTTCTTGATAAACGCCCAGCTTGGGGAACCATTGGCCAATGAAGAAGAAATTGCCGCGAAACCCGGTGCGCGAGAAGGTTCGGGGAATCTTGGACTTCCAACGGATTTCGAGTCTGACGGAATCGCCGGGAGCCACCGGCTCGGGCAACGGCAAGACCATGACCGTCCTGTCGTCGGGGTTGCCGTCATCGGGCGCCTCGTAGCGCCATGCTTCGGTCAAGTCTTGCTCTGCAGCGTCGTCACTCGGCAAGATCTTCACAAGCTCGACTTCACAATAGGCCCAACCATCCGGCTCTACACTTCTTTCTCTCCGCGCGACTTCCTCTTGCAGCCATGTGCTGCGGTTGTTTCGCCAGGCGTTCCAATAGAGATGAAACCACAGTTCCTCCGTGGCAACCTCCATCTGGTTGCGCCAGTGCACAATTTCCCGGCCCTCGAGCGTCTTGTCCTCTGCGTTGAGTTTCACCTCGATTGTGTAGTTGGCATTGCGCGGGCTCAGAGGAGTATCGTCTCCTGAGGCAGCAACCGAGGAGGCGCAAATCGTCAACAGCAAAAGCCCGAAGAATCGATGAGGCATGCGTAAGCTCCTCCTTATGGAGACCGACGAAGCATCCCTAAGGCCGGTAGGTGGCCCAGACCGGCGAGGTCCAGGCCATGTTGCCGTCCTTCTGTTGCACCCGGATATAGTATCGATTCTCCCCCGTCACCGGTTGCATGTCCGTAAAGACCGTCTCAAACTTCTCGGTACCCGGCCCCGAGGTGCCCGGCTCGAAGACGTGGAGTGACTTTTCGTTGCGAACCACAACCACGTTCTCGAGCTTGCCTGTTCCGTGGACATACAGCGACACTCGGGGCAGTTGATCCGTCTCGAACACTTCCCCCATCAAACGCCCGTTGCACGAGAAGTCCACGTATATCTTGTCGGTGGCTGCAATGGTTCTCCGGGCGTCGAGAGCATCGAAGATTCCCTCTCGATTCAGTGTCTCGACGTAAACGCCGCCGTAGGAAACGCTGGTTGACAGATGATCCGAGCTTGCCGTGACGCCGAGCTTGAAACCCAGCTGCAGCGCGGTGTGGTATAGCCCCTTGGGATTTCGACCGGAGACGTCTCTCGCCATGTAGTCTTCCACCTTGGCGGGATCCATCTCGACCAACCGTCCAGCCTGGGTAAAGTATGCCCCGGACTCCCGGGCTCTGGAAGGCTGGGGGCTTTCCATCCCTTCGTAGCTCACGCGGTGTCCTTGATAGATTTCAACCAGAGATTCGATCTCCCGATCGATGCGCTCGTAGACAGACCAGTCCGTTCCCATCAATGGATGTCCAATGGTATGACCAAGAGTAATAGCACGCCTTCCGGAGGAACGGATCACATCCCACATTTCTTCCGGCCGAATGCGCTGCTCCCCGCCGTATCCCCGATTGGCATCCAGGGCTTCCGGCGGCGCCGGGACCTGGTAGCCCTCGCGGGTTCTCAGAACCAGTGGTCCGCCCCGATCGAGAAATAGAACGTTGCGATGACCGTAGGGCCAGCGCTGGCTTCGCTCATAGCCGTAAATCGAGACGAAATGGGATGGCAGGTGATACAGGTCCGAGAGCTTCTGCGTGAGCCACCACTCGTAGTCCGACAGCACCTTCCCGTGCTGAACGTGATCGGTGACGGCCAGATAGTCCAGCTTGGCGACATCCAATGCATAGCGGAAGTGCTCGACCGTCGATCCTTCCATTGGGGTCTGACAAACTGAGAAATCAGTATGCCGGTGCAGATCGCCCCAATACAGCACGTACTCTTTCCCGTTGACCTTCCATCGGTGCCGGTCCTCTGCTGGGCGGGCAGCCGCGCCCGCCGGAGACATGAGTTGCAACTTCTTTTTTTCGACGTGTGTGCCCGGTGGCATGGGGTCTTCTGTGTCCAGGGAACCAACAAAGATTCCGTTTTGACCCGCAATCTTTCCCCTCCGTCCGTCGCCCGCCCAGGCCAACCACAACTTGCCGGAGCGATCGAACACCGCGTCGGCCCGTCGATCGGCGGACAAAGCGCTTTCGGGCAGAAGAACCGGTCTCGTCAAGGACCCCGTGCCAACATCGAACTGCAGGGCCACGACCTGCCAGGAAATCGGCCAGTTTACATAACGGCAGAGCAGCCAGAGATCCCCTTCCCCGTCTACCGCCAACTCGGCCAACTCCCCTCCTTGACCCGGAAGAGACGGGAGGAGCTCGTTGACATCCGGCATCGACACGGTTTGTTTCGTCGCCAGATCATAGCGTACAACACGCAAGAACCGGTTGCGGTGAAGGCCCGCGCCCTTGCTGTGCTTGCCCCAGCGCTGCTGTCCGGTATCCCACGCCATCCAGATCGACTTCCCGTCGGCCGAGACCACCGCTTCCGGCCTGGCTTCATAGTCGGGTGAAGCGCTGATCGCGGCAATCTCCGTTTCGTCGCTCCCGTGGCCCTTGCTCATGGTAGCGAGAAAGATGTCATAGTCACCGTTGCGGTAACTATCAAAGACTACATACACCGTCCCGTCCGGGCCAAACGCGAGCCTCGGCTCCCAGTCAGCCTTGGATTCGCCGATCCGGCGCTCCCGAGACCACTGGCTGGTTTCCGGATCGAAGGTCTTGGCATAGACCTCGGAATCTCGGGAGCGCAGCGATTGCCAGACAACCCACACCCGTCCCGACGAATCGGATCCCGCATCCGGGTTGAACTCGTTTCCTTCCGACTGGGTGATGGCGACAGGGTCGCCCAGTTTCCCCGCGGTGATCGATCGCGCGCGCAACTGCCACTTGCCTGCTTCGAGCTGGGCCCAGATTGGCCAGAGCGTTCCCGATGCGTCGCAGACGATGCTCGGTTGCTGGAAGAGTCCCGGGCCGGCCAAGATACCGGCTGGCTCGATACCGCCAGGCGTGACCTTGGCAACCCGAAGAAGCTCTGATTGATGGCTGTACTCGATGTAAACAACCCAAGGGGTTCCGCTGTCGTCCAGGCACAGCGAAGGTGCATCCTCGTGGACCGCCCCGCTGTCCAGCGCGACGTATCCGGGGACCCTCCGAACCAGAGCCCGACCGTCGAGGAGCGACCGCGCCTCTCCAAGCGACAGCTCGCCGGGCCGCAAGCTCGCGGATCCAAGATTCGATTCCAACGTCACGACTGTACTCGGGGACGCATCCAGCGAAGCGAAAAAGCCCTTCCCGCCTGTGTGAATCATCACCTGCTCGGCCAGGCGCGCCGGGTCTATCTGCGCAATCTCCGGTACCTTCTCGTTTGACAAGAGGATCTTCCAGCGGCCGGTTTGCTCGTCTGAAAGGTCGATGCGATCTCTCAAGTTGTCGAGCTGATGGCCCCCGAGACGGCGCAGCTTGCCATCGGAAAGGTGAATTTCTCCCTCCCAGACAGTGCCGGCGACATCACCGATCAGCACAACCTGCAATCCGATCCGAACCGGGTTGTCTGCCGAAACGGATGCCACCCGAGAGCACGCCTGCAAGGCCAGAACGAAACACACAAATCCGGCAACATGAAACTTGGTTCTCTGGATCATTTCGCCTCTGCTCTTCGGGTGGTTTGCATTCTTCGCGGAAGAAACCTTGGATCCGGGGGTTGGTACGGTCCCTCGAAATACGACCGGAGCACCGCCCGGTGCTCGTTCAGTATATCTTCGTAGGCTGGAGTCAGGGACAGATTGTGGATCTGCCAAGGATCCTCCGTCATGTCAAACAGCAGCTCTCGGTCCATGAGGGCGTCCTCGATATAGGCCCACTGCTCACTTCGAATCAGGAATCGGCCGAACTTCATCTCCTTGGTTTGAATCATACTGAAGACATAGTCCTTGTGGCGGGACGTCCGTCCATCGATGAGCGACAACAGGCTCTTGCCGTGCACCGGGCCGGGCACCGGTATGCCGGCGGCCTCCAGCAGCGTCGGCATGATATCGATTTGCTCCACGAGCTGGGCTAGTTTCTTACCGCCTCGACTGGCAGCGGGAAAGCGCATGATCAGGGGAACCCGCGTGAGCGGATCGTAGACGTCTCCCTTCATGATCGCTCCATGCTCACCGGCAAAGTCCCCATGATCGGCCGTGAACACGATGATCGTATCCTTCGCCAGGTCGAGCTGGTCCAAGCTCTCCAGGACCCGGCCGATGTTGGTGTCCACCATCGATATTTCCCCGTAGTACCGGGCAATGAAAGTCCGGATGGCCTCCCTGTCGTCATCGAACTGCTGGCGGAGATAGCGCTGCATCATGCCGAGGTGCTAATCCGCGTAGTACATGGGTTCGGTGAAGTTCGGCGGGAGCCTCATCTCGGCGGGATCGTACATGGCGGCATATTCCGGCGAGGGAAGACACGGATGATGCGGTTCGGTGTAGGAAAGCCAGAGCAGGAACGGGCGCTCCCGCTGCGCGGCTCGTTCCTCAAACACCCGAAGCGCCTTGCTGGTCAGCTGCCAGGTGGGGTGCTCTTGGGAAGAGAGTCCCGAGATGCCGGCAATCCAGGAGTTGTTGGTCCCCTGGACGTTCTTCAAGTGTTTGGCTCTCAGCGACTGTGGCGTTGCGTCCGGGTAAGTCACCTGGTCCAGGGGGGTGACATCATAGAGGTCCGTGAAGCCGCGCTTCTGGCTGGCGGGGACATGGTGCATCTTCCCAAGGGCGCCTACCCAATAGCCTGATGCTCGCAAGATATCCGAGACATAGATCTCGTCCTTGTTAATGGCGACCTTCTCGTGGAACTGCCCATGGCTCTGGGGGTAGCGGCCGGTCAGCAGAGAAGCGCGCGACGGAATACATAGAGGGGACTGCACGTAAGCCTGTTCGAAGAGAACTCCTTCTCGCGCCAGACGATCCAGATGGGGCGAGCGAACGACCTTGTCGCCGTAGCTGCCCAGCGCCGTCGCCTTCAGCTGATCGGTCATGATGAACAAAATATTCGGTTTGCGGGACTGCGGGGTAGCAGCGGACATACGACCAAAAACCAAACCCCACAACGCCAGCACCAGGATACTTTTCCACTTCATCCGGCTTTCCCCCTCAAGGAATCGACGGTGGATCGAGCTCTACCAGGCAATTTCATGGCAACAGGTCGTTCATTCTTTCATGCTTTGCGCCCGCAGCCCAAGCCAAAACTGGACAGTTTTCGGGCTCCGGCGGCAACACTTGGGTTGTTTGACAACAGGCACGGCGTTGATATGATCGCGCGTACTTTACGGAATTCCAAGGTCGGGAGCGACTCAATCTAGCGCGACCTCTTCAAGCGGATGAACGAAATCGTTTCGCATCACCTGGTTTGCGGAAAGCGCGAAAGGCAACTCATGACCAAAACGACACGACGGGATTTTCTGAAAGAGGGCAGCACCGCGGCATTGGGAATGACCGCGCTGGGTAGTCTCTCCTGCTCGGACGAGGATCCATCGTGGAATGGCGGCAGACAGAAGCGGCCCAACATCGTCCTCATTCTTGCCGACGACATGGGCTACTCAGACATCGGATGCTATGGCGGTGAGGTCCAAACACCCAACCTGGACAAGATGGCCGCAGGCGGGCTGCGTTTCTCTCAGTTCTATAACTCGGCTCGCTGCTGTCCCACTCGCGCGAGCCTCCTGACGGGTCTTCATCCGCACCAGGCGGGAGTCGGGCACATGACCTGGGGCCTGGGGCCAGAGCATCCCGGGTACCGAGGGGATCTCAGCAAAAACAGCGTGACGATCGCGCAAGTCCTTCGGGCGGCCGGCTACCGGACGGCATGTACCGGGAAATGGCACATCTGTCCTTCGGATGCGCGCTACAACTGGCCGAATCAACGCGGTTTCGAGAAGTATTACGGGGGATCGGACACATACTTCTTTCCCAACATTCAGATGGACAATGCCTTCACGAAGATAACGGATCCCAGCTACTACATAACGGACGCCATCGGCGAAAAGGCGACCGAGTTCCTGGGCGATTTCAGAGCTGAGGGAGACGAGCCGTTTTTCCTCCACGTTTGTTACTCCGCTCCACACTGGCCCCTGCAAGCCCTACCCGAAGACATCCACAAGTATAGAGACCGATACCGAAAAGGGTGGGATCAGATTCGTGAGGAACGCTACCAGCGCATGACGGATATGGGACTCGTGGATCAACGCTGGGCCCTCACGTCGCGAGACAACGAAGCTTCCGCATGGGCGGATGCCCCCCACAAGGAGTGGGAGGTGGAGCGCATGGCGGTCTACGCCGCCCAGATCGACCGAATGGACCAGAGCATCGGGCGCATCTGGAAAAAGGTCCAGGAGTTAGGAGAAGAAGACAACACGCTCTTTCTATTCTTGTCCGACAACGGAAGCTCCGCAGAAATAGTACGGCCCATGTTCGAGAACTTTCGCATTTTTGCGAAGGAGACCCCGGACGGGAAGAAGATCCGCTACGGAAACTTCCCCTCGATCATGCCGGGCCCGGCCGACACATTTCAGAGCTATGGCGTCGCCTGGGCCAACGCGAGCAACACGCCCTACCGCCTTTACAAGCACTGGATTCACGAGGGGGGCATCGCCACCCCATTGGTCGCTTACTGGCCGGCAGGAATCAAGAGCGGCCCAGGCATTTCCCATGAGCCGGGCCACCTCATCGATCTCATGGCAACGTGCGTAGAAGTGGCAGGCGCGAAGTACCCGACCGAGTACCAGGGACACGCGATCACACCCATGGAGGGCAAGGGCCTCGGGCCCGTCTTCGAGGGGAACGACAGGGAAGGTCATCCGGAGCTCTACTGGGAGCACGAAGGAAGCCGGGCCGTCCGCCAAGATGAGTTGAAGCTCGTGTCGCGATTCCCCGGAAACTGGGAGCTCTTTGACCTGGCATCGGATCGAACCGAAGTCGAGGATCTTTCGGCCCGATATCCGGACAAGGTGCAGCAGTTGACACGGCTCTACGACGAATGGGCCCAAAGGTGCATGGTGGAACCGTGGGAGACGATCGCACCGCTCGTCGACCAGTCTTTCCGCAAATTCATGAACCTGCCGGACGACTTCAAACTCAGCAGCGACGAGGGCGAGTAAAACCAGGGAGTTTTCTCATGGGCCGCCAGGATGTCAGTCGTTCGGGTGCCATCCGAGCGCTCGTCCTTTCTTGTTGTGTCGGGGTTGTTGGAACCGTCCCGTGTGACTCCCATCCCGAGCCGAAGAGACCCAACTTCGTTTTCTTCCTGATCGACGACCTCGGTTACATGGACGTCGGGGCCAACAATCCCGACACCTTCTATGAAACTCCCAACGTGGACCGGCTGGCGCGGGAGGGAATGCGATTCACCAACGGTTATGCCGCCAACCCCGTTTGCAGTCCGACACGATATAGCATTCTGACAGGCAGATATCCGTCCCGGATCGACGCAACGAATGCATTTTACGCCAAGCGCGCAGGCCGCTTCCTGCCGGCACCCTTGAACGAACGGATGCCGCTGTCGGAGCTAACCCTGGCGGAGGCGCTGAAAGAAGCAGGCTACCAAACGGCCTTCGTCGGGAAATGGCATCTCGGCCCGACTGAAGAATTCTGGCCGAAGGCACAAGGGTTCGACATCAACGTGGCCGGACACAACTGGGGGGCGCCACCCGGCGGATACTTCGCGCCCTACCAGAACCCGCGGCTGCGGGATGGTCCGGACGGGGAATATCTCACCACACGCCTGACAGACGAATCGCTTGCAATCATCGATCACTTCGTTCAGTCCGGTTCGCCCGCTCGTCCCGAGTCCAATTCCAAGCCGTTTCTTCTCTATCTATCGTTCTACACCGTCCACACCCCGCTGCAGGCTCCGGAGGAGCTGGTCGCCAAGTACGAGGTCAAGGCCGCACGATTGCCACACGAGCCGGAGTTCGCGGACGAAGAGCAAGTCTGGCCCATCCCCGATCCGCGGCGCGTGCGCGTCCGGCAAGGGCACGCTACCTACGCTGCCATGGTCGAAACGATGGACACCAGCATCGGCCGGGTCCTGGACAAGCTCAGCGAGCTCGGCCTAGCAGACCATACGGTCGTCTTCTTCATGGCCGACAACGGAGGATTCTCCACCTCCGAAGAGTCGCCGACCTCTAATCTCCCGTTGCGGGGCGGGAAAGGTTGGCTGTATGAAGGGGGCATCCGCGAGCCATGGCTCATCAAGTGGCCGGGCGTGACCCAACCTGCAAGCCGCTGCGACTATCCGGTTATCAGCACGGATTTCTATCCCACGATTCTGGAAATCGCCGGACGGCCGTTGAAAGCCGATCAACACCTCGACGGCGTGAGTCTGGTCCCTTTGCTCCGTCAGACCGGGACGCCCGGCCGTCAGTTTCTGTTCTGGCACTACCCGCACTACAGCCCTCAGGGTGGGTTTCCAGGTGCCGCGATGCGCGCAGGCGACTGGAAACTGATCGAACGGTTCGAGAACGGACGCGTACACCTGTACAATTTGAAGAACGACATCGGGGAACAGTCCGACTTGGCCGACGAAATGCCGGAGCGGACCGCTCGGATGCGTCGACAGCTTCATGCATGGTATGGAGAGGTCGACGCCAAGTTCCTTCGAGCCAAGAAGGATGGGCCCTCGCCGTGGCGACCGTAGTCAAGAGTCCTCCCGAACGGCTGGCATCCACGCCCTCTGGATCCCGGAGGATCCCCACCTGGAACGACGGTGACAGAGGGACTGGGCTCCAAATGACTCTTAAACCCGGGTGCGCGTCGCGGGTACAATAGGTCGAAACCAAGTACCCGGAGAAACGCCATGAAATGCTTTTTGACTTTTGCTCTTGTGGCTCTGTGCACCCTCAATGGCACCGCGGCTGCCGAAAAGACAAAGCAAGACACGTTGCATCTGTTTCGCGTGTCAGGCGTTCAGATGCAGTTCGAACAATTCCTTGGTCGCCTCTACGATCAGCTGCTGGGCGAGTTCGAGCCGTTCTTCCGAGCGACCGCTCTCGCGACCGGGGATATGAACCAAGCCACCGAGATGCGCGATTCTCTACGCCGTTTGTGCCGCGCCAGAGCGAGAATCGACGAATTGATGGAGTTGATGGCCCCTGTGTACGAACGCCACCTGGGCGAGGAAGACATCCAGAAGCTCATCGAGTTTTACGAGTCGCCTCTCGGCAAACGCTTCGTCGAGAAGATGCCCCAGATTATTTCCGAAAGTCAGGCTGTGGGGATGGAGTATGGGGAACGGGCGGGTAAGGAGATCACCGCAGAAATGGAAAAGGTGTTCTCGAAGGAAAAACAGCCACAATAGGTCGGAGAAGATGGACTCATCAACAACGCGTCCGCCCTTTATTCTACGTGATCCTCGTCTCGGTCATCTCCCGATCTGACCACTCCGTCGCCTGTCAGGCGTCGTGCCAGTAATGAATCGTGAGCCACACCGCCCAAAGCGTGAACAACAGCGGCATGGGGATGAACACGAAAAGGAACACCGCGCTGGCAACCAGGACGAAGTAGCCAAGAATACGTCCAGGCCTCGAGACCTCACCAGCGTCGGATCCGGCCACCGTCGTGCGCCAGGCAAAAACCCCCAGTGCGAGCACCATTGTTCTGAGGACGGCGAACCGCACCGTCATGGCTCCCAGAACCGCTGCTTCCAGTTGGTCCGAATCCGTGACCATATCCCTGAGCGGGGAAAGGACCCGTCCAAAACAGCCGATCAGAACCAACAGGACCGCCGCCGTGAAGCCCGTCGCACGTTTGTATCTATCTTCAGAAGAAGAGGCCAGGTACGCGAGGACGACACCCATCCCGAAGTAGATCAAATCACCAATCAGCCAAGGAATGGAGTCCAGGGCCCGAGCGACTTTTGTTGGGTCAAAGTAGTCACTGGGTTCCGAGAATCCCATTCGGGGCTCAACAAAAAGCATAATTGCCGACACCGCGGCGAATCCTATCGCCAAAAAGAGTGCTCCAACTACTTGGCCCTTTTTCATCGAAACCTCCTCGGGACTGTCTAACCTTGAGTTTTGCGGATCAGTATAACCCAAACAACACCGCCCGGATGGAGTTGTCTCACAGCTTGCACCGGTTGCAAAGTGAGGGCGTAGTGAATCAGAATTGAAGGAGACCGATTGCGAATGAAGAGACGGGGAGTTCGATGAAACGAATGCTTTTGGCGCTGCTAGCAATGATATTGCCGTTTCCCGCTTTGGCGGAGCTTGGTTTTTCACAAGCTCCTGCGATTCGCTACGCGCGCGGAGAGCACCAGCGTGTCGTGCTTTCCTTTGCGCCGGTCGCTGGTGCGACATCTTATGAAGTGCGCTACCGCTCCGAAGGCGGCAGCCAAACTACGATCCCGAACGTTCTCGTAACGGACTATGCGGTGCATGGGTTAAACAATGGAACCTCTTATCGGTTCGAGGTGGCGGCACACGGACCTGGAGGCAAGACGCCCTTTTCCCCTTCGGTGACCGCAACCCCCACCCCAGAAATGTCCTGGGATGCCTTGGCCGAGGCGTTTGCGGGAGACAATCCGACCCGGAGCGCCTGTCCTTTCTGGATGCTCCATGGCAACGAGAGCGACGAGGAGTTGCGCGCCTACCTCGATGTCGTCTACCGCTTTGGCTTCGAGGGGGTGACGCTTCATCCCTACAATTTCGAAGACTATCTGGGTGCAGGACAGTGGCGGCGCTGGCGCGTGATCGTCGAGCACGCGCGTAAACTTGGACTGGTGCTCTGGCAGCAGGACGATCGCGACTACCCTTCGGGTTATGCCGGAGGCAAGATAGTGCGCGAGGACCGGACGCTGGCCCGATGGGAGGTCGCTCTTTCGCACCGACAGCGCGTGCAAGGTCCCGGGACCGTGTCTGTCGACGTCAGCTCCGTGTTGCCGCCCCACCACAGGTTTGTCTCCATCTCGGCGTTCGGCCCGGACCGGCAAGTGAAAGACTTGGCAGATCGGGTTTCGGATCATCGGCTCCGCTGGACCGCCCCTCCGGGTAGATGGGAGGTTTTCGTCACACAGCCTGGCAGCCCGGAATCGACGGCCCCAGAGTTAATCCCGACTTCAAGTATGGAGAAGAGCGAGGCTATATTGATCCGCTCAGCGAGCAGGCTACCGATCTTTATGTAAAGACGATTCTGGGAGCCACCTACGAGCAGCTCGGGCACGAGTTCGGAAAACTGTGGAAGGGGTTTTTTATCGACGAGCCGGGGTTTCTCTCCAGTGGACGTACACTGGGCACCTCCGGGGTCGGCTATCCGTATACGCCGGATTTGCTCGATCGCTTCGAGGAGAACCTCGGTTACTCTTTACGCCCATTGCTCCCTCACCTCTGGGTGAACCGTGGACAAATCACCACGCAGGTTCGCCATGATTACATGGAATTCGTCACCACCGAGTACGGACGACTCTTCGTCGGGAAGCTGACTCAGTTCGCCGAGAAGCACGGCACGCAGCTGATCGGACATCTCGTCGAGGGTGCACCGATGGCAAACACGTATGGGCTAGGGCGCGGAACAGGAAGCACCCTGCGCACTCTCGAACGTTTCAGCATGGGCGGTTTCGACAACATCTTCGATCAATGGTACGAGCCCGACGAAGACGTCTACTGGCGCCAGCCGAAGCTCGCCAGTTCCGTCAGCCACTACCAGGAAGTTGCGCTGGATGAAGCCGTCGTGGAACATTTTGCGGCCACCGGCTGGCGCACGGGATTGACGGAAATGAAAGCCATGATGGACTGGACGACCTGCCGTGGCCTCAATCGCATCGTACCCTGCGGACTCGACACGCAGGAACCTCCCGTATGGGAGGATGTTCCGGAGTTGTGGCTCCGCGGCAAGAATCCACTGTCGCCCTATTTCCATGACTATCAAGTGGCGGCAAACCGGGAGACCATGTTGATCCGGGGTGGCCGTCACATGGCCCGCGCGTTGGTGCTGGACCCGGCGTCCTCGGCGTGGGCCGGTCCCGTGGAAGAACTCTGGAAAGTCTGCAAGAGTTTGAGCCAGGCCCATTTCGATTACGACATCCTGTCATACGGTGTCTTTACGGATCGGACCCGCTGCCGGATCGAAGGCAAACGCATCCACTTGGGCCAAGAGGATTACGAGTTCGTGATCTTTCCCGGCGTCGTGGCCGCGCCGGCTCCGGTGCTGGAGCGTCTGGTCGAGTTCCGCGACGCGGGCGGGACGGTCCTCTGGCTTGGAGGTGTCGTTCGTCTGGATGCGACCATCCTCCAGGTCGTGGCGAAGCTGCCGGTGCGATCGACAGATGGCCGGCACGACGCGGAGGTGCAGGAACTGGCCCAGGCTCTCTGGGGTCGAAGTGGCAATGCCAAGGGCCGCGCCTATCAGCTCACTTACCGGGAGCTTTCGAGTTTTCTCTACTCCCGGGAAGCACACGATGTATGGATCGATCCAAACCTGACCATGCTGCAGTACTACCACCGCAGGCTCTCGGGGCGGGATCTGTACTTCATCAACAACGAGGGTTCGCGGGTGCACACGGAGGTGAAACTACGCGGAGTCGCCGGAGTGCCAGAGCTCTGGGATCCTGTAACTGGCAGCATCCGTCAGGCACCGTGCTATAGCAAGGAAGGAGGCTGGCTTTCCGTTCGTCTCGAACTCGACCGGTATGAATCGGTCTTTATTGTGATCGATCCAGAGGGTCGGCCACAGCCTCACTTGATTGGCACGAATGCCGATGAAGTCCGACGCATGGATGACGGAAGCATCGAGTTGCGAAAATATGCGCCTGGCTTCTTCCATTACTCGTCGGCAAAATCCGGCAAGGTTGAAGAAGCTCGTGTCGCCACCGTTCAGGGGCAGCTGACGGAGTTGCGCTTGAGCGACGGATGGGAGAGAGTTCCCAAGGAAGGAAACGCGACTCGTTACAAAACCCGCTTTGAATGGACTGCGCCCACGGGTGGCACCGGGGAGATTCGCATCCGTGATATGTCCCAGGTGGTGCGCGTGCGACTGAACGGGGTGGACCTGGGAATGCGATTTACCTCTCCGTTTCGGTTTGACCTGACCCCTGGGTTGCGTCCCGGGCAAAACGAACTCGAACTGGAACACATAGAACGCCACACGTTCGAATCAGAGCTAGGGGATGTGCGCGTGGTGCCTTACTACCGAATCAAGATCGGTATCTAGAATCCAAGCGGCGAGGCCTTTTGGGCGATAGCCCATACGATTATCCCCCACGTTGAGCCAAAGACGCCAGGCGGTATATACTCGTCAGCATGCGTGGATACTCCGGTGAAACCGATCGGCAAGAAGGGAGTCGTTGACCCATGCGTTGGAAGCTCGGCAGGCGCAGTCAAAACGTCGAGGATCGAAGGGGCGTTCGGGCCCGTCCTTGGGGAGGTGGCGGACGTATGCGCGTCAGTCCCCGGGCCGGCGGCGGCATCGGATGCGTCGGCTTGGTCTTGATTCTGGGCCTGTCCTATCTGACGGGAGAGAATCCACTCAATCTGTTGATGCAACTGAGTTCGGATCCTTCAACCATGAGTGTGCCGGAATCCGTGCCCGGGCCGGCGGCACCGAGCGGCTACGATCCGGAGGTCGATTTCGTCGCCGTGGTGCTGGGCGAGACCGAATACACCTGGAATCAAATATTCGCACGTCGCGGCAGCCGGTATGTCTCGCCCACGCTCGTGCTCTTTACTGACGCAGTGGAATCCGCCTGCGGGTTCAACTCGTCTGCCGTGGGCCCCTTTTACTGCCCGGCCGACCGCAAGGTTTACCTCGACCTGTCGTTCTTTCAAGAACTCGGCCGCCGGTTCGGGGCTCCGGGCGATTTTGCCCAAGCCTACGTCATTGCTCACGAGGTGGGCCACCATGTCCAAAATCTCCTGGGGGTTTCCGAACAGGTACACCGAATGCGCGGCGGGCTGACAAAGGCGGAGTACAACACGCTGTCGGTGCGCCAGGAACTGCAGGCTGACTGCTTTGCTGGGGTCTGGAGCCACCACGCCAGCAGAGAACAAAACCTGCTCGAAGAAGGGGATGTGGAAGAAGGCTTGCGCGCCGCACAGGCCATCGGCGATGACATGATCCAGAGAAAAGCCAGCGGTCAAATAAACCCGGAATCGTTCACGCACGGTACTTCGGAGCAAAGAGTGCGCTGGCTTCGGCGAGGCTTGCGTCTGGGGCGCATCGACGAGTGCAACACCTTCGAAGCGGATCCGCTCTGATTACTCCCTCCCCTTACCGCCTACCCAGAAAGGACTGGACCAGGCCATGCGGCCGTCGATCTGGGTGACCCGGAGATAGTAGTAGTCTCCCGGCGCCGATTCTGCCAGGTCGGTGTACTCCAGCGTGCGGTCGGCGCTTCCGTCGAGATCCACGTGCTGTAGCCGAACCCGGTCGACGTGTTCACCGTCTGTAGAAGGATCCGGGACGCGGAGCTCGTGAGACGTGCGGCCGTCCTCGAGGTCGCCGAGCCGCAACTCGAACTGCGCGGGAGGCAGATCCTGATTTCCGCGAGGAGACGGTTGATTCTGGCCGCGTTCCCTGGTTGCTTCGAGTTGAAAAGTGAAGGTCGTGTCGGGCCCTGCCCCATCGAGGCCAACGAGGAGGATATCGGCGCGCCCTCGCGTGAAGATCCTGAAGTCGATTCGGCCAGGATCCTTCTCGTTCACCGAGGCCTGGTCTTGATGGGGATTGTCGAGGCCCGGGGCGCGCAGCTCCCGAATCCGCGCGCCTTTGACTTCGACCTGACCCTGCCAAATCCGGTAGCCCCGGGGATTGTCCCACTGGAAGACTTCCGATGTCGACTCGAAGGCCAGCTGGACCCAGGCTGTAGAGGATATCTCTCGCGAAAGGTAGTGCCGACTGTAGACCACGGCACCGTTTTTTACGACGTCGATCCGGTCGATCGCGGCTGTCCCCATGACCCGGCAGTCGATACGCCGGGAGGCATCCGCAGGCAGACGTGTTCCCATCGTTCCGCCGCCGAGCCGTGCGTCCAAGATGATGCGCTCCCCATCGGTCGCGTAGGTCTGCCGCGCACGCATGGCCGAGAACAGGGCGTCGGTGGTCCTCTCGTCTGCCATGACAGCCGCCAGGCCTCCCCGGGTGGCCAGGCTCCCGGTCGTGACGTTCGAGTAGCCCGGGTGGTTGTGGTGGTTGTCGGATGCTCCGACGAAGCCGACTTCCCATCCCTCCTTCAGATAGTTGTTGCCGAACGACTCGAAGGTGCCGTGCATCGAGGTAATTTCCACCAATCGCTCCACCGCGGGATCGCTTCGTCGCCAGTCGCCGGTCATATGAGCATGGGGGATCACGAGCACATCATCCTCTCGGTACGCACGACGCAGGCCCTGATACAACTGCAGCAGCAGGGGTGCCACCTGAGATCCAACACGCTGCCGGTTGCTGTCCCGAAAGAAAACGTTGTGGTGGCCGCCGAGCTCGCGGGGGGCCGACCACTCATAGCTCAAAAGTGGCACGAACCCGCCTGGATCCGCGTATTCCTTCACGGCCCGTTGCATCGTTTGCCACTCGCCGTCATCGAGCCAGATGTCGTGCTCCGATAGAGCCGAGAAGTCCAGCCGAGCGTCTTCACGACTGAATCGGTAGTAACCGTCGATGGTGCCCTGACCCTCGGCGAACCGAGTGTGCCCGTGGGTCTCGCCCCAGAAAATACGGTTTGTGGGTTCGCGCAACGCCCAGATGGGATTGCTCGAACCGGCGATCTTTCCGTCGTCCGAGCGGAGCCCGAAACGGTAAACACCAGACTCATCGAGACTCAGCCCGGAAACAAGCACCAGTCCTTGATCGCCTGCCGGAACGCGTGAGTGAGGTCTGTCGTTGAGCGTGACCTTGTAAGAAGGAATCCGCCCGGCGCTGCGGTTGTAAAAACGATCCTCGCTCCGCACCGTCATGGAGAATGCTTCACCAATCGCGACCACCGAAGGCGCGAAGGCCCGCACCGTCGTCACTTCTTCCGTTCCCCTTACCTCTATGGACGGCCATCGGGGAGTGAAAAAGTGGCCGGATGCCTCCAGATCGAGATAGACCCTTGGCTGGTAGGCATCGACCGAGTAGCTCTGGATCAGGAAGCCGCGGGATCCGGACGCGCGATCGCCGTATACGACAGCAATGGTCTCGCCCGCTTCAAGTGAGGTGCCGTCCAAGCGGAAAATCAGCTGAGGCTGCACGGTTAGACTTTCAACCAGGTCCGCTCGTTTCGGGATGGGTCGCCGCCGAAAACGCGCCAAGGGGTTTGAGGCTTGAATGGAAACATAGTTGTCGCCCGCGGGATCGTCGGCCTGCAGGCTACCATGGTCGGCAAAGGAGTCTTTCCCGAGTGCGATCTGCCCGCCCTCGGCCATCCCGAGCTTCCCCACCGTGTAGGTCAGGGTGAACGACTGCCAGCTCCGGGCCAGCACCGGGCCGCGAAGCGACAGCTGCAACTGGTCGACACTGTCGGGGAATTCGTCTTTGACCTGCAGCTCACGAATGAAGTGGTCGACAGTGACGGTGGCCATTCCCGGCGCGAAGCCAAACCCTGCATGCTCGAACCCCCTCTCCCGGGCCACCGACGCATTTCGCGCCTCAGAAAGAGCGCCGGCGAGGTTGGCGGGCAAGATGCCCCCTGTCAGAGCGTAGGCGTTGGCCCACCGCCACAGGATCTCCGTCCGTTCGCGCAGCGTAGCTGCCGTTGTCGCCTGCGCCGCCACCTCCGCCTTCAGACGCTCCACCTGGTAACGCAGCTCCGGGCTCAGGTAATCGCGCCCCGTCTCCCCTTCCACCGACACTGCAAGCAAGGCGAACAGACCCGCCCCCAGAGCCGCAGCCAGTGCGATCGGCTGCCACCACTTCGTTTTAGCCATACTTGTGGACATGAAAACCTCACCGTTTCGCGAATAGGGGCGCCGCTCATCCGTCTCGCGGCGCGAGACGCCTACACTTCGTCGGTTTGCAGATGGGTGGCCTTCCGAATAAGCCACGGGCTCATCATCAACAAGGCTATGCCAAGTAGTATCTGGCGCGTCACGATCGCACCTCCCGTGCCCTCACCATAGGCCATCTCGAACGGCGACGCACCACAAAAGGGAGACTCGCTTTGGTCGTGCCGCTGTTTGGTAACGGGCATTCAGATCAACCCACCATCGAGAGTTCCCTCTCTTCGTTCTCTCCGGTCCGCTTCAACTGACACAAATCGATCAAAAGCTCGTGACAGGACTGATAACGGTCTTCGGGCTTTCTTTCCAGCAGTCTGGTCACAATTCGCTCGAGTCTGGCCGGGATGTCTGGTTTGAGCTCTCCCATCGGCTGAGGCGATTGGTGCAGGATCGCATCGATCGTACCGACCAGCGTCGCACCAAAAAAAGGATATTCCCCCATCAACGATTCATACAGCAGAGCTCCGACGGAATACAGATCGCTGCGTTGGTCCATTGGTTCACCGAGCGCTTGCTCAGGTGACATGTAGTACAACGTTCCGCATAGATCGCCGGGCCGAATCAACGTCGACAGAGTCTCCTTGGAATCCAACACTCTCGTGTCTCGAGCCAATCCAAAGTCGAGGATCTTGACCTGGCCGAGCTGCGTCAAGAAGACATTGCTCGGCTTGAGATCACGATGAATGATACCGCAGGTGTGGGCGGCGGCCAGTCCAGTCACGATCTGACTTCCGATCTCCACACTCTCTTGCACCGTCAGAAGTCTTTCCTGGATTCGCCGACTCAATGTTCGACCCTCCAGCCACTCCATTACGATGAAGGGTCGGCCATAGTCGTCTTCCTCAATCGTGTGAACGGTACAGACATTCGGGTGACGGATCCTGGCCGCCAGGGCACCCTCACGATAGAATCGCTTGCGCGTCTCCAGGTCGTCGACGATGTCGTCGGGCAGAAGCTTGACGGCCACCTTGCGCCCAAGCCGCAAGTCCTCGGCCAGAAAGACCATGCCCATGCCGCCCTGGCCAAGGGTTTCCAGGAGGTGATAGTGGGAAAGCAACTTTGTTTCGGAATCGGTCGCAATCGCGTGCATCATGGCAATCCTCTCGAGAGTCCAACTCAGATTAGCTCGCAGCCCCCACTGGGACACATATGCGAACACCGCCGGACAGCGGCACGACCTCTAGCGCAATCTCGAGCTCGCTGCCTTCCCAAATACCTCTGAACGGATCGTATCTGACGGACTCGATGCCGACGCTGCCCTCGGTCTGATAATGACTCTCCAGTGTGGCCCCAAGCATCTCGTGCAGATAAAAAACCCGGCTTTCGCCGGCATTCAGGTACAGATCCTGAGGCCATGGGGGCATGACATCCATTCCTGTACATGTATCCGGGTCGTACTCCTTCTGGTAATCCGGGAAATAGTGCAATCGAATTAGAATGCCGTGAGAGGCAGGATTCGCAATGGTTATCTTGGTGTCCCAACCATCGGGAAATGCCCTGAGGTTGCGCCAGAAAATCGCATAAGGCAGGTACTGAAACCGCTCCATCGATAACAGAGGAATCGAGAATCCGAATTGCTGCCAGCCTGTTTCCTCTGCCTCCTTGACGGTACGGCCATGGCCGATCGTGGAGAAATAGCTCGGCGGCAGGACAAAAATGGGTTCCGTGGCAAATATCTCCACCGTGACGTCCGGGTGGTATTCATACTCTTCGTTGCTTACTGGAAATGCGACGCCCGCGACATTCAACATGATCGTCTTCTTGGAACCAGTCCCGTCTATCATGAGAGGCGCTCCAAGGTTGTCGATCTCGTATCGGTGATCCAAACCCATGTCGTCGGTCAACCCCACCTCTACCCGAGCCACGCCCGACCCCGCGTAAAACAAAACGATCGCAAAATCGCGATAGAAGAACTCCTGACTTCCTTCATCCCAAAGGGCTCCGCTCGCCATTTCGTCGTTGAAGCTGAAGTACGTGTCACTGATCAAGGCACCGGTCGACGGCTCCGGATAGATCAGGGATTGCCCCCTGGCCAACCCTGTAAGCAACAGACCCACTGCATAGCTTGCCAACACCCATCGGTTTTTCATCTTCATCCCTCGCATAAGGTTTTTCAAATTCGCTTCAGTGGGTTTCGCGGGATTCGAAAGAAAACCGGGACATAAAAAATGAGAGACGGACAACAATTCGCTGATCGCCTCGAAAATGTGCGCTGCAACATCGAGACGAGATGCTCGCAGCCGAGGCAAAAGACTGACTCTGCGGGCCTTCATTCAGGTGATTAAGATTTGCCGAAGACTCCGGGGCGCAGGTAGAATGTCGCCACTCTTGTGTTGTGTAAGACTTACAACCCAGCCCGGGAGACGCCTGTGAACGATGCGCCCGGAGAAATCACACGCCTGCTCGAAGAATTCCGAAACGGCAAAGAGGGGTCCGAGGGAAAATTGCTGGAACTGGTCTACGCGGAGCTGCGCCGCATGGCCCGCCGCTACATGCGGCGAGAACGGCGAGAGCATACATTGCAGGCCACGGCGCTTGTCCATGAAGCTTATCTCAAGCTGGTCGACCAGAATGAAAGGAGCTGGCAAAACCGGATACATTTCATGGCCGTCGCAGCCAATATGATGCGCCGTGTCCTCGTAGACTACGCCCGTAGCCATGGAACGGCCAAGCGGGGTGGAGAGGTGCGCAAGCAGCAACTGGAAGACGAGGCCCTGCTGATGACGCCGGAGAAATCAGACGAGATGGTGAGCCTGGATCGCGCACTAGACCGTTTGTCGGCAGTATCGGCCCGTCAAAGCCGGATCGTGGAGCTGCGATTTTTCGGTGGTCTCTCGATCGACGAAGTGCCCCAACTGTTGGGGATTGCGTCCAAGACCGTGAACAGGGACTGGGGTGTGGCCAGAGCGTGGCTACACCGCGAGATGAGCAAAGGATAGCACTTTGACACCGGAGCAATGGGATCAAGTCGCGACGCTCTTCGAATCCGTTCGGGGCCGTATACCCGACGATCGAGGGACCTTCCTGGCCGAGCACTGCACGGATCCCGAGGTGCGGCGGGAAGTCGATTCTCTTCTTTCCGAGAACGAACAACTGGGGAACTTTCTCAACGAGCTGACCCTTGGGGTGAAGCCACCTCCGTCCGATCCAACCGAGGCGCAAGAAACGGACACTTTAACGGGCGCTGAAGTCCCGGAAGAGGACGCCACGGGGCCGGATTACATCGGTGCCGTCTTCGGAGAGCGCTACAGAGTCGCGGGCAAGATCGGAAGCGGCGGAATGGCGGTGGTTTACCGGGCCTTCGATCTGCAGTTGCACTCAAAGCCCGTCGTCATAAAAGTCCTGAAAGAAAAATCCTATCGGAGCTCGTGGTTCGAGAAGAAGTTTCGTCAGGAAATCAAGGTTCTGGCACGCCTCAACCATCCCCGCGTCGTGGGAGTGTCCGATACGGGGCAGACACCGGACGGAAAGCCCTTCTTCGTCATGGAGTACGTCGAGGGAAAAACACTTCGCTCCGAGATCAAGCCCGAGGGAATGCAGTTCGAGCGCGTCGCCCAGATCATCCGCCAGGTCGGGCAGGCACTGAGCGCCGCCCATCAGCAAGAGATTCTCCATCTCGATCTCAAGCCGGAGAACATCTTGCTGCAGGATCTGGGCGATGGAGCCGTCGAGGTCAAGTTGATCGATTTCGGAATCGCGAAGGTTCGAGACGCGGAAGCCACCACGTCGAGCCACAGCACCCAGATCGCCGGCACCATCGGCTACATGGCACCCGAGCAACTCATGAAGAAACCGACGGCTTCGTCCGACGTGTACGCGCTCGGTGTCATTGCCCACGAAATGATCACCGGGGCGAGGCCTTTCAACCCGGATTCACCCTTCGAGTTGCTGGACCTGCAAAGACATGGCGTTCGGACCAGGCCATCCAGCTTGCGGCCGGACCTTCCCATCCCGGCCGAGAAACTGATTTGCAGCGCCATCGAATTCGAGGCGCGGAAGAGACCTCCCAAAGCAAAGGGATTCGCCGAGAACCTGGCACGATGTCTGCTGGGAGAGGGGAGTATTTCGGCTACACCCGCTTCAGCTCCCCGATGGCTTGGGACTGGTTCACGCTACCGTCAGATAGCGTGGGCTGCCTCTCTGTTGTTGCTGCTGAGCGTCGTCCTGGTTTTCATTTATCCGGCCGTTCGGGACTGGCTCTACCCGCCCATCCCAGCTCAAAAAAATGTAGTAATTCTTCCCTTTCGGGCCGTCGGAGGCGGCACCGACGATAGAAACTACTGCAACGGCTTGACCGAGACTGTTACCGCAACACTAGGTCGATTGCAGACCATTTCCGTTGCCCCTGCACAAGAAGTTCGAGCGAGGGAAGTGGATAACCCCGCGACGGCCCGAGCCGAATTTGGTGCTACGCTCGTTCTGGACGGTACCTGGCAGCGTTCGGGCGATACAATACGAATCAACTTGAGCCTGATCGAACCAAGTCAAGCCAAGCAGCTGCGGACCGACACAATCACGGAAAGCATTGAGAACCTATTCGAGCTGCAGGATCAAGTCGTAGCGGCTGTGATCCGAATGCTCGAGATCCAGGCATATCCGGCTGAGCTCGTCGAGACGCCTTCTCAATTCAGCACTACACCTGCAGCCTACGACCTCTACCTGCGGGGCCGGGGCTATCTGCAGGAGTACCACAAGCCGGAGAATCTGGAAGGGGCCGTCAGCCTCTTTCAGGAGGTCTTGAAAATCGACCCGGACTTCGCGCTGGCGTACGCGGGCCTGGGAGAAACGTACCGAAAGAAGTATCAGTACACTAACGAGGTGACGTGGCTCAACCACGCCCGAGACGCCTGTTCCAAGGCTGTTTCCCTCGAGGACAAGCTCTCCGAGGTCCATACCTGCCTGGGCCTCGTGTACCAGGAAGAAGGCAAATATGAGCAGGCCAGAAGCGAATTGGAGCGCGCGTTTGAATTGGATTCCAATAGTGACGTTGCTCTTCGCGCTCTGGCGGCAGCCTACGAGCAATTGAGCAGTTTTGCCGGAGCAGAGAATACGTACCGGCGTGCCGTCGAGATCCGCCCCGACTATTGGGGGGGATACCATGACCTGGGGGCATTCTACGCGCGGCGGACCAAGTTCATCGAGGCAACCGAGATGTTCGAACAGGTGGTCCGGCTGGCGCCGGACAGTTTTCGCGCGCTTTACAACCTCGGCGCAATCTTGATTCTACAGGGTGAAGAAGAGAGGGCAATCCCTCTACTACAGCAGTCCCTCGCAATTCGCCCGAGCATGGAAGGACTGAACAATCTCGGTACCGCGTACGTCAACCTCCGACAGTATGACAATGCAGCCGGCACCTATCAGGCTGCGCTCGAACTGGATGAAAATGACTACCTTGTTTGGGGAAACCTGGGTGAAGCGCTGGCTCGTCTACCGACGAGACAGCAAGAAGCACATCCCGCCTTCGAGAATGCCATCTCCCGAGGACTCGAAAAATTGCCGATCAACCCTCGCAACTGGACACTCCTGTGCGACCTGGCACGTTACCACGCGATGATTGGGTCGAATACGGAAGCGCTCGATTATCTCGAAAACGCAATCGAACTGGCACCCAGCGGCGCGGGCCTTTTCTATCGCGCCGCGCTAGTTCACAAACAACTCGGAGACGACGAGCCAGCGATTACCTGGATTGAAAAAGCCCTGGACGCCGGTTTGCCCGTAAGAGATGTTCTGAGCACCCACGACTTCGACTCACTGCAAACGTACCCGCGCTTCCAGACACTTCTGAAGGACCGACGAGATCAGTAGCAGGTCTGAGAGCCGATATCGCTAATCTCACCCGCAGTCCGTCGGATCGGTCGGGTCAGTTTTGTCCGTACCGGATGATCACCTGCGCGGGACCACTCGCCGGCTTTATGTAGTTACAGTGGGTGCCTTCAACGCGAAGAGTGAGTGCTATTGTTAGTTGAAATTCAATGAAAGGAAAGCGGCTCCAAGAGTGGTAGATTTTTGTTTTTAGCGAAAACGAAGTCAACCAATTCTCAAGGAGCCACTATGAAGAAGATTCTACCAAACAGCATCACATCGAAGCAAAAACGATCCTCAGGCGGGGCTCGGTTTCCGGAAATCAACGATCAGGTCAATGAACTTGATGCACGTATCGAGCTGATCCAAGCATTGATACCGCTCGGATTGAGAGCTGTCCAGGACAGCCTTGAAGATGAAGTCAACGAGCTCGCCGGGAAGCGTTATAGCCGAGCCGGCGGTGATTGCAACCTTCATCGATGGGGATCGCAAAGGGGTTCAGTGTATCTCACAGATCAGAAGATTCCAGTCCGTGTTCCTCGAGTCCGGGACACAAACCACGGTCGTGAAGCGCCGTTGAGAACCTATAGGCAGTTGCAGCAACCCAGGAATATGGACGAGGGCCTTTTGAAGAAGGTGATCAACGGATTATCCTGTCGGAATTATCGGGAGTGCGCTGAGGCGGTTCCCGAGGCCTTTGGCATGTCGCCATCGAGCATCTCGCGCCGTACCATCCAAGTGACAGCTCGAAAACTGAAGGAGCTGCAGGAACGATCTCTTGCAGGATACGATTTTGTTGCTCTCTTTCTGGACGGCAAAAGCTTTGCCTCCGAGCAAATCCTGATTGGATTGGGAGTAACCATTGAGGGTGAGAAGATCATCTTGGGGTTCCTGCAGGCCAGTACCGAAAATGAACGAGTGTGTACGGACTTTCTCCGAGGGCTGTTACAAAGAGGGCTTTGCCATGATGAGGGCCTGATGTGCGTTATCGATGGGTCCAAAGGATTGCGAAAAGCCGTCCAGGCGGTATTCGGCAACCGGGCGGTCGTGCAGCGCTGCCGATGGCACAAGCGTGAAAATGTATTGTGCTACTTACCCAAGAGCAAACAGGGAACCTTTCGCAAACGATTGCGGGATGCCTATCAAAAGCCAACCCTGAGAGAGGCAGAAAAAGCGCTTCTAAGGGTCCGAAAAGAACTATCGCTGCTGAACCAGTCAGCGGCAGCCAGCTTGGATGAGGGTTTCGAAGAGACTCTCACCCTTCACCGGTTGGGCCTGGCAGAGGAACTCCGGGAAAGTTTCTCTACCACGAATTGTCTCGAGTCCATCAATGCGCAGCTTGGACAAAGAACCGATAAAGTGGATTACTGGAAAAACAGCAACCAATTACATCGCTGGGTAGCTACGGCATTGCTTGAGATCGAGCCGAGACTCAGGAAGGTCCGTGGCTATCGGCATCTGCCGAGGTTGCGTCGTTCCTTAAAAGCCCGCTTTTCAAAAGCCGTGGAGGAACGAATTGCGTGAATACCACGGGAGCCGCTCTCCAATTTCAACTAAAAATGGGATTGACTCCAACGCGATACTTAAACGGGAGACACTCATCAGTTTTAGTTTTTTGCGGTTTGACCTTCTTTCCTTTGCTATACCTTAGCGCGGGAACGTGGATACGGCATTTCTTCTTGCCTTTACAAGGGTCCTTATCATCATGAAAAGGATGGCCATCTTCGAAAACCACCCAGACCTCCTGATCTCCGTTGTTGAACCAGTAGATCCTTCCGCCCCTATCCCTACGAAACGTGGGCTTGCTGGGTTTGCACTTTTTGGAAATATCAATCGTGCCTTTGGGCATGGCTTCTCCTCATGCATAAGGGTTTAACCGGTCGTTCATAAGCAAAACGCTGGTTCTAGGGCACGCCCCGACGGACCTAGTTCTTCTCCAAAACCACTTTGCGTTCACTAGATATTTTTGGCGACCATATCAGGTTCGGTTGCGAAATCAAATCAGGGATTCCCTGACTTGATCGCGCGCCGGGGTTTTTCATGGGGTCATGTAGGACACTTGAGAACGTGTGGGCGGAGATCCGCACTAGCCAAGCATGTGCTAAACTCTCGTCCACGAACACATGTCGCGATACATTCGGTTGAGCTCAATGAATATCAGACGTGACCGTTTTAGAGACGCGTCCTCATAGGACCTACTTTGGCCGACGATCCTATCTCTCCAGACAGCGAGCGTTACCATCGCCCTGCTTATCGCTACTACACCCTGGCCGTGCTGACCCTCGTTTATGCAGTCAACTTCGTGGACCGGCAGCTGCTGGTGATTCTGCAGGAGCCGATCAAGAGCGAGCTTGGCCTTTCTGATGCACAGCTGGGACTGCTAACCGGTTTTGCCTTTGCCATTTTTTACGTCAGCTTTGGAATCCCCATTGCGCGACTGGCCGACAAGTGGATCCGGCGCAATATCGTCAGCCTCTCCCTGGGCGCGTGGAGTTTGATGACCGCCGTCACCGGCTACGTGAACGGGTTTGCCCAATTGCTGCTGGCGCGCGTCGGGGTGGGAATCGGGGAGTCCGGAGGCAGCCCTCCGGCCCACTCGATGATCTCGGACATCTTTCCGGTCGCGCAGCGAGCCACCGCGCTGGCCGTCTACTCCACGGGGATCAATCTTGGAATCCTGGTGGGATTTCTCATGGGGGGCTGGATCAATGAATATCTGGGCTGGCGGGCTGCATTCAAGATCGTGGGATTCCCCGGCATCGTGCTGGCCATCATTGTCTGGCTGACCGTTCGCGAGCCGAGACGGGGGTTTTCGCAGCAAGTGGAGACGGCCGCCGAACCCCCTTCCATGATCGGTGTAATCCGGTTCTTGTGGTCGCGCCGGTCTTTCCGGCACCTGTCGTTCGCCACCGGACTTCAGACCTTTTCCGGCTACGGGATCGGCAACTGGACTCCGTCCTTTTTGATTCGCTCTCACGGGATGAGCACAGCAGTTGTCGGAACCTGGCTTGCTCTGATGAACGGCGCGGCCGGGGGCTTGGGGACCTTTGCCGGCGGCTACATCTCAGATCGCCTCGCGAACCGGGACAAACGCTGGTATCAGTGGCTTCCCGCCATTGCGAACGTCGTGTCGATGCCGTTTTCGCTGGTTGCCTTCACGACCGGCGACGGAACCTTGGCACTCATCATGCTCATTCTCCCAACATTTCTGTTCAGCGTCTATCTGGCGCCCAACCTGGCAATGACGCACGCGCTGGTCGGGATTCGAATGAGGGCCCTGGCATCGGCCGTGCTCTTTTTCATCCTCAACCTGATAGGAATGGGGCTCGGGCCCTTGCTGGTCGGCGCACTCAGCGACGCGCTGAACCCTTCTCTGGGCGACGAGTCTCTGCGCTATTCCTTGATTATTCTTGGTATGGCTTCGGGCGCGTGGTCTGTGGTTCACTACCTACTGGCGGCGCAAACCCTGAGAGAAGATGTGGCACGCGCTCCGGTTTGACCAGACGATCAACCCATTGAACCGAAAGGAGTCCTGTGACTTGCCTCGAGGTGTTCTCCGATTACATCTGACCCTGGTGCTACCTCTGCACCGTGCGTGTGGAAAAGCTACGCACAGAGTACGCGATCGAGATCTCGTACCGGCATTTCCCGTTGCATCCAGACACACCCGAAGACGGACTGACGCTGGAACAGTTGTTCGCCGGTCGCAACATCGACATTGCGGCTTCTTTGAGTCGCATGTCGCACCTGATGGCGGCGGAGGGGTTGCCGTACGGCGAGCGTGCGATGACTTACAATAGCCGCCTGGCTCAGGAGTTGGGTAAGTGGGCCGAGATACAGCCCGGCGGGGAGCGGATACACGACGCGTTGTTTCAGGCGTACTTCGTGGACAACGTGAACCTGGCCAAGATCGACAACCTGATCGGCATTGCCGAGCGGGTGGGTCTGCCTTCCGAGCAGGCTGGCAAGGTTCTCCAAGATCGGCTGTTTCGTGAAGCCGTCGATGCCGATTGGCAGCAGTCGCGCGAGCGGGGCATCACCGGCGTTCCGACCTTTATCATCGGAAAACGTGGGATCGTCGGCGCACAGCCGTACGAACAGCTGGAAGCCTTCGTGACATCAAGCGGCGCAGAACCACGCAAGGAGTAGGGGGCTTGCCGTTTGCCGCCATCTTCGCACGGAGATGCAACCGGAATTTGATACACTGGTAGCAGGAGGGTCCATGGTCAACAAGGAATGCAGCACGAACACACGCAGACGTTTCCTGAAGGAAATCGGAGCCGCGGCCGGCGGCGCCGTCTTGAGCGGAGCGTTTCCGCGCGTTTCCATGGCCACGCATTCGGCACCGGTGAGCCTCGCCCGCTGCGAGAGCTACGCGGCAAAGGGCGTGCTTCAGTCGCTCGAGACCATGATGGACCAGCTCGGAGGCCTGCAGAAGTTGGTGGCCGGCAAAACCGTGGCTGTCAAAATCAACATGGTGAGCAGTGGGAAAGACGCCCTCGGACTGCCAGCCAACCGTACCTATCGAATTCATCCCAATGTCGTGCACGCGACAGCCGTTTTGCTGGATCGGGCCGGAGCCAAACGGATCCGGTTTCTGGAGAGCACCTTCACGCAGGATCCATTCGAGAAGTTCCTGAGCTCCGGAGGCTGGGACCTTCAGCTACTCCGAGGCCTGCGGGCCCGAGTAGAGTTCGAAAATACCCGAAACATGGGCCTTGGCAGCCGCTATCACCAAATCAAGGTACCCTCGGGCGGTAGTCTCTTCCCGGCCTACGAGCTGAACCACTCCTATCTGGATTGTGACGTCTACGTTTCACTGGCCAAGATGAAGAACCATGCCGCTGCCGGGGTCACGCTCTCGATGAAGAACAATTTTGGTATCACGCCGACCTCTGTCTACGGACAGGATACAGTCGACGAGAACAGCATCCTGTCGCGCAGTCCAATGTTTCACGAAGGAAAGATCGCGCCCGCTGCCGGAATTCCCCAGGAGATCGATCCGGCCTCACCGCGACGTCCCACCTACCGCGTCCCCCGTCACATCGTCGACAGCGTCGGAATCCGGCCCATCGATCTGGCCATCATCGACGGGATCGAGACCGTCTCCGGGGGTGAGGGCCCTTGGATTCCCGGGCTCGCCCTCCAGAAGCCGCATCTACTTTTGGCCGGGCGTAACGCGCTTTGTACCGACGCCGTGGCCGTTGCTGCCATGGGTTATGATCCGATGGCCCCGGCTGGGAGCGGTCCTTTCCCCGGCTACAACCATCTCGAGCTGGCCGCCTCTCTTGGATTCGGAACCCACGACCCCAGCCGGATCGAGGTGCTGGGTCTTCCGTTGTCGGACGCGATGCATCCCTTCAAATGGGAGCCAAAGCAACGGAACTTCTGAAGCCAACGGTTCTCGCGGCGGATGAAGGCCCGTCCCGACGCGCGCGTCAGCATGAGATCTGAACTGTTCAGGCGGCCTGTCTCCTACCACTAGGGACAACCCGAACGTCCGAGCACTGACCGAGTACGCACAGCATCATTAATGCGCTATTCGATTCAAGGAGATTCACACAGATGCGATCCCCCCTAAGCTGGATTCTTGCTCTCTCTTTTTTCTTCATCGGCTGCCAGAGCCAGCCCGCCAACGAAGCGACGACCGTGCAAATTCATTTGAACGATCGCCTCGGAGAAATCGACCCCAACATATATGGCCATTTCACCGAGCTCACCCTCACGAGCTTCGAGGGAGGAGTCCACGCAGAGATGCTCGTCAACCGCAAGTTCGCCGAGCCCGAGCAACTGGAGCGATTCCCTTATCCGCGGTCCGGCACCGGCCTTGCGTGGGAGGCGCTCTCGGTTGATACCGACATCATTCTCCATCTCGACAAACAGATCTACTACAGCGCGCCCTTTTCACAGCGCTTGACCATCAGTGCCGAGGAAAGGGGTCCTGCGGGTATCAAGCAAAAGGGGTATCACAAGAAGCGGGGCCCAGACCCGTTTCAGCTGAAGAGCGGCGAGCCTTACAGTGTCCGGATCGCGCTCAAACAGCAAAATCTGCAAGGACCGGTCACCGTGGCCCTGGGAAATTCACCGGACGATACGGTTGCGAGCCATTCCTTCAATGTCGTAGGAGAAGACTGGGCGGTTTACCAGAGTGTGCTCGTCCCCTCGGCGGATGCTCCAGACGCGGCCTTCATGGTTTATATCGACTCACCGGGAACCGCGTGGGTCGACTCCGTCTCGTTGACTCGAACCAATCAAACGGTCGATGGCTTTCGAAAGGACGCCATCGACCTCACCAAGACGATCACCCCGACCTCGATCCGTTATCCCGGAGGATGTTTCGCGGACGATTATCACTGGCAGGATGGAATCGGTCCGGTAGATCAACGTCCCGCCGTCTACAACCGCGCCTGGAAGGAGCACACGACCAACGACGTGGGGATCGCCGAGTTCGTAACGATGTGCCGACTGCTCGGAGCCGAGCCATACATTTGCGTCAATTACGGCACGGGAACGCCCGAGGAGGCAGCCGCGTGGGTGGAGTACTGCAACGGCGGCCCGGATACAGCAGGCGGAAAACTGCGAGCCAAACACGGGTACGAAAAGCCTTTCAACGTACGCTACTGGAACGTCGGCAACGAGATCTACTTGCCGACCGAGTTCGGCGCCAGCAACGGGCGCTTGTACGGTAGGGGTTTTCGGAGATTTGCCGAAGCGATGCGAGCCGTGGACCCTGAGCTTCACATCGTCGCGGTGGGAACGTTCGACCGGGCCACGTTCGTGGAACCATTCAAGGAAAAGAATCCCCTCGCGTGGCAGCTGGTTCGGTATCAGAAAGACTGGACGAGGAGACTTCTAGAGGAGGCGGGCGAGCAGGTTGATTCGATCTCGATTCACTACTACGAGCCGCAAGAGGTGAAACAGGCGACTTCCCTGCAGCAGGTAAATCAGATTTGCATGGCCGTGGCCGAGGACCTGGGACGCAAGCTCGACGGGCTATACAAGGATATTTCTCGTTATGCTCCGCAGGGCAAGCACATTCCGATCGCGCTGGACGAATGGGCCAACTGGGTGCGGGGCGGACCGCAGCCGCCTCCCCCGGATTTCATCAGTGAAATGCCGAGCTCCCCCGAGCAGCTCAGTGCTTACGGAACCGTGGAAACACTGCGGAAGGCCCTTGCCCAAGCAACGATCATGAACTTGAAACAGCAGCGGCCGGCGGATTTCTCGGTCGGCAGCGTGACGCTGCTCTATCAGTTCCTCATGGGAGAAGTCGGGATCTCCCGGGAGAGTGCGATTCTGTCTCCCTGCGCGTTGATGATGGGGCTCTATTCCACCCACGACCGATGCGAGGCGCTAAAAACCAACGTGCAGGGCGGTACGTTCACCGTCGAACCCATCGGCAATAGATTCTCGGGCCTCGGAGATCTTCCATATCTCAGTGTCTCGGCGCGGGTACATCCAGACGAAAAGACGGTGGATATCTTCGTGGTCAATCGAAATCTCGAGAGCGATGTTGCTTGCGAGCTGCAGTGGGCGGGAAAGAATGTCGAGCCCGAAGTTGAAGTCGCCACCTTGAACGGCGCCAGCCTCCACGATTGGAATACCTATAAGGACCCCGACCGCGTCGGGATAGAGGAGAGCACGGTAGAATCGGGACCGAGCTCGCTGGATTTCGAATTCGCCGCCCACTCCATTACCAGGCTGACGCTCAAAACCGAGTAGGGAGCGCTCCAGATTCTCCGGGGGACTGATCGGTTTCTACTGAGAGTCGGCAGGTTGGCTCGGGATTCCCGCGACCCAGTTGAACTGCCGTCTAGTGGTGTAGCCCAACTTTTTCAAGGTCTGCGCTATTATCGTTTCGGTGCGTTTGAGCGAATGCCGCCTGGTTCGCTCGATGCGATGCGGGTAAAGGTGGCGGTCGGGGCGACGGTGCCATTGAATCAGAGACTTGACACCGTTGGCGTGCGGGTATCGGCCGGTCAGTAGCGCCGCCCGGCTTGCGCTGCAACTCGGCGTGACGGTATAGGCACGCTCGAAGCGGGTCCCTTGCTCCGCGATGCGGTCGATGTTCGGAGTCCGTATGACCAGATTCCCATAGCATCCCAGCTCCGTGCCCATGTCATCGACGTAGATAAGGACGATATTCGGGCGCCTGGAGGTGGAATTGGGTTGGGAGTGACAGCCCATCCCGAACATTAAGGTCGCCAGCGCGATCATGGAAACAGTCGAGCGCATTGCGTTCATGCTAGCAGAAGTCTTGTCCAAAGGGGCGGAGAGCAGATGGCGGTTAGCGGTCCGCGTCTCTTGACATATTGTGGTCCGGCTTCAATAATTTCCAACACAACCTGAGGGAAACGATCGGATGAGCTCTTCACTGTCCACGATTCTCGAAAAGGCTCTAACCGGGACAGACCTGCCGGTCGAGGAGTGCTATCGGCTCATCCGCTGTGAAGACCAGGAACTCGACGCGCTGTTCGCTGCTGCGAGCGTACTTCGGGATCGTTCCAAGGGGAGGATCGTGACATACTCCCGCAAGGTCTTCTTACCCATCACCAACCTCTGCCGTGATCGGTGCTCCTACTGCACGTTCCGCAAAGACCCGAACGACCCGGACGCCTGGACCATGACCCCCGACGAGATCAACCATTGGCTCGAGAGGGGCCGGGTGCAGGGCTGCAAAGAAGCACTCATGTGTCTGGGCGACCGACCCGAAACGGCAAACCCAGCGTACCGGGCACTGCTGTCCGGTCTCGGACACGACACAACGGCTGATTATGTTCACTCGGCCTGTGAGATGGCTCTTTCCCATGGTCTCCTGCCTCATACCAATGCCGGCGTGCTTCGCTTCGAGGAGATGAAGCAACTCAAGCGGGTCAACGCGAGTCTTGGGCTCATGCTGGAAAGCATCAGCCCCAGGCTTCAGGAAAAGGGCATGCCGCACTTCTCCGCGCCGGACAAGGATCCGGCCTTGCGGATCCGGATGCTGTGCGAAGCGGGAAAACTGGAGATTCCCTTCACTACCGGAATTCTGATCGGCATTGGCGAGACGCCCGAGGAGAGAGTCGACAGCTTGATCGCAATACGCGACGTCCACCGAGCGTTCGGGCACATTCAGGAGGTCATCGTCCAGAACTTTCGAGCCAAACCCGATACGCGCATGCAGCACGCCCCCGAGCCCAATGCGATGCAAGTGGCTCGGACCGTTGCAACCGCTCGACTGATCCTTGGCGGCGAGATGAACGTGCAAGCTCCACCCAACCTCAATCCGGCCGATCATGCCGCGCTGCTTCGAGCTGGAATCAACGATTGGGGAGGGATCTCACCCGTAACCGAGGACTATGTAAATCCCGAAGCGGCCTGGCCGCACATCGACGCGTTGGCTCGACTCTGCCGAGACGAGGGCTTCGAGCTTCGAGAACGCCTGGCGATTTACCCGGAGTTTATCGATCGGCCGGAGTTTTTGGTCCCGGCCCTTCGGAGCCGAACCGAGGAGCTTCAAGCCCAAGTTCTGCGAGGGACTTGAAGGCCCGGAACCGGCCACGGCACGGAGAACTGGCGAGAGCTAGCGAGAACTGGCGAGATACTCAGACATGAACGACGACCTGAAGCGCGTGCTCGACAGTGCAGATAAAGGGGTCCGGGCCATTCTGCAGCGGGCTCTCGATGGCCATGAAATCTCCTGGGAGGAAGGGCTGCGGCTGTGCGACACCCGTGGCGTCGAGCTCCACGTACTTTGTCTTACGGCCGACGAAATGCGCCGGCGCCAGGTCGGCGAAATCGTCACCTACGTGGTCAACCGCAATATCAACTTCACGAACGTCTGCATCAAGCACTGCGGCTTTTGCGCCTTCAGCCGCGACCATCGAGCGGAAGAAGGGTATCTGCTCCCATTCGAGGAGATCGTGCGCCGGGCGAAGGAGGCTCAGGAAATGGGCGCCACGGAGGTCTGCCTCCAGGCGGGCCTTCCCCCGAAGATGGACGGCCGGCTGTATATCGACCTCACCCGGGCTGTCAAGGAAGCGGTGCCCGAGCTACACATTCACGCGTTTTCTCCGGAGGAAGTCCTTTATGGTGCCACCCGTGCCGGAATCTCGGTCGTGCAGTATCTTCAAGAGTTGAAGGCGGCTGGCCTGGGGACGCTGCCAGGCACTTCCGCAGAAATCCTCGACCAGGACATACGTGATCTCATCTCGCCCGGCCGAATAACAACCCGGCAGTGGGTCGAAGTCATCACGGCAGCACACAGTCTCCAGATCCCCACGACCTCTACCATCATGTATGGTCACGTGGAGACTCCCGCGCACTGGGTCCGGCACATGAATCTACTGCGCGACATTCAGTGGGAAACGGGTGGCTTCACGGAATTCGTGCCGCTTTCTCTGATTCACCAGGAGGCGCCCATGGTCCGTCACAAACTCGTCAGCGGTGTGCGGCTCGGTGCGTCGGGTGCGGAAGTGATCAAGATGCATGCCATTGCCCGGATCATGCTCGGTCCCAGCTTCAGGAATATCCAATCGTCGTGGGTCAAGGAGGGACCGAAACTGGCGCAGTACTTGCTCACCACAGGGGCAAACGACCTGGGGGGCACGTTGATCAACGAGAGCATTTCGACCTCCGCCGGCGCAGCGCACGGGCAGCTCATTCCACCCGCGGAACTGCGCCGGATGATTCGAGACCTGGAACGGACTCCCGCAGAGCGGTCCACGACCTATGCGATACGCCGGGTATACGGCGCCGAAGATGAGGAACTGAGCCCAATCGATCTGATCGAAAACCCGGACGAACGATTCGGTTCTTACGACCGGCTCACGGCCTCCCCCCAATTCCGCTACGTCCACCCGTTTCACCGCCGCGATTCGAAAACTGCGACCGCATCTGCTCGGTCCCGCTTGCGTTGATGTTCAGGTTCCGTTGAGCGTTGAATCGACGCTTCGGCAAAGTTCGAATCATTTGTTGCGGATCGTAGGAGCCAAGCATGCCGGACAGAGAGCGAGAGGCCTTTTATCAGAACGCGCGGCCCGATGCCGTCGGACCGCTCGAAGGGATCCGCGTTTTGGACATCACCACCACGTGGGCCGGCCCCCGTTGCGCGGCAGTCCTGGCCGATTACGGCGCGGAGGTGATCAAGGTCGAGCTGCCGGGGTCGGGGGACGTGGCCCGGCGGCTGCCTCCCTTTCTCCCTGGATTCGACCCGCCTGATTCCTTCCTGAACGCAACGGTAAACAAGAACAAGAAGTCGATCTGCCTCGATCTGAGAAAGCCGGAAGGTCGCGATACCTTGCACAGGCTGTCCGCCGACTGCGACATCGTGGTCGAGAACTTCAAGAAGGGCACCATGACCGGCTGGGGATGCGGGTACAGCGACATCGAGGCTTGCAACCCCGATGTGATTTACGTCTCTATCACTGGTTTCGGTCAATACGGGCCCTATTCCAACCGCGCGGGCTATGATCCGTCGGGCCAGGCCATCTCCGGCTACATGGAGATCAATGCGCCCCCGGACGGAGAGATGCCACTGAAAGCCCCGGTTTTCCTCGCCGACGAGCTGGCGGGAATTCACGGAGCGATGGCAGCCATGGCGGCTCTTCGTTACCGGGAGCATACCGGCGCCGGGCAACACATCGATGTCTCGCTTCTCGATGTGATGATGGACTCAGGTACGGGGCTTCACACACTCGCCGCCAACGGCATTCCCACTCCGCGGATGGGAAACACCTATGCCTTCGTCGCACCGGGGAACACATACCGTTGTGATGATGGCTGGGTGTTTGCGGGCGCGCTCCTGGATGCCCACTGGAAGCGGATTGCGGCTCTCATCGGAAAGCCCGAGCTCGGGGAACATCCCGATTACTCGACGATTCCCGAGCGACTCAAACGTCGCCAAGAGGTCGATCAGATTCTGGCGGATTGGTGCGCCGAGCGCTCGCGAGACACAGTCGTCGAGCAGTTCTCAGAATCGGGACTTCTGGCAGGGCCGATTCTGTCTCCCGCGGAGGCGGTCGAGGACCCTCACGTTCTGGCGCGCGAAGCAATTCAAGAAGTACCCGGGCCTCAGGGAAGTTTTCGGCTGTCCGCACCCGCCGCAAAGTTTTCCAAGACTCCTGTCCGGATCCGTCGTGCGGCGCCAACCCTTGGAGCCGATACAAGGAAAGTGCTCGCAGAAGCCGGGCTGAGTACCGGCGAAATCGAAGAGCTAGCGAGAAAGAGAATTATTTAGCTTTTAGCTTTTGGCTTTCAGCGATCAGCTCTCATGGCCGCACCCTTTCATCGCTTTACGGAGTTCATCGAAAGGGAAGTCAGAATACTGTTCGATTGAAACAAAGCTGAAGGCTGCTGATCGCTGAAAGCTGATAGCTCTATGGTACTCCGGCTATCCAGCCGTAGAGGCGCTTCAGGGTATCGAAGCTCCTCTCCAGCCGCGAGATTTCCGTCTCCGGACGCGTATTCGGAGCCGGATCCTCAGGGCGGTTGAACCACCCACCCGGATAGGTTTCTTCCCAGGTCACGGTTGCCAGATCGGCAGCCGGATCGTCGGCCGTTCGTTGCATCCATTGTTGCAGTCGACCGCGCATCTGCACCAGCTTCCCGGCGAATCGAGGCTCCGCCGCCAGGTTCAGCCCCTCGAGAGGATCGTTCTCGAGATCATAGAGCTCCTCTTCCACTCTCGGGGGCGAAGGGAGCGGATGTTTGAGCAAGCGCAAGCCGAGCTTTTCCACTCCGGTGAAAAACGGTGCCCGCGGATCAAAGTTGCGAATGTACTTCCAGTGTCCGACCCTCACCGAGCGCATCGGGTTGAAGAAGACATGGCAGTTCAGTTCGGAAAAAACCGCGTCCGGACCCTCGGCGGCACCGGTCAGGTCTGGCCACAGGCTTGTCCCCTCCAGACGATCGGGAATTGTTTCCCCCAGAACATCGAGCAGCGTGGGATAGATGTCGACGGTCGAAGCGAACGCATCCGTGACCTTGCTCTCTGTCAACACGGAGGGAAAGCGAATGATCAGGGGGATCCGAATCCCCCACTCGTAGAGAGTTGCCTTGGCACGGGCATAGGGAGGACCGTTGTCGCTTGCAAAAACAACGATGGTATTGTCGGCGACGCCTGCTCGGTCCAGAGCGTCGAGAATCCGTCCTACCTCCCGGTCCTGGTTGCTGATCGCACTGTAGTAATCGGCCAAGTCCCGACGCAGCTCCGCAATACCGTCGTTTTCACTGTCGTCGTTGCCGGGGTTGTCTCCGAGGCCATCAAAATAAGGAGGCAAGGGCAACTCTTGCGGATCGTAAGGAAAATCGGGACTCGACCAGAAGGGCTCGTGCGTGTGAACCAGGGTGTGGTAGTAAAAGAAGGGCTGGTCCTTGTCGGCAGCGCGGGCGGCAATAAACTCTTCCGGGTCCGCAAAAACTTCGTCGAATCCCCAATCTGTGACCGGGTCGAGGGAAACATGCCACTTGCCGAAAATTCCTGTGGCATACCCGAGCGCCTTCAGGGTCTGAGGGATGATGGTCTCGGAGTGCTTCAGGGCGTGCTGCTTTGTTCGCTCGATCCGGAACGGGTAGTTGGGTCCTTCGTGGTGGCGGTGCCACTGAATGAGAGAGAGGACCCCGTTCGTGTGCGGATAGCGACCGGTCAAGAGAGCCGCCCGGCTAGGGCTGCAGCTCGGTGTTGCCGTGTATGCGCGCGTGAAACGAATGCCTTCGCTTGCGATGCGGTCGATGTTTGGAGTGCGGGCTACAGGGTCTCCGTAGCAGCCCAGCTCAGACCCCATGTCATCGACATAAATCAGAACGATGTTGGGTCTCACCGGAGCCTCAGGCGCACCAGCACATCCAGCTGCCGCCGCCAACAAGAACCAAGCAACAAGGGTCTTTGTTTGCCGAAGTCCCATCTTCCCTCGAGTCGTCGTTTCTGGGGTCAAACGCGACCCAGGGATACAGATTCTCGATTGCGTTGTCAACCCGGGTAGAGTATAGAGATCATCCATCGTATCCGGGTGAATCCAGGAACCGATTTCCGGGAGCGCCATGAAGCCACGGCTCGTTTGCATCGCTGTCTTGCTCGCGGCGTCGGCCGGCGCCTGCGGAAGCCGGCCACGTGGCATCGACGTGGTCGAGCCCGCGGTGAAGGACGAGGCGAACCTCGTCCCCTTGAACGCAGTCGAGCTGCAGGGTTTTCTGGGAACGCGCGTGGCTGCCAACGCACACAACCGGCTCATCCACATTCCGGCGGATCAGCTCATCGGCGGTTTTCAGAACAGACCGCTGGGATCCTGGACCGGAGAGGCAGCCGGCAAGTGGATCGACGCGGCTTCGCTCGCTTGGGCACAGACCGAGAATGCCGACCTAAAGGAAAGACTCGATCAGATCGTCGAAGCCTTGCTCGCCACGCAAATGGAAGACGGTTATCTCGGCACGTACTCCGAGGAGCAAAGGTGGACGGAATGGGACGTGTGGATTCACAAGTACGTTCTCTTGGGACTTCTCCGCTACCATGAAGTCACACGCAGTCCCGAAGCGCTGAAGGCGGCCCGTGAAGTCGCCAACCTCATTTGCGAGACCTTTGGCCCTGGAAAGCGGGACATCGTGGCCGCCGGCACCCACGTCGGCATGGCGGCCACCAGTATTCTCGAACCCATGGTGTTACTCTATCGCCGGACCGGCGAGGCTCGGTATCTGGGTTTCGCCGAGTACTTGATTGCCAGCTGGAACCAGGAAAACGGACCCGGGATCATCCGCACGCTGCTGCAAGAAAGATCGGTCCGGAAAACGGCCAACGCCAAAGCCTACGAGATGATGTCGAACTTGATCGGTTTGTGCGAGCTGTACCGTACCACTGCAGACGCCGACTACCTGGACCCGGTCATGGTCGCGTGGAGCGATATCGTTGCCAACCATCGGTACATCACCGGCTCCGGGAGTGTCGGCGAACATTTTCAAGAACCGCATCATTTCCCGAATGATCAGGGACATCGGGTCTGTGAAACCTGTGTGACCGTGACCTGGCTCCAGCTCAACGCCCAGCTCTATCGACTGACGGCTGAGCCAAGGTACGTCGCCGAAATGGAGCGGTCCGTTTACAATCATTTGCTCGCGGCACAGCGGGACGATGGCGCCGAGTGGTGTTACTACACGCCCTTGGTCGGGAACAAGCCGATGACTCCCGCGGTGCATTGCTGCTCGTCCAGCGGCCAAAGAGGAGTCGCCCTGGCCCCCAGTATCGCTTTCGCGACCAATACGGAGGGGATCACGGTCAACTTCTACGAAACAGCCGAGGCGCACCTGCCGTCACCGAGCGGGCAGAAGGTTCGAGTTCGCGTGACGAGCCCTTACCCTGGCCCCGGGCCCGCCAAGCTGTCGCTGACCCTGCAACAGCCGGAACGTTTTGCTGTTCAGCTCCGTATCCCGCGGTGGAGTCGGCCGACCACGCTTCAACTCAACGAGATCCGATATCAAGGGAGCATCAAAAACGGAAGCTACTTCGTCCTGGATCGTAGCTGGAAAGACGGAGATGAGATCGAGCTCACATTCGATTTCACGCCAAGGACCATACCCGGAACACATTCGAATGCAGGGCACGTGGCCATGATGGCCGGCCCGCTGGTGCTGGCCTACGATTCGAGGGACAACGCAAGTGACGCGCCTCCGTCTACGGTGGGTTTGGAGAAAGTCCCGGATCCTCGAATTGTCTCCGTGCCAGAAACCCGCGCGGACTGGCCGGGCCAGATGCAGGTGCAGGTGAACGGCTTTTATGCCGCGACCGGGTCGGCGAGAAGCTCGGTCCCCATCACCCTGCGCGACTTTGCCTCCTCCGGGAACGAAGCGGCTCTTTTTGCCGTGTGGCTGCGGTCTAACGACAATCGAGATCCGGCGGATGTTTCGCTTTTTTTCGGGGCAGCGGAGGACTCTACCCAGGGTTCGCTACTACTGGATGCTTTTTTTACGACCTGCCCGTTTTGTGACACCCAGCCGATCCCCTCCTTCAGCGGCCTTCCGGCCGCCGGCAAGCGCACGAACCTCACCGACGGAGATCCCGCTAGCTTCGCGCTGGCTCTGACGGACGACCGCGGGGAGAGCTGGTTCGCCGTCGAGAGTGACGACGCGATTGCTGTCCGCCAAATCGTATTTCTGCACGGAACCAGCAGTCCTTATGGAGGCTGGTTTGATACGTCCGGAGCAAAGCCCAAGGTCTGGGTGAAGCAAGACGACGGCTGGCGACAAGTCGGCGTATTCGATCAGTATCCGGAGACGACATTCGAATCCGCGGGAACGCTCGAAGACGGGGCGCGATTCCGGCTGAAGCTCCCCAGAGCACAAGGGATCTCGGGCATCCGGGTCTCGGGCAAAGGCAGCCGTGGTGACCAATCCGACAACCTTCCTCGACCCAGCTTCGTGAGCAGCGGAGAGCTGCAGGCTTTTCCGTAAGAAAGGGGTACAAACATGCTGTTACGGTTCTATTGTTTCGTTCTCTTGTGCACTGCGGTGCTTGGCTCAGGCTGCTCCGCGCCCTCGGAATCACCGGGGCCTCCCAACTTCGTTATCATATTCGCCGACGATCTCGGCTACGGAGACCTGGCAACCTTCGGCAATCCGACCATCCAGACACCGCATCTGGACCGAATGGCGGCCGAAGGACAAAAATGGACGAGCTTCTACGTAGCGGCCTCTATCTGCACGCCGAGCCGGGCTGCATTGATGACCGGCAGGCTCCCGATTCGAAGCGGCATGGTAGCCAAGCCGGCCCGCGTCCTCTTTCCGAATTCGGGCGGCGGGCTACCTGCGAGCGAGATCACGATTGCCGAAGCGCTCAAGGAAAAGGGCTACGCAACCGCATGCATCGGCAAATGGCATCTTGGTCACCTCCCGCAGTTTCTACCCATGCAGCAGGGCTTCGACTCCTACTTCGGGATCCCCTACTCCAATGACATGGATCCCGTGGCCGGCGTGGTGCCGAAGGGACGCGATCGCTTTTACCCGGCCAAGATCGAGTACTGGAATGTGCCGCTGATGCTTAACGAAGAAATCATCGAGAGGCCCGCCCATCAACCGACGCTCACGAAACGCTATGCCGAGGAAGCGGTCTCTTTCATTCACGCTCACAAGGACCAGCCGTTCTTCCTCTACCTTCCCCACACCATGCCCCACGTCCCGCTTTTTGCCTCGGAACAATTCACCGGCAAGAGCCGGCGCGGCCTGTACGGCGACGTCGTCGAGGAGCTCGACTGGAGCGTGGGTCAAGTCCTCGACACGCTGCACGATCTCGGGCTGGACAGAAAGACCCTGGTGATCTTCACCAGTGATAACGGTCCGTGGCTCAGTTTCCGCGAGCAGGGGGGCTCGGCCGGGCTACTGCGTGGCGGCAAGGGGGAGGCCTTCGAGGGCGGCATGCGCGTGCCGACGATTTTCTGGCGCCCTGGAACCATCCAGCCCGGAGTCGTAACCGACATGGGGAGCACGCTCGATCTGTTCCCGACCGTGGCGAAGCTGGCCGGGGCCGCTGTCCCAATTGACCGGGTTCTGGACGGCCACGATCTCACTCCGGTCCTCGAAGGAACCGGTTCGAGCGGCCGGGATTCGTTCATCTACTACCGGGCAACCGATATCTTCGCCGCTCGAAAGGGACCCTTCAAAGCCTATTTCTACGAATCTGTGAAGGAAATCGGCGGCAAGCACAAGCTCCTGGAACGGCCCTGGCTCTACCATCTGGAGCACGATCCTTCGGAGCGATTCAACATCGCCGAACAACATCCCGAAGTCGTCGAAGAGATCCGCAAGATCGTGCAGCAGCACGAAGCCACCGTCAAGCCAGTGGTCAACCAGATCGAGATACGACTCGAGCAAGAGTAGGTTTCGAGCCGATGAAGAGAATCCCGGAACAGTCCCGAACCGATACCGCCGCCGACACGAGAAGCAACATGGACCGTAGACGATTCCTGGGCTATTTGGGCGGCGGCGCGGCAGCACTCTCGGTTGGTGGATGTGCCGACAGCGAACCAACTCCGGGCTCCAAACCCAACATAGTGATCGTCGTCGCCGATCAATACCGAACCGACGTATGCGGCATCTATGGAGGATCCGTCATTTCCACTCCGAACATCGATCGAATCGGGCAGGAAGGAATGACTTTCAATCGGGGACTCTCCACCTGTCCCCTTTGCACTCCGTACCGCGGCATGCTGCTGACGGGACGTTATCCGACTCACTCGGGACTCGTGTTGAACTGGGTGCACGCGAGTGCGGCTCAGAACCCGAATTGCCTGGCCAACGTCTTCTCGGCCGCGGGATATGACTCAGGCTTTATCGGCAAATGGCATCTGTCGGCCGGCATTCATGAAAACACGCACCAGATCAAACCGGATAGCGAGCTCCACTGGGCCATGCAGCAGTACCAGAAGCACGCGGGACACCTTCCCCCGGAACGGCGCCAGGAGCGCCAACGACTGTACCAGTCCATCATGAAGTATCAGGCGATGCATCCAAACAGTGAATTCGTTCCACCCGGATCGGCCCGACTAGGTTTTGACCACTGGGCTGCCTACAATTTCCACACGGCATTCAAGAACTACTGGTATTACCGGGACCGGCCCGAAAAAATCAAGACTGATGGCTACGAGACCGATGTCCAATTCGATCTCGCAATTGATTACCTGAAGGAGCGGCGCAACTCAGCCCAGCCTTTTCTATTGGTCGTCGCCCCGCATCCGCCCCATCCCCCTTTGACCCCTGAGGCTACCCCGAGGGGTTATCTCGATTCTATTCCGGAGACACTTCCCTGGTCGCCCAATGTTCCCACGGACCATCCGCGGCGGCGGAATCCGCAGGAAATCCGCTGCTACTACGCAATGGCGAAGAACGTGGATGACAACGTGGGCCGGTTGCTCACCTACATGGATGAATCCGGTCTGTCGGACAATACAATTGTGATCTTCACTTCAGACCATGGCGAGATGCACGGGAGCCATGGCTTGATGAACAAGATGGTTCCCTTCACCGAGGCCGTCTCGATACCACTGCTCATGCGCTGGCCTGGACGCATTCCGGCGGCCAGCCGAAGCGATGTTCTGCAGACCCCGCTCGATCACCTGACGACCCTGTGTGCGCTGGCTGGGTTGACTCCACCTGGCGAGGCCGACGGGATCGACCTGAGCCCCGTGGTGCTCGGAACCGGCTCCGTGGAGCGGGACGCGGCCTTGATGATGAATTATGTTTCGCACTGGGATTTCTTCCAGAGCGGTACGATCTGGCCCGAGTGGCGCGGTCTTCACACGGGCCAGTACACGTATGCGCGGTGGCTCAGCGGCAAGGAAGAGCTCTACGATAATCTGGAGGATCCATTCCAGATGCACGATCTCGCCTCCGAAGATCCCCCGGTGCGCAAAGGCTTAGCCGCCCGCCTCGACCAACTCCTGGCGGAATCCCATGACCAGTTCCTACCGGGCAATGCATACTCCGGCTGGTACGACGAGCGCCGAAACTTACTACAAACGGCCCTCGGCCCTGTGCCGAAAAACTAGGGACGTTCCCCACGTTTACCGGTTTTTGCCGGTTTTCTTGGAATGGAGTTCGCGAAAACTAGGTAAACGTGGGGGACGTCCCTATTTATTGATCCAAATTGGGGAGCTCCAGGCGGTCATGCCGTCGACCTGCTGGACCCGGACGTAGTAGAAGTTCAAGCCGGATGCGGGCTCCATGTCCTGATATGTGATGTCGAGCTCTTCCGTGCTGGCTCCTGATCGAAATATGGACTGGTTGTTGCGGACGATCTCGACACTCGCAAACGGCCGGGTTCCCACCGCCTTGATGCGAATCGGAGGAATCGTGTCCGCTGCGAACTCCTCCCCCATGAAGTGATTCCCGATCCAAAACTCCAGGATGATGTTGTCGGTGGCCGCGTAGGTCCGACGCTTTTTCACGGCTTCCAGCACGGCTTCTCTCGTGCGCCCCTCCGTCCAGACCAAGGCATAGGAAATATGGGTGGAGAAATGATCGGAGCTGGCAATGACACCGAGCCGGTAGCCTTTGGCCCAGGCGTTGGAAACGAACCCCTTCGGTCGCACCTCCTCCAGCGGGGACATGGGCTGGGGTTCGATGTCCTTCAACGGAGCATCCGGGGATTCGTAGCTATGCCGGTCCCCCTGGAAGATCTCAACCACGGGTTCGATTTCCGGATCGTTGTCGCGCCAGTCCGTCCCCATCCGAGTCGCGCTCGTGTGGGGAATCGAAACCCCTCCGGAACGACGCACCTCTTCATACAACCTCTTCGTATCATCAGGAATCACGGATCCGGCACTCCGCGCCGGGGAATCGGGAACCTTGGCGAGGGGAAAAGCCGGCACCCCGCGCTCGGCATGCATGATGTTTCGATGACCGTCCGGATAGACCACCGAGCGCTCGTAGCCGAACATGGCCACATAACGCTCGGGGGAATGAAACAGGTCCGCGAGCTTCTCCGTCAGCCACCACCAATACTCCCGCTCCGCGCCATACTGATGATCCGAAATGAAGCCAAAATCCATCGAGGCCGCATCGATCATGTAGCGGTAGAAGTCCAGAACGGACCCATCCGGAGTTCCCCGCGCGTCCATGGAAAGCTCCGTGTGTCGGTGCGTATCTCCTCTGAGAATCTGAAGATTCTTTCCACCGACACGGGCGCGCCAACCGCGGATTCGTTCGACATCAGCTGCTTCATCGGGGTGGCCCGGGGGTCTCCGTTCATAGGGCGTAGGCTCCGGCTCGCCAAAGCGTTCCCCGGGTTCCGTGTCCGGCTCGTAGCGAGCGGCGTAAACGTTTTCTATGATCGCTTCTGTCTGCAGGTTGCTGGAGACCACAAAGTCCGGCTGATTGTCACGAGGGCACCCGACCCACAGACCTCCCTCGGCGGTGGGCGTCGTCGAGACAAACATCGACAGCCGGCCCACACTGAAAGGGACCATTGCCGGCGCGCTCCAGCCCACCTGAGTCATCGTGAGAGCGTATGCTCGCCAGTACTCGGCAATTCCTCCTTCATACTCCAGCCGTCGTAGCAGTAGATGTACGCGCCCTCGATCATCAAGCGCGAGATGGGGGCTACTCAAGTACTGGTGAACGTTCGGCACAAGGGCCTTCCACTTTCGTTCCGGAAACAGCTCCGAGATGTTGGGTCCCGCCGCCTGCGGCTCAGGTCCGAGTCGCATCACCCGTACCTGGCGCTCCATGTTGAGCAGAGATCCCGGACTTCTTTCCGGGTCGATCAGGTGTCCCTGATCTTTTCCCCAACCTGATTCTCCCACTTCGTAGGCCACCCAGACCTGATCATCGGCATCCACCAGAACGCTTGGCCGCGCCTCCAAAAATTCCGACCCCGCAACGACCCGGACCGGAGACAGCTTGCGCGCTGCACCTGCCTCACCCATCTCCCCGCCCGTCTCAATGGAGCGGAGCAGCACGTCATAATTGTCTCGATCGTAGGTGTCCCATACCACGAAGACCTCGTTGTTGGAGCTGACATCAATATCGGGGGTCCAATCGTTGCGGTCGCTTTCGGAAATCCTCACCTCTTGGGACCACTGCTTTCCGTCATAAGCCATGTAGAAAATGTCCGACTGACCCTTGCGGAATCCTTGCCAAACAACATGTATCGTTCCGTCAGGTCCGCGGGCCACCGAGAGATTGATGTCCCCTCCGGGTGCGGAGGTCAGCTTTTGAAGAGGGCCCCAGCGCTCGCCATCGAACCAGCGGGCACAAAGATCAAAATTTGCGGCGAAGAGCTCTTGCTGAGACCAGATCACCCAGAGCTTCCCGTGCGCATCGTAACTCAATGAGGGCCTCCAGACATCGCCGGTTACTCCCGGCACCAGGTTCCAGGTACCCCATTGACTGGTTTCCGGATTTCGGCGAGCGAGCCGGATCTGATCCCGACGCCCGCTGTAACTCACCCACGCCATCCAGACTTCCTGCCGATTCTCCGGATTGGACAGAACGACGGGAAAGTCATCGCTACGTGAGTCGTCACTCATTCGAATGGCATCGTGGAAGCGTGGGTCGAGCTCCGGAAAGGGCAGGGGTTGCATCGGGTTCCCGAACAGACCGGGCTGTCCCTCGGGATCGTAGGGACGACCAAGCTCGTGTTGTGCAGGCGCGTCGGGCCGCACTCTACCCGGTGCGTTGGGATGCGCCGCCGAACCGGGGTTCTTCCCAACCGTGTCGAAGATCGCCTCGGCCGAGTTTGGTGGTCCCGTGGGCCTGCGGGAACCGATGAGCAAGGGTCGGCCGTGTTTGCTATCGAGCAGCGGTTCCTCGGATTGCTGCACACGCGCAAAGAGCCCGATGATGACAAAAAGAGCCAAGACGATTCCGCTCGCCAAGCCGGACACGAGACGGTGACGAGTTGTGGGGCGAGTGCGATGCTTCATGGATCCTCTCCGGATTTCAAACGTGTGTGACGGCATCCAACGCCGAATGAACGATGGCGTCTGTACGAAGATGCGCGATAGAACACGCAACAAGACCAGGGACAAGCTGGAGCCCAAAAATTGCCAGAGCATCCCATGGTGCCACCTCCGAGTGACAGCCTCGGCACCCTTTCAAGGGCCAACTAAATTGCGGTGCGACGTCACTACCATAGCTCAGGTGCTCACCAGAATCTAACATTGCGCCGTGCCCGGGTCTATAATCTCACCGATTGCTCGGCGCCGTTATCGTCGGATGGAGGCAGTGCAATGCTCGGTCCCTACGTGCACAGAATAGATCCCGTGCTGGTCGACCTTGGTGGTGTATACCTCTGGTGGTATGGGCTTGGCTTCACCCTCGGGTTCCTCCAAATCCATCTCTTCGTCAGGCGACGACGCGGACATCTTGGATTGACGCTACGCGAGGTCTACACACTCAGTCTCTTTGTGGTGATCGGGGTGCTCGTCGGCGGTCGCTTCATCGAGGTGGCATTTGACGAATGGCCATTCTACCGCCAGAATCCCAGGTTGATTCCTGCCTACTGGCTCGGTGGCATGGCCACTCACGGACTAATGCTGGGCGCGGCCGCAAGTGTTGTGGCCTTCGCGCTTGCGCACAAGAAGTCGTTTCTCGCCCTCGCCGACGAGCTCGTCATCCCCGGCGCCTTGTTGATGGGGATCGGCCGGATTGGCAACTTCATCGATGGGCTGATCGTCGGCAGCGTCACCGACGTATGGTGGGCCGTGAAATTTTCCGACACCGAAGGGTTTCGCCATCCGGTCGTTCTCTACGACGGGGCGAAGAACCTCTTGTTGATGCTCTTTCTCCTTCGGGTTCGTAAGACCAATCCGACCCCCGGGGCTACCGCGGCTCGATTCGTGTTCTGGTACGCCTTCCTGAGGATCTTCATCGATCTGTTCCGTGACTACCCGACTCATCGACTTGCTCTGGGCACCGGGCAAACCCTGAATATCCTAATGGCTCTCATCGGGATCGTCCTCTTGATCCGGTCGCGCCTGCGGCGGCTGGGACGTCTGAGGGGCGGTGGCGCAGCGGCCGTGCCGGGTGGTGTGTCTCGGGAACAGTCACCGCTCACGGCTCAGCGGTTGGCACTGACCAGCATTCTTTTGTTCTGTCTAACTATTCCGAGCAACTGGACACAGGACATTCCCGCTCGATACGGAACACGGCACCCGGGGCTGCAGCACTCTTGGTTGTACCCTCGGATCGACACGACACCTCGAGCTCAATGACCCTTCACGGCAGAACGCCGCGGGCATGGGTGGATTTCATACTATGTAAGGGTAGGGATCCGGGCATCATCCGCTGAAACACAGAGCTGTCCTCGGGGGTCGGAGTAAGGCGCCTCAACTAGATCGGCAAAACCACCACAAATCTCAGACCTCCCCCAGCCGGCTCCTCTGCCCGGATATCACCGTCGTGCTCCCGAATCAACTGTCGCGAGGCGAACAGTTCCCAGTTTCCCGCAGCGACCCGTGGACCTTGCACCTCGAACGAGGGGTCGAACAAGTTCTCGGCAGGATCCAGGCTTTTCCGGTTCGTGCTCGTTTCAATCGCGATCTCGACGGCCGAATCGGTAGCCCGGGTCGTGACCACCACGCGCCCGTCGGGTCGCGCATGTCGGACGGCATGTCGCAACAGGTGAGAGAGCGCACTGCCGATCTGCTGTGGGTGCAGCAAGAGCTCCGGTAGGGGTCGAAACTCGGTCGAGAGGGCGATTGGATCCTGTTCCTCTGCGCGGACCGTCGAGCTTACATCCTCGAGTAGCCCATTGAGATCGACCGGCAGCAGTTCGGGCCGGTCCAGGTTGCTGAGGCGCTGGATCCGCTGCACCGTCTCCTGAATTCGGCCGGTGGAGTCAAGCGCGACGCGGTGGAGGTCCGTTTCGGCTTCCGTCAATCCTCGGTGCTCCTCTTCCGGAGCAGAGGCTCTCTTGTTCGCAACCGAAGCCAATGTGGTCATCGCGCTTCGCAGGGCGCCCACAGGAGTGTTCAGTTCATGACTGAGCGCAGCGGTGAGCCGTCCCATCGAGGCCGCACTCTCGGCACGAAAGAGCCGGGACTGCGCCTCGAGGGTTTGCTGCTGCGAGCGGTACGTGGCGGCAAGCCGTTGGTAGTTCACGGCGCTCAATCCCGTACAGAGCGCGGTTGCCAGGGGGAGAATATGCAGCGCGTGGTTTTCTTCGAACGCCCGGGCTGCCGTTGCCCAGTCCGATATCCACGCGGCACATGCCAGGTACAACACCCACATGGACGTACCGAAGGCGAACATCTGCATCGGTCGCAGCGGGACCACGGCGACACCGACCAACTGAACGAACAGAAGGCCGAGCCCGGTTTCCACCGCCGCCTGGCCAAAGATGGCGTCGGGAGACGAAAGAAGGGGGAAAAAGACCAGGATCGCGACCGCTCCGAGACCCGACAGGCTTGCTGTCAGTCGCGGGAACTTCGAGGCACAGGCGGTTTTCGCGGTTGCGATGGTGATCAGGCCGAGTGCGAAGAAAGAGGCGATCGACCACAGGCGGATCTGCACATCTTCGGGAGAGGGTGGCCGGTCCTCGTGGGCGATAAATATGCCGATCGGCGCGGCCAGAATCGGGAAGCCAATTTCGACCGTGCCCAGGATATAGAGGGAGCGTTTGGCGAGACGTGTGATCTCCTGGCGGAACCCTTCGTCTCGCTCGGGCGCTCGGGGCAGCAGGAATTCAGAAACGTCAGATAACATTACTCATCCCTGGTTTCCTCGAGGCTCCCGACAGCCGCAGCCATCCCAGTGCATAGGGAATGATGAAGTAGTGGATCTTCGCGCCTGCGACCTCGAAAAGGTGCGAGTAGAGCATAAAGACATACTGTTTCGCTCCGGTCGCGGCGGAGAACTCCCCCGTGGAAGAGCGCTCGGCAATGTAGCGCGCACCGAGCAGATGCATCGGCTCGAAGGTAAGCAGGACGTAGATCATGCACCCTGCGAAGTAAACACCAAGGTAGTGAAAACTGTTTCCACCCTTCAGCCAGACGATCGACAGCATCAAGATCGTCTGGAAAACGAGGATCACCGGGGCACCGTCGGAAAACATCGGTCGTGGCGAGGTAATCGCTTCACCGCGAGCGAGCCACCCGACCAAAACGGCAGCAACAACAATGAGACCGCACATCCAGACGTAGCCCACGATGCGCTGGCGCCGTTGATCGGGCCGATGGAACAGATCGAGCCACCAGTAACTCATCACGCACAGCAATCCGCCTTCGGCCACCCCCTGAAACACACACGCGGCGATTCCGTCGAGGCGAAGGCCGAAGACCGACAGCGAATAGCCTTCTCCCCGCAGACGCAGCAGGAGCAAGCTGTATTCCATCAACCCTTGCAGGATCACGCCGCAGACGAACATGAGCCCGAAACTGCGATCTTGCTTCCGGAGCGCGAAATAAACGGAGAAGGCGATGGCCGCCAGCGCCAAGACCAGACGCGTCTCGTAGTAGCCTGCATGATCAAACGTCCGAACCATGTAGCTGGTTGCCAAGTAGCTTGCCATCGGTCACTCCAGCCGCTTTCCGCATGTCACTCGACGACGTGTAGCTAGTTCGCGTCTCCGATCGTCTCGAGTTTTTCGTCGCTCAGATAGCCCCATCGGTTCACCCAAATCCCATGCTTGCTCGCGCGAAGGCCTATCCTCAGACGCTTTCGGAAGTCGGATACGGGGCCATATCCGTGAACCAGCGCGTAGACCGGAGTGTCGCCGGCATCGGCTTGCGCTTGTTCGATCTTGCGAGCTTGCGCCCTGGCTCCGACCGGGTGCGCAACCTCCGGACCAGGATATCGATACAGATCGAGCCGAAAATCGTCGCGGTTCGTGCCCACCTCGTCGGAAATGTCGAGCCACGAGACCAACGCCCGCACCAGCGACGATTCCGGCAACCCCGGATTGGCCGTCAAGATTTGATCGGCGTAGAAGCGCAATATCATGGGCCAGTGCATGGTGTAGAGCTTGACGCTGATGGCCGTGCTGTGGCGGGCCGCAAGACGATAGTCCATCCCGGAAACGATCGTCCACGGGGGAGGGAATGCGTTGGGTAGCATCTCCATGGTCGAGGCTCCCGCTTCGTTCATGGTCCTTCGGAAGCCTCCCAGCAGCTCGTCCACCAGCGCGGCCTTGAAACGGATCCATTCGAGAATCGCAGGATAGTTCGATACCCAGCGTAGCAATGCGTATCGTCCTCCGTCGGGCTCGGACCAGGGATCCAGGTCCCGCTCGCTCAGCCCGCCATGGAGCTTCCTGTAGAGCGCCAGCGCATCGCGTCGCATGGCGCCAAAGTCGAAACCGAGACGTTGCGCCGCTGCGCGCGCCGGATCGCCAAAGTCCAGGAAGACGGAATCGAGGAAGTAGGGTGGGTACTCGGGCCAGTCGAAGCGCAGGCCATCCAGTTCCGGGTAGTGCTGGCAAAGGTCGCGGATGAGCGCATGCCCATAGTCCCGGATATGTGCACTTGCAAGACTGCCGTTCTTGGCCAGGCGGCGTGGGGGGATCCGGCCGTCGGGCAGCCGAGGACGATCGGCGTCCACGGGACCACCAAACTGAACCCGGTAGCCTGGCGGAATGGCCGCCTGTACCTGTATGTAGACCTTCAGGTGCCGGGCGTGTGCCGCCTGGATGAAACGGTTGATAAGTGGACCGTGCCTGCGGGTGAGCTCGGTCGCCGCGGGGGGTTGATACCGCAAACCGAGGTAGAGCTTCCGGTCGGGAACAAAACTGGGAGCCGTCCGCACCCACAGTTCGCGCTTCCCGAAAAGCGGGCGATCCAGGAGGCGAACCGCGCCGGCGCCGGCATCGGCAGGCGGCTCTCGATTTCCGGTCGCCTCGTCCGCTTCTTCCATGAGATAAGGGGAGATGGCCACAGCCGTCGCCCCAGCCGTGTGCACGAGCTTGTCTAGGACGCCGTCTATCGTCTCGCTTTGAATGTACTCCGGTAGAACGGTTATGCCGAGGAATCGATCGCTCCGCATCCCCCTCCCTCACTCGTCGGGTTCGTTTTCCAGGTCTCTGGTCACGAAACGGACGATCGCTTCCAGTAGGGCTGTCCGAGGATAGTGGTTCTTGTCGGCGCCGGAGCGAGCCATTTCCTTGGAGTTCTCAAACGGAATTCCGATAGCGAAATGGTCGGCAATCCCGGCCCCGAGGTATTTGGCTCCCGGAACGATGGCATCACTCTTGGTGGGTTGCCCATCATGTTTCGAGGAGTAGGCAGAAAGGATCTTCCAGGTTTGCTGCAGCATCTTTGACGTGTTGGTCAGATCCGAGATCGCAGCAATCGAGTAGGTGGGAACCATTGGATCCGGATAACGGGCGAGGAACGCTCGTCTCGTGATCTGGCTCAGACTCTTGAACCCCTCTGAAAGGTCTCCCTTGCAATCCGGAAGTCCGTACTTGCGCATCCAGCGATCGGCTTGTCCAGGAATCGCGTCCGCGATGGGAGATCCTCCCGACGCGCCTGCAACGGTGACAAAGGCGGCTATACGGGAAGCAATCCCAGGTTCGCGGGCAAAGGCAACCTGCAGATCGGGCGCGCCTTTGCTGTAACCGAGTACAATGTACCGTCTTTGGTCTTCCTGCGACTGCTCATAGATGTAATCGATGATGCGATCGGCGTTGTCTTCACAGCTGTCGTTGGGTAGCGGAAGCGAGTCGACGGTCAATCCATACTGTTTTCGGAGATACTCCTGCCCCTCTCGGTAAGCCGGCGCTCCGGGAAAACACGTATTCATCAAACCAGGGACGATCAGCAAACGATACTCGTTCGAGACCGGACCGAGTGACACGCGTGAGTGTGCGCTTGTTTCCAGATACTCCGAGCAGTCGCCCCACGAACCCCTGTCAGGATTCTTGTCCCGCAGCACGGAACAGAACATATTGGCAAAAGCTTCGCTTTGATCCTGTTGATCCGGATTGAGCACGACGATCAGGGTTCGGCCGTCGGAGTGGTAGGATGCTCCGTGAGCCGTCTTGGCCTCGGTGACAGGATTCGCCGCCGTCATGTAGTCGAGTTTGGCAACCTCGCCAGTTTCCTCGAGGGACTTCCCGATAAAATCACGTTCCTTGTCCGTCGCCGGATCGATCTTGTGCGTGATCTTCCCTGTCCGCTTGTCCTTCTCGAAACCGATGTCGTCCGTGCCGGCTCCGACCCACAGGGTTTCGCCATCGACCGAGAAAGGCGCCTTCCAGATCCGGAAGTGATGTCGGGCGGCCACGACCATCAATGGATCGCCCAGCGCGTAGCCGAAGTCCTGTGGACGGTCAAACATCATCAGCTCGCTCATCGGAAGTTGCGTGTAGGACTGACGGGAAAGTGTGGCCAGAAGACCCTGAAAAAAGGCATCCTTGACCGAACGGTTGACCACTACCCAGCCCCCCGCCGCCAGTGCCTCCTTGACCTGCACTTCGGAACCGAGTATCAGAAAATTAACCCTGTCCCCGAGCGTACCGTCCACATCGACCACTCGCCTGGGGAGCTCATCCAGCATGCGCTGTGTCAGTTGGGGAAGTCTCGACTCGTCGACTGCAACCGGGGGGGCCATGTCGCGGACGATCTCGACCTGAACCTGAAAGCTGCCTTCCGGCGTGTCGCTGTCCCGCTGGTTGATCCCAAGGTAGAGGCGTCCGTCGGAACGAACCTTACTCGAACGTTCGGGACCGACAAAAAAGGGACGTGCGCCGCTCGATTCTCCAATCCGTCCGATGAAGGCGCCGCGACCGAAGTCGTTCAGCGGGAAGTTGCGAAGGAGATCGCGCCAGCCCCGTTTCAGGCCCTCGGGGCCGCTTTCCTTCTGACCCGGATACCGAAGCGTGCCGCTAGCCTTGATACTCAGTCGGTCGCCTCGTTGAAGGTCGATCTCGGTATCATGCCAGATTCGACTTCCCGAAACTACGAACTCCCTCGCTTGTTCGGCATCATCGGTCGAGTCGGTTGGTCTGGTGGGAGCACGGATCTGGCCCGTCGAGTCGGTCGGTCTGGTGGGAGCACGGATTTGGCCCATTGCGCCCACGACAAGCAGGAACAAGGGCATCGACAGCAAGGTCACGCTGATGGTTCGGAACTGAGATTGAAACATTTCTTTCGGCCTTGTGGTGGACTTTAATAGCATAACAACAAATCGGACCGGCTCAAGTGAGATTCCGACCCTTTTGTCTGCATCGTAGTGCACTCGCATACTAGAGATGGGGAAACCAGGGCCCGGTTTCACGGCAAATCGACCAACCCATGCTCGTCGCTGGAATCAGTGAAAACCGGCCAGCCAGCCGCGCCGGGTAAACTCGGACAGGTGAGACGGAATGTCGAGTTCCGCCAGCGACTCGCAGATCCGGCCCACGGTTTGTTGCTCACGGATCGCACTCAACAGGGCCCAGTGCTGTGAGGACAGGTCCACAACCTCGACCTCCTCGGCCGGGCGCCAGATCATCAAGCGCGCGCATCCGGAAGCCAGATCGACCCGGGAATCCCCTGGATATTCCGGCTGATTGACCCGCCAGATCTTCTGGATCGGATAGTCCGAGCCCAGAAGGGTGCAATTCGCCGGAAGCTCGAAGACGATGTCCTCCTCTCCCGCGGCGCTCCGGGCGGCAAGAGCCGCGACGTCCAGCGTGCCCACGTTCGGACCGTTGAAGGCGCTGTGCCAGGCCCATTCGAGTCGAGCCTCATCAGCGAGATAAGCAAGACCGCGGGCTGGTTCGAACCCAGAGATGAATTCCGCCAGGGCGGCACCGTAGTCGCCGAGATCGGGTGAGACCGAATGCGTTCGGCGCACAAACCGTGCTGCCATTGCGTCGAAGAACTGCGGTCCGACCAGCCGGCGACACACCGGGTAAATTTCGCCAAGGGCACAGATCAGCGCCGCAGATGCTCCGTCTCTATACACCGAAAAGCGCTCCTCAGCCGGGAAACCTTCCGTCGAGACAATCTGCTGCATGAGACTCCGGCGCTCACCACTCCCTCTCAGGGCGCTGGCGAATCCGGCTTGCAGTTGCTCGAGCGTCATTGGTCTCGATTCCAATCTCTTCCGGCTCCCTGGTCCGGCGTCGGGCGCTCCGCCGTGTGCCCAATAGACGCAGCCGTCCGGGCCTCGCCGAGCAAATCTTGAAACTCGGGGATTTCCACATCCCACTCGATTGAAGTTGGAACCGGACCGAAGCGCTGCACCGCACGTTCGTAAAGGCTCCAGACCGCCTCGGAAACTTGCGCGCCGTGGTTGTCCAGCAGGTGCGTCCCGCAGTCCTGGAATCCAGCCAGATGAAACTGGACCACCCGGGACGGAGTAATTCCGCGAAGATAGTCGTCAGGATCGAACCTGTGATTCCTCGAACTCACATATATGTTATTGATGTCGAGCAGAATGTTGCAATCCGCGTCCGAGGCAACACCTTCGAGGAATTCCCATTCGGTGAGCCCGGAGCCACGGTAGCTCAGGTAACTGGACACATTCTCGATCGCTAGCCGCCGGCCCAGGAAATCCTGAGCTTGCTCGATTCGACGTGCAACGTGGGAAAGGGCCTCCTCCGTATACGGCAACGGCAGCAGCTCATGAAAGTATTGCCCACCGAAAGAGGTCCAGCACAGATGATCGGACACGATCGCTGGGTTGATCCTTCTTGAAAGCTGCAGCAGCTTTGACAAGTAGGGTTTGCTCAACGGATCGACTGAGCCGAGCGATAGGCCCACACTATGCATTGCGATCGGGTACCGCTCGGCGATGAGATCCAGCTTGCCAAGCACGGGCCCGCCCGACACCATGTAGTTGTCACTCTGAATCTCGAACCATGGCACCTCGGGCCACTGAGTCAGAATGTGCGGATAATGACAGGCGCGAAGGCCGACTCCGACTCCTCGGATTTCAGGAACCGGCCCTCGTGCAGGGATCGTCTTTGCCGTCAATTCTTCGCCTTCTATGTCGCTCAACTCCCCTTGAGCGTTCCATTGACGATCTTCACACAAGTGCCCGCCGGCAGGTAGATCCACTCCTGCGGATCCCCGTCTTTTTTGGCTTGAGCCGCACAGGGATGACTCTTGGTATGGCAATCGTTTTTCCCTACTTTGGCGATCCCGTAGCACTTCTCCTTCTCCTCAGGCTTCGGGCTCATACCCCCTCCGGCCGCGGCGCTGAGTCCGACGGCCACCACACTGGCGAGAGCCGCCTTCGCGACGTTGCTTGTCTTCATATATTCTCCTGTTCTTCTTGAAAAGTGTGCCACTCAAATAGTCGTTGAATCTGAAACAAGATACGGGTTCCCTCGCGGCATTTCAACCGATGGAATAACCCTGGCACATCGGATCCTTACTCTGATATATTCCCGCCAGTTCAACGGCCTTGTCTAGACCATGTATTCCCACGAGACATCGTACCGGGGCGCAAACCTCAACGCCTTTCTACACCGCCGCCGCTTGAAGACGGCGCTGTCGCTCATTGCGACGAGTACAACCGCGCCGACGGGCACGCTCGCTGACTTTGGCTGTTCCGATGGCTTCGTCATTTCTCAGATACAGAAACACAATCGCCCAGGCGTCGAATGGGAGTATTTCGGATTCGAGGTCGAGCCCGGCCTGCTCGATTCGGCGCGGAAAAGAGATTTGCCCGATACGGAATTTCATCGATTTGATCTGAACGAGGAAAGTCACCTGCTGCAGCGGGAGTTCGACGTCGTCACGTGTTTCGAGACCATGGAGCATATCGGGAACTGCCGGAACGCGCTGATCAATCTCTATCGAGCGTGCAAGGTCGATGGAAGCATTCTCATCTCGATACCCAACGAGAGCAACTTTCCGGGACTGTTCAAGTATCTCGCCAGAAAAATTCTGCGGCGAAACGCCTACGGGAAGTTTTTCGATCGCCAGAGCGAGCTCGTCTACGTCTGGAGTTTGTTGACGAACAAGTCCATCCAGTCGTTTCGTCCCTCGACCGTACCCTACTGGGGATACCATCTGGGATTTGACTGGAAGGCATTCGATCGTCACGTCCAGCACGAGTTGATCGAGGGAAGGCATTGCGAGCTGGTGCTGAAGCAACCCACGTTGTTTCGGTTCGGTTTTTTTTACGTGCTGAAGAAGAAGCAATTATGAGCTTTCAGCTTCAGCTTTTTTTCTGGGGTCACGGGGCGTGTCGGGGGTTGCCAATTGTGCTTGACGTTAAAAGGAGAAGATGGAAATGTTCACACATGATGATTCGAAACATAGCTCTCGTATGGACGGTTTTGTATTTTTGTTCGATTCTCGCGTTTTCAGGTTCGCACAAGTTCCGGAAAGTTCAACTCACCGACAAGTACTACTCTGAAGGAGCCAACTTCGGTGACCTGAACAGAGACGGTGTGGTGGACGTGGTATACGGCCCTTTTTGGTATGCCGGGCCGGAATTCAAACAACGACATCAGTACTATCCCGGCAAGGAGTTTCCGGCGGACGGAAAGTACGCGGATAACTTTTTCGTCTGGGTGGACGACTTCGATCGTGACGGCTGGAACGACATCCTCGTTCAAGTGTTTCCCGGCAAGGGGGCATTCTGGTACGAGAACCCGCGGGGCAAGGACGGCGACTGGAACAAGCACCTGGCCTACCCGGTTGTCGGCAACGAATCGCCGACTTTCGGAGACCTGACGGGCGACGCGAGAAACGAGCTCATCTTCACTCATGGGCCTGTTCTCGGATACGCCGAGCCGGACTGGTCCAACCCCACGGAGCCGTGGACATTTCGGGCCATATCGCCGGAGGGCCGCTTTCGCAATTTCACCCACGGGCTCGGCTTTGGAGACGTCGACGGCGACGGAACCAACGATTTTCTGGAACGGGATGGATGGTGGGAAAACTCCCGTTCGCTTTCGCCGGGCAAAGAAATGAAGCACCACCCAACCGCCTTCGCGCCGGAAGGACAGCGCGGCGGGGCGCAGATGTATGCCTATGACGTCGACGGAGACGGGCTCAACGACGTGATCACCTCCTGGGACGGTCACGGATTCGGGTTGGCCTGGTACCAGCAGCAGAGACAGGCGGGCACGATATCCTTTTCCGAGCACGTGATCATGAACAAGGAGCCCGGCGACAACAAATTCGGAGTGAAGTTTTCACAGCTGCACGCTGTGAATCTCGCGGATATGAATGGAGACGGGTTGAAGGACATCGTGACCGGCAAGTGCTTTTGGGCCCACGGTCCCACGAAAGATCCTGAACCGAACGCGCCGGCGGTTCTGTACTGGTTCGAGCTCAAGCGCTCACCGGATGGTGCGGCCGAATTCGTTCCTCATCTCGTCGACGATGACTCCGGAGTGGGACGTCAGGTATCGGTGGGAGACATCAGCGGCAACGGACACACCGATATCGTCGTAGGAAACAAGAAAGGAAGCTTCGTGTTCTTACAAGAAGGCGGTGAGCGGTGAGCGGTCAGCACCGTTTTGTCCCACCTTTCCCCGGTAACTCAGTGATCACTTCGAAACGGCAATATCACCGGTTTTCCGCTTTCCGCTGACTGGCGCGCGGCTTCGATGATCGCCATGACGTCCAGGTTGAATTCCGCTCCGACGATCCCATCGATGGGACCGTCCGATTGCACCGCGGATATGAAGTAGGAAATAGGGTCCTTGCGACCCTCCGGCAGTGTACCCGGCGCCAGTTCGGTACGTTCACGGCCCTGGTAGGCTTCGATCCGGTCTCTTCCCACGAGAACACTTCCTTTGTCACCAAAAACCTCCGCCTCCTGAAAGCTTCGAGGCAAGTCCCACGACCCTTCGATGATTCCTACATCACCGCCCGAAAAGGAAGCCAGGATTGTCGAGGAGGTATTGGTCTGGTATCGCTCCGGCCGGGTGTGTCGCGTGACCGCATAGACGGAATTGGGCACTCCGAGGTACCAGCGGAGCCAGACGGCGCCGTAGCAGGCGAAATCCATCAAAGCGCCACCGCCCCGGCTCTCGTCGTTGAGCCAGGCGAAGAAGCGCTCCCGGCGCACCTCCCCCGCCCCCCTGGGACCGGGTCCTCCGTGGCCAACGATGGAACGCACCCGCCATACTTTTCCGATCTTTCCACTGCGGGCAAAGTCATACGCCGTGTAGTTTTCCGGCCACCATGCCATCTGGTAATTGACCATCAGCTTGATCTTGTGCTCGCGCGCGAGCGCCAGCATGCGCTGGGCTTGGTCATAACTTGCGGCCATGGGCTTTTCGAAGATCAGATGGATCCCCAGAGGCGCGCAGACCTCGGCGATCTCCAGATGGCGGTCGTTTTCGACAAACGCCCAATCCGCCTTCGGGCTTCGGTCGCGCAGGAGCTTGCGATAGTCTTCGAATTGCGTCACTCCGGGCGCGTACTTCTCGGCTTCCTGTCGGAGATCCGCATGAGGATCTGCCACCCCCACCAGATCGATCCCGGGCATATCCGCCATTCTTTGAAGGTGGCCCCAGGCGTGACCGTGGACCAAACCGATGATGCCAATGGGGAAACCCGCGGCTGGATCCTGCGCGGAAGCCACGGCAGGCGTCAGCACAGACGCAACCCACGCGCAGAGAAATACGCGAATAACGCGGAGAATCAGTCTGGCGGCCATAGTCCCTCCGTGGCTCGTTGTTCTTCTCTCATGAGGAAGATTCTCCGTCGGTCTCGGAGGCAGTCTTGCCGGGAGGTTTTGGGGAAGCCATACGCCAGTACGCTCTCGCCATTTTCTTGGCCTTACCGAGCACCGTGTCTTGCGGGTACTGCCCGTCCGGATGCGGCCCGCCCGCGGAGAAACCAGTCAGCAGCTCCAGCGCGTCATGAATCGAGCCGACGGCGTAGACATGGAAACGACCCTCTCGGCACGCGGTGACCACGTCGTCACGAAGCATCAAATCTTCCGCATTCGCGTCAGGTATGATCACACCTTGGTTTCCGGAAAGTCCCAGACCGAGGCAAGTATCGAAGAACCCCTCCACTTTTTCCGCCACCGCACCCACCGGCAAGATATGGCCTACCTGATCGATCGCGCCGGTCATGGCAATATCTTGTCGCAGCGGCACGTCGGTCAGGGCACTCAGCAAACAACACATCTCGCCCCCGAGGCAGAATCCCCATCGATGCCACCGTAGCTCTGCTCGAAAGCCACCGAGGCGGAAAACGCGAGCGGATGGTCGGTGCGGAGCAGGTGGCGCAAGAGGCCCCCAAGAATGTAGAAGCCCTTCGTGTGAATGGCGCCTGAAAGCTGAGACTCCCGTTCGATGTTTATCGCTCCGGCCGTGCCCGGTCCGATCGTCGCGGTAATCCGGGTGGGGAATCCGTAGGTCAGGGGCCCGGCATGAGTGACCGCCAAACCGTTGACTTGACCCACAACGGCGCCCTGTACCTGGAGTCGAATCGTCCCCTTGGAAACTAGCTTTCGGAACCGGCGTGCCGGAAGGTCGGCCCGGCGCTTCGCGCGCTCGATGGCGCGATTCACAGCTTTTTCCGTAACTCGAGTCTCCGCTTCCTTCCGGGCAATGAACGCCGCTTCGCGCGCGATATCGGCCAGGCGTCCAAACCGTGTCGTGAGGCGACTCTGACTGGCCGCAATCCGGGCCCCTTGCTCCGCCAGAGCGCCAATGGCGCCGCGAGAAAAGGGAGGCAGTCCCTCCTCCTTGGCGATTCGGGATATGACCCCCGCGTAGTAGAGAACTCCATTTTCATCGCGCTCGATGCTGGTGTCAAAATCCGCCAGGACCTTGAACAGGTCCGCGAAGTCTCGATCGTAGGCATCCAGCGTGTAGTAAAGGTCCGGATCCCCAAGGAGAATCACCTTCACGTTGATGTCGATCGGTTCGGGCTTGAGGACCGGACCCGACCAGAAGAGCGTCATTTCCGAGGGAACGATCTCGAGCTTGCCGGTTCGCAGCGTCCGGATCAACACCTTCCACGCGCCAGGCTCCGCAAGAAGGTCCCGTGCCTCGAGTATGAGGAATCCCCCGTCTGCCCGCAGTATGGAGCCGGCCTTGATCATCATGTGATTCGAGCGGACCACGCCGCCGACAAATTCCCGCTCGATGTTTCCAAGCAGCTTCTGAAGCGATGGCGTGTTCTCGACCACGATGGGACACGATTCGCCGGCGTCGTGACTCAGCACCATGTTGACCTGATAGAGCGCGGTGAACTCCTGGTCGTCCTTCAAGGTTTTCAGGCGATTGCGAATCAGATCGTCCATCAACTCGTCCAGAAACGTCTTGACCGATTCCTGGGGAAACGACTGCTCGATCCCTTTGACCCATCGATCGAGCAAGGACCGCGATTCCGAATCATACAGGTCCTGAACCGCGTTGCGATGCTTGTCCTGGATCTCCTGGATTTTTTCGCTGACTTCCTTGAAGCGTTTCTCGAACGACGTGATTTTCTCGATCAGCTGTTCCGCGTCCTCCTCCGTGATCACACCCTGAGAGCGAAGTTCCCGAAATCGCTCCATCGGAGCCGGTTTGCCGTCTATGACGGGAAGAATGGACGGACGGACGGTCTGGCCTACCTGGATGGGCACGACGGCGAGTTTCGCTTCCTTCAGTTCTTGTTCGAACGGATCTCCCATCTGGCGCATTCGCTCCTGCACCGCCTCATCCAGTTTTTCCTTCTGGGCACGCAGCGTGTCGGAGGCAAGGCTCGGAACCAGTTCGTTGCCGATGAAATCGACCAGCTGCTGGACCCGTGCGCGCAATTGGTCCCCATGTCCCCGAGGCACAGTAATGAGCCGAGGGCGGTCCGGATGGGAGAAGTTGTGCACGTAGCAGCGGTCTTCCGCCAGCGGACAGGAAGGTTGGATTTCGGTCATCAGCTTGCGAACCAGGGTCATGCGTCCGGTTCCGGTCAGCCCGCGCACGAACACGTTTTGACCGGGCCCGGAATTTTCGAGGCCAAATGTCAGCGCCTCCATGGCATCGTCCTGACCCACGACACCTGAAATTGGTTCTACCTCTTCGGTGGACTCGAAGGGAAGCCAGCGCTCGTCGACGCACCAACGCAGTGCTTCTGGAACGAGCCTGAGATCCCTTCGATCGACCGGTTTGAGATCATTGCGTTTGCTGGATGGACTCATGAAAACCTTTCAAAGGGTGGCCTACCTTCCCGCCCGGAACCTCGCGTGCCGAGCCGGTCTAGGCATTCGTGATCGATGCAGGGTTCATCAATTTACAGGCCCGGACCTCGAATTACAAGACGCTCTGATTGACCCCTATTTTTCGCAAACCTACAATGCAAGACTGAGAGTTGCATGTGCGATAGGTCGCCCACGCCGTGGGCGAGGCTTCGTGAAGGAATACGAAATGAAAAACCAACCGAGTCAAAGCTGGCCCCAGGCCGCAGCCTTTGCCTGGGCAATCTTATGGCGCACGGCCATCGTTGCCTTTCTCCCAACGGCTCTTGTTGCCGTCCTCACCCAGTCTTCGGACCCCGGAACCCAGATCCTTTCGTTCCTCCTTCGATTGGCGGTCGCCCTGTTGGCGCTTGCGGTCGCGGCGGGCTGGCTCGAGCGTCGGGGACAATACCGCATTCAAAAAGTGGCAGCAGGGCATCTGGGAGAAACTGCTTCGGCAACGCCGTTGCAACCGGAGGCCGCGCCCGGCGACGAAACGGAAACGGCAGCAGACGGCTCAACAAAAAGTTCTCGATTCTTTTCCCCGATTCCAATTACCTGGCTGAGCCTGTTCGTTGTCTATGGTGCTTTCTGGCTCTGGTACGGAGGCGCGGGAGATCCTTTGGCCCCGGAGGAGGTTGCGCGTGTTGTCGAACTTGCGGACCAAAACTACCCGGACGACCCGGGAGTGTCGGATCGGGTTCGACGCTTCGCAGAAACGGACGATGGCAACGAGTTTTTTGTGGTCAATCTCGTGAAGAATCGTGATTCGTCCGAACCATCCATCGACAGGAAAGCCGGACTGCGCCAGTTGTTCAACCTCGTCTCCCGGGCGGGGCATCCTGTGGCGGGGGGAAACGCGATTGTCAACCTGATGGAGTACGAGGGAGCCACCCGCTGGAATCAGATCATGGTCGTTCGTTATCGAAGCCGACGCGATCTACTGGAAGTGATGGCGACGAGTGCCTTCGCAGAGCACGCAAGAAAAAATGCCCCCCAGTTCGAAAAGGTCGTCAAACTGGCTGCCACGCCGTCGGCAGGGTTTTACGCGGGGCCTCGGACCATTGTGGCAGTGCTGCTGGCCATTGTGGGCTTGTTGACGCAAGCTATCCTGCGAAGGAAGAAAACTGGGGACGTTCCCCACGTTTCCTAGTTTTTTTCGCGAACTGCATCCCCAAAAACCAGGAAACGTGGGGGACGTCCCCATTTATCACCGCGTGGGCGGCCTACATTTTGGGTGGTAGTGGTGGCTCACGCAGCCATGGTGGGCCTGGGCCGTGGAGGCACTGAAGTCGGCCAGGTAGCCTCGCTGGTGAGATAGGGCAGGTGGGGACCACCGAGAGCTTCTGTTCTTCAACTCGGGGTCGCTCACGTGCAGCTTGATCTCTCCTTCCAGCAGATCGAAGGATATCTCGTCGCCGTCCTCGACCAGAGCAATAGGGCCGCCCACGGCAGCCTCCGGCGAGCAGTGTACTCCGATGGCACCATGGGACACTCCCGAAACACGGGTGTCCGAAAGAAACGCGACCTTGCCATCGAGCTCCGGAACGGCGAGCGCTGCCGTCGCGACCAGAACTTCGGGCATACCGGCCGCCACCGGTCCCAGATCGCGAAGCACGATGATGCTTCCCTGCTGTATTTTCCGGCTTGCAACGGCATCGACGATCTCCTTCGCGTCTGAAAAACAGACCGCGCGTCCCTTGAAGTGCGCGTCCTGCATGCTGGAAACCTTGAAGACGATCCCTTCCGGCGCCAGATTCCCGAAGCAGATCTGCATGTCGGCGTACTCCTTGAACGGAGTATCGGTCGGGGCAATGAGCTCCTGGTTCGAGGGCACACTGCCTAGCTCCGCAAGATTATCCGACAGCGTGCGACCGGTGACCGTCAGGCAAGAACCGTCTAGAATGCCCGCATCGAGCAGGTGCTTGAGAAGCAGAGGCGTTCCGCCAATCCTGTGCAAATCGACCATCGTGTGCGTGCCCCGGGGGGCAAAGTTACAAAAAACTGGTGTGCGGCGCAGGATCGGTTGTATGTCCCTCAAGCTAAAATCTACCGCCGCCTCGCGCGCCAGTGCCAGCAAGTGGAGAACACCGTTGGTAGATCCGCCAATGGCGGCAATGGTTGCCGCGGCGTTCTCGAATGCCTTGCGCGTCAGAATATCTCGAGGACGACAGTTCAGTTCCAGCAGCTTGCGCACCGCCGCTCCTGCACCCAAGCATTCATCGAGCTTCTCCTTTGCAACGGCAGGAATGGAGCTGGAAAACGGCAGACTCAACCCGATGGCTTCCAGCGCAATCCCCCAGGTGTTGAAGGAAGCGGCGATGCCGCAACCGCCCGGTCCGGGGCAGGCCAAGCGCAGAATACTGTCGGCCTCACTTTGTTCGATGGCTCCGACCGAGAGCGCGGCCTGGGAGTCGTAGACATCGAGGATGGTAATGTCGCGCTCGCCGAGGCAACCGGGCATGATGCTTCCGCCGTTGACGATAAGGCCGGGGTAGTTGAGCCGCGCCAGCGCCATGGCGAAACCGGGCCCGTTCTTGTCGCAGTGATGCAGCCCGACCAGCGCGTCGTAACAATGCGCGCTCACGACGCATTCCGCTGCGTTGGCGATCATGTTCCGGGAGGCCAGACTACTGCTCCCCCCTTCGTGCCCCTGAGTAATGTTGTCGCTGACGGCGGGCACTCCAAAGGGAAAGCCGATGAGGCCGGCTTCCTTGCATCCGTCTGCGATGCGCCGACCAAGCTCATAGGCATGGACGTTGCAGAGATTCCCATCGAGAAGGGGCACGCCGATTCCAATCTGCGCCCTGTCAAAATCTCCGTCCTCGAAACCGAGACCGTAGTAGAAGGCGTTGCCGGCCTGCTGCCAGCCTCCGGTGATGTGACGGCTGTTCCAGTTGAGTCTTGCGTTCATTCCTTTTCCATCAGGTGGCTGTCGAACCAGTCGACCAGCATGGGAATGTGCTCGGAAATGTTCGGCCAACCATGCGCCCCGCCCTCTCGCACCACGAGCTTGGCCTGAACCCCGGCTTGCTGCAATCTTTCGACGATGAGCTGACTCTGCTGGATGGGAACCAGCTTGTCCGCATCGCCATGAATGATCAACGTCGGAGGATCATCGTCCGAAACGTGTGTGATCGGAGAAATCTCCCGGCCGAGTTCGAGGATACGAGCGACATCCCGGACAGGAACGTAGGATCGAATCTCGGAATCGAACTCGTGAAAGTCGAACGGAGCCCGAAAGTTCTTCAGGATACCTCGCCCGAGTGCGATCTCTCCGGGTTGCCCGTAGTTCAAAAAATCAGTGGGTGGAAAGAAGCAGGCCACGGCGGCCACGCGGCTCGATTCGCGATCGACCGGATCCTCCTCCTCGGCATCCGCAGGCAAGCCTGCCGTTGCTTGCATGAGCGACAGATGTCCGCCCGCCGAGCCACCGGTGATTCCCAATCGATCGGGATCCACGCCGTACTGCTTGGCATGGTAACGAATAAACCGAACTGCTCGATGCATGTCTTCCAGAATCTCGGGAATCGTGTACTTCGGCTGGCTGCCGTGAACGACGGCAAAAACGGTGTAGCCGCTTTCCAAGAATTGGTTGATCATGCCGGTGAAGAGCGGATGAGCGAAACGGCCGCGATGCGACACCCAGCCCCCGCTGATAGCCAGGATGCAGCCGAGTCCCTTCGGACTCTCCGGCACGAACACCTCCATCGTCAAAGCGACTCCGTGCTTTCTTCCATAGATCACTTCCTCCCGCCGGGCAGACTCCATGGCCTGCGCCCGGGAGCGCACCGCGGACTCGCTGGCCGCGTGGCCGGAGTCCGCAGAAATCAATGAGAGACACAAGGCCATCGCGAGGGTCAGGACCGATTTGGTTGGTTTCATGTCTTTCCTTTCCAGAAAGCCGCCGCAGGCTCCGTCGGTGCTGTCGCGCAAGTGCTGTCGCGCGAGTGCTGTCGCGCGAGTGTGCGAGCCGCTCTGGCGGGGCGTCTGGAATTCTACACAATAGGGTCTCGGTACCCCGACCATGGAACGGACGCAAGCAAACGGGCACTCAATATAACCCAGTCGGTCTAGTGAACCTATAGCAGACTGTTCGGGCGGAAAGAGGGAGGGGCTTGGCCCGGACGGGAGTAAACCCAACCAAGGAAGATGAATCTGGCCTAATGCGGGAATAACTGCAATGGACTCAGCGGGGACGGATCTCGAGGATAACGGCAGCTCCTCCTCCGGGAGGCACGGTTACTCCCCAATTAAATCGACGGTTCCTGCTTTTCTCTGCGCCTTTGGTGACGGTTCGACCCACGATGTAGCCAAACGTAGCGCCGGCAATGATGTCGGTCAGGTAATGTTTACGGGTCTTCAGTCGACTGGCCCCAACGTAGGCAGCAACGGCATAGGCCGGAATGGCGGCCTTTTTCCCGTAGTAATGCGAAAGCACCGTGGCCCACATAAATGAATTCGAGGTGTGCCCGGAGGGGAAGGACAAGCGATTCGAATGGTCTGGCCTTTCCCTTCTCGTCAGTACCTTGATTCCACCTGTCATGGCCTCGTTCAACACTAGTCCCTGCGCCAGAGAATAGCTGGCTTGGCGAAACCGGTTGTTGCCCGTCGCTCTGCTAGTCAAGAATAACCCGCCGATTGCGGAACCCAGGACATAAGCCCTTCCGATCTGTATGCCAACGGTATCGAAGTTTCGAAGCCGGGAGGTATCCTCAAAGTAGCCAGCTACGTGCGAGTCCGCTGGTATGGCAGCCGCTGTCGCGGCTACCCCCACTAAAAACGGTCTCAGGTTGTCCTTTGACCAAAGCCTCCGGAAATTGCAAGCCAGCTCCTTCGGGAAATCCGCCAGTGTCGGGGATGTGTCACAAAGAGACGCGGGGCGCGGAGGCGGGGTCGGGTCCTGTGCATTGAGCACGGCGCTGAAGGCGAAATGCCAAAGCGAGAGCAGCACGATCGAAACCCGTAAGGGTGAGATCAGCGGGGTGGCAGTCGGCAGTTTCAGAGTCAAGGTTCGCAATTCGGCAATCGACATCGTACGCATTACACCGAAGTACTCTTAAGATTTCCTGAAGAACTCGCATCATTTTTTTGCCCGAAGAGTCATGGAGTTACTCAAACTGTCGAAAACTTCACGAAATCTTCAACCTTGTGGCCCATAATTCACTAGATCGTCGGCCCGGTAGCCTTCGGATACAAAGGGAGGGTAGTGATGTATGGCGGAATTCAGGTAGCGAGAACAAGCTCATTGTTGATGGCGGCGACAATAGCCCTGATCAGTTTTGCACTGGCGCAGGAACCCATCGATGAAGTCGAAGTCGAAGGCGCCATTTCATCGGTATCCACAACAAGCATCGAGTTGCTCGATGGGCTGGTAACCATCCTCACCGAGGGTGCGGTTGTCGAAGGCGAGGAGTCGGAGAAGAACTTCGAGTTATCCGACCTGCGTGTCGGCATGGCGGTCGAGGTGCAAGGCAAGCCAGGCACCGGCGGGATGATTGACGCGATTCGAATCACGGTCGAGGATGACGAGCCAGAGCACGAGATCGAGGGCCGGGTCGATCGGGTTGATCCCGGAACGAAGCAGTTCTCCATTGCAGGGCTCCGGATTCACTGGAACGCTGAGACCGAATTCGAAAAAAAAGCAAATCTGGCAGTCGGACAAAAGATAGAGGTCGAGCTAAAGTCTTCGGCTGACCAGCTCATCGCGAAGGAAATCTCTTCGGAAGATGATCCATAAAGGGTTATTGTACTTACAAGCGTCTTCGAAACCCTTTCCCAAACTTCATCTATTTGAGCATGAGCCAGATCTCGTTCCTTGTTCATACAACCTTCAGGATCCTCCTGTTACCATTCGGGGGGAGGAACCATGCAGGTTCTAGTGGTGGAGGACGATTCTCGAATGGCTGCCCTGCTGAAGCGCGGCCTCGAGGCCGAAGGACATAGTGTCCTCATCGCTGGAGACGGTCGGGAGGGATTCGAGTTTGCCAGGGCCGGGGCATTCGACGTGATCGTGCTCGACCTGATGCTGCCGAAAATAAGCGGGTTGGAAGTGGCTCGACGATTGCGCGCCACCAAGAATCAAACCCCTATCCTCATGCTCACGGCCAAAGATACCCCTCGTGACGCCGTTGTGGGTCTCGACACCGGCGCCGACGATTACTTGACCAAACCCTTCGCCTTCGAAGAGCTCTTGGCCCGCATTCGGTCCGTTTCGCGTCGCGGCCCCGTCCCCCAACCGCCCCTGTTGAGGGTTGCTGATTTGTGGTTGGATCCAGCGTCTCACGAGGCAGGAATTGGGACTCGCCCTCTATCGTTGACTCCGAAAGAGTTTCAGTTGCTCGAGCTCCTGATGCGCCGCCCCGGAAGAGTGCTGTCTCGGGACGTCATCCTAAACACGGTTTGGGGCCACACTTCGGAGGTTGAGCTGAACACCGTTGATGTATTCGTCAGTAACTTGCGTCGTAAGGTGGAGGTCGATGGGGGTCCCAGACTCATCTTGACGGTTCGAGGATTCGGCTTTTGTTTGAGGGAGCCTGAGAAATGATTGCCTGGCGCTCCATCGAATACCGACTGACAGCCTGGTACTCGCTGCTGTTGTTTACCACCCTGGCGTCGCTGAGCGTCGCCTTGTGGTTCGGCATCGAAAGCAGCATGCGCTCAGCCGTCGATGATTTGCTGGCAGAGAGACTCGACGAGCTCGTCGAGTTTGTCGAAATCGAATTCAGCGGCGCCCGACCTGACATCAGCGGCAATGAATCCCCTGTAGAATTCAAGGGTATGGTTACTCAGCTCGACCTTGCAAACAAGTCGTTCACAGTAAATGGCACGCGCCTTGTCTTCGATACCCGTACAAGTTTTGAGGGTCGCCTTGCGCCCGACTCGCTCGAGAACGGTCGGTTGGTAGAAGTTGAAGCTGTCAACGCAAACAGCCAGCTGGTTGCCACGTCGGTCGAAGGAAGCCCGGTCGCGGAAGAACTCATGGAGTACGTCGCAACGATTGCGGAAGGAAATCTGATTCAAATTCGCACTGAAGCAGGCGAGCAGGTCATTCCCACCGAGGCGCTTTCTGGCGCCCCTCCGATGATTCCGTGGCGAGAGCCACAGGCGTCCCCCGACAGTTACTCGACAGTGGAAACCATCAGCGGCCCCTATCGGACGTTGACCGGGAGGATTCCAGTACTTGGAAGCAGCTACAAAGTGTTGTTGGTCAGCTCCCTGAAAGCCCTGGATTCAACTCGCAATCACTTTGTCTTTTGGGTCCTTTGGACCTTTCCGTTCGCCTTGCTGTTCAGTTTCGCCGGCGGGTTTTTGATCAGCCGCTCGGCCCTCAAACCGGTCGATAGAATCACGGAATTGGCGACTCGGACGGGTATGAAGAGCCTCTCCACCCGACTTTCAGTTCCACATACAGGGGACGCGATCGAACGTCTCGCTACAGCTTTTAATAACATGCTGGTACGCCTGGAATCATCCCTCACCAAGCTGGAGCGTTTCACTGCCGATGCGTCCCACGAGCTTCGCACGCCGCTCTCCGTCATCCGCACAACGACCGAGCTGGCGCTACGCCACGGACGAACGGCGCAGGACTATCGGCGGGATATGTCCGAGATTCTGTCAGAAGCGGAGAGGCTGACTGAGTTGATCGAAGATCTTCTGGTCCTGGCTCGTGCGGACCATGGGACTCCCCCGTTGACCATGACTGCAGTGGATCTTTCAGACCTGGTCCGCAGCAGTTGTGAACGCTTTCGGAACAGTAGTCCGCAACCTCGTCAGGCCATCGATTTTCATGAACCAAGGGACCGGATTTCCATCCAAGGCCATGAACCCTCGCTCGCCCGCATGATAACCGCGCTGTTGGAAAATGCAGCGCAGCACACACCCGAAGGAGGTTCCATAACGGTCCTGGTTGAAGAGATTCCCGATGGAACGCGCATCCAAATCACCGACAACGGTCGGGGCATCCCAAAGGAAGAGTTGAACCGAATTTTCGATCGCTTTTACCGGGTGGATCCCTCCCGCTCCCGTTCGAGCGGTGGATTCGGGCTAGGACTGTCGATCGCGAAGTGGATCGTAGAGTATCACGGTGGCTGGATTTCAGTCGACAGTGAGGTAGGGGAAGGGACAGAGTTCACCATATTTTTCCCCGCTGCCACCAAGCAATGAGCGCTACCTCTCTCAGTTCGCAAGAATGGGATCTTGAACCTTCAGCCCTGGAACGGAAACGAAATGCGCGTCGTGCGTCCAGATTTCGCTCGCCCCATTGTCGAAGGCAACCAAGGCAATCTGCAGATCGAAAACTCTCGCTCCCTGAACCTCCAAGTCGACTGCCGTCTGGAATAATCTCCGCTGGAATCCCGGACCCGGCACCCAGATCTGCGCCCCCGCATCTATCATCGAGTCCACGAAGCGCAAAGCGTCAGCTCCGGTCGAGGGACCACCAAGCGCAGACGGGTGGGTGGCAACTGCCCAAAACTCGGCTATGCACGGCAGGCTGATACCCCAGCCTCTATTCGCAGAGCACGCATTTTGGATCGCCCGCTTCGCTGCTTGATGTTGTGGCGTCTTTGAACGGTGGGCATAAATGAGCAGATTGGTATCTAAAGCGATCATCTGTCTCTGCGGAGCTTCTCGTGCATTGCTTCCCGGTCAGCCACATTCCATCCGCGCGGAAGGCCCCCATCGACAATCACCCATCGGATCTTCCGGCGCCCGGGTCGTGTCCGGTCAGACTCTCGTAATTGGGATCGCAAGCCCTTTTCAAGCAATTCACGAAGAGGGACTCGCAGCTCCGCGGCCCGTTTCTTGGCCGCCGTGAGCAACTCATCCGGTAGATCGACCGTTGTCTTCATGGACCCATATTACCATATTTATGTATTTCTGTATTATGCCAGGGTCCCGGCAAACAAATCACGGCCGGCGACCAGGGATCGCATCTTGGCGTCGGCGACCGAGCGGGGCAACATCCAGAATCCGCAATTGGGATGGACGTAGCGAATGCGTTCCGGACCCAGCTCAGCAGCGGCCCGCTCGATCCTCCGGGCGACCTCTTCCGGACGCTCGACCTCGTTGTCCTTGATATCGATCACTCCGATACCGAGGCCGATGGACGACTGGACCTCCCGTAGCATCCCCAGCTCAGCATCGGGGCGCCGGGCCATCTCCAGCACAACGTGGTCTGCATCGAGCGCGTTCAGAAACGATATCAGCTTCTTGTAGGTCCCTTTCTGGATGGTCTGGCCACCATAGTTGCCATAGCAGAGATGAACTGCCTTCTCACCCGCAACGCCTTCCAGGACGCGGTTGATCCCGGCAGCCGCAATGGGTCCTTGCTGCGCGCTGCCTGTCACGTGCGCTTCGTCGACTTGAATGACCTCGGCATCGATCTCGGCCACTTGCGCTTTCAAAACTTCAGCCAAGGCCATCACGAGCGCCTCCAACTCCCCGTAATGACTGTCGGCGAGCGTCCTGGCCAGCATGAAGGGACTCGTCACGGTGAACTTCTTGGGCCGTTGGGTCAGCCCACGATAGAGATCGTAGTCGGCCCGGAGATTCAGATAACCGGCCCCAATCTCTCCAACCACAATCCCCGGCGGCTGAGATCGGAATTGCGTCGCACCCTGAAGCCTCCATTCGGTGAGTTCCTCATGCGTCAAGCACGTCCGGATGCCGGAGATCGGTTGCAGGAAGTAGTCGATCATGCCGTTCGTTGCAGCATGATTGATGTCCCACCGATAGAGCTCCCCATCGGCAACGAGATCGATTCCCGCCAGCTCCTGCGTCTTGATGACCGCCATCATCGCATCACACAGGGCCTCGCGATTGCTCATCGCGCGAAGCCAAGTGGGGGCCGGGTAACTTCCAACAACCGTTGTTTGGATCATTCCGCTTTCTGCTGCCCGCTCAGACGTGGTCGGGGACCTCGAAGGGTTTGCGATAGAAGCGCCGGAGCATGGCGTTGGCTTCGATGTCGTGGGGGAAACGTTGCCGCTCCGGATCGAACTCCAGCGTTTTCCCTTGCTGATAGCTCGATCGCTTCAGGTCCATGCCAACAGCCGCGCAATTGGCAACGAGGGTTTGAAACGCTTCGGCGACCTGCTCGTTGTCGCACCCCGGCAGTCCCCCGAGTGTCGCGTCAAACGGCACCGCACGTCCCAGTCGAAACGAGATGTTTGCCAGATGACAAAGAGCCGCCGAGTAATGGCCGGTCTCCGGGCTTCTCGACGTAGACATCCTTTCCGACCTGACACCCCCATACGGTATAAAGCGCGTGGGTATGGTTTGGGGTGGCAATGGAAATGACATCGATGCTGTCATCGTCGAGTACCTCACGGACATCCCTGACGCAGCCAGGCCGCCGGTAGCCCATTTTTTCGAGCTGCTCGAGCCGCTGTCCGAACTGCGTGCTATCCACATCGACCAGCGCGGCGACTTCCACGTTTGGGATCTCGGCAAAACCGTCTATGTGAGCGGCCCCCCGCCCTTTGATTCCACAAACCGCCACTCGAATCGTTTCATTGGCACCGACTATGCGAGCATACGACTTGGCTCCGCAGACCGCGAAGCCGGCTCCAGCCGCAGCGGAACGCCTGAGAAAAGATCGCCTTGTTTGTGTGGACATGGGAAGGCTCCCGAATAGCTCTCAGCTTTCAGCCGTCAGCTTGCTGCACTGCCGCGCAGCGTCTACTTCTAGTCTAACTCCAAAACCGAAAGTCGGGGGTTGCAAAAGCACCGGAAGCGTGAGTTCGTCTGGTTCCAGCCGAAAGCCGAAAGCCGAAAGCCGAAAGCCGAAAGCTGAAAGCCGAAAGCTGAAAGCCGAAAGCTCTAAACGTGCTTCACTTCGAGCAGATACATGACCATCACGTCTTCCTCGGCGAAGGACAAATGGAAGGCATCGGAAATCTCCTCGACGCGGCGGATCTGATCGATGTTCTCCTCGAACACCGGCGTGAAGTGAAAGAAGCTATAGTCCACCACTCTTGCCTCGAGCCCTGCCTTGGCCATCAGCTCCGCGGTTCGGTGCTTGCTCAAGACCGAAATCTGCATGACGTAGGCCACGCCATTTTTTTCGAGCAGGCCCGGCAGAATCGAAATCAAGTGGTCGAACATATTCCGTCCCCAGAAGTCTGCCGGCCTGTGTCCCGTGGACTCCGCCATCGGATCGACCGGCATCTGGTACAGGCTCGCGACGATCAACTCGTAGGTGTGATCCGGCAAATAGGTATAGAGGTCGATGACCTCGCCGCCGACGCGGTCGGCGACACCATTGCGGAAAGCGTTGGTCATGGTATTGGCGACCGCTTCCCGCTGAACGTCTATGGCTTGAACATGTTCGGCATCGTTTCTGGCCAACTGGATGGTCAGGAGACCCGAACCGCACCCAATATCCAGACAACGCTTCCCTTTTCCAGCCTCCGTGCGATAGAGATGCTTCCATACCAAAAAGCTCCCCTGGGTGGGCCGAAATACGCCAGGATCACAGACGATTTCGGGAAACGTGAGAGGATAGAGCGAGCGGCCTTCCTCGTCTTTCCACGGTTGCACTCCGAGGGGTTGCACTCCGCGGCCACTCCTTTCAACTACCGAGCCGGGGGAGGTGAGCGGCCAATGGGCGGAGGTCGAAACGCGACGGGTTCCCCGTTTCAAACTGGAGAGCCTGTCGGGCAACGCGGTGATGTGCTCCGGGGTCACTCCGCAGCACCCGCCCACGATCTGGGCTCCTTCCTCTCTCCACTGCGCTGCGAGCTCGCCAAACTGCTCCGGGCCGACCCTTTCATCGAACTTCCAGCCCGGATCCAGATAGCGGCCAAGATTGGGATACACACCCAAGGGCAGATCCGTGAAGTCACGCAACCAGGAGATCATACCCGGCACATGATCCGCCGGGAGACAGTTGATCAACAACGCGCCGACGCCCATGTTCTCAAACTTGCTGACCGTGCGACCGAAGAGATCCCCCTCCGGTCCACCCCAATGCTGACCGTAAACACCGCAGACCCCATGCCGGCATCTCCGGAAGCTCAACCACACGGGAAGCCCGGTTTGCAGCATCACTTCCACGGCAGGAAAGGTCAGCTCATCGCGAATGAGCGACATGGTCTCCATGACGATCAGATCCGGGGGCTGCTGCTCGAAAGCCCGCACCAGCAATTGGAGTCGATCCAGATGCTGGGTACTGAGGACGTCACCGTTGATACTAAAAGCGACCGCACAGGAATCAGTTCGCGCGCTCTCGTCGATTGCCTGACGGGCCAGCTGGACTCCAAGCCGGGCCACGTCCATCCAATGCCCGGCATCCGTGTGTCTGAGCTTGCGCTCCGCTTCGACGTCTGCGGCGCCCAGGATGGAGTATGTCATCGTCGTGATGAGGTCGCACCCCGTCTTCACGTAGCGGCGATGGACCTCCAGCGCCCCGTGGGGAACTTGATACAGAGATCCTGTGCCCCAGAGGCCGTGATCGCTGAGGTGATAGTCTTTGATCTCGAGACGCTCCAGCTCCGTGGCCCCGCCACCATCCAGGATGACGCACCGGTCGTCCGCGATCAGATGCTCGATCCGCCGATAGGCATCGGTGTGTTTACTCATATGCAATTGTCCGCAGCGCGCACGCTCCAGGATTCGAACACGCGCTGGCCTCGGCACCGGGGATTGCAGTTACACGTCCGAGTACCCGGGCGCGGGAGTCGAGTGAACGATCGGCTCCGCCTGTTCTTGCAACGTCGCAATCTCGCGCCCGACGTCCGCGACGGCGTCCGCGCCCGAGTATACTTCCACATCGAGCACGGATTGGTAGCTTTCTCCCGCGTCGATGATCGGAACGCGCCCTTGCTCGCGTTCGAAGCGACGATTATTGGGAAAGTTCGTCCCGGGCTCCAACCCGGTCACATAACCGTCGGCGATTGCCCCCGTGTTCTTCCATTGGCTGAAGCACGGAAGTTGACGGCGATCAAAACGCACCGCGACCGCGCGATCCGCTGCGGAATTCTGCAGGCACACCACGGTTCGGCCGTCCCTTGGGTCTTCCAGTAGCTCGTACCAGTACACCTGTTCGACGTAGCCGGGAGTTGGGCCCAGGTACGCGTCGTATTCGCTCATTCCTTCCGCAGCACGGGCATCGCGAGGGGCGACCGCACGGAAGGGTGCCAGCAGCTTCGCGTTGGCGTCGAGGAAGGGGGGACCAAAATTGCAGTGATAAAGCAACTGCAGTTCCGCAGCGGTCGCTCCTCGATTGACAACCCTGTCATCAATTCTGATCTTGGCTGTTCCGGGTTGGGTGAGAATCCGGGTATGTAGCTCCAGCTTCGGTCCGAAAAGAAACGCTTCGCGCACGTGTCCCACGATTTCGATCTCGAAAGGGGGCTCTGTACCGATCTTCAATTCCACGAAATGGGCGGGCAGATTGGCAACCTTTCCATGCAGGCCGAGGGTCACGGGCATGGGATTGCCGTTGTTGTCGACAATGACATCCTCGCCTGGGGCGCCGTTGGAGTCGAGGCCGCAGCGTACGATCCACTCGTCAAAACCAGCCACCCAGCCCAATCCGCCGCGGTCGGTCAGGTTCACGAACTGCGGGTGTACCGGACCTCGGACCGGCGACTCCCAACCCAGTCGAGCTCCCGCGCAATCGCCACGCCAGATTCCCATCCCCCGTGTGGGCAGGATGCTGAAGCTCATCGCGCCGTTGTCGACCTCGATGATGTCGACACCATCGCAAAGACCTCCGCGAAGCGTTCGCTTCGAGATCGTCCACTGCAACCCCGATGGAAGGTCGAGCTCCGCCGCCGAGAGGCGGAAGCTCTCTTCCCAGATACCTCGTGAGTTGTCCGTAAGGGTCCAAGTCTTCAGATCCATGCGTCACCCGGCAAGAAAGGTTATCGGTTCTCAGGATTGGGACCGGAATGTCCAGGATTTCCCAACTCTAGCAGGATTTGATCCAGTATGGGCCAGCGTTCTTCCATTGGTTGACGCCGCGCGGCGCTCCACTGTCGTTGAATGCGTCCGGCAAGCGCGGGCGAGAGTCCCAGCAGTTCCGAATTCCGCAAAACGCGCCGCAGCAACCGGACGCGAGGCCTGTGCAAGACGGCGTCGGTTGGCCGGTCCTCAACCTCGGCTGCGACGTCCGACAGCTCCTGGCGTGTTTCCGTGCCAAAAGCTTGAAGGCTCGTTTCCCGCAATCGAGGCCACTCCTCCGGCGACGGAACCTGGCGTTCCTTGGCTGGCCGCATCGTGAAGAAATCCTTCGCTCCCGGGAGGGCATACCAATAGGCCGTGCTCGCGTAGTCGTTGGTCATCTCGTTTTCGCTGCCGTGCTCGACGGTTACCAGGGCCCGTTCACGAAACGGAATGGAGTCGGCGATGTGAAAGATGAACACGACGTTCGGTCCCCAGTACTGCCCCGCACCGATCCCCGGAATCAAGACTCCCGACGTCGGATTGACGTTTTGCTGGCGCGCGTCCTTGTCCAGGCCCGTGGAAACCGAGTCGACCGAGTCGACCGAGTCGAGCGAGTCGAGCTCGATCGTGTCGTGAAAGCCCCAAGCGTCATTGAAATAGTCCTCGGTTCCCGTTCCGTGCAAGCTGGGAGACCATGTGTCCTCGTCGATGAAGATCATGGGATCGCCTTCGCCCCACCAGTAAAAATATCGATTAAAGAGATTCAGGTTGACGCCCACGTACCGGCCGGACCCGCGCACGTCGAGAAACGTATAGTTGTGCACAGCCGACTGGTTCTTTCGATGCATGTCCACCGCTACGGCTTCCTGGCGCCGCCACTTGGCGTGGAAATGTCCGACGTTGGCCGGCATCCCGGAGGTCTTGTGATAGGTCAGGCGATAGGCGACAGTGATGGCGGTGTCTCGACTCTGATTGACGAGACTGATCTTGGCTCGACTGGCAAACGGCATGGAGAAATAGCTGTAGAACCCTTCCTCGGTCAAGCCCGTGGGAAGTGATCGATAGGGAACAAAACTGAACCCGTTCCCGAAGAAATCTCCCAGGGGACTATCGACCGATTCTGATTTCAGATCATCCCACTGCATCTTGATCAGGACGTCTCTGAGCAGATCCGAGCTCGCCGGTTCGATCTTCAGTTGAAGGCGATCCATGACACCCGCGCCTCGAAGGTCGGCAAGGATCGCCCGCCCTGTGAACCCGATTTCGACCCGGTCTTCGATCGTGACTTGATCGGTGGAAACCTCTTTGGGATCCCTTCCTGGGTTCCGCCACAAGTCCAAGACCTTTGCCAGTGACGCCTTCTCCGTCGCGGAAAGCGGTAGCCGCAGCGAGTGAATCGGTGTGCCGGAATCGAGCTGCTGGTAACTGACCTGATGGTAGCCGCCGTAAGGAGAAGCAGGATCCTCACCCTCATGCGGCGTTAACTGAATTTTGATGGATTTTGCGAACGGAATGGGAAAATAAGAATAATAGCCTCTCCCCATGGGCCCGACGATCGGGCGTGGGAACGGGTGCTTGCGTCCTGCGAAAAAATCGTGAGCCGACACACTCACGATGGGCTTCGGGTCACCGTCGAGGTAGATGTGCAGTTTCCCTCTCGGCCGCGCTGTCCACATCCGCCGAATGACCCCTGGTCCCTTCAAATCGGCAATGGTGTAGGTAACGCCCTCGAGCCGGGCCGGGTTGAAACCGTCGTCATTGGCCCCGGTCCGATCGTAACTCGACACCATCTTGGCCGGCGTGTAATCGACACGAGCCAGCTTTTCCAGGTCCACGAGATCGAACACGAAATCCGAAAAGCCGCTGGTTTGACTTATCCCGCCCGCCGGAAAGACGGCCAGAGAGATGAGCGCAAGGAACATTCTCGTCAAGGGCTCTTTCCTTTCTCCCGCTTTGCGGCTCAGCTATCCGCCCTCAGAGTATTTACCATCTTACACACTTCTTGATGTATTTTTGTCGCTCGCTTGAGTTAGTCTCTGGAGCTATTCTCCTTGAAGATTGAAGGTACTGCCAAAAGGCCAGCAGTTTAGGTCTGCAGGCGTGATAGTACGGGAGCAACGCGGTGCGCAACGGTTCTTCCATACCCATTCATCGCTGGTTCGTGTTTGTTCTTCTTGTTATCGGTGCCCACGAGGCTTACCCAATGGGCGCCGTCGATGCTGCCGGCGAGCCGCAAGAGATGCCGGAGGATGCTCTATTGATTTCGAAATGGCCCGATCTCACAGCCTCGATCGACTCGTTGTTCGCGCCGTATGACCGGCCTCACAGCCCGGGCGGCGTCAGCGCAGTCCTTTTCGAGGGAGAAGTCATTCACCTCAAAGGATACGGTGCCGCAAATCGCGAGTTCGACGTTCCGTGGAGACCGGACACCCGTTACCGCATTGCATCGATCACCAAGACCTTCGTCGCCCATGCCATGTTGCTATTGGAAGAGCAAGGCAAGCTCGGTCTCGACGATCCTGTTCGGAAACACCTCCCGGATTTTCCCGATATGGGCGCGCACTTGACCTTGCGGCACCTTTTGACGATGACGTCCGGTCTCTGGCAGGACGAGATTCTTCTGTCTCTGGCGGGGGCCACGGGCCCGCTGGATCTGGATTCGATGTACGAAGTGAGCAAGCGTCAGAGCAGACTGGATTACGCACCGGGATCTTACTTTCGCTATGTAGACACGAACTACCGCATGCTAGCTCGGATCATCGAAGCCGTGACGAAGGATCCCTTTCCCCACGCGATGTCCCAGCTTATATTTGAGCCACTTGGAATGACCTCGACGGCAACGAACGCTCACTACTTCGAGTTCCTGGATCGACAGGCCCCCACCTACTTTCAAGCCCCCGGTGTCAGCGGGCCACTCTCTCTGGTCGATATCCACGTCCCCATTTCCGGGGACGGCTCGCTCATTACCACGATGGAAGACATCATCGTGTGGTTGAAACATTTGCGCAAAGGACGTAAGTCTACCGAGTCGTCCGGCTCGCAGGACTCCCTTTTTGACCAACTCATCCAGCCGTTCCGACTCACGGATGGGCAGATATCCCCCTATCGACTAGGGATGCGGGTGGTCTCGCACCGTGGTCTCGAAGGGTGGTCCCATGCGGGACTGACCGGAACCGAGTACGTCTACTACCCGCGCCTCGATCTCACGGTCGTCCATTTCAGCAACCTCCTGGGCGGCATCGATCCGAGGCATATCACGCGGGGAATGACCGACGCCTTTCTGCGGTCGAAAAACAATCCACACCGATGGGTGCTGTCCGATCAGAACGCCGATAGGGAGCTCGAGTATTTCAAAGCAAACCCTTCGATCCCTGAAGCCGAGGTCTCAAGACTGGTCGGTGCCTACGCGGAAGCAGAAAGCGGCTATTTCTTGACGCTCCACACAGAGAAAGGAACCGATCTTTCCTGCACCTTCCTGCAGGCTGAGCGAAACGTCGTTCTGATCCGTAGTCGCAAGGATCACTACCAATCCGATTCACGCTGGCACATGCCGAAGCTTCGCATCGAAGTGGAGGAAGGCTCCGGCGTGCAACCCAATCTCTTGGTCCACGACCTGGACTGGTCTCGCATGAAGCGATTTGTTCCGGTTCGCGAAAACGGCGAGCTGCGGAACCCAAACGATTACACCGGCCGCTACTACTCAGCCGAGCTCGACGTCTTCTACTCCGTCCGGCACGAAAACAACGCCAAAAACAACGCCAAAAACAACGTGTTAATTCTGCGTATTGGACCGGGTATCGAAGGAAGTCAGCGGTATCGCGTGGTGCCACTCTTGCGGGATGTCTTTCAGGCCCGCATAGAGGTGGCTGACCTGCTCTCCGCGCAGTCCCTCGCCCTCAAATTTCAACGTGACTCCACCGGCTCGGTCAAGTCCATGCGCCTGAGTCACTACTACATCCGCGACCTGATTTTTGAGAGAATGGGGTCTGACCCCATCTTTTGATGATCATCGTTTGATTAATGGATCGATGGGAGGATGTGGTCGTCTATCAGGTCGAAGAAAGCGACATAGTGGGCCATGCGATCCGGGTTCTTGTCTGGGTCGAAGGTCGAAGTTGCGGTAATGACCAGCTGCAAATCGGGGATCACGACGATGAACTGCCCGCCGTAGCCCAGCGCGACGAAGGTCTCGTGGCCACCTGAAGAACGCCGCCACCATAGGTACCCATAGCCGGTAAAGTCACCTCTTTGGAGGTACGACCAGGACCAGCTCTCGGCGACCTCCTCTGCGGCGCCAGATTCATAGTTCGCTCGGACACTCTCCCTGGTCGACTCTCGCACCCATTCGACCGGCAAGACTTGCCGACCCTCTGAAGCCCCCAGTCTCCACAACCCTTCGTTGAGGTACAGGAGACCAAATCGAGCCATGTCCCGGGCAGTGAGGTGTACCTCGGCCCCGCCGATGTAGTTCCCTTCCGGCGCCCGATCCCAGCGCCGGGCCTTCATCCCGATGGGTTCGAACAGATACCGGTCGGCGAATTCCAGCGTGCTCATACCCGCCGCCCGCTCGATGAGAGCCGAGATTACATGCGTCCCGCCGGTCGTGTAGATGAATCTCTCGCCCAGCTCACCCGCGAAGGGCAGCTCCAGGAAAAAACGCACGTAGTCCGAGCTCCAAAACCACGCTGAGGTGATCAGTTTGTTTTCCTCCCAGGCATAACCCGAAGTGTGGGTCAGGAGGTGCCGAACGGTGACGGCTCGCTTCTGTGCATCGGTGTCGAGCTTGAGTGAAGCCCAGCCATCGAACGTCTTCTCCGCTGGTTGAAAGTAATCGGGGAAGAAACCAGCGATCGGCTGATCGACGCTCTCGATGAAGCCCTTTTCAATTGCAATACCGACCAATGCCGACAGAATGCTCTTTGACACCGACTTTATGTTGTACGCGGTACCCGGACTGGCGCCATTGAAGTAGGACTCACCGATGAGCGTCCCGTTGCGAAGCACGACAAGACTAAAGAGGGGTCCGAGCGTTTCGGCATGGCGATACGCTGTTTCGAGCATGGCGGAGTCTACGGATTGCTCTTGTGGTGAAGAATTGGGCAGTGGCCTCGGGCTCTCCGCCACGGGTGGCAATTCCGGCAGCCCGGACTCCGTCGCGCAGCCAGAGACAAGGGTAGCGAGCGCGAGAAGCGGCACTGCTCGAACAGTTGTGGCGAGAAGACTCCATCGCGTTTTCATAGCACCGACCTCGATGATTCACAAACGCAAAGTTAGGGTTCGGGAGAGTGTAGGGAAGCAAATAATTCCGGTCAAGATCCGACACTTTGAGAAGCATTCCGTCTCCGCGTGTCATACAATGCCGTCATTGTCGGCAATGACGGACATTCCGTCGCCAAGAAAACAAATGAGGCGTGAGTCTTCAAGAAGCAGTCGTGGTCGATACTTTCACGGGATGGCTGTTGACCGAAGGCTGAAAGCTCTCGAGGAACAACTGATGAAAAGACCACCACACGTTCTCGCAGCGAGATTGTTCATCGTGATCGCGGTAGGGCTGCTGCTATGTGGGAATGTCCCGGCACAGCAAGCTCGTCAGAACCAGCCGGTGAAGTTCGACTTTTCGCCACGCAAGCTCGACGACGGCTCCGAAGTATTGGAGACCCTCATTCGCGCTCGGGACGGTCTGTTCGTCTATGGGTTCATCCGCAAACCGGTCGGACCCGGACCTTTTCCGGGAGTGATCATGATCCACGGAGGACTCGGTGGCAACCTCGCCGGCACACGCAACACCGTTTTGAAGGGCACTCCCGCCCAGTTACTCGTAGAGCATGGTTATGCGCTTCTGGGCACCGATTACCGTGCCGGCGACTGGGTCGCGGAATACCGGGACGTCGTCGCGGCGTACGAGTTTTTCAAGCAGCTTCCTTACGTGAAACCAGAAGCCATCGGAGTCATTGGAGGAAGCCACGGGGGCAAGTTGGCGTTCGAGCTTGCGACTCGCGCCCCTGTGCAGGCGGCGGTTCCCTGCGCCGGCCTTTACTACCTGGACCAGTTGTATGAGCATTGTCGGACTGCCGGATATCACACGAGAAAGAGGGCTGCACGCGCGCCCGGGAATGTGTTCATGAAGGAAGTCGTCGAGCAGCTCGGGGGCAAGCCGGACGAAGTACCGGAGAAATACCAGCAGTACAACCCCATAAGCCGAGCGGAAAACACCAAGTGCCCGGTTCTGTTGGTGCACGGAGAGCAGGATGCCTCTGTTCCGATCAGCTTCAGCAAGGACCTGGCCCAGGCTCTGACAAAGCACGGCAAGACCGTGGACACTTACTTTGCACCAAAGGGGCCGCATGGTTTTTATTGGGGCCAGTCGGCCCAAGGCTCCTTCGGAGTGCCCTACGATGCGAAAGAAAACGAAGTGTTCCTGGAGAAGATGGTTGCGTTTTTCGATCGGTATTTGAAGTAGCGCTAGGCAATGTCCGTCGAGCGCTTTCCGTCAAGCGCCTTCCGCTCGTGGATGTCATCAGGAAATAAGTGAGACTCAGATTGTACATTTGAGTATGGGTCTATATGTGGATCCAAACCAGGAAGATCATCAGCGGCACGATCAGGCTCGTGTTGGGAACGGGTATCGCAATCGTTTTCTTTCTTCTGTAGAGGGTACGGCGCTTATCTTCGAGGAGTCCTGGGATGCGACCTAAGATAATTCTGGTGTGTGCGGTACTGCTGGTTATCGCGGCGGTAGGCTTGACCACGGTCAAGTCGACTCTTCAGACCCCACAATCCACTCTCCCGCAGGAACCGTTTTCTCTACGCATCTCCTTTGGACATGGTGAGAGAGTGCAGGAGCAGTGGACCGGGACGGTCACCGTCCGGGGAGCTGAGATTTCAGAATCCAAGGGCTGGCTGCTTCGTCCCGAAGATCGTCTCTCCCTCCATGCCTTCGATTTACAGACGATCTATGGCCGAGCCCAAAGACCCGAAGAGAAGGGCATTCTGTTGCGGGGCCAGGGAGGGCCTGACGCGCGCATCCAGGTCGCCACCAATCGAGGGGATTTTTCATTTCGTATCAATGAGCTCGGGCCCGGTACGGTACTGGAGTTTCTGGATAAGGGAGTTCGAGTAGACGGGCTCCAGTCGACCTCCAAATTGACAGACGACTTGAGAGATGATGATTATCCGTCGATCGCGGTTCTTGACGAAACCACGGCCTGGGCGGTGTGGCAATCCTACAGTGGGCAGGCCGAGGAGATCCGGCTCTCAAAATATGAGGGAAGCTGGAGAACCTTCACTCGGGTTCCGGGCACCTCGGGAGACGTGTGGAGACCACAGGTCGCCCTGGACAAAGACAAACGGCTGTGGGTTGTGTGGTCACAGCAAGTGGACGGAAACTTCGATCTCTATGCTCGGGCCCTGGATGAAAAAGAGAATCGCTGGCTGGAATTGATCCGGCTGAGTTCACACCCTCACCCTGACATCGATCATCATCTGATTTCAGACTCGAAAGGGGGCCTTTGGATTGTCTGGCAGGGCTTTCGCGGGGACAACTCCGACATCTTTCTGCGCCGCTCCGAGGGAGCTGACTGGTCGGAGGAAATCCGAGTGACGAATAGCCCCGCCAACGACTGGGAGCCTCAGATTGCTGTCGATGCCGAGGGCCGAGCCCATATCGTTTGGGACAGTTATCGAAACGGAAACTATGACGTCTTCCTTCGCAGCTATGTGAATGGCCATCTGGGCCCGGAGATCGCTGTCGCCGACACGGCCAGGTTCGAAGCTCATGCCTCTGTGGCTGTCGGCCAGGGTCGGGTCTGGGTAGCCTGGGATGAGGGAGGAAGCAACTGGGGGAAAGACAGTGGTCCCACTACCGATCCCCAGTGGCTGGAGCACGGCCGGGAGACCTGGAACACCTGGCTGACACACCCCTCGTCACCAGGGGCTCGCCTCTACGAATCTCGTAGGTTGAAGCTGACAGTCTTCGAAGGGCAACAGAGAAAGGTCCCCGTTCAGGACCTGGAGGCAGCTTTGCTAGAGGTGGGCATACACGACCACGACTCCCCTCAGCTCCTCGTCGATCCAGGATCCGGGCGAGTCGGTGTGTTGTTTCACCTCTGGAATCAGGTGGGCGAGTGGACTCCCACTTTTCCTCATGAGTCTTCCCGGTACTGGGAACAGGCAGTGACGTTTTATGAAGGGGATCACTGGTCGCCGGTGGTGGCGCTGCCGGAGAGTTGGGGCCGGCTTTCCATGCGCTCCGATGGGGCGTGGGCGCCCGACGGAAGCCTGTGGGTCGTGTGGCCGGCGGATGGGCGGCTCTCGAATCGATCTCATGCCCCGGTTGCGGGGAATATTTATACGGCCCGAATCCCCATGCAGACGGGCTCTGGAGCGGCTGAGTTGAAGGCATGGGAAGCACCGGAAGAGATCGAGATAGCTCCGGTCCACCTCAATGAGGCAGACGACGTAGCGACGATCCGTTCCTACCGATCCTTCGTCCATGGGGTCGAGAACCGGATCGTGCGGGGGGACTTCCACCGTCATACAGAACTGTCGGAGGATACCGCCGGAGGCATGATCGAAGGTTCTCTGTTCGATTTCTATCGCTACATGCTGGATGTAGCCGCGATGGACTTCGGCGCCGTCACCGACCACAACGCCGGAGGCGACTACGAGTACTGGTGGTGGCTGACCGAGAAGAGTTGCGATCTCTATAATATCCCACGCCAGTTCACTACTTTTTACGCCTACGAGCGTAGCGTTTCGTTTCCGGGAGGGCATCGAAACGTTTTTCACACACGTCGTGGCGTTCCCGTGGTGTCGTTTTTCACCCGGGCTGACTTCAACCGGCGTCGACCAGCCGGTGCTCGTCATGAGACCCTGGTGGACGACGATACGCGGCTGCTGTATGAATCACTTCGCCAGACCGGAGGTATCTCCATTCCTCACACAACGGCATCGAACATGGGCACCGATTGGCGTGACAACGACCCCGAGGTGGAGCCGGTGGTGGAGATCTTTCAGGGAGACCGGGTTTCCTACGAACACCCGGGAGGGCCGCGGGCCGCACGGTCTGCTGAGGATAGGCCCATCGGAGGTTATCAGGAAGCGGGCTTCGTTTGGAACGCTTATCGAAAGGGCTATCGTATCGGTACCATAGCCAGCTCCGATCACTGGTCCACCCATATCTCCTACGCCATGGTTTTCACGGAGCAGCCGACTCGAGAGGCCATCTTCGAAGCCATTCAGAAACGCCACACGTATGGGGCTACCGACAACATCGTACTCGACGTTCGAATGGCTGAGCATTTCATGGGGGATGAGTTTGATTCATCCGAAGTACCCCCTCTTCAGATTCGGATTGTAGGAACCAGCCCGGTGGCACAGGTGGAAGTGATCAAAAATGAAAAGATCATCTATACGGCAGCTCCCGACCGGCAGGACGTGACCTTGACCTTTCTGGATCAGGAGCCGACCCCTGGAACCAGCTATTACTATGTCCGCATGGTTCAGGAGGACAGTCAGGTGGCCTGGGGAAGTCCAATCTGGGTGAACTTGCGGCCTTAGTACTCCTGTTCGTAAATACGGTAACGTTTGCGGGTGGGGCTTGTGAGGCAAGGTCGCGAAGATGAGGAGGAGGCGATGTGGTGACATCGTCGTCGACGAACGACTCCGCGAAAAGCGACAACCCGGCGACAAGCCCTAAAGAGATCGCCCACAACCCCCATGCGCCCAGAGGGTCACAGGCGGTACGCAGTTCTTGAAAACTCTGAGTCCTACGAATGAGCCAAGGACCTTTTAAGAGAGCCTTGCTCGGTAAAGGCATGGGTCTGTTGCGTAGCCCCATTTTGGCAGCTGAATTGGAGGTCACAAATTGTGACCTCCAATTCGTAGACCAGCAAGGTGAGCTTGTGTGCCTTCCGCCAAACACGCAGCTTTCTGAACGTTCCCATACCTCAGTGTATGATCTGCGATCCAACTATTTCCGGGTAAAATCCAAGGGCGGTTGGCAGACGGCACTATACGGAAAGCGGTCAGGGGTCAGCGGTCGGCGGTGAGCGGTCAGCGGCAAGCGGTCCGCGCCTTTCAGTACGGACCCTGCCTTCGATGTGTTCGATGATCTCGCTGAAAGGAGTACCCGCGCTGTAGTTTCCCGTCACGCCGATCCCTTCCAGGAAGGGAATGTCTTCATCGGGAATCACTCCACCTGCGACGACGCAGATATCCATGGCGTCGTATTTCTTGACCAGCTCCATGACGTCCGCGGCGATCACTCTCATGGTCCCACAATGATCGCTCAGCGCGATCACGTCCACGTCTTCGTCCATGGCGGCTTTGACCACCTGATCGGCCGTCTTGAATTTCCCCAGGAAGATGACCTCCATGCCGGCATCGCGCAGTGCCTTCGCCAGAGCCAGGATTCCCCGATCGTGCGGATCGAAGCCGATTTTGCCAATGATGACGCGAATCCTCTGACCGACCTTTTCCCTAACCAAAAAATCACCAGTATGAAGAGAAGCTGAAAGCCGATGGCTGATAGCTGACAGCTGAAAAGCTGACAGCTTCTTAAGCCACAACCTCTTTCAGGAAGGCGGGCGGATCCACCAGCTCGTACGGATCGTAGGAGTAGTTGCAACCGAGTCGCATGGCCCCGATCATTTCCCCGACCGTGGCGTAAGCCTTGGCGGCTTCGATGGCCGGACGGACAATATTCTCGCCCTTCTTTGCGGCCTCCATTAGATCGATCAGCGCCTTTTCAGCCTTTTCTTTATCACGCGACACTCTCAATTGCTTGACCCGCTGAATCGACCCATAGCGCTTCTCGTCCGGGGGAACCTTGTAGGCGCTGTCTTTGATGAGCTTGCTGATCGGCCCGTCCGGTCCGCGGAAGCAGTTGACCCCCGCGATCGGTCGTTTTCCCTCATCGATTTCGGAATGGACTCGTGTGGTGGTGTCGTCGAACTGTTGTTTGAGCCACCCCGACTCGAGCACTTTCCACATGCCGCCCCGAGTATCAACTTCGTCGAGTAACGCCGTGACTTTCTCTTCGATCTGATTCGTGAGCCACTCGACGTAATAGGAACCGCCCAACGGATCCGCGACCAACGGAATGTTGGCCTCATGGGTGATGATATGTTGCGCGTCGAGCTCGAAGATGCGCGACTCCTCCGAAGGGAGGCCAAAAGGCTCGTCGATTCCCGACGGATCAACCGATTGCACTCCTCCGAGAACGGCGGCCAGCATTTGAAGGGTGACCCGCGCGGTATTGTTGATCGGTTTTTGAGGGTAGATCGAATTGCCGGCCGTCCGGATGCCGATGCGGCAAGCCATGGCCCGAGGGTTGGTGGCGCCGAATCGCTCCTTGACGATCTTGGCCCACATGCGCCGAATCGCGCGGAACTTGCACACCGTTTCGAAGAAGTCACTCTCGGCGCTCATGGAAAACACCATCGGCCGCATGGAATCGACCTCGAGGTTGCCGCTGGCAAGAGCATCCCCGTAGTATTGAACGGCGTTTCCGAGCGCGAACGCTACCTCCTGGATCGAATCGATTCCCATGTCCCGCATGTCATAGCCACACGGGGTACAGGGGTGCCATTTGGGTGTGTGGGTGTTGCCAAACTGGATCAGGTCTTGATTGGCCCGGCGAGCGAGATCAAACGGAAACTCCGGAGTGCCGTAGACGATGTAGGCGTGAATCGGATCGTTGATGTTGGTGCCACGGAGCTTGCTGAGCTCCAGTCCCCGTTTTTCCAGCAGCGAGACAAGAAAGATATAGGTGAAGAAGCTCCCCGACGGGGTCGAGTTGGCGGACTCCAGATCGATGTTTTCCATCGGGATGCCGTCCAGCATGGTCTCGTACTCGGTCAACGCGAAGGTCGGGTTTCCGTTGCACATGACGTCGTAGCGGGCCAGGGGATGATCGGGATCGGCACCCGAGAGCGTGGACGTATCGGTCAAGACCCTCAATCCGGTCTGGCCGGCATCGATGTACTTCTTGAAGGCGCGATTCGTCTCCTCCGGCGTGGCGTAGCAGACGATGAAGGACTTCAACCAGAGCCGGTCCCGGTACATGTTCTTGTATATGCCCCGGGTATAAGGATACTCACCAGGGTTGCCGAGATCGTTCGCATACTCGACGCCCTCGACGTCTTGAGGCCCGAATACTGGCTTCACCTCAATGTCGCTCTGGGTCGCGCTGCGCACCAGCCCACCGCTCGCTCGATCGTAGTTGACATCCTTCTTGACATCCTTCTTCATTCACTACCCTCCATCAGAGTTGACGCCCAATTCTAGCACGTATTGGCAGATTCCAGGTTCTCTAATCATTCGCGAATGCCGCTGAAAAGCGATCGAAAGTAGTCTGCGTTTGATTTGATCTGACACGGCGACAGTTGTAAACTGATAATCAGGTAGCAGCGTAACCTGGACTGAAGAAATCGGCTCAATTCGAAGACGGCTATCCCGACTCGATGCGAGCTCGCCGGCTCAACGGCCAAAAGTTCCCTGAGAACTTGAACCCGTCATTTGGGCACGAAATGGGCAACAATATAATGATTGGAAAGAAACGTTTCTTGATCATCATCCTCCTTCACGGGATCCTTCTCGTAACATTTCAAGCGCCAGCCGCCGCCCAAGATCAGGGTATCGGAGAAAGCGTCAAGACCGCAGAGAGGTTAAAAGTGTACCTCACTGGAACGGTCACCTTAGAAGACGGCAAGCCCCCCGAGGGAATGCAGCAAGTCGAGTTGCTGTGCGGCAACCAGATAAGACAGCAGGTTTTTCTGGATAGCAAGGGGCGTTTTATTATAGAGGTGGGCGAAGGCACGCGGACAACTTGGGCGGATGCAAGCACGGGGGCCCCGGAGGCCGGAATCCCCGACCCCTCGGGAGGCATAGTTATACCGGCAGACCCGAACGATCCGACTACCCGAGAGGAGAGTTTCGGAAACAGTCCCCTGCGGGGGATTGGCGAGATCGACCTCACCGATTGCGAACTTCGAGTTCAACGACGTCCCGGTTTTACCTCGGAGCGTATCTTGCTGGGCCTTCGTAGCGTGTTTGACAAGACGGAAGTGGGCACGATCGTTTTGAGACCAACGTCGCGCCCCTCCGGAAACACGATCAGCGCGAAACCCGCGATACGCACCGAGGCATTGAAAGCCTACGAACAAGCTCGGACAGAAATGCAAAGCGAGCAGGTCAGCTACTCCAAGGCGAGAGAAAAACTGGAGAAAGCAGTCAAGCTGCATCCGGAGTATGCCCCTGCATGGAACCTCCTCGGTCATGCCCAGCTTGGATTGGACGATCCGGTCGCTGCGCGGGGTTCGTTTCAAAAGGCCATCGATACGGATCCGAGTTTCGTCAGCCCCTATATCGAGCTGACTCGCATGGCGGTCGGAAAGGAGCAATGGAGTAAGGCGGTGGAATTGACCGGCAGGGCCAAAGAGTTGGATCCCACGAAGCACCAGATTCGATACTACGATGGATTGGCAAATTACCATTTGGGTCAGTTCGAGGTTGCCGAGGAGTCCTTTCGCTTTCTGGAACAGGGAGGGCATTGGCAGCAATTCCCCACGGTGTACTTCTTTCTGGGAATGATGGACGCCCAAAAAGGGGAAATCGCATTGGCCATGGATGAGTTTCGCAAGTGTCTGAAGTATGCCCCGGAAACGCTCGTTCCAAAAGAGACCAGAGAACAGATGGCAAGACAGCTGCAAAGCTGGGAACAACAGCTCCGAGCGGAGAACGAAACGCACGACGCCGTGTTTGTTGAGGAGCCGGCTGACCCGGCTGACCCGGCTGACAATGCAGGCAACGTCGATGTGGCCGGCAGTAATGGCCCAGCGATCAAAGAGCTTCCCGCTGAGTTGGCGGAGGCGAATCCTAATACGATATGGGTCGGCCTGAGTCCGATTCGCATGGTGGTCACAACCGTCCCGGCTGGCGTCCTGATCGAAAGGGTGAGCTGGAGGGACGGCGCTTGGCTGGGCGGTTTGCGTAAAGACGACATCGTCATATCGCTGAACGGGGAGAAACCGGATAAGGCCCAGTTCGGGAATATTTTTCTCCGCATCAGTCGTGGGGAAATGGCACAGGCTGTTTTCAGCGTGCGGCGTGGTGGCGAGGAGCTCAGATTCCAGGTTCGCCGGTTCCAGGGACAAAAGACACAATAGGGTGATACGCCCCCGTGGGGCCGGACTAAAACCCGGATGGGCCAGCAATGAGCAACGATGGGCAACATTGATTATTGATGATATCGACTATCAAGGAGACGCCTTGCGGTGTGTCTCTACGGAGGACCCCATGAATAGACCTTTGAGAGGTATCGCAACGTGGCTGATGATCTTCCTATCTGTGGTATCTGTGGCGTCTTTCACTGCCGTTGGCGCGCGGGCCAAAGATAAAAAGCCCAAGCCGGAGGATGTGATCAAAAAACACCTGGAATCGTTAGGAGACCTGGACGCCATTTACGAGCGGAAGAGCCTGAAGGCGGAGGGCGCTACGACAATGGAGGTTGTAGTCGGCGGCAGTGGACGGTTGCAGGGCCCGGCGACGCTTCTCTCCGATGGCGATAAACTGCGCATGTCGATGGTCTTTGGCATCAACGAATATCCCGGAGAAGACGTCGCTTACGATGGGCAGACCGTCGAGACAGGTTACGTGCAGCCTGGAGTGCGCTCGAAGCTGGGCCAGTTTCTCTACGATTTCGACCAGATCCTGTCAGAGGGACTCTTCGGCGGTGTACTGTCGACTTCGTGGTCGCTCTTGGATTTGGAGAATCGGAGGCCGAAGCTCAAGTACGAGGGCCTCAAAAAGCTGGACGGCCAGAAGTACCACACGGTGAGATATCGGCGCCGTGAGGGAGGGGACGTGCAAACCCGGCTCTATTTTGATACCGAGGCGTTCCGGCACTGCCATACCGTCTACAGAGTGTGTAGCGCACCCGGTTCCTTGGACACAAGTTTGAGCTACGCCGCCTGGCGTAGCTTGTGCGCCTCGCGTGCCTCGATCGGTGTTTGATAATCGATCTTCTCGAGACGCCAGGTCTTGTTGTACAACTCCACGAACTCGGCCACGGCGGCACGCACCTTCTGGAGGTTCTGGAAGATTCTCCCGTGGATCGCTTGGTCCTTGAGCGTGCGATTCCACCGCTCCGCAACTCCGTTCGTTTCCGGTTCCTCGACAAAACCGAAGCTGGGACGGATGCCCCAGCACCGGATCTGGTTGAGGAAGTGATCCGACAGGTACTGGGAGCCGTGGTCCATCCGGAGCGCCAGCCCCCGGGCAACGTCGGAGTCAATGGAACCATAGAGGCGCAGCAGACCCTGCGAGATCGGCTCCAACGCCGCGAAGCGGCTACCGACCTTGCACACGTGCCACCCCACACACTCCGCGTTCCAGTGCTCCACCGCCGCGAAAATCCAGACCCACCCGTCATCGAGCGTGAACACCCGCACTCCGTCGGTCCCCCACATCACGTTCGGCGCCAGGGTGACGATCTTCCCATCGTGTGCCTTCGTTCCACCCTGGCGTCCGCGGTGTGGTGAGAGCAACTCATGCTCTCGCATGACCCGCAGCACCCGCTTGCGCGCAACCCGGATCCCGTCCAAGATCCGAAGCCGCGCGTGGACCTTACGATGACCCTCGCCCTGGAACGGTGAGCGCTCCAGATCGGCCTGGATCGCCTCCAAAAGCTTCTCGTCCGACACCTTGGGCTGGGGACCCCGCCGAGTGGGTTCCTCGCCCTCCTGCCGCTTCTGCTCGCTTGTCCGCCGGGCGTAGAGCGCCGAGCGCGAGCGCTCCCAGGCCTGACACACGCGCTGGATCCCGTAACGTTGACCCGTGGCTTCGGAGATCGTCTCGCTCATCGTCGCGACCTCCTCATCGCCAAAGGGAGGCGCTTCTCCGCCGCCCGGGCGCGATTGCGCAGCAGCTCGATTTCCATGGACAGCTCCCCGATGTGACGCTTCGCAGCGTCGAGCGCCTCCGCCAACGGCTCGCCCTGGTGATTCTTCAAGCCGAGCTCGAGCCCGGCCAAGGCCCGCTCCCGCCACTCCTCCAGCCGGTAGATTTCCACGCCCACCTCACGCGACAGCGCATCCAGAGATTCGCCCCGCAGCAGTCGCAGCACCACGTCCCGCTTTCGTCCTCCGCTCCAACGCTGCCCCGGCTCCAGAGGCCTCGCCCCGGGCGCGGCGCCGACGGCCCGAACTCCAGTCGCCCTACGGGCTCCCTCCGTTCCTGCCGTCGCCTTCCACTTCACCCTCTTCGTTCGAACCATTTCCACCTCCTTGGACATCTCATTATCTCTTATTCTGTGTCCAAGAAAACTGGGTCCGACTCACCGTCTACAGAGTGCGAATCAGTTCCCGTCTCAGGGCGGGCAGAGGCGGAGACGGTGCATCCGCCAGCCAACCGGAAACTTTGTACACGCTCAAGGAAAGTTTCACCAATTTTCAGGCCATTGTGAAGCTCACGTTGCCCACTCGTTGGGTCCTGGAGTTCACCACGGAAATCGGCAGACAGGGCAGTGAGCTGCGCTTTACCACGCAATACGTCACAATGGCTACTGGACGGAGTAACGCTATCCCGGCGCGCGAATTTGATCTGAACTAGGCCGAATTTCGAATTCCGTAAGCCCAATGCCCAATTCCGATGGAGTGGTTGGGATGGACGTTAAGCACCTCGTCATTGTAAGCACCTCGTCAATTCCAGTAAAGCACTGGAACCATTGGCGATAGCAATCTCCCCCCGCCCAGACTCAAGACCGGATATTTCATTTGCTCGCCAAACCCCCAAAAAGGTGATGTAACTTTGCTTGTGTAAAAAGAAAGAGGGTGTAAGTTTGGTTTTTTCGCTGCGATGGCAAAAACCAACTCCAAGAAAGGAGCTTACACCCAATGGCGAAATTAACACCGATGACCGAACAATTCCAACATTTCCTTGATGAGGTAAAAGAAGACTTTTGGGGAGATGTGTATAGCAAGACAAAGCTGGCGTGGAAACGGTATTTCGAGACTGAATCACAGCGGCAGAGAGACCGTTATTGTGGCTTTGGATGGTATGAAAGAGGTGGGCAGAGAAAGAGAGAGTACCGCAATGGATACTATGAACGGGACTTTGTGACCCGCTTTGGAACGTTACGGTTGCGGATTGCCCGGAGCCGGAACAAGAATTTTCTCCCGAAGGGATTACAACGGTTTCAACGACGAGCTGACGAGGTAACGTTGCTGATACGAGAGGCGTTTCTCAGAGGAATCAGCACACGGACGGTGGGACGGATTGTGGCGATCATGACGGGAGAAGTTGTCAGTGCACAGACGGTATCGCAGCTGACACGAGAGCTAGATGAAGCAGTACAGCGATTTCACCGAGCTCGGTTGAGTGACGAATGGAAGACACTGTTTCTGGACGGAGTGAGTCTGAGGGTAAGACGTCCGAGTGGGCGGAAACGGGTGCAGATGCTGGTGGCCTACGGGGTGAGAGCGGATGGTAGCCGGCAGCTTTTGGCATTTATGCGCAGCAGTGGAGAGAGTCAAGCTGCCTGGGAAGGACTCTTAGGAGATCTGTACCGGCGTGGTATAGAGGGAGATAACCTCGAGCTGATTGTGACCGACGGCTGTGCAGGTCTGGCAGCGGCCATTGAAACGATCTATCCGAGAGCTCAGCACCAACGCTGCTGGGCACATAAGATGCGAAACATCGTCAATTCAGTCCGAAAGTGCGATCGAGACCAGATCAAGCAGGATGCACGGGCCATCTACCAGGCCGATAGCCGTCGGGATGCACTGACAGCTTTCAGGAGGCTGAAGCGTTGCTGGCACAAGGATTATCCGAAGATGGTGAATCGATTGGAGAAGGATCTCCCTGAGTTACTGGCCTTTTACAGCTTCCCACGGCCTCTGTGGAAGAAGCTACGAACCACCAACGTCATCGAACGCTGCTTCGTTGAGGTTCGACGGAGAACGCGTCCGATGGTTTGCTTTGTTAATGTCCAGAGTGTCGACAGAATCATTTACTCGATCTTCCATCGATTCAATCTCGATTGGAAGGAACAACGACCAACTCGTACCCTCGACCTTTTTACACAAGCAGCTTGACATGACCCCCCAAAAAAAGGTGCTTGACACTGACACCGAGGAGCCTATAAGGTACAACCCAGTTAAGTCAAAACCCTGGCACGGTTGACGTATAGATTGGGTCCGCGTATCCGGCTGAAGCTTCTACGATTGAGCTTTGGTTATCTATACATTAGAGATGCAAAAAGTCATAGCCAGGACAACTCCAAACCAATTGCAATTCTGCTTTGTAGCCACGATTTGGGTTTGTGTGTTCTAAAAAGGCACGACACTGAGACTGAGGAGATATCAAATGAGTATGTTGCAAAGAATCCTAATGATCGCTTTGGTCGTATCCATGGCTTGCTTGGTTGGTGTTGGTCAAGCTTGGGCACAGACATCTTCACTCCAAGGTACCGTCACCGACGAATCGGGCGGAGTGATTCCCGGAGCCGACATTACGGTAACGAACCCGGAAACCGCAGAGATCAGAACCGCAGTCAGCAACGACGAGGGATTCTACTCCGTCCCGCTGCTGAAAAAAGGCAACTACGCGGTCACTTGTAGCATTTCAGGCTTTGCCACAGCAAAGACAGACATCTTGTTGGACCTCAATCAGATCGCCCGACATGATTTCGAAATGAAGGTGGGCGAGGTATCTTCTGTCATCGAAGTCGAGTCCACCACTGCACGCATCTCTCAAGAACCCCACAGTGTGGGTACGATCATCGAGGAGAAGCAGGTCTCCGAGTTGCCTCTGAACGGGCGCAATTACTTGCAATTGGCCGGCTTGGCTCCGGGGATCCTGCGCGGCTCACAAGCCGGCAGAGGGGAGCAAACATCTTATAACGACGGAGAAGAAGGTGGTTTTAAATCGGGCGGACTCCCGATGGACCAGGTCGCCATCTTGGTGGACGGCGTCGACAATGCTTCCAGAATTATCCAAGGTTCCATGATTACTCAAGCCCAGACCATGAAGCCTGCGATAGAGGCCATTGCAGAGTTCAAGGTGATCACCAATAACGTATCGGCCGAGTATGGATACAAGGCGGGAGCACAAGTTCAAGTCTCCACCAAAGGAGGGACTAACACTTTCCACGGTGCCTTGTACGAATTTCATCGCAACCGTGCGGTTTCGGCCACCAACTTCATGTTCAATCGGGACGCCCCTACCGGTGAATCGCCCCCGCCCTATATACGAAACCAGTTTGGCGGCGTCTTTGGCGGACCCATCATCAAGGACAAAACATTTTTCTTCTTCAGCTTTCAGGGTACGCGCCTTGTCCAAGGGGCTAGTAGTTTTACGCGGTCCGTCCCTAGCGCCTTGGCGCGAGCCGGCGATTTCTCGCAGGAAAACAATACCCCCGGGCGGCATAGGAGGGTCTTTGACCCGACAACGAGCGGTGTGGGCGGCGAGCGCACCGAGTTCGCCGGCGGCGTTATTCCATCAAACCGCATTAGTCCCATCGCTGTGAATATGCTCAACATGTACCCGTTGCCAAACTCGGGTGATCCGAACCAGCGGAATAACTTCTTTCGTGTAGCACGGCGCACAAACAGCGGTGAGAATTATGACATTCGCATCGACCATAACCTGAGCGATAACCATCGTATGTTTGGTCGCTACTCATACCGGAACGAGGATAACGTCAACCGCGGAGCATTGCCTTTTCCGGCGAATACGTCCAATTTCATCAGATTTAGAGGCCACCAGGTGGCCTTGAACTACAATACCACCCTGGGTAACAGGATGCACAATGAATTTCGCATCGGCATTACCCGTTTCCCCTCGTCGCGCGCCAACGAGCACACGGAGGACCTGACCACTCAGTTCGGCTTTACAGGTGCGACAGCACAGCTGCATGCTGATCTGCTGGACCCTGAATTTTTAGTAGGTAGTCCCACCTTTTTCTTAGATGGCACTGGATACCCAGGTGTTGGGGGTGCGGGGGTCAATACCACAAAGCTGAATACCTTCTACGTTGCCGACAACTTCCTGCTTGACGTCGGGAAGCATAGTCTCAAGTTTGGCGGCGAGTACCGGTCGTGGTCATCGGATCGTCTCCAGGGCAGCGCCATGGGGAATATGTCCTTTGGCCGGGGGGGGGGGTCTGGGGGATTTACCGGGCAGTTTCCCACCGCCGCTGCCTGGGGTAACAGCGGCAACTCAGTTGCCGACGCCTTGCTGGGCTGGACACGAAGAACTGGCAACGGCCTTCCGACGGGTGAAGACTTTACGGCGCCCTACTGGGGTGTTTATTTTCAAGACGACTGGAGAGTGACCAGCCGTCTCACCATCAACATGGGGATCCGCTGGGAACTTTACATGCAGCCGCGACCCAACAACTTAGATGCTACCCAGAATCTCGGCAAACCTATCTTTGAGGGATTTCCCATAGACGATACTTCGGATGTAATTCCCTTATTTCGGTTTAAGGAATGGATACTGCCTACAGGTACAGGTGACTGCGGCTGCATTATGGACAAGAAGAATTTTGCGCCCAGGTTCGGGATTGCCTATCGGTTAACGAACAACACGGTCATTCGAACCGGTATCGGTCACTATTATTCGGAGAATGGAGTTGCCCAGCTGGAAAGTACCCGGTGGAGGGGTGGAGGGGAAGGTGGCGGTGGACCGGCTGCTACGGGCCTTGGTACTACCTCGAATTTTAGTACGACCGAAGTCATGCTGGCCGACGGGTTTCCTTCATTCCAGCTTGGAGTGGCGGATCTAACCACCTACACTGCAGGAGCTGTCCAGCGGGCCCCCGATTTTAAGCCCACTATCAGCAGCACCCAATGGTTCCTGGATATACAGCATCAGCTGCCCGGGGATATCCTTCTGACCTTGGGTTACAATGGCCAAGCCCAGTCGCATATGCCCTGGTGGCTGCGCAATGCGGCGGCCCCACTCGGGCCGGGGCTTACCAGTCAGTTTGCCAGGCGGCGCACACCGTCGGCCGCGGACTCGAACACCGTCAGACGACTGAACGGTATTTCATTTAACGATAACATTACCAACGCCAACTACAACGCCTTCACGGCCAAGATCGAGAAGCGATTCAGCGACGGGTTCAGCTTCACCAATTCTTTTACCTGGTCGAAGCTTCTTGATATCGGCATAGGGAGCATAAATGAGCGCGGAGAGGGTATCGTCGGGGGGGGGCAACCTCAGTCTCCGCATGTCAATAACCATCACCTGAACTACGGATTATCAGGACTGAGCCGGAAGTTCGCCAACGCTACGAGCATTCTTTACGAATTGCCGGCTGGACCGGGAAAGGGGCGTTTCCAATCCGGGCCTGCCAGCTGGATTCTGGGCGGATGGCAGCTAGGAACCATCCTGACGTTTCAATCCGGGCCGTGGATGAGCACCATGTTAACTCCCAATATTCAACAAAGCGGCGGCACGTATCGGGGCGACCTGGTGGGAGAAATGAATCTTCCCAGGGGCCAACGCGATTCGACACTCTGGTGGAACCGCTTCGCCGTTGCACCGAGTGCACCGGGTACATATGGCAACATCGGTAGGGGCATGCTCGAACTCGCGGGCTTTAAGAACTTTGATTTTGTTTTGTCGAAAAACTTTCCCATGCCCTTTGAAGGCCATCGCATGCAGTTTCGCTTCGAAGCCTTCAACTTCACGAACACGCCCCACCTGGGTCCGCCCGACTCGTTTCCTGGTAATCCAAACTCGCGAGCTGATGCCCGCTTGGCAAGCTCGGTGAGAATCGTACGAGCGGACCAGCCACGAATCATCCAGTTCGCCTTGAAATACGTTTTTTAGGCAGCTTCTAAGCCAGCCGAAACGGAAGCCGCGAGCCGGTCATACTGCTCGCGGCTTTTTTCGTTTTGAGCGTCTGCCCACTGTTGTCCACCGATAGACGGGGCATTGGGGCGGGGCCGTGGCGGTAGGCCACCTCTGCAACAGGGCCCCTCGCATGCTACAATTCCCTTTATGAAACTGCTCGCCGTTTCTGCAGCGATCCTGATGCTGACGCAACTCGCTCTAGCGCAGGAGGAGCCGCACGCCCCAAAGGAAATACTGAGACAAGCCATGGAGCTTCACGAGAGCGGTGACCTCGAGGGCGCCATTCGCCAATACGAAGCGTTTCTGACGCTTCATCCCGATGTAGCGAATGTAGCGGACGTTCGCTCGAACCTCGGTGCAGCTTATCTGTCTACGGGCAACCATGAAAGGGCGCTTGCGGCGCTCGAACGCGCACTGGAACTGGGGAACGCCAGCAATCCCGCCAACCTTCGCTTCAACCTCGGATCGGCTTACTTCAAAGCCGGCGATGTTGCCAAGGCCGAGGCAGTGCTCACCAGCCTGGTCGCGGAGCAACCCGGGGACAAGGAGGCAATCCTGCTCCTGGCCTCCTGTTATCAGTGGAAAAACGATATCCATAAGATCGTTGAGCTGCTTTCGCCTTTGGAGTCCGAGCTGGATCAGGATCCTCAGTTTGCTTACGTATTGGGCATCGCCATGATTAAAGATGGCCAGATTGAGCACGGCGAGCGCCATGCAGCAACTGTCATGAGCCACGGGAATGAGGCTCGGGCACGAGTGATGCTGGGAACAGCCCGACAGATGTCTGGCGAGTATTTCCGGGCAGAGGAAGAATTCAAGAGAGCCATCGAGCTCAATCCAAAATTACCCGCCGTGAATGGGACCTATGGACTGGTGCTCCAGGTTTTGGCGAGACCAGATGACGCAGATAAGGCTTTCTGCCGAGAGCTCGAGATCAACCCCAATGACTTCGATTCCAATTTCAATCACGGGATTTATCTATACAAGTACGAGCAAAAATATGAGGAGTCGCTCGCTCATCTGCAACGCGCGCTGCGCTCGAGACCGGACCACCGGGATGTGCAGTTTCAGATCGGCCTGGTGTATAGCTTAAAAAATGAAATCGAGAAGGCTCTCGAGATTCTCAGAGAAATCGTGGAGGAGTCTCCCAATTCTCTGGAGGGTCACTCCACTCTGACCCGGCTCTACTATCGGCTGAACAAACGAGAGGAGGCCGAACGACATCGTGCGACCACGGAGCGCCTGAGGAAGGATCAAGACGGACAGAGGCTGATCCAGCAGGGACGCTTATCCGAAGCCTTGGGAGTATTTCGCCAGCTCAAGCAGAAGGATCCGACCGGCCGGTCTCACTTCTTCGCGGGAATGATCCTGTCGCTGATGAACGATTGGACCGCCGCGGCTGTAGATTTGAAAGAGGCACTACGGTTGGATCCCGAAAACCCCAAGTACATCATCAGCTATACCAATGCTCTAGCCCGCTTGGGCCAGGTGGAGCTTGCCATGGAAATCCTTGGGGCCGTCAAGCCGGAGTGGGTGGCCCCGTTGTCGCCCGACGCAATGCTGACACTGAGTGAGACGTATCATTGGGCAAAACGGCACGATGAGGCACTTCAGGTTCTCGATGTCATGGCGCGACGAGATCCAAACAGTGCTCGCATCAATCTACTCCGGGGCCAGATCCATCTGGTAAAAGGGGATTACGAGTTGGCGCGTCAGTTTGCGGAGACAAGCATTGAGAGGCTACCGACAAACAACGCCCTCGCTTATTCCATTCTGGGAATGGCTCGATACCAGCTCGACGACACCGCGGGAGCGAAAGAAGCGCACCTGGAAGCTGTAAGCCAGGATCCCGGCAATGCCGAGTATCTCTGGAAGCTCGGAGCGGTTTGTCTAGCCATGGGCGAGAGCGGCAGCGCCATCCAGTATCTCATGCTCGCCACGCCTGGCGCAGAGCAATTTCCGGAAATCTATGCGGCTCTAGCCAAAGCCTATGAAGCAGAAAACAACCCGGCCAAAGCGAACCAGGCGCTCCAACAATACGAAGCTATAACAAAAAAGTAGTAGAAACGTAGGCCGCTCACTCCGTTGTGAAGGGCTTCAGCGCCATTCTCGCGGCGCGAGACGCGAGACGCCTACGTTACCTCGGCTCCTCAATTTTGAGAAACTGATTCGCTTCAACATTCTCCAGCACCTGAACCTTGCCGGATGGCCACTTTATCTCAATGGTCTTGACCACCTTGTCCTTTCCCAGCCCAAAATGGACTCGCCGGTCCGAGGATGACATGAAGCCCACAGATGTGGAGACGTGGTTGTAGAGCTTCCGACCGGAGGCCGTGGTTAGCTTGATGGTTGTCCCGATGGCATCTCGATTGCTGACGGTTCCGCGCAGATCGAGCATCAGCCATCGGTTCGTGTCGCCTGCCGAGTTTCGTAGTATGCGCGGTGCTTCGTTCAAAGATGTGACGGCGATGTCCAGGAATCCGTCATCGTTGAGATCGACAAAGGCCGAGCCCCGCTGATAGCCGACACGGAGGAAGTCCTGGCCCAGACTTTCCGAAGCGTCGACAAAGGTCTTTCCGTCTACGTTTTTGAGCATGGTGTCGTGTTGCGCGCTGTTCGTGCCGACATAGTCGACGTCGCCATTGGCAGAATAAATATCCTTCCAGCCATCATTGTCAAAATCGATGAATCCGGCGCTCCAACCCGAAAACTCCTTGCTCAGCTTGGCCACCTGCGTTTGCGGACTGACGTAATCAAAATATCGCCCTCCGAGGTTTTGAAAGAGTGCGTGAATCTGATTCTTGAGGTCGTTGTAGAAAATGTCGATCCAGCCATCGTTGTTGAAGTCCTTGACGTCGCAACCCATTCCAGAGACCACGACTGCTTCTGCATTGTAGGCAACACCCAAGAAGAGAGAAGACTCTTCGAACGCTCCCTTCCCCTGATTCAGATAGAGAAAATTTTGTACCTTGTCGTTGGCAACAAAAATATCAACATTGCCGTCTTGGTCGAAGTCGGCAATGCCGACTCCCATGCCTTTGCCCAAAGCCGAAATAAGGCCGGCTTCTGCGGATACATCGACGAATTTCCCCTCCCCCAGATTCCGGTACAGCGTGTTGGGAACACTGACGAGCAACTGCGGATCACAGTAGACATCTGTGCCGTCGGGCAAATAGCAGGGCTTGTCCGAAGCGGGACTCCAATAGGTATACTGGGAGACCATGAGGTCCAACAATCCGTCATTGTCGTAATCCAGCCAGGCGGCGTGGACACTCAGCAAATCCTTGGGCTTGCTGTCCAGGCCCGACCCGGACGCCACGTCCGTGAAGGTCCCGTTACCGTCGTTGTGATACAGGGCATCGGGCCCGGCATTGCCAATGAACAGGTCGGTGTGACCGTCGTTGTCGTAGTCGGCTGCAGCGATCCCGAAGCAGAAGCCCAGGTGATTTCCCGTTAGTCCTGCGTCCTTGGTGACGTCCCGAAATTTGTCCCCACCGAGGTTCCGTAGAAGGCAGTTATAATAGGAACTGTCTACCTTCTTGAGTTCCGGCAACTTGGCGCCGTTAGTGAAGAAGATGTCTTGTTTCCCGTCGTTGTCGTAGTCGAGAATGGCTACCCCGCCGCACATCGCCTGAGGAAAGTACTTCCGGCCCGTGAAGTTGTTGTTGGTTCGATACTGGATGTCGGACTTGGGCGCGATGTCGATGAATTGAATGTTTGCCGAGTTGGGCGCTCCCGTTTGGGCACGCGAAGAACTTCCTGACGAGAGCATCACAAAGAGAACGAGGAAAGCCGAGCGTCGGCAAGACGAGAAGGAGATCATGCATTCAGCCGTCGGTTCGATAATTGCGCTCATAGCTATGTCTCAAATTGCGAGGGACATGATGAATTAGAATTCTAGACCCTTCGTGAGGCCAATCCAACATGGAACCAATGCACCATTGAACAATGAACCCATGGGGGGGCGCGCAGAGATTGCGCACTCTGCTCTCATGGGATCCAGGAGAGCCCCCAAATAAAAAAGGCGCAACTCAGTGTACTCAAACCAAGCACCACCGAACCTAAGAGGCGCTTCTGTTTGAGTTGGTACCACATATACAAAGAACTCAACACCAGGAAGATCACCCCGACACAAACCGCATCGATGCTGAAACTCCAAACTTGCGTCATAGCCCAATCGCGCTCGGGCTCGGGCTCTTTCCAAATCGTCCGTACGCCTGTGGCAGTATGAAGTGCCCCTAAAACGTTCCAACTGTTGGGGACTGCCGTCCTCACAACCACCCTCCGACTCTGGAGATCCACATCCACCACCCTTCTCCGATTGGGGCGATACACCCGGAAGGTAAGATGATCCTTTTCGGGAACCATGAAAATGATCTCTCCGGAAATCCCCAACTGGTCCATCAGCAACTTGGCTATGGCCAAGTCACCCTTGCCCGTGGGCAGTTCGACGAGTTGCTCGAACTCAGACCGTGTTGGAGGCTCGTTGAACCACAGAGGATGGTTCAAAACTACACCCGAAACGGCGAACAACCACAGGAACCATAAAGAGAAAAGTCCAAAATAGATGTGCAGCTTTGTGTTCCAAACTTTTAGCAGCTGGGAAAATCTTCGAGCGAACATGACACTGCTCCAGTGTTAAGGCAATGACGACAGATTTAGAAAAAACCGGAAACAATCAAGACAAATGAGAGGCTTCCCGCCCCGAGAAGGACCAATCCGATCTTCCTCTCCGCTTTGATCACGGCCCACATGTATACGCCGCTGATGGTGATGAACAGGAGTAGATAAACCGTTGTATCTACTAGCCCCAAAATAAGCGAGGTATGAGCTCGCTCGGAAAATCGTTTGCCTTTTCCGAATATCTCGTGGATTTCAGCTCCTTGTGCGTAACAGGGAAAGCAAAGAGAAACACAAGAGACAAACCTTCCATTGGTTGTCTGGATCACTTGATCTTGTTTGTCTCTGTTATGCCCTTCCTTTCGCCCGCCACTCTTGCTCCGCCGGGGGTACGGGCTCACCCGCCGGCGAGGCGCCTTCAAGTAAACCTGAGTTGCCTGATATAGTCGAACGTCGCCAAAAAGGTTTCGAGATGCTTGCTATAGGCCAATATCCTGTAAACGAGGCGACGACCGGTTCTTACAATCTGACAGGGTATTTGCACAAAGTTCACCAGGAAGCGTTTGAACTCCATCCTCAAGATATCACGACGTACTGTCGGCGCCTGCGTCACCAGGCCATACCAGGCCTTCAGATTCCACGCCAGCGATGCGATGACCATGTAGGCCCAGTTCGATACCAGACTGTCCGAAGGCATCCTCAAGGCGTTCACTCCACTCTTGAGCTGACCGATGACGTTTTCCTGGTTGCAGCGATCGTTGGCAAAAAGGACCACTTCTCCCATCGTCATCTCCCGATCGTTGGTGATGTAGAAGAAGTACCGGACCTCATCAAACAGCCGGTGCTCCCCCTTTTCGATCGTGAGGTTCTTCCGAACCACAACCATGCGATAGGTTTTCTTACAGTGTCCGGGACGATAGTCAAACTCGGCGACCTGCTCGCTCTGCAGGCGGATGTTCTTGAATTCTCTCTCCTTGATTACTTGTTCTTTGACGTTTTCCGGACGGCGCCGTTCTTCGCTCTTGACCTCATAACGAGGAGGCCGCTCGAGCGGTTTCCATTGTCTCTCCGGCAGGGCATCGGCCATCCCGACCAGGTTCGGCTTGGCGTCATAACCAAAGACAAAACCAACCCGCTCGTCCCAGCGATCGAAGTTTCTCGTCAGCGAGAAATCCGTGTCGCCCCGAAGCCAGACCTTCGTAAACACCGACGACACCAGATCGATTGCCCGGTCCATCCACTCGGCCGCTCCGTCGGAAGAGGGACGGTTGCCCGGCCGATTCATCAGATAGAGGACCTCATTCGTATTGGCCAAGGTCACGATCAACGGTGCGTAACCCCAGATCCCGTTGTAGGCAATGTCCATTCCTTCCTTGCATTCCCCCAAGGTTCCGGCGACGGTCCCGTCCACGTCGATGATGGCCTCCTTCCGGAAGGAAGCATCCTGCAACTTCCACACCTTGGTTCGGGTTTCATTGATGGTTTCCTGAAGTCCGAAGATCCAATCCTCATCGAAACGACGGAGGAAATCTCCAGCCGTCGTGGGATCCGGAATCCTCTCGGCTCCCAGTCCGTTCATGTAGGTCTCATCCTGGCGCAACCGCTCGATATCTTCGAGACAGGTTCCACCCGACAAGACGTTGTATGCGATGTTCAGTACATGATCGGATTCCCAGTAAGGAAAGTGGTACTTGAGCAAAACGATGTTTCTGTTGATATCTTTGTCCAATCCAAGCTTACACACGAGCTTGTGAATGGCTCCGATACCACCAGATCCGATGGCGCGCGTTCTCTCGGCGATCTCGTAGTAGGTGTTGGAGTCCTTGAACATAGGATCGGACCGGTCCTCAAACTGATTTCTTTCCAACCGGCGTGTAAGATTTTGCTTGTCTCGGAGGAGGATTCTGTGGTTTCTTTTATTCACCTGGAATGTGCTCCTTTCGGGATGTCTTGTAAATATATCAAACGCATTTTATCCCGTAACGGCGCACGTTCCAGGGCTTTTCTTCCTCCTCATGCAAAAAATCACGCTGGACTAAGGACTAGCCACGCCCAAAGTTTGCTAAAGAACCAGTTGATTCCCCTGATCTTGTGCGGTCCGGGATTGAAATGTAAGTAGTACATTGCGCCGGCAAAACTTCGATGCTGTCTCTCCACGTCCGCAACCCAGTTGGCCAAATCCACTACGACGATGGTTCTCTCCCCAGGCTTCTCTACCCTCACGTGCAGGCGCTCGTTTTCGGCACGACCACGCAAGTGAATCTCTCCAGACAGATTCAGCTGCTGGAGAACACTCTTTGCTTGTTCAAAGTTACCAAGACCTTCCTCTATTCGGATAGGAGCACTGGTCTTTTCAACTTGGATCTCAGCCTTCCACCTGTGATTCAGCATGATCGTGGTGACGGCAAAGATCAGTATGAAAGGACAGATGAACAGTCCAAAATAGAGATGAAGTTCCCGTGCCCACCGATAAAAGCTGGTAGAAGCACTTCGGTTGCTGTTCATTCCACTTCTCATTAGTTTCGTCCTCAGATTGATGATTATGATGTCTTCTATGAAGATGTCAAAGGCATCACAACCACGACCCTACTTTTTTCTGAGCTGAAGATGTCGGACCGTTGATTCACTTCTTCCCTCCAATTTTACCTTGATTTTCTAACCAGACCAGACCAGACTATATCGAGAGGTGGTACCCGCATGCTAATTGCAAACATCTCAGAGGCAAAGGCACAGCTATCGGCCCTGATTGAACAGGTTCTCTCCGGAAAGGAAGTGATCATCGCGAAGGCGGGGAAACCGGTGGCCAAGCTCGTGAGATTTGAACCAAGCCGCCAGCCACGGAAGCCGGGCGCTTTGCGCGGAAAGATCAAAATCGCCGCAGATTTCGATGAGCTGCCAGACGATATCGCCGACGCGCTTGGAATGAGCGATTCATGAACCTTCTGCTCGACACTCATGCGTTGCTGTGGTGGCTGGACGACCATCCACGACTATCGAGCAAAGCCAGGGTCGCGATTGCGGACGGGCAGAACGTTGTGTTCATCAGCGCCGCAGTAATCTGGGAGATCCGGATCAAACAGGCGCTAGGAAAGCTAGATGTATCGGAAGACTTCAGAATGATTCTGGACGCCCAACCATTTCTGACCCTGGATATCACGGCCAACCACGCTCATGCAGTTGAGAAGTTGCCCTCGCATCACCGTGATCCATTTGATCGGATGCTGATCGCGCAGGCCACGGTCGAGCGATTCACGCTGGTTTCAAATGACACCCGCTTCATACCGTATCGAGTGCCTTTGATCGAAGCGTAACTCAGATTCGCCTACGAAGGTTGGGCGGACCGCTGAGAGCTGTTTGCGTCTCGCGGCGCGAGACGCCTACGTCACATGCCCCAGATGAAATAGGAGCAGCTTGCGACCCCCAGGATGACAGCCAGTAGTCCCAAGGCGCGCTTATCCTTGATCAAATACCACATGTAGTAGGAGCTGATCACGAGAAAGATGAGACCCACGGAGAGCGCGTCCATGCTGAAACTCCATACCTGAGTCGCCAGCCAATCCCTCACCGGAACTGACTCCCTAAAGATTGGCCGGACCCCGGAGAACACATGGAGACTCTCGAGCACCGCAAGCGGCTCGGCGGCGTTGAACCGAACTGCGGCCACCTGGGACTCGAGATCGGCGTCGACGTTCGTCGAACCGGTCGGTCGGATAACACTAAAGGTGAAATGTCCCTTCCTAGGGGTCGCGTTGCGCATGAGGATCTCGCCGCGAACCCCCAGCTGCTCTCTCAGGTTGATCGCCTTCGCCAGGTCGCTCCCCTCCGTTGGAACCTGGACGGGTTTTTCGAACATGGAGCGCTGGCCTCGATGAGGAAACCATTGAGGATGATTCATGAACAAGCCGGAAATAGAAAAGAGCCACAAGAAGAGCAGCATGTATAGTCCAAAATAGATGTGCAGTTTTCGGTTCCATACTTCAAGCCACTGAGACGTGTTGCGTGGAGTCATACCAGTATCCTCCGGTCTTCAGTTTCAAAGCAGCGCCGTCAAGATCGCGGCAAACGAGATGCACCCGGCCCCAATCAGGATCAGGCCTATCTTGCGCTCCGCCTTGATAACCGCCCACATGTAGATGCCGCTGATAGAAAGGAAGAAGAGCAGGTAAACCGCCGTATCAGCCAGCCATCCCCATACCTTGCTGAAAAACCAATTGGCGCCCCGGACGCGATGCGGGCCCGGGTTTATATGCAGGTAAACGAGAGCGTTCAAGAAGCCACGGCTCTCCTCCTCGATTTCCGCCATCTTCGTATCCAGATCGACGTGGACCCGGACTCTGTATCCCGGCTTGGTCGCAGCAACCAGCAGTTTATTCTCTCGGGGAATGCGACGCGTCACGTTGATCTCACCCGCCAGGTTCAACTGATCGAGAACATGTCTCCCCTGTTGACGAAGCTCGATTCCCTCGGCAAACTCCACCTGAGCCGTGCTCTTTGCAACCTTGGGAGGACCTGGCTTCCAGCTATGGTTCAGCAGAATCGTCGTGACGGCGAATACCAGAACGTACGGGCTCAGAAACAGACCAAAGTAGTAGTGCAGGTCCCGAGTCCAAACATAAAAAGTTTTAGAAGAGCTCATAGAGTTTCCCTATCAATAAAGTGTGAGACTTCCATCCCTGCGCGATCAGCCCGCGGCTTCGTCCGTGAAAGCTGACCGCTCTCCAGTAACTGCTCGCGGAACTGCTTTTATTCGTGTATCTTAGCAAGATCGCGAAAATCGTGATCTTAGGGTCGTACCGGGCAGTTACTGTCCCAAGTGACCGGCGCGCCGCGCCGGTCAGACGCTGATAGCTGAAGGCTGGTTCGCTAGAACCTGTCGATTTCGTCCATCAAGTACTTTGTAATGTCCTGCGGCCGGATCCCGTTCGTATTCACCAGCACCATGACAGCAGCGCCACGACCGAGATGGAGCCGCACATCCGCATTGATACCGGGATCACTTCCGCCGTGGCCCCATAACAACTCCCCGCTGTCGCTCTCTTCGGCATACCAGGTCAGTCCCTGCGAGCGCTTCCCTTCGACGAACTGTGGCTTCAACATCTCCTGAATCGTGGACCCTTTCAGGAGCTGAAACCCGCCCAGCGTGCCCCCATTGAGATAGGTCCGGAGATACCGGCTGAGCTGATACAAGCTGGTGCGGAGAAACCCGTCCGGGAAGTTGGGGTGGTTATAGAGGCAATTCGCCCGGTAGGTCGCAGTTTCGGTGTGACCTGTGTGACTCTCGGGCTTGTCTCCTCCGATCACGCCAAGCGGAACTCCACCCCAAGACGGCCCCCGTTCCTCACCTGTCTCGGAGACATAGGTATAGGGCGTCACATGTCTCCCGCGCGGGATTCCTTTCAGGTACCAGGAAGTCTGGTTCATCCCGAGTGGCTGGAATATATGGCTCTTGCAGTATTCTCCGAAGGGTTCGGCCGCGATCGATTCGACCAGATAGGCCAGCAGACCGTAGGCCACGTTACAGTAACTCCAGCCCCCTCCGGGTTCCCACTCGTGGAAGTTCTCTTTTGCGTTGTAGTCCGAACCGTCGGGCGTCAGGTAGCCCTCGAGCCAATTTTTCAGTGATAGCTTGGGATCACCGCAACCATAGGCCCTCGAGTACGCGGTCCCATCATTGATCGACGATCGATGGGTCAGCAGTTGCCGGAAGGTGATGGCAACGGATGCATGCTCCGGATGATGGACTTCAAAAGGAAGGTGGTTGTTGACATCATCGTCGAGCTGGAACTTCCCCTGCTCCCAGAGCTGCATGAGTGCCGTGGTCGTGAATGTCTTCGAAATCGATCCAATGTTCTGGAGCGAATCCGGCCCGATCGGGGGAAGCTTCCTTGGAAGGTTGGCCCACCCGTATCCCTTCGCCCACACCAACAGGCCGTCCTTTACAACACCGGCGACAAGCCCAGGTATATGATCGGTCTCCATTTTCCTCAGGAAGTATTGGTCCAAGTCGGAGTGAGAAGAGCTACGGCAACCAGCAACCACACTGGACGCTGCAGCGCTTAACGCGGTAGCGGTCGAAAGGGCAAGAAACTGTCGTCGGTCGAGCTTTTGGTCACTCATCGGATCGTCCGTTCTGGTTGGGTTGATGATCGTCCCGCCGGGACGTTTTGCGTTTGGCCAGCCCGGGTATTATACGTCATATGTCAACTTGGATCAGCAGTCCTTTTCCGCCCCGAAACGGTATTGCTTCGGGGTTTCCAGACACAAACGATACCCTGTTGACGGATCCCAAATAACCGAGTGAGAATAGCAGGCATGAAGCGATTCAGAGCGATCTTCGGCTCCTATCTCGGTTATCTCTTCTTGCACTCGCTTCCCTTCCCCGTCGAGATGATGATCCCAACGCTCCCGTCCCAAGCCCACCAGGCAGAATACGCGGAACAAACGAACATCCGAGGGGCATTTGAACTGACAACTGTTCGGCGACATGCTGCGGAGGGTCTGGGCTTTGCCGTTACCGAGCGGGTAGCAGCGCGCTTGGGAGTGCAAAATCTAAGTTGCCGAAGAAGATAGGTCGTAAAGGAGGGTATCTGAAAAATTGCCTACGCAGGAGGCTCACAACCCATCCCGACCGACAAAACAAGCCATTGCCTCGACCGGACCGCTGCCTGCCTCCCGGAGGCACAGTCGTTGGATTCAGGACGAGAGAAGAGGTACTATACTTGGTGCCGGAGTTCCAAATCGGAAATTCCAGCTTCGATGGTTTGCAATCAAATACAGACTTCGTAGGGAAACAGGAGGCTTTCATCCATGTCCCAGACCTTTGAACGTATTTGGACCCTGGTGTTTTTGCTGCTTTGCTTCTCCGCAGCGTCACTGGCCGGTGACAGAGTGACTGTCCGGAAGATCCCGTTCGAAGGGGCTAAGCCAAGAGGTGTGGCCGATCGTGAGGGCAATTTTCACCTGCTGATGAAGATTGGAATCAACGGAAATCTTCATTACACACGCTTGGAGGCAGGGAAGACCGAGTTTTCTGCACCGATCCGGGTCAACAGCATCGACAATAGCGCGGCCCTCCCGTCGCTGGCGGTCGATGAGCACGGCCGCGTGCATGTCATCTTCAACGGCTTGGTCACGTACATTCGACGTCTGAATCCCGGCAAGCAGCTCACCATTATGGATAACACGCTGGCGTTCTACACGCGACTGAATGACGCAGGGAACGCCTTTGAAGACCAAAAAAACGTCGCCGGGAACGTCGTCGGCTTCCATGGTTCGAGCGCGGTGGCGGTGGACGGTCAGGACAATGTCTATCTGTTCCTCAACGGACAAACCAGAGAAGGACGCGACGATGTCCGCGAGATTCATATGGTGAAATCCACCGACGGCGGCAAAACCTTTTCTCGCCCTAGGGTGGTAACCAACGGCAAGGGTGCGTGCGGTTGTTGCTACATAGAAGCATACGCCGACCGGGAAGGAAAAGTGTACTTTGCCTACCGATCAGCTGAAAACGGCGTGAAACGCGATTCTTACGTGTTCGTTTCCGGGGACCACGGAAACTCGTTCAAAGAGATACTGGTCGATCCATGGGATATTCCCGGTTGCCCGTCGAGCGTCTATACTTTCTCGGAGACGCCGAGCGGGACCTTCGTCACGTGGCGGACCATGCGCGAAATCCACATGGCCAAGGTTGAGGAGACGGTTACGCATATTACGCCACCGGCCGCAACGCAAGGTCGTCGCGTCCCCGTAGTTGCCGGCAACGAAAAAGGAGAAACACTCCTGGCCTGGTCCGAGGGAACGAACTTCGCCAAGAGTGCGGATCTTCATTGGCAGGTCTACGATGCCCATGGCCTAGCCAACGAAGAGCAGGGCGTTGCCAAGGGTGCGTTCTCCCGGTGGGGATTCGCCACCGCATTCGCCAAAGCGGACGGCGACTTTGTGATCCTGCACTGAATATCCTATTCTCTTGAAAACGCGTGAGGAGGGAAGATCTCGGTGTGGTGACCCCCAATTTCATTCGCGCCCGGCTCCTCGGTCACATCAGGCTTTACTCTTCTTCCATCGCGGCCAGGACTTTTCTAAAGCGCTTTTCTACTTCCAGAACTTCTTCGTTGCGATCTTCCAGCTTCACTGAGTTTGCTTCCTGAGGGTCATTTTGCACGTCAAAGAAACTTCCGTTGTCGTAAAGTTTCCAGCGGTGATTCCGTACCCAACGCGTCTTTCCATAATCCTTCCAGGGAAATCGCGGTTCGTAATGCGAGAATATCCAGTTTCTAGGACGTCCTGTTCGGCCTTTGATTTGGGGTGCAAAACTCCGGCCATCGACGATGACACCCGCTGGGAGAGGAGCTTGAGCCACATGCGCCAGTGTCGGCATGAAATCGGTAAAATCAATCAGATCATCACACACTTGCCCAGCCGGAGCCGTCCCTGGCCAGTTGACAATGAGCGGCACATGCGTTCCTGCGTCAGTAAGGAGCGCCTTTCCTCCTTGGACCTCATGTTCACCCACTCGGGACACGATACCCGTGTTTGTGCCGTTGTCCGCCGTGAACAGGAGCAGCGTGTTTGAGCGCAGGTTGAGTTGATCCAGCCTGTCCACGATCTGGCCGACAACCCCGTCTATGTAGGCGACCATGTCACCAAACAGTTTCTGTTTTTCGAGCTCTTCCTTTGAGTCACTGTCGGGTGTTGGTTGGTAAGGTGGATGGGGGAGTACCATCGGGTAGTACACGAAAAAAGGTTCCTTTTGATTCTCCTCGATAAAATCACAGATGAACTCGGTAAAGACATCCGGACCATATCGACCGGGGAGTGTTCGACGACTGCCATCGATGTGAATTGTGGGATCGGAATAGCGTGACCCCATGCCTTCTACGTATAGCTGCCAGACACAATAGGTATCAAAGCCAAGTTTCCGAGGTGCTTTAGCATCTTCGCCCAGTTGCCATTTCCTTGCCAGACACGTGCGGTATCCTGTTTCTTTGAGTACGTTGGCGAACGTGCTCTCGCGCGGGTCCAGGAAAGCCCACCTGCTGTAATTTCTGAAATTGTAGCGGCCAGTCATGATCTGGACACGTGAGGGAGAGCAAAGAGGCTGGCTGTAGCAGTGTTCGAACCGGACTCCGGTTTCGGCCAACATGTCTAGATTCGGTGTGCGATAGGAGGTACCTCCGTAACTTCCCAGGCATTCATAACCCAGGTCATCGGCCATAATCAAAATGATATTCGGTCGCTCCGAGTTGTCAGCAGAACTCAGTACATGACTTACGAAGAAGAGCGCAAGACACAGGTGCGTTCTTCGCAAGACAATGGAGAAACTCATGACCCCCTCCCTATTTGGAAAATGGACTTCCAACAGTACGCGGCGTGCAACCCGTGCACCTTTACAGCAAGAGAAACAACAGAGCAAGGCCCGTGCCGAGGAGTAGGTTTGACGGCTTCTCCGACGATTTTCTTGGTCTGCTGCCACATGTAGCAGGTGAGTATCATGACGATGGGGCCCAAGGCAAGGCCGTCCATGGTAATCACCCAGAGCCTGGTGGCAAACCAAGTCAGGTTCTTCTTCTTGGGGTCAAAGCACATGGGGTCGCTTTAATTGTCTGGGTTTCCTGTTCCTTCTCTCAGAGTCATGATCTGATCGCGTGCCACGTTCTCCCACGTTTCCCGTTTGCCGGACGGCCATGCGACTTCTACCCGGGCCAACCGATGCTTTCCCAAGCCGAAGTGAACACGTAGGTCGCTGGCGCTGGCGTAGCTGCCGTCACTCTGTACGTGTCGCCAAAGCCTGGTGCCATCGTCCAACGTGGCAGCAACCCGAGCATTCAACCCATGCCGGTTACGTTTCCCATCGAGCTTCAGCAGGACCCAGTGTTCTGGTGTTGGACTCTGCACGCGATTTTGATTGATCAGCAGTCTGGCCGGCCCATTGTTGTTGTTGAGCAAAATGTCGATGTCTCCATCATTGTCCACGTCACCGAACGCGGCCCCTCGAGTGGACTCGGATCGGAGTCCAACCCCGGACTCCGGGCCCAGCACCTGGAAACCAGATCCCGCTCGCTGGATCAGTTGATTGGGCTGACGATAAGGAAAAGGTTCACCGAGCTGCGATTCTACCGCGGCGACCGTCCCATTCCCGACGAAGAGATCCAAATCGGCATCATGGTCAAAGTCCAGCCATCGAGTACCAAAGCCGGTCATCCTCAGACTCATGCGCACCAAGCCGTGGTCCGAGGTAACATCGAAAAAGGTCCCTTTCCCGTCGTTTTCGTAGAGTGTGTTGGTCTCCTGGATCAGGTGGGTCAAGAACAGATCCTCATCCCCATCTTGGTCGAAATCACCCGCTGCGATTCCCATTCCCGCTTCGGCTTGCCCGAAGGAGTTGTAGGCCGTGCCTGAGATCAAACCGCGCTCCACAAAAGATGTGCCCCGTTGATTGATCCAGAGTTGATTCGGGGTCCCATCGTTGGCGACAAAAACGTCGGTCCAACCGTCCCCGTTGAAATCACTGCAGGCGACGCCGAGACCGGCGCCGAAGCTCTTGCCGGTCCCAGACGACTGAGTCACATCCTTAAAGACCCCACCGAGGTTTTCGAAGAGTCGATCAACGATCGGCCGATAAACGGACGGGCTGCAATATTCCGGTCTTCCCGAGAAGTGGAGGCAGTCACGCCCGCCCAGCGTGAAATCGACATAACCGGTTACAAACAAGTCGAGATCCTGATCGCCATCATAATCGAAGAATGCAGCACTGACATTCCAGCGATCATCGTCAACTTTCGCCAATTCCGTAATGTCGGAGAAGGTCCCGTCTCCGTTGTTTCGAAAGAGAACGTTCGATCCGACGTTTGTCAAGTAGAGGTCCAGATCCTTGTCTCCGTCGACGTCACCCACCGCCACTCCCATTCCGTAGCCGGAATCCCCCAAACCGGAGCCATCGGTCACATCCACAAATCGAAGCGATCCCTCCTCGACCAGCAGGTTTCGGAACATTCGGTTGGTCGGCAGGCCCGGGGTCTCGATTGCTATTCCATTTTGGACGCCCTGCGGACTATCCCCATCTTCCAATGCGCCACTCTGAATTAGGTAAGCATCCAGGTCGCCATCCAGATCAAAATCGAACAGCGCGGCTCCGGATCCCATGATCTCGGGCAAACGGTATTTTCCACCGGCTCCGTTGATATGACGAAAGTGAATACCCACGTCTGCGGCAGATTCTCGATAGACGAGCGAGGTGTTGCCGGCATCGTTGTTTGATGGTTGCTGAGCCGGCCAAAGAACTGGAAGCGAGCTCGCGAGCATCGCAAGCAGGATCCAAGCGGATGCAGCGGGCCTTCTCCGGATGGACCCGTTGGACGCGATCGTCATGGCTTGTCTCCCAAACCGGCGCCAAAAGTCTTTTCGATGGCATCGGCGAGCTCATCCTGACCGTCCCGACGGGCAAGCTTCAATGCAGTTCCGGCATGCCGCAACGCCAGTTCCTGATTGCCGACTCGAGAGTATGCGCTGGCGAGAAGAAACAACAAGGCCGCGGACCGACTCTCCGCCTGCTTGGACACCGGGCTCAGCAATTCGATGACCTCACCATATTCGTTCAAATGGAAAAGAGCCCGGCCCAGGTTGTAGCGGACGGTCGAAGCCAGAGCGACCTGTCCGGATTGCTCTGCCTGCCGCAGCGCACGACGGCCATGCGTCTCTGCCTGCCGCATCTGTCCGTCGGCCGCGTACGCGCTGGCGAGCAATGCCTCGATCGTTGCCGTCTTTTCGTCTTCTTCCGTCAATGCCCCCGATAACAGCTCAATGGCTTCGGCCGCATTGCGACGGTCGGACAGAAGCAACTTCGCCAAATTGTATCGTGCCAGACGGTGCGCCTGATCTATCTCGAGAGCCTTTCGATAGTGTGCCGCCGCCCGGGCACGCTGCCCGGATCCAGCCAGTAATACGCCCAGATTCGTATGAGCTTCGGCATAGGACGGATTGATTTCAAGGGCCTTTTCGAACGCCGAGACCGCCTCTTGGAACCGTCCTCTCTTTCGTGACAAGAGCCCATAGTTATAATGAACCTCTGCGATTTCCGGGTTAATTTCGAGACAGGCCCGATACAGTCGCTCCGCCTCATCCAACCGCCCCAAGCGCAGGTACAAACCGATCAGATTCGCATTCGCCATCGCGTTTCCAGGTCTGATCCGAAGTACTTTTCGATATTCGGCAACGGCCTCTTCACTTCGCCCCTCAGCCTGGAGTCGGAGTCCATTTTGAAAGTGGGCCATCGCGCCGACCTTTAACCCGGTCACCATTTCCAGCCATGGATCTTCGATAGAAGGCCAGTGGTCCTGGTACTTCTTGAATAGAGCGGCATGATGCTGGTATCGGTTGGTGTCGCGCCGATCGCGGTAGGCAAGAGCCAGCGCATAGTGAGCCGGGCCGAAATCCGGCGCCAGCTCACAGGCACGCGCGAAGCTCTCGAAGGCTTCTTCCGTCTTGCCTTGCTTCGCATACGCCCGGCCGATGGAATAATGAGCTACCGGCTGGCCCGGTTTGTCCTTCAGAACCCTTTCAAGATGGGAGACGCCCTCCTCTACCCGGTTCAGGTCGATCAGACACATCGCCAGATGGAGCCTCGCGGGAAGATTTGTTGGTTGGATGCTCAGGGCGCGATCGAAGCTCTCAGCACTCGTCTCGAGTCGGCCGGAGTCTCTTTCAACGAGTCCGAGATAATAGTTCCAGTCGAACTCCGAGGGCGAGCGTCTTGCGGCGTAACGATAGAAACGCGCCGACGACTCATAGTGACCGTGGGCATGAAGGAGCATGCCCACACGGCCGACTCGCTCGATCGAGAAAGGCTTCTCTTTGGCGGACTGATATGCCTGCAAGACATGCTGACGAGCTTCCGAATCAAAGGAAAAGAGAACGGACTCCGGTAACGAAGGGAGGCTCTCTCCCTCCCCGACGGATCTTTGTTCCGCAAACAACAAAGGCGAAAGCCAGAACATCACGCTAACGAATAACCCGAGAACCGGACTCCGTTTGTCCATGATTGACGTAACCAGGCTATTGGCCGCTGTGCTTTACTTCGCCAGCATAGCGGAGACTTCTGAAATCGAAGGTTTCGATTCATTATACGTAAACGGTCGGGGGTCCAGCCAATCGACCAATTCGTCCTTGACACCGAACGCAAAGAAATGGTTGCCCGCCGGGTTGTAGTGCCCCTTGTAATACCTCCGTACGTACTTCGCGGGCTCGATGTTGAACTGCTTGTAATCTGCAACGTGTTTCTCCATCAAGTCCAGATACTGGATATTCGAACGCCGCAGGAAATCGACGAAGGGCTGGTCCAGCCGGGACCCGCCCCTGCACGCGTTTTCGACGTTACTGCCCCGGTCGCTCAAGATCACCAAAAGTCGCTTCTGCTTCGATTTCGCAAAGGCCAGCGCCTTGTGGACGATGTGCTCGCTTGCTTTCATGCCCGACAACCAGAAGAGGCGTTCCGCTGATTTCGAAATCGCCTCCTGTGAGCTCCAGTCCGCTTCCATTCCTAGCAGATTCGCCAGCTGCTCTATCTCAGCCAGTTTTGCGGGCGTGCCTCCCTCCATGGCAAACTGGATCTGCATGTAGAGATCGTCTCGCAACAGCTCGACGATGTAGTCGGGTTCGCACATGGCGTACAGCGATTCGGCGGTTCTGTGATCGTTTTCGTGTTCGACCAAGGCGCCGTTTGCCGGATCCAGACGGACGTGACACCATGGATTGGCGTGGAAATAGTGAGTCGCTCGTCGGCTCACCAAATGCTCCCGAAAACGCCCGAGGTGAAACCAGCGGGACTTCATCAAACTTCGCCGGTGGTCGTCGATCCAAATGTTGAAAAGAACAAACGGAGCCGAGGAATCGGTCGCCTCCTCGCGCAGCATCCGCCGGTAAGCCTGATAGATGCCGTATCCACCGACGCCAAAATTCCGGATCGTCTCTCCGAAGTGCGCAGCCAGGTATTCCTGCCACGTTTCCCCGTCGTTTACCTGATCACAATGGGTAAAACTATCGCCATACGTGTTGATGCGGCAGGGACGGTGAGCAAAATGGATCTTCTTTCTCTCGCTGGTGGGTTCCATGCGATAGATGCAGTAGCTGCCGTCGATGCCGTCTTTCTTCACGGTGTCCCCGTGCCTGTATCCGAGCTCCGGGTCGAAGACCCCCCAGCTGGGCTCCTCCGGATCCAGGTATTCATCGATTATTTCCTCGGTCCAGACCATCGCACCCACGAATTCTTCCATACTCTTCCCGCTCGCGGCGTCCGCCGGACGCTGCGGTGCCCCTGCCCACGCGATCCTGGAGGCGGCCAGGGATCCTCCTGCTAGCCCCGATAACAGCGTTCGACGACTCAGTTTCAGCATTCATGCCTCCGTGTCGGGAAAGGACTTTTTCGCCAAGACCCTCTATAATCACGCCATGCATACGAGAGTCTATATACTAGCCCTTAGTCCAGCGTGATTTTTTGCATGAGGAGGAAGAAAAGCCCTGGAACGTGCGCCGTTACGGGATAAAATGCGTTTGATATATTTACAAGACATCCCGAAAGGAGCACATTCCAGGTGAATAAAAGAAACCACAGAATCCTCCTCCGAGACAAGCAAAATCTTACACGCCGGTTGGAAAGAAATCAGTTTGAGGACCGGTCCGATCCTATGTTCAAGGACTCCAACACCTACTACGAGATCGCCGAGAGAACGCGCGCCATCGGATCTGGTGGTATCGGAGCCATTCACAAGCTCGTGTGTAAGCTTGGATTGGACAAAGATATCAACAGAAACATCGTTTTGCTCAAGTACCACTTTCCTTACTGGGAATCCGATCATGTACTGAACATCGCATACAACGTCTTGTCGGGTGGAACCTGTCTCGAAGATATCGAGCGGTTGCGCCAGGATGAGACCTACATGAACGGACTGGGAGCCGAGAGGATTCCGGATCCCACGACGGCTGGAGATTTCCTCCGTCGTTTCGATGAGGATTGGATCTTCGGACTTCAGGAAACCATCAATGAAACCCGAACCAAGGTGTGGAAGTTGCAGGATGCTTCCTTCCGGAAGGAGGCCATCATCGACGTGGACGGGACCGTCGCCGGAACCTTGGGGGAATGCAAGGAAGGAATGGACATTGCCTACAACGGGATCTGGGGTTACGCACCGTTGATCGTGACCTTGGCCAATACGAATGAGGTCCTCTATCTGATGAATCGGCCGGGCAACCGTCCCTCTTCCGACGGAGCGGCCGAGTGGATGGACCGGGCAATCGATCTGGTGTCGTCGGTGTTTACGAAGGTCTGGCTTCGGGGCGACACGGATTTCTCGCTGACGAGAAACTTCGATCGCTGGGACGAGCGGGTTGGTTTTGTCTTTGGTTATGACGCCAAGCCGAACCTGGTCGGGATGGCCGATGCCCTGCCGGAGAGACAATGGAAACCGCTCGAGCGGCCTCCTCGTTATGAGGTCAAGAGCGAAGAACGGCGCCGTCCGGAAAACGTCAAAGAACAAGTAATCAAGGAGAGAGAATTCAAGAACATCCGCCTGCAGAGCGAGCAGGTCGCCGAGTTTGACTATCGTCCCGGACACTGTAAGAAAACCTATCGCATGGTTGTGGTTCGGAAGAACCTCACGATCGAAAAGGGGGAGCACCGGCTGTTTGATGAGGTCCGGTACTTCTTCTACATCACCAACGATCGGGAGATGACGATGGGAGAAGTGGTCCTTTTTGCCAACGATCGCTGCAACCAGGAAAACGTCATCGGTCAGCTCAAGAGTGGAGTGAACGCCTTGAGGATGCCTTCGGACAGTCTGGTATCGAACTGGGCCTACATGGTCATCGCATCGCTGGCGTGGAATCTGAAGGCCTGGTATGGCCTGGTGACGCAGGCGCCGACAGTACGTCGTGATATCTTGAGGATGGAGTTCAAACGCTTCCTGGTGAACTTTGTGCAAATACCCTGTCAGATTGTAAGAACCGGTCGTCGCCTCGTTTACAGGATATTGGCCTATAGCAAGCATCTCGAAACCTTTTTGGCGACGTTCGACTATATCAGGCAACTCAGGTTTACTTGAAGGCGCCTCGCCGGCGGGTGAGCCCGTACCCCCGGCGGAGCAAGAGTGGCGGGCGAAAGGAAGGGCATAACAGAGACAAACAAGATCAAGTGATCCAGACAACCAATGGAAGGTTTGTCTCTTGTGTTTCTCTTTGCTTTCCCTGTTACGCACAAGGAGCTGAAATCCACGAGATATTCGGAAAAGGCAAACGATTTTCCGAGCGAGCTCATACCTCGCTTATTTTGGGACTAGCCTATCTTACCCTTGCAGCGACACCAGGCTGCGCCGATCGCGGCGACCCGGTCTTTTCCGGTACCAGCCCGGTTGGTTTCACCAACCCGGTTGGCTTCGCCAACCTCGCCGTGATAAAGGACGATGCTGCGACGGGATTCTCCAATGGAGGATGGCGGTACGATCGGTATGAATCGTTGGAACCGCTCGATTCCGGCGCGCGCATCACCGTCGCCGATCTCGCGGGTCCGGGACTCATCACCCACATACACACGACCCGTCATCGGCCGGCGGAAAAGTGCGCGCGCGGCATCGTGCTGGAGATCTACTTCGACGGCGAGGAGCGGCCTGCGGTCCTTTCCCCGCTGGCCGATTTCTTTGGTGACGGCTGTAACGGCGGCAGTCAGTACTTCAGCGCATCGCTGATAGAGTGCGCCCCCTGGAGCTATAACTGCTACTTCCCTATGCCCTTCAAGACCGGAGCCAAGGTCATACTCCGCAACGATACGAATCAGGATACGCGCAACTACAGCTATGTGGAGTGGTGCCGGACTGGGACGAGAGGCTCGGGTACTTTCATGCGACCTACCGGAGAAGATCTCTGCAGCTGACCAAGGACTCGAACAAAGTGATGTTTCAAGTCGAGGGAAAGGGACACTTCCTTGGCCACCAGTACAGCATCACGACCGACGAGCCGTTCTTCCAGCATTTCATGATCGTGATGGAAGGAAACAACGAAGTAGACATTGACGGTACCGAGCGAGCATTGGACTATCTGGGCACTGAGGACTCGTTCACATTTAGCTGGGGGTTTCAGCAGCCGTTTGCAGGCCTGCGCGCCGGAATGCCACTGATTTCAAAGGAGGCGATCCACCGGCTTTCCCTTTATCGATTCCACGACCACATGCCGATCCGTTTCGAGCAGAGCCTTACCTGGAAGATCAACTGGACCCAGGAACGGCAGTTTGCCGCGCTACCGAACTGGGAGGAGGCGTGGCAGAACGGCGGATGCTGGGTGGACTACGCCACCGTTCACTACTGGTACCAACAGCAGCCGGCTGGCTACGAGCATACAACGATGGAGGGGCCGGACGAGCGAGCTCGGCCATTCTGCATTGATGTCGACTCCCTGATATAAGAGAGGCACATGCGACCTTTCAAGACCCTACAATTCGCTCTCCTGCTCGGGACGCTTGCGATGCTGTTCTGGAAGTTTGGCAATGGAGTCGAACCACCGGAGCACGGCACGCTGGAGCTGAGCATCATCGAAGGCGATTCCCGGCAGCCCACTTCCGCGCGGATCGAAGTTCTGGACCGGCAGGGCAATGGCTACGTGGCCGAAGATGCGTTTCCCTTCGGAGGCGTCGGAACCGTGCGAGAGACGCCCTGGAGCGGGAGCATTGCGGACGCCCACGCGGAAATGAACCCGGAGTTTCGGCACCTGTACGCCCAATCGGTGCAGTTCTATGGCTACGGAAGCTGCCGGCTTTCGCTTCCTCCCGGCAACTATCGCGTGCGCGTGAGCAAGGGGACCGAGTACGAGCTTTCAGAGCTGTCGGTGGAGATCCGGGGCGGTGAGAAACGCCAGGAGACAATCCGGCTCACGCGTTGGATTGATCCGAGGAAAGGTGGATGGTACAGCGCCGACGCCCACCTGCACATCGCCCGCCCCCATAGAGAACTGAACCCTGAGATATCGAGATGGATGCAGGCCGAAGATCTACACGTGGCGCATCTGCTGCAGTTCGGCAACGTCAAGGGCTTCATCAATATGGTCCAGTACGCGTACGGCGAGGCCGGAATCTACCAGGAAGGAGATTACCTGCTCGCCTCGGGTCAGGAGAATCCACGCACCCACATGCTGGGTCATACGATCACGCTCGGCGCGAGCCATCCCATTCACTTTCCCGATGATTACCTGATCTATAGAAAGTTCTGGGAGCAGGCACGCCGCCAAGGTGCCCTGGTCGGCTATGCCCACGGAGGACTCTTTTCGAACGCCCAGTACGGGCTCGCCATCGATCTTCCCACCAACCTGCTCAGCTTCCTCGAGGTCATGCAGTTTCAACAAGGAGCGTACTACGAGGTCTGGTACAACATCCTCAACACGGGTTTTTCGATCGCTCCGTTGGCCGGAACCGATTATCCATACGGCCGCCGTCCCCCGGGGCGAGAGCGCTTCTATACCAAGCTGGACGGGCCCCTGACCCCCTTGACCTTTGACCGGTGGCTCGAAGCGGTGGCCGCGGGGAGAACCTTCGTCACAAACGGGCCGGTGCTCGACTTCGCCGTCAACGGCAAACAGATCGGCGACGAGCTCGTGCTCGAAAAGCCCGGTTCGGTTCGAATCGAGGGGGGTGTCCGCTTCGATCCGGAACGCGATGACGTCCGTCGACTCGAGCTGATCCACAACGGTGAGGTCTTGGAGACATTCGCTCGTGAGGGCAATGAATCCGAGATTCGTTGCCGATTCCAGACCAAGATCTCCGAATCGGGCTGGCTGGCGCTTCGGGCTTCGGGAACCAAGCTCGGGGAGAGCCGTGCCGGTGATTCGTTGGCCCACACGGGAGCCGTTTATCTCCAGCTAGCCGGGGGCCCCACTCGAGCGGAGACCCCACGGGCAAGGGCTCTCGCCCGCGCTTGGATGACACGTCTCAAGGATCTCGATTTCCGACTCGCCTATTCCGCCGACACCCTGGGGTACTCCCGCTTCGACGAGGTGGTGCCAGGCGACTACGTTCGCAAGAAGCAGCAAGAGCTGTCCGACGTCATTCGCAGCTCGATGAAACACTTCGAGGATCAAGCGCGGTAAAAAGGGGACGTTCCCCACGTTTACCGGGTTTTTTGGGAACTCCGCCTCAAAACCCGGTAAACGTGGGGAACGTCCCTACCAGCGCGCTACTTTCCCGGTGCGAAACGCGCGATTTCCTAGATGGGCACCCTCGACGGCGCATACTCCGGCCTCGGCTGGAGCGTTCGGTGTCTTTCGGCTGCGAACGCATTCGATCCAGTTCGTCAAGTGAAGGAGCTCCCCGTCGGGGTTGCTGTCGAAATCGTTCCCTCGTGGCTTGTCTCCGTAAATGCGCGTGCGATGCTCGGCTTTGCGGCCCGGCTCCGGATGTATCTCGTAGCGCCCGCGATCGAGGTACAGTGTCGCATCCCTTCCCATGAACTCCAGCATGGCGCGGTTGCGGGCGTTGACGAAGGTCCCCTCGAAGTAGATCTGGACCTCCTTATCGGGATACTGCAGCAACGTTTGAATCGTATCCGGCGTTTCCCATACTCCCTTGGTAATGAAATTATCGCCGACCGTCGTGGCCAGGGAGGGGTGACCCAGATCCAGAAACCAGTTGGCCACGTCGATATAGTGAACCATCAGGTCGGTGAGAATCCCTCCACCGAAATCCCAAAACCAGCGCCATTTCCGAAACCGGAAGGAATCGAAGGGCTGATCTTTCGCGGATCCGAGAAACCGCTTCCAGTCCACCCCTCTGGGGTCGACTTCGTTCACGCTGGTTCGAAACCAGGTGGGAAGGTTTCGATTCCAGGTGAGATGGACTTTGTGAACCGGTCCAATCTCGCCCGATTGGATCATTCTGAAGCCTTCTTGAAACTGCGGCATGCTTCGCTGCTGCATCCCGACCTGCACGATTCGCCTGTGCTTTCTTTCGGCCTCGATCACCGCAGCGCCCTCATTCAGGTTGTGGGTCAGCGGCTTCTCAACGTAGACATCCTTGCCAGCCTCGCAGGCATCCACGGTCATGGGCACGTGCCAGTGGTCCGGGCTCCCAATCAGGACCGCGTCCACGTCCTTGCGGTCCAATACCTCTTGGTAGTACTTGGTGGCAAAGGCCTTGGGATCGGCGATCTTCTTGGCTCGCTCCAGATTGTCGTCCCAGATGTCACAAACGGCGGTCATGCGCACGTCCGGCATCTTCGCGAGGGTGTTCATGAGCATGCGACAACGGCCGCCGGTTCCAATGCATCCAACGTTCAAAGTCTCATTGGCCGGGTACCGCCGAACCGCGCCGGTCATCCCCGTCGTCACGAACCCTGCCGTACCCATACCAACCGCAGTCGCGAAATCACGTCGTCCAATTTTGTTCTTGATCATTGCTGGTCTCCATTCTGCGCTGTGCGTCGTGCGTCATGTGCCTACCGCCCATCACTGCAGGGATGTCGGTAAGCGCATAGCGCCAGGCGCATGACGCTTAGCGGCCAGCGGTTTCCGCTGGCCTAATCCACATGCTGTGGCCGCCGCCGGGGGCCATCACGGCTTCGATGACGTCTCCGCTTTCAGCTTTGGTCTTGCGGACGCGATAGCTCTCCTTGTTTGTCTCGAAATGGGTGTCGGCGGCATCTTCATAAAGGGTCAATTCGTATCGCACGCCTTCTTTCAGAAAATTGAGGGCTATATCCAGTTTGCCCCCTTTTTCGTTTACCACACTGCCCACAAACCACTCTTCGCCCTTGCGGCGCGCTACTGTGATGTGCTCCGCCAGCTTGCTGTGCAGCACGCGCGTCTCATCCCAATCGGACCGAGCCGGCATCTTGGCGATGAACTCGAACAGATCCGCCTTCTTTTCATACTCTTCCGGGGCGTCCGGCAGTACCATCAAACCGCTGAAGCAAACCAAAACGCGGGCGTTTTCCGACGCCACGGTCGAGGGAACACTGCTGCGGGGCCAACCGATCCGCGAGGTTGCCCCCGGCTCGGTGTTGAGTGCATAGACGCCGTTGTTCATGTCCAGTGGTCCGGTGATTCCATTGATCATCACCATCTTCAAAAAACCCGTCGGAGAGTAGTTTCGCCGGGCATCCATCTGGGCGTGACAGTACTCACGCGTAACGGCGTTGGGATAGGTGCGGCGAACTCCCACCATCGGGGTGGGATTATCGTGGAAGTTGATCACAAGGCGCTGCGCCGCCGCTTTCGTGATGGCTTGCGCCGTAAAAACAGCGTTGTTCCCCCGGAAGCCGTACTTGACACCCGCGGCGCCGAATCTCGAATACTGCTCGAACACGTCCCCGCCTGCCAACTCACCATCCGGCCTTTCGCTCCATCGCTTGTAGAGCTTGTAGACGTCGTCCATCTTCGGCAGCTTTCCGCCGTGCTTGCCGTCCCAGTAGAGAATGATATCGACTCCCTTGTCGCGCGCGTACGACATTACTTCTTCGAGATCGATCTCCGGTGCCACAATGAACTTCCCGTCTTTCACCTGATACCAGAACCAGTCGAGCAGAAAGAGCCGGACGTTGTGGTCGGAGCCAAAATCGATGAAGCGCTTGATGGAAGCGGTATCGGCTCCGTAGCGAAAATCACCGACCTTGTAGCCGCGGACCCGCCAGTCCCACATCGTTTTGCCCGTCCTTATCCACGAGGGGTCCTGTACCGCGCACTCGGCAGCCAGATTGATGGGCACGGGATTCACCAGCAGGTCCCCCGCTTTTTGTCCTATCAGTAGGACACGCCAGGGTGTCGCGTACTCATCCGCCTGTACCGTTGCTTGATTCCTGGACAGGAGTCCCGGGACGGTCTCGAGACGAGCTAGATCCATGGTATTGGTTTCAGCTTTGGAAACCGCCGTATATAGGTCGGATTCGAGGATTGCCAGGTAGCGATCCTCCTCGATACGAATCACGGCCGGAATGGACGCACCGCGCTGGTATGGCTCAAAAGAACTCAGCGGTACCGGACCCACCGGATCGATCTCTCCCTTCGGATGGTACATTGGGTAGTCCGCATCGAAAACATATTCCACCATGTACTCGAGGGTCTTTCCTTTGAGCCCATCCTGCTCTGGAAAAGAGAATCGAAGTCCGACGCCCTGATCATAGACCCGGCAAACGAGGTTCAGACGAACGCCGTCCGCGAGGATCCTCAGCGTGCGTTCGTTGTAATGATCGCGCACACGACTGAACTGCCCCCATACCGGGCGCCAACTCCTATCTACCGTTTTGGTCTCGCTGCCCTCAATCCGATACGAAACATCCTTCAATATGGACAAGCAAGAACGTTGCACCAATGTCGATGCGTCGAGGACCACGCGGTAATGCAGACTTCCGCCATCAAGGCTCTCGACGACAACCTCGAGACGTCCATCCGGAGACGAAGTTCGGTATAGCGCCGCAGAAGCACAACCTGTGAGCAGACTCAACGCCGCGACGGCAGACAGCAAGTATCGGAGGGCGGAACGCGGAATACGAGATCGGTTTCAGTGGTAAAACCTGATGGTTGGATCATGAATTGCCTCGCTACCGTCGCTTCTCTTCTGGGAAATCATCTGGATATGGTTGCCTCCGGGGCAGATTCAAGCTCTCGGCCAGAGAATCCCAGACACGAGGAACTCGGTACTCCGGTTCCCGATAGGGAACCGTTCGGCTGACCACGTTGTTGCGTTCCGTGATCTCTTGGTAAACATTCTCGGGATCCAAAACTACGGTTATGCGTACCGGATCATTCTCGCTGGCGCCGCCCGGAGAGGTCCATGGCAACTCGCGCCGGATACGGCGCGGTTCGAGATCGTTGGGAGCACCCAGGTGATCTATCTCGAAACGCTCCAGTCTGGTGCCCTCGCCCGGATCTCCCCTCCAGACCTCGACCGAAAACCGGCCGCAGTCCTTGTTTCCAATGTTGTGTATCGTGAGCCGTATCTGGCCGTTCCCATATTCGATTTCCTCAGCCGCGATTGCCAGATCCACGATCCGGTCCGGCTTCCTGGCGCCCGGAGCCACCTGTCTGATCTCCACCACGACCGGCTTTCTGGACGGAGCGTCGAAACGGATCGCATCTCCACGATGCAGATGCCGATAGGAAAACTTCTGAATCACCTCGTCGATCTCATCGTCGTCTTGGTTGTCAACACCGACCACGACGGAGTGCTCGGCTCCCAGCTCCAGGTTCCACAGGTTTAGATGCACCGTCTCCGATTGGGATTTGAAATTGTACAGGATGAGTTTCGAATGCGTTGGGGACGAGACCAAGTTCATGAACGCGATATCGCGCGATGTTTCGCGAAAGGTCATGGGAACAAAATCGAGACCATTGAGGGCCTTGCCGCCGGTCAGAAGCTCGACGATCGGATTCAGACCCGGCATGGCGATCCGGTCGGTGCTCACGATTTCCGACGTGACGGAGGGCCAGGTGGTACGGATGACTTGGAGCAGGTACTCCAAATCGATCCGATCCAGCGCCTTGTACTTGTCCTCCACTCGGCGCACCCCTCGGGGATCACCAACAGCGATAGTCGTCTCCGTATTGACATCCTGGTTTCCCACGTCGGCAGCAACCGGCCGAAGCCACTTCTCATCGCCGGTATTGCCGTACATCCGGCTGAACAGATCCAGGATGAACTCCGCGTAGGTAGGATTCTCGTAGGCGTTGGTCTTTGGCGCCCCTTGTCGCCATACGCGGGCATGGTTGCCGCCCAGCGTGTCGGTGTGAAATCCAATGGGCCCGGGAATCACCCACGGGGGTTTTCCATTCTCAGCGCGACGTCTGTCTTCCCACCAGGCTTCGGCCCATTCCGTGAAGAGGCGGTCGAGCTCATCGGTGGGCGAGTACCACCACGCCCAGAACGCCGGCAGCAATGCTCTTCCATTGAGCGGGTGATCGATCTCGGCATCCAGCACGCCCCCGTAGCTCTTTCCGATCGTGCGGTTGCCCAGCACCATCGACTTGAAGTGCCGGTGCCCCTTGTCGTTGATTCCGGTCCAGAGATCGCGCATCAACTTGGCGATCTTCAGGCTCCGTTCGTAGTAAATTGGGTTGCCGTAGTCGATGCCCTGTATCAGCGCTTGCGAATCCCCCGTCCACTCGGCGGTGTGCTCAACATCGGCCTGCCCATCGAAAAAGCCCGCGTCACGGTCGACCTCACCCGACCACCAAACGCCTTCCGTCAGTGCGCGAACGGCCTCCATGGCGTCCGGCGAGGCGTCTGGATTCATCAACATGAGCTGTTGCCATACAATGTTGATCTCCACATCGTCCCCCCAGCCGCCGCCGAGCCGTCCGTCCGGAAGTTGCCGGTGACGATGCCACCAGTCCGCCTGGTCGATCAGGCGATTGAAAGCCTCCCGCATCATCACAGCCCAGCGCGGTGCGTCCTCGGTCCCTTTGGAATAGTCTTTGACATCCCACCCCGTCGGGTCCCAGTCGAGAAAGTACTGCGAGAAGCGGTTTCCGGCCACGCGTGCTTCCAGCTCGGCGAAGGTCTCCTCGGCCACATGCCAGGTTTGAGACCAGCGATGCGCGTCGATGTTTGCAAAGACGCGCCCGTAGCGCATCAGCTTTTTCGTATAGAGCAAGTCCTGGGGACCAATCCAGTTCAGCAGGCAGGCAGCTTCACTCCGTCCCTGACTCACGCCGGTTTCGACTCCATGCTCGAGTTTGTACTCGGCTTCCTTGAAGAAACGTGTCACATGGAGCAGATCCTCCAGAAGGATATTCTCTGGATCTCTCTTGACCCCTTTGGCTAGAACCTGGCTTGCCGCGTCCGCCCAGCGCTGCTCCTGGGCAAAGTCCGTCTCCAGATGTCCTGCCAGGCTCAGAAAGGCCAGGGCCTTCAGTCGCGCCTCCGAGTCGGGAATGCGATCGAAGTGAGCCTCGGCCCCTCTCAAGTCTCCGCCGTTGAAGGCCTCCACACCCTGCAGCCCGTGGGAATCGGTGACCGAACGAGATACGATCAAGCGCTGGCGCACGAGCTCCAGCGGCGGGGGCTCGTAGGGCGCGATGGTCATGCCCGCCAGCGCCATTTGCGTGGCCGGACCATGGTAGTTCATCCGCTTTCCGAAGAAGCTCGTTGCCTTCGGCGCACGGCTGAGACCCATCACATAGGGAAGCTGTGAGTAATTGTAGTCCGGCGTCTCGGCCGCAACCTCGGCCCTTTCGTAGAAGAGATTGTCGTTGGCTCGCAAAGCAAGACGAAGGTTGTTGCGAACAACCCGGACCGGAAAGGAGACCCGGACTGGCCAGGGCTCACCGGGAACCACGGACGCGCGCCACGGTGCCTTGGCGGTAAAGAGGTCCGCCGCCACCCGCTCGCCATTGGCGTATACTTCGATTCCATATCGAGGAATCTGCAGATCTCCAACGACCATGGTCACATGGTAACGGCCGTTGGGCAGCGCGACTTTGAAGGAGAGGACGTCGGGATTCAGTACGGCGTCGCGCGATACCTCGTCGAGGAACGCGTCATAGAATCGCAGCGTCTCCGGCTGCACCATCATGCGTGTGAATCGAGGATACTCACGGCCCTTCCCCTCGAAGGCCTGGCTGATCGCACGCAACTGTACCGTGGCGTAGTCCAGCCACTTCAAGAAGGACAGGCTTTCCCGCCCTTCGTACACAAAATCCGCCGTCGGAGCCTGAGACCAACCGTATCCCTTCTCCCAGGAAAACAGATCATCCCGGGTAATGGGGATGTATCCGGCCTTGACCGGGGCACCGGCAGGCCCCATGTCGAATCGATAGTGCGTTGGGTTATCGTCCCCCTTCGGGTAATCGAGTTCTGGGAATTCAAAGGCCTCGGCTCTCTTTCGCGTGAAGAATTCTCTCCGGCGCGCCTTGAATTCCTCACGCGGAACGGTTTTGTAGAAGGCCTCATAGTCAGCATCGCCGGAGGGTAGCGGAGAGTCAAAATCGAGCGCCCTCGCATCGAGTCGCCCCGTCAATGCCCGTGACTGTCGTTGATTCTGCCTCTGCTCCCCGAGGGCGAACAGGGCAAAAACCGTGACAGCGACCAAGACAAGAAACGAAAGCAGGGTTTTGGTATGAATCCATCTCATGGGCGAACCTCCGTCGCAATAGTTCCATCCTCCCCAGTGTAGCGATGCCGCGCCGGACACGTCAATCCGGATGGACGTCGCGCTCAACTATCGGCCTCCGATAAAGACCAAAAGTAAAGTAAGATAGAATGAGGTGGTAACCAAAGGACCCCATGAAGCCCTATGTCGCGGCTGCCATTCAGTTGCAAAGCGGACTGGACGTCGACCGGAATCTCGCGCAAGCCCGCAAGCAGATCGAGCTTGCCGTCGAAGCCGGCGCCCGTTTGGTTGGTTTGCCGGAGAACTTTGCCCTTCTGAAGGACGACAGGGTGCGGCTACCGGAAGCGGAAGCCCGCTCGGTAGCCGAAGCGAGCGAGAAGTTTCTCGAGACGGCCGCCCGGCAGTTCGGAATCACGCTGCTCGGCGGCGGATTCCCAGTCCCCGCAGATGATGGGAGAGTATTCAACACGGCCCTGCTCGTCGATTCCACCGGATCCGAGCTGGCGCGCTACCGAAAGGTGCACCTCTTCGACGTCGCTCTACCCGAGGGAAACACTTATAGCGAATCCACAACAGTCAAGCCGGGCTCCGATCCTCCACCAATCTACTCGAGTGAGGAGCTAGGTGCCCTGGGGCTTTCCATCTGCTATGACTTGCGTTTTCCTGAGCTCTATCGACATTTGTCCAGTTCCGGCGCGGAGGTGTTGCTGATCCCGGCCGCGTTCACCGCCTACACGGGGAAAAGCCACTGGGAGCTGCTGCTTCGTGCCCGGGCGGTCGAGAATACCTGCTACGTCGTCGCACCGGCTCAGACCGGATTGCACTACGGAGACCGGAGATCGCATGGCCACGCCATGATCGTGGATCCTTGGGGAAACGTACTCGATGATGCGGGGACGGAACCCGGATTCGCCAGCGCGAGAATCGATCCAGCCCGACTGGCGCAAGTCCGCCATCAACTGCCGTCTTTGAAACACCGCGTCCTGGGGTGAGGCTGACTCGAAGCTCTGAGCTTTCCACCAACGAAGTCGTACACGGAAAGCTGAAAACTGACCGTGATAGCTACACCCCGTCAGGGCGTATTGAGCCACGCCTTGCGGAATTCTTTTTCTTCTCTGGTCAGCACCGCATCCTCTTTGGGAACGATTTTTGCCCGTGGATCCGCAGTAAGGCGCAGCGGTGCCGTGACGAGCTGCCCTCGGCGAAGAAACGTCGTGGGGACCACTTCCCCTGGCCTCCGCCGCTCGAGAAACCGCTTCAGCCGGTCAGCGGAGGAAACGGCAACCCCATCCAAGGAAACCAAGTGATCGTCCTGTTCGAGTCCGGCCTCATAGGCTGGCGAGCCGCGAGGCACCCGCCCGGTCACCTCGGCTACCCCATCATTGAAGCCGAGACTTATTCCTCCCAGCCAAGACGAGTTCGGATTCTCCCTTACGAGTTTCAAGCCCGCAAGCGACAGAAGTTGCTCGTAATCGACCCGCTGCAGACCCGTCACGTGACGTTCGAAGAATGCTCGAGCAAAGGATCGGTCGCCGCTCACTTCCGCCAATCGATCGACGGCGTCTTGCATGGTGTAGGGCGCCGCAACCCGGCCGACAACACCCCCGCCGATCTTGCCGTGCTTACGCCACATGGCCACCATGAAGTCGTCCAAAGTGCCGCGTCCTTGCGTCTTGTCTCTCAAAGCGAGGTCGAGGCCCAAACCGATCGCTGCTCCAAAGGCGTAATAGGAGACGAACGTGTTCTCCCAGTTTGTCGGATCAACGGAACGGGCCTCGTCCACCAAGGGGGCCAGCTGACTCATCTGCACGGCGGAGCGAAGCTTCATCCCGGGACTCAAGGTCACGGCATCGATGAATTCGGTGAACGTTTGGAGTGTCTCTGAAAGCTCGGCGATGCCTGCCCGATGAAGGATCAGGGCCGCATAGTAGCTCGTGAACCCTTCGGCCAGCCAGAGTTCAGCAGCCATGTTGGTCCCTGTGAAATCGAAGGGCTCCAAAGACTTCGGTCGGATCCGCTCGACGTTCCAGGCGTGAAAGAGCTCGTGGGCCACGGTACGCAATAGTCCAAGCAGCTGTTCCTCGTTGCCGAGTGTCTCGGAGGAAGTCAGGATGGTACTGTTTCGGTGCTCCATCCCATCGCCCGCGGCGTAAGACAGATAATCCGCGATGAAGACGTACGTTCCTGTATCAAACCGGGGGAACTCGCCAAAAATGGCCCGGGATTCTCGGGCAATCTTTTCCACATCCTCGGCAAACCGATCGAGCTCGGCCTCCGTGCCCGTGTGGTGCATTGCGATTCGGAAAGTCTGCCTCCTATTCTCGCCTGCGCCCGATGCGCGTGTCCGGAGTGTGAACGATCGATCGGAGAAGTCGCTGAACTCGATGGGACTGTCCATCAGGTATTGCAGATTGGGCGCATGGAACGTGAACGGATCATCCGTGGTAAAGAGCTGGGTCGCCACCCTCCAGGAACTGCCTGAGGGTCTGACGAGACGAATCTCCATCGGACGTTCTTCATAGCTTCTCGCCCAGAGCAAGGATGCGGGAATGTTGATATGCGCGTGGGTCGAGTCCACTGCCAGGTACGTCCCATCGACACGATCCCCGAAAATCTTGTAGTGGATCCGAACGGTCCCGTCATGCGCTGCCACGATCCACCGGTAAGGATCGGGTCGAGCGGGAATCAATCCTGCTCCCTTACTGTCGAACGCCCGGATGTCGTAGACGTTCTTAGCGAATTCGTGCAGAGCGTACCTACCGGGAGACGCTCGGCTCATCCAGAGCTCCAAGGGTTCGTTGGCCAGATTCGGGAAGGTGACCTCGACGTCCATGTAACGATGAGGCAGATCTGGAAAGGCAAGCCGGTAGCGGATCGGACTCTGTCCAAACAGCGGAGGCACCAGAAGCAAACAAACAAGTGAAACGATGAAATGGCACATGTTTCTGTTCGACACTGTATCACAACGCCTTCCGCTTTTCGTCTCGCGCTATGCGCTTTCCGTCTAGCGCTAAGCGCTCTTGTAGGCGTCTGTCAACGGAGACGCTTTGCCGCTCACGGCGTGAGCGGCCTACGGCTTCGCCGAAAACAGATACGGATGGCGGTCAGCGCAAAGCGGAAAGTGCACCGGGTCATAGACCCCGGTGCTTTTTCCTCTTGTCACTGATCCGTGGCCCCTGATAGCCTCTGCTTTCAGCTCACCATCAGGAAAATGAGATGACGATCAAGACCACTCACGACGGGCACATCGCCACCGTTACCATCGCGAATCCACAGAGCCTGAACGCTTTCTTTTTCGACGATCTGCAAACGCTGGCCGACATCTGGGACGAGATGGAGTCCGACGATCGAGTGCGAGTCGTTATCCTGACCGGAGAAGGGGATCGCGCGTTTTGTGCCGGTGCAAATCTGAAGGAATTCATTCCTGTGCTGACCGACGGCTTGAGAAAAGCGGAAGATCCTCACAAAGCTTTCGACAATCTCGACTCGCTGCATCGCGCCTTCATGAAGGACCACATGCTATCGAAGCCACTGATCGCCGCCGTCAACGGCCACTGCTATGCGGGAGGCGTCGAAATATTGAACGTCTGCGATTTACGCGTGGCCGTCGAAGAAGCCGTCTTCTCGCTTCAGGAAGTTCACTGGGGCCTGTTCCCCGCCGGTGGTTCCACTGTGCGGTTACCGCGACAGCTCCCGTATCCGTGGGCCATGGAGATATTGCTGGTTGGAGGCACACTCACAGCACAGCAGGCGTTGACGGCAGGCTTGATCAACCGAGTGGTTGCCGCCGAGGACTTGATGCCGACCGTCCACGGACTGGCCGAGCGTATTGCGGGTAACGGCCCCCTTGCGGTGAGAAACATCAAACGATCGGCTCTGGCCTGTCTCGAACTGCCTCTTTCGGAGGCCTTCGAGAAGGAAAAACGCCTCGCCACGGAAGTTTTTCTCAGCGACGATGCTCGCGAGGGACCCTTGGCCTTCACCGAAAAACGCGAACCGCGGTTTAAGGGGAAATAGGATGCTTACCGCTTTCCGCTTTTGAACCGGAACAGCACACCTTAGATTCGGTAAGCGGAGAGCGGTAGGCGGTAAGCGAAAAAGGCTGACAGCTAAAAAAGAAAGAGACCTCATGCCCGATAGAGTTGCCATTGTTGACGTGGCGCAGAGTGCCGGCTCGGATTCGAGTCCGAATCTGTATGATCTCATCTTCAAGGTTACCCGCGAGGTGTTGGACAAGGCTCAGCTGAACATCGACGAGGTCGACACGGTCGTCAGCTCGGCGTCGGACACGTTTACCGGTATCTCTTGTGCCAACGCCTACTACTGGGACTCGACGGCGGCGTTCTTGAAGAACGGATCGCGACAAGACGGAGAGTCTTTGTTTGCTCTTTCCTATGCCGCCATGCGAATCCTGACCGGGCAGTACGAAACCGCCCTGGCCGTCGGAATCTGCAAGGGTTCGGAGGTTCCGGAGTACGACGCACTAACCCTTCTTTTCTCGGATCCCTTCAGCCAGAGGCCGCTCGGTTTGAACGAAACGAGCGCGGCGGCGATGCAAATGAGACAGTACATGGACCGGTACCAGATCACCGAGGAGCAATGTGCCAAGGTCGTAGTAAAAAACCTGACCAATGCCCTGGCGAATCCCTACGCGCATCGCAAGCGACGATGTTCCGTCGACGAAGTTCTGGCGTCACACCGTGTGGTCGATCCGCTGACGCATCTGCAATGCGCCCCGCAGTCCGACGGGGTGATCGCGGTACTGCTCGCGTCCGAAAACAAAGCCAAGCAGCTGACCGATCGGCCGGTCTGGCTCCGTGGCTACGGATGTTCCGTGGACCAGTTCCAGATCGGTGACCGAGATTTATTGCGGGGTTCTCTGCCTGCGGCCGCCGCCCGCGCCTATCGGATGGCCGGGATCAAGGATCCGGCAAAGGAAATCGACGTGGCAGAGATCAGCGAGCCCTATGCGTTTCAGGAGTTACTGTGGTGTGAGCATCTAGGACTCTGTGGAGAAGGAGAAGGCGGACAGTTGATCGATAGCGGCAAGACGGAGAGAGACGGTGCACTGCCGGTGAACCCCTCCGGCGGTGTCTTGGCGAACAACCCCTATATCTCCCGCGGTCTCCAGCGAGTGGCGGAAGCGGTTCTCCAATTGAAAGGCCTGGCCGGAGAGAGGCAGGTGAGCCGGGCCGTCAATACCGCGCTGGCTCACGGTACGACGGGGCACGGGGGACAGTGCCATGCCGTGGCAATTTTAGGGATTTAGTGCGTAGCACTCAGGAGCGTGACCGTATGGCCCAACCAGTTGCAATTATTGGAACCGGACAGACCAAGCACGGGAACCGGAGAGATGTCAGTTATCCGGAACTGGTTCGCGAAGCTGTCATGGCGGCTTTCACCGATAGCGGTCTGTCGCCCCAGGATATTGAAGGAGTTGTGTCGGGAACGATGCCTTCATTGATGGAAGGGATCGGAATGACTCACTTCTACCTGGGTGATGCGATGGCCGCACCCGGGAAGCCCATTCTCAAAACAGAGACCTGTGGATCGACCGGAATGTCCATTGCCCACACCGCGTACTATTGGGTTGCGTCCGGGATGGCGGATGTGATTCTGGCGGTGGGACACGAGAAGATGCACGAGGGCAAACCTCAGGCGGTCATGTCGACTTGCTTCGACCCTTTTTATCAAAAGCCCTTTGTCGCCGGCGCGCCCGGAATTTTCTCGATGCAGTGTCAAGACTGGGCAGGCCGCTACGGTATCGCCGACGACGTCGTGCGAGAGGCGGCCGCCACGATCTCGGTGATCAATCGGGACAATGCGCTCGAGAACCCTTTCGCCCACGTCAAGCGTAAGGTGTCGCTGGAAGACGTAAAGGAATCGCCGATCATCAGTTACCCTGTAAGGCTGCTCGACGTCTGCCCAAATTCCGACGGAGCGTGTGCCATCATCTTCGCCTCCGGCGAGAAGGCTAAAAAGATCACCCAGCGTCCGGCGTGGGTCAAAGGAGTGGGTTATCGGGGCGAGGAGTACAATTTCGGAGATGGAGACAAGGTAAACTGGCAAAGTGCCATCCAATCGGCGCAGCAGGCATACAAGCAGGCCGGGATCACCAACCCGAAAAAAGAGCTCGACCTGATCGAAATCTACAACCCTTTCTCGTTTCAAGAGCTGCTGTTCTTCGAATGCTTTGGTTTGTCCGAACCCGGCAAAGCATGCGAAGACGTCCTCAGTGGCGTTTACAACAAGGACGGCGCCATGCCCTGTGACCGATCGGGCGGGGTTTTGTGCACCAACCCGATTGGCGCTGCGGGTCTGATCCGGGTCGCCGAGGCAGCATCTCAGGTCATGGGCAAGGCGGGTCCCCTTCAGGTAGATGGAGCCGAAACTGCTCTGAGTCACGCCATGGGAGGCGTCATGCAATTCAATGGGGTGATGGTGGTGGGAGCGAATCAGAACTAGAGTTTCCGGGCAAGAGGGACCGAATCCCAATAAGTCATTCTGGAGATACCGTTATGTCGCTGGAACATAAGTCCTTTGATATCGAGATCAACCTTCCCTACCGCCTGTCTTATGGACCGACGTGGATTCGGTTTCTGAAAGGGCTTCAAGAAAAGCAGATCTTCGGCACAAAGTGCCACAAATGCAGTCGAGTGCTCGTGCCCGCCCGCACCTTCTGTCCGCAGTGCTTCGTCAACATCGACGAGTGGGTCGAAGTGGCCCCGGAGGGGAAGCTGGTCACATGGGGGATGGTCAACTTTGCGTTCCACGGGCAGCCCAGGACGCCACCTTACATTCCGGCACTGATTCAACTGGACGGCGCCGATGTCGGCATTTTTCACCTGGTCGACGGATTCGAAAAGGACGATCTCGACGCAGTCAAGAAGATGCTTCCTCTCGGGCGACGGGTCCGTGTGGTCTGGAGCGACGAGCGCAAGGGGCACATCTTCGACATCAGCCATTTTGAGCCGGTGTGAGGGCGCTTGGCGTCGAGCGTCTTGCGTCAAGCGCTGGCAGGCGTCTTCCGTCATGCGCTGAGCGTCGTGCGTCTCTAGGGTTCCCGACGTCGCGACGCATTCTAGGTGCTGACGTCGGGTGCCGGTATGCGGTAAGCTACTAATGAGCTTCCGTCAATAGGCGGTAAGTTTTAGACGCCCAGCGCTAGACGCACGACGCATAGCGGAAAGCGAGCCGGCAGTGAGGCCGGCGTTACGAAAAGCCATGTCCTTAAAGTCATGACCTTAAAATACAACCGGGATTCTGGAAAGACTCTCAAGGATAAGACGCTCAGCCACATCAAGGTGCGGCCGAGCTACGGGCCCCATGACTTGGAGAGTATCGATTACGAGCGGGATCTGGGGGATCCGGGGCAGTATCCCTATACCCGCGGGATCTTTCCCGAGATGTATCGGAACCGGCTGTGGCTCAAGTCCTCCATCGCCTGCTACTCGCAGCCCGCGGAAACCAATCGGGCGTTCAAGACATTCATTGCCAACGGTCAGAACGGAATCCGTATTCTGACCGATACCACGACTCACAGCAGCGTCGATCCCGATCATCCGCTGGGACAATATAGTCTGGCATCCAACGGCAACCCCACGTTCGCCATCACCGAATACCGCGAGATGCTGGCCGACATCCCGCTGGAAAATGTCGACCTGGAAGTCGCGTGCGCGCTGGCCGGCGGGAGCTACTGGACCTACCTCTTCGTGGTCGCACTGATGGAGGAGAGAGGCGGGGATATCGCGCAGCTTCGCGGCACCAACATCAACGATCCGATTCACGCCGCGATTGTCTACGATTGCCCGGAGTTCACCGACAATCAATGGGAACTGGCGCGCAAGATCAACCTCGATCTCATCGAATTCGGCGCCCAGAATACGCCCAAATGGTTCCCGTGTACCCCTTGTGGATACGACATGCGCGATGCGGGTCTCACGGCATTTCAGGAGCTCGCATTTTGTATCGGCAACGCAATTCAATACTACGGAGACGCCATTTCGGAACGAGGCATCCAGCTCGATGATCTCAAGCCGATGGTTTTCTCTCAAAGTATCGAATCGGACTTTTTCGAAGCAGTGGCCAAGTTCCGCGCCCTCAGAAGAATCTGGGCAAAAGTTGCAAAGGAGCGGCTCGGCGCTCAAAATCCCCGGTCAATGGCCTGCCGGATCGGCGCACGGATCTCCGGCAACAGCATTTCCTATGCCGAGAAGCCGATCAACCATACTTCCCGCGTGACGCTGCAGTCTTTGGCCGCCGTGATGGGTGGCGTTCAATCGATCGATTTGGCCGCCATTGATGAAGCTTTCGGTCTACCGTCGGAAGAAGCACGTATTTTCGGACTCGACACCCAGCACGTCATCGCTCACGAAAGCGGCGTTCCCCTCGTGGCGGATCCCCTGGGAGGATCCTACTACGTGGAGTCTCTCACCAATGAAGTCGAGCGGGGCACGTGGAAGCTACTCGACGAAATCGAGAGCATCGGCGGCATGTGGGCATGTCTCAAGTCGGGCTGGCTGCTCGATCAGTTCAATCAGTCCGCGATTTCGCTGCAGCAGGAAATCGACGATGGTGAACGCGTGATCGTGGGGGTCAACGCTTACACCGGGCCAAACGGGCCCATCAGTGAGACAATCAAGGAATCGGCATACAAGGTTCCCCCGCCTGAACAACGGAGGGAGGCCATCCACAAAGTCCAGAAACTTCGAGAGACACGCGACCAGCAAAAAACCGTGGAAGCTCTCACCGAGATGTTTCGTGCCGAACAACAAGGGGAAAATGTCATTCGAAGCGGTATCGAGGCCTGCAAGGCGTACGCCACCGTCGGGGAGTTGGTCGGCATCCTCCGGATGGCCCACGGTTTTCCATACGATCACTATCGGACGATCTCTACCCCAGAGTACCTCCGGCACCTGGAAGAAGCATGATCGAGAAGAAGATCCGGGTCCTAATCGGAAAGGTCGGTTTGGATCCTCATGACCGGGGCGTGTTGATCCTTTCAAAGATACTGACCGAGGCAGGAATGGAGGTAATCTACATGGGCCGCGCCCAGACGGCCGAAGCCGTGGTCAAGGCCGCGGTCGAGGAAGACGTCGATGTCCTTGCCCTGTCCGATCACTGCGGCGTGATGGTTCAGATTGCCACCGGCGTTCTGGAGCAGGTCAACAAGTACAATGCGCACGACATTCCAATCGTGGCCGGAGGATTCATCGAAGAAAAGGACAAGCCGATCCTGGAAAAAATGGGAATCACGGGAAACTTCACCTCCGGGACGCCTCACGAAACCGTTGTCGACCATATCCGGAAGATCGCCGGCATCGACCACGAGAACTGAGAAAGGACAGGGATTTAACGAGTATCACGATTCTGGCCCGCCGGTGGCCATACCGTATAGGTGGGGTCCACTTCTTTATTCCGTACATATCTGTCGAACCACAAGCCATAGCGGCGCACGCGATCGACCAGGTTGGACGGTTTCGCGATACTGTGTCCTTCGTCCGGATACAGGATCAGAGCCGTTTCTCTTCCGAGGGTCTTGAGGCATACGTACATTTGCTCGGCCTGTAACGGGGAGCAATTGAAGTCTCGTTGCCCATAAAGGAAAAGCATCGGGGTGGTGACCTTGTCGACTTCCGTGACGGGAGAGAGTCTTCTGTATTCCTGTAAGTTCTCCCAAGGGAGACCGAAATCCTCGATCCAATCCAGGCGGGCGGCGTCGGTGCCAAAAGAGCTCAACAGATCGGAATGACCCGCACCGGAGACCGCAGCGGCAAACCGATCGGTCTTGGTAACGATATAGTTTGTAAGCACGGCGCCGTAGCTCCAGCCGCCCACTCCCAATTTTTCGGGACTGACGAGACCCTGCTCAATCAGGTAGTCCACACCGGACAGGACATCCTGATAGTCTTTGTTCCCCCAGTCCCCAGACACCGCCAAGGCAAAAGCCTCCCCGTATCCTCTGCTGCCTCGAGGGTTGGGCAGCAGGACCGCGTAGCCGCGAGCCGCGAAATAATGGGGCTCGAATCTGAACGCATGGGTCCAATGCCACCCTGGCCCCCCATGGATCCAGACAACCAGCGGATACCTTCGACCTGGCTCAAAATCGACAGGCTTGATCAGCCAGCCATGGACAGATGTTCCGTCTGCGCTGCGCCACTTGGTGCTCTCCGCGCCACGTATGGCCAAAGAGCGAAACAGTTTCTCATTCGCGCGGCTGAGATTGCGGAGTCGCTCGCCGTCCTTCAAGGGGACGCGGAAGACGTCCGCAGGTGCGTCGGGCGGTATATCGATGGCAACCACGCACTCGGAGGTCAGGTCCCACTGCTGGATGTCTCCCTGGACAATCAGGGTTCTCGAACCGTCCAGTCTCACACGGAACAGCGGATTGAGACCTTTCTCGATCATGGTCACGTACAAGGATCGTCCATCGGCGGACCACCGTGGGAAGCCGCCCCGATTGGGGAGGCGAGATACGTCGTGGTCGAACTTCCCGGTGAGATCCAAAGACTCTCCGCCGCTGGCCGGCATCACCATCAAGCGCCGGAGCCCATACTCCAGGGGGGAATTCGCCGAGGTGTAGATGTAGGCGATCTTCGATCCATCGGGTGACCAGGTTGGACGTGAGTCGGTTCCCGGATCGCTAGTGAGTCGATTCACCTGCAGGGACGTCACGTCCACTGTCCATATGTCGGTGTTGCGATTGGCGTCTGGTTCGCTGGTGCGATTCGAACTGAAGGCGATCTTCGACCCGTTGGGCGACCAAACCGGGGAGGCCTCATCGAAGCGGCCGCGGGTGAGCGCCCTCGGCTCGGACCGGCTCATGCCGGACGTAGCCAGGGCATCATCCAGTTTCACCAGGTAGAGGTGCTGCTTTCGATCATCCAGGTATTCGGTCCCTGCCTTGTGCCGCAATCTTGTCAGCACAACAGGTAGAGGGGTCCCGGCAGGTCCGCGCTCAGGCTCCACCTTGGCGTCGCGCGAAACAACCACGATGCGACGACCGTCCGGAGCCCAGTCATAGCTCGAGACACCTCCTGGGAGAGCCGTCACCGGAAAGGGTCCGCCCCCGTCCAGCGGGACAAGGAACAGTTGTCCTCTGTCAGTTCGATTTTGGGGTATTTCCCAGGCTTCCGCCTTGCGGTTCGACAAGAATGCCAGGTGGCGTCCATCCGGAGAGAACTTTGGCAGACGATCGTTGTCCGCGCTTCTCGTCAGCAGCATCGGGGCACCACCCGCGATCGGCACGCGCCAGATGCTCGATATCCGGCCGTCCCGGTCTCGATCGATTTCCTGGACCACGTACACAGCCCAGCGGCCGTCCGCCGAGGTTGCGATCTCGCGGACGGATTTGATCGAATAAAAGTCCTGCAGGGTCATGGGCCTTCGGGCTTGTGCGCACAGAGGTTCGAGCACGGCGCAGAAGAGTAAAGCGACTACAGTGACGACGCGGAATTGCCTCATGGAACCTCCATTTCGGTTGAGAATATGCACGTCTCACGAGAGGATGCCGGTGCGACACATCTTACATCTTCCCAGACCGATAGACACACCGATTCCGAATACACGCACCATACGCCCAACCTCGACACGACAACTTCGGCTTGCCTGAGACCGGCTCCTCGGGTCAAAATAGGACTATCCAGCAGAACCGAGACATGGCGAGGAGGGAAGGATCCGTGAACGTTACACAAATCCTAGAACGTGCAGTCCGCTATTTCCCGAACAATACGGCCTATGTGGCAGGTGACCAGAAGAGGACCTATTCGGAATTTCAGGAGCAAGTCAATCGCCTGGGCAATGCCCTCGTGGGAAATGGAGTGGGCAAGGGCGACCGGGTGGCCGTGCTCAGCGCCAACAGCGGTCCCTATCTTGAAATGTACTATGCCACATCAGCCATTGGATCCTTGATCGTGCCCTTGAATCACCGCTTGGCCCCCGTCGAACTGGCCTATATCCTGCAGGATTCCGGGAGCAAGCTGGTATTGCTTGGAGAAGGATTCGAAGAGGCCTACGCGGAGATCGGCACTCACCTCGAGACCAAACCTCCAACCCTCCACTCCGGGTCCGGTGAGACTCCGCAGGGCATGGCAGACTATGACGAAAGTCTGGCAAACGCCAGCCCGGACCTCGCCCCCCCGGACGTCGACGAACAAGATCTGGCCGGACTTTTTTACACCAGTGGAACGACGGGTAATCCGAAAGGCGTCATGTTGACGCATCGCAACTGCGTCAGCAACGCGCTTCACTTCATGGGTGCGGTTCACGAAAAAGAAGGAGAAGTCTACCTTCACTGCTGCCCGATGTTCCATCTTGCCGACGGACCGACCAGTCACCGAATCACATGGCTGGGCGGCAATCACGTGATTGTTCCGGGCTTCGATCCCATTCCGGTACTGGATGCGATCCAGACACACCGGGTTTCATCATCCCTGATGGTTCCGACCATGATCAATTTCCTGGTGAACCATCCGCGCGTCGGCGAATACGACCTCAGCAGCATTCGCTGGATTCTTTACGGCGGTGCTCCGATGCCGGTCGAGTTGCTGCGCGAGGCTTCCCGAGTTCTCCGCTGTAACCTGATCCAGCTCTACGGTCTGACCGAGACGGCTCCGCTTCTGACCATGTTGAACCCGGAGCACGTAGCGTTCGAAGGGGACGAGACCAAGGTCCGAAGGCTCGCCTCCTGCGGGCGTGCGGTAGCCGGAGTCGATGTGCGAGTGACCCTCGAAGACGGGAAAGAGGTCAAACCCGGAGAGATCGGTGAGATTGTTTGTCGCGGTCCCAACATCATGAAGGGCTACTGGAACAAACCGGAGGAAACCTCCGATGCCTTCCGCGGCTCCTGGTTTCGCACCGGAGACCTGGCAACTATCGATGACGAGCAGTTTATCTTCATTGTGGACCGCAAGAAGGACATGATCATCACGGGCGGGGAAAACGTGTTCTCGACCGAAGTGGAGCAGGCACTCTACCAACACCCCGCGGTCCTGGAAGCAGCTGTGATCGGCGTTCCCGCCGAGAAATGGGGCGAGGCGGTCATGGCCCTGGTAGTGACCAAACCGGGGGAGTCCGTGACGGAGACAGACATCATCGAACATTGTAGAAGTCTCATCGCGCATTTCAAGTGCCCTCGTGGGGTTGAAATCCGCAACGAGCCCTTTCCCAAGAGCGGTTCAGGCAAGATTCTCAAGGGTGTTCTACGGGAGCCTTTCTGGGAAGGCAAGAACCGAAGGGTGAATTAGGCGCCGCGGCGTTGCCGCGGCACGCTTTCAGCTTTCAGCGGTGGATGCGAAATTAATGTCCATGGTCACACTCGCCCTTCTTTTTGGGGACTGTTAGTTCTCGTTTCCCTCCCGGCGATGGAGGTCAAACCAGTCGAAGATGATCTTGTAGGCTGCATAGTTGCGGTAACCGCCGTGGCCGCCCGGGACTTCCACCAGCTGGACCTCGCCCCCGGCCTCTTCCAGGGATTCCTTCATGGTCCGGATCCTCTCGATTGTTATCAGCCGGTCCTTTTGGGCATTGAACATCAGGACCGGCACCTTGGAGAGCGAAGGAATCATCTGAGGCTCGAAGTAGGCCACAACTCCGGCAACGGCGGCGAAACGCGTCGGATGTGAAGCGGCCGTCGCATAGGTAGCAACCCCTCCGCTGGAAGCACCCATCAGGTAGATACGATTCTCATCGATACGGCGTTGCTTGACAATCTCGCGAACAACTTCCATAACGATCTCGGGAGTACGCCTCTTGAAGGTGTACGGTAAGCCGGCCACGCCTCCCTTTTCGTGCCAATTCCCCTCTGGACCGGCGGGAGCTGCTACAACGTATCCGCGCTCCTCAGCAACCACCTGGATGCGATCCGAGTTCCCCTCCCACTCAAAGTAGGAGTTTTCGTCTCCGCCCCCTGGGTGGCAGGCAATGACCAGAGGAAACTTGTTAATCCTGCGGCCGCCTCCCGCCGGACCAGCCCGATAGCTACTGGGAAAGAAAATACGGTATGGATAGAGCCTCCCGTGGAGCTCGACGACGGCAAACTCCGTCTCGAGCCGCAGTTCGGAAACGGCATGCTCATCCCACGAATACGCCTCCACGCCTACAAAACATGCAGCGAGTAGCATCAAGCCTGCTTTGATTACTTTCATTCGAACCTCCCTCGAAGACAAGCCTCGATGCGGAAAGCTCCTAATCCCTCGTCACAAAAATAGGAGACGACCATGCGATCTCTCCCTCGGTGTCCGGCTCCTGCAGGCTGTAGCTCTGCAACACCCGAACGTAGTAGTAGCTATCACGGGAGCTCCGGCGCGGGCGAATTCCGGTCTCGGGACGCTCCCAGTTCCGAATCTCCGAGGTTGCGGCCATGGTCCCGTCCGCGAAATCCCCGCCCAGGCTCGCCACGTCTCGAAAGACAAACTCCAGCCGCGATGGGTCTGCCTGCGCCCGATCCGGCACTCGCGTGTAGATCACCCGGTTGTTCTTGATGATTTCGACTTTGAGAATCGGCGCCGTTGCGAGCACCCGAACCTGAAACGTCGGACTCTCGGACGTCATCAGTTCGCCCCCCTGGATCGTCGCATCGGAATGAAAATCGACAATGATGTTGTCCGTGGAGCCATACGTGCGCCGATGCCGAAGGCTCTCCTGGATATCGTCTCGCGTGGTGATGCCGTCCGGCACCAAGAGATTTGTGTAGGAAATGTGGGTGGAGAAGTGATCACTCGAGGCGATGAATCCCATTTTATAGCCGACCCCTAGGGCGTTCCAGACCAATCCCTTCTGGAACGGGGATCGGCCCGCCGATCCCGGACCGGGGTCCGTGGGCACGGCCGCTCGGGGAGCACCTACTTCCTCGTACGCGTTTCGGTCCCCCTGATAGATTTCCGTCACCGGGATTACTTCGTCATCACGGAGTCGCCAGTCGGTCCCCATTGCGGTCGCACTCGTATGAGGAATGCCGAGACCGTCGGTTTCACGTAGATAGCGCCAGAGGCCTTGTGCATCTTGCTCCCAAAGCTCGGGGCGCTCGGAGATGTGAAGCCTGGGCACCCGGTAGCTGAAGACACCCCGGCGCGCATGAAAGATATTGCGATGGCCAAGAGGAAAATTGGGGGATCGCTCGTAACCGTAAAGTGGAACGAACCGTCCGGGGACGTGAAATAGATCGGCCGATTTCTGAGTCCGCCACCACTGGTACTCGTCATCCGAGTTGGGTCCTTCCGGCTCGTCCGTGTCCAGCGAAGAACCATAGTTGTGGTCGGTGACTCCAATGAAATCGAAGTCGGCGGCGTTGAGCGCATAGCGATAGCAGTCCCACAAACTTCCATCTATCGCGCCGTCCATGGAAATCTCGGTGTGACGGTGTAAGTCCCCGCGCACGATTTTGAACGTTTGATTCCCCACAGTCACCCGGTGATCGCGGAACCTCTGGACCTCCGCAGCTTCGTCGGGATGAGTCGGCACGTACTCGTCCATGGGACTGGGAACAAACGCGATCAAGTCCGGCGTCGCGCTCTCGAAATCAGAACCATCGAGGAGCAGCGCAGCCACATCGTGGTGCTTGGGCAAACCGACGGGAAGGCGGCGTCCGTCCCCGACGACGGCAACCGCGATCGCGGCGCCATTTCCAGGTGCCGTCGCCAGCACCGTGTCCTGGCGACCTGTACTGGACGGGAGCAGAATCGGATGGACCCACCGAGAAACGCCTCCCGTTTCAGCCAGGGTGGTGCCGTAGAAATCGAACATGTGACCGCCTTGGCGGCCTCTTGCGATGAGCTGGTGTCGAAGAAAGACCCAGACCTTTCCGTGCCCATCGACGCCCAGTCTAGGATTCTGAAACAGATCCCCACGCAGATAGGAGGGAGCCGACTCGCTGATGTCGGCCTGCGGCTGTTTCAATCGACCGCCCTCGAGTACGGCCACACGGGGGCGTCTGGCCAACTGGTCTCCTCGTCGGCCCGCACCGTATATCCGGCTGCCACCCTCTTTTAGTCGAATGCGATGCTTCGGATTTTCGTAACCCGTATCTTTGCCCCAATTCGACCCGCCTTCCTCCCACGTGATCCAGAGGCGATTGTCACCGTCGGCCACCACGTCGGCCCGCATCTCCGCCAGCGGGGTTGCCGACACCGCGCGAATGGAACCAAGTTTGCCGGCCTCGTAACTCCGGAGCAGGACGTCGTAGTTGGCCGGCTGTCCATTGGTGCTTCGATAGGAGTCCCAGGCGACCCATACCCGACCGGACGCGTCGGAGCATATGGCCGGTTCCCAATCATCCGCATTGGATTGGCTGATGTTGGCTTCAGAGCCCCAGTCATCATCTTTGAACACGCGCAGCAGAACATCACTCTGCGGAGGAGCCCCTTCGGATCCGGGTCGATACCCCATCCAACTCAGGTACAAGTTTCCCGCGGCGTCTCTCGTCATCTTATGGAAGATGTCCGGCCGGGGATCCGATGTGAGTTGCGTCTCCTCGGACCAACTTCCATCAAAGCTCTTGGCATAGAGATCGAAGTTCCCGCTTTCCCTCGTCTGCTGCAGACCATAGACACACCAGACGCGTCCGTCGCCATCCTCTGCCAGTGCAACCCTGAAGTGATCGCCTGGCTCCGTGACCGGTGTAGGCCGAGACCAGACCCGGCCGTCGCGGCTCTGCGCAACCATCACCTGATCCGCCCCGTCGTAGAAGTACCCGTCCCGCGCGCGCGTTCGATACGCCACCCAGGCAAGCCAGTACGTTCCCGTCTGCGTGCGGATGAGTGCCGGATCATCGTCCTCGAACTCGCTCGAGCTCACGATTCGGGACATCGGCACTCGCTCTACCAACACGTCCTTGTCGAAACCCTCCGGGTAGTGGGCCACTCCGTATGGAATCTCGGAGGGGACAAAACCCAGATCGCCCCGCCGAAAAAAAAGCGTGACCGGACGTTCCTCCGGACCTTGAAGATCGAGGATGACCCCCTTGGGAAACACTTCCCCACCGGCCAGCAGCAAACGGAGGTCCCACGTTGCAGGCGGTCTCAGCTGATCTTCGTCATGCAGGTGCCAACCTTCGATCGAACGAACCCGGGCCGCATCCCGTACACCACCCGACCAGTTCACCCCGTGGGAACGCCGCTCGAGACCGAGAGTCACCTTGAATCCGCTCGAGGTCCCGCTCGATTCGGCCAGACCTGTTAATTCCGGTTCAGGACTCGTGGATGCACGAAAAGGGATCAGAACGGCCACAAACAGAAGGACCACCAGGCTCCACCATCCATGCGACCGGACCCATACGACAATGTCTTGCTGACTCATGATCGTCGCTCCCCTCGGTAGTGTTCGGCGCGATCATACACGCCGGCGTCCGTGGCCTCAACGAATTGATCGTCATGGATTCTCTAGACGCAGGCGGCCATCAGGTACGCCATCAGGTACAATGAGGATAGGAATCTAGCGGGCAGGCGGCTTTTTCATAACAGACTGGATCTGCGATGGAGGACTCTCAAAATTGAAGCAAACAATGCAAACCATTTTGCAAACCGCAGTCTGGGTATCGCTTCTGCCGGCCATCCTCTTTGCGAAGGAACCGGATTCCCCGCTTCGGGGCATCGAGCTTCAGCAAGGGACCAGCATCGTCTTCCTCGGCGACAGCATCACCCATCAACGCCTCTACACGCAGTATGTCGAGGATTATCTCTACACCCAGTTCCCCCACTTGCGTCTTCACACCCACAACGCGGGTGTCGGCGGTGCCCGTGCGTCGGACGCCTTGGCTCGTTTCGACCGGGATGTCGCCCGCTACAAGCCGGATTATGTGACCGTACTGCTGGGGATGAACGACGGCACATACGGCACGTTCGACGACGAGACCTTTGACCTCTATCGCCTGGACATGCTCGAACTGACTCGACGCATCCGCTCGATCGGAGCAACACCGATCTTGATGACGCCGACAATGTTCGACTCGAGAGCCGCACGAGCCCTACCCCGGCGAGTCGACGTGCCTACTCTGACGCTCTACAACTCGGTCCTGGCCTACTACGGGGGCTGGCTTCGGCAAATCGCGATGGAGCACGGATTCGGATTCGTCGACCTTTGGAGTCCGCTGAACAACATCACGCTCGAACTGCGCAAGACTAACCCCGCGTTCACCTTGATCCGGGACGGAGTCCATCCGGGTCCGGCTGGCCAAGCGGTCATGGCGGCCTCGATGCTACGTGCTTTAGGTTCGCCTAGGGCTGGAAACCACATTCACCTGACCGTGGGTCCAGAGGGTCGAGGCAAGGCCGACGTTGCTGGCGGCGATATTTCCAGCGTGACCGTCACAGACGTGGCCGTGGAGTTTCAATGGCTCTCCGAATCCATTCCCTGGATCCTTCCCAAAGAGGCGGCGTCAGGGGTCGCGCACTACCTTCGCTATCGCGATGGCAGCAACGGTGGCGGACTCTATCGAGAGGTCCTGCAAATAGAAGGCCTCGCGCCGGGCACGTATGAGTTGTCCATCGACAGCCAAGTGGTCGGCGTTTACGATTCGGCTCACTTGCGCTCCGGCATCAACCTTGATTCCAATCCCAAGACTCCCCAATACCAGCAGGCACAAGAAGTCGCGAGCCTCAACAAGCAACGCAACGAAGGCCCCGTGCGAAGATTGCGCACCGAGTGGGTCGTTTTTCAACGGCACGAACGCCTCAACAGATCCGGCAACCGACGTCCGGGCGACGTCGAGTGGAACGCACGGGTAAGCGATCTGGCAGAGGCTCTAGAAGGCCGCGAGGATCGCATCGCCGGGTATGAAGCCCGGGCGCGGGAACTGGAGGATCAAATCTATCGGATCGCCCAGCCTCGGAAGCGAACTTACCGCATCCATCGTCTGTCGTCTCCGTGACAGCCAACGCTACGAATCAAAGACGCCCGCCCAGTTCAAGAGCCTCGTGACTGCCGCCAGCAGCGGCACGAGAATCGCGGTTCGCAAGAGGAAGAGTCCCACAAGCTCGCGCGCCCGAATCGGAACCTCCCGGAAGAGATCGAGCATCATCGGAGCAACAGAGGAAAAGAAGATGAGTTGCGAAATCGAAAGCACCGCAATGAAGAACCGGGCCGGCTCGGCGGCCTCCTGAACCAGTAGCGCGGGGATATACATTTCCGCGATTCCGACCAGCGCCGCCGGCGCGATGATCTCCGCATCCGGTAGACCCAGCCACTTCAACACGGGAATCATCGGAAGTCCCAGAATAGAGAACACGGGAGTTTCCTTCGCCAGCAGCAAGGCCAGGGTCCCGACCGAAAGTATGCTCCCCAGAATAGTCGACGCCAGGAGCAGTCCCTCCAGAAAGCCCTGCTTGAGTGTAACGAGAAACCCCGGTGCGTCTCCGGCCTGGCGCAACGCGCTCCGCCACGCTGCAGCCAGAAGGTTACCGGGTTCCCGGCGCTCCGGATGTGGCGTACCGAGATACTCGTCCGGGATCCGGGTCACCGGCCATATTCGCGCGAGCAGAACGGTAAGTAAGTAGATCACCAAAAAATAGGTAATGAAGATCAGGGGGAACAGATGCAGCAGTTTGGTCGTGGTCGCGACGACCGCGACGAACCCGATACTGACGGTGGAGAAACAGGTCGCAATGGTATAGCTCTCACGCTTCGAGTAAAGCCCCTCGCGCAGCAGCCGGCTCGTCAGGTAGAGACCGACCGAATAGCTTCCGATCCAGGAAGTCAAACTGTCCAGCGCCGACCGGCCGGGCAGTCGGAAAAGCGGCCGCATCACCGGCTGCATCAAGGTCCCCACGAAATCCAGAAAACCGTAACGGACAAACAGTACCAGCAGTGCCGCTCCCAGAGGCACGATAACGGCAACCGAAAATGCCAGTGTCTCCCACATGAGGTCTCCGACGCCGGGCTGCAGTAGGATCTCGGGCCCTGCTCGAAAGAAATAGACCAGGGCCAGGGGCGCCCCGGCCAAACGCGCCAGCATCAATGTCGTTGAGGTTCGGTAGGATTGAAGAAACGGAGACGGTGACTCGCTCTTGGCTCTGCTCAACGCCGAGCCCCAGGCCCCGATCCAAACCAGAACCAGACAGTAGAGTCCCACCCCCTCGGGCGTCGTGGCAATGATCGATCGGACGGCCCAATCAAACGGGACCGTGAAACGCTCCCCCATCCGAAGGGGGAAAAGAAAGAACGACAATCCCAGCACCGCGCTGAGTAGGAACCGGACAACGATCACCGGCCCATCATAGGACGGTCACGCAACCGACAACAGCCAAAACCGTTTCAATTGGCGCGGTTCAGTCGTAGAATCTTTCGAGGAGTACATCTCCTTTTGCCTGCCACGCGCAGCCTCGATCCATGGAGGGTTACGATGAGTGAAATCAGCCGAAGAAATTTTATTGTCCGGAGCACAGGTGCCGGAGCGGTCGGTCTTTCCACTCTCTCGAAAACGACCGCCGGTCCGCGGCCGAACAATCGAATCCGCGCAGCCGTGGTAGGGGTCAAAGGGCGCGGCCGGGACCATATAATGGGACTTACGAGCCAGAAGGACGTCGAGGTTGCGGTTCTCTGCGACGTCGATGAGAACGTCCTGAACCAGCGCGCCCGAGAATTCGAAAGCAAACACGGCAAGCGGCCTCGAGTCGTGACGGACCTGCGGCGGATACTCGACGACCAGGGAATTGATGTGGTTACCTTCGCAACCCCGAATCACTGGCACGCACTGGGAACGATCTGGGCCTGCCAGGCAGGAAAGGACGTGTACATCGAAAAGCCCCTGTCGCATAACATCTGGGAGGGGAGAAAGCTCGTGGAAGCCACTCGCAAGCATGGGCGCATCGTGCAGCACGGCACTCAGGTTCGCAGCAGCGAGGCGGTGAGAGAGGGAATTGCAAAGTTGAGGGAGGGCGTGATAGGCGACCTCTATATGGCAAAGGGCTTATGTTACAAGTTTCGAAACACGATCGGTCGTATGCCCGACGCTGCCGTCCCCTCAGGGGTAAACTACGATATGTGGCTGGGACCGGCTCCAGTTCGCGCTTTTTCCAAGAATCGCTTCCATTACAACTGGCACTGGCACTGGGACTACGGGAACGGAGATATTGGAAACCAGGGAGTGCACCAGATGGACATTGCCCGGTGGGGACTGGGGGTCGGTCTACCGACAAAGATCCAAGCCATGGGGGATCACTTCATGTTCAACGACGATCAGGAGACGCCCAACACTCTCCTGGCCACCTTCCACTACCCTTCGGAAAAAAAGATGCTCGTTTTCGAGGTGCGCCATTGGATAACCAATGCCGAAGACATGGGAGATGAAGGAAACTCGATCGGGGTGATCTTCTACGGCACCGAAGGCATCATGATCATCCCGAGCTATGGATCGTACAAGACGTTTTTGGGAAAGAACCGAGAGCCGGGACCTTCGTCGGAAGCACGCGGCGACCACTATGGCAACTTTGTCGAGGCAGTTCGCAGTCGGAGAACGGAAGACCTGCATGCGAACGTCGAGGAAGGACACCAGTCTGCTTCGCTCTGCCACCTCGCCAACATTGCCTATCGAACGGGCCAAACACTGACGTTTGATCCCGTCACCGAAACCTTTCCGGCAGACCGGCAAGCCAACACCCATTTGAGCAGAAACTACCGGGCACCGTACGCGGTGCCAGAGAGGGTCTAGCGCTGAGCGCTAGGCGTCGTGCGTCAAGCGTCATGCGCTAAGCGCGAGACGGATAGCGCTCGACGGACAGCGCTCGACGCCAAGCGCTAGACGGAAAACGCCCGACGCTAAGCGCAAAGAAAGGACTCCAATGGCAAATGGCAACAACATGATGAAGTGGCCGCTCGTTGCAGCGGCAGTCTTGATCGTCGTCCGCGTGGTACTCGAGCAAGCGGGTTCCCCCGAGAGTATCAACAATGCTTTCGGCGTCGTCTGGCTGCATTTCCTGGTGCCGTTTTACTTCGCCGGCCATATCTTCAAAAGTGGCGCCGCGCGCCCCTACTGGGAGCTCTTTAGAAACCTCCTGCTGTACACGACCTATACCCGGCTGATGATCATCCCGACCTACTGGCTGGCTTATTGGTTGCAGTGGACCGCGCCGCGCTTCGGAAGCACGATGGGGGGCGTCGTCGGAGACGACATCACCCCCATTTACGGTTATTTGTGGATTCCTTTGCGAAACGCTGGCCTGTGGATCGTGTCCGCGATGGTGGTCGGAATGATCCTGGGCGGGGTGACGCTGATGATCCGGCGAAAGAAAAGCGACGCGTAACGCGCCGCGCTTTCAAGGGGTCAGCGGTCAGCAAAAAACGGCCATCAGCTCTTTAGTTGTCAAGTAGAATTCCGCTCCACTTGTAAGAAAACGGCAGAAGGACTATCCACCGCCAGGCAGGACTGACGGTTTACCGGCTGATAGCTCCTAAGTAAATCGAATTAAACAGCAGCTTGAAGGTGGCATGAGACTGGGCGCGGTTCTGGGTGGCAAAGCCGAGCAGAATCACCCTGCCGTTCTCGAGCGGCACTTCGACCACAGCCGCTTTGTTGCGTAGATACTGTTCCCCCTTCAGATATCCGCTCATCAATAAGTTATCCCCGGGATACTTTGCCACGATCAGGTTCCGCTCGAACTCCTCTTCCCCATCTTCGGAATAAACGACCTCAAAAGCGGGACTCCGCATGAACATCCCGCCGATCTCCTCGGGCATTCCGTAAGCGACGGGATGAGAAGGATCCAGCTTCATCCGGAGCACGGAACCCGGACAGGCAAACTTGGGAGGTTCGGCACTCAGATCGGGGCCCAATGTTCTTACCGGAGGCCCAAGGTCCTTCAATACGTTCGTCACGGGCAAACCAAGTCTCTCGACGGCGAAAAGGGACGCGGCGTTCAACGTAACCAGCGTACCGCCCTCGGCCACAAAGCGCTTTATGCTCCGGACCCCCTTATCGCCGATCCCGCCAACATATTGGGGGGGAATGGTTCCCTTCTTGTGGCCTTCCAGCAGTGTCTTTGTCTGCATCGACGGAAGAATCAAAACGTCGAACTTCTTTCCCAATGAACCGGCTCTCACCTCGGCATCCCTGACATTGGAAAAAGAAAACTCATACTGCTCCAAAAGCCAGCGAGTCCAACCTTCGCCCATGTTGGGCACCCACGATTGGTACAGAGCGACGCGGGCAGTCCCCAGCTCATGCGCGTCTGCTTTAACGGCCTCGGGGCTTCCCCCGATACCGAGAGACAGCTCCCCGGCTAGAGATTCCATCAAGGAGCGCGAAACGCCCTTCGCCGAAATGATAGCAGTTCCCGGAGGATAGCGTCGGTCCTTGACCTGAAAGCTTTCACGAGCTAATCGAACCGGCGCCCCTTCTTTCAGAATCCGGTTCACAGCGATGAAGTGGTTGTTTCTGTCCGGCGATATCAGATAAGCATGCTGGGCCGATGGCGCGACCTTCCCAGGAGGTAGTTCGACCTTGTCGATCGCCTTCAACCCTATCTTCAAGGGCGTACCGGCGGGCGCCATTTGCACTCCCATCTGATACTGGAGCGTCCAACCCGCAGTGTCGAACGGAGGGTGATACGCGTTGGGCGACTTCTGCGGGTTCACGATGCCTTGCCACAGCGCCGGATGCTGGGCCATGTCAGGGTAGTTCTGTTCCTCGAAGATCGCCTTCAGCGACAGAGCAAAGGGCTGGTTCATCGGCAGGATCCAGGTCCCCGCCGGATAGGAGCTCCCGGCCACCTCGAACGTCTCTTCCGCTTCATAGACCTCGATTCCGAGATGGATCAACCAGTTGAGCATTCGGGCGGCAACCGGAGGGTCGGGTTGTGCCCGGGGAACGATCCAGGCATACGGAGGCTCGCCCTCAAAGCGCGCGGCAGTGTCTCTTCCCATTTGGTATTTCGCATAGAGAAACTGCTCTCGGAACAATGCCGCGGTGTGAAGGAGTGATTTCGAAGCCGTCACGCAATAGTCGACCGCGTCGTGAAACCTCCACCAGCCCCCCTTCCAGGGATTGGGATAGAAATTGCCAACGGTGAAATCTTTGTATTCTTCGGGAAAATCCTCGACCGAATAGAAGTGAGGCGTCGCATAACGATAGAGGGCTGTTTCGGTCAAAGTCGCGACCACGTTGAAGAACCCAAAGAACCAATCCATGTATCCCGCGTACCAGAACGAATGAATGACGCGAGAGATGGTTCCGGGCTTGCCCTGCTGGTCGAAGTCAAAACCCATGTGAGCCCCGATCAGGTTGCGGCCGCGAATAAAGAGCGGATGGGTATTGGGGTTGCTCGGCTCGGCGGATGGTGGGACCCAGATCCGTGCTGGAAAAGGCGCGGTTTGGTGGTGGCTGTGAAAGATCACCGGGAGCCATTCACGATTCACGAGCTCGACGATGTGCTGCGTCTCTATCAGGTTTCCCATGAACGTGTCCCGATTGTTGTCGTGTCCCGCGTACTTGTGATACAGCCACGGCATGGTGCTGATTTCGTATGGGGTGCCGACGTTGGAACTGTACCATTCGGAAATCATCTGCATCCCGTCCGGGTTGGGGAAAACTAGCAATGCAATGACGTTGTCGAGGACCAATCGTGTTTCCCGATCATCGGAAGTCACGAGATCAAAGGCCAGCTGCAGGTGACTCTGAGGGGGAGCCGGTTCATCGGCATGAACGCCGGCCTCGATGTAGACGACGGCTTTGCCTTCCCTCGCCAGGCTCCGTGCCTGTTGATCGTCGAGTCCGTCCACCAGGGCGAGTCTTTTCGAGATGTTTTTGAAATGATCCAGCCGCTCCATGTTCTCCTGAGAAGTGATGATCGCGTAGATCATCGGCTTTCCCATGGAAGTCGGACCCATGTCGAAGAGCTTGATCTTTGTAGATGCCTTTTCCAGAGCTTGCAGGTACTCGACCGCCTGTTCGTAAGTCGCCATCCGATAGTCGGCCCCGACTTTGAAGCCCAGCACCTCTTCCGGAGGAGGAACCCCCTGGGCGACGGCAAAAACCGAACCGGCGACAAGGACAACCACGAACAAGACTTCAATCAAGGGACCTCTTGAAGAGTAGCTGGTCTGTGCCACGTTGGATTTCCCTTCTTTCATCTCACTGGCCGCGGACTGTCATGCGAACCGCGTACAGGCTTGTCCGGGCGGTAACGAAAAGTGTGCGTCGATCTGCGCCACCGAAGCAAACGTTGGCGGGACGCTCCGGAATGTCGATCCTGGCGATCTGCTCCCCGTCGGGGGCATAGACGATGACAGCAGCACTGGTCAAATACAGGTTGCCGTGCTCGTCCAGGGTCATACCATCGGAACCTTGCTCGGCAAACGGCCTCTTGTTCGTCAACGAGCCGTTACCCTGGATATCAAAGGCGAAGGTCTTTCGTCCGCGATGGTCTGCAACATAAAGACGTTTTCCATCGGAAGTACCGATCACTCCATTCGGTTTTACCAGATCCGTGGCAACGGCGGAGATCTTGCCGCTTGGAGAGACGTAGTAAACATAGAAGCCTTCTTGCTGCAGGTCGGTTTGTTTGCCGTACCGCGGATCGGAGAAGTAGACTCCCCCCTTGGGATCAATCCAAAGGTCATTGGGGCTGTTCAGCTTCTTACCCTCATATTCGTCCACCAATACGGTCACGTTGCCGTCAGGGTCGGTCGAGGTGACACGCCGGTTTCCACCCTCGCAGGCCATTAGGTTGCCTTCCGAGTCAAAGTAGAGTCCGTTGGCTCCGCCCGTCTCTTCCCGAAATGTGGACAGCTCTCCCTGGATAGACCATTGATAGACCTTGCTGTTGGGAACATCCGAAAAGAACACGTTCCCTTCCCGGTCCACGGCTGGTCCCTCCGTAAAACGGAATCCATTCGCCAGCTTTTCAACCTCCGCCCCCGGAGCAACCAATTTCTCTTGCGAAAAACCCACGCCACCCACAACAACAAGTAACAGCAACGCAATCGCGGCAACCCACCTGAGGCGCTCCAATGACAAGCTTTTCCGCATTGACGAATATTCCACAACGATCACACCCTTTCTCTCTTCCCCATGACCATTGGCCACTCTTACGTTACGATTGACCCTCTAGTACTAAAGGACGGAAAGCGCCAAGCGCTAGACGCATAGCGCTACGCGCCTCGTCCTTATCCCAAACCCCACGGCGCCCGATACTCCTTCGACAAATAACGCGACGCATCTGCATCGCTGAGGATCTGTTCCTTTTCCGAGTCCCAGGAAATCTTTCGTCCGGTCCAGTAGGAAATGTTGGCCAGCTGACAGAGTGTGGTCGCTTTGTGACCTTCTTCGATACTGCAGACCGGTGCTCTCCGTGAGCGGACCGATTCCACAAAGCTCCGTTGATGGCGTCCGAACCCATCGTCCAGTTTTTCGTCACTCCCGATCGGTTCTGCTTTTCCCCCCTCCGGGACAATCTGATATCCAGCCCGATCTACGAGCAAGGTCGCCTTGTCTCCAAGGAACTGAATGCCGTGGTCCGCCCGGGGGCTACCGGTGGCAAAGGCCGTAGCGTGCCGGCACGAGTAGGTCACAGTCAGGTTGGGAAAGTCGTACAAGACCTCGGCTGTATCCGGCGTCTCGCGAGGATCCTCTACGACGAACATGCCACCGGACGTGGTGACACCGGTCGGCATATCGTTCACCGCCCACAGGACGATATCCAGCAGGTGCACCCCCCAGGCTGCCACCATGCCGCCGGAGTAATCCCAGTAGTAAATGAAGTTCCAATGCAAGCGGTTCCGATTGAAGGGCCTCTTGGGAGCAGGCCCCAGCCACATGTCATAGTCGATTCCCGCGGGAGTCGGCTCATCGGGAAGGTTGTCCATCGGTCGGGAACGGCCGGTGCCGCCACTAGGCATCACGTTCCATGCATTGATGCAATGCACCCGGCTCACTTTACCGATGTGACCGGAGCGCACCAGCTCCACCGCCTTCTGAAAAATGGTGCCGCTCCGTTGCTGCAGACCCACCTCCACGATGCGGTCGTGCTGGCTGGCGACCTCGACCAATCGCTGCCCTTCTCGAATCGTGTGCCCGATCGGCTTCTCCAGATACACGTCCTTGCCGGCACGAATCGCCTCGAGTGTCGGGATGGCATGCCAATGATCCGGTGTCCCCACGATGACGGCGTCGATATCCTTTCGATCCAGAAGGCGGCGAAAATCGCCATAGGTATCTACCGAGGATCCAATTTTTTCGGTGGCCTTGCGCAGCTGGCTCTCGTCCACATCGCAGATCGCCACGGCCTTGGTCTTTGGAGCCTCCAAGCAACGAACCAGGTCCGTTACTCCCTGAGAGCCGGACCCGATCAAACCGAGCCGGACCGTGTCGTTCGCACCCATGGGAGAACCCAGAGGCTTCGTTGGGGCCGATGCGCCTGGAGACGTGTTTGCGGAGGCCGCTGGCCGAGCACTTCCGATTGCTGTCTTGGCCCCGGCCGCCACGCCCGAAGCTTGTAGGAATCGCCGGCGAGTCCAATTCTTTTCAATTGCCATGACTACCTCCCGAGATTTTTCGCGAATCGTATGATCGATGACCTTTGCGCACTGTACTTTAGCAGGTTTTCACACCGGGGCCAATCGCCCGGTCCATAAGATCAACAAGACGTTGACGCCCTCAACCCGAATGATAAAGTTGGGGCATCGACTTGCGAAAAGGGACGAAATGGTAATCAAAGCTAGATTCTCGCTGGTTGCCGTGACCACCGTGCTCCTCACCGCCTGCGTCGCGTTCCTCACCCAGGACGACCGATGGGTCAGCCGGGCAATGCAGCAACCATCGGTAGAGTATGATTCCCACGGGCGTGTATCCTCTCCACCTAGCTTGGTAAAGATCGATGAGGAGAACTGGCCCGAGGCGACACTGACATTCATGATCCAGTTCGGCTTGCGCGACGAGCAACCTCGGCAGTGGGATGGAAAGCTCACCATGCAAGGGGCGCAAATTGTCCGGGTGAGACCGTGGCATTTCGGCGCCAACATGACGCTCAGCTCGGAAACCAATACCTGGACGTGTTCCAGTTGGCAGGGCCCACGAGCAAACGCCGGATCCCACACTGCCCATCTGCCCGCCATTCCTCGGACGTTTGTCCGGCCAGGTATTCAGGTTGATCTGACCGCGCCGGATGTCGGGAGCGCATCGCTTGCCGTGACAACAACCCAGGGCGACTTCTCCGTCCGACTCTCCAGACTGCTGGCGGAAGGAACCGTCTTTCTACTCGATGGTGGGGTTTCAGTCAGTCGCGCGTTGTCTGATTTTCCAATTGCCGTGGGATCGCAGCCCCAGGCGGAAGCTCCCAGGGGCCCGGTGTGGCACGACTATCCTTCGATCAGCATCACTCCCGGAAAGTCAGACGAAGTTTGGCTGTGCTATCTCACTTACTCCCGTGACCACAACGCGGACAGAATCGTTGCTCGGCGCCTCAGGCAAGGAAGGCAACTCGACCAAGAACAGATAATCTCCCCGTGGGGCGATCACTTCGGTACGGCGCTCGAGCATGATTCCGGAGGAGTGCTTTGGGCTGTTTATTCGGCTCAGGTAAAAGCCAATTGGGATCTCTATGGCCAGTCGTTCCGCGACGGGAGCTGGAGCACAGCCCTGCGGCTCAGTGACAGCCCTCAGCCGGACCTGCATCATCGGCTCGCACGGGCGGCTGACGGATCGATCTGGCTCGTCTGGCAGGGCTTCAGAAACGGTCAAAGCGATATCCTGGCCCGCCGCTGGGACGGCGCTCGCTGGGGCCCCGTCGTTCAGGTCAGCGAGGAAGACAACACGGCCTCTCCCAGTAATGACTGGGAGCCTGCGGTCACGCCTCACCCCCAAGGGGGAGTCGCCGTGGTATGGGACCGCTACGTCGACGGGCAGTATGATCTTTTCTACCGGCTGATGTCTGATCGCTTCCCCGGAACAGTAACCCGCGCTACTAGTTCCCCAGAGTTTGAAGCCCGACCTAGCATCACCGTCGACTCGATGCGCCGCTTGTGGATCGCCTTTGATCGCGCGGGGCCTGACTGGGGGAAGGACACTGGCTTCTGGCTGGAAAAGGCCCAAAAGAGAGAAGGATCGCGCCTGGTAGGCGGTAAGGGAATCGGTTTGGTCATGATAGCGCCGGGGAGCAAGATGAGCCCGCAGCCTACGCCAGAGGTTTCATTGCAGCTAGGACCGAACGAGCTCATCGGCTCTCCGAAAGTGATCGTCGATTCCAAGGGAAAGCTCTGGTTGTTCTTCCGCCGTCAAATCAATCTGAACATGAACGGCAGGGGCGTGGTGTTCAAGTTCCTGGTCGAATCCTACGCCAGCCGGTTCGATGCTGATTCGGGACAGTGGACCGAGCCTCAATGGATCCCCGACTCCTCCGGCCGGCTGGACATTTTTCCGGATCTCGCCGTAGCCCAAGATCGCCTATGGGCCACCTGGGCGACCGACCACCGGGCGCTGGTTGGTCGGCGACCCGATATTTCGAGCGTCTTTGCCGGATCCGTACCTCTCGTCGAGATTTCCGAGCATTCCCATCGTGACACTACGTCCGTCGACACCACACCCGCACCGGTCCATCCCGTGCGTTCCTTCCTCCATCCGAACGAAGCCGCAGACGTGGCACGGATTCGTAGTTACCGTATTCATGCGGGCGACAGGGAATACCGAATCTATCGTGGCGACTTGCACCGGCACACCGAGAACTCCAACGATGGAGGGGGCGACGGCTCTCTGGCGGATGCCTATCGGTACGCGCTCGATGCCGCATCGCTAGATTTTCTCATGATCTCAGATCACAACGACGGCGGGCGCATCTACGACTGGTGGCGCCGCGAGAAGTCCAACGAGCTTTTTCGCATCGGGAACTCCTTCGTCGGCCTCTACGGCTACGAGCGCAGCGCACCCTATCCGAACGGGCATCGCAACGTGCTCCTCCCGAGCCGCGGGATTCGACCGCTCTATTTGAGTCCCGGAGAACGCGGGTTTCTGAAGCAAGAAAAGGTGACCAATACCGGGGATGTTCTGTACCCGTACCTTCGAGAAAACGACGGGATCACCTTTTCACACACCAGCGCCACCACGACCGGAACCGACTGGAGGGATCACGACCCAGAACTGGAACCCCTGGTAGAGATCTTTCAAGGTGACCGCAACAGTTACGAGTCTGTAGGCGCTCCATGGGCAGCAGATCCCGACGATCGAAGCACGCAAGAGAGTGGATTCCGCCCGGACGGATTCGTGAACCTGGCGCTGGCCAAAGGGTACAGGTTGGGATTTCAGGCCTCGAGCGACCATCTGAGCACGCACTTGAGCTATGCCTGCATCCTCGCCACCGACAACACTCCGGAGGCCTTGCTGGAGGCGATGCGCCTCCGGCACACCTACGGGGCCACCGACAACATTATCATGGATGTGCGTTCCGATGGGGTAGACGGCACCCACATCATGGGGGATGTTTTCCGCTGTGCGCAGAATCCGACCATTGATGTCCGGGTGATTGGAACCCAAGAACTGGACCGCGTCGTTGTGGTCAAAGACAGTGTCGTGGTCTACTCCGTTCGGCCCGGCAACCACGAGACCGCATTCACGTTCACCGACCTCGAGGCAAGACCGGGGCAGGAGAGTTACTACTATGTTCGGGCTCTGCAGGAAGACGACATGCTGGCATGGTCCTCTCCACTGTGGATCACCCCGGAACGCTGAGGCGATTCTGACTCGCTTGAGTCCCAAAGGGACGTAAGAAATTAGCCCAGCGATTCATCGCTGGGTCTATCGATATCCATCGCGACGAGTCCCGTAGGGACGAATGAAGACGCACATTGACCGAGGAACAACATGATCCGACAGCATCCGCAGTATCGGCGCCGCCATTTTCTCATTTCTCTCACTTCACTAGCAGGAAGTGCTGCTTTAGCTCTCGCGCCGCTGTCGAAGAACGCCACAGCCGAGCATGAGGACTCGGAATCCACAGGCGCCAAGATTACAGGAATCGACACTTTTGTCGTACGGACGGAAGCCTATAGCCCCTGGATTTTTTGCGCGGTCCGCACCGACGCCGGTGTCACCGGATACAGCGAGTTCGGAGTGGGAAAGCTACCGCGCGGTCTACCTGGGATTGTCCAGGATCTGGCCCAGGGACTGATCGGCGAAGACGCGGGCCCGGTCGAAAAACTCTATTTCGACATGTACCGTCGTACCCGGATGGCATCGGGCGGAGCAGTCCAGATGGCCATCGCCGGTATCGAGCTGGCCCTGTGGGATATCAAGGGGAAACTGCTCGGTGTCCCAGTCTATAGTTTGGTAGGGGGTCCGTTTCGGAGCCGCCAACGACTCTACTGGTCGCACCTGGCCACCTACCGCGCCCATAAGCCGGAGCTCTTCGGCGCCAAACCGCTACGCAACATGGACGACGTCGCCGCATGCGCCGCCGAGGCCGTGGCGAAAGGCTTCACTGCATTCAAGACCAACATCATTTTCCCCGGGAAAAACTCGACCACTCTCCTGCAGGGCTCCTCGGGAGCGAGTGACCAGAACGCATCGACGGAAATCGTGCGTCACATCGTCCGGCAGATCTCCGCCATGCGGGCTGCCGTTGGACCCGACATCGACATTGCCCTGGATCTGAACCTGAACTTCAAGACTGAAGGCGTGATTCGGATCGCGCGCGAATTGGAACCGTACAAGCTGATGTGGCTGGAGCTCGACAATCAAGACCCCAAATCCTTGGCTCAGGTGAAAAGCTCGAGCCGCACTCCCATATGCTCCGGAGAGCAACTGGTCGGGGTGCGCCAGTACCAGCCTTACTTTGCGCTTCGCGCCATGGACTTCGTCAAGGTGGACGTCCAGTGGCAAGGATTCTCCCAGGCCAAGAAGGTGGCGGACCTCGCGGAAACGTACGAGTTGAACATCGCGCCGCACAACTACAACTCGCACCTGAGCACGTTCCAGAGCATTCATCTGGCGGCCGCCGTGTCGAACGTCAAGATCATGGAATACAATGTCGATGCCGTGCCGATTCGAGACGAGCTCGCCACAGCTCTGCCGAGAGTTACGAACGGACAAATCGAAGTGCCGGCACGACCGGGTTGGGGCTGCGACCTCAACGAAGAGGCTGCCCGAAAGTACGCGTACTACGGATAGACGAAGGCAGAGCAAACAGAAACAACAGGAGAAGAGATGGGACCTCTCGAGGGACTTCGGATCATTGAAATTGCCGGCATCGGACCCGGACCGTTCTGCGCCATGATGCTTTCAGACATGGGCGCCGAGATCATCCGTGTAGACCGCAAGAGCGAGGCGGGAAGTGGAACCAGGTTCGACGTTCTCAATCGAGGTCGTCGTTCGATCGCGCTGGACCTCAAAAAACCGGAAGCGGTGGCTGCCGTTTTGAGGTTGGTCGAAAAAGCAGACGCGCTGATCGAAGGCTTTCGCCCTGGAGTCATGGAACGGCTGGGACTAGGTCCCGAGGAGTGTCAGGCGCGCAACCCAAAGCTGGTCTACGGCAGAATCACCGGATGGGGGCAGACCGGCCCGTTGGCTCAAGCGGCTGGTCACGACATCAACTATATTGCTCTTGCCGGCGCGCTTCATGCCATCGGCCGAACCGGCCCGGTACCTCCATTGAATCTCATCGGCGACTATGGCGGCGGCGGCATGTTGTTGGCCCTTGGTGTTACCTGCGCTCTCCTGGAAGCCAATCGATCAGGTGAAGGACAAGTGGTAGATGCGGCCATGGTGGACGGTTCGGCCTCTCTCATGGCGGTCATCTTTGGTATGTACGCCGCCGGCAGATGGAGCAACAAGAGGGGAGTCAACTGGCTCGATGGCGGGGCTCCGTTCTATGACGCCTACGAATGTTCGGATGGCAAGTGGGTCTCGATCGGTTCGATCGAGCCGAAATTCTACGCCCTCCTGGTGGAGAAATGCGGCATCGCTGATGATCCTGACTTCGAGCCACAACTGGACGAGGAGCGGTGGCCGAGGCTCAAGAGAAAGATCGCAGCAATATTCAAGACCAAGTCCCGGGAACAATGGTGCGAGTTGATGGAAGGAACAGATGTCTGCTTCGCCCCCATCTTGGATTTCGACGAGGCCATCGATCACCCTCACAGTCGTGCTCGGCAGGCCTTTACCGAGGTAGAGGGCGTATCTCAGCCCGCACCCTCGCCACGCTTCAGCCGAACACCGTCCAAGATACAAGGCCCCCCCCCGAAGGCCGGCGCCCACACGGAAGAAGTGCTGGCATCCTGGGGATTCAGTAACGACGAGGTCGAAGCATTGAGGGAGAAAGGGGCGATATAGGACTCGCGTTCCGCGAGTCGCCGACCGCCATCCGCTCTCCGCTTACCGTGGTTTTGGTCGTAGGCAAGCTCACTCCGTGAGCGGCCTACGCTTTTTCCGAAACGGATGCGGTAGGCGGATTGCGGTTAGCGGTTAGCTACTTGATCACCGAACCGCGCCAGAGTTTCTCGAGAAACATCCTCCAAGGTACAATTCGAATCGGCCCGATGACTCGTTCTTTTTCCTCCGAACATACGACGATCGCCTTTTTCGGAGAGAACTCATCAGTAAACGCCCACAGCCCCTTGAGGTCTCTACCATCAACGCGTGAGGTTCCTTTCACTTCAATCGCGACTTCACCCCCGCCAAGCACATAGTCCACTTCGAGACCGCTCTTGGTGCGCCAGAAGTTGATCTCGTAGTCCAGTTCGGAATGAGAGCGGTAGGCGGCAAGCTCCATGAGAATGAAGTGCTCCAGGGCTCTTCCGAACGACTCGCCTCGCGGCTCGGCGATACGTCGGTTTATTAAGGTTCCGGCCACGCCGACGTCGAACAAGTAGAACTTGGGCGCTCTCCCAATTACTTGCCGGCTTTGCCGTTTCTTGAAGGGCGTGACAAAGCGCCCCAAAAGCGTATCCACAAGGATCTGGTAGTATTCCTTGACGGTCTTGGAGTCGACTCCGCAGTCCCTGGCAATGTTCGAGTAGTTGGTAAGCTCCCCGTGAGAGTACCCCATCGCGTCGAAGAATCGTGAGAACGCCGGGATGTTGCGTGTCAGCCCCTCGTCGAACACCTCCTCTTTCAAGTAGTCCGTGACGTAAGCTCTGAGCGACTTGCGGTAGTCCTCCCTGAGGTGGTGGAGTGGGATCAAGCCGTGGTTCAGCGCCTTCAACAAGTCGACCTCACCGAGCTCCGGGGAAACGAGGGGGAACATCTCATATCGCCAGGCCCGTCCACCCAATAGATTGGCCTTCCCCCTCTTGAGTTTTCTCGCGCTCGATCCGCACAAAATAAATCGCAGTCCTTTGTTTTCAATCAGCCAATGTACCTCGTCTAAGAGGGCCGGCACCTTTTGAACCTCATCGAGGATGATAGGGTGTCTGAGCGCGTCGTCACCTTTTGCGAGGAGTTGTTCACGTAGCAGTGATGGTCGCTTGGAGAACTCGAAAACAAGCTCCGTTTTCAGGAAATCGAACACCACGCTATCCGGAAACGTAGATTTCAGATAGGTGGATTTCCCGGTCTTCCTAGGGCCCCAGAGAAAAGCGGATTGACGTTCCGGAAGCCTCAGGTCGAGTATTCTTTGAATCTCTGACATCCAGGACAATACTCCGGAATAGTACAACCAATTCGGAATATACTACGAAATAGTCAAATCGTCAAGGCGAGTCGTAGCTCGTACTCTGTTGTTTGACCCGTGCTAGTTCGGCTCGAAGCTCTCGTTCCATTTCGTGCGGGAGAAAACCCTCCGGGCCGGGGCCGCCCGTGTAGGCAATGCGGCCGTCCTTTCCAATCACGAAGAGCCGGTCCGGCCAGGCTTTGTAGGAACGTGCAGTCGAGTTTTCCATGTCATCCAACAGGCAAGGGATGGAAACCTCGAGGTCCCGGACGCAGGTGTTGGCGACCTGAAAGCGCTCGAACAGGTTGGTGGGATCCTTGATGTACTTGAGCCGCGGATTGACCCGGTTCGCCCAATCGTCTGACGGGTGCGCCTCCTTGATGTAGACGATGAAGAACTGGGCGACTTCTTTGTATTGCGCGTACATGCGATCGAGGGTACCGGCCTGGTCCCGAAAGGGCGGTCAGGTATAGCTGCCAAAGATCAAAACGACGGGTTTTCTCCCTCGGAAACCGCTGAGTTGTACGGGCTGATAGGGGTCGTCCGGGTTCTCCGCCGTTGCTTCCGCAGAATCGTCACCAAGAGAGTAGAATTCCAGTGGCCGGAGCGCAAAGTCCGGTGCCATCTCGCCGGGCATGGGAGGCTTGGCATTTCGCGGCAGGCCGGAAATGCCTTCCTTCCGAACCAACGAGAGGCGGACACGCTGAATTTCCCGCGTCACCGGATCCATCTCATTCAAAGATTTTTTAACCCGGGCACGATCTTGAAGAATCAAAGCGTCCGGGTCACGGTCCAGGGCTTGTCTTTCCGCACAACCCAGCCCGAGGGCCAGAAACCCGATTGTTGGCACAACAGCGTAACGTTTCAAAGCTAACTCTCTCACGATGGCCGAGTCTCGTACGTCTCCAGCATTCTATTTCACAGACTGCTCGTGGGAAAACCCCAAAGAACATTCTGGCCCCACGGAGACAAAGCCTTATACAATAAGACTGCAGGCCAACAGCCGCCAAGGAGCCAACTGTGGAAAATCCATTGCGCGTCATCGGTACCGTTGGGGTCATCGGGATTTTTCTAACCACTGCGGCCGCTACGACACGAGCCGGCAACGATCGCTACTTGACGCTCGAGCGGGGCGACCGCATCGTGCTGATCGGAAACACCCTGGCGGAGCGGATGCAGCACTTCGGTTACTTCGAGACACTCCTTCACGCCCGCTTCCCCGCTCACGAGCTCGTGGTCCGCAACCTGGGCTGGTCGGCCGATGAGCTCACGCTGCGACCGCGATCGAAAGATTTCAAGGATCACGGCCATACGCTCGAAGACCACAAAGCCGATGTCATTCTGGCGTTTTTCGGATTCAACGAGTCTTTTGCCGGACCTTCTGGCATGGAGAAGTTCGAGCACGATCTCGATCGTTTCATTACCCGGACGAAGGCTGCCCGGTATAACGGGGATTCCGAGCCCCGGCTCGCCCTGATCTCACCGATTGCGCATGAAGACCTCCGCCGCCCCGGGCTGAGCGACGGGAAAACCAACAATACGAATTTGCGCTTGTACTGCGACGCCATGGCGCGCATCGCCGGGCGGCACCAGCTCGTGTTCGTCGATCTGTTCACCCTGACCTCGAGAGTGATGAAGCAGAAACGGGACCTCACGATCAACGGCATTCATCTCAACGACAAAGGCCACCGTCTCCTGGGCCCGCTTCTGATGAAGTTTCTGTTCGACGCCGGAGTAAACGAGAATGCCGTGCGGCTCGACAAAATGAGGGCCGAGGTCCTGGCGAAAAACCGTCTCTTCTGGTACGACCACCGCGCCGTCAATGGATACTACATCTACGGCGGGCGCAAGGAACCCTTCGGGGTGGTGAACTTTCCTGCTGAGTTTCGCAGGCTGCGTGAGATGACAGCAAACCGCGACCGTCGTATCTGGGCTGCGGCCCAGGGAAAGAAGCTCCCGGACGTCAATGACGGAGGCGAGACCGTCTCGCTCGAGACCATACCAACCAACATCGACTTCGAAGTCGAGATCACGCCCCCGGACGCCGCAATGAAGACGTTCACCCTGGCCGAGGGTTACACCATTAACCTGTTTGCGTCGGAAGTCGAGTTCCCGGAGCTCAAGAATCCTTCTCAGTTCGCCTTCGACTCCCGGGGCCGGCTCTGGGTCTGTACCATGCCGACCTACCCGATGTATCTTCCAGGCAAGAGTGCAAACGACAAGATCCTGATCTTCGAAGACATCGACAGGGACGGAAAGGCGGACAAGCAGACCGTCTTTGCGGAAGGGCTGTATCTGCCGACGGGCATCGAGCTCGGCGACGGAGGCGTCTACCTTGCCCAGCAGCCGAATCTGATGTTTCTGAAAGACACCGATGGCGACGACAGAGCGGATACCCGGGAAATCATACTCGGTGGTTTCGACACGGCTGATTCGCACCACTCCATCAGCGCCTTTACCTGGGGACCGGGAGGCGCACTTTATTTTCAAGAGGGGACCTTTCATCACACACAGGTCGAGACGCCCTATGGGCCGGTGCGATGCAAGGACGCCGGCGTGTTTCGCTACGAGCCCAGAACGGAAAAACTCGACGTCTTTGTTTCCTACGGCTTCGCCAACCCCTGGGGGCACGTGTTCGATCGATGGGGACAAAACTTCGTCGCCGACGCCTCGGGCGGACAGAACTACTACGGCACCGCGTTCTCCGGACAAATAGACTACCCCCACAAGCACGGCAAGCTGCAACACTTTCTCGAGAAGCAGTGGCGGCCCACCTCGGGATGTGAAATCGTCGTCAACAGCCACTTCCCCGAGGATGCACAAGGCAACTACCTTTTGAACAACACCATCGGGTTCCAGGGGGTGCTGCAATACCGCATGGCAGAGAAGGAATCTGGCTTTTTCGCCGAACCGGTCGAGCCGCTCCTTCAATCGTCCGACCGAAACTTCCGACCCGTGGACCTTCAGTTTGGCCTCGATGGCGCTCTGTACATCGTCGACTGGTTCAACCCTCTCGTCGGCCACATGCAGCATTCGCTGCGCGACCCAAACAGGGACAGAAGCCATGGCCGGATCTGGCGCATCACCCACGAGGACAAGCCTCTCGTGCAGCGACCCAAGATCTCCGGACAGCCGATTCCCGCGCTACTCGATTCACTGAAGAGCTACGAGGATCGAACCCGTTATCACGTCCGCCGTGAGTTGCGTTTGCACGATTCGGCTGAGCTGATCGAGCAACTCCGGAGCTGGGTGGGAGACCTGGACCCGAAAGATCCGAACCATGCGCATCATTTGCTGGAAGCCTTATGGGTTCATCAGCAGCATGATGTCGTCGATGACGGGCTGCTCGCGAAGCTGCTCGGCTCTCCGGACTATCGCGTGCGTGCGGCTGCGACACGGGTCCTCTGTTACTGGAGGGATCGAATCGACGAGCCCTTGGAGCGGCTGAGAACGCAGGTCAATGACAAACACCCCCGGGTTCGTCTCGAAGCTCTCCGTGCCTTGAGCTTTTTCGATAGCAACGCCGCACTCGAGATTGCCGTCGAGTCGCTGGTCCATCCCCAGGACGCGTATCTCGAGTACACTCTCAAAGAAACGATGGCGACGCTCGAACGCCGCATCGGTTCTCGATCCCGTTAGGCCAACCTATCGACCGATAGACCTGATAGACCCGATAGACAATGACCCGTTCCCGCTGCTTTCTCTCGATGATGCTCGCCCTTTCGGTCTGGACTTCCCTGGATGCGGAAGGTCTCGCCGAGCCCCAAAGTAGCGTCGCGGCCTTAATGAAGCTGCTGAAGGGCGATCGATTGCCGGAGGAACGGAGGGCACAGGTCGTTCAGCTGATTTGCGAGCGAGGCAACGCCGACGACCTCACCTACATCTACACCAGGGCAATCGCACCGGACGGGTACACCGGTAATGTCCTTCAAAGCGCTCTGCAGGGGCTCGAGAACGCGGCGAAGACGCGGAAGGTTTTTCCGGAAGGCAACCTCGCAGGTTTGGGCCGTTTCACAACGCCCGGCAAACCCTCGCAGAATCCTGTCGTCGTGCGCACTGCTATCCGGCTGGCGGGAATCTGGAAAGTCTCGGCGCTTTCGGACGAGCTGCGGACGATTGCGCACAACGAAGACTATCCCGCGCCGCTTCGAAGGGAAGCCATCGACTCCCTGGCGAACATACGCCCCCGCGTGGCTCGCGAGACCATTCGGGTGCTGGCCTCCCACAACCGTCCCATAGCCACGCGATATCTGGGAGTAGCGTCCTTGGCTCGCGTCGATCTGAGCGAGGCCGCGGCTCTGGCAGCGCAACTGCTGAGCCAATCGACTGCCGATGACGATCCGGCTCTGCTCATCCGAGGTTTTCTCGAGAGGGAGAACGGCTCAGACGTGCTCGCTCGTGCGTTGACGGGAACTTCCATCCCCCCGGACGTTGCCAAGCTGTCGCTCCGGACCATGTACTCGGACGGGAGGAGCGACACGGCTCTGTCCGCCGTCCTTTCAGAGGCGGCCGGACTGTCGACGGAGCCGATTTCGCTGAACCAGTCGGAGATGGATCGCCTCGTCAGTGATGTTCTTTCAAAAGGCAACTCTAGCCGAGGCGAAAGCATCTTCCGGCAGGCCGATCTGAGCTGCATGAAATGCCACGCCGTCGGCCGGGTCGGAGGTGACCTCGGCCCGGATCTTGGCTCCCTCGGCTCCAGCTCTCCCGTAGACTACATCGTCCGGTCCATTCTGGACCCCGAGCAGTCCATCAAGGAGGACTACGAGGCGGTCGTTTTGGTGACATCCGAGGGAGAGATACACGCGGGAATCGTGACCGATCAAAACCAAGATCGCATCGTCCTCAGAGATGCCGAGGGAACACGAAGCATTGCAACCCGCGAGATCAAGCGAAGGCAAGAAGGAGCGTCCCTGATGCCCACTGGTCTCACGATGTTTCTCACTCGCCCCGAGCTGCTCGATCTCCTGCGGTTTCTCTCCGTGCTCGGGAGACCGGGAGACTACGCGATTTCCTCCAAGCCGACCATTCGACGCTGGCGCACCATGATCCGGGTACCCGAAGATCTGGCCCATGCCATTCCCGGCGCCGAGTGGTTTCGTCGAAATGTGCTCGAGTCCGCGGAAGATGATTGGGTTCCCGCCTACGCACAGATCTCCGGCTTTTTGCCGCTCGATGAGATACGCAGCTCGCCGGAGCCATCGGTGCTGGTTCTGAAAGGGGAAGTCGACGTGACGGTTGCTGGCGAGATCGGTCTCGAGATCAACTCCATGTCCGGAACAGAGTTATGGGTTGATGCCCACCGCCTCAAGGCACAGCAACCGTTCAGAATCCAACTGCCCCGCGGCCGGCACCAGATCACGTTGAGAATCAACCGGAAGCTTCGCGACAAGGAAAATCTGAGGGTACAAGTCCCGAAGGTTCCCGGCTCCACGGCCGAGTTCACGGTGGTAACTGGTAAATAGGCTGCGAAGGAGCCAAAAGCAGGACTCGGTGGGCCGTATTTCAACGCCTGCGACCTGAAGATCTGGTTTCCAGAAGCGGATCTTCTGGTTCTCGGGTGGGCAGATATCTTTTCAGCTCTTTCATGGCCAAGACCTTGAAGTCCTGCTGCTCGAGATAGCGCATGCACTCCCGGAAGAGTTCTGGAGAGATATCGACCCAGGGGTGTGGGTCTGGAAGGCCATGGAATTGCAGAATCACGATATGTCCATCACGGGCTCCAAAACCCAGTTCCTTCAGCAGCGGCGCTACGTCCCTGCGAAACCCTGCATTTGCTCAATGCTGAACCGTGCTGAACATGGCAGTGCACATCATTCGACAACGACCGACATAAACTATATTCCGAATCGTAGAGGCCTCCTGTATTATATCAGTGGCCTATCTCCCACTCGAGGCATCCATCTTCGATGGGAGCCCTCGGGCCAATAGGGGGCGTCTATACCCATACCAGAGGTTGGTTGGGTTGAGGGTGCGCAGCCCGTTTGTCCGCTGTGGGCCCAGAACTAGGAGAGATGCAATGATCCGGGCAATCAACCCGTGCGCTCTGCTGCTGGCTGTGGGACTCGCGGCTGGATGCAGTACCCCGGAGACCGACGAGGAGGAGCCAGTTGTGAGTGAGATTGCAGGCATAGCGGTCGAGCCAGATTGGGATACTCTGCCGACGGGCGATGCGGTTGCGCTGTATGTTCTAGAGAATGAAAACGGCACCAAAGCGTCCCTGATAGACTACGGTGCCACTTTGATCGCCCTGGAAACGCGGGATCGTGACGGGAACCTGGACGACATAGTTTTGGGCTTCGATCGGGTCGAGCCCTACACCGGATCCGCTCGGTACATGGGTGCGACGGTAGGGCGATACGCGAACCGCATCGCGCTCGGAACGTTCGCGCTCGACGGCGAGCAATACACGCTGGCCACAAATAACGATCCGAATCATCTGCACGGTGGCGATGTTGGCTTTGACACGGTGATGTGGAACGCGGAAGCTTTCGAGGACAGTGCCGGTGGAATCGGCGTGCGCTTTACCTACCTAAGCGATGACGGGGAGGAAGGATACCCAGGGAACTTGACTTGCACGGTGACCTACACGCTGACACAGACCGACGAACTGCGCATTGACTATGAGGCAACGACCGACAAGGCCACTCACGTCAACCTGACGCATCATAGTTTTTTCAATCTCGCCGGCGCCACCAGTAGCAAGACGATTCGGGATCACGAACTGATGATTTCCGCGGGACACTATACGCCCGTCGACGAGACACTCATTCCGACCGGTGAGATCGCTCCGGTAGCGGGAACGCCCCTTGATTTCACTACATCGCATGTCATCGGCGAACGAATCGCTCAGGTCGAAGGCGGCTATGATCACAACTTCGTATTGGACGGTCCCTCCGGGAGTGTCGTCCTTGCGGCTAGGGTTTTCGATTCGAGTTCAGGACGGGTGATGGAGATCCTGACGACGGAGCCCGGCTTGCAGTTCTACACTGGCAACTTCCTCGATGGCACGCTGACCGGAAAAGGCGGAGCGACCTATGAATCGAACTCCGGATTGTGCCTCGAGGCGCAGAAGTATCCGGATACGCCAAATCAGTCAAGTTTTCCAACGAGCGTATTGAAGCCGGGCGAGACCTACCGCCAGACGACGATTCACCGATTCTCAACTGACCAAGACTAGGGATGCATCGAATGCGTGACGAAAACGGACGAAGCAGGATGGAACTGGAGGGTCGCGTGGCGTTGGTTACGGGCAGCTCCACCGGGTTGGGTAAGGCGATGGCCATCTCGCTTGGCGAAGCGGGAGCGAAGGTAGCGCTGAATTACGCTAACAATCAACAGCGCGCCGAGGAGACGTTCGGCGAGTTTCAGGCCCGGGGCCATCAGGGTGTTTTGGTCCGCGGCGATGTTACATCTGAGCCCGAGGTCGCACGAATGGTCGGCCAAATCGAGGCTCAGCTTGGTGCGATTGATGTCCTGGTCCCAAACGCGACGCCGGCCCAGCCGCAGAAACCCATCGAGCTCTACGATTGGGCGTTCTATCAAGAGATGATTGATTTCTTCATCAAGAGTCCCTTCCTCCTGGTTCGCGCGACACTTCCGCAGATGAAAAAGCAGCGTTGGGGACGAATCATCAACATCGGTTCGGAGGCGTTCCAGCGCGGCGTACCGAATTTCACGGCTTATGTCGCAGCCAAGGGCGGTCAAAATGGCTTCAACCGAAGTCTCGCGGCCGAGCTCGCGCAATGGAATATCACCGTCAACATGGTCTCGCCGGGCTGGATTCCGGTGGAGCGGCACCAGAACGATCCGCAAGAGATGAAGGACGAATACTTGGCGGGCCTTCCCGCCAAGCGATGGGGTACGCCAAAGGAAGTGGGCAATACCGTCGTCTTCCTCGCCTCGGATGAGGCGGCGTACATTTCGGGACAGAACATCTGCGTCAACGGCGCCCATACCGTCGCGTAGAAACCAACGAGGAGCTCGAGCATGGCCCGCATTTCTGTGGCACTTCTGTGCGTCGCGGCAGCGTTGTTGCCCGCCTGCGGCACTGGGGACGGCGACGCGGAAATTCGCGTCGCGTATGTGACGAACGGCATTGACCCCTTCTGGAGCATCGCGCAGGCCGGCACGATGGCAGCCAGCAAAGAGTTTGGCGTGGACTGCGAAGTACTCATGCCGCCGAAAGGCCTAGTGGATCAGAAGCGGATGGTCGAGACGCTTCTCTCAAACGGGATCGACGGCATCGCCATCAGCCCTATTGACGCGGCGAATCAGGTGCAGTTTCTGAATGACGCCGCAAAGGTCACGCACCTGATCACGCAGGACTCCGATGCGCCGGACTCCAACCGGCTGTGCTTCGTGGGCATGGACAACTATGAAGCGGGGCGCGAGGCAGGCAAACTCGTGAAAGAAGCGATGCCGGACGGCGGCAACGTGATGATTTTCGTGGGACGCCTTGAACAACTCAATGCGCAGGAGCGCCGGCAGGGAGTCATTGACGAGTTGCTTGATCGGCCCGTTCAAGTGCTGGGATCGGTGACCTTCGACTCGCCGGGGGCTGTTCTGGAGGGCGATGCTTATTCGATCCTTGGCACGCGAACGGACAATTTCGACTACGCCAAGGCGAAGTCCAACGCGGAGGACGCCATCGCTGCATACGCCAATCTCGACTGCATGGTCGGTTTGTTCGCATACAACATCCCCGCATGTCTCTCGGCGGTGCAGGAAGCGGATAAGACGGATTCCATCAACCTGGTCAGTTTCGACGAAGCAGACGGGACTCTTCAGGGCATCATCGACGGTAGCGTCCACGGCACGGTCAGTCAGCAGCCCTTTGTATACGGATTCGAGTCTGTCCGAATTCTCGCAGGTCTCGCGCGCGGCGACAACTCGGTCCTGCCCGAAGACGGCTTCCTGGAGATAGAGGCCCGAATCGTGCGCAAGGATAATGTCGAGGCCTTCTGGACTGAATTGAGGCGACTCAAGGGCGAAGGATAAGCGTGGAGACCACTGCGCCGCTGCTAGAGGCCAAGGGCCTGTCGAAGGCGTTTCCCGGTGTGCGTGCGCTGCATGCTGTCGACCTGCAGATCCAAGTCGGCGAGCTCCTCTGTGTCGTCGGCGAGAACGGCGCCGGCAAAAGCACGCTCATGGAGATTCTCGCGGGCATTCAGCAGCCGGATTCGGGTCTACTCATTCTTGATGGCGAAACCGTCACCCTTCCAGGCGTGCGTGCGGCGACTGAGGCGGGGATTGCGCTAATTCATCAGGAGCTGAACCTCGCCGACAATTTGGATGTTGCCGCGAATATCTATTTGGGTCGTGAACCAAGGCGCTGGGGCTTTGTTGAAGCAAAGACGGCGAGACAAAACTCCGAGCGGCTATTGCACGACCTCGACGACCATATCGGCGCTGGCGATATGGTGGGCGATCTTTCAATCGGCCGCAGGCAGATTGTGGAGATCGCCAAAGCGCTCTCGATGGACGCGCGTGTACTGATCATGGACGAACCCACCTCGAGCCTCTCGCAACGTGAGACCGAAAAGCTCTTCACGATCATCCGAGAGCTCAAGGATCTGGGCGTCGGTATTGTGTTTGTCTCCCATCGCCTTGCCGAAGTCGGGGCACTCGCGGACCGGGTCGTCGTGTTGCGCGACGGCGAAGTTGCGGGCGAGCTTAGCGGCAAACAGATCGGCCACGATCAGATGGTCCGCCTAATGATCGGCCGGGATGTTTCGTCGGTCTGGAAGCGGGACACCTCGGCTCGGGGAGCCGCGCGCATGGAAGTTCGCGGCTTGTGCACCGATGCGTTTCCTCGAGCACCGAATGACGCAACGATCTATGCCGGTGAAATCATTGGTATCGCCGGTCTGGTCGGCTCGGGACGCACTGAATTTTTGGAAACGCTCTTTGGTGTACGTCCGCGGTTTTCGGGCAGCGTATCTGTCGATGGTGAATCGCTTGCTTCGGCGTCGATTCCGGAGGCTATTCGGCTTGGCCTCGCGCTCATCCCCGAGGATCGAAAGCGATGTGGGCTTATCTTGGAGATGTCCGTACGCGAGAACCTAAGCTTGGCGGTATTGCGCGACGACGCGCGTGGCGCGTTCATCGACCACCGGCGTGAACGGAAACGTGGCGACGAATTGACGGAGAAGCTCGGTATCCGAACACCGAATCGCGAGCATGCGGTCCAATTGTTGTCTGGGGGAAACCAGCAAAAGACGGTCCTGGGAAAATGGCTGGCGACGAACCCGCGCGTCCTGCTGCTCGATGAGCCGACGCGGGGGATTGATGTCGGTGCGAAAGAAGAAATCTACAGGATCATGGGCGATCTCGCGGAGGATGGCGCGTCGATTGTTTTTGTCTCTAGCGAGCTCGAAGAAGTCTTGTCCATGTCGGACCGAGTATTGGTCATGCATGAAGGTGTGATCGCGGGTGAAGTCGCGGGCGATGACATCAACGAAGAGAACATCATGAGGCTTGCGACCGGTGCGGGTGAATCGGCGCAGGCAGGAAACACATGAAGAAGATTCTCGGGATACTTAGCTTGTTGGTTGCGATCTGTGCGCTGACGGCGATCTTGAACCCAAACTTTCTGAGCGCCTATAACCTCCAGAACACCCTGCGCTGGACGGCGCTCTACGGCATCATCAGCCTCGGCGTCGCGTTTGTCATCATTGGCGGCGGCATTGACCTCTCGATCGGTTCCCTGGTCGGCTTGACAGGATCGCTTCTCGCACTTCTCCTGACCAAGTACGGCGTCCCGATTCCGCTCGCGTTGTTGGCATGCATCGGTACGTCACTCGTGGTCGGCCTTGGGCACGGGCTGCTCATCGCAAAGCTTGGACTCCAACCCTTCGTGGTCACGCTCTGCGGATTGCTGTTCTACCGGGGGGCTGCGCGATTCATCACGGATGATCAGAGCCTCGGTTTCGGCGGTGATTTCGAAGGATTGCGGAGCCTCGCGACGGGCTCCATACCCTTTTGGGGCGACTTTGGGATCCCCTTCCCGCTGATCATTCTCATTGCTGTCGGCGTCGTAGCGGCGGTGTTGCTCCGGCTCACGGTGTTCGGACGGCACCTGCTGGCGCTCGGACGAAATGAAGAGGCCGCGCGCTATGCCGGAATCAATACAGACCGCGTCGTGATCGCGACCTATGTCTGGAGTTCCGTATTGGCCGGGATCGGCGGGATACTCTTCTCGCTGGACGTAAACTCCGTACAGCCCTCAGGCTTGGGTGAGTTCTACGAACTCTACGCCATCGCCGCGGCGGTCCTGGGCGGGTGTAGCTTGCGCGGGGGCGAGGGTTCGATTCTTGGGGTGGTGATCGGCGCGGCGGTGATGCGCGTGCTATATAACGCGATTAACATTTTGCACATTCCCACGCATCTCGAGTTCGCCATCATTGGTATCGTGATTCTCGCCGGTGTGATCGCAGATGAGTCGATACGGCGTGTCGTATCCAAGCGACGTTCGGCAGCATACTGAAAGAGGGGCATCTCAGCCGAGAGGAGCGTGATCGATGATGTATAACAAGGGAAGACTGAAAACAGTGTCAGGGATAACTACTGCGCTACTGCTCTGTGCTTTTCTATGTTCTCTCCGGACTCAGCATGACACGCGCTCGCGTGAAGAAGTGGCCGAGGCCTGCGAGGAAAAAGTGGAAAGGTCAAAGAAGGAATCCAGCGCATGGGCATCTGAAGGGCGCGAGCCTATTGAGATCCATGACATCACGCACGCGGAATTCTTTCCGCACATACCGGACGTTCCTCAATCCTGGAAAACAGAATGAAGTTTCACGACCGTAGCGCGTGGCAGTTGGAGAACGACCGGCTCAGGGTCACGGCTCTGGAAGGGGCTGGACACATCGCCGAGATCGTACTGAAGGACTCGTCCGGGCGGGAATCTATCAATCCGCTCTGGGTTCCAAAGTGGCCTTCGGTCGAGCCCTGGGAATACAGCTCCGAGAAACACGGGGACACCTACGGGAAGAATTCTGAATCGGCGCTTCTCGCCAGCATCATGGGGCACAACCTCTGCTTCGATTTCTGGGGCCCCCCATCTCAGACTGAATTCGAGGCTGGTTTGTCCTATCACGGGGAGGCCTCGTTGGTGCGCTCTAACAAGATTTTCCAGGATGCGGAATCATTAAGCTATCGTTTCGATCTGGAAAGGTCCGGTACGGCCTTGACCCGGACGCTTCGCCTGGTGGACGGTCAGCCTGTGCTCTACATCGAGGAGACGGTCGAGAACAAGCTCGTCATCGACCGACCTCTGGGTTGGGTACAGCATGTCACCTTTGGTGTGCCCTTCGTTGATCCAGAAGCCTCCTTCTTCGATGCCTCCGCTACCAAAGGACACATAACCCAGGGGGACCAGGAAGTGCCTGCCGAGTGGCCTGTCGGATCTCAGGATAGTCGGGAGCACGACCATCGACGCTTTGCCCCGGAACCGCCCAGCATGAAAATGTCCTACTTTCTCCTGGACCCTGCCCGTGAGGTTGAGTTCGTCTCGGGATTGAACACAAAGCATCGGCTGTTGGTTGCGTATGTCTTCCGGCGCCAGGATTTTCCCTGGGTGATGGTTTGGGAAGAGAATCGGCAGATTCAGGATCCTCCCTGGAACGGGAAGGAGATGACCCGGGGTATGGAATTCGGCAATACCCGGATTCCGGGGACCATGCAGGCCTACTACAAGCGCCCCCGGATCCACGACACTCCTACTTTCGGCTGGCTGACGGCGAAGGAGAAGCGTACCGTCAGGTACATGGCTGTTATCTCTTCTGTACCAGAAGGCTTCACCGGTGTCCGCGACATCCGACTGGAGGCGTCTAAGATTGTCGTGGAGACGACGGCCATGAAGCCCCCCCTCCGCATCGACTACCGGCCGGAGCTTTTCGTTTCATCGCGCTAGGCTAGATCCATCCAATTCGCAATCTGTCCTGCAAGCTGCTCACCCGCATCCTCCTGAATAAAATGTCCGGCCCCGGCGATATTCACGGGCGGGGCGACATTCTTGAAGATGCCGCGCAGTTGCTCTTGACCCGGAGCCGTGATCGGATCCTTGTCGCCCCAAGGGAGAAAGACTGCAATATCCAACGCCTTCAATCGCTCGATGGCTTGGAGATTGTCGTAGACCGCAAGAAGATTCGCTCGATTCGGGACAAGCCGGGGAAACACCAGCGCGGCCGTCTGGTAGTTCGCTGAAGGGTAAGGTGCACCGTAGGCCGAGAGCTCGGCCTCGCTGAGCTCCCGCTGCAGCGTGTTTTTCATTAGAAGCGGCACATCGAGGGAGCGCATCCGCTGGGAAGCCCTGCGCCACCGGGCAAACGCCGGCGTCCTCTGACGGCCATCGGGTAGACCTGTATGGGTCGCCACGAGGCGGGCAAAACGCTCGGGTATTTGGCTCAGCACCCGAAGACCGGCTGACCCGCCCCAATCCTGGCAAATCAAGGTGATGCGTTGAAGGTCTAGATCCTCGATGAACTTTCGGATCCATCGAACATGGGACCGGTAGCTGTAGGCATTGTCGGCAACGGGTTTGTCGGAACGGCCAAATCCGATCAAGTCGGGGCGATGCACCGTCCCACTTCCGAAAGCGGCGGGATCATGCGGCGATAGAGAAAGCCCCATGTCGGTTCGCCATGGAGCATCAAGATGGGATCGCCCTCTCCCGCTTCCACGTATGCCATGCGGAGCCCTTCCATCTCTCGATGCTGAGGATCGTAGGGAAAGTCCGGCAGGTCGGCGAAACGATCTTCAGGCGTCCGCAATACGCTACCTTCCGGCCAGGTTCCGTCGATGCCGTGAAACCCGGCCACCCGTTCGAGGTCGCTTAGCTGAACGCTCTCGCTTTTCTCTGCGAACCACCCCAAGAATGCTAATAAGTCTCGGTCGATTTCGTGTTCCGGTGGCCGCGGCTCGTAGCGTTCCCAGTAGCCGTAGACGGTTGCCGATGCGGGACGACCTCTACCTGTGTCGGACAGTTCGAGGCCATAGAGATGATCGTGCTCAGACCGCCAGTGGACCTGCCCCGCCCGAGTGCCAATCGCCGCCTCTATTGCCTCGGCGACGTGGGGGCGCACGTCGAGTTGCTGCTCCCAAAGCAGGGGATCCGGCCGCAAGTAGACGAGCTCGTCGGCATGAGGCTGCATCAGATTCATGACTGCTCCCCCGCTCTGTCGAGAAATCTTACGATCGCTTTCGCGAGATCCGGCCCCCGGTCATCTTGCAGAAAGTGCGCCGCCTTGTCGAACAGCTCGGGGCCCTCCGCGTGAGGCAAAAGCTCCTTCAGTCGATTCGCATACTCGATGGGAAAGACGTTGTCCTCGGGCGCCCACAACAAGCGAATCGGCACATCCGCCAGTTCCGGGAGGCGCGACTGAATGTAGGTCATGTCCTGCCAACCTCGGTCGCCCTCGTGCATCGGGATTGTTCGCGGCCAGGTTAAAACGACGGCGTCGGATCCCGGTTCTTCAAAGACATGATGATAGGCGCGCGCCTCGTCTTCGCTCATTCCCCGCTTCGTTAGGACCGACGGCCCGTGTTGAGAGAGAACCTTGTGGCGATCCATGAAAAACCGTCCCACCAGTGGCGCATGCCAGGTTGTCCAGGGTCGTGGCGAAGTATGAAATTCCCCCACATTGCCCGTGAAAAGCCACGTGTTCATCAGCACCAAGGCAGCAAGCCGTTCGATTCGTTGTAGCGCCGCGCCGACCCCCTGCGGACCGCCCCAGTCTTGCCCCACAACGACAAACTTCCTCAGTTTCAATTGGTCCATCAACGCGACCAGATCGGCGATGTGATGCGCAAAGGTCAGCGCACGATCGTCACGGGGGTGGTCCGAGTAGCCCGCACCCACCCAGTCGGGCGCTATGGCCCGGTAGCCCGCCTTCACGAGGGGGTCGACGAAATCTCGGTACAGGAAACCCCAGGTCGGATTGCCGGAAAGCAACAGCACCGGTTGGGCCGAAGTGTCGCCCTCATCAATGTAAGCCATGCTGCGGCCGTTTACACGGACCGATCTCTGCTGCCACGGAAAAATCGCCTCCAGCCAAGGCGGCTTGGTTCGAAGCATTCAGGCCAATCCCTTTCCAAGTATGGGGCTCGATGGTAGACCCAGGCACTGCCAGCCTCTATATCAAGACGTTTTTCACGCTGCGCTGTGCCGTTACGTTTCCAAGTGACCGGCGCAAAGGCGCTGATCAAACGCCGAAAATTAGCTCGCTGACCCTTTTTCCAGAAACAGCATCAGATCGACCAGTTCCTGCAGCGACATCACGTCCAGGAGCCCCTCGGGCATGATCGAGACGTCGGAAGGGCCCCGCTCCACGATCTCTGCCTTGGACACATCGATTCGGTCTCCCGATGCGTTGATCAGGGTCAAATGAGAGTCGCTCTCACCGGCCAGCATACCTGAGAGGAATTCTCCATCGAGCTTGACAGAAATCCCGACGTACTGATCCGAGATGACCTTTGAAGGATACATGATCGACTCTAGGATCTCGCGGCGGCGAAATCTCTTGACGACGGTCGAAAGATCCGGTCCCCCGCCCCGACCCTCGTTTCCGAAGACATGGCAATTGACGCATCGCGCGCGGTAGAAGATCTTTCTCCCGCGGGCAGCGCTGCCGTACTCGTAGCTCATGGGATCGTATTCGAGAAAATCGGCGATCTCCTCGAAGCTCATCTGCGATAGATTCGACCTCTCCGGCTCGTCCCCTTCTACCGAAGCTGCCAACTCGGCCGCCTGGCGAGCCATCTCGGTGACAGATTCTAGCCTGCGTGCCTCGGCCGCGACGCGTTCCTCTTCGGGAAGAAGCGCAAGGGTCGATTCCCAAAGGTTGTTGGTGTAGCCCGACATGCTGGCGGCGCCCCGAAACTTCCACGCTCGGTCGAACCAGTCCACGAGCTTCCGGCGCTGCGGCTGCGTCCACCCCTCGTCGATCGCCCTCAGCGCGTATACGGTATGAATCTGCTCCTGCTGCGATTTGCCCGGTGTCAGATATGCAAGAATGGCGTCGATGGCACCGGGGGTCTTCATATAAGAAAGTACGAGTTGAAGCTCCCGATTGACCCGCGTATCCGAGGACGGAAACTGTTCCAAGAGTCTCGGCCCGATCCGTGCGCACAACGTTTGACGTTTCTCCTCCTCGATGGCATAGGAATCGAAACGGATCAATCCAAGCTGCAGTACCCTTAGATAACGAAGCATCGTATCGTCATTCATGCGGACCGTGCTGTACTCATCGAGCTTGGAGAGAATCACCCGGCCATGTTGCGGCGTAGACTGAGTGTATATGAGAGCCAGTGTGCCCTCGAGCGCTCCGCGGGGACGCCGTTCAATCTCGTCGGCCGCCACGAGATCGACCCATGCCGAGGGGTCGACGCGCGATAGCACCAGCCGCGCCGCGTAACGAACGACCCGATCCTCATGATCGAGGAGGGCGTGGAGCTGAAGGGGCAAAGTATCATCCGTTGAAAAAGGAACCTTCGGCGTCAACCCTGCCCGGATCAACGCTTCGCAGGCCCGGCGCACAACGAATGGGTCGGTGTCGGAGAGTGCCCCGATCAAGTCGTCCCGTGCTTGCTCGAAAGAAGCGGTGCCGAGCAAGAGTATGGAGCCCGCACGAACCAGAGGATCCGAGTCCCGGGCCAGACCCGAGAGAAAGGCTCGATCCGGCTTCGTTCCAGACATCTGTAACAACTCGAGGGCTCGCAGACGCTGATCCGTTGAACGGTCCTCGTCGAGCAGCGCCTCCTCCACCTGGGCCTCCCAATCGTCCCCTATTTCTTGAATGGACCGACTGAGGGACGTCCGACCCCAGGCAGAGCGAGGCATCGGCTGGTTCAGAATTCCCTCGATGCTCCCGGTACTCGGCTCCGGCCTCTTTCTATCTCCAGAGTAGCGAACACGATAGAGTCCACCGGTGGTCGAGCGTCCACCGATGGAAAAGTAGAGAAACCCGCCGGGGCCGATGTCCAGGTCGGTAACATTCAGGGGTTCACCTAAAACGAAATCCCCCGTCTTTCCTTCATAGGTCGCTCCTGCTCTTTTGGGGAAAACGACTCGAATCCTTCCTCGTGACCAGTCCCCCATGAACAACGCCCCATAGAATTCTTCGGGATATCGATGGTGGTAGTAGAAGGCGATACCCACAGGAGAACCCCTCCCGAGATCGTCCACACTCGGGAGTGTGTCGATATAGTAGAAGGGAAACTTGCTCGAACCGGTGCGCCAGCCGTAGTCCCCCCCCGGAATGGAATGAATCACTCGAATAGGCCGAAACCAGGGAAGGCCAAAGTCCCATTCCATGTCCGAGTCGAAGGTAAAGATCTCCCCCGAGATATCGGCTGCCATATCGAAAGGATTGCGAAATCCGGCCTCAATGCGGCTCCACCGAGTGAGGTCGGGCGAGAGGCGGTGAATCGTGCCAGCCGGGGCACGGATATGATTGGCATGGCCGCGCGGATCGACGTAACGGGGCAGCAAATGATCTTCCTGCAGACCGATGACCGGGGAATCCGGGTCCACCCGGACATCCGGATGAGAGTGATTGCCGTAGAGAACGTAATAGTATCCGTCCGGGCCGCGAAAGATCGCGTGCGGCCCGTGCTCCCGTATCGGACCGCAGGACCTTGCGATCAGAATCACGTTGTCGGCCTCGTCATCCCCGTCGACATCCGTAACCCGGTAGAGACCGGTACCCTGCGGGCCTTCGGAGTTGACGAGCAGATCTCCCGGCCCGATGTAGTACATCCCGTGCGCCATCTGGACGTCGTCACAAAAGACCTTCTCGGACTCATATCGGCCGTCGCCGTCCTCATCGTCGAGCAGGAGTATTCCTCCGTGTTCGGTACTCATGGCGGGGCGGCCCCGGTGATCGAACGTCATGTTGACCACCGAACCGAGAGTTGCCACATGCTCGACGGAGAAGCCCTCGGGCGTGATGAAGCGTCCTTGCATGACCTCGAGTCGTTCGGTTCGACTTCGATCAAGATCGGGGATCAGGTGATCCGTTTCGTCCCCGGAATCCGGGCCCGAACAAGCGCCGCCAAAAAACAGCAGACCAACGGCGAGCAGGGTGGCTGAGCGAACCGCGTGCATAGTTCGTCGATTCTCCTTTTCACTCTGGTTAAATCAGGGCTCTCTCGCAGCCTGTTCGACGACTGCCAAGCATACAGGAAAGGAGACTTGGTTTTCATCCGGAGAGTTTGAAACAAGTCAACGTGTGAGGATCGATATCAATCTGGAAACCGCTGTCGGTCTTCGTATAATTCGATTTGGAGGTCGTGGGCAGCGTGAGGACTGGCTCGATTCCCGATTTGCCGTGCGCTTCCAGCCATACATTTACGGAATGCCCATTGAAGTTGTGAAGCACAAGGTAGTCCTCGCCGTAGGGGTGCACACTGACGAGAATGGGCCCGCGGAATGTGATGCCGAACGGCCGGAGCATCTCCGCGCGTAGTTCCTCGAGCGGTAGAACATTACGCTGCGGCCTCTGGCCTGTTTGCCGGAACCTGCGTTTGATCATCTCCGGCAAAGACAGCTGCATTCCGAAGACCTTCGCCGCCATCTGCCCGTCGCCCATGTATTTCATAGAGGTATCCCAGCCTACATCCGATCTCAGCGCTTCCCAGGCCTCTTCTCCCGTGATCGCGCTCAGCTGATTTGCCATGTCGTACGGGTCGGCGAATCCACGATAGTCGAATACAGAGGGATTCGAAACGCTTCCCTGGATCACGAAGACATTAGGCTTGTCGATGAACTCTTGGTCCAATGTCGCCGCCAGCCCATCTGTCATGAGAATGGGCACGGAAGAGTCCCGCAGAGATTTGATTTTCTCGTCATAATCCGGGAAGGACCGTGTGTGCAGGGAAAGGAAGAATCCCTCCGCGTCGCCGGGAAAGTCGCGAGTGGGACGGAGTGGGATTCCCACCTGACCGATGTAGTCGAACACGTTGGCATCATAGGCCGTGCCAAAGTCCCACGGCTCCGCTCGGTTCGGTCTTGCAGCAACGAGGCCCCGAACTCGGTTCTCATTTACAATGCTGGCAAGCTTCGAGATCTCGGCCGAGTCATTAAGAATGATCTGAAACTGGCCTTCTCCGCCCGGGAACCCCCAGCGATAGTTCGGGCTGATACCGCCGTAGGGATGCAGGACGATCTCCCGGGGTGCGCCAAGAACCGTTTGATAGGTCGTGTCGAGCAGGTGGTTCGTGTCTTGTAACGGCATAATCCACGAACCGCCCAACCTTCCGCCCCCCATTTCATTCATCCACCGCGTCAGAAAAAACGCGCGGTAGGGACCTTGGGTGCGCAGCAAGTTCTGGGGCGACTCCGTAAAGGGACCCACTTCGGTCCCGATCCATATCCCATCGAATTCCTTCAGCATGTAATCAATATCCTGACCCTGGCGTGAGAATTGTTCGTACATGGCAGGAAACTTGTAGATGAGCTGGATGTCCGGCCTAATCTTTCGGGAGGGTGCAATAGCGTGATCGCGCAATACTTGCCGAAGCTGATCGCAGCGAAACTCGGTCCACGTTCTGTTCCCTTTCTCCGCCTGACATTGATCGCACTGACAGTGCGACCAGATGTATTCATCGATGAGAATGGTGTCGAACAGGCTAGCGGCAAATGTGAATATGTCTTCGAGCGCTTCTTGGGACGCCTTTTTGGTCAGGCAGGGAAAGTGAGTCAATACAGTACCCGGCTCGCCATATCGGGTCGTGCATATTGCGGCCGCGACGTCGAAGCCAGCATCCCGGAGCCGATCCCTCGCGTGAGCGATCATTTCCCGGGTTGCCTGCTTTCCATTCCGAAATGTCTCCAGGTATATGCGGGGGATTCCTTGCTCGCCACATAATCGGATAACATCGTCGATGGCTTCATCGGTGGCGAGGTATCGCTCGATCTCGTCCGCCATGAAATACGTGGAAAAAACAAGGCGGCCTCTGTCATGTGCGGCTCCCTCTCTGGACCGATCCGCCGGCGACAATTCCTGTGGTGTATCTACATGTGAGTCGGCGCTCCCCGAACAGGAAACCGTGACGATACCGGCCGCAACCAACGTAGTGACGCGCCGCATCCAGGTTCCCAGCTTTGACAAATCACCCCTGTCACCTTTGCAGGTTCCAATAGGGCGGACTCCGGTTGCTGTTGGTGCCCGGATCAGGGATTCCCACCGCTCGATCATTTGCAAGGCTACCAGGCCTTCGTATGCCCGGGAATGGCGATCGGATATTTGCCGTCTTCGTCCGGCACGGCCGGTGGCGCGGTGTTCATTGCATACTGATCGATACCGGGGGCAAGGCTCAAATCCGATTGCGTTGCTTCCTCCCAGGTGACCTCTTGACCCGAATAGGTCGCCAACCGGCCAAGCACTGCAGTCATGCTGCTTTTGGCTCCATGGTATCCATCGTTGAGAGGTGTATCATCTCGGATCGCGTTGACCAGATCCTCATGTTCCACCTGAAAAGGATTCTCTTTCCACTGGGACTGTACCCGGCGCGCGCTGGCGTAACTGGCCGCACCACCAGTACCGTACGGACCGGACCCGACGGTGATGCGGCCCTGGGTGCCAAGGGCGTTGTCGGAAACGTGGGACCAGCCACCAGGCTGCTGTTTCGCTTGAGCGAAATGTATGCAACTGTCTGCGTAAGTGTACTCCACGAAATGGTGGTCGAATATCTGGCCGTTACCGCAGCCGGTACGGACCTGGCGGCCGCCCAACCCGTTGGCCTTCACGGGAACCTCGTCCCGCTTCATCCAGTTGGCGATGTCGATCTCATGAACCGCTTGCTCGACAATGTGGTCGCCACTGAGCCATGTGAACTTACCCCAACGGCGAATTTGCCATTCCATTTCGGAGACGTGATCGGGTTTGCGGGTGTGATCCGGACCGTTCGATGGCATGTTGAAATAGGTGCGGATGATCACAAGGTCACCGATTTCGCCGTCATGGATGCGTTGGATCCCTTCGAGGTAGTTTTTTTGGTGGCGACGCTGCAAGCCGACAACCACCTTCAGATTCTTGACATCGGCCAGTTTGTTCGTCTCCATCAGCTGTCGGAAGCCGGGGCCATCCACGCAGCAGGGTTTTTCCATGAAAACGTGCTTTCCAGCAGCAATGGCAGCAGCGTAGTGCAACGGCCTGAAGCCCGGCGGCGTGGTCAGAAACACAATATCGACATCCGTTGCCATCGCTCTCTTGTACGCATCGAAACCGATGAATTTTCGATCGTCACTGACGTCGATCCGGTCGCAGATCTCGGGAATCTCCTTCAAAGCCGTCAGGCTCCTCTGTAAACGATCCTCGAGAACGTCGGCCATGACGACGAGACGGACATCCCCTACGCGGCTCAATGCGTCCTTCACGGCGCCGCTACCGCGTCCGCCGCATCCGATCAGGGCGATTTTCAAAGTACTGCTGCCAGCCACGTGGGCGCTGCGAGCAATGCCCAATCGTTCCGTCAGTCCCGCAGCAACCGTAATCCCAGCCGACCGGGTCAGGAACTGACGCCGTGTAGTTTCGCCTTGCCGGGACGATTTCTCTGCACCGTTCATGTTATCCCCCTTCAATCAAGATTGGCTCAAGAAGCAAAAGTGCCTATTTAGAAAATTGTATGACGGCAGGAAAGACGTGACAAGGGAGAATGGATGGACAGGCGAGCCGAGAGGTATCTTAACGCCTGGACCGAAAGGCGTTCCAAGTCCCTCGGCAAGCCACCGAACGCGCAACGGGCTCGTTTCGCAATTCGAAAGGGCTCACGACGATCCCGGCATTTGGTTGTAACGATTGTCGCTGCTACTCACATCTATTCCGCGCTTCTAACGCGGCGGAACTCGCGTCGTTCTCGAGATGTCTCGGAGGCACGATTGAAAAGTGGGCACATGACTCTTACGACATCGCGGGCAGCTCGCACTTTCGCGGCTATCACGCAATCGAGCCCGTGGTCGGATGTGGTCTCTTCGCGCAGCCTGCTTCGTTCTTATTCTATGTTGAGTGTCTTCGTTCTCGACCTGGCCTCACTCTATGGCTGCACGGCCGTGAAGGAGATCCGCGTCCAGCACATCTCGACGCTTGACTACGCCGACGTAAGCGTCGCAGATCATAAATCAAAAGAGCTTTCTACCTGAGATCTGATCGATGACAAATCTTGTAGGCGTTTGATATCTTCAAAGAGCCGATTCCCCTGGTTATGGCTGCGACTGAGCAATCTCAGCCATTGTTTGCTTCTCGCCACTAGATAGTTTTCTGAATGAGAGCTATCAAAAAAGCGCTGCCACAGAGGCTCGAGCTGCGGCCAGCCCAAGCGCTCGGTGTCTTGAACGATTTCACGAGCGAGAAAGGGATTGGCCACGGCACCGCGGCCCAGCATAAAGTGGTCGCAACCGCTGATCTCTCGGCATCGCTTGAAATCCTCGAGCGACCAGATCTCGCCATTGCCAATCAATGGAATCTTCAGCGCGATTCTGAGATCGGCCAACGCACGCCAATCAGCGGGAGGTTTATAGCCCTGAATCTTGGTACGCGCATGTACGGTCAACCAACGGGCACCGGCCGATTCCGCGGCCAACGAGTTCTCGAGCGCGAGTTCTTTGCTCGCATAGCCAAGACGGATCTTCACGGTGACCGGGATGGTCGCCGGCACGGCTTTTCTCACCGCTCTGGTGATATCGTGAACTCGCCTGGGCTCTTGGAGGATGACCGAGCCGCCGTCGTGGTTGTTCACCTTCTTGGCCGGACAACCAAAGTTGATGTCAATGCCAGGAGCACCGAGTTTGACGGCCATGGCCGCATTCTCGGCCATCAGTTGTGGATCTCCTCCCAAAAGCTGAACAAAGACCGGAATGCCGGAGGAGGTTTTTCCGCCGCTGGCCAACTCTGGGCTGTAGCGCCGAAAGACGTGGATAGGCAAAAGGCCTTGAGTGACCCGGACAAACTCGGTGGCCGTAGAGTCATAACCTCCGACGGAGGTCAAAAGCTCTCGCATCAATGGGTCGGTGAGCCCGTCCATCGGGGCCAGTAGTAACACTACTTCTCCGCCATCTCACAAACTTTGAGAAACTCTTTTTCTTTGACCGGTTGAATGGAGAGACGCATGCCCCTTTTGATCACCAGCATTTCCTTCAGACTCTTTTCACCTTTCAACTCATCGAGGCTGATCAGCCTTTTGAGTTTCTTTTTGAAACGCACCTCTACACAGTGCCAGATGGGTCGTTCATCAGAAGCCTTGGCGTCGTAATACTTGCTCTTGGGGTCGCGAGCAGTGACGTCTGCAACGGCTTTGGCACTGATCTCGGCGATGCCAGCTACCCCTGGTGGGTTGGCATTGGAGTGGTAGAAGAGCACGAGATCGCCGACTTGCATGTCGTTCATCATGAAATTGCGGGCTTGGTAATTGCGTATACCGTCCCACAGGGTCTTGTTGTCGCTCTCGAGATCATCGATGGAAAAGGCCTCGGGCTCAGACTTCATCAACCAGTAGTTTTTCTTTCTTTTTGCCATCTATAGAAACCCCTACACTAGCAGCTCGATTGAGCAGAATCAGGGTGAAATTAGAGCAAATGACGTTCGAAATCAAGACTGGCGACCCAGAGACAAGTTCCGTTGGCGATCGAGAAGGCTTCATACTATTCTGAAGTCAGCTCAAGTGGCGGGCAGGCTGTTTTCCGCCTCCGTGCTTCGAAAGAGGGTTGCTTTTTCGATGCCCGCGCTCACATGAAGAATACCTCCAAGGGAGCCTAAAAAGATGAAGAGAATCAAGCGTCGTCACTTCCTGTTGGGTTCACTGGCCACTTCCGCAGTCGCCAAAACGGCCTGGCCCCGCCAGGTGTCCGCCAACGACAAAGTCACCCTTGCCATGATAGGTGTTGGCGTGCGCGCCAACGGTCTGCTGCACGACCTGACGGCTCGGCCGGACGTCGAGATCGCCTGTTTGTGTGATGTCGACGAGTCCAAGTTCGAACGTCCGTTGGAGACACTCGACTCTGAAGGTCGCCGCGAGCCCGATCTCGTCAAGGACTTTCGGCGCATCCTGGATCGTTCCGATATCGACGGGGTTGTGATTGCGACTCCTCTGCACTGGCAAGCTCTTGCCACGATCATGAGTTGTCAGGCCGGCAAGGATGTCTTCTGCGAAAAACCTGGCTCCCACAACACCTATGAAGCGGAGATGACTGCGAAGGCAGCGCAAAAGTACGATCGGATTGTGCAGATCGGATTTCAGAACCGCAGCGCACCCTACGTCCAAAAGGCGATCGAGTACGCCCGCTCGGGCAAACTGGGCAAGGTCCACTTCGTGCGCGTGGTGGAGATGATTCGGGGAGGGACCCATACGGCAAAGGGCCCCGTGCAAACGCCCCCTGGTCATCTCGATTGGGATTTCAGGTGCGGCCCGGGCCCGCTGACCGATTACAGCCCCGGGCGGTGGTGGTTCGATACTTACGACTACACGGGTGGGCGGATTTTCGACGATGGAGTCCACCAGCTCGACGTCGCCAGAGCTCTGATCGGACGCGACGATCCCAAGACCGTCTCGTGTACCGGTGGGCGTCACACCTACAATGACGGCCTCGACACACCGGACACCCTGTCGGCGACGTTTCAATTTGGGGATATCACGCTGGTGATTCAAGGGGCGCTTTGGGCCAACTATATGTACAAGTCACCCCAATCCATCCGGATGGGGGACAAGTTCTCGGACTGGCGCTTCCTCGCGACCAAGGTCGAAGTGATGGGGACCGAGGCGATGATGACTTTTGGACGCCATGGCGGTGGCTGGCAAGTGCACGATCTCGAACGCAACGTGATCGCCTCGCAGTACGGCCGGGAGACAACCGGCAAGCATCTCAGCAACTTTCTGGACTGCGTGCGGACACGGAAGCGTCCCAACGCGGATGTGGGCGAGGTCTACCGCTCAGTGTCGATGTGGCATTTGGCCAACGCAGCCTATCGGGCGGGTGGCAAGACGCTGGAATACGATGCCAAGCAAATCGAGTTCGTCGGGGATCCCGAGTCCAGCAGGCTGCTGCAGCGCGAGGAGTACCGGGCGCCCTGGGCGCTTCCCAAGAAAGTCTGAATGCCGGCGCCCGAGATGACCAACTCGAAGCCGAGCGTTCAGCCCGGTTCGTTCAGGTCGAGGAGCTTGGTTCCGCTATCTTGGGGATCCGGGCAGGACCCCTCGAAAGCCAATCGTACTGCGTCCTTTCAACGGTAGGGATGTGGCGCCTGAGACCGCGTCCACGGCGGTCGGGATCGCCCGCCAGGAACCGCCCCGGACGATCCGGTACCCGTCCAGGTCGGCGTGGTGGGTGGTGGCGTACCAGTCCTGGGTCCACTCGCCGACGTTTCCGGCCTGGTCTGCGGCTCCATAGGATCCGTTGAAGTCCGGAAAGGACCCCACCGGAGCCGTCCCCTCGAACCCATCGTCTCTTCCTTGATGATTACAACGGTGGATGTCGCCGGCCGTGGGGGCTTCGTCCCCCCATGGATAGAGCCGCTCGGGTAGCGGGTTGATTTGAGACTTGGTCGTATCGCCGTCCAGGTATTGACCGCCGCGATACCCCTTTTCCCACTCGGCTTCCGTGGGCAGTTTCAGACCGCACCATTTCAGAAAACTGCGCGCGTCGTACCAGGAGACGAAGGCTATCGGGAACTCGGAGCGCCCCTCGGCAACCGAGTAAGTGTGATTGGGTGCCTCGCCGGACTGAAGCACACCCACGCGCCCGGCGTTCACCATGCGTTGGTTCCAGCCCTGTCCTTGTCCTCCGGTATCGTTGAGGAAATCCGCGTACATCCCCACGGTTGTCTCGAACTTGGCGAGATAAAAAAGCGGGAGCTCGGTCGTTGATCGAGCCGATCCGGAAGTGTCATAGCCACGGCCCGGAACGCTCTTCATAACAAAGGTACCGGCCGGGACCCGCACCATGGCCATGCCTCGGACCCTGAACTCGTACTTCTCCACGTCTTCCTGGGCGATCGCACCGGTACCCCACCAGACAATACGCCGCTTCCCGGAAAAGTTGATGATGCCAATGCCGTCTCCTCGAAGATCGACGGAGTCCAGGAGCTGCCACTTCTCGCCGGCGGAACGCCTGAACTGAACAAACACATAGGCAGGAGACGCTTCGGTGGTCCCTGTCTCATCCAGGTTGTAGTGGATGACGATTCGCTCACCCCCCAGCTCCACCGTTTCGAATTCGGTCTTCAGATCGGTGATGTTCAACCAGCCCGCGTGAAGTGGGGCGAGGCCAAAGACGATCACTAGTTCCCAAAATAAGCGAGGTATGAGCTCGCTCGGAAAATCGTTTGCCTTTTCCGAATATCTCGTGGATTTCAGCTCCTTGTGCGTAACAGGGAAAGCAAAGAGAAACACAAGAGACAAACCTTCCATTGGTTGTCTGGATCACTTGATCTTGTTTGTCTCTGTTATGCCCTTCCTTTCGCCCGCCACTCTTGCTCCGCCGGGGGTACGGGCTCACCCGCCGGCGAGGCGCCTTCAAGTAAACCTGAGTTGCCTGATATAGTCGAACGTCGCCAAAAAGGTTTCGAGATGCTTGCTATAGGCCAATATCCTGTAAACGAGGCGACGACCGGTTCTTACAATCTGACAGGGTATTTGCACAAAGTTCACCAGGAAGCGTTTGAACTCCATCCTCAAGATATCACGACGTACTGTCGGCGCCTGCGTCACCAGGCCATACCAGGCCTTCAGATTCCACGCCAGCGATGCGATGACCATGTAGGCCCAGTTCGATACCAGACTGTCCGAAGGCATCCTCAAGGCGTTCACTCCACTCTTGAGCTGACCGATGACGTTTTCCTGGTTGCAGCGATCGTTGGCAAAAAGGACCACTTCTCCCATCGTCATCTCCCGATCGTTGGTGATGTAGAAGAAGTACCGGACCTCATCAAACAGCCGGTGCTCCCCCTTTTCGATCGTGAGGTTCTTCCGAACCACAACCATGCGATAGGTTTTCTTACAGTGTCCGGGACGATAGTCAAACTCGGCGACCTGCTCGCTCTGCAGGCGGATGTTCTTGAATTCTCTCTCCTTGATTACTTGTTCTTTGACGTTTTCCGGACGGCGCCGTTCTTCGCTCTTGACCTCATAACGAGGAGGCCGCTCGAGCGGTTTCCATTGTCTCTCCGGCAGGGCATCGGCCATCCCGACCAGGTTCGGCTTGGCGTCATAACCAAAGACAAAACCAACCCGCTCGTCCCAGCGATCGAAGTTTCTCGTCAGCGAGAAATCCGTGTCGCCCCGAAGCCAGACCTTCGTAAACACCGACGACACCAGATCGATTGCCCGGTCCATCCACTCGGCCGCTCCGTCGGAAGAGGGACGGTTGCCCGGCCGATTCATCAGATAGAGGACCTCATTCGTATTGGCCAAGGTCACGATCAACGGTGCGTAACCCCAGATCCCGTTGTAGGCAATGTCCATTCCTTCCTTGCATTCCCCCAAGGTTCCGGCGACGGTCCCGTCCACGTCGATGATGGCCTCCTTCCGGAAGGAAGCATCCTGCAACTTCCACACCTTGGTTCGGGTTTCATTGATGGTTTCCTGAAGTCCGAAGATCCAATCCTCATCGAAACGACGGAGGAAATCTCCAGCCGTCGTGGGATCCGGAATCCTCTCGGCTCCCAGTCCGTTCATGTAGGTCTCATCCTGGCGCAACCGCTCGATATCTTCGAGACAGGTTCCACCCGACAAGACGTTGTATGCGATGTTCAGTACATGATCGGATTCCCAGTAAGGAAAGTGGTACTTGAGCAAAACGATGTTTCTGTTGATATCTTTGTCCAATCCAAGCTTACACACGAGCTTGTGAATGGCTCCGATACCACCAGATCCGATGGCGCGCGTTCTCTCGGCGATCTCGTAGTAGGTGTTGGAGTCCTTGAACATAGGATCGGACCGGTCCTCAAACTGATTTCTTTCCAACCGGCGTGTAAGATTTTGCTTGTCTCGGAGGAGGATTCTGTGGTTTCTTTTATTCACCTGGAATGTGCTCCTTTCGGGATGTCTTGTAAATATATCAAACGCATTTTATCCCGTAACGGCGCACGTTCCAGGGCTTTTCTTCCTCCTCATGCAAAAAATCACGCTGGACTAAGGCCTAGCGCGGGAAATCGCATCCGATCCCGACATCGCGACCGTGAGAATCGTGATGCTGACTTCGGTGTCACATCGGGACGGCAGAGATGCCGGGGAGGCGTGCGTGCAGGGCCACCTGAGTAAACCGGTGCGTAAAGCAGAGCTTCATGACTGCTTAGTAGATGTGATGGGCACGCCTATAGGCCACCTAGAACCCTGGGATTCTGGGGACGCAAAACCGGGCAGAGGGTTGAAGGCGGAAGGATTGCTGCATGGACGCCTTCTCCTTGTCGAAGATAATGCGACAAACGATGTAGTGTGCATAGAAGCTCTGAAGGTTCTGGGGTGCCGGGTCGACGTTGTCACAAACGAGCGGGAAGTCACCGAGGTGCCTCTCGACGACTACGATCTGATTCTAATGGATTGTCAAATGCTGGAAATGGACGGCCATGAGGCAACCCGCCGGATCAGAGGCGTGGAGCAGATGAAAGTAGCGAGAGGGCATTCAATTTCTCGAGTCCCAATCATCGCTCTCATCGGCGATGCGATGCAGGGAGATCGCGAGCTTTGCCTGGAAGCCGGAATGGATGATTATCTCAGCAAGCCCTTTACTCTGGATCGGTTGCATGCAGTGGTCGAACGCTGGCTCTCAAAGGAACCCACAGCTTCCGGAAAATCGCGAGACGAATCTCAGGACTCCCCTGAGGCTCTGGTAGATGGTCATCCCTACCGTTTGGATTGAGCCGTCCCTAGACCTTGTACGGGGTACATTAATGCCGATCAAAACGTGAGGAAGCCCGATGCGGCATTCTTGCTGAAGATCCCTGCCGATTACGGGTCGGCAACCGAACTCCGCAAAAAAGATCCTCGCACCACAACACTCACCACCGGCAATTTCTTCGAAGAATAACTCCAACTTTTCAGCCGGCGGAATCCTGGGACCCGATCCGGGAACTGCCATCTGGCCTGCTTGGACTTGCCCTTTTTCAGTAAGTTTCGATTACAAAGGACTTATTCACCTTCAAATAATGACCGATAAGAACAGTGAACATACGAAAAGGTTTATCCACCCGCCCCGGGAGCGCACGTTTTGCGGAGGGGTTTGGAGTGACCGGCTGATGGAAGCACCGAAGACCGATGATCAGAAACTTGTCCTAGTGGTGGACGACGACGAGGTGATGCGTCTCCTGCTCGTGGAAACGGTTAGAACTGAGGGGTTTCGGGTAGAGGAGGCGAGCAATGGGAAAATGGCGCTCGAGATCTTGACAGGTCTCTCGCCAGACCTCGTCCTTCTCGACGTCATGATGCCGAAGCTCGATGGCTTCGGTACCTGTGCTGCAATCCGGGGCATGCCTTGTAGTTCGGATCTCCCAATCTTGATGATGACGGGACTGGACGACATGGACTCCATCAACCGAGCCTACGAAGTCGGCGCCACCGACTTCATCACCAAGCCCCTGAATTACGTCCTATTGAGGCATCGCTTGCGCTACATTCTGCGCGCCAAGAATGCCATGGATGAGCTACGCCATAGTGAGCGACGGCTGCTTCAGGCCCAGCGCATTGCACGACTCGGCAACTGGGAATGGGATCCAGACCGAAACTCCGTTCGACTCTCGGAACAGACTTCTCAGATCCTCGGGCTGAGCCTGGTCGTCCAGTCGAGACGAAACCCCCCGCGCAAGGTATCCATTCGATCTGCAGCCCTGCCTCCAGTAGCAAGAAGAAAGTTGTCCCTCTCGAGGTACTTGGCCCAAACACGCATATGGGCATCCCGCAACTGGAACCCGTAGCGCCCCGCTGTGAGGACATTCTCTTCGGTCCCGCCACCGGCGGTAACCAGGCCTCCCTGAGTGTCCTCCGCGGATTTGGTGATGACATTAATGACGCCATTCACCGCGTTGGCACCCCAGAGTGCCGCGCCGGGGCCCCGAATCACTTCGATGCGTTCGACATCTTCCAGAAGAACATCCTGAGTTTCCCAGTAGACTCCCGAGAACAAGGGGGTATAAACCGACCGCCCATCAACCAAGACCAGGAGCTTGTTGGCAAAACGTCCATTGAATCCCCGGGACGTGATGGCCCACTTGTTGGCGTCCACCCGAGCTACCTGTAGACCGGGAACATTGCGCAACAACTGTGGAATACTGGTCGCATTCGATCGTCGAATCTCGTCGGCGGTGATGACGTAAACGGCAGCAGCCGTTTCCGAGAGCTTCCGCTTCTTGCGTGCCGCAGTCGTGACTTCGATGTCGAGAAGCTGCTCCAGACTGAGCTGCGTCAGGTCTTGCTGCGGGCCATTGGCTCCCGGGTTGGCATCCGGGAAGGAATAGACCGGTACAACGGCCACCCAGATCATAAGAAAGGGGAGCAGCAGGATGCCCCTTGCTGGGTTTCGTAAACGTAGGTTCAGAGATCGCTTCATGGCGCCGACTCCATTCGGGCCGCTGACCGTCGTCCACGTTACGGACGTTCCCATCGAATCGGGACACGGCCAGACGTGCATTTTTTAATTAGCTTACCCAACGTATCGACGCATCCTCTTCGTTGAATTAATTCAAATCAGAGAACTTTTTCCGTAACACTGGCTGTGGGTATTGAAAAAAGATGCTCGAGGAACCCGAAAGATCGATACGCAAGCAAGAGCATCAGCCGTTGGGGATCGGCAGGAGTGAACGGGTCGTTCGACCAAACGGAAGCGTCCGGCTCTACCAACTGGTCGCCAGGCGCTGCGCCATCCAATCTAGTACGTGGTCGTGCAGCGCGTGCACGACGGCGAATTCGAACGGTCGCCAGGCGCCGCGGGCCTGCAGCAAAGGCCGGTAGCGCGTCGTCAGAGTGACCAGTGTACGGCCGGGCTCGAGCTCCTCGAACTCGAAACTGCCGTCGATCAGCACGACGGAACGGTCCTCGACCCCGACCTGCTCGATGACGTCGAAGGCAAAGCGGGCACCCGGACGATAGTCGGTGATCCGCTTGACCAGGTACCCGCCCTCGTACAGGCAGCGCTTCGTGTCGCCAACCCCGTCGACGATACCCTCGGTCCCAACAGGGAACGGGAGGACAATCCTGGTGAGCCGTGGCGCCGCGGCACCGACCTCTTCGTAGAAGACGAGGCTGTCCCAGGCAGCGATCGCATCGGTCGCCAGAACGCGCACGGTTCGTACCTCCTCAGCCTCCAGCGGCAGTGGCATTTGCGCTTCGGCCCAGAGCAAGCCGGCGGTCGCCAGCAACATCCCGGCCGACGCCTGCCGGCGACTCTCGCGCAGCCAGCGACCGTCGCGGCGGACCCGGATCAGGCGACCGACGCTGCCTCCGATGGCGAGCGGTATGGCAATAACGACGGCGGCGATGAGCCCGCACAGCACTCCGGCCAGGTGCAGCACGTACAGTCCGCCGACGGCTCCGGAGGAAACGATCATGGCGGTCATCCACACGAACACGTGCTGATATCCACTCTTGTAACCAAGAATCACACCGGCGACGAACGGCACTGCAATGAGCATCGTCCAGCCGTAGCTTCTCCAGGCAATCGACAAAGCAAGGAGAGACGCCAATACCATACCGCTGGTAAGCAAGGCGAGGACGAAGTATTTCAGTCGCCAGTAGCTCTCGATTGGTGAGGTGTTGCAGGACAGGCCATCGTGCGGGCTAGATTGACGATTCATCATTCAGCACCTCCGCTTCTTAGTGCCTAGCGAGATGTTTGAACCTGTTCAATATCATAGTAACGCATCCGGGCGAGGGCGTCCACACATTTTTGAACATGTTCAGACACTGACATTTCAGCCCTACCCGTGCTATTCTCCGCCATACAGGACAGACTTCCTTTGGCTCGAGTTCCCTGAGGGTTTTATCGATGACCATCCCGGTAATTGGATCGCGTTTCCCAATCCGTGAGCGGCTGCTCGAAGACCAGCAATGGACCTGGCGGCGGCTTTCAAGCCCAGGCACTTGGTGGACGGGGCCGCAGCGGCTGGCCATAGCTGCGGAGACGCGGCACGCGCCCGCCTGCTCGCTCTGCCTCCGGCGCAAGGATGCCCTTTCCCCCCGGGGGGTAACGGGGAAACACGACAGTCTGGGATCGGTTCCTGAACCGTACCTCGACCCGGTGCATCGTATCGTGACCGATTCGGGACGGCTTTCTGAAGCGTGGCTCGACAATCTCCGGAGCCGTGGGCTGGAAGACGGTCCATATATCGAACTCGTTGCAGTCGCGGTCTTCACGATCCTGATCGACGTTTTTCACCGGGGTCTAGGTCTCGATCTTCCAACTCTGCCCGAACCGGAGAGCGGCGAGCCGACCGGGCATTTCCCAGCCATGGCGCGGCGGACCGTCGCCTGGGTCCCGATGGTTTCACCGGCGACGGTTTGGACGATGTCTATGATGGGCAGCCGATCATTCCCTACGTTCGGCAGAGCCTCAGCCTGGTGCCGGAGGAGCTCCGCAACTTGACCCGAGTAGAGGAAAGTCACTATTTGCCCATGGAGACGATGGTACAGCCTGGAGCGAACGATGGCCGGGCGCTGAGCCGAGTCCAGATCGAGCTCCTCGCGGCGCGAACCTCCTTGCTTCACGATTGCTTCTACTGAACAACGGCTCACGCCATGCTGCTCCGGGTGAGCGGCAAAGAGCACGGAGCGAGTTGCAACCTCGATCTTGTGAACGGTCGCGCCACAAATGACGGCGGCGTGACCCACGGCTTGCTCCTGGCACGGTTTGCCGAGGCGGTCGTGCGAGGATCGGAATCGGAGCTCGAGGAGGCTCGCCAGATCCTGGAAGAGCGAGCCGGGACGGCGATTCTAGTGGAGGCAGCCGCGACCATCGCCATCTTCTGCTCTAATGTGCGCGTTGCCGACGCCACCGGGATTCCCCTGGACGAGACAAGTGCGGAGCCCCGAGAGCGAGTCGCAGAGCGGTTCGGGATCGAACCTTACAGCGAGAGCTAGGGAGAACCGATGACTCGGGAGCCTCGCCAAGACAACAGAACCATAGGAGCTGTGCCATGGCACTGAAGCCGATCGGGCAAGTCATCCGCTTGCAGGCGGAGCGAGATCCGGACCGTCCCGCCATAACCTGTGACGGTCGGAGTGTCACCAGCGGAGAACTCGACAAGCGGACGAATCGCCTGGCGCGAGCGTTCGAAGGACTCGGGGTCCGGCAGGATGATTTTGTCACCATCGCCCTGGCCAACGGGATCGAGTTCTACGAAACCGCCATCGCCGCCTGGAAACTGGGAGCGACGCCCCAACCCGTCTCCTGGAAACTCCCCTTCCTGGAACGGGACGCTATTATCCAGTTGGCCAATCCAGCCCTCGTCGTGGGTGTCGACCCGGGCAGCCACGGCGACCGGCCCACGGTTTCGCCGGGCTTTGTTGCCGACCTTTCCCTGCCGGACGATCCGCTCCCGGACCGCACCGCCAAGCACCTCAAGGTGATGACGTCCGGGGGCTCGACGGGTCGTCCGAAACTCATCGTCTCCAACGAACGGGGCGAAGCCGATCCGGAGTTCGCGGGCTTCGGGCTGCTTGCGGATCGGGCCCATCTCGTCCCTTGCCCTTTGTACGCCAATGCCGCCTTCGCCTGTTCCATGGCGGCGCTCGCACGCGGCAACCACCTCGTGGTGATGAAGCGCTTCGATCCGGCGGAGGCGCTGGCGCTGATCGAGCGTTGCCGGATCGACTTCGTCGTCCTCGTCCCCACCATGATGCACCGGATCTGGCGGCTGCCGAGTGAGCAGAGGGAGGCGTTCGACCTTTCTTCCTTACGGGTCGTATTCCATATGTCGGCGCCGTGTCCCCGCTGGCTCAAGGAGGCCTGGATTCACTGGCTCGGCCCGGAACGCATCTTCGAGCTGTACGGCGGCACGGAGGCGCAGGGGGCGACCTGGATCAATGGGAAGGAATGGCTGGAGCACCCGGGCTCGGTCGGTCGCCCACTGCCGGGGAGCCGGATGAAGGTCGTCGGCGAGGACGGAAACGAGCTTGCTCGGGGCGAAATCGGTGAGATCTACTTGCGGCCGGACACGGGCCCCGGGTCGACCTATCATTACATCGGTGCCGAGCCAAAGTCTCTCGATGGCTGGGAATCACTGGGAGACATGGGCTCGATGGACGAGGATGGCTATCTCTATCTGACCGATCGCAAGAGCGACATGATTCTTAGCGGCGGCGCCAACGTTTACGCTGCCGAAGTCGAATCCGCACTCGAAGCCCATGAAAAAGTCCGCTCGAGTGCGGTGATCGGTTTGCCCGATGAGGACCTCGGCCAGCGGGTCCACGCCATCGTTCAAGCAGACGGCGAACTCAGTGAAGATGATCTGCTCGAGCACATGGCCCAAAGGCTGGTACGCTACAAGGTGCCGCGCAGCATCGAGTTCGTCACGACAACGCTACGTGACGATGCCGGCAAGGTGCGCCGGCGTGCCCTCCGGGCCGAGCGCCTTCCAAAATGATTCCGCGCCTTCTAGCGCAGGGCCCCGACTTGACACAAGTGCTTAGGATTCCTATTCTGACTGCTTCGTGAACTCGTGTGCATCTCGGAGATGGCGGATGGCGTCCGGCGCTGAGACCAGCAAGCAGTCGGGGTTCGGACCAAACCACTTGTGGTCGAAGTTCGTCAAGGCAGCCTCGGGCATTTTTGCCAAAAGCAGGCCTCCTGCGCCGCAAGATCCCCTCGACTTTGTACCGGCTGACGAGGCCTTCTGGCAGGTATGGGACAAGGAATGGTGCAGGTACTTTACCATGTACCATGGGAAGGAGTGGTTCCAGGATGTGTCTGAAGTGACCGACGAGGTGCGACGTTTCCGAAAGAGTTTCCGGCACTCGAAGGACCGGCAGCAGGTCTTTGACAGCTATGTCTATAGCGTAGGAAGCAAGCTCCAACTGTGGAATCATGTCCAGGACCTGCAGGGCAAGAACGTGAGCGAGATCGGGTGCGGTCCCGCAAAGCTCGGAAGATCCTTGGGCCACGTGGTGCGCCACTATCTTGGCATCGATGCCTCCCGGCTGGTGCTCCACATAGCGCGCCTCGTCTTGCCACCCAACTGTGATTACGTGCACCTGGGCGACAGGGATCGCCTGCCGCAGTACGAAGCCACCCGGGATACCATCGTCACGCGGCATTTCTTCATCCACCAGCTATTCGAAAACGCGGTGATGGTCTCGAAGCTTGCCTGCTACCTGATGAAACCCGGAGGACTGTTCGTTGCCGACTACTATGAGCCACCTAAAGAAAAACTCCGCAAGATTGGGTTTCGTTGGGCGAAGTCCAAATTCGACCCTTCGGGACCCTCTCACCTGTATTACTACTCAGACAAGGAGAAGGTCGAAGTGGCCGACAAGGCCGGGTTTACTGTCGAGGAAATGGATCACCACCTTAGTCGAAGAAAAGTGCTTCGTCCGGATGCGCAAGTAGCGGCAGGTTTGGCGAGCGCACGCGAGAGTCTTCCGGGAGCCGGTTTCGAAGTCGCCGTGGCAACTGCAGAACTCGTTACGGGGAATCGGCCCCGTCTCGACCGGTATTCCAGTCTGACCAAAAGGGTTCTCGAAAGGATGGGCATGATGTTACTTCACAGGTTTTGTATTCCTTGTCTGCTGGTTGTTCTTGTGCTTCCCTGTCTCCTGGCAGCCGAGGAAACCAAGCCAACGATCGTTTACAAGGAAGATATCGTCTACGGACGGGTCCACGGCGCCGGGCTTCTGGCGGACATTGCCTATCCAGACTCAAAGGATCCTTTGCCAGCAATCGTCTCGGTTCACGGGGGCCGCTGGCGCGGCGGACACAAGCGTGACCGGTCGACAATCGATGTACGACAATGGGCCGGCTTTGGATTCTTCGCCATGTCGATCGACTACCGTTTGGTGGGGTGCACTGCCGCGCCCGCATGTTATCAGGATCTGCAATGTGCCATCCGTTACGTGCACGCTCACGCACAGCAGTACCGCATCGATGCCGAACGGGTATTTCTAATTGGTCAATCCGCGGGTGGCCACATGGTCTCGCTGGCCGCAACGCTGGGCGATGGACCGTTTCCACGGACTGGCGGATGGGAAACCGCAATCAACGACTTTCGCGCAGTGATCAGTGTGGCGGCAAATTACGAACTGACAACTTTGAGTTGGGGGAACATCTGGACGCCAACCGGAGCCGATCCCTTGGATGCCAGAAAGTTGGCGTCGCCCGTAAACCACATCCACCGGAACATGAAGCCGTTACTGATCCTGCATTCCGATAACGACCGCTCGGTGCCTATTGATAATGCCTTGATGATGGTCGACGCGTTGAAGAAAGCCGGAGCCTCCTACAAGTTCCACCGATACCCCACGATGGGGCACATGGGAATCAACGAGGAAGTCATTGCCAGGTCGCGTGAATTCATCCGGCAGCAATCGGAGCCTGCCAAGGAGACGGAGAGACAGCCCTAACGCGGACGGGCAAACCGAAGCCTCGAGCCTGTGGTCCTCGCATGCTTCTTGTGATGCCGAATGCTACCCGTATATAATTTTCGAACGGTCCGAAACGATGTGACCGATGGGAGAAGATCCGATGCGTAAATCCGTTCCTATTGTAACGATCTTGTTTTCGCTGGCACTCACCCTCACGAGCGCGCAGGCGGCCGTGTACAAGATCAAAACGACTGCCGGCGACGGCGCCAGGACGCACATCGACTACTTGTATGTCCTCAGCCGTGGCGGGCACCACTTTCTGAAAATGACGATAGCTGGCGACGGTGCCGCGAGTATGTCCAGCGTCCGGGAGGGGGTCGCCTCAGCTGCGGCTTCGACGCATCCACTGGAGCGTGACGCCGTCATATACCGCAGCGACCTGGAGCAGCTCATCCTCGAAGATGCTCAGCGTAAACAAGCACGGATCCTCGACCATGGGACCCAAATGCCGGGCATCGCCACGGGACCGGGAGGGCCATCGACGCCTCCTCAGGGTATGCCTGGAGAGGGCGTAGACCTGGGAGCGCTGATACGAAAAAAAATGGCCGAGGCCGAGTCGAGGGGTGAGATCAAGAAGGAAGACGCAGACCGGGCGAAGGAGTTTCTCGCCGGGATGATCGGCGACACGAAAACTTCTGCCGCTCCCGATTCGATCGAGCTGGTCCCGACGAACAGGACAGGGACCTACAACAGTCATCCAACTCGTTTTCATGAGGTCCGCCGGGGCAAGCAATTGATAAGAGAGCTGGAAGTCATCGACTACCGGCTCATCGAAGGCGGCCTGGACACAGCCAGGGCGTTCGAGAAGCTCGGAAACTTTGTGGAAGGTATCACCAGCAAGATGGGTTTCGGATCGATGCCGGCGGCGGACTCCTTTCGTCAGTGGATCGAAACAGGCGGCTTTATCGTTCGCTCGAGAGACTTCGATCCGCAAGGCAATGTGACTTCGACGTCCGTCCTCGATGAGATCGTAAACCAGGCGCTCGGCCTCGAGACGTTCGAGACCAAATACCAGAGACGGGGAATGTTCGAGCGCTAGGTTTCGCGGCAGTTCGACTTCGGGCTCGCGATCGAGGAAACCGATATCGATCAGAACCTTCACGTTTTCCGTCGTGTATTCCAGGCGAAGGGAATTATTGAACCAGCTGTGGGCCTCGCCCTTGTATACATCTAGTCGGATACCCGCACGATCCGAGTTCCCGTATTGCCGCCGGCCAGAGGGTCGACCAGCGCCTGAGGTGCCTGCTCCAGTCCCTTGCGCTCGTCGGTGAGGCTCCGGATCCGCCCGGAGCGCAGCCATTCGCGAATCTGCTCGCGTGCTTGCTCATAGCGCGCCACATGGTCGAAGATCAGGATGCCGGTCATGGTGAGCCGCTTGCTTACCAGGATACCCGGGACGCCGCGAGGACCAGCACCGGGTGAGGAGGGCCGGTCTTATCTTTGTGAGCGGCTCGGCAGCGTGAACCGAGTAGTCCTGCCACCCCGTGCGTGCCACGACCAAGTCTCCAGTGACAAAGTCCGGGTGGTCGCTCGCAGTCACTCTCGCGACGCCCTCGCCCCACATCACCATGCCAGTTTTCGGGGGGGCTCCGTAACCAAAACTTCCCTGAAGGGCGGCGCGGGTCCCGGCGGCAATCTGGATGGCAAGGGTACGACAAAGTACCGCGCCGGGCTCCAGTGGTGGAACCGGTCCCTCCAGGAGACGATAGTTCGCTTCGGTGAGCTTGTCCTCGGGCAGCGAGTCGAGAACGATCTGACGGTTGGTGGTCATGGAACTCTCCCTTTCCTCTGGCAAAAACGGTTTCCCATCGCGTCCACGCTCCGCTCCCAGTGCAGGTCTATTGCTTTCCTCACGCCTGGATCGTTTTCCGAAACTCGCTGCTCCGAAAAGGCTCGAGCGATTTGATCGCTTCTTCACCTTGATCAGGGCGCCACTTGAAAAATCGGACCCGCACGACCGCGGGCTCCACGTCGACGATGGCAAAGCCATTTTCCTCGAGACATGAAAGGCTCTCTTCCATACGAAGAGTGAGTGAGGAAGTGCCGCGGATTCCCCGTCCGCGTGAAGGCCAGCCACCCTCGGTCCCGAGCGGGCCCACCAGCACCGTGGCAACGGGGTTGGAGCTGAGATCGTGGGAACCGGTGCCGAAGATGTTCGCCTCGGCGATGCTGTGCAGGTCCCCGTTCAGAAACAGAGGGAGACGATCGCGCATTTCCGAAGTGGCCACCAGGAGGCGGTCGTGCTGACGCCGCCACCCGTCTTGCCAGAACTCCTTTGGCCGTGAGGTGCTGAGCTCTCCATCGATCATGACATCGGGGTACCACTCCCCCCACTTGCCGGCGCTCCACCCCACCGGAATCGAAGGCACCTGAATCAGCTGGGCCACACGCTTGTCTCGGATGCGGCCTTGAATCCACGCCTCCGTCTCCTCCGGGACGAGAGTTCCGAGTCTCCCTTTCAGCGTCTGGTAACGGCGGCAGTCGTACAGCAATGCCTCGGCTAGCCGCCCGTAGCGCAGAGTGCCGAAGCACTCCGAAAGGCCGGTGAAGCGATCCGCTGCCGACGCCCCCGGGAGACCAGGGGGCCGGTCCGGATCGGGAAGAAACTCCGGGTAGTACAGCCACTGGGAGGCCCGCCCCGCCCGAAGCATGAAAGCATCGGGGGGATAGGGGATGACCCATTCGCGGACGCGATCGCCATCGAAGTAATCATGATCATCCTGGAGAAAAAAGACCGGTACGGAGCGAAGGAGCGTCCCGTAAAGATCCGCTACTTGCGGACCCACCGCCCGCTTGAGCACCCGTTCGTTCGGGGTACCCAGAATCGGCAGCGTGCGGTCGAACTCGCCGGCATAATCGATAGCCTCGGGCACACGGCCGCCGGTGCGCTGGTCCCAGTAGACATGGTCGCCGTTGGCGATCACGGCATCGGGTGAGAAAGAGAGAGCACGTTCGAGCAGGCGGCGCCGTGTGGCGACCGGCAAAAAGCCGCGCTGCCTGTCCCGGACCATGGCATCGTGTCCGCCGGCACAGGTGTAGATCAAGAGACGCAAATGCTCCGGGGAGGAGAGCCGCGACGGGAAAGTGCGCAACGGCCATGGATCGCAGAGCGGCTCGGTGTCGCCGTGAAGACGGAGCTCGTAGAGTGTGGCCGGCTCGAGCCCCGATACATCGAAGGCGTAGAACCTACCCTCCGTGTCGGTGCGCACCCCGGCAATCCGGCGCTGTCCGATGGCCAGTTGCGGCGGCTTCGAGTGGGCTCGGCGAAAAGACGCCTTCAGGAGGATCCGATCTTCCGCCGCCGTGGGCAGAAGGTGAGCAACGTCGCCGCCTTTCCATGCCTCAGCGGCGGGGCTCTCGCGGGGAATAAAGCCGCCGAGGCCCGCAGCGGCGGCGCCCAACAACCTGCGACGGGTCCAGTGAAACGACCCGGTCATTTTGCTCAATCCGGTCATTTTGCTCAATCCCGAGAAGAGTGATAGTCCTCCAGCACCCATCGGTTCAGCCATTGGACTTGCCGTTGCATCAGATCCTTTTGATGGCTGGGCCGGCGGATCCCGTGGCCTTGTCCCGGGTAGATGACGAGTGAAACCGGCACCCCCTTTTTTTTGAGGGCCTTGTACAGCTCATGGGCCTGCGAGACCGGGACTCTCAAATCCTTTTCGCCGTGCCAGATCAGTGAGGGAGTGGATGCGTTGGTCACAAAATTCATCGGCGAATGATGAAGCAGTTGCGTGAGGTTTTTCCCCAGATAGTCGTCCAGCTTGCTCGGCACATCGGTGGTTCCGGCCAGGCTCATGAAATTGGTCATCGCGGCCCCAATGCCGGCGGCCTTGAACCGGTCCGTTCGAGTAATCGCCCAGGACGACATGTACCCGCCGTAGCTCGAGCCCATGGTCGCCATCCGGTCCGGATCCACCATCCCCTGATCGATCAAGTAATCGACGCCACTCATGATGTCCTTGAAATCCGTGTACCCCCAGAGGTGCCGATTGGCTCTCAGGAAGCGCTCGCCGTAATTTCCACTTCCCCGAAAGTTCGGCCGGAAGAGAATCCATCCTTGCCGGAGCAAAACGAGATCAGACGACCCGCCGACAAAAACATGAGTGGCCGCGCCCTGGGGGCCTCCGTGAGGACGCACCACGAGAGGATACCGTTTGCCTTCTTGGTACTGAGGCGGCTTGTGCACTAGACCCTCGATCTCCATGCCATCAAAGCTCGGATAGCGAACAACCTCGGCCATCCCTGCCGGACCTGCCTGTGGATTGAGCCCGGTCAGTTTCTTCGGGGCCCAGGAATCAAGACGTGAGAAGTAGACGTCGGCAGCAACCCCGGCGCTTTGACGGGTGAAGGCACAGGAGCGACCGTCCCTAGAAATGCTGAGCAATGCATGTACATCGGTGCCTTCGCTCAGCTGCCGGAGCCGGCCCCCTGGAACTGCCAGGGAATAAACATGGGCAGCCACACCGGCGCCGGCTGTAAAGAAAATTGTGGATCCGTCCGCAGACCAATGAAACTCCTTGACGTGCTCATCCAGGTTGGCGGACAGCAGGATGGGCTCTCCGCCTTCCGCGGTCATCACATAGAGATCCGACATCAACACCCAGTCGCGCGGCGTCCGGATAAAGGCAATCTGTTTCCCGTCCGGAGACCACCGAGGATTCGCATCCATGCCGTCCAGGCCAACGACGGTTTCCAGCTGACCGGTCTTGATGTCGACGATGGCGACATCCGCGTCCAGGTAGGCTCCCGGTCGGTTGGCATTAGGTCTCTTTCCAAAGACGATCTTGCGGCTTTCGGGCGACCACGAGAATCCATCCGGAAACCATTGGGCGTAGCCGGTGACACTGAAATCGGATGGAGTGAGACTCTTCGTCTTCCTGGTCACGACGTCGACAACCCAGAGGCGGAGGAACCGGAGGTCGTTGACATCGACAATGATCGGACGATGGGTGGGTCGATTCTCGATGTGATCCGCCAGATACGCCAGGAATCGCCCGTCCGGGGACCAGCCAAACCGGCGGATGCCGCCGGGATGATCCGTGATTTGTTCCCTCTCTCCCTTTCCAAGGGAAATCTGCCATATTTGATTGTTACCGTCCGCAGCCGCCAAAAACGCGAGACCGCGGCCATCCGGAGACCAGCGCGGGGCCGACCCCTCCGATATGTGCGTGCGAGACTCTTGCTCGACCGCGCGGACCCATATGTGGCTTCCGTAACGGTCCCCGTCAAAATCGACCTCGCGCACGACGTAGGCAACCTTGGAACCGTCGGGTGAGATCCGAACGTCGGCAACGGTTTTCAGGTCCAGAATCTTGTCGAAGTCTACGGACTGAGCGCGGCCAAAAGAGCCGGCCGCGAAAATCAAACAGATGGAGACAATATTTTGGATTTTCACGATTTCGCCTCGGAATAGTCGTCGTTCGAAAACATACGCACAAGTGCCTACTCGATGACGTTGACCAGGAGGTGCGATGGGTGAGCCGAATCGTGATACACCGTATTGCGGGCCACCTCGCCCGACTCACCGGAAAGCCAGTGCCAGTGATCTTCACCGTTGTTGGCGTTGCCCTCGAAACGCGGATAGTTGTTCGAACCGATCGCGACGCGGATCTTATGTCCGCGGTTGAACACGTAGCTCGTCGGCCAAAGATCGATCGTGTAGGCGTAGACCTTGTCCTTCTCCGGGAGCCTCGCTTCCTCGAAACCCTCCCGAAATCTCGCGCGGACGATCCCTTCGGCAATCAGAATGGAGCGCCCATCCGGATAGACGTCCGTCAGTCTCGCCAAAAAATCGGTGTCGACGGCTTTGGTGGAGGCCCAGACTTTGACATGGGCATCTCCGGTCACTTCAACAGGTTCAGACAACTCCGGGGTTGTAAATACCAACAGATCCGGGCGTCCTTCCAAAAACGCCTGGTCGGTCGGTTCCTCGAGCTCGTGGCCTCCACCCCGTCCCAGAAGCGGCCTGTAAGGGCTCGAGGCGTACGACCGTGGTTTGGCTCGGGTGGAACCAGCGGGACGTTCTGTGCTCAGCAACCCCTCTGCTCTCAGGTAGTACTGGGTCCGGGTTCCGGGGATCGGCCAGGTATCGGCAGTCCTCCATTCGTTTCCAGGAGCGTCGGGATCATCCACGTCCCCCATCACGTAGTACTCGACCGCCGGGAGGCTGGTCCCACCTGCTTCACCTCTGAGATACGGGCCCAACCAGCCCAAGATTCGAGCGCGCAGGTCGATCAAGGAATTTGCAGGAAACTCGAGGTCTCCCTGCCGTCTTCGCGACAACGTCGGGTGGGTCCAGGGTCCGATCAAAAGCTTTTGCTGCCCCTGTGAACGCTGTTGCCCGTTGGCCTGGAGAGCAACGAAAGTCTCGATCGTCCCCTTCCGGTACTGATCGAACCAGCCGGTCACATGAAACCCCGGGACGTTGGCCTCGCTGTATCGAAGCCGAGCGTCCAGTGGGCGCCAAAAATCATCATAGCGGGAGTGCTCCTGGTAGGTGGCCAAACTATCCGGGGCAAACTGCGTGAGCCATTTGTGCCATTCGAAGTAGCGGAACACTCCGCCCTGATAAGCCGCGTGCCCATAGATACTGGCCGGGGCAAATCCACACACCATGGCCGCTTGATGGGGGGATCCGGCACCGGCCAGTTGGTACTGCACAAAGCCATCCAACTCCGCTCCGTATGTGGCAATCTTTCCGTTGCACCAATCTTGCGAAGCTATCCATGCCAGTGTGTCCACCCCATCTTCGGCCTCATGCGCGAGAATCGGAGGTTCGCCCCCGGAACGATGCAGTCCCCGAATGTGCTGCATCACGAACGTATAGCCGTCGTCGATGAAGTGTTGGATCCGCTCCTGCGACGGCGAAACAGCGCTTCGCTGCACAACCGCGGGCCACCCACCATTCGGCATCGGTGTGTTCGGAAAGAAGACGTGCGCCGCCAGACGCGTGCCGTCCCGCATAGCGATCATGACTTCACGGGTCTCACCCGGTGAAGGCACGTCGCCAGCCTGGCAACTTAGCTGGACCGAAGCCATAAACAATAGAGAAGCCCAACAGCGTCTGGTCATCGGAGTTGTCCTCCAGTTTTAGCCTTCAGCTTTCGGGAATCTCTGGCGGGAGGCTCCCGGCGGTTGCGCATCTACTCACCGTGGTCGAAGGACTTTTTCAGCTGGATCTGTCTTTCGGCCTTTTGATACCAGCCCTCAGGCGCGTAGTCGCTCGTGTGGAGATAACATTGCACCTTCACACTGTTGCTACCGTCTACAAATGTAAGGACGCGGCTCATCGAGATCCTTTTGATCGAATGGTAAACCGTCAGCGCTCCGCAGTTGACGAAGGTCACCCCCCACTTCCGCTCGATGTGTGACTTTCCCCCGTACGTGTCGTCGGGATTCGAATGGGTGTGCCCTCCCAGCCAGAGATCGATGGCTCCGGGATTTTTCTCGAGGTAGCTCTCGAATTTGCCGGCATGCGGAAGATCCCCAACGAAATAGAGGAAAGACGCCCCTCGGGGAGCCCCGTCCCGATTGTAGCCGTGATAGAGGCCCTCGATTCCTTCGTCCAGCCCGGACGCCACGGTTGTGTGCTCCAGCATATGATGGTGTCCCGTGATGATGATCTTGTCGCGATGACGCTCGACCATTTCCTTCCACCACTGAAACGTCGCGTCGGTCACCTTTCCGGCCGGATAGCCGCCTCGGGGGCGTCCTCGGAAGGCATTATTGTCGCTCGGGTCGGGCGCGGTTCTCCCGCTGGGGGGCGGGCCGTCATTTCGGTCACTCATCATCAGGAACAAGATGTTGCCGACCTGAACCGAATACCGCTCCCAGGTTCCCTCTACCGGAAACGGGCGGCGGGCGTTATCGACCCCCGACACTTCGGTGTGGGCGCCCGGCGGATCCATCCAGGTCCGAAACCACCAGTGGTCCGGGCTCGCGTCGTGATTGCCCGCGAGGAAGTAAAAGTCTTCTCGTCGATGCTTTTGACTTGCTGCCAGCTGCCTCCTGGCTTTCACGCCGTCGATCTTCTCCGGAAATCCTCCACCTCCCGCAAGGTCTCCCAGATGCAGCATGATGTTCCAGTCGAACGCCGGCCCTCCCTCATCGCCTCCCTGCTCACTGTCGGTGATGGCATCCACCAGGCTCTTTCGCCCCCGCGCTTCATCGACATCGATATGGGCGTCAGCCGTGGCCCAGAGGACAAAACGCTTGGGCTGCTCTTGCTCCGGGGTGACCCTTACGGTCGCTGCCTCGCCTGCCTCATCGCTAGTGTTTTTCGTGGGCAGAGCCTGTCCGTCTTGGCAGGCCGAATTTACCAGGCATGCGATCAGTACCGCTGCGATCTGCACAACGGAGCGAACGGGAATCTGCCAATCGTACATTTGTTCTCCTTACCTCAGGCTCATTTCCGGGTTCGAGTTCTCGCGCGCGCCGCTTTTTTCGGATTCCGTGATTCGAGAGTTGCCTGAGTTTTCTTGGGAAGCTTCGCTACAACGAGCTCATAAGATTGGCGAATGAGCCGCACGATTTCGTCGGAGCTGAGATCGCAAGCGCCGGGATCGATTTGAACCCAGTGGGCCCTGGCGAGATACGGAGCCGGGGCGATGCCCGACTGCTCCGTCAGCTCATGGAACGTTTCCTCGGGGCATTTGAGAGAGTACCGACTTTCGGGCTCGATTCCCATACAGACAAACATCTTGCCCGCAACCTTGAACAGAAGATCGTCACCCCATTGAATCTCCTCGGTCGAGCCGGGCAGCAACAGGCAGATTGCGCGAATCTCTTCGGAGTTCACGGTCACCTCGCGCCGGCGCGAACGACCTTGACCAGCGTGCCAGCTCGAAGCGCCTCATCGGGTCCTCGCCGGTTCAATGCGACGAGAGCGTCGAGATCCAGCCGCGGGTTGGGGTAGCGCCGGCTCAGCGAGCGCAAGCTCTCTCCGCTTCGGGCGGTGTGCAGACGGACTCGATCCGGCTGGACCGACAGCAAACTCCGGTCCTTCAGCTCGCGGAAGCTCGTCAGCACGCCTTCGATCTTACTGGATTGACCCTGGAAGTCAGCTGCGCCTCCGACGAACTGGTACAGCCGATCGCGATACAAGACAAAAGCCGCCATCACACGCTGGTTCCCTTCCGGGCCGCTCAACTGATAGAGGGCAACGAAAGATGAATTTCCATGAATCCGCCGCATACCTCCCTGCACCAACTCGACTCCCTCCTGGCCGGCCAGTTTTCGTGCGTGCTCCTCAGGCGAGGCTCCGGACACCAGGCTCAACTGAGCTCCCGCTTGACCATTCGGCTCAGAAAAGATCACGGCGTTCTTGGTGTTCTGGACTCGCCATGACGGAGGATAGGTGATCTGAAACTCCAGGTCCGGATGCAAGAAACGACCGTCGCGAGTGTATCCCTCGCGCGGGTTTGCTCCAAAGACAAGGCCGTCGAGGTGCTGGACATACTCTCGAGGGCGAACCTTGTAATCGCCTCCCGCAGCCATGACCTCATCCGCCATCCGGCGCGTCGCTGCGATTCGATCCTGAGGTGCGGGATGAGAGGAGAGCCAGTTGGGCAGCACCTGCCCACTCTCCTCTCTCATCCTTTCGAAAACCTGAAAGAAATGGCTCAGCTCCCGCGCATCATACCCGAGAGACACCATGTACTCGACCCCGAGCCGGTCTGCCTGGCGCTCGGCGTCTCGACCATGCTTCAAAAAAAGCAAACTGGTCCCCATCTGGGCCAGGTCACTCATACTTCGAAAGGTATCCGAAAAGACGGCTCCGAGCCCGATACCCAGCCCCAGAAGTTGAGCCCTGGATACCTGTTCTACTCCATGCCGCGCTGTGACGTGGCCGATCTCATGTCCCAGAACCCCCACCAACTCCGCTTCGCTGTTCATGTAGGCCAGGATTTCCCGCGTTACGTAAATATATCCACCGGGAAGAGCAAAGGCGTTGACTACTGGGGCGTCGACCACCCTGAAATGCCACTCGAGAGCGGGCCGATGAGAGATGCCCGCAAGCTCCCGGCCCAGACGTTCGACGTAGCTCTGAAGTTGCTCGTTCTCGAGCTCGCCGAACTCGGACAAGACTGCCGGATGCGAATCTCTCCCCATTGCAATCTCCTGGCCTTCGGAGACGAGGACGAGTTGGCGTTTTCCTGTGACTGGATTCTTGGCACACTGCATGACAAACAGGAGGAGGAAAATGAGAAGTGCAATGGGCCGCATTGGCTGGCTAGTCATAGGGGGACTCCGGTTGAAGTCTCAAACGAAAGAAATCAGTCGTCAGAGCTCTTGAATCGAAAAGCATGTCTCAACGTACGTTCCTTTCCATCTGGGTACCAGCCTTCGGGTATCACCCGTGCGCAGGTTATCTACAAGACAGACTCCTGAATTGGCGGCACGCGGAAAGCTCCTCGCCAACGGTGGTCATCAAAGAGACACGTTGCCTAGCTACGATATCGAATTCTATTGCAGCACAAAAGGGAAGAATTGTCTCGCCGGCGGGCGATCAGGAACGGGCGGGCAGACTGCCACCGTCGGGTGACGCCGACTCGGGCATCAGAGGCGACGAGCAATCGGCATAGTGATTGCGAAGGTGACAACCACAAGTGTCGCCATGAGACCGAGCGTTAAAAAGAGATTGGCGGCAGCCCTTCGCAAGGTAAAATGCTGCGCGACTTGGAGGCCCTTTACGAGTAGAAACAGCAAGTATACCCCCAAGAGCAGGTAGCCGATGAAATGTGAGGGAATCGTCAAACGCTCACCCAGCGCAAGCGAACCGAAGTTGGTTCGTTCCTGCAGAAGGACTCCAACGGCGAAAAAAAGGAGCCCCAAGGTTCCCGGGATCCCGGCCCAAGCCACCACCGCGAGCATCTCGCCGCGAAAGGATCGGCCGCCGACCCACAGCCCCGTCCAGCTGATCAGTTCTGCCGCAACATAGACCGTGACCAGACCGAACAGTGGCCCGAGCGTCAAACCTACAAGCCATTGTATGATGGACGGGAGTCCAAGGCCCAGATTGGTAACTTTGGCTATTTCAAGAACCACCACGGTTCCCAAACAAGCGACAAACTCGAGCGGGACCGGGATCGTCTTGGATTGGAGGATTCTCTCCATGGTCTGGTAGGGCTCGTACCAGAATGTAAGCCACGCATGACGGTACGGCCCCCGAGCAGACTCCGGGAGGACCCAAGGATCTATCTCCAACACTACGTTTCGGTTACCTCGGTTACCTCGGTTAACAGACATGCCGGGGCTCTCGATGTTCGTCTTCGGGGTCCTTGCTACCCCCCAGAACGTCCCTTATCCATAATTGAATCATAGGCCTGCATCTAAATCGCCTGGTCTAATCGTTCGGCACGAACGGCGAGACCGGTGCAATCTCTTTCTCCGGGGCTACGACTGTTAACGGCAAAAACGGGATCGAACTTGAGTAATTTTTGCCGCGCGCGGGGGCCGGGCGCGGGGCCGCTGGACTGGATTCCGCCTTCAACTTGACTTACTATCCCCTGACGGACGGGTCCAATAGTCGCGTTTTCGCTCTTGTGTGGAGACAGGCAGCCTTTTCGCTGGCTGAAAGCCTACTCCCGTCCACCCAAAATCACCGGTAACAGCATTTGCGATCGCTCGACCAATTGGGGACACCAACATGTCAGACAAGGTAGTCATCCGAGGGCAGGACTTAAACATCGACCAGGTGTATCAGGTCGCTGTAAATGGCGCGACGGTCGCCATGGCTGAAGCGTGCCGGGACCAGGTGGATCGATCCTGCCAGGTGGTACAGTCCTTGGTTGAGGAAAACAAACCGGTCTATGGTGTCACGACCGGGGTGGGCCCCCTGTGCAATCGACTCCTTCCGACCGACCAGGCCGAGGCGCTGCAGAAAAACATCGTACGGGCTCTTTCGGCCGGCGTCGGGACTCCACTGTCGGCTCCCCTGGTTCGGGCGTCTATGCTGGTTCGCGCCAACTCCCTGATGCGCGGCCATTCGGGGATCCGGTGGACAACCCTTCAGACGCTCGTCGACATGATCAACCGACACCTTCATCCCGTGATCCCTGAAACTGGCTCTGTCGGAGCAAGCGGCGACCTGGCCCAGCTCGGACATATTGCACGGGGTCTCATGGGCGAGGGAAGAGTAGAGTACCAGGGAGCTGTCGTGGATTGCCGCGACGCCATGCGGCAGGCAGGCATCGAGCCCGTGGTGTTCACCTACAAGGAAGGACTTGCGCTGGTGAACGGCACTTCCTTCATGACGGGCGTCGGTTCGATATGCGCCGTGGAAGCGGAATACATGGCGACACTCATGGAATTCTGTACCGCGTTTCTCGTGGAGGTCTTCGGCCGCTCACTGGCACCGTTCGATCTGAGAATTCATCAGATCAAGCCCTTTCCTGGACAACTGCAGGCGGCCAAGAACATCGTGCACTTTGCCAGGAATAGTCGGCTGATTATCGATCCCGAACAACTCGAGAAGCTGCTGGAGCAACAAAAAGCTCAGAGTAGTACAGAACCGGTTCAATCGAGCGAAGATATTCAGGACCCGTATTCGATTCGCTGCGTGCCTCAAGTTACCGGAGCCGTGCGAGATCATCTGGTGTTTATCCGCCAAATACTGGAGATCGAGATCAACTCTACCAACGACAACCCTCTGATCTTCGTCGAGGATCGGACGGTCGCCCACGGCGGGAATTTTCTCGGGCAGCATGTGGCCTTTGTCATGGATACGCTTTCTCTTATCCTCAGCCAGCTGGCCACACTTTGCGAGCGTCAGTTCGCGCGATTGATCGACGAGAAGTTCAACTTCGACCTCCCTCCGATGTTGATCAGCGGTGAAGCAGGAGTTTCATCCGGATTCATGCCGGTTCAGCTGGTCGCGACTTCCCTGTCGGCCAACATTCGCGTTCGCGCGGCCCCGGCAAGCATTCAATCGATTCCCACCAACGCCAACAACCAGGACATCGTGACCATGGGCGGCATCGCGGCGATGAAGAACGTGGCGATCCTCAAAGATCTGAGCCGGCTGATCGCCATACAGCTCTTGGGCCTGTGCCAGGCGGTAGATTTGAAAAAACGAGTCGACGACCTGGGAGATGGCACGAGAAGCGTGTACCAGCGGATTCGGGAGCAGATTCCCTTTGTCGACGAGGATCGGTCTATCTCGGACGAGATAGAGGAACTGGCGATCCAGCTCAGGGAAAAAAGACTGAACGTGGATCGGTCGTCTTGAGGAGGATCGAGTCGAGGTGATCGGTCGTCGAAATTTCATGGGTCTCATGGGTGTTCTGTCTGCCGGTTCGTCCGCTGGCTCGGCAAGGCCCCGGCGCAGCTACGGTTCCTCCGTATATCGCAAGCTGGGAGTGCGACCGTTTATCAACGCCGCGGGACCCTATACTTCTTTGAGCGCCTGTACCATGCCCGGAGAAGTTGTCCGCGCCATGGAAGATGCCGCGAAGAGTCATGTTTCCCTTTCCGAGCTACAGGCTGCTATCAGCGAGCGCGTCGCTGTGCTTCTGGGTTGCGAGGCCGCTCTGGTTACCGCAGGCTGTGCCGCCGCGTTGACGCATGCCACTGCGGCTTGCGTCACCGGAACGGATCCGGAGAAGATCCGCCGGCTGCCCGATACCTCCGGGATGAAGAACGAGGTGATCTTTCAGCGAACGCACCGTTTCAGTTTCGACCACGCGATACGAACCGTCGGAGTCCAGATCGTAGAAGTGGACACGCGCTCCGAGCTGGAGGCTGCCATCAGCGACCGGACGGCCATGTTGTTCTTCTTGAACTGGGCCGATTCGCTTGGAGAGATCCATGTTGCAGAATTTGCGCGGATTGCCCGCGACTCCCGAGTCCCTTGCCTCATTGATTGCGCCGCAGACCTCCCGCCCCGGGAAAATCTTTCCCGATTTACCAGCCTCGGATACGACCTCGTCGCCTTCAGCGGTGGCAAGACTCTGCGCGGCCCTCAATGCTCGGGACTCCTGCTCGGGAAGAAGGCTCTCATCGAAGCGGCCTTCCTCAATGGATCCCCGCATCCGGACAGCGTGGGGCGCATCGCGAAGGTAGGCAAAGAGGAGATGGTCGGGCTTCTGACGGCGCTCGAACTTTATCTGGAGTCGGATCACAAGGCAGAATGGGAGCAATACGAGCGGCAAGCGGTTCATATTCAACGCGAACTGTCTCGCATCCCGGGGGTCACAGCCGGGCGATTCGCACCCGAGACAAGATTCCCAATGCCGAAAGTGAAGATCCGCTGGTCCCCGGATCAGATTCCACTGTCGGCAGCAGATATCGTCGGGGACTTGCGCGCGGGAGACCCTCGCATCGAGATCCCGCCCGGAAGCGAAACGCTCGTCCACGAGGTGGAGGTTGCGGTATGGGCCCTGAAAAATGGAGAAGAGAAGATCGTGGCTCGACGGCTGCGAGAGGCACTGACGAAAAACAGGCAGGCCTGATGCACTCAACCCTGATGCACTCAACATTGGAAGGAACCATGAAAACACTACGCCTTACCACAACCTTGTTTGTTGGCATCACCACGGCGTGTAGTGGCACTCCATCAGGGAACTCGAACCTCACCGTAGCCGACACCTTGACTCGGGCCCAAGCAGCGGCCGGACAGTATATTTCCTGGAAGGAGCATATCGTCGACGACGAAAGCATCGGGGGGGTTGCCATTCGTGGCAGCGACGGCTTGGAGATCGGCGACCTCGACCAGGACGGGCACATCGACATCGTCTCGGTTCACGAAGCCGACACGACCTATGACGGCCGGCCACTCGGGCACGTTCGAATCGCGTTTGGCTCCCCGGATCCCGATCGGTGGGCACTGACGACCCTGGCAGAGGGAGCGGAAGCCGGCGCCGCCGAGGATGTGGCCATCGGAGACATGAACGGGGACGGGTTCCCCGACGTCGTGGTGGCATGCGAGCTGGCGCATCTCATTTACTTCCAGAACCCGGGAAAGGACATCCGCACGGCCGACTGGCAGCGCGTCATTCCGGATGTGGCCAACAATCGCGGATCGTTTATTCGCGTCTTTGTCGCGGATTTCGATCAAGACGGTCGTCTGGAAGTGGTGGCGGCGAACAAGGGGGGACAAAACCCGATCCCGGGCCAGAAAGATCTCGCCCCCATCTCTTGGTTCGAGGTACCGGAAGATCCGCTGGACGGAGCCCGGTGGAAGGAGCACGAGCTCACCCGGGTGCAGGTTCCCATCAATTCCAAGCCGGTGGATATGGACGGTGACGGAGATCTCGACATCCTCGGAGGAAGCCGCTTCGAGGCCCGGATGATGTGGTTTGAGAATATCTCGGAAGGAAGCATTCAGTTTCTGCAACATCGGATCGAAGTGACCGGAAGAAACGCCGAGCCCGAACCGATCGGGAGATACCTGACCGGGATGGATATCGAGTTCGTCGATCTCAATCAGGACGGACGGTTGGACCTCGTGACCCAGGAGACAACGTGGCTCTTGGTCTGGGTCGAGCAGCCGAAAGACTTCGCTGACCCTTGGCGAATTCACGTGATCGGAGCGACGACTCCCGATGCGACCGACGGGCTCGCGTTGGGAGATATCAACGATGACGGCAGAATCGACGTTATCACGGGCGGCTACAGCGGCGGACCGCGAGACCGCGACGGGGAAGGGATTACGGTGCACGATTACGTCGGACGCATCGCCTGGTTCGAAAACCCTGGGGATCTGACAATCCCATGGCCGCGGCACGATATCTCACGCCGCAAACGAGGAATGTACGACAAGTTCATCGCGCGAGACATGGATGACGATGGGGACATCGATTTCATCTCGACCCGAGGCAACAGCGTTCCCTATGATGGCGTGTTCTGGCTGGAACAGATTCGAACGGAGAATCCTGTGAAAGCCTTCGAGCCTGCGCGGCAGTCCGAAAGTGCTCACTTGCCGCTGCCACCCGACCAGACCACTGACTAGAGTGTTCCTGATTACTGCATGACGAAGTTTCAACTACCCAATGTCCGCAGCGTCCTCGCTGCTCATCACCCCAGCACCCAGGCATCTGCTCTGGCATCGAGGAAAACGGCGGTTGCGATCATCTTGCGAGACCAGCCGCATCATGGAACCGAAGCGCTGTTCATCCAACGAGCGGAACACCCCTTGGATCCTTGGTCCGGCCAGATGGCCTTTCCCGGCGGCCATCAGGAACACCCGGATGAAAAGCTCGAGGAAGTCGCGCGACGCGAGACCTTCGAGGAAGTGGGAATCCGGCTGGATCCCGAGAGGTTGTTGGGCCGACTCGATGACTTGGCCGCAGGACGCCTTATGCAAATGCAGATGAGTGTTTCACCTTTCATCTACTCTGGGCCGGGAAAAGCGAATCTAAAAACCAACGCCGAGGTAGCCGACACCGTTTGGGTCCCGTTGAGCTTCCTGAGCGAGAGGGCAAACCTGAGGCCTTTCTACTACGCCGCAGACCCGGAGCAGAGAGAGTTCGCTTCGTTTCAATTCCAGGAGCGCTACACGATCTGGGGTCTCACCTACCGGATGATCTGCAGTTTCATGTCGCTGTTCGACGTCGCATTGCCCGAATGGCTTGAAGAACAAGACACCTCCGGTTAGATTCTCGACCTCACTTGGATCCCAGGCTGATAGCTCTCCAGTAACTGCTCGCGGAACTGCTTTTATTCGTGTGTCTTAGCAAGATCACGAAAATCGTGATCTTAGGGTCGTACCGGGCAGTTACTGTCCCAAGTGACCGGCGCGTCGCGCCGGTCGGACGCTGATAGCTGAACGCTATTCTTCTCCTCCGAGTTCCTGACGCAGATTCTTCTTGAGCACCTTTCCGGATGGGTTCCGCGGCAATGCCTCGACAAAGTGCACAGCCTTGGGGCACTTGTACCCCGCAAGCGACGCCCGGCAGAACTGCGTGATTTGCGCCGGATCCTCGCCCGTCCCGGGTTTGAGAACCACAACGGCCGTAACCTTTTCTCCCCACTCTGTATCCGGAAGCCCGATGACGGTGCAGTCGGCAATGGCGGGATGTCGAAACAAGACCCTTTCTACTTCGCTGGGGTAGACATTTTCTCCCCCCGAGATGATCATGTCCTTTTTCCGGTCGACGAGATACAAGTAGCCTTCATCGTCGAACCGTCCCATGTCTCCCGTGTAGAACCAGCCATCCTTGATGGCTTGCGCGGTCATCTCGGGCTTTCCCCAGTATTCCTTCATGACCGAGGTGCTCCGAATGACCACCTCCCCGATTTCGTTCGCTGGCAGGCGGCCGCCCGAATCGTCGACCACGCGCACGTCGCAATGCAGCATCTCTCTTCCAGCGGAGCCAAGGAGATGCTCCTTCCCTTTCTCCACCGCCTCCCGATGCTCTTCGGCAGTCAGGACCGTGCCCGACGGACCGGTCTCGGTCAGTCCGTAACCCTGGACGAAGATGTAGCCGAAACAGTCCAATGCCCTCTTCAGCAACGGCACCGGCGTGGGCGCGCCAGCGTATACCACCGTCTTGAGACTGCTGAGGTCGTATTGGTCCTTCTGCGGGAACTCCACCATGTGATGCATTATGAAGGGCACGACGATCATTCGAGTGATCCTCTCGGACTGCACCGTCTCGAAGATCTTTGGTATGTCCACCGTTTTCATCAACACAGTCCGCGCTCCCGCCAGAAGGGCGATCGTGGCCGTGACCGTTCCGGCGACATGGTACAAGGGGACAAAAATCAGAGCGTTGTCGCGGTGAGACACTCCGGCAGCCGAAAAGCCGATGCCCAGCAGAGCGGAATCGATGAGGTTGCGGTGCGTCAACACCGCTCCCTTGGGAAACCCCGTCGTCCCGCTGGTATAGAGAATACAGGCTCTGTCATCCTCATGGATGGCAACCTCCTTCGATTCAGAGTCCGAGCCGGTCAATTCTTCGTAGGAAAGCAGCCCATCTGCTTCGTGGCCTACAGCCACGATATGTTGGAGATTCGGCCGGATGCCCTCCACCAGCGGATAAAACGCATCGCTCACAAACAACGCCCGCGCCTGGCAGTCCTCCAGAACATACTCGACCTCGGAGCCGGTATGCCGCCAGTTCAATGGAACGACGGTGAGCCCGCCCGCTGGAAGGCCGTGCAGCAACTCCAGATTCTGGTGGCAATTCTGCATTAAAACCGCCACCCTATCTCCGGGTTTCAACCCCAGGCGGTAAAGGCTGGACACCAGGTTCCGCGTGCGATTCTTGAATTCAGCGAATGTAAGTTTCGTCGTACAACGAATCGCTTCCTTGTCGGGAAAGCGATGGGCCGCTCGATCAATGGCCGCTCTGATTGTAGTCATGAGTTCTCCTATCGGGCGGATCGAATTCCGTGCCCAGACGCAACAGTCACGAAAGGAATAATCCCCATCCCCGCGGATGCTTCTGAGGATTCCGCTCTCTCTCGGGGTCGATTCTTGAAGCATGTATCATAAACCAGATTGAGGCATACGGGTATGCTACGTTGGACTTCCTTGGAGAAAGCATCTTGCGACTTTATCTAATCCGGCATGGAGAGACGGAATACAACCGAACTCACAAAATGCAGGGACACCAGCCAATTCCGCTGAATGATCTCGGCATCCAACAAGCCAAGCTGCTCGCAGCCCGCATGCAGGGTCTTCGCATCGACAAGATCTACGCAAGTGATCTGCGGCGGACCGTCATGACGGCGAGTATCCTCTCGGCATACACGGGAGTGCCCGTCTTTTATGACCGCTGTTTTCGCGAGCGAGATCCAGGACGGCTAATAGAACTCTCCTATGAAGATGCCATGCCGTTTTTCAACGAACAAGACTACGTCCCCCCGGGAGGAGAGAGCGTTCGAGTCTTCGAGGAACGCGTCCGACAGGCATGCCGCGCACTGGTCCGTAGGGAAGGACATTTGAAACCCCACCTGGCACTCGTGAGCCACGGAATGTTCGTGGGTGCGTTTCTGCGTGCGTGCGCGGGCCTCGATCCGGAAGAGCTTGCGCTCATTCCGTCGCGCAACACCGCTCTGACGATCGCGGAGTATACAGGACGTTGGAGGGTGCCCGTAATCAGCGACACCTCTCATCTGGAGAACCCGGGCGACCCGCATCCGTTCATGGCAGGTGGATAGCGACAAACAACGATATCATCCGGCCGTCCCACCTCCACGCCCATCCTCTCTCAGAATATGAGACGGCCTTCACAACTGACGACTTCGCTGAAGGGTCGGAGAGCGGTTAGCGGAAAGCGTTTCTAAAATGAACCGAGCTATTGAGCGATTCCTGATTGTCTGGTTGGCGCTGCTGTCCGTTGTTGCCTTCTACTGGCCCCGCTGGGGATCCGGCGGACCGGATCCGTTCGTGCTGTCCCGCCCCGCTTTGTCGTACCTCATTGCTCTGATCATGTTTGCCGTCGGATGCCTTCTGCCGAAAGACGAAGTACGGGAGGTCTTTCGCCGTTGGCCCATGGTGGCGGCCGGAACTGCAATTCAGTATATCTGCATGCCGATCATTGCATACACGTGCGCGCACTTGTTTCAGCTGCGCGATGAGGCGCTCGTGGGTGTCATCATGGTCGGTTGCGTACCCGGAGCCATGGCATCGAACGTTCTCACGCTTCTTGCCCGTGGGAACGTCAGCTTCTCGGTCAGCCTCACCACCGCTGCGACCATCCTCTCTCCCCTGGTAGTCCCGGTCACCTTGCTTCTTGCCCTACGGGCCGAGGTGGCCCTCGATCCGGTGCAGGTCTCGGTGAAGCTTCTCAGAGAGGTCGTCGCGCCCGTCGTGTTGGGACACGTTTTATGCCGAACCTATTCCGGCTTCGGCAGAATCGCGGGCCGTGCAGCCCCGGCAGTGGCCAACCTGGCGATCCTCTGGACCATTGCCGTCGTAGTCGGCCTGAATCGGGAAAACTCCGCACAAGTCACCACGATGGTCCTGTGGTGCCTGCTTGCGATCAACGCGTTCGGCTATGCCGCCGGCTACCTCGGAGGCTATGGATTGCGACTGGCGGAGCCAATGAGAAGAGCCTTGACCTTGGAAGTGGGCATGCAAAACGCGGGCTTGGGTACCGTTCTCTCACTCACCCTCTTTCCTGAGCAAGTCGGCGCCTCGATTCCGCCGGCGGTTTACACTTTTGGCTGCATGTTCACCGGAACCATGATGGCCCAGTACTGGGCCGCGAATCCACCGGAGAAGACGTAGACTCAGCCCCTTCACTGGACGATTTCAGTCGCTATCGCACCCACCATCGCCACTGTCAGCATGACGCGGCGACCGTCGCGACTCCTTCATGACATGACCTCGCGGTCCAACTCGGACCTAGGTGCAACCGCACGTGGCTGATGCTTCCCGTAGGATCCTGTCGTCCGACCACCTCCCTCCGCCCACCCTGTTAGCTCAAATTTACGGAGAGTCATTTGGTGGGCCCGCAGCACCCACAGCGCCTACACAATGGTCGACCCATATGTGACGCCCCGGGTCCCGCAAGGAATCGAAAACAAGCAGCCACGAGTTTGGAAGTCACTTCTGCATTTTGCCGCATGGGAACTTCACCTCGCACGCTCCGCTCTACGCGCTCGGCAAATGAAACGCCCCGTCTAGAGGCATCAGGGAGAACAGAACCGCGACACCCTCCATTGGGTCGACTTGAACTAGTACTCTTGGAATAGTCATTTCGGACAATTGTAAAATGTTGAAAACTCCCGGATAATGTCGTCGTCAGCAATGATTGTAGCAGGGTTCTTCGCTTCCCCCGAAGAGCTTGTTCTTCACCGAGGCAAACAAGATCACGCCTTTACGACTTTTGGGTTTTGATGTTCTCTATTTCTCTCCCCACAAAAAGACATAGAGGGTAGAAGTTAAATTTTGAAGCTTAGGTAAGCTCGCGACCGAGGTCATCCCCACGACCTTCATGGACCACGGTCCACCCATCGCGTTCGTTAGCAAGAGGGGCTGCCCCGGCTGTCATGCCGGGGCTAGTATCGAGTGACCGTTCTCTAGTTTCATCTGGAATCACATTTCTTCCCATGATTTCCGTTGGTTAGAGATATATTCCATGCTTGTGAGCACTCAACCCAATTTGTCCGAAAATCGACCCAGCTTCTTGAGGCAGGTGCTGCTTCGCTCCCAATCATTACGACGGATGTCCCAGGTTGTAGAGAACTCGCGCGCCATGGGCAGAATGGGCTGTTGATTCCTCCAAAAGACTCGCGCGCACTAGTCGAAGCTGTCTCCCAATTGGTCTCCTCCACGAACAAGCGGGAACAGATGGGAATTCGCTCACGGGAACCAATCGAAGAGATGTTCTCGTTGCATCGTGTAGCAGATGCTTACGAAAAACTTTATCAATCAATTTTGGACAACAAGATCTCATGAGCGAAGCGTTCTTAAACTCCTCCGTGCCGGATATCGGGGACGAGGAAATCGCTGAGGTGGTGGATACTCTCCGCTCTGGTTGGCTCACAACTGGCGTAAAAACAAAGAGACTAGAAAAGGAGTTTGTCGATTATCTGGGCATCAAGCATGCCATTGCCGTCAACTCCGGCACTTCAGCACTCCATCTCACCCTTGAATCAATTGGTGTCGGTGTCGGAGATAAGGTGATTACAACTCCTTACACGTTTGCCGCCACTGCTGAAGTCATACGCTATCTCGGTGCGGACCCGTTGTTTGTCGATATTGACCGTGAGACCCTCAATATCGATGCGAAGAAGCTTGCAAACACTCTTTCACAAACTGCCGGAGTAAAGGCCATTATCCCTGTCCATTTCGCGGGGCAGGCATGTGAGATGGATGAAATCCTCATGCTTGCCAGACGATATGGAATCCGCGTTGTCGATGACGCCGCACATGCCCTACCTGGACTGCCCAGGGTTTCGTAGACACTTTTGAAGGCCTAAAATGAGGCAACATTCAGGGGTGAAACCATGGGACAGCCAAGATACACGGACAAGTTCAAACGGGAAGCTGTGCGGCAAGTTACGGAGAAGGGGCGTCCGGTCAAAGAAGTGGCCGAACGGCTCGGGATGTCGAGTTACAGCCTCTACGGGTGGATCAAGAAGCACGGCCCCGCTGCTGGAACGAAGGCGAGCCGGCTGGCGAACAAAGACGATGAGATCCGGAGGCTGCGGGCTGAGCTGAAAAGGGTAACCGAAGAACGGAACATTCTCCGAAAGGCCGCCGCGTACTTTGCCAAAACATCCGGGTAAGGTACGCGTTTATACGCAACCATCGGGACGAGTTCCGGGTGCAACCGATGTGTCGCGTACTGAGGGTGCATCGCAGCGGTTTCTATGCCTAGAGCTGAAACAGCCCGTGTCGGCCCGTGCAAAGGAGGATCAGCGGTTGCTTGGGCAGATCTGCAAGCTGTTCATCCGACTGGAGGTAGAAGGCCGGGCTGTCGGTATGCAAATCGACCTCAGAAATGCGTCGCTAGGGGGGTCGGTTTCCGGCGAGCCGGTGCATTTCGCTTTCGGGTTTAACTCCGAAAAGAGGACGTACCCGGTGGGGCAGACGGGCGCCTGCCAAAGGAGACATAATGCCTTCTATCGGACGCTGCGGAGACGCATCTCGGGAACAAGGTACTTGCGAGACGCAGCTTGTTTTTACTATCCTCTCCGCGTTATTTCCCGGACCGCATGAAGTGAGAACTTTACCGAATAACTACAAACGATGAGTCAATCCCATTTTCAGTTGAAATTGGATAGCGGCTCCCGTGGTATTCACGCAATTCGTTCCTCCACGGCTTTTGAAAAGCGGGCTTTTAAGGAACGACGTAACCTCGGTAGGTGGCGATAGCCACGGACCTTCCTGAGTCTCGGCTCGATCTCGAGCAATGCCGTAGCTACCCAACGATGTAATTGGTTGCTGTTTTTCCAGTAATCCACTTTGTCGGTTCTTTGTCCAAGCTGCGCATTGATGGACTCAAGACAATTCGTAGTAGAGAAACTTTCCCGGAGTTCCTCAGCCAGGCCCAACCGGTGAAGGGTGAGAGTCTCTTCGAAACCCTCATCCAAGCTGGCTGCCGCTGACTGGTTCAGCAGCAATAGTTCTTTTCGGACCCTTAGAAGCGCTTTTTCTGCCTCTTTCAGGTTTGGCTTTTGATAGGCATCCTGCAATCGTTTGCGAAAGGTTCCCTGTTTGCTCTTGGGTAAGTAGCACAATACATTTTCACGCTTGTGCCATCGGCAGCGCTGCACGACCGCCCGGTTGCCGAATACCGCCTGGACGGCTTTTCGCAATCCTTTGGACCCATCGATAACGCACATCAGGCCCTTGTCATGGCAAAGCCCTCTTTGTATTAGCCCTCGGAGAAAGGCTATACACACTCGTTCATTTTCGGTACTGGCCTGCAGGAACCCCAAGATGATCTTCTCACCCTCGAGGGTCACTCCCAATCCAATCAGGATTTGCTCCGATGCAAAGCTTTTGCCGTCCAGAAAGAGAGCAACAAAATCGTATCCTGCAAGAGATCGTTCCTGCAGCTCCTTCAGTTTTCGAGCTGTCACTTGGATGGTACGGCGCGAGATGCTTGATGCTGACATGCCAAAAGCCTCCGGAACGGCCTCAGCGCACTCCCGATAATTCCGACAGGATAATCCGTTGATCACCTTCTTCAAAAGGCCCTCGTCCATATTCCTGGGTTGCTGCAACTGCCTATAGGTTCTCAACGGCGCTTCACGACCTTGGTTTGTGTCCCGGACTCGAGGAACACGGACTGGAATCTTCTGATCTGTGAGATACACTGAACCCCTTTGCGATCCCCATCGATGAAGGTTGCAATCACCGCCGGCTCGGCTATAACGCTTCCCGGCGAGCTCGTTGACTTCATCTTCAAGGCTGTCCTGGACGGCTCTCAATCCGAGCGGTATCAATGCTTGGATCAGCTCGATACGTGCATCAAGTTCATTGACCTGATCGTTGATTTCCGGAACCCGAGCCCCGCCTGAGGATCGTTTTTGCTTCGATGTGATGCTGTTTGGTAGAATCTTCTTCATAGTGGCTCCTTGAGAATTGGTTGACTTCGTTTTCGCTAAAAACAAAAATCTACCACTCTTGGAGCCGCTTTCCTTTCATTGAATTTCAACTAACAATAGCACTCACTCCAAACGATGCTCGAGCCTACTTCGAAAAAAAAGAAAACAGCGGATATAACTACAATCCTGCTGCCTTGATTATTGTAGTCGCCGTAGCCATGCTCGTTATTAACATCCTTCCTACGCTTAAGGTAGGTTTTCTGCAAGATGATTATCGACTCATGGACAATACCCAGGCCTGGGGCTGGAACCTGGAGCGGGCAATTCGTCAGGACGGTTATACCCTCGGTTTTCGACCGCTTAATATGCTCCAACACACGATACTCTGGAACCTTATCGGCGAACAAGCTGTCGTTCATCGCTTGCTCCGTATCCTGATTCATCTTGGATTCGGTGGACTCATCGTTTATGGGGTTCGGCTGTTGGGTGGTTCGAACTTGAATATAGCTGTCTCGTTGCTGCTGTATTTTGCTGCTACAGTTACCAGGGATACCATTTCTTATTGGGTTATGTTTAGCCCTTCAGATATTCTTGCCCTGGGTGCGCTGGTTGTCATGCTGGCTGGCGTCACAAAGGGCTGGTCCCCAAGCAAACTTGGACTCTCAACACTTGTAGTGTCAGCCCTGGCCATTTACTCAAAAGAAAATGGAATTGCCGCCTCTGGTGGGGTGCTTCTGCTGACGTTGATCTTTTGGCGACGATTGACCATGCGCCATCGCCTTTGGATCGTGCTCACCCAAGCCTTGCTAATGCTGACATATATTCCTGCGTATCGCTCTTTTACGGCAGGTAAATGGATGACACTGTCTGAATTCTCTCCCGAAAGCGCACAAGTACAGGGCATGTTTGTGCTAAAGGGCATCGTGATTTCGCTTAGTGGTCCTTTCTCTGCCATTTATTTGAACCTTCGTGGCGAAGCGCTGAGCCAGTTGGCGGCTATAACCATTACAATTGTGGTTGCGATAGTGTTTGCTTGGTTTTTATGGATAGCGTATGAACGAGATAGGAATCAGCTATTTGTAGCCTTATGTTCACGCTTTTGGTTAGGGGTGGTCGTTGCCCTGTTGGTTATTGGCTTCTTGTTGCCTTACGTTCCTGGCCGATGGTTTGGCAGTCGCATGTTAGTTGGAACCGTTGCGTTAGGGGCGGCCTTGTGGGGCCTGATTATCGGAGACGCACTCCAGGCCTGGGCCAATAGGTTAGACGGAAGCAACTGGGGGCAGTTTAACCGGGGGTTGGGATTTGTGGTCATCCTGGCTGCTCTGGGAGCAGGGACGCCAATAGACGCCCATATTAGGGGGGAAATGGCCACAACAGCGGCATTACGCGCAGTTGTACAAGAGGCGCAGGCGAAAGGTTTTACAGATATTTGCCTGGTCGGTTTTGGAACTAAGGGTAGTTTCCTGAGAAAGCGCAACGCTAGGGGGGTGATTGGGTATGAGTCCAAACGACAGGTGGCCGCCCACTCCTTTGAAACAAGAGCAGAGATTCCGGACGCGTTGCAATGTGTCGTGGTTACCTATGACGAGGCTGTTATCAAACTCGGACCACTCGTTGTAGAGTGGTCCGATCGATCCGATCTTCATTCTTCGTCCATTCCATAAGGTGAGATCATCTTGAGCCACATCTCGGCCAAATTATGATGATGAACCCGGGGACAGTCATCCGTGTCGCGTTGCGACACCCAAGGCAATGAAAATGATAGCATGGCGCCGAGGTCTGCAGTGGACGAAGGTCGTGTGTCTGTGATGTCTCGAACTCGCGGGACAGTCTGACCTGGTTGCCGCCACGAACCCACGAATGTTACCGGCTATGCTTTCAGAGCAGACACCTTGTTCACCTGATTGCGGATTGATCCAGTGAGACGAGGAGGAGAGAAGGCAGAGACACAACGCCGATTTTCGGCGCGGGGCTTAGGAGAGCGGAAACCCGGTACTTGAACTGGTCACATCTTGTGACCGGTCAGCGAAGCATCGCGGCGCCAAAATAACGTGCGTCGAACAGTTATTTGGTATCCTTCCCGAACAGCAATAGCGGGAGGGTCGGATGACCACAGACAAGAACCTGCGCGTCGCCTCGGTCCAGGCCTCCTCCGTCTTCCTCGACGGCAAAGCCACCGTAGAGAAGGGCGTGGGCCTCATTGAGCAAGCCGCCAGAAACGGCGCAGAAGTGGTTGTATTCTCCGAGACCTGGGTGCCCGGCTACCCCGTCTGGGCCACGCGCATCCGTGCCTGGCGCCTACACGAAGCCGGACAGCGCCTATTCGCCCGCCTGTTCGAAAACTCCGTGGACGTTCCCGGCTCCCTCATCGATACCATCTCCAAGGCTGCCCGCCACAATAGCGTGCACGTCGTCCTTGGAGTCAACGAGCGAGACTCGGAATACAGCCGCGGCAGCCTCTACAATACCATCTTGTTCTTCGGACGGGACGGCACGTGTTAGCGATCGCGTGAAACCGCAGTTTTCTGAACGGGCGCCGGTAGAGAGGTTTTCAGGCGCAGTTTGATTCGAAGATACCTCACGTAGTCTGCCGAGATAGGATTCTGAAGTAATTCCTCAATGACCGGGAGAAAGTAATACAGGGACCGGATAGGCGATAGCCTGCGTGCCTGTGGATCACGGAGTAACCGACGAGCGGAAGTCAGGAGTAAGCTCGATTCTATGACCGAAAGCGGAACCCGACGATCATAGAGCTGATAAGCGAGTTGATAGTCTTGCCGACGAGGCCGTTGTGGAGTCTCAGGCAGCTGGGCGTAGAGATCAACAACAATCTTTACGTATTGAATGCGATTGGACGGCACGGGTTCTAACGTTTCTTTTTCCTCCGCGCGGAGGCTTCCTGCTCGCTCTCTCGAATCCGATAGCTACGTCCTTCAATGACGGTCACATCGGCATGGTGAGTGAGACGATCCAAGAGCGTGGCAATGCAAGCGGCATTGGGAAAGACCTCGTTCCATTCTCGAAAGGCTCTATTTGTACTTATAACGATGGATCGATGCTCATAGCGCCGGTTGACGACTTCGTACAGCAGATCCGCGGCATGGTTGTCATAGGAGAGATACCCGACTTCGTCTACGCACAGAAGGTGAGGGCGGGCGTAGGATTGGAACTTTCTTCTTCGGAGTTCCGGGGAATCACATTGGAGATCTTCGATCAGGTCGGCAGCCGTACGAAACAGGACGGAATAGCCGGCCAGCACAGCAGCGTGGGCAATGTTTTTGGTAATCATGGTCTTGCCCAGACCGTTGGCACCGAGTAGGACAAAGTTGCGACCATCCGGGATGAAATCCAGAGTGAGGGCGCGTTCGATGACCTGGCGATCGATTTTCTTTGGCCAATTCCAATCGAAATCCGCCAGCGGTTTGAAGCGGCCGATGCGGGAGCGTTTCAGGCGGCGCTCGAGACTGCGGCGGCCACGCTCTCGAGCTTCGGCCTGCAACAGCTCCTCGAGCATTACACGAGGACTCCAACGACCCTTGGTAGCCCGGGCGATGAAGTCTTCCAGGGATTCAGAAGTGGCATTCAGACCGATGCCGGCGAGTTGGGTGGCAAGGTTATTCGTCACGGTCGGAGAGGTCATCGTAGGCCTCCAAGTTGTGGGGTTGGACGTTGAGGTTGGCAAGATCGGGACGACGAGTCAGATCGACAGGTAGTAGATGACGACGCTGTTGGGAGCGGCGATGTTTCTGTAGAATGAAGGCAACCGAAGAAGCCCGAGGCGTCTGCCGCTGGAGTGCTTCCCGAACGGCGACTTGTAGTTCCGTGGCTCCATAATCCTCCAAGAGCTGAGATAGCTGAGTGGTTTGCCCGCCGCCGGACTCTCCCCGCTGGAAGGCAGCCGCGATCAAGGCTTCGCTTTCAGGTACCGATTGAGCAAGACGGCCTCCAGGAGTAGCGCCGATGGCTTTGCGCTTCTCTTGTAGCAGTGCTTCTTGATGCGCCGGATCCAGGACGGCGTCATGGCGGTTGTAGGAGCGGCGGTGTCGGGCGATTTCGGTTGCGCCATCGAGAATGCGTACAGTGTCCTGTGATGCTGCCAGAGTGAGTGCTCGACCCACGGCCGTGTGTGGAATCGAGTAGTCGTTGAGATCAAAACGGATATAGATGGTCTTGCGCGATCGAACCGGTACCACCAGATCGGTATCGAAGGAATGCACCGGCAGTGGAAGCAATCGAGGTTTTTCCTCTTCTTCGAAGATTTGCTCAACGGTGCGGGACTGGTCTCCGGGCCAGGGACGTCGATGAGCGATTTCGTCGCGCCACAGAAGCGCTTGACGGTTGAAGTCCTCCAGGGTGGTGAAGCGGCGTGCGGCAAAGAAAGAGTGTCGGATGTACTGGATGGTTCTTTCGACACGCCCTTTCTGATTGCCACGGGCCACTTGGCACGGGCGAGTGGCAAAATGATAGTGAGCACAAAGCTCAATCAGCCGAGGATGAAAGTGCACGGCATCGCCGTGGCGTTCCAGCACGGCCGACTTCAGATTGTCGCTTAATATGACACGAGGGCAGCCCGACCATGAGTCGAAGGCCCGGACGTGACCGCGCAAGAAGTTCTCCAGGGTTTGATCGAAGAAGAACTCCAGATATAGGGCTCGGGAATAAGAAAGTGTAAGAACGAAGCAGGACAACCGACGACGGGCACGGCCGATTGCAACGGCTCCAAAATGTGCCCAATCGACTTGGCCCTGCTCGCCAGGAAATGTTCGCAGCCGTAAGAAGGCTTCTCGGTGCACAGGGCGGAGACGGGCAACGACTCTCCGGAGCATCACGACACTGCCGGTATAGCCTCGATCCCGAATCATCTCATAGATACGAGTCGTTCGTAGGCGCGGATACTTCTCCAAAGTCTCCTTGATAAAGTCGATGTAGGGATCCGTGAGACTGGGACGAAGGATCTTGGCTCGATTGAATCGATCGGTTTGCAGGGCGGTTCGTACCGTATCCCGGTGAAGTCCCAGTTCTTGCGCGATGGTTCCAATCTTCCAATGCTCGGCATAGAACAAGCGACGGATGTGTGCCACGGTCTCGGCTGCAATCATGTTTCATCTCCATCCATGAAACACATCGATGAGCTGGCCCGCTCGACCGCAAACCATGCAGGTGATAGGGCCGGAAATCGTAGATGTGGTGTGTGTTTGAACTTTCTCATCACGTTGTACTTGCGCTTCGCGCGCAGCGATCCTGCCAGAACGAAGCTCGCTTCGGCTACCTGGATCCGTCACGCGGGCCATGGCTCGTCGACGCCGGTACGCTCGCTGACGGTCTCTGTGATCCAATCTTCCTTCGGGGCTTTGTTGATGCAGGCGATTGGCCTTGCGACGTTGCTTCCGGCGCGCTTTGCTACGACAGCGACAACTGCAGTACTGCTGTCCACGGTCACAGCAGCGACAGATCCAGAAAAGCGCCCCGCAGCCGTCAGCTCGGCAAAACCCTTGACGAAAGGTAACTTCGGAGGTGACCGTCATCCCATTCCCAGGGGTGGAAACTGGACAACGGCCACAAATCATGGCAGGCTACGAACATCTGATGGTTTGGTAGCTCTTCCAAAGAGAGCCGCCAACGGACCCCGATTGTTAATGGCGGTCGGGGTCCTCTTCCACACCCGAAAACAGCATAACCTATTGAGAAAAACTTGAGGAGGCGCCTACGGCGCCGATGATGTTGAGGCTTGTTATCTCGGCGTTTGTTCAGAAAAGTGCGGTTTTAAGCGATCAGTAACAGGCACGCTGCTCGGCAAGCACCGCAAGCACACCCCTACCTTCCACGAGCGCGTTATCTGGACGCCTGGCGACGGCAGCGGATTGGCTCCTGTCGAGACTGAGGTCGGGCGCATCGGGGGACTTGTCTGCTGGGAACACTGGGTGCCCCTCGCCGCCTATGCACTGGCCGCCCAGGGTGAGCACTGAGCCTCTCCCCATTGTTAGGACAGAAAATCAGCTTCTTTAAGGTGGATAGCAGCTCTCCGGAAATTGAAAAAATGAACCACCACTCGTCGTTACCGACGAGCTGCCAAGCACGGCCTCGAACAAGATCATGCGACGCAAAGCTCCGCTCACAATACACGAACGAACCAAGGCCTGAAGGCAAAGAAGGCTGAAGGACTCCGCCTCGCTGACAAACACAAAGCGGTACGCACGTGGGGCACCCCGGTACGCCAACGGCCACTCTCGGGAATATTTTCTCCTCCGGGCGTTTTACCTCATTCGGAGAGACGAAAAATGACGATGATGCGTAAGCTTTCGCTTGCGGGCCTGACCATCAGCGCCCTCGCGGCTCTGCATTCATGGGCCGTGGCCCAGGACTTGCCCGACGGGCGGGGCGGTTCCTTCGACGTTGCACGCCGCAACATTCCGCTCGCCGAAATCCGAGGTGCTGGGCCACCCAGGGATGGCATCCCCTCCTTGACGGACCCGGCGTTCGTCGGCCAAAGAAGGAGACAAGTATTTGATCTCCTGGGATCGAGTGCTCGGCGTCGTCCACGACGGAATCGTCAAGGCCTACCCGATCAAGATCCTCAACTGGCATGAGGTGGTCAACGACACAATTGCCGGCAAACCGATTGCAGTCTCCTGGTGACCGCTGACTGGATCGGGCGTAGGTTACGACCCGCAGATCAACGGCAAGCGCTATACCTTTGGAGTCTCCGGCAAGCTTTATCGGTCGAACGTGCTGCTCTACGATCATCAGACCGAAAGTCTCTGGTCACAGATCATGAGAGAATCGGTGACCGGACCCTTGACCGGGAGATCGATTGCAACGATCCCGGTTGTAGAGACCACTTGGAAGGACTGGAAGCAACAGTATCCCGACACCGTGGTCTTGAGTTTCGATACGGGCTACGTGAGGCGCTAAATGGAAGATCCCTACGGGATACGGGCCAAGAAGGTCTTGGGAGTGATCATAAACGGCAAGACCAAGACCTATCCGTTGGACCGGCTAAGAAAGATCAAGGAACTTCCCATTCGCGATCAACTCGCTGGCATCCCGATTCTGATCTACTTCGAAAAGAAGACCCAGAAGGCCTGAGCCACGGGTTCGGAAGGAGAACATGTCGAATCCTTCCTGGTGTTTCGTCAGGCATGGGAAACGGTCGGGTGAAACGGATCGGATGACCCTGGCAATCCTGCTCAAATCCAGCGCCCCGTCGACGCCTTCGCCATGATATATGTTGTAACTCAGAACGCTTATCCGAAGTGGTTCGACACCATAAACACCGACAGGTCCGTTAGACGCAACGACGGTGACAAGAATAGCGATCTGCGACCGACAGGCTCTTGCCCAAGCCACTGCGGATCCCCCCCCGAGTGCGTGCTGGAACTCCAGCGTGAACCCTAGTGTCCCTGTTCGTAAATACACTAACGTTTGTTGCAGCCGGGTGGAAGCTAATACTAAAAGGCTTGCCGAGCACCCTGACGGCCGAAATTCAGGAGGGCGTAGCGCTCTCCCCGGAACAACCTCCGGGCGCCGGCATCTAAACACAAAGGCCGCAGATTGTCAGAATCCCGTGGAAGTCCACCTAGCCAGAGTCTGGCGGATCTCGACGACAAAGCCGTTACTAACGCCGTGACTAGGCCTTAGTCCAGCGTGATTTTTTGCATGAGGAGGAAGAAAAGCCCTGGAACGTGCGCCGTTACGGGATAAAATGCGTTTGATATATTTACAAGACATCCCGAAAGGAGCACATTCCAGGTGAATAAAAGAAACCACAGAATCCTCCTCCGAGACAAGCAAAATCTTACACGCCGGTTGGAAAGAAATCAGTTTGAGGACCGGTCCGATCCTATGTTCAAGGACTCCAACACCTACTACGAGATCGCCGAGAGAACGCGCGCCATCGGATCTGGTGGTATCGGAGCCATTCACAAGCTCGTGTGTAAGCTTGGATTGGACAAAGATATCAACAGAAACATCGTTTTGCTCAAGTACCACTTTCCTTACTGGGAATCCGATCATGTACTGAACATCGCATACAACGTCTTGTCGGGTGGAACCTGTCTCGAAGATATCGAGCGGTTGCGCCAGGATGAGACCTACATGAACGGACTGGGAGCCGAGAGGATTCCGGATCCCACGACGGCTGGAGATTTCCTCCGTCGTTTCGATGAGGATTGGATCTTCGGACTTCAGGAAACCATCAATGAAACCCGAACCAAGGTGTGGAAGTTGCAGGATGCTTCCTTCCGGAAGGAGGCCATCATCGACGTGGACGGGACCGTCGCCGGAACCTTGGGGGAATGCAAGGAAGGAATGGACATTGCCTACAACGGGATCTGGGGTTACGCACCGTTGATCGTGACCTTGGCCAATACGAATGAGGTCCTCTATCTGATGAATCGGCCGGGCAACCGTCCCTCTTCCGACGGAGCGGCCGAGTGGATGGACCGGGCAATCGATCTGGTGTCGTCGGTGTTTACGAAGGTCTGGCTTCGGGGCGACACGGATTTCTCGCTGACGAGAAACTTCGATCGCTGGGACGAGCGGGTTGGTTTTGTCTTTGGTTATGACGCCAAGCCGAACCTGGTCGGGATGGCCGATGCCCTGCCGGAGAGACAATGGAAACCGCTCGAGCGGCCTCCTCGTTATGAGGTCAAGAGCGAAGAACGGCGCCGTCCGGAAAACGTCAAAGAACAAGTAATCAAGGAGAGAGAATTCAAGAACATCCGCCTGCAGAGCGAGCAGGTCGCCGAGTTTGACTATCGTCCCGGACACTGTAAGAAAACCTATCGCATGGTTGTGGTTCGGAAGAACCTCACGATCGAAAAGGGGGAGCACCGGCTGTTTGATGAGGTCCGGTACTTCTTCTACATCACCAACGATCGGGAGATGACGATGGGAGAAGTGGTCCTTTTTGCCAACGATCGCTGCAACCAGGAAAACGTCATCGGTCAGCTCAAGAGTGGAGTGAACGCCTTGAGGATGCCTTCGGACAGTCTGGTATCGAACTGGGCCTACATGGTCATCGCATCGCTGGCGTGGAATCTGAAGGCCTGGTATGGCCTGGTGACGCAGGCGCCGACAGTACGTCGTGATATCTTGAGGATGGAGTTCAAACGCTTCCTGGTGAACTTTGTGCAAATACCCTGTCAGATTGTAAGAACCGGTCGTCGCCTCGTTTACAGGATATTGGCCTATAGCAAGCATCTCGAAACCTTTTTGGCGACGTTCGACTATATCAGGCAACTCAGGTTTACTTGAAGGCGCCTCGCCGGCGGGTGAGCCCGTACCCCCGGCGGAGCAAGAGTGGCGGGCGAAAGGAAGAGCATAACAGAGACAAACAAGATCAAGTGATCCAGACAACCAATGGAAGGTTTGTCTCTTGTGTTTCTCTTTGCTTTCCCTGTTACGCACAAGGAGCTGAAATCCACGAGATATTCGGAAAAGGCAAACGATTTTCCGAGCGAGCTCATACCTCGCTTATTTTGGGCCTAGCTTCGGGAGTCTCGGCAATGTAGTCGAGTACAGCTCTGGCGCGAGGGTTAAGACCGCGAGCGAGAAGAGATTCTCGGTAGTTCGAATCCAGGACCTGGATGTCAGCGGCGGGGAGACGTCCGAGGAAGGGGCTCAGAATGCCGTGAATCTTGGTACAGGCAACGAGGTCGTCTATATAGTGTGGGTCGACAGCCCAAGAATTGTTGGCGAGCCAGTCCTTCCATTCCGTGAGACTACTCAAAGTAATTTGAACTTCCACATTTTCGCTCCACTCGAGGAATCCGAAAGCGCCCTTCCAATAGGGACCACTGAGATCACTTTGGACGTATCGACGTCACGTCTGGTGTTTGGCTTTTGGGGAGGACATTGAAACCACAGTTCCTATCTTCTCCCGACACAGCGAGTGTAACCCGCGTCGTTCGCGAAAGCGCAGGATCGCGTTCAGGTGGTTAGCGATAAAGTCTCGGCTGTGTCTGTCATCCGCACGCAAAACTCAGGCGAGAGGTGTTTGTAGATCCTGGTCTCGCCCCTTGGGTGCTTGGTCATGGCCGCCATCATATGGGTAGGCTTGATCACGCCAGCTTCGATACTCGACTCGTCGATGGCATGCACTTTATCAATGAATTCCAGATCAAAGAAGTACGTGGAATCAAAATTATGCCCGAAGCTTCGATCTATGAAGACTTCGATCACATTCGCAAAGGCAATGAAGAGCTCGAAATGAAACTTCTGCAAGAGCAATGGGAGGATATCTTGAGCTCGAACTCCTTCGAATCCCTCCTGTGAACAATCCCAGTTCTCATACTCCTTCTCGACACGCCTCAACTGGTGGTTGTACTTGTACCTCTCGGGTAAGTCCGCCCAGAGGCGGTTGACAATCGCCAGCGCCTCTGGCCATCGCATGTGGCCAGAGCGGCCAATCGTACTATCGGCGACGAAGTAACCGCCCGGGTGTAGCGCCTCGTGCACCTTGTCAAGGAGAACTTCCAGATCGGTGATGCGGTGTAGAGAATGGTTCGCCATGACCATATGATACGAACCCTTGGGGCGCCAGCGGTTGATGTCGGCATGAACAAAACGCGTACAATGGCGCAGACCTTTTTGCTTTGCCAGTGCTTTCCCACGCCGGAGCATCTGCCGGTTGACATCTAGGCATTCCAGCCGAAAGTTCGACACGCCGGACTCGAGTAGCCTCTCTGCAATGGATATCTCAAAATCACAATTGCCGGAACCTATGCTGAGAAATCGACATGTCTCGTCGTGGAACGAACGGCACAGACGTTGCATGTACAGACAAAAGAACTCGGTAGGGTTCCGAAACCCGAAGGAAAGCTTCGGGAGAAGGTACTTGTTCGACCAGTAGTGAAAGATTTCCGGCAGGTCGTGGACGTTGTGGCTAGACTTGTAGTGGTTGGTCTCCAGCTCTAGTTTCACGTCATCCTGCGTTGTCGGTACTTTCTTCCCCCTTTGATATGCATGACGGACCGGGAGCCAACCGTAGGCAAAAGGGCGCCGGGCCAGCCGGAGGATTTCCCAGAGAGGAGTATCCCCGATGTGCCTTCTGAGCGTTGCTTTCAGCATCTCTGTTTTCGCTCCATCACGTCCGGTCGAACACAAGGGGCGATTCGTTGGGCGAGCCGCTTCGCTCTGCAGCCTTGTGGAGAGCATCGTGGGAGCCGTCTGTTCTCTGCCGGGATAGTCAAATGAGTTCAGACTCCGGAAGTTTCATCATCAGAGCTCTTCCTATTGGCCCATTCTATCAATCAGCTCAAGGAGCTTGTTGATGTTCTCGTAGGGTTTGCCCCCGTATTTTGCCCAGTAGACACCGCCTCGGGCGTCGATCAGCACGGTAGAGTTGAGTCGTATCTCCTCAAATTCGTCATAGGACTTGAATCGCTTGCCGCTTTTCCACTGAGGGTCTGAAAGCAGAGCAAACGGGAGCTTCTGTTCTGCCTTGACCCTGGCCAAGAGTTTCGGCTGTTCCGGAGCAATTGCCACGACAACTGCATTTCTTTTTTCAAGTTCTTCGGCCTTCTCGGCGAGTTTGGCCAGGCCTGACAAGCACGATGTACAGTCGGCACCGGCGGCAAACACCAGCACGACAATCTTGCCCCGGTAGTCCTCGAGCGTCACCTTTTCTTTCTCGGAATTGATACCCTCCAGCCCGGGAGCCGGATTGGCCCGCCATTCCTTTGGACCGACCGAAGGTAGTTTGTTTGGGGCGTACATTCGCTGCGGCAGAGGTGAGACATCCCTCGGGGTGGGATCGAGTCCGGCAGCCTCGGCGGCGACCTTGGCGCGCTCGAGCCATTTCAATCCGGGGTCGGCTTGCGACCATACGTGCAGGAGTCGCGAATACGCTTCCTGAGCCTTGTTGCGCTCGTCCATGGCGGGATAGGCCTCAACCAAACCCGCAAGCGCGAAACCGTCGTTGCGGACCGTCTCGAGTGTTTTTTCGAAAGCCCGGGCCGCCAGTTCCGAACTATGACGTTTCAGGTACTCCCATCCCAGGGCGTTGTAAAGAAAGTGTTGGTCGTGAGGTGGGTCGTTCTGATGTTCTCGAAACTCGGCCTCCTTTTCCGCAGCCTCGGTGAGAAGTCGCAAGCCGAGGTGGACCTTGTCCTGGGCCAAGGCAAAACGTGCGCGTAGCTCGAGCGACTGAAAAGCATAAAGCATTCTATTAATCGGGCCACTCTTTTCCACTTCGTCCCCGAGCTTACGAAAAGCAGCGAACTCTTCACGTGCTGCCTTGATCTCTCGGAGGCCGAGCTGAGCCAGAGTGCGCCCGTGAAGCTTGTGAATCCGTGCCCAGAGGTCTTTGTCGTCCCATGGAGGCGCATCATCGCCTAGCAGATCCTCCCAGCGGGCGAATTTGATCAGTGCCCGTTGCAAAGAGTGCGCTTCCCGAGGCAGAAAAGCAGCGCGCGACAGTTCACGAGCGCCCCGCAGCGCATCCTCCGCCAGACCGAGTTGCTCTTGCACATAGCACAGGTAGTCGCGGTTGTGGCGATAGTTCCAGGAGGCCGACGGCAGCATGTTGTGTTTTTGCTGGTAGGCCAGCTCTGCTCGATTGGCGGTATCCTGGGCAATGGCGGCCTCATGCCACATGCCGAGACCGCTGAAGATGTGCCCGGGCATGTGCAGCGCGTGGCCCGAGTCCGGGGCAATCTTTCCCAGATGATGAGCGCTGTCGGTCACAGCGGTGGCATCTGGACCATCCCAGTTGTGAATGCGGTAATGGTGCGCCCCGGGGTGGTCAGGGTTGGCTTCAAGGACTTGTTGCAGTACCGTTTCACAGGCGAGGCGGTCCGGCGCCCGCTTGTCGGCGGAATGGCGGCCTTGACGAGCTCGCCGGTAGCATTCGTGTCCGTAAAAAACGCGGAACTCAACGTCGTTCGGGTAGTCCAGCAAGAGCCGTTCGAGCCTTCGCGTGAACTCCCGCTCGCGTAGCGGGCCGGTTTTGATACGATGCGTCAATTCTTCAACGCTATCGGCCACTGTACGCGCGTCCCAGGCTTCGAGCCAACGCCGCTCGCGTTCGCTCACCTTGTTCCTGAGCTCGAGGGCCATGTCAAGGAATCGCCGGGCCCGGTTCCCGTTAGTCGACATCGAAAGCCCCCAATAGGCCATCGCACAATCCGGATCGAGCTTCAGAACCCAGCGGAAGGCTCGTTCGGCTTCGTTGTAGAAATACACGTGGAGCAGAGCGACCCCCTGGTTGAACCACTGCTGGGCCTCGGGAGCCGAAGTCGTGATGGTAAACTCAACTTTCCCTAGGCCTTCCATGCGCCACGGCTTGAGGCGGGGGCCTTCATCGAAAAGCTCACCGAGTCTGGAGAGGCCTGGCACGGTCTCTTCGCTGCCAAACACTGGAGTCAGACATAGTAGAAGAGCACTTGCCCCAAGGATCCTCTTCATAAGGTTGGCCTTTCCAGTGGACGGATCACACTTTACTTTTTTGAAAGCCTAATGGTTCTAACGCGGCCCAGTCAAGAACCCTCATGCGCATGCACGGATAGCTCGTCCGCAATGTGGCAGTCTTGCCGGACAACGCTCTGGCTCGCAGGCCGGACGACGGGGATAATTCGCCAGAGATCGAGGAACGGTTGCGGATTCTTTGAAGACGGGGTAATAATGATTTAGTCGACCGTCTGGCGCGGCCTCTCATGCGACGGGGTTGACCTTAACAGGAGTGATGTGTTGATCAGGAGAAACAGGTTTTGATTTTCGCTGCCGCTCGTATCGCGTAGCGACCGAGACGGCAGAGCGAGAAAAATACCTACTCTTGATCGACGGGAAGCGGCCTCTTACTCAAAGGAGAAGATAGCCCATGTCGACTTCACCTGTTTCCAGCCGGAATAAAGTCACCATCCCCAGCCTACGGGTCAAGAAAGAGCGTGGCGAGCCCATCGTCATGCTCACCGGCTACGACTATCCAACGGCACGGGCCCTTGACCGGGCGGGCATCGATGCCATTCTTGTCGGCGATTCACTGGGGATGGTCGTGCTGGGTTATGAGAACACCTTGCCCGTGACGATGGAGGACATGATTCATCATTGCAAGGCCGTGGCCCGCGGTGCTCGCACCGCGCATCTCGTCGGAGACCTGCCGTTCCTTTCATACCAGGTATCGCCGACCGAGGGCGTGCGAAATGCCGGACGACTTTTGAAAGAGGCGCACGTGGACGCGGTGAAGCTCGAAGGAGGCCGCAACGTAGCCCGAACCGTGCAGGCTATCGTCGAAGCAGGGATGCCCGTCATGGGACACATCGGTCTCACGCCGCAGAGCGTCCACCAGCTGGGCGGTTGGAGGATCCAGGGGCGCACCCGCGAAGCGGCGCTCCGACTGATAGAGGATGCCAGGATCCTCGAGGACTCCGGCTGCTATGCGGTCGTTTTGGAGAGAATACCGGACCGGATTGCGAAGCTAATCACAGCACGACTCAGTATCCCCACGCTCGGCATAGGGTCCGGCAGTGGCTGTGACGGCCAGGTGCTGGTAACTCATGATTTACTCGGAATGTTTGATCGGTTCACCCCACCGTTTGCCTGTAGGTATGCCGAGTTTGGGCTCGAAATGGAACGCTCGTTTGATCGGTTCTGCGAAGAGGTGAGGCATCGGCGCTTCCCGGCGGCAGAACATGGCTGTCAAATCGATGAAAAGGAGTTTCAGGGGGTAATCGAAGACCTATCTACCAAAGAGAATCACAGGATTCCGACACGGGCTGACGCCTCTTAGGAAACAGCTCTTGGATCTGGCTATTTGTGTCATTTAACAAAACCGTAAAAATCGTATCGTGGGTGTTCGACTGGGCTGTTTCCGTTCCAAGTGACCGGCGCGACGCGCCGGTCCGTCACCGACAGCAGCCAGGAGTGAAACCATGCACGTGACCATCCTGGGGACTGGAGCGATGGCCTGCCTGGTCGGATCCAGGCTCGCACCATTTGCCGAGGTAACGCTCGTCGGAAGCTGGAATGAAGCTGTCGAGGCGATCCGCGAACATGGCATTCTGGTATCTGAAGAAACATCCTGTAAGTCCGTCAGCGTTGGCGCTGCCTTTGCGGAAGAACCGATCACCCCAGCAAAACTCGTCATCGTACTGGTCAAGTCATGGAGGACTGAACGGGCTGCCGAGCGGCTGGACTCGCTCGTTGCTCCCGGAGGAGCAGTCCTGACATTGCAGAACGGTCTCGGCAATCTCGAGAGGCTCGGACCTTCTGCCCACCTTGGAGTGACCACGCTCGGCGCGACCCTCCTCGAACCTGGAAAGGTGCGTCCGGGAGGCGAGGGCCCGACCCATATCGCGGGTCCACCATGGATCGCGGAGCTATTCGCCCGTGCCGGTATGGAGGCATCGAGTTGTCCATCGGAAGAGGCCGAGTCACTCCTGTGGGGCAAGTTAGTCGTCAACTGTGGGATCAACGCTCTGACGGCCTTGCTCGACGTTCCGACCGGCTCGCTCCTCAAGCTTCCGGGGGCGGCGGAGCTGATGGGACAGTCGGCTATGGAATGCGCGGCCGTGGCGCACGCACGGGGGACTGTACTTCCTTTCGATGATCCGACTGCCAGGGTACGGGAGGTTGCCCTCCGGACGGCTACAAACCTTTCCTCCATGCTCCAGGATCTGCGTCGCGGGGCGCAGACAGAGTGCGACGCCATTAACGGAGCCGTCGTTCTGGAAGGTCGCCGGCTGGCGGTCCGTACTCCGGTCAACGAGGTTCTCTGGACGCTCATGATGGCAGCGCGGCAGGGACAGATGGATACGAACGCACTCTCTGAGTAGTGGGAATGGGCGATGCAGATTGTAGAAGACATCCATGAACTGCGAAGGAGGCGCGCGGAGCTGCCGGGCCCCTTCGGTCTGGTCCCGACCATGGGGGCTCTGCACGCGGGGCACTGTTCCCTGATCACGCAGGCCCGGTCGGAATGTGACAGCGTTGGTGTGAGCATTTTCGTTAACCCGGCGCAGTTCGGGCCAAACGAGGACCTGGGGCAATACCCGCGCAACCTCGAGCAAGATCTAGCAATACTGGAGCCGATGGGTGTCGATCTGGTGTGGGTCCCAAAGCCTGAGGTCGTCTATCCCGCAGGCTTTCAGACGCACATCTCTCTGGACGAGCTCAGCTGCAGGCTCGAGGGTCACCACCGTCCCGGGCACTTCCGGGGAGTGGCGACCGTGGTGACGAAGCTGTTTAACGTATTCACGCCCGACAGGGCCTACTTTGGCCAAAAGGACGCACAGCAGATTGTGGTGATCCGTCAAATGGTTGCCGACTTGAACTTCGCGCTAGAGATTGTGGTTTGCCCGACAGTGCGGGATCCGGATGGGCTCGCCGTCAGCAGCCGGAACGCTTACCTGTGTCCGCAGGAGCGTAGCGCCGCGTGCATCCTATATCGTGCGCTCTTGGCTGCCAGTGCAGAGTATGAAGCAGGGGAGCGCAACGCTGTGTATCTCCGATCGCTCGTGGTTACGGCGCTATCGAGGGAACCTCTGGCCAAGACGGAGTATGTCTCTCTAGCCGATCCGGCGACACTGGTTGAGCTCGCCCGAGTCGAGGGCCGAGCCCTGCTTTCTCTGGCAGTGCGGATTGGCAGCACACGGCTGATCGATAACCTGGTGTTGCCGTCTGGGCGTTTATAAGAGGTGAGGAAAGTGCCCGGGCCCTGTGCGGGCATGGCTCAGGTCGAGAAGATCGTCGTATTGGGCTCGGTGCCAAGTACAGGGATTGTTGAAATGGAGGGACACGGTGCTGCTGGCAATTGATATTGGAAACACGAACATTACGCTCGGGCTGTTCGACGGAGATAGCCTCGGTCCCCACTGGCGGCTAGCCACTGACTATATGCGCACCGAGGACGAGTACGGGCTGCACCTGAGTCATCTTCTCTCCCACGCTGGTATTCAGTCGAACCAGGTGAAGGGAGTCTGTATGGCATCTGTCGTCCCGCCGCTCACCAGCACGTTCGTGGCTGCGTGCACCCGGTACCTGGGGCACAAGCCACTCGTTGTGGATGTCGGCGTGAAGACGGGCGTTCGGCTCAAATACGAAGACCCGCGTCAGGTGGGAGCCGACCGCGTTGTGGACGCCGTGGCAGTTCGACAGCTCTACGGGGGACCGGCTTGCATCGTGGACTTCGGAACAGCAACAACATTCGATGCCATCTCAGCCGACGGAGACTACCTTGGCGGGGCGATTGCTCCCGGTATCTTGATCGCGGCGAATGCACTGTTCCAAAGTGCCGCGAAGCTGCAGCGAGTGGAGCTGCTGCGCCCGCCCGCGGCGGTCGGGAGAAACACCGTTCAGTCCATCCAATCGGGGATGCTGTTCGGCTACGTCGGGTTGGTTGAGGGAATGGTCGCGCGCTTCCGCAAGGAGCTTGGGGCTAATATGAAGACCATAGGAACCGGAAGCCTCGTCGAGCTGATCGCTCAGGAGACCGAGACAATCGAGATCGTTGCCCCGTGGCTCACGCTTTATGGGCTGAAAATTGTCAACGAGCTGAATCAGAGCGCATGAATGATGTTTTGGGCGCCTTGATTCGGTCTAGTGGTCCGAGCAGGAAATCAGCGGCCGAGATTATTCCGTTCATCGCGAGCCGAGCGCGGTCCGGCTGGACTCGTCCGATGCAAGCCAGGCGTCCCTTTCCTTTTTCATCCGAACCTTGACGAAATCGCGACGAAAGGTCTTGTCGATGCCACCGTCGAATTTTTCAGGGTCCACCAGGATGCACAGTTGCTCGCCGAGGTTCCATACAGGGTAGACGAAAAAGGCCAGCCGCACCAAACGGATCATCTCTTTGGGATGACCTACCTGCGTGCGAGAGAGCAGCAGTAGAACCCTACTCAGCAAGACGATTCTCCTCGAATCTTGTGAAGTGGCGACCACCTTGAGATCGTATAAGCGAACGGTTCGTTCCAGTATCTTCTTGGCTTCTTCGATTAGTCCCTGGGAGCTGTATTGGATGCCAAGATCCAAGGCAAGTTGGAGATTCTCCGGGTTTTTGTCATACCGTGCGATGAGGGCCTCCATGGATGCAAGACTCAGCCCGGCGCCGGCCGGTTTCCATTGTTGCCTAACTTCATCGGTGAGGGGCAACAGCTGGCCCTTTGGTTTCAGCAGCTTTTCTAGGACGTCGTCAAAGAACGGACGATAGGTCTCGGATTTTCGGTAGGCGTATTCCTGCACCACTTGGCCATGTTTCCCGGCAGGTACAATAAGACGCCCAGAAATATAGAATGTACTGCCGCCCCAAGTATTCAGAAAATCGGTGCTCCTGACCCTCCATGTCGTACAAAGGAACATCTGGCAGGGTTTCGCCAACGGCGTAGCCCCTTCCGGGTCCCCATTCCAAGAACTTGTCGCGCTTTCCGCCGAGATCCTGTCTTTTTGAAAGGGAATTATAAATAAAGGTTGACGCACCGCCTTGCCCCATGGTAATTCTTCTGCGTGTCCAACTTCAAAGACCGCACGCTGTGGACGGGCGACAACCTACCCATCCTTCGCGGGCTAAACTCGGAGTCCGTGGACCTTATCTATCTAGACCCTCCGTTTAACTCTAAGTCCAACTATGCCGCCCCGATAGGCTCCAAGGCCGCTGGAGCCGAATTCAAGGACACCTGGACCCTCACGGATATCAACGTCGAGTGGGTGAACCTGATCGAGGCCAAGCACCCGGCACTCTACCGAGTTCTGCTGGCAGCCATGACGGACAGTGACAAGTCCTACCTGATTTACATGGCTGCCCGCCTCCTAGAAATTAGGAGGATTCTAAAACCAACAGGCTCAATTTATCTCCACTGTGATCCCACCATGAGCCACTACCTCAAGCTGGTCATGGATGCGGTATTCGGGAGAGGAAACGTTAGGAACGAGATTGTCTGGAAACGTTTTAACTTCCATGCCGACGCCCACCGATTCGGGGCAATCAGCGACCGCATATTATTTTACTCTAAGAGCAAGGACTGCGTGTTCAATCGCCAGACCGTCCCCTACTCGAAGGACTACATCGAATCGAAGTTTACCCATGAGGACTCTCGGGGAAGATTCAGGCTAGACAACCTAAACCCTCCTGGTGGGCGCGGCCCTGTATATGCATTCCATGGCGTGACAAGGCCATGGCGATACACAGAAGAAAAGATGCGGGAACTTGATCGAAAGGGTTACATCTATTTCGATAGCAAGGTTCCACAGAAAAAACGATACCTCGATGAGATTCCAGGACAGGCGGCGGCCGATATTTGGGCAGACATTAGTCCGATAAATTCTCAGGCTAAGGAGCGTGTCGGCTACCCCACGCAGAAGCCTCTGGACCTACTAGACCGGATTATCAAGGCTTCCTCCAACGAGGGAGACATAGTGCTAGACCCTTTCTGTGGGTGTGCCACAACCTGTATCTCTGCCCAGGTTCTAGGCCGTCATTGGTCAGGAATCGACATCTCTCCCAAGGCCGCCGACCTGGTTCAGCAGAGAATGAGGGACGAGCTGGGCCTGTTCTACAAAGTCATCCTCCGAACGGATATTCCCAAACGCACGGACCTGGGAACGACCCCTAGGTACAACTCCGATGCCAACCGAAAGAAGATCTACGGGGAGCAAGAAGGCCACTGCAACGGGTGTCGGACTCACTTCGAGCTACGCAACCTGGAAGTGGATCACATCATCGCCCGTAATGACGGAGGGACGGATCACATCGAAAACCTGCAACTACTGTGCGGGAATTGCAACCGGATCAAAGGGGATCGGGGTATGGAGTACCTGAGAGTGAAACTCAGGATCGGAGGGAAAGGTGTCCCTAACTGACCCCAACACAATCATCCCGTCGTTGAAATGCTCGAACTGCGGAAAGAAGATCGGAAAGAACTACGGATGGCTCAAGTCTAATGACCACTTTGTCTGCGACTGTGGTGCAAGAACAAATTGGAGCTCCGATCAATTCCTCGATGTTGTCAAGGGAATCACCGAAGAGCGAGCGAAGGCGATCAAGAAGATCAGGCGAGCACTGAAGGGCTGACGCTATCTCGTTAAGAGCCTGGATCTCTTTCGACCCAGAGGCATCAAAGACAATGTTAATGTGATGTATCTCATTCATAGTCATAAAATAGGATTATACTACCATGAGACCACCGATGTTAGATCCAAAGCGAGACCTCAAAGGCGCAACCCCAGAGAAGCTGGCGAAGGCCCTGTTTCGTCGCTCAGTCCCGAGTAAACCGGCTAAGGCCGTTGTCAGCGATCAGGTCACGGTAGAGAAGGTTCCTGCCGACAAGCCTAGCAACCGTGTCCCGCATTTGCGCAAGCGTTCCTGAGTCCCGCATGTTGTGCTTGGCCGCAAACTCCTGGACGTAGCGGTTCAGGTGCTTGGGTGACAGCTTGTGGAACGTGCCCTTGTGCGCTCGTTTCAGCGTGGCCCAGAAGCTTTCCACCCCGTTCGTGTGCGCCATGTCGTTAACGTACTCGGAGACGCTGTGCCGGACTGACTCATGGGGGAACGGCAAGCTATCATAGGCGGTTGCGTCGTCCGTGTAGACCTGGGCTCCTGGCAGGGTGTTATCCTTCACGAATCCCTGCAAGCTCTCCGAGTCCACCCGCTGTGTGACCTTGGCCCGGACTTGTTTGGTGGCCCGGTCCTTGATTCCGACAACGGCGGTTTTTCCAACAGGACCACGGCCCGTATCGGCCAGTGCCTTGCGGCGGCTGTTGCTCATGTTTCGGCGGCGACCCCCGAAGTAGCTCTCGTCCACTTCAACTGGACCTGCAAAGTCACCGCTGGGCTCGTCACCCCACGCTTCGCGGATGCGGTGCAACATAAACCAAGCCGTAGGCTGAGACACTTTGATATCCCGGTGGAGCTTCATGCTCGACACGGATTTAAGGTTGGTCAGGCAGATGTAGATGGCAAAGGCCCACTTGCGAAGGGGAACCTTGGAATTTGCCATGGACGTTCCGGTTTTGATGCTGAAATAGCTTCGGCAATCCGAGCACCAATAGGGCATTTTCTTATGGCTGGCTGGCTGAGTTCTGGTGCTCCCGCACTTCCCGCAGCATCGACCGTTTGGCCAAAGTACGTCCTCAAACCATTTGGCAGCGGCCTTCTCAGATGGGAACATCTCAAAGAGTTCAATAAGGGAAAGCCCTTCTCGGTGGGATCGTCCTGGTGCTTTCTTCATCATAGGAATAGCATACAGCGTCAACCAGGATCTGTCAACCTTTATTTATAATTCCCTTTTGAAAGGGTGGTTACCGGACCCTCCCTCGAAATGACCAGGCCGAGCACCGGCGCCAATTCCTGTGCGCTCACAAATATGTGATCCCCTTCCTCTAGACCTTAGTCCAGCGTGATTTTTTGCATGAGGAGGAAGAAAAGCCCTGGAACGTGCGCCGTTACGGGATAAAATGCGTTTGATATACTTACAAGACATCCCGAAAGGAGCACATTCCAGGTGAATAAAAGAAACCACAGAATCCTCCTCCGAGACAAGCAAAATCTTACACGCCGGTTGGAAAGAAATCAGTTTGAGGACCGGTCCGATCCTATGTTCAAGGACTCCAACACCTACTACGAGATCGCCGAGAGAACGCGCGCCATCGGATCTGGTGGTATCGGAGCCATTCACAAGCTCGTGTGTAAGCTTGGATTGGACAAAGATATCAACAGAAACATCGTTTTGCTCAAGTACCACTTTCCTTACTGGGAATCCGATCATGTACTGAACATCGCATACAACGTCTTGTCGGGTGGAACCTGTCTCGAAGATATCGAGCGGTTGCGCCAGGATGAGACCTACATGAACGGACTGGGAGCCGAGAGGATTCCGGATCCCACGACGGCTGGAGATTTCCTCCGTCGTTTCGATGAGGATTGGATCTTCGGACTTCAGGAAACCATCAATGAAACCCGAACCAAGGTGTGGAAGTTGCAGGATGCTTCCTTCCGGAAGGAGGCCATCATCGACGTGGACGGGACCGTCGCCGGAACCTTGGGGGAATGCAAGGAAGGAATGGACATTGCCTACAACGGGATCTGGGGTTACGCACCGTTGATCGTGACCTTGGCCAATACGAATGAGGTCCTCTATCTGATGAATCGGCCGGGCAACCGTCCCTCTTCCGACGGAGCGGCCGAGTGGATGGACCGGGCAATCGATCTGGTGTCGTCGGTGTTTACGAAGGTCTGGCTTCGGGGCGACACGGATTTCTCGCTGACGAGAAACTTCGATCGCTGGGACGAGCGGGTTGGTTTTGTCTTTGGTTATGACGCCAAGCCGAACCTGGTCGGGATGGCCGATGCCCTGCCGGAGAGACAATGGAAACCGCTCGAGCGGCCTCCTCGTTATGAGGTCAAGAGCGAAGAACGGCGCCGTCCGGAAAACGTCAAAGAACAAGTAATCAAGGAGAGAGAATTCAAGAACATCCGCCTGCAGAGCGAGCAGGTCGCCGAGTTTGACTATCGTCCCGGACACTGTAAGAAAACCTATCGCATGGTTGTGGTTCGGAAGAACCTCACGATCGAAAAGGGGGAGCACCGGCTGTTTGATGAGGTCCGGTACTTCTTCTACATCACCAACGATCGGGAGATGACGATGGGAGAAGTGGTCCTTTTTGCCAACGATCGCTGCAACCAGGAAAACGTCATCGGTCAGCTCAAGAGTGGAGTGAACGCCTTGAGGATGCCTTCGGACAGTCTGGTATCGAACTGGGCCTACATGGTCATCGCATCGCTGGCGTGGAATCTGAAGGCCTGGTATGGCCTGGTGACGCAGGCGCCGACAGTACGTCGTGATATCTTGAGGATGGAGTTCAAACGCTTCCTGGTGAACTTTGTGCAAATACCCTGTCAGATTGTAAGAACCGGTCGTCGCCTCGTTTACAGGATATTGGCCTATAGCAAGCATCTCGAAACCTTTTTGGCGACGTTCGACTATATCAGGCAACTCAGGTTTACTTGAAGGCGCCTCGCCGGCGGGTGAGCCCGTACCCCCGGCGGAGCAAGAGTGGCGGGCGAAAGGAAGGGCATAACAGAGACAAACAAGATCAAGTGATCCAGACAACCAATGGAAGGTTTGTCTCTTGTGTTTCTCTTTGCTTTCCCTGTTACGCACAAGGAGCTGAAATCCACGAGATATTCGGAAAAGGCAAACGATTTTCCGAGCGAGCTCATACCTCGCTTATTTTGGGTCTAGATGCGGGACGTTTTTCAGAGATAAAGGCTTCAGACAAATATCCTCTCTGCATATATACAAAACTTTGGGATGCCGCTTCGGGTCGAGCTTGACTTCATAACCCAATTGTCCAGCCAGTGCGGCCGCATCAACCAGCAAGTTCGAGTTTTCAATGCGCGTAGGCAAGGGTCTTCGGACATTCTCGAGCCACACGGTTGGTGGGCTGCTCTTCTCGGCCCAGGCTTGCCCATCCTCCACCGTACTGGTAACGGCCAAAAGAAAACCGGCGACACCGGACATCAGCCGACCTGCTCTATCCACTCGTTTCATACCGACAGTACCTTTCGCCTGTATCTCTTTAGAATTTCCGTGCTCCTTCAAGGCAACCGGACCGGACCCAATGATTCGAATGATAACCGAAATGCGGTGGATTCGCACGCCTACACCAATGCGACAGGCGTGATTCTGGATACGTCTTGAAGGACTTGTCGGTGGCAGAGATTGAGGGTGGGGAAGATAATTGCATATAATGCCAAGATTCATCGGCGAAATATTGGAGACCCAGGTATGGCCCAGTCTGGTGGATTTCTGACCTGGCGCTTGGCTCTTTGCGCTGTGATTCCTCTGATCACTTGGGTAATTCCTCCGCCTCCCGGGATTGCGTTGGTCGGCTGGCACGTTCTTGGAATATTCGCTGGAACGATCGTCAGTTTTCTGGTTCGACCGCTGCCCATGGGCGCGATGGTTCTGCTGGCCATTGTGATCATATCCACTACGGGAACGCTGAAGTACAAGGACGTATTGGGCGGGTTTGGAGACAAGACGGTTTGGCTCGTGGTCGCCGCGTTCCTTATTGCCGGCGCGATGGAGACTACAGGGTTGGGCCGTCGAATTGCACTAGGACTGGTTAGCTTTCTGGGACGATCTACGCTTGGCCTCGGATACTCCGTGTGTGCCGCGGAGTTTGTTCTTGGGCCCGTGGTGCCATCCAACACGGCCCGCGGGGGCGGAATCATGGCGCCGATCGTCAACTCGCTTGCCCTCGCCCTCGGTTCCAAACCATCGGATCACCCAGCGCGCGCAGGCCAGTATCTTATGCTCATGGGCGCTCACGCGAACCTCATCAGCGCCGCCATGTTTCTGACCAGCATGGCGGCGAATCCGCTGGTGGCCAGGGCGGCGGGAGATTTCCTTCAAGTCGAATTCAGTTGGGTCCGTTGGGCCCTGGGAGCGATCGTCCCGGGACTTGTTTCCCTACTGCTGCTTCCTCTTTTCATTTACCGGATCAACAAGCCCACGATCACAGACGCCAGAATGGCCCAGGAGCAGGCTCGCCGCGAATTGAAGACCATGGCGGGCTGGACATCCGGCCAGATCACCATGGCCGCAGTCTTTGTCCTCCTCATCGTCTTGTGGGTCACGAAGCCGGTCCACAATTTGGACGCGGGATTGGTGGCGTGGATTGGAGTGGGCGTACTCGTTGTCACCGGGACCGAGAGATGGGAGAACATCATCGCCAACAGCAAGGCGTGGGACACGCTTTTTTGGCTTGGCGGTCTGCTGGTGATGGCCAATGCGCTCAAGTCCGAAGGTGTGGTGGACTGGCTGGCCGTGGAGATGAATGGTCGAGTGGCCGGTCTAGGCGGGATCACGGTAGCGATTGTCCTCGCCCTGATCTACTTCTACTCGATGTATGGATTCTCGATGCTCACGGCTCACATCGCGGCGTTCGCAGGTGCGTTCTTTACCGTGGCCGCAAGCGCCGGCGCGCCGCCCATGCTGATCGTGGCCTTGATTGCGTACTTCTCGAGCCTTTGCGCATGCACGACGAACTACTCCACTGGCCCGACGATTATCTACTTCGGTCAGGGTTACTTGGCTGCTTCACGCTGGTTCACGGTCGGGGCCCTGGTTTCTGTTTTTCACCTGATCGTCTGGCTCGGTGTAGGTATGGCCTGGTGGAAGATCCTCGGTTGGTGGTGAGCACCCGTGCCACGGATCATTCGTGTGTGATGGAATGACGGACATCTGCGACCTCTAGGCAGGAATGAAAACCACACGCCGCGAATTCACAAGACTCTGCCTTGCCGGCGGCATGACGGCCGCAATAGGCTGTTCCCGTTCGGAAAGACCGAACGTCATACTGTTTTATGTGGATGACCCTCGAGCCACGGCACTGAAGCTCTACAATCCGGACGCCGTGGAGACGCCCGGCCTGAGCAGGCTCGCAAGCAGCGGTACTCTGTATGAGCACTCCTACACCCCCCATCCCCTCTGTCTGCCTGCTCGAGCGTCGCTGTGGACGGGGCAGTATTCGGGCACGCACGGTTGCCGGCATAACCACGACCTGATGAGGCCGGATTCCGTCAGCATGGCCGGGCTGTTTCGAGAAGCAGGCTACTCCGTGGGACTCTTCGGCAAGAATCACTGCTTCACAGAGCATCAGCTGGGGAAATGGTTCTCGGTCGACTGCGGTATGGATTCCGCTCTCTGGAAAGAATCTCTGAGCCCCGAGCTTGCCAGGCAGATTGGCGAGCATCAGAAGTGGGTACAAGATCAAGGAGGGGAACTGATGCCTCCCTCCGCGGCGCCCTTCTCCCATGAGATCTACCCGACGCATCTCGCAACCGAACGCGCCATTGAATTCATTGACGATCATCGCCAGAGCCCGTTTTTCCTCTGGGTTTCAGTTCCTGAACCTCATAGCCCGATCGAAGTCCCGGAAAGGTTTGCAGATGCGCTGTCGGCCGACCGTCTGGCGTTGCCGCCTTTTCGCGAGGGGGAGATTGCTACCAAGAACACGCGGATGCAGATCTATGATTATCTCATCCGGGGGACGGAAATTCCCGGGGAGTATCTGGCGCGGTACCTCAGTGTATACAGCGGTAAGATTGCTTTTCTGGACCACGAGCTCGGGCGCCTGCTGGATACAATCGAAGCGAAGGGACTGCGGGAGAACACAATCGTTTTGTTCACCTCGGACAACGGCGACTTCGCTGGCGAACATCATCTGATCGTAAAAACAGGAAGCCTGCTGGATTCGATGGTGCGTATGCCGATGCTTCTTTCCTGGCCAGGCAATGTGGCGGAAGGCCGCCGCGAGCATGCGCTGGTCAGCCAGGTAGATATCATGCCCACTCTGTTGAAACTTTGCGGGGAGCCCGTCCCTGCGAGTGTCGAAGGGCGTCCTTTGCCGATGAGTCCAGACGCGCCGCGGCGGTCCTTTGTCTATTCCGAGTACGGCAGCGGAGATCCAGAGTATACCTGGCAACAAGCCCGCAAACTCGGTCCCGCGGAGCGCCTTGGCGACTACGCGCTCGAGACGCCACACGAACTACAGGACCTGGACAAGAGAGAGCGGGCTGGCCGCCTGCGGATGATTCGTACCCACACACACAAAGTCATTTTGGATTCAAACGGTGAAGTGGAGTTCTACGATCTGATCCAGGATCCCAATGAGCTGGACAATGCCCACGGGCGTCCGGAATATCAACAGGAAGAGCGAAGACTCCTTCAGTTGCTTGAAGGGTAGCCCGCTCTTCTTGTGACATTCCATCTGGCGAGACAGCCCGATACGCGTTCATCGAGACGCGCCGAATCTACCTTTTACATTCACCGCGATTGTCGTTGCCCACAAGAGCAAGAAGGCGATGCCCAGTCCCAGGGCAACCGGCCTGGCCGGAGCCAGGAATCCTTCGATGAAATTGCTCGAACCCGTCATCGTTTGAATGAACCGCTCCTCGAGGGCCGGGCCCAAGATCAACCCCAGCACCACCGGTGCCAGCGGGATCCGGCGGCGCTCGAGAAAGAAGCCCAGAAGTCCCATGAGAAGCATGGTGATGACATCAAAGTAGGCGGCGTTGAGCGCAAATGAGCCGACGATACAAAAGAGCAGAATGGTCGGTAACAGAATTCGCCTGGGGACACGAACAATTGCGCTGCCAGTTTTGATTGCCACCAGCCCGATCGGAATGAGGATCAGATTCGCCAGAATGAAGATCAGATAGATGCTGTAAACCAGACTAGCTTGCTTAGCGAAGATGTCCGGGCCCGGCGTAATGTTCTTCATCAGAAGCACGCCGATCACAATAGCGGTGATCGAGTCGCCGGGAATTCCAAAGACCAGTGCGGGAATCCAGGCACCTGCAAGGGCGGCATTGTTCGAAGTCGTGGCGTCCGCGATGCCTTCGATAGAGCCCCTGCCGTACTCTTCCGGCTTGCTGCTGAACCGTTTGGAAACAGCCATCGAGACCCATGCGGCGATATCCCCACCTGCGCCCGGCAACATTCCGATCAGCGCGCCGATACCCCCGGAACGAATCGCATGTCCCTTTCGACTTGCAATAATTCCAAAGCCAGCCCCAAGAACGGATCTGACTGGTTGGACGATCATCCGCTGAAAAAGACCGGCAACCACCCTTTCGTTCTTCGAAAGGTTTTCCTCTGCGCCGCCGGCCCGCATGCGCACAAGATTGCTGAGGATTTCTGAGACGCCAAAAAGGCCGATCATGGCCGGAATGAAGCTGATGCCATTGTAGAGCTCCGCCTGTCCGAACGTGAAGCGCGCTTCCGTATGGACAGCGCTCAAGCCTATCGTAGAAATCAATAGCCCAGTGAAAAGCGATACGAGTGCGTTGATCTTTGGTCCGGTTGAAACGACGACAGCGCAGCTCAAACCCAAAAGGTAGAGCCAGAAATACTCCGCGGCGCTGAACATGGTTGCGAACCTGGAAAGTTGGTGACCCAGCCCGATGAGAACCACAGCACCCATGAGTCCCCCCGTGACGCTGCACACGAGTGCTGTTCCAAGTGCGAGGTCCGATTTCCCTTGCTCCGTGAGCGCCCTCGCGTCGTTGGCGTAGGCGGCCGAGGCGGGCGTGCCAGGAATACGCAAGAGGGCCGCTGGGATGTCCCCGGCGAAAATGGCGCACGCGACCATCGAAACCACCGCGGCGAGAGCTACAACGGGCTCGAGCCAGTACGTGATGGGGACCAAAAGTGCGACGGACATGGTTGCGGTGAGGCCGGGGATCGATCCGATAAATACGCCTACCGCCGACGCCAGCGTGATGGCGATCCAAACAGAAGGATCCGTGAAGACAAGTTGAAATGCTTGTGAAAGAGCTTCCATTACCATCCAATCCAACCGCGAGGAAGCGGGACCCTCAGATACACTGCGAAAACTTGATAAATGATCGGCACCAGAATGAGGGTGATCGGCACGAAGACTCTCCAGCTCACTTTCATGCGTAAAAAGAGGCCAGAGAGAATAACCACAGAGCTGACGACGAAACCTAGACTCTCGGCAGCAAAGAGGTAAAACAAGATCGCGGCAACAATCAGGAGAATGTCGGTTAAGGCCTTCGAGCCCACCGCCGTGGTCTCTTCTGAAAGCTTCCAGCCGCCGGCCAAAACAAAAGTAGTGAGAAAGACGGTCAGCATCGCAACGATGATCTTGGGAAAAAACATCGCGTCGTATTTCCGCTCCACGCCGGCGAACGCTTCGCTTCTCATGATTTGCCCGAAATCCTCATCTGCCTGGATCAGGTACGGTCTGAATTGGGCTGATGGCACGGCAGCATGGCCGGCACCTATATTCGCAAGAAACTCATGATACTTTGGGTTATTCACCGCCCGTCCCACCGCCGCCTCGAGAAATCTCATGCGCTTCTCGGAGATACCCGCAGGCACCGCAATACCTCGGAAGGCGCTGACGGCCCAATCAATCCCCATCTCTTTCAGAGTCGGGAGATCCGGAAATGCAGGTAGTCTCTCCTCGGAAGTGACGCCGAGGCAACGCACCTTTCCAGCTTTGAGCAAAACTTGAGCTTCCGCGGGACTGCACACCACAATTTCCAGGCCGGCTGCCATGAGTTCCTGCAGAGACGGCGCGGCGCCCCCCATCGCGATCCACGTTATGTCGGAAGGGTCCAGCCCGACCTTGCTCAGCCAACCGGCGAGGGCAACATGCCAGATGCCACCGAAGGCTGTTCCGGATGCCTTGAGCTTGCGGGGATTCTCACGAACGCTCTGCTCTAGGTCCGACAGTGACTTCCATTCGCTATCGGTACGTACAAAAAGACCGGCGGGATCTTGGTTCACCATCATGACGGGCTTGTAGTCTTCATGTGTGACGTTGGTCAAACCGCGCCAGTGAAGCATATTCAGCTCCACGGTCACCATCGTGATGGTGTAGCCGTCAGGCCGTGCGACGGCCCCTCGGGTATGCCCTGTGACCCCGCCACCGCCGGTCGCGTTGACGACATTGACCGGGACACCCAGGTCCTGTTCCAGCAGAAAGGCGAGTTGTCGGGAGATACTGTCTGTCCCGCCACCGGCAGCCCATGGACAGATCCATGTGATCGGACGATTTGGGAACGTATCGTCGGAACCACAGGCCTGCAGCAGCGCGAGAAGCACAATAGTGAATGCCGGACGTAGCCTGATCATGATTGGAACCATTCATAACACGGTTTGGTGATATATTGGAATCGCAGAGACGACTCGAGCGCCGTGCCGCGAGGAAAGTTCCCCATCGAGTCGCTGGGTCATCGGATTAGGGAATATGCATCGAACGGTAACCACTTGGCCGCAGTTCAAGCAGCACTGGTCCGGCGTGCTTAATTTTCTTATTGGTCCAGAGGTAGCTCAGTTTGACTTCGATCTGCCGCCTGTCGAGCAGTTCGTGGACGAACTGCGGCGTTGCCCGGGCTCCCGTATCTACAGCGGTGTCAAGGGCACGACCTTTGACCAGACCGATATTTCCGAATCGTTCCGCAGGCTCCCGATCGAGCAGGCAATGGAGCAACCCTTCAACATCGCCAACTTCCAGCTCGACGATTTCTATGCCTCCGGACAGGTGTTTCACGGACTGCTGCAGAAATGGGTGGAGCCGTGGGGTCAGGCACTGCGGCATCACGGCTTCAGCTGGAAAGAATTCTTTCCCATAGTCTTCACAAGCGGGCGCGATTGCGCGACCAACTATCACATGGATCGTTCGCACGTGCTGCTGTGGCAGCGTTATGGCAAAAAGACCTTCAATGGTCTGAAAGAGCCGGATCGCTGGACCACGATCGATCAGCGCTATCGTAGCCAGCTCAACCAGACCCGCCCGCCCGTGCTCACCGAGAACGACATTCTGCAATATGAGATGCAACCCGGTGCGGTTCTGTGGAATGTCATCACGACGCCGCATTGGGTCGATGCCGCCGACCAGGTGGCGGTTAGCCTGGGAATTGTCCACCGTGGACTGCGGCTGGATGGCCAGCTTTGCCCGCATGAAGACGAGGTCAGCCGATATGGACGCCGGCTCGAGGCGGAGGGCCAAGCACCGGTGGACGAGCCAGGGTATTGACCCGATCGTTAGTTGCCTCACGGCATCAGCGGGCGTACCCCTGTGTTGCCATGCTCTCGCGCCGAGGAGCGACGCATTCGGAGTGGTTCAATTCTCAGGTGTCCATTCCCGGTTGGGAGTCGGCATCCGGGCATCCGTATCCTTGCGCCAGGTTTGGAGCAACTCACGCAGCTGTTCGGTCTTTTGCGGCATCCGAGTGGCCAGGTCGTTTGCCTCGCCGATGTCTTCGGCCAGGTCATACAGTTCGACGTGATCATCCTCGAACCATTCGATCAACTTGTAATTGCCTGCCCGGACCGCACCCGTCGGCGTGTTTCCCGCGAGGTAGTGCGGGTAATGCCAGAAGATCGCTTCTCGCTCCAAGCTGCCACTATCAGTCAGCAGGGGAACGATACTTACGCCGTCTTGATGCTGGTCTGGTCTCGGCTTCAGACCGGCCATCTCCAGCATGGTCGGGAAGAGGTCCGTACTGATTACCGGTTCATCGCTTTCGCTCCCGCCTCGGGTCACACCGGGCCAGCTAACAATCAGTGGTACTCGAATGCCACCTTCATAGAGCCATCCCTTGCCGGCCCTCAAAGGCAAGTTCGATGTGGACCTGGGTATTGTATTGCCCGCGACGGTGCTCAGCCCTCCGTTGTCCGATAGCAGGATCAAGGCCGTGTCCTTGGCGATGCCCAGAGCTTGCAGAGCGGAGCTGATGCGACCAACGCTCTGGTCCATGCTCTCGATCATTGCTGCATAGACAGTGTGGTCTTGCAATTGCCTTGTGGTCGCCTGGTTGCCCTCGGGTAAAAGTGCCGGGCGATCCGGGTCCGGCAACTGTGAGGCTTTCGAATCGTACTTCTGAATCAGCCGTTCTTTTGCCTCCAGCGGAATGTGAACCGCGTAGTGGGATAGGATCAAAAAGAAAGGCCTGGTGCGGTTTTCTCCAAGGAAGCGAATCGCCTCGTCGGTCAAACGGTCCGTGAGATACTCTCCGTCTTCGCCGGGTTCGAGGTCCGGAACGTCTTGCCTCACAGGTTGCGCATGTCGGTACGGATAGAAGTAAGTCGAGGGGTAACCCCCCTCGGCAACAGCCAGGGTATAGCGAAACCCTTGACGACCCGGAAAGTATGGCCGGTCCCCCAGGTGCCATTTCCCGATGTAGGCGGTGAGATAGCCCTGAGACTGGAAAGCTTCGCCGAGAGTGAACTCCTCCAGGGGCAGCTGGCGGTCATAGCTCGCCGGCAACAACCGGCCTTTCTGCTGGCCGCTGATCCAGTCGGTGATGTTCAAACGTGCCGGGTATTTCCCGGAAATGATGCTGGCCCGAGTGGGAGAGCAAACACACCCTGCGGTGTAGAATTGGGTGAACCGCATACCGCTCCTCGCCAGCTGATCGATGTGGGGTGTCTCGTAGAACTCGGTTCCATAGACGCCGACGTCCTTCCATCCGAGATCATCCACAAGGATCAAGACAAAATTGAGCGGTTTGTCGTTGATTTCCGGGGTTTCCCGGGTTTCTTGCTGGCGCGGAGTCGCACACCCGGCCAGAAGCATGACGACTGCAAGAAAAGAGGTCATCAACCTGGAAGACCGGAACATGAACAGCAGTATGCCCCGTGCGAACAGGTGGAAGCAAGAACCCTCTAGTTTTCTGGGGCTAGTAAGACTCAAGGAACATTGCAGTGATGTTGCGAGTGAACTCAACGTGGTTGGAACCGTGGGAGGCGGCCTTTGGGAAGATCGGAATATGTTAGACTGCGGCAACAAAGAACCGAGGATCATCTGGATGGACCCGGAGGCAGCCAATGAGCAAGTGGAGCATTCTCACGCTCGTCTCAGTGATCGCCGCCCTGCTGGATTTTGCTGTGGCGCACGATCACACGCGCAGCAGATACCTCGCGGCTCTCGAGGCCAAGAACGAACAACGATCGAACAGGGCTCCTGACACGGATGAGCTTGCCCGACTGACTGTGACGCCGGTGGACGCAGCGACCGGACGACCGCTTGCGGCAACGGTACGAATCACCAGCCTACACGATCGGCAACGCTGGCAGCCCAGGGATGTCAAGACTTCGGTCGCTCTGTGGCGACGGGACGATTGGTACAGTATCGGCCAGGGCACGACACTGCTGGTTGCACGAACCGAGCTGGAAGTGGAGGCTTTTCGAGGGCTCGGCTGGTACAGGGCCAAAGCCCGGATCAACTTCGAGGGAAAGACACGGGGCGAGATTACGATCCCGATGAAGCGCTTTCACGACGCGCAAGGCCGCGGCTGGTACAGCGGCAACACCCATTTTCATCTCAAGGACGTATCGAAGGGCTATGCCGACCGTTACTTGAAAGTTGTGCCGGACGCCGATGAGGTGGATCTGTTGTTCGTGTCGCATCTCGAGCAGGTCTCCTACGACAAGACCTACACAACCAATCAATATGACAAGAGGTCGCTCGAGGCGATTTCGACGGGCAGCATACTGTACGGTTGCGGGGAAGAGCACCGTCACAACTTTGCTCCCTTCGGTGATGGTTGGACGCGCAACGAAGGTTACGGGCACGTCATGCTCCTCGATATCGACGAGCTCATCCAGCCCGTGAGTATTGGCCCGCGATTCAACAAGACCGGTACCGATGGGATCCCGTTGCGTCGAGGAATCGACCGGGCGCGAGACATGGGCGCGACGGTTGTCTGGTGTCACGGCAGCTACGGTGTCGAAGATATTCCCAGCTGGGTATCCGGCAGACTCCATGCCCAGAACATCTTCGACAACGATACCCACGACGAACATTTCCACTATGAGGAGACTTTCTACCGCTATCTGGATATCGGCCTCAAGGTCCCCTTTTCAACCGGCACCGACTGGTTCATGCATGACCAGACCATGGCATACGCGAAGCTTGATGGACCGATGACTCCCGAGAGCTGGTTGGCCGCTATGAGAGCAGGCCGTACCTTCGTGACGAACGGTCCCGTCCTTGAGCTGGAAGCGGGCCGATACCAGATTGGCGATACGATCGAACTGGATGCTCCGCGGCGGCTGGCCGTCCGTGCCCGTGGCCTGGGACGCAACGATTTTCTCGGTCTGGAGCTCGTCTACAACGGCAGGATCGTCTACTCGACGCGAACTCGGCAAGAGGATGGTGTTTACGTGTCCACACTGCACTTCACCCTTGAGCTTGACGAGCCGGGGTGGCTTGCGCTCCGCATTCCCTGGACGAACAACAGAAACGACCTGGGCGCGCGGATTCGCGCGCATACCAGCCCGATCTACGTCGAGATCGCCGGAAAAAAGAGAAGCAACGGAAATACTGTACGCGGTTTGATTCAAGAGATGCGCGACAGCATCGATTTCATCAAGACCAAGGGCACGTTTGCCGATGATAAAGAGCTCAGCGATGTACTCGCCGTGTATCTGGAGGGCATCCGGATTCTCGAACGACGTCTGAAGGTGGATTCACATTGAGGGAATCCGTGGTTTGGGAACAGCGGTCCTTAGTCCGGATCCTTGTCGACCTTGCCGTACCGGGTTAGCTCTTCGCGAACGACACTCCGCAGCGTATCCTCGAGAGGGTCTTCCTCGGACCGAATGTGTTCCCGAAGCGCGCGCTGTTCCTTGCAGAAATAATTCTTACGCGGTCTCGACACCACAAAATGACGACAAGGATCCGACGAATCTCGACTATACCGATTCCTTCAACCGCAACCACTCGAACCGGCGTTTCATTGGCTCGAAGTAGTATAGCTGCCAGCCAGATTCTTCGTAGCTCGTTTGGCCGTCAGGAACGTTGCTGTGCTTCAAGGTCAGTAGAGTTGAGTCTCCTTTGGGCTCCAGAACCACCTCGATCATCGAATCGGGATCACCAGGCTCAAAATGTGTGGTACGCCAGGTCTGTTGGAAGCGGTGACCGGGATCGAGCTCGAGCGTTTTTCCGGTGATGTAGCCGTCCCATGCGTCAAAGGCCCCTCCAATGCTAGGATCCACGTGTGCCACGCCGCCGGTCATGGCGGTGTGCCCTTCGCTGGAGAGCCATTCGTCGAATACGTCTCGAGGTGAGGCCGCTAGCTCAACCGTGAGTGTAAATTCATAGACCATGGGTACTTTCTCGTGAATAGAACCGTTGGGATCGTTTAGTTTCAAATGATACTACAACGTGGGCTGGCCGATAAGGCCCTGAGTTGCATTTGGATCGTCCAGTTCGTCCGACCCCGTCTATGCAGTGAGGTAGGGCCCGCAAGAAGGGTCCGGTCAAGACCAGGGTCAGCCCCGGAGGTGATCGATGTTTGGTTCTACAGTTCACAAGTACTCTGCGCCGTTTAGCGGGGACGCCACGACCGCCCTGGGCGTGGCAAGGACCGCTCTCTTGTCTCTTGGTTTCGAGATTCAGCGTGATTCCCCTACGGAGCTGGTCGCAGAAGGTCCTGGCATGCACAGCAACAGACAACCGGAACTCATGGGTGCCACATCGATTCAGTTGAAGGTCTCCTCGTCGAGGATTTCGTCGGAGTCGATTCTCGGCGGCGTGGCAAGGATGAAATCTTTCGTCTGCCTCTTCCCCCCAGGGCTGGTCGTTTCTCTCCTGGCCGTCAACAATCTGTCTGGCGGTGGCATCGGCTGGTTTCACCTGTTGTGGGTGCTGCCCTGGTTTGCCATCGCCCCATTCATCGGGGCCGCTCTCGAACGCAACACCGTCCGGGCTATCGAGAGACTGGTTCGTGGAATGGCTCAAGCAAGAGGGAAGTAAACGCGAGCGCGCGAGAAATCTACTCTCGTAGGAAGTTGGGAAAGCGGGCGGGATCTGCTTCGTGCATCATGTCGTAGGCGAGCGTGAAAATACCTTCTGCATTCGGCTTTGAGAAATAGGCTCCGTCGGTCCCGTAGGCGGGACGGTGGGGCTGTGAGGTCAGAGTTCTCGGTTCGGAGTCGAGCCAGTCATAGCCGCCCTGCGCTTCGAGAACTTGCTGCATCATGAACGCGCTTGCCCCTCCCGGCACATCTTCATCGACAAACACGATTCGGTTGGTCTTCTTCAAGGACTGGACGATGATGCCCGACCGGTCGAACGGCAACAAGGTCTGTACATCAATGACCTCGACTTCCACTCCGACCTCTGCGAGCGTGGCGGCAGCGTCAAGGGCAATATCGCACATGGCGCCATAGGTAACGAGGGTCACGTCCGTGCCAGATCTGAGTACTTCCGGGACGCCGAGGGGAACCGCGATGTCCGCCAGATTGTCGGGGACAGGTTCCTTCTTTCGATATCCCATCAAGACTTCGATCACGAGCGCGGGGTCGTCTCCTTGCATCAGCGTGTTGTAGAGTCCTGCCGCGCGCGTCATGTCACGGGGCACGGCGACGTGCATCCCCCGGACGAGATGAATGATGCCTGCCATCGGGGATCCGGAGTGCCATACGCCCTCCAGACGATGCCCGCGCGTTCTCACGATGACGGGCGCTTTTTGCCTGCCTGCCGTGCGCCAATGCAACGTGGCCAGGTCATCGGACATGATTTGAAGCGCATACAACAAGTAATCGAGGTATTGGATCTCAGCAATCGGGCGGAGACCACGCAGGGCCAACCCGATGCCTTGCCCTACGATGGTTGACTCCCGGATGCCCGCATCGCTTACCCTGAGGTCTCCGTACTTGGACTGCATTCCAGACATCGTTTGATTGACGCCGCCCAGTGGGCCCACATCTTGACCAAAGAGAAGGACGCGTTTATCGCGAGCGAAGAGATGGTCAAAAAACCGATTCAAGATCTCGAAACCGTGGATCTCCTCGGGCCGCGATGAGTAGACGGGTTCTACCCGTTGAACCTGCAGTGGAGAATGCTCCGACTCGCTCGTGATATGGGAACTGAACTGCAGCTGGTATTTCGCCACATGTCGGTCGCGCCACTCGATTAGTGTGCTTCGTTCAGGCACTGTCTCAGACCGTGTCAGCTTCAGCGCCTTGAAAATGGTTTCCAGGTGAAGCTTGCGCGAGGGTGCCAGCTCGCGCTTCATGGGCTCCGTGAGCGCTCTCACCGCCTCGCCATGTTCCGAGGCTGCCGACAACTGCTCCAGCAGCCGCTGTACCTCATCTCGCTCACTCAGGCGCTCATCCGAGAACAGGATCCACTCTTCACGGAGCTGTTTCTCAACGAGTGCGGCTTCTTCTGCTTCCGCGACCCTGAGGCGCTCTTCGTCGGTGACTTGTTCTTGAAGCATCCATGTCCGCATGCGCTTCAGGCAGTCGTGCTCGCGCTCCCACGCCAGCCGGGCTTCGGACTTGTACCGCTCATGACTACCCGACGTGGTGTGGCCGAGAGGCTGTGTCAGGTCTGTGACATGGACGAGAGCAGGAATATGATCGTGCCGGGCGTGCTGGACGGCTTCGGCGTATACTTGCGAGAGAGCCGCATAATCCCATCCTGGAACCCTATAGAGGTTATAGCCGGGTGATTCATTGCTCTGACGAAAACCGGCCAGAAGCTCAGAGATGTTTTCCTTGGTGAGTTGATAACGATTTGGCACGGAGATCCCATAGTCGTCGTCCAGGATCGAAATCACGGCGGGGGCCCGCAGCACGCCGATGGCATTGACCGACTCCCAGAACATGCCTTCTGCACAGCTCGCATTGCCGATGATGCCGAAGGCAACTTCGTTCCCGTTGTCAGAGAACTGGGATAGCGATCTCAGATCCGGCAGTTCGCGGTAGAGGCAGGACGCGTAGGCCAGCCCAACGAGACGCGGCATCTGTGATCCCGTTGGGGAAATATCGCCCGCGCTGTTGTATCTTCGGGTGAGGTCCAGCCAGTTTCCGCGCTCGTCGAGGGAATGTGTCGCGAAGTGCGAGGGCATCTGCCGCCCTCCGGAATTGGTCTCGATCTCCAGGTCGACGTGCGAGTACAGCTGTGCAAAGAATCCCTGTACGGTGAGCTCACCCAGAGCGAACATCAGGGTTTGGTCCCGGTAGTAGCCACTTCTGAAATCGCCGGGCTTGAACTGGCGCGCCATCGCGACCAGCGGTAGCTCCTTCCCGTCGCCGAAGCCGCCGAACTTTGCACGCCCTCTCATGACTTCACGGCGACCGAGCAAGCTCACTTGCCTGCTGCGAAAGGCAATCCGATAGTCCTGCTCGATAACATCCGGTGCCGGATAGGGGGTGATTTTCTCGTGCGATGCTGAACGGGCCATAGTCTCTATGCCGTGGGGCGAACCGTCGGGTCGCAAGCCGCGTACAGACGATCAACCGGCGACCAGGGACACTTTGTGATTTCCTCGGTTTTGGTCGTACTCGAGGTCGATATAGCCGAGCTTTTCGATCTCTTTGAGTAGTTCGGCGAAGGTCCGGTAGCCGTAGTGTCCTTCCTGAAACCCTGGCCGTACCCGCCGAACGGTTTGCTTGACCAGCGAACCCCAAAGGGGATCGTAATCTGCCTGTAGCGAACCGATGATCTCCACGACCTTGAGCAGCGCTGCGGTTTTTTCATCCGATTCCTGCCGGTCTGCTGCCCTGGGCGCCTTGACGGTTCGCTTCCGGGGCGGAGTCGTCTTTGTTTGTCGTGTCGAACGTGGTTGTTTGGTAGTTGCTCTTACCAGGTCATCATAATAGATGAACTCGTCACAGTTGGCCACCAGGAGCTGTGAGGTGGAGCTCCTGATCCCGCAACCGATCACCCTTTTGTCGTTTTCCTTGAGCTTGGAAACCAAAGGCGAAAAATCACTGTCCCCGGAGACCAACGAGAAGACGTCGATGTTTTCCTTGGTATGACAGAGATCGATGGCATCCACGACCATTCGAATATCGGCGGAGTTCTTCCCGCTTATTTTGCTTTGGGGAATATCGATCAGTTCGATGCCCTGAGCATGAAACTCGCGCACGTCTGCACGGTATTTGCTCCAATCGCTGTAGGCCCGCTTGTAGACGACGCGACCCTTTTCAAGCAGGCGGTTGAGCACCAACTCGATCTGGAAGGTCTTTGCACCCGTTAAATCCCGTACCCCAAGGGCTAAGTTTTCGAAATCGATGAAGACGGCAATCGAAGGATCGTTCACGGCGATCTCCAGGGTTCGGGCGGAAGACTCCCGCTGTCTATAAAGGCAAGAAGGCGACCGTAACCGGACGCGAGCCGGCGCCAGCCCTTCAATCCCCCTAGCTTAACACGTGGCCTCGAACAACTCGAACCTATCAAGGGATTCATTCGTCGCGGACATTCGCACTGCCGTGCAGACAAAAAAGAGCGGTCCCGCCTGCCGGCTATTTAGGTTCCCGAGCAGATTCTTGAACTCTTTGTCTAGCTTTTTCATGTTCTCGATAATGCTGGTTGTCCGGCGCGCCGGGTCCCCCTGCTTCTTATTTTCAGCGCGACCGGTCAACGCAAGGTTGCGTCGAAGAAGTCTATGGTGCGCTTCCAGGCGATCTTGGCCGCATGCTCATTGTAGCGAGGCGTCGTGTCATTATGAAAGCCGTGGTTGGCGCCTTCGTATATGTACGCGGTGTACCGGACGTCGGCAGCCTTGAGTGCCTGTTGGAAAGCGGGCAAACCGGCATTGATCCGCCGGTCGAGCTCAGCATAATGGAGCATGAGTGACGCCTTGATCTTCGGTACGTCCTCCGTTGCGGGTTGCCTGCCGTAGAAAGGAGCTGCGGCTACGATGATATCGGGTATCCGGACCGCCATCGTATTCGCCATGCCGCCTCCAAAACAGAAGCCAACCACCCCGACCTTTCCGCTCGACAGACCATGGGTCTGCAGGAGCTTCGCGGCGGCGATGAAGTCCTGTATCATTTCCTCCCGGTCGCGCTTGCGTTGAAGTACTCGCCCTTCGTCGTCATCTCCGGGGTAGCCTCCCAGCGGTGTCAGCGCATCTGGGCCGAACGCCAGAAACCCGGCAGCTCCGAGCCGGCGGACAACATCCTCGATGTACGGATTCAATCCGCGATTCTCGTGGATGACGAGCACGGCCGGTAGTTTGTCTCCCGCGGCCGCGGGTCTGGCCAGGTAACCTCGCATCTTCCCCGCACCCTTCGGCGATTCATATTCGAGGTACTCGGTTGCAATTCGCGAGTCGTCCTTTGCCACCTGCTGGGCCCAGACGTAGTTCGGGCTAAGGCCCGTCAGCACGGCCTCGGCCGTCAGTCCTCCGACGGCGAACTTGGCCGCGCCGCCCAAGAAATCGCGGCGACTGACCCGGCCGTGGGCGTAGTCATCATAAAGATCGAGCAATTCCTGATCGTAGTCAGAAGCTTGTTTTCGTTTCATCCCGGTCTTCTCCATTCCCTAGTTCAATGGCACAAACCTGACGCAGACTGGCGACGGAACAGCAAGAACCTGGCCGGTCGCGGTGAGTCGGCCGGTTTTGAAGTCGATCTGAAACGTGACCACGGTATCGCTGTTCTGATTGGCTGCCAGAAGATAGGACCCCGACGGGTCGATGCCGAAGTTGCGCGGGATCTTACCCTGTGTTGAGACGTTCTCGATGTGGGTTAGCATTCCGGTCTCGGTGTCAATCGAGAAAACGACAATGCTATCGTGACCGCGGTTCGAGCCATAGAGGAATCTCCCCGATGGATGGACCCGGACTTCTGCGGTGGAGTTTGGTCCTTCTGTGTTTTGTGGAAGTGTCGAGATCGTCTGCCGCTGCTCCAGTGTGCCGAGGGAGGCGTCGTAGGCGAATGCTGTGACAGTCGATGCGAGTTCGTTGATCACATAGGCATAGCGGCCGGAAGGGTGGAAGGCGAAGTGCCGAGGTCCGGCCCCGGGCGCAACCCTGGCGAAAGCAGGGGCATTGGCGCGCAGCGACGACTTGCTCGGATCGAAGCGATAAATAAGAATCTGGTCGAGCCCGAGATCGGCCGCAAAGACGAACCGGTTGTCGGGTGAGAAATTCACCGAGTGGGCATGGGGACCTTCCTGCCTCCCGGGCGTCACACTGGAGCCCCGGTGCTGCACGAACGCCGTGGATTTTCCAAGGCTCCCATCTGTGTTCACCGGATAGGCTGCCACGCTTCCGCCACGATAATTGGCGACAACGAGGCTACGGCCCGTTTCGTCCACATTCACGTGACAGGGACCCTCTCCTCGTGAGGAAACCTGATTCAAGAGCTTCAGCTTGCCGGTCCTGGGATCGATCTCGAAAGCGCGGACCCCGCCGGCCGGATTGCCAGCGTCGCTCGAGATCTCGGCTACCGAGTACAAGAACTGCCGGCTTGGATGTATCGCGAGAAAAGAAGGGTGACGCGTCTCGGCCGCCAGGCCGAGGGAAGTGAAAGTTCCGTTTGCAGCGTCGAAGCGATACGCGTAGATACCCTTGCTGGCTTCCCGCGTGTATGTTCCGAAGTAAACGAGATACCTGCTCGTCGGCGCGGCTTCCATCACGGGGTGAGCTCCGAGGGTGTGAGCTCCAAGAAAGAGAAACAAGACGCCTGCGAGGAGCCTGGTCTGCGGTTCAGGGGTTTGCATGCCTCCATGAAAGCGCATTGCAGGCCGCGGCGCAAGTGATAGGGTGCATCCCACGCCAGGCTGGCGTAAGATTGACCGAACTCCGTACCGGACAGAATCGAACCTGGCTCTGGGCTCGACCGACATGCGTTGTTTTTGTCGCGAAGACGCCTCGTGATAAAGGAGATTCCTCTAAATGAGAAACAACACTCTTTCCCGGCTATCGCTTGTCTGTGTGGCACTGATTGTGACCTGGATCGCAATTGGTGTGTCGGCGGACGAACCCGGTTCAGACGGCGTGTTCGTTACCAAGACCCATCGTCTCAAGGAGGTGGCGCCCGGAGTCTATTTCGCCTCGGGAACGGGTGAGGTTTATACGCAGAGCAATGCGATGGTAATCGTGACTTCCTCGGATGTCATCGTCGCCGATTCTCACGTCACAGCCCTGGCGGCCCGGGCCTTGCTTTCGTCGATCAAGGAGCTCACCGACAAACCCGTCCGGTTTCTCGTCAACACGCATTTTCATTTCGATCATGTGCACGGCAACGAGGGTTTCCCTTCGGATGTGAGTATCATCGGTCACGACGTCACACGCCAAAAGTTACTGGCTGAGCCGCTCAAGGATCCCATCTTTGTAAACGCCGCCTCACGAGGACGCGCAGGTATTGTGGCTCTGGAGTCCAGAATCGAGAAGGAACAGGATGAGGCTGCGAAGGATAAGCTGCAGACGGCACTCGAAAGGACGAGGGCGCACGTGGAGTCACTGACAACAACACGGCCGGTACCCCCCGATATTACTTTGGATCAGAAGCTCACGATCCATCGCGACGGGCGGGCGATTGAAGTGGTGTTTCTGGGCCGGGGACACACGGGGGGCGACGTCGTTGTTTTTCTGCCCAAGGAAAGAATCGTCTTCACCAGTGATCTGTTGATGCCGATGCCGTCCTACATGGGGGATGGCTACATCGATGAGTGGATCGAAACTCTGCACAAACTCAAGAGACTCGACTTTGAACTGGTCCTGCCGGGCCACGGCGAGCCGTTTCGCGGTGACGAATACTTCGACGCCTTCGAAAGGGTGCTGCGTACGCTCTGGAGTCAGCTCTCGGAGATGCGCAAACAAGGAATCGCCCCCGAGCAGGCGATCCGGAAGGTGGATCTATCAGAGCCCCTTTCGTTTTACGATAAAGCGACGGTGCCCAACCACATGCGGGACCTGGATCCGCGCATAGCGCAGCGAAGCTACCGGCGACTCGAAGAACTCGAGCGCCGTGGGGCGATCCGGCCCTGAACCGCTGGCTCCGTCTCTCAACGCGATCTTTCGATCGCTTTGAGGAATTCCTTGAAGACGATGTAGTTGGATGCGTCTTGAACCAGACCCAGGCCTCGCCAGTCATGCAGTTCCCAAGGCCGGGTAGTGTCGCGGACGCTCGACAATTCGGTGGCGTTCAGATCGCGGCCTACCGACATGGTTCGAGCAGGCTTTGAGGCGGGAGTGAACTCATATCGAAGCGATGAGCTCTTTGCTCCGCCGCACGATCCGGATACTGATCAGTGGAAACGTCGCCGGACGTTTCACTCGTGCCGACCAGAAAGAGATTCATCGCGGTGGGGTCCCCGATCCAGTCGAGGGAGAAAGAGATTTCCGCGACCTCGTCGCGAACTGCAAATCTTGCGGCTCCTATCTGCCTCCAGCTCCAGTCGGTGCCGCTGCCGGTGTAGCGATGCAGAAACCGGCCCTGTAGCACGTACTCGGCTCCAAGCGGGAACTCGTCGCTACCACCTCGAAATCCGGTCGCGCGATTGGAATCCACATCCAGGTAGACACACTGGCCACCACCGAGATCCCCGTGACCAAGCGAACCGTTGATCTCGTAGGCCAAAAAGAGCGCTTTCCCATTGTGCGCCAACCGGAGCTGCCGCCAATCGATGAGCTGGCCGGATCCCGTCACGTCTTGTGGGTCTTCCACGAACGGAGTGAAAGTGCCCCAATCGGAGAGGTTGCCATCCAGTGTGATGGTCGCGCCGGGATTGGAGATCGGTGGTTCCGGATCCTTCAGCGTGATGGAGCGAGTGACTTCATTGGTATCGGTGAATTTCTGGGGTGTGCTGTCCTCGGCACGGACCCGGAAGTAGTAGGTGCCGTTTTCCAGGCCGGAAATCGTGTACTGGTTCGCGAACGCAGACGTGGGATCCTTGTCCCATCCGTCGCCAACCTGGTAGGAGACCGCTCTGTATTGCACGGCATCGCTGAAGTTGGGATCCGTGCTCTGATAGATGTGATATTTGATCGGAAGGGTCTGATCCTTCGCGGTGTCCCATTGAATCACGACTTCGCCGGGATTGTTGCCCGCTCGGACAGCCTGTATACCGATCCGGTCGGAAACGTCTGCTGAGCTGAAACCGGGTGCCCCCGTGCTGTCCCAGACCGGAGCGGTGATGTCGCGCGCCGGCGCGTGATCGATGGCGTAATGGCTGACGGCGCTCAACGACATGTCTTCCGCCAGAAACTCCACCCAACCGTTTGTGACCACGGTCTCTTCAATGGCTCGATTGTAGAGTGCGTCGCCACGACCTACCTGATAGTCGATGCAGAAGACGGTAAAGCCGTCGGGACGATTGGCCTCGGCGATGATCTTTGTCGCGAAGTTGTGCTTGTTGTCGCCGAAATAGGGACTGATCTTGTGGGAAGGGTCGCTGTCGAGGAGATAGGACTCAAATACAACCGCATGGACGTAAGGACGCAAGGTGAAATCGTAGGGTCTGATGTCGAATGTCGAGTTCGAGATTGCGGGGTTGTAATAGAACACACCGCGGTTGGCCATCACGATCTTGTCGGGATAACTGGCGTGAATGAACTGAGCCGTGTTCTTCATTTCCTCCGCGGCCCAGGGATAGTAGCCCCAAACGTTCTCGTAAGGTCCAGCGGTGTCGATGGTGTCGAGAAAGAAGCCGTCGAAACCGAAATCGTGCAGCCGGTTTGCGTCGCTATCGGATTTGCGCTTCTTGGCAATCTGCTCGAGGCCGGCAACGCTACGGCTGGGCAATCCGGAGCTGCCCCCGATGCGCTGTGTGTTGATCACCCAGCGCCAGTCGTCGTTCGGGTACACGAAGCGGCCACCGAAGGTCTTATTCGTATCGGCTTTGCCATCGGTGACATATCGAGAACCGTTCCACTCCTGATCCACATAGAAGGACGCAATCCCGCGTTTGGATTCGACGATTTGGGAACCGTCGTGCGAGATGGGACCCTCGCCGTTGCCGACGACGAGCTCGCCGTCGTCCTCGCCGATCGTGATGTAGGCCAGAACATATTGCACGCCGTTGTTTTGCAGGTAGGCTACCACGGAGGGATTGACTCCGGGAGTATTGGGGTTGATCACGATGACATCGAAGGACGTCATGCGCTTGAGCTGCGTTTGGCTGAAGTCGTCGCCGTAGTAGACGAGGTACCGGCTCGAGGAATCGATCCCCGGCATGCGACCGGCCGGTGACGATGCAAAACCGATGCCTGTTAGTAGAAAACCCAATAGAATGAACAACAATCCCTTACGCATCCAATCAGCCTCCATCCGAAGACTTCTGGGAAGCGCCAGCGCGGCGCTTCAGAGAAAGAGAAAAGCCTTACGGATTCAATTTTCGTTACTGAGAAATGGGGAGATTGTCTAAAAGGGAGGATGCTTCTGTGACCGAGATCACATTATAGTCGATTTCCTGCAGCGGAGTAAAGAAGTACCGACACACCCAGGGAAGATTTTACAATTTCTTCGTTCATTGAACGGATGTAGACACTACTGGCAACAGTTAGCGGGTCTGATTGTCAGGCCTCATTGCCCTGTTGGCAACACGGAGTTGTGTTGGGCGATCGCGAGCCATTTCCCTCCCAATTTCGTGTACGTGATGAGAAAGCGACCGGCCACAAACGATGTGGGACCATCCTTTGGTTTTCTCGTATACAGAAACTGCGACCACGCGATTGCAACCGCGCCATCGGAGTTGTTGATGATGCGAAACTCAGGATCGATCGCCTTGAAGCTCAACATCTCGTTGTCGTCGAAATAGTTTCGCAAGGCCTGCCTCCACGCTGCCTTCCCGACGGCCGGGAAGGGAGCGGCATGACTGTAGAAGACCATGTCGTCGTGATAGGCTTCCAGGAAAGTATCCAGGTCCATCTCGCCGAGCGCAACGAGGGATCGCTCCAGCGTCGCCTCGAGGTCGTCCAGATCCCCGGCTTCCACGGAGGGCGTCGCCGACGTTACCGTCGCTACAATGACAAACAAGATGGACAGAAACAGTTGTGTTCTCATGAGGTCTTCCTTTCGAAGTCACCAAGTGCTAAGCCCATGGATCGTAGCTGCCGAAGTTCCAGAGGTGACCCTCGGGGTCCCGGCACGAATAGCCCCGCCCGCCATAGTCCTCGTCTTTGATGTCGATGATGATCTCTGCGCCGGCCGCCACCGCTCGAGCGTGGTGCGCGTCGGTATCCTCGACGACGATGTAACAGCTCTGGGTGCCCACGCCCCCCAGATCGCTCGGCGGTTTCTGGAGTTTGTCAAACTCAGTGTTGCCGGCGGAGCCGAGCATGATCATGCCGTTACCAAAGACGAGCTGAGCATGGGCGATCGTTCTTCCCTCGCCGGGTACCACCAGCATCTTTTCGAATCCGAAGGCATTGCACAGCCACTCGATGGCAGCAGGGGCATCGCGATAGCGCATGCATGGGATGATGTTTGCGCGGGTGGATTTCGCATTGTTCGACGACGGCTTGTCTGTCATGAGGGTCTCCTTCAATACTTCTGCCAGGTTTTTCGAAGTCTTCTTTGCTGGACTCCAGGACGGGTGTAGTCGCACACTCCCTCGGGGAAGATCGTTTTCAGCCGCGCCAGCTGTGTGGGCGTGAGGGGCGGAGAGTAATCGTTTGGATCGACCGGCTTCAGCCTGCATTTCAGGATATCGCTGGCGAGTGGAGCTCCCGACGCTATACGCGGATCGCCGTGGTTCGGGTAGAGTGGATTGCACTGTCCCCCGTGGTATTGCTGCTGCTCCTCGATTTTGTTCCCCTCCTTGCTCCAGCAGGAATCGACGAGCTCCGCGGGTTTGTTGCGGACCACCTTCAGCGAGACACTCCCTGGGGAATGGTCCGCGGCTACGTTGTCCAGCCACTGGCTCATCAGTCCAAGCGATCGGTTCAATTGAAAGTTGTAGCCCGCGCTCGGCGGTGACCCGGGTGCAAGCTGGTAGCGCCCGTTCGGGAGGGTAAGGATCACGTGGTTGTCAGCATGGCCGTTGGCGGCAATCAGACGCGCCCTCATCGAAAACGAGCGGAAGCGGTCGTGGACGTCACCCCAGGGATCCCGGTAGTTTCGCGCGTCGATGATCGGGATCGACCCCAGCGAACCGCCGCCCGTATTGATACGGCCGGTTTCATACGCGAGCCGGAGGGCCTCCGGATCTGCAACCGTGCGGGCCGGCACAACATTTCCGTCGGTATCATAGCCGCCGATGCGCTCGTTCAGATCCAGGAATTGATCAACGGTAATTTGGCCCGAATCAAGCGCCCGTTGGCCATACTGGACCCCTAGGCCTTAGTCCAGCGTGATTTTTTGCATGAGGAGGAAGAAAAGCCCTGGAACGTGCGCCGTTACGGGATAAAATGCGTTTGATATATTTACAAGACATCCCGAAAGGAGCACATTCCAGGTGAATAAAAGAAACCACAGAATCCTCCTCCGAGACAAGCAAAATCTTACACGCCGGTTGGAAAGAAATCAGTTTGAGGACCGGTCCGATCCTATGTTCAAGGACTCCAACACCTACTACGAGATCGCCGAGAGAACGCGCGCCATCGGATCTGGTGGTATCGGAGCCATTCACAAGCTCGTGTGTAAGCTTGGATTGGACAAAGATATCAACAGAAACATCGTTTTGCTCAAGTACCACTTTCCTTACTGGGAATCCGATCATGTACTGAACATCGCATACAACGTCTTGTCGGGTGGAACCTGTCTCGAAGATATCGAGCGGTTGCGCCAGGATGAGACCTACATGAACGGACTGGGAGCCGAGAGGATTCCGGATCCCACGACGGCTGGAGATTTCCTCCGTCGTTTCGATGAGGATTGGATCTTCGGACTTCAGGAAACCATCAATGAAACCCGAACCAAGGTGTGGAAGTTGCAGGATGCTTCCTTCCGGAAGGAGGCCATCATCGACGTGGACGGGACCGTCGCCGGAACCTTGGGGGAATGCAAGGAAGGAATGGACATTGCCTACAACGGGATCTGGGGTTACGCACCGTTGATCGTGACCTTGGCCAATACGAATGAGGTCCTCTATCTGATGAATCGGCCGGGCAACCGTCCCTCTTCCGACGGAGCGGCCGAGTGGATGGACCGGGCAATCGATCTGGTGTCGTCGGTGTTTACGAAGGTCTGGCTTCGGGGCGACACGGATTTCTCGCTGACGAGAAACTTCGATCGCTGGGACGAGCGGGTTGGTTTTGTCTTTGGTTATGACGCCAAGCCGAACCTGGTCGGGATGGCCGATGCCCTGCCGGAGAGACAATGGAAACCGCTCGAGCGGCCTCCTCGTTATGAGGTCAAGAGCGAAGAACGGCGCCGTCCGGAAAACGTCAAAGAACAAGTAATCAAGGAGAGAGAATTCAAGAACATCCGCCTGCAGAGCGAGCAGGTCGCCGAGTTTGACTATCGTCCCGGACACTGTAAGAAAACCTATCGCATGGTTGTGGTTCGGAAGAACCTCACGATCGAAAAGGGGGAGCACCGGCTGTTTGATGAGGTCCGGTACTTCTTCTACATCACCAACGATCGGGAGATGACGATGGGAGAAGTGGTCCTTTTTGCCAACGATCGCTGCAACCAGGAAAACGTCATCGGTCAGCTCAAGAGTGGAGTGAACGCCTTGAGGATGCCTTCGGACAGTCTGGTATCGAACTGGGCCTACATGGTCATCGCATCGCTGGCGTGGAATCTGAAGGCCTGGTATGGCCTGGTGACGCAGGCGCCGACAGTACGTCGTGATATCTTGAGGATGGAGTTCAAACGCTTCCTGGTGAACTTTGTGCAAATACCCTGTCAGATTGTAAGAACCGGTCGTCGCCTCGTTTACAGGATATTGGCCTATAGCAAGCATCTCGAAACCTTTTTGGCGACGTTCGACTATATCAGGCAACTCAGGTTTACTTGAAGGCGCCTCGCCGGCGGGTGAGCCCGTACCCCCGGCGGAGCAAGAGTGGCGGGCGAAAGGAAGGGCATAACAGAGACAAACAAGATCAAGTGATCCAGACAACCAATGGAAGGTTTGTCTCTTGTGTTTCTCTTTGCTTTCCCTGTTACGCACAAGGAGCTGAAATCCACGAGATATTCGGAAAAGGCAAACGATTTTCCGAGCGAGCTCATACCTCGCTTATTTTGGGTCTAGCTCTCGTGTCAGCTGCGATACCGTCTGTGCACTGACAACTTCTCCCGTCATGATCGCCACAATCCGTCCCACCGTCCGTGTGCTGATTCCTCTGAGAAACGCCTCTCGTATCAGCAACGTTACCTCGTCAGCTCGTCGTTGAAACCGTTGTAATCCCTTCGGGAGAAAATTCTTGTTCCGGCTCCGGGCAATCCGCAACCGTAACGTTCCAAAGCGGGTCACAAAGTCCCGTTCATAGTATCCATTGCGGTACTCTCTCTTTCTCTGCCCACCTCTTTCATACCATCCAAAGCCACAATAACGGTCTCTCTGCCGCTGTGATTCAGTCTCGAAATACCGTTTCCACGCCAGCTTTGTCTTGCTATACACATCTCCCCAAAAGTCTTCTTTTACCTCATCAAGGAAATGTTGGAATTGTTCGGTCATCGGTGTTAATTTCGCCATTGGGTGTAAGCTCCTTTCTTGGAGTTGGTTTTTGCCATCGCAGCGAAAAAACCAAACTTACACCCTCTTTCTTTTTACACAAGCAAAGTTACATCACCGACCAAGGGGCTCTCAACCGCGCACCGATAAGACAGATTCAAACCTGACATGCTACTATAGGCTGACAAGTTCACTCGCAATACTTGGATTTCCTTGAGCGGCAACGCTTCACTGAGGTGACTGGTATGCCAAAAGGTTTGCATTCAAGCGGCAGAAATTCGGTTGCGAGATATGCGCCGGAGGGCCCTGACTCAACGCGCTCAAACAGCGCCACGCGACGGGACTTCCTGAAGGGCGCCGCGATCGGGCTCGGCGCCAGCGCAATCGCAACGCATGATCCCACATCGTCCAGGGCGCAATCAGAGAGTCCCGTGACCAAGTCAGAGAGGATGGATCGCGTAAGAAACATGCAAGGGGTCAATTATTGGCCGACCTGGTGCCGCGCCCCGATCGACCATTGGACGGCGGCTTGTCCAAGGGACCAGTTGGCGAAAGAATTGGGTTATGCGGCTGGGCTGAACCTCAACACCGTCCGCATGTGGAGTTCGCTTTGGGGATACGAACGTGATCCACAGGCCTTTCTGGCCAACCTCCGCTACGGTCTGGACCGATGCCATGAACTCGGGCTGGGGGTTGATCTGGTGATCTTCGACTCCATCGGCACCGAGAGGGACATGGAGGGCACACAAGGAATTTCGCTGGAGAAGCTTCGCGCCAAAGGCGCAACCAACGAATGGGTCGACACTTTTCTGGCCCAGGGAGCGCCCGGATTTGACGCTCTGGAAGCACTCTCACTCGTGCCGCTTCCCGTCGATACGGATCTGGTATCGGCGGTGCTCCAGTGGTGGGTGCCCGCGCCGGGTTACTGGCGGATGAGCGATGAAGAGTTGCCAAGGTGGGCGTCGTATGCTGCGGCGGTGACCGATGCAATTCGCGATCACCCAGCACTGATTCTGATCGAGGTCATGAACGAGCCGTTCGTTGCGGCGCTCGGCCATCAGGAGAAGGTGGATTTCGGACGCATCCGCAACTTTCTGAACCGAATGCACCCGGTGATTCGCGAAGCGGCGCCGCAGGTGCCACTGACGATCGGCGCCGAGGTCAACCGCTTCCCCATGTACGAAGCAGCCCTTGATGGCACCCTGGAAGTCGTTTCTTTACACATTCTCGGTTACAGCAGTCAACGGCTTGCCAACCAGATCAAAACTTCCAAGGCGTTTGCCGCTCCCACAGGTCGGCCTGTCTTCCTCTCGGAATGGGGCAACTTCCCTGGATCACCGGACCAGCAGCAACTCCAAGTCATCCGAGAACAATTGCCGATCATCCAGGAGTCTGGCATTGCCTGGTGCGTCGCTCACCTGATTATGGGGTACGGCGCATTCGCATTGACGGCGCTGCTGTATCCAAATGGAACCATGCGCCCCGCTGCCATGCATCTGCGGAGGGAGTTAAAAAGACGCTTGGGTTAGGGCCACTGACGACGGCCGGCCTGGTCCGATCAGGGTTGGCACGCGATTACTTGAGTGGACGGTCGCCAAAACCTCCAGGCCCGGCAAGCGCAGTATCGTAGGCCCTCATGGCATCGGGATGGAAGTCGGCCTTCGGACGGGGCTCCAGGTCAAAGTGTGCTCCACGATATCTTCCCCGCACGAGCATTGCCGTATCCCGTCCGCCGTGGCAATAGGTATCGCTCGAAATGAAGCGCATCACGAAGCCGACACGATCGTAGTCGGTGGTGTTCGGCAATCCGCCATGGATCACCTGGCAGTGATGGACCGACATTTCACCGGGCTGTAGTTCCACATCCCGGGCGCGGGCGTCGTCGACCTCGTCATCGGGGATGTGCTCGAAGGAAATCAAGTTGTCCGCCCGGGATGCCCTGTGGCCCGCAGCGTAAGCCTCCCAGATATCGGCATCGCAGTTCAGTTGTCCGATAGTCCCTTTTACGTGCGTACCGGAAAGTACTCGCATGCAGCCGGACGCGCGCGTACTCGGCGTGAGCGCAAGCCACGCACTGACAGCCTTGTTCGTCGAAAGGTCGTAATAAGGCAAATCCTGGTGCCAACCAACGTATTTTCCTTTGCCGGCCTCCTTGACGATGAGATCCGACGTCCAAAGCAGGATGTCGGGTCCGATTATGTCTTCAACGGTATCGAGTACATTGTCATTGTGAACAATCTCATCGAGCCATGTTGAAACAAGGTGGGTCTTTATGAAGGCCTGCCGTCCACGGCGACCGAGCATTTCATCCTGAAACGCCCGATACATCGGTAGCAGTCTCTCGGCTGCCTCCTCCCCGTACACACGGACAGGCCACACAAGACCGTCCTCGTGAAACGATCGTAATCGCACTCCTGCCTCACCCTTTCCGCCAAAAGCCATACAATTACTTGTCCCCGTGTGCCCTGCCCCGTTGTGACTGCTCGGCTGTACTCATACGCTCAAGACACAATTACCAGTTTACTGCATCGGTCGTCCTCTCGGTACCAGGTAGGTGGTAGTCTCCGTAAGGTCGTTTGTCCGTTCTGTACACAAAAACCCATTCCAGTCGTTTTTCGTGAACCCGATCTGAAGAGAGTCTGGTATAGATACCGCGCAAAGGGATAGATTTCACTATCTGCTCTGCCGAAACAGCCACTCCCAGACGTCATCCGTGCGATCGCACTTCGAACCGCTGTAACGAGTGAGAAATCCCCTGGCTTGGTCGTCGCCGGCATAGACAAAGGCGTGTTTCCATGCAGCGTGGCCGACATCCCGCAGTTCCGTGTACTTCATATTGCCCCCCACCTCACGGAGCGCAGCGAAAGCGTCGCGGGAGAATTCAACGGAAATGAGCGGATCGGCATCGCCGTGAAAGCACCAAATCGGAAGGCGGGCCAACCCAGGAGCGTATGCTGGTTGGAAGCGGCCGCAGACCGGTATGGCCGCTGCGAACACCTCCGGCCTCGCGGCGATTATGTTCCACGTGCCCGCGCCACCCCCCGAGGAGCCGAGCGCGTAGATCCGCCTGTCGTCAATGGGAAATTCCCGCTTGAGCTGTTTGACGATCTCGAAGACCAGGGGTAGATCGTCCCTCACGTAAAGATCGGCCGTCCCGGCGACGCCCGGTTTTGGTCCCCAGATACCTCCAGGTTTCCGCTGGGGCACCAGGACGAAGGTCGGATACTTCTCCCGCCACGCCGTCCGAGCCATGACCCCGTTCCAGTGGCGGAGATTACTCACGTTGTCGTCCCCCACGCCACCAGATCCGTGCAGACTCACAATCAGCGGGTAACGGGCACCATTCTCCAAACGCAACGGTCGCATCACCCGGTACGGCATCGTCTTGTACTGATGTGCTTCGTAAGCCTCGAGCAGGGCCTTATCGCGGATCCCGGGACCGCGGTTAACCCGACCCTTCAGGCGGGTCCGCACGACGTAGTCCGCCGCCTCGGCCTCAGAGAGTACCCCGTCGCCGTTTGTATCCGCCGCTGGATATGTTGCGAGCATCCTCTTTAGTTCACTTTTGACATCGGCTGGGCTGGGCAGGGACAGGAAAAAAAAGAGGCAGAAGGCAAACAATCTCATGGGTCCACTCTCATTCGAGCAACGAGCATAGCTCGCAAGACCGTTGCTAAGCAACTCCTCCGGATTCTGCCTGCGCGAAAGCGCCGATCATACCTACCGCTAAGACCGATAAAGACCCGGCGGCGAGAACGTGTCGAGTCCGGTGACATGAATGAAACTTCCTCAATGGGGATCCTGCTACGTTTTGCGTTTTAACAGTTCCGCAAGATCCGCAAACGGCTTGTGCGTCGACTGTGGATTGCGTTCTTTCCCAGGTGTTGCCTCGCCATAGGCATCTGCAACCTGATGCCGGGCGTGCTCGTTCTCGTGACAGTACACACACAGCAGTTCCCAATTGCTGCCGTCGGGTGGATTGTTGTCGTGGTCATGGTCTCTGTGATGGACCGTAAGTTCGCGAAGCTTTTTGCCCTCAAATTCGCGGCCGCATCGCCCACAGACCCAAGGATAAATCTTGAGTGCCTGGGCTCGGTAGGTTTGCTCCCGCTCTGCCTCGTAGCGCCGCGCCTCGGCAACGATGCGGCGCTGCGCATCGACGTTCGAAGGTGTCTTCTTCGATGACATGATTCCATCCTCTTTGTTGGTCAAAGCCAAAGCAGTTGAAGTGCGTCCAGTTCCCGGTCAAGACCCGCACCGACAGCCCTCATCACGTCACGTTTTTTAACGCCCTTATCAATATCTATGGGGTTTCCAGAGAGGTTCCAATTTGACCGCTGTGAATCGATCGATTTTCTCTGACATGCCTCACGGCTTCGTATGGCCAGCGCGAAAGCAACCGTTCGATCGGCCGAAGATGTCTACCCCACTGTCTTATGTTTGGGACTGCAGTATATATTTGGATTTTGGATTATACAGCAAGCATGTCTATCGTTTCTGGGCACAGTATAGGTGCTCACTACGGATACTCATACAATAAATACTCTGCGTCCCTGCGTCTACTCTGTTTCCTCTGCGGCTTGCTTTTGTTTTTTGTTTCTCACGGCTGATACCGTAGTCCGATAGCCATGGAAGCAGGTCCGTGGCCGACGCGAATGACAAACGGATGCCGGGTGATGGTAAACTCATCCACGTCAAATACCGTGATATGATTGCCTGATGTGGTACCGATGAACAACTGAGTGCCGTCAGGAGAAAATTCGATGCCTTCAGGAACCGACTCTATATTGACATAATACAGCACCTGTGCTGGTTTTGTAGTCAGATCGATAACGGCCAGATGACTATAAGTTATATGCGCCCTGATACGGAATTCTTCGAGACAGGCCACCACGGCCATCTGGCCGTTGGGGTGAAACGCGAGGCTTTCCATGCCGTCTGCCACCTGCCTGACGACCTCGGTGACCATGGGGGGTTCCATGGTCATATCGATACTCAGAATGTCGTCCAATATTCCCTTCGTACCGATGCCGCTGCCGTTGGGCATCAGAAAGCGTGAACCATCTGGACTGAATCGGCCGCTGAACGGGCCGCGAAAGGCGGCGGACAGCCCTTCTTGAATGCCCACTTCGCCGAAATGTTCGATGGTGCCATCTTCCTCCCGATAGCTGTACACATGGGCTGCGGCACCTGAGACACTGCGTCCGGTAGCGATAATCCGGTCGCCCTTCGGACTGATGTCCATCGATCCGGGTGTGACGTCCAGTTTGTTATCCTCGAGTAAAACGAGCGCGCTGTTTTGCATTTCAAACACCTGGAAACCGGTACCGCACGGCACGATGATATGCCGCCCGTTCGGATGCATAGCCACCATCATCGGATTCGGGATTTCGACCGATGCAATGACCGCCAGATCCGGTGAAGCCAAATCGGTCACCGTCATGCCTTCTGGCTCCCCGGCCGAACTACCTGTATTTCGGCTGGTCACAAAACCGTACCTTCCATCGCCGGACATAGCCATATATGGTGCACCGCTGATGGTATTCGGTACTGTGCCATATACCGTTTTCACGATCGGCGGATGGTCCGGCCCCAGATGAACCGTGGTAATGGAATCCTCCGTATGATTCCGACGATCCAGAGTTTCATCAGGGCTGAGACGCAGATGTGAATCCCCATCATTTACACTGAGAATGGTGATAGGCTGTTTGCTGGTGATGTAGGGTGTGGTTGGTGCCGGTTCCCGAGATGGCTCTTCTGTACAGCCAGCCGAAAGCATAATGAGGGCTATTGGGAGTCCGATGAGATATTTCATAATCGTCAGCTTACTGCGGGAAGGAGACGCGTTCCTTTGGTTGCGCATTGACACATATTCCCCAGGACAGTTGAATCAGTGGCACCATATTGCATGACACTGACCATACGGATTAACCTCATGCCGACGCAGCAACAGGCCGCCGCCTCGATAAAAACGATCGAGACCTTTAATCCTGAATTCCGATTTGGGCGTCAGATTCTCGCATACTACACTCTTGCCACGTATAGAGGCAACTGCCACGCCTAGAGAATCGACTACCGACCAATTTGAGAGACGCTGATGAAAACAAGAAATTGGGCAAAAGTTACCTTTGGGGCGTTAGCATTCATTGCTGCACTCGTGATCGGTATCCAGCTGACAGGTTCCGGCCGAGCGAACATGTCGCGTAGTGTTGTACAAGAACGGTCGAACACCTATCCGCTCAGGGCTGTCACCGTGGAGTTTGGTGTAAAGGATCATGAATCGACGCGATGGGATGGCTCGGTCACCATCTCCGATGGCGAGATCGTTCAACTGCGCGGCCACCACTTCACGGATAAAGACAAGCTCGGTCCGAACAATAGCTGGGTCGCTTCCACAACCGGCTGGAACGCCGAGCATTACCGCGGGGTTGTCCATCTCAACGAGTTACCCGCCCCTCGGGAGCGGGTGCTGACCATAGGGATTACGATCTACTACCGAGCGCCCCCAGACGCAGAGTTGGGCTTGAAAACCGAACAGGGCGATTTCTCCTTTCGCCTGGGGGATGTCCCGGAGTCCGCCCCGCTACATCTCCTCGTGTCTCAAGTCGAAGTCTTTCGCGTCCCCCCCGTCGAACACGTCACGACCGAGGACTACGAAGACGATTACCCCTCCATTTCGACCGACCCGGACGGCAAGGTTTTCGTCGCCTGGATCGGTTATCGGAACAACGCCGACGAGGTCTTCTTCCGTCATCGCGGTACCGGGGCCTGGTCTGCTACTGCTACAGTTACTGAACGCCCTGGTGATCTTTATGGGACCGCCGTCGCGGTTGACGGCCAGCTCCGAACCTGGGTTGTCTGGTCCGAGCGCGAAGGGACCGACTGGCACCTGAAAGCTCGCTCCTTCGACGGACAAGCCTGGAGCGCTGTCCGTGCTCTGACCGCCGGTACCGGTAACAATCTATTCCACCGCCTTGTCGCGGACTCGAAGGGAAACCTCCACCTCGTTTGGCAAAGTGCGCGGCATGGGCGCTTCGACATTTACTACAAATCGATGACCAACAGATCCTGGTCCGATGAGATCAACTTGAGCGATGGGAAAAAGGAGGCGCGCGTCAACGACTGGAATCCCGACGTTGCCGTCGGCAGCAAGGGTACTGCCTGGATTGCCTGGGACTCCTATGACCAAGGTAGCTACAACATCCGTATGCGCAGCATCCGCAGTGGCCAACCCGGAGAGTTGATGCGGGTCACCGACAGCCCACGTTTCCACGCCCATCCAAGTCTGGCCGTCGATGCTCAGGATCGAGTCTGGATCGCCTACGACGTCGCCGAGGAAAACTGGGGCAAAGACACCGGCTTTCTCCTCACTGGCGGGTCGGGCCTCTATGACTCCCGCGCCATTCACATTTCTGTTTACGACGGCTCTCGATGGCTTGCACCTCGTGACCAGCTCGACCGTGTAATCCGTCCCATCGTTCGACGTTACGTTCAGAGTCCCCAACTCGTCCCCGATTCCAAGGGGCGTATGTGGGTCCTGTTTCGACCCAGAACTACGTCTAACCGGCCCGACACGGTCTTCGCCCTCGCGGGAAAGTGGGAAGTAATGGCCTCCTACTACGCCGGCGACCGTTGGTCGGACCCGATCACGCTACCCGAAAGTGTTGGCCGCAACGAGGGCCCGCTTCACGCAGTTGCCGGAGTCGATGGAGCCGTTCACGCTGCCTGGGTTACCGATCAACGCTTGTTCGGCGGATCATAGTACGGCCACCCGCCGGGAGATAATCAGGTTGTGTTCGCAAACATGGCGGCAGAGTTCGCTCACACGCCCGTACTGGTTGCGCAGCTTGGAGCACGCGGAAGCGAGCCCCCGGCCAAGCTGCCCACAGAGCCTCGCGAAAAAGAGCAGGTGGCCGCTGTTCGCAACTACACCATCAATGCGCAAGGCAAACGCTATGGGATCTTTCGTGGCGACCTGCACAGGCACACAGACATTTCACAGGATGGGTCAGGGGACGGCAGCCTCTTTGATTCCTATCGCTATATGCTCGACGCTGCCGCCATGGACCTGTATCTCGTCACCGATCATAACTCTGGCGAAGATCAAGAATATACCTGGTGGCGTATCGAAAAATCAGAAGACATGTTTCATCTCCCTGGATTTTTCGTGACCCTTTTCGGATATGAAAGGAGCTTGAGCTATCCAAACGGTCACCGAAACATCATCTATTCCCAGAGGGGAAACCGGCCGTTGGCCATTACGAAAGAAGAACAAAACAACAGCACCGGACCCTTTCTTTACCCGCACCTCAGGAAGACCAACGGTATCGCCACCTCACACACCTCGCACACATACATGGGCACCGACTGGCGTGACAACGATCCCGAACTGGAACCGATCGTCGAGATTTTTCAGGGCGCACGTACTTCGGCCGAACACGACGGGGCTCCGCTGGCATCTTCCGAAAAACGCACGGATTCATGGGCTGGTGGTTATCGCCCACTGGGCTTTGTCTGGAAAGCCTGGGAAAAAGGTTACAAGCTCGGGGTGCAGGCCAGCTCGGACCACGTGTCCACACACACTTCCTATGCCATGATCCTGGCAGAAGATGGCACTCGAGACGGCCTGGTCAACGCCATGCGGCAACGGCACACTTACGGAGCAACGAGTAATATCATCCTGGACTTTCGCGCTCGGGATGGCTCCGTTGAATATATCCACGGAGATGCGTACACGAGCCCGAACATTCCCGAGCTAGAGATCGAGGTGATTGGTTCGAACGATCTCCAAGAAGTCGTCGTGATCCGTGACAACAAGTATGTCTACCGGAGGACGGGGTCAGGAAAACAACTGCAGTTTACGTTCAAGGAATCTAGCCTGGCCCTCGGCCAACACTACTATTATGTCAGGGTGGAGCAGAAAGACTCTAATGTGGCCTGGTCCAGTCCCATCTGGGTAGAGTATCGGTAGCTCAACGATCTTCCTCAATCATTCTCAGTTCTTACATTGACCATACTATGACCACTTTCATCTTGATGAATCCTCAGAGTCATGGGGCGGCAGCATACGGAACAGTCTTCAATGTATTCCTGATGATCGACAGAGCAATCGATTGTGATTTCGATCCATTGGCTGCAGTATGGACAAACAATCTCAGATGATTGGTTCAAGCCGTTCCTTTTAAGAATAATGCGCTTGGAAATGGGTAGGAATCAATTCCCACGAGCAGGAAAGCGTGTCACTGCTGCTGCCGATGCCGAGCGCCAGGCGATCCGTCTCCTACTTGTCGTACCCGTTCATCAGTGACGGATCTCCGATGGCCAGGCCGGAATCCCCTCGGCCTCACCGGCATCCACCGATTCCTGAATCAGTTCGGTGGCCGCAACGTGGACCGGAGATCTGTAGTTGAACCGGACGTCGAGTATGCCGTCCACGACCCGAATACCGTTCTTTTCACGGACCACTGCGGTTCGGTAGGGCGCGTACGCCCCCCAGAGGTCACGCTCAGGGCCGTCCGGCTCGATCTCCAGCTCTACCGAATGTTCCATGGAAGCCCCGGTCGCCCAGTGAAACGGCCGGGCGAAGTGCATCCGCAGCGTGTAATAACCCCTGGGCACCGTGAACCGAAGGCGGCCAGCGCTGTATCGCACCGTCCGGTAGATCTGCTCTTGGGATCCCTGGATGGGAACGTCGGCCGGGTAAGTAAAGTCGTCTCCGTCCAGAGCTCCAAAGCTTCCGCGCAGCCAGCGTTGCCCGGCCAGCCAGTGCCGGCCCTGGGCGTCCGTGTGCGCATCTGCACTGCCCCAGTTCACACGTAGCACTCTGGGATAAGTCTTCTTCTCGCGGCCCAGGCTCTTGATCTCGCTCTCGCGCTCCAACGGTGTGACATGGGGACGCTGCCGGGCCTGCTCGTCCACCCACCGGACGACCTCGTCCAGCTCTTCCAGGGACAGGTCTCTCGGGATCATGACGAGATCATCGACCGAGCAGGCCCAGCCCGCCTCGAACTGGATTCCCGCAATCTCCTTGATCTGAGGCGCTTCGCCCAAAAACTTTCGACCCAGGAAAATCTTGGTCCCCGCTTTCCGATCCACGTGAAAAGAAAGACGGTTCCAGGCGGCTTCCGGATTCCACGTTGCGTTGGTCTGGATGTCACCCGTGATGACGTTGTCCGCACCTGCAGCCGGAAAGCGGCCCAGCCGCCCGAAGACGAGACGCAGGCTCTGATTGTCCGCCCCTTCGATCAGGCAGGAAAACGCTCTCCCCCTGTCTTCGGCGGCATTGAGCTTGGCAGCTCGCAGGAAGGTAGCGAAAAAGAACACCAGCGTGCCCGTGCGCGGCGATCCTTCGAATGCGTGGTGCACCCACAGGCCGTAGCCCGGATCCCGGAAACCGTAGTAGTAGGGGTATCCGAAGGCAAAAGCCGCCTGCTGGGAGAAGTGGTGTGGGGCCAGCGCCCGGTGTCCGGTTCGCGTCGGGAACAGAGACAGCTCCCCCTTGAAGGTAGCCGGCAGCCCAGCGCTCTCCGACGGATTGCTGGTCCAGGTCGAAGAGACGTGCAGGTCACCCATGTCCCGGTAACGTTCAAAATCCTCGATCTCCAGCCTCCCCCAGGGCGAATCCTGTCGCACCCAGTCCTGTGGGACTTCGGAAAGCCACTTCCGGTAACCCTCGGGTTCCAGCAGCTTCACCACAGCCGGACGCAGTTCCGTCTCGTAGATCATGTGCTCCGCGTTCCCGGTCTGTGGATTCTTGCTGGTCCAGGCAATATTCCCTTCTTTGTCGATCAGCACCATGGGCCACCAGCTGTACAGCTTCTCGGGGTTCAGGGCCTGGTAAAGCGAATGGTCTGCCCGGCCGACCATAGGGCCGCCGGCCCCCCGGCTCTCGATCAAAATGGGCAGGTTGCCGGGATTCAGCAACTCACGGACATCGGCGGCAGCGGCTTCCCACAGAGCCCGGGTTTGCGTCCGATGATGAGCGTGCTCGGGCATCACCGCCACGGCAAGGCGGTCCTTGTACATGGCCTGCAGTTCTTTGAGGCGCTTGAACGGGTCCGCGTGCCAGCTCACCGAGCCGTCATCCACGATGTGATTTGTGATCAGCACCGCCTTCTTGCCCTTGAAGTCCGCCAGACGGAACTGTCCCCCGCCGGAGATGTCGTAGACGAAGTCCTCGGGATATGGATCACCCGGGGCCGGATTCTTGACTTGCCCGGCTCCTGCTGCCTGCAGCAGCGCCATCAGAGCGAAAAGGAATCCCGGCACAATCTTGCTGACGGGAAACAGTTTACAATTCTGCCCGTTGGCGCCAGTCATGTGCTCGGGCGTTTGCTTGCCCCACGTGCCTGATGGTCTCTTCATGGACATTCTCGAATGGATCTCTTCCGGGTAAGCGGTAGACGCGGTGACAGGAATCACCCGCTCTTCGATTTGTACGGTTGCCTTCGGGTTTTTCTCCAGGTTTCGATACCAGCCTGGGTGCTTTGCGGCTCCACCAAACGAGGCCACGACGGCAAAGCCATCACCGTCTTCAATGTAGAGCAATGGTGTGGTTCTGGGCTTGCCGCTCTTGCACCCGGTGACGGTGAGAAGAAGGACTGACGCTTGGCCCAGCTTGCCGAAGAAACGACCATCGCTCATACGATAGAGGATACCGTGTGCCTTGCTGAAAAACCTGACCAGGTATCGAGCCAGAGGGGACATAGCCCCTCCTAAAGATTCATCTCTCGGACTCCATGCAATAGGCTAGCTGTGCGCACGGCCATGGGCAACGGCATGGCTGTACCATACTAGCTTTGCGCTGATGTGCGGTGCAATGATTCCAAGGCTTTTCGATGACGAGTCTGGCGCGATGCCAACGGGACCACCATGACCAAAGGCCTTCCCGAACGGGTCCCCGATGTAAGGGATTTGAAAGCTAAAGCTCCGGAAGCCCTGAATCGGAAACATTAGTTAGGTGCTCAGAATCCGACTTGAAATGTCCAATGCCTTCGCTCTAGCGACTCAGCAACTCGATCTGCTGGAAGCTCAAACCGTAGACACTGCCGGGAGGATTCCTCTTGAACGGCTTTTTCAGACTGAGGTTGGTGAACATGCCCGAGTAGGCCAGCCACATGGTATGGCCATCCCGGCTGATGAACTTGGAGGGGATGTTCACGAAATAACCCTGTTCGCCGAAATGCTTCATGTAGCTGACCAGTTTCCAGGGGCCGGTCATCCGATCCGCCTCCAGGATGTAAGTGTTCATCTTGTCGACTGTGGTTCCGCCATCGGTGACGCACATCAGGTACTTACTCAGCCCGGGGTTGTAGGTCGCCGTGACACACCCCATGTTGTTGTTCCACTCCAGCAGGGGCTGGATCTGATCGAACTCATGACTCCATTGCACCGTCCCATTTTGATCGTGGCCGGCAAAGAACTCGTACTTGGCCGGATCGTTCATGCTCTCGATTCCGGGCCGGACGCGGGTCAGATAGATCTGGTCGCCGGTGATCCAGCTCAGGTTGGCAAAGCGGGGCCGGGGATCATCGATTGCCGCCCCGTGGGCCACAAGGTAGGCCTTGCCGTCGGGCGAATGCTCCATGTTCTTTCCAAAGTCGACGAAGTGGGGCGCGCCGATTTTCACGGGATGCCCCCACATTCCACTCTCTCCGAACAACGGTTTCTCAGGGGTGTGCGGAGTTCGGGTCCAGGTTCTTCCCAGATCGGTGGAGATACGAAAGCCGACAAAGGGACCCATCCAGGGCCAGTTGTAGATTTTTCCGCCGTACTCGGTCCAGGGTTTGGGGCCCAGGCAGTATGGACCTACCCCGATTTTGTTGACACACGGAAAAGAGTGACTACATTCAACAGAGCGAGGTGTGTCAATGAAGAGGACCCGAAAGAAATATACGAGAGAATTCAAAGTTGAAGCCGTTCGGCTAATGACCGATGGCGGGGTGAGCATTGCCCAGGCTAGCCGTGACCTGGGGGTGGACGCCAACGTGTTAGGCCGTTGGAAGAAGGAACTCTCAGAAGATTCGAAGCACGCTTTCCCCGGCAAAGGAAAACCATATTCGAGGTTCGGATGATGTGCCGTGTGCTTGAGGTGTCGCGAGCAGGATTCTACCGGTGGCGTAAGCGGCCGGAGAGTCATCGATCGGTGGCGAATCGAAGGCTAGTGGCCTGTAGCACGTGAATTCGTAGTAATGATTCGTCGAGTCGGATCGGCGTACTTCCATTTAATAGTTTTAGGGCTCTTGTTGTAGTGACGGATATATCGCATCAGTTTCCGGCTCAGATCCTTCACGGAGGTAAAAACTCCTCGAGCAATGACGTCGCGTTCGATCTTTGCAAACCACAGTTCCACCTGGTTCAGCCAGGAGGAATAGGTCGGCGTGAAATGAAGCCGAACGCTGGGATGTTCTTCAAGAAACTCCTGCACCTTCCGAGTCTTATGGGTAGAGATATTGTCCAGGATGACGTGGATTTCTTTGTTCTTGGGCTGATGTACAAGGAGCTCTTGCAGAAAGGCCACGAATTCCTGGCTGGTATGCCGCGATACGGTCTTTCCCAAAACCTTTCCAGTTTGCGTATCAAAGGCAGCAATGAGCGAGAGCGTCCCGTGGCGATAATACTCAAACCCATGCCTCTCAGCCCGTCCAGGAGACATCGGCAGAACCGGATCCTTTCGATCCAAGGCCTGGATCGCTGTCTTCTCATCCACACAAAAGATAGCCGCGTGCTGCGGTGGTTTGACATACAAGCCAATGATATCGGCCGCCTTCTTCTCAAACTCCGGATCCTTCGATGTCAGATATCGTTCAACCCGATGAGGCTTCAAGCCAGCCTTTCGCCAGGTACGGGCTACCATCATGTGGTGCACACCGAGTCGCTTGGCCAGCTTGCGTGTGCTCCAGTGCGTCGAACCATCTGGAGGTCGACGTCTGGTACAGGAGAGAATTCGCCCCTCCATCCGAGGTGTCAGCACTTTTGGAACTCTTCCTCGATGCAGCGTGTGAAGACCCGCAAGCCGTTCCGACAGAAAGCGCTTCTTCCACTGCGCGATATAAGTCGGCGTGCAGTTCAAACGCTCCTGGATCTCCTGGTACGTTTGTCCTTTGGAAAGCAAGAGCAGCAATTGCGCCACACGTACCTCGCCAGCAGGTGTGTTTCGCTTCCGAGTCCGTCTTTGCAATTCCGTCTTTTCCTTGGGTGTCAACTTCAATGGTTCATTTTTCATGAACCACATTATACTATGAATATATATGTTACAATCAGCTAGTTCTCTATCAAATCAAAGAACGTGAGGTCGGCACCAAAATTGTCCATCGCCACAACCCTGTCGCCACGAAACCGGGCACGAATGTCGCGAGTCCGGTGCTTCAACACAATTGTCTGAACAGGCAGATCGTATCGAACCGTCACGGGCTGCCCGACGGGTTGTTGTGTAACCAGGAGCGTGTCGCTCGTGACCCGTGGCTCGGAAGCGGTTCCGTCAATCACCATTTGTTCCCGCCGCACCCATGACGGCAGGCGTATCCAGAGCGTCCCGGGTTCTTTCAACGTAACGCGCAGATGGGGATGCGTATAGCGAGATTCGACTTTGATTCGATCCGTTTCGTGATCGAATAGCAGATTGACGTGATGCCCTGCCTGGTCAAACGTCGTGACATCTCGATAGGCCTCGCAGAGGGAACCGACTACACCGCCCACAATATCCAGGGTGAACATGACTCCCGGAAAACCTTCCAGTTCCAGAGGCTCATGTCCATAAGGTGCGGCGTGACCCCAGCCCCCTCGAACACGACGGGCTACGTCTCGTCTCTTGTCGTCGTTTTTGGGATTGGGTGCGGCTTCGATGAACCCGATGTCCCTCAGCTGTGAAGGCAAGAGGTGACTCCGGATAATCCGCTCCGCATCTTCGAAGTAATTCGAGTAGCCGTAACGCCCGAGAATCAGTTCGCTCTCCAGGAGGTCACCGCTGGAGTTCCCCTCCCCCACGTCCGGACGGAGGACGGCCGGCTCCCCGGTTTTTTCCACCACCCAGCCGACTTGATCGCGAAGCTCCCACATGCCGTTGTCTAGGAACTTCTTCACACGATTCAGCAAACCAATGTCCTGCGTCAGCTGGGCGAGCTGGGCCAGCGACGACAGGACGCAGGCGATCGAGTGCGTATGGTTGCCCTGAACCGAGATGTCGTACGAGCCATCTTCTGGAAAACGTTCCGCCAGCAGCTTGTCTTTCAAAACAAGGGCGAGCTCCAAAGCAGGTCCGTATCCGGTTGCCCGGTAGTACTTGACCAGCGGTCCAATGACGCGCGGCAGCGTTCGAACAAAGTTCGACTTCCTATCCACATGGACGATGCCGTGTCGCTCGAACTGTTTCGAATCCCAACCACGCTCGGGATTCCACAACTCAAAAACCGCTGCGATACAGGCTTCTGCAATCCGTCGCGCCTTCTCGTCATTCCGGTACTTGACTAAGGCGTACAGCCCGTGCATCCCTTCACGCACGTTGTGCGCCCCGAAATTGATTCGCGGCCCCCCGATGGAGGTGCGGCTCAGGGGCAGGGCCACTGAACCGCTAAATAAGAGAAAAGCGGCCCGCCGATGCCGCTCGATCGCCTCCTCGTTCAGAGAAATTCCCGCGGCGTCTTCTGCATTGAGCAGAGCGTTGAGGTGGCGACCTGGAACGCTTGTGTCTTTGTTGAAGTCGAAGAACGCATCCGGCCGGACATGTGCCATCATGAAGGGGAGGTTGTCGTCATCGGCATTGAAGATGTTCTGCATGGTGTGACAACCCAGTCGAATCGCATCTCGGATGTCGGTGGCATTTACGTTTTTGAGACGGCCGTACTTGGACGTTCGTGCTTTAGACCCTTGCCTTCTCGGGTTGCTGTTCCCTACCGCCTGAAATCCCCACGCGATTTCAGCGGCCAGACCGAGGGCTCCGCCTATGAATTTACGACGCGAATTCAATGCCATTATTACCAGCCAGAGGTTGAACGAGACATCGTTGCATGCTTAATGCGGACTCCACTGGCTGTTCCGGAGTTCAAGCACGTGCGGATATTATCCGGAATTTCCAAGTTGGATCTCGGTTCCCAACATAATAGTCTCGAGCCACCATGGGAGCAAGAAAATCCCTGCCCCAGACCAACCATGGATCCAGTCAACGCATCCCAATGACCCGTTGTCGCCGTGGTGGTAGACCTTCTCACTCCTGCGTCGGCGATTTTCCAGACACGTCGCCACACTCCTTCCATGGCATTCCAATTCCGGACTCGCAAGCTAACCGCTTGGCAGCGGCAAGGCCCAGATCCGCCTGAGCATTTCACCAAACAACCGACGGCCCAGATGCCCCTCAGCCAAGAGCAACCAGTAATCGATAGGCACCATCTTCAAAACCTGATTCAACCCTTTGTTGGCTGCGTTGAGGTCGTCTGAACATCCAGCAATACCTGGCGATGTTTCGCGTTGATTCGTTTGTATCTAGAACATCGTAGATCCGGACTCGACGTGTGCAGTACCACGTCCCTTGTGTTCATTCGAAGGCACATTGTTGCATTCGTACATGGACGATGAGGGTGCATTTGCCGCGGGACCTATACCAGCCAGAGCAAGGTTAGAACTGTTCAGGACGAGAGAAGCGATACCATTTGGAGTTCCAAATCGGAAAGTCCAGGTGAAGTCGGCCACGGGACGCTCATACCACACCTGTGGCCCAACTTTCGCACCGAGTTGCACTGCCATGGAGGCGAGATGTTCCAGAAAAAGATAAACGGATGGTTAGCCATGACGATACTAGCAACGGCGGCAGTCGCTCTGTTGGGCATACGTGCCGAAGCGCTGGGAGCTCAGCGCCAACTCGCGAGCACCGGAAGGTTCAACCTGGTCGATTCCTTCACTCTCAACGACGGCAGGAAGGTTGAGACGGTGGAGCTGCCAGACTGCCGTTGTTTTCAGCCTAACACCCAGTTTGGCCAGATCGACGATCATGACCGAAAATTCGTCAACAGCGACTGGGGCAATCATGAATTCGTCCTTGTGCTGCCGGCAAACTATTCGGCCGGATCGTTCCCGGTCTTCCTCCACCTCCGGGGAGGCGGATTCGCCTGGGTGGACACGTCGATTCCAGCCGACCAGATCCCTTCGAACGCGAAGGGCGTGCTCTGGGACGAGGCCCGCACCGAAGGAATGCATTTCGGCTTCCCGCTGCTCTCGACCCAGTGGTGGAACAGAAAGCACGCCTACAGCGCCCTGACGTTTGAGCCCGTCGAGGAAGTGCCCAGTCAACGAGGAAACCCGAGCACGTTTATCAGTCAGTTGAGCAAGCGGTTTCCGGACTGGGGAATCATTTATCCCAGCTACTGTTCACGCGACGCATACGTTGGTCGGGGGGAAACAGGACCGGATGGTCAGCGCTTCGGTTACTTGGCGCTGCTGGAGGCTCTCGATTACGTGGAAACCAAGTACGGGATCGACCGGATGTTCGTCGGAGGGACCTCCGCCGGCGGCTTGGGCGCGGCCGTCGTAGCCAGAGATCTGCCGAAGGACCGACCCGACCTCGAGCTCCTGGGAGCGATTATCGACAGCGGACCGGCCGAGGGCAGAGGCTATGCCACCCTCAAGGACGACGGCGTGGTGGCCGGTCTCCGTCAAATCGCGCTCGATGACGGCACCAAGGCCTGGATCCCCTGCGACCATCCTCTACAGAACATGGGGCGCGGATTGGCAGCCATCCGCTTTCTCGACTTTTCCCTGACCCGAGCGATCGAGGAGGGACAGATCACCGTTCCTCTCTTCCACGCCTGGCAGAGCCGGGACAACATCACACTCTGCGGAGACCTAGAATTCTCGAGGCAGTTTATGGACGGTGCCATTGCGCGAGCCATCACAAAGCACAACCCGGCAGGAGCGTCCGTGAGCTACCAGCAATGCGAGGGGACCACACGCGCATGCGCCCAGGAAACCCCGACACCCGTCGAGAAGTGCGCTCCCGAGAAGATCGTTCAGGTTCCGTGCTCGAAACACGGCGTCCTCGCAGGCGGTCCCAGGGTCGCCGATGCCCTCGCATGGATGGAGCGTGTGATGAAGAAATGAGCGGTCGCTCCCCCGGGCGGTGCTGCCTCTGACTCGTGAGAACTACACCGGGAATTCAACCGTATCCCCGACGGAAATTACTCCTTCGGTGAGGTGCGGCGTTGTTGTTCTGCTGGGGGCGGTGTGTACCGCTAGAGCCCAGAACCAGGGGTTCAAGGGGCTCCTAGCCTGTGGTAGGTGGACCCGCGCAACATCAACAGCAGGTTGTCCGCCCCGGGCCAAAACACCATGCAGGTTCTTGACCGTTTCCGGGATGTCCTCACCGGGCCGCAGAACGACGAGGCCCCGTACGAACTCGTGTCGGAGAAGCTGGAGTCCAGGTGAGAACCTTTATCGGTTATACTACCGTGAGACTGGGGGTGGCCATTATGGGATCGAAGATCTGGTCGGAGAAGATTTCAATGGCCAAATTAGGAGGCCTACTTGGAGCAACGGGGCCATCGGCATGGATCATGTGCCTAATCTACGTTGGCATCTTCACTGAAGAAAATCCGAGTTCCACATCCGGGGTTGGTCTTGTTTTCGCTCCCATATTCGCTGGGGGTGTAGGCGTCATCGGCGGTTGCATCGGATATTTTATAGGAGGCATTGTTACACTGATTCCTGTTTTTGGGAAACGTGAGATGACGCGTCAAACCCTTCGTGCCTATGATGATGAGACGCCTACCCTCTGTTAAATTAATGTAGGGTGGGGAGACAATCAGAGATGGGAATCTCAGCAAATATGAGAAAAGCGGTAGGAATGGTTGGCGTGAAGCGAAGAGAAGGCGAGCGTAGCGAGCCTGAACGAAGCGAAGGGTCAACCATTCCTGAAACATCAGGCCAGGCCCATACCGAAGCGGGGCGTGCTAGTGCCGATCCGGAAGTGACCACCAAAGCCGTGCGCCGGCGATTCACGGCCGGATACAAACGTCGGATTCTGCAGGAGGCAGATCGATGCGGCCCGGGAAAAGTCGCTGGTCTGTTGCGGCGTGAAGGCTTGTATTCGTCGCATCTGACCAATTGGCGCAAGCAGCGGGAGACGGGTGAGCTTGCCGGTTTGGAGCCGCAGAAACGGGGCAAGAAGCCAATTCCGAGCAATCCCCTGGCAGGAGAAGTACGGCGGTTGAACCGAGAGAAGGATCAACTGCAGAAGCGCCTGCGTCAGGCGGAGACCATCATCGAAGCCCAAAAAAAACTCTGCGACGTACTGGGTCTGACCGTTCCGCCGATCGATTAGAACGGGAGCAACGAATGATCGTAAATCGAAATTGAAAGAGTGTGATTAAAGAGTTAGGATATCTCTTCATACGGGCCTGTTTCCAAGAAGTCGGATTGACACAGCAGGGGTCACTCCTAGAGAGCGTCCATGGGATCTTGACGCTAGCAGATGCGAGCGAGTGTCCATATGCGAGGAAAGGACCAGTGGGTAATGTACAAATGTTTTTGAGCTTTCGGGGGGTCGGCTATGCCAACAAAAAGTCGAATAAATCATTGGGAACCGTTTATCCAGATCTTGACCGCTGGGTCGGTGGACACAGTTGACTTGCAATTCTGAAAGGAGTCTTTTGATGGAGGAAGTGATGGAAAAGGAGACCGTGAATCGAGACGAGGTCCAAACCCTTCTTGTAGAGCACGGCTGTGAAGTGGAGGCTGTCGGTAACGACACCCTTAGGATCAAGGACTTGGACAGCGGCATTACCATGCACGCGGTATTAGAGGATAACATTCTCTTCGGCACCGTAACCTGCATGATCGTCCCGGCAGAAAAGATCACACCCTCGGTCATGAAGAAAATGCTGGACGCGAACAACGGCATTTCCACTTCTGGATTCCAGCTCTACGATCGGGAGGATGGCACCGTCGTTGTGACGTTGAACAACTTCTGCAAGCTGTTGGCGATGGGCACAGACGACCACGACGACATTCTATCTTGTCTGGAATTCCTGGCCATTGACGCCGTAGCCGCGCGAGAGCTACTTTCAGAGATGATCGAATAAACGGCGGTCAGAGCTTGTATATGGGCACACAGAGACTTGAAGAATTGTGAAACGGTGACAGACAGTAAGGAGATAATTACATGGGTTTCTTGTCAAACGTTTTTGGCCGGGCTGGGCGAGTTGCCCGGGGGCAAATGAACAAAAGCATCGACGTCATTGAGGATTCCACATTCGAAGATACCGTCAAGCAGACGGTCCGAGACATGAAGACTGAACTGAACAAGGTTGTTCGCTCCTCCGCCGAGGCCATGAGCAACCACAATCGGCTGGAGGCCGAGTACCAAAAGTATGTGCGGCAGGCCAACGAATGGAAGGAGAGGGCAAAAAAGGCACTCGAAGCGGGAAATGAAGATTTGGCCAAAAAGGCGCTGGCCAAGAAAGCCGAGTGTGACAAACAAACAGCATCCATGCAATCTTCCGTCGACGCCGCACGCGAAACTCGAGATCGACTGAAGGCGACAGTAAGCGAGCTGAAGCAAAAGATCGAGGGGGCCGAGCGCAACGCTGGAACGCTAATCGCTCGAAAAAACGCGGCACGGGCGCAGAAGAAGGTAGCTCAGGCCTTGGCGGGCGTGGGAGAAGCCGACAATGCGTTTACCGCACTCGACAGTTTTGAAGAGTCCGTCGCTAGAGAGGAGGCCACGGCGCGCGCCTATGACGATATGGCCACAAGTCCCGATGCGGATCTTGAGAAGGAATTTGAAACGCTCGACACTACCAGTACGGACGCAGATTTGGAGGCCCTCAAGAAAGAAATGGGCGAATAGTCGCTGTGTCTTGGAGGCAAAGGTCTGCATTTGTGGGGGGGGTCTCAAGGGCAATCAGACCGACGCCTTATCCACATTTCCAACAGATATTCGAGCATGGCTCCTAGCTCTATCATCCTGGTTGTGGTCCTCGGCGTCATCCTTTTGGTGTTATTGACGATGCTCTTTCGAAAAGACAAAAAATCACCGTCCCCACGTTTTGAGAAAGATCTATCGAACCTGATCATTACCGATGCCCGCCAGGGGGATGGAGTTTCGGTCATGGGTGCGGGAGACGAGTTCGAAGACCTGGACTTTGTCGTGGATCGCCGCAACCGATACGAGTCGGATGACGAAACGTGGCATGAGCTCAGCGGCCTCTACAAAGGTCGCCGGATTTTTTTGGAGTATTCCGAGGATGATGAGGTGGAAGTCACGTTGAATCTGAGTCGTCAGGAATTGAAGCTCTCCGACCTCGGGCTTACAGAAGACGACCTCGTTCGAATGGATGAAGAACAAAGCGCATCCAATAGTTTGGCCTTCGAAGGTCAGGCGTGGCATTATGTCACCAGTCGCGAGGTTGGATACATTAGAGACGGTCGTGGAGAAGGGGAAGGTTATTACACCTGGACCTTTGAAAGCGAGGACAAGAAGCGCGAGCTCTTCATCGAAAAATGGGAAGGGGAACCCTTTAAGGCAGGTGTTGCGAGCGTTCTGAATCCAAACGACATTAAAGTCTATCGCTCCTAACTTGCACTCGTCCAGGCGAATAGATCGAGGACGTTTTACAAGACTGTCAAAGCCTCCCGATGCTTTGTGCGGCATTTGGAACCGCAACTGAGAGAGGAAACTTGCCGGAGCCTACGAACTCGGCTAGGGAAACATCTCAAAAAACAATGAACGAAGCGAAGCAAACCATAGTTGCCAATCCAGACTTCACCGGTTATGTCGACCAGTCGCCCGCTGCGCTCGGGTTAGCCATATGCCAACGCACCATTGATCCCGAGTTGTTTCGGGTGTTTGCGCAGGAAATACGCCGGTGGGACGATCTCTCGTTGACTCTCACGGTCATTGGCGCCAGTCACCTTGTCAACGTCGAATGGGAGAACGGTCGCCTGAGCGAGGTGCTATCTTGCGCTACTGAGTCCGTTCCTGACCCCGCCATGGTTCTTCCGGTGAGAGGTATCGTGGAACGAGACATAAAATACAAGAGTCCAAGCTTCGAATACGGGTTCAATCTGAAGCTCGAATCGCTATTACCTAATGCCAAGACGCTACCTGACCACGTCGTTCCCAGGTGTGCCGATCAGGCGTCGGCTTCATTCCCCAGCCGTCCGGGATGTCCCAATGCCGTTACGATCGTCGGCGCCGATTACTATCCAGACGGATCGATGCCACAGAAGCAAGGCTCGGAGCCAGTTTCTACAGATGTCCTGGAGATCCGATCCGTCCATTGGTACCAGTCCGAAAACCTTGCGGTGGTTAGCCAGTCACGTCTGACGTTCACGAGGGGGAGTTAGCATGGATCGACGCACACTCGGCCTTTTGGCCATCGGGGTTGTCCTGTTGATGATCCTGGTGGGCTTTGTTGGAAGTGTTCTGGGCGGCCTGCCCTCCCAAACGGTAGCCCTGGTAGAGGCAGAGCTGCAGAACTTCGAACGGGACGCCTCGACCTTTTCAGCTGAAAAGGAAACCGTGGAAGCTGCCCTGGCGTCCGAGCCGGAACTCTTCACTGCCACCGAATATCAACAGGGATGGAGAGATCGGCTGGACGAAGCCCAGAAGCGCCTGGATGCGGCGGAATCGGATCTTGCAGAGGTGCGCGCCCTCAGGGAAGCCAATGAAAGCGCGTCCGTGGGAAAGATCGATGAGCTCCTGACGCGCACTCGTGCAGCAAGGGTTTTTGCCGCCAATGAAGCAACCGAGATGTCCTCGGTGGCCAGTTTGCGGGTCGGCTTCAAGCAGAATCTAGACCAGAAGATCCGAGAGCTGGCGGCCGCTCATGAGGCGGTCGCCGGAACCAATTTCTCGGCCGCAAGAAACAGGATCGAACAGGCCTCGATGGATTGGCCGGGAAAGAAGAGCGATTTGCAGAAACGCCTGTCGGCGGTCAGCGAAATGGTCGACGGCGCCAACCAGGCGTGGCAGACCATTGAGACCGAGAATGCCAAGCGGGGCAGCGGAGGATCCGTCACTTACGACCAGATCATCCCTGCGGCTCAATCTTTGACCGACTATGGGAAAACCGTGCCGGCATCTCTGGATCAGATCACTGTCCTGGTAAGCCAGTTATACCGTTCCTGGGACAGGATCCTGGTTGACATGGAGATACGCGAAGGGACCGACGTCACCTTCCACCACAAGATCAAGACCGTCGAGGTGTCGATCAAGGATGTAGCAAACAAGACCAATGAGACGTCGGAACGCGAGGAATGGAAACAGATTTCCGAATCCGAATACAAGGCCATGGGGAAAAACCTCGGCATGACGGTGGAGCGCAAGTCGGCGGGCAAATACGATCACGAGGCGGAAAAGATCGCGCAGCCGGCTGGTTTCGCCTATATGTGCCCACCAGGAGAGCGACAGAACCAATATGGCTATTGGCAGACCAGTTCGGGTGGTAGTTTCTGGGTCTTCTATGGCCAATACGCCATGATGCGGAGCCTGTTCTGGGGGCCTGGTTACTATCGGCCCATATACTACAATCACTACAACAACTACAATACGGCGTACCGTTCAGGCCGCAGTTATTACGGAACGAGCTCAGCCGGTCGGCAGCGATACGGAACCAGCGGCACTTTCACATCTTCCCGATATGCCAATTCCAGCTACAAACGCACGGGCGGTTTCAAGAACAGTCAGTATGTGAGAAGTGGAGGCAGTTACCGTGGCTCTCGGTTTGAATCGAGGCCCGGCTCTTCTCGCGGTTCATTTGGTCGATCTAGCGCACGACAGTCGGGGAGTCGTTTCGGAAGAGGGAAATAGCATTCGTCGTTGCCCTCCACTGCCCGATGTAGCAGAGAATCAGGAGCAAATCTCATGGAAACACTGTACGGCCTCGCACTCGGTTTAACATACGTGATTCTCGGCCTGATTGTTTTGATTCTCGCGAAAGTATTCAAAGACGTCCTTACTCCATTTGCCGTGAATGAAGAGCTAACCAAGAAGGACAACCATGCCGTTGGCTTGGCTGTTACTGGCTACTTTGCGGGGGTGACGATTATTTTCCTGGGAGCTTCCGTGGGACCGGAGTTCGGAGAAGAGCTAACCTCCACTGAGTTTGTAACCACGCTTGGAATCGATCTTCTTTACGCTCTTGGAGGTATCTTGGCGCTGAATGTCGGTCGCATCGTTGTGGATAAGCTGATCCTATTCAAATTCTCCACCATCAAAGAGATCGTACAAGACCAAAACGTAGGAACGGGTGCGGTTGAGTTTGGAAGCTACATTGCCACCGCCCTCGTAGTCGCCGGAGCGATACATGGGGAAGGTGGCATAGTCACGGCTCTGGTATTCTTCGGGCTTGGTCAACTCGTTCTCGTCATTTTTGGCGCTTTCTACCAGTGGATTACCAAGTATGACATTCATCAAGAAATCGAGCGTGACAATGTGGCTGCTGGGGTGGCTCTCGGCGCGAACATGGCAGCCATAGGGATCATCTTACTGAAGGCAACATCCGGGCACTTTGTCGATTGGCAGACCAATCTCATGGACTTCGGATACTACGCTCTGGCCGGCTTCGCTACTCTGATGGTCCTACGGAAGCTCACCGATTGGGTGCTCTTGCCCGGCACCACTATCTCGCATGAAATCGCCAATGATCAGAATCTCAATGCGGCCTGGATCGAAGGGATCGTGGCCATGGGCTTGGCGAGCGTGATCTTCTTCATGCTCTAAGGGTTCGCTCAAGACCCGTTGTGACAACCAGGTCCAATGTCGAAAGCTAGGTCCGTGCGCGGAAGAGCTCATCGGCGTCCATCCACGATTCGCCTATGTCTGTTGCCGAAATTTCGCTAAAACGATTCCGTTTTGTCCGTCTCGTCCTCGCCGTGTCCATGTTCATCATGGGTGGGTGCGGGATCATCTACGAATATACCCTGGGCGTCCTGGGAAATTACCTCATTGGCAGCTCCCATGAACAGATTTTTGTGGTCATCGGGATCATGATGTTTGCCATGGGGCTGGGTGCGGCAGTGCAAAGTCGCATCGTGGGACAGCTTCTCGACAAGTTTCTTCTCATCGAGCTTGCTTTGGGATTCGTGGGCGGCATCAGTGCCGTCACCATCTACGCGGTATTTGGTTGGACCACGAGCTACAATGTCGTCCTATATACTTTTGCCTTGGGGATTGGTGTCTTTATCGGTCTGGAGATCCCGATTCTCATTCGTATCAACACCGAATATTCCAAGAACCTTCGAGTAAATCTCTCCGTCATCTTGTGTATGGATTACGTGGGTGCGCTCGTCGGAGCTTTGCTCTTCACTTACGTGCTCCTGACGCACTTATCGGTCGGTCGAATCAGCATAATCCTTGGCCTGGTGAACACGCTCCTGGCGCTGGGAGGTCTGATCTACTTTTGGCCGCTCATACAGCGCCGAATCATGCTTGCCCTCCTGTGCCTGTTGTCGCTGTCCGTTCTGTCGCTGAGCTTCATTCGCGCAGACGAATGGATGGTACAGGCCGAGCAGCGTTGCTACGTCGATCCCATCATCCACCGAGAAACCTCTCGTTATCAACACCTCGTCTTGACCCGCCGCGATGACATCGTCCGACTTTATATCAACGGCCATCTTCAGTTTTGCTCTACCGACGAAGCCATCTACCACGACATGCTGGTCCACGTTCCCATGACCCTGGCTCCACGTCGCGACAGCGTGCTCATCCTGGGGGGCGGTGATGGATTCGCCCTCAGGGAAGTGTTGCATTATCCTGACGTGAGAAGGGTGACGCTCGTCGACATCGATCCGGCTATGGTACGTCTCGCTTCTACACATCCTGACATGGTCCGCATGAACGAGGCTGCTTTCCATGATGCACGAGTTCGGGTCCTGCAACCGGACGGTTTAGTGGCGGGAGATTCGGTTACTATTACGGCCAAGACAAAACTGGCTGCTGAACTCATCGACAACAGGGAATATCCAATCGCGGAAGTTTCCGTGTTCCAACTTGATGCGGATCTCTTCGTCCAAAGAGCCGAGCAAGTTTTTGATGTAGCCATACTGGACTTTCCGGACCCTGGCGTCGTCGAATTGGCAAAGCTGTATTCTACCGAGTTTTACCAGACTCTGGCGAAGCGATTGGCTTCCGATGCTGTGATTTCGGTACAATCCACGAGCCCCTATCATACAAAGAAGGCGTTTCTATGCATTGGCCGGACATTGGAGATAGCGGGATTCCGAGTACTTCCCTACCGTCAGAATGTACCCAGCTTCGGGGAGTGGGGCTGGTATATGGCATGGAGAGGTGAACACGAAGCGTCCGACGTGAGATCGGCTGTTCGTGGAGTAGAGCGCCTGCGCGTGCAGACTCTGTATATGACTCCCGAAATCATGCACGCTGCTTTCGTCTTCGGAAAGGGATGGCTCGAATCCGGACAGGCCGTAGAGCCCAATACGAAACTTCATCCCGTCTTGCTACAGTACTATCAGCGGGACTGGAAGTAACCCGAAGAGAATCGGCTGTAGGGTCTCAATATGATCCTTGTACTTGTTCGCATTTTCCGCAGGCTTCGCGCCAAGAGATCTCTCGGTCTAGGGCTGGTCCTGATGGTTCTGGTGACAAGCATTCTAGGAAATTCTCTGTGCTATTACTACTTCGACAAGACCATGAAGCCGGATCTCACCATTGAAGACGCACTGTGGTACAGCATCATATCGATGACCACCATCGGATACGGAGATCACTCAGCAAGTTCCACCGGCGCCAGATTAGGTACGATTATTTTCGTGGTCCTGGTAGGGCTTTCGAGCTTCACCGCGTTCTTGGGTATCACGATTGATTCAGTTACCAATTTCATCCTTAGAGGACAGCAAGGCATGCGGACCGTCATGGCATCGAACCACGTATTGATCGTAAACTTTCCCTCGGAAGCAAGAGTCAAACAGCTCATTGAAGAGATCCGTTCGGATCCCCATCGAAAGGGCGTGGAAATTGTCGTCGTAACAAATCAGATCGATCGGCTTCCTTCGTCCCTCCAGAATGTGTTGTTTGTGCAAGGATCCCCGCTGGAGGCCGACACCTATGAGCGCGCGCAACTACGGGACGCCAAAATGGTGATTGTCCTTGCTCCGTCGTATAGCGATTCCCATAGCGATGCAGTCGTTGCCTCTACCATATCAGTGATCGATTCCATCAAATCGGAGGCACACATCGTTGCCGAGTGCATTGACGAGAAACACAAGATGTTGTTCAAGTCCGTGCACTGTGATGCCATTGTCTTTGGACTGAAGATTACAGGAAACCTCTTGGTTCAAGAGCTGAACGATCCTGGAGTAACACAAACGATCGACGTCATCACGAGTAATCTCGTGGGAGCGACTCTGTACAGCACCAAAGTAACTGACGGCACCAGCCTATCCTACCGTCAAATAGCCAAAGAGTTCGTGGATCACGACATCAATTTGATTAGCGTCAATCGAGGGAACGATACCTTTACCACCTTCCATTCGGTTCAACCACAGGCCGGGGACACGGTCGTCTACGTCGCGGCAAAGCGACTGCCATGGTCTCAGTTGCTGAGCTTCGTAAAACCCTAATGGATTTGAATGTTAAATCGAGGACATCCATTCCCTGATTTCGGCTTCGAAATCCCTTACGTCATCAATGACCTTCTCCCGCAGCTTGTGGTAGGCGTCCAAGAAGCTCGCCCCCTCCGCCATTGTCGTGTACTCACCATTCCCATACGAAATCCCCACGACGGCCACCTCATCCACCAACGTCGGTTCAAGAAACGTCGCGTCCTCGAACATCTCGAGTAGCTCTCTGCGGAGTCCGTGAATGGCCGAAAGCTTGGCGGCTTCGTTGCGAATGTCACTGACTACCTTCAGCCGATCGCCGTCATCCTCGATTTCGATTGTGGGTAGTGGTCCATAGAGATCGTGACTGCGGATGCGGTACCGCTGTTGATCATGAAGTGGATCAACGCCATCCAGGACCATCACGTCCTTCAGGTCAATGGCGACCTGGATACGACGCCGGACGTCAAATGTTATGGGCTGCAACGCAATGAGATGAGCAATGTGGTCGCTCGGCTAAGCTGCAGTGGAGATAGCGACCGGGCATAGCGCACATGGCTCGGCTCTGAAGACGATGCCGAGCCCACCCCACCCGGCCTAGATCAGCGTACCATTTTCCTTTTTTCGATCCGTGGACAAACACGTGTGAAGTTCGGACCGGTTAGACTGCCACCACTTTGCTACCAAACCATCCGATACCAGGCGATGCCACGAGAAGGTTGAGTCTGCAGATTCCCGCTGTTTATGCGGGTCTTGGTGTCTGGTGGTATCTCTTGGTTCGCTTCAGAGGCAATTCGTAATTAGTAGGTCGCCGGTTCGACTCCGGCCGCTGGCTCCAAGCTTGCACGGTCCTTTCCGGGGACATGGGTTACAGATTATTCCGAGCACATAGGTAACACTCTTGGAGCAAATGGGTTCTCACAGACGGGTTCCACCCTGTTCTCCTCGTGGTCAAAGAAGCCTAGATCATAGTGCATGAAGCTGACAAGCCAGATCCTGTCGGCGACCTCTCTGATACCTGCATATTGGCCTGCAAAGACTGTACTGAGGCTGATTTTGCGTCTTGCTATACAGATTCTGCCACACTGGGTTACGAGAATCGTGCGGTCGTGAAACGGGTACTCCGGGACCTCTGGGTGGTGATACTTGCGGGCTGAGGGTGTATACACCTCGCCCGGATACATCCCACCCAGTGACTGGTGAGGCCGGTCGTTGTATTCAGGACGAGATAAGGGATACCATTTGGGGTTCCGGATCGGAAATTTCAGTTGACGTCGGCCCCGGGACGCTTTTGCCGCGATTCTGGGGCCGAATCTCACACCGGAGTTGCACTGCCATGGAGGCGAGATGCTTCCAGCGAACACAGCCATCATGAGCACGCACGTTGCGAAGCCCGCCAAGGTGGCGATCATCGGTGCCAGCGGAACCTACGGCAAATGGATCCTCGCCCGGGCCGAGGAGATCGGTGTCGAGGTGGTGGTGGTCACGCGGACGCCGCACAAGTTCAAAGACGTGAAGGCAACAACGACCGCGGTCGAGGCGCAACTGGATGAAGAGGAGAAGTTGAAGGAGGCGTTCACGGGCTGCGATGGTGTCATCTCGGCCCTCGGGGACGACAGGAAGAAGCGGCCCAAAACCCACAACCTCCCGCACGTCTGGAACGCCATGAAGGCTGCCGGCGTGGCGAAGTATATCGGCATGGGCTCCGGACCGATGATGATGCCAGGCGAGAAGCCTGGGGGGTTCCAGTGCACCGTGCACGCCGGGCTGAGTGTGGGGAAGCTCCTTGGCGTTGACATGCTGGAACAGAACGAGTGGGAGCGCGACAGTCTGCTCATGGGCAAGCACAGCGCGGATGGTATCACCTGGGTGCTCACCAGACCGGTGAGGCCGACCAACACGCCTTTTGTCGGAGCCTACGTGCATAAGGATAAGCGCGGCCCGATGAACTGTTCGATTTACGACCACGGCGACTTTTGCTTGTTCTGCGTGACGTCGAGCGAGTGGGACAAGCTAGCGCCGCATGTCAGCTCCGGGCCGCAGCCCAAGAAGACGTAGAGTCCTGCGAATCGTCCGTTTCCCTTGTTTCTTCAGAGCCGGGACAACGTCACACTCCGTGGAGACCTCGAATTCTCGAGTCCAAAACGCGACTTATTTTGCCTACCCGCTGGAACTGGGAAAGTGTACGATCACTCCGCGGTTCAAACACAGCATGTAGAAAGACGGAGGCGAAGGGAATGAGAAACGCTTTCAGAGTCCTGGCCGGAGCAACCCTGGCAGCAGTACTGAGTACTTGTGGGGGGGCTCCCTCCGGAACCGGCCAAGGAGACGCTCCCGACCCGAGCCCCCGGCCTCCAGTTGAGCGAAATTCCACTTCGCTGCAGACATCAGTTCCGGAAGCACAGGGGGTGGATTCTGAAAAGCTGGAAGCCGCCTATCGTCACGCTGAGAACCTGCAACCGCTCTTGAGTCTGCTGGTCCTCAGAAATAGCGTCCTGGTGGGTGAAGCCTACCTTCACGGCGCCGACTCAGATACGGCTTACAACATCAAGTCGGTTTCCAAGAGCATCCTCTCGGCACTCACTGGAATTGCTCTTCGGGAGGGGTTCGTCGAAGGTCTCGAACAACCCCTCTCCGAATTCTTCCCGGAGTACTTCGAACCACCCCCTGAACATGAAGGGTGGACGAAGATGCGAGCCGAGACCGACTCTTTCAAGCGCCGGGTAACCCTCCGCCACCTGCTGGACCACACTTCCGGTTACGCCTGGAAGGAGAACGAGCTCATTCTCACGGCCTGGATCTGGAGCGGCGACTACGTGCGCTTCTTTCTGGAGCTGCCCTTTGTGGATGAACCGGACAAGAAGTTCATCTACAACACGGCTGGGACGCATGCGCTCTCCGCGCTGCTTGGGCGAACCAGCGGGATGACGACACTGGAGTTCGCGGATCGGTATCTGTTTGCGCCCACCGGGATGGAAATCCGCCGCTGGGATAGATCCCCCGAGGGGAACTACATTGGTGGAGCCGAGATGCACTTCACGGCCAGGCACCTGGCCAGATTTGCGCTGCTTTATCTGAACGGCGGCCGCTGGGACGGGAAAGAGGTTCTGCCCGAGGAGTGGGTGAAGGAATCCACGGCCGAACATGTGAAAGCAAATTACGGGGTTTCGGCCGACGAATCGGTACCTGAGAGCTGGACGTGGTCTTTTCTGAAGGACGGCAACTTTACAGGCTACGGCTACCTGTGGTGGAGGAGGAACACTCAGGGGCACGAAACCTTCGTGGCTCTGGGTTACGGGGGACAGTTCATCCTCATCATCCCCGATCTGGAGCTGGCCATTGTAGCCACTTCACGTATTTCCGGATCGGCAACTGAGCGCTTCGCTCACTACGGAAGCTTTTTTGATCTTGTAGACAATTACATCATTTCGGCAGTTGGAACCGGAGAAACAGAGTAATTCATGCCGGCAGCCAGACCAGAGAAACCCTTGCCCATGAAAAATCAAACCTTGTCCCATTGCTTTCAATTGTTGTGCTGAACAGCCCGGCCCTGCTTGCCCAACCAGAGCCCTTCTCCGTTCGTGGCAGCTTTGGATATACAGACCCCGAGCAAGTCCGGTGGACCGGAAGGGTAACGGCGGATCAGGCCAGCATCACCTCTCTGGAGGAGTGGCTGTTTCTGGCTCCGGATTGCTGATTCGCCGGTATCTTCGAGGTCAGCCTAGCCCGGGTACTCAATCGTGTCCCCGACGGAAATCACTCCTTCGGTGAGGATCTGAGCCCGGAGGCCGCCGCGATGGGTCAGCCCCTTCAAAACACTCTTTCGGGTGAGTGACTCCAAATGAGAGCACGGCTCGCAGAGCTGGACACCTCGTAGTCGCACAGAGCCAACTGAGAACTCACGCTCTACAAGATGGTTCAAAGGAACGCCGCGGGTCACGATATTCCGGCGGGAGTCTCCTCGACCGAGCTCCAGGCCGGATTCCTGGCGTAAAGAGTCAATCGCTTCAGCTTCGATCAGGGTCGCTTCACGGCGGTTTTCCGAAAGCCCACCACCTTCCTTTGCGGTCTCGAAGCAATAATCACCGTCGAGTCCCTTGCCTGGCACTGCTCGAACCTGGCTCACCTGTACAACGGGTTCTGATTTCTTGCCTCGGACAAAGATCGAGTCTACTGTTCCCCTATTCATTTTGAGAAAGTACATCAGACGGGCACATGTCAGCAAGCGGTACGTGGAACTGCGAAGAAACTGCGCACCTGCCCAAATCACCGCGTTGCATTTGGACGGTTTGCCGACTGTTCGTCCAAGTGGTTTTAGCGATCGGCGAACCGCGTTTTTCAGCTCGATAATCTGGATTGCTTCCGAAATGGGTTGTCCACGTTATCGGTCAGCACCTTTTGCTGTTCTGGAAGAAATGCTGTGGGCATAAAAAAACGCCCCCAGCAACACACACGAGCACATTCATCGTACTCGCGACCGTATTTTCACCCACGGAATGGCCCGCATACACCGCGTAGCCGAATGCGAGCGTGCCCAAGCTATACCCAATTGCAAGTTTGATGTTCATCGCATCCCCCAGTTACGGGACTTTGCCAAGAGCCGCCCTCAGCTTCGCTATGAACCGGTTACCGTGGCAGCACAGACGCCTCGGGATGAAATGAATTGCAATCTTGGTCTGAAGAAATCCATTCTCGTCCGGCAAAGGAATGGGATGCCCTTTAATGGAGCGGATCTCTGCGCGGGCCAGAACAGTCCAGCTCAGAACGATTGCGAGGAGAATAATCTGTCTCGCACTTCGGTGCATGAGGCTCATGGCTGCCATTCCATGGCATGTTGCGGCAGAATGAACGACGGTGGATCAGCTAGGATGCCGATTCCGTCGGTTCGGCCAAGAAATTCTCAGCCCAATCGAAATCTAGGACGGCACCCGACTGGAAACCAGGCGTACGTAGAGCACTTACGGAGGGAACCTAGATCCCTTTAGCAATTTGAGAAGAATCCACCACGGTTATAAGATCTGTTCCAGGACATCAATGATCATCCGTGGCTCAAGAACTGGCCGCAAGAGTCGCACAATGATTCTTAGAAATTGAGTAGCCAAAAACCAGGAAGGAGTTTGCCCCTTGAGTCTGAATGAATTCCGTTTCGTCAAGGCTATCGGTGTCGGCGCGGTCCTGTGGTTGACGCTGCCTGCCGCCAAAGTAAACGCCGTCTCAACCGACCGTCCCAAACACATACTGTTGCTGATGTGCGACCAATACCGATTCGACGCCTTGGGCAGCCTTGGCAACCCTCTGGCGGTAACACCCACTTTGGATCAATTGGCGGCTCAAGGTACCCTTTTCGCCCGCGCCTATTGTCAGAATCCAGTTTGCGTACCGTCCCGGACCTCGATACTCTTGGGACGTTACAGCCACTCTACCGGCGTGTTTGCCAACCGGGACACCGCTCCGCGGGATCAAGTTTCCTTCACTCAGATTTTGCGGCAGAACGACTATCAGGCGGCCTGTTTCGGCAAACTTCACGTCGCCGGTCGGGATCGTCTTGATTGGGATGAGTATCAGTTTCAGCGGGAACGGCCCATTGCACTGCCGGGGAAGCCGCCACCATTGACCGGAGGTTGGCCCGCCGGGAAGCCACTGGGGCAACCGGCCTCGTTCGAGGACAAATACCACCACGAAGTCAACGCCAAGAACGACACGATAGAATTCATTGAAAAACACCAGGATCAACCCTGGTTTATTCAGTGCTCGTTTGTCAAACCGCACAATCCATTCAATCCGCCTCAACGATTCTGGGATATGATTGACCGTTCCAAGATAGTGATTCCCAGATATCCCCTAGCAGTCCGTGGTAAAAGTCTGGTAAATCCTTTTGTTCGCAATCGACTCTCTACTGCGCTTCGACTAAAATCGACGCATGGCCATGGGAAAAAAGAAACGCAAGTCGAAGCAGAAAAGCATGTGGGTGCCGACTCAACATCTCCCCAGGAGTGCATCCCACCCTTTCTACCAGCGATTGAATCAGGTGCTCGACGAAGCCGGGTTTGACGAGTTTGTCGAGCAGCGATGTGCGTGTTTTTATGCACCCAAGATGGGTCGCCCAAGTCTGGCACCTGGTCGATACTTCCGTCTTTTGATGATCGGATACTTCGAGGGACTGGATTCGGAGCGAGCTATCGCCTGGCGTGCTGCCGATTCGCTGAGCCTGCGCGGGTTCTTGGGACTCGAGTGGGGCGAGGATCCGTCGGATCATTCGACGATCTCCCGCACGCGACGGCGCATGGATGTGGAGACGCATAGCGCAGTCTTTGCCTGGATCCTGAGCCGGCTCGCTGAGGCGGACCTGGTGAAGGGCAAGACCCTCGGGGTGGATGCGACCACTCTGGAAGCCAACGCGGCTTTGCGCAGCATTGTACGGCGGGATACCGGAGACAGTTACGAGACCTACTTGACGAAACTGGCACAGGAATCGGGTATTGAGACACCGACCCGGGAGGATCTGGCGCGCATAGATCGCAAGCGGCCGAAGAAGGGTTCCAACGATGACTGGCAGCACCCGCAGGATCCGGACGCCCGCATCACCAAGATGAAGGACGGCCGCACGCATCTGGCTCACAAGGCCGAACACGCCGTGGATCTGGAAACCGGAGCGGTGGTTGGCATCACGGTTCAGGGAGCCAACCAGGGCGATACGACGACGATCAAGAAGACGCTCATTGAAGCGGCCGAACAACTCGAGGGTGTGCTGCCTGAAAGCGATAGACTGCAGGAGCTTGTGACCGACAAGGGATATCACAGCACGCAACTGGTAGAAGATCTCGAGCAACTGGAGATCCGAAGCTACATTTCCGAACCAAAGCGGGGTAAACGGCGGTGGCACGGGAACACCCGTGCGCGGGATGCCGTGTACCGAAATCGTAGACGTATCCGAGGAGAACGGGGAAAGCGCCTGCTTCGCCAACGGGGAGAACGACTGGAACGACCTTGTGCACACCTCTATGAAACAGGTGCAATGCGGCGGACATATCTCCGTGGTCATCCGAACATCCTCAAACGGTTGCTGCTTCATGTCGGTGCATTGAATCTCGGACTGCTGATGCGACAGCTGTATGGCGTGGGCACGCCGCGGAGTCTGCAGGGGCGTCTCTGCGCCTTTCTGACGCGTATCTTGGCCTTTTTCAGATGGTCGAGGTCTTCCTCGGCCACTTTTTGGCCGAGGAAGACATCTGTAGATGACTTCCATCCAGTATGCACCAGGATCATCGTTGTCCGTGGATCTGTGCTCCATCCGGTTTTAGCCACGGGCTGCTAGACGATCCGTCCGATTCCAATCCTACGCTGTGGCAACGGCTGACGCGCTCCCGCTTGAACGAGATAACCGATGAAATGGTGATCGACGCAATTCAGGGTTACTATGGCTCGGTCGCCTTTTGCGACGCCTTGTTCGGTGAAGTTGTTGCCACGTTGGACCGTCTCGGCATTCGCGACGACACCTTGATCATCTTTACTAGCGACCATGGCGAAATGCTGTATGACCATCGACTCTGGGCCAAGTTCAACTTCTTTGAGCAGGCGGTTCATGTGCCGTTGATTGTCAGTTGGCCGGGGAAATTGCAGGAAGACCAGACCTACGACGGTTTGACCGAGCTCATTGACCTCTATCCAACGCTGATGGAACTTATGGGCTTTGAAACGCCCGCTTCCGTTCAAGGGAAGTCCTTTGCTTCTGGTCTGCGCGGCAACAGCAGGAAACACCGGGAAGTAGTGCACAGCGAACACAAGAATGGCATGGTCATGCAGTTCGACGGCCGGTTCAAATTCATCCTCAACGGACGCGGGGTGAAGTCTGAGTTGTACGATTTAAGAACCGATCCAAGAGAAATCACCAACTTGGCAACGACCGGCGAGTTCACCGAAAGAGTCAACGCATGGACAGCCCAGCTGAAGGCGTGGCAAAGCCGCAAGGTTGCCAGAACAAAATAGAGCGACCGACATTTCGGGGACTGGCCAGAAAGGCAGCCAGGGGCGTTAACCTCAGGAACACCGCGGGGATTCATGCGTCCTGATGGAACGCAATAGTAATACAGCTTCAGGTGTCACCATCACCTGCCCCACCGCTCTTTGCCTTGATTCTATATCGCATCGCACTTGGCCCGGGCGAGCAACGCATATCCGGTACCGCGCGACGCAACGAACACGATTATCCGGTCGACCAGCGCCGGCGGCTTCCGGCCAGTGCTCGGCTAAATGGAGGCGGATCTCGCCGCCTGCGCACGGTGAACCGCAAAAGACACGCGAGCGGATGAGTCTCCCGGATGCCATTCTGCAAGGGTTCGCCCAGCTGGGGTTGCTCCCGCACCCCAGCTTCCAGGGGGAGGATCTCTTCCGGACCGATCCCGACTTCCGGCGCGCTCTGCATCTGGTTGCGCAGTGCCCCTCGGCCCACCAGTACGCAATCGTGCGCGGCGGCTTCAAAGCGCATTCACGACGCTCGAAGCGGCCTGCGGGTGCTCCTGAACCTTCAGGCCGATCCTGGCGAGACCCGCGGGTGGCACAACACCTACCTGGAGACGGGCGAGCAGCTCGCCGAGCGGCTGAACACCTGGCGGCACTGGCAGCTGGAGTATTACCGCAACATCGGGCTGCACGGGCGCTATACCCATCCATCCTCCAAGAGAGAGTAGGGGAAAGCAACGGAGTGACAAAGCTACGCAGAGACGGAAGCTGCGAGGAAGGCATCTCAGGAGGAACGTACTTCCTAGACGCATCTTGTCCCTCCTATCCGTCCAAGGTCCGCTCTTTGATTTCCCGGAGAGTCGGTCTCATCAATACCTCCTGCAGTGCAAGTGGGAGGACGATATCTATGAGGACGATAACCTATGTGGTGTGGCTGATGGCACTCGAGGAGGAGGTCGCGATGAGACAGTCGAAGCCAGAGGACCCCGCAGCCGAGGCGGCGACCCGGGGGCGGTTGCGGGCGAACGCTGTCCTGACGGCCGGGCTCGTGTCGTTCACATGGCTGACGCTGGCGGGGCTGGAATGGTGGCTGGCCTCTGGAATTGTCCGATCCACGCTCAACGATCCGGTGCTCTCGGCGGAGCACAAGCGGGCGATGATGGCCGGCGAGTTGCAGGCACTGTTCGTCGCGGTTGTGGTATGCATCCTTCCGCTGCTCGCCGCTCGCACGATGCTGATTCGGTTGCTGCGGACGCGACCGATTACCCGACGCGTGGCGCTGGGCGGGCTGGGGGCGGCGGCCTGGGGTCTGCTCCTGCTCTTCGCTGCGAGTTGGGCGACGTTCCGTAGCACTGGTGTGTTCCTGGCTCCGGAAGGCCTGGTCTTCTTCGGCACCAACATGATCCAGTTCTTGCAGCACGTGGCTCACATGGAGCCGGACGTCATCGTAATGGTGCCGCTGGTGGTCACGGCGGCTGCGCTGCTGATCGCCTGGGTTGTGCCCGCGCTGCTTCGAGGCCGCCGGGGCGCCTATCTGGCGTGGCCACTGGTCACCCTGACACTGGCCGGTCTGAGTATATGTGGGTGGTGGTCGTGGCGCGGGAGCTCTGTCGAACCCGAAGGGGGGGATCGAGCCGTATTCGACCCGAACGTGGGCGTTATCTACACGCTGGGGGAGCTGCACCAGGACTGTCGCGACAACCGCACGGGGCCCCTACTCTATCTGCTCGCCGATCTGCGGCGACAGTGGGCGCCGCCCGAGACGCTCCGCGTCAGCCACGACCTGTCGGTCGATTGGCGGCCCATCATCTCGATGGACGAGTACCTGGACGACGTGACCTCACCGCCTACGGATCGCTGGAACGTCATTCTCGTGCTTGTCGAGTCGCTCCGCTCCGACCAGCTTCGCGCGTACGGCAACAACCGCGATGTCATGCCGGCAGTGGACCGCGTGGCGTCGGAGGGGCGTGTCTTCCTGAACCACTACACGCAATCCAGCCACTCCAACTACTCTGACCTCTGCCCGCTCACCTCACACTACCCGCTGCGCTCCGATCACGCGCACGTCTACTCGCGGCAAGCCACGGCCCAACGCGTGCTCATCTATGACATCCTCCACGCAACGGGGTATCGGACAGCGATCATCTCGTCCCAGAATGAAAACTGGGGCGGCATGCTCGACTACCTGGAGACCGACGGCCTCGATCATCTCTTCCACGCCGATACGTTCGACGGCCCCACCTACGTCCCGCGGGGCGACACCGGTTTCGAAGCCTTCGTCAAGGGTGAGAAGCGATCGGGCAAGATCGACGATCGGTTCACCGTGTCCGAGGCGATCAACTGGATCGATTCTGTGGGCGACAACCCCTTCTTCATCTACATGAACCTGCAGAACAGCCACCTGCCCTACGAGACGCCCCGGGACTTCCGGCGGCGGTTCGGCCGCGATCGCCTGCCCTTCGTGATCCGCTTTAACAACTACCCGCCCGACGGCGTGCCGCTGGTCAAGGAAGAGTACGCCAACAGCCTGGCGTACGTCGACTTCCAGCTCGACCGTCTCTTCGACCACCTCGAGGTCCGCGGCCTCTGGGATCGGACGATCATCATCATCAGCGGCGACACCGGGCAGGCCTTTTACGAGCACGGGTTCGCAGCCCACGCCAACGCGTTGTTCGATGAGGTCATGCGGGTGCCGTTGGTCATTCGTGGTCCGAACATTGAGCCCGGCACGGACGCCCGCCCGGCCCAGCACATCGACGTGCCACCCACGCTTCTAGCCCAGCTGGGCTTGCCCCCGCACCCCAGCTTCCAGGGGGAGGATCTCTTCCGGACCGATCCCGACTTCCCACGCGCGCTGCATCTGGTCGCGCAGTGCCCCTCGGCCCACCAGTACGCAATCGTCCGCGACGGCTTCAAGCTCATTCACGACGCTCGAAGCGGCCTGCGAGTGCTCCTGAATCTTCAAGCCGATCCTGGCGAGACCCGCGGGTGGCACAACACCTACCCGGAGACGGGCGAGCAGCTCGCCGAGCGGCTGGACACCTGGCGGCACTGGCAGCTGGAGTATTACCGCAACATCGGGCTGCACGGGCGCTACTACCCACCCATCCTCCAAGAGAGAGTAGGGGAAAGCAACGGAGTGACAAAACTAAGAAGAGACGGAAGATGAGTGTATGCTGCCTTTCTGCCTATACGTCATCCTATGCGCGTGGAGCCCCTGTGGGCTTTCCCCGAAATTGTAGACACATAGTTAAGCGGCGTCGCGCATTTGTTCAAACTCTTCCGGACTCTGATAGCCCAGTGCCGAGTGAAGCCGCTGTCGATTATAGAACACCTCGATATAGTCAAAGATTTCTAGCTGAGCCCGTCGTCGGCTCTCGAATTGTCGATGATGCACGAGCTCGGTCTTCAGAGCACTGAAGAAACTTTCCACGACGGCATTGTCCCAGCAGTTTCCCTTTCGGCTCATGCTGCCAATTATTCCTTTGCTTCGAAGCAGTTTCTGATATTCACCGCTGGCATATTGGCTGCCGCGATCCGAATGGTGCAGGAGGCCATGATCTGGGTTTCTGCTCTCCAGCGCCATCTGGAAGGCCTTACGGACAAGTCCCTTCGTGATCCGCTTATCCATGGCCCAGCCGACGATCTTCCTCGAGTAAAGGTCTATGACCACTGCCAAGTACAGCCAGCCCTCCTGGGTCGGAATGTAGGTGATGTCCACATTCCACTTCTTATTCGGTTCCCGGGCCGTGAACTTCCGGTCCAGAACGTTCTTTGCAACCGGGAGGGCATGACGCGAGTCTGTCGTAACCCGAAACTTCCGCTTCTGGATCGATCGAATCCCATGAAGTCTCATCAGCCGAGCTATCCGATTCTTCCCATACCGCGCTTGCCGGCATAGCTGAGCATGAATCCGGGGGCTCCCATAAACCCCTCGGCTCTCTCTATGAATCGTTACGATTTCCTTCACTAGTGGATTGTAACATATATATTCATAGTATAATGTGGTTCATGAAAAATGAACCATTGAAGATTCGTGGCCTTTCTGCAAGAGCTCCTTGTACATCAGCCCAAGAACAAAGAAATCCACGTCATCCTGGACAATATCTCTACCCATAAGACTCGGAAGGTGCAGGAGTTTCTTGAAGAACATCCCAGCGTTCGGCTTCATTTCACGCCGACCTATTCCTCCGGCGTTATGGCCGGGCGTAACCCAGGAGACCTCCAATTCATGACATCGACGAAGATGTGTAGGGCTGCAAATCTGAAAAGTAGGGATTCTTATCGCGCTTGCCGCGACAAAATCCGGGCTCTTTGAAGTTTCAATGCGTTTTGGAGTGGATCTCAACGAGGGACCAAGCTCGTAGCGGGCGAAGTAAAGTTCAATGTCTTCACGTTCGAAGGGATCTTCCTGGCCGGCCCCAGGCCGGAAAAGTGGATGGCTTGGCGCATATACAAAGAAGCCGCGGTGATGTTCAGTCCCGACTAAAACTGCTGGAATGGGAGTTCTTTTCGTCGGAGGAACTCTTGAATTACAGATAGGCAGGACTTTTTGAATCGCACAGGATCATCCTCCTGAAAAGCGATTCCTGACTGCCGCTTATGGAGAAAGAATCCGATGGGTGGTTCCGGGCAAGAGTGCGGTTCTTCTGGCGATTGAACCTGAGCAGCCAGGTTCTACTTCAGTCGTTAGTACAAGGATGAGCCAGCAGTAACAAGTCAAGCCTAAGGTTGAGATACTAGAGTCCTGTGATCGAGAACTTGTGGAGGGGGGAACAAATTAATGTCCCACTCGGGGATGGGTGAAATCCCTCGCCTTCAGGCGAAGCCTTTAGGAGGCTTGCGGTACAATGATGCATGCCGAGATACCGGAAAGGATCGCACACAGTCTATGAGCTGCAATATCACTTTGTGTTTATCACGAAGTACCGCAAGCCGGTCCTGAAGGGGGACATAGCCAGAAGGACAAGAGAGCTGATCCGAGAGATCTGTGCATCTGAGGATGTGGTGATTGTGAAAGGGAATGTGAGTCCAGATCATGTGCACTTGATGTTGAGCATGCCGCCGCAGGTGTCGCCGAGCCGAATCATGCAGGCCGTGAAGGGGAAGAGCAGTCACCATCTAATGAGGGAATATAGGTCGGTGCAAAGGGAGTTCTGGGGCCGGCACCTGTGGGCACGAGGGTACTTTGTGTGTACGACAGGAAATGTGACGGACGAAGTGATCAAGCAGTACATTGAGCAACAAGGTGTCGAGCCCCAGGAGGACCGGGACTTTAAGATAACGGAATAGGCCATTCTATGAGGCGAGGCCTTTAGTCGGCTTCAGCCGACGACCGAAGCCCTCGCCTTCAGGCGAGGGTAATTCACTCACCGTCAGGATGGCGGAGCACGCGGGTAGCCGCAGCACCGACAATTCTCAGTCCCTCGTGATCCTGAATAAAAGCCACGACTTTCAGATCAGGTTTTTTCCATTCGGGATTGAAACGCAGTTTTCGCTTGACCCGAAAATGCTTGGTAGATTTCTCACCGATCTTGCCAATCAAACTCAAGTGCCTCACCACTGATGCATGGGTGAGGGTTCTCCCGGCATTCTCACCCCGAGAGACCTTGGAGTGGAGGTTGTCCTCGGTCAGCGCCAGGAAGACGTCCAGGGATTGGATTTCGGATCCAAGTCCCGGTAAATCCCAAGCGCGGACTACTACGTTAAGCTCTCCACTCTGCCGTGGCGAAGTTTGCTCCAGCTTGATTCCCATCTGTAGCTTCCGTGATTTGGCGGACCGGGCAATCGCCTGGACAGCCTTTCTTCGATCACTACCCACTAGTTGAATCGCGCCGTTTACGACCATCTGTGGTGTATAGACTTGGCCCGACCCCCAAGCCCGAGCGAATTTCTGCTGTCTCTGGGTAAACTGAGCCGCGGAGAACGGGTCCTTCCAGCCCAAGCGGTTCCAGTAGTCGACGTGTTCTCCAAGCGGGATGATCAGAACACCAGGTACTGGCTGCTCTCTCTGTAGTTCGATGAGCAACTCGTCCGCCGGGGGGCAGCTGGAACAACCTTCCGAGGTAAACAGCTCCACGATGACTAGGCGAGGTGTTTCCGGTTTGTCTCTTCCGGCAAGCTGTTGTCGCGGGTGAAGATTATTAGGACTGTTTAGCCCTACCAGCGCTATCGCAACCAAGAGAATAAACGTTCTGACTTCATTCCGATTCCTTACTGTCTTGCCGCCTAGCTAAAGAGCGCTCTAGGACTTGTCGCTCAAGCTTTTCGACAATTTCTGATTCCTGACCTAACCTCCAGCGGTTTCGGGCTCCATCACCAATGGCGCGCAATTGCTTCATATAACGCCGGCAAAGCGGACAATGAAGCAGGTGCAACCAAACTGACAGGCGGGTCCAACGGGATTTCGTTGTCTCGTCGCTGGCAACCTTACGCGCGGCTTCCCTACAGGATATTGCCATGGCTATCCATTGACCCCCTTACGCTCCAGGCATTCTCTGAGATGGTTGCGGGCCCGATAATGCAGCACCCCTAAGTTTGTGCGGGACACTCCCAAAATCTTACATATTTCATCATTATCAAGTCCCTCAACTTCACGAAGTGTGAACGCCATCCTTTGCTGAGTCGGGACAATGTTGATGCACTCGTCTATGAGTTTACGAACTTCGGTACGGTATAGTTGCGTGTCTGTTTGGCTGGGCGGCCGGAACCAGCTTCCATCGGGATTAAACCGTTGCTCAACAAGGTCGTCAATCTCATCCATCCTTCCCTCTCGCTGTACCTCACGCCTAGAGCAGTCCGTGGTAAAAGTCTGGTAAATCCTTTTGTTCGCAATCGACTCTCTACTGCGCTTCGACTAAAATCGACGCATGGCCATGGGAAAAAAGAAACGCAAGTCGAAGCAGAAAAGCATGTGGGTGCCGACTCAACATCTCCCCAGGAGTGCATCCCACCCTTTCTACCAGCGATTGAATCAGGTGCTCGACGAAGCCGGGTTTGACGAGTTTGTCGAGCAGCGATGTGCGTGTTTTTATGCACCCAAGATGGGTCGCCCAAGTCTGGCACCTGGTCGATACTTCCGTCTTTTGATGATCGGATACTTCGAGGGACTGGATTCGGAGCGAGCTATCGCCTGGCGTGCTGCCGATTCGCTGAGCCTGCGCGGGTTCTTGGGACTCGAGTGGGGCGAGGATCCGTCGGATCATTCGACGATCTCCCGCACGCGACGGCGCATGGATGTGGAGACGCATAGCGCAGTCTTTGCCTGGATCCTGAGCCGGCTCGCTGAGGCGGACCTGGTGAAGGGCAAGACCCTCGGGGTGGATGCGACCACTCTGGAAGCCAACGCGGCTTTGCGCAGCATTGTACGGCGGGATACCGGAGACAGTTACGAGACCTACTTGACGAAACTGGCACAGGAATCGGGTATTGAGACACCGACCCGGGAGGATCTGGCGCGCATAGATCGCAAGCGGCCGAAGAAGGGTTCCAACGATGACTGGCAGCACCCGCAGGATCCGGACGCCCGCATCACCAAGATGAAGGACGGCCGCACGCATCTGGCTCACAAGGCCGAACACGCCGTGGATCTGGAAACCGGAGCGGTGGTTGGCATCACGGTTCAGGGAGCCAACCAGGGCGATACGACGACGATCAAGAAGACGCTCATTGAAGCGGCCGAACAACTCGAGGGTGTGCTGCCTGAAAGCGATAGACTGCAGGAGCTTGTGACCGACAAGGGATATCACAGCACGCAACTGGTAGAAGATCTCGAGCAACTGGAGATCCGAAGCTACATTTCCGAACCAAAGCGGGGTAAACGGCGGTGGCACGGGAACACCCGTGCGCGGGATGCCGTGTACCGAAATCGTAGACGTATCCGAGGAGAACGGGGAAAGCGCCTGCTTCGCCAACGGGGAGAACGACTGGAACGACCTTGTGCACACCTCTATGAAACAGGTGCAATGCGGCGGACATATCTCCGTGGTCATCCAAACATCCTCAAACGGTTGCTGCTTCATGTCGGTGCATTGAATCTCGGACTGCTGATGCGACAGCTGTATGGCGTGGGCACGCCGCGGAGTCTGCAGGGGCGTCTCTGCGCCTTTCTGACGCGTATCTTGGCCTTTTTCAGATGGTCGAGGTCTTCCTCGGCCACTTTTTGGCCGAGGAAGACATCTGTAGATGACTTCCATCCAGTATGCACCAGGATCATCGTTGTCCGTGGATCTGTGCTCCATCCGGTTTTAGCCACGGGCTGCTAGCCTCCAATATCTTCTTATAGAGGATGCCAAACAACCATGTCCGGACATGGGACCTTCCTTCAAACTGGCCTGCCTTTTCGATAAAGGTGGTAAAAGTGTCCTGGGTTATTTCCTCTGCACGCTGGGGTCCGAGGCCTGAGGCTCGCGCGGTGCACAAGATGTGGCCGAGATACTGCTTCACTACGGCTCTCAACACGGCAGGCTCGCGTGCCCGGATCCTGGTAGCAAGCCCAGAATCATCGAGTGATGGTGTCGCATTTGGAGAATCTGCGGAGTTCATGGATTCCCCTATCGCCTTGGCAGAGACGAGGATTTCATTGGTCATGGCGATGATCGGGCAACATAATAGAATCCCACAAAGAAAAGATCCAGACAACCCCTCGAGAGAGCTTGTCTCAGGAGGGGATTGCCTGGATCCTGCGGTGCGCCTTTAGCTTGTGTTCTAACGCTTAAGCCTTTCGTTTCTCTACTCTTAGATTGTTGGTCACCGAGAAAACTCCGGATACGCTGTTGGCCACGATTCTAGCCACAGCGCTATCGCCCTTGCTTAGCACAACGCCCTCAAGAATCACTTCTCCGTTCTTGACGATGATATGGATATCGGATCGGTGTGGAAGAAGACCAAACGATACCCCCGGACGGACGTATTTCCCCAGCGCTCCGTTGGAGAAAAGAGCGTTGGCGATAGCGAGGCGGAGCCGATCGTCATAAAACGAAGTCGGCAGAACTTCAATTTGATTGTCGACACCTGTGATTCCCTCGATCTTGGCAACCACGCGTTCTGCGGAGTTCTTGAGATTCGGCCACCAAACTTGACCGTGTAGGGTCACCTTGGAGCCGTCAGTTTCAAAGCTTAGATTGTCAAACAAGCTATAGTAGGGAAGATTTCTCAATTGACGGCTAATCCTCCTGTTGACATCAGTACTAGCATTGGCAACTGCGATCGATGTCAAGGCAACAAGGACTAAGAGAGAAATTTGCAATAATGGTCTCAGGTAGCTTTTCATTGTTATCTCCTTAATAGCTTCTCTCGCCTGAATTCACACTCATTTCACATCGCTAGCTTGCTCACCAATTGAGGCCGGCTAGACTGTCTTACCCGTTCACGGCTAATGAGTGCATCCAGTTGCTAAGTTCTTACACATTTAATTTAAAAACTCAGCCCAACTGAAAATCACCTCCTATGAGTGATGCTCGATCAATCCAGGATTCAATTAACGTCGATAAGGTTTTTTGGTAGCCAACCGTGGGGAACTCGGGATTGATGACTACGTTGGTACGTGAAGCCGTGCGCAGTGTGTTGCCGGCCACAGCCAGCTCCACCTGGTACGGGAACATCACGCGGTTACCCTCGGGGGCCGCCCAATCGCCGTAAGTGGCCTCCGTCAACACGTCCCCCCAGATGTGGTCGTTCTGATAAGTCTGGAGCTTCGACAGGCGCCCGCTCGAAGCGTCGACGAAGAGCTCTACCGGAAACACCTCATCCGACACCTCGATAACTTAATAGGTTCGCCCGTCAATCTCGACATCAGGTTTGAGCGTGCCCACGTTTTCATCCGCGGCGAGCCTGCGGAGATAGAGTTGTGGGTTGAGAAGTCGGAATTCCCGCCGAAGCGCCCCGATGCGCACGGAGCTGAGTGCTCGGTCCGACGTCGCGCCAGGCGGGGTAAAGTAGAAATCGTTCCCGGTCTGGTAGCCCGCCGCCCCGTCGATGACATCCTTGTAAGCGAGCTTTCCGTGAGGGGGGTTGAAGATCTCCCGCTGCCAGTCGAACTTCAAACGGTCATTCTCCACGTCCCAGAGGAGAGACACGGTGAACGAGCTGGCCTTGATGTCGCCGTGAGCCGGGTTCAGCCCTTGAGCGGGCTCGAAACGCTCGCCGGACGAACTATAGCTAAAGCCCCTGAGCTCCAGCAGAGCATCCTGGCCGCCGATCGCATCGAAGGCCTTCTGGCGCGGATTGGCACCTGGCTGACAACCCACCGTCGCCATCAGGCATAGGGTTAACGCGAAGACCAAGCCGCCCAGCGAGCTGTGCTTGTTCGCGAGTTCTTGTCGCGTCCGGAGTCTGTTCACGGTGTTTGCCACCCTCAGGGGTGCAGATGGAAGACCTTGTTCATGATCTTCCACTCCCCGTCGACTTTTAGCAACGTGAACAAGTCGGTGTACCGGCTGCCGTTCCAGTTGTCGAGTTCAAGCCGCACGGTGGCGACCGTGTTAATGAGGTCGATGCTGGCGATCCGTGCTTGGAGCCCCGTCGCTGGATCGTTCTCGTCAACCCAGTCAAAAAGCCGCTGGATAGGGCCGGCGAACAAGTCGGCACCGGCATAACCGAAGATCGTCGCGTCCTCGTGGAAGGCAGGCTTCATGTCGTCGCCTTTGCCGGATCTGCCGCCATCGATGTAGTGCTGGACGACCGCGGCGATCACGTCGTACTCGCTCACGTTTAAAGTTGCAGTACTCATGAGTTCACTCCTTTTCTTAGTGTCGTTTACGTTCTGTGGACGACTACCATTCGCTGATGCGCGGACGGTCCCCGCTCACGAGATCTGGACCATCGTTTTGCCAAAGTTCTCGCCGCGCAGCATGCCGATGAAGGCGTCCACGGAGCTGTCCAGCCCGTGGGTGACGCTCTCACGGTACTTGAGCTTGCCTTCTTTGATCCAGCCCGACATGGTTCGCAACGCCTCGCCGGCGTCCGGTTGCCGAGCAGCAAGCTCGAAAAAATGGAAGAATCGGAACCCCTCGGTGGAGCCCTCCTCGCCGAGGTCCTTCAGCCCCGCCTCGCGCAGCCGCTGAAGCGGTGTTGCCTGTAGTTGTTCCCACGGTGCGTTGTTCCTGGCGAGGTTGTATTGGCTCACCCAGCCTGCTACCGGCACGCGGCAACCCGGGTTCAGCAGCGGGATCACCGCCTCGAGCACTTCGCCGCCAACATTCTCGAAATAGACGTCGATGCCATCGGGCGCGGCAGCCGCCAGCGCGGTGGGAAGGTCGCCGGCCTTGTAGTCGATGCAAGCGTCGAAGCCGAGCTCGTCGACGACGTAGGCGCACTTCCGCGGCCCGCCGGCGATGCCGACCGCCCGGCAGCCGTGGATTTTCGCCAACTGCCCGACGACCTGTCCGACCGCACCGCTGGCCGCGCTCACGACCACTGTCTCTCCCGCCTTGATGGTGGCCACGTTGAGCAGGCCGACATACGCGGCGTAGCCGGTCATCCCCAGGATGCCGAGCGCTGTAGACGGTGGGCCGAGAGAACCGTCCCACTTCTCGATGGGCATCGCCTCATTGCCCCACTGCAAATCTTCAGGTGTGCCGACACTGTATTCTTGCCATCCGTAGTAACCCACGACGAGGTCGCCCTCCCTCCACCCGTTCGATCGGCTCTCCACCACTTCCGACACGGTGCCACCCACGATGGTGGAGCCTACGCTCCGCTCGTTGTTCATGGGGCCGGAAGCGTCGAGGCCGCGCATGTACGGGTCCAGCGTGAGCCACTTGGTGCGGAGCAGCATCTGACCCTCGGCGATGGGCGGAACCTCCGCCGTCACCACCTCGAAATCCGAGGGCTTGGGCTCGCCCTCCGGATTCCTCTTCAGCACGATCCTGCGATTGACGACCCCGCCGCCTCGGGCACGGTCTTCAACTGGCTCGATCGCGAGTCCTTGCCGCGTCTTGACACTGTTCATGGTGACTTCCTTTCCTTTTCTCAGGGGTGCAGATGGAAGACCTTGTTCATGATCTTCCACTCCCCGTCGACTTTGAGCAGGGTGAACAAGTCGGTGAACCGGCTACCTGTCCAGTTGTCGAGTTCAAGCCGCACGGTGGCAACCGTGTCAATGAGGTCGATTTTGGCGATCCGTGCTTTGAGCCCCGTCGCTGGACCGTTCCCGTCATTCCAGGCAAAGAGCTGCTGGATGGGGCCGGCGAACAGGTCGGTGCCGACATAACCGAAGATCGTCGCGTCCTTATGGAAGGCCGGTTTCATGTCGTCGCCTCTGCCGGACTTGGCGCCATCGATGTAATGCTGGACGACCTTTGCGATCGCATCATGCTCGTTCACGTTTGCAGGTGTATTACTCATTGGTCTTCCTCCTCCTAGTGTTATAAACAGTTTGTTGTGCGTTAGCGGTTATCGCATTTAGACCTGAATCATTCCGCCGTCAGCGACCAGGTCGGCTCCGGTGAAGTAGCTCGCGTCGTCGGAGGCGAGAAACGCCACGGTCGCCGCGATTTCCTCGGGCTTGCCCGTGCGACCGAGCGGAGTCTGTTGGACGACCTGCGCTCCGAACGCTTCGACTTCGTCTTGGTTCAGACCCAATTTACCCACGAGCGGAGTTTCTATGAGCCCCGGACTGACGACGTTAACACGGATGCCGCGAGACGAGAGTTCCGACGCAAGGGTGCGCCCCAGCGAACGAACCGCTGCTTTCGTTGCCGAATAGATGCTCGTGTTCGGTAGCCCGGACTGAGCAACGACGGAGGCGGTGAGAATGACGGACGCACCCTTGGAGAGAAGCGGCAAGGCCTTCTGGATCGTGAAGAAGAGGCCTCGAACATTGATGTTGAAAAGATTGTCGAGGTGCTCTTCCGTCACGGACTCGAACGGGACAAACGGTGCGATACCCGCGTTTGCAAAGAGGACGTCCACACGGCCAAACTGCTCCCGTATCTGAGCGAACAAGCGGTCCAAATCTTCGAGGTTCGCAACATCGCCTCGAATGCCCGTAGCCCGATCACCTAGTTGGGCGACGGCGGCATCCAGTGCTTCCTGGTTGCGGCCGGTGACAACAACCTGGGCACCGTCTGCGATGAACCGCTTGGCGGTGGCTAACCCGATTCCACTGCTTCCTCCGGTGATAACTGCGATGAGTCGGACCCAGTTTTCTTGGACACAGAATAAGAGATAATGAGATGTCCAAGGAGGTGGAAATGGTTCGAACGAAGAGGGTGAAGTGGAAGGCGACGGCAGGAACGGAGGGAGCCCGTAGGGCGACTGGAGTTCGGGCCGTCGGCGCCGCGCCCGGGGCGAGGCCTCTGGAGCCGGGGCAGCGTTGGAGCGGAGGACGAAAGCGGGACGTGGTGCTGCGACTGCTGCGGGGCGAATCTCTGGATGCGCTGTCGCGTGAGGTGGGCGTGGAAATCTACCGGCTGGAGGAGTGGCGGGAGCGGGCCTTGGCCGGGCTCGAGCTCGGCTTGAAGAATCACCAGGGCGAGCCGTTGGCGTGGTCAGCGGCACTACCTGTGGCGAGCTGTGGATCAGGACGGCGATACGATCGACATCCTGGTCCAGCGCCGCCGAGACCGTCGAGCGGCTAAGCGCTTCTTCCGCAAATTGTTGAAAGGTCAAGGCTGGGTACCGCGACGACTCGTAACCGACAAGCTTCGCAGCTACGGGGCTGCCCATCGAGAGGTCTTTCCGTCAGTGATCCACAAGACAGATCAATACGAGAACAACCGTGCTGAAGTGTCCCATCAGCCGACACGCCAACAGGAACGCCAGATGCGACGATTCAAGTCAGTCGAACAAGTGCAGCGCTTCCTCGCTATCCATGCTGTAGTTCAAAACCTGTTCCGGTACGGCCGCCATCTCATGCGAGCAACTCACCATCGGATATTTCGAGAGCGAGCCGTGGATCGTTGGCGGCAGGTGACGTGTGCCTGCTGAAAGGATGGAACTTTCGTGGAGCAGTTTCAGCTCATGTCGTTAAGTTGACAACGCCTAAACGCACCTTGGGATTACTGGGAGAAGGCAGCGTTAAGACAGTTTCTGGTCGAAAAGAAGGTGGATGCCGTCTTGGCTGAATATGGTCCGACCGGCACGGCGGTTATGCAGATGTGTAAGGAGGCAGGGGTGCCTTTGATTGTTCATTTTCATGGATTTGACGCTTACGATCGTAGAGTACTGGAGGAATCTGGGCCATTCTATCCAGAGCTGTTTCAATATGCAACGGCGATTATCGCTGTATCTCGGGATATGGAGCGAGTATTATCGGGCCTCGGAGCGCCGGAGGGGAAACTTAGGTATAATCCTTATGGCGTGGATGTGTCGCTCTTTCGAGGGGGAAAGCCCGCGCAGGCCCCACCTGTCTTCGTTGCGGTCGGCCGGTTTGTGGATAAGAAGGCACCGCATTTAGCGCTGCTGGCATTCAGGACAGTAGTTGAGAGCGTGCCTGACGCGCGGCTGGTCATGTTGGGAGATGGTGTGCTTTGGGAGGCTTGTAAGCAGCTAACGCAAGGATTGGGCCTTGCAGATGCGGTTGAGTTTCAAGGACATCGACCCCATGGTGAAATTGTGGTCACGATGCAACAAGCTCGCGCCTTCGTCCAACATTCGGTACGTACCAGCTACGGTGACTCAGAGGGAACACCCGTGGCTGTATTAGAAGCCGGAGCAACAGGACTTCCGGTAGTCTCAACGCGACATGGCGGTATTCAGGATGTGGTCATCGATGGCCGAACTGGATTGTTGGTGAATGAAGGAGATGTGGAGGGTATGGCACAGCATATGATCCAATTGGCTAAGGAACCAATTTTAGCGGGACAGCTCGGCAAGGCAGGTAGAGAGCGTGTTTGCGCTGAGTTTTCTATGGGAAAGAGCATCGGTAGGCTATGGGGCATTATTAGAGCGGCGATTCAGGAGTCCCCAAAGTCATGAACGGCCCTTCATCATTGCGCAAAACGAGAGAATGGCTCTACTAGCAAACGTACAGGAACGTGAAAGGAGTGATGGCTAGCGAGCTTATAGTAGTAATCCCAACTGCAGGTAGGACTCGCTTGTTGGATCGAGCGCTGAGGTCCCTATCGGTATGCCGGAGACCTGAGCGCTATCGTGAATAATTGTGGTGGAGAATGGTCCGAACGCAAAGGCTGAGGGCGTTGTGTCTGCCTATCATTCGAGCCTGAATACCCGCTATGTCTACATATCCCGGGCGCATAAGAGCTGGGCTCTGAATCGGGTGCTTGACCTGGTTGAAGATTGTTTGATCGTTTTCACCGACGATGATGTACGCGTACATCCGGGGACATTATGTGCTTATGCAAAAGTATCAGCAAATGTCAACGGTGGACAGTTTTACGGTGGCCCAATGGGAGTGGATTATGAACAAGAGCCTTCTGAGTGGTTAAAAGCGTATCTTCCCCGATCCGCACTTGGTTGGTGTTTGGATAAGGAGGTGAGAACTATTGATAAATCGGAAAGATTTCTCGGCATTAACTGGGCGGCGTTCGCCAGTGATCTTAAGAAATGTGGCGGTTTCAATCCGGCGTTTGGCCCTGGCTCTCCCACGGGAAGTACAGGTCAAGAGACAAATATGCAGAAACGTCTCGTGGGGGGGGGTGCGGGGAATATATACACCTAACGCCCTGGTGTGGCACTTTGTCCTTAACAGGCTGATGAAAAATCCGGTTTTGTGCCGAGATTGTTTCCAAACATGAACTTCGGGATCGATTGGCTCTATTTTGGCAGGGGATATGAGGGTCTGGATTGGCACGGCGCATGCGTTAGGCCGCTCATCAAATGCTCGGACGAAGTCCACCCTGCTCCAATCACGGCTTTGCCTCCATCAGGTTTCTCATCCGGACAAGGTTGTAGGCAGCCACTCCGAAAGTGAACATCCAGCCGACACGGTCCACACCGCGATGTCTTGTCTTACGCAACATACCCACAGTTTTCAGCCAACCAAAGATCTCCTCAACCCGCTTGCGTTTTCTCTGACTGACGGCGTAGCCCGGATGGCGGGTCGTTCTCTCGTCAATGGCGCTCCTACGGTTTTTGTTATTCTGCGCCACGTGTGGAGTCACCTTGCGACGTCGACTCTCTCTGATAAATGCTTTCGTGTCGTAGGCCTTGTCTGCACCTACGGTAATTTGATTTCTGCCGGGCAGATCGTCAAGCATATCCAGCGCAGCTTCCCGTTCTGCTGTTCCCGTTGCCCGCGTGACCCGCACATTCACCGCAAGACCGTTTCGGTTTTCCATCGTGACATGGCCCAGGTAGCACAACTTCGACTGCTGGCCTTTGGCCTTTTTGTACAGACGGGCATCTGGATCCGTCGTCGACTGATGCGTATCATTCGATCTCTTCTCACCCTTGAAATCCACCGTTGGATTTCCAGAACCATCCGTCGGCTTGCTGGGGCGGCTACCTTTCTTCTTGAAGCTCTTCTGTCCTGCCCATGCCTCTACCAGGGTCCCATCCACTGTAAAATGCTCGTCCGACAGGATGCTCTGAGCACGGGCGTGGCAAAGGACGCGTTCAAAGAAGGCCCTGGCGATGTCTCCCTCCAGAAGTCGGTCCCGATTCTTGCTGAAGACGGTCGCGTCCCAGATCGGATCATCCATGCTCAAACCAACGAACCAACGGTACAGAAGATTGTAGTCCAACTGCTCCATGAGCATCCGTTCGCTCCGGACCGAGTACAAGACCTGAAGCAACAAGGCTCGGAGCAACTTCTCCGGAGCCACCGAAGGACGGCCGACTTTTGCGTAAAGAACCTCGAATCGAGGCGACAGTTCTTGCAGAATGACATCGACCATGGTTCGAATGGATCTCAGCGGGTGTTCGTTCGGCACTCGTTTCTCGGCCGAGATGTAGCTGAACATCCCGTCTTGCTTTTCGTCCGGTCCGCGCATCGGTTTCTCCTCGAAGGAATCATCAATAAGAGGGTTCATATTGAAGATGCACGAAAACCGATTTAGTTGGAGTTTTTCAGCATCCTGTTAAGGAACGGTGTTCATCTCAATGGGTGTTGATGAGGGCCTACCGGAGTGGGGTTGAGCGTGGTTTGGAAAGTCAGCCCGAAGCGGTGAAGTGTTTTGGGTATCCAAGGGCGATGTGTCGTCAATGGCTGAATAAAGGCTGGCGAGCTATAAGAGATACACTGGCAAGTGATCCACAGGTTTGCTTTGATGTATACTATCTATTTATCTGTTACAGCGGATTCATAAAGGGAAACCGAATAGTAAGTCGAGGTTCCTCGGCTAATCATGGCGGTAATGTAACAATGTGAGGACGTTATGCCGGACGTAGATGTGGTTATCCTCCCTATAACCGCGAAGATTGTGTCCAGGAAGCCGCTGATTGGTCAGCGGACGTGAACGGGCGGAGATTAGGTGGAGTGACAAGGGACGACGTCAAGATTGGAGTGCTTGATGGGGACGCTTGGCGTTTGGAGATGGTATTTGCAATCGGGGACTGCAGTTTGTAGAGTGAAAAAAGGGCGACAAAAAAAGGAGTGTGGCGGCGGCCGGCCTTTCGGCAGGTAGGGTCAAGGGATTCTGTTTCATGGCATTGTTGTTGTGCGGCCCGCGGACCGTTGCCCGCTTCTGCCACCGAAACCGTCCCGTCGTTGCGACGGGCGACGACTCGACAGTAGACTGAACGCGCGCGCGGCGCGAATTTGGGAGACGGCCTCCGATGACAGCGGATCCGCTTGTTTCTGTCGTTATCCCTACCTTCAATCGTCGCCACATTCTCCCTAGGGCAATAGGCTCTGTTGAACGCCAGACCTATACTAACTGGGAGCTTATCATTGTAGATGATGAAAGTACCGACTTGACCGAGCAGTACGTCACTGAAATGCGTCACCCTGAAGTGACGTACCTGCTGAATAATCGCGTGAACGGCCCCGGTGGTGCCAGAAACACCGGCATCCACCATGCCCATGGAACCTATCTCGCATTCCTCGACTCCGACGACGAGTGGTTGCCAGAACATCTTGCCGACTCCATTTCCCTCCTGGAACGGACCGACGTGGACATATGTGGTGCTCTCTGTATAACCGACGACGGACATAAGCGCCTGGAACACACCCTGCCCCACGATACCATCCCCTTCGCCACAATAGCCAATGGCGTGCTCTATCTTGGCGACCGGCTACTCGAGGCCTGGCTCGCCCATGGTTGCTATTGCATGAGTATGTGCACGACAGTCCTACATCGAGACCTTGTTTCGCTAGCGGGAGACTTCGACGAATCATTGCTCGCCACCCAAGATGAAGAGTTCATCACCCGACAATCACTCCACGGGAGTTACGCCTGTATCATGACACCCCATTTCATTTACTACGCTGGCGAAGACAACATCGCCTTTAGGTTAACGCCCACAGCGGCCCAAATATATAAACATCGCAGCAACATGATCCGACAACGAAAACAGATCGCCCGATACGTAGACGCCTTCCCTCAAATCCAAGACAAGAAGTCCTGCAGAAGCACAATCGAGGCCGAAATCATTGAATGCCACGCCAATATTGCAGCTGCACTAGCTGAAACATCGACTTTGATCAGTAACACCCATAGAGTACTGGCACGCTTAGGACAACTTCTACATGACCCACTGCCTATTCACACCCGACTACTCCTAAGACTGAAGCAGCTAATATTCCAATATTCAGTGACGTATCAAGATGACAGAATACTCTTTGACACCATTTTTAAGACAATGTGCGGAGGATCAAGAGCAGTGTTCCTGATACAAATTGGCGCCAATGACGGTATCACAGAAGATCCGATACATAGACTGTTAACCAAATTTCCACGGATTGATTGGAATGGAATTCTAATTGAGCCTCAGAAGGAAGATTTTAACAAACTAATCAAAAACTATGAAAACTTTACGGGTTTCACGATGGCGAATATCGCTATAACGAAACGTTCCGGTCCGATTAAGTTATATACTCCCAAAACACAATTTAGGAATGAAACATGGTCAACCCTTCTTGGTTCACTTGTTCCAGAGCGGGGTCTTATGCGAGAGCACATGAAAAACAACACCTTTGAGGTAGAGGTAGTAGAAGGAGTGACTTTTGACGATATTTTAGAAAAACACAATGTTTTGTCCGTCGATCTTCTTCAGATAGATACCGAGGGATATGATTACGAGATCATCAAAACGATTGATTTTGGGAGGGTGAAGCCCAAAATCATCAACTTCGAACGGAAGAACTTGAGAGCTGATGAACGAAAGAAAGTCTATGAACTTCTATGGTCCAGAGGATACACGATAAGGGAATACGGCAGGCTAGCCCCAAAATAAGCGAGGTATGAGCTCGCTCGGAAAATCGTTTGCCTTTTCCGAATATCTCGTGGATTTCAGCTCCTTGTGCGTAACAGGGAAAGCAAAGAGAAACACAAGAGACAAACCTTCCATTGGTTGTCTGGATCACTTGATCTTGTTTGTCTCTGTTATGCCCTTCCTTTCGCCCGCCACTCTTGCTCCGCCGGGGGTACGGGCTCACCCGCCGGCGAGGCGCCTTCAAGTAAACCTGAGTTGCCTGATATAGTCGAACGTCGCCAAAAAGGTTTCGAGATGCTTGCTATAGGCCAATATCCTGTAAACGAGGCGACGACCGGTTCTTACAATCTGACAGGGTATTTGCACAAAGTTCACCAGGAAGCGTTTGAACTCCATCCTCAAGATATCACGACGTACTGTCGGCGCCTGCGTCACCAGGCCATACCAGGCCTTCAGATTCCACGCCAGCGATGCGATGACCATGTAGGCCCAGTTCGATACCAGACTGTCCGAAGGCATCCTCAAGGCGTTCACTCCACTCTTGAGCTGACCGATGACGTTTTCCTGGTTGCAGCGATCGTTGGCAAAAAGGACCACTTCTCCCATCGTCATCTCCCGATCGTTGGTGATGTAGAAGAAGTACCGGACCTCATCAAACAGCCGGTGCTCCCCCTTTTCGATCGTGAGGTTCTTCCGAACCACAACCATGCGATAGGTTTTCTTACAGTGTCCGGGACGATAGTCAAACTCGGCGACCTGCTCGCTCTGCAGGCGGATGTTCTTGAATTCTCTCTCCTTGATTACTTGTTCTTTGACGTTTTCCGGACGGCGCCGTTCTTCGCTCTTGACCTCATAACGAGGAGGCCGCTCGAGCGGTTTCCATTGTCTCTCCGGCAGGGCATCGGCCATCCCGACCAGGTTCGGCTTGGCGTCATAACCAAAGACAAAACCAACCCGCTCGTCCCAGCGATCGAAGTTTCTCGTCAGCGAGAAATCCGTGTCGCCCCGAAGCCAGACCTTCGTAAACACCGACGACACCAGATCGATTGCCCGGTCCATCCACTCGGCCGCTCCGTCGGAAGAGGGACGGTTGCCCGGCCGATTCATCAGATAGAGGACCTCATTCGTATTGGCCAAGGTCACGATCAACGGTGCGTAACCCCAGATCCCGTTGTAGGCAATGTCCATTCCTTCCTTGCATTCCCCCAAGGTTCCGGCGACGGTCCCGTCCACGTCGATGATGGCCTCCTTCCGGAAGGAAGCATCCTGCAACTTCCACACCTTGGTTCGGGTTTCATTGATGGTTTCCTGAAGTCCGAAGATCCAATCCTCATCGAAACGACGGAGGAAATCTCCAGCCGTCGTGGGATCCGGAATCCTCTCGGCTCCCAGTCCGTTCATGTAGGTCTCATCCTGGCGCAACCGCTCGATATCTTCGAGACAGGTTCCACCCGACAAGACGTTGTATGCGATGTTCAGTACATGATCGGATTCCCAGTAAGGAAAGTGGTACTTGAGCAAAACGATGTTTCTGTTGATATCTTTGTCCAATCCAAGCTTACACACGAGCTTGTGAATGGCTCCGATACCACCAGATCCGATGGCGCGCGTTCTCTCGGCGATCTCGTAGTAGGTGTTGGAGTCCTTGAACATAGGATCGGACCGGTCCTCAAACTGATTTCTTTCCAACCGGCGTGTAAGATTTTGCTTGTCTCGGAGGAGGATTCTGTGGTTTCTTTTATTCACCTGGAATGTGCTCCTTTCGGGATGTCTTGTAAATATATCAAACGCATTTTATCCCGTAACGGCGCACGTTCCAGGGCTTTTCTTCCTCCTCATGCAAAAAATCACGCTGGACTAAGGACTAGGGCGAGCCCTTTCAATCACGGATTCGATTGTTTGCAATCGTCAATCGTGGTCCAACCCCTATAATGGATAGCATGGAAACGAGCTCGCTTCGGGTACGAGCGGAAACGGCGTGCGATGCAGATTCGATCAAAGCGATCACCATCCGTGCGTTCAGCGAGAGCGAGCTGGGTTATCATGGTGAAGCGGACCTGATCGACCGGCTGCGCCGGTCGTGCCCGGAGGCGGTGTCACTGGTCGCGGAGGTCAAGAGTCAAGTCGTGGGCCATATCCTGTTGAGCCCCGTCGTCATCGTGGTCCCCGGCGCTCTCGAAAGCCATGAGCTGCCCGGGATGGGGCTGGCGCCCATGTCGGTGCTGCCTGAGTTCCAGCGGCAGGGTATCGGTGCGCAATTGGTCGAGTCCGGCCTCCGCACCGTGCGCGAAGCTGGATGTCCGTTTGTAGTGGTCCTGGGTCATGCGGAATACTATCCACGCTTCGGCTTTGTCCCCGCCTCCCGGTGGGGTATCTCGAGTGAATACGCCGAAGTTCCGGAGGACACATTCCTGGTCTGCATGTTCTCGGAGTCGGACCTCACGAACGTTGGAGGAATCGCAAAGTACCGGCCGGAATTCGGCCTCCTATAGCTCCTACGAAGGAGGGAACTCATGTCCATGTCAGATTATGTTCGCGGGTTGCGACAGAAGATCGGGAACGATTTCTTGATGATCCCGTCGGTGACGGTTGCGACTTTTGACGATCAAGATCGCGTCCTGTTGGTCCGGCATGTCGAGGGTGACCTATGGGTCACGCCGGGAGGGATGGTCGAACCTGATGAGGTGCCGGCCGACGCAGCAGTTCGCGAGGTCTGGGAAGAGACGGGAGTGCACGTCGAGCTGTCGCGCATTCTTGGTGTCTACGGTGGGCCGGACTATCGCCTCACCTACCGAAACGGGCACCAAGTTGCGTACGTGGTAACAGTTTTCAAGGCTAGGCTGATCGCCGGGGTGGCGCGTCCCGATGGAAAGGAGACGTTGGAGGTCGGATTCTTTTCCAGAGAAGAGGTCAAAAAACTCAGAACCGGGCGATGGATCTCATTCTCGGTCGAGCAGGCATTCGGGGATCAACTCGAAGCTGGTTTTGTGCCTCCTACCTGGGAGCCTCCCGCCACGTAGCAAAGCAGCGATTGCTTCGCGCCGTACTCAGGGTGCGAAGATTTCCAAAGTAGCCGACGAGTCAGGATCATGAGAGTTGCCATTGTCGGTGGTGGTGAGGTTCTACAACAAGCGCGGCACGGCGGAGCAATGGATCAAAGAAGGCAAGCAGGCGACGCATTGGACGCGGCTGTCCTGCCATCGCTTCCGTGCGAATGAAGTGCGCCTGCAGTTGAGCGTGCTCGCCTACAACCTAGGCAACCTATGGCGGCGACTCGGGCTACCACCCCGGATCAAGAGCTGGTCGCTCACGAGCTTGCAGCACCGGTTGATGAAGACTGGCGGAAGGCTGGTCAAGCACGCGCGGTACTACTGGTTGCTCTTGGCCGAGGGGCATCTGGACCGTCGGTTGTTTGGTGAAATGCTCAGGCGGATCTGGGCCTTGCCGCTGCCAAGCGGTTAGCCGCCCGGCTTGCAAGTCCGGAATTGGAATGCCATGGAAGGAGTGTGGCGATGTGTCTGGAAAATCGCCCACGCAGGAGTGAGAAGGTCTACTACCACGGCGACAACGGGTCATTGGGATGCGTTGACTGGATCCATGGTTGGTCTGAGGCCGGGATTTTCTTGCTCCCATGGTGGCTCGAGACTATTATGTTGGGAACCGAGATCCAAATTGGAAATTCCGGTTGAAGATGCACGAAAACCGATTTAGTTGGAGTTTTTCAGCATCCTGTTAAAGGCCTGTTTTACAGGACACCGCAATTCATTGTTTTACAATGGCGTCGTATCGCGTCAATTCGTCACCGCGTGTAGAAAAATGACCGTGATCTAGGCGACCCTTGGTCATACTATTCGCCGACGATTTTGAGTCTCGATTTCTCCAGTCCTGTGGAACTTTCTGAGGTTGTCGGGGCCTCCGTGGCGGGTTGGTTGACCTGTCGTAGATGCTGCAGCAGCTTCCGGATGGGTTTCAGAGACTTCGCGTTTAAGAGGGATCGTTAGCTGGGTGAGTGTGACTGACGGCATTGCTGGGCATGTGGCTATGCACCAGGGCCTCGTGATGATGTGCTGCCAGATCGCCATGGGAGTGGTGGGCGTTAGGATGAAAATGGAGGAGGGGCAAGTTTAGAAGGAAAACAAATGTGGCGATCATGAGACCGATGGCACGAGCCCCTCGCATGAAACACAATATAGCGAACCGCATCACAGTAAGTCAATGAGTGAAAAAACCTTACAAGCAGGATTCAGATCGGCATATCGTGCGAAACCCGTAACCAGCTCGGCCTTTCCTTGTAGCCAGTTTTCCCGGGGATATCCCCTCATGGTGCCGGGAGTGCTTCTCACGCGGGGGTTGTTGCGAATGCGGCGGACCTTGAAACTGTCGGGGGAGGTCCCCATGAACAGGGCACTGCCGCGCCGGACGAACCATAGGGGGTCCGGATCGGAGTCCCGTTCGTCCGCTACGTCCCGAGACTGAGATACCGCTGTTGGGAAAACTCTGATAGATCGTCCACGCCGATGCTGATGACCGCTTCGAGAATGCAAGACAATCCGCGGGTTGTGTGCGGTAGGACCTATATACAAAGGCATGGGGGTAGGTGGTGGTACGCCTGGGCGGGCGGTTTAGTGTCAGTTTTTGGTTCACTTCGGTCATCGCATGCGGGTGATCTTGACTGCCGTTGCCATAGTCAATGTAATTGCCGGAATCACGCAAAGTGCTCATCGGACAGGACGTTTGTGGGCAAAACGGCATAACCAAAAGGCCCAGGCTTTTGCAGCCCCACTGGCAGTCAGGCACTCTCCCAGCTGAGCGCTATCGGTAAGCTATCGCATCTAGACCTTAGTCCAGCGTGATTTTTTGCATGAGGAGGAAGAAAAGCCCTGGAACGTGCGCCGTTACGGGATAAAATGCGTTTGATATATTTACAAGACATCCCGAAAGGAGCACATTCCAGGTGAATAAAAGAAACCACAGAATCCTCCTCCGAGACAAGCAAAATCTTACACGCCGGTTGGAAAGAAATCAGTTTGAGGACCGGTCCGATCCTATGTTCAAGGACTCCAACACCTACTACGAGATCGCCGAGAGAACGCGCGCCATCGGATCTGGTGGTATCGGAGCCATTCACAAGCTCGTGTGTAAGCTTGGATTGGACAAAGATATCAACAGAAACATCGTTTTGCTCAAGTACCACTTTCCTTACTGGGAATCCGATCATGTACTGAACATCGCATACAACGTCTTGTCGGGTGGAACCTGTCTCGAAGATATCGAGCGGTTGCGCCAGGATGAGACCTACATGAACGGACTGGGAGCCGAGAGGATTCCGGATCCCACGACGGCTGGAGATTTCCTCCGTCGTTTCGATGAGGATTGGATCTTCGGACTTCAGGAAACCATCAATGAAACCCGAACCAAGGTGTGGAAGTTGCAGGATGCTTCCTTCCGGAAGGAGGCCATCATCGACGTGGACGGGACCGTCGCCGGAACCTTGGGGGAATGCAAGGAAGGAATGGACATTGCCTACAACGGGATCTGGGGTTACGCACCGTTGATCGTGACCTTGGCCAATACGAATGAGGTCCTCTATCTGATGAATCGGCCGGGCAACCGTCCCTCTTCCGACGGAGCGGCCGAGTGGATGGACCGGGCAATCGATCTGGTGTCGTCGGTGTTTACGAAGGTCTGGCTTCGGGGCGACACGGATTTCTCGCTGACGAGAAACTTCGATCGCTGGGACGAGCGGGTTGGTTTTGTCTTTGGTTATGACGCCAAGCCGAACCTGGTCGGGATGGCCGATGCCCTGCCGGAGAGACAATGGAAACCGCTCGAGCGGCCTCCTCGTTATGAGGTCAAGAGCGAAGAACGGCGCCGTCCGGAAAACGTCAAAGAACAAGTAATCAAGGAGAGAGAATTCAAGAACATCCGCCTGCAGAGCGAGCAGGTCGCCGAGTTTGACTATCGTCCCGGACACTGTAAGAAAACCTATCGCATGGTTGTGGTTCGGAAGAACCTCACGATCGAAAAGGGGGAGCACCGGCTGTTTGATGAGGTCCGGTACTTCTTCTACATCACCAACGATCGGGAGATGACGATGGGAGAAGTGGTCCTTTTTGCCAACGATCGCTGCAACCAGGAAAACGTCATCGGTCAGCTCAAGAGTGGAGTGAACGCCTTGAGGATGCCTTCGGACAGTCTGGTATCGAACTGGGCCTACATGGTCATCGCATCGCTGGCGTGGAATCTGAAGGCCTGGTATGGCCTGGTGACGCAGGCGCCGACAGTACGTCGTGATATCTTGAGGATGGAGTTCAAACGCTTCCTGGTGAACTTTGTGCAAACTACCCTGTCCAGATTGTAAGAACCGGTCGTCGCCTCGTTTACAGGCTATTGGCCTATAGCATGCATCTCGAAACCTTTTTGGCGACGTTCGACTATATCAGGCAACTCAGGTTTACTTGAAGGCGCCTCGCCGGCGGGTGAGCCCGTACCCCCGGCGGAGCAAGAGTGGCGGGCGAAAGGAAGGGCATAACAGAGACAAACAAGATCAAGTGATCCAGACAACCAATGGAAGGTTTGTCTCTTGTGTTTCTCTTTGCTTTCCCTGTTACGCACAAGGAGCTGAAATCCACGAGATATTCGGAAAAGGCAAACGATTTTCCGAGCGAGCTCATACCTCGCTTATTTTGGGTCTAGGAGACATGACGTTGCGGGGCGAAGAGGTGGCGGTGAGCGTTGAATTGGTCAATGGACAAGACAACAGCAATATCTGGGGCGATAGGTACACCAGGTCGCGTTCTGTCGTATTCGAGGTGGAGGAATACTTCGCCGAAGCTATCGCCGATGCTCTGGGCGTGCAGCTTACCAGTGAAGAGAAGGAGAAACTGACCAAACGAACTACGGAGAGTGAGGAAGCCTACAGTCTGTATCTCAGGGGGCAGCAGCAATATTGGACGTTTACTCGTAAGGGAAATGAAAGGTCCAGAGGTTATTTCAACCAAGCGTTATTGAAAGACCCCCACTTCGCCATGGCGCACGCCGGGTTGGCGCAGGCATTCGCGGGCGTGGGTTTTTTCGGTTGGGAACCAGCAAAAGACGTGTGGCCCCGGGCCAAGGAAATGGCTCTGACTGCTTTGGAAATCGACGACAGCATAGCCGTGGGGCACGCCGCTTTGGGACAGGTTTTGTGTTTCTTCGAGTGGGATTGGGAAGGGGCCGAACGAGCATTTAGGAGAGCTATCGCGCTTGGTCCATATGATCCCGAAAACCGGATGGTTTATGCGGATTCCCTTGTTGTTACTGGGCGGCACGAGCAGGCTATTGCTGAGGCAGAGAGAGCACTACTCCTAGATCCTGTGTCGGCCCCGACGAACCGTACTCTGGCCGCTGCTCTGTACTCCGCTCGCCGCTATGATGCTTCGATCGAGCAGAGTGTAAAAACAATTGAACTGGCGCCCAACTATGCTCCGGGATACAACTGGCTTGGGCTCGCCTACACCGCAAAGGGCGAATACGATGATGCCCTCGCCGCGTTTGAGAAGGGATTGAGCCTTGCCGAACAACATCCGAACCTGCAGTCAAATCTCGCGGTTGTCTCCGCCTTGACGGGAAGGCACGAGAAGACACGTGAGATTCTAGCAAAGGTCCAGGAGCGACATGAACGAGAACACTTTCCCGCGTCGTGCGTAGCAATGATCTTCATGTCCCTTGGTGAAACGGGTAGGACGTTTGAGTGGCTGGAAAAAGCGTTCGAGGAGAAGGACGGCATTCTCCTGTATGCTACTAACGTCTTCCCAGTATTGGACCCCATCCGCGACGACCCTCGCTTCCAAGACCTGCTGCGCCGCATGAACTTCCTGGAGCGATGAAGCAACAGTGCAACTTCTCACACCCGAGAAGATCGAAAAGGAATTCGTCCAGGTTGCCATTGACCTGAAGGACGTCATTGTCTGCGATGGTGTTGATCTGCTTCATGATCAACAGCGGTACCGCATCCGCAGCCACGACCTCTATGGGCCACTACCGGCAATCGAGATCAAAGACAACGGTGATCGGCTGAAGGTAGTCGGCGACATCCGCGACGAAGCCGCCAAGCTCTCAGCGCTTGATTCGGGAGGACCTTATGGAGATGTTCTAAAATACTAATTCCTTCCGACAACATTTGTGGATGAGGCAGCGGTTGTCGGAATCTCATTCGGAAACATGCGACCGGAAAGGGCGGTTGGCAAACGGTGGGTGTATAATTAAAGGGTAGAGCCTTGGGCATTCAGATATTTTCGTCCCCGCCGAAACCTGAAGCCTTGGCCCTGCCACCAAGGGTGAGTCATGACAGAGCAGGATTTCGCCACAGTCGTACCAGGTAGATACTGGCACAAGCTCGCCGATGGGCGCGTTCAGTGCGATGTCTGCCCGCGCTATTGTAAGCTCCACGAAACACAACGGGGACTATGTTTCGTTCGCGCCAACCAGGACGATCAAATCGTTCTCACCACCTACGGGCGTTCCAGTGGCTACTGCGTTGACCCGATTGAGAAGAAACCGCTCAATCACTACCTGCCTGGCACGCCGATCCTGTCTTTCGGGACAGCTGGATGCAACCTTGCATGCAAGTTTTGCCAGAACTGGGATATCTCTAAATCCCGTGAGATTGATACATTGGCCGACCAGGCAACGCCGGAAAAGATCGCCAAGGTAGCTCAGCGGCTTGGCTGTCGCAGCGTCGCATACACCTACAACGATCCGGTGATCTTCCTGGAGTACGCGATCGACGTCGCCAAGGCGTGCCGCCAGTACGACATCAGGTCGGTGGCCGTAACGGCTGGTTACATCACCGATGGCGCGCGCCCGGAGTTCTACCAGTACATGGATGCCGCCAATGTCGACCTGAAGGCCTTCACCGAGGACTTTTATTTCAAGATCTGTGGCGGCCACTTGCAACCAGTGCTAGATACGCTGAAGTACCTCAAACACGAGACCAACGTCTGGTTTGAGATCACCACCTTGCTGATTCCTGGTGAAAACGACTCGGACAAGGAACTTGAGAAAATGACACAATGGGTGGTCGAAAACGTCGGTCCTGATGTACCGTGGCACTTCACGGCGTTCCATCCTGATTGGAAGATGATGGATAGACCGCATACGCCGGCTTCCACGCTGACCCGGGCGCGAAAGATCGCGATAAAGAACGGTGTTCGCTATGCCTATACTGGTAATGTGCACGATGAAGCTGGCGGTAGCACCTATTGTCATCAGTGTGATGAGCGACTCATCGGCCGCGACTGGTATGTCATGACGTCGTGGAATCTAACTGACGACGGACATTGTCCTGCCTGCGGCACACTGTGTAATGGTGTGTTCGAAGCAAAGCCGGGCAACTGGGGTGCGCGCCGTGTTCCGGTGCGACTCAGAGACTTCGCGGCCTAGCGGATATCCGACCGGCGAAGTGATCACACTCCACCTATCCGTTCGAGCGCCCGCAAGCGAGTAGAGCGGATCAGTTATGACATGTTCTTGGGCGCCAGCTTGAGGTAAGGAAAAATATTAGTGGGTCGCTCCGCACCTTCAAGTTTGTTGGGAAGGTCGGGGGTTGCTGACACCAGCAAGATGGGACACACGCTACGGCAGGTCTGGCAAGCGCAGTTCATGGGCTGACGGGTTTCGCGAGCTGCATGCTCTTTACCTCCTGAGAGAACGTGTCGCGGATTGGCACGTCGCTGAGGAAATCGGTTGGAGCTCCATCCATTCTCGCTTGGTTGTTGATCCATTCCTCCAGCTGTTTCATCCGTAGAAGCTCGTCTGACGATTTCTACAAGTGACAGTACACTCCATTGAACCGATTGTAACAGACGACGTTCAGCTCCGACTAGGCCCACCAATGTTTTCAACGAGTTGCAGCTCCTCTTCACGCAAAACCACTCGGATTAGATCGACTCCCTGAGGATAAAAATCAGAGATCATTTGCTTACCACATTTTCGGCCTTCAAATCTTGACGAATATGTAAGGTTTCAGTATATACTATACCTTACATGTTTGTATGGATTATAGGATGGTTTGTGCCCTTTCACATGTACTCGGGCTGAAGCGAAATAAAGGAATGCCGTCATGAAGACCATTGACGAGAGCGCTTGCGCGTTCCATTTCCTTTTGCATTTGGCCTGCACGGGCGATCAGTGCCTGCGGGTTGCGGAGATAGCCCGAATCGAGGGAATTACTGTCGACTTGGCCACCAAGATCCTGAACGCTTTGGAGATTGCAGATCTGGTGGATCGTAGACGTGGGGTCGATGATGGCTATCAGCTCAGCAGGGACTCTCACAGTATCACTCTCGCCGACCTGACAGCGGCGTTGGAACAGTTGACCGGAGGAAACGGCAAATTATGAGAATAACGTCGCAGGAAGAATACGGTTTTCGCTGCATCTGGCAACTTGCGACCCACGGCGAAAGCAAGTGCGTAACTATCTCGGAGATCGCGAGCCAAGAGGGTCTATCCATGGCTTATGTGACCAAGCTCTTGGGCATTCTAAAGAAAAACGGCTTGGTCGAAAGCGTGCGCGGGGTCCACGGAGGATACAAGCTGGAGCGGGATGCGTCCCAAATCACTCTATCCGAAGTTCTCCAGGCCTTGGACGGCGTCCTGCTGGATCCCAATTTTTGCCAGTGCTTTCCCGGGAATGAGGAGGAGTGCGTCCGGTTTAATGGTTCGTGTAGTTTGAGGTCGGTTTGGTCCGTCCTGGCAGAACACATTGAAGGGGTTTTACAGGGGATCACCCTCAAGGACCTCGTGGAACAAGAGGAACCACTGATGCTGGATTTGATGCGACTCAAGTTTGCAGAGCAGGCTCTGCGATTGGCACCACCAAGGAAGCATTAAGAGAGGAGGCTTGGACATGGCTGAATTCAAGAGAGTTGCGACCAAGAGTGATCTCGCGGCTGGTTCTGGCATGGCTCTCGATTTGAGCGGGAAGCGACTAGCCATCTTCAACGTCGACGGAGCACTCGCTTAGAACTACTCGCTGTCCTAGAGAACTTATCTCCTCAGACATTCGGGCGGGCCAAGAAGGACGACATACCATTTGCATACTAGAAGGACTAAAGCCAGAAACCCTCGCCTGAGCGTCCGCAACGGAGCAAGGCAAACCGACTATGGACAGCATGGATCGACAGTTTCTCGAGAAGCAGATTCACCAGTCCAAGTTTCACACAACGGATCGCCTTGCTGAGGTCCAAAGTGAAGACTCTAGCCTTGCAACATCGGCACCATTAGATCACTCAACCGATCACTATGAGCGCGCACGGGCTGAGGACCTCCTTTGTCTCTATTGCACGGAGATGAGTAGGACCCGTCTTCTTACTCGTGATGAGGAGTTACGACTTGCCAAGCGCATAGAAGCTGCGAAGCTCCGAATGCTTCGACTTTTATCTCTCACGCCCATCGCGACGCGCAAGGTCCTCGACATTAGAAACGCTCTGTCGCCTGCGTCAAAAACCGAAGCGCAATCGTTCAACCGAAAAGAGGTGAACGGTGATTCGGCCAAGCAAAGGGCTTATTTGCGAAGGAGACGGATTAATCGGATTACCCGCGCATTAGAAAAAGCGGAGCGAGAATGTAGCGTAAGTCTTAATCGTGCCACTGGCAGCAAGAACGACGGTTACTCTCGTTCTCGGGACAGGATATTTCGTATCTTGTCCGAGCTTTCCTTCACAGAAGAACAGTTAGATTCGATCATCAATGCCGTGGAGGAAGTGTCAAATCAAATGGAGATCATGGAGGGCAAAGGGCATAAATCGTCACACCTCGAAAGAGGTAAAAACTATGAGCCACAGGAAGTTGGGGTCCCAGAAAATGAAGCGGGCTCTGATTTGAGAACGCTTCGTCGGATTCTCGTGTTGGTTCGAGCCAACAAGGCGAAACTGGCAAACGCAAAGGAAGCATTTGTAAGAGCCAATCTTCGACTTGTAATCAGCGTAGCCAAGAAATATTCATGCTCTAGCATGGATCTTCTTGATCTCATCCAAGAAGGAAATTTGGGCCTAATGAGGGCGGTGGATAAGTTTGATCATCGAGTTGGTTCAAAGTTCTCTACCTATGCGACCTGGTGGATTAGGCAAAGCATCACTCGCGCCATTAACGATAAGGGTCCAACCGTCCGAATTCCGGTTCACATGGTAGAGGAAAGGAATCGTGTCTTAAAAAACGCCAGGGCTCTTTTCACTCGCATGGAACGGGAACCGACCGCCTTTGAACTCGCAAAGTCGTCCAGGATCCCCGTGGCCAAAGTCCACGAAATCCTGACGCTGACTCCAGAACCTGTTTCGCTTGACCAAAGCAGCTCGGACGATGAAAACTCGGCTCTCAAAAAATTCATTGAAGACAAACGCCTCGTCGGACCTGACGCCCAAGCTTTGCAAGACAACTTGAAGGAGGTTGTGACTCGCACCCTTGGATTGCTTGGTCCAAGGGAAAGGAAAATCGTGCAGATGCGGTACGGGATAAATGAAACAGGCGAGGAATACACGTTGCGCGAGGTTGGTGAGGTCTTCCGGGTCACGAGAGAGCGAATTCGACAGATTGAGCTAAACGCAGTCGAGAAGATACGCTGGTTGTTGCGAGAGAAGAAACTTCGTGAACTTGAGGAATTCAAAAGCGTCGGTCGAGAACCGGTTTTGTCGAGACCCCAATCGTACAAAGGGAAACGCGTTACGAGGCATAAGAGCGGCCGACGGTATCCGAATGAATTTCGCCGACACATGGTCGAGTTGGTACGGTCGGGACGAACTCCGGGATCGTTGGGACGGGAGTTCGAAGCCTCAGCGCAAACGATCCGCAACTGGGTGGCACGCGCGCATCGCGACGAGGGTCGGTGGAAAGATGAACTCGCTACACTTCCCCGAGCGGAACCTCCGAAGCTTTAGTCGTGAGGATCGTTGCCTCCCAAAAGAGCGAGAAATCGTAGAAAAGGCGGCGGCCTGGTTTGTGCGGGAGGGTGACTCGATGCCGTCCGGGTCCTTGGAGTCGTCATCACGAAGCAGGAGATACGCTGGATAGCTACGATTGGAGTGATTTGTGTCGTCGAATTCGTTGAAAGGAAGATTTGAGGAGAATGTCTTCATTACCTCCCTTGATTGGATTTTTAATGTCCCACTCGGGGATGGGTGAAATCCCTCGCCTTCAGGCGAAGCCTTTAGGAGGCTTGCGGTACAATGATGCATGCCGAGATACCGGAAAGGATCGCACACAGTCTATGAGCTGCAATATCACTTTGTGTTTATCACGAAGTACCGCAAGCCGGTCCTGAAGGGGGACATAGCCAGAAGGACAAGAGAGCTGATCCGAGAGATCTGTGCATCTGAGGATGTGGTGATTGTGAAAGGGAATGTGAGTCCAGATCATGTGCACTTGATGTTGAGCATGCCGCCGCAGGTGTCGCCGAGCCGAATCATGCAGGCCGTGAAGGGGAAGAGCAGTCACCATCTAATGAGGGAATATAGGTCGGTGCAAAGGGAGTTCTGGGGCCGGCACCTGTGGGCACGAGGGTACTTTGTGTGTACGACAGGAAATGTGACGGACGAAGTGATCAAGCAGTACATTGAGCAACAAGGTGTCGAGCCCCAGGAGGACCGGGACTTTAAGATAACGGAATAGGCCATTCTATGAGGCGAGGCCTTTAGTCGGCTTCAGCCGACGACCGAAGCCCTCGCCTTCAGGCGAGGGTAATTCACTTGGGCGCGGTCGTCATCCTTATGGCCTATGACCTTTGGCCTTGCGTGCTGTGCGATTGAAATGATGGCAACCGGTGCCTCGCGTTATGACTTGGATCGGTTTGGTGCTGGGGCTTTTCGGGCAACACCGAGACAGTCGGACGTAATGATCGTTGCAGGAACGGTTACCTTGAAAATGGCAACACGAATCAAACGACTCTATGAGCAGATGCCGGAGCCGAAATACGTCATATCCATGGGTAGCTGTGCCAATAATGGAGGACCTTACTGGCAACACGGCTACCATGTTTTGAAAGGAGTCGATGAGATCATTCCCGTTGATGTGTATGTCCCTGGTTGTCCGCCAAGGCCGGAGTCGTTGATGGAGGGACTGATCCAATTGCAGAAGAAAATCGAAAGGGAAACGCTGGCAAGGAAGGAGAAATGAGTCCGTACCGCAAGGCACTGTTTGATCCGACCTTCAACGACAACTCAATCGCGTTGCAGATCCTGGGTATCTGCTCTGCTCTGGCCGTGACCACAAAGCTGGAAACGTCCGTGGTCATGAAGCTTTCTGTCATTTTCGTCACCGACTTTTCGAGTCTTTCAGTCAGCATGATTTTCCGAATCAGACACTTGAGGATATTCGAATCGTCGTCGAGATGTCCAGCATCGCGCCTCCCTCGTGATAATCGCGGACCAGTTCATCAAAGCCCACGCCTAGGTTCAATAAGGACTAAGAAGGAAGGGTTGACGCAGTGAAGTATGGAAGTGAACGGTCAATGCTAGCTGTAGACCAAGAAGCCTACCAAAATCACGTTCATGGTACAGGAAAGAGAATATCTGGGAGTTTCTTCCGAGCAATGAGTTCGTTGTATCTTACAAGACATCGCGGAAGATATATCGGGCGACTCGGCCGGTCCATTCGAGACATCCTTCATAGACACGGTATCGACTACCATTTGCGTACCATCAAGAGGCAGCTTCAGGGGACGATATCAACAGTTCCCGTTGAAGTCGAAATGGCAATGCGACGCCTACTAGCTGAAGATGGGCTCAGGACGATTGAACAGATCAAAGAGAACATTAACCTCGCAAATATTGACTTCGATCAGGATGAAGGTCTTTCTGCCTACTTGCCGTCGGAGCAGGTCCTGCCGCTTGCTCATCTTTGGTTCTATTTCAATCCGGGTAAATCGTCTCGCTTCCTAGCTCGTCGCATGCAAACGGATTTCCATTTATTTGGGGTGGGAATAAGCACGAGGACGCTGCAAACTGTATTCTCCGGTCGTCTAAGACTTGTTCGCAGGGAGATCGATGCGAAGCTTTTGGAATACCTCTGTGAACATGGAATCTCCTCAAGGGAGCATGCGCTAGCTCTAATGCGGACGAAGAATAATGCAATCACAAAGGCCTTCCAGGGCAGGAAGTTGGTTGATTCTCGCAGATTCGTCAAAATGTGCCGGCTTTGGCAAATCCTTCACAGTGGCAGGTCGCTGAGGCAGTTGGCGTTGTTGCTCGAGAGAAAGTTGTCAAAGAAAGGTATTACCTGTGGGCACCATCATCTTCAGGACGTTGCCAACGGGAAAAGACCCCTTGTACGGGCTTCAGTAGAACTCACGATCCGGGAATTGTTGAAGGAGAAGCTCTCCAACCCGCGTGAGCTTGCTCTTGAGATTTCCCGCCTTTCAAAGGAAAGCACAAGCATCACGGACCTATGCTGGGTACGATCAAGCCCCGTAGTGTCAATGGCAAGAGACTGGCTCAACAAGCACGAAGGAGTGAGTATTCGCAAGCTTTCGTTCATTCTGCACGAACGAGTTCTCCGCATGGGTTATTCAATAAGCCCGGCTTCCATTCAGCTTATCCTGGCAGGAAAAAGGGCGAAAATGCGAGGGTTTGTTTATCGTGCCATGGCTGAGGAGATGGGGAGCACCTCAGTTACAATTCCAGGAGAGCTTTTGATCAGCAAAACATGGAAAGATATACCAGACTCCCCGAGCAGGCCGTCAATTCAATCTGGGCTCGAAAGTAACAAAAGTGAACCTAGCCTTGAAGAATTCTTGGAAGAGGCCAGACGTTACTTGCCAAAGGCGCGTTCACCCCATTTTCTCCCCTTCATGGCATACCGCGCGGCAAACATCTATGGAATTCCAAGAAGAAGAGCAGAACAAATGATAAAGGAGCCGTCACTCTTACGAGAGAGAAAATAGATCGGCCAATCGCGAGGTGTAATGCCCTGGTTGGAAATCGAGTATAAATGCTCATTTCTGCCTTCCCAATCCCTTAAAAGCCCACAGTTACTCTATTCGAAGAACTATCTCGATCCGAAGCCCTCAACTCCGTACCGTCACTGCACTGAACGGCTTCGACACCGCCCCGTCAACCATCATCTTCAGCCCGGATTTCCAATTTGAATGAAATATAGCAACCTTTCAGGCGCCTTCGGCATCCCTATTTATAAGCGTCGGAGAATGATAAGGACACATTGGAGGGCAACACCCGATGGGTGAAAAAGAACGAAAGGGGTTTCAACTCAGCTTTAACGGATTACTCAAAGTTGATTTTCAGGGATCGCGAGTCACCTCCGAGGGTGGCCTGATTCTGGTCCGCGAGTTGGACGAACGGCTGGGGATGGGACGACTCATAGACGAGCATCTCAACGACACGCGGCAAGGCTTGAACAAACAGTTCCCGCTCGTCGATCTGCTGCGGCAATCGGTCTATAGTCGCCTGGCAGGCTACGAAGACCTTAACGATGCCGCGCGGGTCTCAGTTGATCCGACCTTTCGCTTGATCGGCTCGAAGAAAAACTGGGATCGCGGTGCGGCGCTGACCTCGACGTTACACTGGTTCGAGACGGAGCTGCTGACGCGAGAAGAGAATCTGATCGGGCTGATGGCTCTGAACCGAGAGACACTCGCACAGGCCGAGGCTCTGGACAAGTCTGATCGCGTAGTGTTGGATATGGACTCAAGCGAGAGTCCGGTGCATGGTCAGCAGGAAGGCAGCGCCTACAATGGCCACTTCGAGTCCGTGTGTTACCATCCGCTGTTTCTGTTCAATAGTCACGGGGACTGTCTGGCGGCCAAGCTGCGGCCGGGTAACGTGCATAGCGCCGAGGACTGGGACGAGCTTCTGTTGCCGGAGATCGATTTTCAACAGGAGCAAGGCAAAGAGATCGTCTTTCGAGCAGACGCCGCCTTCGCCAAGCCAGAGGTTTACGAGACCCTGGAAGAGCGCGGCGTTCAGTATGCCATACGCATCCCGTCCAACAAGAGCCTGGAGTGGGAGATTGCCGACATCCTGTTTCGTCCTCCAGGTCGGCCCAGCCGCAAGCCACTGGTGCGCTACAAGAGCTTCCGCTATCAGGCCGAAAGCTGGTCGAGGCCGCGACGGATCGTCGCCAAGGTCGAGCATCACCAGGGCGAGTTGTTCCCGCGGGTCGGGTTCATTGTCACGAACATGAGCTTGCCGAGCCGCTCGGTGGTGAGGTTCTACAACAAGCGCGGCACGGCGGAGCAATGGATCAAAGAAGGCAAGCAGGCGACGCATTGGACGCGGCTGTCCTGCCATCGCTTCCGTGCGAATGAAGTGCGCCTGCAGTTGAGCGTGCTCGCCTACAACCTAGGCAACCTATGGCGGCGACTCGGGCTACCACCCCGGATCAAGAGCTGGTCGCTCACGAGCTTGCAGCACCGGTTGATGAAGACTGGCGGAAGGCTGGTCAAGCACGCGCGGTACTACTGGTTGCTCTTGGCCGAGGGGCATCTGGACCGTCGGTTGTTTGGTGAAATGCTCAGGCGGATCTGGGCCTTGCCGCTGCCAAGCGGTTAGCCGCCCGGCTTGCAAGTCCGGAATTGGAATGCCATGGAAGGAGTGTGGCGATGTGTCTGGAAAATCGCCCACGCAGGAGTGAGAAGGTCTACTACCACGGCGACAACGGGTCATTGGGATGCGTTGACTGGATCCATGGTTGGTCTGAGGCCGGGATTTTCTTGCTCCCATGGTGGCTCGAGACTATTATGTTGGGAACCGAGATCCAAATTGGAAATTCCGGTCTACTCCCACCGACATCAAATACCGATGAATCCCGAATCCGTCCCGACCTGCTTCGTAGCACGAGACGACCCGAGTCTTCGCAGGCAATCCAAATCGTTTCTTTCCACTTACTGCGTTAGCCAGCACGCGAATATGAGGATGCTAGTCCCAGGTCGAAACCCGCTCTGGATCAGACGATGAATATTCAGGCTGACAATTGGGGCGTCTATATGAGTAAAAACAAGCTGCATCTCGGAAGTACGTCGCTCCTGAGATGCCATCCCCACAGCTTCTGATAGGAGGTCTTGTATCTTCTTGACAACGTCGCGGCAAATCTATCGGATTGCTTCCGGCTGCGAACGGGTATCGCAACGGCAATGGTCCAGTATCCTATCGGGGAGCTGGTGACGGAACGGGTCCGGGCGATGGGAGTCCAGCCGTTTTTCAAAACCTTCGAGCACGATGGGGTACGCGGTCCAAACCTGGCCACGGTATACAGCGAGAGGAGCCAAGTCCCGGGCCAGCTGGAACCGACGAGATGCCCTCCTGTCCGTTGTCGTCATTGTCGCCATACTGGGGATCCTGGCTTCAGATAGATGTGGTAGTTGGGCAGCTTGATGAGGTCATCAGCCGCATAAGTCGGATAAAGCTCACCGGCGATAATGTGGGTATCAAGCATCCCTATTCTAAAAGAAATGAGTGTGGCCACATTTCCCAGAATGGCATCACGGACCTCAGTAGAGTGAGTGCTATTGTTAGTTGAAATTCAATGAAAGGAAAGCGGCTCCAAGAGTGGTAGATTTTTGTTTTTAGCGAAAACGAAGTCAACCAATTCTCAAGGAGCCACTATGAAGAAGATTCTACCAAACAGCATCACATCGAAGCAAAAACGATCCTCAGGCGGGGCTCGGGTTCCGGAAATCAACGATCAGGTCAATGAACTTGATGCACGTATCGAGCTGATCCAAGCATTGATACCGCTCGGATTGAGAGCCGTCCAGGACAGCCTTGAAGATGAAGTCAACGAGCTCGCCGGGAAGCGTTATAGCCGAGCCGGCGGGTGATTGCAACCTTCATCGATGGGGGATCGCAAAGGGGTTCAGTGTATCTCACAGATCAGAAGATTCCAGTCCGTGTTCCTCGAGTCCGGGACACAAACCACGGTCGTGAAGCGCCGTTGAGAACCTATAGGCAGTTGCAGCAACCCAGGAATATGGACGAGGGCCTTTTGAAGAAGGTGATCAACGGATTATCCTGTCGGAATTATCGGGAGTGCGCTGAGGCCGTTCCGGAGGCTTTTGGCATGTCAGCATCAAGCATCTCGCGCCGTACCATCCAAGTGACAGCTCGAAAACTGAAGGAGCTGCAGGAACGATCTCTTGCAGGATACGATTTTGTTGCTCTCTTTCTGGACGGCAAAAGCTTTGCATCGGAGCAAATCCCTGATTGGATTGGGAGTGACCCTCGAGGGTGAGAAGATCATCTTGGGGTTCCTGCAGGCCAGTACCGAAAATGAACGAGTGTGTATAGCCTTTCTCCGAGGGCTAATACAAAGAGGGCTTTGCCATGACAAGGGCCTGATGTGCGTTATCGATGGGTCCAAAGGATTGCGAAAAGCCGTCCAGGCGGTATTCGGCAACCGGGCGGTCGTGCAGCGCTGCCGATGGCACAAGCGTGAAAATGTATTGTGCTACTTACCCAAGAGCAAACAGGGAACCTTTCGCAAACGATTGCAGGATGCCTATCAAAAGCCAAACCTGAAAGAGGCAGAAAAAGCGCTTCTAAGGGTCCGAAAAGAACTATTGCTGCTGAACCAGTCAGCGGCAGCCAGCTTGGATGAGGGTTTCGAAGAGACTCTCACCCTTCACCGGTTGGGCCTGGCTGAGGAACTCCGGGAAAGTTTCTCTACTACGAATTGTCTTGAGTCCATCAATGCGCAGCTTGGACAAAGAACCGACAAAGTGGATTACTGGAAAAACAGCAACCAATTACATCGTTGGGTAGCTACGGCATTGCTCGAGATCGAGCCGAGACTCAGGAAGGTCCGTGGCTATCGCCACCTACCGAGGTTACGTCGTTCCTTAAAAGCCCGCTTTTCAAAAGCCGTGGAGGAACGAATTGCGTGAATACCACGGGAGCCGCTATCCAATTTCAACTGAAAATGGGATTGACTCCCTCAGTATCGAGCTGAGAGATATACTGATGAGCCAGTACCAGGCCGACATTGTACTTGCGGATTTCTGAGAGCATGTTGGCCAGACTGAGGGTTGTAAAGTTCTGAAACTCATCCAAGTAGAGATAGAAGTGCTCGCGCTTTTCTCCAGGGATATCCGCTCTCCTCAGCGCGGCAAAGCCGATGCTGGAGACCAGCAGCACCCCGTACTGGCCGTCGGCTGACGAAAATCGGCGACAAGGTCAATGGGGAAGATCCCACCACACTGTCCGGGGTCCGCTGCGCCATGGTTTCAGGCTTCAGCCTTCATGCCAACGTCGCCGTCGCAGCCCATGATCGCATTGGCTTGGAGCGACTCGCGCATTACGCTGGCCGCCCTCCCCTGGCGACCGAGCGACTGTCACTCTTACCCGACGGCAGGTTGCCGTATCGCCTCAAACGCCGCTGGACGGTTGCGCCGGTCGATGATTCCGGGTGAAGCCAACACTGAAACCGTGCGGAGATATGCCTTCGTGCCATCCTACGTGTTTTATCCAAGCCCTGGGTGCTGGGAGCTGAGAATCCGAATGGGCGCTCAAGAACGACGAGTTGTTCTTGGGTCAGGGAATGAGGTGCAAGTACATCAGCCGCCAACGGGCTCAGGTTCGAAGAGGTGTGAGACAAGGTCTCTCTTCAGCCCAGCATCTCTTTTTGCTTTTTTGCTTCGCCACAACGATCACCCGCAATGGCGGCGTGAAAATTGCCCCCCGGATCGGGGAGCCCAAGAAGACAACCCCGCCAAAACTCACGTTCATCATCTTCATCACCTTCATGATCTTCATGATGAGGTTGTTTTTTTGGCGCGTGTGGTCCACCGTCTAACCGCGAAGCCGCGACCAGTACGCACACGATTCTCAGATTTCTCCTCTATTCTCGCGTTCCCTGCTTCCGTCATGCACCATCTTGAGTTCTTTTGCATAATTCGCTTATTTCTCTATCTAACCCATCCCGTACACTTCCTGAGAACGCTTCCGAGAACTGGTGGAAGATGAGCACGGGCGGGGTGGATTCATTCCTTCTTCAACTAGAAGGTCAGGATGTTAGACTTACTTACCATCGAGGTCAGCTAGGATCCCGAGGGACAAAGCGGCCGCAGGCCGTGAGGAGAGGTGAGCCATGAAAGTCGTGTCGCAACAGCAGATCCTTCGGATTTTTGAAGTCACTGACTCTATGTCCATCCACCGGGAGGCCATCGTCGTTCCCTTGGGTCCACAGGGCTCAGGAAAGGTGGAGCTCTCCAACAACAAGATTCAGATTACCGTTCCGGATCCGGACGAAGGCGATTTTGACTCCTGGATTTCCGGCCTTCGGGAGCAGATCAACAATCTCGACTCGTCGAGGGTGAAGAAGACCGAGGAGTGACTTCAACTACGAGGTAAGGCAGTCTCAGGGAACAGGTAGCCGGACCGCACCGAAAGACTGGGCTTCACTGAGGGTCGCTAGGGAAACTGGAAACCTCAGGTTCATCATCTTCATCACGTTCATGATGCCGTTGGTTTTTCGGTGCGTTTGATCCACGGCCTAACCACCAAGCCGTGACCAGTACGCACACGATTCTCAGATTGTGCCACGAATGTACCGCAGGTCGGCTTGAATGACCAATTGTTACGGAGAACTACCGAGGGTTATGGACGATACCGAGAAGTGCTGAAACCCTTGTCAAACGTAGACTCCAGCACTCTCGGTAACACTCGGTAACACATCACTCTCAGAACTCATAATCAGCGGGTCGTAGGTTCGAGTCCTACTGGGCCCACCAATCTTTTCAATAGTTTAGCGACAATCACTGAAACCGAACTTGTTTTTGGGTACCGCTGGGGTACCTCGTGGCCGATGGTTGGCAGTTCGTTTCTCGGTGCGATAGGGTTGTCTGTGGTACCCAAATGACCACAGAGTTTCTCGTGAACCGATGGGAAAGAGGGAAGCCTGAGCCAAGCTATCTGGCACTCAAGGGCATCGAGCTAGTTTTGAAGGAAGAGTTCGGAAAGGAGTTTTGAAATGGGTAACGTTTACCGTAGGGCAGGGAAGTGGTGGATCAGTTACTACAAGGACGGGCGGAGGTATCGGGAATCCAGCGGAAGCGAAAAGAAGACCCATGCGCTGCGGTTCTTGAAGGGCCGGGAGGGGCAGGTGGTGGAAGGTCGGTTCAACGGCCTAGAGTCGGAGCGCATCCGCTACGAGGATCTGGAGACCGATTTCCTCAACGACTACGAGATCAACGATCGCAAATCACAGTCGCTGATTCAATTCAACCTGAGGCGCCTGAGCGGGTATTTTCAGGGCATGAAGGCCAAGAACATTACTGCTGACAGGGTCCGTGCCTACGTGGCCTCGAGAAAGCAAGAGAAAACCCACTACGACCGAGCTCCATCGAACGCAACAATTAACCGCGATCTCTCGGCTCTCAAGAGAATGTTCAATCTGGCCATGCAGGCGGCAAAGATCGACCGGGTTCCTCATATCGAGAAGCTGGAGGAGAACAACGTTCGCCATGGCTTTTTCAATCATCACGAATACCTACAGCTAAGAAAGGAATTGCCCGACTATCTCCTCCCCGTTGTGGCCTTCGCCTACTACACGGGTATGCGCAGAGGCGAGATCCTTTCTCTGCGTTGGGCACAGATCAACTTTGCGGACGGGACGGTGAGATTGGAGCCAGGGACGACCAAGAACAAGGAGCCCCGTGTTGTAGCCCTGGCACCGGATCTTTTTGAAGAGATTGTGAGACAGAAGAAGCTGAGAGGATGAGCGATTCCCGGAATGCCAGTTCATCTTTTTCAGCTACCGGAAGGGAACTCGCATTAAGGATTTCCGCCATGCTTGGGAAACAGTTACGAACAAATGCGGGCTGAAGGGAAGAGTCTTCCATGATTTTCGCCGAACTGGGGTGCGAAACCTGGTCCGTGCCGGAGTGCCCGAGCGAGTGGCGATGGCAATCTCCGGTCACCGGACGCGGGCCGTGTTCGATCGCTACAACATCGTAGACGAAAGGGACATCCAGAAAGCCTCACAGATGGTGCAGAGTTACCTTCATGCCCAGGAGGCTTCGCTCAAAGATAAGGTGACTGATTTACCTCGATAGATCCTTCCCTCGTTTTTCGTTTCCGCACTACCTTCCCTGAGAGCGATAGGAAGATTTCAAATCACCGGCAAATTCTTGAAAAGGATAGGAAGCTGGGGTGACGTCGGAGACCTACGTGTGGAAAAACACCGCAGGCTTTGTTCGCTTCTTTCGCAATTCTCGGATCCATATCGAGGTTCCACCCTGCATGGCCTGCCCGCCTGATGGGCACAAAGTAGGCACAGTGCGATATATATGCCTTGATATCAATAGCTTATACCCGACCACTAGATGTACAGTCTCGTGTGTGTCCAAAAGCCTCACGAGGCTGGAAGTGGATCGCGAACGCGAAAAAAGCGAATAGAGAGGAAGAACTCCAGTTTCCTCTCCTTGACTGGAGAAAGAAGCGAATAAAGCGAAGAAGGGGGGAGCGGTCAGCATGTTTCCAAGAATCGTGTGCGTACTGGTCTCGGCTTCGTGGTTAGGGTGTGGATCAAACGCGCCGAAAAATCAACCTCATCATGAAGATCATGAACATGATGAATGTGAGGTTTTGGGTCTGTCTGGAAGGAAGCTGCACGAGCTATTCAGCGGCTTTTTCAGGTTCTCAACACCAGCGGTAACAGGTCGTAACGACACGTAGTGGTCGCCTCGCTTTGGCTCCTAGGCCTTAGTCCAGCGTGATTTTTTGCATGAGGAGGAAGAAAAGCCCTGGAACGTGCGCCGTTACGGGATAAAATGCGTTTGATATATTTACAAGACATCCCGAAAGGAGCACATTCCAGGTGAATAAAAGAAACCACAGAATCCTCCTCCGAGACAAGCAAAATCTTACACGCCGGTTGGAAAGAAATCAGTTTGAGGACCGGTCCGATCCTATGTTCAAGGACTCCAACACCTACTACGAGATCGCCGAGAGAACGCGCGCCATCGGATCTGGTGGTATCGGAGCCATTCACAAGCTCGTGTGTAAGCTTGGATTGGACAAAGATATCAACAGAAACATCGTTTTGCTCAAGTACCACTTTCCTTACTGGGAATCCGATCATGTACTGAACATCGCATACAACGTCTTGTCGGGTGGAACCTGTCTCGAAGATATCGAGCGGTTGCGCCAGGATGAGACCTACATGAACGGACTGGGAGCCGAGAGGATTCCGGATCCCACGACGGCTGGAGATTTCCTCCGTCGTTTCGATGAGGATTGGATCTTCGGACTTCAGGAAACCATCAATGAAACCCGAACCAAGGTGTGGAAGTTGCAGGATGCTTCCTTCCGGAAGGAGGCCATCATCGACGTGGACGGGACCGTCGCCGGAACCTTGGGGGAATGCAAGGAAGGAATGGACATTGCCTACAACGGGATCTGGGGTTACGCACCGTTGATCGTGACCTTGGCCAATACGAATGAGGTCCTCTATCTGATGAATCGGCCGGGCAACCGTCCCTCTTCCGACGGAGCGGCCGAGTGGATGGACCGGGCAATCGATCTGGTGTCGTCGGTGTTTACGAAGGTCTGGCTTCGGGGCGACACGGATTTCTCGCTGACGAGAAACTTCGATCGCTGGGACGAGCGGGTTGGTTTTGTCTTTGGTTATGACGCCAAGCCGAACCTGGTCGGGATGGCCGATGCCCTGCCGGAGAGACAATGGAAACCGCTCGAGCGGCCTCCTCGTTATGAGGTCAAGAGCGAAGAACGGCGCCGTCCGGAAAACGTCAAAGAACAAGTAATCAAGGAGAGAGAATTCAAGAACATCCGCCTGCAGAGCGAGCAGGTCGCCGAGTTTGACTATCGTCCCGGACACTGTAAGAAAACCTATCGCATGGTTGTGGTTCGGAAGAACCTCACGATCGAAAAGGGGGAGCACCGGCTGTTTGATGAGGTCCGGTACTTCTTCTACATCACCAACGATCGGGAGATGACGATGGGAGAAGTGGTCCTTTTTGCCAACGATCGCTGCAACCAGGAAAACGTCATCGGTCAGCTCAAGAGTGGAGTGAACGCCTTGAGGATGCCTTCGGACAGTCTGGTATCGAACTGGGCCTACATGGTCATCGCATCGCTGGCGTGGAATCTGAAGGCCTGGTATGGCCTGGTGACGCAGGCGCCGACAGTACGTCGTGATATCTTGAGGATGGAGTTCAAACGCTTCCTGGTGAACTTTGTGCAAATACCCTGTCAGATTGTAAGAACCGGTCGTCGCCTCGTTTACAGGATATTGGCCTATAGCAAGCATCTCGAAACCTTTTTGGCGACGTTCGACTATATCAGGCAACTCAGGTTTACTTGAAGGCGCCTCGCCGGCGGGTGAGCCCGTACCCCCGGCGGAGCAAGAGTGGCGGGCGAAAGGAAGGGCATAACAGAGACAAACAAGATCAAGTGATCCAGACAACCAATGGAAGGTTTGTCTCTTGTGTTTCTCTTTGCTTTCCCTGTTACGCACAAGGAGCTGAAATCCACGAGATATTCGGAAAAGGCAAACGATTTTCCGAGCGAGTTCATACCTCGCTTATTTTGGGCCTAGGTGCCCGTTTCATCGTTCCGATCACCGTCACCCTTCGGTTTTCTTCACCCTTGACGGGTCGAGTTTGTTGATCTGCTCCCGAAGCCCGGAAATCCAGGAGTCAAAATCGCCTTCGTCCGGAACGGTAATCTGAATCTTGTTGTTGGAGAACTCAACTTTTCCTGAGCCCTCCGGACCCAAGGGAACGACGATGGCCTCCCGGTGGATGGACATAGAGTCGGTGACTTCAAAGATCCGAAGGATCTGCTGCTGCGACACGACTTTCATGGCTCACCTCTTCTCTGGGTCTGCGGCCCGCTTGGTCCCTTGGGCTCGTCGCTGACCTCGATGGTGACTAAGTCTAACATCTCGAGTAAAATCCTCCCATGTAATCGGCGGCCGCTCGACTGCCTCTGTCAAGGAGATGTAACGACAACATATCAGAAGGGAGGAGGCCTCTATGACCTGGACCGTCATCGACGCGACAACTCACGACATGGCCGTTCACGCCATCCTCGTCCCTGGCGGCGAGATGGGCCGCGTATTGTACTTTGGCGGGTACAGTGTGAATGATACTCACCTCTATGACGTCAAGACCGAACAAAACGTCAAGACCTTTTCCAGCGACGAGTCCCCACACAACAAGACACTCAATCCCTTTCGGTACGACATCTTCTGCTGTGGGCACGCCTACCTGGCCGACGGCCGCATCCTCATTGCCGGCGGCGAGCTGAATGCCAACTCCATAACCGGATTGAATATCGCTCTCCCGGCGGGGGAATCGGTGCATCAGCACGGGGGCATGCAATTTGGCGGCGAACGTCAGGCCGCACAGTTCCACCCCCTGTCCGAGAAGTGGGAATTGGCAGGAACGATGCGCCTAGATCCTGCGGGGAACGAGTACTCTGGTGGACGATGGTATCCAACCCTGACGACACTGGCCGACGGGAAAATCCTAGCCGTGGGTGGACATCCCGATCGCAACGAGAACTACACCCGGGATGGGAAAGCGCGGCACAGCAACAACGCACCCGAGCGGTACGACCCGTCAACGGACTCCTGGACTCTACTCGCGTCCGATCCCCCGACCGACGATCAGATTACGGCTCCCTTCAGCCAGGAAAAGACTTACTGGGATTACCAGCGCCCCCACCTGCTCCCAAACGGAAAGGTGTTCTTCGCCAGCGAGGTCCGTTTTGGGGGAGGTTCTTGCTCACAACGCCCGTTTCACCTTACAGAGGGGCAGAATCAACAGGAAATCTTGATTCTTGCCAATCCGGCGAACTTTGGCCATGTCCATGTTACCCAACGCCACGGGTTTCGGCTCCGTTGCGGTGACCTGAACACGATGGGCCTTCCGTACCCTAGGAAGATACAAGCGCATCCGCATCTGACCGACGCGGAGGAACTGGCGGGACTGGCCGAGCTTGCCGGACGAGCGCACCGCGACAACTTCTAGGGCATGACCGTGGCCTCCAAGGAGTTCGACATCACTTTCTCAAACGCGAACAATCGGGACGCGAGTGGGCTTGACCACGTGATCGTCAGCGACGGTATCGCGCTGACCAATCAAGGCAATCGCGCAGCAGACGGTCAGTTTTTCGATGTTAGGGTGCAAGGCTGGCAGCAACTGGCCAACCGGGCGCAGCGCAACCAGTTCATCAACGACATCTCGGATCACAAACGCGTTGGTGTTTGAGGTTCAGCCGTAGTTTGTGCGAAGCAGCCGACCATCCTGAGAGATCCAGACTCAAGATAGGGAGTAGTCGCTGGTGAAATACTCCCCAAAATTCGGACAGCCGTTTAAGGTGTAAAATAGTAGCCTTCCCAGAGGGAGGCTCATGAAGAAACGGCGCAGGGCGTTTAGCGCGGATCTGAAGGCACGGGTAGCGCTGGAGGCAATCAAGGGTCAGCAGACTATCCAGGAGATTGCATCCCACTACGAGATTCATCCCAATCAGGTGACTCAATGGAAGCGGCAGGCGATCGAATCGATGGCGCAGACATTCACGGATCGTCGGGTGCGACAGGATGAGGCCGACGAGGCGTTGAAGGAGGAGCTGTATCGTCAGATCGGGCAACTTCAGGTAGAGTTGGACTGGCTTAAAAAAAAGTCCGGTCTCTCGCGTTAGAGGAGCGACGGGGATGGATCCATCTGGAAGCGGGAGAGTTGAGCATAGGGCGGCAATGCGAGTTGGCGGGAGTGTCGCGATCCGGCGTGTATTACCAGCCGAGGCAAGAGAGTGCCGAGAATCTGGGGCTGATGCGGCAAATCGACGAGCAGTATACCCAAACGCCCTTTTATGGGGTGCCGCGGATGACGGAGTGGCTGCGGAGACAAGGTTACACGGTCAATCCGAAGCGAGTACGCCGGCTGATGCGAAAGCTGGGATTGGAGGCGGTGTATCCCAAGCCTCGACTATCGACCCCCGGATCAGGCCATCGGATCTATCCCTACCGGCTACGAGGCCTGCGAATCGAGAGGCCGAATCACGTATGGTCCACGGATATGACGTTTATCCGGATGCGGCATGGCTTCGTTTACTTGGTGGCGATCATGGATTGGTACAGCCGTTACGTGCTCTCCTGGCAGCTGTCGGTCTCTCTGGACCTAAGCTTTTGCCTCGCGGCCCTGGAATGGGCGCTGAAGATCGCCCGTCCGGAGATCTTCAATTCCGATCAAGGGTCTCAGTTCACAAGCACGGAGTTCGCGGGCCGTCTCAACCATCACGGCATCGTGATCAGCATGGATGGACGCGGACGCGCCATCGACAACGTTTTCGTCGAACGGCTATGGAGGACGGTAAAATACCAAGAGGTATACCTCAAGGATTACGAGCATGTGCCCGAGGCTATCGAGAACCTGAAGCGTTTCTTTCGATTCTACAATGGGGAGCGGATTCACCAAGGACTCGGTTACCGCACACCGGCCGAGGTTTACTTCAGGCGGGCGGCGTGACCCCCAAAACGGACTGTGCAATGGGTACGGCCAAGGAGCGATCGTCGCTTCCAAGCGACCCTGGAGGGACTTTTTTCGTTGCAGATGTCGTTAATCGCAAAAAAAGCAACTGGCCTATGGAAACTGCCGCTGATGTGGAAATCATTCGATTCCCACATCACCTTGGAAAAGCCTTCGGCTTTCCCACAGTTTCCACAGGCCCTAGTGGTGGTTCATTTTTTCAATTTCCGGGGGGCTACTATCCACCTTAAAGAGGCCGATTTTCTGTCCTAACAATGGGGAGAGGCTCAGACTATTAAAGCGAGAAAATCGTTAATCGCCAACGGTAAGCGGGGAGGTGCGTAGCCATCGATTTCGGTTCAGCGATGGATGCGATACTAGGACATAAAACTCGGGCTATCGAACTTCACGCGCAGGCAGCTACTTCTTGAATTAAGGAAAGGAAAAAGCAATGCGAATGGCAACCAATCTCATTTCTTACCTCAGAAGAAGACGAAATCGATTAATAGTTCACTTTGAGGATATTAATAACTCTAACCGCGGTCCAATATATATCGGTGATAGACAAAGATTGGCCACAATAACATGGGTAAAATTCTTGGACAACACGACCTTCGCTTGTTGCCACTTTGTCGGACGTAAGATTTATCTGGTTAGGTTTGATTACCACCGAAAGAATTACCGACTTCTTGACAGCACCGATACCGTATTCAATGGAAACACTGTTGAAACAGACCTATGTGACTCGAATGAACGAGGAGAGGTTGCAACAAGCAATTTTTACCAGCGTACTTTTACACAATACCGCCGTGAAGGCGATCGTATTTTGTTCGATCGCGACCTCCCGTTTAATCCGGGGAATAATGTTCATGGGGTGAAGTATTTTCGACCAAACATCCTTGCGGTTACATGCGTAAAAACACCCGCCGGCATTTATTTCTTTAATTCAGATACAATGGAGCAACTGCTATACATTGAAACAAGCGTAAAAGCGCAGGACGTCTGCTTCCTATCAGACAATCGGTTGGTCCTTCTGGCCACACGGGGTACACCTACGTCCACAAAGCGAAAGATGTATAAGTCAGAAATACATCTAATTGATTTCGATATTCCTAGCCAAAAGTATGAAACCACGTTTACGAAAACATATGAAACTGCGCACGTTGATTGCATGGTAAGTCATAATGGAAAGCTATACATAACCGACCAATTTAACAACACAGTGTTGATCGTTAACCCGAATAGTCTCGAACAAACTGGAGAACTTACAGGATATACCTTCCCCCATGGGATCGATATCAAATATGGAATGATAGCCGTTACAAACTATGGCAATAATACTGTTGATATCCGACCCATTTGATTTCCTGCATTTAGACGAGACTTGCCATTTTCCCTAGAATCCGAATTGCCGCTTTCCCGTCCCACAACTTTGGAATTTGCGCTTTTAACCCGGATTTCCAATTTGAATGAAATATAGCAACCTTTCAGCCGCCTTCGGCATCCCTATTTATAAGCGTCGGAGAATGATAAGGACACATTGGAGGGCAACACCCGATGGGTGAAAAAGAACGAAAGGGGTTTCAACTCAGCTTTAACGGATTACTCAAAGTTGATTTTCAGGGATCGCGAGTCACCTCCGAGGGTGGCCTGATTCTGGTCCGCGAGTTGGACGAACGGCTGGGGATGGGACGACTCATAGACGAGCATCTCAACGACACGCGGCAAGGCTTGAACAAACAGTTCCCGCTCGTCGATCTGCTGCGGCAATCGGTCTATAGTCGCCTGGCAGGCTACGAAGACCTTAACGATGCCGCGCGGGTCTCAGTTGATCCGACCTTTCGCTTGATCGGCTCGAAGAAAAACTGGGATCGCGGTGCGGCGCTGACCTCGACGTTACACTGGTTCGAGACGGAGCTGCTGACGCGAGAAGAGAATCTGATCGGGCTGATGGCTCTGAACCGAGAGACACTCGCACAGGCCGAGGCTCTGGACAAGTCTGATCGCGTAGTGTTGGATATGGACTCAAGCGAGAGTCCGGTGCATGGTCAGCAGGAAGGCAGCGCCTACAATGGCCACTTCGAGTCCGTGTGTTACCATCCGCTGTTTCTGTTCAATAGTCACGGGGACTGTCTGGCGGCCAAGCTGCGGCCGGGTAACGTGCATAGCGCCGAGGACTGGGACGAGCTTCTGTTGCCGGAGATCGATTTTCAACAGGAGCAAGGCAAAGAGATCGTCTTTCGAGCAGACGCCGCCTTCGCCAAGCCAGAGGTTTACGAGACCCTGGAAGAGCGCGGCGTTCAGTATGCCATACGCATCCCGTCCAACAAGAGCCTGGAGTGGGAGATTGCCGACATCCTGTTTCGTCCTCCAGGTCGGCCCAGCCGCAAGCCACTGGTGCGCTACAAGAGCTTCCGCTATCAGGCCGAAAGCTGGTCGAGGCCGCGACGGATCGTCGCCAAGGTCGAGCATCACCAGGGCGAGTTGTTCCCGCGGGTCGGGTTCATTGTCACGAACATGAGCTTGCCGAGCCGCTCGGTGGTGAGGTTCTACAACAAGCGCGGCACGGCGGAGCAATGGATCAAAGAAGGCAAGCAGGCGACGCATTGGACGCGGCTGTCCTGCCATCGCTTCCGTGCGAATGAAGTGCGCCTGCAGTTGAGCGTGCTCGCCTACAACCTAGGCAACCTATGGCGGCGACTCGGGCTACCACCCCGGATCAAGAGCTGGTCGCTCACGAGCTTGCAGCACCGGTTGATGAAGACTGGCGGAAGGCTGGTCAAGCACGCGCGGTACTACTGGTTGCTCTTGGCCGAGGGGCATCTGGACCGTCGGTTGTTTGGTGAAATGCTCAGGCGGATCTGGGCCTTGCCGCTGCCAAGCGGTTAGCCGCCCGGCTTGCAAGTCCGGAATTGGAATGCCATGGAAGGAGTGTGGCGATGTGTCTGGAAAATCGCCCACGCAGGAGTGAGAAGGTCTACTACCACGGCGACAACGGGTCATTGGGATGCGTTGACTGGATCCATGGTTGGTCTGAGGCCGGGATTTTCTTGCTCCCATGGTGGCTCGAGACTATTATGTTGGGAACCGAGATCCAAATTGGAAATTCCGGATTACTTGTGTGCAATTATCCTGGCTCTCTTCCTTTACGAGTTGTTCCGATATTTTTCGTTGCCGTTTGTTCAATATGGGACCGGTAAGCTTGCATCCCTGTTCGTTCATGATATCGTGGCATACTCCATATTGCTTGCGCTCGGTCTACGAATACTTAACTTGACCAGAACAACAATCGCTTCTCTTGCGGTGTTTTATCTAGTTCTGTTTGCCTCCTTCGCTTTATTTTTCGGCTACACGTCAGGAATCTTTGTGCCCACCCAGGACTTCAAGTATCCTCCGTCCACCTACTATTTCTCTTACGCAATCGCCGTCTCAATGTTTCTTTGGTTGATCAGTCCTTTCTTGCAGACCATCCTGGAGTCTCGCAAGCACGTAAACACGATCGTGATGTTCATCGCCCATAATTCGATATGGGTATATCTATGGCACATCCCTGGGATGAAGTTTTTACACACACACTTCCTCATAAAATATTTCATTGCCTTCTCATTGGCAGTATTCGTCACATTCATTCAGGTGTGGCTTGTTAAGAATGTTCTTGTAAATTTCTCCGATAGCGAACGTTTTAAAAGAAATGTTCAAACGCTATTGACGGGTTGAGAGCGACCAAGGCGTGGACCTTCTATCACAGTTTTCCAGACAGCGTTATCTCAATCTCGAGACCTACCGCAAGAACGGGACTCCGGTTCGGACCCCTCTATGGTTCGTACGGCGCGGCAATGCCCTGTTCATGCGAACCCCCACCGACAGCTTCAAGGTCCGCCGTATTGGCCACAACCCCCGTGTGAGAATCGTTCCCTGCACCATGAGGGGACATACCCGGGGAACCTGGTTGAAAGAAAGGGCCGAGCTGCGAGATGCGGACGAGTCCATGGCCTGGCTCAACACTGAGTTCCGGAGAAAGTACGGCCTAATGAAGTGGCTCATAGACTTCTATCGCTTGTTCAAGCGGGTGCCAACGACGGTGATCCGGGTGGGGACGGGATCGTGGGATGGACAGGATCGCGACACAGTAGCCGCACAGTCTAGGCCACGGGTCGGGGCATGAACGCGACGTCGAACAGAGCCAGGGCCTCCGGATGCGCCTCGATGTTCATCAGTGCTTCAGATATTTTTCCAGAAAAGCGAAGATCTTTGCGTCCGCTTGTTTGAGAGCGGGAGTCTTTCTTCTGCTCCACCAGAACCCATGTGGCTCGTTCTGAAAAAGTGCAAAATCGCAGTTCTTCTTGGCTTTCAACAGGGCCGCGTACATTTGCAGACTGTGGGGCAAGTATTCACCATCCCCCGAGACAATGAGGATGGGCGATTGGATCTTCTCAGCCTGTGCGTGTCCCGAGGCCCGTTCAAAGGCTTCAGGAACCTGCGACGGTGTGCCTCCCAGTCTTTCCGCAAGTTCATCCCACAATTCCTTATCGAGTTTCAAATTCCCCTTGAGTGGGCCTTCGTGCGCCTCGATCACTTCATAGAGTATTTTGTAGCGGAAGGCCAAATCGGTGGCCCCTTCCTCCGCCACAATACAGGCGGGAATGATTCGCATGCCGGCGTAGATGGCACACACGGCTCCGTGTGAAGTCCCGACCAGGGCCACTTTGTTCTCGAGGATCGAGGGATGATTGCGCAGGTACTCATAGGCGGCGATGGTATCGTCGATTTCAAGATCGATATGAGAAGCATGACGATAATCACAGGTGAGTACCGCATATCCCTGTCTCACAAGCTCTCTGGATGGAGCTCGCTCCCTATTGACCATTTTCTTCATCATTTCCGGGGTTCGACCGCCCATGCCCCAGTGAAGGGCTACTACGCCCGGAAAAGGACCTGCCCCCTCCGGGAATTCGAGCACAGCCGGGTTGCGGAACCCGTCGGGTGCTTCAATTTCGATCAACGCGGAACCGTTTTCGGAAGTCTTATCCTGGGCGATGGCTCTTCTGGTGCGCATAAATGGTGGAGCGATGACGAGTATCATCAGTAGCGAGACTGAAAGTTGGCGGGTTGGTATGCTGCTTTTCATCGGCGCCTTCCTTTCCATAGCATCCATAAGCGTTTTTTTCTTCTCGGTCAAGTGGACAGGATAGGACGCTTTGCAGGCGGGGTTCAAGGGCTCTAACCCGTCATCGAGAAGCAGTTTGACGATGGTCTGCATATGCGGACCGATACCGGTCGGGCGCGGGCCATTCGCGGAACCGTTTGCGGGTCTTTTTTGTTTCGCGGTTTCGAGTACGATACACTTTACGATACACTTACTGATAAGTGATCGTGGCACTGGGAGCCGTTGGCGCTTCGTCATGGAACACTGACGACGGCCAGACTGAATCATACGGGTAAGACCAATGAGGCGCGTCAAGCCCGCTCTAGCAGAGTGGGCAATCGTTCGAGAGCGCCGGGTGCCTGAGAGAGAGTGAGATGATTGCCCAAACCAGCCCTCAATGGACTCGCACTCTGGGGGCGATCGTTGATCATGCCAATCACCTGCGCGAGCTCGATGCCGTGTACAAGGTGCAGCTCTGTTTCGGGGATTGCGTCCAGGTGACGACCCGCAACTCGACCTACTCCATCCGGGCGCACGGGGGGGATCTCTATTCTGTCTCCGGTGGGTGGTTTGATCACGAAGGCTTGTCGCCATTCGAGACGACCATTACAGGATGCAGCTGGGGTGGGAGGGTCATTAAAGTCGACATCGTAGCCGCCCGCGGCCTGCATCTGGAATTCGGTAACCAGATAATCACCAGTCGCATCCAGAAGATCGATGTCATTCGATATGAGGGAGCGCAGCGAGTTCACTGAACGTGAACGCTCACGATGAACAACTAGACCTTGATCGCGATGCCGGTCGGTGCTCAGATTGTCGAAGCTGTACATGGTTGAACTTGGTGAAGCCACTCCAGTCCCAGCTCTGGCGCAATCTGCTTTTTGACCTGGCCCTTGTCGATCATCGCCTCCTCGACCCAGACTTGGAGCGTGCCCTCTCGTCCGAACATACGCCGCTTTACCACCGGTGGTACGTTGTTCAGACCCAGAAGTTTGCTGAGACGGTATGCGGCAATCTCGTGCTTGTATTCGTCCCGGAAATCGGATCCGGTCGGACCATCCGACGACCCTAGCTGCAACTCGCGGATGCTACCATCCCGGAACGCTGCGTGCAGTCGGACTCCATCTTTCTCCAACAGGACCTTATGAAGGCCGTCGCCTCTATCCTTGACTCCTTCTCGAGAGATGACCCGAGCGTTTCTGAGAAACTCCAGCAACTCCTCGTCGGTGGTGAAAGGCAATGTTTCAGAATCGAACCCCAACCAGGCTCCTTGTGGAGTGTTCGCCTCGGTGGTATTGGCTCCCGGCCTGTTCAAAGTCACTTGCCGGCTGCTGGCATTGTCCAGAGTCGCTGCATGAGCCGTGAAGATCATCAAGAGTCCCAGTTGAAGTACCTTTTTCATTTTAACCTCCTCCTTTTTCCTACACTGGGTAATTGCAACTCGGAGACCAGTTTCAAGCCTCCTCCAAAAATTTCGTGATTATCCTGTAACCATTTGTTCAATAGGGGGATACGGGCAGTCAAGAAACACGGCTAATGCTCGGATTTCACAGCAGAGGAGCCTCGGCGCAATCTGATCGGATAGAGTTATATCTCCTTGGATAGGGATCGCTGAGGATTGCCGTCAGTTCCTCCCCCGCACCGATAGGAGAGAGGATCTCGCAGGGGTAGACATAGTGAGTAAAAAGAATGGCCCGTTTGCCGCCGAACCACCCGCTCAATTTGCAACTGTTTGAGAGCAAACGGACCAGATCAATTCCCGAGATCGCGATTCGCGTGAATCGGTTTCTCGATCAAGTGCCGCACGAGCCATTGGGTCGCTTTTTCCTTCATCACCTTGGAAAAAGTGTGGCCGGCGTTCTTATCCTCGAAGAAATCGAGTCGCTCGGGAAATCTCTCGTATCGAGGACGCATCTCGTCGGCGAACTTGCGAATGGAGCGAATGTCAATCGCCCGATCCAGGGTGCCGTTGATCAAAAACAATGCCTTGGGCGCGATGGCGTCCATCCGCTCCGGGCTATTTGAATCGAGCGAAGCGGTCAATTGCTTCAGGCGAGGGCTGAACTCGGCGATCCTGGCGTTCTGCTGCGGCCCGGGATCGATCTTGGTGACATCCCACCAGAAGTCGACGCAGCCGCACAGGGGCATCACCGCCGAGATCCTGGGTTCGCGCCAAGCCAGAACCATCGTCGTTGCGCCACCCATGGAAAACCCGGTAACCGCCACCCTCGTTGGATCAAACTCCCTGCGCGCAGGCAGGACATCGAGAATTCTCGAAACATCGTTCGCGGTATGATTAACCATCGTTTGGTGCGGCCATACCCAGCCCTGCTCCGCTTCAATGCGGTCGGCGACTATCGCAATCTTGCGGGCACCACTAAGATGGGCATCGACGGAAATCACGGCGAATCCTTGCTGGGCAAGCTCCGCGTGCCAACAGGCAAGGAAGGTTTTATCCATCCGCATACCGTGGATGAAGATGACCACGGGAAGCTTCTCCGCCTTCTGCTTGAAGTACACGTATGCCGGGACGGGCTCGTAGGGGTCCCAACCGGGAAACAAAACGGTCTGGCGGACAATCTGTCCTTCCAGGTGCTTGACGGACTTGACTTGAATCTCGACCGCGGGCTGCTGCGCAGCCGCAAGGTTCTGCCCGATAAGCCAGCCAACGACAAGGGCGAACCGTGCCCAAGGGCACGGTCGCCTTGCCGCAGTTGCTTGCCGAATGGTGAGCATCATCATGTCACGTCAAACTATACCATTTCAGAAAAAATGCAAAGTGCCCCGGGATTCCGTAGTTTCAGGGTCATCCATTGTAGTCCTGACCCCCTCACTCCGTGGGCGGGGGAATAAAGCTGACAGGGACTGGATTCTCGCCGAGCGCCCCCAGGAGAACCGACCAGTGCATGGCTTCCACTCCGGCGATGCTGGCTGCCAGCAGGCGCAACTCCGAGGAGGAAAACTGAGCGACCGATGCGACCGAGGCACTGGCCGCGCTCTTCTCGAGGGAGACAGCGTACCGAAGAACGTCGGACTGACTCTCGAGCGGAGGAGGAGGAAACTCGGAAGCATACTGTTCCCAGGTCTTCGTTTCGATCGGATCTCCTCCAAGACCGCGGATGGCCTCTTGAATGCGCTGCGCATGCTGCTTGTGATCCCCTTGGAATTTTTCGGCCACGGCACGAACGCCATCCTCGAGCAGGCCGGTGCCCATCGCGGCCCCATACGCCGCAATCCCAAAATACTCACCTCCGAGCGAGTCGTTCAAGATCTTGATGTCTCTCTTCGCATAGGTCTCAGTGCTTGGTTGGGTCATGATGGTTCTCCTTGGTTGGTTTTGAACGTTACTGGTCTAGAAACGGGCAGTCGAAGTCCGGGTTGTGTGCGCCCGGACTTCGAAGCGAGCTAACGGTGTTCGGGGTTGAGTGCATCAAATCTACAACCAGCGTCCCAGAGGGAACGCTGGTTGCCGTGCGCGGGGATTCCACCCGCGTCTTTGATCATGCGGGCCAGATGCAGGAGGTTCCATGTCATGAAGGTCGTATTTCGATTCGTAAAATCATTTTCAGGACCACCGGAGCCAGGATCGAGGTACGAAGGGCCGGGACCCACTGCACCGATCCAACCCGCGTCGGCTTGCGGCGGAATGACGTAGCCGATGTGCTGTAATGCATACAGAATCGCCATGGAGCAGTGCTTCACTCCGTCTTCGTTGCCCGTGATCAGGCATCCACCTACGCCACCGTAGTAACGGTACTGACCGCGCTCATTGAGATCTCCTGAGCTTGCGTACAGGCGCTCCACCACCTGCGTACACACCGACGATTTCTCGCCCAGCCAGATCGAAGAGCCAAGGACCAGTATGTTTGCCTCCTTGACTTTTTCGTAGATCTTGGGCCACTCGTCATCCGGCCATCCTCGATCAGACATATCGGGATAGACACCGAAGGCAACCTTGTAGTCGATCGGCCGCAACACCTCTACGGAGACACTGTTCTTCTCCATGATGGCCCTGGAAATGTCAATTACCCCCATCGTGTGGGAAAGCTCGGGGGATTTCTTGAGGGTGCAATTCAAAAACACAGCCTTCAAGTCCGAGAAATCCCATTTACTCTCTTCGCACATCTGAAGCTGTCTTTCGCTCAATTTTATTCCGGTTTCTCCATGATAATGTCAATCATTAGTCCCAAAATAAGCGAGGTATGAGCTCGCTCGGAAAATCGTTTGCCTTTTCCGAATATCTCGTGGATTTCAGCTCCTTGTGCGTAACAGGGAAAGCAAAGAGAAACACAAGAGACAAACCTTCCATTGGTTGTCTGGATCACTTGATCTTGTTTGTCTCTGTTATGCCCTTCCTTTCGCCCGCCACTCTTGCTCCGCCGGGGGTACGGGCTCACCCGCCGGCGAGGCGCCTTCAAGTAAACCTGAGTTGCCTGATATAGTCGAACGTCGCCAAAAAGGTTTCGAGATGCTTGCTATAGGCCAATATCCTGTAAACGAGGCGACGACCGGTTCTTACAATCTGACAGGGTATTTGCACAAAGTTCACCAGGAAGCGTTTGAACTCCATCCTCAAGATATCACGACGTACTGTCGGCGCCTGCGTCACCAGGCCATACCAGGCCTTCAGATTCCACGCCAGCGATGCGATGACCATGTAGGCCCAGTTCGATACCAGACTGTCCGAAGGCATCCTCAAGGCGTTCACTCCACTCTTGAGCTGACCGATGACGTTTTCCTGGTTGCAGCGATCGTTGGCAAAAAGGACCACTTCTCCCATCGTCATCTCCCGATCGTTGGTGATGTAGAAGAAGTACCGGACCTCATCAAACAGCCGGTGCTCCCCCTTTTCGATCGTGAGGTTCTTCCGAACCACAACCATGCGATAGGTTTTCTTACAGTGTCCGGGACGATAGTCAAACTCGGCGACCTGCTCGCTCTGCAGGCGGATGTTCTTGAATTCTCTCTCCTTGATTACTTGTTCTTTGACGTTTTCCGGACGGCGCCGTTCTTCGCTCTTGACCTCATAACGAGGAGGCCGCTCGAGCGGTTTCCATTGTCTCTCCGGCAGGGCATCGGCCATCCCGACCAGGTTCGGCTTGGCGTCATAACCAAAGACAAAACCAACCCGCTCGTCCCAGCGATCGAAGTTTCTCGTCAGCGAGAAATCCGTGTCGCCCCGAAGCCAGACCTTCGTAAACACCGACGACACCAGATCGATTGCCCGGTCCATCCACTCGGCCGCTCCGTCGGAAGAGGGACGGTTGCCCGGCCGATTCATCAGATAGAGGACCTCATTCGTATTGGCCAAGGTCACGATCAACGGTGCGTAACCCCAGATCCCGTTGTAGGCAATGTCCATTCCTTCCTTGCATTCCCCCAAGGTTCCGGCGACGGTCCCGTCCACGTCGATGATGGCCTCCTTCCGGAAGGAAGCATCCTGCAACTTCCACACCTTGGTTCGGGTTTCATTGATGGTTTCCTGAAGTCCGAAGATCCAATCCTCATCGAAACGACGGAGGAAATCTCCAGCCGTCGTGGGATCCGGAATCCTCTCGGCTCCCAGTCCGTTCATGTAGGTCTCATCCTGGCGCAACCGCTCGATATCTTCGAGACAGGTTCCACCCGACAAGACGTTGTATGCGATGTTCAGTACATGATCGGATTCCCAGTAAGGAAAGTGGTACTTGAGCAAAACGATGTTTCTGTTGATATCTTTGTCCAATCCAAGCTTACACACGAGCTTGTGAATGGCTCCGATACCACCAGATCCGATGGCGCGCGTTCTCTCGGCGATCTCGTAGTAGGTGTTGGAGTCCTTGAACATAGGATCGGACCGGTCCTCAAACTGATTTCTTTCCAACCGGCGTGTAAGATTTTGCTTGTCTCGGAGGAGGATTCTGTGGTTTCTTTTATTCACCTGGAATGTGCTCCTTTCGGGATGTCTTGTAAATATATCAAACGCATTTTATCCCGTAACGGCGCACGTTCCAGGGCTTTTCTTCCTCCTCATGCAAAAAATCACGCTGGACTAAGGATTAGTCTCGTCTAGTGGACCAGCGTTACACGCCCAACCCCAAAAAGGCAAAAAAAGCCCGCGGCGCTGGTGGCCTCGAGCACTTGACCGATTCGACGGCGATTGCGTCAGAGTCTTGGAGATTATTCCGATTTCTCCTTCTTCCAATCCCGAAATACATCGAGCAACTCGTTTTGAGCGCTCGGTTCAATGGACTCAGCCGGGATCCGTCCGAGCATCGCGAGCGTCTGGCGCATCTGATCGAGGTAGTTCTGGCATCGAGGACATCCCGCAAGGTGCTCCTCTAAGCGGACGCGATCGACCACCGACAATCTCCCCTCGAGATAGTCGGTTACAACCTCGACAAGTTCCTTACAAGCCATTTGCTCGGACATGTCAGTCACTCTAGCCCCAAAATAAGCGAGGTATGAGCTCGCTCGGAAAATCGTTTGCCTTTTCCGAATATCTCGTGGATTTCAGCTCCTTGTGCGTAACAGGGAAAGCAAAGAGAAACACAAGAGACAAACCTTCCATTGGTTGTCTGGATCACTTGATCTTGTTTGTCTCTGTTATGCCCTTCCTTTCGCCCGCCACTCTTGCTCCGCCGGGGGTACGGGCTCACCCGCCGGCGAGGCGCCTTCAAGTAAACCTGAGTTGCCTGATATAGTCGAACGTCGCCAAAAAGGTTTCGAGATGCTTGCTATAGGCCAATATCCTGTAAACGAGGCGACGACCGGTTCTTACAATCTGACAGGGTATTTGCACAAAGTTCACCAGGAAGCGTTTGAACTCCATCCTCAAGATATCACGACGTACTGTCGGCGCCTGCGTCACCAGGCCATACCAGGCCTTCAGATTCCACGCCAGCGATGCGATGACCATGTAGGCCCAGTTCGATACCAGACTGTCCGAAGGCATCCTCAAGGCGTTCACTCCACTCTTGAGCTGACCGATGACGTTTTCCTGGTTGCAGCGATCGTTGGCAAAAAGGACCACTTCTCCCATCGTCATCTCCCGATCGTTGGTGATGTAGAAGAAGTACCGGACCTCATCAAACAGCCGGTGCTCCCCCTTTTCGATCGTGAGGTTCTTCCGAACCACAACCATGCGATAGGTTTTCTTACAGTGTCCGGGACGATAGTCAAACTCGGCGACCTGCTCGCTCTGCAGGCGGATGTTCTTGAATTCTCTCTCCTTGATTACTTGTTCTTTGACGTTTTCCGGACGGCGCCGTTCTTCGCTCTTGACCTCATAACGAGGAGGCCGCTCGAGCGGTTTCCATTGTCTCTCCGGCAGGGCATCGGCCATCCCGACCAGGTTCGGCTTGGCGTCATAACCAAAGACAAAACCAACCCGCTCGTCCCAGCGATCGAAGTTTCTCGTCAGCGAGAAATCCGTGTCGCCCCGAAGCCAGACCTTCGTAAACACCGACGACACCAGATCGATTGCCCGGTCCATCCACTCGGCCGCTCCGTCGGAAGAGGGACGGTTGCCCGGCCGATTCATCAGATAGAGGACCTCATTCGTATTGGCCAAGGTCACGATCAACGGTGCGTAACCCCAGATCCCGTTGTAGGCAATGTCCATTCCTTCCTTGCATTCCCCCAAGGTTCCGGCGACGGTCCCGTCCACGTCGATGATGGCCTCCTTCCGGAAGGAAGCATCCTGCAACTTCCACACCTTGGTTCGGGTTTCATTGATGGTTTCCTGAAGTCCGAAGATCCAATCCTCATCGAAACGACGGAGGAAATCTCCAGCCGTCGTGGGATCCGGAATCCTCTCGGCTCCCAGTCCGTTCATGTAGGTCTCATCCTGGCGCAACCGCTCGATATCTTCGAGACAGGTTCCACCCGACAAGACGTTGTATGCGATGTTCAGTACATGATCGGATTCCCAGTAAGGAAAGTGGTACTTGAGCAAAACGATGTTTCTGTTGATATCTTTGTCCAATCCAAGCTTACACACGAGCTTGTGAATGGCTCCGATACCACCAGATCCGATGGCGCGCGTTCTCTCGGCGATCTCGTAGTAGGTGTTGGAGTCCTTGAACATAGGATCGGACCGGTCCTCAAACTGATTTCTTTCCAACCGGCGTGTAAGATTTTGCTTGTCTCGGAGGAGGATTCTGTGGTTTCTTTTATTCACCTGGAATGTGCTCCTTTCGGGATGTCTTGTAAGTATATCAAACGCATTTTATCCCGTAACGGCGCACGTTCCAGGGCTTTTCTTCCTCCTCATGCAAAAAATCACGCTGGACTAAGGTCTAGCTACAGAACAACTCATCCAGGGCCCGCCGCACTTTGGCGCGAGCCCGGTGTAGAAGTACCCTCTGATTAGTCTCCGATATCTCCAGAGCGTTACACGCTTCTTCCGAGCTGAAGCCCTGAAGATCGCGAAGCATCATGACGGCTCGCTGAGCATCCGGCAAGCCGTCCATCGCCTTCTTGATCAACTCGATGGTTTCGTTGGAGATGAAGTCCCTTTCCGGATCGGCTGCCCAACGATTGGGAACTACCTCGCCCCTCCAGTGCCCCGGCTCCGCACCATTGGGCCCGTGGAAGTGCGACGCATCCACTGCCGGATCCTCGGCAGTCACTTCGCGGGTCACCAGGTCTGCGAATGGCGCAGATCGGCTATCCCGCTTCGCCCGTGTTTTCGCCTTGTTGGGCTCAGGGGGCTGGAGGATCGCGCTAGAAGCCCGTATCGACACCCCGACCGGTTGCCGTTCCAGGTGGAGAAGGCAATCCTGAGGATCAAGCAGCAACACCGTACCTGGGGTGCCCCCAAGATCCGGGAGAAACTGATCAAGGAATAGCCCATGATCAGGCCGCCTGCGAGCAGCACGATTCATGTGGTGCTGGACCGTCATGGCTTGGTCGAGCGACGTAAGCGCCGACGCCATAAGGCACAGGGGACGACGCTGAGTGAGGCCCAATCTCCGAATGTGCTGTGGTGTGCTGATTTCAAAGGCGAGTTCCGGCTGGGTAACCGCAAATACTGTTACCCACTCACAATCACCGACCAGCGATCGCGCTATCTGTTGGCCTGCGAGGGTCTGGAATCGACCACGGGAACCGGCGCGTTCCCGGTATTTGAGCGCACCTTCGAGGAGTTCGGCCTCCCAGCCGCCATCCGGTCAGACAACGGAGCCCCGTTCTCTTCCCCGCATGCCCTGTTCGGCCTGGGCCGATTGTCGGTCTGGTGGCTGCGGCTCGGTATTGCAATCGAACGGATTAAGCCCGGCGATCCGCAACAGAATGGAAGTCATGAGCGAATGCATCTGACCCTCAAGAAAGAGGCCACCAAGCCACCCAGGTTCAACTTCATGCAGCAGCAGGAAACGTTCGATGAGTTCATCCAGGCGAGGTATACAACAACGACCGGCCTCACCAGTCACTGGGCGGGATGTATCCGGGCGAGGTGTATACACCCTCAGCCCGCAAGTATCACCACCCAGAGGTCCCGGAGTACCCGTTTCACGACCGCACGATTCTCGTAACCCAGTGTGGCAGAATCCGTCTGTGAGAACCCGTTTGCTCCAAAAGTGTTACCTATGTGCTCGGAATAATCTGTAACCCATGTCCCCGGAAAGGACCCTTGCGATTCCACTTCTGGCAATCTCCCTTTAAGTCCTCTCGAATCCCGTAAAATCAGGGATTTCTGTATCCTCAGTTTCTTCGCTCTGATACAATTTGACAATCCTCACAACAAAATCCAGACACATGTGGTGTCTATAACGCACCGGGTTTCGCGATCGCCTCCCCGTTTTTTCGCCATGGGCATGATTGAACAACTCAACACTCTCAAGGGCCGTCTGGCCTTCACCACCGTGAGTTGGCTTATGAATCGTCCAGCCATTTGGAAAACCTACCGGGAGTTTAAAACCACTGAATTCGCATCGGAAGATGAGCTCAATAGCCTCCAACTGGCCCGACTGAAAGCCATCCTTACCCGGGCTGCGTCAGAAACGACGTTTTACAAGAGACGCTTCAAGGAAGCCGGATTCAACCCTGGGGATGTCAGGGATTTGGACGACATCAAACAGCTTCCCCCGCTAACCCGTGAAGACCTGGCCAACCATCGGGATGACATGGTCATTGACCGGTACCAGCCTTTTATCGCCGCGTCACTAGAATCAAAATACAGCAACTCTAAACCCAATCTCCTCGCCCGGTTCAGCCGCCAGAAATTGGTTTCCGGCACCACCAGTGGATCTACCGGTACGCCGGTTAGATTTTATGCCGATGGCACCATCGAGTCCGCCAGCTGGGCCAGGGAAATCCTGGTCAAAGACCGGCATGGACTTGCTCAAGGCGTCCGGGAGGCAAGGTTCTTTTTGCCAGTAGCCGAACGTAAGCCCAGTGGAAAAAAATCTTTGTTCCGGAAAATGCTTTGGAACCACTTGGAACTTCCTGGAAGCGCATTCGACCCCAAGACATGCGAAAGCATCGTACAGCAGCTTAGAGCCTTCCACGCACGGGTTTGGTTTATTGTTGCCTCAACCGCAAGACTCCTAGCCGATTACGTCGAAGAAGTTGTCCATGACCCGGAGGAAATAGCTCCAGACCTTATCCTCAATACTGCGGAAACCTTGACCCCCAACAACAATGAAGTCATAAAGAAGATCCTGGGGTGCCATATCAGCGATCTCTATAGCACCCGGGAAATGGGGCATATCGCGACGAGTTGTCCGGAAAGCCGGCTTCACATCCACCAGGAAACCCACCTTGTGGAACTCGAAGAAAATGACCCAGGTGTGGACGGTAGCGAAATCATGGTTACCCCGCTTCTGGAGACCCCTATGCCCCTCATCCGTTATAAACCGGGCGACCTGGTGAATCGCGGCACAACCCCTTGCCCTTGCGGACGCAAACACCAGGTCCTGAAAGAGATCCTGGGCCGCACGGCCGATCTTTACACAACAGCCTCCGGAAAAGCGATCGTTCCTAACTTCTGGGACCGTCTGTTTATTCAAAAAGAACTCCAAGGAAAAATCAAACGATACCAGCTTGTCTATGAAAACGACCGCGAACTTCGGATTAGAATTGTCCGAATGGGTTCATACGACGATAATTCGGAAGCCTTCATTCGTGATAAAATACAATTAAACTTCAAGAACGACCTTCTTCCTGTTTTCGAATACCCGGATCAGATTCCTCACACCCACACGGGAAAATTTAAAACCATCGTCAACAAATCCCACTATCGGGGAAAACCTTAGACGGAATCTTCCCAGATCGAGAAGAAAGCCCGACGGCATTGTCAAGTTGAGGAGCGTTCGGGCACAATGCCGCGATGAACAGTCAACCGAACTACCGCGGCCACCGCTTTCTGTAGCGCACCCGGTTCCTTTGGACACAAGTTTGAGCTACGCCGCCTGGCGTAGCTTGTGCGCCTCGCGTGCCTCGATCGATGTTTGATAATCGATCTTCTCGAGACGCCAGGTCTTGTTGTACAACTCCACGAACTCGGCCACGGCGGCACGCACCTTCTGGAGGTTCTGGAAGATTCTCCCGTGGATCGCTTGGTCCTTGAGCGTGCGATTCCACCGCTCCGCAACTCCGTTCGTTTCCGGTTCCTCGACAAAACCGAAGCTGGGACGGATGCCCCAGCACCGGATCTGGTTGAGGAAGTGATCCGACAGGTACTGGGAGCCGTGGTCCATCCGGAGCGCCAGCCCCCGGGCAACGTCGGAGTCAATGGAACCATAGAGGCGCAGCAGACCCTGCGAGATCGGCTCCAACGCCGCGAAGCGGCTACCGACCTTGCACACGTGCCACCCCACACACTCCGCGTTCCAGTGCTCCACCGCCGCGAAAATCCAGACCCACCCGTCATCGAGCGTGAACACCCGCACTCCGTCGGTCCCCCACATCACGTTCGGCGCCAGGGTGACGATCTTCCCATCGTGTGCCTTCGTTCCACCCTGGCGTCCGCGGTGTGGTGAGAGCAACTCATGCTCTCGCATGACCCGCAGCACCCGCTTGCGCGCAACCCGGATCCCGTCCAAGATCCGAAGCCGCGCGTGGACCTTACGATGACCCTCGCCCTGGAACGGTGAGCGCTCCAGATCGGCCTGGATCGCCTCCAAAAGCTTCTCGTCCGACACCTTGGGCTGGGGACCCCGCCGAGTGGGTTCCTCGCCCTCCTGCCGCTTCTGCTCGCTTGTCCGCCGGGCGTAGAGCGCCGAGCGCGAGCGCTCCCAGGCCTGACACACGCGCTGGATCCCGTAACGTTGACCCGTGGCTTCGGAGATCGTCTCGCTCATCGTCGCGACCTCCTCATCGCCAAAGGGAGGCGCTTCTCCGCCGCCCGGGCGCGATTGCGCAGCAGCTCGATTTCCATGGACAGCTCCCCGATGTGACGCTTCGCAGCGTCGAGCGCCTCCGCCAACGGCTCGCCCTGGTGATTCTTCAAGCCGAGCTCGAGCCCGGCCAAGGCCCGCTCCCGCCACTCCTCCAGCCGGTAGATCTCCACGCCCACTTCACGCGACAGCGCATCCAGAGATTCGCCCCGCAGCAGTCGCAGCACCACGTCCCGCTTTCGTCCTCCGCTCCAACGCTGCCCCGGCTCCAGAGGCCTCGCCCCGGGCGCGGCGCCGACGGCCCGAACTCCAGTCGCCCTACGGGCTCCCTCCGTTCCTGCCGTCGCCTTCCACTTCACCCTCTTCGTTCGAACCATTTCCACCTCCTTGAACATCTCATTATCTCTTATTCTGTGTCCAAGAAAACTGGGTCCGACTCACGGCCACCGCTTTCCACCCTTGATTATCAGCCACGCCGTGTGGCTGTATCACCGGTTCACCCTCAGCTTCCGCGACATCGAAGATCTGCTGGCTGAGCGCGGTGTCATTGTCTCCTACGAGTCGATTCGGCAGTGGTGTCGCAAATTCGGCCCGGGATACGCTCGAACGCTGAAACGAAGGCAGGGTCGCTTGGGCGACACCTGGTACCTGGATGAACTCTTCATCACGATCCAAGGTCAGCGCCACTACCTGTGGCGAGCTGTGGATCAGGACGGCGATACGATCGACATCCTGGTCCAGCGCCGCCGAGACCGTCGAGCGGCTAAGCGCTTCTTCCGCAAATTGTTGAAAGGTCAAGGCTGGGTACCGCGACGACTCGTAACCGACAAGCTTCGCAGCTACGGGGCTGCCCATCGAGAGGTCTTTCCGTCAGTGATCCACAAGACAGATCAATACGAGAACAACCGTGCTGAAGTGTCCCATCAGCTGACACGCCAACAGAGAACGCCAGATGCGACGATTCAAGTCAGTCGAACAAATGCGCGACGCCGCTTAACTATGTGTCTACAATTTCGGGGAAAGCCCAGAAGACTATTGGGAGGGAAGAAGCGGCTCTTGAAGCTACGCGTTGCTGGTTGGAGTTCCGGCTCAGTGAGCCCATAGGACAATGGAAATCCAACCGTGCTTTGTGACGATCTGTGAAATCGGCCAGGGCTACACGGGCGCGATCGAACGCTCTGACCACTGTCAGCTAGGTCGCGTCTCCAAGCCACCATGCGTCCAATATTGGACTGGTCGCGGCCGCCATGAACCATTATCTGAACTAGTGTTCCGGATCGGTCCGGGGTTTCGTGACGAAAAACCCTGGGGCTGTTGATCAGCTCCGTTCGTGCCCGGCCCCTGCTGTCTTAGTAGCGGTCCCCTCGGCTGGCGCCTGAGCCCTTGCCACTTCGAACTCTTTGGCGATTCTCTCTACAACTTCTATTCCATCGATACTCTCGATCAGACGACCCTTCTCACCCTGCAAGCGGGAGATCTCCTTCTCAAGGTTGCTCAGCTCCTGGGTGGTTTGATTTATTTCTAGTTGGATCATGGTTCTTAGTCGTTCGGTATCCACTTCCATTTGACACCCCTCTCTTGGCAAATGGTCCATTTGGACCCTGGCGCGAAAAAGGAATTTGCTACATGCGGGGAGAATACGCCAGTAGCTTTGTGAATTCACCCTAGATTTCTTGTTCTTGCGATCAAGTCGGTTTCGCGGCGCAAGTGGCAGCCTCCTCCGTAGCTGGGTGAGTCCAAGGAAAGTCTGCCGTACGCTGAAATGAATGACCTTGCACCCTTGTCTGGGTCGCGCTCAGGAGCCCTTGGATTGTTCCAGAACGGATACCGTGTGGGTGTCCAATATTGGACGGGATTTCTTGGATCGCAGCCGCCATGGACTAGGATCGGCGCCAGGGTGAGTGCTCAGAGTGAACGATCCGGTGGTTCGTGACAAAAGTTAAGTCACGAAATATGGGCGAAAATTTTTGCTGTCGGAAATCTCGCACTCTACTGGATGGGACCCACAGGTGAAAGTCGAGCCCTCGACCCACCGGGGGGGGCGAAATTCAATCGCGCCCCTCGGTACCGTTCCACATCGCGCCATCATTGAACATCTTTTGGAAATTGCTGAGGAAAGCGCCGGACCTCCAAACACCAAGCTATACGTCGTTAGCCGGAATCAGTCGAATGGATGGCTAGAGTTGTTGACGGGATAGGAGATAAGGCCCTCCAAAGTTGCACCCCCCCTTCCCCTGTCTGGTGTAGGTCGTGAGCGAATGTGTTGGGCAAAAAGGTCTGAAAGGGGACACCAGGCCGGGAGCAAACGGCGCCATTACCTGTTCGTAGTCAACTACGCACAGGTTCCGGTACGCAGCACGCGCCTAGACACGATAGATCAGAAAGAATTTCGTCAAGTCTGGTCACCGTGGGAGCCGTGACACGGATCCGCACCAACGACGGCTGATCATGACGCTGGCCCGCCATGAAAGTGTCGATACGAAAACTGCCGCCGGAATTGGTGACCAGATCGAGGGCGTGGTTCATCACACCCATGTCCAGCAGATGCCCGCTGAGCTCCACCTGACTCGAACAGATCGACGACTCTATGCGACTGCGACTCCTCATGTCACCCGGAACGTCGTGTTGCAGAAACAAACAGAGGCACTTGGCTGCTCCCCCCGCCAGAATAAACTCGCTCAGAGGTGTGGTGACGACGTCGTAACCCCAGTTTACCAGATCACGCTGCAACCCTGGCGAAGCATAATTGGTGATGATGGTATTCCCGATCGGTACGCAATTGCAGCAGAAGTTCAGGGCATCCTCCTCTCCCACTTCGAGGCGGTCGGCGGAAGGCACACGCTGCCTGATCATCTCGACGGACGCCCTATCGAATGCCGCCGGATAGTACATGACGCGTCCGTCGTCGAGGGGAGCGAAACAGGTATCCAGATGATAAAACCTCTCGTCCACAAGCCTGAGCGAGACCACCTCGATGTTGAAGATTCCGCTCAAACTTCGGTGCGACAACAGCGAGCTTCTGACGCCATAACCGGCCCAGAGAAGAGGCTCCCCGGGTGCAAACAACGCATCTCCCTCACCCTCGAAGGCCTGATCTGCTTGCAGCTCCACGATCTGGTAGCCATTCTGTTCGAACCAGGCGCGGTAGTGAGGCACCTCGGGAGCTCGTTGCGGCACACGAAAAACGGAAGGGACAAAAACTCCTTCGAGCAGCAGGCCGGCGTTGGCCACGAAACACATGTCTGGCAGTCCATTATAGGATTCGACCACACTCAAGGACGCTCTCTTGCTGATTTGCTCTTTGAGCAACGTCCATTGTTGAACCGCCACCTTCTTGCGAGCAACGCCAATGTTCCCGTCCATCCAGGGATTAATGACGTAATTGACACCGAAGTATTCGGAAGAACACATCAAGACTTGGGGATTTGCATTTTTGGTCATGTTGGATGAACTGCGGAGCCTCGTTCGCGGACTCTGGAAATGAGGCGGACCGATGCTTCCGTCACGGTAAATCCGGGACACTTCGTTTCGTTTGCTTCTCAGTCAGCATATCGGCCGTCCTGATTCCGACGTTACCGATCTGCGGCAAGTTAGACTGGATCTTCACTGTCCCTCCTCTGTCTTGTACGATTCGTGGAATAAAGTTAGTTGACAATACGATCCACTAAACCCGCATAAAACCAAGAAAACTGAGTGAGTCAGGATGTTGCTGGTGTGTCCTGATATGGGGTGGACTGGTAGCAACATGGTAGCAAAACCCGGAATCTCGGCGCCGATTAGGATTTCTCCCCTTGAGTTGCTATTCCCTCGTCTGACGGCCAGCAAGGCATAGATCTCCTCTCCGGAGTGAGTGCTATTGTTAGTTGAAATTCAATGAAAGGAAAGCGGCTCCAAGAGTGGTAGATTTTTGTTTTTAGCGAAAACGAAGTCAACCAATTCTCAAGGAGCCACTATGAAGAAGATTCTACCAAACAGCATCACATCGAAGCAAAAACGATCCTCAGGCGGGGCTCGGGTTCCGGAAATCAACGATCAGGTCAATGAACTTGATGCACGTATCGAGCTGATCCAAGCATTGATACCGCTCGGATTGAGAGCCGTCCAGGACAGCCTTGAAGATGAAGTCAACGAGCTCGCCGGGAAGCGTTATAGCCGAGCCGGCGGTGATTGCAACCTTCATCGATGGGGATCGCAAAGGGGTTCAGTGTATCTCACAGATCAGAAGATTCCAGTCCGTGTTCCTCGAGTCCGGGACACAAACCACGGTCGTGAAGCGCCGTTGAGAACCTATAGGCAGTTGCAGCAACCCAGGAATATGGACGAGGGCCTTTTGAAGAAGGTGATCAACGGATTATCCTGTCGGAATTATCGGGAGTGCGCTGAGGCCGTTCCGGAGGCTTTTGGCATGTCAGCATCAAGCATCTCGCGCCGTACCATCCAAGTGACAGCTCGAAAACTGAAGGAGCTGCAGGAACGATCTCTTGCAGGATACGATTTTGTTGCTCTCTTTCTGGACGGCAAAAGCTTTGCATCGGAGCAAATCCTGATTGGATTGGGAGTGACCCTCGAGGGTGAGAAGATCATCTTGGGGTTCCTGCAGGCCAGTACCGAAAATGAACGAGTGTGTATAGCCTTTCTCCGAGGGCTAATACAAAGAGGGCTTTGCCATGACAAGGGCCTGATGTGCGTTATCGATGGGTCCAAAGGATTGCGAAAAGCCGTCCAGGCGGTATTCGGCAACCGGGCGGTCGTGCAGCGCTGCCGATGGCACAAGCGTGAAAATGTATTGTGCTACTTACCCAAGAGCAAACAGGGAACCTTTCGCAAACGATTGCAGGATGCCTATCAAAAGCCAAACCTGAAAGAGGCAGAAAAAGCGCTTCTAAGGGTCCGAAAAGAACTATTGCTGCTGAACCAGTCAGCGGCAGCCAGCTTGGATGAGGGTTTCGAAGAGACTCTCACCCTTCACCGGTTGGGCCTGGCTGAGGAACTCCGGGAAAGTTTCTCTACTACGAATTGTCTTGAGTCCATCAATGCGCAGCTTGGACAAAGAACCGACAAAAGTGGATTACTGGAAAAACAGCAACCAATTACATCGTTGGGTAGCTACGGCATTGCTCGAGATCGAGCCGAGACTCAGGAAGGTCCGTGGCTATCGCCACCTACCGAGGTTACGTCGTTCCTTAAAAGCCCGCTTTTCAAAAGCCGTGGAGGAACGAATTGCGTGAATACCACGGGAGCCGCTATCCAATTTCAACTGAAAATGGGATTGACTCAGAGAAAGAGAGAGTACCGCAATGGATACTATGAACGGGACTTTGTGACCCGCTTTGGAACGTTACGGTTGCGGATTGCCCGGAGCCGGAACAAGAATTTTCTCCCGAAGGGATTACAACGGTTTCAACGACGAGCTGACGAGGTAACGTTGCTGATACGAGAGGCGTTTCTCAGAGGAATCAGCACACGGACGGTGGGACGGATTGTGGCGATCATGACGGGAGAAGTTGTCAGTGCACAGACGGTATCGCAGCTGACACGAGAGCTAGATGAAGCAGTACAGCGATTTCACCGAGCTCGGTTGAGTGACGAATGGAAGACACTGTTTCTGGACGGAGTGAGTCTGAGGGTAAGACGTCCGAGTGGGCGGAAACGGGTGCAGATGCTGGTGGCCTACGGGGTGAGAGCGGATGGTAGCCGGCAGCTTTTGGCATTTATGCGCAGCAGTGGAGAGAGTCAAGCTGCCTGGGAAGGACTCTTAGGAGATCTGTACCGGCGTGGTATAGAGGGAGATAACCTCGAGCTGATTGTGACCGACGGCTGTGCAGGTCTGGCAGCGGCCATTGAAACGATCTATCCGAGAGCTCAGCACCAACGCTGCTGGGCACATAAGATGCGAAACATCGTCAATTCAGTCCGAAAGTGCGATCGAGACCAGATCAAGCAGGATGCACGGGCCATCTACCAGGCCGATAGCCGTCGGGATGCACTGACAGCTTTCAGGAGGCTGAAGCGTTGCTGGCACAAGGATTATCCGAAGATGGTGAATCGATTGGAGAAGGATCTCCCTGAGTTACTGGCCTTTTACAGCTTCCCACGGCCTCTGTGGAAGAAGCTACGAACCACCAACGTCATCGAACGCTGCTTCGTTGAGGTTCGACGGAGAACGCGTCCGATGGTTTGCTTTGTTAATGTCCAGAGTGTCGACAGAATCATTTACTCGATCTTCCATCGATTCAATCTCGATTGGAAGGAACAACGACCAACTCGTACCCTCGACCTTTTTACACAAGCAGCTTGACATGACCAACTCTAGCAAAATAGAGCCCGATCCGACTCTATGTGCTACCCTTTGTGCTCATTTCCTTTTGTAGCAAGAAAAGTGACCTTCTACCGCCAAACATATCGCCCGAAGAGACCCCACGAGGTGTTGCCCTTTCGCGTGGGGCACCACACACAGGATCGCAACGGGATCACGCTGGCGATGGAGGGCTATCGCCAAGGCCGCAACTATGCTTGTGGCTTTGCCAGCACGATGATGGTTCTGCGCTATTTCCAACCGGCTGCTGACCCACAATATGTCTATCGCTTACTCGGAACCGATCGCACGGGTACACGCCAAAGCGCGATCGTGCGCGTGCTGCGAGAGTATGGCCTGTGCGTCCGTCTCCGGTACAACCTCACGTTTGCGATGGTGCGACGGATGATAGAGCGCAACAAGCTGCTGATCAGCTACCTCCACAAAGAAGAACATTGGGTGGTCCTATATGGATACAGCCGCGACCCAGAGCGCGTTTTCATGGCAGATCCCCGCCCAGGGGTCGATGAATTTTCTTATGCTTGGTCAAGTATGAGCAAAGAGCTACGCGGCTTTTCCATAGTTTGTTCCGCACCCAACGCCAAAGCCCTCGTAAACCCCTGCAATCTTGCGGTCCAATCGCCACAGCTTTGTTTTGATTTCTTGCAGCCCGCAAGCAACAGCTAGCCTGAAGAAATTTCCGCTGCGGGGGATGTCCTTAATCCCAAACCATCAGGTGCATGCTGAACAGAGCCGCTACCTCCACCGGTTCCGACCTGTCAAGGAGACATAACAACACCCTATCAGAAGCTGCAGAAACGCCATCTCAGAAGGGACCTACTTCCGCGACGCAGCTTATTCTGCCTATCCTTATTTTTCCGGCGTTGGGGGGACTGCAATGCTTCTCTCTAACGTGGAAAGGCGTGTCGGTATTGTGCTGAGATGGAAATCTATACGCGGAGTCGCTTCAGCACCGCTTGGGCTGCGTGGTAGCCGCACATGCCGTGTACACCCCCGCCCGGTGGCGTCGAGGCGCTGCAGATGAAGAGGCGGGGGTTGGGTGTAGTGTAGGGGTTCAAGCGCGCCGTCGGTCGGGTGAATAATTGCCCCAGATCTGCCACGCCGCCGGTAATCGCGCCCCCGACGTAGTTGCCGTTGTAGGCTTCGAAGCCGGCGGGAGAGCGGGTGTGGCGAGCCAGAATGAGATCGCGGAAGCCGGGGGCGAAGCGTTCGATCTGGGCTTCGATACGCTCCGTCATGTCGGCCTCGCACCCGTGCGGGACGCAGTAGGCATAGCCGGTGTGCTTACCGCTCGGCGCGCGGGTGTCGTCGAAATGACTCTGCTGGCAGACGAGCACGAAGGGGCGCTCGGGTATCTCACCGCGCCACGCCGCTGCCTCAGCGACGGCGATCTCCTTCAGCGAGCCGCCGACGTGGACGGTCGAGGCGAGGGCGCACGCTGCGTCGCGCCACGGGATGGGTTCCGACAACGCCCAGTCGAGCTTGAAGGCGCCGGGGCCGTAGCGGTAGCGCGACAGGCGTTTCTTGTACCCGGTCGGTAAATCCTCCCCGGCGATGTCGATCATCTGCTTCGGGGAGGTGTCGAAGAGCACCGCGCGAGTCTCGGGTAGATCGGCGAGCCGGGCGATGGGGCGGCTCGTCTGGATCTCTCCGCCCAGAGAGCGGAAGTAGCCGGCCAGGGCGTTGGTGATGGCCGCCGAGCCGCCGCGTGCCACCGGCCAGTCTATCAGGTGGCCGGTGAGCGCAAACACCAGCCCGACGGCGGCAGAGGGGAGGCGCGTCAGCGGCAAGATCGAATGGCCTGCACAGCCGGCCAAAAGCGCCCGAGCACGGGGCTCCTTAAAACGACGCGCCAGGTGGGACGCCGAGCGTAGCCCATACCAGCCGAAGTGCGCCATGGCCAGCGGCGCGCGCGGAAGCCCGAGCGGGGCCATCAGATCAGCCAAAAGCACCTCGGGACGATGCAGAAACGGCGTGAGCAGCCGCCGCCACGCCGCCGCATCACGGCCCAGTCCATCGGCCGTGGCGTCGAGCGACCGTTGCAGCAGCACCGCCGTGCCGTCGTCGAGGGGATGGGCCACCGAGACGGGAGGATGCAGCCACGTAAGTCCGTGCTCCGATAGGGGAAGCGTCTTGAAAAAGGGCGACAGCACGCCCATCGGGTGCACGGCTGAGCACACGTCGTGCAGGAAACCGGGTTGCGTTAGCTCGGCGGTGCGTGTGCCCCCGCCAATCGTGTCTTCTCCTTCGACGACGAGCACCGAGCGTTGCGCCTGCGCCAGCACAATCGCCGCCGCCAGCCCATTAGGACCGGAGCCGATCACCACTGCGTCGTAGAGGCCCGCGTTGCTCATAAGGATGGTCATTGCTCTCGTATTGGCGCAACCGATTTCGCTGAACGATAGTAAACCGCCAATGTTCGCGCCCGGGATACTCGCCTCCACGGCGTGCTCCCCTTGATTTACTGCCCCCTATCAAGCATCATTCGAACTACGGCAATCCTTTCGAAACGACCAACCTTCACGGAAAAAAAGAGACCACAACCATGCAAATGATTATAATAACGCCCTATCAGAAGCTGCAGAAACGCCATTTCAGAAGGGACGTACTTCCGCGACGCAGCTTATTCTGCCTATCCTTAATGCCAACGAGACATGATCGACGCCGGCAATATCTTCGTTCACCATCCGGTCCAATGGTCCTCGCAGATTATTTCCAGCGACATCCTCGAGAATAGTTTGGACGACCACCTCGTAGTCGCCGCTTTTCCATGGCTGTCTCGGATGGAATAGCAAGAGAGTTTCTTCACGACTCACTTCGAAAGACCCTGGCACATCTTGCCCTCCTGCATCTCGAATACCCACCATCCGCATGAGAAGTGCGTGGTCGAGTGGACGGTCGAAGGTCAGTTCCAAAGCCTGCAGCGAGCCGACACTTGGAACCTTGAGTGACCACTTCTTCTGTTTAAGCGCCGAGCGAACCGCCGGCGTCACACGGAATGCTTTTTCGAAGCTGGTTCCAAGCAGTTGTCCCTGTGCATCTGGCCAGGTCGCATCGACCACAAGTTTGTATTGCTCTCCGCTGACGAGTGCCTGACCGAATCGGTCATGGGTTGCTACGCCGCGTTTGATTCGACCTGGGTCGAGGAGCACAGTCAGTCGTTTTTGATCGGGGCTCCAGAGTTCTTGTTTGAACTCCATGAACACATTCTCGACTTCGTTTCCATCCTCACGTTGCAAACGGATAGCGCGGCTTGCCCAACCACGCTGCATCGGATTTGAAAAGTAGATGTAGAAACGAAGGATGTTCTCCGGCAGTTCGTCGCTTGTCGGAAAGATACGGTCAATTTCAGGTGGTGCAAGAGATAGCGATGTCGGAATAGAAAATGGTACTCCAACAAACGAACGACCGAGCCGTTCGACGCGAACGCCCTGGACGTCCTCTACCGATGTGAGGTCAGTTGCGACATCGACACGATACTTTACGCCGGGCGAGAATGGGAAGTCGGGCTGAAACGTCAGAGTATCATTAGCGAACCGATAGGTCCCCTGCACGGGACTCGTCGATGACGGGGTGTCGGCTTCGTCAACGTAAATAGCGAAACACGTTTCCCAGTCGATCGGCTTATCCGATTTCGGAAGGCGTACGCGTAGCGTCACGGGTTCCCCGCCAGATTCTGGGAGCGTAAGCAAATCTGGTTGCGATGCCCCCGACGTGGACCCCGTCAGCCAAAGTGCTCCAACGATCATCAGAACCAACAAACATTTTCCAGTCGTGTACAACTTGCCACTCCCAATAAAACAAACGTTTTCCAAACAAAGTAAGTCTCGGCGAGAGTCGTAATCTCCTGCCTTGTATTCCCGAGACAAGCTACCCTTACTTCTGCTTTCGTGGAGTACCTTGAAGGTTCGGTGCATCGACTCCGGGAAAATCGTACTCGCCATACACCTCGAACAAAGTAATTGGAAGCATGGTGGACAGCGACTGAAGATTGAGGTTGCCCGTTGGAGCATCCCGAGTCAACGATACAAAGAATTGGTCATTCAACACATCAATCTGGAGCGAAGACCCTTCGAACATGACCGGGCTGCCGACGGGTCCCATTGGGAAATCACCCCGGGCATCCAACTTGAATCCCTGTTTGGTGTTCTCCAACGTGTAGACTTTCGCCGCGGCTAGACCATCAAGGGGAAAGACCTGTGGCATCCGGCTGTTGTTTGTCATAAACATGAATTCCTTGCCCTCAGCCATCATGTTTTTGTAGACGACCATGTCGATAGGTTGTCCGTTGCCGATATCGCCAATCGTACGGCCGGTGACCGAGGCTCCGTCTTTTAACTCATCGATCGGGATGAGTACGACCGGGCTGCACGTATAGGAAGCAATTAGATAGTCCGTGCCGCCGAGATTTTTGGCAACCATCGAGCGGATCGGGGCCCGCGTCTCGTACTGATCGTGGGCGAGATGGAAAATCCGAACTTTTGTTGACGCATACTTGCCCTTGAATGGGTATTGGATACGACGAAGCGTAGAGGCGAACTCTTCGTTTGAAATGCCGGACACAAATATTTCGCCATTGAAATATTCGATGTCCATGATTGCCAGAATGTTCATCGGCCGCTTGGCTTTGATGACATCCTTGGCTGACGGTGGTCCCATCAATCCGCGAGCAGCGAATTGCTTGCTTCCGTCCGGAACATCGTGCAACGCTTGCCGAGTCGATTCGACTTCCGCCAGTCGTACGTTGTGAACCTTTCCGGCAGCGTCGACTTTCACAATGGCCGGTATCGAATCTTTTCCAACTCCCCGAGTTACCGACAGATAAACTTCTCGCGTGTTGGGGTGCACCGCCATGTCATTGATGACGATCGCGGACTTCTTGACCCCAAGTGCGCTGGCGACCACTACGTCGATGCTTTCGACATCAACTGTTGCAGGTTTTTCGGGAGCCTCTCCATTGCCTACCTTGAATGCGTAGATTGCTCCTCCAACATTGTCGCCCACAAACAACACGCCGTCTGGGCCGAACTCCAATGCTCCTGCGGAACGAAAACCCTTCAGATCTTGTCCATGTGTTGTCGAGGCGACTCCACTGACCAGCAGCAGCAAGACAAGTGTATTGATAACTCGTGAATTGTTAGTTCTCATCGTTCTTTCTCCGAAGTTTGAGACCTGCAGGTCCATATATGCATAAAAAAACTTACTCAAGTGTCGACAAAATCACCTTCGCAACTCCCTTCAGTGATGATCGATTGGGGTTTACTTTCGCCATCAGTTGCAGCCCAGCTGTTGAGCTTGTAAAATACCTGGCGAGCGTCTTTGTATCTTTCTTTTCAGAAATCTGGCCATCCTGCTGAGCTCGATGAAGCCGTTTGATATACAGCTTTTCTGTGCTCGACATAGATTTCCTGACCATTTGCTCTACCTCTTTGTCATGCGGACTGAGCTCAGCTGCTGTGTTGCAGAGCATACAACCGCAGCGCGCACCATTCTTTGTTGCCGACATTTCAATCACAAAATCAAGGATGCTGCCGAACGCAACTCGAACGTCGTCGACCCCCAAGGCGGCCTCCATTTGTGTGTGTCCTGTGCTGATGTAATGCTGTAAACAGCGGAGGAAAAGTTCGCGTTTACTTCCAAACGTTTCGTAGAAGCTACTCTTGCTCAGCCCCATCACATCCAAAAGATTCTGTGGCGTCGTGGGCTGAAATCCTTTTTCCCAGAACACAAGCATCGCCTGTTCAACAGCTTCAGCTTCGTCAAATTCTCGTGGTCTAACCATTTTCGCCTCGTTATCCAACCTTTATATCGGTTTGGGACCCACAAGTCCATAACGAATTCAAAAAAATATCATGGTCGATTAATTCAACCGGAATCTGGCGAAACGTCTTGTTTCACTATTTCAAAATCCCATTCATGAAAAGGTCCAGATTCGAAGAACACCATTGTTTGTTCGTCGCAAGCACTCCCGGAAGCGAACCGTTCTGCACGCTCTGCAGAACATTCAGACTTTGCGCTTTGTGCTCCTGAATCGTGCTACCGTTCTCGTCCGCCCCAACGGCGCGATGAGGCTGCGTTTGATGAACAATGAAGAAACACGGCGAACCTACCAGCGTATCGCCACTGCGCTGGCGTAAACCGCCCGAGTTTTTGTCACATTAGGGTTAACTATGAGTTTTTCAGTAACTTACGATTGAAGGTGAAAATGGCGGGGACCTGCACAATCTGTCGGCATGACAATCGAGACGAAATTGACCGTGATTTGATGGCCGGAAAGCCATACCGAGCCATTGCGGAACAGAACAGCACGTCTCCCGCTGTTTTAGGTAGGCACAAGAATGCTTGTGTACAAAGGACTTTGGCTGCGTCACGAGAATCGGATGAGATTGAACGTTCCTTGAACCTGAACGCAGAAGCACAGCACCTGTACGAAAAGGTCCTGGATGTGTTGCGCCAAGCTGAGGCTGAGGGCGACAGGGGCGACATGTTGAAAGCGGTACGTGAGGCCAGGGGCCTCCTTGAGACTAGGCCTTAGTCCAGCGTGATTTTTTGCATGAGGAGGAAGAAAAGCCCTGGAACGTGCGCCGTTACGGGATAAAATGCGTTTGATATATTTACAAGACATCCCGAAAGGAGCACATTCCAGGTGAATAAAAGAAACCACAGAATCCTCCTCCGAGACAAGCAAAATCTTACACGCCGGTTGGAAAGAAATCAGTTTGAGGACCGGTCCGATCCTATGTTCAAGGACTCCAACACCTACTACGAGATCGCCGAGAGAACGCGCGCCATCGGATCTGGTGGTATCGGAGCCATTCACAAGCTCGTGTGTAAGCTTGGATTGGACAAAGATATCAACAGAAACATCGTTTTGCTCAAGTACCACTTTCCTTACTGGGAATCCGATCATGTACTGAACATCGCATACAACGTCTTGTCGGGTGGAACCTGTCTCGAAGATATCGAGCGGTTGCGCCAGGATGAGACCTACATGAACGGACTGGGAGCCGAGAGGATTCCGGATCCCACGACGGCTGGAGATTTCCTCCGTCGTTTCGATGAGGATTGGATCTTCGGACTTCAGGAAACCATCAATGAAACCCGAACCAAGGTGTGGAAGTTGCAGGATGCTTCCTTCCGGAAGGAGGCCATCATCGACGTGGACGGGACCGTCGCCGGAACCTTGGGGGAATGCAAGGAAGGAATGGACATTGCCTACAACGGGATCTGGGGTTACGCACCGTTGATCGTGACCTTGGCCAATACGAATGAGGTCCTCTATCTGATGAATCGGCCGGGCAACCGTCCCTCTTCCGACGGAGCGGCCGAGTGGATGGACCGGGCAATCGATCTGGTGTCGTCGGTGTTTACGAAGGTCTGGCTTCGGGGCGACACGGATTTCTCGCTGACGAGAAACTTCGATCGCTGGGACGAGCGGGTTGGTTTTGTCTTTGGTTATGACGCCAAGCCGAACCTGGTCGGGATGGCCGATGCCCTGCCGGAGAGACAATGGAAACCGCTCGAGCGGCCTCCTCGTTATGAGGTCAAGAGCGAAGAACGGCGCCGTCCGGAAAACGTCAAAGAACAAGTAATCAAGGAGAGAGAATTCAAGAACATCCGCCTGCAGAGCGAGCAGGTCGCCGAGTTTGACTATCGTCCCGGACACTGTAAGAAAACCTATCGCATGGTTGTGGTTCGGAAGAACCTCACGATCGAAAAGGGGGAGCACCGGCTGTTTGATGAGGTCCGGTACTTCTTCTACATCACCAACGATCGGGAGATGACGATGGGAGAAGTGGTCCTTTTTGCCAACGATCGCTGCAACCAGGAAAACGTCATCGGTCAGCTCAAGAGTGGAGTGAACGCCTTGAGGATGCCTTCGGACAGTCTGGTATCGAACTGGGCCTACATGGTCATCGCATCGCTGGCGTGGAATCTGAAGGCCTGGTATGGCCTGGTGACGCAGGCGCCGACAGTACGTCGTGATATCTTGAGGATGGAGTTCAAACGCTTCCTGGTGAACTTTGTGCAAATACCCTGTCAGATTGTAAGAACCGGTCGTCGCCTCGTTTACAGGATATTGGCCTATAGCAAGCATCTCGAAACCTTTTTGGCGACGTTCGACTATATCAGGCAACTCAGGTTTACTTGAAGGCGCCTCGCCGGCGGGTGAGCCCGTACCCCCGGCGGAGCAAGAGTGGCGGGCGAAAGGAAGGGCATAACAGAGACAAACAAGATCAAGTGATCCAGACAACCAATGGAAGGTTTGTCTCTTGTGTTTCTCTTTGCTTTCCCTGTTACGCACAAGGAGCTGAAATCCACGAGATATTCGGAAAAGGCAAACGATTTTCCGAGCGAGCTCATACCTCGCTTATTTTGGGACTAGGGGCAAGTTAACCGGGCAGTTCAAGCAGGAGCCGAAGGCGATTGCCTCTCAGCAAATCCACCTGCACAAACACTACGCGAACATGAGCATTGAACGGCTGCTCCAAGAGCAGGATAGGCTCAAGGGGCAAGATGAAACGCCGTCTCAGAACGACTAGACCTTAGTCCAGCGTGATTTTTTGCATGAGGAGGAAGAAAAGCCCTGGAACGTGCGCCGTTACGGGATAAAATGCGTTTGATATATTTACAAGACATCCCGAAAGGAGCACATTCCAGGTGAATAAAAGAAACCACAGAATCCTCCTCCGAGACAAGCAAAATCTTACACGCCGGTTGGAAAGAAATCAGTTTGAGGACCGGTCCGATCCTATGTTCAAGGACTCCAACACCTACTACGAGATCGCCGAGAGAACGCGCGCCATCGGATCTGGTGGTATCGGAGCCATTCACAAGCTCGTGTGTAAGCTTGGATTGGACAAAGATATCAACAGAAACATCGTTTTGCTCAAGTACCACTTTCCTTACTGGGAATCCGATCATGTACTGAACATCGCATACAACGTCTTGTCGGGTGGAACCTGTCTCGAAGATATCGAGCGGTTGCGCCAGGATGAGACCTACATGAACGGACTGGGAGCCGAGAGGATTCCGGATCCCACGACGGCTGGAGATTTCCTCCGTCGTTTCGATGAGGATTGGATCTTCGGACTTCAGGAAACCATCAATGAAACCCGAACCAAGGTGTGGAAGTTGCAGGATGCTTCCTTCCGGAAGGAGGCCATCATCGACGTGGACGGGACCGTCGCCGGAACCTTGGGGGAATGCAAGGAAGGAATGGACATTGCCTACAACGGGATCTGGGGTTACGCACCGTTGATCGTGACCTTGGCCAATACGAATGAGGTCCTCTATCTGATGAATCGGCCGGGCAACCGTCCCTCTTCCGACGGAGCGGCCGAGTGGATGGACCGGGCAATCGATCTGGTGTCGTCGGTGTTTACGAAGGTCTGGCCCGGATTAGCATGGTCAGCAATTTCCTCGAGTCCAGTTTGTCAGACTTCGCCCGCCGGGCCCGTCGATTCACCTCGATACTTGCAGAGTCCACCACGAGACTCTCTACTCCCACCGACATCAAATACCGATGAATCCCGAATCCGTCCCGACCTGCTTCGTAGCACGAGACGACCCGAGTCTTCGCAGGCAATCCAAATCGTTTCTTTCCAGCCTCGATTTCTTTCGCCAGTCCTCTCAGATTCCCCGATGCTACGTCCCGAAACCGAGGCTTTCTTCCCAAGCTCGTGCTAAAAGCCAGCTTCCATTCCTTCAACGATAACTCCATCGACATGTAAAGAATCTGCTCAACTTCGGTATACTCTCCATTGCGGGTTGCTTTGGTTTTCATGATGCTCCTTTCTCCTTTCAAAGAGTTTTTTTAGGAGCTTACCAACGGCAACCCGCTCTTCACTACTTCTTTGCTACATGGAATCTGAAAGCTGAAAGCTGACGGCTGCTTCAGCCTAGCACTGAGAAGCTGCTTTCCTGGTTGATCTCGCGTTTTCGGGAGTAGAAGCCAAGATCCAGGCTCCGGTCCGTGTACTTGAGCCCGAACTGGAGCGGACTCTTGTCGTGGTCGTGACCCTTTTGGCATTGTTCGATCAGGTGGGCCATCAGGAGTCCCACAACCGGGGCGTTTTTGAACTGATTCCCACTGGTTCCCACTGCCATATAGAAACCATCCAGAGACGACTTGTCGTAGATCGGAATCCAATCGTCGGTGACGTCGTAAAGGCTGACCAGACCTTGCCGGTCGTTGGGAATACCGAGCGACGGTATCCGCTGCGCTAATCGAAGAGCTTGGACCCTCCATTGGTCGGAGAAACTCTCATCGTAGGTGTCCGGATTTACCCACTCGCGCTCGTCACATTCCGGATCCTCACTGCCGACGAGGATATGATTCCCCTTCTCGGGTCTGCTATAACAGCCAACGTCACTGTCCGATATCACAAGCCCTCGCGTCTCGTAGTCGAATCCCTCCGGGGAAGGGATGTGCACGACCTCCTGCTTCAGCGCTCTTGTCGAAATATTCATATCCGCCGTGACGCCCGCCATTTCGTTCACAATGTAGGAATGTGGTCCGGCGACGTTGACCACGATGGATGCCTCAATTTGCTCTCCATCGTCTAGCTCCACACCCTGCACCCGATTGCCGGCTTGGAGAATCTTGGTCACAACCGTGCTGAACCGGAACTCTCCACCGGCAGCTTCCGCCGAACGCTGGATATTGTGGGTCGCCAGTTGAGGGTCGCTGATGTATCCGGCCGTTGGAAAGAAGACGCCGCCTTTGAGTTTCTCTTCCGAAGGCGTGCCGAAGCCGGTATCGTCAGGTCGCCGGACAGGAGCGAATCGATGCAGGTCGTAGATGGGAAAGCGCTCCAGGATGCGAGACTCGTCCCACAACTCGTAGGGAATGCCCAACGATTCCATGTTTTCGATGATCTTTTCGAGATACCCGTTTTGTTCCGTCCGCATCGTAAGGCATCCGCAGTCGTAGAAGATCGACAGGCCCCTTTCGTCGTCGACGCCGATGTAGTCCTGCCAGTTCTTCCAGTAGAAGTAACCCTCATATGCCAGGGCGGATCCCTCGTAGGTAGAGTAGTGAGTTCGGATGATGGCACAGGAGTTCGCGGTGGGACCGTACCCGGCTGCCGGGAGCTTGTCCACGTTCAAGGTTCGAAAGTCCCTACGGGCCAACTCGGCTCCAATCGCGGCGCCAATGATGCCAGCCCCGATAATGATGGCGTCGTGCTGCTGGCTCATCGCGATATCCTGCGGTCTCCGACGGCACCGGTTTGTTTCACTCTCGTGTGCGCGCGGGTAAACAGCATGGGGCGTGCGGCCAGCTCTTGTGCCGGGTCCGTCAAAGCGAATCCTTTGAGCGGAAGCGTCCCGCTGGCGCGCTCATCGACTCGGGCCTTCTCTGGTCGCTCGCTTAATGACGTCGACTATTTCGCTGTCCTCGAGCGTGCGGTTCGAGCGCTTGGCACGCGTTAGAATAGCCTTGGCTACGTCTTCGCCGGCGTCGAAACGGTGTTCCTGGAGCCAGTGGCGAACATTGGACATGCCGCTCATCGGGCCGATCTCGATATGCTGGCGCCTTCCGAACATGCCGGCCGGCACGCCGGAATAGACCCGGTCGGCAAGCCATTCGTCTTTGTGGTCGATCGCCTTCACGATGGCCGAGGCATGCACGCCCGTGGCAGTGCGGAAGGCATCTTCTCCTGCCAGCGGGTAGTTCTTGGGAATGGGCCAATAGCAGGCTCGGGAGACAACGCGGCAATAGTTCACCAGCTGCGTCAAATCGTTGTCGATCAGTCCGAGGAGCTTCAGGTTCATCAGGACTTGATCGATGGCTGCGTTGCCAACCCTCTCTCCAATCCCCAGACACGTGCCGTGCACCCGGTCCGCGCCGGCTTCTATCGCGTAGATCGCATTTGTCACTCCCAGCCCGCGATCGTTGTGACCGTGCCAGTCAATCTTGATGTCCTCTCCCGTCCCGGCGATGAGAGACTTGGTCCAGTCCAGCAGATTGAAAATACCGTCCGGCGTGGAGTGTCCCACCGTGTCGCAGATGACGAGCCGCTTCACGCCCAGGCTGATAGCGTGCCGAAACAGCTTGTCGAGATGATCCGGCCGGGAGCGAGTCGTGTCTTCGGTGACAAACGCAACGTTCATGCCTTCCTGGACCGCGAACCGGATCGCATCCTCGCTGGTCTTGAGAATGTGATCGACGTCCCAGCTTTCTGCGTATTGCCGAATTGGGGATGAGCCGATGAAAGTGTATACCTCGAGCGGCAATCCGATGTTCTGTGTCACTTCGACGATTGGACGAATGTCCTGCACGAGAGTGCGGCAGGCGCAATTGGCCTGGATCGGCAGCTTTTCCTTCACGATTTCGTTCGCCAGTGCGCGGACGTCCTCCAATGCACGCGGTCCAGCACCGGGCAGCCCGATGTTGCTCGTCGTGATGCCCAGGCTGGCCTGGAGGTGCAGGATCTCTAGTTTGTCGTGCGTGGTTGGATCGGCCACGGACGGGGATTGCACTCCATCCCTTAGTGTCTCGTCGTCGAACTCGATTGTCTTTTTTGTGATCGGGCCTCGCCGCTTGATTTCGTTCCAGTCGTAAATCAGGTCGTTGTGGGTCTGGTTGGGCGGTGAACCCTTAGGCGAGTCGGCCATTTCGAGCTAATTTATCGGACATGTTTTGGACGCGCAAGGTTAAAGCACCCGGTCGTGTGACCGGGTTAGCTGTCAGCTATCAGCATTCAGCCATCAGTGTTGGTCTCGGAGGGAGTTGACCAAAGTAGGACGCCGGGCGACTCGCGCTTTGACCGACGATTGCGGTAGGTGGATAGCGATAATCGCTCAACTCTCAGGGCCGGGTGCTAGTACACGGTGTTTTCTCGGAGCGGCTGGCCACGCTCGATGCGTTCGACGCCATAGTCACTCAAATCCAGAGATCGGTAATGTCCGAATTGCAACAACTCCGCGATTCCCCTACCAGCAGCCGGCGATTGTTGCATGCCGTGGCCGGTAAAGCCATTGGCCAGGACGAAGTTCGTCACCTCAGGATGCAATCCCAGGATCGCGTTGTGATCGAAGGTATTGACGGCGTAGTAACCTGCCCAGGCGTTCTGTAGCTTGATGGCCTCAAACGCGGGAACCCGGTGGGCCAATGCTGGCCAGAGCTCGTCTTCGAACTGAGAATACTCCACTTCGAGGGGCGCGTCGTCTGGGTCTTTTGAAAGATCGGGCGCCTTTCCGCAAATATAATGGGGCCCCTCTGGTCGAAACCACAAGCCGGAAGGATCAAAAACCATGGGAACGCCATCGACCTTCTGGCGGCAGTCGAAAGCGAAGACCTGCCGTTTTCGTGCACGGACGGGGATTTGGATTCCGGCCAGCCTGGCCAGGCGAGATGCCCAGGGACCACCAGCGTTGACATAGAGGCGCGCCGATAGGGCGCCGGCATTGGCGAGTGCAACCGTGGAAATCTCGGCCCCGTTGCGCTCGAAGCCCAGAACTTCATCTGCCATGAACCGGGCACCCTGGCGCTGTGCCTTTTTGCGGAAAGCCCACAACAGGGTGTTGGCGTCGAACCAACCCTCACCGCTTCGACCAAGGCTGGCCAGCCCAATATCCCCGGACTGGATCCAGGGGAATTCCTGCCGGAGTTTGGCCCTGTCCAGCAGGGCGACGTTCGCGCCATTCTCCCTCTGGACCTGGTGGTGGTCGCGCAACTGCTGCACGCCACGATAGTCCGAGAGAATCAGATAGCCCTTCTCGTGCAGCCCAACATCGATTGCCTCCCCGTCTATCGCGAGAAACTCGTTGATGTTGCGCAGAAAATGGAAGCCAAACTGTGACATGCGTATGTTGAGCGGGGTAGAGAACTGCTGCCGGATGGAGCTTGCCGACAGACTGGATGATGCGATCCGATAGCTTGGATCCCGTTCGACAACGCAGACAGTTCCATCGAACGTATCGCTCGCTGTCAGAAAGTAGGCAATGGCACTCCCGATGACGCCCCCACCGATAACGATGATATCGAAAGAGTTTTTCATGTTTACTCGAGGGTGAGTCGTTTGCCGCACCTGCGCCGTGATTATACGCTTCGAGGTAATCCGGGGTCTAATCGATGACGCGTGGGCGCCTCCAAGAGCTCCGGGTTGTCTGGTGAAAGGGTCTCAAGCTTGAAGGTCAAGAATGTGTTACGATTTTAGCGCTCGGAACCAACGCCACCGAATAAACCAAGGTCCTTCGCGTGCGGAGGATGTTCGCCGACGAGGATCTGCTCTGTCGACTGGATTCCAAGATCCGGGATAAAACCAGGAAGTTGAGAAGAAGGGAGATCTCATGGAAGATCAGTTTGACGCAATCGTCATCGGGACGGGACAGGCCGGTCCGCCCCTGGCGGGAAGACTCGCAGGGGCTGGCTTGAACGTGGCTGTAGTCGAGAGAAAGAAATTCGGTGGCACCTGCGTCAACTATGGCTGCATACCGACGAAGACTCTGGTAGGCAGCGCTCGTGCCGCCTGGGTGGCCCGGCGCGGGAGTGACTTCGGAGTTCAGATCGAGGGACCCATCCGCGTGGATATGAAGACCGTAAAAGAGCGTAAGGATCAGGTCGTGGCTCAGTCCAACGAAGGCTTGGAGCGATGGTTGCGTGGGCTGGAGAACTGTACAGTGGTCGAGGGGCATGCACGGTTCGAAGATGCCTCGACGCTCAGCGTCGGAGACCGGAGTCTGAAAGCCGAGAAGATCTTCATCAACGTCGGTGGCCGTGCCTATCTGCCTCCGCTGCCGGGACTGGAGATGGTTCAGTATTTCACCAACGTCGACATGATGGATGTCGATTTCCTGCCCGAGCATCTGATCATCGTTGGCGGGAGTTACATTGGGTTGGAGTTTGCCCAGATGTACCGCAGGTTCGGAAGCCGAGTGACCGTGGTGGAGAAGGGCCCCAGACTGATCGCGCGCGAAGACGAGGATGTTTCCGAAAGCGTGCGCGAGATTCTTGAGAATGAAGGAGTCGAGGTCCGGCTCAATGCGGAATGCATCCAGCTAGAGCGGCGAGGTGCCAATGTGGTCGTCGGAGTGGACTGCGCGAACGACGAGCCACAAGTCGAAGGGTCGCATATTCTGCTGGCAGTCGGACGCAAGAGTGAGTGCTATTGTTAGTTGAAATTCAATGAAAGGAAAGCGGCTCCAAGAGTGGTAGATTTTTGTTTTTGGCGAAAACGAAGTCAACCAATTCTCAAGGAGCCACTATGAAGAAGATTCTACCAAACGGCAATACGTCGAAGCAAAAACGATCGTCAGGCGAGACACGATTTCTCGCAACCAATGATCAGCTCAACGAACTTGATGCACGTATCGAGCTCATCCAAGCGTTGATACCGCTGGGATTGCGAGCCGTCCAGGACAGCCTTGAAGATGAAGTCAACCACCTCGCTGGGGAGCGCTATAGCCGAGCCGGCGGCGATTCCAACCTTCATCGATGGGGATCGCAAAGGGGTTCAGTGTACCTGACAGATCAGAAGATTCCAGTCCGTGTTCCTCGAGTCCGAGATACTGATCGGAGTTGTGAGGTACGGTTGAGAACATATCGGCGGTTGCAGCAACCCAGGAATATGGACGAGGGCCTTTTGAAGAAGGTAATCAACGGATTATCGTGTCGCAATTATCGGGAGTGCGCTGAGGCGGTTCCCGAGGCCTTTGGCATGTCGCCATCGAGCATCTCGCGCCGTACCATCCAAGTGACAGCTCGAAAACTGAAGGAGCTGCAGGAACGATCTCTTGCAGGATACGATTTTGTTGCTCTCTTTCTGGACGGCAAAAGCTTTGCATCGGAGCAAATCCTGATTGGATTGGGAGTAACCATTGAGGGTGAGAAGATCATCTTGGGGTTCCTGCAGGCCAGTACCGAAAATGAACGAGTGTGTACGGACTTTCTCCGAGGGCTGTTACAAAGAGGGCTTTGCCATGATGAGGGCCTGATGTGCGTTATCGATGGGTCCAAAGGATTGCGAAAAGCCGTCCAGGCGGTATTCGGCAACCGGGCGGTCGTGCAGCGCTGCCGATGGCACAAGCGTGAAAATGTATTGTGCTACTTACCCAAGAGCAAACAGGGAACCTTTCGCAAACGATTGCAGGATGCCTATCAAAAGCCAACCCTGAGAGAGGCAGAAAAAGCGCTTCTAAGGGTCCGAAAAGAACTATCGCTGCTGAACCAGTCAGCGGCAGCCAGCTTGGATGAGGGTTTCGAAGAGACTCTCACCCTTCACCGGTTGGGCCTGGCAGAGGAACTCCGGGAAAGTTTCTCTACCACGAATTGTCTCGAGTCCATCAATGCGCAGCTTGGACAAAGAACCGATAAAGTGGATTACTGGAAAAACAGCAACCAATTACATCGCTGGGTAGCTACGGCATTGCTTGAGATCGAGCCGAGACTCAGGAAGGTCCGTGGCTATCGGCATCTGCCGAGGTTACGTCGTTCCTTAAAAGCCCGCTTTTCAAAAGCCGTGGAGGAACGAATTGCGTAAATACCACGGGAGCCGCTCTCCAATTTCAACTAAAAATGGGATTGACTCGGACGCAAGCCCAACACCGAAGATCTCGGGCTGGACCGTGCAGGTGTCGACGTCGACGAGCGTGGCTACATCAAAGTGGATGACCACTTGCGAACCACCGCACCCGGAATCTGGGCCCTGGGAGACTGTAATGGACGAGGTGCCTTTACCCATACGGCTTACAATGATTACGAAATTGTGGCCGCCAATCTCCTCGATGATGACGATCCGCGCGGCGTCAGCGATCGATTCCCCTGCTATGGGCTGTTCATCGATCCGCCGCTCGGACGGGTCGGATTGACCGAAGATCAGGTCCGCCGCTCGGACCGCAACGCCCTGGTGGGTTTTCGTTTGATGAAGCACGTGGGACGGGCCCGGGAGAAGGGGGAGACCCAGGGGTTCATGAAAGTACTTGTAGATGCGGACACGCAAGAGATTCTGGGGGCAGCGATCCTGGGAGTCGGTGGCGATGAAGCCGTTCACTGTATTCTGGATGTCATGTACGCGCGCGCTCCGTACACGGTGATCCAGCGTGCGGTCCACATCCATCCCACGGTATCGGAGCTGATTCCGACGATACTTGGGGATCTAAAGCCACTGGGATAATCTGCACATCGAGCGGTACTGGTGACAAGATGAGCAATTGGCTAGGAGGGCATGATAGCCAATGCAAAAACTTCCCGACAACTCACGAGCGACGGGAGGACCCTGAAGGGCCAAAGCAAGCACTTGAGTTATGCTAAGTGTTCTGCAACCTGAACGAGTGACTTTTGAAAGGCGTCGAGATCGTCTACCGGAGGTGGTCGTATGGATGCTCTATCAATTTTTGGTCTGCAGTTTGTGCTGAGTCTTATCGTTTATGCTCTCCTGGCGAAATGGTACGTGGCGCCATGGCTTGCGGAGAAACCGATCCACCAGGCATTGATCCCGCTGATCTTCCTTCATGCATTTCGGCATATCGGGTTGGCGTTTCTCGTCCCAGGAGTCGTCGCCCAGCCTCTGCCGAGCTTTTTTTCCTCCCCTGCTGCCTATGGGGATCTTGTCAGCGGCCTGCTTGCGCTACTGGCTCTGATAGCTCTTCGCGGAGGTTGGGGCCTGGCGCTGTGGCTAATCTGGCTGTTCAACATTGTCGGCACGGTGGACCTTCTAAATGCGCTGCGGCACGCGAATGTTGTACCGCTTTTGGGGGCCACTTGGTACATACCGACATTCCTGGTACCAGCACTCCTGGTAACTCATGTCATGATTTTCGCCCGCCTGCTCAAACGGCGTTGAGCTGGCGGGACTGGGTGCGGAGGAAGTTTGCGTTGAGGGTAGATCGCCAGCTGGAGTTCCAAGGAGGTGTATGAGTCATTTAATCACACGATGGTGGCTTTGTGTGGGTGCCGCCGGGGCCGTTTGTGTCCTGTTGGCGGCTTGCGCCCCGGTACGCCTCGAACAGCGGCCGAACATCATTCTCTTGATGGGTGACGATCACGGTTGGGATGAGACAGCCTATAACGGCCACCCTCATCTGCACACGCCGGTGCTCGACGAGATGGCTGCCACGGGCCTCCGTCTGGATCGTTTCTATTCGGCTTCCCCCGTTTGCTCGCCCACGCGTGGCAGCATGATCACCGGCCGACACCCGAATCGCTACGGGACGTTTGCTCCCAACTGGTCGATTCGGCCCGAGGAGATAAGCATTGCGCAGATTCTCGGTAATGCCGGTTACGCCTGCGGTCATTTCGGTAAATGGCACCTAGGGCCCGTGAAGGCCGAGTCTCCAGTCAACCCGGGAGCGATGGGTTTCGAAGAATGGCTCTCGCACGACAACTTCTTTGAGATGAACCCGTACCTCTCCCGAAACGGCGGGGCCCCGGAGCTGTTCGAGGGCGAAAGCTCGGAGATCGTAATCGGCGAGACGATTCGTTTCATCCGTAAGGCGAAGCAAAGTCAGCAGCCTTTTTTTGCGGTCGTCTGGTTTGGCTCTCCTCACGAACCGTACAGTGGGTTGAGTGAGGACCTCGCCCTCTACGACGAATTGCCCGAGAATTATCGAGAGCAGTTCGTCCGTCTCACCGGAATGGACACTGGGCTTCCCGTCAGGCGACCGCTCGACGAGGTACTGCGGGAACGATATGCCGAGATCACGGCGATGGATCGCGCGATTGGGAGGTTGCGGCAGTATCTGCAGGATGAGGGCATACGGCAGGATACACTCCTCTGGTACTGTGGCGACAATGGAGTTCCAGGTAGCGGCCGCGTGACCACTCCGTTCCGAGGCCAAAAAGGCTTGGTGTACGAAGGTGGTATACGGGTTCCGGGCCTCATCGAATGGCCGGAGCGCATCCCCGAGCCGCGCGTGACCGATGTCAACGCAGTCACCAGCGACATACTTCCTACCATCTGTGAGCTGGTCGGTCTGTCCCTCCCGGAACGCCCTCTGGACGGTATCAGCCTAAAACCCCTGATCGAGGGCGAAATGACAGAGAGGCCGAGTCCGATAGGCTTCTGGAGTTACAACACGAGCCAAGAGGCGCAGAGCGGGCTAGAGCCTTACATCGACACCGCACTTCAGGAGGGGACGACTCCACTGGTCAAGATGATGGACGGACGACTGACTCGCAACTTCCGCAATTTTCATCACCCCAATGTCAGCGAGCGGGATTTCTCCGGCCCCAGGGCCATGCTGGACAACCGCTACAAGCTCGTGGTCGACGGCGAACCGGGAAGGGAGTCGGCAAAAGAACTGTTCGATCTGCGCAACGACCCGGCCGAGGCAAACAATCTGATTGAAACCGAGGCCGAGATCGCTAGAAATCTGGAAGGGCAACTCCGAGAGTGGCAGCAATCGGTGCTTACCAGCCTGACCGGCGCCGACTACCGTTGATCTATCTGAGATGGGGATCCTCAGTCCTGTTCCCGAAACCACTGCGTCCAGTCGTCGATGATCGATACCAGACGTTGCTCGTTGAGCCGGTAGATTCGCTCGCGGCCCTGCGGGTTGACCTCGACGAGGCCGGCCGACTCCAACACTTTCAAGTGGCGAGTCACAGTCGGCCATTTGCACGAAAAACGATCCGCAATCTCTCCGGCAGTCAGCTTGCCCCCGCGGAAATGCAACACCATGAGAATCTGGCGCCGCGTGCCGTGCGCTATCGCGGTGAACACGGCCTCCGTTTCCTCGAGGCGCTTCTTACCGAGCGCCTTCTTCGTGGATCCTGACTTCCTCGACATGTGGAAATTCCATTGCCATCCGGCCCGAGCGCTCTTCACAGAGCTGACCCATTGATTCCCAAATCGCCATCACTTCCGGCAGTTCGTGGGCCACGTTCGGCCCCTCGGAGTCCTTCCATTTCAGAACCTCGACGAAGATCGGCCGCTCTGTTTCGTCCTGTCCTTCGTAGACCGTCGGTGGCGTGTCTGTGGCCAGCTCCAGCTGGCGGAGGGTCAGCCAGTGTTGTTTCAGCAACTCTCTGAAATCAGAGGTGCCTTCTGGGGTGACGCGATAGATGCAGATTGAAGTCACCATGGGGGGGGAATGCCTCCTTTGTATTTAGCCTATTTGCTAATAATAGTATTTAGCAAATAGGCTAATTGAAGTCAACAGCAAAACTATCGAAGCAAAAGAGGACAAGCAGAGGTCATGAACGAAGCGCCCAGGAGCTCTTGGGGTAGGCTTCTTTCTATTTCAATCTTCCGGTGCGCAGCTCGTCCTTTCGGGGTTCAGGCTCGTGCCTTTTGCGTTTGTCTTCGAAGGACGGTTGCTTCTGCAGAGGGAGGATCCACGAAGCCGGTTTGAAGCTTCGCTCAGCCAACGCAAGATTGACGCTGGAGTCCACGAGCAATTGAGTGCTTCTTCCATTCAGTGACGCCATGGCGTGCGCCCGGACCTCCACCTGTTCGTGGCCCTTCTGCCGCGCTTTCGCCGCGAGATGGTGACTGAATTGGAGGATCATGTCTGGCCGAGTGGACATCTTTCTGGACTGCCACGACTGGAGATGATCATCCGGATGCACCCTCCAGCTGTCACGGGCCACCGGATCGGTCAAGAGAAAACTGACCACTGCCTGCTTGCTACGTAGCTTCATATGCCAGGAGAAGTTGTGGCCCTCCTCCGTCCAACTCACATTCCCAGGGTACAGGAAGTGACGGAGCGGCAGCAGCAGTTGTAGCGTGACATAGCAGCTAAGAAGGCAGAGAACGGCTCGTTTGTTGAAGGCTAAACTAACTGAGGGGACTGAAACCGCAGGCTCGGCCGCCGCCTTCTTCCTTCGCAAGACAGACAAAAGGCGACGTGGCCAGTCAGGCCTGAAGAAGATTGTCGTCGCGACGATCATGAACCACGGGAAAACCCCAATGGAGAACAGTCCGGCGTTGAGGATGTGGAAACCGGCAGCCGTGGCGAAGGCGAACAGTCGCGTGGGCTTCCAAAGCAACAGAGGTACCACGAAAAGATCCAGCAACAGTGCGCCATAGGTGAACAGATAAACCATCCATTCTTCGGTAAAATACGGACCAATCAAGGGAAAGTCCGTGCGGTCGGCAAGCCACTTGCGTAAAGGGTTGCCGGCCAGCCAATCACTGTTCAGCTTGGCCACGCCTCCGAAGAAATAAGGAATCCCGATTTGGGCTCTTAGAAGCCACAGCGCCCAAGCCGGTGTGGTCCCACTGCGCAGACTCGGACGGAGCAGCACATCCAGTGAAAAAGCCCGCTGAGCGGGGATAAAAATCATGAGAAAACTGACGAGACAGATCAGGTAGAAGTGATTGAGGTACCTTGCCTGCTCCAGCAGGAACATGAAGGTGAACGCCAGAAAAAGCAGTACAGCACTGATTTGGTAGAAAAGACCGAGCAGGACGAACAAGGCAAGAAGGCCCAACGCGTAGAAGTGCAGATACATGCCGTCGCCGGGCCAGGGCCGGATCCAACCAAACCCCCAGTAGGTAAAATGAAAAGTGGGTTCGATCCAGTAGCGATGGATCCAGTCGTTGTCGAAGTAACGCCATACCTCCCAGAGCATGATGGCGCCAAACGCAATGCGGAAGAAAACCAGGGAGGCAATGTCCGTCGGAGCGAAGAGAGCCCCAAGACTCGCCGAACGGGCCGCGACTGATGTCTTGGGGTTGTCATTTGCCTTCATCGATATCGGTTTGCGTTCGATGCATTCAACTCCGACGTTTCACGGAGTGCGCTTCCGTTTGTCCAGATCGCGTTTCCGCTTCTGCCGCTCTCATCCTGGGGAGGCTCAAGGTTGTACTCGCCGCCGTTCCCTGCGACCGTATGAATGTAATCACCGTAACGGCATATCTGGAAAGGCCATCGCTTCGCACCTCCGGAGAAAAAGGAATCTTCCATGGGTAAGCAGCCACCTTCGACTGTGGGATCAGAGCTTTTGCGCCGACCGATACCGAGCAGAATCGGGTTTCAAACGACCCCGCCATCAGGTTAAATGATTCTAAATTTACCTGGCGAGCGTCGCCAGGTTTTTATCTGGAAGCGGGAGAATCCTGAATGTCCGCACGCATTGCCGTCGATATTGGCGGGACCTTCACGGACGTGGTGCTCGATACAGGACAGGAGCGCGTGACGACCAAGATCCTGACGACGCAGCGGGATCCTTCTGACGCGGTCTTCTCGGGCACTACCCAGGTCCTGCGAATGGCGGGTCTCGAGCCGTCGGCGGTCGAATTGATCGTCCACGGGACCACACTGGCGACCAATGCGTTGATTCAACGTCGTGGCGCCAAAACGGCGCTGATCACGACCGAGGGCCACCGGGATGCCGTCGAAATGGCGCAGGAGAATCGGTTCGAGCAATACGACGTTCATATCGAGCGTCCGGAACCACTCGTGCCGCGCTATTTGAGATTCACGGTTCCAGAGCGCCTGGATCGAGACGGCAACGTTCTCGTTGCCCTGCGGGAGGCCGCACTCGAACAGATCCTGGAATTGATGACCCGAGAAGATGTGGAAAGTGTCGCGGTGGGTCTCATTCATGCCTACGCGAATCCGGATCACGAAAGGAGGATTCGAGAAATCCTCCAACAGAAGGGGCCGCCACTATCCATCTCTCTGTCGTCGGAGGTCTGTCCTGAGATTCGGGAATACGAGCGTCTTTCCACTACCTGTGCCAACGCGTATGTACAGCCGCTGATGGCTCGTTACCTTAGTCGGCTAGCCGACGGCTTTCAGCAACAGGGGCTTCACTGTCCGTTGTTGATCATGACCTCCGGAGGCGGCTTGACCACACTGGACACCGGAATCCGATTTCCGATCCGGTTGCTCGAATCCGGCCCCGCCGGAGGCGCAATCCTGGCGGCGCGGGTGGCAGAAGAGTGCTCGATTCGACAGGTAATCTCTTTCGACATGGGTGGGACGACGGCCAAGATCTGTCTCATCGACGAGGCGCAGCCTCTCACGTCGAGGACCTTCGAAGTAGACCGAGTGTATCGCTTCAAGAAGGGGAGCGGCCTGCCGGTCCGCTTGCCGGTGATCGAGATGGTGGAGATTGGAGCCGGAGGCGGCTCGATCATCTCGATCGACGATCTGGGCAGAGTCCAGGTAGGACCGGAAAGCGCCGGCTCGGAGCCGGGGCCGGCTGCGTACGACCGCGGAGGGGAGAGGCCTACCGTGACCGACGCGGATCTCACACTCGGGCGCATTGATCCGGCGTATTTTGCCGGCGGCGCGCTCCCGCTCGACGGGGCCAGAGCGGAGACGGCACTTGGGTCCTTTGTCGCCGAGCCCATGGGATGGTCGACGGACGTGGCGGCCTACGGCGCGTGTGAGGTGGTGGACGAGAACATGACGGCAGCTTGCAGGGCTCATGCCGTGGAGTGGGGAAAAGATGTGACGGGGCGAACACTGGTGGCGTTCGGGGGAGCTGCACCTTTGCACGCTTGCCGTCTTGCGGAGAAGCTGGGCATTCGGCGAGTGATTGTTCCGACGGGTGCCGGTGTCGGATCGGCCATTGGCTTTCTACTGGCGCCGATATCCTACGAGGTGGTGCGCAGCCGCGCCATGAAGCTCGCGGATTTCGATCCGGAACTCATCAATGATCTGATGGAAGAGATGCGCCGTGAGGCCGAGGCGGTCGTTCGGCAGGGCGCGCCTGCGGGCGCGTTGCGCGAGGAGAGAACCGGCTTCATGCGATACGTCGGTCAGGGCTATGAAGTCACGGTTCCGCTCCCGGTCCGGCGCTTGAGCGGGGAAGACGTAGATACGATTCTCGACAGTTTCGTGAAGACTTACCGCGGACTCTTCGGCCGCACGGTTCCGGGTATCGACATCGAAGCCCTCAGCTGGACGCTTTCGCTCAGCGCCCGTTCGGATCCGTCGCAGACACCAGCCTCAACGGAACAAACTGCAGACGCCACTGTGCTCTCGCCGACGAAGTATCGCACGGTCTTCGACCCGGAGCTCTCCAGGCGTATCGAGTTTGGTTTTTTCGAGCGCTCCGAGTTGGCCCCGCTGGCTGTCGTTCGGGGCCCGGCTTTAATCGTCGAGAGTCAGACAACTACCGTCGTGACCTCTTCATTCAATGCCTCGGTCAATCCGTTGGGGTACATTGTTCTCGAAAGGAAGGATTAACGGCTCTCATGGGTGTTCGCGGTATCGAACAGATTCACTTTCAGATCATCTGGAATCGGCTTCTGGCGATCGTGGAAGAGCAAGCGCAGACCTTGATCCGCACTGCTTTTTCGACCGCCGTGCGCGAGGCAGGTGATCTGTCGGCTGGAGTGTTCGATACGGAAGGGCGCATGCTGGCGCAGGCGGTGACCGGAACGCCCGGTCACGTCAACTCGATGGCCGCCTCGGTGGGCAAGTTTCTAAGTAAGTTCCCGATCGATGCACTCGAGCAGGGGGACGTTCTCGTGACCAACGATCCCTGGGATGGAACGGGGCATCTGAATGACTTCACGGTCGTGACGCCTGTCTTTCTGGACGGCGAACCAGTGGCGCTGTTTGCCTCGACCAGTCACATTGCCGACGTGGGCGGGCTTGGTTTTGGTCCGGACGGGAGGCAGGTCTTCGAGGAAGGTCTGAATATTCCAATCGGCTACCTTTTCGAATCCGGTGAGGTCAACGAGACGCTTTTCGAGATCCTGAAGGCCAATGTTCGCGATCCAGTGACGGCGGAGGGAGATCTCTACTCCCTGACGGCCTGCAATCGCACGGGCTCGCAGCGCTTGCTGAAAATGATGCGTGAATTGTCCCTTCAGTCCCTGAGCGATGTTGCGCGCCGGATCTTTGAAGATTCGCGGCGCGCGATGGAAAAAGAGATCGCGAAGTTGCCGAATGGTTGCTATCGCTCCAACATGATCATCGACGGATACGATCGGGCCGTGGACTTGTGCTGCGCTTTGACGATTCTTGACCAGGAGATCCACGTCGATTTTGCAGGGACCTCCGGTACCTCCAGCTTTGGCGTCAACGTACCGCTTGCCTACACCCAGGCGTATGCGTCCTTTGGCGTCCGCTGCCTCGTGGGCAACACGATTCCGAACAACGCAGGATCTCTGAGCGTCGTCCGGGTGACGGCGCCGGAAGGATCCATTCTCAATGCCCCTCCTCCGTGTCCGGTCTCGGCGCGCCACGCCGTTGGCCAAATGTTGCCGGACGTCGTGTTTGGCTGCCTCGCAGAGACGTTGCGGGAAAGCGTGCCGGCCGAGGGTGCGTCCGTCATCTGGATTCCGGTGCTCATGGGTGGCAAAGGCTCGCCGGCCGACGACGGACGTGGCGACAGCGAGCCGTTTGTCATGAATCTCTTCTACAACGGCGGCACCGGCGCCCGGCCCCGAAACGACGGACTGTCGACCACCGCCTTTCCCTCCGGGGTCCGAAACACGCCGACCGAGATCAACGAGACCGTGGCGCCCGTCATTATCTGGCGGAAGGAATATCGGCCGGATTCCGGTGGCGCCGGCAGGTATCGCGGAGGGTTGGGACAGGTCATCGAAATCGGACACCTGCGCGAGGCGCCGTTTGTCATCTCGAAGATGTTCGATCGTATAGACAATCCCGCGCGCGGTCGGCAGGGCGGACGCGCCGGACAAAGGGGCGGAGTCGAAATCAAGGATGGAGCGTCGCTTCCGGGAAAGGGAAGGGATACCGTGGAGCGCGGGAGACGCGTCGTGATGCTGACGCCGGGTGGTGGCGGTTTCGGGGACCCGGCCGAACGCCCGGCGGAGAGCATCGCACAAGATCTCAAGAATGGGTTGATCACCGTGGAGGGCGCGAGACGCGATTACGGAAAAGAACCGGACGCGTGAGTGAGGGTTGGAGTTTTCCGCGGGTCACACCTGGCCGTCGAGAGGGAGGTGCCGTTTGCGATTGAAGGACAGAGTCATCGTGATCACAGGCGCGGCGGGAGCCGGCATCGGACAGGCCAGCGCCCGCCGTTTTGCCGAGGAGGGTGCTCACGTCATTATCAGTGATACCCATGCCAAACGAACTCAGGCGGTTGCAGAAGCGATTGCCTCCGACTACGGAGTCCAGACCCTGGGAGTGGTTTGCGATGTTCGGGAGAAAGAACAGGTCGCGGCCCTGATCGGTCAAACCATCGAACGATTCGGCCGGGTGGATGGCCTGCTCAACAATGCGGGCATCAATGTGCTCGCTGATTGCGTCGACATGACCGACGATCAGTGGGATTTGGTGCTCGACGTCTGCCTGCGCGGCACTTTTTATTGTATCCGGGCGGTGCTGCCGAACATGATCCACAACCAGAGTGGGTCGATCGTCAGTCTGGCGTCGACGACCGGGTTGACGGGAGAAGCGCGCCAGTGCCACTACTCCGCTGCCAAGGCGGGCATCATCGGACTGTCCAAGGGGATATCGCTGGAGGTGGCTAGTCACGGTGTCCGGGTCAACGCCATCGCCCCTGGGCTGATCATGAATCCATTCCTGGAGAAGATATATCCCGAGGAAGAGCTCCAGCGCCACATCGACGAGACTCCACTGTCGCGCCAGGGGGAACCTCTCGACATAGCCAACACGGCGCTTTTTCTGATGTCCGACGAGGGAAGCTACCTCACCGGCCAGACCCTTTCTCTCAGTGGGGGTAGCGTGAGAATTCCGTAGGCCGCGGGCTTTGCGCCCGCTGCGCTGTCAGCTATCAGCAGTCAGCTTTCAGCGAAAGGTCGCACACCCGGGTGCGACTTTGACGGGACGAGCTCGCATCTCACGGCGTGAGATGTCTACGTAGGCCGCCCGATCAATGGGAGTGTCTTTTCCCCGGGTACTTCAGTTTGGTGACGGACTCCTTCAACGACTCGACGGCGTAGCGGCTCAACGGGGCGGCCCGTAGTGTACCCTCCTGCCAGTAAATCGTTTGGTCCTCGTAATGCGGACTCGAGGGATCCTCCGAGATGCCCGAGGGCAGGAAGGCGAGGCTTCGATCCACATTGGAATGGTCCACGATCTGAACGTAGGTTTCGCCCCGTTGCGACCAGATGGTGTGGGTCGATCCGGATAGCATCGGCGGCGAATCCAGGTCGTGTTCCGGTGCTAGCGAGCCGAGGGTGTTATTGTTCTGATAAGGCATCGAGTGGATGATGCCGCTCGGATCCCAGCCCGGGTTGTCGACGATGTCGAGCTTGGTTGCCTTCTCGAGCGTGTCCAGCAGCCACTCGCGCTGATCGGTCTTTTCCGGGCCCTTGCCGGTCTTGCGATGGTGGGCCATCAGCTCGCGAAACATGGCGCTGAGCCCCGACCAGCCGCCGCCGTACTGGAGCGTCCGGTCCATGTGCCAGGATTTGGTCATGGCGGATTGAATGACCGTGAGAACCGCATTGGCCATCGCGAAGTTCGGTGAATCGGTCCGGCTTCGTCCGTCCCAGGCCTTCAGCCGCTGGGCTGCCTCGAGGATGGCCTTGTCTAGCTCGATTTTTTCGCTGTCTTCCTTGATCACGGCGAGCACCAACGTCACAAAATCGCGTAGCGCCGGAGTGACCGTATCTCGATGGACGTCGGTGATGATGTCGTTGATGGAAAAGACTCGATCCCCCGCGAACAGCTCGCGCAGACGCATGCTGCGGGGACCACCCCCGTAGCCGTTGGTGGTGGCGAATGGGTGCCATGCGCCCACGTTCAGACCGTTTGCGGTGCTGGTGTAGTTGGCTTCCGGATTGAGCAGGCTCGGCATGTACTCGAAAGGGAGCATCTCCCATTCCTCTTCTCCGGTCCAACCCTTCCGGGGTAGGGTAATCCTGAAGTCGCGTGTAGGGATCCGAGCGAGGCTTTGGTAGCCGATGTCGCCGTGGACGTCGCCGTACACGATGTGGGCTCCCGGAGCGACATAGTCGCGCATTCCATCTCGGAAGGACTTCCAGTCTCTGGCACGCATCATCTTCAACATTGCATTGACCGAGGAAGTCTCCAGTGGGGCGAAGGTCGATTTCAGCGTGAAGATCTCTCCCGGCTTTTCGCCCTCGATCAAGTGGTTGACCACCGGGCCGTGAATCGACTCGCGTATATCGAGCTCGGTCGTTTTTCCTCCCTTGACCAGAATCCGTTCTTTGCGATGTTCGAATTCGAGCCACCGGTCCTTGAATCGGTATTGGTTTGGATTCGCCGGGTTGATCTTTTCCTCGAACAGATCTCCCGAGTCGGTATTCATGGCTGTTGCGGCCCATGAGCAGTGTTCGTTGAAACCAACCAGAATCCCCGGTTCCCCCGGCCAGGTCATCCCACGCACATTGTAGCGGCCACCCGTCAGGTGAATTTCGTAGGTGGTGTTGGGATTTTGGACCGTCAGTTGCGGTTTCCCTGTCAGCATTGGTTTTCCCGTTGTCGATCGCTTGCCGGAGACGACCCAGTTGTGACTCGCCTTGACCGACTGAGGCTCGGCCGGAGGTTGAAAGTACGCCGATCCACTTCCCTTTGTTTGCTTGGCCTTCATGAGCTTCTTGTAGGTTTCAGGGTAAGCGCGCTTGAATTCCTTTTCGGCCACGATTGCCGCCGCATCGTCGACGGCCGGCGCGCTGTTTTTTCTCACCTCGTCTTTGCGGTAGGATTCCGGGTCTTTTTCAAACTTGCGTTTGGCCCGTGCCTCCATCGTCCAGGCCCAGCTGAAGTCGGCGCTCAGCCGTGCCCAGATGGCCAACGAATGGTCGGCCGACCAGGGTTCGGGGTCTCCACCGTACTTTGCGAAAAGCGGCGAGAGTTTACCTTTCTTCTCTTTCAGGTAGGCGTTGATTCCCGCGGCGAAGGCCTCGAGATTGTTTCTATCTGCGGCCTCCATGACGCCCAACTCGGCCTTGGCATGCCCCGCCAGATTCATCGTGACCGAAACAATGTCGGAGTGGAGATTGACACCCTCTTTCCCGAGGCCCAGGATCTCCGACAGTCGTCCCTGCGCCTTTCGGCGCATGAGCATCATCTGCATCATCCGGTCTTCGGCCATCGCGTAGCCGGCACCGTAGAATAGTGCTTCCTCTGCTTGGGCGTAGACGTGGGGGATACCCCACTGGTCCCGGATAATCTCGACCTCCTCGGCGAAAGCCAGCGGCGCGTTTGCCATGGTCATGCTCGCGAACAAAAAGAGTGCGCACTTCATGAGATTAGCTCCTGCGAATAAACGTTTGAACAAAATGGGGACCTGCTCCAGGTCTTACATGGATCGGTTCTATATCCGCTGACTCGAGCCTTCAAGATAGGCAGTCCGGGACACGATTTCAATGGAATTGCCGGACGCGGTCCGCATGCTACGCGATTATCTCGTTACTTCTCAGCCGGGCGATCTCGTCAGAATCATAGCCCAAACCCAGGAGTATCTCGTCGGTGTTTTCCCCTAATTTCGGGGAGGGACCGGACACCGACGCCGGATTCTGGCAGAAACGGACCGGTGCCGTCACGAGTTTCATTCTTCCGGCGATCGGGTGATCGATCTCTTCAAAGAATTGATTCGCGTTTGCCTGTGGATCTGCCGCGACCTCTTCGGGGGTTTGAGTCTTGGCGTAGATGCAGTGGTGCTCCCGGAAGCGGCGATCCCAGTGATCCAGCGGTTGCGAGCCTATGACTTCATCCAGAATTCCCGTTAGCTCAGGGCCGTTGGGCTTTCGCGCCTCGGCTGTTTCGAACCGGCCGTCGTGCTCCAGGTCCGGCCGTTCGAGGGCTCGGCAAAAATCGGCCCAGTGCAAATCCGATTGCAGCATGGCCAGCAGCAGCCACCGGTCGTCGCGCGTGCGATAACTGTTGGCCAGGGGGTTTACCGACTGGGTCCGGTCATACTTGGGCACAGGCACGCCCATGAGCGCCGGCTGCACATCCACCGCAGCGGTCCAGACGGCCGAGTGATAGAGGGAAAACTCCAGCTTCTGCCCGTCGCCGGTTCTGTCCCGGTGAATGATCGCGGCCAGAACTCCTGCCACCACGTGAGCGCCGGCGACCCGGTCGGCCATGGCAGGGCGTAGCAGAGGGAGAGGGTGCCCCGGGGAGCCCATCGCGTCCAGGACACCGGAACGTCCCCAGGCTACCATATCGAATCCTCTTTCCTTGCTGTCGGGTCCCTCGGTGCCGTAGCCGGTGAGAATTGCGTAGATCAATCCGGGATTCAGCCCGCGCAGAGTGTCATAGTCCAGCTTCAGACTATCAAGGGCGCTCACCTCGTAGTTCGACATGAAAATGTCGCAGCTCTGCACCAACTGAAGCAGGATTTCGCGGCCCCGCTGCTCTTTCAGGTTAATTGCCAGTCCCTGCTTGCTTCTATTGTGCAGCTCGAACTGCCAGTTCACCTCTCCCTTGGCGAACTGTATGCGCGGGTCCGCCTCCATGGTTCGGGGTAGACCCCGCAACATCTCTCCCCATAATGGCTCCACCTTGATGACCTCGGCGCCCCAGTCAGCCAGGATCGAGCCCGATGAGGGGATGCTCGCCGCCTGTCCCATATCGATGATCTTGAGACCTTCCAGCATCTTCGTCATTGTGTGTCTCCTTGGCGCTAGCTCGCTGCCAGCGAGCCGCTCTCGACTCCTCAACGTCATTGAAGCAAGCAACTACCGAATACGCTTTGCTTATTTACGAACAGACGCGTACTTAGTGCAGCCAGAAGCGGAAAGCGGAAAGCGTCGCGGGTCCCAGACCCGGGATCACGGCCGCATCCCCCGGCTCTTGGGTCCGAGCTGCGTCGCCGTGATTTCCTGCGCCCGGTGCGCGAACTCGCAGAGCAATGGTCGGGTCTCGCGTGGATCGATGATCTCCTCGACCCCCATCGGTCCAAAGGCCTCGGCGGTCCGGAACGGAGAGTAGATTTGCTTGAGCCGTTCCTCGATCTCGGCTGTCTTGGCCGCAGGATCCGTGGATTCTTCGATTTCGCGGCGATAGGCGGCCATGACGCCTCCGGCGATGGGGAGAGAGCCCCAGGTTCCGGAGGGCCAGGCGTATCGGAGATTCAGACGGGCGTAGTTCCCGTGCCCAGCCCCGGCGACACCGAAGCAGCGTCTCACCAACACCGTGGCCCAGGGAACGGTGGACTGGTGCAAGGCCACGTGAGCGCGAGCGGCCTTTCTCAACGTGCCGCTGCGCTCTGCGTCAGGTCCGATCATGTACCCAGGCACGTCCACGAAGTAGACGATCGGGACGTGGAAGGTGTCGGCCATGTCGATGAAGCGGGTCATCTTTTCCGCACCCGCCACGTCCTGCGCACCGCCATCCCAGTAGGAGTCATTGCTGATCACAGCGACCGGAAAACCATCCAGCCGAGCCAGCACGGTGACGGTCGACCGTCCGTAGTAGGGAGCAAACTCGAACATCGAATCCTTGTCGACGATGAGATCGATCAGCTTTCGGATCTTGAAAATTTTCCGCGGGTCGGCCGGAACGATGGAAAGCAAGTCCTCTTCGCGTCGGTCCGGTTTGTCTCCCGTCTCCGTCCGGGTCGGTTGACGCCAAACGTTCTGGGGCAGGTAGCTCAAAAACTGTTTTGTTTGCCGAAACGCATCTTCCTCGTCTTCGGCGAGGTTGTCGATCGCGCCGCTCTGGTAAACATGCGTCTCGTAGTTGCCCAGTTCCTCCTTGGAGATATCGATACCCAGGGCGCGCTTGACCAGCGGAGGTCCCGCTACGAAGAGCTCGCTGTTCTTGGTCATGACGCTCCAGTGAGAGATGGCGGCCATTGCCGCGATCCATCCACCTGCGGAACCCAATACCGCGGCGACGACGGGAACCTGGCCCATGAGCTCGGAAAGTGTCGCCCAGCCCTGGTTGATTGGAATGTAACTGCGTCCCAACTTTTCCAGTACGGCGACGCTACCGCCGACCGAGTCGAGCAGGCTGACGAGCGGAACCCTCCACTCCTTGGCAGTATCGAACAGGAAGGATCGCTTGGCCCCGCCGGAGTAATCCGCGCCGCCTCCACGAAGCGTGAAATCGTCACCCACGATACAAACGGTTCGATTGTCGAGTTGGCCGTGGCCCGTGATCGTGGCGGATGGGACATATTCTGTGATCTTCCCCTTGTTGTCATACTCGACGTTGCCGGCCAGCGTCCCGACCTCGCGAAAGGAATCAGGATCCAGAAGCCGGTCGATTCTCTCTCTCACCGTGAGCCGACCCTTGGTGTGCTGACGCGCCACCCGTTCCGGTCCGCCCATGGCCCGGGCTAGCTTCCGCCTCTGCTTCAGTTCCTCGAGTTCTTCTTCCCAGGGCATTTTTGGACTCCTTCTCCTGGCTCCACCCCTTTTGCTCTCAGGAAGGGCGCGCGCCGAAGCTTGATCCAAGCGGGTCGTCCCGAAAGCGGTCCATCTCGTGGTGGGTCTGTGTCAAGGTTAGCGACTAGCCCCAAAATAAGCGAGGTATGAGCTCGCTCGGAAAATCGTTTGCCTTTTCCGAATATCTCGTGGATTTCAGCTCCTTGTGCGTAACAGGGAAAGCAAAGAGAAACACAAGAGACAAACCTTCCATTGGTTGTCTGGATCACTTGATCTTGTTTGTCTCTGTTATGCCCTTCCTTTCGCCCGCCACTCTTGCTCCGCCGGGGGTACGGGCTCACCCGCCGGCGAGGCGCCTTCAAGTAAACCTGAGTTGCCTGATATAGTCGAACGTCGCCAAAAAGGTTTCGAGATGCTTGCTATAGGCCAATATCCTGTAAACGAGGCGACGACCGGTTCTTACAATCTGACAGGGTATTTGCACAAAGTTCACCAGGAAGCGTTTGAACTCCATCCTCAAGATATCACGACGTACTGTCGGCGCCTGCGTCACCAGGCCATACCAGGCCTTCAGATTCCACGCCAGCGATGCGATGACCATGTAGGCCCAGTTCGATACCAGACTGTCCGAAGGCATCCTCAAGGCGTTCACTCCACTCTTGAGCTGACCGATGACGTTTTCCTGGTTGCAGCGATCGTTGGCAAAAAGGACCACTTCTCCCATCGTCATCTCCCGATCGTTGGTGATGTAGAAGAAGTACCGGACCTCATCAAACAGCCGGTGCTCCCCCTTTTCGATCGTGAGGTTCTTCCGAACCACAACCATGCGATAGGTTTTCTTACAGTGTCCGGGACGATAGTCAAACTCGGCGACCTGCTCGCTCTGCAGGCGGATGTTCTTGAATTCTCTCTCCTTGATTACTTGTTCTTTGACGTTTTCCGGACGGCGCCGTTCTTCGCTCTTGACCTCATAACGAGGAGGCCGCTCGAGCGGTTTCCATTGTCTCTCCGGCAGGGCATCGGCCATCCCGACCAGGTTCGGCTTGGCGTCATAACCAAAGACAAAACCAACCCGCTCGTCCCAGCGATCGAAGTTTCTCGTCAGCGAGAAATCCGTGTCGCCCCGAAGCCAGACCTTCGTAAACACCGACGACACCAGATCGATTGCCCGGTCCATCCACTCGGCCGCTCCGTCGGAAGAGGGACGGTTGCCCGGCCGATTCATCAGATAGAGGACCTCATTCGTATTGGCCAAGGTCACGATCAACGGTGCATAACCCCAGATCCCGTTGTAGGCAATGTCCATTCCTTCCTTGCATTCCCCCAAGGTTCCGGCGACGGTCCCGTCCACGTCGATGATGGCCTCCTTCCGGAAGGAAGCATCCTGCAACTTCCACACCTTGGTTCGGGTTTCATTGATGGTTTCCTGAAGTCCGAAGATCCAATCCTCATCGAAACGACGGAGGAAATCTCCAGCCGTCGTGGGATCCGGAATCCTCTCGGCTCCCAGTCCGTTCATGTAGGTCTCATCCTGGCGCAACCGCTCGATATCTTCGAGACAGGTTCCACCCGACAAGACGTTGTATGCGATGTTCAGTACATGATCGGATTCCCAGTAAGGAAAGTGGTACTTGAGCAAAACGATGTTTCTGTTGATATCTTTGTCCAATCCAAGCTTACACACGAGCTTGTGAATGGCTCCGATACCACCAGATCCGATGGCGCGCGTTCTCTCGGCGATCTCGTAGTAGGTGTTGGAGTCCTTGAACATAGGATCGGACCGGTCCTCAAACTGATTTCTTTCCAACCGGCGTGTAAGATTTTGCTTGTCTCGGAGGAGGATTCTGTGGTTTCTTTTATTCACCTGGAATGTGCTCCTTTCGGGATGTCTTGTAAATATATCAAACGCATTTTATCCCGTAACGGCGCACGTTCCAGGGCTTTTCTTCCTCCTCATGCAAAAAATCACGCTGGACTAAGGCCTAGTAGGACGGCACGAACTTCGAGCTCCTCGGCCAGGGTCTGGGCATCCGTGTCCTTTCCCTTGTAACGCCTTACCGTCGACCAGGAAGTGACCTTCTGCAGACTGGGCAACTGGGAAAGTCGGTTGATGATCCCTTGAGCAATCCCATCACTCAGGTACTCCATCTCTGCATCACCGCTCCGATTCTCCAGGAGAACAGCAACAGAATCGAAAACCTCATCTTGCACGACTGAAGACGGCCAGAACCACACAAGAGCGGCGGCAACAATCAAGACAACGGCAGCTGTCGCTGCTGTCCAAATAGACACTCGACTCTTCTGCGGAGTCGGCGAATCAGCAGCTACACTCGCTGCTGATTTACCGGAGTCCGTATCCCGCTTCAATCGTTTCAGATCGGCGAGCAAGTCCTTGGCAGATTGATGGCGTACTTCCTTATCCTTCTCCAGCGCCTTGTTTATGATGTGTTCCAACCCATCCGGCAAGTCTGGATTCAACCGAACCGGCGATGCTGGATCCTTGGCGAGAATCTCGTTAAATACCACCGCAGTCGTTGTCCCAGAGAAAGGCTGCTTCCCCGTGGCCATTTCGTACAGGACCACCCCGAGGGAAAACAGATCCGTCGATGGACCTAGTTCTTCTCCCCTAGCCTGCTCCGGTGACATGTAGGCGACAGTCCCCATCGCGGTGCCCGGAGTGGTCAACTGATCGTCTGGTGCTTGTGCCGTCGGCATCGCAGAACCAGCTTCTGTGGGTGATTCCGTGAGTTTCGCCAGTCCAAAGTCCAGGACCTTTGCATGACCGCGCTTCGTGATGAAAATGTTGGCCGGTTTGATATCTCGGTGAACGATGCCTTCAGAATGAGCCGCGTCCAGTGAGTCTGCTATTTGAATCCCAAGATCCAATAACTGATCGACTTCTATTGGTCCCTCGCTGATTCGGTGCTTCAGGGTCTGGCCTTCGAGCATCTCCATGACAATGAACGGTTGGCCTTCCTGTTCTCCGACGTCGTAGATAGTGCAAATATTTGGATGATTGAGGGCGGAAGCAGCCTTGGCCTCACGTTGGAACCGCTCCAACGCTTGATGGTCCTGCGCAAGGGTCTCGGGGAGAAACTTCAAAGCTACGTGCCGACCCAGGCGGCTGTCTTCCGCCTTGTAAACGACACCCATGCCACCACCGCCAAGCTTATCGAGGATCTTGTAATGCGAAACGGTTGTGCCGATCATGTCAGTGCGCATAGAGGCGACTCGCTCATGTTTGGGTCGGGAAGTTCATTCGTCGTAGCAAGTGCTGGAAGCGAGGGTCGTCGCGGTGGGGGTCCCAGAGTGGAACGTGGCCAAGCTCTGTAAGAAGACCATCCTTTTCCTCATAAGCCCTATTGAGCCATTCAAAGGTTTCATCCATCTGACCAAGTGAGGAAGTAACCATTGCAATATGATATGCAGGGAAATATTGCTTCCTCCTTTGCTCCTTTAACTCGTCCAAGATTTGCAGTGCCTTCTCTTTTCTTCCCATCAACGCATAGCCAGCACCAAGCCATGTTTTGTTTATCGGGTCATCCTTGTTTAGGTTCAAGCCGCGCTGCGACGCTCCAACAGCGGCATCGTATTCACCTTTGCCAAGCCAGGCCCCCGCTAGGTACCAGTAGATCGGCAAGTAGTTGGGATCCAGATCAATTGTCTTGCGGCACTGCTCGATTGCAGCGTCATACTTCCGCGAGTGGTACAAAACGTGGGCCAGCGCTCTGTTTGCTTCAATCGAAACAGGGTCAAGCTTGAGGGCTTGCTCGGCTTCGGCCATGGCATCGTCGAATCTACTCAGATAAACAAGAAGATGCAGATACATCGTACGAAGTGAAGCGTCAGTGGGGCTGAGGCTAATGGCTTCCTTAAACTCGCTCTCAGCACTTTTCCAGTCCCATTCGTAGTAGTGCAGGACTAAACCTAAACACCGGTGAGCTTCTGCTATGGCGTCATCAAGATTCAGAGCTTTTCGTGCTTCCTCGCTAGCTTTTGGCATCACTTCCCGTGGTTGTTCCCAACCTAGAGCCCCAAGCAGCATGTAAGAAAGTCCCAAACCGGCGTGAGCAAGCGCATAGGTGTCATCTAGTCCTTAGTCCAGCGTGATTTTTTGCATGAGGAGGAAGAAAAGCCCTGGAACGTGCGCCGTTACGGGATAAAATGCGTTTGATATACTTACAAGACATCCCGAAAGGAGCACATTCCAGGTGAATAAAAGAAACCACAGAATCCTCCTCCGAGACAAGCAAAATCTTACACGCCGGTTGGAAAGAAATCAGTTTGAGGACCGGTCCGATCCTATGTTCAAGGACTCCAACACCTACTACGAGATCGCCGAGAGAACGCGCGCCATCGGATCTGGTGGTATCGGAGCCATTCACAAGCTCGTGTGTAAGCTTGGATTGGACAAAGATATCAACAGAAACATCGTTTTGCTCAAGTACCACTTTCCTTACTGGGAATCCGATCATGTACTGAACATCGCATACAACGTCTTGTCGGGTGGAACCTGTCTCGAAGATATCGAGCGGTTGCGCCAGGATGAGACCTACATGAACGGACTGGGAGCCGAGAGGATTCCGGATCCCACGACGGCTGGAGATTTCCTCCGTCGTTTCGATGAGGATTGGATCTTCGGACTTCAGGAAACCATCAATGAAACCCGAACCAAGGTGTGGAAGTTGCAGGATGCTTCCTTCCGGAAGGAGGCCATCATCGACGTGGACGGGACCGTCGCCGGAACCTTGGGGGAATGCAAGGAAGGAATGGACATTGCCTACAACGGGATCTGGGGTTACGCACCGTTGATCGTGACCTTGGCCAATACGAATGAGGTCCTCTATCTGATGAATCGGCCGGGCAACCGTCCCTCTTCCGACGGAGCGGCCGAGTGGATGGACCGGGCAATCGATCTGGTGTCGTCGGTGTTTACGAAGGTCTGGCTTCGGGGCGACACGGATTTCTCGCTGACGAGAAACTTCGATCGCTGGGACGAGCGGGTTGGTTTTGTCTTTGGTTATGACGCCAAGCCGAACCTGGTCGGGATGGCCGATGCCCTGCCGGAGAGACAATGGAAACCGCTCGAGCGGCCTCCTCGTTATGAGGTCAAGAGCGAAGAACGGCGCCGTCCGGAAAACGTCAAAGAACAAGTAATCAAGGAGAGAGAATTCAAGAACATCCGCCTGCAGAGCGAGCAGGTCGCCGAGTTTGACTATCGTCCCGGACACTGTAAGAAAACCTATCGCATGGTTGTGGTTCGGAAGAACCTCACGATCGAAAAGGGGGAGCACCGGCTGTTTGATGAGGTCCGGTACTTCTTCTACATCACCAACGATCGGGAGATGACGATGGGAGAAGTGGTCCTTTTTGCCAACGATCGCTGCAACCAGGAAAACGTCATCGGTCAGCTCAAGAGTGGAGTGAACGCCTTGAGGATGCCTTCGGACAGTCTGGTATCGAACTGGGCCTACATGGTCATCGCATCGCTGGCGTGGAATCTGAAGGCCTGGTATGGCCTGGTGACGCAGGCGCCGACAGTACGTCGTGATATCTTGAGGATGGAGTTCAAACGCTTCCTGGTGAACTTTGTGCAAATACCCTGTCAGATTGTAAGAACCGGTCGTCGCCTCGTTTACAGGATATTGGCCTATAGCAAGCATCTCGAAACCTTTTTGGCGACGTTCGACTATATCAGGCAACTCAGGTTTACTTGAAGGCGCCTCGCCGGCGGGTGAGCCCGTACCCCCGGCGGAGCAAGAGTGGCGGGCGAAAGGAAGGGCATAACAGAGACAAACAAGATCAAGTGATCCAGACAACCAATGGAAGGTTTGTCTCTTGTGTTTCTCTTTGCTTTCCCTGTTACGCACAAGGAGCTGAAATCCACGAGATATTCGGAAAAGGCAAACGATTTTCCGAGCGAGCTCATACCTCGCTTATTTTGGGTCTAGTACTAAAGCCTGCTCGAAGCACTCGATACTCTTGTCCATTCCGTCGCGGGTGAACTTGTAAAGATGATGCTGGCCCCTGAGATATAGATTGTAGGCATCGACGTTCTCGGTGTGGCGTTTGGTCACCATACGTTCTTCATGCCCCATGAGCCGAATCCTTAGTGCATCTACGATCTTCAGGGTAATGTCATCTTGGATATCGAAGACATCCTCCATCTCGCGATCGTACCGTTCGGACCACAGATGGTATCCGTCAGCCACGTTGATCAGCTGAGCGGTGATGCGGAGCCGGTTGCCGGCCTTGCGTAGGCTCCCCTCCAACACAGTCTTCACGTCCAGCTTCCGACCAATTTCCCTTACGTCCAGTCCCTTGTCTTTGAATGAGAAAGCAGAGGTCCGAGACACGACCCGCAGGTTTTCTAGTTTCGTCAAGGCATTGATAAGCTCTTCCGCCAACCCGTCGCAAAAGTACTCCTCTTCTTTGTCACGACTCATGTCCACGAAGGGAAGAACGGCAATGGAGGATTCTTCGTTTGTTTCTGTACCAGGAGCGACCGTTACGCCACCGGAATCCAACTCACGCTTCAGACGCCGTAAGTCCGCATTCAGGCCCCTGGCCGTTTGATACCGCTCATCCGGAGATTTCGCCAACAGTTTATCAACGATGCGCCCAACTTGGTCGGGTGAATTCCGAACGTAGCGAGCTATTGGATCCGGGTGCTTGCTGATAATGGAGGCCAGAGTATCGGGGACAGAACTACCCGAGAACGGATGACGTCCGGTGGTCATTTCATCCCGGATTTCCAATTTGAATGAAATATATCAACCTTTCAGGCGCCTTCAGCATCCCTATTTATAAGCGTCGGAGAATGATAAGGACACATTGGAGGGCAACACCCGATGGGTGAAAAAGAACGAAAGGGGTTTCAACTCAGCTTTAACGGATTACTCAAAGTTGATTTTCAGGGATCGCGAGTCACCTCCGAGGGTGGCCTGATTCTGGTCCGCGAGTTGGACGAACGGCTGGGGATGGGACGACTCATAGACGAGCATCTCAACGACACGCGGCAAGGCTTGAACAAACAGTTCCCGCTCGTCGATCTGCTGCGGCAATCGGTCTATAGTCGCCTGGCAGGCTACGAAGACCTTAACGATGCCGCGCGGGTCTCAGTTGATCCGACCTTTCGCTTGATCGGCTCGAAGAAAAACTGGGATCGCGGTGCGGCGCTGACCTCGACGTTACACTGGTTCGAGACGGAGCTGCTGACGCGAGAAGAGAATCTGATCGGGCTGATGGCTCTGAACCGAGAGACACTCGCACAGGCCGAGGCTCTGGACAAGTCTGATCGCGTAGTGTTGGATATGGACTCAAGCGAGAGTCCGGTGCATGGTCAGCAGGAAGGCAGCGCCTACAATGGCCACTTCGAGTCCGTGTGTTACCATCCGCTGTTTCTGTTCAATAGTCACGGGGACTGTCTGGCGGCCAAGCTGCGGCCGGGTAACGTGCATAGCGCCGAGGACTGGGACGAGCTTCTGTTGCCGGAGATCGATTTTCAACAGGAGCAAGGCAAAGAGATCGTCTTTCGAGCAGACGCCGCCTTCGCCAAGCCAGAGGTTTACGAGACCCTGGAAGAGCGCGGCGTTCAGTATGCCATACGCATCCCGTCCAACAAGAGCCTGGAGTGGGAGATTGCCGACATCCTGTTTCGTCCTCCAGGTCGGCCCAGCCGCAAGCCACTGGTGCGCTACAAGAGCTTCCGCTATCAGGCCGAAAGCTGGTCGAGGCCGCGACGGATCGTCGCCAAGGTCGAGCATCACCAGGGCGAGTTGTTCCCGCGGGTCGGGTTCATTGTCACGAACATGAGCTTGCCGAGCCGCTCGGTGGAGTCATCGGCCTGGCGTGTGCATACGAGTTGCGCCGCCGAGGGATGGAAGTAACGATTCTCGAAAAAGGAAAACCAGGAGCGGCCTGCTCCTCTGGCAACGCGGGGTGGATCGTGCCGTCGCTTTCCGGTCCCCTCCCAACTCCCGACCTGAAGCTCGGCGCCCTGAGCTGGCTGTTCCGGCGCGACAGTCCTCTGTACATCAAGCCTTCGGCCCTCCTCGGATTATCCAGCTGGCTCTGGCAATTCTGGCAACATTGTAATCGGACGGATTTTGAAGCCGGCCTGGAGGCCATATCCCAGCTGAACCGTGAAACCATGGATCTCTATGATGGCTTCCGGGAAGACGGGGTGCAGTTTGAAATGCACCGTGCAGGGCTCCTGTTCGTGTTCCTGAAAGAATCGAACCTGGAGCACACCCTCGAGGAACTGCAACGACTGCACGGGTATGGTTACGAAAGACCTGAGCCATTGAGCGTCGGGGAATTGGCGGCCATGGAGCCCGCGCTCTCGGATAAAGTACGAGGAGGCTTCTTCGTCGACAGGGAGCGGCACGTCCGTCCCGAATCTCTCAGTGCCGGTCTGGTTCAGAAGCTGGGCGAGATTGGAGTCGAAATACGGTCGCCGGTTATGGTCCATGGGGGCGTGTGGAAAAACCGCACACTCCGGGCACTGGTTACCAGCGCGGGAAGGATTGAAGCGGATCAATTCCTCATAGCGGCGGGCGCATGGTCCGGAAAGATCTCCGCCGCGCTCGGCTATCGCCTCCCCATGGAGGCTGGCAAAGGTTACAGCGTTACGGTGGACCTGCCCAAGATCAAGGTTCACCATCCGCTCTATTTGTCTGAGGCCAAGGCCGCCGTGACCCCTTTTGTTGGAACTCATCGAATCGCAGGAACGCTGGAGCTCTCAGGTGTGAACGAAAACCTCGATCATCGAAGGGTCGCCAGCCTGCTGGCTGCTACCGCGGAGTTCGTACCCGAGGCGAGGCTCGGGCGGGGAAGCTCCAGCTGGGTGGGGATGCGCCCGGTGACCCCGGACGGACTGCCGGTTCTGGGCGCTATGGGAAGGTCCGACAACTTGTTTGTCGCCGCCGGACACGCGCTCCTGGGGGTGACGATGGCACCCGCCACCTCCGTCGCCATTGCGGATGTGATGACCAACGGCAAGGCCCGCCCTGATCTGAAGCCTTTCGACCCCATGCGGTTTCAAGAAAGGGGTTTCGGATCGTAGTAACTATTGATCAAACTGAATATAACTTGGTTTGTCCGATCAAGCAGGGCTTCATTGTGGCCCCACCCCATTGGCCTTGGACAAGGCCTTGTAGGTGTCTTCGCTGGGACTTTCCGTGGTGGTCGGGAGGCCTCGTGTTGACCAGCCGGGAAATGTGACCTGACCCATGGGATCGGTCTCGCCGCCGAAGCCTCCGCGCATGTCGACGACATTGGTAAAGCCCGATCTCAGCAGCAAATGCGCGGCCTGCAGCGAACGTCCTCCCTTTTCGCAGCCGGTGATGCACTTGACGTCCTTGCCGAAGCTGCCTTCGACGATCTCAACGAATCGAGGATTGGGTGCCATCCCCCTGCCGAAGGGGCTCGGCTCGAAAACTGGCACATTCTTGGCTCCCGGGACATGTCCGGCTTCAAACTCAGACACGGTGCGCACATCCAGATAGACGTACCCCTCTTCCGATTCCAAAAGCTCCTTGGCCTCTTCCGGCGTCACTCGCTTGATGTTCGCTTCGACCATTTCTCGATCATAGCAAACCGCGGGCAGGCCACCAAACGGAAGATGGGGTACGACGAAACGATTTTCTTGCACTGAAACGAAACCATTTGAGGACCACCGTGTTTGAATCCGATGACCGCCGTGTCGTGTCATCTCCCCGAATCGGCGGGGGTGAAGAAGGTCCCCATCTTCCCCAATAGCCCGAAGGTGCCCTGAATGGGCGATGTCTGAAGACCCATTCCTGTGGTGGAGTGTGCAACGAAGGAGTGAACCCCGATGTCATTTCGACTCTTGTTCAAGGCAATGGTTTTTTCCCTGGTAGCGGCTGCGGCTGCTGCCGAAACAGTTTCGCGAGTTTCCGGAGACAAGGAAATCGCGCCAGCGATCGGTACGAGCGCGACAACCCACTCGACAACCCCATGGGTCGGCGACTGCGACTACCAGCAGAATCCAGAGCTATTTCAGATCGGATTTCGCCGGCATCTTCAGGATATGTCCCGGATCACCTCCATTGTCGTGAGCCAGCGTCTGCTGTCTGCGTCCGAGCCCGCCGCGCCGTCTGGAGTGGATGCGAATTTTGTATCCGCTGGAGAGATCCCACGCCGGAGCTATGTGGACGAGCACATCCTCGGAAAGATGGAGGAGGATGATATTCCGTCCGCGCCCCTTTCCAGCGATGCAGAGTTCTTGCGACGCGCCCACTTGGATCTGACCGGGAGCATTCCCACTGCGGACGAGGCTCGTGCGTTTCTCTCCGATACCGGTTCGGACAAGCGGTCCAATCTCATCGATGCGCTGCTCGACACTCCGGAGTTCGTGGACAAATGGACCATGTACTTCGGAGATCTGCTCAAGAACACGGAGCGATCGACCAACGTACGCCGGTTTCCTCCGGGGCGAAACGCCTTCTACGCATCTATTCGTAACTTTGTTGCTACCGGGCAGCCCTACGACTCCTTTGTCCGGGATGTCATCACGGGCAGCGGCGAGAGCAACGAAGTGGGCGAGGCCAACTACGTTGTCGGTGGCATCACCCCCATGGGACCGCCGCAGGACACGGCGGATACGCTGCTGGTCCGCACCGCGACGCAGTTTCTCGGATTGAGCAACTTCGATTGTCTGCTGTGCCACTCGGGCGCGGGACACCTCGAGGACGTGAATCTCTGGGCGGCGGGTATGCAGCGGAGCGAGGCCTGGCAAATGTCCGCGTTCTTTTCACGAACCTCCATGCGACCGGTCCGTAACCGGGAAGAGCGCCAGCTATCATACTGGCGCGTCACCGATCGCGCTTTTGGAGACTACTTGCTCAACACGGACTTTGGCAATCGGACTCCGCGTACCCCCATCGACGGAGATGCTGTCGTCGAGCCCTTCTACATTTTTTCAGAGCAGCAAGCCGGTGGGTCAACCTATCGCGAGCGGTTTGCCAACAACCTGACCCAGGACCGCCAGTTTGCCAGAGCGATCGTGAACTATCTGTGGAAGGAGATGTTCGGCCTCGGAATCGTCGAACCGGCGGACCAGTTTGATTTGGCGCGCCTCGATCCAGCGAATCCACCCCCGGAAGGGTGGGCCCTGCAACCCACGCATCCGGCGCTGCTGGAAGCGCTCACGGACGATTTCATCGGCAGTGGATACGACCTTCGCTACTTTCTCGGACTCCTGGCCGACTCGAGCGCGTACCAGCTTTCGGCGCTTTTCCTGGATGAATGGAGTGTGGAGTACGAAGCCTACTTTGCGCGCAAGAATGTTCGTCGCCTCTGGGCGGAAGAGATCCACGACGCCATCACGATGAGCACCGGGATCAACAGCACTCTGCTGCCGTCGGGCTACACCGAGCCCGTCCAGTGGGCCATGCAACTGCCCGACACAAGCGAGCCGCGTCGGAATCGCCTGGTAAGTGATTTGCTCAACGCGTTCTTGCGCGGGAATCGCGATCAAGACGTTCGCAGCGGAGACGCGACCATCCTGCAAGCGCTCAACATGATGAACAGCACCTTTATTACTTCGCGGATCCGCGGGAACAATCCGAACTCGACCGTGTCGGGGTTAATCGCGTCCGATCTGACGGATGCGCAAGTTGTCGAGGAGCTGTTTTTGACCACGCTGAGCCGATTTCCGACGGAGGCTGAGCTGGAAATGGGGCTGGAATTTTTGTCCCAGGATCGGCGCCAAGGAGCAGAGGATCTGCAGTGGGTGATGTTGAACAAGATAGATTTTCTTTACAATTAGAAGAGGGAGTCACTAAATGGCCATCAGGAATAGATCGGAATGTTGTCGCCAACCTCGAGCCGCCAGCGGGCTCTTCGGCGGCCCGGGATTCAGCCGGCGCCAGTTCTTCAAGCTTGCCGGAACCGGGGTGTCGGGTTACTACCTGGCGCGAGTCGCCCGTCCGCTCGAGTTGATGGCTGCCGACGAGGTGACCACTCAGAACACGGCGAGAAACTGTATCTTCGTTTTCCTGTTGGGCGCGGCCAGCCACGTCGACACCTTCGATCTGAAGGAAGGACCTTGGACCCCGTCCGACTTCGCCCCGACGTCCTATGGCGACGTCCGCTTCCCTCAAGGACTCATGCCGAACTTGGCGAATCAGCTGGACCGGCTGACGATCGTGCGATCGGTGCAGGCCTGGGCGGCTGTGCACGGACTGGCCCAAAGCTGGACCCAGATTGCGCGCAATCCGACATCAGGCCTTGGCAAGATCGCTCCGAATGTTGGCGCCGTGGTTGCGTTGGAAAAGGATAATCCCGAGGGCAAGCTCCCTGGTTTCGTCGCGCTGAATACGAATCGTGTCGTTGGCCCCGGGTACCTGGATAGCAAGTTCTCGCCTTTTACATTGAACCCCAATCCGGAGGGTTTGACACAAAGCACCCATCCGGACGGCCAGGAGCGATTCGATACGAGGATCGAGAGACTGAACCTGATGGACGGCGATTTGCGGATCGATTCTCCTTTGGGGAAGCCGGCGGAGTCGATGGGGTCATTCTACGAGGCAGCCCAGAATCTGATGTACGACGATGAAGTCGATGGGGTCTTCAAATTCGAAGCCGAGGAGAGTGACCGCTACGGCGGCTCCTCCTTCGGCGATTCCTGCATCGTCGCCCGGAATATCGTAGATTCGAACCTGGGAACTCGGTTTGTTCAGATCAACCTGGGCGGGTGGGATCACCATTCGGCGATCTACGATCCCAACACCGGTATTTACCCGAGAGCCAGGGATTTGGATTCTGGCCTGTCGTCCCTGCTGGAAGATCTTTCCGCGCTCCCAGGAGTCGAGGAGGGAAAGTCGTTGCTGGACGAGACCATGATCGTGACGCTCGGTGAATTTGGGCGCACGGTCGCGGAACTCAACAGTCAGGCGGGCCGGGACCACTACCTGCAACAATTCGCGGTGTTTGCGGGCGGAGGCGCCGCGGGCGGCCGCGTCATCGGTGCAACCAACGACACCGGAGCTTATACGACGGATCCGGGATGGACACAAAACCGTCCTGTTCGTCCCGAGGATATTTCGGCCACGCTTTACTCCGCGCTCGGAATCGATTGGACCACCGTCCGATACGATGATCCGCTTGGCCGAGGTTTCGAGTACATCCCGTTTGCGGCCGAGGACGACGCGTACGGCCCCGTCAACGAGATCTTCGCTTAAAGGAGCTGTCAGCAGTCAGCTTTCAGCGCTGACTGGCGCAACGCGCCAGTCGCTTGGGAACGTAACTGCGCAGCGCACCGTGAAAAAACCGTGGTTTGTGACGATTTGCTAAGTTACACGCATAGCAGCAGATCCGCGAGCAGTTACTTAAGAGCCGTTCCAATACGTCGCGACGTCCCAAACAGGACGTCTGCGGCTACTCGGTTTTTCTGCGGAATGACTCGAGAGTCCAGTCGTCTGAATCTGTGGCATTGTGGTGACGCAGGATATACGTGTGGCCGTCGTCTGCCTGAACCCGGAAGAAGGTGGCCTCGGGACCGTACCAGGCGTCTTGCAGTTCGGTAACTTGATAGAGGGTTTCTCCGAGGAAGAAGCTCACCGGCCGCTCATCCCCTTTGTAGCCCGCATAACATTCGACTCGCAGCCGCATCGCATATCTTCCCTGAGGCGGATGGATACGTTGGGTATCGTATCTACTGTGGTCGACCGCTGCAACTCGCCTTCGGCGAGCCGTTTGCAAGCAGACCGTATCCGTCCAGCCATTGAAATCAGCTTTGTTAATCCCGGGGATTGATCTCGCCGATAGGATTAGTGAAATCAAAACTTTTTTGTCTTTTTAACTTTCGAATGTTACCCGAGGTGGAGCTTTGATTGCCGCCCTCAGTGAATCGCCCTTATCGAAGTTTGTCTTCCGTCAACTCTGGACGGGAATTGCCCTGGTTCTGGTCGCGCTCTTGATCTTCAGCAACGATGGAGATGATTTTCTCTGGCGATGGTTGCTACTGGGGGTCGGGGCCTTTCTATGGATGCGTGGCTGGACGTCGGTCAGCCATCCGCTTCGCGCGGCTCAGTATGCGATGAATTCCAGAAACGTCGTGCTCAATATGATTCGCAAGTGGCAGCCTGCGCCGACGACGGTGGAGAGCGGTTACGAGAGATCTCTATACACGTACCTGCAGGAGCAACTCCCGTTCGTCCGACTTACTCCCGCCGCAGAGACTTCGGAAGCAGATTTCGACGCCGTGGGACATCGGGATCTGACCATCCAGTTGCAGCACGCGGCCCCGTTCCTCAGCCGCCGGATCGGACTCTACGAGGCCGGCTGGAAAAAGCCGATCGTGATCCTCCTGGTGGGCAGTACCAATCAAACTCAAATTGTCTATCCAATGAACGAATTGGTGCATTAGTTTTCAGCTCTCAGCTCTCAGCTCTCAGCTCTCAGCCTACAACCTCCAGATCTCGGCTTGTAAATAGGACTCCGCAGCAAGACAATCCTCTATTGAAGAGTTCGCCAGTGCTTTGCGTTAGTAGGCCGCAGCCGCCGGCCGCGGAGGTGTCTTCCTCAATACCGCTGATTGCTGATCGCTGAGTGCTGATAGCTAATAACAGGAGGGAACGGAATGAGCTCGCAAGCAAGCGATATTCGAGCTGCGATCGAACAGGCCAACAAGGAGTTTGCACATGTTTTTGCTCGTGGCGACGCAGCGGGTATGGCGCGGCTCTACACTGAAACGGGAACCGTCATGTCAACGAACAGCGATTTCGTCGTTGGACGGAAGGCCCTTCAAGAATTCTGGCAGGGAGCAATCGACGGGGGCGTCAAAACGGTCCGATTGGAAACCGTGGAAGTGGAGCAATTCGGTGCCACGGCGAACGAGATGGGTCAGTACAGCCTTATTGGTCCGGACGATCAAATCCTCGACCGAGGGAAGTACATAGTTATATGGAAGGAAAAGGTAGGCCGTTGGAAGATCCACCGAGATATCTGGAATACAAGCCTGCCGGCTGAATAGCGAGCCCGTATTCCTCACGGCAGCGTCACGTCCAGGTGATTCAGGTAGGCGGCGACGAGTTGAAAGGTCTGATAGAAATCTTCAAGCTGAACTGCGTCCAATCGGTCCCGTTCGCTGTGCAGTAGCGACAGGGTTTCGCGCGTGACGGAATGAAACATGATTGTGGGCATACCAGCCTTGCGAAAAGCTTCTGAGTCGCTAACCCCGAGTCCTTCCACGTTATAGACGGACATAGGTAGCCGGAGATCGAGATTCACTTCCTCGAGCAATCTATAAAGTTCGGGGTCTGCAGTCGACATCCACACCTTCGTGGGTCCAAGGCCTAGAGTATCGAGGTTTATCATGGCCCGGATGCTTTCTTTTTCCTCGACCGTCAGGTTCAGGACGTAGTGCTTGGATCCGACCAGTCCCTTTTCCTCGTCGGTGAACCCGATGAAAACGAACGAGTGCCGAGGCTGCTGGACGGCAATGCTTTGGTAGAGACTCGGGAGAAGGGAAGCGCCGCTCCAGTTGTCGACGACGCCATCTCCCCGATGCACCTTGTCGAAGTGGCCTCCGACCACGATGACCGCGTTGCTTGAACCCTTCAGGGTGCAAATCGTATTGGGGGCCGATGTCAGAGACACCTGCTGTTCGGAGATGTTTTCACATCCCGCTTCGACGAACAGCTGGCTGAGACTTTTCTGACGCTGTTGATTGTCCCCAGGAAAATCATCGAGCCGGTCCTCGATGACACTTCTGTCGAGTATCGCGCTTTGAGCGGACTGACCGAACGACAACGAAGCCCAGCCCGAAAGGCAAAGCAGGAGGACAGAGAATCGAACAAAAGATGAAGACCAGATCATTTTGAGCTTTTGGATTTAGCTGTCAGCCAACAACTAAAACACAGCGGCTTTTCGCTACGCACGGGACTTGGAAAGATAGTGCATGGTGCACATTCTAAAGATAGTGCCAAACGGCTGGTAGCTGAACGCTCTTAAGTAACTGCTCGCGGATCTGCTGCTATGCGTGTAACTTAGCAAATCGTCAAAAACCACGTTTTTTCACGGTGCGCTGCGCAGTTACGTTCCCAAGCGACTGGCGCGTTGCGCCAGTCAGCGCTGAGAGCTGAATGCTGATAGCTCTTCTACCTCTTCCCCGAAATGATTTCCACCAGGGGACGGTCGCCTTGTAGCGCAACCCGTTGCATGTAAAAGGTCAGGCCACGTGTCCCGCCGAGCTCCTCGCCACCGCCCGCGCGTCCGGGTCCACCATGCACGAGCTGAGGTAGCACGGTCCCCGGAGGTACGGTCTGGGTGGCTACCTTTGTGGAACTGATCGTCACGCGCCCATGAAATGGGGCAATGCCCCGCACCGTTTCTGTCACGAAGGTTCGGTCGTCGGAGTAAACGCTCGAGACCAGACCCCCTCCTCCGGCGGTTACCCACCGGACGGCTCCCGCAGCGGTCCCGTCATAGGGCATCACGGTCGCCACTGGACCGAACACCTCGAAGTTGTGAACCGGGTCGTCGGCCGAAGGTTCATTGCAGTGAAGGAGCACGGGCCCGACGAAGAATCCCTTGTCCGTCTCCACAGGACCGGCGACTTCCATTGCACTGCCCGCTACCGTCCGAGTGCACGATTGAAGTTTGGCGATACCGGAGCGCACGTCCTTCAATTGCTGCGCGGTCGCCAGCGGTCCCATCGTGACGTGATCGAGGGAGGGGTTCCCAACCTGGACCTCCTGCAGCAACTCCGTCATGTGTTCCAGAATCGCTTCTACCTTGTTCTGTGGAATGTATATTCGGCGCGTGGCGGTACACTTCTGCCCTGTTTTCTGGGTCATTTCCCGAACCATGTCTTTGACGAAGAGATGGATCAACTCGGATCCAACATCGACATCAGGTCCGAGAACCGCGGCGTTGAGACTGTCGGCTTCGACATTGATACGGGCAGCCTCGTGAACGATCCCCTTGCCTTGACGAAGCATGGCTCCAGTCTCGCCGGATCCCGTGAATGCGAGGACATCCTGGCCGTGCAGATGATCGAGCAGGTCCCCAGTGCTCCCGGCGATGAAGGAGAGGGTGCCTTCGGGAAGAAGATTATCCTCGAGGATGAGCTGGACAATCCGGTGCGCGAGAAGGGCGGTGCTCGTGCCAGGTTTGCTGATTACCGGCATTCCTGCCAACAGTGCCGTAGCCGCCTTTTCGGCCAGGCCCCAAGCCGGGAAGTTGAAGGCGTTGATATGGACCGCAACGCCTTCTCGAGGCAGGTACACGTGCTGGCCGAAGAGCCGCTTGCTGCGCCCGAGCAAGGTTCCTTCTCCGTCGGCCAAAATGTGAGTGTCCCCGAGCTCACGCGACAGGTCTGCATAGGCGGCCAGCGTCGCCGACGCCCCGTCGATATCGAATTTCGCGTCGGACCTGGTCGTTCCGGCGTTGGCAATCGAGAGCTCGATCAGCTCGTCGCGGTGCGCGTGCATGGTACGAGCTACCGATTGCAGGATCTCGCCCCGGGCACTGAACGTCAGCGTCCGAAGCGCAGGACCACCTACCGAGCGCGCGAATTCCAGAGCTGCGCGAAAATCCAAGCCTTCCGTGGACGCCGTGGCCAGGGGCTCTTCCGTCGCGGGATTGACCAGCGTTGCCGTGGTCCCGGCTCCCCGGACCCACTTTCCTTGAAGATAACTTTGCAGTTCGATCATGCTTCCTCTGACTATTTCAGACCTGAAGGGAGGCGCGGGGACGAGAGTAGTTTCTTGAACTCCTCCCATCGAACCTCGGGTTCGTCCTCTGTACCTCCGCGGGCCTCGATATAGCTACGAACAAGATCCTGGCCCAGGTTGTAGTTGATGACATAACTTCGATACTGGTCTATGAAGCGGACACGCTGGCGCGAACGTTCCAGTGACATCAGAGAGTAGCGCTGGAGCCATCGCGACGCCTCTTCACGGTCGATCTCTCCATCGAGGTAGCGACGTGCCGCCTCGTTGCCGGCGTAGTTCAGCTTTGCTGCCAACTCCGCCACTCGGTAATACGTTTCGGCGTGCGCGGGGTCGAGTCCCGCCAGAGGAAACAGCACGTCACGCTCGAAGCGAACGCGGTCTTCACCAGGAAAGGCGACGTCGATTCCGAAATTGGCGGAGCCTTCCGCGATCAGCGATTGTGGGCTGAAGAGAGGGTAGACAGTGAACTCGACCCAATCGCGACGGCGTACCAGGGCATCCTCGATCAGGAGATGGTAGACGTGGTGTCCAGGATAACCTTCATGACAGGCCAGATCGATGGCCCGGTCGATGTAGATGGGAAAGTCGGTGTTTACTTGAATCAGACTGTGACCGTTGCCCTTGTACCAGTTGTAGCCACTCCAGGATTTATCGGTGACGTATTCGACGACGAAGCTCTCGTTTTCGGGAAGCTTGATGTGCTGCGTGGTCCGGCGCCGCGCTTCCTTGATGGCGGCACGAAAAACTGAATCCAGCTTTTCCGGAGGAACAACAAAAGCCTTTTTGAAATCGAGGTAACGTTGAGGGACGGGATTGTCCCCAGGCAAGAGAGATTCCAGCTCGTCGAGGAGGTTCTGAAAATGGCTTTCCGGATAGCTGGGTGGAATGACGTCATAGACGAGAGCGGCCTCCTCGTCGAAGGTCATCTTCTTTCCGGAGAGAAAGTCGACCCGCGCCGCCATCGACTGCAGCTGTTTCAAAAGATATTGGTGACGGAGCTGCGTCAGGCCCTCTTCGGATGAGACGTCCAGCACACTCAACCGCTCGATATGGCGCGTCGCTTGCTGGTGCACGCTCTCGAGTGAGGGCTTGTCTCTTCGAACCGCCTCCCGCCACTCCTGTGGCCCGTAGTAAGCGTCTACATAGTCTTGGTCGTACTCACCTACCGAGAGGGCGAGCTTGACATAGGATTCAGCGGATTCAGAGATCAAATCGTGCATGATTGTGGCGGCTGGGACCGTACCAGGCTGCTGCGATGAAGGGTTAGGTTGACAGGCGACGATCCAGAATGCAAGTACCGAGACCGGCAAGAGGCGCAAGGATCGTGATCCGGAATCGAGTAAACGCGGCGGCGACAACATCTGTAATGCCCACTGCATCGTAAAAGACCTAAACGATGTTCCAAATGAAGCCCAATCTCAAGTGCAAACTGCTCCTGTTCAAGGTTTCGGCGTCCTTCTTACGCCCGCGCTCTTGCTGATGAAAGGTTGCGGGTTCGCAGTCTAACGGTGGTGCCCTACCGGTCCGATAAGAGAGGAAAGCAAAGCTGATTGGAAGTCAAAGTTCATGAATGATTGGTCGAGCTGGCCTCATTGTCGTCGCAAAACTTTCCTCGCCGGTGCTTTCCTGGTGTTCTGTTCCGCCCCGGGCCTGCTGCTTTACGCCGGAGACGATATGAGCTCGGTGCCGCGAATCAGTGTCGAGGAGCTCAGCAAGCTCATGACCACCGGTGGAGTCCTGCTGGTCGATGTTCGTGACGAGCCTTATTATGATCGCGGTCACATTCCTGGAGCTGTTTCGCTCCCCATTGGGGTCTTTGCAGAGCGAGCGCTCGAGTTGCGGGATACCAAAAAACCTATCGTAACCTACTGCAGTTGACCCACCGAGAACTCGAGTGCCCGTGCGGCACTGGTACTGAATGCCCTCGGCGTTACCGATGTCCGGGCCCTGAAGGGTGGCTTGAAGCAGTGGCAGCGGCAGGGCCGCCCCGTGGTCGGAAAGACAAGAGACGAGTAAACCGTACGCGTCTCTCGCCGAGAGAGACGTCTAAAAGCGGATCGTCAGTGATGTTGTAGCCCAGTTCGTCGGTCTGTCCCAGCGTCAACCTAGGCTTATCCGTCAACCATATGGTGAAGCTCGGGGGTGGTGATCACGGCCCGATTAGGGCTGTCTTTTCACAAACCTGTCCACGGCGCTGTTCACTGCCCGTTTGCGTTGCCTATGCGCAAGTCTGCACGCCACTGTTCGTAGTGTGGCATCAGTTCATTGGCACGCGAGAACGGGAGTATTTTTATGCGGGCAGACAGTTTGTATATCTTGTCTTTCTTGGCGTCCGCGATGTGCCAGACGAAGCCCCGATGGCCCCCGGGGTTGCCCGGCGACGGTCCCGAGGCAAGGAGATCTATCGGGGCGCCGGGTTGGAACATGAAAACCAGGATTGCATCTTCAATACGGCTGTAGAAAAGGGGGTGCCGGTATCTGTGCCGCCTCTCGGCCGCGCTGGCTTGGGAGTGCACAAGGATCTCCTCGTTATCCGGAAGCTCCAGGCCGGTGAAACCAACTGGGCTGAAAAAGGTGAACTGAGGCGAGGCCTTCTCATTGAGATACGCTTTGGCGCTCAGGGATAGGTCTCCGTAGCCCTCTTCGAGCGGTGTGATTTCCAGGGTCCAGTCCAGAGAGTCCTCCGCGGCGACGCTGTAATTCATCGTGATGCCGAGATAGGGTCCCTTGACCGAACCTCTCTGGAACTGCCAGTGCTCGATGCGGGCCTCACGGTCGCTCAGTTTTCTCACACCATACGGCAAAACCCTCCAGAGCGGCTCGAATACCATTCCCTTGGTGCTGTCCAGCACATTTCCGGAGAAATGCGGCGAGCTAAGACGCCACACGCCCGGATGGTTGGAGAGACCGTCCGACGCCTTGCCATGAGGGACGGAATCGCCCACGCGAGCCGATAGGTTCCCGGCCCCGATATCGACATGGTGTTTGGCCCACATGAACCGATAGGGGCCGGAGTACATGGATATGTCATTAGGGTTGCTTGCCGACATGCCGTATCCGCCGATATCTTGCGGTAGGGCAACCCCACTCTTGTTCAAGACTGCGTAAAGCCTGAGCATGGCCAGCGGCAGGCTCTGATTCACACGACTCGACGGAAACTCATTTGGCCAGTCCACGAAGAATTCGCCCGTAAAGAAATGGCTCAGCGCGTCATCAGCAACACCTCGCGCTGCCTCCAGGTACCACCCGTCACCCTCCGCTTCGTAAAGATCGAGTAATCCTTGAATCAGACAAGCGGCCATGTCGGATTTCAGAAATTCACTGGCGAGCCCGGACAGGGTCGCCGGCTTGTCCCTTTCAAGCTCGAGGATGTCCAGGCACTTTTCCGCAGTTTCCTTCAGTCGCTCGTCGCTCGTCAGCTTGTAGCCTCGGGCGTAGGCAAGAAACAGCAGAGGAAGCCCTTTGTTCCCGTGGAATCTCATCGGGTAAGAAAGATAGTCCTTGGTTGGTACAACACGCACCTGAGAAAACTTGATTCTCTCACCCGTATCGGTGCGGCGCATTTCGTAGAAGGCCCTGCTCTTCTCCTCGTAGCAATACTTGGCGTAGGCGACCAGATCCTGCAAAGCCCACTGGCGGAATCTGGCGGCTGAATCCCCTGAAAGCGTCTCAGCCAAATACAACTGACCCAGAGCATAGGAATCGCTTCGTCGGCCATAGTTTATGAGCAAGTTTCGGACGGTTACGCCAAGATGTCCAAGACTGAGCCGATGGGCCTCCCGGTTGAATGCGGGGTCATGAGCGTCGAGAATCGCAGGTGCAAGTCCGGTCTTCGGGTCTTTGAGCCTGACGAACCGTTCCGCCAGCCCGACGGCCCTATCCCGCCACACGGGGTCATTTGTCTTGGAGTATAGGAATCCCGCAGCATAGAACAGGTCCGCGGCGGCAAGGGTAAACGCCAACTCCCCCGGCTTTACCTTACCGCGTGGGCCCGGCCGCTCCATGTGCGCGTGACGGCCAAACATCATCCACGGGTCGTCCAGGTCCACGTGTGCGTTCCAGTAGCTCTCGATGAATCGCTTGGTGGCCTGGGGATTGACCTCGTACAGGAACTCGTAATAGGGAAAATCTTGTTTCAGCTCATGACTGTTGTGAGGGGCAAAACGCGGGGCGTCCGTATTCAGATCCCAATACACGTGGTTACCCCAGTAGATCAGTCCGGACTTTGCATTCACCATGTTCTTCAAGACGTAGTCGGTGGCTTGGTAAGCCGCCCGGCGGTATTTCTGTTCCCCGGTGAGGGAAGACAAACCTACCAATCCTCGCAGCAGGTATTGTTGGAAAGCAAAGTTGCAGATCACATCGCCATTTGCAGCAACAACGGGCGTCTTTGTCTCCACAGCAATGCCGTCCACGAAGAGCGGCGTCTTCTTCCCGTAGCCGTCGCGGCCGTATTCCAAAATGTTGTCATAGAACGTCACTACAGAATCTCGGTACTCGCTCGGTGATGCTGCCCACAAAACATCTTGGCAGCAAACCGGGCTACAGAATACAACGAGACTCCAATACAACAGTCTGCGGTTGGCACGTACCATCCTTGCGTCCTCCTGTCTTTCCCGGGCCAATAGGAAGTATAAAGCAACCATCCCGACTTTGCGGTCCCTCTAGGAGACGTGAAAGCCGGATTGAATTCTAGCATCTGTGTAAACTAAAAGCGCGACTCTTCCTCAACAAAGAACATCGTTGCCAGCAGTGCGACAATGCTTATCAGGATCCCTCCCCAGAAGGCGGAGCCGAAGCTATCGACGTAAAACGGAATCCCGATGGTACGGCCGAGGGTGCCGACCAGTTGCAGCAGCAGCGCGTTGAGGACCAACATGAACAGGCCCAGAGTGAGCAGAACCAACGGGCAGGTCAGAATGGTCAGCAGCGGCTTGAGCAAGGCGTTGAGCAGACCAGAAATCAGTGCCAGGACCAGAAATCCGAGGACCGCTCCCTCGTAACGAATTCCGGGAACCAGAGCCGTGGCCACGAGTAACCCCAACCCCCCAACGATCCACCGATAAAAAAAAGAGTGCTTTGCCATAGATCCCAATAGTGTAGCACGTCTACCTCTCTCTCGGAGGCGCCGCAGAGATCACGTAGGCATAGGCAGCTCACGCCGTGAGCTGCGTTGCGGAAGTGTAGCCTGCCTTGCCTCACGGCGGACAGACGGTGTAGGATAAAGGCACGGGAGTACAGGGCTGTTCCCAGTAATCTCTTGTTGGAATCCACACATGAAAGATGCAGCCATGATTCGAGATCGTGGACTGAATCCCGCAGTCGCGCTTCGGTCTCATCGGCTTGCCGTTATCGTGCTTGTCCTTTCTTGCTTCCCACGGTTCGATGTCTCGTTACTTGGGGCGCAGTCAGAGTCCCCACCGGATTTCGAGTCGCACATTCTTCCGTTGTTCCGCAAGAACTGTCTGGCCTGTCACGATTCGGAGACCCGGACCGGGGGTCTATCGCTGGAGACTCGCGAAGCTGTGCTGGAGGGCGGAGAGTCCGGGCCGGTCGTCGTCATGGGAAAACCGGTCGAGAGCTTGCTCCTGAGTCTGGTTTCGTCGGGCAAGATGCCGGCTGCCGGATCCAAGCTTTCCGAGGACGAGATTGGCCTCATCCAACGTTGGATCGAAACCGGGGCGGGAAGTGAAGACGTGGCTACCGTGACCGAGCACGAGATCATGGATACGATCATCGGGCCGAAATGCTTCGTCTGCCACGGACGTCGCGTGCAGCAAGCCGGCCTCGACCTGCGCACGCGGGCGAATCTTCTGGCGGGGGGAAAGTCCGGACCCGCGATCGTGCCGGGCAAGCCGGACGAGAGTCTGATGGTGCGGCGAATCGTTGCGCAAGAAATGCCACCGCCAAAGCTGCAAGAGCAGTTTTCCGTGCGAGGGTTGACTTCGGATGAGCTGGCCAAGTTGCGTCGCTGGATCGAAACTGGAGCCCCGGCAAACAATGAGGCTCCCGCGTCCGAAGTGATTCCAGAGACTGATCCGATCGTGACGGCTGCGGACCGCGAGCACTGGTCGTTCCAACCCCCCCGCCGCCCGGTTGTGCCCAGAGTCGACAACGACGAGCAGTCCGAAAACGCGATCGATGCGTTCTTGCTCGAGAAACTCGAGCAGAAGGGGCTGCGCTTCTCCGTGGAAGCGGAGCGGTCGACCCTGATGCGGCGGCTTTACTTCGATCTCGTCGGGTTGCCGCCGTCGCCGGAGGAGATCGACGGCTATCTCTCGGATGATCGGCCCCGGGCATACGAGCGGCTGGTTGATCGGTTGCTCGAATCGCGGCATCACGGAGAACGCTGGGCGCGTTACTGGCTCGATGCCGCGGGGTATTCGGACTCCGAAGGCGGGGTCTCCGCCGACAATACGCGGCCCTACACCTACCAGTATCGCGACTATGTGATTCGCTCCCTGAACGCGGACAAGCCGTACGATCGGTTTCTGGTAGAGCAGATCGCGGGGGACGAGCTTTCGGACTACAGGGCAGCCGAGGAATTCACCACCGAGCAAATCGACCAGCTGGTGGCGACCGGATTCCTTCGTCTGGGACCGGACTCGACCTATAGTACCGAGCAAAACTTGGTGCCAGAGCGCTTCGATGTGGTGGCCACCGAGATCGAGATTCTCAGTTCGGCCGTCCTGGGTTTGACGATGGGCTGCGCGCGTTGCCACGACCACAAGTACGATCCATTGCCCCAGCGCGACTATTATCGAATGAGTGCCATTCTGCAAACTGCATTTGACCCGTACGATTGGCTGTCGCCGAATCTTCGATGCATCGGGGTCGGCGCCAACTGTGACGATGACAACACTCGATACCTCCCGTTCCGGTCCACGGTGGCTCAACGGCGAGTGGAGGAACACAACGCCCCGATCCAGCAAAAAATCGACGAGCTCAAACAGCTGATGGACGATCTCGCGGCGCCATATCGGGACAACCTCACGGCGCGAAAGCTCGAGGAGCTACCCGAGGACGTCCGAGAGGACATGCGGGTGGCGCTGGCGACGCCCGCCCAGGAGCGCTCGGAGCTTCAGCGATATCTGGCGAAAAATTTTGGACCACGGTTGGAGGTGACGCTCAAGGAAATATCCCGGACCTTCGAGGAATTCAGAAAACCGGCGACGGAGCTCGACAAGCAGATTGAAGCCGAAAAGCAAAGGCTCGAGCCTGAGCCGAGAATTCGTGCCCTCTTTGATATGGGAGGAACGCCGACGTCCAACCGGTTGTTGCGCCGGGGGGAACCCGACAACCCCGGTCCGCTCGTCAGCCCAGGCGTACCTTCCGTGCTTGCAACCGGACTGTCTCCATACCGGATTGAGAAGCCGCCCTACAGTACGGAAACAAGTGGACGTCGGCTGGCGCTGGCGCGCTGGCTGACTCAGGCCAACCATCCGCTGACGGCGAGAGTGATGGTCAACCGGATCTGGCAGCATCATTTTGGAACCGCATTGGTCAGCACGCCGGGAAACTTCGGCCGTCTCGGCACGCCGCCCACGCACCCTCGACTGCTGGACTGGCTGGCAACCGAGTTCGTGCGCGGGGGTTGGAGCATCAAGGCGATGCACCAGCTCATGGTCACTTCCGCCGCATATCGGCAGAGCTCCAGGGCGACGGCGCAGGCGCAAGCAATGGACCCGGGCAACATTCTGTTCTCCCGTTTTCCTTTGCGCCGGCTGGACGCCGACGCGCTGCGCGACGCCTTGTTGAAAGTTGCCGGCCGACTCGATACCACGCCCTTTGGCCCGGCGGATGAGTTGGAGGTGAGCCCCGAAGGAGAAGTCGTCGGCAAGGTTGCGACGAATGGCTACCGCCGAAGCATCTATTTGCTTCAGAGGCGTTCCAAGCCGGTGACCATGCTCGAGACGTTCGATGCGCCTTTTCTGATTCCGAACTGTGTCAAACGATCATACTCGACCGTCTCTTCGCAGGCCCTGGTGCTCATGAACGCGGAGCTCGTCCGGGAGAACGCGCATCATATGGCCGGTCGTATCATCGAGGTGGCCGGAGGAGACCACGAAAAGCAGATCAATCGGCTCTATCGTACGACGTTTGGTCGCAAGCCGTCGAGGCAAGAGCTTCGAGACGCAGAGGAAACCTTGCGAGCCATGACCAATGAATGGAGAATGCGTCTCGAACAGCAGCGGCCTCCCGAACCGGTTCCCATGAAGGCCGTATGGCTCGCACTCGCGTCCCTGTCACACACGTTTCTCAACGCGGCTGAGTTTCTTTATCTTGATTGAGGGAGCGACATTTTCATGAAACGCCACAATCCGGCAGGTGATATCGAGCGAACCCTGAGCCGTAGAAGTTTTTTCTCGAGCGTGTCGCACGGCCTGAAGGGCGCCGCAATCGCATCCCTGCTGGGAAACGATTATCCCGCGCTGGCGAGTCCGTCCCGCCGCGTCTACGACCTGGGTGAGCGGGCAGCACATTTCGAGCCCAGGGCGAAATCGGTCATCCAGTTGTTCATGAATGGCGGGCCGAGCCAGGTTGACCTGTTCGATCCCAAGCCGGCACTCGAGAAATACGCTGGGCAGCCTCCGGGCCGGGATATGGCCAGCGAGGTGCGCACCGTTCGTGAAGCCGGCGGACTCATGCCTTCGCCCTTCAAGTTCGCCAAGCATGGGGAATCGGGCATCGAGCTCTCGGAGATCCTGCCGCACCTGGCCCAGCGCGTCGACGACATCGCACTCATTCGCTCGATGTGGTCTCCCCACATGGCCCACGAGGCGTCGCTGTTTTTGATGCACACTGGAAGGATTTTCCCCGGCCGGCCGACGTTGGGTGCCTGGGTTGTCTACGGTCTCGGTAGCGAGAATCAAAACCTGCCGGCCTTTGTCGTTCTGGACGATCCCAAGGGATTACCGATCAACCATATTCAGAATTGGCAAGCGGGCTACCTGCCGGCGCTGTACCAGGGGACGCGGGTCCGTTCGGAGGGATCTCCGCTACTCAACCTCAAACCGAACGAAGAATGGCCCGAACCGATCGTCGAGCTTTCACGCTCGCTGCTCCGCCGAATGGACCAAAGGCACCTCGACGAGCGTCCCGGGCACGACGACCTCGAAGCGCGCATCAGCGGCTATGAGCTGGCGGCCCGAATGCAGTTGGCCGCCTCGGATGCGATGGACCTTTCGAAGGAAGATGCGGCAACCAGAGCGATGTACGGGCTCAACGACGAGCTCACGGCCTCCTATGGTCGTCGTTGTTTACTTGCGCGCCGGTTGGTCGAACGTGGGGTCCGTATGGTGCAGATCTACATCGAGACGCAGATCTGGGACAACCACCGTGAAATCGACAAGGGCCTGCGTTATTGCTGCGGAAAGACGGATCCACCCATCGGGGCGCTGCTCACCGACCTGAAGCGCACGGGGCTGCTCGACAGCACGCTCGTGGTCTGGGGCGGCGAGTTCGGCCGTCTACCCATCGCACAGAAACCCGGTGGCGTCGACGTGGGACGGGATCATGGCCCTTCGGGTTTCAGTGTCTGGATGGCAGGAGGCGGCATCAAGGGTGGAACGGTTTACGGAGCCACCGACGAGATTGGCTACAAAGCAGTGGAGAATCCGGTCAGCGTTCACGATTTCCACGCCACGATCCTGCACCAGCTCGGTCTGGACCACCGCAAGCTGGTATTTGGCCGCGAAGGCCGCAGCGAACGCATCACCGACGAATTCCCCGCCCGCGTCATCAAAGAAATCCTTGCCTAAATTAGTATCGCTCAAACTGGGTCATGTGCGGTTAAGTAGGCATCTCGCGCCGCGAGATGTAGCAGGAAGCGTGCGGAGCCGCTCACGGCGTGAGCGGCCTATCGGCTGACTGGCCTCTGCGGAGCGTAACAACTGTCCGTGACAGCCGCCCGTCATCTCGCCGTTTTCCAGCGCCAACTCGCCGTTGAGGAGGACGTGAACGATTCCTTCCGAAAAGAGCCCAGGCTCGCTCCAGGTGGAACGATCGATGACCGTGTCCGGATCGAAGACGGTCACGTCGGCCCTGTATCCCTCTCGAATGAAGCCGCGATCCGCCAGCCGGTAGTACGCGGCGGGCAGGGAAGTCATCTTTCTCACTGCGTCTTCCAGTGTCAGAATCTTCCACTCGCGAACGTAGCGTCCCAACACCCGGGGAAAGGTCCCTCTGGAACGCGGGTGGCCTTGCCCATGGTCCAGACCGGTGATGCTTCCGTCGCTGGCGATCATGGTCCAAGAGCGCCGCATGATATGGCGCACGTCTTCCTCGGAGCAGGCTGCCAGAGTGATTTTGGTCATGGCACCCCCCGCCGCGACCAGATCGACCAGAAGCTGAAAAGGGCTGACTTCGCGTTCGTCCGCGATATCGACGATCATCTTTCCCATCAGCTCGGGATGTTTCTCACTGGCCACGATGCGGAACGAGTCGTACTTCCCGCCGGCGGCCACGACCCAGCTGAATACTCCCGGTAGCCCCTTTTCGGTGGCGTGTTGAATCGCCTCCCGCCGTTTTGGATCACCCAGCGCGTCCAACAGCGCCTGTGTTCCCTCTTCGATCAACGTCCTTCTCTGCTCGGGGCTCAATCGGGCATTGCGGAGCCTCCGGTCGATCTTGTCCAGTCCCAGGGAGGGTGGCGTGGCGAAGACCTCGATCAGCTGGGCGGTCGCGGCGCCGTCGTAAGGATACTGATCAATCGTGATGTCGACACCGCTGTCGATTCTCGCCTGGAAATAATTACACAGGGCTTCGGCTTGACCCCAGTTTCGCTTGCCGACCGCCTTGAAGTGGGCGGGGTGGGGCCTCGCGCCGGACCGTTCCCCGATTTCAATGCACTCCTGGTAGGACCCCTTGAAATCTGAAGCTGCCTGCCGCACGTGGGAATCGTAGATCCCGTCGTACTCCGCCGCGACCTTCGCCAGCTCGATCACCTCTTCGGTCGAGGCGTAGCGGCCGGGCAGGTACATCAAACCAGTCGAGAAGCCGAGGGCACCCATTGCCATGGCCTCCCGCACCAGAGACTGCATCGTCTCCAGCTCTTGCGCCGTGGGAGCTCGGTCTTCCATTCGCATGACCTGGCGCCGGATGGCGTTGTGGCCAGCCAGGAATGCGTAGTGCGTACCGACTCCCTGTTTCTCGAAGGTCTCGATGATACTCTGGATCGATTGAGGCGATAGAATCCCATCCGCGCCAAAGACACAGGTCGTTACACCCTGGGTGATGAATCCCTCGTTTTCTTTGAGTTCCGGGTCTACCAGGCCCCGCTCTGCATGATTGTGAACGTCGATGAACCCCGGCGCTACAACCATTCCAGTCGCGTCGATGCGCTTTGGGGCCTCTGCGTTTGATAGCTTGCCGATGCTTGCAATCTTGCCGTCCACGATGCCGACATCGCCAAGATGACCGGGATTTCCTGAGCCATCCACCACGGTGCCATTGACAATCAAAACGTCGAAGGACTCCGTAGTTGCACAGCCGCTGAGGGCCACGCTGCAAAAGCAAAGAATGTAGATTGCCGACCAGTTCCGAAACATTTCCAGAGGTGACTCGAATGTGGTTCTGAAGGTCAAATGATTATACGAGATGCGTCCCGAATGGCAAAGAAGGTGGGCGTCTGGACATTTGTCAGAAGCCGCTCACGGCGCGAGCGGCCTACGTAGGCATCTCGCGTGGCGAGATGCGACCTATGTTTGACTTGAACTGCACCCGGAGTGTACGGTCTACACATGATGCAACAGACAGCTCACGAACCTATTCCTATCGACCAGATCCGGGCGGCACGGGAGCGCATCGCGGGTGCGGCCATTCACACACCTCTGGTTCGTCTCAACGTGGATGACGCTCCGGCCGAAATCTATCTCAAGCTGGAAAACTTGCAGCCGATTGGTTCCTTCAAGATTCGGGGTGCCATCAACGCAATGCGGCTCGCTGATCCGGATCAACTCGCACAGGGTGTGTGGACCGCGAGCACCGGCAACATGGCCCAGGGTGTCGCATTCGGTGCACGCCAGCTCGGCATTCCGTGTACGGTGGTTCTTCCGGACAACGCCGCCACCGCCAAGATCGAATCGATCCGCAAGCTGGGCGCGGAGATCCGCATCTTTCCGAGGAAAGATTGGTTCGAGCTCATCTTCTATAAAAAACCCATAGAGGGGCTCGAGCTCAGCGGCGTGTTCATCCATCCGGTTGACGATCGAAACGTGATGGCCGGCCACGGCACGATGGGTCTGGAGATCCTCGAAGACTTGCCCGATGTGGATGCTGTGTTGGCTCCCTACGGGGGGGGCGGTTTGACATGTGGAGTGGCGTCCGCCGTCCGTGCGCTGCGCCCGGCCACCCGATTCTACGCCTGCGAGCTGGAGGTCGGCGCTCCGCTCGCCGCTGCCCTGGCCGCAGGAAAGCCAGTTGTGACCGAACGCGAAGCCACTCCGCCCTTCGCCGGCGGTTTCAGTGGATCGACGACCGTCATCGAGAACGTGTTTGCTCTCGTTCGCCAGCTCGTCGAGGGTTCGTTGACGATGTCGTTGCCGGATCTCGTTTCTGCGATCCGGATCCTAGCCGAACGCAACCGCATCATTGCGGAAGGCGCAGGGGCGGCACCCGTAGCAGCGGCACTTCAGGGGAAGGCCGGCACCGGAAAAGTCGTTTGTGTTGTTTCCGGAGGACACATTGCGCTCGGAGAGCTCGCGGCCATGCTGGGTGAAGAGAGGTAAACTCAGGCCTCGCTTCTAGCTTTCCTGCGGTCCAGCCGCGCGGATCTCGGCCGATACGTCGCCGGCGAACTGCTCGAAGTTTTCGATGAACATCTTGGCCAACTTCTGGGCCTGCGAGTCGTAGGCCCCGGGATCTTTCCAGGTGTTGCGTGGTTTCAGTATCTCGGGGGGAACGTCCGGACAGGTGTCCGGCACTTGCACCCCGAAGAAGGGATCGCGTGTCGTCGGTACCGTATCGAGTACTCCATCCAGGACCCCGTGAACCATCGATCGCGTGTATCCAAGATTCATCCGCTCGCCGATTCCATAGGGCCCTCCGCTCCATCCGGTATTGATGAGCCACACCGAAACGTCGTGCTTTGCAATCTTCTCGCCCAGCAGATTTGCATAAACGACCGGGTTCAACGCCATGAACGGTGATCCGAAACAAGCGCTGAAGGTCGCCTGCGGCTCGGTGATTCCGCGCTCGGTGCCGGCCACCTTGGCGGTGTAGCCCGAAAGAAAGTGGTACATTGCCTGAGCCGGATTCAGACAAGCGACGGGTGGCAGCACCCCGAAGGCATCGGCCGTGAGCATGATGATGGCTTTCGGGTGCCCGGCCCGGCCTGTCCGGGTCGCGTTGGGAATGTGTGATATCGGATAAGAAGCGCGAGTATTTTCGGTAAAGGCATCGCTGTCCAGATCGAGCCGTCGATCCACTGCGTTGATGGCCACGTTCTCGAGAATGGTTCCGAAACGCCGTGTGGTTTCGTAGATCTCGGGCTCGCCCGTGGGCGAGAGCCGAATCACCTTGGCGTAGCAGCCTCCCTCGAAGTTGAATACACCCTCGTCACTCCAGCCGTGTTCATCATCCCCGATCAGGGTGCGTTTCGGGTCGGCCGAAAGCGTGGTCTTTCCGGTTCCTGAAAGACCGAAGAAAATCGCCACATCGTCCTCGTCCTTCCCGTAGTTCGCCGAGCAATGCATGGACAGAACGCCCTGAGGAGGGAGCAGGTAATTCATGACGGTAAACATCGACTTTTTCATCTCGCCCGCGTAGTGCGTCCCTCCGATGATGACTTCTCGCCGTCCAAGATGAAGCATGATGAAAGCTTCCGAACGGATTCCATCGCTCTCCGGATTGGCGTGGAAACCCGGGGCATCGATGACCGTGAACTGTGGCTTGTGCGCCGCGATCGTTTCAGGATCCACGTCGATAAACATGTTGCGCGCGAAAAGATTGTGCCAGGCCAGCTCGGTGATGACCCTTATTGGTACGCGGTAGGTCGGATCAGCCCCGGCGTAACAGTCGTGGACGAAGATGTCCTTCCCCTGTAGATACGCCGTCAGCCGGGATCGCAGGGCCTCGTAGCGCCGGACCTCGATCGGTTGATTCACCTTGCCCCACCATACGTTGTCCTCGCTCGATGGCTCCCGGACCATGTAGCGGTCGTTGGGAGAGCGCCCGGTGTACTGCCCGGTCCTTACGACCAGCGGGCCAAGATGAGCCAGCAGCCCCTCGCGGCGCTGAATCGCATGCTCGCACAACGCCGGCGTCGAGAGGTTCCACCAGACCGTGTTTGCATTGTTGATGCCTAGGCCTCGGAGGCTCTGCGAGTTATGCACTTGTTCCTGATGCTCCATGCGGTGCTCCTTTGCTGATTCTTCCTTGTTTCAGCTTGCCTTTCCTGTACCCTTCCGTCAAGGCGGGGCGCCGAGCCCCGCCATCTTGTACTATCGGCCGCGACTGCATCAAACTTTTCTCGCGTTACCTGTAACGCGTTTACAACCAATCACCCGGTTCCGACCATCGAGGCCGGCTGCCCGGTCATTTGAAGCAGGTATTGCCATTCGTGCCCGGTGGGATCGAGCGTCTTCCGTGACTCGGTGGCTAGCGGAATCGGCATATGAGTAAAGTGCTGGTTCCAGTAACCCACGACCATGTCGGTACGGCCGGCCATCCCGGCATGGACCGCGTGCTGGCCCAGGATCAAGCAGTAAGCCGAGTCGTTGGAGTTTGCCGGCTGGCTACGGATCGTGTAGCTCGGATCAATGTACTTGACGTTGACCTTCACCTTCTGCTCGTTGCAGTACTTCTGGATCTCGTCGCACAGAAAGATGCCGATGTCCTTCAACTTGAGATTGCCCGAGGCGTCTTTTTCCTGGCTTGCGGCGTTACCGGGACCTGGAAGCATCTCCTGTCCGGCCCCCTCAGCTACGACGATCACGGCATGTTTTCGTTGAGTGAGTCGCTCGACGAGTGTGGGTAGAAACGCCCCTTCACCGCGCAGCGTGAAGGGAACCTCTGGAATGAGACAGAAATTGACGTCCGGGTTGGCCAGGCTGGCGTACGTGGCGATGAAGCCCGAATGCCGGCCCATTAGTTTTACCAGTCCAATGCCGTTTCTCGCGCCGCGGGCCTCGGCGTGCGCCGCCAGGATGGCGGGCCGCGCCTCCGTGACCGCGGTGACGAAGCCAAAACTGCGGTGGACCCACTGGATGTCATTGTCGATCGTCTTCGGAACACCCACGACACTCATGGCGAGCTTGTGGCGTGCGATCTCGGTAGCGATCGCCGACGCCCCCCGGAGCGTTCCATCGCCTCCGATCGCGAATAGTATGCTCACGTCCCAGTTGACAAGCGTGTTGACCATTTCCTTGACGTCTTGAGCGCCGCGGGAGGAGCCGAGTAGCGATCCGCCATTCTCGTGAATAGAATCGACATCGTCCGGTTTCAGCAGGCGCGGCCTCTTCTCACAAGTCGGCGAGAGTCCCAGGTACCCGTATGGAAAGCCGACGATTCTCTTGACTCCGTAAACGTAGTGCAGGGTCATCACGATGGAGCGGATCACGTCGTTCAGGCCGGGACAGAGTCCTCCACAAGTCACCAGGCCGCACGTGATGGCTCCGGGATCAAAGAAGATCTTTTCCCGCGGTCCGGCTTTTTCCATATGGGGAGGCGCTTCGGACCGGGCGCGGTAAGGGGCCACCGATCGCAGCTGCGAGCTCAGCAGCACACGTTCCGAGTCTTGGATGAACGCAACGCCGCGGCTGATCAGAGGGGAGGGGAAGTTACTCTCCCCCAGGCGCTGGGTCTCGAGTTCTTTCTGAGACGGCAACTCCACCATGTGGATTATGACTCCTTCGCCGCCCCGAAGCGGAAGCGACGCAAGGGGAACTCGAACGGGTGCCCTGGGAGGCGGACGGCAGTGTTGGTCGCCAGGCCACGGCGGCCGGTAAAGATTTGAAGGGTGACACTGAGTGCGGCGCCTTCCGAGCGAACCCGGATCATATCGCCGACGGTTTCCAGTATGCGGGTATGGCGAACCAAATCTGCGGTCATGCTACCGATCGTCCATCCTGCTCGAACACCGACTCGTCCCCCGGGTTGGGGGCCTACTCCCGACCACCGTTCGCCCGAACAGTCGAACCTTATTCCGTTCACCCCCTGCTGTCAAGATAGCGACACCGGGTCTGCGACCCGGTCCTCTTTCCGCATGAACGCTCAGAGAGAACCACCTGCATTACCAACCCACGGGTTGACCGCATGTAGGCCGCCTACTCCGTGGGCGGCACGTTCCCGGCCTGCGGGCTGAGGTTTGAGACAGTGTCACACGGTGATTGTGGCTTGTTCTGATTGGCTCTGTTTCACCCGTGTCAAATGGCGTGTGGCGCCACTAATCCACCACACGGCGTTCGAATTGGCGGAAGCCCAGAATGGTGAAAAGGATTGAAAAACCGATCAATCCCGTGAAGATGAGCCACAGAGGCATGTGGGGCAGATCCGACATCAGCGCGGCTCGGAAGCCCTCGCTGGCATATACCATCGGGTTCAACAAGACCAAACCTTGAAACCAGGGAAGTACGTCCAGCGAAGCCCAGGGATAGTAGGCGCAGCCGAAAAAGATCATGGGACCGATCAATACATTGAACATGAGACCGATTTGCTGTGGCTCCACAATTGTTCCAATGACCAGGCCGAAGGCGGCAAAGAGCCACCCCACCAGCAAGCACATCACGATCAGAAGTGCGGGCTTTCCGTCCCTCAGGCTCAGCTCGCTTCCCATCAGCAACCAGGCGATGGGAAACACCAGGATGCCGGCGACCCAAGACTGAAGACCCCCGACCACAATCTTTTCAAAGGCCACTCCGGCAATGCTGATGGGTGAGAGCAACCGATCCTCGATTTCCTGGGTCCAGCCGAATTCAATGACCAGCGGCAAGGCGACAGCCTGCATCCCGGAGAGTGTCATGCTCAACGCGAGAATCCCCGGAAGAAGCAGGTCGGTGTAGCCGCTCTGGATGATTCCCTGCCGCGGCATGACGTAGCCGAAGATGAAGGTGAACAGCAGTGGCTGCAGCACAACCCGGATGACAAAGAACTTCAGTTCCCTCCGAGCCACCCGAAGGTCCCGGTGCAACAGCGCCAACGATGTCGCGTTGATGAAGTTCGAACGTCTTGCCGGAGCCGGCCGAACGGCTGTTGTTTCAGCTCCCAAGTGGACTCCCTCCCGTCACGGACATTCCTATTCTCTGAGGCTGCGTCCCGTCAAATGTAGAAATAGATTCTCCAGACTCGGCTCGGCCACGTGCGTATCCATGATCATGACTCCCGAATCTGTGGCCAACCGCATCGCGCCTGCCAGGATGCCTTCTGCTTTGTCGGCGTAGAGGCGGATCATGCCGGACTTGATGTCGACGTCGACGACTCCTTCGAGAGCACTCAGATCCGACTGGAAGCCTGGTTCAATGCGGTCTCCGGGCCGAGTCGTGAGCTGCACCAGGTACCCCCCGGGCACTCGGGCCTTGAGCCGCTCTGGAGCGTCCATTGCGAGAAGCCTTCCCTGGTCCATGATCGCAATCCGCTGGCACAGCTGATCGGCCTCTTCCATGTAGTGCGTGGTCAAAAACAGGGTGTGGCCTCTGCTGTTGAGCTGCCGGAGCAACTCCCACATCAATTGGCGGGCCTGAGGATCAAGTCCCGTGGTCGGCTCATCGAGAAAGAGAATCGCCGGATCGTGCATCAGGGATCGGGCGATCTTCAACCGTTGGGCCAGACCTCCCGAATATTGGGTGACCCTGGCGTCGGCCCTTTCGGTCAAATGAAAAGTTTCGAGTAACTCTGAGCAGCGCTTTTCCCTGACTGGACGAGGGATTCCAAAGTACTCGGCGTGAAACAGCAGGTTCTCTCGTGCCGTGAGACTACGATCCAGGTTGTTGGATTGGGAAACGACACCGATTCGCCTTTTCACGGCGACAGGGTCTTGCGCGACATTGGTTCCCTCGATGAGCGCTTTGCCTCCGTCCGGGCGCACCCGCGTGGTCAGGATGCCGATGGTGGTAGTCTTGCCGGCGCCGTTGGGACCGAGCAAGCCGAAGAACTCGCCGGAAGCGACTTCGAAGGAGATTCCATCGACCGCTCGAACATCCGGAAGGTTCTGCCGGCGCCGCCCGTTTTGCTTGAAGGTCTTGTGCAGATCTTGGACCGTAATGGCAGCATTCATTCTGACTGGATCCGGACCGTTTGCGATGAGCCCTTCGTCATCCGCGCACTATCCTTGTCGGATATGGCAGACCGTCAGGGCTCGTTGCGGTGGCCTCCGCCGGCTCATTCGGGAAATCGTGAGATTCATCGGGATTTCATCACAAACTCAACGGGGACTCATCCTGGGATACGAGAATGGTGAAGGATATCGGATCGAGAGGGATCACACAACCCGCGGCGCCACATCTGTACTGTGTCGAGTGCCTGCTCGGTATTTTGTTTTTCTTTGAGATATGGTCACGATATTCATGAAAGACATATTATTGGCATTATTTGCTTGAATTTCATCCGGCGGTGTATAATCATAAAGCTACATTTGGCCTGATCCGGAGGGAAGGTGCTCTCTGGAAGTGCCACTTCAAACTGCGTTGTAACGAGCCTCCTGCGTTTTGCTCGGTCGCCTGTCGATCTTGAAGTCACTACTGAAGGCTTAATGGATCCGGAATAACTCTGCTAGTGCCTTACCCCCCTCGCAGGGGTGTTTGGAGACTCTCAATGACGGAAGGATCCGAAGTACCCACAGACCCCTTGGTGGTTGTTTCGAACCGACTCCCTTATGACCTTCGCGTCAGCCGAAACGATCCGCCCTACAAGCGAAACGTAGGCGGACTGGTCAATGCCGTCGAACCCGTCCTCAGCCAGGTGGGAGGCCGGTGGGTGGGCTGGGACGGCTCGTTGGGCCGGTCGGCTGCCGATGTTTCTTCCCGGCTTTTCAATCAAGAATCGTACAAGGCACCAAGCGGCATCGAGATGTACGGAGTGCCGCTGAGTGAGCGGGACGTGCAGCACTACTATCACGGCTTCTCGAACCGCGCGCTCTGGCCCCTGTTTCATAGCTTTCCGGAAAAGTCGATCTTCGACGCTCAGGACTGGAATGTCTACACGAAGGTGAACCGGCGTTTTGCCGAGGCGTCCCAGCCGCTGGCCTGGCCGCGCGGCCGAATCTGGGTGCACGATTTTCACCTCATGCGCGTGCCCTTTTTTCTGCGCGAGCTCGGTTACCGCGGACGAATCGATTTTTTTCTCCACATTCCGTTTCCACCACCCGAGATTTTTTGTACCTTGCCCTGGCGCAACGAGTTGATCCAGGGGATGCTCTCGGCCGACTCGATAGCGTTCCACGTCAAGGGCTATCACGACAACTTCCTCCGCACCGTGACCCACTTGTCCCGGAGTCAAGTGGAGCTGAATACCTCCGTGGACTCGACGACGATCGTCTCGGACCGAGGGAAATCTTCGACCAAGGTGGTGCCCGTCGGCATCGACGTCGAAGAATTCGAGAAGATTTCCGAGAGGAAATCCGTCGTCGAACACGCCGTTCGGCTCAGAGAGTCCAATCCGGGGCGCCGCATCCTGATTGGAATCGATCGCCTCGACTACACGAAGGGGATCAAGGAACGCCTGGACGCCGTCGAGCATTTCCTGACGAAAAACCGCGAGGCCCGCGGAAAGATCGTGCTGTTTCAGATCGTTGTGCCGAGCCGCCACCAGATCACCGAGTACCGAGAGCTCAAGAAGGAAATCGATCGTCAGGTCGGCCGCATCAATGGCGATTTCGGAAGCGAAGGTTGGGTCCCGATTCACTACTGGTATACGGCGCTGGAGCGAGAACAGCTGGTGGCTTACTACCGGGCGGCCGACGTGGCGATCGTGACTCCGCTTCGTGACGGGATGAATCTGATCGGAGCGGAATTCGCGGCCTCGAGAGTGGACAACGATGGAGTGCTCCTGATCAGCGAGTTTGCCGGGATCGCGGAGCATACGCCCGGCGCGATCCGGGTCAATCCTCACGACATTCATGGCTTCTCGAATGCGATTCTCTATGCGCTGCGGATGTCGCGCGAAGAGCGCAGAGCGCGAATGATACGGCTGCGCGAAAGAGTCCGCGAGAATCCGGTTTCAAAGTGGGGCGAGCGCTGCCTGGAGCACACTCCGGCCCGGGTCGCGGTTCTCGCCGGACGCACGTACCCGCAGCCCGCGGCGTTCTGAACTCGAAACGTGACCTAGACGTGACCTAAGGGGAAGACTATTCGGTGATGTCGGCTGACGGCGGAGGCTTGTGAATCAGATCGTCGAGCTTGACGATCAAGTCGGCCAGCAAGGCGGAGTCTTTTCCTTCCATCAAAGCAACCGCGACATACTTCTTTCCATTTCGTTCTACGAGCGCCGCGTCCGCGTGCCACTGTTTCCAGGTCCCGGACTTTCGATAAATCTTTGATCCGGGCCGTCGCGCCAGTCCCTTGACGAACTTGTGCTCGATAGCTGGATGCGACATGATCGTTTTCATCTCCCGACTGATCCAGGAATCGACCAGCACGCCCCGATCCATCATGACGAGGAAGCGGGCGACCTGCCTCGCCGTGGCACCGTGGGAGATCTGATGCAGCGGGTCGCGCCTCCAGTAACCCAAACCGCCGTAGCCCTTACCGACCCACAGCCCACCGTTTCGCCGAACATCATAGAATGCACGCTCGGGATGTGTCAGTCCCTTGGCGATGGTTTCGAAACCGATCAATCCGATGAGATTCGACGCCTCCCGGTTGCTGGAGCTTCGAATCATGCCGATCAGGGATTGCTTCAACTGGGGTGTGTAGGCGAGGCGTCCCTTGTGGATCTGGTCGAAAACGCCAAGCATGACCGCGATCTTGGGAAGACTGGCCGCATAGAGCATCGTGTCGGGATTGGCGGCCGCGAAGCGGGTTTGTCTCTCGCCGATATCGACCAGCGCGACCGACAGCCTTTCCCGGGCGATGAGAGGCCGGAAACGCTTGTGATCGAGGGCTTTATCCAGAGCTTGCTGCAACTGGAGATTCGACTTGTTCAGCAACAGCGGCTCGGCACGTACCTCACCGCAAATCAATGAAAAACATGGGGATAGAGCCAAAAGCCCAATGAGCGAGCCAAAGTGTCGCACCCTTCCATTATATGGATAACCCTATTTTTACAAAGAAGAAAATAATGGAGCCGGTGTGCAGGCACGGCGCCGGGCAGAAGCGTAACCCGCACACGCCATGGGCGGCTCGAATGCAGTGCTACCCGTCTATTTGGAGATGCTCTCCTGCCGTCGCTGCACCAGGTGCTCGATCTCCGTCCCGATCTGCATGTGCTCGGCGGCCGAGTTGATCCTCAGCACGTTCGACATCATAGAGAGCAAATAGACTCGCATTGGCTCCCCCGGGGTCGCGTTGGGTGATTCCACAATGGCGACAGAGTGCATCAGGTTCTGCGCATTCCCCTTGTATTGCCCGCACTTGTAGCCCGGCTCCGGCTTGCAGCGATAGAGAGACCCTGATTTGAAGTAGACAGCCGACTTGTTCAGTGCGCCCGCGGCCGCGTAACGATAGCGCCGCCTGGTGAAGTAGAGCATCTTTTTCATCTCCAGACTGCTCCAGCGGTCGACGAGTTTCCCCTGCTCGAGCCGGACCAACCAGCGAAGTAGTTCCCGGGGAGTCGAGTAGCTGGATCGGCCCGGAACGATCCGGCTGGCCGTTCGGGTAAAAAAGGTCCGGATGCGCAGTAGTTCCGGGTCGAGCCCTCTGGCGACGAGAGGCTGCTCGATGACCGCAATGGCGTCGTCCGTCAAGTTCGTCTTCGGAGTTTTGTTGAAGAACTCGTCCTCCTGCTCCTGTGTCACCGGGTAGGCGTCTCCGAACTGAGCCATCAGCAGGGCGTGCTTCCAAACCACCGAAGCAGCGGCGTTAGAGCTGGGAGATGCCATGTGATCGATCCACTCCCAGAGCGAAAACGTATCCCCGATGCGAACGGAACGGTGACTCACCGCAGTCATGTCTGAGTTGACCACCGGTACCGAGTGGTGATTCGGCTGGACAAACCGGTCGGCCCTTACCATTGTGTTTCTCAAGAACTCGGCTCGCGCTTCCGTGCTGTGGGGGAACCGCCGCCGCAACTGCTCAAACACCGCGGTCATGACCAGAAGCTTACCCACTGATCCGGGAATGTAGCCTTGCTCCGGATTGATGGCAGCATAGCGCGGCGCCTTCGGGTCGGTAATGTCGAGCAGGGCAATCTTGTAGGATGGGTCCAGGCGAGCAAAAATTCTTTCCAGCCCTCGTTGCAGTGCCGCATCGTGGGCCGTGTCGTTCGTGATGTCGTAATCCGGGTTGCCCTCGGCAAGGCGCAGCTGGATATCTTTGATCGAAAGCAAAGCGCCGGGCTGAAGCCGAAAAGTGCCCGCAACACGACCGTCCTGAATCCCCTGGTAAGCCAGGAGCCTGCGAATCTGCGTATAGGTATACCCATCCAACGGATAAGCGAGCAGTGAAGCCACCCCAAGAAAAAGAAACGCCGAGACTAGAAACACGCCGGTGAGACTCGGCGCAGGCTGCCCACGCCGTGGGCAGCACGCAAACACCCACCGAAGCCAAGTCATAAAGGCTCCCGCATATTCACAGCTTCTTCTCCTTTGTCCAATAACTCCTGATCCAAACTCTTGAGCCGATTCCACGCCGGCCCTTCCCGTTCTGCCACGAAAGGCCGAATCTGAAACAACCAAAGTTTCCCCTCGGCAAAGCCAAACTCGATATCCCAGGTGTGCTGGGCTTGTTCCTTGCCTTTGCTCCTCCAATCCTTGACCATCTGCCGAAGTTGTTTGATCTCTCCTGTGGTCAAAAGGTAGTCGCTGCGCCGGGTCGTGGTCCACTTCACGCCGCCACCGTCATCCAGATACCGGCGATAGGGGGCCTTGGCCTGGGCAAGCAACCGAATGCCTCCTGCCGAGTCGAGAAGCAGTGTCTCCGCGCTCTCTCCTTCGACGCCACCTCCGACGCCTTCGGCGGTCACGATCGTGAGGCGGTCCTTCGATTTCGGCGATCCCGGGGAGTCCATGGAATCCAGATCCGCGGTGATCATGACGCCCGATTTTTCCGAGTGGACACTCTGGAGCAGTAACACCGACGTATAGACGTCCCCCGGGTTTTCGATGAACTGCTTTCTCCAAGCATAGGCTCGGTCGCTCAGGGGCGACGCCCAGACTTTCTTGATTGCCTCCAAAATGCTCTCCTCGGTGACCCGATGGGCAACCGTAAGATTCAAACCCGCTCCCGAGAACTCCTCTAGATCCTCGGCATTGGTATCGCTGCGGATGAAAACCCCTTTGGCCACATTCGCGCCCAAGACGTTCCGAATAGACCGCAGGACGCCGGCTTTCATTTCAGGAATCCACTCCAGTTTCACGACGGCCCGGCGAAAGCTCTCGAGTCGAGGCAGCATGTAATCGTCTATTTCCGATTCGCTCTGTCGGGCCAGGCGCATGTCCTCCGCCGTGCGACATGCCTGCTGGATCTGTTCATGCAGTGTTTGCCCAGAAGAATACGGTCTGTCGATATGGGCCCGGTACATGCCGAAGGGAAGCGCGAGCCCCGGCGCTACCTTGTCGGGAAAGGATGTGTAGAGCTCCCCGAGATTGGCTGCCTTCGGGCCGACCAGCACCCCCGAATCCGATGCCCGCAGATCATACAAGGATACGGGAGTTACCGCCGCGTGCTGCAAGCGCTCGGTGTCGAGCCGGATTCTTTTGCCTCGAAGCTCCTTTTCCTGCTCGATGAGCATAGCATCGGGTTCAGTCATACGAGAGGCGGCCTTGAGGGTCACCAGGCCCATGGGCGACACCGCAAAGAGGATCTCCTTGCCCTCGTGTTTTTTCAACGAAGGGAGCAGGGAAGTGGACAGGGCGGCGTTTGGAATGGAAAGATTTCGAGCGAGGAGCTGAGCGTGCGACAGCAGGTTTCCCAGGTCCAGCGTCAAGATTCCCGCCATGGGCTTCAGATCGGAGATCGTGCCCGGAATGACGTAGATCGTGCCCGGATCAGGCTTCCAGTGGTGTTGTTGCCCGGACACGATTTCCAGCTTGGCCTTGACCGCGCCTGAGTTGAGGCCTCGGATTCCCTGGGCTACCCGGCGGCCAAAGACGGAGTGAGATTGCGCCAATTGCCGGTCGGCATCCTGGGAGAGCTTCCCCAGTTCCGTGGAAAGTAGCAACAAGGTCGAGCTCCGCAAGAGCTCGTCAAAAAAGCCCAAGGCTTTGGGCTCGACGCGAGCGTATCGCTCTTGGGAGCTGCCAAAGATCGCCCTGGCCGAAGTCGAGGCCCACTCGACACTCCGGCCGAGGTAATCGAGAGCGTTTCTATACTCGAGAGCCGGAATGCTCACCCGCTTGGCCAGTTTGCCGCTTTCGATCCCGAGCGCTTCGCGCTCGCGCTCCGATAGAAACCCGGTCGAGAACGCGAAGTCGAAATAATCTTCGAGGCCGCGCAATCGCTCCGACCGGCTCCACTGAACCCGCGATTGCTCCAGATCTTCGCGCATTGTCTGCGCTTTCTCGCTGAGCAGGGCAATCAGATCCATGGCGAGGAGATTTGTTGCGCCATCCGATCCCTCCGCTACCGACCGCCTCAATTTCGCAGCCAGTCGTGCCATGCGCGAAAAAAGTATGGAGGATTCGGCATCGAGCGAGTCTGCAAGGCCGGCGATTTCGATTGCAAACCGCGGCAACTTCTTCTCGAACGATCCCAACGCTACCTGGATTCGTCGTGGATCATATTGGCGCTCCAGTTCTGCGTAAAGATCCGCCACCTTTGCCAAGGCATCCTCGGCCAGATTCGCGCGCTCCCGATAAACGGCGACCGCGTCGATGTCGGCCGGCGCGGGATAGGAGTGAATCTTGCTGCGCAGCGGTTGAAAGCCTTCCTCCAGTTCCGCAATCTCGGTTGCCAGTGTGCGGATCTTTGTTGTTGTCGGTCGATCCAGCCGGTCGTGAGACAAGGTGCGGGTCAGATGAATCGCCAGCAGAAAATTCTTACGCGTCCAGACACGGTCGCCGAGCAACTCCGCGAGAAATGCCTGGCCCTGCCGCTCCTCGTCTTCTATTTGCCGCGAGCCGCGATAGAACTTTGCCCTCCGGAAGATCCATCCATCGTCGACCGCGTAAAGATAGTGGGCGACAACCCACGATTTCGCCCGATGGTAGTTCTTTCCTGAATCCAGGAACACGTCCAGGGAGATATTGGTCAGAACCGAGTTCAAGTACAGATACATCGACTCCATCCGCTGTGCCACTTCAGTGAGCTCTGCATGCTGCACGCCCCCTCCTCGCTCCTTGCACGGCGTCCCGGCCGGCGGATGGACGGTTCCGTCCTCGCAGTACCAGCGCAACCGCTGGTAGGGCCCTTTGGGGTTCTTTTTCATCCCGGCAATGGCGTTTCGAGCCTCTTCGATTTGAGCATCTGTTAGAGGCTCCGGTGGCCCCTGAGCAAGAGCGGAATCGAACAGAAACGAAAAGAGCAGAAAAAATGCGACCGGTGTGATCGGGGGAACTTTCATCTCGAGCGAAACTACTCCCTTCTCTAATAGGAACCTCTGAAAAAGGTTTCAGCCCGGATTTCCAATTTGAATGAAATATAGCAACCTTTCAGGCGCCTTCGGCATCCCTATTTATAAGCGTCGGAGAATGATAAGGACACATTGGAGGGCAACACCCGATGGGTGAAAAAGAACGAAAGGCGTTTCAACTCAGCTTTAACGGATTACTCAAAGTTGATTTTCAGGGATCGCGAGTCACCTCCGAGGGTGGCCTGATTCTGGTCCGCGAGTTGGACGAACGGCTGGGGATGGGACGACTCATAGACGAGCATCTCAACGACACGCGGCAAGGCTTGAACAAACAGTTCCCGCTCGTCGATCTGCTGCGGCAATCGGTCTATAGTCGCCTGGCAGGCTACGAAGACCTTAACGATGCCGCGCGGGTCTCAGTTGATCCGACCTTTCGCTTGATCGGCTCGAAGAAAAACTGGGATCGCGGTGCGGCGCTGACCTCGACGTTACACTGGTTCGAGACGGAGCTGCTGACGCGAGAAGAGAATCTGATCGGGCTGATGGCTCTGAACCGAGAGACACTCGCACAGGCCGAGGCTCTGGACAAGTCTGATCGCGTAGTGTTGGATATGGACTCAAGCGAGAGTCCGGTGCATGGTCAGCAGGAAGGCAGCGCCTACAATGGCCACTTCGAGTCCGTGTGTTACCATCCGCTGTTTCTGTTCAATAGTCACGGGGACTGTCTGGCGGCCAAGCTGCGGCCGGGTAACGTGCATAGCGCCGAGGACTGGGACGAGCTTCTGTTGCCGGAGATCGATTTTCAACAGGAGCAAGGCAAAGAGATCGTCTTTCGAGCAGACGCCGCCTTCGCCAAGCCAGAGGTTTACGAGACCCTGGAAGAGCGCGGCGTTCAGTATGCCATACGCATCCCGTCCAACAAGAGCCTGGAGTGGGAGATTGCCGACATCCTGTTTCGTCCTCCAGGTCGGCCCAGCCGCAAGCCACTGGTGCGCTACAAGAGCTTCCGCTATCAGGCCGAAAGCTGGTCGAGGCCGCGACGGATCGTCGCCAAGGTCGAGCATCACCAGGGCGAGTTGTTCCCGCGGGTCGGGTTCATTGTCACGAACATGAGCTTGCCGAGCCGCTCGGTGGTGAGGTTCTACAACAAGCGCGGCACGGCGGAGCAATGGATCAAAGAAGGCAAGCAGGCGACGCATTGGACGCGGCTGTCCTGCCATCGCTTCCGTGCGAATGAAGTGCGCCTGCAGTTGAGCGTGCTCGCCTACAACCTAGGCAACCTATGGCGGCGACTCGGGCTACCACCCCGGATCAAGAGCTGGTCGCTCACGAGCTTGCAGCACCGGTTGATGAAGACTGGCGGAAGGCTGGTCAAGCACGCGCGGTACTACTGGTTGCTCTTGGCCGAGGGGCATCTGGACCGTCGGTTGTTTGGTGAAATGCTCAGGCGGATCTGGGCCTTGCCGCTGCCAAGCGGTTAGCCGCCCGGCTTGCAAGTCCGGAATTGGAATGCCATGGAAGGAGTGTGGCGATGTGTCTGGAAAATCGCCCACGCAGGAGTGAGAAGGTCTACTACCACGGCGACAACGGGTCATTGGGATGCGTTGACTGGATCCATGGTTGGTCTGAGGCCGGGATTTTCTTGCTCCCATGGTGGCTCGAGACTATTATGTTGGGAACCGAGATCCAAATTGGAAATTCCGGTTTACAGAGTCCCTTGCATGCAGCGGTGTGGCGAACGAAAGAACACACAGCCCGGCGCCAGGGCGAGCTTATCTCAACTCGGATCACATCAATACGCGAGAACTTCCGTTGGTTACCTACCGGGAAGCGCCGGGATGTGTCAGCTGAGATGCACTACCGGCCTTCGCCAGGATCTGACGTACCCGGCGCGGGGTGACGCCAGCCAGTTTGCCGATCTCGCGGGTGGAGACGCCTTCACTGATCCGTCAGGGCCAGCACGAGCTTGCGACGCGTCTCATAGAAGTGCGTATTGGCCGGGACCCACAGCAGGCCCGTGAAGTGTTGCTGGACCTCGCTGAACAGATCCGGCGGCAGCACATCCTTGGCGTTGGCATATCGACGGTTCACGGTTTGCTGGTCTTTTTCTTGATCCATGGTTGATCCACGTCGGGGTTGTAAAAGCGCAGACGGTTTTCATTAGGCGGCGGACCGACGATCTCGATGGACTGCCGGGTCACCTCGCCGATGCGCTTTCTCTCGTCCAGGAAACACACAAGGCCATAGTCCTCGCCACAGGGAAAACGGAATCGTCCCCGGTTCTGGTAAAGCCGAGCCTCACTCCATCCTAGGGATAGCGCCTGGTCTCGGATGGCATCGACCTGGGGCACGGCTGAGGACCGAACTCGCTGGATAAACCGCCAGTCGCCGTCTTCGGGGAAAAGATACGGTGGGACGGCCGGCGTCTCCTTCACTGGAGGGCGCACACGATCAGATCGGCCATCAAACGCATCGATCCGAGGCGGTGCATAGGTCTTGGGGTCGAGCGACTGGACGGCCGCACAGAGCGCCTCGTCTCCCAAGTGCTCGATGGCCCAGGCGTGAATCTCGTTGAACCGGGTGCGTAGCATATCGAAGGCCTGGGCCGAGAGACGTCCTGAGCCCACTCTCTTCTTGGCCAGGTCCATCCGGTGCCGCAGCCAGGCGTAGTAGTCCGGATCGAGCCGGCGAAAACAGGTCCCGTCGATCCCGACGTCCCGAGCGAAGTGATGGGGCTTGTCCGTTTCCCAGGATTTCAGGTTGGTGGCTGCATAGAGCACGGTTTCCCGCTTGCTCGATTCCTTGGCGGGGGCGTCGTCCTTCCTGATCGGGATCGGGTCATCGTCCCCCGCTTTTTGTCTCTCGAGTATTGTTAGAAGGCTCACGTGCGGCTCTCCGGTTGACAGTCTTCCCAAGGAGATACTTACCGGAGCGAACCGCAAAGTGCCGGATGGTGAACGGGTAAATGATCCCGTTGGACCCTCTGGAACCTCCAATCATCCCCTCTCACGAGCGGAACTGATTGAATTCATTGAGGGTTGGTTATGATTGCCGAGGCGTAGTAGAAAAACGACCTCTGCAGCAGCAGGCCTCTCTTGGCGCCGACAGAAATCCCTCAAATGCCTGCTGTGGATCGCACTAGAGGAGGAAACTTTCTGAAGCCCCTTCACCACAACCACCTAAGCCCTTGATTTCACTTAGGTAAATGTGGTATACAGTACGCCATCCAAGGATCTGGTGACAGGGTCTGCCAGCAGGCTCACGGGGCTGTTGAGCGGGACCACCCAAGGGCGTCGTGATGGGATGGTGTCCTTTTGCGCGTCTGCAGCTGATCGTCTCTTCCTGACCATTACGGGGTAGCGAACCTCGCGCAAGCGTAGGTTGGAAGGATCGATAGCTGAGCCAGATTCGGACCGCCGACTGTACTGACAGATCGCCTGAAGGAGTAGCTGATGCGTGTCGGGCTACAGAAATTCTTCGGCAGAGCTCTGTATCGGGCCGTCAAGCGCTGCTCGAGCCGACCGAGAACGTCGCCCGGTCCCTCTTTGTCACTGCTCCGAGACCTGTTGATCATCAAGATCTGCCTCTGGGCCGGCGCGGACCCGAACGTGAAAGTTAACCAGAAGATCGGCATTTTCGGCAATACGACCGATAAAGGGAGAACAGCGTTGCATGAGGCGGCCTGCAACGTCTATGTCACTCATGAGATCATCCAGCCGTTGCTGGCCGTCGGTGCGAATCCAAACGATAGGGATTCGGTCGGAGACTCGCCTCTCCATCTCCTGATCAAGAATGCCGCCCCGAGTTGGTTCCAAGGATACACCAACAGCCTCAGAGAATTGTTGGCGGCGGGCGCCGATCCCAACGCCCGCAATGCTTCCGGGGAGACTCCCTTACACCGGGTGCGAAACGGTTACGATGTCGAGTTGTTGGCAAGGGCCGGCGCCGACCCGAACGTGGCCAGTCCGTCCGGGGACACCCCGCTGCATCACGCGGCGCGCCGTGGAAAATCGATGGTTGTCCGGGCGCTGATGGTCGCCCGTGCAGATCCCACGGCCGAGAACAACGACGGGGCCACGCCGGCGGACTTGGCTGCCCAAGCAAAATTGAAAGAGAGGGTACTTGAAAACCTCCTCGCGCAACTGCACCCGTCCGGCGGTCCTCGAAGTCAAAAAGAGAGGGCACGAGAGTCCGCACTCCGATCCGGAAAGGTTGTCCCCATCAAGCCGAGTCTATCCGCCCGGCTGCAGAGCCGGACCAAAAGCGTGAAAGAAAGCTGAGACGCGATTGATCTGAGGCCGTCTCGGAAGACGCGGCTCGCTCCCGTTGCCGCTACGCCAATTCCTGACAGGAAGTCCGTCTGGGAGCCTGGGCTTGTGTCGGGCTGCCGAAAGCGCCGAAGGTACCTTCGGCGCTTGGTTCTTCTCTTATATCTTATTATTTATCAATAATTTAGAGATAGATAGAGATAAGAAACGCCGAAGGCGCCGAAGGGTTTTGGAAAATATTACTCCTCGTGTGAGCCGAAAAAAAGGGTGGTCCGGTCCTACCCCAGGAAGATCTCTTCCAGTACCTTTTTTATTTTTTTACTCTAAGGGGGGGGTGGACTCTCAAAACCTTCGGCACCTTCGGCGCTTTGGGTTTAACACTATTATTTTCAGCCAGTTGTAGCGTCGAAGGTACCTTCGGCAAAAGCACCCCAGAGCACAAAAAAGACCGCCTGCCGTTGGCAAACGGGCCATCGGGGAGGTTGGGGAGGTTCTAGCTAGGTCACTCGGTTTGGTGGATCGAATAGAGCTTCGTGCCGTGGCGGTTCTGAGGACTCGCCGAAGCAGTCGCTGCCCTGGTTGGCGATATCGAAGTTGATCACAAAGGTCCGCGACTGGATCTCGGAAAGCTCTCCCATCAGCGGCTCGATGCCGGTGGTGTTGAGCAAACACTTGGTGCGCTCGATGACGGTCTCGGTATCGGTGCCGCTCTTGCGCTTCTCCTTGGCGATCCCGGTGAGGCTGGTCAGCATGAAGGTGGTGAGGTCTTCGGTCATCTGGCGGGCTTCGATGTTGTCGAGCACGATGAGCGGGTTCTGTGAGCCGTCGGTGTAGTTTGGCGGCGTCGGTGGCCTTCTTGTGCTGGGGCTCGCCGTAAATGAGCGCCGAGATGAGTTTGCTGGCGATTGTCTTACCCGAGCCGGCGAGACCTTCGAAACGGGTCATGGGCCGGGTGCCGGTGAAATCGATCAGTAGGAAGCAGGACAGCCAGGAAATAATGAGAGCACGGTCCTGCTGGGAACAAGCGATGTTGTCGACCAGTATTTCCTCCAGCTTGCGGTCGGCTTCTTCCAGATCGGCATCGGCGAGGAACTGAAGGGGTTTCATCTTCCGGGAGCCTTCGAGGATGATCTTGTTGGCATTGCCGCCGTTTTTAAGAACCTCGATGCCATCGGGCGTGATCTTGACGATCTCTTGTGCGTCGTTGTTGAGGTTGAAGTAGACCGTTTGGTTGGGAACGTCGGTGTGTAGCCACGAGAAGTGGTCCTGCATCTCCCCGTGGATCAGGGCCAAGCTGGACAGCACTTCGAAGAAGATGCGCCCGCTGCCCGTGGGCGGCACCAGACCGGTCTGTTTGTAGAGCATGGCCGAGTACTGGCGTTTGCGCCCCCGGTCGGCCGAATCCATCCAGTAGATGGTGTTGTCGAAGTAAACAAACGGTTCGCCGTGGCGGGTGTAGAAGAACTGCGCGGCGCCGTGATCCGTGAACCACTGGTAGGCAGCCTCGGCGACCAGGGTGTAGTCGGGGGCCTGCCCGTCCGGGGTCTCCAACAACACCTCATTGATCCGGGCTCGGCAGGAGCCGGCTGGCGCATTGGTGAGATGTTTCTTGCGGATATTCTGGCTATGTTTTTCTTGCCGGGCTTGTTCCTTGAGCTCCTTTTTCACGGCCCGCACCTGCTGGCGCAGCGTGGTGAGCGACAGGCTCGACTTCCCGAAACGCTCCTGGATGCGCTTCAGGTGACGGTTTTGCTCCAGCGGCGACAGCAACGCCACCTCATTCAGGATCGGCTCGAGCTGCTGGTTGCGGGCTGATTCGGCGACATCGGTGGGCAGCCGGTCGATGCCGAATTCAAGCGGTGTCGTGGCCTCGCCGAGTAGCGTTTCGAACTCCGTGGCCGTGTGGCCGGAGGCAAAGTAGTCGTTGACATCGATCTTGGCCGCAGCGAGCAGACCTTCGGCTTCCTCCATGTCTTCGGAGCCCCGACCGTTGAGGTGATCGGGGAGATCTCCCGCTCCGACAGCCGCATCCAGATCGAAGCGTTCCCGTAACTCGCGCCGGGCTTGTTGCTGGGTCTCATCCAGAGGCAGAACGACCAGTTTCGTTTCGATCTTGTGCCCGGTGAGGACGCTTGCAGTCTTGAGCGCGCCGTTCAAGCCCACCTGAGAGACTTCGTTGTCCTGGCAGATGTAAACCGTCTTTATGCCCTGGAGCTTGGGCAACAGGCGACTCCAGTCTGATTCTCGGATGTGCACCGTGACCGGGGAGACGACGGGGAAGCCGCGCTCCATCAGAGCGATGCAGTCGGTGACGCCCTCGGTGATGATGACGCGATCGGGCCGGGTGAGCAGGCAGTCTTCGTTATAGAGGTGGCTGTTGTTGATCGAGGGCGCGATGTAGTGGTTCTTGCGGTCGTTGTGGACCCGAAGCTTCTTGTATTTGCCCCGCTCATACTCGTTGTCGGGCGTCCAGGGCGTCTGGCGTCCGATCATGAATACGACGCGGCCACGGCTCCAGTAGGGGAAGATGATGCGCCGATGAGATATTGTCAAATGTTGTGGATGGGTCCTTTCGTTTGGTCAGGGCGGAGAGGACGCCACGGTATTCTGTTCCGTTGTCTTGGCAGGCGCCGTTGGTGGCAAAGCCGATTTGGAGGGAATCGATGGTCTCGTCTGAGATCCCGTAGTGGGCATGCAGCCACTCCAAGACTTTGGGCGACTCCTTTAGCCGCCGGTGGTAGAACGCCGCCAGTTCCGTCAGCGCTTCCTGGACCCGCACCTCCAGCTTCCGCTCCGCCTCGATCTTCTGCAGTTGCTCGGGGGAAAGTCCGTACTGACCGAGCGGCGGCAAAGAGACCTTGGCGGCCAGATAGTCGCGGGCCCGCTTGTGGGTCTCGGGCATGGGACCGGATCGCCCGGCGGTGACGGTCCTGGATTGGATGAACTCGACCAGCTGTAGCACGTCGCCCCCCTTGCGGCAGGCATGGCAAAAGAAGCCTTGCTTGTCGAGCCAGACGTGAAGCGAGAGGCGGCTCGTGCTCTTGTGGTGGGGGCAATCGCATTGCAGGAGGCCGTTGGTTTCGGCCGTGATGCGGGGACCGAGGAGCTCGCGAGCCACCTGACCGATGTCGACCTCGGTGATCTGCCGGTAGTATTCCTGGACGTTGCCCGGTGGTGTATTGCTCATATCGGGTCCTCGTAATCTGCGAGAAGGAAAGACAGAAATGTTCTCCTCGCGTCGAGATGGCGCTTCCTGGCGCAGTTGGCGATGCCCCAGTGATCCCCGACGATGACGACCGCTTCCTTGGCCCGGGTCACGCCGGTGTAGAAGAGATTGCGGTGGTGCATGAAGGAGTGAGACTTGTGCACGACGACGACGGCGCCGGGGAACTCCGAGCCTTGTGCCTTGTGGATGGTGAGCGCGTAGGCCAGCTCGATATCGGACCGGTTCGGCGAGCCGGATTTGATATTGACCGGCATGCCGTCAAACGTGATCCGCAGTGAGCCATCGTTGGCGACCTCGGTGATGGTGCCCACCGCGCCGTTCATCACCCCGAGGGCGTAGTTGTTGCGGGTCTGGATGACCTTGTCGTGAACCAACAACTGGGGTCGGCGTCCCGGCTTGGGCTCTGGCGCCTCGACGCCCCAGAGCTTGGCCTGGATCAGCCGTTGCAGCGCCAGGTTGAGCGCCCGGGTGCCAAGCGGACCCTTGTGAGTCGGGGTCAGCACCTGGATGTCGTCCCGCAGGTCGAACCCGAGGCGCTCCGAGAGCACGGTCTCGAACAGCTTGAGCAGGAAGTGCTGCGCGTCGTCTGGATCGGTGAACTGATCTACCAGGTACCAGGCGCGCCGGCCTGAGGCCTCCAGCTCACTGGTCTTGCGAACCTGGCCGGCCAGCACGGCAATGCTGTTCTCCTTAAGCACCCCGGCTTGGCGGACCACCTGGTCGAGCACAACGGTGGGTACGGCCCGGGTCTCGACCAGATCGCGCAGCAGGTTCCCTGGACCCACGGGCGGCAGCTGATTGTGATCGCCCACCAGCACCACGGCGGTCCGCTTGAGATGGATGGACCGGAACAGGTGCCAGGCCAGGGGAACATCGACCATCGACACTTCGTCGACGATGACGACGTCGGCCATGATGGGGTCCTCGGGTCCGCGGGCGAACGACTTGCCGTCGAACCCGAGCAGCCGGTGGAGGGTGCTGGCCCGGCGTCCGGAGAGCTCCTCGAGACGCTGGGCCGCCTTGCCAGTGGGTGCGGCCAGGATCACCCGCAAGCCCTGCTCGTCGTAAATTCGGGTGAGCGCGGCAACGGTGTAGGACTTGCCGCTCCCGGCGCCGCCGCTGATCAACGTGATGGTGTGCGAGAGCGCCGTCAGGACGGCCTCGTGTTGGCCCGGAAGGAGCGTCGGCGCCAGCTCGTCGATAAGATCGGGCAGTTCCTCCGCCTCGGGAAAATGTGGGTTGGGCGCCTCGCCTTTGCCGAGCGTCTTGGCCAGGTCCTCTTCCATCCGGCGGATGTCCGGTCGCGCGACGAGAAATAGGCCGCCGTGGGACGCGCAGGTGAACGCACCGCCGTCGATGAGGGATTTGAGCGACTGCTCGATAAGGGCCCGGCTGTCGAGCGCGTCCATGACGAGCAGCGCGTTGGCCCGCTCGATCAATTCCTCGAACTCGATCCAGCAATCACCTTGGTCCAATGCCGACGTGACGCAGTCGAGAATGCCGGCCCGGATGCGGGCCGGGTTGTCCTTGGCGGTCCCCATCCGGCGGGCGATCCTGTCGACCCGCTTGAAGCCGAAGCCGCGGATCTCCCGAACAATGAGATAGGGATCGTCTTGGAGCAGGCCCAGGGCATCGTTGCCGAGCCTGTCGACCAGACTCGTGACTTGGTGGTGGGTGAGGCCGTAGGCCGCCAGCTGAGTCAGCGCCCGGTTGACCTCTCGGGTCTTCTGCCACACCTCCCGCAGCCGCTCGACCGTCGCCAGGGGCAACTTCGCAGCCTCGGCGACGGCCTCCGGCTCTTCGACAATGACCCGGTCGAAATCCTTGCTGAAGCGTTCGGCGATCCGTTTCGCCTTGACCGGTCCGATCCCCTTGATGTCCGGGTGGTGAGCCAGGTAGTGCGCCAGTCCCTCCCCGTCCAGTTCGAGGTCATAGACGGCGGTCTCGACCTCGAGCTGCTGTCCGTACTGGGGATGCGTGACCCAATGGCCTTCCAGGATCACCTGATCCTGCTCGCGGGCGTAGAGCTTGCCGGCGAAGGAAACTTCATCGCCGTCGGAGGTGATCAGCCGCCCTGCGGAGAAACGAGCGCCGGCGTAATAGACGGCCTCGATCCGTCCGCGAATCTTGGTGACTGTTGACGTTAAGGTTGTGGTTGCCATTGGGTCGATGCGATTCGATGTGTTCTTCGCAAATAGCCTTCGACAAACGTCCGGGCCCCCTGGCGGTCGGAGCAAAAAAAGACCGGGGTACGGAAGTCGACGACGATGGACAAAACGGCTCCAAGCACGGCGTTGGGATGGGCTCCGGAGCGATACCGCTCAGCCAGGATGTCGGCGAGGTTGGCCTCGACCACGATGCAGGCGGCCTTGAAATCTGCGAGCCGCTTGAGCTCCCTTCGGAACCGTTTCCGGGAACGAATGACAGTCGAGACCAGGTCCTCGAGGGTCTTGCGTTCCACCGCCACCTGGTGCTCCCATCCATCGAGGGAGTAGTCCCCGGCGGGCAGGGCCCGGCGCGTGGCCGTCACGCCTTCCGAATCGAAGGTGTAGGGCTCCTGTTCCCGCGTGTCGACAACGACCGTGATCCGATCTGTTCCTGCCTGCCGCTCAGGACCCGGCGCAAGCCGGTTAGAACGGGGCGAGCGCATCCTGGGCCCCAGCCTCGGAGTTCTCGTCGTCCTCAATCACCAGGCGCCGGTTGAGGTAGACGTTTTCAAAATCCCCATTCGTCCGCTTGGTCACTTCGAGCTTCACGCCTGTGAGCTGGCCGAGGTGCTTGTACAGATCGGAGAGCTTTTCGAGATCCAATCCGCAGGTGTGCAGATCCGTCTTGAGCCACTTGATGTTTTCGCGGCTGGCAATGATGTTGTTGCGCCACAGCAGGCGTCCCCGGAACCGGGGCGCGAGGATGCGCAGGGTCCACTTGAGCATCGGATTACCCGAGCTCTTCGCCCGGACCAGCTCCACCTGGTCGACGTTGACCTGGTACTTGCCGTCCGGGACCGGCTCGAACTCCCTCTCTTCAACTTCGGCTTCGGTATAGTCGTCCGCGAAGTCGGTCAGATCGATGTCTGAGCCGGGTGAGTGATGTTGTCCGTAGTTTTCGTTTGGCATGGTCCTTATCCTCCATTTCGGGGTGTGTTGGGCTGGGGCTTCGGATCGCCAGCCTTGGCCGCGGCCGCCGGCTTGGTGGCCTGAGCGGCGGGCCGGTGGAACGCTTCGGTGAAGGTGGCGAAGTCGAGATCGATGGTCTCGGGCAGACGGCCCGTCCGGTCTCCGGCTTCGTAGTGCGGGCTGGGCTTGGTGCGCATGACCCGGCGGTAGGTGGTCTTGCCCTCCTCGTCGGTCACCGCTTCCAGATCGCAGTAGAGGATGAGATCGACCATCCCCAGCACGATCTTGCGGGCCTTATCCGGCAGGGTCGGAACGATCCGGGTGTACTTGCCCGTCCGCGTCTCGATCTCCCGCTCCACAGAATGGGAAACCAGGAACAGGCCGTAGGGCAGGAAGGCCAGCTTGGTGAGGACGCGGTGGAACTCGTTGTTGATCAGCGCCCAACCCTTGCCGTAGCCGAGATCGGACTCGTGCTCGATCTTGAACTTGGCGCAGACGTGCTCGGCGCACATCCGGTAGGCGTTGTCGATGGTGTCGATGATGATGGTTTTAAACGAGTGCTTGCCTTCGGCGATCTCGCTGCAGGCAGCCAGCAGCTGATCCCAGGACTGGATCGGCGCCTGGTAGACATCCAGCGCGTTCAGCCCCGGCTCGGTGGCCAGGAAGAGCGCGTTCTCGGCCTGGCTGCACTAGCTTGAGTTGTGGACGATGAAATCGTTCGCCACGAAGTTGCGGCTCTCGTCGATCGTCAGGTCGTAGACCGGCTCGACGACGGTCGGTTCGATGCGCACGACGCGGTCGAAGAGGATGGGGCCGACGCGGTCGAGCTGCGTCTCGGCGCCACGCACCTGGTAAAGCGCCTGGCGCACCGCCTCGGCCCGCACCGCTTTCTCGCCGATGAACCCGATCTGGTCGAGGTAGGCGAGCACATGGGCCTTACTCGCGATGAGGATCTCGGCACCGTAGGGCTCGCCGTGGAGCGAGCGCTCCCGCATCACCGACACGATCCCGAAGCGCAGCAGAAGGTGCTGGATCTCGCGCACCATGCGTACCGACGTCGAGCTGTAACTCACGCGTCCGCTCGCCTCGACCGATCCGTCGCACGTGAAGAGCCGGTTGAGGAAGAGCCGCAGTTTGTGCTTCTTCAGCCCGAAGACGAAGTCCGGGATGAACTTCTCGGCAGAGCGCAGACCGTGCAGCCCGACCTTCTTGAGGTGCGCGATCACGTTGTTGCGGCTGCCCGACTGACCGCGCACCCGCACGTGCGTGACGCCGGCCTCGTTGGTGAACTCCACGCACTCGTCGCCCTTGGCCTCGACCGCCGCCTCGAAATCCATGCGCACTTCGGGATCGACCTTCGTGAAGACCGGCGACGAGCCCTTCGCGAGCGAGCCGTCGGCCAAAAGGTAGGCGAGAATCTTGACCAGTTCGTCGTCCGTACCGCCGTGGCCAAAGAGGTTCGGGTACTCGGCCACGACGGCCACGCGGTCGCTCACGGTCAGTTCCTCAAGCGGCTTCCATCCCTCGCGCGTGAGAAACGGATGGCTCGCCGTCGCCTCGATCGTGCGACCGGTCTGCGTCGTGAGCCGGCAGAGCTGCTCGGGCTCGTTGGTGACGTAGGCGCGGGGTCGCTCGGCGACGAGGAGGCCCGCCTCCCTCATGGTCAGGACGTCGCCCGCACCCTTGGCGACCAGATCCCGCAGTGAGACGGGGCGGCCGCTGTGCGCGTCGATGAGCTGCGTGTCGCCCCTGAGGCACTTGCCTATCTTGCTGCGCCCGTAGGCGAGCACCGTCAGGTCGGCCAGGTTCTGTTTTTGGGGTGTGGTCTTGTTGGGTAGCACGATGTGTTCTCCTTTCATCTGGGTTCTCAAAATGGGAGGTCGTCGATGGATGAGGATTCGTCTCCGCCGCCGGCCTCCCGTAGCTCTTCATGCGGGGGGACCTTCTGGTAGAGGTTCTCCGCAACGACTGGACTGCCGCCCGCCTGACACAACGGCAGGTAGGCGCAAGGGCGGCGGTAGTGAAAACAAAAGGCCGTGTTCTGGTAGAAGACGCCGCGCCGGCGCGCTTCGAGATACGCCTGGGTCAGCTCCCAAAGCTCGGCCTGCAACTCCTTGAAGCGGTCGCGGGAGACGTAGAGCCGCTCCCGGTGGAACATCGCAGGCTCGGCGTACTTGGCCGACAGCCGCTCCTGGAAGGCTTCGTCACTTTCCGGCAGCTTGCGCTTGGCCGAGGTTTTTCCGGTCTTCGACTTGGCAATCAGCGCCGCCCGGCGGGCCTCATACTCGACTTCGGTCTCACCAAGGCTCTGCACCAGCCGTGCCTTGACGAGCACGTTGTAGAGGACGCCGGCGAGCCGGATGCCCAGGGTCTGCTCGACGTAGCGGGAGTAGAGGACGATCTGAAAGTCGGTCCACAGACGCTCGAGATAGTCGCCGCCCAGCTGGGAGGCGGTCTTGTGTTCCAGCAGGTAGTGCTCCTCATTGATCCGGACGACGCCGTCGATCTTCCCGGCCAAGGTAAAGCTGCGCGAAGAGGCGCCTGTTGCGGGATTGACGATCTTTCCTTCGAACGTTTTCTCGAGCGCGACGACCTCGAACTCCTCGTCGGTGTAACGGGTGGCGTAGCCTCGCATCATCGCGGTAGCCAAGTGCCAGTCGCGCTTCTCGTCGGCTTCTTGGTCTCGGTTCGGATAAGAGCGGTCGATGGTGTCGAGGACCGCGTCCAGTTGCCGGGTGGAGTGCCAGACTTCGAGGCACTGGTGGATCACGGTCCCCAAGGCCAAGTTGCGATCCCGCTCCAGTGGGACGAGCTCCTCGAGGTAACGCCACTCGAAAGCCTTGCGGCAGTTGCGGAACAGGCTCCACATCGAATAGGTCGAGATCGCCGGCTTGCCCATCACGCGGCTCCCTTGGCATTCATGGCCCTAGTGATCGGTGGAGGACCCGCGATCCGTTCGACCTTGAAGGCCTTCTCGCCGAACTCGCGGGTGATAAAGCCGGTGAAAATACGGGCGATGGCCCGGCCGACCTCGGTCGCCGCATCCACCACGCAGGAACGCTTGTCGTTGTCGAGACAAAAGGATGCGTCCAGGCGCACCAGGGACCGGCCGTGCAGGCATTCGGTGGCGAGCACGGCCAGGAGCAACGACTGCTCGACTGCCCCGAGCGGCACCGTCGCGGCGAAGTGGTAGCGATACAGTTCTCGTTTCATTGCTTTGCCTCCTTCAGGTCTTGATCCGTTAGGAGGGCGCCCTCAAGTGATACCTACCGGCGGCGAACGAAAAGTGTCGGCAGCCGTCACAAATAATCTTTCAAGCCGGCGTCCTCGAAGATCTCGCGCAGCTTCTTGACCGACTGGTAGAGCGTTGCGCGCGGAACGCCCGTGTCGCGGGAGATCTCCGTGACCGATTCGGCCTTGAGGCGGCGGCATAGCTCGCCGAGCTCGGACGGCAGCGTTTCCAGCACCACGGCTACGTCGAGGGCCAGCGCGCGCAGCTCCTCCGGCGCTCTCGGCTCGACACCGATTCGCAGCAGGTAGTCCTCTTGGTCGAGGGTCTCTGCCCGCTCGACCGAGCGGCCCTCCTCCTCTTCCTCGAAGCGCTCGTTCAGCGAACACGGGCAGCGCCGGTAATCCCGTTTGTGGGCCGTCTGCTTCTCGATGAGAGTGGCGATCTTGTGCTCGACGACGCGGGCGATGAAGGTGTTCCGCTTCGCGCGGCTGGGGTCGTACTTCGGCAGCCGGCGCAGCAGATCGAGGATCAATTCCTGCTCCAGATCGTCACGATCCGCGACCGTAAAACCCGCCTGTCCCACTAATTGCCGTGCTTTGAATCGGATAATCTCGACGGCATATGCATCGACGTCGTCGTACTTGTTGCGCCCCATCGAGCCTCCTCGGGGCCGAGGAGGGGATCGCGTGGGTGTCGACCGGTACCGGGTCGGCCGCTCTCAAACGAAAAGAGCGGAAAGTGCGCTATGGAGGACGCCGGTTTCGGCGACACCCACAACGACCTCCGCTCTGCGGCCAGCCAGCTGTCTGGTGTAGGGACCGTGTTTTGTTACTTGTCAGGCTCGGGCTCAGACCCGAATCCCGTCCGCCACGGCCATGCGGACGGGAAGCCCGTTGTCAATCACGAGTTCCAGGATCTGCAGCGACCGCTCCCGGTCGAAGACCTCGAACAGTTCCGCCACCTTTTTCTTCAGGGCGAAGCCGTCAGTGGCGTGGCGGGCGTTCGGTCTGTTGTCCTTCCCGAACACGATGTGCCGCGCCACCCGGGGCGGTGGCTTGAACACGGGCTCCCGCTCCCGCACTTCGAGTTGTTCGATCCGCCCGTAATTCACCTCCTGCATCAGCTCGACGAGGCGTCGCCTGGCAGGAGTCAGGGCCGCCTTGGTCACATCCGTCATTTCCGGACCTCCTTTCGCGCTTTGGCGCATCAACGAAATCGCCCCCTGGGAGGCGGGTCCGGCGAGGGTTCCTCCCAGGGGGCGATGCCCGGATTTCCGGGCGGGGCCGTCGGGGGAAGAGCTCTCGTCGGAGCCTTCACCCCTCAATGGCGAAATTTCGTTGAAAGGCGGCGAGCGCCCGCAGAGGTTCGGGCGACAGAACAAGTAAACCGCTGGGATTCAGTCAGATAGGAGACTTAAGGAGGGGAACCTTTTTTGATTTTGTTTCCGCAGGCCCAGCGAAATTTCGCTGAACAGCACGGACGAACGCCTGAGATTCCCTCAGATCAGTGTTTACCCCTGAGCCGTGATCACAGGTATTCGGGGAGATCTGATAGGTGCGCGAGGATGATCGTGTTTAGGCGCTTGTGCAGATTGTTCCGTTTCGCGTGATGCCACACCGATTTATCCGATACCACGACGTGGCAATACGGGAGCGTTCCCGCCACCGCGTTGATGTCGAAGATGTCGTTCTTTGTCCATCGGTGATTCGGGTTGCGATGGTAAGACGTCTTCAATGTCACTGCGACGTCAAAACTAGGCATAGAATAGAATGCGGAGCGAGGGTCTGAACTCGCCGTGACGAAGTCGTCAAATGACTCGATCCCACGAGCGGCGAGACCTCTGCGGAGTCTGACGATAGTAAAGACGCTCCCGTCTACTAGTTCACTGACAGAAATCACACCGCGCAGATCGTCCGGTCGCTGTCTTGTCGTGCGACTGAGTTTCCGGGCTAGATTAGCTTCTGCTTTGGCCTCCCGTACATATGCCTTATGAATGGCGTCCGGATTCCATCCTTGCTCCTGAAGTTTGAGTTCCTCCTTGGGTGTGGGGCCCTCGATCTCTTTCCGATTCAAGTGCAATCCCACCTCTTGCAGAAGCGTATCCCACGCTTGTGGGTCATCGAGCAGTCGCCGTAATCCGGAGGTGACATCTTCACCACCTGCGGTTTCTAGTTTGATGCCGCCGACTATGCCCAACCCCTGATAGCCACCGGAGTTGAGGAAGTCCATCGTGCTGATTGGTTGGGGGCTGGGGCCAACGATTTGATCTAAGAGGGTTTCGACCTCGTGCTCTGCGACGACGTGTTGTGGCGTTACTACCATGAAACGGGAAATTTCTTCGACAACTTCGCGGAGGTCACGGCGTTGGCGGTGTTTTATTCTTGAGATCTCCATGTAGGTATGCAGAGAGAGGGGGAACACAGCAGTTCCATCCATCACTGCCTTGCGGCAAGCAGCGAGGATCTCATTGCAATTGTTGCCGTCGCGATGGCCGGCGTGTGCCTTGGATAGCTGAATCCAGTGGTTGAGATCCAGGTAGATGAGTTTCGGCGGAGGCGTTGGTACGCTGAGAGTCTTTGGCCAAAGTGGTTTGATCGACTGCCTGGGCACGGAAATCACCTAACAATCAATGCTTGACGAGGAGCTAAAGGCGATGTCGTAATCCGCAGCTCCTTCGGGAAATATCTCGAATTTGCACCTGTAGCTCTTTGTGTCCTTCACCCACTCGATGGGCTCCTCGTCGATCCGGAAGAATTCGCGCAGCCGCTTCGACAGTTCCTGCTTTTGCTTCTTCACGTTGAGGGCCGCATGCCTGCCCTGCCAGTCGATCTGACCACGGGAGTCGGCGAAGCTTTCCAGCAGCGTCCATTGCTTGGTCCGGTCGCCATTCTTGCGGTTGGACATGCCCATCTGTGTGTAGTTGAACACCCCCTGTTCCGAATTGACTTGAACCGAAACGGTGTGGCCGTCGACGAACCGGATCGCAACGTCCCCCCAGGTCGAGTCGGGCGGGGTTGGGAAGAAGACCATCGAACCGTCGGCCTCGGGAGCGGGCAAGTTGGCGGCTCGAAATGCGCACAGGATGTCGTCGACAGGCCGCAGGAGGCGTGGTCTTCGGCGCCCGACAAGCTCGGTGTTTTCCACCAGCGGAACGAATGCCGACTTCCGGTTTCGCAGCAGCCTTTCGGTCGCCGCCGCGCAGTGCTCGCGCGTGGGAGCCAGCAAAACAAACGGCTCGTCGGTCCGGCTTACGAGACCACTGACGATGGAGTCGAAGTCGTCGGGTTCGAGCTGAATGGTCAGGTAGACCGGAAAGCGAAACCCGGCGTATGGGGAATAGGCGCCGATTCGCGTCGTTTGATGAAGCCCGGTTGTCGGGTCGGGCTCTTCCATCAGACTGAAGGCTCTGACCAGCGCCTGATCGAAGGCCGGGCGGTCCAGTTCGTGGAGGGCGATGTCCGAACGCTTGAGCGGGAAAGTCGGGCAACCACGCCCGCACCGGCAGACCGCCACGATGTCGTTCGGCCCATGCTCAACGACTTCATGCGCGCACCCGCAACCGGGACGCGCCGTGCAGGGATGCGAAGTGGCCCGCTTGCCGTTGGGCCGAATAAACGATTTGGCCGCCGCGTACTCATCGCCGAACCGCGTGCGCCATTCCGCGTTCACGGCCGACAAGCCGGGAACCGTCTCCAGCGTCGGCCAGAAGCCTCTCGGACTATTCCTCATCTTCATCCTGTTCGACGAAGCCGCGCCTGGTGAGCCAGTCCTCCACGACGTCGGCGTCGCTGTCCCTGGTGTATTGGGCGATGTTCGAGGGGCGGATCGTCACCGTGCGGGGATTCTTCGCATCGGTGAACTTCACGTGAAAGCTCGCTCGAATGATGCGTGCCCTGGACGGCATGCTGCGCCCAGCTGCCTCGAGCGCGGCGAAGATGTCGTTCGCCTTGCGGATTTCGATCTCCCGCTCGGCGCCGCCCCACAGGAACTGGACCTCCTTGAGCCGCACCCAGTCCATGCCATCGATGTCGGTGCAAACGATGGACGCCGGTCCCGCCGTCCGGAGCGGTTCGAGCGTGTACTTGCCGGTACCGGGAAAGAAGTCCTCGTCGCCGAAGAGATGGCGGCCGAACTCCCTGCGGTAGGTCTCCTTCTCTCCCTTGTTGCAGGCATTCATTCGGAGTTCACCGGGGGCCGGTTCGTAGACCAGCACGTCATGCTTCTCCGGGCGGTAGAAGACGCTCGACGTCCGGGCGCCGTCGAGGCTGCCTTCACGCCGGAACGGATCGCCGTGGCGCACGAGGAACCAGATCGAATCGTCCTTCGGATACACGAACACGCGCGATCCCCGGCCACGCTTCTTCCTCTCGAACCAGGCGTCCAGATCGCGTTCAAGAGCGGCCAGCGTTTCCCGTGAGGGTTGTCTGAACGTGGGGACCGGCCGCGTTTCGGTCTGGAAGTACTCGAAGGACCGCGGCCGGGTGAGATACTGCTCGGCATGCTTGCGTTCCAGGAGCCGCCGGTCCTGGAGGAAGACCTGAACCGCGACATCCGCCGCCGTGGGGTCGGGCTTTCCGTCCAATGAGAGGCCATTCGTCTCCGCCTCTTCCAACAGCAGGTCCATGGATTCGTCAGTGGACATCTCGTTGACGAAGTACAGGGCGTCGACCAGGTTTTTCGGCGTGTCCGAGTCCGGACTCATCAGCACCTCGACCAGCCGCTCGTGGTCCAGACCATTCGAGGCGGACGCCGGCAGCAACCTCAACCCTCGGCCTTCGAAGTAGGACCGGTACGGCCCCAGGAATTCGTGGAGACGCTGCGGCGCGATGGCCTTGAGGACGGCGGGCTGGGCGAAACGCCGGAGGTTGTAGGTTGCCATGGGTCGGACGCTCCTTATCTACTCTTGTTGGATTGCTCCTGTGCTTGGCCCGCTGACTCCGGACCGGCTGATGGCCACGACCTTGCCCAGGATGCGCAGTCCATCGTCCGGGCCGATCGGCAGGGGCCGGTGCGCCGGGTTCTCGGGCCGGAGCGCCGGGTTCTCGGGCCGGAGCTCGATTCGTTCTTCACGGATGAAGAGCCGCTTGACCGTGGCCTCTTGGTCCAGCAGCGCGACCACGATGTCGCCGCTTTCCGCCACGGGCTGTTCCCGAACCACAACGAGGTCCCCGTCGTGGATGCCGGCGCCGATCATGCTCTCGCCTTCAACCTCGAGCGCGAAGCAGCGGCCGGAGCGGACCGCCCGGCTGTCAACGAGAACCTCGCCGATGACGTTCTCCTCAGCCAGGACCGGCTGGCCCGCGGCGACCCTGCCGACGATGGGAACCGCCAACAACTCGAGCACTTCGTCCGTGGGTTCCCGAAGAACGGTGAGCCCGCGCGCCTTCCTCGACTCCCGCTTGACGTAGCCTTTGCGCACCAGCTGGCTGACTTGGTCGCGCACGCTCGGGGTCGATATCTCGAGGATGTCCGCGAGTTCCTGGATGGTCGGGGGAAACCCCTGCTGGCGGCTGAAACGGCGCAGCTCGCCCAATGTGCGCCGCTGCGGGCCGGTGATTTCCTCAACGCGTGGTCTGCCTCTCGACTGACTGCTCATGGCAAATCCTCTCTCAGGGGAGATTACAGTGGCTATGCCCAGGGACCGGAGACCAGGACTGTCGAGCAGTCCGGCCTATCGGACAACGCGGCGCACCTGGGTCAACGGGTCGAAGAGAACAGTATATAAACCTCTTATATTGACAAGAATAAGAGGATGCTGGTGGCAGCTCACCGGACGGAGGCAGCCTGATGGTAGGAGTGTGTGGACAGCGCAAAAGCCTGCGGAGGTGAGACCGAACAAGAGCGCAAGGGCAAGGGCCGATAATCTGGCCCGACCCGAGGGTTGCTTGCTACTTCAGCCGCCGTGCGGCCAGCCGAGCCCACATTGTGCGCTGACGGTTCCAGTGTGGGACCGTGGCGATGGGGCGAAGGTCCTTCTCGCGGATGGGATCGCGGCCCTGGAGGGTGCGCGGCAGGAACAGCAGCGCCTCCTGAATGTCGGGCGCCAAGTGGAGCAGGCACATGATCTGCGAAATTCGAGCCTGCGTCACATAGCCGAGTCGTGCCAGGTCCGCATAGTCACTAACCTCGCCACGCCGGACCAAATCGTCGAAGCGGATGGCCAAGGCCATAATCCTCGAGACACGGGGCACGTTCCCCGGTTCGACCGCTCGGTCCTTGCCTCCATGATTGCGATTCCGGCCGTTGGCGGTGCGGAAGGTAAAGGAGACCTCAACCGAACTCGGCCCCGGGTTCGGTTGAGCTGGATGGGGTTGTTCTCATGTTGTCGCCTCCTTTCCGGCGATGGCCCCTTCGCTGCAGAGCGCCTTGATGCCCACCGAGCGAAAGGCCACTGTGACCCTGCCGTCCCGCCCGTCGTACCCGATCCGCTCAATGAGCAGCCGGATGATGCGCGCCTGCTCGCGAGGCGACAGCGACTCCCACACCGGATCGAAGTGCGCCAGGGCCTGGGTCAACTCGCTTTCGCCCACGGTTTCCCGCTCCAGCGCAATGACCTCTTCGCGGATGGCAGTGATCCGCTGCTCGGAGGCTCGGATTCGATCCTGCAGGTCGGCCAGCTGATCGGTCGTGGATCGGCCGTTGGAGCTTTCCGAACCGGCCCCGTGAACCAGCTTCTCGACGCTGGAGTACAGCTGCTTAAGCTCGCTTTCCTGTCGGCGCCGTTCGACCTCCAGTTCCGTCATTCGCCGGTCGCTCTGCTCACGCACCCCCTTGATCGTCGCCTGGACGATCTCCTCGTTGCGCCCGACCCCGCGAATGTGTTCCACCACGGCGGTTTCAATCTCGTGAGCGTTGAGCGCCTTGCTCGGGCACGACGACCAGCCCCGCTGCTGGGCGTTGCGGCAGACGTAGTAGCGGTAGCGCTTTTTTTGCTTGCAAGTGTAGGCGTGCGCCATGGCGGATTCGCAGGGCGTACAATACAACAGGCCCTTGAGCAGCGCCCCGTGCTTGTTGCGCACCTTCCGTCCTCCCGAGAGGCCGTTTCTGCGCAGCACCTCCTGGACCTGTTGCCACACATCGGCATCGACGATGGCGTCGTGTTCGCCCTCGTAGAGGGTTCCTTCGTACCGCACCTTGCCGGTGTAGAGCACGTAGGTGAGAAGCCGATACAACGCGTTCTTGGTGAAGGGCTTGCCGCCGCGCTCATGGCCCTTCTTGGTGATCCACTGTTTGGTGACCCAGCCGCGGCGGTTGAGTTCCTGGACGACCGGGATCGCGGCCTGGTGTTCGAGATAACAGATTGTAGATCGCCCGCACCTGAGCCGCCTCCTCCGGGTTGACGATCAACCGGCCCCCTTCCGGTGCCACGTCGTAGCCCAGGGTCGGCTGGCCCCCCATCCACTTGCCCTTGCGACGGGCCGCCGACATCTTGTCCTTGACGCGTTCGGAGATGATCTCCCGCTCGAACTGGGCAAAGGAGAGCAGGATGTTCATGGTGAGCCGCCCCATGGAGCTGGTCGTGTTGAACTGCTGGGTGACCGAGACAAAGCTCACCTTGTGGCGGTCGAAGAGCTCCATGATGCGGGCGAAGTCCAGCAGCGACCGGCTGAGACGATCCACCTTGTAGACCACCACGCAGTCGATCCGGGAGGCCTCGATGTCGGCACACAGGCGCTCAAGAGCAGGCCGCTGCATGTTGCCGCCGGTGAAGCCGCCATCGTCGTAGTAGTCGGGCAGGCAGCTCCAGCCCTCGTGCCGCTGACTGGCGATGTAGGCTTCTGCCGATTCCCGCTGCGCGTCGAGGCTGTTGAACTCCTGGTCGAGTCCTTCCTCCGTTGACTTGCGGGTGTAGATGGCGCAGCGGACGGCGTCGTTTTGAGTTGGGGCAGAAGCCGGGGTCATCGACGGAGCGGAGTGGAGATTTCCGTTCATTCGCTCACCCCCTGATGGTGACGCCCGCTCGCGGGTGCGTCACCACCGGTGAGGCCGAAGAACAGGAACCCGTTCCATTTGCTGCCCGTGATTTCCTTGGCGATGGCCGACAGGGACGGATAGCGCCGGTCCTCGAACTCGAAGCCCTCATCGAGCACCTTGACCACCACGTCGCGCCCCCGAAACTCCCGCACCAGCAGTGTGCCGGGCACGGGTAGTCGCGGATCTCGCGAGGGCGGGATGCGGCTCTTCGCCGTTCGAGCCCTCACCTCCGCTGAGCCGGGCCGGATCTGATCACGCGGGGCGCGCATTCTGAGATCGGTGTCGTTGGCCAGTTCCTCGGCACGCCGGCGGGCCCGCTCGGAGAGGCCGCCCTCGGCCAGGGCCTGCAGGCGCCAGGCGATGCGCTTTTGCAGGGCCGCCTTGTGGTGGCAGCGGCTCTCCTCGCCGAAGACCTCCAGGTACTTGTCCCGGAGCTGGCCCACGGTCAGTCGGGACAGCTCCTGGATCTGTTGATAGGTGCTTGCTTTCATCCAATTTCCTCCTGTTCATGGACTCACCCTCTGGCGGGCGGTCCATCCGCCTCGCCGTCTCGGGGCGTTAACTCGTTCATTCATGAACGCTTCGGTGGCCCGAACGATCAAGTCTATTCTCCGTAAGCGGCTGAAAATGCTTATCTTTCCCGGCCTCGTTCCCGGATGTGGGCGAAATTCCTCGGCTCTTCCGGAGGCGCAGGCAGCCTTGGGCCAGGATCGAGGCGATCTCCGCGATCACCTCATCGCGGGTGGGTGGGATGTTTGCGTTGGTCGGCATCCGGTCCTCCTTGGCGGGAGGCCGCGGAAGAGGAGGTGCTGTGGATGCCGCGTGGGACGGAAACGGTCGTCAGGAGCCGTTGGAGTCCGCTCGACACCGCACGATGGCGATATCGCCGGCACCCACAACGGGCTCCGTCCTTCACGGCCGCTGCCGCTGTCTGGTGATCCGCCGGACCCTCTTGGCCCGGCTTCTATATAGATACTTACCGGAGCGAGTGAAAAAGTGTCACTTTTTGGTGGTCCGCGTGCAACCGGGCCGTTAAATAAAGCGGGATGTTAAATGGAGAATGGGAGAATCCGTAAACGATATCTTGGGGAGGGCGTGCGCAACCCCCATGGTTGCACGCGCTACCCCGTGCGTCAGTTTACGAACCGGAGAATCGGAAAGAATGTGGAGGTCGGCGCAAGTGATTGGAAAAGCGCCAGATACGACAAGACCCCGGCGGGGCCGTCCGTCGGGGTCTTGCGTTAACTAACAGACCGCAAAAGTTCGCGGTTATGATTTTGGCTCCCCTTGAGCAACCCTCTTCATAACCACTCACCGGTCGCCTCAGGAGAATAAACCATTAGATTTGAAGGAGTTACTGAATTCGGGTTGTGCCGAAAAAGCGGAAGCGCAGTTGACGCGGATTTCCTCTTTCCCGATCCAGCAAATTCGAGGCGGAAGCGTTGTCAAGCACATTTCCGTCCTTCCGGTCAAGCATGCCCCCTCTCCAACGTCGGAGCCAGGATATCTGGGTCGTCGTTCACCCTGGTGCTGACGGCGGGCCGCTCGTAGGGACAGGCAGGGGGTTGACCCACTGCTCGGGGTCAGTTCCTCAGAAGGGGATCGACATTCGCACCAGCACCGCTAGATCAGCCGGACCCGTTCTGTTCTCCCGCCTCAAGGCTTCCAATTCCAGCATCAATGGCAGCGCCAGCTGCGAGCGTGGAGGCAGGCTCCAAGCGGTTCCCCAGACCAGCTCCCGGCCCTGTCCGGCCCATCGCAGCCGGCTATAGGGCGTCAGCAGACCCGGTAAGCCCAGCGCCTTCAGGCCGCCGTAGGCCACCTCGCTTTCCGTCCGGCCCTGGGAACCCATTCCCATTGCTCCCATCCCCGGCGGGCGCGTGACCATATTAGAGTTGTTCCATAGCGTCGTTCGGCCGCCTCCATCCTGGCCCCGCGCGGAGGTCACCGCCACCCGGAGCCCGCGCTGCTTCTCGCCCGGGTCCCAGCTCGCCTGTACCCCCAATCCCCAGTCCCGGTAGTCGCTTGCGTGCACCACCAGCACCCGGCTATACATGGCCACGTCCAGTCCACTGTTCGCATCCAGATACCCCAGACGGAATCCTGTTTCCGCGCCGCTGCCCCGTTCCGCATCGCCCCCGTCGAAACGCCCGCCAGCCTCCGCCTTCAGGCTCAGGGATCGCCCCACTGACAGCTGCTTGGTGTGCACCCACTCCAGCATCAACCGCGCCCGGTGGGCCTCACCTCGCACCTTCGCGATGTCTTCGGAGGCTTCGGTCCTCAGTTGCGCCGAGAAGGCGTCCGCCCGCAGCCCCAACTCATTGCTGCCTCGCCGCGTCAGCACCGTCCTCAATCCCCCGGCGAACATCCGAAAGTCAGCCTCGAAGTCGTGACTCCTCCCCGGCTCGTTGACGTCCACTCGCCCTCGTCCCAAGCCTCCCATGCCCCACACGCTCACCCGTTCCGTCGGCTGCCAGTACAGATAGGGATGAAACGTGTTCATGCGACTCCTCAACACCCCATCGATCCCATCGTCGCTGTAATCCATGTTCCCCCAGCTGCGCATGAACGACAGCCCGGTCAGCACCTTGTCGTTGGCATAGAGGTCCAGCCCCACATGGGCGGCCTCGAGACCTCCTCGATAGCTCATCTCGTACCGCGCCAGGTTCCCGTTGAAGTGCTGCAGGTCCCCTTGCCCCCACAACGCCGGTACCCAGCTCCTGCTCGTCCCCTTCTGCTGTCCTGCCAAGGGCATCTCGAAGGACACTCCCGCAAGGTTGAGCTCTCGATTCCTCCTCCCCGAGTACTCACCCGATCCCGATCTCAGCGACGAGTTCCTGGTCCCCGCACCCTGGAATCGATTCTGACCGTAACCTGGCTGCCCTCCCAACCCGACAGTCGGGCCGGTCCCACTCGGCCCCCTGCCGGAGCCGGTCGAGACGCCCGCATCGCCCTGGCCGTAGCCGAACAGGCCCGCCAATCCACCCAGCGAGACGTTCTGCAGCCACGCTCCCTGCACGCCACTTTCCCGGTCTCCCGACTCCCCACTCGATCCCATCACTGCTCGGGCCCCGGCCCCGCCCCCAGCGCTCGGCACTACCGGGCCTTCGGCTCTTCTCCTGCCGGCGCCCTCGAGGCTCTCGCTGCCTATCCGCTGCGATTCTCCCTCACCCAGACCCGTGGCGCTATTGTCGCTTCCCGGCTGCGCTGTCGACACCGCTCCTCCGGCTGCCCCCAGCCGACTCCACTGCCGATGCCGCTCGAAGCGACCCTCAATGGCCGTCTGCGCACTCTCCCCCATCGTGCGCGCCATCACCGCCAGCGCCACCTCCAGCGTTTGCGAGAACTGCTCCGCCGTGCGCCGCTGGGTAAAGTTCACGGTGGTCTCCGGGATCTCTCCTGCACGGACCGCCTCTGGTAACTCGCCCAAGCTCAGCACGATCCCCTCCCCAGGATCATTCACTTCATCCGCCAGCACCGCGACGGAAATCGTCCCCTGACTCTCGCCTTCCTCAAACACCACCTTCGACGGCACTCCACTGTAGTCCTCGTCGGTGGCCCCTCCTTTAGGCGCCACCACCAGGGGCACTTCCACCCGCCGGTCCGCTGCCGGTGAGACGGTCACCTCGATGTCGGCCTGCTGGCCTTCCCTAATCTGGTACTCCGTCTGCCCAAAGCTCACCTTCAGCTCCACCAGTCCCTTGTCCTCCAGCGTCACCGTCGCCACCGCCAGTTCCCCGGCCATTACTATCTCCGGCAACTCCCCAAATCCCAACTCCACCGTCTCGTCGTCCCCGTCCCCATCATGGTTGGCTGCGATCCTCAATATCTGTTCCGTTTCCTCGGCCTGGAAGGTGAGCGTCCCGGTGCCCTCCTGGGCATCCCACTCCTCCAAACCATCGAGGGTATAGTCGGCGACTTCCGTCGTCTCCGGCCGCGTCACCCGGATCGGGATCACCAGCTCCTCGTCCCAGCCCTGGCTCAGCTTCACCGTCACCGTCACCGTCTCCCCACCTTCCCTCGCCGTGTAGCTCTCCTCCTGGTAGCTCACTGCCAGCTTCGTCTCCACTTCGAAGGCCTCCGCCGCCCGGTTGCCGTTGCCGGCCCCGTCCTCGGCCACCTCCTCGGGGACCTCCACCCTCACTTCACCGATCCCTTCGGGCGTGATCGTCGCCGTGTACTCCTGCGGCGAGATTTCGATAAAGTTCGAAGCCGTTCCATTAGTGACTCGGATATCTTCAAGCTCAAAGCCCGTCACTGGTTCGGAGAAGGTGATCGTCACTTCGAACCCCGCCATTCCCACCGGCTCCGTCGGTCCTTCGATCGTTACCTCGGGCCGCTCCAGGTCCGCCTCGATGACGAAAGGCTCCGCCGCCCGGTTGCCGTTGCCGGCCTCGTCCTCGGCCACGTTCGATCCCACCTCCACCCGGACCTCACCGGTTGCTTCCGGCGTGATCGTCGCCGTGTACTCCTGCGGCGAGATTTCGATAAAGTTCGAAGCCGTTCCATTAGTGACTCGGATATCTTCAAGCTCAAAGCCCGTCACTGGTTCGGAGAAGGTGATCGTCACTTCGAACCCCGCCATTCCCACCGGCTCCGTCGGTCCTTCGATCGTTACCTCGGGCCGCTCCAGGTCCGCCTCGATGACGAAAGGCTCCGCCGCCCGGTTGCCGTTGCCGGCCTCGTCCTCGGCCACGTTCGATCCCACCTCCACCCGGACCTCACCGGTTGCTTCCGGCGTGATCGTCGCCGTGTACTCCTGCGGCGAGATTTCGATAAAGTTCGAAGCCGTTCCATTAGTGACTCGGATATCTTCAAGCTCAAAGCCCGTCACTGGTTCGGAGAAGGTGATCGTCACTTCGAACCCCGCCATTCCCACCGGCTCCGTCGGTCCTTCGATCGTTACCTCGGGCCGCTCCAGGTCCGCCTCGATGACGAAAGGCTCCGCCGCCCGGTTGCCGTTGCCGGCCTCGTCCTCGGCCACGTTCGATCCCACCTCCACCCGGACCTCACCGGTTGCTTCCGGCGTGATCGTCGCCGTGTAGGTCCGTGAGGACACTCTGTTGAAATTCGACGCCGTCCCGTTGCTGACCTCGATATCTTCCAGTTCAAAGCCTGTCACCGACTCGGAGAAGCGGAGCGTCACCTCGAACGCTTCGGTAAGCGGGGCCGCCGCCTTACTCGTGATCGCCACCTCCGGCCGGTCCAGATCCGCCTCGATCACCAACGGCACGCCCGGCATATTGCCGTTGCCGACCCCGTACTCGGCCACACTCGCCCCAACCTCCACGATCACTTCACCGCTCTTCGAGGGAGTGATCTCTGCCTTATAGGTCGGCGCCGACCCACTGAAGTCGGTCACCGAACCATTCGTCACCGCGATCTCGCTCCGCTCGAAACCCGTCACCGCCTCGCTAAAGATGATCGTCACCTCGAACACTCTGCCCACCGGAGCTGACAACTGCGTCTGAATCGCGACCGTCACTACCTTTTCGTTGTCGGCCTCGGTCGCCGTGACGCCATCGACAGCAATTGAGTCATAGAACTCGTCGAAGCTTGCCGTGGTGTGAGAGAAGATCGCGACGCCATCCACCTCGTCGGCGTCTTCGGCCGCCGTGACCGTCACCGTCTGCTCCGTATTCCAGTTCGAGTTCGTGAAGGCCAACGTAACCGAATCTATATCTATATCCGTATCCGTATCCGAACTCACCGTCAGGTCGGCGTCATTCCCTTGGTCCTCGGTCGTCTGGACCGTGACATCGTTCGATGGCTTGGTGCCAAGCCTCACCGTGTAGGTCGCCGAGCCGCCTTCGGGCACCGACAGTGTCGTCGGCGAGATGATCACGCCGATCGTGTCGTTGTCCTTCTCTGTTGCATTGACGCCAGGGGTCGGAATGCCGTCATAGACGGTGCCGGGGCTGCTCACGTTATGGTGAAACTGGCCGGGGCTGGCCGCGCCGTCGTCATCTTCCGCCGCCAGGATCGTCACCGTCTGCTGCATACTCCAGTTCGAGTTCGTGAAGGTCAGCGTATCCGGGCTCGCCGTCAGATCCTCATCGCCGGTCACCCGCTCCACCGTGATCGTGACATCGGCCGTCGGCTGGGTGACGAGCACCACCGTGTAGCTCGCCGAGCCGCCTTCGGGCACCGTCAGTGCCGTCTCCGAAGTCATTATGCCGGGCGGATCGTTGTCGTTCTCGGTTGCTGTGACGCCGGGGGCCGTAAGCCCGTCATAGGGGGTGCCGGGACCGGCCACAGTATGCGTAAACTGGGCGGTGCCGTTCTCACTGTCGGCATCTTCGGCCGCCAGGACCGTCACCGTCTGCTGCATACTCCAATCCGAGTTCGTGAAGGTCAGCGTATCCGGGCTCGCCGTCAGATCCTTGTCGTCCCCGGACGACGGCGCCACCGTGATCGTGACATCATTCGTCGGCTGGGTGTCGAGCACCACCGTGTAGCTCGCCGAGCCGCCTTCGGACACCATCAGGTCCGTCTCCGAAACCGTCACCTGCGCGAAGGCCAAGTTCGGCCAGGCGAGCCAGGCCAGACAGGCGGCGCCGGCGAATATGCCTGCACGCCACCAGCCGCCACGGCGGCGGGTGGGGGGATCGCTCTCGGTAACCAGCCCCGCCGATGGATTGGTAGCGAGAGAATCGTCTGTCTGCGCCGCCGAGCGGGACTGGCTCGCTTCGACATCAGGCTTAGGCGGGCTCGATTGAGCGTATGGAGGCGCCGAGATTGCGCCGATGATTTTCGCCCCTGAAATAGTTCTCATGGCAATCGCCTTTCCGCCTGCGCCGGCTCGACATGGCGCCGAGTATTTGGAGCTTTGGCTGTTATTGGCGCGGAACGCGCCGGCGTGGGATATGCCGTCAACCATGTTCGCCTCTCGCCGAGTTTTAGACTCTGCTGCTCGCCAGCCGGGCTGTGCCAGCAGCCTTCGACTCGGGCCTGCCTAATATCTTACTGCAGTTGGCATCCTTTCGTCGCTCCACGTGCCGAAACCTGCTCGGTCCGGCGATAGGGAGATTTTCGTTGCGGGGGAGGCGTGACCAATCACTCTTCCCCCGCGAGACACCGATCTGACAGACTCTCGGACCCTGATGACTCCATTAGCTGCCGGTCAGAAGTGATACTTCATGTTGAGGCTGATTCCCCAGAACTGAATGTCATCCGTCTTGACATAGTAGGTAACGGGGACCGGCGGGTTACCGGCCACCGACGCATGATCGCGGAGAGAATCATATGCCGACTCGTCATCGAATTCGCCGAAACTCGCCCATCGGAACTTGAGCCCGATGGTGACCGGATCGCTGACCTGATAATCCAGGCCCGCCACCGCCTGGTAGCCGAGCAGCAGATCCGACAATTTCGCTCTGTCCGCGGTGATCGTGCCGGCAATTTCCCGGTTTAACGCCTGGGCCTTCGCCAGCTCGTCACCAATCACCCCCTCAGTATCGAATACCGTGACGTTCTCGGGGTCATTCGTCCGGCGCCAGAAGGTCCGGTACGCAAGCGAGACTTTCGCAAAGCCGACTCCAATCCCCAGAGACGGCGTAAACTTCGAATCGGAGCGAAAGTCGTAGTGCAAGTTGGCAAAAACGTTGTGCGACAGCACGGCATCGACTCCATCCATGACGGTCTGGAATCCCGGATCCGCGCCGGGGTCATAATTTGCTGCGGAATCATAGGGGACATCCGTGCTGTCATGGGTTGCGCTGCGATAGAAATATTCGCCCTCGACCCTGAAGTTTCCCCTGCGATATCCCAAGGCCAACCCAGCCAGGATCCCCCTGCCGCCATCGAACGACTCGTCCATGGGCCCCCAAGCCGAAGGGGCATTGCCACACGCTCCTTCTTCTACCTGAAAACCGTCCGGGTTTATGGTCTTGTCGCATCGGATCGCTGAATGCGCCTCATCCGCACTCGATACCCAATCATCCAACCCCCCGGTCTTTACGTCCATTCCCGGCGCCACCGCAACCCCTAGTTCCATCCCCATGTACCAGCCGTCCTGGGCCAACACCGGGCCGGAGGAGATCACCAGAGCGCTCACCATGAGCACGAGCAAGAGTTTTTTCATGATGCCACCCCTCTTTACTGTTCTATTATACGTCTTCAACAGGTAACGTTCTACCTAGGACGTCCAGTTCACCTCCGAATTGGCCTTCCCAAAATCGGTAGCTGATCACTACAACGTTCTGTGGTGTTGGCAGCGTATCTGCAACCGTAATGGTGCGACCCCGGTAGGCAGAAACACCAAGCGTCGAAAAGTATTCGCCTGAGACGAGTTGAACTGGTGATGGCTCCGATCGCTCCCGAAGCCCGATATTGAGGAATTGATACGTCCACGCAAATAATCCGGTGAAAGCATCTTGCCGAGCTGTTAAGGCTTCAAGCATCGGATATGAAAAAGGGCGCCCCCCCCCTTTCTTCGACAGCCTCAAGGGTTACCAAGGCTTTTGGGTCTCGAACCGGAAGAGTTTTCAATAGTATCGCATCCACCAAACTGAAGATTGCCGTAGTCGCTCCAATCGCGAGACCCAGCGTAATGCTGGCAACTATTAAGAACAAAGGACTTTTTCTCAGACGGCGAATGGCATAGCGAACATCGCTGAATACTAGATAGATTGACGTCAAGAAATAGACCTCAGAAATCGTGAGTCATGGATTCACAAGAGACCGAACTCCGCCATGACTAGGGATGTCCTTGGCGACTCGCGCCACCAGCGAACATAGAAGACCAGGACGACTGGCCTCGGCTTCCTCACAAACCACGGTCGAACGTTGTTGAAGGATGGCCCCTAGACATAGAGACAGGCTCTGTCTGTTTCGGTTCAACTGTCAAGCGGGATCCAGCCATTGCAGCGGACCGGCGGGGACGCCGGCCGCTGATTGCCGACGTTAGACGGCTTCAATCCAGCTCGTCCGCCCACCTTCTTCTTTCTCAGTCGAGCGGGAGATCGCCCCAGCAAGCCGACGGATGATTCTGGAAAAAACAGCCTAGGAACAGCCTAAACAGACATGGCTGACTTAAAGACAAGGGAGCCAATTCTTCTGAGAAGTCCCAACCTTCCAAGAACGCCTCCGACCCCATCGAGAAATGCCCTTTTTACTACAAAAACCCCTGTAGCTATCGAGAAATCTGCAACGAAAACCGAAAACGAATAGTAAGGGTAGGGGTCGGAGATTCTAGTTTCAAGAAACGGGAACTTAGTGGGCTCTCTGGCCGTCCCTCGAGGGCCTTGTGAGTGGGCTTAATAATTGTGTTTCTTGGACTTACCCTAATCTTACACGGAACAGAACCCTGTTAATGCCTGTTTTTATTGGGTTCCGGCGGTGCTCTTCTGGTCCTTACTTGTTGTCTCAATAGGACTTCCAAGATTCACCTGGAACACAGTATGCTGTTATGGTGCTGTTTTACAGCATCGAGAAGCTTTCTTGATTCAGGTGGAGGTGTCCGAGAAGGCGGGTTCCCTGAGAGGCAAAAGTCAGCTGTGGTTGAAACTGCGACAAGCTAATATTGCCATCAGGTGTTAGCGATCGCGTGAAACCGCGCTTTTTTGAACGGGCGCCGGTAGGAGGTTTGTCAGGCGCAGTTTGGTTCGAAGGTACCTCACGTAGTCTGGTGAGATAGGATTCTGAAGTAATTCCTCAATGACAGGGAGAAAATAATGCAGGGACCGGATGGGCGATAGCCTGCGTGCCTGTGGATCACGGAGTAACCGACGAGCGGAAGTCAGGAGTAAGCTCGATTCTATGACCGAAAGCGGAACCCGACGATCATAGAGCTGATAAGCGAGTTGTTAGTCTTGCCGACGAGGCCGTTGTGGTGTCTCAGGCAGCTGGGCGTAGAGATCAACAACAATCTTTACGTATTGAATGCGATTGGACGGCACGGGTTCTAACGTTTCTTTTTCCTCCGCGCGGTGGCTTCCTGTTCGCTCTCTCGAATCCGATAGCTACGTCCTTCAATGACGGTCACATCGGCATGATGAGTGAGACGATCCAAGAGCGTGGAGAGTCGTAAAAATAATTCTGCAAACTGCCGGATGTCGATTGCCCGATCCACGCTGTCATGTTAGAACCGCCGGCACCCGACCGGCGAGAGTCTGTTCGCTGTGAGCGGACGAACGTCAGGTTCAGGGCAGGCGGAAAAGCGATTCTTCCGACGCTGCGACGCCGTCAGCGCCTGACCTCGGGCTCGTTGCTTATGGTTTGGTCTTTCAAGATCGTTACCGATTTTCCATGATCCAGTGTCACGGTAACCCTGCCACCCACCTGCCTGAATCGCTTGGTCTGAGCCTTCAAATCCGCGATTCGCCGGGCTAAAGATCGAATCCTTTTTTTCATGACCCGCCTCTATAGACCGCAGAAGTGTGAAGCAATGTCATTTGGGAAGCGCAGATATCGACTGCATACACGACTCAGACTCCAGTGTGCTTGTCTGGCTCGACGAGCCTCATCCTGCTGACTAGTTGCGCAACGCGTTTCCCCCACGCCTCCAGAGCGTCGCGCTTCTCCTTCACGTAATCGTACTGGTTGTAGACGGCGCTGGTCACATCCTTCTGTTTGTGATTCAAGATTCGAGCAATCACGTGACCAGGAACCAGCATTTGGCCAAGATTCGTGGCGCAAGTCCTTCGTAGATCGTGCGCCGAAAAGGATTTAATATCGAGCCTGTGCTGTAACCGCCCTACAGCCTTTCTCACATTGTTGATAGGAGCGTTGGAGTACTTCGCCAAAAGACGATTGGGGAACACGAATGGGCTTTCAGGGGCTCCATCCTGCCGCTCGATCCTTTTTTGGCGTTGGGCTGCGAGTTCATCGCGCTGTCTTTCAAGAATCCTAATCGCCTGGGTGCTCAGCGGAACGATCTGGGTTGATTCGTTCTTAGTGCGGGACCCAGGAATGGTCCAGAGTGCCTGATTGAAGTCAATCTCATCCCAGCTCATCCCCATAACCTCACCTGGCCGCTGGCCCGTCAGAAGGATCAGCCGCAAGACGTGCTTTACTTGTGACTCTTCCTTGTCCAATTCCTTCCATACCTTCCGAATCTCGTCATCATTTAGGGACCTCAATTTCGGTTTTTCTCTTCCGCCTGGGCTTGAGATACCTGAGGCTGGATTGCTCTCTAGGTCAGCAATCTCTTCTTGGATTGTCCAGTTGAAGATTTTTCGCATACAAGCCTGAGCACGGTTCGCCTGAACCTTTGTCTTCCCTGCGAGGTTACGCAGGAAGGAGCGAACGTGTGATCGGGTGATTTCCTTTACGTTCAGGGTCCCAAATTCTGGCTTAAGGAGACGCTCGATGATCCGTTCGTCCTCTCGCCAGCTTTTCTTGTTTGGCTTGGCGTACTCTTCGATGTACTGCCGTGAGAGCTGATCGAAGGTCTTCGCCGCTAATCTCTTTCGACTTGCCGCAGCCTCGGCGGCCTTCTTTTCCTGGGCCGGATCCTTGCCCTTTCGCACCTGTTCAAAGGCGTCTTTCGCCATTTCCCGGGCTCTAGCAAGGCTGATCTGCGGATACCGTCCGAGTGTGTAGCGTCGAAGATGGCTATCGATCCGATACATAACGCAGAAGCTCTTTGCGCCATTTGGCGTTATCCGGACTCCGAACCCCTCTGAAGAATCCCAGTACTCGACGCGCTCGCTTTGGGGTTTCAGACCCTTTAGTGTTCTATCGGTGAGATTCAGCCTCGGCATGCACTCGCCTCTTTGGGGTAACACCGGGGTAACAGAAAAACGAAACTTGTTGAAACAAACTCGGTGGAATGTGTTGAAACATGACGGCACGATTAGAACACACTAGTTATAGGCATTTCAAGCGTCTTTACTGGCTTGAAGTAGGGTTGGGGTTGTTTCAGGAGGTCTCAAAAGAGTGCAGGAAATTGCGAGAGACGAAGATCTACAATCAGTGGGTTCCACTCCCGGAGCGATGTATCTGCGCCCCCCCATCTAGCCAGTTTCATCGTATTGAGCAATCCAACCCCAGCACGCTTTCCAAGTGTAGAATCTATCACACTCGTTCTCTTGGCAGCCACCGCCTGCCGCTAAGCGTTCACCGCCACCCGCCCACGAACGCAAAATCGAGCCCTAGACCCCACCCCCTGGTCGAAATTCAATCGCTTCCCTCGGGACCGTTCCACATCGCGCCATCACTCTTTGAACTCGGCAAAGCATGGTCGAGGTCTTATCAGGGATTCCCTGATTGACTTCCCCTCACTCATTTCCGTATATGGAGGCGACATTCAGTTTTTTCGGTCCCCTTGGGGCATCTGCTGGTAGTAGATCACAGGTTCGCAAAATGGATTCTAAGTTCGTTTCCTCGCTTTATAACGGCATTGAGGGAAATATTTGTTGATCCCTTCCAGCCCAGGGGACCCGATCCTTGGTTTCAAGCGACTTGGCCTTGAGGAAAAATAGCTTGCTGGAAGGGGGGAGGAGGGCAGTGTGGGAAGGACGGCTTTTATTTACTGCTGCTTCAATTCCGCCCGGAATCTCGGCAGGCACTGCGGGTAATTTTCCTGCACAAACGCAACCAGTTTCTCCCGCACCAGACAGCGCAAATCCCAAGCCTTGGGTGAATCTTCCGCGCTCATCAGCGCCCGCAGCTCCAGGGTATACTCCTTGGCATCGGTCACCTGCAGGCAATCGACCTTACCGTCCCAGAGGTCGGTGGACTGTAAAATTCGGGTGAGTTCTTCGCGCAGCTTCGCCACTGGAATCGTATAATCGCCATACATAAACACCGTCCCGAGAATATCAGCAGAAATCCGCGTCCAGTTCTGGAACGGCTTTTCAATAAAATAGCTGATCGGTACGACCAAGCGGCGCAAATCCCAGATCTTGACCACCACATACGTGAGGGTGATCTCTTCGATCCAGCCCCATTCATTCTCAACAATCACCACATCATCGAGGCGAATCGGCTGCGTGATGGCAATCTGAATGCCAGCCAAAAGGTTGCCGAGAACCTTCTGTGCCGAAAACCCTAGAATCAATCCGACAATCCCGGCCGAGGCCAGCAAACTCACACCGATGACGCGCAATTGCTCAAACATCATCAGGATCACGGATGCGGTGACAATCGTAATAATAAAGAGAAGGACTTGCCGAATAAGTTTGATTTGGGTATGCACCCGGCGCGCGGCAAGATTGTCTTGCCCACTCACATCAAAATGCCGCAGGATCCCCTCTTCGATTGCCCGCACGGCACCCATCGCCAGCCAGCCGATCAGCATGACCGCCAGCACCTTCAGGATGCCGGCAATGCTTTCTTCTTGATCGACAGACAGTTCGGCAAACCCGAGAATGGGATGCACCAGCAAGACCGGCAGCAAGCACTGCAAAGGCCAGCGCAAATGCTTAATCAAGGTGTCATCCACCTGATATTTGGTCCGCTCGGCCAAGCGTGAAAAAAGGCTCAGAAAAAGGGCCACCACTGCCGCGCCGACAATCAAAGCCAGCACAACCATGAGGCCGAAAACCCAAAGTTCGGATAAATCGAATGTCATAGCGACCCGAGACTGACCCAAGATCCCCTGCTATTCAGGTGCTGAGGACCCTAAGGAAGGGCGAGTAGTTGTTTGAAGGTAAGGACAAAAATTTCATGCCAAAGGTGTTTCTGCCCCGTAGGGACAGGCCAATAAAACCGTCAGACCGGCAATCGGCTGCACGCGGGCTGGTTTTATGGTTCTATCAGTAATTGCCTAATCTGTGGCCCGTTTTTATCCTCATAGATTTTTTTCAACTTTAATATCTAGAGTTCTTCCCAAACACTACGGGGGTTCGTCAGGATCTCGGCTCAGCCACACACGGAGTTGCTGAGCCTTCCAATGATTCGAGAAGTGTTCCACGGTGGGCGCGTCGCTGCTGACGTGCACGTCAGACTCATGGCAGAGCCTGACCTCGATTCCACATGACTGGACGCGCATCGACAGATCACCGTCGCCGTGTCCGTAGATGCCGTCCTTTTCACTGGCGCGGAAGAATTCCCGCAGGTTCGTATCGGCGACCGTAAACCATTCATACTGGTTCGGTACATTGTCATACATCACGCCGTACATTACTTCTACCTCGCCTGCGCCAAGGTTTTCCAGGTATCGGATGGCGTATTTAACCTCCCGATCCAACACGTCGCCGCTAAGGGGCTCACAACAGACTTCGCATAGTCTCTCGGTCATGGGTAACCAGGATTATACTCCAAGAGGTCGACCGACCGGCGTCCGAGTTAGGACAAGTCCCGTCATGCTTGTCGGGTTTTTTGCTACCACGTTGCTACCAGTCCATCCCATATCAGGAGAATATCGCGACTTACTCGGTTTTCCTGTTTTTATACGGGTTTAGTGGGTTTGGGGTATTGCTGGATTTGTACTGGATGGAACTCTTAATCAGTAGGTTCTGCGTTCGATTCCCCGACGGCTTACCACTCATTCCAAGATACTTGCAGGATCCAAAGTCTCTCATTTTTGGCCTTGGAGGCAGAGAGGCCAGGCCTTGGTCTATTTGCCCCATTATTGTGTCACTGAATTGAGAGCACCATCGTGAACAAGCAAACACGTGCCGACCGGCTAGCCATCAATGTCAACTCGCCAGATCAGCCAAGACACAAAGTGTCTTCTAAATGAAACATCGCCTTGTCCCACATTCGCCGCCGACTTAGAATGGAGAAGCCTGATGAGCAGCCCCTGGCCATAGGGCTGGACTTTGAACAGTTCCTCAAGGACAAATCCCTAGGCGGGGATGCTACGGACGGGAGATCGAGTTTCTAAAGATGCTGAAGTTCAAAGGAAGGCGACCGTCTCCCCCTCTTCTACTACCGGGAGCCACAAAACCAAAGGAATCCGCTTCATTTCCCGACCTCGGAGAAACCGACGGGATTGATTTGGTTAGAGAAGTGCTCGGCGTGTGTGGGCCAAGGTAACGCTCATGAAAGAAACTTCTAAAATACGCAAGATCGCTTTCGTCGGCGACCACTTGCCGCGCAGATGCGGGATCGCCACGTTCACGTCCGACCTGCTTGCTGCCGTCGCGACCGCGTATCCTGAGAGCCAGTGTTTTTCAGTCTCGGTCAACGACATCAAAGGCGGCTATGAATACCCGGGGGTTGTTCACTTCGAGATTGAAGAGCAGGACTTGCCGTCCTACCTACGTGCGGCGGACTTCCTCAACATCAGCGAGGTAGACATCGTCTGCCTGCAGCACGAGTTTGGCATTTTCGGCGGACCTGCCGGCGCTCACATCTTGGCATTCCTGCGCGAATTGAGGATACCCGTTGTCACAACGCTCCACACTGTTCTGAGTAAGCCGAGGGCTGACCAACAGCTTGTCATGCAGGAGTTGATCTCGCTTTCGACCCGGCTGATTGTCATGGCCGAGCGCGGACGGCGGATGCTGCAGGAGGCTTACGATGCGCCGCCAGGCAAGATCGATCTGATCGCGCATGGTATTCCCGACATGGGGTTCGTCGATCCGACATACTTCAAAGATCAGTTCGGTGTGGAAGGAAGGATAGTACTGTTCACATTTGGTCTGCTCTCGCCGAACAAGGGCATCGAGTATGTGCTCAACGCCCTGCCAGACGTTGTGGCGGCGTTTCCCGATGTTGTCTATATTGTGCTCGGCGCCACGCATCCAAACGAACTACGCGAGCATGGTGAGACCTACCGGCTGAGCCTGGAGATCTTGGCAAAAAGGAACAAGGTAGAGAAAAACGTCATCTTCTACAACCGGTTCGTGGATCTTGAAAACCTCAAGGAGTTCATTGGCGCCGCGGACCTATACATAACGCCCTATCTCAACGAGGAACAGATCACGTCGGGAACGCTGGCCTATGTTTTTGGCGCCGGCAAAGCCGTAGTCTCCACACCGTACTGGCACGCGGCGGAACTGTTGGCTGAGGACCGCGGAGTGCTTGTGCCATTCGGCGATGCCCAAGCTATCGCGCGTGAAGTAATTGGTCTGCTGCAAGACGACACGAGGCGTCACGCTATTCGTAAGAACGCTTACAGGATTGGGCGCGAGATGGTTTGGGGTAACGTCGCGCAGTTGTACATGCGTTCGTTTGAGCTTTCACGGCTAGAGGGGGCAGCGCTCTCCCAAAAATCCCTTGTCACGAAGACACTCGACCAGAGGCCCCGAGAACTACCGAAACTGAAGCTGGATCACCTCTCTCGGATGACCGATTCTACCGGAGTCTTCCAACACGCCATTTTCAACATTCCGAATTTTTCCGAGGGCTATTGCACCGACGACAATGCGCGCGCGTTCATCCTCACAATGCTGCTCGGCGAGTTAGGAGACGAACCGGAACGGGTGCGAACCATAGCCACCACTTGCGCCGCCTTTCTTCATCACGCGTTTGACACGCAAACCAAACGCTTCCACAACTTCATGAGTTTTGACCGCCGCTGGCTCGACAACCACGGATCTGAGGACTCTCAAGGTCGGGCACTGTGGGCCCTCGGCACAGGCGCGGGACGTTCGCCATTCCGAGCTTTCCAGATGATGGCTGGACAACTCTTTGCACTGGCCTTGCCGGTCTTGACGGAGTTCACCTCGCCACGTGCTTGGGCATTCGGACTGATCGGCATCCACGAATACCTGCGCCGGCTAAGTGGTGACAGCCTTGTCAATCAGACCCGCGAGATACTCACATCGAGACTAATAGAGCTTCTCCAGCGGTGCGCCAAGCCGGACTGGTGCTGGTTTGAAGACGAGCTATCGTACGACAACGCGAAGCTCGCACATGCCTTGATTTTGAGCGGGCGGGCGACCGGACAGCCAGAGGTCTTCGAGCGAGGCTTAGAGGCATTACGCTGGCTGACCGAGTTGCAAATCTCTGAGAAAGGTCACTTTCGGCCGATTGGCAGCAATGGTTTCTACCGTCGTGGTGGGGTGCGCGCTAGTTTTGACCAGCAGCCCATTGAGGCGCAAGCAACGGTCTCCGCCTGTCTGGAAGCCTATCGCGCAACCTCGGACTTGTGGTGGTACGAACAGGCACAACGAGCCTTCGACTGGTTCATCGGCTGGAACGATCTTGGTCTCGAACTCTACTCTCCCAGGGGCGGCGGCTGCGCCGATGGATTGCATGTGGATCGGGTTAATGCCAACCAGGGAGCGGAATCTACGCTTGCCTTCCTGCTATCGTTGGCGGAGATGCGGCTAGCACAAAACATGGTGACGAGTTTTGAGAAACCGGTCTCCATCGTAGCGCAATAACGACTTCTTGTATTTCGCCAGGAGCAACCCGACCATGAACGCCGCCTCAATTCACGTCCGTCGCACGACCAATTTCCTCCAACCCGACCATTCGCGCGTTCTACTAAGGCCATTCAGTCCGGGAGATTCGCACCGCGTCGGTAGGGTTATCTCCAGGATCATGTCGCTTCCGGAGGCCCGGGTTGGTACTCTTCTGGATGTGATCTCAAAAGAGTTCTCCCCGCGGCATCAGCAGATCCGCAGGTCGTTTCTGGAACGCTTCGAACAAATCCGCGAGCAGCATGTTCCGGATGAGGATCTCTCTGAACAAAGACGGCTATTGATCGGCTCATACTTCCTCTCTGAATATTCTCTCGAATCCGCCGCACTGTTTAATCCGTCCATCGTTCCGCACACCGACCAAGGCGGCTTGCCCCCTGGTTCCCTGCGGTTCATTCTCAGCCTACGCGCCACCGGGGAAGGTCACGTTTCTTCCATCACCTTTCGAACCGGTATCGTTCATCCTGATCATCGAATCGAGGTAATGTCCCCCACCGGTTTCCTCACCGAGCCTCGTCAAATCCAAAACCTGGTGTACGAGCAGGGGTCGTTTTCGCGGAGACTCTTTGACCTGGAATTGATGGGCGAATTCACGCATCGGGTCATGAATAGGCTCGGCGATTCCTTCTCACTGCAGGAGCTTCGGGGCGTCATCGATGCTGAGGTGGACGAAAAGCGACAGTTGGGGGGAATTCTGCAGGAGGATCAAGACACCGCACAGGGGATTTGGATGCTGGCGCAATCGAACTACGAGGTCCATTTCCAGCCCGACCAGCAGCTTTCTCAGCGCATCATTTTTCCGGCCACACCCTCGCAACGCAACGGCATCGAGGACGCGCGCTTCGTCCGTTTCCAGAACGACGACGGCAGCCACTGCTACTACGCGACATTCACGGCCTTCGATGGCAAGGTCGCGATGCCAGAATTAGTGGAGACTACTGATTTCCTTGGATTTCGCTTCATCACTCTGAACGGTCCTGCCGCCCAAAATAAAGGCATGGCCCTCTTCCCGCGAAGAATCAACGGGCTCTATGCGATGCTCTCACGCCAGGACAACGAAAGTATCTACCTCATGTTCTCCGACAATGTCCACTTCTGGAATGAACGCAAGCTGCTTCTCAAGCCTACTCTTCCATGGGAGTTGGTCCAGATTGGGAACTGCGGATCCCCCATTGAGACCGACGCAGGCTGGCTGGTGCTCAGCCACGGTGTCGGCCCCTTGCGAAAGTACTGCATTGGAGCGTTTTTGTTGGATCGCGATGATCCCAGCAAGGTAATCGGGCGCCTCCGCGAGCCCCTACTCCAACCCAACCAGAACGAACGCGAAGGCTACGTGCCGAACGTCGTCTATACCTGCGGCGCTCTACTCCATGCAGGGAAACTGATCATTCCCTACGGTATGGCCGATCACGCGACAGGTTTCGCGACTGTCGCTGTTGATGAGGTCCTGGCTGCCATGCATTCCGACGACGGCTGAACGCCATGGCAATTCCTAACAAGAGAGTGGCTATCCTGGCGCCGGTCGCCTGGCGAACGCCTCCTCGCCAATACGGGGCCTGGGAAACCGTGGCTAGCAACATCACCGAAGGACTCGTCGACCGTGGCTGGGATGTAACATTGTTCGCGACCAGGGATTCTGTGACCCGCGCTCACCTGCACGCTGTGGTGGATAGGGGATATGAAGAGGATACCGCCGTCGATCCCAAAGTAGCCGAATACCTTCACATCTCCGAAGTGTTCGAATGCGCTGCCGAGTTCGACCTCATCCACAGCCACTACGACTTCATGGCACTGACCTACACTCGGCTGGTCGGGACACCGGTGCTGACCACCATCCACGGTTTCTCCTCCCCGAAGATTATGCCGGCTTATCAGAAGTATCGTGACGGATACTTCGTTTCCATCAGCGACTCCGATCGCGCACCCGGGCTGAATTACCTCGCAACTGTCTATAACGGGATTGATCTCTCGTTGTACCCGCTTCAGCAATCAGGCGGTGATGACCTGATCTTCCTCGGCCGGATTCACCCGGACAAGGGTGCTCATCTGGCCATCGAGGTTGCTCGCCAGAGCGGGTCGTCACTGGTGATCGCAGGCATTATCCAAGATAAACCGTACTTCCGCGAGCATGTGGAACCCCATCTTGATAATCGGCAGATCCGTTACATTGGACCGGTGGGCGTATCAGGCAAAAACGAATTGTTCGCACGGGCGCGCGCATTGCTGCACCTGAACACCATCCCGGAGAGATTCGGACTTGTCCTCGCCGAAGCCAATGCCGCTGGCGTGCCCGTCATCGCCATGGACCTCGGCTCCTGTCGCGAAGTGATCAAAGAGGGGGAGACTGGCTTTCTCGTGAACAACGTCAACGGTGCAGTACAGGCCTTGCAAAGGCTTCGCGAAATCGACCGCTCGGCCTGCCGCAAACGCGTCCAACAGTGCTTTTCGGTCGAGACGATGGTGAAAGCGTACGAAGAGGTCTACGACATGATTCTCAATCTGGAAGCAAAGAGACAAATATGAAGCCGGACATTGTCAGACGATACCGCCACAATCCCATCCTCACGAAAGCCCAGATCCCGTATCAGGTTGAAACTGTTCATAACGCGGCGGTGGCGAAGCATGGAAACGAATACATCATGCTCTTTCGCTCCCATCTCCGCACAGGAAGATCGATCATTGGCCTGGCACGCAGTCCTGACGGATTCAACTTCACCGCCGATCGAGAGCCCTTTCTGATTCCCGAGCAAAACGGCCCTTTTGCCGCCTATGAGGAATTTGGCGTGGAGGATCCACGCGTGACCCGGATGGACGGGGAATATATCATCACCTACAGCGCTTACTCGCGACATGGGGTGCGGATCGCTCTGGCGAGGACCAAGGACTTCGGTCAGGTGGAAAGAGTTTCCCTCATTACGCAGGCCGACCATCGAAACGTGGTGATCTTTCCCGAGAAGTTCGAGGGACTCTACGCCCGGCTTGACCGGCCTCATTCCGAAATCGCTCCCTGGTCAATCTGGATCTCCTATTCTCCAGATCTGCGCTTTTGGGGCGAATCCCAGTTGGTCATGAAGCCTGAACCGTATCACTGGGATGAATTGAAGATTGGCCCAGGAGCACCACCGATCAAAACGGAGCAGGGATGGCTTTCCATCTACCACGGAGTATTCCGAACGATGGATGGATCGGTCTATCGTTTGGGGGTGGCTCTTCATGACCTGCAAAACCCGGCGAAGGTCGTGGGGGTGAGCGACTCGTGGATTCTGCAGCCGGAAGACACCTGGGAAATTACCGGATATGTCCACAATGTGGTCTTTACCTGTGGGGCAGTCTCGGAGCCTGATGGAACGGTCAAGATTTATTGGGGCGGCGCAGACACGGTCATGTGTGTGGGCGAGGCAAATGTGGCCGATCTGGTGGCTCTCTGTCTGCAACACAGCAGATCCGCAATTTAACGAAGAAAAGGAGAAGCTGACCAAACGAAATACCGAAAATGAGGAATCGGGGACGGTTTCTATTCTCTGAAGGCAACACGGGCCGCAACATCCTCCGGGCAGACGGCATGCACAACTGGGACATCGGGTTCATGAAGAACTGGTACTGGGCCGAGCGCTATCGGGTTCAGTTCCGGGCCGAGATGTTCAACATCTTCAACCATGTGCTGTCAACAACGGACGAGTCTCTCGGACACTTAGCATTCCTCGTCAACTACAATTTGCGCTCAAGCTGTTCTTCTAGTTCAAGGATACGTGACGATGAGTTCTGAAGAGCCAGCGAGTGGAGTATTCTATCCGATCCAACAGTCTGCCGCGTGGTGCCAACTTGGTGCCAAACTCAGCCATACCAGGAAGAACCAAGAGCACCTTCGATTACTCCAAATCCTTGTCTTTGTTACTGGATGGTTCTTCTGAGGTCTTCTCAGTTGGGTCCTGGGTCGGACTCATAATCAGCGGGTCGGTTGCTACAAGGCCTCCCGGATTGATGCATGCGCAATATGCGTGGAGACTCTTTGCAAGGATAGACTGAGGGGCACATCATTACTCATCATCCCCGCCTTATTGTTCGCGATCGGAGTGTCCGAGATCCTTGTCCGGTGCGATCCGATCCCGGACCAATTGCTTCAGCTCTTTCGATTCTGGAAAACGACCCTCCTGTTTGCGCGACCAAATCGTTTCTCCGTCAACCCGCACCTCGAAAATCCCACCTGTGCCCGGTACCAAAACCACCTCCCCGAGCTCCATCTCGAAGGTCGTCAGTAGCTCCTGTGCCATCCAGGCGGCGCGCAACAGCCAACGGCATTGGGTGCAATACTGGATCTCTAATCGCGGTTTGTTCCCCATAGTCGGTCAATTCCACGAGAATCGGATTCTCCCCACGCATCGTTCGCCGGGCGAGGGTCAAACACTACAGTTGCGTGTATTTTTTTGCGTTCCCTTTCGACAGATGCACCGGGTACTTCTCTCTGTTCTTCTTGAGCTTGTCCCAAAGCGCCTCGTCCAAATCAATCTCAAGGATGTCGGCGAGTCGGATGAGGTACACCAGGACATCCGCGAGCTCTTCGCGCACGGCCCGGAGCTTTTCCGGATCTTCCTTGAGTGCTTTGGACTCCTCGGGCGTGAGCCATTGGAAGAGCTCGACGAGCTCGCCTACTTCCACCGACAGAGCCATGGCGAGGTTCTTGGGTGTGTGGAACTGCTCCCAATTGCGCTCTTTGGCGAATTTTCGCAGAGCTTCGAGAGCCTTCTCGATGTCGATGTTTGATGGCATGGCTAGCGTTTTGGCTTTTCTGTTTCGGTGCTGAGAGCTGTCTGAGGATAGAACATTCGGGCGTTGGTTACAATTCGCGATCCTTTTTCTCCATCGCATGAAATTCTCTAAGGGAATTATCCTATCAACGATGGGAGTTCAGGCTGCCAACGAACTCTTAATCAGCGCGTTCGAGTCCCTGACGGCTCACCAACTAAGACATTCCGTCTAGTGCTAGCGCTTCTCAAACCAGAACCTGATGTTGCTCGTTCCTCGGCCCTGAAAGCAGATCGTGTTGAAGTTCCGCATGTACGCCATCGCGGCATAGGCGTCCGTAAACGTCGGGTAATTCGTAATCCAGTGTTCGCCGTCTCTAACCGTGTAGCTGGTTTTTCCCTTCTTTCTCAAGGTGATAATACTCAGATTATTGGGATTGTAACTCAGACAGTCTTCCTTTTGGGCGTCGAACGCGATCGGCGGTGTCGCGAAACTGATCATCAAAACGGCTAGGGCCACTGCAAGAATTCGGTGCGACATAATTTACCTCCTTTTAGCCACATCGACGATGCGCCGGCTTCTGTGCCTGCGCTGCTGTGAGATGAATTTCTTAATATCAATAATCAGGAGTGGGCATATCTGACAAAGGCCGTTTCCAGTCAGGGAAGTCCTGTTTAAACTGTTCTATCAACTTGTTTTCGTCATTTGGCATAAAATATATCCTTGCGTTTGTCGTGATGCTATTTGTATTAGCATCATACAATTCATTCAGTTGAGGCCAAATGTGCAAACAATCATGCCAAAACTGAGCCATTTCCTTAAGATCGGGCCAAGCAAATGCTGCCAGGTATTTTCGGTCATGAGAAACAATCCCGATAATGGGATAAACGGGACGGTCCAGGCTATTTCCCCCAGGAGAGTCTCTCCGTCCCACGTGTTTTAACCATATTGGAATGTAAAACTGCACCCATGGCATAGGCAGGTTAGCTCTCCATACATTGGGTTTTTTAGGAGTTGGTATCCTATTTGCTGGTTTACGTCGTGTATCTGTGAGGTAAATTAGACCATCCTCGAGAATGACAAAGCAACGAGAGACAAAACCTTCCACATAATCTTCTTGATTATCTTGTCTTCCTCTCCACTGAAAAGCTTTCGATGCTTTCATTTGTAAACACGGAGTTAGTTTTTCGAGCGATTTTACGCTTTCAGAATCAGGACCTGTCACGTGAACCGTCAGTGCAGCGCCATAATCTGCAGGCTCAAATCGGCTCGTCATAATTGCTTCACCCTGTTTGTGGGTAAGTACTAATGCATCTCCCTCGTTTGTATAACTTGTAACCGTGTGGAGTTCTGGAGTCTCGTAACACCACATTTCGGCGTATGAGCCTGGAATTGATGGCACAGCAAAGGTAACATGTGACCTGTCGCGATGCTCGACATAACCAATATGAGCGGCCATGAAATGGCTGCTTGCTGGTTTACTTCCTTCCCTTGAACAATTTGAAGAAAGAATAAAAAAGAAGGCTAATGACAATATCATGAATCTTGATTTTATGAAGTGAATATCTTTTCTCATATTGTTTTCCTTTCAATTACCGTAGACCGTCTGCGTTCATCGCCGGATTCTCATTACACGCAAATGTCGAGATACGCCAAAACGATTCGGTTCAGCTACACTACCGCAGGAAGGGTCAGGGATCAGCATAGTAGCGGTCCAGACAATCATCAAGCGAGTTTCCTTCCACGTGTATACACTCGCAGAAATCCATACAGGCATCAGGGTCCTCCTTATCTCCACACTGCAATTCACATTCGGACCGCGTATTGCGTGGCATCATGTCATAGACCACTTTCGTAGCGAATACCACAGAAACCATCGTAATCAACACGAACGCTGCAAACCCGAATGGAAACTTCCAGCTCAGCTCCTCCCATCCTGGCACGGCCTTGATCCTATCGGATCTTAATACCGTGGAACCCGTGAACAAGGAACATTTCATTCCTCAAGCAAACGAAGAGCAAAGAGGCGGGTGGCCCATAGCCTTCGTGCACGTCGTTCGTAGATAAACTGTAGGGTATTGGTTCTACTTACTCTTCCCGCCTTTCTTCGATTTCGCCTCCGCCTTCTTCCGCTTCGCCCAATAAGCTTTCATCTTCGCAGATTGAGCCTTCCGAGCAGCAGCGGATCTCTTCCGCCGTTTTGGCGCAGCCTTCTTCGCAGCTGGTCTGCCTCGCTTGCCTCCCAGCTCCGATCGAAGTAGAGAAATTTCTGCGTCGATTGCGATCTTCCTGCTTTCTAGCGCTTCGATGGCTAGCTCTAAGACACGTCTTTCCACTTGGGACTCCTTCTATGAATCGATTTCTGATTGGCCGACGGCGGCTATGGTAGCACAGAGGGCGAAAATGGGATGAACACGGCAAAAGCGGGACAGGCAGCCCGTTCGCTGCTACTTGTTTTGACACCCCAAGTCCACTAGAATTGAACATAAGAGCGTCTTAATCTGCAAGCATAGAACAGGAGCCTATCATGAAAAGGCTTCTCTGCATCCTAGCCTTCGGTTTTCTTTTCTGGGCTCATGGAGATCGTCTTTCTGCCACCGCACAGGAAGCATCCTCCACGGACGAGTCCCAGGCGCTGGACGCAATAGCACGTGGTAGCGCGGACCTACCGGAGAAAGTCGAGCTCCTCGATGAACATCTCGAGAAATACCCTGATTCAGTCGGGGCGCATAATCTCCGTGGCCTGTACTTTCTTCAGATGCACCGTTGGGGGGATGCCATTCGGGCATTAGAGCGGTCGATCGCGTTGTCCGAGTACGATCGGTTCGCACATTACAATCTTGGAATAGTCTACGTGATGAGCGGGAAATGGGACAAGGCCGAGGGCGTCTTCTACAAGATGACCAAGCTGTTTCCTGATCACGCTCAAGCGCTGGGTGGACTCGGCATGGTCTACCTTACGCAAGGCAAGATGGACGAGGGCAAGGAATTGATAGACCGTGCGCTGGAAACACGATCGGGTGACGATTCGATCTTTGCCAACATCACCGCCATATATGCTCACATGTCCAGATTTGACGAAGCCGAGGCTGTGTTCGAGAAATGGAGTTCTTTTCGCCCTGATAGCCTAATTCTCTTCGAGTATCAGGGCCACGCACACTGGCACGCAAAGAAATATGCTGAGGCGGAGGCTGCATACTTCAAGGCGCTGTCCGGTCCAGTGGATCGCAGGCGTACTCCGCGCCTCTTTCGCAAGCTGGGCGACCTCTACCTAACCTGGGGGCGCTATGAGGACGCGATGATGCATTTCCGAGCGGCTGTAGAGAGTATGACGGCCAGCGTCGGTAAGGTAACAGAAAGGCATAGAGCCATCCTTGCTGCAAGAGTCGCGCGCTCCAAGAAGAGCCTTGCAGAGAAGGAAGAACTCCTTCGCGGCATCCCCGCGGAATTTGAAGCCAACGAGCACGCCGCATTGTTGATTCGTCTGGACCATTTTGTTCAGGAGGCGACCGACGATTCGAGACCGGAAACGGGGGACCTGACGGCTCTCGAACAAGCTGCGCGCGACTTCATCGACCGGGGGCCGGGCCGCACGGGAAGCCGTCTCAATTTTGTCGCCTATCTATTCGCGGAAAAGGAAGTCCTGCTGGACCTGGCAGTAGATCATGCCAGAAGGTCCCTCGAATTGGCCGAGGAAGCCAAAACTCCGGAAGAGATATGTGACAGTATTTCCGAGGGCGATCCGGAGGAGAGGAAGCGCTACTACATCGCAGCGGTTTCGGACACCCTTGGATGGGCCCTGTTCAAGCAAGGGAATGTTGTCGAGGCCATGGAGCATCTCTGGCGTGCTTTGGAGCTGAAGCCGAACGAAAAGACGACGCGTTACCACGTGGGTGTGGTGCTTGAAGCCCAGGGCCATCTCGAGGAAGCGCTCAACTTCTATCTGTATTCGCTCGAACCAGCTTCAGGCAAGGGAAAGAGAAGGCAAGATACGCTGGAAGATCTCTACCGTAGGTTGCACGGGTCCCTGGACGGCCTCGACGCGATGATCGAAGGAACCAGATCACAAGTAGTAACACCCGAACTCCTCCGCCCAGACCGGTGATGTGGCGATCGGACATTCGTTCTAATCTCGAAGAGTACTGCCCTAACAGAGGAGGCTCGCATGTCGCTTCGAGTCCTCGTTTTCATTTTTGTGCTATGCTCCTCAACCCCTCTGATGGCACAGGCTCAATCGCTGGAAGAAGAGCCGAGGGCATCTCAGGAGAAACGTACTTCCGAGACGCAGTTTGTTTTTCTATGCTCCTCAGCGTACCTCTCCGGCGATTCGACTAAGGGCACTTAGGGTCATGAGGTATAAAGGATCTTCTTCTGCGCTGTTGCCTAGAGAGCGCTGACGCCGGAGGAGGAGGTGGTGTTGGAGAAACTGGTCGAACCCGGTCGATAAGATCCATAGCTCTCCACTAAACCAACCAGCGATCACGCATCGGGTTTTCACGCGTGAGGGCGTCTCGTCCGAATTTATTTAGACTTTGCGTGAAGAACTTCTCTGTTCTTGAGCAAGCGTCGAGTATGGCGATCACGAGTTTATCGATCTCATTCACCACGAGGGCGTATTGCGGCGTTTTTGGCTGCGCCGGGAAGGTGGAGGGTGGCGCTCCCACTAAATCGATGATAATGGCCATGCCCTTTTGCATTATTGAGTCAGGGTATCGAATCTGCTCGAACAGATCCAACTTCGAGATCGCGTTATCGAACGATGTTAGACCAGCATTCTGGAACTCTCTCTTAAACCGAGTCCAGAGTGAGCGCAAATTATGTCTATAATCCCTTAGTTCTTCCAGATCGAGCGTTTGCGAAAGCCCTGCCTTCAGGAGCATCTCAATCGCGTGATGGAATAAGTTTCCGCAAACACTTTCCAGTCCGCACAAGCGAGCGCTACGGGCCGCCGTGTAGTATTGCAGGCCGATCCTCCAGAAATGTTCCTCCGCGTCTTGGCGTGTCGCCCGAGGAGCAGGCTTCTTGGTCTTTTTTGTCATCTCCTACGCTCCAAAAATTGATGGTGCGCTCAACATCTTACCCGCTGTCCAACTGGACGACAACTCCGCCCGTGGGTGACCACAGGGCACAAACCGCCTCCTCGGCTAACCTCGCGCAGTTATCTCATTATGGTACAGGAGAACTTGGCTCAGAGATTTCTGTTACGGAATCTGTTATCTTGCAGAGTGAGAAGAGGAAAAATGCACCCAAATTCATCCACTGAGAAGCACCGCCCCGAGCCTGAGCGCTTCCGCTATTTCCATCGGTGGGATTACCTCTGGTATCCCGTTGGGCTCATCCCGACGCTGATCAAGAAGATATTTCGCCCAAAAGTCGACGATCACCCCAACCATGGCCAGAAAACTAACTTCCACATTAAGTGATAATGAGCTGCCACCGAAACGCGTGAAGAGTTCGAATTCTGGATTTTGCGCTCCTACAAAGGGTTCGAGCACACTGAGACGAACCCGCTGCATGAGTCCGATGTCCGGGAAATCATCCCCTGTCTGAGCAGCTGCAATGGTCTCTGCCTGTGCTTCTGTGAGCAGGCTCTCCAGCTGCTCGAGCATGAATCGCTTGGATACTTCCACCAGAGCCTGTTCTTCTTCGGGCGGGAGTGGTTCTGGATCCAGAGACTCGTCTTCAGGAACAGGAATTCCCTATTGTCGTGCCAGTTCGGCCATGTGTTCTTCGGATCTTGGAAAAACTTCAGTAACGGAGCCCACAAAGATCACCATGTTCGTTGCAGCTGTGTCTGGGAACGATGGGCATTTGAATCCTGGCTGCGGTGGTGCACACTTGCACGCATACGCCGGGGGAGGAAACGAGACAAGGAGAATGAGTATTGGGGCAACAATATGCTTGCGGTAGGGATAGGGGTTTTCTGCCGACATTCTGGTCTCCAAGGAGGAACAAGAATAAGACCGTCGAAAGGATTGTATTACCGCCATGGAATCGAGGTTTCACACTTTGCCCGTCCCCGCCCATTAGGGTCCAGCGAGGTGTCCCGGTGCCCGCAACTGTGTAATGTAGTAAACAACAGATAGCATCAGTGAAAGCTGTAACGCCAATCCCAAGAAGAACCAGCCTACGAGGGGCAGCATTCTCCTACGTCTTCGGTAGCTGCCAAGTGCCGCAGTGACAAAAAGCCCGATGAATGCCGGGAAAACCCATGGTCCGATGGACCATAGCCCGAGAACTACAAGGCCACCTAGAGCACCTACGACAGCCCACAAGAGAGAACTCCAGCGCGGGTTATCGGCACTATCGCGGATTACGCAGAAAAGCCCAAGGGCACCTAAGAGCACGACTTCTAAGAGGTAGAGGGGAAACGGTCCATGATATCCCGGTGAGCCTGGCGGGCGATTGTATGTAGGGGAGTTGATATAGCTCCAGAGGTACCACATGCACCACGCCGCTGCTACTGCGCTAATGGTGGCCAAGACGATCTCAACAATTCGACTGACGTTTCGACTCATGGTTCGAAATTGTTTCAACGGATGGGATTGTTGTTCTGCGTTTCAAATCATGACGTAATCGTCCGGCAAAGTAGAAACCGATAAGTGCCGAGGTAGCCGTGATGACAATAGACGAGAGCTCACTCCATGACCCTGGAAAATCCATGGCGGCGGGCCCAGCACCTACGGAGGGGGGACCAAGAGGGCGAACAGAAGGCCCTATGTCTCGAGATAACGCTCGCAACGATCCCTCCAAGGAAGGCCCCGGTAACGAAGCAAGAGATGATGAACGTGAAATCCAGTGACAACCCTAGAGAGTCAGGGTGAATCGGTCCGACGTATTTCTTATGGTGCCACGCGATTAGCGGTTCGAACAGGGGATAGGTGCGGGTGAGTACCCATCCACCAAAGTAGGTTACTCCCATTGCGGAAGCCAGTGCGAGTACGCTTGGAACTACTCGCAGGGAAACCATCGGAAGAACACTCCACCTCAATAGAGCGGTGGGGCGTCCTCATCGAGCCAGCCCCGCTCTTTCATCAGCTCGTCCACAACTTGCATGCGCACGCGGTCCAGATCAGATTGGGGCCGGCGGGGCCTAGGTGCGGCTGTCGGGTCTTTGAGCTGGCCCTCCTCGTCTTCAATCGCCCGCTCCTGTCGCTGGGATTTGGGGATGGCCCGTTTCCGGGTTCGGCAGTTGCCAAGCACCATGTACTCTCTCACCCGCCGTTGCCCCTCATCGAGACGTAGCTTGCGAGGCAAGTCATGGGGCCCCACGAGCTCGTAGGCTTTGATTGGGTGCGCTTCGTCGGCTTCGCCGATCCACTGGTAGAGTTCCACGAGTGCGTCGTCGCGACTTATCTTTGTGCTGCGTGGGGAGTCGTCGATGTCCTGCACGATTCGGTAGGCCACCATCCGTCTTCGGCCCAGAGTGAAGCGCAGGGCAGAGTCACCCTCGACACCACCGCCGGTGAAGGCGATTTTTTTCGTTATCTCGTACATCGCTTAGTCCTCCTTCGATCGTCCATGACGAAGCTCTTTTGGCGGAGGGGGGACTTCGTCTGGTTCATATGTTTCTTATTGTACCACCACGACACCACCCCGAGCAGTGAGCACTTGTCCGGGGTGATTCGGCTGCGAAGGGGAGTACGCGTGCGGAGGATTGATGTTGACGGTTCAGGATAGTTATCTGGGTGCTTTCAAGTTTCCGTTAGATGTGCGACATTTTAGGCATTAGAAGCGAAACGTCTCAATAGTTTTGCACCTTTACGTTATGGGAAATGAAAGCTGGAGACTGTTCACGATCTCCTGACGCATTAGCAGGATGCTGAAAAACTCCAACTAAATCGGTTTTCGTGCATCATCAATATGAACCCTCTTATTGATGATTCCTTCGAGGAGAAACCGATGCGCGGACCGGACGAAAAGCAAGACGGGATGTTCAGCTACATCTCGGCCGAGAAACGAGTGCCGAACGAACACCCGCTGAGATCCATTCGAACCATGGTCGATGTCATTCTGCAAGAACTGTCGCCTCGATTCGAGGTTCTTTACGCAAAAGTCGGCCGTCCTTCGGTGGCTCCGGAGAAGTTGCTCCGAGCCTTGTTGCTTCAGGTCTTGTACTCGGTCCGGAGCGAACGGATGCTCATGGAGCAGTTGGACTACAATCTTCTGTACCGTTGGTTCGTTGGTTTGAGCATGGATGATCCGATCTGGGACGCGACCGTCTTCAGCAAGAATCGGGACCGACTTCTGGAGGGAGACATCGCCAGGGCCTTCTTTGAACGCGTCCTTTGCCACGCCCGTGCTCAGAGCATCCTGTCGGACGAGCATTTTACAGTGGATGGGACCCTGGTAGAGGCATGGGCAGGACAGAAGAGCTTCAAGAAGAAAGGTAGCCGCCCCAGCAAGCCGACGGATGGTTCTGGAAATCCAACGGTGGATTTCAAGGGTGAGAAGAGATCGAATGATACGCATCAGTCGACGACGGATCCAGATGCCCGTCTGTACAAAAAGGCCAAAGGCCAGCAGTCGAAGTTGTGCTACCTGGGCCATGTCACGATGGAAAACCGAAACGGTCTTGCGGTGAATGTGCGGGTCACGCGGGCAACGGGAACAGCAGAACGGGAAGCTGCGCTGGATATGCTTGACGATCTGCCCGGCAGAAATCAAATTACCGTAGGTGCAGACAAGGCCTACGACACGAAAGCATTTATCAGAGAGAGTCGACGTCGCAAGGTGACTCCACACGTGGCGCAGAATAACAAAAACCGTAGGAGCGCCATTGACGAGAGAACGACCCGCCATCCGGGCTACGCCGTCAGTCAGAGAAAACGCAAGCGGGTTGAGGAGATCTTTGGTTGGCTGAAAACTGTGGGTATGTTGCGTAAGACAAGACATCGTGGTGTGGACCGTGTCGGCTGGATGTTCACTTTCGGAGTGGCTGCCTACAACCTTGTCCGGATGAGAAACCTGATGGAGGCAAAGCCGTGATTGGAGCAGGGTGGACTTCGTCCGAGCATTTGATGAGCGGCCTAACGCATGCGCCGTGCCAATCCAGACCCTCATATCCCCTGCCAAAATAGAGTCAATCGATCCCGAAGTTTATGTTTGGAAACAATCTCGGCACAAAACCGGATTTTTCATCAGCCTGTTAAGGCTTCAAAAGAAGGAAGGCACGTGATAGAAGGGGAAAAGAGGATGCATATTCTCAGCTGGACGTTCACCTGTGCTCTCGTGCTCGGTCTCGCCACTCCTGGGACCGATGCGAGAGACTGGCCCCGCTTTAGAGGTCCGCAGGGGTCCGGGACCAGTAATGAATCAAAACTCCCAAAATCGTGGGATGAGAATGAGAACCTTGTTTGGAAAACCAAGTTACCGGGACCCGGTTCATCAAGCCCGGTCACAACCGGAGAATACATTTTTCTGACCTGCTATGCCGGGTATGGCCTGAGCAAGAATGAACCGGGAGATCAGAAGAACCTCCGGCTCCACCTGTTGTGTCTCGACCGCAAGGACGGACACATTAAGTGGAAACGCCAAATCAATCCCGAACATCCGACGCTCCCCTTCAAGGTCATGGTGAACGAACACGGATTCGCTTCGAGCACTCCCGTAACCGATGGAAAACACGTTTTCGCCTTCGATCTTGCGGGCAAGTTAGCGTGGAAGGCCAATGTGGGTGCCGGCCTGGGCAAATCAGGCTCGGGGAGCAGTCCGATCCTCTTCGAGGGATTGGTCATCGTGAATGCATGTGTCGAAAGCAACGCCGTGGTGGCGATAGACAAACAGACGGGAGCCGAAGTGTGGCGAGCCAAGGGCCTCCTGCATTCCTGGAGCACGCCCATACTCCTCGAGACACAAGAAGGCAACGTGGAACTAATCGTCAATAACTATAAGGAGGTTTTGGGCTTTGATCCGCGGACGGGCGAGAAGCTGTGGTGGTGCGAAGGAATCGACGCCTCCGCCCACAGCAGCCCCGTCGCCAAAGATGGCATTGTTTATGTCACCGGAGCAGGCAGCACCTTGAGCGCGGTCGCCGTCCGCGCAGGGGGGCGCGGCGACGTCAACGAGACACACCTCTTGTGGAAATTGAGCCAGGGAAAATCGAACGTGTCCTCACCGGTCGTTCATGGAGATCATCTGTACTGGGTGGCAAACTCGGCGATCGCCTGCTGCGTCAACCGAAAAACGGGGCAATTCGCCTATCGGAAACGCATCCCGAACGCCGTCAGCATTTTTGCCTCTCCCCTTGCCGCGGACGGAAGGATCTACGCCGTGAGCCGCAATCACGGAACGTTTGTCTATCGCGCCCAGCCGGAATTCGAGCAGGTCGCCCACAACGTATTCAAGTCCGACGAGAGCATTTTCAACGCAAGCCCCGCCGTCGATCACGGGGGCCTCCTGATCCGGTCCAACCGATTCCTCTATCGCATCGAAGTAAAGAATCCGCACCCATAGGGCGCGGAAGTGGTATCCGTCGGGGATACGGTCGAGTTCCCAGTCTCATGCGGCATCTCCAAGGCAGGCCGGTCAGGTTCAGCGGCTAACTACCTGCTGCTCTTTAACACCGGGTCGGGCAACTCTTCCAAGAACTCGACCCACCCGCCGCGCTGCCTGCAGCGGAGTCCACGTCATCGCACGTCCGATGCCCTTGTCCCACCACGCCCGGTCAGCGGCCAAACGAAGCGGTGACCAACTCGGTGTCCAGGTACTCGGTAACGGCGACGACCTTGTCGCCGGACCAAGTGTAGATCCAGCAATACGTGTTGTTGTATGTGCCGCCGGCCTTGGTCTTCGACTCGCCACGCCCCTGAACCGCGATGAACTCGCCCTCGCCGAACATGTTGTCGAGGGTGATGTGCAACTGTCCATCGATGTACTCGCCGAGTGCCCCGAAAAGGCGTTCGATGAGTTCTTGCTTGCCGTCGTAGAGTCCGGAGAAGCGGGTATTTCCGATAGTGGTCCACTGCACACCGTCGTCCATCATGTTGAGCATCGGTCCGGGATTGCCTTCCGTAATGCCCTTGACGGCCTGTCGTATGGTTTCTTTCCGTTGTTCTGTGTTCATAGACTCTCTCCTCGCTGGCGACGTTTCTGCCACCGGTTCGTGTCCCCGTCACGCGCAGCCCCTAACCCACAATTGCGGGTCCACGCACTCAAGTGAGGCACGGATGTGTCATGAAACGATTTGCAGCCTAGTGTCAGAGATTCATGTTACTATGCCTGCAACTGACTTCATTCGTGCTAAGCGAAAAATGCGAATCATGACCCAGGGACCACGATCCGGTGTCCTACGAGCCCTGACCCTAGCAACGGGGCTCATCGCTGCGCTGTGCCTTCCTTTGACAGCCAAAGAAAAGAAGCCGAGCGCGAAACAGCTTGCTTCTTTTCGGGCTGCGAAAACGGTTCGAATCGTCATCGACAAGAAGGTGAAGGGCAAAATCAATGATTCGATGGTGCAATTTCAAAGACAGCATATCGAAAACGGAGTGCTTTCTTTCATCCAGAGCCTCGGCCTGCAGATTGTCGAGAAGGACGCGGACATAACCCTTAAGATCGACAAGATTCGAGTTGACCGAAAATCGTCACGCCGCGAAGGGGATTCCGAAGGTTCAGTGTTTCTACCAGGTGGCGGAGGCGTTCCTTCAAGCAGAGACCTTCAAGATCATCCCGAGCCAGACCCAACTCGCCGTGGCACGGACAGCGACGCCCGGGGCACAATGTATGAGTTTCCTGAGCTTCCGGAGAGCAGTTCAGTGGGGGTTAGGAAAAGACCTAGGGGATATGGATACTGGCAATCAACATGTCGGATTTCCCTGAAATCTAGAGGTGTGCGTGACTTCGATGTACGTTATCAGACGGAAGGGCACCCTCTCGCGGGTCACTTCAACAACTTTGATTCGACCCTCAGCCTGCTGCTACAGAGCATATGGCCTTTGCGCGAAGGTGACGTCCGTCCGACTGGCGTAGTTGTCGAACCGAAAACTGGCCTGAGGTGGACGTATGAGGATAACGGCTATGATGTCAGTTGGCTCGGAGCGGACTCATACTGCGCAACCCTCTCGACCGGTGGATACGACTGCTGGCGATTGCCCACGATTGAGGAGTTGGAGCAACTAGATTCCCGACTCGTCCGGATCACTGCCCGCTACGTGTGGAGCTCGACCAAAGTTGGCTCGGCTTCGGCGTTGAACTTCGACTTCGAAGCCGGTGCGACAGGCTCTAACTTCGTAAGTGACTCGAGTTGGAGGGGGGCCCTCTGTGTTTGTTCTTCCAAAGAGTAGTGCGGTTGCTGCGGTCAATTCGTTTTCTCAGGACTTCGTGTCGCGGGGCGAGTCCGTACGAATAGCTAACTGCTTCCCAAAAAGAGAACTGTTTTGTGGGCACTTCGAGTTTCACGTGGCACAGAAGGAAAGAGCAAACACATCGTCCAGGCACATAGTGCGACAATGTGCCTTTGAAACTTCAGGTCTTGTATTCGGTCCGAAGCGAAAGGATGCTCATGGAGCAGTTGGAATACAACCTGCTCTTTCGCTGGTTCGTTGGTTTGAGCATGGACGATCCGATCTGGGACGCGACGGTGTTCAGCAAGAATCGGGACCGACTTCTGGAGGGAGACATAGCCAGGGCCTTCTTTGAACGCGTGCTTTGCCATGCCCGTGACCAGAAACTTATATCGGACGAGCATTTCGCGGTGGACGGGACTCTGGTAGAGGCTTGGGCCGGACAGAAAAGCTTGCCGATAGTTCCTGAATGGCATCCTGCAGCTTCAGTCCTTTAACGTAAACCAGGGCCCTGCCAAAGAGGACTTGCGGGCTTGGGAGGATTCGTGCAACAACCCCGTATGATAGTAGAGAAGCGTTGGAAGGAATAATTCAGGTTTATATGTCCTGATATGACAGGAGAACAAGACGATGAGCAAGAATGACATCCTGACATACTTCCGGAAACAGCCTTCACGTCCTTGCTCAAGCACCTGTTTCGAGGATGGTTGTTTGAAAGGCATCCGGATCTTTCGGCGGGGGCACATCCGAGATTTGATCCTGGGCTCGCTGCTGCTTTGCTTTTCAGTGGGAGCGGCGGGGGAGACGCCGGTTGTTCCGAGATCGGCCGATGCATCCCCGATGCTTCACGCGGGTTATGCCCAGAAGGAACTCGTGGTCCCTGTCGGTCTGGAGATGTTGGCCTTCCCAATTCACAAGGATGGCAAAATCAGCGGCTCCCGATCTAACCAGGGCACACACGATCCTGTCTTTATTCGATGCCTGGTGCTCCGTGAGAAGGAAACGGCAATTGCCCTGGTCTCGGCCGATGTCACTGTCGTCTTCGAATCCATGATAAACAAGATCCGCAGCCGTGTCCGGGGTATGGTTGGAACCCCTGCGGAAAACCTCCTCGTCGGGGCAACCCACAATCATCAAGGGCCCATTCTGGATCGCAGCAAGGGTTCGACGGCCAGTGCGGAATGGACCCGCCACGTGATCGACCTCTTCGTCCGGACTATCATCGAGGCGCATCGTGAGCTCGTTCCGGCGCGAGTGGGATTCGGGCACGGCTTCATCGATCTCAATTACAACCGGCACTTCATACAGCCCGATGGTAGGGTGAAGTACGTGCTGAGAAATCTCGAAACTCGTTTCTACGGTCCCGCGGACAAGGAAGTGGTAGTCATGCGCGTCGATCATGCGGACGGACGACCCTTCTCACCCTCTTCAACTACGCCCTGCACCCAGTGGTCCTCACTCGCACCAATCGGCTCACCACGGCCGAATTTCCAGGAGCGGCCTGCCGCACGATTGAACGTGGCCTGGGATCCGGTTCGCGGAGCATCTATTTCAATGGGGCCGAGGGGGAAATGAATCCCTACCCGGCCGAGTCCAAGGATTTTAAGGTTGTGGACCAGGTGGGCGAGGCACTGGGGAAGGAGGTGCTGCGGGTGCATGCGACGATCAAGACCACTCCCACGCCAGGGCTGGCCATCGCTTCGCGCACGCTCGTCTATCAGGACCGCAACGATCCGAATCGCGAAGGGTCCGCCTTGCTTCAAAGCGTCACGCTGGCTAACGCTGCCATGGTGACCGTTCCCGGCGAGTACTTTGCGGAGGCGGGTATGGAATTCAAGCGCCGTTCTCCCTATCCGAACAACATGATTCTCGGATTGACAGGTGGGATGGTCGGATACATCCCCCAGAAGGAAGCCTACCGGCACGGCGGCTACGGAGTGGACGCCGCTCCCGAAATGCCGGCCCACCTGGGAATGAAGCAGGTGCCCGAGGGATTTGCCGAGGTCATCCGTCAGGCCTGGCTCGAAATGGTCTACGAGCGGTGGAACGCAGATAAGGAGATCGGGACACCCTAGCAGCCCATGGTGAAGGCACAACAGGTCGTGCCCATGGGTCTCGTGAGGCTCCGTTCAATTCCACGGCCTGCTGGACGATAGCGCCACTAAACCATTTGGGGGCGTTTATTACCAAAGGCGATTCTGGCAGTTAACGGCTGCAATAGGATTGGTACCATCGGGGCCCCTCGACGCTCGAGAAGTCCCCGCTAAAATATACTATAACCTTTCCGCGCTTTTTGATCGGAATTGTCTTTTCATAATTCCCTGGTAAATCTCATGGCTCAATCTCCCATGCCAAATCTTGCAGTAGGGAATCCAGCCCCCGCTCTTCCAGTACGCGCCTTAGTCGCTTTCGCTCCAGTAGCACGCCACGGCGGGTTCTCCCCAGGGTAGAAGCCATCCGGCTCTTGTTGGGTCCCCACGAGGAGCCGTCTCTAAATCGCACGAAATCTACTAACACCTTCGCGTCCACAATGGAAACTGGGACTTCATCGATGGTCATCTGTGTCTAATTGCATCGTGTGGATCGAGGCGTAGTCCACGGGCTAACTCGCTTGTTCTCAGAAAGGGACGCGAGTACTATATGGGGAAACAAGATCCAAATTGGAAATTCTGGTTGAAGAAGCACAAGGGGCATGGTACTGCGCTCGTTGAGCCCGGATCTACGATAATCTGGCTACATACAAACCAATCGAGACCTTCATTGTCCAGTGAAGAGTCCTGATCTTGGAGCCTTTATAATAGTAAACCTTCTCACACCCATTGCATCGATACCTCTTCCATCGGGTAGGGATGTTGGCTGAGATATCCGAATTTAAGGGTCACAACCAGGACGTTCGTCCCATTTAGGCGGCCTGCCGCCTGGAAAGTTGCTGAGCGAAATGACGTAAGGAAAACTCGCCTGATATCGATCGGCGTTGTAATTGGCCCCATCCGTCATGGTTTTGCCCCAGAACAGGCTAATCTGCGCATCCATTGCGTCGTCGGCGAGCGTGCGCCCTCCCATGGTTCCTGCTGAGTATTCTGCAGACCCGCCGACGGTGTACCCGATCAGATCTGGCAGCAGGCGCTTCACGATCTCATCAGTGTATGCAACTGCATCGCGCTTATGGGTCTCTGCCATCGTAATCATCCGAAGAACATGTCCCGCTATCGTAGACGCCCGCATACCATCGGTATCCGGGCGGTGTGACACATGCTCCAGCGTGTTCTGGGCATCGAAATACATAAAGATGTGCGTTTGAAGTGGGTTTGCCATCCGATTGATCTGGATCCAATCGCCATCGGCATGCTTGGCGGTTGTGGCATAAAAATAGACACTCTGGCCGAGCATTGAATTAGGGACCTCGATCACAAGCGAACCGGCGGTTCGCTGTTCGAAAAAGAGAGACCGCGACGGAACACCGGGATTACTTTCCGGTTCTCGCCTCTTGAGATGGCTTCGAGCGCAATGTCCAGACAGATCCGCCCCATGCCGTCGACGTCGCCGAGGCTTTCGTAATGGGAGGCGGCATTCTGCCAGGCAGTGAGAGCCTCCTCGGTGCGGTCCAACATCAACAGCGCGCGTCCCTGGGAAAAAAGCAGTCCAGCTCGAGAAGCAACGTCATTTTCTTCCAACAAGCTCAGCGCTCTGTCGAAGTGTCGCAGGGACTCTTCGATCGCCCCCGTTTCGAGCCCGCGCTCGCCCGCCACTGTCATGAAACGTATCGTCTTCTTAAGATCGGCAGCCGCGCCAGCCTGATAAAGGTGATGCGCCAGGTCGGAAGCGTGTTTGTCAGCCGCATCCCCCGCGTCCCGCTCGATCGCTTCGGCTACCTTTAAATGCAGCCGTTGACGGCGCGGCAAAGACAGGCTCTCGACCAGCGTCTGGCGGATCAACGCGTGGGAGAACTCCCAGCGCGGCTCTCGCTCCGACACCGGCACGATCAAGAAGCTCCCTTCCGCTTCCTCGAGTGCTCTCAGCAGCGCCTCTCCCGTCACATCCCCTATCGCTTCGAGCAAACGAAGGCTGAAACTGCGGCCGACGATGGCGCCAAGGGTAAGTAACTTTTGGCTCTCTTGAGTCACGCGCTCCAGCCGGCGACCGATGACCAGGCGAACTCCCTCCGGCACATTGAGCTGTTCGAGCTCGAGATCGCTACGCCACTGTCCATCCGCACCGAACAGCGCTTCTTCTTCCTTCAAATGATGGAACACCTCTTCGACGAAGAACGGGTTGCCTTCCGTCTCCCGGTAGACGCCCTCCACCAAGGTCACCGGAGGGGACGGGCCACCGAGGCCTACCAACATCTCCTTGACACCTTCCTGCGGAAGCCGCTGTAAGTTCAGCCGTTTTGCGAGGCGTTTGCGGGTCAAGGTTTCCAGCACCTTGGCGAACGGCCGCTGCACATCCAGTTCCACGTCTCGGTACGTGCCCAGCACGAGTATCGGCATGTCTGCAAGCTGAGGCGCAAGATGTTGCAGCAGCTGCAAGGTCGCATCGTCGGCCCACTGGAGATCGTCGAGAAGCACAACGAGTGACCGAACGCGGCATGCACGTTCAAGGAACTCAGAGAAGTTCTTAAATAGGTAGTGGCGTTGCTGCTCCGGCGGCAGCTCGATCGGTGCCAGAATGTCGGGAAACAGGCGGCGCAGATCAGGCACCAACCGCGCCACCTCGGGTGCCGCATCCCCGAGCGCCTCCCGCAAGACGGTCGGCGGCACGACGCGCGCGCATAGCTCGACGGTCTCCACGAACGGCATGAACGGTGGCGTACCCTCCATCTCGTAGCAACGCCCAGTGAGTGAAAGGCACCGCCGGCGCTGCGACATATCAAGTACTTCCTCTACCAGCCGCGTCTTGCCAACGCCGGGCTCACCACCAATGAGGATCATGCCGCCTCGGCCGCGGACCGTAGAATCGATGAGGCGCTCGAGCTCCGCCCGTTCGGCCGTCCTCCCCACAAACGGCGTCCTCCGGACACGCAACTGCGTATCCGCCGGCACCGTTGTCTCGTTAACCCTCGTCCAGCCCGAGGTCTCGTCCCGCAGGCGCCGAACTTCCAGGCACACTTCTTCTATCGTTCCGTAGCGATCGGCGGGCTCCTTCTCCAGCAACCGATCGAGAATCGCGTAGCTGCTTTGATCCCCGTCTTTCTCACTGTGGGACATCGGCGGGTCGCGGAGAATCGCCGCCATCGTTTCCGCCCTGCTGTTTCTCTGGAAGGGATGCTGACCGGTCAGCATCTCATGCAAAACGATGCCAAAGGAAAAAATGTCCGAAGAGGTATCGACCGGTGTCCCTCGAATTTGCTCAGGTGACATATAAGCAGGTGTGCCTAGCAACGCACCGGTTGTGGACAGCCCCGCGACTTCTCCGGTCGTCGCTACCGAGTCCGCTAGATCTGTCTGCGCGAGGGGTTTTGCCAAACCAAAATCAAGCACCTTCACACGATCCTTGCCAGAGAACATCACGTTGCCAGGCTTCAAATCCCGATGCACGATTCCGTTCTCATGCGCGGCCTCGAGAGCCTCGGCGATCTGACAGGCCGCTGCCAGCGCTTCCTGCTGTGGCATCGCCCCTTTCCTCAGCCGCTGCGCCAGTGTTTCACCGTCGACGAGCTCCAAGACTAGAAAGCGAATGCCTTCGAATTGCTCGAGTCCATAGATTGCGGCAATGTTGGGATGATTGAGTGACGCCAGAACCTGGGCTTCTCTCTCAAACCTGGCCAGGCGCTCGCGGTTCTGGGAAAAAACTTCGGGCAGTACCTTGATCGCTACCTCTCGACCCAGCTTCGTATCCTTGGCACGGTAAACTTCTCCCATGCCTCCAGCCCCGATAGGGGAGAGGATCTCGTAAGGACCAAGCCGTGTCCCGTCTGCAAGAGCCATCGAGGCTCCGTGGATATGGTGGGTTCAATGCTGGGGGTAGGATAGCAGACGCGGGAGTTGATGGGGAGTGAAAGCGAGAAAAGCTCTAGTCGTCCTGAGACGAGGTTTCATCTTGCCCTTTGAGTTTTTGCTGCTCTTGGAGCAGCTGTTCAATGCTCATGTTCGCGTAGTGTTTATGAAGGTGGACGCTCTGAATGGACTTTTCCACTCTCGGCCGTTCACTCTGGAACTGCCCCGTCACCTTGCCGTACATCTCTAGAACCCCCCTGGCCTCCCGCACCGCCTTCAACATGTCGCCCCTGTCGCCCTCAGCCTCAGCTTGGCGCAACACATCCAGGACCTTTTCATACAGGTGCTGCGCTTGCGCGTTCAGGTTCATTCCGAGGGAGAAGAGGTCGAGCGCACGTCCATCGAGCCGCGCAGCGCGTCGGCCATCTGCCACAACTCGGCCTCATAGCCGACGTTGGCAGCGGTCTTCTTGGCCGTCTTTTTTGCTTTTGGCATTAACCTCTTCTCTTCATTCCGATGAATAGTAGTCTACATAAGAAGGCGACGTCCCAAGCTGCGATCGTCGCACGAACACGTGGTCTTCATGCAATCGAGAATCGACTCTCACACCGTCTAAAACAACCCAATGAGGTTTAGGTGCCCGCAAGTCTATGCAGAAGCGGAGACAGTTTCAAGACATGCGAGATTGACGGTTCGAGGCCACGAGGAAACTATCATAAATTGCCCACGAACGACTATCAGGGAATCCCTTAGATCGGAAGGATCTCTCAATGACCTGAACGCGCAGCCGGTGTTAGGCATCCAAGAAACTCGTCTCCTCCGCTGATGTCGCGCCATTTCCTACGAGATCCCTACGACGGCCGTTCGATCAGCCAAGATGTTTCGAGGAACATGGCGTCCTGTGTCCATAGTTCGTACTCGATTCAGAAGGCCCTCCCTTCTCTTTGCTAAATCCGTGGGTGTGCTGGAGCAAGCAAATGTATCTATAATCGACTCAGCCGGAACTCGGGCAGTGGTGTTGGCTCTCCACAATCTTGTGGTAAGAACATCGGATTCGGCCAACCAACGACCGTCAGGTGCCGCCCCAAGAGAGGACGTCGAAGTGCGCAGTCCCTTCGATCCTGCAGAAGCATGTGAGAAGATCCACAGCCTGCTGGCTCATTTGCCAATCCTACGTTCAATCTCCGACGTAAAAGCGAGATGCCATTTTGCGGATGGCCTGTATTTCTTCTATGAGCTGGGTGAAGAGAGTGTACATGCCCCGGAGGGGCGGATCGTGAGAGTCGGTAATCATCCCCGCGCTGCGGGAGGACTTGTGCGGCGTCTGCAGAACCACTATCGCTCGTATTGAATGCGGCCCATAGCCTCGCTGGAAGGTTTCTATCCTCTTATGAGTCGGCGGGTACTCCAGCCGGCAATAAAGCCAGCAGCCAAAAGCATGATCATCCCAACAAACCTCCAAATGACCATGACCAAATAAGCGCCCATGATGACTAGTACAAGAGAAAAAAGCACGGCTAGTATTGTCCGGTTCATGTCCTGGCTCTTGGTGCCTCAGATTGTGGCGATTATACGGCAATAATGTGACTGTCGCAGAGAATCTTCGATCCTGATTCACATTCCCTGAAATAAAACCGACCTGGCGAAACAGTATAGGTGAACGCGACGCTGAGCCCTCGTACCCCGCCCAGGAGTGGGGGACTAGTGCTTCTAGTCCAGTCCGACGGGCAATCGCTGAAGTACGCGAGCGACCAGCTGGGACACTCCAGCATCAAGATGACAGACGACGTCTACGGCAACCCGGTGCCAACCGCCATGCCGTAAACAGGTTGCCATCGATTGAAGAATCTTCCATGAATCAGGTAACTCGGTCGCAGACGAAGTGAGAACGGTACAGAATCCGCAACTGGATCGCAACCTAATATGATTAAAGCGTGAATATACCTCCGTTCGCAAATCATTTGCTAAATCTAACCCTGATGTGACATTCATGACATCGTCCAATATTGCGAAACCCCAGGCCCAACGGGCCCCAAAGACGACGTATCGCAATTCGGTCTACTCACCAATGGTTGGCTTATGTTCATGCGCCCATCGAGGCGAGAAGGCAATAATGATTGGGCTCCACGGGCATCAGGCCCCGCAGAAATGTCACATTAGGGTTAGTTATACGGGACCGGTAGCGTGGCTGGAGTAGACCGTGATCGTGTTCTCATCAGGATCGTCGATCTGAAAGACGTAATGTCCAAAGGGTGCGTCGTCAATCGGTCCGGGCTCCAGTCCTCTATCGATGAGTCCTTCCCGATACGATTCAAGGTCACTACGAGACTTCCCGCGAACCATCAACTCGAAGTTTTCTTTCCAGTCCGGCTTTGGTAACTTTGCCCCGATTCGCGATGCTGGCAAGTCTTGCTTCATCCCTTCATCATCAATGAGAAAAATGTGGGTGCCACCGAGCAGTTCAAGGAGCGCCATACCCGTCGGTACTGCTTCTCCGGTGCTGCGAAGGCCAAGGCTGAGGTAGAACGCCGTACTCTTTTTTACGTCTGAGACGTGCATCACAACGTGGCCAATCGCCACTTCAGGTCGCTCGTCGTCCATCTGAATCTCCTTTCAGCGAAGAGGGCGTTCGGACGCATAGGACAAACAAAATGCTCTCTTGGAGTCTGTCCCTCGTGGAATGCGTTCCCTCCAGCTTCTGATTCAATGTGTTATGTCTCCTCCGACACGTGCGGCCGATCGGCCGGTGTCCAAAGCGAGAGTCTTGCCGATTGTAGCATCTGAGAGTTCTATGGCATGGCGAAGAACCTCAGCGGTCTTAAGAGGCCCCTTTGTCAACCTGGCAGCCAGCGTCTCTCCTTCCAGGTATTCAATCCCATCCTGGGTGTCGAACTCGTACAAAGTGCAGATGTGCGGATGGTTCAGGCTGGAGACAGCCTTGGCTTCACGTTCGAACCGTTGGCGTAGTTCGGAATTACCTGAGAGATGCGATGGCAGGACCTTGATGGCAACCGTCCGATCCAGACGGGTGTCTTTGGCACGATACACCTCTCCCATGCCTCCAGCACCGATTGGCGAGAGAATCTCATAAGGACCGAGTCTCGTTCCTTCCGACAGAGCCATGGCGGCTCCCCAGTTTTGATGGATCCCGAGTTGACCTAGGATAGCAGAGGAGAGAGTCTATGGCGCGGAAAAGTTGGGAAAGTTCTTTACTACTCTAACAACCCCTTTTCGATTTGGTGTAAGATCCGGATAATAGAATTCCGACACGACCTCGAACAAGGATGCGATCCAGACGGCACCACCGCTGATTGAGGAGGAGCAACTATGCCTGTTGTTTTTGTCCATGGTGTTCCGACCACACACCGCTTGTGGAATCCAATTTGTTCCCATCTCAAGCGAAAGGATGTAGTCACGCTCTCGCTGCCGGGTTTCGATTCGCCGGTTCCTGAGGGCTTCTCTGCCACAAAAGAGGCATATGCGAGCTGGCTGTTGCAGGAACTGGAGGCTCTCGATGGACCAATCGACCTGGTAGCGCATGATTGGGGCTGGATGCTTGCCCAGCGGGCCGTTTCACTCAAGGGGGACCTCATCCGGCCTTGGGCCGGTGGCTCAGGGCCGGTTGACGTCGAATACACTTGGCACGAGTTCGCACAGCGGTGGCAAACTCCAGGCGTTGGCGAGCAGGTCATGGAGGAGCTGACCCCAGAAATCGCCACGGAGATCTTGGTCAAAGAAGGCGTCCCGCGTGACACCGCACAAGAAACCATCCACTTCTTCAATGCGACCATGAAGGGTTGCATTCTTTCACTGTACCGATCAGCTGTGAATGTCGGAGCCGACTGGCAGCCGGATGTGGACAAGATTGAGAAGCGTCCCCTGATCTTCTGGGGCAAGAACGATTCGTTCGTGTCCCCGGACTTCGGGCGGCGTCTTGCGGATCGCTTGCATGGCGAACTCGTCGTCTTCAACAACTGCGGTCATTGGTGGCCGTTGCAGCGACCGGCCGAAGCGGCTGCAGCCTTGGAGTGATTGTGGGACTCACATTCGCCCTAGGCAACCGGCGGTGACCGAGGTGTGAACACATACGCCGGGTTGTCAGGTAGTTCATGACTGATAGACAACACGCCAGCGACGTGAATGGACCGGACGCGAGTTCGGTCGTGGGGACTTGGTCGCCTCTTTGGTCAAGGTGGGAGGACATCCCGACGCCACCAGAGGACCTGCGAGACGTGACACTTACCTTCGCCGGTGGTCGGTGCGAAGTCCGTCGCGGTGGGACGCTCATTCGGTGCGGTACCTATTCCACCGATCCGACACGGTCCACGAAAACCATCGACGTCTGCTTCACCGAAAGTGATGTTCCTGAGTTGATCGACGCCCCCATGCTCGGGATTTACGAGGTGAACGCTGAGCAGTTCCGAATCTGCTACGGCGCGCCCGGCGGGGACCGAGCGCACTCATTCTCCACCGAAAAGGGAACCGGCCAGTATTTGGGGGAATATCGGCGGAAGGATGTCACGGAATAACCGGGCGCTGCACCTGTCCGTGGGCGCATTGGAAGGTTCAAGTCACTTTTGCGGCCCAGGAAAGTGAGCTAGGTCGTTAGACTTGGATTACCCCGTTACTCAACTTGATAATGTGTTCCTGAACGAAACCGCATTAGTCCAGTCAGAGGGAGCGGAATTTTGTAGAACTCGGTCCCGTGCTGGAGAAAGTACTGGAGAATGTCGGCAACTCGGATGTGATCTCCGCTAGTTCTGAGGCGTTGGCCCGCACTCCATCGAGAATCCACTCGGGGTTGGCATGCCGAAGAAAGCGGTTAAATGTTTTTGACAACTCATTGCTAATCTCCCGTACTCTCCAGTCCTTTGGCGCTTCGCGAGAGTAGGTGACGTGTGCCAGGTATTTGTGAGCGTCCTGTCTAGCTTGGTGTAATACCGTATTCTGCCCTCTTTCCTTCGTCCAAGTCTTGACGTCAGAACAGAAGTGCTCGGCAAGTACATCGTCATAGTCCGGATTTGTCGACTCAGCGTCGAACAGGAAAGCAATCAGGTTTCTCGCATGTAGGAGGAAGCACTCAACGTACAGGAAGCTATCGCTGGAAGTCCCTACCGGTCGACATTTTCGTGCCGCATCTAGCAGCATGGATAGTTCGTGCTCAAGATGCTTCGAGATTTCCCGGTGATGCAGGTCACTGGTGATGTGTTGTGGCTTCATACGATCTCCTCTCCTTGACGAAACCGCTTGGTACCGATCCGCTCACCTCGCGTTCTCGTACCGTCTGCCCTGATTGCTGTGGTCAAGGTCTCAATTGTCTACGGTGCCGATCAACCCACGCCGCCCACCAGGGGAGAATCCACATGGCTAATGCTGCGCCCACAACGGCAGTTGAACTCGGCGGTGGGGGAGACCACGGTTGGGTGATCCAGATGACGCCAGTGAGGCCCACCAACATCCAGAGGGCCCATTTTCCAACCGCATCGCGGGGCTTCAGGGCTCGTACATAGATCGCAATCGCCGCCAGGAATAGCCCGCCCTCCAGTAGAATTGTCCCCGGGATAGAGTTCCAAAGACCAAGCCCGAATTTCGGCCCCCCAGGCCACAGTGGCAGATCTGGTCGATGTGTTACGAAATCAAGGATCCAGTGACTGACCACCACCGCTCCAACCAGTAGAGCCACGCGCTGACTCCCCCTAACACCATACACAAGGCTCCACGCAACGGCTCCCCAGACTCCGGCCATGAGCAAACTGTGGCTCCAGGGGTACGATTCAAATGCCAGAGGCGTGAATGCTGTATTCCCCGGTGCCACGGACACCTTTTCCACCCCTGAAAGAACAAAAAAGGGCCACATCAGATCGAGACCAAAGGATGCAGCCACTAGAATGGACAGCGGTGCCTTTGGCTCGACCACCTTCGCGGTGAGCGATACAGCCAGGTGACCCACGAACATGATTGCTCCTCGTGATAGCCTAACGCATTATCTGAGAGCGGCGGGCCTGGCCCAGCTCTCAATGGTAGCTGTCGAGGTCAAAGGAAACAGAGCATCTGCTCAAGCGAATTATTATCCCCCAGCATGCGCCAAGAGGAATAGAACGAATGCGATCCCGCCGACCACACTCCGTGCCCAGTGCCCCGGTCCCCACCGCCGAAGCAAGGCCTCAGTATCAGATGCATCGGGATGGTGAGCTGGATCCAGCAGTACATCATTGATCGGCTTGACAACGACGAGCGTGATCGGGATGACCGCAACCAGAAAAAGTGCTCCGATTAGCCAAAGGAGGCTTCCCCCCAGCGCCCAGTCCGCAACTCCTGCGAAGAAGCCGATCACAGCCAAGAAAATCTGCATGGGTGCGGCTCGCCTATACATTTGGGAAAAAAACCGACCACCGACAGCAGAGCCTGCTTCCAAGGTAGCGGGATGCTGAGCGATTGAAATGTAGACCGCAGCTCCGAAGAACACACCAGCGCAGAATGCGGCGATGAAATCGACTATCAGCATACTGTTTCCCCTGAGGCCCTAAGACACGGAAGTCGTGCCCTTGGCACTTTAGCCGGATGGTTTTGGGTTCAGTCTAGCATCGAAACCCTGAGATTTTTTGGAGACTCTAGGTGCCGACCAGCATGCCTCCTGCCCGATCAGCATTCAAGGGGAAAAGATTCCAGCAGACTATTCTCTCGCAGTCGGTCCTGCTCACCGGATTTGTATGCTCAGTTTCCGAAGCTGTTTGCGAAAAAGTTTTCCAGATTTTTTCATGCCGAGGAGTCCCAGCATGGGACCCGCGAGTGGCAGGTGTTATACACCACAGAGCTAATGTTACTGATCGCTTAAAACCGCACTTTTCTGAACAAACGCCGAGATAACAAGCCTCAACATCATCGGCGCCGTAGGCGCCTCCTCAAGTTTTTCTCAATAGGTTATGCTGTTTTCGGGTGTGGAAGAGGACCCCGACCGCCATTAACAATCGGGGTCCGTTGGCGGCTCTCTTTGGAAGAGCTACCAAACCATCAGATGTTCGTAGCCTGCCATGATTTGTGGCCGTTGTCCAGTTCCCACCCCTGGGAATGGGATGACGGTCACCTCCGAAGTTACCTTTCGTCAAGGGTTTTGCCGAGCTGACGGCTGCGGGGCGCTTTTCTGGATCTGTCGCTGCTGTGACCGTGGACAGCAGTACTGCAGTTGTCGCTGTCGTAGCAAAGCGCGCCGGAAGCAACGTCGCAAGGCCAATCGCCTGCATCAACAAAGCCCCGAAGGAAGATTGGATCACAGAGACCGTCAGCGAGCGTACCGGCGTCGACGAGCCATGGCCCGCGTGACGGATCCAGGTAGCCGAAGCGAGCTTCGTTCTGGCAGGATCGCTGCGCGCGAAGCGCAAGTACAACGTGATGAGAAAGTTCAAACACACACCACATCTACGATTTCCGGCCCTATCACCTGCATGGTTTGCGGTCGAGCGGGCCAGCTCATCGATGTGTTTCATGGATGGAGATGAAACATGATTGCAGCCGAGACCGTGGCACACATCCGTCGCTTGTTCTATGCCGAGCATTGGAAGATTGGAACCATCGCGCAAGAACTGGGACTTCACCGGGATACGGTACGAACCGCCCTGCAAACCGATCGATTCAATCGAGCCAAGATCCTTCGTCCCAGTCTCACGGATCCCTACATCGACTTTATCAAGGAGACTTTGGAGAAGTATCCGCGCCTACGAACGACTCGTATCTATGAGATGATTCGGGATCGAGGCTATACCGGCAGTGTCGTGATACTCCGGAGAGTCGTCGCCCGTCTCCGCCCTGTGCACCGAGAAGCGTTCTTACGGCTGCGAACATTTCCTGGCGAGCAGGGCCAAGTCGATTGGGCACATTTTGGAGCCGTTGCAATCGGCCGTGCCCGTCGTCGGTTGTCCTGCTTCGTTCTTACACTTTCTTATTCCCGAGCCCTATATCTGGAGTTCTTCTTCGATCAAACCCTGGAGAACTTCTTGCGCGGTCACGTCCGGGCCTTCGACTCATGGTCGGGCTGCCCTCGTGTCATATTAAGCGACAATCTGAAGTCGGCCGTGCTGGAACGCCACGGCGATGCCGTGCACTTTCATCCTCGGCTGATTGAGCTTTGTGCTCACTATCATTTTGCCACTCGCCCGTGCCAAGTGGCCCGTGGCAATCAGAAAGGGCGTGTCGAAAGAACCATCCAGTACATCCGACACTCTTTCTTTGCCGCACGCCGCTTCACCACCCTGGAGGACTTCAACCGTCAAGCGCTTCTGTGGCGCGACGAAATCGCTCATCGACGTCCCTGGCCCGGAGACCAGTCCCGCACCGTTGAGCAAATCTTCGAAGAAGAGGAAAAACCTCGATTGCTTCCACTGCCGGTGCATTCCTTCGATACCGATCTGGTGGTACCGGTTCGATCGCGCAAGACCATCTATATCCGTTTTGATCTCAACGACTACTCGATTCCACACACGGCCGTGGGTCGAGCACTCACTCTGGCAGCATCACAGGACACTGTACGCATTCTCGATGGCGCAACCGAAATCGCCCGACACCGCCGCTCCTACAACCGCCATGACGCCGTCCTGGATCCGGCGCATCAAGAAGCACTGCTACAAGAGAAGCGCAAAGCCATCGGCGCTACTCCTGGAGGCCGTCTTGCTCAATCGGTACCTGAAAGCGAAGCCTTGATCGCGGCTGCCTTCCAGCGGGGAGAGTCCGGCGGCGGGCAAACCACTCAGCTATCTCAGCTCTTGGAGGATTATGGAGCCACGGAACTACAAGTCGCCGTTCGGGAAGCACTCCAGCGGCAGACGCCTCGGGCTTCTTCGGTTGCCTTCATTCTACAGAAACATCGCCGCTCCCAACAGCGTCGTCATCTACTACCTGTCGATCTGACTCGTCGTCCCGATCTTGCCAACCTCAACGTCCAACCCCACAACTTGGAGGCCTACGATGACCTCTCCGACCGTGACGAATAACCTTGCCACCCAACTCGCCGGCATCGGTCTGAATGCCACTTCTGAATCCCTGGAAGACTTCATCGCCCGGGCTACCAAGGGTCGTTGGAGTCCTCGTGTAATGCTCGAGGAGCTGTTGCAGGCCGAAGCTCGAGAGCGTGGCCGCCGCAGTCTCGAGCGCCGCCTGAAACGCTCCCGCATCGGCCGCTTCAAACCGCTGGCGGATTTCGATTGGAATTGGCCAAAGAAAATCGATCGCCAGGTCATCGAACGCGCCCTCACTCTGGATTTCATCCCGGATGGTCGCAACTTTGTCCTACTCGGTGCCAACGGTCTGGGCAAGACCATGATTACCAAAAACATTGCCCACGCTGCTGTGCTGGCCGGCTATTCCGTCCTGTTTCGTACGGCTGCCGACCTGATCGAAGATCTCCAATGTGATTCCCCGGAACTCCGAAGAAGAAAGTTCCAATCCTACGCCCGCCCTCACCTTCTGTGCGTAGACGAAGTCGGGTATCTCTCCTATGACAACCATGCCGCGGATCTGCTGTACGAAGTCGTCAACCGGCGCTATGAGCATCGATCCATCGTTATAAGTACAAATAGAGCCTTTCGAGAATGGAACGAGGTCTTTCCCAATGCCGCTTGCATTGCCACGCTCTTGGATCGTCTCACTCACCATGCCGATGTGACCGTCATTGAAGGACGTAGCTATCGGATTCGAGAGAGCGAGCAGGAAGCCTCCGCGCGGAGGAAAAAGAAACGTTAGAACCCGTGCCGTCCAATCGCATTCAATACGTAAAGATTGTTGTTGATCTCTACGCCCAGCTGCCTGAGACTCCACAACGGCCTCGTCGGCAAGACTATCAACTCGCTTATCAGCTCTATGATCGTCGGGTTCCGCTTTCGGTCATAGAATCGAGCTTACTCCTGACTTCCGCTCGTCGGTTACTCCGTGATCCACAGGCACGCAGGCTATCGCCTATCCGGTCCCTGTATTACTTTCTCCCGGTCATTGAGGAATTACTTCAGAATCCTATCTCGGCAGACTACGTGAGGTATCTTCGAATCAAACTGCGCCTGAAAACCTCTCTACCGGCGCCCGTTCAGAAAACTGCGGTTTCACGCGATCGCTAACAAGCTAAAGGGACGTTAGTCGCGTACCGAACGCATCGTTCCATCTTTGACAGGGATTTGCCGAATGCTAAACTGGAACTTAAAATTTGAGGGCCCGTGGGGGCCGTGCGAGTTTGATTCCAGCCTTCGACACTTTGTTTGCACTTGATGGCAGGATGCATTTCTCACGCTTCGGACTCGAAATAGGCAATTGCCCCATGACCCCTTCGCTGTTGTGTGGGGCTCAGCCTCTAATCTTGGGGTTAGGCGCTCTGGGAAGGAGCAAGCCATATGAGGGACGCGCTGGAGAGGGCTTATCGATTTGTTCTTCCAGGTTCCATCTTCTTACTCTTCCTTTTGCCGCTTTGGTGGTTGATTGGTGCCGGCAGTGTCGATTGGAAAGCTTTCTCTGCGCTTGGCACCGTTTTAGTTGGATATAGTGCACTCTATCAGCTCGTTCAGAAGAGTCTTCTCGAAAGAGCGATTGATAAGGCGTGGAAGAAGCCGGTTAGGGGGTCATGGGAGGATGAACTCAACAATTGGTCTGCGACGTCTTGGCTTTTCCCCGGAGCTCGTTTGGGCTACCGTCTACGCCGAATGCGGTATCTCGCGCAGGAGAGCTATAAATCAGAAATTGAACTTATCACTCTCGGTCAAGCGCGTGGATATGTAGATGTATCCTCATACATTAAGAACGCCGAGCTTAAACACAAGGTGCGCCTAGCATATGTATACTCCGAACTGAGTATCATCCTTGGTGGATTCTTTGCGGCAGCAATCTACGTCGGTCTTGCAATCTACGTTGGCATCATTGCATGTACGCCCTTGAAATTCCTTGTCGAATTCGATCTCGTGTGGGAAGTAGAGCCCAACGTCCTATTCGGAAAGCTGATCGTCCTTGCTGCTTTATGGGCATTTCTAGCATGGTACTTTCTCAAGATAGCAGGTGCCGAGATAGAGCGTGTTGAAAGTGTGCAGCATGGATTTTCTGTCGAGGCGGGAGATTATGACTGGCAAATCTTTTCCAGGATACTCGAGACACTTAAGACCGACCTTGAGATCAAACTTAAGTAGAAACCGGTGTGTCCAGAGAGTTACACACAACAGAAACAGAGGGACGTTGTCGGACACCGACGCATCGTTCCATCTGGGGGGCCTGGGACTCCATACCCCCCTCTTTGATATCGTGACGTGAGACTAGGCCTTAGTCCAGCGTGATTTTTTGCATGAGGAGGAAGAAAAGCCCTGGAACGTGCGCCGTTACGGGATAAAATGCGTTTGATATATTTACAAGACATCCCGAAAGGAGCACATTCCAGGTGAATAAAAGAAACCACAGAATCCTCCTCCGAGACAAGCAAAATCTTACACGCCGGTTGGAAAGAAATCAGTTTGAGGACCGGTCCGATCCTATGTTCAAGGACTCCAACACCTACTACGAGATCGCCGAGAGAACGCGCGCCATCGGATCTGGTGGTATCGGAGCCATTCACAAGCTCGTGTGTAAGCTTGGATTGGACAAAGATATCAACAGAAACATCGTTTTGCTCAAGTACCACTTTCCTTACTGGGAATCCGATCATGTACTGAACATCGCATACAACGTCTTGTCGGGTGGAACCTGTCTCGAAGATATCGAGCGGTTGCGCCAGGATGAGACCTACATGAACGGACTGGGAGCCGAGAGGATTCCGGATCCCACGACGGCTGGAGATTTCCTCCGTCGTTTCGATGAGGATTGGATCTTCGGACTTCAGGAAACCATCAATGAAACCCGAACCAAGGTGTGGAAGTTGCAGGATGCTTCCTTCCGGAAGGAGGCCATCATCGACGTGGACGGGACCGTCGCCGGAACCTTGGGGGAATGCAAGGAAGGAATGGACATTGCCTACAACGGGATCTGGGGTTACGCACCGTTGATCGTGACCTTGGCCAATACGAATGAGGTCCTCTATCTGATGAATCGGCCGGGCAACCGTCCCTCTTCCGACGGAGCGGCCGAGTGGATGGACCGGGCAATCGATCTGGTGTCGTCGGTGTTTACGAAGGTCTGGCTTCGGGGCGACACGGATTTCTCGCTGACGAGAAACTTCGATCGCTGGGACGAGCGGGTTGGTTTTGTCTTTGGTTATGACGCCAAGCCGAACCTGGTCGGGATGGCCGATGCCCTGCCGGAGAGACAATGGAAACCGCTCGAGCGGCCTCCTCGTTATGAGGTCAAGAGCGAAGAACGGCGCCGTCCGGAAAACGTCAAAGAACAAGTAATCAAGGAGAGAGAATTCAAGAACATCCGCCTGCAGAGCGAGCAGGTCGCCGAGTTTGACTATCGTCCCGGACACTGTAAGAAAACCTATCGCATGGTTGTGGTTCGGAAGAACCTCACGATCGAAAAGGGGGAGCACCGGCTGTTTGATGAGGTCCGGTACTTCTTCTACATCACCAACGATCGGGAGATGACGATGGGAGAAGTGGTCCTTTTTGCCAACGATCGCTGCAACCAGGAAAACGTCATCGGTCAGCTCAAGAGTGGAGTGAACGCCTTGAGGATGCCTTCGGACAGTCTGGTATCGAACTGGGCCTACATGGTCATCGCATCGCTGGCGTGGAATCTGAAGGCCTGGTATGGCCTGGTGACGCAGGCGCCGACAGTACGTCGTGATATCTTGAGGATGGAGTTCAAACGCTTCCTGGTGAACTTTGTGCAAATACCCTGTCAGATTGTAAGAACCGGTCGTCGCCTCGTTTACAGGATATTGGCCTATAGCAAGCATCTCGAAACCTTTTTGGCGACGTTCGACTATATCAGGCAACTCAGGTTTACTTGAAGGCGCCTCGCCGGCGGGTGAGCCCGTACCCCCGGCGGAGCAAGAGTGGCGGGCGAAAGGAAGGGCATAACAGAGACAAACAAGATCAAGTGATCCAGACAACCAATGGAAGGTTTGTCTCTTGTGTTTCTCTTTGCTTTCCCTGTTACGCACAAGGAGCTGAAATCCACGAGATATTCGGAAAAGGCAAACGATTTTCCGAGCGAGCTCATACCTCGCTTATTTTGGGTCTAGTTGGTAGACCGGGGGGCTGAAACCCGGTTGGACCGAGACCTTGCACCGATCTGAACATTAATCTGGGCGTTAAGCCAACGATGCATGCTAGCGAAGCACTCTCAGGGACCGATGCTTTCTTGGCACCAACTTGGCACCACGTTTAGCATCATTTTCGCTATCAATATGTTACAGTACGTCCTCTGATCTACAATCAGCGGGTCACCTTAGTCAGAGACAAGGCAAGACTGCTCACTTTCCCGCCCGATAGCTTCCATACTCTGCTATCCTATACTCAAGCGTCAAACCGACCAATGCCTGGACACTCTTGGGTCACTTCGACTTGATCGCCCGGCACCATTGGGTACGTAGATTGTCCTCTCTCTCCGAAGGAGAGGTAATGGGTAAGCAAGCTTTCGAATCTGTTCTCGCCCCGTCGGCGGTGTCCAGGGTCCGGATTGCCGGCGTTGCGCTCGTTATTATCGCGATGGCAATCGTTGCCAGCTCTAGCCTCTACGGGCAGGATCTGACCGCTCGTTTACAGGGCGACGTGAGCGACGAAACCGGTGCACGGGTCCCGGGGGCAGCCGTGACTCTGACCAACGAACTCACCAATGCCACCCAGGAAACTTTTACCAACGATGTCGGGTTGTACGTCTTTCCGAGGGTGCTTCAGGGTACCTACCGAATCATCGCGGAGCTGACCGGATTCCGCAGAGCGGTGGTCGAAGGCGTGATCGTCGAGGTCCGCCAGGCTGTCACCGTCGATCTTGTCTTGGAGTTGGGCGACGTGTCCGAAACGGTGGTCGTGAGCGCTCGGGAAACTCAGACCATCATCAACACGACGACTGCGGAGATCAGCACCGTGGTCAATCAGCGACAAATCCAAACCTTGCCTCTACAGCGTCGCGATCCGACCGAGTTCGCCCTCATGCAGCCGGGCGTCACCGGCTCGAGCGTTGCCCGCACCGCCTCGGTGAACGGAACCCGCGGCACGTTCAACAACTTCACGCTGGACGGAATCAACAACCAGGACAACTTCATCCGCACCGACGCCTTTTTTGGCGTGATTCCGCTGAAAGAAAGTTTCATTGAAGAGTTCAGCATCACGACCGCAAATTCCGGGGCCGATGCCGTCCTGGGTGCCTCCCAGACGCACATGGTGACGCGCTCGGGCAGCAACGACCTTCACGGGCAGCTTTTCTACTTCCAGAGCAACGATGCGCTCAACGCCAACACGTTCTTCAATAACGCTTCGGGGATCGAGAAGGAGCGCACTCTCAACCATCAATACGGATTCAACTTCGGTGGAAAGATCATCGAAAACAAGTTGTTTTTCTTTGTCGACTACGAGGAAGAGCAAACGCCGGCCACGGCCAGCGTGGTCCGCCAGGTCATGACGTCGGCCACGCGTCAGGGAAACTTCACTTACCTGGCAACGAACGGGCAGCCCGGGACGGTCAACTTGCTCACCCTGGCCGGGGTAGCTGCGGACCCCAAGATGACGTCCTTCATCGATCAGACGCCCCTGCCTAACGACACCGCAACCGGCGTCGGTGATGGAGTCAATATCCAGGGTTTCCGCTTCAACAACACCGATGCCGCCGACGGCAATTGGTTCGTCCTCAGAATGGACTACGAGCTCAACACCCAGCACCGCTTCACCGGGACGTTCTACCAGTTCAAGCTCGCGTACCCCGTTCAAGGCCGCAACTCGATCGGTCCGGTATTTCCCAACACGCCGGGGGCCGGTCAGGACTCGACCCGCCGGTTGGGGTCCTACTCCTGGCAGTCCAGCTTTCTGCCGACCCTCAACAATGAATTGCGCTTCGGATTTCAGTGGGCGCCGGGCGAGTTCTTCAACGCCGAAACCTTTCCGGATGGCTACATCCTGACTTGGCCCACTATCCTGGACAATCCGGTCCAGGACTTTCTCGGACAGGGGCGCAACTCCCCCATCTGGGAAATCCATGACAACGCGAGCTGGGTCAAGGGAAACCACACGTTTCAGTTCGGTGGGGGGTTCCGCAACGTGAAGGTGGATCAGTTCGGCAACGCGGGGATCATTCCAGATTACACGATCGGCTTCGGCGTTGGAAACCCCAGCCCCATTTCACCGGGCATGTTCCCCGGAGGGATTTCTGGGAATGACTTCAATAACGCCTCGGATATTCTGGCAGTGCTCGGCGGATTCGTCGACGAGGGCCGGCAGAGCTTCAACGTCACCAGCCGGACCTCCGGGTTTGTCGACGGCGCCACCCAGAGGCGCATTCTGAAGCAGAAGTTCTTCAACCTCTACGCCGGCGACATCTGACGCGTAACACCTGATCTCACTCTGAACTTTCAGCTCCGCTGGGAATACCATTCCGTTCCAACGGAGGAGAACGGCTTGGCGCTGCTGCCGCTTGGAGGAGTCGCCGGCGTTTTGGACCCCAACGCGATCGTCGACTTTGCCGGCGAGGGTACGGGACGGGACTTCTTCAACCCCGACCGGAACAACTTCTCTCCCGGTTTCGGCCTGGCCTATCGCATCCGGCCCAACCTCGTCTTCCGCGGCGGTTACTCGATCAACTACGTGGTCGACAACAACATGACCGTCGTGCTGAACGCGCTGCGAGCCAATAACGGCCTCAGGCAAACCGAGCTGCGCACCGCCTTGTCCGGGACAGTGAGCGGGGGCGGTTTGATCCCGATCCCCCAACCCGAGTTCAAGGTGCCGAGGACGGCGCGGGATCAGATCGACTCCAACCCGACCGCGGCTCTCTTTACCATCGACGAGAACCTGAAGACCCCGTTCGTACAGCAATGGAACGTCGGGCTGCAGTTCGAGCCCTTTCGCGACACCGCCTTCGAAGTGCGATATGTGGGGAACCGTGGGACTCACTTGACGCGGGCGATCGATCTCAACCAGGTCAAGTTCCCCCAGAACTTCATCGATGATTTCCGCCGGGCGCAAAACAACCTGATCAACAACGGTAATCCCTTCATCGGAGAGCAACTGACCGTATTCCCCACTCTCGGGCTGGCGGGCTTTCTACAGGCCGGCTTTGTTCAGAACTGGCTTCTCAACGGAGAGATCGGAACCTATACAGGGGCGTTTCTGATTCCCAATCGGGCCTTCTTCTTCGCGGGCGAAGGCGGAGAACGGTTCGGAGCCACGCTCGGGATCGGCCCGTTTCTGAACAACCCCAATATTTATGCCGCCGACTTTCTCGGTAACAACTCGTTTTCCAAGTACAACGCATTGCAGTTCGAGGTGCGCCGCCGTTTTCACCAGGGGATTGCGGGGCAGTTCAACTATACCTATGGCAAGGTCCTGACCAACTTCCAGGGCTCCCAGTCCGGCTTCCGCGCATTTTTCGACAATGCCCAACGCAACCTCGAGGTCATGCGACCCGAGTACGACATCACCCACACCTTCAATGCGAATTTCGTCTGGGATTTGCCGGTCGGGGAGGGGCGTCAGTTCCTCAACCAGGGGGGGATTCTCAACGCCATTCTCGGCGGCTGGCAGACGACCGGGATCGTAAGGGTGCGTTCCGGTGAGGCGATCAACATCGTCTCCCAGCGCGGCACGATCAACCGCGACCGCCGTGCCACCACCAATACCGTGCACTTGAACGGAATGGACATCGGGCAGCTTCAGTCGCGCACCGGCGCGTTCCGGCAACCCGACGGAAGTGTCAATCTGTTCGATTCGTCGCTGCGTGGACCGGACGGCCGCGGCAATCCGGACATCTTCCAGAACCCGGGACTCCTCGAAGCTGGCAGCCTGGCGCTTTCTCCAGTCAGCGGACCTTGGTACAGCAACTTCAACCTGGGCGTTCGGAAACAGTTCGGCCTTCCGTTCAAGGAGGGCGCATTCCTGGAGTTCCGTTTCGACTTCTTCAACCTGTTCAACCGCACCAATTTCTTCATCCGATCGACCCCCTTTGCCGGATCTCGAGACAGTTCGGGCGTATTCAATCGTCATGACGTCAACGGTACCGACTTCGGCCTGATCGACGAGACCTTCGATCCGCGCGAGATGCAATTCGGGGTGAAGATCGTCTTTTGAGCTCGCATAATCGGGAGGCCTGGCGGCCTCCCCGTCGCTCTCAGCTATCAGCACTCGCGCGCGCGGAGCACGAGTTACTTGTAAAGGAAACTGCACGGCAAGACCCGCAAGAAAGGCGTTTCCTTGGATCTTGCCAAGTCATACACGTCCAATTCATCCTCCCTACTAGCCTTTCGCAACACCTGCACCCACTGCGAACGGTTGGGGTAGCGTAGTCAACTTTTCCAAGCTATGGATTCAATGCTTTTGCTATCCTATTCCCAAGCATCAAACCACTAGAGCCAAGGGAGTCCTATATTGCTCCTGTAGATACGACTTGGCTCGGTCCCTTTCGACGCGAGGCTTGGTGATGCAAGGCGACTTTCGCATCGGTGACTGGCTCGTCCAACCTCAGCTGAATCTGATCGTCGGCTCCGGCCGCGAAAACATGATCGAGCCCAAGGTGATGGAGGTACTCGTCTATCTGGCCGAGCGCCCCGGTGAAGTCTTGCACAAGGAGCGCATCATCCAGGGCGTATGGGCCGATACCTTCGTCACCGATGATGTCCTGATCCATGCCATCTCCCAGCTGCGCAAGGCGTTCAGAGACGATGCCAAGAATCCTCACGTCATTCAGACCATTGCCAAGAAGGGTTACTGTTTGATTGCCACTGTTGCGAAGGTTCAGCCCGAAGCCGATGCGCGTTATCGCATCGTGAAGAAACTCGGTCAAGGAGGAATGGGCGAGGTCTTCCTCGCTGATGATCGTCTGCTGCACCGAAACGTGGCGCTGAAGTTCATCCGAGAAGACAAGGAGTCGGATCGGAGCTACAAGAAGCGATTGCTACGAGAAGCCCGATCGGCCGCGGCACTGGATCATCCCTCGATCGCCAAGATCCATGACATGGGAGAACGGGACGGGAAGTCTTTCATCGTCATGGAGTACGTGGAAGGTGTGAGCCTCGAGAAAATGCTGGCTCGAGGTCCCTTGAGCATGCAAGAGGCTCTTCGGATCTCCGTCGAGATGGCCGAAGCACTGGAGGAAGCCCACAACAAAGGAATCGTCCACCGGGATTTCAAATCGACCAACGTTCACATCACATCCGACGGCAAGGTGAAGGTTCTCGACTTTGGTTTGGCCAAGGCCATCGACCGAGTACAAACAGAAACAGAGCAATCATCCATCATCACGACTACTGCAGGGACACAGACAGGATTGATTGCAGGAACGACGCCGTACATGGCGCCCGAAACGCTCCACGGAGAACCGAGCGACGCCGGTCGGATGTGTGGGGGCTGGGCGTCGTCCTCTACGAGATACTCGGCGGCCGGCGCCCATTTACCGGGTCCACCGGCGCCGAGGTCACGTCGGCGATCCTCCGCGACCCTCCGCCACCTCTGCCGCAGGGGGTTCCGAGCGGGCTGGAAACGATTGTCGAGTGCTGTCTCAAGAAGGACCCGACCCAGCGTTATCAGCGAGCCGGAGAGGTCAGGGCCGCACTCCAAGCGACGTCAACGGCCACGGTGTTGCCGGCCTGGAACGCGCCACGCCTGTCTCGGCGAGCCGCGTTGGCGCTCGCCGGTTCAGCCATCGTCGCGGTCGCATTGCTTCTCGGGTGGAACCTGCGTGAACCGGGCGACGGAACGACACCAACCGCTCTCGCCGTCCTGCCCTTCGACAACGTGTCGGGTGACGCCAAGCAGGACTATCTGTCGGAAGGGATGACCGACGCCCTGATCACGGAGCTCTCAAAGATCGGTGCGCTCAACGTCGCGTCAGTCACCTCGGTGAAGCGCTTCCAGGACACCGAGGACACGGTCCCCGAGATCGCACAGGCACTTCGGGTCGACGCGGTCGTGAGAGGGTCGATCGTGGTGGTGGGGGACCACGTCCGGGTGACGACGCAGCTTATTGATGGCGCCACGGATCAAAACCTCTGGGCGGGGAGCTTCGACCGAGATTTTGCCAACATCCTGTTGCTGCACAGTGAGATTGCTCGCGCGGTGGCGACGGAGGTCCGCGTGGTAGTGACTCCCGAGGAGGCTCGCCGGAGGATTCGGGCGGCGGTAGATCGAGGGCTGAACCTGGAGACCCTCACAGGCTACGGCGGCGGATTATTTTTCTCCCTTCTGGGCGACCTGGACCGCGCGTTTGCCGCGCTCAACGACTTCGAGAATCGGGACGCGTTCAGGGCCCAGATTCGGGTTGACCCCAGGCTCGACCTGCTCCGTGACGACCCGCGCTGGGACGAACTAATGGCGCGCATGAACTTCCCGGGATACTGACGCCTACGAACTCTCCGGCGCAGCGATGCACTCGGCTAAAAGTGCACCCCGACATTGAACTGGAACATCCGCGGCGGCTCGTAGGCGAAGCGGTCCACGGCCTCTCCGAACTGCGGCCCGAACTCCCAGTGGGTGCCCTGGATCGGCGTCTCGGTGAACGGATTGAACAGAGCGAACCCGCCGGAGTTGAATGGCGTCAGCACTCCGAAGTCGATTCGCCTCCGGTTGCTGAGGGCGCCGTGATTGAACAGGTTCGAGACCTGCGCCTGGATGAAGAGCTCGGTCGGCGACCCGAGGCGGCCACGGCCCGCAACATCCTCCGGCAGACGGCATGCACAACTGGGACATCGGGTTCATGAAGAACTGGTACTGGGGCGAGCGCTATCGGGTTCAGTTCCGGGCCGATATGTTCAACATATTCAACCGCGTGCAGTTCGCGAGGCCCGGGAATTGCGGAAACGGTTGCTGGGGCCGGTCCCGGCCAGCCAACAATCCGTTTGTTGGCGGCGTCAACGATGGGCGGGTCTTTCAGACACTTAGCCTTCCTCGTCAACTCCAGTTTGCGGCTCAAGCTGTTTTTTTAGTTCGCGGATACGTGATGACGAGTTGCGCCAGCCCGGCGAGAGGATGTTCTATCCGGTCCTCGAGTCTAACCTCTGGTGCCAACTTGGTGCCAAACTCAGCCGCACCAGGAAGAACCAGGAGCACCTTCAATCACTCCAAATCCTTATCTTTCTTACTGGATGGTTCTTCTGAGGTCTTCTCAGTTTGGTCCTGGGGCGGACTCATAATCAGCGGGTCGTTATGAGATTGTAGAATTGTTGCGGCCGGCGTAGGTATCGCCGGGAGCACATGACTCCAAAAGACTGTCCTTTAAGAGCCTATCGTCCCAAGTCACCGGACTGATTCCGATCGAGCTACAAAGCCTTCGTTGCCGTTTTCAAAGGCCGCAATGAGGTCCGAAAAAGCGGACTCCAACGCGAGAGCGTGTGACCAAACGGGGGAATTATATGGTCAAGGAATGTTACCTATGTGTTACCTGAAACTATTCGCCGAGCTCAAATCTTTTTGCTAAACTATTGAAAAGATTGGTGGGCCCAGTAGGACTCGAACCTACGACCCGCTGATTATGAGTCAGCTGCTCTAACCAACTGAGCTATGGGCCCATGAGATGGGAGAAACCGACTCGGCCCGAACATGCCGAACGGGAGCAACGAGTCAGCTCAAACGAATCATCGTAGGTTAGCATGCCCGAAAGATCGGGGCAAAGGGAATGAAACCGAGCATCGGGTTGACGCCTTGCCGTTTCTTTTTTGTGCTCGAAGCCGGTTTTCTAGGAATTCGAATGGGGTGGAAGGATTACTATCGCAACTGCGGCTCGGACTGGGAAGACTCGGCGGCCTCGAGAAATTCTTGGAGCTTGGACTCCATCGTCGGTCGGTCGATGGCTCCCATCTCGACGAGGATCTCTCCAATGAGCCTCGTTTCTGCCTTTTGAACCCGCAGCAGGTGCTGGAGGTCGTCGGTTCTGAGGAAACCGAGTTTGAGCGCCGCGGCACCAAAACTCTGGTCGTAGTCCGTATGGCAGTTCAGAGTTTCCAGTACTTGAGTCTCGGACATCTTGCCTTCGCTGACTGCAATCCGGCCGATGGGCACTCGAAATATGTGCTGGGCATCCAAAGCCTGCAACACCTGCTCGCGCGTGACTAAACCTTGTTCGATCAGGTAGCTGCCAAACAACTTCAACGTTTTCTCCGCTCCATCCACTACGTATCGTCAGGGAGCACCCATAAGTTGAGCGGCAGATAGATGACACGACCTATTCCATTGACAATAAATGGCTTATAACCATTCCAAGTCAACGGGAAAATCAATGCAGGCGAGAGAGGCAGACGAAGGAAAAAAATGTAGAGCCCACAGAATCCGGGAACGGGTATCTGAAGAAGCGGTATTTCCAGCGCGGGAAAGCAATCTGAAACGAGCAAAGCGGCTAGTCTCGGACCAGAGAATCTTCCAGGAAGGTCTTGAGCATTTGGCTCCTCGACGGATGGCGCAGTTTCCTCAGCGCCTTCGCCTCGATCTGACGGATGCGCTCGCGGGTCACCGAAAAACGCTGGCCCACCTCCTCTAGAGTGTGCTCGCTGCCGTCTCCTAACCCGAACCGCATCTTGATCACCTGTTCCTCTCTCGGAGTCAAGGTTTTCAAAACCGAGTCGGTCTGCTCTTTGAGACTGATGTTCATGACCGCGTCGGCGGGAGACACGACACCCCGGTCCTCGATGAAGTCACCCAGGTGGCTGTCTTCCTCCTCGCCGATCGGCGTTTCCAGACTAATCGGCTCCTGGGCGATCTTGAGGATCTTACGGACCTTGCTAATGGGAAAGTCCATCTTCTTGGCGATTTCCTCGCTGGTGGGCTCACGCCCGTACTCTTGCACCAGGCTGCGAGAAGTCCGAATCAGCTTGTTGATGGTTTCGATCATGTGAACCGGTATGCGAATCGTTCGGGCCTGATCGGCAATAGCCCTTGTGATGGCCTGCCGAATCCACCAGGTCGCATAGGTCGAGAATTTGTAGCCGCGCCGGTATTCGAACTTGTCGACCGCTTTCATCAACCCAATATTTCCTTCCTGAATCAGGTCCAGAAACTGAAGTCCGCGGTTCGTATACTTCTTGGCGATCGAAACAACCAGTCGCAGGTTCGCTTCCACGAGCTCTTTCTTCGCGATGTCGGCTTCCAGCTCGCCCGCCTTGATCGTCGCAAGTGTTCTCTTCAGCTCGGGAATCGGCACGGTGGACTCTTGCTCGATTTCTTTCAACCGGCCTTCCACCAGCCGGACCTTCTTCTTTATGCTGCGGGCTTCCTCGAGGCGTCGCGGTGTCTCGAGACTTCGATTCAGCTTCCCCACTTCACGCTCCAACGCGAGGATCTCGTCGACCGTCTCCTTGATGACGCCCACCAGTCGTAGGTGCTGTCCGCCGTTGAGCTCGAGCGAGCGTACCTGCCAGGCAATGGGAATACGGTAGCGCGCCAGCATCGACAGGTTCTTCTTGTAGAGTCTGGATCCCTTCCGGCACCGAGAAAGCTTGGAGCGGATGCGATTCGCCGACCGTTCGTGCTTGCGAATGCCCTCGACAACCCCGATCACTTCCGTCTTTTTCTCTTGCAGCTTCTCCTCGGTCAACTCGTCATCGCTGAACGAGACCACCTCTCGAATCGAAAGTATCTCCTCGCTGAGCTGGTCTCCGATCGCCAGTATTTCCCTTACCACAAGGGGAGATCTGGAAATCGCTTTCAAGACGAGCTTCTGCCCGTGCTCGATTCGTTTTGCAATCTCCACCTCGCCCTCACGACTGAGCAATGGGACGGTTCCCATCTCTCTCAAATACATCCGGACGGGATCATTGGTCTTGTCGAGCGCAAGCGCTCCATAATCCATTTCATTGTCGTCGCCGCTGCGTTTGCCCTCCTTCTTGTTCTCGTCCTGAAACTTCTGTTCGGAATCAATGACCTCGATTCCAGCGGAGCCGAATAGGGAAAAGATACTGTCCAGTTCATCCGAGGAGCAGACTCCTTCGGGCAGCAAGTCGTTCACCTCATCGTAGAGAAGGTAACCGCGTTCCTTCCCCATGAGGATTAGCTCTTTGACTTCCTCGTACTTTTCCTCGATAGACACTCTCGCTATCTCCTTTCCCTATTTCCGGGCCAACCCGTACAACTCCCGGTCCACTTGAGCTTGCTGCTGAATCAGCTGATTCAACATCTCTTCGTCCTGTGTCTTTTCGGCTTCCGATATCTTCGACAATATCTGTTGCTTATACGATGTGAGCTTCATCTTGCGCAAGGCGTTTAGAAAGCTCTGCGCTGTCTCGATCGAAAACCCCTCCGGCACCTCCTCCATCTGAAGCTGCGCCAGCAAGGATTGCTCGTTCCCACCGCCGAATTGCTCGTAAAGCTGAGAGTAGGTTACGCGCCCTTGCGTTTTCCATAGATCCAACAGCGCCCAAAAGATTTTTTCGCCGGAAAGGCCCTGAAAGTCCGCCGCCGAACAGTCCGACAAGATAATATTCTGAAGCTCCGCATTCCCCAGCAACACCTGCAGCAGTCTCTTCTCGGCAAACTTCACTTGCGGGCTCTCGGTGCGGACCTCCGACAGCTTCTTCTTTTTCTGCTGGGCCGCCTTTTTCACTTCCGCCAAGACGAGCTCGTCCTGTATTTGCAGCTTCCGGGCAAAACGAAACACGTAGTCCGACCGCTCCACCGCGTTTGGTAGTCTCGCAAGATAAGGGAGAACTGCATTGAGAACTTGTACTTTATCCTTAGGGCTGTCCAGGGCGCCTTGCATACGCATTGCGCTATCAAGTACAAAGTCCAAGTACGAAGCGGCTTGTCGCAGCCAGCTCCGAAACTCATCCGCTCCAGCGTCGCGAATGAATGTATCCGGGTCTTGCCCGTCCGGCAACCTCAGAATCTTGACCCTGAAGTCTTGCTCCAAAAAAAGATCCAGAGATCGTTGCGCGGCGGACACTCCGGCCACATCCGGGTCGTAGCTCACGACAACATCACGTGTATACCGACCCAGCAGCTTGACTTGTTGTGCCGTCAGGCTCGTACCCAGAGAAGCAACCACATGGGTTACGCCATGTTGAAACGGAACAATCAGATCGAAATAACCCTCTACCAGAACCGCTGAACCGACCTGTTTGATCCCGTCGCGCGCCTCGCTTAACCCATACAAGTTACGCCCTTTATTATAGATCTTGGTCTCGGGCGAATTCAAATACTTCGGCTCGGCATCTGTCAACGTTCTTCCGCCGAAGGCAATCACCCGGCCGCGCGCATCAGAGATGGGGAACATGATGCGACCTCGGAATGCGTCATAGGGTGGACGATTTGCTTCCGCCGATTGCTTGATGAGACCACAGTCGAACAAGGATTGGCGAGCAAACCCGTTCTTTTCCATGAACCGCAGTAGCCCGTCTCCATTGCGCGGCGAATAACCGAGGCCAAAGCGCGCGACACTTTCCGAAGAGATTTCTCTGCCCTTCAAATAATCTCGAGCCGGCTTCGCCTCGTCCGCCTTCGACAAGTACTGGCAATAGAATTCCGCCGACTTCTTCATGGCTCCGCGCATCAGGTCGAAGTCCTGGTAGGATACATCGCCGCTTTTTTCCTGTTCACGACTGGGTAGTACAATCCCCTGCCGCTCCGCAAGCAGCCGAACCGATTCCGGAAACGTAATCTGCTCGATCAGCATCAGGAACTTGAAGGCGTCGCCCCCTTCCCCACACCCAAAACATCGAAAGATTTGCCGTTCCTCATTAACGTTAAAAGAGGGGGTCTTTTCACCGTGGAACGGGCATAGCGCCAAGTGATTGCGGCCCCTCTTCTTTAACGATACGTATTCGGAGATTACAGCGACGATGCTGGCCGAGTTCCGGATCTCCTCCAGAACCCCTTCATTGAAAAACGCCACCCTTTTTTGATCCCCTTCCAGGAAATGGTCAGATCATAACCGATTTGATCCAAGTGCAAAAGGGCACGAGAAAAATCATTCATTCATTGAATGGACGGGCAAAAAAACAGCTGGGAAGATCCAACAGCGGCCCGCTCATCGGGGCATGACTCAAGATCGACTTCGACAGAGGACACAATTCCGATCGAGCAAACCATGGCGGTTCCACCGATCCGGCAGTACCAGCAAAATCTATTAGCCGCGGCGGTTGATCAGGCCGGCCACAAATCCCGCGCCAAATCCGTTGTCGATGTTGACAACCGTTACGTTCGACGCGCAACTGTTGAGCATCGCCAGAAGTGCGGCCAATCCGCCAAAGGAAGACCCGTAGCCAATGCTCGTGGGAACCGCAATAACCGGCACGCTGACCATACCGCCGACAACGCTCGCCAACGCTCCCTCCATTCCGGCGACCGCCACCACGACGCTGGCACTGTCAACATCTTCTCGAATGTCGAGCAACCGATGAATTCCGGCAATGCCCACATCGAAGGCGGTTTTTACACGATTGCCCATCAACCTCGCCGTCAGGGCCGCCTCTTCGGCGACCTGAATGTCGGAAGTTCCCGCGCAAACGACGTAGATGACCCCTTTTCCGTAGACCTGCCGGTCTTGGACGATGCTGGCGGCCTCGGCGGCACCGTGGTACTTGGCCCGGCGACTCACCTTTTTGATTTGCTGATAGGCTCTTCGCGTGCACCGGGTAACAAGAATGTTTGCTTTCTGGGGCAACAGGCTTCGCACGATCGATGCGATTTGAGACGGCTTCTTGCCCACCCCGAAAATAACCTCGGGGAACCCGTGGCGGAGGGTGCGGTGGTGATCCACGCGCGCGAAACCCAGATTGTCGAATGGAAGTTGTTTGAGTTGCTGCAAACCCTCGTCAGGAGAAACGTCTCCGCTGCTGACTTTTTCCAGAAGCTTCAGTAACTTGCGCTGATACATTCCCGTGGCACGGAGTCGAGCCCCCATCCCAGCGAACCGATGGCGATGAAGGGGTGAAGAGGCTCAGGTGGAAATGTTTGAAAGAACTATGGAGTTCTCCGAGGTCCGCGGCTCCTGTCTCGATCCCCGCCCCTCGGCCCTCTCGACCGATCTCCCATAGGTCTCCGCGGCCGGTCCCCACGGTCTTGCCGCGGCCGCCGTTCTGGCCGTGCCGAAGGTTCCTCCGGCGGAAGCCCGGCCAACTCGCGCAATACCGCCTTGCGACTGAGTCGGATTCGATTGGGAGGTTCGATACTGATCACCTTCACCATGACTTGCTCGTCGAGGCTCAATTCATCGTTGATGTCCTCGACGCGATAGTCGGCCACCTCTGAAATATGGAGCAGACCCTCGGTTCCCGGCAGGATTTCGACAAAAGCGCCAAAGTCCACAAGCCTCGTGATCGTACCAAGATACTTCTTGCCGACTTCGGCCTCCTTGACGAGGTTCTCGATGATCTGGATCGCTTTCTGGGCCGAATCCGTGTCGGTGGAGGCGATGTTGACCTTCCCATCATCTTCGATGTCGATCTTTACCCCGGTCTCTTCGATGATGCTTCGAATTATCTTCCCTCCGGGGCCAATCACTCCGCCGATCTTATCCTTGGGAATCTGAATCGTCACGATCCGGGGTGCGTGGGGAGATATCTCCGACCGCGGCGCCGCCAGGGACTCCGCCATCTTTCCCAGTATGTGGAGCCTACCTTCCTTGGCTTGCGACAAGGCTTCGCCCATGATTTCCCGTGTAATGCCGCCGATCTTGATGTCCATCTGCAGGCTGGTAATTCCCTTTTCGGTGCCCGCAACCTTGAAGTCCATATCACCGTAGTGGTCTTCTGCGCCCGCGATGTCCGACAGAATCGCGTACTTGTCCCCCTCCTTCACCAGTCCCATGGCTACGCCCGCCACCGGAGCTTTGATCGGAACCCCCGCGTCCATAAGAGACATGATGCCGCCGCAAACAGTTGCCATTGACGAAGAGCCATTGCTTTCGAGAATATCGGACACGACTCGAACGGTGTAAGGAAACTTCTCTTCATCCGGCATCACTCGCAAGATGCTGCGCTCGGCCAGTGCACCGTGGCCAATCTCCCTGCGCCCCGGACCACGCAGAAACTTCACTTCTCCCACGCTGAACGGGGGAAAATTGTAGTGGAGCATGAAGCGCTTCGAAGATTCTCCTTCGAGCGTGTCCAGTCGCTGCTCGTCGTCCGCCGTTCCCAAAGTGGCAGTCACCAACGCCTGGGTCTCGCCCCGGGTAAAAATCGCCGACCCGTGAGTGCGGGGAAGGACAGAGACCTCGGCTGAAATCTCCCGGATTTCGTTGAATTGCCGCCCGTCCGGCCGCAGGGATCGATCGAGGATTTCGCTGCGGAAGATCCTTTCCATCAACTGCTTATAGATTTTCCCCGCCTCGGACCGTCTCTCTACCTCCTCTTCAGGAACTGTCTCCTGAATCTCCTTCTTGACTTCGTCCAAAGCAACATAACTCGCCAGCTTACCTTCCACGTGGAGCGCGTCCGAGATCTTTTGAGAGAATTGCTCCTGGATTCTACTGTATTCCTCGCTATCCACGACCGGCTTGATCACCTCACGCTTCACCGGATTGATTTGCTGGTAAAGCTCCTTTTGGAGGCCAATGAGCTGACGGATGATCTCGTGCGCGAAATCGAGCGCCTCGGCCATTTTCTCTTCGGAAATCTCGTCGGCCCCAGCCTCCACCATGACAATGGCGTCCTCACTTCCCGCCACGGTCAAGTTGAGGCTACTTTCCTTGAGGCTACTGATCTTTGGATTGACCACGAACTCGCCGTCAGCGATCCCTATCCGGACTGCTGCGATCGGAGTCTCAAACGGAATGGACGAACAGTACAGAGCGGTGGATGCACCCGTGATACTCATGACGTCCGGATCGTTTTCCCTGTCTGCGGAAAGCACCAGTGCCACGACCTGAGTTTCGCATTGGTACCCTTCCGGGAAGAGCGGGCGCAGCGGACGATCAATCAGGCGGCAGGTCAAGGTCTCCTTTTCGGTGTTTCTACCCTCCCGTTTGAAAAACCCGCCCGGGATCTTACCCGCGGCGTAGGTGTTTTCGCGATAGTCCACGGTTAGCGGGAAAAAGTCGATTCCTTCCCTCGGATGTTTCTGGGCACAGGCGGTGGCCAGAATTACCGTGTCTCCATAAGTAATGTATGCCGCGCCGTCGGCCTGCCTGGCGACTCTGCCCAATTCGATAGCGAATTCACGTCCGCCTATCTCTGCTGTAGCTCGGTAAATCATAGGATTCCTCCATGGGGTGTTTTTTCCGCGCGAACTCGACGAGGTGGGAAGCTAGAAGTAAGTGGCAGACAGTGGTCTAGAGAACACCCAACGACATACCAGTAACAGCACTGGCGAACACCTAATCTGTGAGGTTCCATGAGGCCATGAGGCGACCGATGGCGGACGGCGGATATATCGCTATTTTCGGATGCCAAGTTTCTCGATTATCGCGCGATACCGATCGATGTCCTTCGATTTCAAATAGTCTAAGAGCCGTCTTCGCTTGCCGACCATCCTGAGTAAGCCTCTGCGGGAATGATGGTCTTTCGCGTGGATCTTGAAATGTTGAGTTAAGTTTCCAATCTTTTCGCTGAGTATCGCGATTTGCACCTCTGGGGAGCCCGTGTCACTCGCGTGCATTCGGTGCGTTTCCACGACATGCGTCTTCTCCTGCTTCTGGATACTCAAGACTCCCTCCGACAAAACAACGAGGAAAAGTAGCATACCCGCAGTCTCCCTTGCAAATTAAAATGAGGTGACGGCAGGCACTGATAGTATGTGGGCCAGGTGAGCACGGTCGTTTGAGGATGCTTCACGGAATCTCGATCGGGGGAAGAGCGGTGACGAAATTGAAAGGTAGGTCATTGATGATCGAAAAACTGATGAGAGGCAGGTCTGAAAGGACCCGGAAATGACCTTCGAGCGTGCTACCCAGGGACGGGACCAGCTCGTTGAGATACAGTGCGACTCTTTCCCTGGCCGCCAGGGAAATGGTGGCCGATGCCACGATCGAGTTATTCGCGTTCCAGACCTCGATCGTGACGGTCGCCGGTCTATCACCGGGATTGAACAGGGCAACCCCGGTCTGGTACACCGAATCCTGCGCCACCACGGGAAACAAGGTCCGCGCGAGGGGCGTCCCCGCCAGCTCGAAGATAGTTAGAAACGTCTTCTGTTCGTTGGTGAAAGTGACATTCCCGACCAGAGAACCCTGCGTGCTTACGACCTCCAGCCAGCCGGCTGCCCCCTCTACCTGAGGTGAACCGGAAAAGAGACTCCCCAGGTCGCCCTTTATCTGGCCGTTCGGGGGCACAATCCGGCTCAGCGGTTGCGAAAGTTGGGTCCCGTCCGGACGGTGAAGCGTGACGGTGATGTCGGCCTCTTGATCGCTTCCGTTGATTACATTCAAGATGGTGCGGAAGCCGGGCAGACTGGCAAACTGAGGGGAATAGACACGCGATCTATCAGCGGCCGCACGCATATCTATACCGTTGAGAGCTCCCAAGGCCGCGCCGGTATCTAAGTACTGCGAAAACCAAAGGCCTCCCGGCGTCGTATAACGGAGATATCCGTCCGTGACGTCCACGGGCTCCTCGGAGGAATCCGGAAACAGATCGTCAAAGCGCAGAGCCTGCCGGCTTGTTCCAAACATCGTGGTCGCCGGTGGGATCTCGTCCTCGTTGAAGGTTCCATCCGGGAGCCTCCTCACGACGTCGTACTCGATTCGGTTGAACTGACGATTGAGCACGTTCATCTCGGCAAAACTGCCCTCCCGGCGCACGATCTCGGGAGCAATCCAATCAAAGCTCGAGCCCTTGAACAACGGCACGCCATCGAGGGAACTGAGGTCGGTCTTGCCAATCGAGACATGACCGACAATCCCGGGCACACTGCTGGCGACCTGAAGCCAACCCAACCGGAGAACGGGGGCTCCGTCATCATCGACGCTGTCATCCCAGTTGAAGATCTCCGCGGTCGTCTGCGAGATCTGCTGGTTCGGATGGATGGTGAACTCTCTCGGATTGGTCCCGTCGATTTCAAACTCCTGCATCCCATCTTCGTTTTCAACGGTGACGGTCGGACGCTGGCCAAAATCAGTGAGACCCGAGATCTGAACCGTGGCCACACTCGAGCCCAGATTAATGAGAGTCACGCCGGTGAAGTCGTTGACTGATTGCAGATACTTTGCGGTATCGACGAAGAACACATCCGTCATCAGGTCGATCGTGTTTGCGGTAAAGTTCACGACCGCGAGCGTCACACCATCAGGGGCCACAGCGATCGACGAAGGCTGGGCCGTGGATTCGGCAAGCAGATCGTCGATCAAGGCAACATCGACCTGGCCCACGACAGCATCGTTGATGATGTCGTGCTGATATACGAAGTCGCGCCGAGATGATGCGTAGAAGGCAAATCTGGAGTCGGGAGTGATGGCGACGTTGGCCGAGCCGATGGCTTCCCCTTGAACCAGGGCCAAGCTCCTGAAGGCATCCGCGTCCGAGGTCGGGACTACTATGATTTCGAATTCGCAGAGGATCACCCAGAACTTGCCATCCGGAGTCAGGATGGTAGACCCGGGCTGGCCTCCGATCACCAAGGTGTTCAGAATTTCAGCCGTTTCAACGTTGAAGACAAAGGCCGTATCCCGGGAGAGTATTCCATTGTTATCCCGGCTCGCTATGATTCCAACCACACCGTCCGATGTCAGAACCGGTTTATTGAACAAAGTAAAGTTGGTGAAAAAGCTTCCGCTCTGCAGGGTGGCCGTTTGGCTGAGAGTCACGCTATCGGCAAAAACCAGACGATTGGGCTCCGTGTCGACGACAATGAGCTTGCTCCCATCCGGGGTCAGAGTAATCTGAGCCGGCGCCAGCAGTGAACCGAGCCGTCCTATTTCAGTGCCGTCGAAGACGTTGAACTTGATGACTTCGCCTGTTCCGGTTGAAGAGATGTACCCGGTAATTCCGTCGGGAGATATCGTCAAAAGACTCCCGAACCCGAATTGGGCACCGGAGAACGTGTGCGTCGCCACCACCTGGTCTGTCTCTGTATCCACCAGGAAGATCCGGTTGTCGAGAACCGAAACGACCGCCAGGGTCCTTCCATCGCGCAGGAGGTTAGCAAAGGACGGCCTTCCTCCAAGCTCTATCCGGTTTAAAACCTGCCCGTCACTGAATGAAAAGGCTACAAGAATCCCCGAACCAGCATACGGGACATATCCGCGAGTCCCATCGGGAGTAATCACGACAGTCGGAGAGATATTGTCCGAGATGTCGAGATTGATGTCGAAGCTCAAGGTCTCCTCTTCGTTGACCAGGGGAGTCACCGTGGCGTAGACACGCTTTTGCGCCATGAGCGACGCCCCGAGCAACAAGAGTTGGCACGCGGTGAGAACAGCAACCAGAAGAGCCCGCTTCCCTGCCGTCATTCTCTTTGCGGTTTGAACCCCCGCGCCTTCCCGCTCGGATGCACCCATCCAATGCGTTCGTGGCGTTCGTGTTCGTCCGTACATGATGCTTTGCTGCACTTGTCCCATAAAATCAATCGATCGATTACGCGGATCTGACTCGCGTTCCCCTTGCTTGGCCCGCGGCTATGACCACTTTGCGTCGCGATCTATCCAGTTGAGGCAGTCAAACGTGTGATCATAACACTATGAATCCTCATGTGACTAGAGTGATTGTGCGTCCGGAAGGTTCACAAATCCAGGAAGCGATGTCCATCAGCTCTTAAGTAACTGCTCGCGGATCTGCTGCTATGCGTGTAACTCAGCAAATCGTCAAAAACCACGGTTTTTCACGGTGCGCTGCGCAGTTACGTTCCCAAGCGACTGGCGCGTTGCGCCAGTCAGCGCCGACGCGGCAACGAATGCACACGCAGGCGACTGCGGACTAGTGCACAGCGGTTCCCGGTCGACCAACAAACGCTATCTGGCGGACTCCGCCCTGGCTACCGTCCCGTAGTTTTTTCAGAAGGTCCGGCTTGATCTCCTGAAGCGGAGACTCCCAGGCGGGATCCAGAACTTCAAGCATCAGGCACCCTCGATGGAAGCGCACCGGCTGACAGACCGACGCGATCTTCGCGCCCAGTATCTGCGCCCACATTCCACTGAGGCAAGCGAGCACCCAGGTCTCGTGATTGTCCGTCCCTCGGTACAGGTTGATCAGAACCTTTGAGATATCTTCCATACTGGGATCCGGTCTCTCCGAGAAAGCCGACTAGGGCATCTTCTTGCGGAACTCCTCGAGTTCCGCCTCGGCCTTCCTGAGCATTTCTCCCATCGCCGGATCGTCTGGGATGTTCCGGTCCAATGCCACGAAGCGCGACTTGATTTTTTCTTCTCCGCTCGTGGAATCGACGTCGAGCAGAAGCTCGCTGATCATCCGTCCCTCGTTGACCGGCGTGACAATGAGAGTCTCTCCCACCCGGTGTGGGTAAGAGACAGTCTCGTAGTTGTGCGCCACCACAATTACATCTATCTCGGGGACCTGGATGGCCAAGCTGGTGACCTTTCCCAGGTTCAAGTCGGTCAGTACGAGCATGAAGTCCACTTGCCTTCGGATCTCTTCGGTCACCCGGCGTATGGCGGCCACCGGGTTTTCGACCTGGAACTCTTTTCCGGACACCCTTCCGTCGGGATCCGACAGAAGGCCGCTGATGCCAACTCGAACCTCCTGTTTACCGCCTACCGCCAGGGCCCGAATTCGATACCGGCGTATGGCGGGAAAACTCGAGCTTTTCGGCGTCACGTTGGCCGATACCAGCGGGACATCCAGCAGATCTTTGGAGACCATACCGGCGTCGACCAGGTCAGCCATTTCTTGCCAGACCGGAAGATCCCAGCTGCTCAGATTGATCGCATCCAGTTCGGACCTGTGCGTCCCCTCCAGAATCCATCGATTGATGATCGGTGCTTCCACATCGCCGGTACTGAAGATCGATCCCGCGTCCACCCGCAGCGCAGGCCGGTCAGGGAACTTCTGGCCGAACGCATTCCAATAGCTCATCCGACGGGCGAACCCACCCATTGGGTTGACGGGTCAGCCACAGGGTCCAATGTTGCCCCGCAGATCACCGTGCGTGTGGATCGCCAGGGTGAATTCGGACAGATCCTTGAAAAGGTCTCCTGGAAAGACTCCAGCTTCAGCTTCGGAAGAATGCGCGTGCGTGTGTGTGTGCGGCTCGGTCTGTATCTGGCCCAGGCCAGACCCATAACAATACCCAAGAACGAGTACCAGCCATACGCCCTTCAGCCATGTTCCCTTTGGCATCTGAAACCTTCTGGCGAAACGCTTTGCTACGAGGCCAGGCAGCCCAACCAAGTGCTCGAACAATATCGACTATTCACAAAGATTAGCAGTAATCGTTCGATTTTTGCACCGCATATTGTAACGTACTGCAAAATGAGGTCTGCGCACGCATCCTGGAAATTGATCCTTGCCTCCGCCTCCCCTCGACGACGGGAGATCCTGTCGAGCCTCGGCTTGAGATTTCGCGTGGACCCGGCGCGCTTTGATGAACCGCCGCCAGAGAAAGGGGAGCTGCCCTCGCGGTACGTCGGGAGAATGGCGCGAGCGAAAGCGACGGAAGTTGCCTCCCGGCACCGCTCGGGCCTGATCATTTCCGGAGACACGGTTGTTCTGTATCAGGATCGGATATTGGGAAAGCCGGCAAACGATGAACAGGCGCACATGATGCTGCAAAGCCTGTCGGGTGGGTGGCACGAAGTCCTCACCGGAATCTGTGTCTTCGACGTTGCCCGCGACAATGCACGATGCTCCAAGGCCCGCTCCAGGGTTCATTTCCGGCGCATGACGGCTCGAGAGATCGACTGGTACGTGGCCACGAAGGAGGGTCACGACAAAGCCGGGTCTTACGCGATTCAGGGATACGGCTCGCTGTTTGTCGACAAGATCGAAGGCTGCTATTTCAACGTCATGGGGTTCCCTGTGTCGACTTTTGAAAAGCTGACTCGCCGGATGAAAATCGATCTCTGGGGATTTGGCTAATTCCAGTGTAGCTTCTCGCGCAGCACCTTGAAAAAGCCACTTCCACCCCGAACCATGCGGATTACCGCGTCCGCCTTCTGAATCCGGAGCGAGTCGTTCTGTTTCAGAGGCCGTCCAACTTGGCCATCGACCGTCAACATCACGTCGGAGCCGTGGAGCAGCAGCACATCGATGGTTCCATCATCGGGGACGACCACGGGCCGGTTCGTCAGCGTGTGGGGACAGATCGGGTTGATGATGAAGGCCCCGAGTGCCGGATAAAGAATCGGGCCGCCCGCCGACATCGAATACGCCGTGGACCCGGTGGGAGTGGCTAGAATCAGTCCGTCCGACCGAAGAAGCGACACGAGCTGACCGTTGACCTTGACTTCAAGCTCGATGATGCGTGCGAGCGCGCCCTTGTTGATGACGGCATCATTGAGAGCCAAAAACGTCTCGACACAGCGCCCTTCTCTCCAAACTTCCACCCGGAGAAGATTGCGACGATCGAGGAGGTAGCTTCCGGCGGTGAGCGACGTAAAGGCTTCCCGGACCTCGTCTAACTTGATTTCTGTGAGAAACCCCAGCGATCCGAGGTTCACGCCGAGAATGGGGGTCTCGCTTCCAGCGACCAGCCGAGCTGCATAAAGCAGAGTGCCGTCACCCCCGAACACAGCAAGCACATCGCAGCAACCCGGCAGATCCTCCGGCATGAGGGTCGGCCCGTCAAAATCGTATTGCTGGCCCGTCGCGCGATCGAGGCAAATCTCCACGTCCTGCGACCGTATCCAGGGCACGAGCTCATCCAGGATCTCTTGGACTCTGGGATCGTGACGCTTGAATATCAGCCCGATTTTCTTAACCGGGGGATTCATGCAGGGGATGATAGATCAGGAGGGCATTGCAGGTACAACAAAAACTCCTGGTTACCTTTGGCTCCCAGCACCGGCGATGCGAGACTCCCAACCACCCGGCAACCCAACTGGCTCGCTGCCCTGTCGACCTCTTGCACTGCGCGAGCGCGCTTTGCGGGGTCCCCTACGATGCCCCCCTTCCCGATCTCCCCTTTCTCGAGCTCAAACTGTGGCTTGACCAGAATAACTAGATCGATGATCACGCCCGCGTTCACCGTGCCGCGACTCGTTGCTTCTTGCCTCCCGAGGGCTCTCAACGCCTGCATCAAAGGCGAGAGGATCTTCCGGATCGAGATGAAAGAAAGATCGACGGTAACGAGCGACAAGCCGCGCGGGAGATCAGCTTCTGTGAGGTATCGAACGTTGAAGTCATCCCGAACGAAAACGCGCGGGTCCGTCCGGAGTTTCCAATCCATCTGCCCTTTTCCAACGTCGAAGGCATAGACCTCCGCGGCGCCGGACTGCAGGAGACAATCAGTGAAACCTCCCGTCGAAGCCCCAAGATCGGCACAGATGCGACCGGCGGCAGAAATCTGGAAGTGATCCAGCGCTGCCTGCAGCTTCATCCCCGCTCGGCTGGCGAACTGGCGCGCCTGAATCATCCGAATCGTGCAGTCGCCAGCGACGAGCCGGCTAGGCTTGTCGACCTTCTGATCGTCGACCAGCACACGGCCCGCCATGACCAGGGCTTGTGCTTTCTGACGGCTCGTGGCAAGTCCAAGCTCTACCATCACCTGGTCGATTCTTTGCTTCGACTTCATGGGCTCTCCACCGACCGGAAGCCGCTCTTTCTTTATTTCTGTGAACTGTTGCAGCGAAGCTGTTGCGGCAGTGCCCGAGGGGCAGATCAAGCCGAGCGATCCAGGATGAACTGAGCCAGGGCGCGCAGCCGCTCCGCAGATTCTCCAAGCAGGGCAAGGCTCTCCTGTGCGCGTTGGATCAGCAGCCGCGCCTTTTCTCTGGAGACCTCGAGCCCGTAAATCGATGGGTAGGTGGCCTTTTTCACCTGAGCGTCCTTGCCCGCAGTCTTGCCCAGTTCATCGCTGGTTGCCGTAACATCGAGGATGTCGTCGACGATCTGAAACGCCAGCCCGATCGACTGCCCATAATCGGAGAGTGCCTGCAGTCGTTCCCCGTCGGCATCTGCGGCCAGCGCCCCACAACGGGTGCAACTCGCCAGCAAGGCTCCGGTCTTGGAGCGGTGAATGTATTCCACGGTGCGGGCATCGACCGGTTTCCCTTCCGACTCCAAATCCACGACCTGGCCCCCGATCATGCCGTTGACCGTACCGATGGCATAGGAGACTTCACCCAGGATCCTCAGACGGTTCGCCTCTCCGACACCAGTCAAATCGGACAGTACCTGAAAAGCCCTCGTCAGCAGCGCGTCTCCGGCCAGAATGGCCATGTCCTCTCCAAAGGCTTTGTGACAGGTCGGCCACCCGCGGCGAAGATCGTCGTTGTCGAGCGCGGGAAGATCATCATGGATGAGCGAGTACGTGTGGATCATCTCGATGGCGGAACCGAGTTGCCGCAAGACCTCGCTTCGCCCCCCTACGCTTTCCCCTGAAGCAATCACGAGAATCGGTCGTATGCGCTTCCCTCCCGCGAAAACCGAGTGCCGCATGGCCCGATGGATCACTGCCGGCTCCGCGCTCTCGGTGGGAAGCAGTGCCTCCAGCGACTGATCGATGCTTGACTTCTCCTCGGACAAATATTTTTCGATATCCAAAGTCGATTTCCGTGCAGCTCTTAAGTAACTGCTCGCGGATCTGGCGCTATGCGTGTAACTTAGCAAATCGTCAAAAACCACGGTTTTTCACGGTGCGCTGCGCAGTTACGTTCCCAAGCGACTGGCGCGTTGCGCCAGTCAGCGCTGAAAACGATTCGGGAGGGGTCGGGCTACGGATCGTCATCGGGATCGGGGTCGCGGGGTGCGGAAGACTCCGAAAAGGGAGCCTCGCTTACCGTCCCGTCCGCGTTTTTCAAAAGGACTTCCACTTTGCGCTCGGCCTGATCCAGCTTGTTGTTGCAGAAACGTGTAATTCGCACGCCCTCCTCGAAAAGCTCCAAGGCGCGGTCGAGTGGCAACTCTCCACCTTCCAAATCGGCAACGATTCCCTCGAGCGCCCTCAATGCCGACTCGAAGTCCTTGAGCTTCATTTCCTTTGCCATCTGAGCCTCCGCAATACCTCCGGCAGTGTTGGCCTCTAGCTTTCCCCGATCTTCCTCTAATCCCGTGTTGGGCGGGGTTCCGCCGCTTCCTCTGGAATCGACTCCACTTGGCACTTCATCATCCCCCTCGCCAGTTGAACCTCGACCCGGTCCCACGGCGCAACGGACTGGACATCCTTGAGGATCACGCCTTCGGCGTCCCGGCATACAGAGTACCCGCGCTGAAGGATTGCCAGAGGACTGAGCGCATCCATCCGGGCGGCCAGCAACCGCACCGTTCCACGGAAATCGTGCAGAGTCGATTGAGCTTCCCGGCTCACCGACTTCCGGGCCGATAGCAACAACTCTCTGCGCCGGGCGACCCACCGACGGAGATCTGTCTGGATCAGACGATTGCTCGACACGGTTTCAAGGTGCCGCCGCTGCAAAAGATACCGCCGGATTGCCTGAGCGCTCCTTGCGCCGATCTCATCGAACCTCTGGTGGAACTCACGAATCTTGTTGGGCGCGACCTCGAAGGCGCGATTCCGGGACAACTTTTCAAGACGGGAGCGGCGTCTTTCAATCACGAGTTGCGCGGATTGACGGATTCGTCCGTGTAGCAAATTGACTTTCGTCTGCAGCTCGTCCCGCGCGGCGGAAACGATTTCTCCCGCCGAAGACGGAGTTGCCGCGCGGACGTCCGCCACAAAGTCTGCGATAGTATAGTCCACCTCGTGCCCAACCGCCGAGATCACCGGGATCTCGGACTGGACGATTGCCCTGGCGAGGATCTCTTCGTTGAAGGCCCACAGGTCCTCGATCGATCCTCCGCCCCGTCCGATGATGATCGCATCGATGTCGTTTCTCGTATTGAAATAAGCCACCCCCGCGGCGATTTCGCCACTGGCGCCGGTTCCCTGCACCTTGGCCGGATACAAGAGTACATGCAAGGAAGCGTTCCGCCGCGCTAGGACTCGAAGCATGTCCTGGATTGCGGCTCCACTCGATGATGTGACAATTCCAACCTTGCGGGGAACCATGGGAAGCGGCTGCTTGAGCCCGTCGTCGAAGAGTCCTTCTTTTCTGAGTTTCTCCTTCAGTTGATCGAATGCCAGCTGGAGTGAGCCAAACCCCACGGGTTCCATGAAATCGACGATAATTTGGTACTCACCGCGAGGCTCGTAGAGACCCACTCGACCGCGCGTGACGACTTCCAATCCATCCTCGGGGCGAAACTTCAAATAGTAGTTCGTGTTTCGGAAGCACGCCGCCTTGATCTGGGACCTCTGGTCCTTCAAGGTAAAGTACATATGCCCGGAAGAATGATGCTTGAAGTTCGAAATCTCTCCTCTTACCCAGATATCCCGGAACTCTTCCTCGAGAGCTTCCTTGATACGTGTGGTGAGCTCCATGACGGAAAGGATTTTGCGGTCGGCGAGTGTCTTCATGAGGACGTCCGGTCAGCCCATCAGAGAGCGGGGTTTCCCTCGAAAGCAACGAAAACGACGAAAACGACGAAAGCGACGAAAGCGACGAAAAGAACGTCCAGAGGTTATCACCGGCCACCGGGAGGGTCAATCCGGGCCCTCGGTTGGAGCGCTGTCGATTCCAACGCCGCAAAGGCGACAATCGCCATGACGGCGCGGCTACGCACGCGGTTACCCCGAAGCGTCCGGTGACAAGCCAGCCGACACGGCACGCATGCATCGACGAAGCATTCATCGCAGCAAAGTAGATTCGGCTGGTCGGAGAGCGGCTGACTATTGAATCAAACGCAACAAGTCGTGCATCTCATGTGAGGCGTACTTGAGCGCTGCCTGGTGACTGGCGATGGCGTCGTCGGCCAAATGCAGGAGCCGGTCGGAGGTTCGGTGCCAAGTGAAGTGTTGAGCCCTCTTTTCCCCTCGTGCCCCCAGATCTTCACGGAGCGCATCATCGCCGACGAGCGTCTCCAGGGACTCGGCCATTTTTAGCTCGTCGAGAGGGTCAACCAACAGGGCGGCGTCCCCCACCAACTCGGGCAACCCGGCACAATCCGAGGTCAAAACGGCAACACCTGAAGCCATCGCTTCCAAAACGGTCATCCCGCACCCTTCATGAATAACTGGATGCAAGAGAATGAGCGCTTTTTGATACAGGGAGACCAAAGTCTTCTCCTCCTGGGCCGGAACAATGCGCACCGTTTCCTGGAGCTTCAACTCTTGGACACGTCGCCGCGCCTCAGACCAACCTGAGCCTGACGGTATCGCCACCACCAAGGCCGTCTTGCCGCTCAGGGATGATCGAGCGTACGCTTGCAGGATTCTCTCGAGATTGCCCCAAGGCTCCCACGAACCCGAATACAATATGTAGTCACTCAAATCGGCTAGTCCAGGAATCTGAGCGTCCTCGGCTCCTCGGGCGAAAAACCGTTGATCGACTCCAGGAGGGATGACCCATGTCCGCGGGGTCGATTCCGGGGCAAATCTCTCCAGATCAGCGGCGGTTTGAGCAGAGTTGGCGACGATCGTATGGGCCGATCGCAGGCTTTCACGCAGCGTTCCCTGGAAGTACCCAGAGACAGCAGGCGGATGGAGCTCCGGTCGGGTAACCAAGGACAGATCGTGAATCATCTGCATGCTTGGGACCTTGAGTCCGGTCGGCACAGAATTGTAGACGGAAAAGAAAAGATCGATCGCACTGTCGTTGATCTGGTCTCGAAAAGCCACTCGCTCGGCATCCACGTCGTAAAGCGGCGCATCTGCGACGCATACCGAGATTCGGTCCTCGAGCTTCGTCGACTCGGCCCATGGCAGATCCCGCTCCGCCATCTCCGAGGAGACCCACAAGACGAATCCGCAATCCTGGTGCTGTTGCACGAGCTTCGGCAGGATGTTTCGGCAGTACTTCCCGGCGCGGTTCGGAAATGCGAAGCAACGAGCGTCAAAACCAATAGTTGCCATGGGCGATCGCAGTAAAAGAGGACGGTTTTTGCCGCAGGAGCGCAAGTTCGAAGCGGGATATCCACTCGCCTGCCTAAATCGGCCCAAAGCGGCGGCATCTTTACCAGAAACCCCGGCCATCCTGAGCCTGGCGACGACGAGAAGGGCTAGTTGCGTAAAGCGTTTCGGGCGCGCCGAGGGAGAAGCGAGCCATGGCACAAGCTGAAGGCAGCAGGGGAGGGGAACTAGAGAAAGCACGGGAGCAGCCCAGCGGGGGGTGATGTAACTTTGCTTGTGTAAAAAGAAAGAGGGTGTAAGTTTGGTTTTTTTGCTGCGATGGCAAAAACCAACTCCAAGAAAGGAGCTTACACCCAATGGCGAAATTAACACCGATGACCGAACAATTCCAACATTTCCTTGATGAGGTAAAAGAAGACTTTTGGGGAGATGTGTATAGCAAGACAAAGCTGGCGTGGAAACGGTATTTCGAGACTGAATCACAGCGGCAGAGAGACCGTTATTGTGGCTTTGGATGGTATGAAAGAGGTGGGCAGAGAAAGAGAGAGTACCGCAATGGATACTATGAACGGGACTTTGTGACCCGCTTTGGAACGTTACGGTTGCGGATTGCCCGGAGCCGGAACAAGAATTTTCTCCCGAAGGGATTACAACGGTTTCAACGACGAGCTGACGAGGTAACGTTGCTGATACGAGAGGCGTTTCTCAGAGGAATCAGCACACGGACGGTGGGACGGATTGTGGCGATCATGACGGGAGAAGTTGTCAGTGCACAGACGGTATCGCAGCTGACACGAGAGCTAGATGAAGCAGTACAGCGATTTCACCGAGCTCGGTTGAGTGACGAATGGAAGACACTGTTTCTGGACGGAGTGAGTCTGAGGGTAAGACGTCCGAGTGGGCGGAAACGGGTGCAGATGCTGGTGGCCTACGGGGTGAGAGCGGATGGTAGCCGGCAGCTTTTGGCATTTATGCGCAGCAGTGGAGAGAGTCAAGCTGCCTGGGAAGGACTCTTAGGAGATCTGTACCGGCGTGGTATAGAGGGAGATAACCTCGAGCTGATTGTGACCGACGGCTGTGCAGGTCTGGCAGCGGCCATTGAAACGATCTATCCGAGAGCTCAGCACCAACGCTGCTGGGCACATAAGATGCGAAACATCGTCAATTCAGTCCGAAAGTGCGATCGAGACCAGATCAAGCAGGATGCACGGGCCATCTACCAGGCCGATAGCCGTCGGGATGCACTGACAGCTTTCAGGAGGCTGAAGCGTTGCTGGCACAAGGATTATCCGAAGATGGTGAATCGATTGGAGAAGGATCTCCCTGAGTTACTGGCCTTTTACAGCTTCCCACGGCCTCTGTGGAAGAAGCTACGAACCACCAACGTCATCGAACGCTGCTTCGTTGAGGTTCGACGGAGAACGCGTCCGATGGTTTGCTTTGTTAATGTCCAGAGTGTCGACAGAATCATTTACTCGATCTTCCATCGATTCAATCTCGATTGGAAGGAACAACGACCAACTCGTACCCTCGACCTTTTTACACAAGCAGCTTGACATGACCAGCGGGGTCGCGCGGTGCATCCTCGGTAATTCTATGCTAAGTTGAATCGATGCGACGTTATACGAAGACCCATGCCCGGGCTGGGATGAAAGAAAAACTCCCCGAGATCGAGTGCTGGGAGAACCAGTATCCGGGTTATGAGATCGAGATCATTTTGCCCGAATACACGGCGATCTGCCCCAAGACGGGCCTACCGGACTTCGGTACCCTCGTGGTCAGCTACGTTCCGGATCAGTGGTGTCTCGAGCTAAAATCGCTCAAGGAGTACGTCACTGCGTACCGCAACCTGGGGATCTTTTATGAGAACGCTGTGAACCGAATCCTGCGAGATCTGGTGTCGGCTTGCGATCCAATCCAGATGCACGTGCGTGGTGAGTTTACCCCCCGAGGCGGGATTCAGAGCAACGTGGAGGTACGGTACAACCGTCCGAAGCGCAGACCGAGAAAGAAAAAATAGTGGAGGCCGAGCATGCCGTCAATCGAGATCAAACGCCACGTCAGGTGGGCCGATGCCGACCCGGCGGGACGGATCTACTTCCCACGTCTGTTCGACTACTATGGAGAGGCGGAAATTGAATTGCTCCGCAGCGTGGGATTCGATCGAGGGCAAAAGGACAACGACTTTGATTTCCCGAGAGTCCACGTCGAATGCCAGTTTCAAAAGGTGCTCTCAGTTTTCGAGGAATTCGCTTTGCAGGTCTCGGTTGGGAGGGTGGGACGAACCTCTATCCGGTTCGACTTCGATGCATGGACAGCGAAAGAACGCCAACTGGCCGCCCAGGGCAAAGTGACCGTGGTAATGATGCGCAAGGGACAGACCGTCGAAGTCCCGGATCGCCTTCGAAGTCTCTTGCAATGACCGTGCCCGACGACCTAACCCCCGCGTGGTAGGCCAGCTCTGTCCCTTTCAGACCTGCGCGCCCTTTTCTCAGGAGTGCCCAATGGGGAAAGAACCGAAGCACACAAACGCTCTGGTTCACGAAACGAGTCCGTATCTGCTGCAACACGCACACAACCCGGTTGATTGGTTCCCGTGGTCCGAGGAAGCTCTCTCGAAAGCCCAGCAGGAGGACAAGCCGATCCTCTTGAGCATCGGCTACTCCGCATGCCATTGGTGCCACGTCATGGAGCATGAATCGTTCGAAAACGAAGACACTGCAGCAATCATGAACCAGCATTTTGTCAGCATCAAGGTCGACCGGGAAGAGCGACCGGATCTGGATTCTATATATATGAGCGCCGTTCAAATGATGACCGGACACGGAGGCTGGCCGATGACGGTCTTCCTATCACCGGACCGAGTTCCCTTCTATGGCGGAACCTACTTCCCGCCGGAGGATCGGCATGGCATGCCAGGCTTCCCCCGATTACTTCTAGGGGTTGCTCAAACGTACAAGGAAAAACGGGACGAGATCAGTAGAAATGCATCCAAGATAGTCCAGGAACTGCAGCAATCGAACCGGTTTGATTCGACTGGAGATGACCCGTCGACACAGTCTCTCGACATTGCGGTGCAGCGACTTCTTTCCAGCTACGATTCCCAGCACGGAGGCTTCGGAGGGGCTCCCAAGTTTCCCCCATCGATGGCCCTGTCCTTCTTGTTGCGTTCGCATCATCGCACCCCCAGAAAAGAGATTCTCGAACCGGTCGAACAGACCCTGAAACAGATGGCGTGCGGCGGCCTTTACGATCAGCTGGGCGGCGGTTTCCACCGTTATTCCGTGGACGCGGTTTGGCTCGTGCCCCATTTCGAGAAGATGCTCTACGACAACGCCCTGCTGAGTCGAATCTACCTCGACGCGTTCCTTGTAACCGGCGAGAACTTCTATCGCAGGGTTGCCGAAGAGACGCTGGACTATGTCGTGCGCGAAATGACATCCCCTGAGGGCGGATTCTACTCTGCCCAGGACGCTGACAGTGAAGGGGAAGAGGGGAAGTTCTTTGTCTGGACTCCGGAACAGATTGGTGCCGTGCTGGGCGAAACCGATTCATCGCTGTTCTGCCAGTACTTCGACGTCACCCCCGAGGGGAACTTCGAAGGCAAAAACATCCTGCACGTGCCCAGGCAGCCGGACCTGGTGGCCAGGATCAACAAGATGGACGAGCAAACCGTGGCGTCGGTCATCGAGCGCGGAAAGCAGCTCCTGTTCGAGGCGCGCGAGGCGCGCATCAAGCCGGCACGAGACGAAAAGATCCTGACGGCATGGAACGGTCTGATGCTTCGGAGCTTTGCCGAGGCGGCCAACGTTCTCGACCGGCCGGACTACCGGAAGGTGGCACGCGACAACGCGCAGTTCCTCCTGTCGAAACTCCGGCAAAAGGACCGGTTGCTCCGCACTTACCGGGACGGTGAGGCCAAGCTGGGTGCCTACCTCGAGGACCATGCGTTTTTGATGGAGGCTTTGTTGTCCCTTTATGAGGCGACCTTCGAATCCAAATGGATACACGAAGCCGAAGAGCTGGCGCGCACGATGGTCTCCAAGTTCTGGGACGAGCAGAACAAGGGATTCTACTTCACGGCATCCGACCACGAACCGTTGATCAGCCGTCCCAAGGAGTTTTTCGACAACGCAATCCCGTCCGGCAACTCGGTGGCGTGTTCCGCGCTGCTCCGGCTATCGCGGCTGACGATGAACGATCGATGGAGGGACTACGTTCGCCCGGTTCTGCAAATGATGCTTGCGCCCATGACGGAGCATCCATCCGCTTTCAGCCATTTGCTGTGTGCTCTCGACTTCTACTTGGCAGCGCCGAGAGAAATAGCCGTCATCGGAAATTCAGAGGATCCACGTACTCGAGTCGTGCTGCGCGAGGTTCAAAGCCGGTACCTTCCGAACACCGTCGTTGCATGTGGCATCGCCAGCTCTACCGCACTGCTGCAAAACCGAGAGCAAGTCGGCGAGGACCCGACGGTTTACCTGTGCGAAAACTACACTTGCAAATTGCCCATTACCGATTTGGCTGAGTTGAAGAGTCATCTTTAAGGGCCCGGACCACCCGGAATCCATAATCCGCGTAGCAGTAATAGGGGGGCAAGGAGCTTCGCGCCGCCGACCTCGTGACCTTTATTTGATGTCTCCATGAGCCGCCTCTGGAAGCACGGCGCCTTCCCTCTGCTGGGCCGGTGGGATTGTTCTCGGGGCTCCCCTCGTAGTATTTGGCGTCGTACCAGTCCAAACACCATTCATGAACGTTGTCGGCGAGGTTGTACAGACCGAGCGGATTGGGAGGTCCTCCGACAGGCGCCGTTCCACCCTCGAACCAACAACAACCATAGCCTTGCAGCTCTCTCTCCGGGCTATCACCCCACGGATATGCCGACGTCGTGCCTCCGCGACAGGCGAATTCTCGTTCCGCTTCCGTTGGAAGCCTGAAGTGAAAACCGAGCTTCTCACTCAACCACGAACAATAGTCCGTTGCATCGTACCAGTTCACCGACACAACGGGTTGCCGGGGCGCACCAAAAGACGGGTGGCCCCAGGAAGGCGGGGGCGTCCTGGCTGTCTCGTGAAGGAAGATCCCATACTCTTGATTCGTGACGGCGAAGCGCCCCATGTAGAAAGGGGACAGCTCCACCCAATGGGCAGGAGCCTCTTCTTCCCGGCCCGCGGCGCTCCCCATCATGAAACCACCGCCCGGCAGATGACCCAGGCTTGGTTGATCCGGACCGGCTTTCATTGGTGGCTTCTCCCGCATACGGAAACGATCTCAACGACTGTCCCGGAGTGTCCAGTACAAGTCTAGGACACCCCACCGCAATGTTTCAAAGAAATGAGTGACGAGCCTCCGACTCCAGATCGAATCTTGCTGGCAGCGTGGACTGAATGCTATGCTAGAATTAGCTCTTTCCGGCCGGCGCGAGACTTGGGGTTGACCGTTCCGGAGTTAGATTCTGGAGGAGAGTTCCGATGATGATGCAGAGGGCTGCGACTGTATTGTTAACCATCGCTATGATTTGGCTCACCGGATGGTCGCTCGGTTCCGATGAACCCGTACCCGCGGACATCTTGACCAAGGCAAATCCCGTGCAGGAATCAGAAGCCGTTTTGGACTCGGCACGCAGTCTGTACAAGGAAAGTTGCGTCATGTGTCACGGCGAGGAGGGCAAAGGGGATGGTCCCATGGCCAGCATGTTCAAGACAGCTCCAGCCGACATATCGAATCCCGAGGTACTGCGAGCAGTGACCGACGGCGAGATCTACTGGCTTATCAGCAAGGGAAAGAAGCCGATGCCGCAATTCGAGTCGAAGATGACCGAGGAAGAGCGGTGGGGCCTGGTGCATCTGACCCGGAAGCTCTCGAATACCGAGCCAAACACGACCCCTGCGCAATAGCAGCCGCCGAGATCGAACCCGTCTTCAGGGTTCCCCACTCGATCGGCGAATACCAAAGCCGATTTGAGGACTGACAAATGTCCTGGTTCAAGAACCGCAAAGGGCCTCGCCCGGCCGTCAAAGACGAAGATAGAAAGGTCAAGACCGAAGGGGTCTTTACAAAGTGTGAAGGTTGCGGCAGCACCATTTACAAGAAGGATGTGGAGACGAACGAGCAGGTGTGCCCGGATTGCGGACACCACTTTCGGATCGGCGCCTTGCAGCGGCTCGAGCGTCTCTTCGACAAGGGTCAGTTCGAGAGCTGCGACTCCGACTTGATCTCTCCTGATCCGCTGAAATTCGTCGAGCGCCAGCCCTATCTGCTGAAACTGAAACAAGCTCGCAAGAACACCGGATTGAACGATGCTCTCATCAATGCCCGGGGCAGCCTGGGTGGAATCCCGGTATTGATCTCCGCGATGGAGTACAACTTCATGGGAGGCAGCATGGGGTCGGTCGTCGGCGAAATGCTGACCCTGGCCGCTGAACGGGCGCTCGAGCAAAAGGCGCCGCTGATCGTCATTTCCGCATCCGGTGGGGCTCGCATGCACGAGGGAACTCTCTCGCTCATGCAGATGGCGAAGATAAGCTCCGCCCTGGCGCGCCTGGACGATGCGCGCGTCCCCTTTATTTCCATCCTCACCAACCCCACGACGGGCGGAGTGACCGCAAGTTATGCCATGCTCGGAGACCTGAACATCGCCGAGCCGGGTGCCTTGATCGGGTTTGCGGGACCTCGCGTCATAGAGCAGACAATCCGTCAGAAGCTCCCCAAGGGGTTCCAGCGTTCAGAGTTCCTGCTTCAGCACGGCATGATTGATGCCATCATAGACCGGCGAGATATGCGGAACTATCTGCAAAATGCGCTCAGGTTCTTCACCTTCAGCTCCTCGAGAACCGCCGAGACGGCGACGCGAGCAAGGACCGAACACAAGGCCTGAGCGTGGACCGGCGGGGCTCGCTTTGGCCTCAAACGTCACCACGAACGAACTAACCGCAGGTAGCAAATGGCCGACAGCGCAAAGCCAACCGGGGCTTCCTGGCCAACAACTCTTTGGGAAGCACGGGGCAATGAAGTCAAGGACATGGATCTCGGTTTGACCCGTATCCGAACCGTGCTGGCCGCATGTCACGATCCTCACCTCGATTATGCAGTCGTTCATGTAGCCGGCACCAATGGCAAAGGCAGCGTCTGCGCCATGGCTGAGTCTATTCTGAGAAGCGCAGGCTGGAAAACGGGACTGTTCACATCTCCGCACCTGCAGCACCTGAGGGAGCGAATCCGCATCGATGGCTCGACGATTGGCCCGAGCGAACTGGAGGCCCTTGCTGGAAGAATCGAGAAAACCGAGCAGCGCCTGCTGGCGACGCGTGCCTTGAACCGCAGTCTTACATTCTTCGAGCTGATTACCTGTTGCGCCTTCCTCCACTTTTCCCGCTCGCGAATCGACATCGCAGTCGTAGAAGTGGGAATGGGAGGCCGCTTGGATGCGACCAACGTGGTATGCCCAAACGTATGCGTCATCACAAACGTGTCGCGCGACCATCAGAACTACCTGGGTGACTCCCTGACAAAGATTGCCCGTGAGAAAGTGGGCATTCTCAAGCCGGGAGTGAAAGTCATATCCGGTTGCAGCGACGTGAAAACACGGAAGATCTTGCTCGAAGAGGCCCGCCGGCTTCGGTCGTCTGTGCTGGAGGTTCATCGTGACTGTAAAATCGAGATGAACGGACAGGCTACCGATCTCGAAACACCTTCCGGAACGTACGGGGACCTTCGCCTACCCATGCCCGGGGAGCATCAGGCGGTCAATGCCGCACTGGCCGTTTGTGCAGTTGAGGAGATCAAAGGCTTCCCCGTATCGAAGGAAGCGATCTACCAGGGGCTCCCTGCCACATCTTGGCCGGGCCGCCTCGATGAGTATTGGTTCCCAAGACACACAATCCTGGATGGCGCTCACAACGCCGCAGCCGCGGGATCGTTGAGAGACTATCTGAAGCGCCGCCGATTCCGTGAGGTGCATCTGGTCTTCGGCACCATGTCCGATAAGGACTTCGGGGAGATGGGGCGGCTTCTCTTCCCAACAGCGGTGAAGATACACCTGGCGCCTATCGAAAATGAGCGCTCCGCTCACCCCAGGGATGTCGCCGCTTCCCAGCCCCTGCTCCGGTCGAAGATGGCTTTCTATCGGACCGCAATCTCCGCGCTACAATCAGCCTGGAAACAGTGTCCGAGTGACGGAACCGTCGTCGTTGCCGGTTCGCTCTATCTACTTGGCGAGATTCTTTCCTTCATTGAAGAAGGAACGAATGGACAAATGTCCAACTGCTAGTCCTCTCATCGAACTAATCCTGTCCCGGGGGTTGGACATCCACCTCCGGCTCGGATGGGCTGTCTGAGGAAGGTCCGTTGGGCGAAATCCGGTTCGGATCATGGAAGCGGATTGTTCGGGGTTGTCACTCGATGCTGAGCAGGAAATCGCCCGCGTTTACCACCTGACCGGCCGCGACACCGATTTCTTTCACGGTTCCGTCCTTGGGAGCCCGAATCTCGTTCTGCATCTTCATCGCCTCGACCACCAACAATCCTTGATCGTACTCGACCATATCTCCGGCCTCGACCGACATTCGGACGACCTTGCCCGGCATTTGGGCTTCAATTCGCTGAATCCCCTGCGATCCTACCGGCTCGGCCGACGCGTCGGCCAGGCGCCTGGGATCAAGGATTCGAAAAGGAATGATCTGCTGGTTCCGCTGAACTTCACCGGCGTCGCGGTCGAGGCGGACCGACAGATCAAAGACTTTACCCCCCAGGATGATCGAATGCTGGTCGTTGGGTAACACCACCCAATCGCACTCCACTTCCTCCCCGTCGAAAAAGACTCGATCACGTCCCATGATCGTCCGAATTTCCACACGAATCTTTTCCCCTTCGAGCTCGATTACAAACCGCATCTGACTTCGCTCCTCGCACCGGAGGTACAGCTACCCTTCACAATCTCCAGCCGAGCTTCCGAGCAGCCGGACGCCCCGAGGACTTCCAACCGCTCGCAGTCGCCTGCCGGTGATGCGACGACCGCGCATTCGATTGTCCCTTGTAGACAATCGATGCGGATAGGGCCGCCGCGCGGCGGGCCGTCTCCGCTCCATCACCGGGTGTCTCGATCAAACGCGGCTGAAGCTGATCGATGAAACCGGTCGACAGTCGTCCCTCCAAAAAACTCGCATCGGAGAGCACATCCATGAAGAACGGCAGATTGGTCTTGATTCCTCCCACCCTGTATTCAGAGAGCGCTCGCTGCATTCGGGAGATTGCCTGGTCACGGTCCGGACCGAATGTGACAAGCTTCGACAGCAGTGGATCGTAGTGGACCGGAACTTCCCAGCCCTGATAGATACCGGAATCGACCCGAACCCCGGGACCCATCGGTTCCGCCAGCTCGCTGATCGTCCCGGGGGATGGAAAGAAGTTATTTGCCGGATCCTCCGCGTAGATGCGGCATTCGAGCGCCCATCCACGAAGAGCAATTTTGTCTTGCGTAAGTGCCAGCCGCGCTCCTGAAGCAATCCGAAACTGCTCGCGCACCAGGTCGATGCCCGTAACCAGTTCGGTAACGGGATGCTCGACCTGGAGCCGCGTATTCATCTCCAAAAAATAAAAGCTCCTGTCCTGATCGACCAGAAACTCCACCGTCCCCGCATTGAAGTAATCCGCAGCCCCGACTACTTGCAAAGCGACTTCACCCATCCGGCTCCTCAATTCTTCGTCCACAAGCGGACTGGGCGATTCCTCGACGACCTTCTGGTGTCGTCGCTGTATCGAGCACTCTCGTTCCCCGAGATGAACCGCGTTCCCGTGCTCGTCAGCCAATACCTGGATTTCTATGTGCCGGGGCCGTTGAATATACTTTTCCAGGTATACCGACGAGTCCCCGAACGCCCGCTTGGCTTCCGAGGTCGCCGATTTGAACGCGCTGTCCACCTGGGACTCATCCTCAATCAGACGCATCCCTTTGCCCCCTCCGCCGGCCGAGGCCTTCAACATAACTGGATAGCCGACCTGCTTTGCCGCCAGGATCGCTTGTCTGACCGATTTCAGGGCTTCATGGGTCCCGGGCACGACGGGAATACCGCAACGCTGCAACGTCTCTCGAGCTCCGGTTTTGCTGCCGAGTAAGCGCATCGAGTCAGCGGACGGCCCCACCAGCTTTATCCCACAGTCCGCACACGCCTGGGCCAGCGCGGGGTTTTCAGAAAGGAACCCATATCCTGGATGGATTGCCTCCGAGCCCGTCTTTTGGGCCGCGTCCAGGATCTTTTCCACGACGAGATAGCTTTCAGAGGAACTCGAAGGGCCGATAAAACAGGCCTCATCGGCCATTCGGACGTGTAGCGAAGTTCGATCCGCCTCTGAGTACACAACGACGGGGGAAATGCCGAGGTCGCGACAGGCCCGGATAACCCGGACGGCAATCTCCCCTCGGTTGGCGATCAGAACTTTTCGAAACATGATCCCGACTCCAACATCTGGCGGACATCCCACACTGACTAAAGGGGTATGTTTCCGTGCTTGCGGGGCGGATTGGAATCTCTTTTGTTTTCGAGCATTCTCAGCCCGGCAACGATCTTTCGGCGCGTCTTGCTGGGCTCGATGATCTCGTCGATGTACCCACGCTCCGCCGCGATGTAGGGTGAAGCAAACTTCTCTCGAAACTCCGCGACCTTGCGCGAACGGAACTGCTCCGCGTCCCGAGCGCCCTTGAGCTCCGTCTTGTAGAGTATGTTCACCGCTCCCTCCGGGCCCATCACGGCTATTTCGGCGGTGGGATACGCGTAGTTCAGATCCGTGCGGATGTGTTTGGACGACATCACGCAATAGGCGCCGCCATATGCTTTTCGTGTAATGACCGTGATCTTCGGCACGGTGGCTTCCGCGAACGCGTACAGGAGCTTCGCGCCGTGCTTGATGATGCCTCCGAACTCCTGTGCCGTACCGGGTAGAAACCCAGGAACGTCCTCGAACGTTATGAGGGGGATGTTGAAGGCGTCGCAGAAACGAACGAAACGGGCGCCCTTCAGCGAGGCGGAAATGTCCAATGTGCCGGCCAGAAAGGCCGGCTGATTGGCCACGATGCCCACAGGATAGCCGTCGAACCTCGCGAATCCGACCACAAGATTCTTGGCGTAATGCTTGTGAACCTCGAAGAAGTGCTGCTCGTCGACAACGGTATGAATGACTTCTTTGATATCGTATGGCTGGTTCGGATCGGCCGGCACCAGCGCGTTCAGCTTTTCATCTTCCCTATCCCACCGATCGGCGGAGAGCCCGCGCGGAGGGTCCTCCATATTATTCGCCGGCAAGAAGCTCAAAAGCTCGCGGATCTTGGCGAGACACTCCCGATCATCCCCAGCGGTGAAGTGCGCAACCCCGCTGGTAGCGTTGTGCGTCATTGCCCCACCCAGTTCGTTCATGCTCACTTCTTCGTGCGTGACCGTCTTGATCACATCCGGACCGGTCACGAACATATAGCTCGTGTCCTGTACCATCAAAATGAAGTCTGTTATCGCCGGCGAGTACACGGCGCCACCCGCACAAGGGCCCATGATTGCCGAAATTTGCGGGACGACGCCACTGGCGATGGTGTTGCGAAGGAAAATATCCGCATAACCGGCAAGGCTAACCACTCCTTCTTGGATTCTAGCTCCGCCCGAGTCGTTGAGGCCGATCAGCGGGGCTCCAACTTTCAGGGACATATCCATCAGCTTGCAGATCTTTTCTGCATACGCTTCACTGAGGCTGCCGCCAAATACCGTGAAGTCCTGAGCAAACACATAAACCAAGCGTCCGTCGATTCGACCGTATCCGGTCACGACACCGTCTCCCGGGATCTTCCGCTTCTCCATGCCAAAGTCCGTGCAACGATGCTCGACGAACTTGTCCATCTCCTCAAAGGAACTTTCGTCGAGAAGAAAGTCGATTCGTTCTCGAGCCGTCAGCTTCGAAGCATCGTGCTGCTTCTTGCGGCGCTCCTCCCCGCCGCCCTCTTCTGCCCTCTTGTGCAACTCGGCTAGCTGTTTCAGTTTCTGCGATATATCCATGCTCATGCTCCCGCATCTTCGCTGGCACCTACAGGGGTGCACGCGATCAACGGGAATCCCTCACTTTCGGGTGCGTGTGGGTACGACTGTTCGTAAACAATTCAAGCTTAGCGATTTACGAGCAGCAGCACTAGGCTCGGGTCGGTTGCTTTGCTTCTTCCCAATCCTTCAAGAACCTTTCCAAGCCGAGGTCGGTCAGCGGGTGCTTCATGAGCTGCATCAAAACGCGATAGGGCATGGTAGCCACATGAGCTCCGAGAAGCGCGGACTCCCGAATGTGCAGCGGACTCCGGCAGCTCGCCACGAGAATCTGGGTCGGAAAACCATAGTTATTGAAAATCGTCACCAGATCTTCAATGAGATCCATTCCCACTTGACTGATGTCGTCGAAGCGCCCCACGAACGGCGACACGTACGTCGCGCCCAGCTTCGCGGCGATCAGGGCCTGATTCGGATTGAAGCACAGTGTCACGTTCGTCCGGATTCCTTCTTGAGAAAGCGTCCCGAGTGCCTTCATCCCCTCAGGGATCATCGGGACCTTGACGACAATGTTCTCGTGGATCTGAGCCAGTTCGCGACCCTCCCGGAGGATCCCGTCACACTCGGTGCTGACCACCTCAGCGCTAATCGGACCATCGACGATCGCCGTAATCTCCAGCAAGATTGACTTGAAGTCCCGTCCCTCTTTAGCCACAAGAGAAGGGTTCGTGGTTACACCGTCGATGAGACCAAAGGCTGCAGCTTCCTCAATCTCGCTGATATTTGCCGTATCCAGAAAAAACTTCATAGCCGACTCCTTTCTCGTTCTTGGTCATCCCAACAAGAGAGCACCGCCCGCATTTTTTCGAGGCGCTGCACGGCTGTGCCCAGAACATACTAGTCGATCCCGATCGTCACCGATACCACATTTCAGGGAATGCGGATAACCTGGAGATGCGCGTCACTTTCATTGCCGTATGGATCGATCGCTGTGACGCGATACTCATACTGACGTCCGGTCAGAATATCCGGATCCCGGTAACTCAGTGTTTCGATCGGATCTCGTCCCCGCAAACGGTCCGAACGGTCGGAACCTGTTTCCCTTCGATACAAGTGATAGCCGAGGACATCACCTTCGGGGGGTGCGGTCCAGAACAGCACCAAGACTCCATCCTGATAAACTAACTCGAAGTGAGGGGGTGGCGAAGGAGGAAAAACGTCTCTTGTGTGAACTTCGAGCGGCGCGGAAGGCTCGCTTTCGATTCGTGGATTCTCGCTTGCCAGCACTGTAACGGCATAATGGTAGACCTTTTCGAACTCGAAGCTTCCGTCGTGGAACACGGACTCCCTCACGAGAGACGAATTCACCGGTTTCGAGGGAAACGACTCTCCACTTTCTTTGCGATAGACATTGTAGCCGGCTACGCGCGCCGGCCGCGTTCCATCCCGATTGACTGACAGCGGCTTCCACTGCAGGGTCACGTGGTCCTGGGCAGCTTCGAAGGTCAGCCCTGCGGGAGGATTCGGAATAGCCAAAGGAGCAGTGAACACCTGATTTCCAAGCCCAGCCGTTTGATTCTTCGTGTTGACGAAACGTGCCGCGTAGCGAAACCCATAGTCGTAGACAGCCTGAGGATCCTCGAAGGCAAGATCGTCTTGAAAAACGAGTGAAGCACCACCGGAGTCCTGGCTCTCATCGGGCGGAATAGTTCGCGCAAAGATCTTCTGTCCTCTTCGCAGGAACTCTTCCTCTTTCATCGCGGCGTGAGATTGACGGTCTCTTTCGATGACCCGAAACACCTCGACGAGTGCCAGATTCATCAGCGGGGATCCGTCCGCATTCTGTTTTGGGAGAGGAACACTCAGGAGAATCGTTGAACCTTTTTGCTCGGCGGTCAAACTCGACGAAACCTGAGGGACTCGAACACGGGGTGGCTCAGGATCTCCCGTCTTTGCACATGCCAGAACGTGGACGACAAATCCGGCAACGATGAGGGTTCGCCACATGCACCGGCCGTTCATCAGAGGATGTACCGGCTCAAATCCTTATCGTGAACAATCGGGCCGAGCTTCTCTTTGACATAGCCCGCGTCCAACTGGATGTTTTTTCGCTTGAGTTCCATCCCGCCGAAAGAGATGTCCTCGAGCAACGCCTCCATTAGTGTGTGGAGCCGTCGTGCGCCGATATTTTCCGTGGTATCGTTTACGATGCATGCAAGCCGAGCGATCTCACGGACGGCATCCGGGGTGAACCGGAGCAAGATGCCTTCGGTTTGCAACAGAGCTATATATTGCTTGATCAATGCGTTCTTCGGTTCTCTCAAGATCCGAACGAAATCGTCCTCGCCCAGAATCTTCATCTCGACCCGAATCGGAAACCGTCCCTGGATCTCCGGAATCAAGTCGGAAGGCCTGGAGACATGGAAGGCACCGGCGGCCACGAAAAGAATGTGGTCCGTACGGATCATGCCGAAGCGCGTATTGACATTGGTCCCTTCAACGATGGGCAGAATATCCCGTTGAACACCTTCTCGGCTGACGTCGGGCCCGTGACCGGACTCTCTGCCTGCAATTTTGTCGATCTCATCGAGAAATATGATCCCGCTTTGCTCGACCCGCTCCAGGGCAGATCGGGCCACATGGTCCATGTCGATGAGTTTGTGTTCCTCCTCCTGCACGATGTACTCGAGCGCCTCTTCGACACGCATGCGGCGCTTCTTGGCTCTGCCGTCCGCGAGACCGGACAGTATTTCACGCAAGCCGAACTGGAGCTCATCCAGATTCGTTCCCTCGAATACTTGGAGAGAGAATGGGCTCACACTGTGCTCCCGCACTTCCAACTCCACGACTCTCTTGTCCAGCTTGCCCGCCCGCAACTGTTTTCTCAATTTCTCGCGCAGGCGATCGAGATGGCCGAGCTCTCTTCCCTTCGACGGTGGCGAGTCGTCAGCGGCAATCGGATGCAACGCCGGCAGTAAGAGATCGATGATCCGCTCCTCCGCGTTTCGTTCCGCCATTTCCTCGACTTCCAGAATCTTCTCGATCCGCATCATGTCGACGGCGATTTCGACCAGATCGCGAATCATGGACTCCACGTCACGGCCTACGTAACCGACTTCAGTGAACTTTGTTGCTTCGACCTTCAGGAACGGTGAGCTTGCCATCCTGGCGAGCCGGCGGGCGATCTCAGTTTTCCCAACGCCCGTGGGTCCGATCATGATGATGTTCTTGGGAGCGATTTCTTCCGCCATCTCATCGGGGAGCTTCTGGCGGCGAATCCTGTTTCTCAATGCGATCGCCACCGCCTTTTTTGCCTCAGCCTGGCCCACGACGAACTTGTCCAGCTCGGCAACGATCTCTCTTGGCGACATCTCATCCAAACCGCGCGCAACCTCCGGTCGCGTGCGTGCTGTCTCTGACACTGCTACAACCCCATCAAGAATGGAAACAAACTACCAATGCGCAACAGAGACTATAACTCCTCAACCGCTATTTCACTGTTGGTAAAAACACAGATCTCACTCGCGATTTTCAAGGACTCTAGCGCAACCTTCTTCGCTGGAAGTTTACAATGACGAATCATTGCCCTCGCCGCCGCGAGAGCATACGGGCCTCCGGACCCAACGGCCAGCAAGCCATCGTCCGGCTCGATCACATCACCGGTGCCCGATAACAAGTACATTGCCTTTCCGTCGGTAGCCAGCAAGAACGCCTCGAGGTGACGCAAGGCACGGTCAGTCCGCCATTCCTGAGCCAACTCAACCGAGGCGCGGTTCAGGTTTCCTTGAAACTGCTCCAGCTTGGCTTCAAATCTCGAGAAGAGCGCAAAGGCATCCGCAGTGCCGCCGGCGAAGCCAACCAGGACGCGATTGTCGTAGAGCCGACGGATCTTCTTCGCGCCCTTCTTGACCACGGTGTCTCCCATCGTGACCTGGCCGTCCCCCGCCATGGCGGTTCTGCGTCCGCGCCTGACCAAGATAATGGTTGTACCGTGCATCGACCGGTTCGTTTGATTCATCGTAGATGGAGTATAGTCAGGGCTGGAAACGACTGTCAAGGAAGCGGGGCATCCGCCACCTTGAACTGGATTGGCTCCCGTTGTTCACTGTCGGCGCGCTCTTCGGGTACTACTGGCCGCAAACAACTGATCTTGTAAAACAGAGCGGCTCGGCAACGTGGAGTGCGTGTGGCCGAGCGGTCGCCGTCGTGAGAATACCCGCGCCGGACCGACGTCCAACAGTCGGAAACACCACCCGTATGGTCAAGGGGCAGGATTGGCAACGGCCTGACATTGGTGCTATCCTGCCGTTGAAAGTGGAAGGCCGCCTCCCACCGTCTGCGATACCAAACCGACGAGACAAAAAGGCCCGAAAGAAACTCGATTGACGTGAAAGCGAACCCGTGACCCAGCGTCTTTATCACCAGGATTCTTATTTGCAGGAGTTCTCGGCACGCATCCTCGAGCGGTTGACCATCGATGCCAAGCCGGCGGTGATATTGGACAGGACCGCATTTTACCCCACTTCGGGGGGGCAGCCTCACGATACCGGGCGTCTTGGAAGCGCGCGAGTGCTACGCGTCGAGCTCGATTCTAGCGGCGCCGTCGTTCATCTGCTGGATTCGAATCCGTCGGGCGAGACATTGCCGGGAGCCATTGATTGGGACCGTCGATTCGACCATATGCAACAACACACAGGTCAGCACATCCTTTCGCGAGCTTTCCTGCGGCTGACCAAAGCGGAGACCCTATCTTTTCACATGGGAGCGGCAGAATGCTCCATTGACGTCGACCTGCCGGAGGGAAGCGAGCCTCTGATGCGCGAAGTCGAAGCGCTGGCCTCCCGGGTCGTATTCGAGGACCGCCCGGTGCGAACACTCACCGGAACCCGGAAGGATTTCGAGGCCTTCAAGCTCGATGACGCCATCGGGAAAGGCGAGGTTCGGATCATAGAAGTGACTGATTTCGATTCCTCTCCGTGCGGCGGCACACACGTGCGACGATCCGGAGAAGTTGGCGCCATCGGGGTCCTCGGCTTTGAACGATACAAAGGAGGCCTCCGGGTTCACTTTTGCTGCGGCGGCCGGGTTCTGACAATCCTCACACAATATCGAACGGTTCTGGATCAGTTGCGAAGCGCGTTTTCGGCCGGCCTCGACGAGCTCCCGCAGCTGAGCCAGAAGTGCATCCACGACAAAGCGGCACTGTCCCGTGAAAATCACAGACTCCAGGAGGCTCTGGTCGAGCACGAATCGCGAGAGTTGATTCGCCAGGCCGGTGCACAGTCAACTGGCGCCGTTATCGTTCGGCAATACCGCGACCGCACCCTGGAGCATTTGAAGTCGTTGGCAAAACACATTGCGAGCCACGATGAGGCAGTGGCCATCCTGGGCTTGAAAACGGATCCCGCTCAGGCTGTGCTTGCTCGGGGCAAAAACGTGGCCGTGAACTGCCAGGTCGCGCTGAAGAAGGTCTCCTCCGTGCACGGTGGATGCGGTGGCGGGAGAGAGGACTTTGCGCAGGCAGGCGGCATCCCCGGTGACAACCTGGACCCATGGCTTCGCGCTGCCGAGAAACATTTCAAGTCGAGTTAGTGTTGAGCTTTCAGCGCTGACTGGCGCAACGCGCCAGTCGCTTGGGAACGTAACTGCGCAGCGCACCGTGAAAAAACGCGGTTTTTCGCGATTTGCTCAGGTACACGCATAGCAGCAGATCCGCGAACAGTTACTTAAGAGCGGCGGTGACGGTGACCGTTGAGTGCAGTCACTGAGCGCTGATGCTAGTATCTTCGGCGGGTCGGCTTGCGGTTGCCCATGGTCTCGAGCTTCAATACACGCCAGTCGTCTCTGAAGTCTGGAGACTGGAGGTTCAGCCGGTTTACCTTCAGGACCAAAGCCTCGAATTCGAAGCTGGACAGCGCTCGAAAAGTGAGGTCTTCGGCTCCGACCTGAATCGTCACTCCTCGAACCTCTGTCGCGTCCCCAAAATCTCCCTGTAACCGCACCCCGAACGAGGATCGAGGTCGCATCCTGACTGACGGCATGATGGCCGGTTCTTGGGGGTTCCCGGTATCGATCGTGAAGAAACGGACCGGAACTTTTCGAGTTTCCAAGGTGAGACGCACTTGCTTTGCCATGAGGTTTTTCTGTGCTTCGATCATGGAGACGAAGTTGAAAATCGGGACTCCGGGCTTTATCATCTCTACGGTAAAAATGAACTGGCGGTCCACAAACGCATAGTAGGCACTTTTCTCCAAAGACTCGCTACCGGAGTCCTGAAACTCGGCGATGGCCGCCATCGAGAACATTCCAGAGATTGCAGCCCAGATTATTCCAAAGGTCGTTCCCATGCGTAACCAGGAAAAGAATGTCGTCGGCATCTTCTTCTTGTTCCGGAGATTGTTTGGATCGTCGAGGACCCACCCTTTTTTCATACCACACGTGAGTACTGGTTGGAAGGGTACGGGTCGAGTGTTTCCGTCGACCCGGCCATGGATCTCGGCCGCCGCGGCCCGTGATGCAACCTAGCACGCTCTACGATATCGATGTTGATCAACTAGCGGCCCTCTGGGATCGAGAGCATCTCTCTCCAGCCGACCCATTCTCACTCAAGCACGTCGCTCTGGCCGAAAAACTCTGGCTTCTCCAGAAGGAGTTCCCGGACTTGCTCGAGCTCCGCAGCATCGGAAAGTCCGTGGAGTCTAGGGATGTCTTTCTCGCGGAAATCGGCACCGGACCCGAGACCATCTTGATGTGGTCGCAGATGCACGGAGACGAGCCGACCGCGACAAGCGCCATCCTGGACATCCTCCAGTTCCTCGGTCGGCACCATGAACAGCCGTGGGTATCGGAAATACTTCAGCGCCACACGCTCCTGTTTATTCCGATGTTGAATCCGGATGGAGCGGAGGTCAATCAGCGCCGCAACGCGCAGGGTTTGGATATCAATCGGGATGCGCGCGCGTTGCAGACCCCGGAAGCGAACCTCTTGAGTCAGATCCAGGCAAGCCGGCAACCGATACTGGGATTTAACCTCCACAACCAGAACAGCCAGATCACGGTCAAGGGTACCGGCAAGGTCGCGACTATTTCTCTGCTGGCCTTGGGGACCAACTTCGCTCGAAGCGCCGAAGCGCGCTCCACCGCAGCAAGGGCAAAGCAGGCCGCTTCGGTACTGGTTCACGCATTGTCCAGATACCTGCCTGGTCACATCGCCCGCTACGAGGAAAGTTTTAACCCCACAGCGTTCGGAGACGCCTTCACATTGAAAGGAACTTCCGTCGTTTTGATCGAGAGCGGCGGCCTTCCCTCCGGTCAGCCGGCAAACTTTACCGTGAAACTGAATTTCGTCGGACTTCTCGCGGTCATCAGCTCACTCGCCAGCGGCAAGATCAAACGGGCCGATCCGCAACAATTTGACTCGCTCCAACCAAACTGTGACGTGCCGACCTATGACGTGGTGCTGCGCAACGCGTGGGTACTCACAGGCAATAGGCTACCGCCGTTTCGAGGGCACGTGGCCATCCAGCAGGATCGAAGAGCCAAGGGAACAGGCCGCTGCATTGTGGCTGATCTGGGTGATCTCCGTGAACCGGTCTCCGCGCATACCGAGATAGATTGCTCGGGCAAGCTACTTACGCCCGGTCTCATAGGCTGGGACCGACGCCAGGCTTCACCCCAGTCACAGCACGGCGATCAACAGTACTTTCAGCAGGGCTTTCTGTCCGTCCTGCAGACCCTCTCTTTCGATCAGGTGGAGTCCGGACGCCCGCCGGCTCTCCAGGACAGCCTAAATCGCAGAGTTCACTGGGGATACGTTATCGAAGCCAATGAACAGGGCAACTCGGACGTTTCTCGGGACCTATTGGCGCGCGCGTTACTCAGCGGAGCTGTTGCCGTTGTCGCGAAAACAGGAACCCTCACCTCGATCCACGATCAGATCTGTCAACGCGTGGGCGTCAACATCATAGCCCCTGAATTTGCAACAAGTTTACAGGTCCCCACGGTCCTGACGGGAGCCATCGAGCGGCTTCCAAGATGGACCTCGCAGGCAGCCCGCCGGCTGGGCTTGGAAGGAAGGGGGGTCCTTGCACCCGGAGCGGCGGCGGACCTCGTGATCTGGGAACCACGCAACGAGCTTCCAAGCAAGGATATGCAGCAGTACCGTCCTCATCTTATTATTTTCGACGGAACCCCAATCGATCCCCATGATTCGGAGTCCATACACCGGGGACGCTTTCTCGAGCCAACTCCAAAAGTCCGCTAGAAACCACTGATGCCTTGCCCCTGCATCACCGACAAGAAGATAGGCAAGCGTGATGCGCCCACGCTCGCACACCGGTACGAATGTTATCCTTCGGCCTGGAGGAACGTTGCTGGGAAATGGCTCTCCATTTGAATACGGGCTCCACGGACGCTCTAACCTCAGCTCTGATTTAAAGATATGAACGAGATCTCATTGGAAGTACTCCGGCGGCAAATTCGTGACGCGGAAACTCGACTGAAAGACTCGATCCCGGATGAGTACCCCACAGTTCCGCCGGACTCCAAGGCTGAGGTGGACCAGGAGCCGCAGACACGATCGACGGAGAAACTGCGCCTTCTGCAGCGAAGCTTCCGGGCTCTGTTACAGGCCACGACCGACGCTTTCGTTCTCGTGGATTCGGACGGGGGATGGGAACTTGCAAACGGTCATGTGCCCGAATGGCTGGGCTACACTTCGGAGGAATTCCAGCAGATTCAGCTGACCGAAGTCTTCGAGCCAGAGGACGTGAAGACGCTTCTGGAGTCCTTTCCACAGTGGTTCGAGGGTACGCATCCGTTGGTCAAGGTCTCGATGGGCCTTGTAGGGAAGAACGGCGCACAGGTCCCCGTCCTCATTTCTTCATATTCCTGGCAAGAAGACAACGGACAGATCGCCTATCTCGTCCTCGAAGATGCACGTCCGAAGCAGCAGTTCCAGGCGCAGGTTTCGGCGCTTCACTCGTTCTTGGACACCGCAATGCGGAGCGGGCCCATCCCGATGGCGCTCCTGCAACCGGATGGGGCGATTGTCGAGATCAATTCTGTGGCCTGCCAACGACTCGGGGTAGACCCCAAAGCAGTAAAGGGCTCTCCGTTGCAGGATTTTGTCGACGACGCTTCGAAAGATGATTTCAGCGAAAGTCTGTCTCGGGCACTGTCCATGGAGCCTACCTCGAATATCATGCTCCGGCTGAGTCCACTGGACAAAACTAGCTTGACGGTCCACGCCTCCTTTGTGGGCATCGTTGATTCCGAAGGCGTGGTTTCGCATATCTGCTGTGGTCTGAACCATGAACCACTCGAGGTCTCGAATCGCGACTCCGGGGCGCGCTCGGATACCTACGGGCGAATGGCGCCCCAGTTGCTCAAAGAGCTGGATTACTTGATTTCCGCTAGCGCCCGGGATTTCTCCGATCAACTCAAGGAAGTGAGTGTACCCCCTTCGCTGGTCCTGACAACCACCAAGCTGTTGGACTGTCTGGACCGGGTTCGAGACACGCTTACTTCATGGGCTGAGTCCGCTGATTATCTGCACTGCTCTCCCGCTGCGGGGACGTTGCAACAACTGCTCAAAGATGTGGTCGCAACTCGTCGGCCCGAAATGCAACGGTGGGGGATCGAGCCTAACGTAGAGTTCAAGGGCGTCCATTTGGGTGAGCTACTCTGTCCCCCCGCCGTATATCCGGCCGTTCTGCACATTCTCCAAAGCTGCATCGAAGAGATCCGTGAATGCCGAGAGGGAACCACACTGACGGTGCGCGTCAGCAGCAGCAGTCGTGATCGGATGGAGATCTCGTTTATCTATGAACTTCCACGGCTGACCCGCGACCTGTCCAGGGACGGAACTTCGACCGTCTTCGAACACCTACGCTTCAAGAACATCGAGCTGCGCGCTGCTCGGATGTTGTTGGACTCCATCGGGGGAACTCTTGTCTTGGAGAACGTCACCGAGACCCGGAGAGCGATCCGGCTGAGTCTAGGACTTCCATTGCACGGCAGCCATTCTAGTTAGCCCGCGGCACGAAACCCGGAAAATCCATCGCGTTGGAAACGCCGGCGCGCAGCGCCCGCCCCGGAAGGGCTGCGCTGGCCACTTTTCCGAAAAATACGCGAACAAACTTGACACCCGCGCACGAATCATTTCTCATTCGTCGATGCCGACTGCCGCCCGCGTCACCCCCATCCTCCTGTGCGCTGGGGACTCTTCCCGAATGGGGCATCCAAAGGCCATTTTGCCTCTTGGGAACACGACGTTTTTGGGCCGAGTCGCCCAAACGCTGGTCGTTATTGGTCTTCGCGGTCCGCTGATCGTGGTTGGAAAGCATGGATCCCGAATTCGCGCGGCGCACCCCCAGCTTGAGGATGCAGCTTGGCTCGTCAATGAAGATCCGGCCCGTGGTCAACTTTCATCGATCCAACTCGCTCTCAAACGAATCCCCGACGGCTCGGAAGGCTGCCTGGTCTGGCCGGTCGATCAGCCAGGAGTCCCCACCGAGGTGGTTCGAGCACTTGTGGAGTTGTTTCAAAAACGACGACCACTTCTGGCGCTACCGATTTGCCAGAACACGAAGGGTCACCCGGCACTATTCGGACGAGAATTGTTCGCTGAAATGCTCGAGACCCCAGTCGAAGCGGGAGCCAAGCCGGTGGTTCGAAAATACCAACGGGAGACGGCCTTGCTGGAAACAGACTCGACCGAGACCATCATCGATATAGACACTCCGGAGGATTATCTGCAGTTTACTGGAGTTGCATTGGACGAGGCGTTGGCAGGCAGGTAGCAAAGGCAGGCTGAGTACGCATATTCGCAAAAAAGTTATTTGCCAGCACAAGTACCGGAGTTTTACTCCGCCCTGGAACGCAGAAAATGCGGACGCGCGGCCAATAGGAAGCGAGCCAGGGGGGCAAGCCTTCCCCATCCGCAACCTTGCCGAGCCAGGGAGCGCAGCCCCGTGTACAGGTAGCCAAACTGAAAAAGTACCAAAAAAGGGACGATTCCGTAGACTCCGAGTTGCAGCGCATACTGACAAACCAGGGTGAAGTAAATCCCGAGACCCACCTCCACAAAGGGTAGTACGCCGACTGAGACCCGGTACTTCTTTGACCGCCATTCTCCGTTTGCCCCCTCAACGGAAAACTTGGGGGTCCGGGCAAAGGGACTCTGAATCCCGAAGAGTCCCTCCACAACAGCCTTGGACCCCGACACGGTCATCCCGATACCCAGCGCCATCAAACCGGGGAGGTAGGCGATCCTCCGGTACCAATCTTCGTGCAAGATCTTCTGTGACGTGATGTAGAAACAACTCACGCTGCTGAAGGCCAGCAAGAACAGTGGCAGATCGATGATCAACAACTCGAACCATCCCTGGTTGAAGCGGACGATCAGCGCGGGGAAAAGCAGCATCGAGAGCAGAATCATGAGCGGATAGGTCAAGCATCCGGTCAGGTGATACCAGGCTTCGAGCTTCTGGGCGGCACTCAGATCACTCTTCAAGATTGCGGGCAGCACCTTTTTGGCTGTTTGTATTGCGCCCTTGGCCCATCGGCATTGTTGGGATTTGAAGGAGTTCATCTCGACCGGCAGCTCCGCCGGGACGCGAAGGTTCGGCAGGAAGACGAACTTCCATCCCTTCATCTGGGCGCGGTAGCTGAGGTCCAAATCCTCCGTAAGAGTGTCGTGCTGCCAACCGCCCGCGTCATCGATCGTCTGCCGCCGAAGCATCCCCGCCGTCCCGTTGAAATTGAAGAAACGTCCGCTCACGGATCGGGTGAAGCTCTCCAGCATGAAGTGTGCGTCGAGAAACATGGCCTGTACTTTGGTGAGAAAGGAATACGATCGATTCAAATGCACCCAGCGCCCCTGGACCATCCCGACTCGAGGATCGGTGAAGTGATGAATGGCCCGGTGGAGGAAGTCTCTCTCTGGAAGAAAATCGACATCAAAGACAGCGATGAACTCACCGGTTGCCATGCGCAAACCGTTGGCAAGAGCCCCGGCCTTGAATCCGTTCCGATGCTCACGATGAATATAGTTTGCGTCGACCCCTCTCGCCCGCCATCGTTTCACGGCATTGCGCGCAAGCGCGTGGGTCTCATCGGTGGAGTCATCGAGAACCTGCACTTGCATCCGATCGCGCGGGTAGTCGAGTTGGCATACAGCGTCAATCACGCGCTCGATCACATACATCTCATTGAAGGCAGGGACCTGAACCGTCACCCGTGGAAGTGTCTCGAATCTTCGGAGTGGCTGGTGGACAATGTGACCATTGCGGAAGAAGAGATACACCATCAGGTACCGGTGTATTCCGTAGAAGGAGAGCAAACCCAAAACAGCGAAATATGCGGTTACGATGGAGAGGTCAAACGGCTCCATCTCGTAGAGATAAGATAAATTTCCCGTAGAAACGAATTTCTCGTGCGCTGACGCGGATCCACCGGTCCACCACATGGTAAGAGGCACCCCAAGCCTTTATTGGTCACATACTCAAGTATAGACAAGCCGGATGGAACCGATTGTCATCCCGTCGTACGAAGATGTCTCGAATTGTAATCGGATGTACAGGGAGCCGTCAGCCTACAGCCGTCAGCGCTGACTGGCGCAACGCGCCAGTCGCTTGGGAACGTAACTGCGCAGCGCACCGTGAAAAAACGTGGTTTTTGACGATTTGCTAAGTTACACGCATAGCAGCAGATCCGCGAGCAGTTACTTAAGAGCTATCAGCGACTGACCGGCACGTCGGTCACTTGGTAAAAGAAAGGTCACTGCCAACTGGCCGAGGGTCCGAGTCGCGGAAGACGGAAGGGCTGACGGCCTAGTTACTGCTCTGGCGGAGGAGCACGCGGGCCTGGTAAAGCCACTTTCGATTTTCCTTACGGAAAAAACGTGGATTCTTTCGAGCTTCCGTGACGATCAGCTCGAGCTGCCGGATCATCTCCTCGACGTTGCCCTCTCTTCGGTATGCCAAGGCCAGCCAGTAACGCCCTTCCGGATCCGAGCTGCGGCCCTGAAGGAAGTGATTCAGGAATTCCATGGCTTTTTGCCTTTCTCCCGCGTGGAGGTAACCTTTTCCCACTTCGCGAAAGATATCTCCCAGACCATACTCTGGATTGATCCGGTACGTCTCTTCGTATTGTTCGAGAGCATTTTCCCAGTCCTGCTCCGCCTCATAGGCCTTCCCCATGGAGTAATGGTAGTCCGGATCTTGCGGATCGATTTCCTGCGCGCTCCCGAAATAGCGCTTGGCCGCAACGAAATTACCGCGTTGCAGGTGAATCAACCCCAGTTGATAGTGGGCATCCGCATCTTGCGGGTTCGTTGTCAGACTCTGCAGGTGCCGGCGCAGATCCGCCTCCTTTGAGCCGAAGGGAAGATACTCCTGAAAACGACGATACAGAATAATGATCACCGGTATCATGAAGAAAAGAGGGAGGCTAAAGACAAACGCCATCAAGAAACCGAAGATCGGGAGGGTGAAAAATGCTAGCCCAAAAGCCGCGATGGCAGCCGTGACCGGAATGTAGCTCAGCTCCTTCACGATCCATATTGTATAGAAGACAAAGAGAAGAATGAGCATCAGCGATCCGAAGCTGACGCCCACGGGGCCGAACTCCACGAACTGCGGAACCCCCCATTGAAGAGGGGCAGAGACCAGGAACAGGCCGCCCCAAACGGGCAGGAGCGCAGAGATGTACCTTCGATATTCTTCCCTCGTAAAGGAGAATCCGAGCCCATCGCCCGACAGGGCGTTGCACAGACCGGCCAGCACCGGAATATAGGCAGCGGTGAAGAAAAGCAAGGTTTGAATGAGGTTCAGTTGATAGAAGCCGCTCCAGAAGCCCTGTTCTCGCTCAAGCGGATTTACCTCCACGCCGTATGTAGAATTGCGAATCAAGACAAAGGCCACGAAACCGATACAGAACAAACCGACGCTCCAGCCCACCTCTCGCCTTCGGGCAAGTGATTCGATCGACCTCGGCCGCAGCAGGAAAACGCCTAGGAGATCTTGCAGAATATCGTTGAGCAGGCTCATGGACTGAGTTGGTACCCCACGCCGTAGACCGTTAGGATATGCTTCGGGTTCTTGTAATCCTGCTCGATCTTCTTGCGAAGCTTCACAATGAAGTTGTCCACCGTTCTGTTTGTCGGGTAACTTTCTCTTCCCCAGACGCGGTCGAGGATGACATCGCGTGAAACAGGTTGATTGACGTGCGCGAGCAACAGCTTGAACAACTCGACTTCGTAACGAGACAGCGCAAACTGCTTCTTTCCCTTCGTGACGCTGAAGTGCCGGACATCCACCGTGCTGGATCCAACCCGAACGGACTCGGACTCGAAGCGGTAGGGACCCTGCCGCCGCAAGAGTGCCTTTACCCGGGCCAGCAGCTCTCCGACGCTGAAGGGCTTGGTCATGTAGTCGTCCGCTCCGACCTCGAGTCCCCGAATCTTGTCATAGTCTTGTGACTTGGCGGTCAGCATGATGATCGGAGTATCGAGCTTGAGTTTCCGGATTCGCTCGCAAACCTGATAACCGTTAACATCCGGCAGCATGAGGTCGAGAATCACGCAGTCTGGTTGCAGATCGGCGACAGCGGCAAGTCCCTGTTCCCCAGTCTCCGCCGTTCGAACTTCGTAACCCTCGAACTCGAATATGTCCCTCAGCCCTCTTGCGAGCTCGCGTTCGTCTTCGATGATGAGTACAGTCTGCATCGCCACGGACTTCCGTCAGTCTTCTATCTCGGCCGTTTCCAACCGAAGTGGAATTCTCAGGGTGAACTTGCTTCCCTTGCCGGGCTCACTCTCGATCAGAACCCGCCCCCGATGCATCTGCGCCACGTGCTTGGTAATGGAAAGGCCGATTCCGCTGCCCCGAATAAGCTGCACCTGTGCACTGTTTCCTCGATAGAACTTCTCAAAAATCTTCTCCTGCTCGGCTAGCGCGATTCCGACACCTCTGTCGCTCACGGCAAGTTCAATGTGGCCGTCGCTGCGCCCCACCGAGATTGTGATGTGTTTTCCGCCCCCCGAGTACTTGAGCGCGTTGTCTAACAGGTTGAAAAAGGCCATGGTCAACGCGTTGGAATCCGCCAGGATCTCTGGCGTCTCCGGGTCGAGGAGACATTGCACCTCGAAGCCCTGACTTTCAATCTGATGACGATAGGCGCTCAAGCCCTCCGAAACCAGCATTGAAACGTTTGTCCTCTCGAATCGGTCCCCCCGCCGCCCCTGCTCCAGACTCGCGAAGTCGAGCAGATTCGCAATCAGCCGGTCCATGCGACCGCTCTCCTTGTGGATGATCCCATAGTACTCCTGGCGAGCTGTGTCATCTCTGACTTTGTTGCTCACCAGAATCTCGCTGAACATGCGTATGAGGGACAGGGGTGTCTTCAACTCATGACTCACATTGCTGATAAAGTCCTCCTTCAAGCGAACCAATTGTCGCTCTCGACGGCCCGCAAAGTAAATAACTACGACGCTCGAAGCCACCAGCAACATGCTCAAAGTGATCAGAAACAGAGTCAATCTCCGCTGCCCCGCGATTTCGCTCTCGATTTCACTGAAGCTCCGCGGAGCGATCTGCAGTATCCACTTGTAGAACGTACTGGGGAAGCGCGACTCATGAAAATACTTTCCGGAGCGAATCACGGGCTCGTTGTAGATCGCATTGTTGTCAAAATCTACGATGCTCACGTGATATCCGCTGAGATCCCTGAGGTATTTATCAATGAGATCGATGATTTTTGAGGGATTGGTCTGAAAAACGAGCAGCAGCCGGGCTCCATCCCGATTCTCTTTCAGCGCATACGAAGCGAAGAAGTAGTCGTCCTGCCGATCTTTGTGCAGATGATTGGTTTCCCCGGGCTGGAGCCTGGACAACTCCAGTTCGCGGCAGTGAAAGCTCCTCCTGAAGGGATAGTAGAATTGGCGAAGGTCTTCCTGCCAGGGGGGATAGACGATCTCACAAGTCTCGGGATCTACGATCCAGGCCTGATCAATGTTGAAATCCTCCGATTTGATCCTCTCGATCACCTCACCCCAGCTATCCGGGTTGTCCACGTCGACCATCTCGTAGAGCGCTCGATCATTCTCGATGATACTTTGCTCAATCTGCTCAATATTCTCTTCCACCAGACTGATGTTGCTCTGGACCAGTGTGTCCTCGATGACGCTTGTTCTTTCGACGCTGAGGATACTGAGCACCGCAGTGGAGACTATGATCGCCACGATAGCCCAAGCGACGATGACCTTGTTGTCGAAACTATCCAGGAACGGAAATCTCATAGCGACGAGGCTCCAATCGCACCTTCTCGCGGGCATCTGACACTGGATTACCCGGAAAAGAGAACGGCCCTTTACGGGCGCTCGCCGAAGCAACGGGTCCCCAGCTTCGCCCCGGTGCGGGTTGGATTTGCACAATTCTCACGCCCATTATACGATACGGGATCTCGTTTACGGATACTGTGGCTGCACTGTTGTCCATGAACGGGCGGATCCGGACTCGGCGATTCGGCTGAGTGAGACCTGTATTTCGACGGAGCCAGATACTGTGAAAGCCACCTTCGTGCAGGGCCTAGCTCTGATGGGGCTCTGGTTCCTCTTGAGCGGCAAGTGGGATCCTTTGCACATTTCACTGGGTGTTCTTTCCGTCCTCTTCGTCCTTCGGTTCAATCGTCGTATCCAGGACAGCCATGCGGAAACCGATTCTATCCCGGAATGGGAGTCGATTCGGCTGCTGCAATTGATCCGGTTCATCCCTTGGCTAGTATGGCAAATGCTTGTCGCGAACATCCAGGTATTGTTGATTGTCCTCAACCCCCGGATGCCGATCGACCCCGCCATGCTGCGCTTCCGAATGCACTACACGAACACTGCGGCCAAGATCATTCTGGGCCACTCCATTACGCTGACGCCGGGAACGCTTTCGATCAAGATCGATGGGGATCAAATCCTGGTTCACGCGCTCACCCATCAGGCTTTTAGAAGTTTGATCGACGGTACTCTCCCGACCAAAGTAGCGGGGTTGTTTCACCACCACACTCCGGATGTGATCTCGGACTTCCAGGTCATCCGAATCGGTGAGCGTTGAGACATGGAGACCTTTCTCATATACCTGACCGTTGCGTTGACCATCATCATCATTATCCCGTTCTATCGAGTGCTCCAGGGTCCCACCGTGTTTGACCGTTTGCTCGGGGCCAGTGCTATTGGAGCCAAGACAATGGTTTTGATCTGTCTCTTCGGCCACATATACGGGCGTATGGATATGTTTGTCGATATCACCATAGCCTATGCAATCTTGAACTTTATCAGCGTGATCGCCATCGCGAAGTACTTTGGAAGCTCAACAGAATCATGACCATCTCCGACTGGCTCTCTCTCGTGCTTCTGATATTCGGTGCATTCTTGATGCTCGGAGGCAGCATCGGGATGATTCGGTTGCCCGATTTCTATTCGCGGACCCACGCAACCGGCAAGACCGACACTTTCGGGATTATTCTCGTTCTCACCGGTCTGGCCGTGCACGAAGGTCCCACCCTTAGCAGCGTCAAGCTCGTCATCGCCATTTTGTTTGTCGCCGTCGTCAATCCCACCGCTGTACATGCACTGGCCGACGCGGCCTTGCGGGTTGGATTGAAGCCACAGCCACCGTCGCGGAAGAGAGGCTGAATTGCTTGCTTTCCAGATTGAGGCTACCCTCTTCGTTTTTCTCCTGCTAGCAGCCGTGGCGGCCCTGGAGGTAAGAGATTTGTTGGCCGCTGTGGTGTCGCTTACCATATTCAGTTTCGTCTCGGCTCTGCTGTTTGTTGCCATGGGTGCGGTCGACGTTGGTTTCACCGAGGCGGTCGTCGGAGCGGGACTTATCGGCGTGCTGTACATCGTAGCTATCTATCGAACCACGAACAGGAGTATCGATTGAGGATCATTTCGATCATCTGTCTGATGGCCTTTGGAGCAGGAATGATCTACGTCTCGTTGGCGCTTCCGCATTACATGGACGTGAATGCACCGGCCAACCGGGGCACCAGTCTCTCGGGTGAGCCGAACCCCTCGGCTTACTACATACAGAATGCTCGACGGGACGCAGACACGGCAAACATCGTCACTGTCATTCTGGCCGACTATCGGAGCTTCGACACACTGGGGGAGGTCGTGGTTATTTTCACCGCAGGGTTTGCCTGCCTACTGGTATTGAGAAGACAAGCATGAGCGATCCGTCTCCAAGTGTCGTTGTTCGTTTCGTCAGCCGGCACCTCGTCCCTTTTATTCAAATTTTCGCTCTCTATACCTTGTTTCACGGCCACTATGGGCCTGGAGGCGGTTTTCAGGGAGGCGCCACCATCGCGGCCAGCCTGATTCTCATCCGCCTGGCACTTGGACGCCGCGGGGGCCAGCTTCAGTTCAGAGATACGCTCGAGGTGCCCATCGGCACCTTGGGCGTATTCGTGTATTTTGGCACGGGCTTGGTTGCGATGTTGATGGGCGGGGCTTATCTGGAATACTCGGCGCTTACGCTAGCTGGATGGACGCATGCGGAAACCAGGTCGCTCGGGATATTGATCGTTGAAACCGGAGTTGCAATCGCTCTCTCGGCGATGCTCGTTCTCATCTTCGACAATCTGATGCGAGGTGCAGATCGTGAGTGAACTCTTTCTGGGCTACTTCGCATACTGGTTCATCATTGCGCTCATGATCCTGGGTTTCTACGGAATGGTTCTGAAGCGAAACCTGGTCAAAAAGCTGATCGGCATGACAATCATGCAGGCGTCCATCATCATGCTGTTCGTGGCGCTGGCTGCGAAAGACGGCGCCACGGTACCGATCAACGAGAATGGCGCCGACCAACCAGACCCGGCGCACTACATCAATCCCCTTCCCCACACCCTGATGCTGACTGCCATCGTCGTGGGGGCCGCCACCGTCGGCGTGGCATTCTCACTTCTCATCAGTATTTACCGGGATTATGAGACGCTCGATGAGTCTGAGCTGCTCGATAGGATGCGATGATTGCCGCGAATCTTCCGGTCCTGATCCCAATCCTGCTTCTGCTGGCCTCGCTCTTGGTTCCTGTTTGTGGTATCTACCGGCGCACGCTCTCCTATCCCATCGTCTTGTGCACAGCCGTTCTGGCTGCCCTGCTGTCTGTGTTTGGAGTCTCCTCGGTATTGACGCGCGGGTCCCTGCATTACCATCTCGCGGGCTGGCCTCCCCCGGTGGGCATCGAGTACGTTCTCGATCCGCTGGCGTCCTTTATCCTGGTGGTAATTTTCGCCATCTCGCTTCTGGTTCTGGTCCATGCCCGGCCGAGTCTACGCCACGAGATTCCCACGAAGGAAGTTCCGTACCTTACCGTTGTCATGTTGCTGCTGGCCGGGTTTTCCGGGATCGTTCTGACCGGGGACGTATTCAACTTGTATGTGTTTCTGGAAATCTCTTCTCTGTCAAGTTATGCGTTGCTGGCAGTGGGGGACAAGAAATCCCCCGTCGCCGCCTTTCGCTACCTGATTCTGGGGACAATCGGCGCCTCTTTTTATCTCCTGGGTGTCGGGTTGCTGTATGCGATGACGGGATCGCTGAATATGGCGGAGCTTCGAGTTTTGATCCCACAACTCGCGGACCAGCGGGTCGTCGTGGCTGCTCTCGTGTTGATCGTCTCCGGGATAGGAATCAAGATGGCGTTGTTTCCTCTGTTTGGCTGGCTTCCCGACGCATACACCTCTGCACCATCGACGAGCACCGCCCTGATCGGATCTCTGGGTACGAAGGTGGCTGCATACGCGATGATTCGAATGCTCTTTTACGTCTTCTCACCCGCGGTCGCCCGAGACACACTTGGTTTGACCAACATCATCGCCTGGCTTTCGGCAGCTGGTATTCTCTTCGGATCGGTCATGGCCATTGCTCAAACCGATCTGAAGCGCATGTTGGCTTACAGTAGTGTTTCTCAGATCGGCTACATTGGAATCGGGATCGGGTTGGCGAACCCACTCGGATTCATTGGTGCGATCTTGCACATTTTGAACCACGCCGTCATGAAGGCCTGTCTATTCTTGGTCGCCGCGAACCTGAAAAAACAGGCAGGCCACCATAGAATCGATATGCTCGATGGAGCTCTCAGGAAGAGCATGCCGGCGACAATGTTTGCGTTCTCATTGGCAGCCCTGTCCATGGTTGGCATCCCTCCGACGGCCGGGTTCTTCAGCAAGTGGTATCTGGTACGCGCAAGCTTCGAAGAGTCCAATTGGTTCTTCGCCTTCGTTATTCTGGCGAGTAGTCTCCTCAGCGCGGTCTACTTCTTTCGCGTCATCGAGAGGGTCTATACCGATGCCTTTGAGCACTCCCCGGCCGCGGACACTGCAAAGCCCGTGACCGAGGCTCCTTGGCCCATGGTCGGTCCAACCGTGGGGCTGGCCGTTGGGACACTGGTGCTGGGAATGCTAAACGCCTTCATTGTCTCCGGAATTATCGAACTCATGATTCCAGCAACCCTTTAGGACCAGTGATGCCCACGAGCGAACTCTATACCTCGAGCCTTCCCTTGTTCGCCGTTTTGGTTTCGCTTGCCGCGGTACCGCTGATCGTCATCAGTCGCGGAAGTCCGAATCTTCGCGAGTTTTGGACTTTGGCGGCCGCCGTGGCGAAACTCGGTTTTGTCGCTGCTCTGCTGCCCGATGCTCTGTCGAATCGAAGCGCGGAAACGGTCCTCTATGAAATCGTTCCCGGGCTCAGCTTGGCCCTGCAAGCCGACCCACTCGGCGTGTTTTTCGCCTTGGTTGCTTCCACCCTTTGGCTTGCAACCTCGTTTTATTCTATAGGTTACATGCGAGGACTGTCTGAGCGTCGTCAAACGCGTTACTTTGCCTGCTTTGCCCTGTGCCTGTCGGCAACCGTCGGAATCGCTTTCGCCAGTAATTTGCTTACCTTCACGATCTTCTACGAGATTTTGACCATCGCCACCTATCCGCTGGTGATTCACAAAGGCACGAGAGAAGCACTTTCCTCCGGTAGAAAGTACCTGGCCTATACACTGTCGGCGGGCGTGCTGCTCATCGCTTGCGTGGCAATGACGTATCAGCTGGCCGGTACTCTCGAGTTCGCGCCCGGCGGCTTCCTGACTCCTGAAGATGGTAGCCCGGCGCTGCTACGGGCTTTATTTTTGATGTTTGTCGCCAGCGCCGGTGTCAAGGCCGGACTGATGCCGTTTCACAGTTGGTTGCCGGCGGCGATGGTCGCACCCACACCCGTCAGTGCCTTGCTGCACGCCGTCGCCGTGGTCAAAGCGGGCGTCTTTGCTACTATCCGCATTATTGGCTTCGTGTTTGGCCCCACGACCCTGGCATCCCTCGGTATTGCCTCCGTGCTGGCCACGGTGGCCGCTGTCACGATACTGCTTGCGTCTTTGCTTGCCTTTAGCCAGGACAACCTCAAGCGGCGGCTGGCCTACTCGACCGTGGGGCATCTCTCTTACATCATCTTGGGTGCAGCACTTTTGACCCCCACGAGCCTGACCGGAAGCCTCATGCACTTCGCGAGCCATGCCTTGATGAAGATCACCCTTTTCTTCTGTGCCGGCGCCATATACGTCAACCTGCATAAAGAGAAGGTGAGCGAGCTCGACGGGATCGGCAGGCAAATGCCGCTCACGATGGCCGCTTTCGCGATAGGGGCGCTTGGCCTAATAGGCGTTCCGCCCATCAACGGATTCTCGAGCAAGTGGTATCTCGGCCTGGGAGCGCTCGAGGCCGGGGTGCCGGCGGCCCTGCTGGTTTTTTTACTGAGCGGCCTCCTCAACGCCGGCTACTTCTTTCCAATCGTTTATCGCGCGTTCTTTAGACCAAGTTCCGGCGCGCTCCCATACCAAGAAGCCTCTTGGTTCATGGTTGCGCCTCTGCTCGTGACCGGGGGACTCTCGTTAATCTTGGGGCTCGCGCCAAATTTTGTCTTTGATTTTTTCTCCTTGGCTTCGCTCGTGGGATCTAGCATCGGGGCGTGGTAAGGCGCTGAGCACCCCTTTCGCAAATAGGAAAGCGTTACTGCACTTACAAACAGGAGTACCTGGGCGGACTAGATGAGCAAACGTTGGAAAATCATCGTGGCCTTGCTGGCGCTGGTCACGCTGGCCTGGGGGGTCGCGGCGCGGCACTCCGAAGCCGGCGCTCCTTGGTGGGAGACCATCGGGGTATTCCCTGCCGCCTACGGTTTCATAGGCTGCCTCGTCATCGTTCTGGTCTCGAAGTTATTGGGCAAGTGGCTGCTCCAGAGACGCGAGGATTACTACGATGATGTTTGAGTCCGTGCCCCCGGCGGTCATCCTCATCGCTGGAGCTGCCCTGATTCCCATGCTTCCGCGCGGAATCCGTCCGTGGATCCTCCCGCTGTTTCCGATGATCACCTTGGCGTGCATCACGATGCTGCCACTTGACCACCGGCTTTCGTTGTCCTTCGCTAACTACGAGCTGTCTCTCGTGCGAGTCGATTCGCTGAGCCGGATCTTCGGCACCATCTTTGCCATCGTCACCCTCATTGGAGGAGTCTATACCTTTCATGCAAAGGGCAGAATCGAGCAGGTAGCGGCGTTGCTCTATAGCGGGGGCGCCATCGGGGTCGTGTTTTCCGGAGACTACCTCACGCTGTTCGTCTTCTGGGAGCTGATGGCAGTCTCATCCACATTGTTGATTTGGGCCAATTCGTCCTCGAATTCCGTAGCGGCGGGATTCCGATACCTCTATGTGCATTTGTTCGGAGGCTCGGTCCTGTTGGCTGGAATCCTTGCCCTGTACCACGATTCGGGCTCTATGCTGATATCGAGTCTAGAACCTGGCATCGGTGGCGCCGCCTATCTGATTCTTATCGGGGTGAGTCTGAACGCAGCCATTCCGCCCATGCATGCCTGGCTTGCGGACGCCTATCCTCGGGCCACGATTACCGGCGCCATCTTCATGAGCGCTCTCACGACCAAAACTGCGGTATATGTTCTGGCTCGTGTTTTCCCGGGATGGGAAGTGCTGACGATTCTGGGAGTCTCGATGGCCCTTTACGGAGTCGTCTATGCCGTTCTCTCAAATGACATACGCGAACTCCTGGCATACCACATCATCAGCCAGGTCGGCTACATGGTGGCGGGCGTCGGGATGGGAACGCAGATGGCGATCAACGGAACAACCGCTCACGCGTTCAGTCATATTTTATATAAGGCACTTCTCTTCATGGGAGCCGGCGCGGTCCTCCATGCAACAGGGAAGAGTAAACTCACCGAACTTGGAGGACTGAGCCGTCAGATGCCGTGGGTCCTCTCTCTCTACATGATTGGGGCTTTCTCCATTTCAGGGTTTCCGTTTTTCAACGGCTTTGTCAGCAAATCCCTGGTGGTGCATGCCGCAGCCGAGACCCATCGCTATGGTGTCTATCACCTATTGCAGCTGGCCTCGATCGGAACTTTCTTGCACACGGGGCTGAAACTCCCGTACTTTACTTGGTTCGGACCACAAAGGGGCCTCTCGGCTCGCAAGGTTCCTCGAAACATGCTGCTGGCAATGGGATTGGCTTCGATTCTATGCGTCGCCACCGGCACATTCCCCGGCTTGCTCTACCGGTACCTCCCGTTTCCGGTTCACTACAATCCGTATACGCAGAGTCATCTGGCCGAGACTACACAGACCCTCGTGTTCACTTTCCTCGCTTTTTGGTTTATTCGTCGCAAGCTCGGCGGCGAAGCAACGGTTAGCCTCGATTTCGATTGGTTCTATCGGCGACCGAAGCCAATAGCACGACTCGTTTTCCTTCACTGGGTTGCGCGCTTCTTCTCGCTTTGTGAAAAAGCCCTGGCGGAGACCGTGCGATTCCTCGTTTGGCTGGGAAAGAACCCTGCCCGCTTTCGCCTTTCAGGAACAACCGCATCCTTCGATCCGGATCGCGCCCGACAGCCAGCTCGTCTAACCATCACCCTCATTCTCCTGACCATTTTGCTCGTAGCACTCTACGCGCTCTGGCAGTGAAAAGCTTTCAGCTCTCAGCGGTCAGCTATCAGCTTAGAACGGTATTACCTCTGGGATTGTTGCTCACAACTGAGTCATCGACACACCTCACGCGCCGGACACGAGATCTGGGCAGAGAGTTGCCAGGTGCGGAGGACTGATCGCTCGAGGTCGAAGCTGAAACGCAGAGGAGAGTTGTTAGCTCTCCAGTAACTGCTCGCGGATCTGCTGTTATATGTGTAACTTAGCAAATCGCCAAGAACCACGTTTTTCAGGCTGTGCAGTGCAGTTACGTTCCCAAGTGACCGGCGCAGCGCGCCGGTCAGTCGCTGATCGCTGAAAGCTGAAAGCTAAAAACAGAGGCGGGGCGGCTCCCTCAACCTGGGGAGCCGCTGTCGATGGAAGGTTGCACGGGGTAGGTTAGGTAGACTGTTTCGCGCCAGTCGCCGATGTCTGCGTCGTTTCCGAGTTCTCGACCTGCAACTGGTTTTCGAGCGAGAAATAGGTCGCCGCAAACCTTGCGGCCCGTTCGGCCACCGACTTCTCCAATGTCGTATGCACGAAGCCCGTCAAGACGACGTTTCCGTTCTTGACGATGATGTGAATCGGAGGATTGGCTCGGACGCCGTACCTCGAAAGGACCGGATTCCGATAGATCGCAGCGGCCACCTGCCGTCGGATCGAATCATCCATGCCGGACAGAGGGAGAACCTCCACTTCGTTTTCAAGGCTGCGCACTCCGGGTACCATTTCCAGAATGCGGCCAACGTCGGCTCTGCGCCAAGGTTGGGTGACTTGTCCGCGAACGACTAGACCCAAAATAAGCGAGGTATGAGCTCGCTCGGAAAATCGTTTGCCTTTTCCGAATATCTCGTGGATTTCAGCTCCTTGTGCGTAACAGGGAAAGCAAAGAGAAACACAAGAGACAAACCTTCCATTGGTTGTCTGGATCACTTGATCTTGTTTGTCTCTGTTATGCCCTTCCTTTCGCCCGCCACTCTTGCTCCGCCGGGGGTACGGGCTCACCCGCCGGCGAGGCGCCTTCAAGTAAACCTGAGTTGCCTGATATAGTCGAACGTCGCCAAAAAGGTTTCGAGATGCTTGCTATAGGCCAATATCCTGTAAACGAGGCGACGACCGGTTCTTACAATCTGACAGGGTATTTGCACAAAGTTCACCAGGAAGCGTTTGAACTCCATCCTCAAGATATCACGACGTACTGTCGGCGCCTGCGTCACCAGGCCATACCAGGCCTTCAGATTCCACGCCAGCGATGCGATGACCATGTAGGCCCAGTTCGATACCAGACTGTCCGAAGGCATCCTCAAGGCGTTCACTCCACTCTTGAGCTGACCGATGACGTTTTCCTGGTTGCAGCGATCGTTGGCAAAAAGGACCACTTCTCCCATCGTCATCTCCCGATCGTTGGTGATGTAGAAGAAGTACCGGACCTCATCAAACAGCCGGTGCTCCCCCTTTTCGATCGTGAGGTTCTTCCGAACCACAACCATGCGATAGGTTTTCTTACAGTGTCCGGGACGATAGTCAAACTCGGCGACCTGCTCGCTCTGCAGGCGGATGTTCTTGAATTCTCTCTCCTTGATTACTTGTTCTTTGACGTTTTCCGGACGGCGCCGTTCTTCGCTCTTGACCTCATAACGAGGAGGCCGCTCGAGCGGTTTCCATTGTCTCTCCGGCAGGGCATCGGCCATCCCGACCAGGTTCGGCTTGGCGTCATAACCAAAGACAAAACCAACCCGCTCGTCCCAGCGATCGAAGTTTCTCGTCAGCGAGAAATCCGTGTCGCCCCGAAGCCAGACCTTCGTAAACACCGACGACACCAGATCGATTGCCCGGTCCATCCACTCGGCCGCTCCGTCGGAAGAGGGACGGTTGCCCGGCCGATTCATCAGATAGAGGACCTCATTCGTATTGGCCAAGGTCACGATCAACGGTGCGTAACCCCAGATCCCGTTGTAGGCAATGTCCATTCCTTCCTTGCATTCCCCCAAGGTTCCGGCGACGGTCCCGTCCACGTCGATGATGGCCTCCTTCCGGAAGGAAGCATCCTGCAACTTCCACACCTTGGTTCGGGTTTCATTGATGGTTTCCTGAAGTCCGAAGATCCAATCCTCATCGAAACGACGGAGGAAATCTCCAGCCGTCGTGGGATCCGGAATCCTCTCGGCTCCCAGTCCGTTCATGTAGGTCTCATCCTGGCGCAACCGCTCGATATCTTCGAGACAGGTTCCACCCGACAAGACGTTGTATGCGATGTTCAGTACATGATCGGATTCCCAGTAAGGAAAGTGGTACTTGAGCAAAACGATGTTTCTGTTGATATCTTTGTCCAATCCAAGCTTACACACGAGCTTGTGAATGGCTCCGATACCACCAGATCCGATGGCGCGCGTTCTCTCGGCGATCTCGTAGTAGGTGTTGGAGTCCTTGAACATAGGATCGGACCGGTCCTCAAACTGATTTCTTTCCAACCGGCGTGTAAGATTTTGCTTGTCTCGGAGGAGGATTCTGTGGTTTCTTTTGTTCACCTGGAATGTGCTCCTTTCGGGATGTCTTGTAAATATATCAAACGCATTTTATCCCGTAACGGCGCACGTTCCAGGGCTTTTCTTCCTCCTCATGCAAAAAATCACGCTGGACTAAGGTCTAGCTCTCGTGTCAGCTGCGATACCGTCTGTGCACTGACAACTTCTCCCGTCATGATCGCCACAATCCGTCCCACCGTCCGTGTGCTGATTCCTCTGAGAAACGCCTCTCGTATCAGCAACGTTACCTCGTCAGCTCGTCGTTGAAACCGTTGTAATCCCTTCGGGAGAAAATTCTTGTTCCGGCTCCGGGCAATCCGCAACCGTAACGTTCCAAAGCGGGTCACAAAGTCCCGTTCATAGTATCCATTGCGGTACTCTCTCTTTCTCTGCCCACCTCTTTCATACCATCCAAAGCCACAATAACGGTCTCTCTGCCGCTGTGATTCAGTCTCGAAATACCGTTTCCACGCCAGCTTTGTCTTGCTATACACATCTCCCCAAAAGTCTTCTTTTACCTCATCAAGGAAATGTTGGAATTGTTCGGTCATCGGTGTTAATTTCGCCATTGGGTGTAAGCTCCTTTCTTGGAGTTGGTTTTTGCCATCGCAGCGAAAAAACCAAACTTACACCCTCTTTCTTTTTACACAAGCAAAGTTACATCACCTCAAGTTTTTGTGGCGCGGTTGTCGATCCTGGCCAGGAGCTCGTCGAACGCCTTGTCGCTCACGAACTGTCGTGCAGGCACCGGTCGCTTGAACAGTCGGTGTTCGCACTCGCGGTTGAGCCAGGCGAGACCAGTGGCCCGGGGACCCCGCCGCTCACTCATCACCAGGAGCAGAGTGAACAACCAAGCGAGGTGATCGCGCTCGGTAGGTCCGGCGCCGTTTCTCACCCAGGATGACGCTTGCCAGTCCGCACATCACTTGTCTCCCTTCGGCTCGATCACGAATCCCTTGAACACCCCTTCGGAATACTGCCCGGAGTGGCCTTTGATCCATCGCACCGTCTCGGGAAAGCCGAGCGCTTCGGCAATCTGGATGACCGCGGGCCGATCGAACATGTTGGTGAGTCCGGACCGTCTCACTGACTCGAGGCCTTGCCAGACGTCGGCGGGCAACATGGTCGGAGCCGCAGGCTCCGCCTCGACGTATTCCGCCAGGCCGTGGTCGATCAGGGTGTCGAGCAGGGCGCCGGCCTTCTCCTTGGGCGTGTCGCCTTTGACGGCCAGCTCGATGCCGGCCAGTATCTTGGCGTTGCGCAAGACCATGTCGATGTAATCCGCGAGCGTCGTCTGATCGGAGAAGAGCGCCGCTCCCCGCATGGCCTGGACGACCTCGAGATCGGTCTTGCCGGTGAAGATGTCTCCTTCGCCCTGAAGGGGCTTGCCCTCCAGATCGGTGTTCTTGATCCGTACTCTCATGCCGTGTTCTCTCCTTCGGTTTGAGCGGTGATCTCCTCCTCAAAAGCCGAAGGCCGGGTTTGCGGCCCGGCCTTCGTGGCGATGGATTCCGCCTCGACGACGGATGGCGTCTCGGGCGCCGGCCTCCCGAGCCGGAACGCCGAGTCTCCCGGCAGTGCGGCCAGCAGGTGCTTGCGAGCGGTCTTGAATTCATCCCCGATCATTTCGAGATGGAGCGACCCGGAAGTCGTAGCGGGCGCTTCGGGGATCGAAGCGGCGCTTACGGCTGGAGGCGGCGCGCCCATTGAGCGCCTTGGCGGCCACGGCCAGCACCAGCTGGATGTAGGCTTTGACCTTGCCGGCGTGCAGTGTGGCTTCGCGCCAGCGGAACTCGACCGTGCTCCGGTACCAGACGTTGTGCAGGTTCACCCCGTGGTAGCGTGAGCGGTCGTAATGCTGAGGCTGCCGGTTGTGATAGCCGTACCAGATGCGGTTGAGCTGATCCGTGGTCCGGGGACAGTGGCGTTCGATGTCGCGGATCAGCTCCTCGCGCACCGGCCGGGTGTAGCTCCGCTGCCGATTCTCGGTGACGCCCAAGGCGGCCAGGATGAGCGGCTCCTGTTTGTAGACGATCTTGGCCAGGTTCCCCAGGGTGCGCCCGTCAAAACGGCTGGCGTCCACGTGGACGTGGATGCCGCAATGGGTGTCCACCTGGGCGCCGCACTTCCGAACCGCCCGGATGACCTCCTGAAGGGTTGGGATGTCGGTGTAGGCCAACACCGGGGTCACGACCTCGGCCCGCAAATGGCCCGGAACATGGCCCAGCGAACCGTCCGAGACCACCTTCCAGGTGCGCCCCTGCTCGTCGACGACCTCCCATGGATCGAAGCTTGCAGGGCTCCCCACATGGCGCATCTCGCCGCCCACCACCGACTGGACGCCCTGGCTACTTGCTGGCGTGTTCGTCTAACCGTCTCGATCTCGACTCCGAAGTGGATTTCACGCAGGTCCATCGGTTCTCCTTGCTTTACCTAACCTCTTGGCCAGCAGTTGGTTAGCTCCGAGTGTTCACACACATGAACGCTCATTCCCGAACAGAAAGCAAGGCGAACTGGGAACTTAACGGGCAGATTTCAAAGGAACCGGCGGTGTTCGGTCAGTCGTCGGAGACGCCCGCCGCAAGCTGCTCGCCGTGGATGCGCCGGGCCTCGGTCTCCTCGCGGCGGATGCGCGCCATGAGGGCCCGGAACTCCTCCGCTTCCTCGGAAGAAGGACCGTGTTCGGCTTCGATCCGCCCGAGGCGCGCGTCCAGGTTGGCGAGCAGATCGAGGGCGTGATCGCAGAGCACCCCCTCCCGCTTTTCCTGCGGCGAGGGGATCAGCTCGGTCAGACCGCCCTGGCGTTTGGTGATCATCAGCTGAGCGTCGCCCCCAGCGTGTGGATACGCGGGTAGACGAGGCGGTTGCCATTTAGCTCCGCCTTGTAGCGGACCTTGTTCCCCAACGGATCGTAAAAGGTGCGGGTGAGGGTGTACTCGGTCCACACCGGGTTGATCTCCCGCGTCGCCTCAACCGACAGCAACTCCCAGCCGTTGTCCTCTTCGTTCAAGGCGTACCATTGAACCGAGGCGCCGCTGGGGATGTTCATCTGGGTGTAGACCTTGGTCGAGGCCACGCCCTGAGTCAGTTCATTCTCGCGGCTGACGTAGACGCCGAACGAGTCGTTGAGGTAGCCGATCAGGTTCACGTCCTTGAAGTTGAGCGCGAGGGTGTCGTTGACTTCGCTGCCCGACAACAGAGCCCGCACCAAGACCTGGGTGGCGACGCTGGACAAGTTCTCCTCCTCAGCGGGAACGATGGCGTCCCAGGTGGCGCCATTGTCGGTCGAATATTCCCAGGTGATGCCGGTTCCTTCCGGCATGGCCGAGTACTCGTCCAGGTTGAGCTCGCTGAACACGACGCCGGTGACCGGCTGGAAAACGGACCTCGCCCGAGGCCTCGAAATCATAGCCGTAGATCTTGAGCGTAAGATCGGAGGCGTTCAGAGGCGTCCAGGTCTCGGCGTTGGAGCTTTCGAGCAGCACGCCCTGGGCGTAAGATTGGCCGGTAATGACACCGTTCTGCCCCCGCTGGCCCAGGGTGGCGATGCGCACCCGGTAGTCGGTGCTGTTGGTCAGCAGCACCACGGCGTAGCTGGTGTTGGCCTCGGCGTAGAAGGGATCGTCAAAGCCGATCTTGGTCTCCCGATTCAGATCGATCTCTTCGGGCGCGACGACCTTCTCGGCCAGGATCACTTCGTTCGGCAGCCCGGTGGTGACGCCACGGATTTGAACCGTGACGGGGATCGAGGCGTCCTTCCGGGTAAACTGCACTCCCACGGCCGAGACGACCCGATTGCGGGTGAAGCTGAAGGTCTGGGCCAGGGGGTCGCGCCGGCGCCAGCGCCACCGCCAGCGCCAGACGGTGCGCACGACGGGGATGCGGACGATCCGGGGTGGGGTCCTACGGACGATGGTCTGGCGCTGCACGATGGTGCGGTTGACGACGATGCGCTGGATGCGGGTGACGACCAGCGGGTCGTTGACTTGCAGGTTCGTCCGGGCGGAATAAGTGCCGTCTCTCACCTCGACGATGCGGTTGCCGCTCGGGACGTTGCCGGGCACCACGAACGAGGCGCTCACCCGTCCAGCCGCGTCGGCCGTGACGCCCGTGGCGACCACTTGCCCGCCGCAGCGCACCGTGACGGCGGTGGCGCCCGGGGGTGAAGTTGGCTCCCGTCACGGCGACGCCGGTCTGTCCCCGGCGGCCGATGTTGGGTGTGACTTCGACCCCGGCCTCGGGCTTCTCGAACACCGCGTAGGGGTTGACGTTCTTGTCCTCGGACCAGTCGCTCTGCTCGATCAGCACCTCTTCGGCGCCGGGCAGCAGGACCAGGCTCCCTTTGAACAGCGCCCGGCTCGCGGAGCGATCCACCTCGAGCACGTTGGCGGCGGCGGCGCGGCCGGGACCGACGAACCGGCGCACCGGGTCGATGCGCGCGCTCCAATCCTCATGGAAGCGGTCCGACTGGGCGTCGCTTGAGAAATCGTCCGAGTAGATGCCCTTCTTGGTGTCGGCGTCCCGGTTCTGGAGTTCCGAGTTCATCTGGAACCGCGCGTCGTTGTACTTGAGGTCCTCGACGTCCTGGATGATCTCGTGCATCCGGTCCATGGTGACACGGGTGAGGCCGAAGTTGTCCACCCGCATCTGGACCGAGTTGGGGGGGCAGTCGATGCTGCCGAGGGCGAGGGCGCCTTCCGGGACCAGGGGCAGCTTGGGCCGGTCGGCCGGCGCACCCTCCAGCCGTTTGATCTCGCCGGTCGTGGCATAGATCACGTCCTTGCGTCCCAGGGTGTAGTCGTAGTCGATGCTGAAGTTGGAACCCTCGACCGGCGCGTCGCCGACGCTGCTGTGGCCGAAGTTCACGACGTTGAGGTTGCCCAGGGTGATGCGGACCCGAGACATGGCCAGGTGGCTGGTGTTCGAGGCGGGCGGATGGTGGTTCTCGGGGAAATTCACGCCATCGTCATCCCACGAGGTCCGGGTGGCGGGGAGCATTTTGATCCGTATGAAGTCGGTGCGTTGGGGGGTTGCCGCAGCACGGTAGACGGAGTAGCCGGTGGCGCCGTCGACCGGAAGCCAGGAAAGGTGGTTGATCTCGCCGGCGTAGGTGAAGCGGGACTGGTAGGAGACGAAGGCGGTCTCGCCGTAAACATCCCGGGCGGTTACCGCGTAGTAGTATATGCCGCGCACCGGATGTCCCGAGACGCCGAACCAGCCGCCGTCCACATAGTCCGAGCCTTTCACCCTCTGCTTGGTGTAGGTCCAGCGCACGGTATAGGTGGTGCCGATGGCCGGTGCGTTGCCCGTCCCCAGCCAATCCACGTGGTTGCCGGATTGCTGCCAGTCCACGCCCTCCCGATAGATGGTGGCGCCCTGGCTCACCTCGAGGATGTCCACCACCGGGTTGGGCTCGAGCAGGTCCTGGCCGCCGCCCACCGAGCCGCGGGTGATGTTGGAGACGATGGCGACGATGGCTTCGACCTGGCGGGTCGCCTTGAGCGGTGAGTTGTTGAGCTCGTAGCGCCAGCTGTCGGGGTTG
>CBDFLD010000023.1:0-1265909 GCA_965249005.1 Acidobacteriota bacterium
CGTTTTCCGGACGGCGCCGTTCTTCGCTCTTGACCTCATAACGAGGAGGCCGCTCGAGCGGTTTCCATTGTCTCTCCGGCAGGGCATCGGCCATCCCGACCAGGTTCGGCTTGGCGTCATAACCAAAGACAAAACCAACCCGCTCGTCCCAGCGATCGAAGTTTCTCGTCAGCGAGAAATCCGTGTCGCCCCGAAGCCAGACCTTCGTAAACACCGACGACACCAGATCGATTGCCCGGTCCATCCACTCGGCCGCTCCGTCGGAAGAGGGACGGTTGCCCGGCCGATTCATCAGATAGAGGACCTCATTCGTATTGGCCAAGGTCACGATCAACGGTGCGTAACCCCAGATCCCGTTGTAGGCAATGTCCATTCCTTCCTTGCATTCCCCCAAGGTTCCGGCGACGGTCCCGTCCACGTCGATGATGGCCTCCTTCCGGAAGGAAGCATCCTGCAACTTCCACACCTTGGTTCGGGTTTCATTGATGGTTTCCTGAAGTCCGAAGATCCAATCCTCATCGAAACGACGGAGGAAATCTCCAGCCGTCGTGGGATCCGGAATCCTCTCGGCTCCCAGTCCGTTCATGTAGGTCTCATCCTGGCGCAACCGCTCGATATCTTCGAGACAGGTTCCACCCGACAAGACGTTGTATGCGATGTTCAGTACATGATCGGATTCCCAGTAAGGAAAGTGGTACTTGAGCAAAACGATGTTTCTGTTGATATCTTTGTCCAATCCAAGCTTACACACGAGCTTGTGAATGGCTCCGATACCACCAGATCCGATGGCGCGCGTTCTCTCGGCGATCTCGTAGTAGGTGTTGGAGTCCTTGAACATAGGATCGGACCGGTCCTCAAACTGATTTCTTTCCAACCGGCGTGTAAGATTTTGCTTGTCTCGGAGGAGGATTCTGTGGTTTCTTTTATTCACCTGGAATGTGCTCCTTTCGGGATGTCTTGTAAATATATCAAACGCATTTTATCCCGTAACGGCACACGTTCCAGGGCTTTTCTTCCTCCTCATGCAAAAAATCACGCTGGACTAAGGCCTAGCCACTCTACGCCAGATGAGAGCGTGCTGGGAAACGGATGGGAGTATCATCTTGGGGACAGCAACGACCGGGCTGTTTCACTTAGCAGAGGCGGGGGCAGAGCCTGAGGTCCTGACCACGCCAGATTCTGAAAAGGGTGAAACCAGTCATCAATGGCCGAAAACCCTACCCAACGGCGAGGCAGTTCTCTTTACGATCAATACGGAGCAGGGCAATCAGATTGCCGTGCTCGACCTGGAGACAAAAGACTACAAATACCTTGGCATTTCGGGGAGCCATCCCCATTACACTCCTACGGGGCATATTGTTTATGGCCTAGACGGAGCCTTGTGGGCTGTAGCCTTTGATCTTGACGGCTTAGCAATCACTGGTAATCCTGTCGGGGTGCTAGAGAATATAAACACAAAACCCAACAGCGGTGTAGTGAACTTCAGTCTATCGGACGAGGGATCACTACTCTACGTCCCAAGGACCTCATCGTCCGAACGAATATTGGTATGGGTCGATCGAGAGGGTAAGGAGGATCCCCTTGGTACTGCGCCGCGCCAGTATGCGTGGCCTCGCATTTCACCCGATGGCCAAAGGGTGGTTATGACCGTCGTGGAGGCGGGCAACTGGGACGTGTGGATTCATGACCTGGGGTACCGCACGCAAACCAGGCTCACACGCGACCCGTCTATCGACGGTCATCCGATCTGGACGCCCAACGGTAGGCGCATCGTTTTTTTTTCGCGTCGTGGATCTGGCGGTGTGTACTGGAAAAGGGCTGATGATACAGGGCCTGTTGATCTATTGATGACGAGCGACGCGGCACCGTCTTGCTGGTCGGCCGATGGACAGCTGGTGTTCTATGGCAGAGATATTGGAGTACTGCCGATGGAAGGTGAGCGCACGCAACGACTACTGCTCAATGAGGAATTCAGTGAATCGCATGCAGAAGTCTCACCCAACGGGAGCTGGATGGCATACACGTCCGACGAGTCGGGCGAGAACGAAATCTATGTCCGCCCCTTCCCTGACGTAGACAAGGGGAAATGGACGATCTCAGGGGGTGGGGGAGAAACACCCGCCTGGTCACCCGATGGAAAGGAGCTTTTCTATCGCAACGGCGACAAGATGATGGTCGTCGAGATCACGAGCGAATCCAGTTTTTCCCACGGGGTCGCCAAAGAACTGTTCGAGGAATCCTATGTTTATGAAGAAGATAGAGACTACGACATTCACCCCGACGGCCAGCGATTTCTGATGGTCAAGGAAGTCAAGCAGACAGAGCCTCAACTGATCGTCGTTCTGAACTGGTTCGAGGAACTGAAACGCCTCGCTCCCACGGACAACTGACACGGTGTTGTCAGTTGACCCCGGGGGCCGTGTTCTTCGCCGGCGTATCTAATAATGTTCTTGGGAGACGCGATCATGCAAAGATGTCGTCGCTTTCGTGTTGCGATGGGACTGACGCTGGGTCTTTTGCTTTGGCATCCCTGCTTGCGGCTCGTGTGGGCCGGGGATGAAGTTCGGCATCAGGTCCAAAGGAAATTCGACGTTCGTATTCCGATGCGTGATAGAGTCCATCTCTCCGCCGATATTTGGATGCCTGTCGAAGAGGGCCGCTATCCCGTGATCCTGATGCGGACACCGTATTTGAAGACGATGGGACTGCTGCGGTACCCGGAGCACGGGGACTATTTTGTCACTCGGGGTTATGTCCTCGCGGTTCAGGACGTCAGGGGACGAGGGGACTCCGAAGGAGTTTACAACTTTCATCTCGACGACGCTGAAGACGGCTACGATACGGTGGAGTGGCTGGCTGCGCAGCCATGGTCGACGGGGAAGGTCGGCATGATGGGTGTGTCTTATCTCGGTGGGGTGCAGTGGATGGCTGCCCGCGCCCGTCCTCCCCACCTGGTGTGTATCGCCCCGACTGCAGCCGGTGGCCTCGACGGAATCTTCAACTATCTGGGCGGGGCCGTGGTCATGGGCTGGTCCATCCCGTGGCTCAATGTCGTATCGGCGAGGATCCACCAGACGGCCAACAGCCGGGGCATGGACTGGGACCGGGTCTTCAAGCATCGGCCACTGAACACGATGGACGAGGCATTCGGCAGAGTGATTCCTCTGTACCGGAAGTTCATGAAGTATCCGGACTGGGACCCTTACTGGAAGAAGGTTCAGTTTCCCCCGGAAGTTTTTCGGCAGATCGACATTCCAGTACTACATGTGACCGGATGGTGGGACACCGACCAGCCCATGGCCATGTTCATGTGGCGTGGAATGGCCACGCACTCTGCCGCCAAGGAAAAGCAGTTTTTGCTTGCCGGGCCGTGGACCCACCGGCAGACGTTTCTGGGGGGTGTGACAAAACTGGGCGAGATGGAATTTTCGGGCGATTCGGTCGTGGATAACAAAGCGGTCCACCTGACCTTCTTCGATCATTATCTGAAGGGTAAGGGAACGCACGATTTTCCTCGAGCGCGCGTTTATGTAACGGGAGACAATCGCTGGCGGGACTTCGCTCAGTTTCCGCCGGCAGATGTAGAGTATCGGAAACTCTACCTGCACAGTGGGGGGCGAGCGAATTCATACATCGGCGACGGAAGTCTGAGCTGGGCGGTTCCGCCTGCGGGCGAGCCGCAGGATCGATTCACCTTCGATCCCGAAAACCCGGTTCCCTCGGCCTTGAACGGAGAGGAAATGCCGCTGGATCACCGTCCGATCGAGCGGCGTGACGACGTTCTGGTCTATACGACCGAACTCCTTAGGGAGCCCGTGGAGGTGATTGGACGCAGCTACGTGGAGCTCTACGCCGCCAGTGACGCGCGCGACACCGATTTTACCGCCAAGATCCTCGATGTGTTTCCGGATGGCCGTGCAGTCCGGTTGGCGTCGTTGCCCCTGGGTGTGATTCGAGCCCGATATCGAAACGGATTGCACGAACCGCAACTGCTGACGCCGGGGAAACCGGAGAGATTTCGGATCGATCTTTTCGATTTCGCCCATACATTTCTGCCCGGCCATCGCGTCCGAATCGAAGTCTCGAGCAGCGGTTATCCCTTCATCGCTCCCAATCAGAACACGGGAAACCCGGTGGCAACGGACACGGAATGGAAGGTCGCGCAACAGACGATTTATCACGACGCGGAGCATCCCTCGCACCTGGCGTTGCCGGTGATGGAATAGCTGTCAGCATTCAGCGATCAGCGACTGACCGGCGCGCTGCGCCGGTCACTTGGGAACGTAACTGCACTGCACAGCCTGAAAAACGTGATTCTTGGCGATTTGCTAAGTTACACATATAACAGCAGATCCGCGAGCAGTTACTGGAGAGCTTTCAGCGCTGACGGCGCAACGCGCCAGTCGCTTGGGAACGTAACTGCGCCGCGCACCGTGCAAAAACGTGGTTTTTGACGATTTGCTAAGTTACACGTATAGCAGCAGATCCGCGAAGCAGTTACTTAAGAGCTAGTGGACGCGTGAGTCGAAGAGCGGCACGTCTTCATCGAGTTTTTGGTGCACGACAAGATTTAGGACAGAAAAGCAATGAAATCGAATAATCGGCGACATTGGCTTCTTATTCTCGGAGTTCTGTTATTGGGCGACTTTGCACTCGGGAAGGATGATGGGGGGCCTTTTGGGAGGCCGGCGCCGAAACACGCGGTGCGGTTGGAGAAGAGCGTCTGGATTCCGATGCGGGATGGGGTTCGATTGTCGACAGACCTTTATTTTCCCGAGCGTGCGGGAGACAAGCTTCCGGTCGTTCTGGTTCGGACTCCTTACAATAAGAACTCGCGCCGCCAGGATAAATCGGACGCGCGTTTCTTTGCCGGTCAGGGTTACGTCGTGGCGGTTCAAGATGTCCGCGGGCGGTTTGAATCGGAAGGGAACTTCTTGATCAACGCTGCGGAACGGGAAGACGGATCGGATACCGTTACTTGGTTGGCCCGGCAGTCGTGGTCGAGCGGCAAGGTCGGGACCTACGGCTGTTCCTATCTCGGGGAAGATCAGATTCAGCTGGCCGCGACCCGGAACCCCAATCATGTCGCGGCGATCTCGCAGGCCGCGGGTGGAGTGAATCGATGGGCAGGACTGATTACCGGTGGGGCATTCGAGCTCGCCGCCGCCTTCGGCTGGTTCCGAAACAACGGAACCAAGCTCTTTCTCCGTCCGCCGCCGGGAGCGCCGGATGACTTTTACGCCCGGTATGGTGAGTACTTCAATCCGCGTCCGGTCCCCGGTCCGGTCGACTTTGGAAGCGGTTGGAGAAGCCTTCCGCTGGTAGAGATGCTTCAGAAACTCGGCGGTCCGCCGACCGACTTCGAGGGATTCGTCTCGCACGAACCGGCAGACCCCTGGTACGAACAACTCGGCTACGTCCGGGAGACGGACCGATTCGACGTTGCAGTTCTGCACGTGAATTCCTGGTATGACTACGGCGTGGCCGACACGCTGGATCTGTTCAACCTACTTGGAGAAAAGAGCGATAGCGCGGAGGCGCGCCAGAATCAGTTTGCTCTGATTTCTCCCACAGTCCATTGCCGTTCCGAGGTGGCGACTCGCTCCACCGAAGTCGGCGAACGCAACGTGGGGGATGCCCGGCTGGACTACTGGGGACTCTACCTCCGATGGTTCGATTACTGGCTCAAAGGCATCAACAACGGAGTCACCGATACCGTCAAGGTCCAGATCTACGTCATGGGAAAAAACGAGTGGCGAGCGGAACGCGAATGGCCGCTCGAGCGGACGCGATATACCCCATACTATCTTCAGAGTGACGGTCGCGCGAACAGTCGTTTCGGCACTGGAGTCTTGAGCGCGAAGGCGCAAGGCAGCGATGCTGCCGATCGGTTCGTCTACGATCCCCAAACGCCTGTTCCATCGGTGGGGGGACCCATGTGCTGCACCGGAACTCCGGACGCGGTAGCCGGTGCCTTCGATCAATCGGAGCTTGAAGCCAGGCAGGATGTGCTGGTTTACTCCACGGAGGTACTGGAAAAGGGGGTAGAGGTGACCGGTCCGATCGAACTCGTGCTGTTTGTTTCATCGAACGTTTCCGACACCGATTTCACGGGCAAGTTGGTCGACGTCCATCCCGACGGCAAGGCCTACAACGTGCAGGAGGGAATCCTCCGGGCACGGTACCGGGAAGGCTACGAAAAGAAAGTCTGGATGATGCCGGGGCAAGTTTACCAATTGACGGTCAGCCTACACGCCGTCAGCAACTACTTCGCTCCGGGTCATCGAATTCGTTTGGAAGTCTCCAGCAGCAATTTTCCGCGCTTCGACCGCAACCTCAATACCGGCGGCAACAATTATGATGAGACGCGCTGGAAAGAAGCGGAGAACGCGATCCATCATTCGAGCCGATATCCCTCACGTCTCGTGCTACCGGTGATTCCTTAGTGCCTACGTGATAAATTCGTCGTAGGCGGCCGGAGGCAGAACGAGCCAGACGTAAGCCTTGATGCCCGCGGGGAGCAGACCTAGACTCCGAATGTTTTGCATGATCTGGCTTTGACGCTCTCCCAAGTTTTTGTGCCGGGAATCGGAGTGGCTTGCGCTCACGGTGATTTGCAATCCATATTGGGTCTTCTCGAATGGGCCGAAATCCCGAACTCGGACGTCGACATCCCCAAGCGTGAGTGCGCGTTCCTGAGTGGTCAACGCATCGACAGCGATCTGTGGCAAAGCGTCCACCAGTGTGGCGATGGCCTCATTCGTAATCAGCGCAGGGTTTCGTGAAACCTCCACCAAAGGCATGTTGGACCCCCTGTTGAACAGATGCCAGCCAGACAACTGACGGCAACGTATTCCGACTGAACTATCATCGGTGTTTTCGCTCACGGGGTCAAATGGGTTTTGGTTTGACAACGCTCTCCAAAGGCATGCAAAATAAGCGCTTGGGTCCGCTGCAGCAATCATCCCCCCGGACCGGTCCATGAAACGAGTGCCAATTATACTGGATGATTCAATGAGTTACGAAAACCTGAAAGTCGCACCGGAGGCCCTGGAAGCACTTCGCAACTTCACCCTTCCCGCAAAGCAAACCTTCGGCAAAACCAACCTCCCGATACTGGTAGTTGCGGATTGCCACGCAGGGCAGTGGGGTACGCTCGAGATGGTTCCGTACGGTCCCTTCGAAATAGATCCTGCATGCAAGGTCTTGCATTATGCGCAGGAGGTCTTCGAAGGCCTGAAGGCCTATCGATCCGAGACCTTGGGCGTGAGCCTTTTTCGCCCTGACTATATCGGGAGCCGAATGAATCGTTCGGCAGCCCGGATGGGGATGCCGGAGATTCCCGAGGCCTACTTCATGGAAGCAGTTCATGCGATTTCGGCCTACGGAGCCCCTTTCATTCCAACGGGGTCGGGTGAATCTCTCTACCTCCGGCCTTTCATGTTTGCCACGGAAGTGGGATTGGGAATTGCTCCTCCCGAAGACTTTCGTTTCGTGGTCATGGCCAGTCCTTCGGCCAGCTATTTCTCGGAAGGCTCGATCGCCGTCCTTATCGAGAGAGAGTATTGCCGTGCGGCCCCCGGCGGCATCGGGGCGGCCAAGACCGGCGGAAACTATGCAGGGGGCGTGCGGGCAACGCTCAAAGCCCAGGAGCTCGGTTTCCAGCAGAGCGTCTGGCTGGACGCAGTTCATCGGCGCTACGTGGAAGAGCTCTCCGGAATGAATTTCTTTGCCGTGGTCGATGGCACGGCGCTGACTCCGGAGTTGACCGACACCATCCTCAGTGGAAACACCCGGGATTCCCTGCTGAAGCTGGCCAGGTCGCTGGAGATTCCCGTCAAAGAGACAAGGCTGGACATCGAAGAGCTCAAGTCAGAGATCGAATCCGGAAAGTGTACCGAGGCCTTTTGCTGTGGCACGGCCTCCATTGTTGTTCCCGTCGGCGTCCTCGGAGACGAGGATGGCTGGAAAAGGGAATTCCGAAACGTGCCGGGACCGGTCGCGTCGAAATTGAAGAGCAAGCTCTTGGGAATACAACTGCGGACCGAACCAGACGAGTTCGGCTGGGTTGTTCCGGTGGATCCGGTATAGCATGACCGCTTTGCGCTAGGCGCCAAGCGCTAAGCGCACAGCGCAAAGCGGTGCATTCTACACTGCTCCGTCCTCTTTCAACATCCTCAAGGATTCACGGAAGGCGTCTGCCGTTTTGGCGAGGTCATCCTCAGTGTGTACGGCCGACAGATTCCCTCCTGGCCAGCCGGCGATATCTACACCGTTGATGATCATGGCCAGCCTCAGTTTGCCAACGAGCCCAGGTGGGTTCGTCGTTAACTCGGCCGAGTCATACTGGAAGGCGTCGAAAGTATCCGGGGTGATATTCCTGCCCTTGGCATTCGTGAAGATGTGGAATGCGGAAAACATCCCATAGACCGCCCAGGTGACTGCTTCCTGCTCCAGCACTGCATTCAGTTTGCTGCGCAACCCAGCTGCCGAATTGCTGGCACGTTCGCATGCATCGGTGGAGCCAACAATCTCCAGTGCCGCGACGCCCGCCGCCGCCGACACGGGGTTGGCGTTGTAGGTACCCTGGTGTTGAATTTTTTCCTTGCCCGCGTTTTTTGCGGCATCGAAATCCAGAACGTCGAGGATTTCCTTGCGTCCCACGACCGCGCCGCCGGGCAGTCCCCCCGCAACGATCTTGGCAAGTGTGGTCAGGTCCGGAGTGATGCCGTAGTGGCCCTGAGCCCCTCCGGGCGATACTCGAAAACCCGTCACGACCTCGTCGAAGATTAACGCGACGCCGTGCTGGTGGGTAAGCTCTCGGAGCGCAGACAAAAACTCTGGTGCGATCGGCACTTTTCCGAAGAACGCACCGGTCGGTTCCAGCAGCACGCCTGCAATGTCAGAATCCGTCGACAGGGCGTTGCGAACTGCATCGATGTCGCCCGACTCCAGAAGGATCACGTTTTCAGCCACGCCCGGCAGGACGCCAATTGTGGGGGAGCCATCGAAATGCGAGGTGTACCCTGGAGCCATGTGATCGTTCCAGCCATGAAAATGGCCCTTGAATCGGACGATCTTACGTTTTCCCGTGTGCGCGCGTGCCAGGCGGACCGCCATCAGTGTGGCTTCGGTACCGGAAGACGTGAAACGGACCCGCTCGGCGCTCGGAATCAGTTGCCGAACTGCCTGTGCCCACCGGACTTCCAGGGGATGACCGGCACCGAAATGGGTTCCGTTGTCGACAGCTTCGTGCATGGCGGCCAAAACTTTTGGATGATTGTGGCCTAACAAGAGTGCCCCGTGGCCGCCAAAGTAGTCGATGTACTCGTTACCGTCCACATCCCACTTGTGGGATCCTCGGGCGGAAGTGACATAGATGCCGTAGGGGTGCAGATGCCGGGCATCGTGCGTGATTCCACTGGGAAAGAACTCCCTGGCCGTTTCGGCCAAATGTCCGGAGCCCGGAGTCTTTTCTCTGTAGGCGGCGACGATCTTCGAATCGGAACCAACTGCTTCTGTTCTCATGAGGCGATCCCTATCTTGATTTGTGATTCCATTATACCTCAAGTTGCACGCGTCTCTCGTAGGCATCGCGCGCCGCGAGATGCAACAAATCTTTGAAAAAGCACCGCTCACTGGAGAGAGCGGCCTACTGCGACAATGCACGCTTCAGCCGCATGTTCCATTCCGGAAGCGCAACCTCCGGCCAGGTGTAACGCTCTGATTGCAGTTGCTGCTCGAAGTTCCACAGGGCTCGAGACATTTCGTTCATCTTTGCCTGTGAGTTGCTTTGCGAAAGATCGTTTTTCTCCGCTGAATCTTGGCGGAGGTTGAATAGTTCGAAGCGAAGGAAGCCGTAGTCGCTGATGAGCTTCCAGTCGCCGATCCGCAGCGCGATCTCCATGCCGTTTCGGGCCAGATTGCTCCGCCAGTAAAGAGGGAGTGAACGCTGCAGTGGGTTGCCGTGCAGTGCCGGGACCAGGCTGACGCCGTCGATGGTACGGTCGCTGGGAATGGAAACACCGGTGATATCGCAGAGCGTCGTAAAGATATCGGTTCCGATAACCGGTTCCTGACTTGCCCTTCCTGCCGGCGCTTTCCCGGGCCAGCGAACGATCGCCGGGACGCGAATCCCCCCTTCGTAAACATCGCGCTTGCGACCCCGGAGCCCACCCGTTGAGCCTCGTGTCCGCGCTCGCAGGCCACTTCCCTCGGGACCGTTGTCGGAGGTGAACACGGCGAAGGTATTGTCCGCTTCTCCTATTTCATCGAGGGCTTTCATGAGAAGTCCAAACGCGTGATCGAGCTGGGTCACGTTGGCGTGATGCTGGGCGAGATCCGGTTCCAGGCCGGGGTACTGTGTGAGAAAGCTTGGATCCGACTCGATCGGTTTATGTGGCTCGTGGGTCCAGACGTTGACGAAGAATGGCCGGGTCGGATGTCGATGGTCTTTCAGCCAACGGATCGCCTCTTTTACGATCACAACCGCGGAGGGTCCTTCCAGGCGGCCAACCCCTGCACCGTTACGAACGAAGTTCGTGGGGTTCATGTGGTTGGGGAACGCATTGTTTTGAGTGGCCAGATACCAGTCGAAGCCGTGGTCCGAGGGCTGCGGCTGATCCAGATGCTCATTGGCTTCGACGTGACCGTTGAGATGCCATTTGCCCACGTGGCAGGTGTCGTATCCTTTTCGTTTCAGCAAGGTCGCGATGCTGATCTCTTCTTTGCGGAGGTGAATGGGGCAACCCTCGGGAATCCAGGTGAAAACACCGTTGCGATAGGGAGTCCGGCCGGTGAGAATCGCGGAACGGGATGGTGAACAAACTCCACTCGCGGAGTATGCTTGCATGAACTTCATTCCCTGCGCCGCGAATCGGTCGAGGTTCGGGGTCTGGATCGCGGGGTGCCCGTAACACCCCAGATCTCCCCATCCGAGATCGTCCGCCAGAAATACAACGATGTTGGGAAGCCGCTCCTGACTGGCCCCGGCAGAGCCCAAGACGATTGATAGGAAAACGGGGAAGAAACTCAGTCGCTTCAACAAGAGGGTCTCCTTGGCAAGGCGCGTTTTTTTTAAAACTGACTTTGAACTAGAATGCCGCTCATGGATAGCGCGGTCAAGCCGCGCTGCGTGAGCGGCCTACGGGGACAATATATTGTCCTGCTCGTGGCTTTTCTACAATAGAATACGGCGGCGGAGAAGTACGCTCCAATATTCAACGACCGGATAGCAGGACCCGGCTAGAGAGTGAATTGAGGTCTGCGTGGATCAAGTCTTCGAGCTAGGTACCCTGGGAGCCTACCTTTTTCTGCTCCTGTGGATCGGGATTCGATCGGCACGCCAGGTTCGGACTTCCGCGGACTACACCTTGGCGGGCCGGGATGTCCCCTGGATCGTTTTGATCGCGACGATCGGCGCGACCATGATTGGCGGTGGAGCGTCGATGGGAATGGTTTCGCGGGTCTATGAAGTCGGTATTGCCGCCGCGTTTGTCACCTGTGCATGGCACCTGCAATTGATTTTCGTCGGACTCTGGGTGGCGCCGAGATTGCGTCGATTGAACCTGGTAACCGTGGGCGATTACTTCGAGCTCAAGTATGGCCGTCTGGCGCGAGAACTGGCCGTCGTCAGCTGCCTGGTATACACGATCGGAATCCTGTCGGCTCAGATGGTGGCCATGGGAACGGTCACCAACGCCATTTTGGGTGTTTCCTACGAGACTGCGCTGCTGATCGGGGCTTCGATTACGATTTTCTACTCGACGGTCGGTGGCATTCGGGCTGTAGTCAAAACCGATGTGCTGCAATTCACGATCCTGGTGGTCGGGATCGGGGCCGCGGCGGCCATTTTGGTCGAACGAAACGGCGGATTCGCCGCGATGGCCGGCGGGGCGATGTCGGGACAATTCGTGATGACGAGTCAGTGGTCCGGGGTTCGCATCACGAGTTTGTTCTTTGCCTTCATGCTGGGCGAGCTCTTTGTTCCTGCGTTCACGGTCCGCTGCTTTATCGCCAAGGATGCGGCGCAATCCCGGTTGGGAATGGCGGGGGCCGGAATTCTCTTGATCCTCTTCTTGCCCATTGCAACCTTCGTGCTCGGGACATCCGCTCAGATCGATCCTCAGGTACGACAGGCGGTCGAGGCGGAAAGGCAGGAAATCGTCCAGCATGCCGAAGCGCTTGGTCTGGCGGTTTCGGCCGAAGAGGCCCGGAGTCAGGCGACGCAGATGGCGTTTCCCGCATTGGTCCGGACGACTTTCCACCCTATCTTCGCCGGGGTCATGATCGCGGCGATCATCGCGGCCGTCATGTCATCGGCCGATAGCATCCTGTCCTGCTTGGCCACGATTGTGATGAAGGACTACTACCAGCAGCACATTCGCCATGACGCGAGTGATAGGCAGCTGCTACGAGTCGCTCGATGGACCACGCTGGTGGCGGGATCCTGCGCGGCCGTTAGCGCGCTGTTCTTCAGCAATATCACGGATACTCTGGAATTCGTCTATGACCTCTGGGCTCCCAGCATGGTCTTGCCGTTTCTGATCGGGGTGTTTGCTTACAAGAAGGACCGCGTGTATGCGGTGGTTGCCTCCATGCTGTCCGGATGGGCGGCGACTTTGATCTGGCGCTTCGCCCTTGGATCTCCAGGAGATCTGGGACCGGCGCTTTTCGGTACCCTGGTAGCGTTTTTGACTTTTGGCGCCGCGGTTCCCCTGACCCGGCACTGGCGCTTGGGCCTGCTCTTCAAGCCTTCCGAGCAAACGACTGAGGAGACGGCATGATCCCGCTACTGACACTCCTGCACTATCTTTCGTTGATCTCCGCTCTTGTCATGTTGGCTTTGCTCGTCTGGCATTACGGACGTGAGGTCAAGAAAAGGTGGCGTGGCGCCGGGAGAGACTCGTGAGAGGTGCGCCAACGGGATTCTTGCCGTTCTCGCCGTTCTTGGTTTAAAACGTGAGGGATCGATGATTCACTCTAAAAGGTATGTTTCGCGAGTGTTGGTGGTTCTTCTGACGCTCGTGACTTCGTGTGTCTCGGGTGGAGATAACAGCGAAGAGACGGTCGCCATCAAGGCCAGTACCGAAGACTATGCAAAGGCGGAGGGCGATTGGCCCCAGTTCCGCGGTCCATATGGCAACGGTCACTCCGACGCAAGCGACCTTCCCCTGGAATGGAGTGAAAGTGTCAACGTGGCCTGGAAGACGCCTATTCACGGTCGCGGGTGGTCATCGCCGGTCATCTTTGGAGATCAGATCTGGCTGACCACAGCCACCACAGACGGTCGCAAGAGATACGCTCTGTGTCTCAGTCGCGATACAGGTGAAATCATCAGAGACCGGGAGCTCTTCGAAGTTGCCGAGCCCCAGTTCTGTCACGAGTTCAACTCCTATGCCTCTCCGACTCCGGTCATCGAGGACGGCCGAGTCTACGTCACGTTCGGGGCGGCGGGCACTGCCTGCATCGACACGGAGAGCTTCGAGACGATCTGGCAGCGCCGGGATATCGAGTGCAATCACTATCGCGGAGCCGGCTCCTCACCCATCTTGTACGAAGACCTGCTCATCATGAATTTCGACGGAAGCGATCACCAGTTTGTCACGGCCCTGGACAAAGCTACCGGTGAGACCGTCTGGCGCACGGACAGATCGATCGATTTTCAGGATCTGGATGAGAGCGGCAAGCCAGTCAGGGAGGGCGACTTTCGCAAGGCCTTCTCGACGCCCCACGTTGCGAACCTCAATGGACGCACGGAGCTGATCAGCCTGGGAGCGAAGGCGGCATACGGTTACGATCCCTCGAGCGGAAAGGAGATCTGGCGTGTCGAGGAGCGCGGACAGCACTCCGCCGGCACGCGCCCGGTTGTCGGCCATGGGATGGTCTACTACCCTACTGGCTTCGGTCGAGGACAATTGTTTGCAGTTCGGGGAGGCGGAGAGGGCCACATCACGCCGACCCATCTCGAGTGGAGGGCGGCTCGCGGGGTTTCCAGAAAGCCTTCGATTCTCCTCATCGATGCCCTCATCTACATGATCTCTGACGACAATGGGATCGTCACTTGTGTCGACGCTCGGTCGGGTGAGCAGGTTTGGCAGAAGCGAGTGGGAGGCAGCTATTCCGCGTCGCCCGTCTACGCCGACGGGAGAATCTGGTTTTTCAGTGAAGCAGGAAAGGCCACCGCCATTCGAGCGGGCCGAAGCTTCGAAGTGCTGGCGGAAAACTCACTCGATGACGGATTCCTCGCCTCTCCAGCAATAGCCGGCAATGCTTTCTATCTACGTACCCGCACCCACCTCTATCGGCTAGGGACGTCCCCCTAGTTTTCCCTCTCTACCATCTATTGTGGAAAACTAGGGGGATGTCCCCTCTTCCAAGACCACTAGCTGCCGGGGTTGCAGGTCGCTGAGAGAATCCCGAACTCCGCTGGGCCAAGTAACCGTCACCTCCAGGGAGCCCTGGTAGTCGCCCAGGCCGAAATGGGCCCGGTAGTCGCTGGCCGACAGATAACTTCCGGCCGAGGTTACCTGGGCTACCAGGCGTTTCGGACCGGCCTTGAGCTCCACAACAGCTCCGAATCCGTTTCGGTTTGATTTCTCCCCGACCAGTCTCAATTGCAGCCAGGGATTTCGGTTGCCCCCATCGTTGCGCAGCAGCGCCGGGCTTCCGCCACAATTGCTGATCAGTACATCCAGGTCCCCGTCATTGTCGTAATCGCCCCACGCCAGACCGCGGCTGACCTCGGGCACTGTCAAGGCCTTTCCACGATCAGCAGTGACGTCCTCGAAGCGGGCGCCCACGTTTTCCAGAAGCAGTTTTGGTTGCCGGTAAACCGCATCTGCGCGAACCTGTTCTGCGTTGTCCTGGATGTGCCCATTGGCGACGAACAGATCCAGATCTGTATCGTTGTCCACATCCATCATGGCCAGACCGAATCCAAGAAACGGCCGGCTGGCGAGTTTGATGCCGGTATGGGCGCTCATGTCCTCGAAGAAACCGTCGCCGCGGTTTCGGTAGAGAGCCAGGTATTCCCGGTCGAGATTGGTGACTGCGATGTCCAAAATCCCGTCCCCGTCGTAGTCGCCGGCCGCGGTTCCCATGCCTGACTGAGGCTGCCCGTGCTCGTCGAGCGCGGTTCCTGACAGGAGTCCCACCTCGCGAAAGGTGCCGGCTCCCTCGTTTTCAAAGAGAAAATTGTCGACGAAGTCGTTGGCCACGTAAATATCAACCCAGCCATCTCGATTGTAATCCACCGGCACGACTCCTAGACCCTTCCCTCCGGGTAGAGCGATTCCTGCTTGCGGACTCACGTCGGCAAAGGTGCCGTCGCCATTATTCCGATACAAGACATCGGAGACCCCGTTGAAAACCATGGGGCCACAGGTAACCACGATGGGTCCTTCTTGACAGACGGGGTTTTTCTCAAAGGAATGGTCGAGATAACGAACCACGTAGAGGTCCAGATCACCGTCGTTGTCATGGTCGAGGAAGGCCGCGCTGGTACTCCAGCGACCATCTCCTGCTACACCCGCCACACGGGTCGCATTGCCAAAGGTTTTGTTCCCATTGTTGCGATAGAGGATATCCGGCCCGCCGAAATTGGTGATGAAAAGATCATCGAAACCATCGTTGTTGTAATCGCCGACGGCAACTCCCATTCCGTAGTGCTGATTGGACTCGATTCCCGCTTTCGAAGTCACCTGTTCGAAGGTGCCGTCTCCCCTGTTTCGATACAGTGCGTGATCGAACGAGAGACTCTTGTCGGTTCCCGGAGTCCGACCTCCGTTGAGCAGAAAAACATCCAGGTGGCCGTCTGCGTCGAAGTCTACAAAAGCGCAGCCCGACCCCATGGTTTCGACTACGTTCTTTTTGGGTGTGGGAGAGTTTCGATGGAGGAACCGGATCCCGGCCTCCGCGGTCACGTCGACGAAGGAGAACGAGGGGGATGAGCCGTGCAGGTTGCGAGCTTCGAGCCCGAGCAGCACGAAAAGTAGGAGGTTGGCCGCCAGATATCGCCTCCGCATCTAATCGGGACTCCTTGTGGTTATCAGACGGAGGTAGATGTTTTTTTCCCTTTCGCTCTCCTCCACGGAACCAACGTTCCGTAGAGCGGTGGAAAGATTCAGGTGGGGGACGGGATCGTTTGCGTCTATTTTTATCGCTTGGCGGTACGCTAGAATAGCGGCGTGATGGTTTCCCCCGGCGGAAAGCAGATTCGCCAGCAGATTGTGAAAGTCCGCCACGGCGGGATTCAAGTCGATCGCTGTCCGGACGGCATCGATAGCTCTCTCGGAGTCGCGCGGCGCCAGGGAGTTGGCCAGCAGAAAGTGGTATTCGGGGTCCCGCGCGTATAGCTGTATGGCCCGGCGAATGCGCTTCTGTGCGCGTTGAACATCACCTCGCGTGGAATCGATCTGGGCCAGACGATACAGAGCCGGATGCATTTCGGGGGAGATTTGAAGCACTTTCAGGAACGACGCATATGCCTGGTCGGGTTGGCTTTCGGCGAGGCTGTCCATTCCTTCCCAGTAATACCTCTCGACCTCATTCTCCACTTCTTGGGCCGCTGACCTCAGGGACTGGAATCTTTCCACGGCAGAGGCCACCTTCTCCTTCATCCCCAGCTTTCGGTAGGCATCGGCCAGCAGGTAATAGGGCTCGATGTAGTCCGGGCTCTCCTTCAGTGCCAGCTCCAGTTCAGCAATTGCCTCCTGGTGCTGCCCGAGTTTGAGAAGAACAAAGCCCAGGTCTTTGTGGACATCTGGCCGAGTCAAACCCAGCCCAATGGCCCTTCGTAAATTCTCGACCGCCCGGGGAAAAGTCGTGGAATCGCTGCTGTAGAGCAAGCCGAGTTTCACATAGGCGTCCGCAAACGACGGGTTCAGCTCCACGGATCGCTCGAATCCATTTCTCGCATGCTCGAACTGACCCAATCCCTTGTTGCCCAATCCCAGCAGATAGTGCCCGTAGCTGTCGCCACGGTCCAAGCGCACGTATTCCTTGGCCAGCCTCAACGCCCGATCGTATTTTCCTTCCCGCAGATGCACCCGGCACAGTAGCCGGATGCCGGGAATAGAATCAGGCCTGGTTTGAAGAAAACCTTGCAGCACTTCGATCGCCTGCTGGTTCTGCCAGCAGTGAAAGAAAATCGATGCCAGGGCCAGGGCAAACTCCTCCGAGCTGCTGTCCAGCCGAACAGCCTCCCGATACTCCCCGATTGCCTTTAGAAACTGATTCTGACTTTCATACAGGAGTCCCAGCTGGTGATGAAGCCCGGGATCTTCAGGGGCCGAGCGGAGCCGATGCTGGAGCGGGCGTAGGGAATGCTGAAACTTCTTCTGGTCGATAGCTGAGCCAGGAGGCCTCCCGCCGCAGCTCCGTCGCGCGAGGGCACCTGTCAGGTGGCCTCTGGAAGTCTGCGCAAACCCAGCTGTCAGCCCTGTCTGAGCGAAGAGAAAGACCGCCAGGCTGGCCAGAACCGGGAGCAACATAGGATTTGTCCCTTCCAGATTATTGCTTCTTGCCTGATCTGCCGAGCGCAATGCTGAGTTGATCCCGCGCCCTTGCATCGTTCGGCTGATGCTCCAGATACTGGCGAAAGTGAAAAGCCGCCTTTTCCCAGTCTTCCAGCGCCGCGTAACTGTAGCCCAAGTTGTTGTGAACGCTGGTATCATCTGGATTGTGCTGCAAGGCCTTTAAATATTGTTCCACAGCTCTCTCAACTTGGCCACTCCCCAAAAACGTATTTCCCAGATTCAGGTACAAAGAGGAGTTGTCCGGTTCCTTTTCAATCGCCTTTCGCAACAATGGGACCGCCTTCGCATAATCTCTGTTTCTGGCCAGGGCAAGTCCCAGAAGACCTTCCAGGCCCGGGTATTGCGGATCCGTTTCCAACATCAAGGTCAGATGCTGTATCGCTGCGCCAAAGTTGGACGTGTCCGTCAATGCGTTCGCGAGACCGAAGCGAGCATCCCTGTTCTCCGGGGTGGCTTCCAGGATGACTTCATAATTCTCGATCGCTTCCGAAAAACGTCCCAGTTTCGTCTGGGTGTTTGCCAGATTGGTGCGGACGACCGTATTCCCCGGGGCAAGTTGCAGCGCCCGGGAGAAACTGTCGATGGCTTTCTCCAGTTCTCCCATGGGCACAAACACATTTCCCAAATTGTTGTAGGTCCCCGATTTGTCAGACATGAACTCGAGCGCTTGCTGATAATACCCAATGGATTTTTCGAAATGGCCCAGTTTGAACTGAGCAAAGGCCATATTGTTGAGGACGTCACCAGTTCGGGAGTCAATTCTCAAAGCTTGCCGATAATACCCAAGGGCCTCCTGGTATTTTCCAAGGGAGGACTTGTGCTGGCCCATTTTGACAAACAGCGGGAAGTCCTGAGGATTGTCTTCAATGGCAATATCAAAGTGCTCTTGGGCAGCGAGAATATTTCCCAATCTCTCATAAGCAATGCCGATATCGGCATGTGCTGCAGTATTGTCCGGCTGGTGTTGCAGAGCCATTTGGTAAGAGGTGATGGCCTCCCGGTAATCCGCTGTTGCTGCGAGAGCATCTCCACGTTGCATCCAGGCCAGCGGATAGTGAGGAATAGATTGTAAGAGCGCCGTCAGCTCCGCCACCCTTTGTTCTTGTTCATTATACACATCCAACAAACGCGCAAAATTGTAATGGAAACGCCAGGCCAGCGGATCTTTCCGAACTGCGTTTTGATACTGAGCAATGGATCGCTCCCGTTCGTCATTTTCTTTGTATAGCGTGAGGCGTTCCAGCTTGTTTTGACTGTGTTCCTGTTGCTCCGGATTGTCCAATCGGTTGGTAAAGGGAGGCTGCTGTATTCTTCTCAGCATGTCACTTTCGGAGTGGTAACGGTCATAAACAGTATACACCAGACGATCGACGCAGTCGGCTTCCGTGAGGAGATCTTGTTGGGAATCCTCCTGCTCCTTTGCCCAGGGCGGCAACAGCTCTGCTACTTTGTCAAATACTGTCTTTGCCAGAACATAGTTGCCGGTAAAGTTCAGGTGAACATGCTCGAAGAAGAGCTCCCGCCCGGGAGTGCCGTGTGAGCTTTTGGCTTCGAGAGCCTTGACCGCATCCACGAAATGAACCCCGTTGCGGGCGCCTTGTGACACAGCGGTCTCTCGGATGATCCGGTTGATTCCACGGTCCGCGCGAAAGCGCAGGGTGTCTTGTTCCAAAGCTCTGGCGAAGCTCTCCTTGGCCTCCTCGAAGTTTGCCGTTTTCCAGTAGGCTCTGCCCAGGCGGTAGTGCAGATCGGCATACTGGTCATCGATTCGTTCCGCTTGCAGGTACTCACGGATCGCATCGGCAAACTTTTCGGCTGTCTCGTGTCGAATTGCGGCCTGGTAATGTGTGTTCCATGTTTCTTTGTCGTCTTCCGTCAGCTCAGGGCGATGCAGCGAAGCGAGCGGGGCGCAGTCCTTTATGTTTACTCCTACGCTGCTCAGGATCGTTTGGGTCCCGCTCCTCTGGGCTGTGTGACATAGCACCTGCAGGTTGCTCCTGAAATGGCGGTAAACCGTTTTCATCCCTGGATTATCCCGACGGACCTGGTTGTCGAGGAACATTTCCATGCCCAGCCAAACCTCAGGACCTTCTTTTTGGCCAGCCGGCCGCAGAACATCCCGGACTAGTTGACCGATTTTCAGTTGCCCCAGCAGAATCGCGGCCCTTATCGTAAACAGGCTGGAAGGCATCGGGGAGAACACGGTCCCCGCTCCGAAAGGTCCCACAACTTCGTTGTTGCCCAGATACACGATAAAAAGATCACTGTCCCGTTGGGCACAGTCCTTGGCGATTTCCAGCACGACATGGGAATTGATGGCCGTTATTGCGGTGTTGTAGACCTCAAAGCCAACCCCCGGGTACTTGTCCCTCAGCATGAACTCGAGCATGCGACCGAAACTGAACGCGGCATCTGGATCTCCCTTCGCCGCCGAAGCTCCAAGGACAAAAATCCGGTAGGCATTCGCAGGTTTGTCCTTTTCAATGACTAAGGGCTCCGAGGGACGGGCGATCTTGCGGGGAAAGAACTGCCAGGAAAACCTGCGATTGTCGACTCTGGCTAGCCTACCGTTGATTTTACTCTCAACCGTAAAGTCCGTGGGAGTGCCGTATTCGGCGATCCTCAATCCCGACTCAATCAGTACAGCAAGCATGGCAGGGATGCCAACGACGGCAATCAAACGAAAGACCCAGAGGCGCCATCGCGAGGGCGTAGTCGACATGGATTGAATTGTATCTTCTTTCGTTTTCAGCACCCTCATTGAATTCGGGGAATTCAGGAGTCAAACCAAAAAGAAGAGCCGCTCCGGGGGGAGCGGCTCTTCTTGGCTTGAGCGCTTTGTAGGCGTTTTCTGAGTTCGACTCAAAAAACGTATTTCAAAGCAAACTGGATAGTCCGCGCATCGTCCGCACGGAGGATCATTCCTGCAGTCGGGCTGGGCCCTAGGCCGACATCCGGTTTGCCAAAGTGCGGGGTGTTGGTGAAATTGAACGACTCGAAGCGCAACTGGATAAAGTGACCTTCCATGGGCAGGTAGAAGTTCTTCGAGGCGGTGAAATCAAAGTTCGACCACCCCGGAGCCTCGATCAAGGCGCGGCCGGCATTGCCAAAGGTACCCGGCTGCTGCGTCGGCACGACGGCGTTGATATTGAACCACCGGTCCACGGTGCGCTGGGAGGACGGAAGATTCAGCTCCGCCACCAGGTCCCCGGCGAACCGGCCTCCAGTGTTCTGGGTATCGGGGTTTAGGTTGTGAGTCAGAGGGGTGCCGGAAAGCAGCGAAAGGATGCCACCCACCTGCCATCCACCCAGGACCCAGCTGGCAGGCCCGGATTCGAATCGTCCCCGGCCCGGCCCGGCCGGCAACTCATACAGGAAGCTCAAGTTGTAATTCAGGGTCCGGTCTAAGTTGGATCGTCCGCGGTTTCGGAAGAGGTCCTTCGTGTAATTCGTAACGGTCCCAGGACCTTCAGTTCCGCTCTCCCCAATCTCACGCCCGTAGTCGATGATCTTCGAATAGGTGAAAGAACTGAGAAAGGTCAGGCCCTGACTGAAGCGCTTTTCCGTCCGGAAGCTGAAGGCATTGTAATTGGCGTTGAGAACGTTGCTGACATAATTGAGTTCGATGTTGCTTAGCTCGTCTCGGGTGCGCCTTCTCTGGTTTCTTGTAAGGAAGGCGTGCGGGGTGGCCGGGTTGTTTATGAAGCGCCACCAGGACAGGTGCGAGGTCGAACTGCCGGTGTAACCGAACGTGATCAGGACATTCCCGGGTAATTGATGTTGAAGATCCAGAAACCACTGCCCGGTATACATCTGGGGCAGTTTTCGCGGGTTTACCCTGACGATGGTGCCTCTCGGTAAAACGGTCGGGTCTGCTGGTATGACTGGTGACAACCCCGTCCCGCCCAAGGTGTACCCAGGCTGCTCTCGACTTCCGCCATTGAATTGCTCAATGATCGCATTGGGAGGCCCTTCCTGAAAGCGCCCGGCTTCAAAACCAGCGGAATCGGCCTCTCCGAAAAAGAAACCCGCGCCGGCCCGGATGACTGTCGTGTCAGTAAGGCGATAGGCTAAACCAACTCTGGGAGCGAAATTGTCGGTATCCCTTTCGCACCCGCAATCGCCGCCGTCTTTCGGGAAATCGTATCCGGTGAACTCGATCGGCAGCTGGGGTGCTGTCTCGTCGGTGATGTCGCCGCTCCAGTTTAGCCGTGCGACTTGCGGCTGGGCTGCGGCTCCACCCGGGTAATAGGGACCGTCGAAAAGCTCCCAGCGAAGGCCCAGGTTGAGCGTCAACTTGGGTGTAATCCGCCAATCATCCTGGACATAAAGGCCGTAGTAAGGGGTGCGGGTCACCTCACCCGTGGGTGTGCCTATAACTTCGCCCCAACCCATGCCGAGCAGAAAATCCGCCGCCGCATTGCCCGTTGTTCCCCGGCTGACACCACTGTTGGGCTCCTCCGAGGTATAGAAACCGTTGAAGGCACCCCAGCCGCGGCGCCAACCGGCAGGTTCACGCGCGATGCGCATCTGGCGGTACTCAAAGCCAAACTTGAGGCTGTGATTGCCCTTGTCCCAAAAGACATTCTCCGAGATGTGATAACCCCTCAGATTATCCGTTTTCGGGGTATCACCGGGAGGGCCTAAAGTGCTGAGCCCGAATCCGGAGCTCCTGCGGTTTTTGGTTATAGCAAACAATGCAGTGCCAGCTTCATCGGGCTCCGGCGTTCCAGCCAACCCGACACTGGCGTTGCTCGGAGCAGTAGGATCGGCCAGATCAAAGGCGCTGGGCATCCGGCTAAAGCCGAAGCGAAATTCGTTGAGTATGTTGGAGCTCAGGGTCGCGCTGTAATTCAAGGCAAGGTTCTGTGCCTCCAGGGCCAGCAGCAGTCCACTGTTACTAAACGCCGGCGGCGGGACACGTGAAGGCTCGAGGTTCGACCGCTCTCTGGCAGACCAGCGACCAAAGATGCGGTGGTTGTCGTTGAAGTTGTGGTCGATGCGGACGTCATACCCATCGCCATCGTCTACCTGGCCAGGGGAGATGAAGTAGTTGAGGGGAAGGTGCTCCCGGCCTGGAATATTGGGGAGCGGGTAGAAATCGAGCATTTTTGCGCCAACGGGATCAAACCGGCCCTGGGGAATTCTGTTGTTGGGGAATTGTGATCGTGTGGCACCCGATCCCGTGCCCACGAGTGTGAGCGGATCGTAAATATCGCGAAATCCGGGAGCCTCCAGCGAAAAGTCCCCCATTCTCATTTCCCGGCTGGGAACCGTGGCTGGAGAGCCCGAAAATCCCTTGCGAAGTCGCGAACCCTCATAGCTGAAGAAGAAAAAGGTCTTGCTGGCGATGATCGGCCCTCCCACGGTTCCTCCGAACTGGTTGCGAATGAACTGGGGCTTATCCTGGCCACGCCGGTTGAAGAAGAAATTATTGGCACCCATTGTGTGGCCGCGGTAGTAGTGGAAAAGCGAGCCATGAAAGTCGTTGCTCCCCGACTTGGTCGAAACCAGAACTTTGGCCCCCATCCGGTATCCGTATTCGGCCGAGACGTTGTTGGTAATCACCTTGAATTCCGCAACGGCATCCACCGATGGCTTGACTGCCTGGACCTCGTAGGTCAGAGGCGAAACAAATATGGTGGACATCCGAGAGCTGTTGTCCACTCCGTCCAACAGAATATTGTTCTGAGCGATGTGGATACCGGCTGCCTGGAAGGCGCCTTCTTCCGTTCCCCGGTGCCCGCGGCCAGCCTGGCCCGAACGCACCACCCCGGCGCTCAGCTGAGCCAGGGACAGGTAATTCCGCCCGTTCAGAGGCAGTTCGCGGACGCGCCGCTCATCTATGACCTGCCCGACGTCGGTCGTCTTGGATTGGAGGGCCGCCGATACAGAGGTGACTTCGATTACCTCGGATACCTGACCTACGGCAAGCTGGAAATCTTGCTTGACGACCTGTCCTACTCTCAGAGTAAGCTCAGTCTCCTGCGTGGAGAACCCGGATAAAGCACACTTGATCTCGTAATGACCCTCTTTCAACAGAAGTGCGGAGTAATAGCCGACGTCATTGGAGACAGTCGTTCTCGACACCGAGGTTGCAACGTGGGTCACCGTGATCTCGGCACCCGGAATCACCGCGAGCGAATCATCTGTAATTGTTCCCTGGATTCCGGACGTTTGGGCGAAGCTGACATTACCGGCCAGCAGCAAAGCGACGGCAAAAAGCAAGCATCCAGCCATGATAGAAGATTGGCCAGAATAACGCTTCTGCAGTGTACTCATGCGAAAATCCTCCTCTAATTTCGTGTTTCAAAACCCGAGAAAACACGGTCCCTTCACGTCAATTGTTTGGATTCTTAGGTCGGAACGCTCGGTGCGTGCCAGGAATAGCCCACCGAAACTCCCGCTAGAAACATGGATACGCACAGCCAGGGGGTGCGCTTATCCATGGATCCATTCTGGTATTAGATACGGCCCTGCTTGTTTTGTCAACAATGAAAACAGTATTTCGTGCGCAGGGGAGGGTGCAATAAAACGGATGGGCCCCGGAGGGCTATTTCCAAAACCCCGTTTTTTCCAGGTGGTCCAAAAGGGCCGATCCGGCATGCATGATATGTTCTCTCATGGCGCGGCGGGCCCCCGCGGCGTCTTTGTCCCGGAGCCGCTCGACGACACGAAGGTGTTCGTCGACGTTGAGCGTGTGGAACGCCTCCTTGGATACCCGAGCCGCCTGCCAGGTGTAGTCCTTGGGAAAGAAGCTGCGCAGATCCTCGATCATACGCGTCAAATGCTCGTTTCCCGTGGCACTCTGAATCTTGTTGTGAAATTTCAGATTGGCCCGGTCCAGCTTGTTACTGAAAGAAACCTCGTCCTCCGCGTCTATTTCTCCCATCTTGAACCGGCTGACGATGGATTCCATTTCCTCCTGGGCTTCGTCGAGCGAAGCGAGTGTTGCGGGTGTGATGTTTGCTGCCGCCAATTCCGCACTGAACGCCTCGAGCTCGGCCAAGATCGTGTAGACATCGATCAGCTCTTTACGGGTCAGTACACGAACCCTGGCGCCCTTGTTGGGGACGACAACCACGAGATGCTGGGCCTGGAGCTTGCGCAACGCCTCGCGCACGGGTGTCCGGCTGACTCCGAAGCGTTTGCAGAGCTCGTCCTGCGGAAGGGGACTTCCGGGAGGAAGCTCTCCGTCCAGGATATTTCGTTGCAGTCGAAACGCGATCTCATCCGCAAGTCCGGTGGTAACGATGGCTTCTGAGTTCATGGATCCAATCCGCTCGTGAATAGCAACAGCTTATGACGTTTTGGGGAGAAAAACAACGTATTCGGGGCGTTTCAGAGATGATTCGAGCAACCCGTGGCCCGGTAGCGTCGCTCCACGCACTTGGGATCGCCGGGATTGATTGGTCCTATTGTCCAAAGATATGTTAATCTCCAGTCCATCGATCAGCTGAAACTGCTTGCCGGGTTCTCGCGCAATCCACGGGTGCGCTCGTCGCGACTCACATCCCTGGTCATTGCGGACGGGGCGGACGGGGCGGGCAGGGTCGGCGGGACCCATCGCCATGCCTCTCCACGCATTGAAAAGATCGCAGTCCGGTGAATCGGTGGTATCGAGTGGCAACAAAGGGAAATTAGAAAGGGGGAAAGAAGATCATGTCGATCAACACTGAACACTTGTGGCCCTACACGGATTCTTACTCTTTCATGGAGCGAGTTCAGAAGGGGATGCCTCCAGTGATCATCTGCCTGGCCTCCAACGGTGGAGTGCAAGGGAAAGAATACAATGAGAACATTCCCGAGACCGCCGACGAGATCGCGGATTCAATCCGAGAGGCGTATGAGGCCGGGGCGTCGATGGTGCATATTCATGCGCGCGATCCCAACAATCTGCCGGGGCCGGCCAGGACCGCCGATGTCTGGCTCGAGGTCAACAAAAAGGTCCGCGCGCAATGCCCGGATATCATCATCAACAACACGACCGGTGGCGGGTTCGACATGACGATGGAAGAACGGCTCTCCTGTCTGGACGCCAATCCCGAAGTGGCGTCGCTCAATCTCTCTCCGGACATGAGCAAGTTTCGAATGAAGGAACGCAAGGCTCCGCTGCCCCACCCGCGGCCCGTGCTCGAGTATGACGATTGCATTCCGTTCACCTATAAGCAGATCTCGCACTATGCCCGCGAAATGAAAAAGCGCGGGATCAAGCCGGAACTCGAGACCTACCACACCGGGGGAGCCTGTGTAATCCAGGATCTGATTCGCCAGGATCTGCTGGAGACTCCCTACTGGATTCAAACGGTTATGGGTTACCAGACTGCCAGCTACCCCACGGTGGAGAATGTCGTGCACTTGCTGAGAGAGCTGCCGGAAGGGTCCCTGTGGCTCTGTTCCGGTATCGGACCGTATCAGCTGCCGATGACCACGCTTGCTGCTTTGATGGGAGGGCATGTCCGGGTAGGGTTGGAAGACAACGTCTACTATCGTCGCGGTGAGAAGGCGAAGAGCAACGCGCAACTGGTCGCGCGGGCGGTCCGAATTGCCCACGAGCTGAACCGGGAAGTGGCGACACCGGCACAGGCACGCCAGATCCTGGGCCTATCGGAAACCCCCAGCAAGTATTGAGAGGGACGTCCCCCCCATGTTTCTTCGGAAACGTGGGGGGGGGGATGTCCCATTTATCATCTATTATCATCGGTCTGCCTCCGCCGCAGGACGCTGGAAGTGTGGTAGGTCAGGGTAGGGAGACGTGATGCCCCGTGTGACTGTGGCGCGCCCCAGAAGGGGCTTCGTGAAAATAGCCCACGGATTCATCCTGGGGAAGGCTCGGCAATGAGATTGCGCCAGCGCAGGTTGGGGAAACGTGAAAAGTCGGTGTCCGTCGTGCACAGTTGGCACCCGTGCTGAATCGCCAGCGTAGCCAAATGAGCGTCGGTCGTAAGGTTTGCGCCAGTTCCCGCTCCCCTCAACAAGGAAGCGGCAAGTTCCCAGTGCCCGTCCAGCGGCTCTGGGGTACTCACGCACGGCTGCCTGAGCCATGACGTCACGTACCCGAGTGCGTCATCTACTCCAAGCGTCGGCTGCACGATCCTGGGGTTGGTCATGATCCGAACGAAGCCGAAACACACAGCCCAAGGAATGGCCACGGGGCTGGCGCCGGAAAGCTGCTCGTCCCACCACGCTCGGATTCTCGTATGGTGTCGCGAGTTACGGTTGATAGCGTGAATTGGAATGTTGACGTCGACCAGGATCATTCGCATTCGCCTTTGTCCATCTTTGCCATGTCGTCGACCTCGTCGGCGAGCTGCCCAAGTTTGTACGGATCATGGCCCGGCAAGATGATCAAGGGACGTGTTTTGGTCTGGTACGGCTTGCGCGGTGGTGGGCTCTCGATGTCCCGGATCCCGGTGCGGAGAGCCTCGTTGACTACAGCCTTGAAGGAAACGCCCCGGTGACCGGCAATGCGTTTCAGCGCGCGCACCAGACTTTCATCGAGTGTCAGTGTCGTTCTCATACCCCAAGCGTAGCAGAAACGCCGATGCGCGTCAAGATGTCTTGCGCATAGGCATCATGATGCTAATTGCTGTGGGTGTGGCGTGGCGACGGGATTGCTTCCAATACTTACTTCGCTGTGTAGCTAGCCGTTGACGGAGAAGCTGCTGTCCGGGTTTATAGTCCGCAAGCGAGAATAAAAACCGGTGTTGAGCTTCAATCGAGTGTAGCAGCACTGGACCTGCACCGGATCCCGGTCGTGATCGTGTCCACGCTCGCAGGCATCGATCAACTCCGCCATGAGGTAGCCGACGCCGCCGGCGTTCTTGAACTGGTTGCCGCTGGTTCCGATAGCCATATAGTAGCCCCCGAGATCCGACTTGTCGTAAATGGGAAGCCAATCATCGGACACGTCGTACAGGTCCACGACGCCGCGAGGCTGATTGGGGATCGGTAGGTCCGGAATTCTCTTGGCCAGCCGGTAAATCTGAGCCTTCCACTGCGCCTCGGTGATCTCTCGATTGAAGATGTCGGGGTTTTCGACCCATACCTGCGGGTCACACTCCGGGTCCTCGCTTCCCACCAGAATCGTGTTTCCCACCTCGGGCCGGAAGTAGATTGCCGTGTCTCCGTCTGAACCGTGGATGCCGTCTTTTCCATAGTTGAAACCGGCAGGAGAGGGTACGTGGTGCACTTCGTGGCGCAAAGCGCGGGTCTTGATGTTCATTCCCTTCTCGACATCGGCCATCCGGTTGATCACGAAGGAATGGGGCCCGGCGACGTTGACGACGACGGGTGCCTCGATATGCTCTCCGGTTGCCAGCGTGATCCCCGCAACTCGTTCCGGCGAGCGGCGGATCTCCGCAACTTCGGTATTGAACGAAAATCTGCCGCCCAGGGACTCGGCGGCTCGCATCAGATTGTGGGTGGCGAGCTGCGCGTCTTTGACGTAACCCGACTGAGGTGTGTAAATGGCCCCCTCGAGCGTCTCTTTCGACTCGTCAAAGAAAGACTCGTCGTCGGGCCGTTTGGGCGGCCAGTGGGCGTGGTGGTCGAAATGCGGCATTTTGTCCTTCAGTGTCTCCAGATCCCACTCCTCGTACTCTACCCCGATGGTCTGAAAGTGCTTCAATACCTTCTTGTGATCATGTCCCTTGCTCTTAAACAGGACCGTTCCGACGTTCATGTATTGTGCGTACCCGAGCTCGTCTTCAGCTCCGATATAGTTCTCCCAGTCGTGCCAGTAAAAAAAGTTTTCGTAAGCGAGGGCCACGCCATCCCAGGTCGAATAGTGGGCACGTACGATTGCGCAAGAATTGCTGGTCGATCCGTAGCCAACTCCGGGAAGCTTGTCGACGTTCAGAGTCTTGTAGCCTTTCTTGGCCAGCTCGAACGCGGTCGCGCAGCCGATGATTCCCGCCCCGATAATGATGGCATCCACCTTGTCGTTCATCTCAATATCCTCGTCTTCTGAAAGTCGTCTAAAACAAGCCGACCACTTCTCCTTTGTCATCGATATCGATTCCCTCGGCTGCCGGTATCTTGGGCAGCCCCGGCATGGTCATGATATCGCCTGTTTTCACCACCAGGAACTCCGCTCCGGCCGAGAGACTGATGTCTTGAATGGGAACGTGGAAGTCTTCGGGCCTGCCGCGCAGCTTTGGATCGGTGGAGAAGGAATACTGGGTCTTGGCCATGCAGACCGGATAGTGCCCGTAACCGGATTCCTGGAGTAGCTTGAATTTTCGTCTCAACCTGGAGTCGGCCGTAATGTCGACCGCTCCATAGATCTTCTGGGCCACGGTGCGCGCCTTCTCCCACAGGGGCATCTCATCCGGATAGAGCGGCGTGAAATGCGAAGCGCTGGAATCAAGCAACTCGACCAGTTTTTCGGCCAGCTTTTCAGCCCCCGCGCCGCCGCGTGCCCAATGATCCGAAGGCACCACCGGCACGCCCAAGCCGCCGCACCCGTCTTGTACGCTCTGAATCTCCTCCGCGCTGTCCGATGAGAAGACATTGACGGCCACGATGACGGGAACGCCAAAGAGGCGGATGTTTTCAATATGCTTCTGGAGGTTTTGCATGCCCTTCGTCACCGCATTCACGTCCTCGGACCCCAGATCCGCCAAGGCCACGCCGCCATGGTACTTGAGTGCGCGGATCGTGGCGACCAAAACAACGGCGTTTGGATCGAGTCCCGACTTGCGGCACTTGATGTCGAAGAATTTCTCCGCACCGAGATCCGCGCCGAAGCCGGCCTCCGTAATTGTATAGTCCGAGAGTCCGAGGGCCAGTTTGGTGGCGATCACGGTATTGCAACCGTGAGCGATGTTGGCGAAAGGGCCGCCGTGCACGAAAGCCGGGTTATTCTCCAACGTCTGAACGAGATTGGGCTGGAGCGCGTCCTTGAGCAGTACGGCCATCGCTCCTTGAACTTTCAAATCTCTGGCCGTGACCGGTTTCTTCTCGCGCGTATAACCCACGAGGATGTTGCCCATCCGTTTCTTGAGCTCTTGAAGGGACTCCGACAAGCAAAAGACCGCCATGATCTCCGAGGCCGCCGTAATGTCGAAACCCGATTCCCTTGGCACCGAATTCCCGGTGCCCCCGAGACCGACGACGATGTGACGCAGCGCCCGTTCGTTCATATCGAGAACCCGTCTCCAGGTGATCTGCCGCGGATCGAGTCCCAGCCGATTCCCCTGTTGCAGATGGTTGTCAACGGCCGCGGCGAGTAGGTTGTGGGCCAGGCCGATGGCGTGGAAGTCTCCGGTAAAGTGCAGGTTGATGTCCTCCATCGGCACCACCTGGGCATAGCCGCCGCCGGCTGCCCCGCCCTTCATGCCGAAACAGGGACCGAGGGAAGGTTCCCGGAGACAAATGGCTGCCTTCTTGCCGATGCGGTTGAGCCCATCTCCCAACCCGATGGTGGTTGTCGTCTTTCCCTCTCCCGCGGGAGTCGGGGTGATGGCCGACACCAAGATCAGCTTCCCGCGGCGTGCTTTCTTTTGTGCGTCGACCAGGCCCAGCGAAACCTTGGCTTTTGAAGTGCCAAACCGTTCCAGCTGGTCGTGCGGGATTCCCAGCTTCTCGGCCACCTTCTCGATGGAGAGCATTGCAGCTTTTCGGGCGATCTCGATATCGGGCAGCGGCTTCTGTGCGTTCATGGACTCTCCTGATGGCTCGTGGAATTCGATCGGATAGGAATCAATTGGAAATCGTCTCCTCTTGATAGGCCCCTCTGGGGCTCCGGTTCACGACAAGCGAGGGACCTTAACGGGGAGGAGGTAGAATATTGATAAGAAGGCGCATCACACTTTCATTTCACGATGCCGAACCCTCGGGTTCCAGGGGACCCACCGCCTTTTCGACTTCTTCTAGGATCTCGCAGGATTCGATCAGCGCCTTCATCGTGTCGTGATCACGATACAGCGGCCGATCTTCGTCGAGGTGCTCGACGTGCCGTCGAACAACCCCGTGCGCTGCGGCCACCCCTCGACCCGGCGTGAAATCGCGGAAGTCCAAACCCTGAGCAGCGCCCATGCATTCGATGGCGAGCACGCCATAAGCATTGTCCAGGATCTGAGCATTCTTGATTGCAGTGTTCATTCCCATCGAAACGAAATCTTCCTGGTCTGCTGCCGCCGGTATGGAGGCAATGGAAGCGGGCGCGGACAGAATCCGCTGCTCGGTGATGAGGGTGTCGGCCGTGTACTGGCTCAGCATCAGGCCTGAAAACATCCCGGCTCCCTTGGTGAGAAAAGCGGGCAGCCCCATGCTCAATGCCGGATTCGTCAATCGGTTGAGCCGGCGTTCCGACAGCACGCTCACCATGGTTACAGATATCCCGATCATGTCCATCGGGAGACAGATCGGGGTCCCTTGGAAATTTGCACCGGTCAGCGTCAGATTGCTTTCCGGGAGGAAGATCGGATTGTCGGCCACTCCGTTCAGCTCGATCTCCACCTGTTTTCTGGCGAAGGCGCCGGCGTCGTGCGCCGCTCCGATCACTTGCGGGGAGGACCGCATCGAATAGGCGTCTTGCACCTTCGTCTTCATCTTGCCGCTTAGAAGGTCACTCCCCTCGACGCACCGGATGATTGCTCTGGCTGTTCGCACGGCACCAGGAAATCCCCGGAGTAGATGCAGCCGCTCATCATAGGGCTTCAGATTGGCGCAAAGTGCCTCCAGCGTCATGGCGCACACAATCTCCGCCTGCATCAACCAGCGGTTGATGTCATAAAGATGTATGGCGCTCATGGCCGTGAGGACGTTCGACCCGTTGATGACGGCGAGCCCATCGCGCGCCTGCAATCCTGGAACCGAGATACCCGCGCGCTGCATTGCCTCGTTCCCGGGCATCCGCTGACCTTCGTGGTAGGCTTCCCCTTCGCCCATCATCAGAAGCGCGATCTGTGCCATTGGCGCCAGATCTCCACTGGCTCCTACCGAACCCTTTTGACAGACGACGGGGGTCACTCCTCTGTTGAGCATTTCCACCAGGGTGGCGGTGATCTCAGGGCGGCAACCCGACTTTCCTCTCGCGTGAACATTGCAGCGACTTGCCATCGCGCCGCGCACGTACTCGATCGGAGCCGGGTCGCCAATGCCTGCAGCGTGGTTATAGATGAGGTAGCGTTGGAATTGTTGGACCTGGTCATCATCCAGAACCACTTCCGAGAATTCACCGATGCCCGTATTGACACCGTACATGATCTCGTGGGCCCGCAGCTTATTTTCGAGCATGCCGCGGCACTCCTTGATGCGACCGAGCGCAGCGGGGGCTAGTTCGACCTTGTCATTGTGTCTGGCGATTCGAACAAGTCTGTCGATCGTCAACGAACTGCCATCGAGCACTAGAGCCAAGGTGTTATCCCTTCTGTTTCATCTAGATATGCACTGAATAGTCAAAAAACGTCTGTTGGGCTCGACCGATCTGTTCGGAGGCTTCTCGGTCGGAAAGGGCGCCATAAATCGCCTATCGGCATGCACTCCGCATCCATATACATAGGGGACGCCACACGAATTGAATCCGTGGATCCAACGGACCTATTCTTGTATTCGAAAAGTATATTACTGTCAAGCATGCTGCATGGGGTCACGGCTATAACCTACGATGAAGACGCACACCCCATAGCTGAATGATCACCGTGGTTGCAGCCGTGATCGCGAACAGAACAATCAAGAAAACAGGACGGTGTTCCACCAGCTCGTACAATACGGAGTGCACAACGAGTAGTCCAAAGCAGACATAGCTCCATCGCTGCAGGGACTTCCACCGCCTCTGCCCCAGCTTCGTGATGGAAACATCGTTCGAAATGGCCAGTAGAAGAATGAGAATCAACGTGGCGACGAGGCCAACATGGTTGGCAAAGCCGAAGGGTCCCCCGCGAAGCGGGAACGCATGGGGGACGTGAGGCGGGTAGATAAAATTGTGCAGCGGATTCCAGCGGACATGAATGAACAGGCCGAACGCCACGTGGAGCAGTCCTATCGCGCCAGCCCAGATGCCCAGATCGCGCCGCAGATCGAGATGAGCGGGCAACCGGCGTTTCTTTCGCGCCAGCTGCCAGGTGCCAATCGCCAGGGAAATAAAAAAGAGGACGATCGAGACGTAACCCGTGCTGAGGCTGATTCGAAAAAGCGTCACGCCGGATTGTCGGAGGGCTCTCGGGTCTTCTGTGAAGAGGGCATAGATATGGGGAATACCAAAGTAAAGGGCCACGACGGCCAGTATGCAAGCGGTTCCCGTCGCGAAGTGAGTCGCCGTGCGTTTCTGCCGGCGGGATCGTGGAGGTTGGTCTTGATTCGTCATGGTTTCGACGGAAGCCATACTGTCGGGGTCGGATCCAGAGATCGCGGCAGCATGGTAGCAGTGGATGTGCGCAAAAACAAAGAAACTCGTGGGTCGCCGTCTGCCCCCCCGTGCTCGAGCAGTCGAAAGACTCTCGGTGATTCTTGCCAGCGACACGAGACCAGGTCCATCTGTCAGTGTTGTTGCCTTTGTTCGGAGCTTGACCGTACAATTCGAAACCATTCAGATATCGACGGGGGTGCTCGATTAGAAATCGACGGGGGTGCGCGATCGAACGATCGGTTGGGCTGGAGCCAATCCTCGGCCGGGGTTGCCCTGGAAGTTGAGGGGATTGCGCTGGAAGGAAAGGGTTGCGCTAAAGTAAAGGGGGTTAGATGAACTATCGAGATATGCGCGGACAGCTTGTCTGGTTGGCGCTGACGTTTTGTGTCGCGTGTGGATCGAACGAGAATCCATCGGAATCCTCCGTCAAGAACCCGGAGCATCCGAACGTGATCCTCATTTTTGTGGATGACCTCGGTTACGGTGATCTGGGTAGCTATGGCCATCCCACAATCCGAACCCCGAATCTGGATCGCATGGCGGCCGAAGGCCAGAAGTGGACAAACTTCTACATGGCCTCTTCGGTATGCACCTCCAGCCGGGCGGCGCTGCTGACCGGCCGCCTTCCCATCCGATCCGGGATGCACAGCAGCGGCAAGTGGGCACTGGACGAGCATTCCAAGGGTGGACTGCCCACCGACGAGTTCACGATGGCCGAAGGTTTCAAAACCAAAGATTATGCCACGACCTGCATCGGGAAATGGCATCTGGGTCATCTTCCGGACTATCTCCCGATGCAACACGGTTTCGACTCCTACTTCGGGATTCCGTATGCCAACACCTTGGACCGGGTTCCGGATCGAAGCCTCGGACGGTCGATCTACTACGATCCCAAGATCGAATACTGGAATCTGCCTCTGATGCGAGGGGAGAGTGTCGTCGAGCGCCCGGCCGACCAGAGGACGGTGACACAACGATACACGGACGAAGCGCTGCAGTTTATCCGGGCAAATCGTGAGCAGCCCTTCTTTTTGTTTCTCTCGCACACGATGCCGCATGTTCCCTTGTTTCGATCGGAGGACTTCGTGGGCGTGAGCGAGCGCGGCCTTTACGGGGACGTCGTCGAGGAGCTCGATTGGAATGTCGGTCGCATCCTGGAGGTAGTACGCCAGGAGGGACTGGCCGAGCGCACGCTCGTGATCTTTACCAGCGACAATGGGCCTGCGATGGGAGTGGGTGATCTCGGGGGATCGGCAGGACTGTTTCGCGAAGGGAAGCTCAGTACCTACGAAGGGGGGTTCCGAGTCCCGTTCATCGCCTGGTGGCCCGACCGTATCGCGCCCGGGGTTGTTACCGAGATGGGTTCCGCCATGGACTTGTTTTCCACGTTTTTGCTGCTGGCCGGCGCCGAAATCCCCACGGATCGTGAGATCGACGGCCTGGATCTACGACCGGTCCTGTTCGGAACTGGTCCTACACCTCGAAAGAATCTCCTCTACTACCATGGCTCCCGGCTTTTTGCGGCGAGAAGCGGAGACTACAAGGCTCATTTTGCCGCCCCGCCTCCGAGTGCCGCTCCCGGCGCCTTCAATACGTTTGGCACCCAGATTGCCGAGCACGATCCCCCCGTCCTGTATCATTTGGGCAGGGATCCGTCGGAGCAGTTTGATATCTCCGCGGAGCATCCGGAAGTCATTGCCGAAATCCGGCAGCTGGTCGAGACACACCAAGCCACCGTAAAGCCGGTGGAGAGCCAGTTCGAGAAATAAGCATCGATTCCATTCGTCAATGCTCGCTTGCTTCCATTTCTTCTTCCCAACCTGATAGTAGAGCCTTCAACTCGCTCACAACGCCAGGATACTTGTATACCAGGTCCTGCCGCTCCCCAATATCGCGTTCGAGATCGAACAGCATATGCGCGGTGCCGTCTTTCACATACTTCCATTTTCCACGACGGACGGCCTTTTGCACACGAACACGGTAGGCGATACGCCAGAAGAAGCTCCTCTCTACCACCGGCTTCCGCCCGGAAAGGATGGGAATCAAGTTGATACCATCGAGCGGGCGGTTTGGGGAAGGCGAGACAGCTGTGGCGGCCAAAATAGACGCGGCCAAGTCCATGTTGATGGCGGCCTGGGCGGAAACCTTTCCAGCTGGAAGATGACCGGGCCAGCGGAGCAGGCAAGGAACCCGGATCCCACCCTCCCAGAGTGTGGCAAAGCCATGAAATAGCGGGGTCTTGCGCGAAAGTTCCCGGCCTCCGTGATCGTAGGTGAAGATCACGAGTGTGTCGTCGGTCAGCTGGTTGCGGTCGAGTGCCGCGAGAATGTCGCCGATTCCCCCGTCCATGGCCTCGACCACCTGGACATAATCCGCGCGGGTGCTCGAGTCCCAGGTCTCCTTGGTGCGCACGTCCTCCGGATGTCCCGGGGGTTGGCAAGGTGGTAAACCTCCGATGTAGGAAACGTAGAGAAAGAAGGGATCCGCGGCATGTTGATCGATGAACCCGACCGCGCGCTCGGTCAGCAGATCGGTCATGTAGCCTTCTTCCTCGACCGGTTTCGTGTTCTCGTAGAGCCCGGGCTCTCCGGTGTAAGTCCGGTGGGAATAGTAGTCGACGGTCCAGTCCAAGAAGCCGAAGAACTCATCGAAGCCGTGAGCATTGGGCATGAAGCGGGGCTCGAATCCCAGGTGCCACTTGCCGAAAACGGCTGTCGCATATCCTGCGTTCTTCAGCAGGCGAGCGACGGTGACCTCGGAGGCCGAGAGGCCGCGTTGGCCCTCGAACCCCACGTTGCCCTCGAGGCGCGCACGCTGCTGATACCGTCCCGTCAACATCGCGGTCCGGGACGGGGTACAGATTGGGGCCGCCCCATAGAAATCCGTCAACTTCACGCCCTCCCGAGCAAGCCGATCCAGGTGGGGAGTCCGAGTGTCCGAAACGCCGTATGGACCGATATCTCCGTAGCCCATATAGTCAGCAAGAATGAGGACCACGTTGGTCCTGCGTTTCGTTTCCGTCGGCCCGGCCTCGCCCGGCAAGGCCCCCGACGAGATGCTCGTTGCGAAGAGAAAGTACGAAAGAACGAAAACTGCAATCCGTTTCATCCGTTTCATCCGTTGCATGGTGCACCTATGAAGAAGGTCTGCTGAATTCTTCACCCGAGGAGGCAGGATAGGTCGAACGCCCGTGCAAAGCAATGTCCTCCGTGCGACGCAAGCAGTTCGCGCTTGAAGGCGCTGCAGCGGATAGCTACACTGGCGCGCCAGCAAGGTTCCAGCAAAAGCGAATGTGCGAGTGCGCAAATGCGCAGGGGGTGTTCGTGGACATCTGCCTCGCGATTCCTCCCTATGTGACACGATGCGGTGGACAACCGTGAGTTTCGACGCATTGTGGAAAGCAGGAACAGGGCGACTCCTTGGACGACAAATCAGTTGGAAGGGAACATGAGTGATTCTGCGGAACTGAAACCCTATATTTCCCGCGAAGACGCACCCCCCGAGTTTACCGTGCGTTCTCTGCTTCTTGCGACCGTCGTGACCCTGTTGTTTGGCGTCGCCAGCGGATACTTGGGCCTGAAGATCGGAATGACCTTTGCCGCGTCGATTCCGGCCGCAGTGATCGCGCTCGCGGTTCTGCGGGGACTATTCCGGAGCAGCAACATACTGGAATCGAACATGGTGCAGACACAGGCGAGCGCCGGCGAAAGTCTGATGGGCGGGGTCGTTTATATGATTCCTGCTTTGATCTTTCTGAATCTCGATCCTTCCATCTTGCAGATCTCCGTCATGTCCCTCGCGGGAGGATTGCTCGGCGTCTTCATGTTGATTCCGTTCCGGCACCATCTGATCGTGCAGCAGCACGGCACACTTCCTTATCCGGAAGGCACCGCCTGCGCAAACATCCTGAAGCTGGGCGAAAAGGCCGGAAGCGAGGCACGGCACGTGCTCTCGGGGATGGGACTCGGGGCGATTTACAATGTGTTGAGCGCGGACGGTCTGAAACTATTCTCTGCTCAAATCAAGCTCTCTTTTCAGCAGCTCTGGGGTTTGACGGTGGGGTTTCACCTGACCCCCCTGATGCTCGGGGTTGGATTCCTCTGTGGATCGACCGTCGGTTTTACGATGCTGGGCGGTGCCTTGATGAAGGGCATTCTGATCCTGCCGGGATTGACCTGGGGGTATTCGTACTTCTATCAGGAAACACTCTCCAGCGATCAGATTGACTTTTACGTTCGCATGATTGGTGCGGGAGCGGTTTCCACCGGGGGATTTTTGAGCATCATGAAGATGCTGCCCCAGATGGTCGTTTCACTCAGAGGCGCGGCAAAAGAGGCCGGCCATCAAGATGCCCTTGCGCAAACGAAGCGGGTAAGCCGCAACATACCAGGTCCCGGGGTGGCAATCGGAATCCTGGCCGCCCTTGTTTTGTCGGTCGTCGCCATGCAGCTCAGCGTCCCGGAAGGGGGTTCCCTCGGCATCGGGACGATACTGCTCAGCCTTGTGCTGATCACGGTCCTGGGGGTCCTCTTCGTCACCCTGTGCGCACGACTGGTCGGCCTGGTGGGAACCTCGAGTTATCCGCTCTCCGGGCAAACTATAGGGGCTCTGCTGGTCTCCGTTTCGATTCTGCGTTTCACTGGTCACTCCGGTGAATTGGGGATGACGGTGGCGATCGTCATCGGCGCCGTGATCTGTATCTCGATCGCCACGAGCGCGGATATCAGCCAGGACCTGAAGACGGGCGCGCTCCTCGGTGCAACTCCTTACCGGCAGCAGATCGGTGAGGTCATCGGGGTGCTCCTTACCTCTTTGGTTGCCGGGCTCGTCATCATGCTGTTTCACGAATCAGGGGAGTTGGCGCGCTTGCCCGCACCTCAGGCACGCCTGATGGCGGCAATTGTTCAGGGAGTGATGACGGACGATTTCCAATGGTACTTCGCTGGCGTCGGTGTCTTGATTGCGATAGCCGCCGAGCTTCTGGGGGTCTCGGCGATCATGCTGGCTGTGGGCCTTTATCTTCCAATACCTCTGGCATCCGCTTTTGTGCTGGGCGGCGTGGTCCGGGGGCTTTTCGATCGACAAGATCGGCCGGCTGAAGAGACGGAACTCCTGGAGCGCAAGGGTACACTGCTGGCCTCGGGAATGATTGCCGGATGGGCGATCATGGGGGTGCTGCTGGTCGGGGTGGTAGCGCTCAGAGAATTCGATGTGGCAGACATCGACCCCGCCCTCCGGTCGTTACCCGAACAGGGATGGAGTCTCGGATATCTTGCAGATTTTGCAGTCAGCCTTCTGCTTTTCGTCGGGGTCTTTTACTACTTTGGCCGCCTTCTGAGATTGTGGGGAAAGTAGGCCGTCTCTCTGAACAGCGCCCGGCGATAACGGAGCACGGCCCGCACTATCGGTTGGCGTAATCACGGAAGTAGTACCGGTAGGAATCCCACGGGGACTCGCCGCGGGCGCGAGGATCTTCCGACTGGATCAAGTGCTCATCGAGCTGACGTCGCAGTGACTGCTTGATCTCCGAGTATTGCGGATCCTCTGCGAGATTGACGATCTGGTAAGGGTCTCCCTCGATCTTGAACAGTTCCTCGGCCGGGCGCTTGCCGAACCCCCATTCGAATTCCCGCGGAAACGATGTTTGGTGGGCTCTTTCCAACATGAAGGACTTCGTCGGTGAACGGTCCACGTCACCATAGAAGCCTTGGTGGGGAGAATCAAAATCTGGGTCTCCGGCTGGCCAGCGGTCGGGTTCATAGTTTCGTATATACAGATACTCGTAGGTGCGGATAGCTCGACTGGGGTAGGGACGGCCCCCAGGGCGGCACCAGGTGTGTCTTTCAATCGCGGTAAACACTCGGTTGCGCCCTGCTTCGACCCGCCCCTCTCTCTCGGAAAACAGAATCGGAAGGAGACTCCGGCCGGTCATTTCCGCTGGAACTTCAACCCCGGCGAGCTCGAGCAGGGTCGGCGCAAAATCCGGGTGACTCACGAAGTCCTCGACCTTGCGTTTGCCGGGAATGCGGCGCGGCCACGAAATCGCCAGTGGCATCCTCACACCCCAATCGTAAAGCGTCGTCTTGGATCGGGGCAGTGGCATGCCGTTGTCGCTGGTAACGATGATCAATGTGTTGTCGAGCTCTCCGGTTTGCTCCAGAAGTTGCAACATCGTGCCGAGGTGCCGGTCAAACCATTCGATCTCCGCGTAGTAATCGAGGAAGTCTCCCCGTACCTCGGTTGCATCCGGCAAGAAATCAGGGACCTGGACGGCTTCGATATCCTTGCCCTTTTTCAATCCCGCGCCTTGGCTGTAGGGGAGGTGGGGCTCGGAGGCCCCGAACCAGAAAAAGAAGGGACGCTCCTTCGGTTTGCTATCGAGAAACTCGTCGAAATTGGCGGCGTAATCGATCGGGCTTATTCCGTCGATCGGAGAGTCAACCCGCGCGTCGTTGTAAGCGGGTCCCAGTGGATCACGAGTGCGCCCGCCGGCGCGAAAGTCTCCGGGACTCCACCCTTTCCCGGTATAGCCGATGAAAAACCCCGCCTCCTCCAGTCTAAGCGGGAACACCGGGAGTTTCTCCGGCAACGTCCCGAACAGCAAGCCTCCCTGCTCCAACCGCCAGATTGCTTGACCGGTCAAGATCGCGCTGCGCGAGGGAGTACACGACGGGGTCGCGGTAAACGCGTGCGAGAAAAGTACCCCGTCACGGGCCACGCGATCAAAGGCAGGCGTTTGCACCAACTGATCTCCGTATGCGCCGGCATGAAGCCAGGATTGATCGTCGGAAATGGCGAATAGAATGTTGGGTGGAGATGCCGCGGTGCGTTTCGTGGAGGGCGGGTGGCATGCAACGGACCCTGCCGTCAACAGCAATAGCGCCACGAACACTCCACGCGGAATAGGCTTGTGCCTCATGCCTTTTTCCCCTCTTTCCGGGGCTGCAAAGTGACCCAGATCCCATTTTCGGGCTGCAGGATGAATCGGGCCTTGGGCATGGTCGCATGTTCCGGTTCGATCGCCAAAGAATATCTTTGGCCGATCATCGCAAGCGTCAGAGCAGCTTCCATCGTGGCGAAGTTGCGGCCGATACACAGGCGCGGCCCGGCGCCAAAAGGGATGTAAGCGAAATGATGCTGATTCTTCGCAACGGCGGCCTCGAAGCGATCGGGCACAAACGAATCGGGGTGGTTCCAGAAATCCTCATGGCGATGGACGACGTATGGGCTGATGATGATGTCCGCGCCGGCCGGTATCGGATAACCGCCGAGCTGATCGCCCTCTACAGCGTAGCGCAGGATCAACCACGCGGGAGGAAAAAGTCTCATCGATTCCTCGAGCACTCTGCTCGTGTGCTTCAGGTTGATGAGGTCCCCTGCCTCCGGCGCTCGTTGTCCCAGAACGCCATCCAGTTCCCGGTGGAACCTGCTTTGTACCTCGGGATGGCAGGCGAGCAGATAGAGGGTCCACGACATCGCACTCGCGGTTGTTTCATGCCCAGCGAGGAAGATGGTAACGACCTCATCACGGATCTGCTGGTCGTCCATCGACTGTCCGGTCTCTTCGTCTCTCTCGAACACGAGCATGGATAGGAAGTCCCCCGTATCTTGGCCGGAGTTTCTCCGTCTCTCGATCATGTCGTAGACGATCCGGTCCAGGTCTTGGAGAAGTCTGCGAAACTCCGGATCCCCTTTTGCGGGCTGATTGCGCGCGACGTCGAACTGTGATTCTGTTCGAGCGTTGGTCTGGTCGAGAAGGGTTCCAAGGGTTGCAATGATCTGTTCCGACTGGGAAGGCGTCAGATCGGCGCCGAAGATCGTTGTGCCGATGATCCGGAGCCCCAGGTACTTCATTTCTTCGGCGACGTCGAAGGCACGTCCGCCGGCGAAACCGTCGTGCCACCGAACCAGCATGTTGGCGACCGCCGCATGGATCATGCCGACAAAAGGGGCGAGCCGCGGCCGCGTGAAGATCGGTTGCATCAGGCGGCGCTGCTGCGTCCACAGATCTCCTTCGCTTGTGAGCAACCCGTTCCCCAGAAGAAAACGCCGCGAGAGCAGAACGCCCCTTCGGCTGAGATCTTCTCTGCCCTTCGAGCTGTCGACCGGCTCCCCTTTGGTATAGTTGTCGCGGTTTTCGACCAGAACTTGGCGCACGAGGTCGGGGTGACTGACAAGATAGGCGACTCTGTCCGGACCCATGCGAAGCTGAGCGACGTCCCCGTACTGCCGCTGAACAGACATAAAGAACGCGAGCGGGTCGCGCTGCAACTCGGGCAGACAGCCTTTTTCGGGGTGTCCCCGCGGCCCGGGCGCGTTGGAATGATTGGAGTGAGAGACGTTCGTCATGGGCAGCCACTCTTTGACATGCTGCATTTTGCATCTCACGGAGTGAGATGTCTACTGCGGCTTGCGTCTCTCGGAGAGAGCCGCCTACCAGCGTAATCCTGGACAACAATTATTGGAAGCGGGTAGCATGCTCCGATCACCATCTCCGGAGGCAAGATGAATCAAGGATCGACGAACATCACCGCACCGCAACTCAAGAAAGAGCTCAGCGCAGGTCAATTGTTCACCCTTGGTTTCGGGACCATCATTGGGGTCGGCTGGGTGACCTTTCTCGGGATATGGTTGAGTCAAGCCGGGCCCCTGGGCGCCATAATTGGGTTCGTGGCGGGTGGTTTGATCATGATGCTCGTGGGTCTTTGCTATGCCGAAATGGCGACTATGCTTCCCGCCTCGGGAGGCGAGATTGCATACACCTACGAGATATTTGGAGTCCGGCCATGTTTTGTCGTCGGTTGGCTGCTCGCGCTGGTGTGGGTATCGGTTACCACCTTCGAGGCCATCTCGGTGGGATGGGTCATGTCCGTTCTGATCCCCGGGATCGAGGGGGCGACCCTGTACGTCGTCAAGGGTTCTCCCGTTGAACTGGGAGCACTTTTGCTGGGGCTTGGCGGTATGGCCCTGCTCACCGCGCTCAACTACAGAGGGGCCAAGGAGGCCGCGACGTTTCAGCAAATCCTTACCTACACCCTGCTGGCCTTTTTTGTGGTTTTCGTCGTGGCCGGGCTAGTCTGGGGGCGCGCTTCGAATCTCGAGCCTCTGTTTCAAAGCGATGACTCTGCATCGATCCTGGAGGGAATCGGGCTGGTACTCATTACCGCTCCCTTCTGGTACGGTGGGTTTAACGTAATTCCCCAGGTGATGGAGGAAAAATCACCCGGAACTTCGCGACGCTTGGCCGGTCGCACTATTCTGTGGTCCATTCTGTTTGCCGGCATCTTTTACTGTCTCGTCATCGTATCGGCTGCCATGGCGGCGCCCTGGCAAAGCCTGCTGTCGCAATCATTGCCGGCCGCAGCCGCATTCGAGGCGGCACTCGACTCGGTCCTGATGTCGAAGCTGGTTCTGATCGCGGCGCTGTTCGGATTGATAACAACGTGGAACGCGGTCTTTATCGCGGGTTCCCGGGTTTTCTTCGCCCTTGGAAGGGCCCGAATGATTCCTTCCTTTTTTGGTACCGCCCATCCGGTGTTCGGAACACCCGCCCGGGCAATCGTTTTCATTGCCGTGATTGGTTCTCTCGGGGTTTTCTTCGGCAAGAGCGCGATTGTACCCATCGTAGAGCTAAACGCGGTGTGTATATCGGTGGCCTATCTCTTGACCTGTCTCGGGGTGATCCGGTTGCGAAGGAGCCGGACGGACGCGGAACGCCCCTTCCGGGTGCCCGGCGGGGTCTGGACTATGAAGCTGGCTGCACTGTCCTGCATCTTCGTTCTCGGTGCTTCGTTCTATAAGCTGTACGAGAGCACGGGCGGAGAATGGATGTACTTGTTGGGCTGGCTGGTGCTGGGCCTTCTGTTCTGGATAGGGACAAGGAGAATCCGGCACACTGTTACAGAAGAGGAGCGACACAAGCTCATCATGGGGCAAGCGCCATCCGAGTAGCAGTGATAGTGCCTCACCGCGAGCGCGCCGTTTCCGCGATGGTGCGATAGATGTTTTGTGCTTTGCGGAATAGCTCGATTACGGAGTCTCTCTTCTGAGGTGTTTCGAAGAAACCACGCTGCTTCACGCTCGCAATCAATTGCTCGATCCAGTCCACCCAGAAAGCCGCATCAGAGCTCGAAGCGATCGGGCTATCGCCCAAATAGCAATAGACGGGACTCGTGTGGGCAAAGACTCGAGCATCGTTTAGAACCAACCGGTGCGCCGGTCCAAAGACACGCGCGGCTATCCACGCGCTGCGGTCCAGAAGTACCTCCTGCTCGATCTGGACAAAACTCTCGGAGGCCCCGATCTTCTGTGAGGCAACCACGGATCCGTTGACCACGATTTCCAGTGTTTCCATCGGGACCAGGGAACGGGCCTCTGCACGAACCTGAACTGTTGCCGGTGCGTCCGTGGAAAATCTCAGCTCACCCCCGGGCTCTTGGTCCGCAACACTCAGGGTCAAGAAGGGCCCGTTGGTAGCGAAGCTATGCCCTTTCTTGAAATTCTCGATCCAGCGGTTGTAGGAAAAACTCCCGGGCACCTTCACATACACCCGGCACCCGCCAACAACGGTTGCCATCAAGACGTTCGTGAAAGCGTCACTTCCGGCGGAAATCGCGCAACGAAAACCGCAGTTCAGCGCGCGATACCAGAGCTCCATCGAGCCGGGCTCGTTGAAGTTGCTGAGCACGTCGAGCGCGTCCACTTCCCCCAACGCCAGATCCACCGGAAACTCCTTGGCTCCGGCGGCACCTGCTCCTTTGAAGTCGGCTCGTATGGTCGGGTGGACGTAGGTCACAGCCCCGCCCTGTGACCGAGCCTGCTTGGCTTGCGCGTAGTTGGCCGGGTAGTCCTCCGCATGTGGGGTTCCCGGGAACCCGGTATAAATCGGATGCACGAGCTGCCGCAGGTTCAAAAAAGCCATGTGGCCATACAGTGCTCGGTTTCGCATCTCTTCATTCCAGTAAAGGATCCGGTGTTTTTCGCTGAGACGATGAGGCTTTCCTTCAAAGAAACGATAGTCGTGCAGCACCCTCCCATCGGAATTCGATACCATCAGGTTCGCGATATCCAAACCCTCTGCCAAGACCTGTAAGAAGACATCATCGACGCCGATCACCTCGTTGTTTGTACAGTTGGCGTGGATGTGGACATCGGAGCTGTACCAATCTTCCTCGTGCAAGCGATAGCGGCGATCGAGCTCCATATCGAGCCGTTGCGTTTGATCGGGCCGAACGTTGATTGTTTTGCGGACCGGAGCGTACTCCATCCCCCGCACCGCCTCGATGACTGCCTCGCCTGCCGGAAGCACGATCTCGAACGAATCCTTGGCGTGGAAGAAGTACTCGCCACTGCGCCAGAGGATCCGTGCAAGTGCACCCAGGGGCATGTGGGCCATCCCATCGGAACCTGTGAGATAGATCCGGGCAGCCACAGGTTGATTCTCGGGATCGTGCAAATCGACTCGCACTGTGCCGGCCGGCCGGACGTCAGCCTCGAGCCGAAAGCTGGCGTTTGTACCGCCGGCCTCGAAGGCCATGGCCAGGGATTGCAAGCCGACGACATCTTGCTGCAGGTTGAGGCAGAATCCGCGCACGGAGTCCGGTGGAACCACGAAGTCGTAGTCCTTCCACCTCGATCGCACCCTCAACAACTCGGGTTCTGGACGCTCGTTTCGGACCAAAAGAGGAAGAATGATCCGGTATCCGGGCATCATGATGATGCGGCCGGGCGCACTCACGATCTCGATCTCGCCCTCCTTCAGACGGAGTTTGGTGAGAATGGGGCTGTCCAGTGAATCAAAATGCTCGGCGCGATAAATCGTTCTCCCGAACATCATCCAGGCGTGCTCTGCGGCGTCATAGCGCGTTTCTTTATGTCTCAACAAGACCCGGGCGACATCTGAGGCGGCTACCAGCCCGTCCAGTTCCCATTGCGACGGTGGAACCTTCGTGACATAGATGAGCTGTGGGTTGGGAACCTCCGTCCGGAGTCGCGGCGGCCGGATCTGCGCATCGATTGGATCCCAAGAGAGGGTCAAGCAGAAGAGAGCACCCAGGAGAAAGAAAACGGCAATAAGATGTTTGAATGCAGGTTTCATGAGATTACCGAAAGGTGCCGGCCTCAAGTCGAAAGGTCAAGCAACCTCTGCCTCCGCGAGTAGCCGGGTTGTAATGGCGCCAGGGTCGATCCCGTACGTGTTCGTGAAGGCGATAGCGCCAATTCTGTCCGAGGGTCTGAATTTGATGTTGGTATTGATGCCCGGGTCGCCACCGCTGTGCTCCCAGGTGACGCTCGCTCGTTCTCGATGATACCCGTACCAGGTCAACCCCTGCACGCGTTCGTTTTCCAGTCGATGCGGTCGAAGCATTTCCCGTATCGTACGCTCCTGCAAGATCCTCCGATCATTGCAAAGGCCGAGGTTCAAATACGCGCGAAGAAAACGGCTCAACTGTCGAACGCTCGTCCGCAAAAACCCATCCGGATAGTTGGGATGGTTGTAGAAGCAATTGGGCTCGTACTTTCCGCGCTGGATGGGCGGCGCAACGGAAAGGTTTTCGCGCACAACCGGTTCCGTCCAATCCGGACCCCGGACCACACCGCCGGAAGTGAATCCATACGGGATTGCATGCTTGGACAGATCAATATCGGACAGAAGCCAGGACGTCTCCTTCATTTCGAGTGGATCGAAGATGAACTCCTTGCAGTAGGCAGGGAACGGAACGCCGGCGATGGATTCCACAAGGTGGCCGAGCAATCCATAGGCAACGTTGCTGTAGCTCCAGGCGCTCCCCGGCGACCAGGGATGAAAGTTTTCTTCCGGGGCGAAGTACGCTCCGCCAGGCGCGAGATATTGTTCCAGCCACGTTCCAAGGGGCACAGGGGAATCTCCGCAGGCGTAGGCCGCCCCGTACGCCGCCCCATCTTTGATCGAGGATGTGTGGGTGAGTAGTTGCCTGAATGTGATAGGAACATGCGGTCGCGTTGGATTTCGAATCGCAAACGAGAGATACGCGCCGACGTCGTCGTCCAGCCGGAGTTTCCCTCGTTCCCATAGCTGCATGAGTGCCGTGGCGGTAACTGTCTTCGAGACAGAGCCGATATTTTGAATGGAATCGATGCTCATCGGCTCACGCTTTGACAGATTTGCCCAGCCATACCCGTTGGCCCACACAACGCGATCGTCTTCTACGACGCAAGCCGCCACCCCCGGGATGTGGTCCCGACGCATTTTCTCTTCGATGAATGCATCGCGCGCGCTTCTGGTACAAGAGGATAGCAAGGTGCCAACAGCCCCGGATGCGAGGGCCCCGCAAGACGATAGGAATTGCCGACGGCACGGTTTCGTCTCGGAACTCCTCTGCGGTTCGAACCAGGCACCATATGCGGACACAGCTTCTCCTTGAACCCACGGATAGTAAATCTCCTCTCCTCCCTTGGCACAAGTTGAAAAGTACGGACGACGGAACCCCCTCCTCCCTCCTGCGCCGATGTTTCTTGATCCTCTGCATGGATAGAATTAGACTCTCCGTCAATCCCAAATGTTTTTGACAACCAAAGGTGCCCAATAGTGAAAATCGAAAGATCCATTTGCCTTGTGGTATTTCTTGCCGCCTTGGCCGGGCCGCAGAGCTTTCTGTGCTTGGATGCCGCGAACGCTTTCCCCCTTCAGGAAGAGTTCGGCAATCAAACCTCCGTGGCCGTCGGACATGAAACCCGGGAGGACGACATGCCCTCGATTGCCGTGGCCCCCGACGGATCGGTATGGGTCGCGTGGCTGAGTTTTGGGAACAGCCGTGATGACGTCGCTCTCCGTCGGTTCAAGGACGGGAAATGGCGCAACATGCATTGGGTGCCCGACACGAGCGGGGACAGCTGGATGCCGCAGGTTTGTATCGATGCTGACGACGGGGTATGGGTCGTCTGGTCTCAGCAGGTGAAGGGAAACTGGGACATCTACGCCCGCCGGCTGGATCCCAAGCGGCATTTGTGGGGACCGCCAAAGCGATTAACGAATAACCCTCTGCCGGACATTGTTCCTAGGGTATGGTCCGATCAAAAGGGAAGAGCGGCACTCGTTTGGCAGGGTTTTCGCGGTCGAACCAGCCAAATATTCCTGCGCACCCTTGCTGGAAAGGATTGGTCGGATGCACTACGCATCGGCGCCGTCGACGCCAACGATTGGGATCCGTCAGTCGCCGTGGATAGCCGAGGTACGGCCTGGGTTGCTTACGATAGTTACCGAAACGGCAACTACGATGTCTTCTTGGCGCAGATCGAGTCCGGGCAAATCCGCCAGGAGCTGCCGGTCGCAGCCACGCCGAGATTCGAGGCGCGGGCCACGGTGGCCGTCGACGGCATGGATAGAGTGTGGGTTGCCTGGGAGTCGGGCCCGCCGAACTGGGGAAAGGATCAGGGCTACGTCATCCGGGAAAGCGAGCACGGCGTCCGGCTGGGGGGCGAACGGCGCCCTCGTTTGCTCTGCTACCAGGACGGAAAGTGGTACAGCCCGTCGGCCCCCCTCGCCTCGGCGTTCGGGAACGTCAACGCCTATCAGCCACAGGTTTTCTCCGACGGCACGGGTTCCGTCTGGGTCGCGGTCAAACTTCGCAAGACCGGCCCTCCTAAACCAATTTTCCCGCCGAGACCCGGCTATTTCGAATACTGGGTGACGCGCGTCGAAGGGAGCCAGTGGGCCGAGTCTTTTCCCTTGTCGCACAGCAAGGGCCGTTTGAGCACGCTCATGGACGCCGCAAAGGCCGAGGGAGGTCCACTGTGGATGGTGTGGCCGACCGACAATCGTGAAGAGAATTACTACCATCGACCGCGACGGCAGCAAGTGCACGCTACCGTCGTCTCCGCACCGGGATCCGCTGACCCGCCGGTGCTCCAGGTATTTGAAGGAGAGCCCGCGATCGAGGTGCGGGCTGGGCATCGAGATGAGCCCGGCGACCTTCAGGCCATTCGCGCCTACCGGGCCGAGATCGGAGGCGGCGAGCACAAGATCGTGCGGGGAGATTTTCACCGGCACACCGAGCTGAGCTGGGACGAGGGGGGCAAAAACGACGGTTCCCTGCAGGATGCCTTTCGATACATGATCGATGCCGCCTCGATGGACTTCGGAGCTTCGACTGATCATCAAGGAGGCGCCTGGCCGTATTGGTGGTGGTTTAGTTTGAAGATGACCGACATGTACCATATTGCCGATCGCTTTGCGGCCGTATACGGCTATGAACGCAGCGCCAGTTTTCCCTTCGGTCATCGCAATATGTTCTTCGTCGAACGCTCCGATGCCCGCGTCAGTCCCTTCTTTCTGAAGGCCGGCGCGAAGGTGTACGACTTTCCTTTGAACCCTGAAGGCGACGAACCGGCCGACGAAACTGGAGATCTGGTAGAGAACGACACGGAGCTGCTTTACGAGGAAGTGCGCAGCGGCAACGGACTGATCATTCCACACACCTCGGGCCATTCCATGTTCGGAACCGATTGGAGGGCCAATGATCCGGAACTGGAGCCGGTGGTCGAGATCTTTCAGGGGTGCCGCACCAGCTACGAGCAGGAGGGAGCTCCCTATGTGGCGACCGAGGCGGACGAGGCTCGGATCTGGAGCCGACACAAACCGATCGGAATGGTGGCCAACGCGTGGGCCAAGGGATACAAGCTGGGCATCATTGCGAGTTCCGATCATTTCTCGACCCATATTTCCTATGCGATGGTCTATACGCAGGACTCGTCGCGGCAGGGTATCCTGGATGCCATTCGGAAGAGGCATACCTACGGCGCGACCGACAACATCATCTTGGAAGTTCGGATGGGCGCGAGCTTTATGGGGGACGAAGTAAGACTCGAACAGTTCGAACCCGTTCGGGTGACAGCTCGCGGCACCGGCGAGATCTCCCGCGTGGACATCATCAAGGACAGCCAGGTGGTGTACTCGGTGGAGCCCGGACAGCAGAACATCGATTTCAAGTACAACGACATGGACTTCGATCAGGGCCGCCATTACTACTACGTTCGCCTTCAACAGCAAGACGGTATGATCGCCTGGTCGTCTCCGTTCTTTGTGAATTACTAGAGCGCTGTGCGTCATGCGCTTAGCGTCGAGCACTGGCGTTGTCCGCCATCCGGTCTCCACTTTCCGTGGGAAACTCGAGTAGAACTCCATGATCTCTCCGGCGAGAGACTCTTGCGCGTTCGCTGCAGAAAGCGCTCAGCGCCGGACGCTCAGCGCTCGACGGAAAGCTGTATGCGAGGCCTGGAATAGGCTATAATCAGTAAATCATTGGCTTGTTTGCCATCACTCGGGTAATCCACCAACGAAAGGACGGACCTTATCAAAGCCATACGCAAGGTCAAACCAAAGGCACAGCTCGGATACATCGAGATTATCGATTTCCGTTGTAAGGGCTGTGATCTTTGTATTCCGGCCTGCCCCGTCGACATCATCGAGAAGGCCGGGGCCGATCGCGTCAACTGGATGGGCTGGGTTCCGGTACAGGTGACAGACATGACACAGTGTATTGCCTGCTCGTTGTGTGCCAGGATCTGCCCGGACATGGCCATCGACGTCTACCGGTTCAAGAAACCGATTCCCCATGAGGTCGCTTCATGAGCAACAACAGTTTTCAGCCCCCTTTCGGCAAGCCGACGATGGGTGCGCACGCGATGGGTATCGGGGCCATGATGGCGGGGGTCGACTATTTTGCGGGTTACCCCATCACGCCTCAAACCGAGCTCTTGGAGTATGTGTCTCAAGCCATGCCCGAACAGGGAGCGATGTTTCAACAGATGGGGGATGAAATCTCCAGCATCATGTCCGTCTTTGGGGCGGCGGCAGCCGGAAAACGGGCGATGACTGCTTCCGTGGGCCCCGGTCTGACCTTGATGATCGATGGACTGACCAACGCAGCCGGAGCGGAGGTCCCGCTGGTCTTGGGCGCCATTACACGCGCTCACGTCGGTGTTTCGGGGGGACTATACCCGGCCCAATCAGATATTCGAATGTTGAGGGGGCTCGGAAATGGTGATTACCAACTACCGCTGTTGGCGCCGGACTCGATCACCGAGACAGCTCAGCTGACAGCGGAGGCATTCGACATCGCCGATATCTATACCATGCCTGTCATCGTATCGATCGACGGCAAGCTGTCGAATATGATCGAAAACCTCAACCCGTTCGAGGTTCCCAAGCGCGAGCTGCCTCCAAAGAAATGGTCGCTGGACAATCCGATCAGCGAATATCGACGTGCCGTTGCGGCTGCCCGGACTCCGGAGCTCGACACGATGATCTGCTACGAGCTGCAGGAAAAGTACAAGGTCATGGCCGAAGAGGAAGTTCGCTATGAGGCCGTCATGTGCGAAGACGCCGAGTTTGTCGTCGTCGCCTTCGGTGTCATGGCCCGGATCGCCAAGGAAGCGGTGAGAAGTGCGAGGAAGGAAGGAATCAAGGTCGGTCTGTTTCGTCCCATTACACTCTATCCGTTTCCGGAGAAAGTGCTTCACAGCTTGGCCGGCCAGCTCAAGGAAGTTCTGGTCACCGAGATGAACTTCGGACAGGTACTCGTGGACGTTCGCTTGGCCGTCAACGGCCAGTGTCCGATTCAGTTTCTGGGCCAGCCGGCCTTGACGGTGCCGGTGGAAGCGGTAGAAGAAGGGATTCGTGCCATGGCAAGGGGGGAACCGGTAAAGCCCCGCACCTTTCAAGAAGTTCACCCCACCGCTGCCCACATCGTAGAGACCTTGTCTCCGGACCGGCGGCGGTTTCTCGAAGAATTGGCCAAGAAGAAAGGGGCTTCCGATCCGCAGCAATGGATGGATCAGCTCTTCGGAATCCGCCCCAACCGGATAGTTAAAGGAGTTGGGCAATGAAGACTCAAGTCCATATGCGCCCCAGGAGTATAGCAAAAGGAGTTGGAAGATGACGACCGAAGTGTATACGCCCCCTGCCGTGGAAACGTCGAAGATCAGTCCCGGGGCCGATGATGTAATGACCGGGCTTCCGATGACCTGGTGCCCCGGCTGTGGACATGGAACGTTGACGCAGCTGATTGCCGACGTGATTTCGGAACTGAATATTCGGGATCGAGCCATTCTTGCCATCGGGGTGGGATGTGGCGGATCGATTGTGGCTCAACTAGATGTCCACGCGGTTTTCGCGCCTCACGGCCGCGCCAGTGATACGGCGACAGGGGTCGCCCGGATGTTGCCCGATCGCGTCGTGATCCAGTACTCCGGCGATGGGGATTCGATCGGGATCGGTTTAGCCGGGCTCATGCATTCGTGCAATCGCGCCGAGAACTTTCTCGTCTTCATCTACAACAACAATGTGTACGGAATGACGGGCGGTCAGATGGGGCCCACCACGACCAAAGAAGTTCCCACGACGACGTTTCAATCGGGGCGTGAGGAAGACGTGATGGGCTATCCCATGGATATCGTCAAAACCGTGGCGCACTTTCCCGGTGTGGCCTATGCGGCCCGTGTGGCTCTAACCTCGGCCACGCGTTACTCCCAGGCGCGCAAGATCGTCAAACGTGCCTTCGATATTCATCTCGCGGGAATCAAGGGAATGAAGATCGTCGATGCCCTGGGCAACTGCAACGTCAACTGGAAAGGGGGCGGCGTCACCTTTACGCCGGAAACCGCAAACGAATTCATCGAGGACTCCATCATGGGTTATTTCGAGATGGGCGAACGGAGTGTCCCCGAAGGATACAAGCCGATCGTTTTCAAGTAGCGGGGATGTGATGGAAAAGATAGGGGGAGCGGGGAAAGGCGGAGCCGGGCTGCTGACCTGCCTGAAGACACTCGGCTATACAGCGGCGGCCAAGGGCTGGCACATGGCCTACACCTCGGACTACAACCCGGAAACCAGAGGCGGTCTCGTGGAAGGTACCCTCGTCATATCGCCGGAAAGCCCGATTGAAAACCCCGTGATTGGGTCCTACACGTCGGTCCTTGCATTTGATTATGACGGCTATTGTTCCTACGGCCCGAATGTCCAGAGTGGTGGCACGATCATCTGGGATAGCTCCAAGATAAAGGACCCTCCCGATCTTGCAGGGGTGCACTCCTACGGTATTCCGATCTTCGAGATGGCGAGTAAGGCCGGATCCGCCGGGCTTGCCAATATGGCCATGCTCGGCTTCTTCAATCGGATCCGGGAGCTCTTCACCGTGGATGAGCTCATTCGCGGCATGGAGGATTATCTGCCGGTCTGGCGACACAAGTTGATTCCCGCCAATCGCCAGGTTCTGGAGACTGTCATGAAGATCGATGTGAGTCCCTATCGCGTTTCGTAAAGCGCTTTCCGCTTACCGCCGTCCGCTTACCGCTAAACTGGGTCGAGACCTGTCAAAATGAACGAAACACAAAGAGGGATAACCCATGTCTGGTTCTTGCTGCTGATCTCAGCGTTGTGCGGTGTGGGGGCGGCGTCGGCGCAAGAGGCGGGTGAGCTCTCGGAACGGTTTGCCCGTTTTGACGCCAATGGCGACGGGAAGTTGAGCACTGACGAAGTGCCAGAAGGAATCCGAGAGCGCATTTTTTCACGCTTGGACAAGGACGGCGATGGGCTGCTGGACGCCCGTGAGCTGGCAGCCTTTAGACAGGGGCGGAGACGGAGTGCGGGCGGCAGTCAGACCTCCGCGCAGGTTCGGATCATCGAGAACATCGAGTACGCCACCGGGCCGGATTATGGCGATGATCGGGGCAAGCTTGATCTTTATCTACCCAAGGATCGGAAGGACTTCCCCGTGATCCTGTTTTTTCACGGCGGCGCGCTGGCGAACGGGGACAAATCGAGTTTGGCGAAGATGAGCCCTCGCTTCGTGAATCAAGGATACGCTGTCGCTGCCGCAAACTATCGCTTGTCACCCCTCTATCCTTTTCCGGCCTATATGGAAGACGCCGCGGTTGCCTTCAAGTGGGTCTGCGATCACATTGGCGACTACGACGGTGATCGGGAACAGATCATTGTTTCCGGAGGATCCGCCGGGGGCCACATCGCAGCTCTGCTTTCGCTGGATGATCGCTACCTGGCCCGACACGACCTGTCGACCAACAACATAAGGGTCTCGATTCCGATCACCGGTTTGATGGATGTGCAAACAGTCGGCGATCCACGAATCTCTGTGACCTGGAGCGGCGACCCTACCAAGGTAAAGCTGGGCTCCCCCATTACCCACGTCCGCAAGGACGCCCCCCCGATGCTACTGATGGTGGCCGACGGTGATACGGACGTGCGCCGTGAGCAAAACAAACGGATGTTCGACGCCATGCGATCGATCGGCAATACCGAAATCGAGTTCGAGGTACTCCACGACCGACTCCACAGCACGATCCTCCCCAACATGGCCAAGGACGGAGATCCGACCGTCGCCCGGATGCTCGACTTCCTCCGAACGCATTAGATAGGGGACGTTCCCCTCGTTTCCTAGTTTTTTTCCGCGCGGCTACGACAGCAAGTCTCGGATTCGACCAGACACTTTCGACCCACGCCGAAACTGCTGCCGTGGGCCTGAGCCGCGGTGGCTCTGCCGTCCCCAAGGGAAGTGGACTCAAAAGCCCGGTGCTTGCCTAGTTTTGCGGAACCCGGATGTGATCGACGTTCTTCTCTCTCGCCCAGTCGTTGATACGCTGCAGGTCATTCGCCGCGATACCGTGCAATTCCGACTGGCGCACCTCCCACTCGGCTTTGAGATCACCGAGCCTTTGCATGGAACCCTCGGTTACCGGAGCGCCGGTGCTGTCCACCACATCGAGAAGATAGCGTAGCTGCCCCACGAGCATCGTTTCCCACGCGTCCTCGTCTTCATAGGTCTCGTGTTTGAGCTGAGTTATCCACTCTTCCCAGACAGTGATGTGCTCGATTGCCGCTGCCGCCGTCTGTAGCAGCTCCGTATCTTCGGCGTGATCCGTCATCAGCGTCCTGATTTGCTCGCGTGACGTGCGAATACCGTCAAGGCTTGCGAGGATTTCGTCCATCAGAGTGCGGACCTCGGTCAGCCGAGCACCCCATTGCTGGAGATCCTTGTCGCTGGCCGTGGATCGTGGGTCCTGGGCAACCTCGAACGAGACCGTTTCCTCATGTTCGCCGATTCTTACTCTCGCCTGGTACGTGCCCGGAACCACGCGCGGGCCATCAAAACCGGGAAAGAGGGCGATATTCTCAATGCAGCCGATGTCTTCGCTCTTCATGTTCCAGCCCCATCTGTGCAGCCCTTTCCCCGGATCTGGATATTTGAGCGTGAACGGTTGCCGCGGGTCCATGTTTCCGATCTCACATCGCTCCTGTTTGCTCTCGTCGCTCGAGTAATGGCGCACCGCCCTGCCGGATTCATCGAGAATATCGATCATCAACGGACCGTTCCGATCTTCACGGATGTAATAATAGATCGGTACCTCGCGTAAGGGGTTGGCACCCTCGAAGACCCCGACCTCGCGGCTGCGGCCGAGCATGTAGGTTCTCGCCGGCGTGTAAACATGCAACGGTTTCCGAGCTGTCGCCTCCGACGCTTGGCGCAGCACAAACAGGTCATCCAGGACCCAGAACGCACGTCCCTGAGTGGCCGCGACCAGGTTGCCGTGCCGGACGGACAGATCGGTTATCGGCACCGAGGGCAGATTGAGTTTCAGTGACTGCCAGTCATCGCCGTCATTGAAGGAAACGAACATGCCGGCCTCCGTCCCGGCATAGAGCAGCCCCTTGCGAGCCGGGTCCGCGCGTACGACTCTCACAAACGTGTCTTCGGGCAAACCCTCATCGATCCTTTGCCACTGCCCGCCGTAGTCCGTGCCCTTGTATATATACGGACTGAAGTCGTTCAACTTGTACCCTGCGACCGCGAGGTACACCGCGGCGGCATCATGCGGGCTGACTTCGATCGCGTTGATCATTGCCTCAGCTGGATGCTCCGGCGAGACGTTGGTCCATGTTTCGCCACCGTCGCGCGTGAGATGTACCAGTCCGTCATCGGTGCCAACCCATATCGTTCCCTGCTCGTGCGGTGACTCCACGATGTAGAAGATGGTGTTGTAAAACTCCGCGCCAACATTCTCGGGCGTGAGAGGGCCACCATTCCGTCCCTGCTTCACGGGGTCATTGCGCGTCAGGTCCGGGCTGATCTCGGTCCAATTCGTTCCGCGGTCTCTGCTCTGTAGCAATACCTGTGTGCCATAGTAGATGACCGACGGATCATGCGGCGACAGAACCACGGGGGCGTTCCAGTTCGCGCGATACTCGAGATCCCTCGAGTTTTTGCCGTAGACCATTTCCGGGTACGGGATGATGGATCGTTGGAGCGTGGTGTCGCTGTCGTACTCGGTCAGTCTGCCGTTGATTGTCGTCGCATAAACCAGGCGGGGACTATCAGGGTCGAAAGCGATGTGGGCACTTTCACCTCCCCCGACTGCAAAGTAATCCTCGACACCGATGCCGCTGTCGTATGTCTGGCTCGCGATTGCCACCGTGGAATTGTCCTGCTGGCCCCCGTATATGCGGTAGGGCACCTGGTTATCGGTCGCGACGCGATAGAACTGTGCGGTGGGTTGGTTCATGATGCTCGACCAGGTCTTGCCGCCGTCGAAAGTCACGGTGGCACCGCCATCGTTGCCGCTGATGATGATCCTGTTGTCGTTCGGATTGATCCAGTGATCGTGATGGTCGCCGTGCGGTGTTGCAATCTTCTCCCACGTTTTGCCGCCGTCAATCGACTTCATCAGGGGAGCGTTTAGAACCCAGACGGTGTTATCGTCGACCGGATCCGCAGTGACGTGGTTGTAATACCAGGCGCGGCTATGCAGCACGCGATGGCCATTGATCAGTTTCCAGTTTTTGCCTGCGTCATCACTTCGCCACAGACCGCCTTTTCCCGGTTCTGCCTCGATGATTGCGTAGACCCTGTCGGCATTGCTCGCCGAGACGTCGACGCCGATCTTACCTACCAGCTTGGGCAAGCCTCCCGTTAGCTTTGTCCAGGTATCCCCGCCGTCAGCCGTCTTATGAATACCGCCGGCTTTGCCACCTGAATGGACGAACCACGGCTTCCGACCGTGACTCCACATCGCCGCGTAAAGAATTCGAGGATTGGTCGGGTCCATGGCAAGGTCCGAGGCGCCGGTCGTCTCATTGACCTTCAGGACATGTTCCCAGTTCTTGCCGCCATCGGTGGTGCGAAAAATACCCCGTGCGGTGCTGGGACCCCAGATGGTTCCCTGTACCGCAACCCAGGCAATGTTGGGGTTACCCGGGTGAATTTTGATTCGAGAAATCTGACCCGCGTTTTTTAGGCCAACATGGGTCCAGGTGCTGCCCGCATCGGTTGACTTATAGACGCCATTGCCGTGGCTCGTGGTGACACCGCGTATTGGCGATTCGCCGGTGCCGACATACAACACGTTACCATCCGATTCGGCGACCGCGACGGCGCCGATGGTCCCGACCGCGAAGTACTTGTCGGAGATATTCTCCCAGGTTGCGCCCGCGTTCTCAGTTTTCCAGACGCCGCCCCCGGTGGCACCCATGTAGTACAGAAGAGGATTATCGGCAACGCCAGTCACGGTCGTGACGCGGCCGCCGCGGTAGGGACCGACGAGTCGCCACTGCACTGCTGACAACACGGATGGATCGACAACATCACGGGCATGGCTTCCTGAGGTCGCCGTCAGAATGACAAGTAGAGCTATTTTTGCTTCAACAGCGCATGAATGTGATCGGTCCATTCGGATACGTCCTCTACCTCATCCAGATGATCCACTAAATCCTTGAGCTTGTCGCGACCCGCGTCGTCCAAGATGGTGCGCGTCAGTGTTCGGTACTTTTTCATCCGCAGTGCATAGAGCAGCGGCTCGTATTGCTCACCCCGGCTCGGCACGAACGGAACAGTCAGATCATGGCCGTCGCGGCGGACAATCTTGATGAAGTACTTTTCCCCTACCCGAACCTGATCGATGCGGACACGTCGGGCGAGATCGAGAATGCTCGGATCGCCCAAGACTTCAGCAGTGAGGTCATGGGGTGACGCCGATCCCTTGTGGAGATAGAGCGAGATGATGAAGTTGAGGTTCATCTGCGCCCCCATGACCGTTTTTGGCGGTTGGAAGTGGATGACTTTCCGAGCCATGCTGCTGTCGAGAGGCCAATCCCGCCCCACGACAACATGATCGATATCGGCAACTTCGATTCTTGCTTTTTCATAGTCCGGATCGAGGGCGTCCAGGAAGGGACCGATCGAAGCGGAACAGGCCTGGAACTTTGGATAGACGTACATCGGGCCGTCGAGCTTGTCAAAGTCATGGGTCAAGATATCGAAGTTTGGTTCGAAATCGATCAGTGCATTTGCGATCCGAACGTTTTTTGTTGAGATGAGATCCCGGAGTCCTTCTCCGATTTGACCTCTCAGCTCATGAACGTCCCAATATCCTTTCATGAGCCCTCGATAAACGCCGGCCGGTCCCTCCAGAATATGCCTGGCACCCACGATCCCTCTGCCGGCCAGGAGCGCCGACTCCACCCCGATGCGGGCGGCTCGAGCCACGATGATCTTTTTGTCTTCGGTCTGGTCGTAGAAGTACTGAAACGATCCCTGACCTCCGCCGATTGCCAGCCCCAGCGCGGACACAGTCCGGTCTTCGTCCATTCCCAGGAGCTTGGAGCTGGCCGCCGCCGCTCCGCCGGGACCCCAGATGCCGCTCGGCATGAGTCCCATCCACTGAGCGCTCGGAGTGACGGCCGCCAGCCGCCCCGTTACCGTGTAGGCTATGGCGGCGGCCAAGATCAGATTCTTTCCGGATGCATGCAGGTAGTCCGCCACCGCCAGGGCTGGCGCGGCGGTCACGCACGAAATTTTGATCCCACTGCGCAAATCGCTGTCGTCTATCTCATGCCCATGAACCAGGAATGCGTTGGCGGCCGCAGCGGTTTCCAGAGGCAACCTCTTTCCAATTCCCCAGACGGCCGCCTCCGGTCGCCCGCCGATCTCGAACTGCCTTTCCAGATATATTTTGGAGTCCTCGAGACTCGAGGTGAACAACATGACTGCGATGCTGTCTAGCAGGGAAAGCTTGACGCGCTCGACGACATCGGGCGACAGATCTTCATACTTGGACTCTACTATGACGCGTGCCCACTGCTCGGTGATACTCCGGGCGTCCGTCTTTCGATCGGCGCCCAGCATGATTGCCGGCATCATGAGGATGAGCAGCATTTTCTTGAGCATTTGGTTTGCCTCGCCGGATCTGACCGCACGCCCCAACTGTTTGGGCGATGGGGTAGACCCGCCTGGAAGTGGCCGCGGCTGGACTAACTCGCGGACCTTCCCTTCAGGAAAGACAGCACGGTGTCTCGAGTTTCCTTCGTTTGAGTCGCGAGGATCTGGGTTCGGTTCTCGAACTCCAGACCCGCTTCGAGCGACGGGGCGTCGATATTGTGGTTCAAAGCCTCTTTTGTCATGTGAAGTCCGAAACGGGTCTTCTGCAGCATGATCCGGGCAAGTTCCATGGAGGTCGGAATCAGCTGGTCGGCCGGGACGACTCTCGAAAGGAGGCCGATTCGCTCGGCCTCGTCGGATTCGACAAACCGGCCCGTGTAGAGGATCTCGGCTGCCCGTGACACACCTACGAGGCGGGGCAGAAAGTAGCTGCTGCCCATATCCCCAGCGCTCAAACCGATGTTGATAAACGAAGCGACGAAACGGGCTTCGGTTGCGGCGATCCGGACGTCGGAGGCCATCGCAATCGAGAAACCGCCGCCGGCCGCGACACCATTCACGGCACAGATGATGGGTTGGGGAATCCGGCGGAGCGCGATGGCCAGATTGGCGATCCCCTGCTGATGACGCATCAGCTCTTCCACCGTCATGTTCTCATCCATTTCCTTGAGGTCGACTCCGGAACAGAAACCACGTCCTGCACCGGTCAGGATGAGGACGCGAGTGTCTTGACTCTCGCGTAGTCGGGACAGAAAACCATGGAACTCCTTCACCAACGCATCGGACATGGCGTTCAATCGAGCAGGTCTGTTGAGGGTGAGAAGACCGATTCCCTTCTCGGGTTCCTCGAAAAGGAGAGTCGAATATTCCGTCATGGATGAGTCCTTTCGGTTTCCAGTTAAAAGCCGGGCATCCTCCCCCGGCGGTTTCGGAGACTGGGAAGAACCCGGAGCCGCAATTCTATCTTTGTCGGCGCGGTCGTGTCCAGATCGTGTGCCCGGCGAGGCCGATGCTGTCATGCTACGCCTATGTTAGTATGGCAGCAGCCATCTATCACGCGGAGAAGGAACGCTCATGAACGCGGGAAAAATTTGCCTCGATAGTCTCGAAAAGTACGGCGAGTACACGGCGCTCGACCACGAAGGTTGCAGCTATACCAATGTAGAACATCACCGCTATGCGGGTGCGCTTGCCTCGGTCTTGAAGGAGCGAAAGGTGGCCCGCGACGACAGAGTCGTCGTCATGATGCCAAACTCTCCCGAAGTCATTGCCGCATTCCAGGCCGTTTGGAGAATCGGGTGCGTGATCGTGCCCGTGACGCCGCAATTGCAGGTGCGAGAAGTCCGATTCATTGTGGAAAACTCCGGCGCGCAGGTCATTGTAACGAACCCGCTTCTCGCAGATCTCTTGCGACAGGCGTCCGAGGGGATCAAGGGATTCCGCCACCTGCTGGTCATCGGGGACGCCGAAGCCGGGACAGGGGAGACAAATCCCGCCTCGGGAGCGGAGTCCGTCAAAGAACAGATCGCTTCGGCTACTCCGATCGAAGGTCTCGCCGATCGGAGATCGGATGATATGGCACTGTTGATGTATACGTCCGGAACGACGGGGACTCCGAAGGGTGTCATGCTTTCGCACGAGAACATGTTGACCAATACAGATGTCGCTTCGCGAATGCTGAGCATTCGAACCCATCTGCCAACGGTCCACGCACTCCCGCTCAGTCACTCCTATGGAGTGCTGATGATGAACCTCGGCTATTTCTACGGCATGTTTTCGGCGCTTTTGACCCGCTGGGAGACCGAACTGGTGTTTCAAACGATCGAGAAGTTCCGGGTGGAACGCTTTTGTGTAGTTCCCGCGATGCTGACCATGATGCTCAATTTCGCCGACCGGGAGAAATACGATCTATCGAGCGTCGAATGGGTGTGGTCCGGCGCCGCGCCGCTGCCCAACGATGTCCGGCTGGAATTTGAAAAGGTCTTCCACTGCGTCGTCCGCGACGGATACGGACTGTCGGAGACTTCGGCCATTGCCGCGGTGTACTACCAGGACGATGAATCGCGCGCGGGATCCTGTGGCAGGGCAGCGCCGGGAGTGCAGTTGCAGATCGTCGGCCCGGAAGGCGATCCGCAGCCGGCTCGAGCATGGGGAGAAGTCTGCGTCAAAGGGAAGAATGTCATGCGTGGCTACTGGAAGCAGGAGGAAGCCACCCGAGCCGCGTTGAGGGACGGATGGATGCACACAGGAGATATCGGTTATCTCGACGAAGATGGGTTTCTCTACATTACAGACCGCAAGAAGGATCTCATCATCAAGGGGGGCGAGAATATTTCGCCGCGCGAGATCGAGGAGGCCATGTACGATCATCCCGATGTCTCAGAGGCTGCGGTAGTCAGTGTGCCGCATGAGAAGTTTGGTGAGGATATCTGGGCGGCCGTGACCTTGAAACCCAATCGGGTTGTTTCCGAGGAAGATCTTCGAGCACATGTGAGCCGCTACGTAACGAAATTCAAGGTTCCCACGCGGATCCGGTTTGTGGCGGACTTACCCAAGAATCCCGTGGGAAAGATCCTCAAACGTGAAATCCGCAGCCGGTTTGCGAAAGAGACCGCGCCCGAGACCGATTGACGGTCCCGTTTTCGAAATCTGTCTATGATACGATGTTAGCCCTTTAATCCCTCTGAAGAGTACGGATCGGCTTTGCCCGGGCCGCGAGCAAAAGGAGTCCATCATGACGTTCGAGCTGTCTGAAAAAGCGAAAGGCTACAGAAAGAAACTCCTCGCTTTCATGGATAAGTACGTGTACCCGAACGAAAGTACATTTTGCGAACAGGTTGCCGACGGAGATCGCTTCGCGCCCATTGCGATCATGGAGGAGCTCAAAGATAAGGCGAAGGCGGAAGGACTTTGGAACCTGTTTCTGCCGGATACGGAACACGGCGTCGGGCTGACCAATGTTGAGTACGCAACCCTGGCCGAGGTCATGGGGAGGATTACCTGGGCCAGCGAGATCTTCAACTGCTCCGCGCCGGATACGGGCAACATGGAAGTGCTGCTCAATTACGGAAGCGATCAGCATAAGGAAGAATGGCTGAAGCCCTTGCTGGCAGGAGAGATTCGCTCCTGCTTCGCAATGACGGAGCCCGCGGTTGCGTCATCGGATGCCACGAACATCGAATCCCAGATCGATCGGAATGGCGACGAGTACGTCATAAACGGCCGGAAATGGTGGACGACGAATGCGGGACACGCAAAGTGCAAGATCGCCATTTTCATGGGCAAGACCGATCCCTCCGCGCCACGCCATCTACAGCAATCGATGGTTCTCGTTCCCATGGACACTCCCGGCGTCCGGGTTCATCGGATGCTCAATGTCTTCGGCTACGATCACGCTCCTCACGGGCATGGGGAGGTCCTATTCGATAACGTTCGAGTGCCGGCCGCTAACATACTGCTGGGAGAAGGGAGAGGATTCGAGATTGCACAAGGCCGCCTGGGGCCCGGCCGGATCCATCACTGCATGCGATCGATCGGGATCGCGGAACGGGCACTGGCATCTCTTTGCCGCAGAGCCAGGGAAAGGGTCGCCTTTGGCCGGGCATTGGCGGAGTTCAACTCCATCCGTCAGGACATTGCGCGGTCCCGCATGGATATTGATCAAGCCCGCCTCCTGGTCATGCATGCAGCCGAGTTGATGGACACCGTCGGCGCGAAGGCTGCTCGAAGAGAAATTGCAATGATCAAGGTAGCCGCGCCCGAGGCGATTCTGAGGGTATTGGATCGTGCCATCCAGGCTCACGGGGGAGCGGGCGTTTGCGATGACTTTCACATGGCCGCCGATTGGGCCAACTATCGCTGTCTCCGCCTTGCGGACGGGCCGGACGAGGTTCACCTGGAATCGGTTGCCAAGCTGGAGCTGCGCCATCAGGCTGGCACGTAAAGTGAAAACTGCGCACGAAGCCAACGCACTGCGTTGGAGGCGGGGAATCGAAAACTATTATGAGATCTACTATCTCACGCTCAATCAGCTCTCGAGCAAGACGGGGTTTTGGATCCGCTACTGTCTGCATGCTCCGATAGGCTCCGGCCCATATCTAGAGGTTTGGTTTAATTGTTTCGACGGAGTCCAACCCCGAAACAGCTTCGGAGTGATGCAGCGTTATCCCCTGGAAAGTCTGAGCAACTCACAAACGTCGTTTTCCCTGCATATCGCGCATCACCGGCTTACCAACGGCATGTGCCAGGGAAGACTGGAAGGAAAGGGACACTCCGCACAGTGGGATCTTCGGTTCGTACCACAAGAGCGGCCTTTCCTCCACTTGCCGGAGTCCCTCTATGCAAAGGGAAAAGTGGTTGCCGCGATGCTTTCACCGCATGTGTCCACTCGGTTTGACGGCGAGATCTCTGTAGACGGACGGACGATTGTTTGCGAAGCCGATCCTGGGGAGCAAAGCCACACTTGGGGAAGACAGCATGCCCCGCACTGGCTGTGGGCGCACTGCAATTTTTTCGAGGACGATGCCGAAGCAGTCATGGAGCTGGTTTGCATTCCGAAAGCAAAAGACAAAGACAGCCCGGGACCGGCACACGTTTTTTGGATCGTCTGGAAAGGTCAGCGGTATCGCCTTGCGTCGATGCTCGATGGATCGAAGTCTGAAAATTCGGCTTTCCCGGGAACCTGGAAGCTCGAAGCTGAGAGCGACACGACCCGACTGCGAATCCAGATTCGATGCCGTACCGATGATTGCATCGAGGCCACCTATGCCGACCCGAATGGAGAGTCCTGCTATTGTGTTCACACGGACCTCGCCGACAGTGACGTCGAAGTATGGACCAGGCACGGCGACCGACGCTCTTGGCAGCTGCGAAAGAATCTCCGCTCCGATGGGACGACGCACGCCGAATGGGGAGATTACTTTCCACACGAGCAAATCAAAAGAAAAGTACTGGCGATCTCTTGATTGTTGGGGTTCTCGCAGATTCACCATGATCTATGAAGCTGGAGGCGGGGATGCATACGGCTTATGACCTGATCTGGATGGTAGGGGAGCGAACCCCGGATCAATTGGCACTCGTCGACGACTTGAGCGAACGGCAATATAGCTATCGCGAGCTTCTCGAGGAGGTAGACACGATTGCGGCGGGACTGTACGAACGGGGTGTGCGAGAGGGCACCCGGGTGGCGACCGTGCTGCCGAATTCGCTGGAGCATTGTTTGGCCTTGCTGGCACTCCAGCGCCTTGGGGCGGTGCCGGCCCTGATCAACTTTCGGCTCAAGGGAGAAGAAATAGCAGAGTTGATCGAGATGGGAGAGATCGAGGGGGCTGTGATCCCGAGCGTTGCGGATCTCGCGCAAAAGATCCTGGCGGTAGTTCCCGGTTCGGTTCTGCTCAGTGTGGGTGGAAGCGCCGCTCCGGCTACGCCCTGGAGTGAATGCCGCGGGGATGTTGCCCAGCTACCTCCCCGGTCTTCCCCGAAGCCGGAGGATCCGGCTTTTCTTTTCTATACCTCGGGAACGACAGGCTTGCCCAAGGCGGTGGTATTGACGCATCGCACGAGCGAGCCGCGCATTGTTTGGTTGTCCACCCTGATGGGATTGCGCGCCGGAGGACATATTCGTGCCCTCGGTGTGTCGCCCCTTTCTCATGCCATTGGCTTCTACGGAATCTTTCTGGTCACTTTGGCATACGGCGGCGCCTACTATGTCCTGTCGGCCTTCAATCCCGAAACGGCTGTGGACTCCATCGAGCGCCATCGGATCAACTACCTGTTCAGCCTACCCACGATCTTCAGCGCGCTCGTAGCCGCGCCGAATTACGATCCGACGCGGATGGCCTCCGTGGAGATGACGCTCTGGGGGGGGGGGCGACCATGGGTGCCGATCTGGTGGAGCAACTATCGAGTGAATGGCCCGGTGCCAAGGGGCATATCTATGGAACGACAGAAACCATGTGTCCTCTTTACAATCCGAGTCCTGCGGGCAACCATGACACGCTTTTCTCCGCTTACGGGTCGAGGGTGAGGATTGTGAAGCTCAACGGCGGACCCGACGATCACGCGGATCCCGGAGAGGAGGGAGAGTTGTTGATCGATGCGGAGACGGATGTGGTTTTCAGCAGCTATCTCAATCGCCCCGACGCCACCGCCGAGAAGATTCGCGAGGGTTGGTATTTTTCGGGAGACGCCGCCGTGATGGATAAGAATGGTGGAATCCGGCTGGCCGGCAGAGTGGACGACATGATCCGATCGGGTGGTGAATTCGTGCAGCCGGCCGAAGTGGAAGCTGTTCTCGGGAGTCACCCCGGGGTAGGGGAAAGTGCAGTGATTGGAGTGTCGGACCCCCACTGGACTCAGATCGTCGTGGCCTGTATTGTCGCGAAGGATCCAACTCTAGCAGTTGAGGAGCTCGACCGGCATTGCCGCGCAAGCACGCTCGCAGACTTCAAGAGGCCCCGGGGCTATGTCTTTGTCGACGCACTGCCCATGAGCGCCGGGAACAAGCTTCTGCGTCGAGTTCTACGTGATACGGCCGAGGATGCCCGGGACAACCGAGGCGACGTGCCGTTTCATGCTGTCTCAGGCCGCTGAACATACATGCCGGTGCGGCTGAGCGCTCCTCTCCGGCAGGCCACCAAGAGACCCCAGGAGCGCTTGAATAATGGGTATGGAGGATTTGGATGAGAGTCATTTGTCTCGTTCCCGCCGGGCCGCGTGACCGAATTGCCCCTACTTTTCCCGACCACTGGGACACCCGTGTGATCCATCAGTATACAGACCTTACGGACGAATTGATCGACGGTGCGCGGGCACTGATGACGGTACCGCCGTTTCAATACCCGCGGGAAGTTCTCCGCCGGCTTCGGAACCTCAAGTTGATCCAAATGGTCGGCGTGGGAGTAGACAACTTTGATCTGGAAGCGGCCCGTGAGCTTGGGGTGCCGGTTTGCAATGTCCCTGGTGCCAATGTGACCTCGGTCGCAGAGTACGTGATCATGGCCGCTATCTACTTGATCCGGAGAATGCCCGAAGCGATTCAAGCAGGACGACAGGGGAAGAATCCGTATCCGATGCTGTTTCAGAAGGGATGCTTCGAAGTCCAAGCCAAGCAACTCGGTATTGTCGGCTACGGAGCCATCGGGCATGCCGTGGCGACGCGTGCCGTTGCGCTGGGGATGGAGATCCTGAGCGCGAGTGTTTGCGGGAATCCGCCAGGCGCGGCCGAGAAGGCGCTGGGCGTCAGACGGGTCCCGTTCGAGGAACTGCTGGCCACTGCCGACATTGTGACTCTGCACGTTCCTCTGGCGAAGGAAACGCGCCGCTTGATTACAAGAAAGGAACTCATGAGTATGAAGCCCGGAGCCTGCCTGGTGAACGCCGCCCGTGGGGGAATCGTGGACGAAACGGATCTGGCCGAGGTGCTGCACGAAGGGCATCTCGCCGGCGCCGCCGTGGACAATTTCGCGGTCGAGCCCATTGCGTCGGACAACCCGTTGCTGGCGGCTCCGAATGTGCTTTTGACGCCACATAGCGCTGGAAGCACGAATGAATGTGTGCGCCACGCTGTCGAGCGGAGCTTCGAAAATATCGACCGGGTCCTGAGGGGTGAGGCGCCCAGAAATTGCGTATGGTAGACCAAGGATAGAGGAGAGCCGAATGTATCGAATTGCAGTCATACCCGGGGATGGAATCGGCAAGGAGGTGGTTCCCGAAGGCATTCGTGTGCTCGAGTCCGTGGGCCGTAGATTCGGAATCCAATTCGACTGGCACACGTTTCCGTGGGGATGTGAATACTACCTGGAAAGAAACGAAATGATGCCTGCCGACGGGCTGGGCACTCTCTCGGAATTCGATGCGATATTTCTGGGGGCGGTGGGCGCTCCAGGAGTTGCCGATCACGTTTCTCTGTGGGGGCTGTTGATTCCGATCCGGCGTACCTTTCGCCAGTACGTCAACCTCCGGCCGGTCAAGCTTTTTGAGGGCGTGCGGAGCCCGCTGAGAGACAAACAACCCGGCGATATCGATTTCTGGGTGGTGCGGGAAAACAACGAAGGCGAGTATTCCAACGTCGGCGGGAGAATGTACTCGGGCACCGAATACGAGACGGTCGTGCAGGAATCAGTCTTTACCCTCCATGGGGTGGAGCGAGTCATGCGGTTTGCATTCGATTTGGCGCTGAAGCGCCCGCAAAAACACCTTACCTCGGCGACGAAGTCCAACGGGATCGTCTTTACCATGCCTTTCTGGGACGAGGTGTTTCAGCGACTGTCAGCGGAGTACGGCGGGATCCGGACAGATCAGTATCACATCGACGCGCTCGTGGCGAAGTTCGTTCAGGCACCGGAGCAGTTCGACGTGGTGGTGGCGAGTAATCTCTTCGGGGATATTCTCTCCGATCTCGGCCCTGCGATCGCGGGAAGCCTCGGCATCGCTCCCTCGGCGAATCTCAACCCGGAGAGAGACTTTCCATCCATGTTCGAGCCCGTTCATGGTTCGGCTCCGGACATCGCCGGGCAAGGAATTGCCAATCCTATTGGCCAGATATGGTCCGGGGCCATGATGCTTGAACACCTCGGTCACAACGAAGCTGCGGAGATCGTCGAACGGGCGATTGCAGAAGCGCTGCGAGATCCGAATGCCAGAACGCCTGATCTCGGGGGCGGAGGAACGACCGAAGCGATGGGGCGTAGCATTGCGGAGTGCGCGTCCAGCATCCAACTGTAGACCGAACCAAGGAGTACAGGTATGCCGATTCTAAACCTGAAGCGGGCACTCGTGTTCTCGACGCTCTTGGCGGTTGGACTGGGAACCTATCAGCGTGCACGGGTCCAGGAGCGCCCGCTGCTTTCGAGCGCTCACGCCCCCGAAGACACAGCCAGAACGGCCCCTCCTCTCCGGACGGAAAGAGCCAACTCCGAAATGCTCTTTGACGGGGTTGGAAAGAATTCGGGATCGGCGGCGCATCCCAATGCGCCTGGGAGGGTGCGGCCCGACGCTCCGGCCCAGCACGAGCTTGCTCGTCGCAACATTCAAGAATTGGTGCCCGAGTCACTCATAGTCTACGCGACGCCGATGCAGCCCGATCCATTCGCGCCGCTAGACCATCGAATCCGCGACACGATTCGCTTGAGCGATGATACCCGAAGCGATGATTTCCCTGTGATTCTGTCGAATCCCAAAGACCGGGAGGAGGTCTGGGCGACATGGGTGAGCTACAGCGGACGCCGGGACCAGATCCGTCTCTGCCGGCGCGACCCGGATACCAAGAATTGGGGGACATGGAACATCGTGCCGGGGGTAACCGGCGACGTCTGGCGACCATCCCTGGTCCATGATGTTCACGGACGGCTTTGGGTGATCTGGGCGCAACAGGAGCTCTACCGCGCCAACTTCGATCTGTACGCACGTTGGTTCGACAAGGAACATTGGGGGCCATTGCATCGTCTGACGTCGGGTCCGGAAGGAGACTTCAACCAACACGCCGTACGATCCGGCAACGGTACGGTGCATCTTGTCTGGCAAGGCTTTCGCGAAGGGCAAGCCGATATCTTCTACCTCTCCTATGACGGTGCGGGGTGGTCCCAACCGGTCCAGATCTCGGAGAGCTCTCGAAACGACTGGACGCCGTCGGTGGCGACCGATTCTGAAGGCCGAGTGCATTTCGTGTGGGATACGTACGACCGCGGGAACTACGACGTCGTAATGCGAACCTTGGCGGGTGAAACTCTCACGGAGATCCAGGAAATCGCAAACTCACAGCTGTTCGAGGCCCGTCCCAGCGCCCTGGTGGATTCTGACGAGCGCCTCTGGGTGGCCTACGAGGTGGGTGAACCTGGATGGGGCAAGGATCAGGGCCTCTTGGTGGACCAAGCTCGGCAGCCGGGCTCCATGCTCAATCTCGAGCGACGCATTGAGGTGTGCGTGCTCGAGCGCGGTGATTGGAGCGCCGCGAAACCGGCGCTGGTTTCCCTATTTCCCCCTAGAGCTCGCCGCCACTACGTCAAAAGCGGTCCTTCCTTGATTAGCAATCCTAAACTCTCTGTGGATGAGCGGGGGAGAGTCACGATTCTGTTGCGCAAGCTGGAGGGGCAGTACGCCTACGCGGAGTACTGGCAAGCGTATGCCGTTACCATGACGCCGGACGGGTGGAAGGAGCCGGCGCTCTTGCCCTATAGTGCCGGAAGACTTTCCATGGAGGTTTCCGTTACGCCGGATGCGTCGGGAGGCCTCTGGTTTGGCTGGCCGAGGGATAACCATCCGAGTTTTTCCGTCATGGCAAATCTTCCCGAGGAGACCGTGATCGAAAACGTCTACGCGGGCCGCTACGACCCGGCAACGGAGCCTGGCAACAAGCTAGGGGCGATTGAGGAGCCACGGTTCGAACGTCGCGCCGCTGGCCACGCGAACGAAGCCGGAGATGTCACACGCATACGCCAGTGGCGGACTCGGGTGGCAGGGAAGAACTTGCAGATCTTGCGGGGCGATACGCATCGTCATACCGAGCTTTCCATGGACTTGCGCGGTGTTCCCGATGGGTCGGTCCTGGACTTCTACCGGTACATGCTCGACGCTGCCTCCATGGATTTCGGCCTCATCACAGATCATCAAAATGGCGCGGATCGAGAATACTGGTGGTGGCTGGAGGAGAAACTGGCCGATCTGTTCCATGCACCCGAGAGTTATATTGCTCTATTCGGTTACGAGCGTTCGGCGAACTATCCCGACGGGCACCGTAACATTGTGCATGCCCGAAGAGGCGTCACTCCGGTCCCATTCTTTCAACCGCTCGATTCTCCGATCCAGTTTCGACTTCACAACGGTGCCTTGGGAGTCATTCGCGACGATACTCGGATCCTCTATGACGAGATTCGCGCGACCGGAGGGGTGTCGATCCCGCACACGAGTGCAACCTCGATGGGAACGGATTGGCGAGACAATGATCCGGAGGTCGAGACGCTGGTGGAGATCTACCAGGGAGACCGTCACAGCTATGAAGCCAAGGGCGCACCCCTCAGCGATATGTCGGCCCGGCAGGCGACGCTGACCCAGATCCGCCCCAAGGGCTATATTTCCAATGCGTGGGGCAAGGGATACCGGCTGGGTGTGATTGCGAGCTCTGATCATCTGTCGACTCACATTTCCTACGCGATGGTTTGGGCCGAGGAGCGAAGCCGCGAGGCGGTGTTGGAGGCAATGCGGCAGCGGCGAGCCTACGCAGCCACGGACAATATTGTTCTGGAGTTTTGGATCGGGAATCACTTTATGGGGGAGGAATTTGACAGTGAAGGTGTTCCGGCAATACGCATCAAGGCAGTCGGGACGCGGCCCTTCGCGGACATCCAGATCCTTCGAAACAATCGCTCGATTTATCAAAATCCCGGTGGATCGCAGGACGTGGACCTGACCTATCAGGATCTCGAGAGCGGGACCGGTCTCAACTTCTACTATGCGCGCGTGATCCAGCAGGATGGCCAGACCGCCTGGAGTTCCCCCATCTGGGTGAATGTCCAGTGAAGAGCAACCGTCGGAAAAGTGAGAGGGACTACATTCTATCGTGAGCGACCAGCGCGCCGCGCCGACTAGTCACTGTATGCTGAAAGCTGACCGCTGACAGCTCAAAACGAAAGGAGAGCAATCCATGCCTTTTTCCCACGATGCCCGCAGCGTGCTGCTTATCGTTGATATGGACAACGACAACAGCACGGGTATGTACAGTGTCTACAATACGAAAGAATACCTGTCCAATGCTGTTGCGGTGCGAGACGCTTGTTACAAGGCGGGCGTTCCTGTCGTACAAATCAAACAGACCTACGAACGCAAGAGCTATGGCCATGACGCGCCCCTCAATGAGGTCCGTCTCGAGGACGGACAAACTCCCGGTGCCTCGTTTGAAGGGACCCATGGCTGGGAAATTGTTTCTGCTCTCGACCCGGGAGAGCGAGATATTGTGATGCACAAGCACCGCTGGGATGCGTTCTTTGGAACGAAGTTGCCCTCGATTTTACATTCGCTGCGCGCCGAGCAGCTCATTTGGATCGGGGGTTTCACCGACGCCTGCTTGTTGACCAGCGTCTTCAGCGGGTATTTCTACGATTACCCCACAGCGCTAGTGGCCGATGCCGCATCCTGCGCCACCGAGCTGAGCCACAAGATGGGAGTGTTGCAGATGGCAAACTGGATTTATGATATGACCATCTTTTCCACTCCGAACTTCGTCCGCTGGGTCGCCGGTGAGGAGGCACCCTTCTGGTACACGGGTACGTACAACTCGGTCCCGTCCACGTCATGGGAGGCCGTCGATAGCCACTACGAGGCGATCATCGCCGGAAACTCGAGGTAGGCGATGGGACCCCCTAAGAAAGTACATCGATCCAGAGGACGTACAGAGCAAAGCCGACGTAGACCACACAGCAGATCGCCATCATGATCACGTTGAGGAGTGGAGGCCGAGCACACTGGGGCAAAAAGCGAAAGTTCATGTACAGGAGTAAAGGCACGTAGATCGCCATGGAGAATCCGGAAATCAAGGCCATGTTGAAAAAGAATCCGAGTTCGGTGATATGGAAACGATCCAGCAACCACGTGCTGAAGGTTCCGAATCCGGTGACGAAGAGAACCAGTCCCACATACCAGCGGCTCTGCGAGAATCGCCGCGCAAAGGTGAAGTTTACGTTGATGAGCTCCGAGAGAGTTCTAGAACCTCCGTCCACCAGAGCAAGCTGGGTGCTGAAAAGAGCGGCCATCCCAACGATGAGAAAGAGGTTCTGGCCGAATCCTCCCATGGTATCTCCCAGAATTCGTGCCTCGTCCCAAATCAACCTGCCCTCCGACGGTATGATTCCATTTGGATGAAGCACGGCGAGCGCACTGAACATGAACAGAATCATGGTGAAGCTGTTCAGTAGCCAGTAGTACAGGGTCTGGTCTAGGACGACATACCGGAACCAGTCGAAGAAGCGTTTCCGGTTGGATTCGTCGTCCGGAAAGATAAACCCCGTCCAAACAGGTCGCTCTTCTCGCATCCGCATCGGGTTGATCAGGCGCGGGATTCTGGCTCCCATCCCGATCTGCTTGTCACGGAGGTAGTAGGCATAGAACAGATTGCCGACCCCGCCCACTCCGGCCAGCGCCACCGCGCTGAAGAAGTTGCGAAATGGAAACTCGTGATCCAGCTCGATATGGCCAAAACTAAAGAGACCGTGGGCCATTGCTTGGACGGTCTCCCAGGTTGCAACCTCAACGGCGACGTACAATAGGCCGAGCGTAATCACGATCACTAGAATCAGCATAGTTTTTTCGACCGCCACGTAGACGATCTTCGGTCCGAACAGAACGACGCCGATCGCGGCAAAGGTAACCGCGGTCCAGACCCAGTCTGGGCCGGGACCGGCGGGGCCAAAGAGGAGGGCCTTCAGGGCGATACCGGATGTGCGTGCCCACCCGGGCAGGCAGATGCCGAGGAAATTTATCAGGAGGAAAACATAAACAAAGCCGCGCCAGACACGGGCAAAACCGGTATAGGAACCTTCTCCGGTGGCAATCGCCCAGCGGCCGATCTCGATATTGATCCAGACCTGGAGAAAAATCCCGAGCATGGCGGCCCAGGCCATCGTGGCGCCGAACTTGGCTGTGATCCATGGCCAGATCACAAGCTCGCCAGCGCCGATAGAGAGCCCGACCAAAACGGGAGTTTTCGTTCCGGAAGATCTGCTTTTTTTAAGGCTGGCAGCGATGAGTTCATGATTCACCGGGACGAGGCTGGCCGTTGATAATGCCGAGATCGGGGTGAATCGGATGGTTCCCTTGACCTGCAGACTCGAACCCCACCGTCCAGTTACCCTCGGCTCAGGAACGCGGTCGTTTCTTTTCAGGATCGTAGAATGGGAAAGCAACGACCCTGGCTGCGATTCGCTTCTGGTGCCCGTCCAGCTTTCCGATCTCCACCTCGGTACCGACATCTGAGTACTCGACCGCCATGCGGCAAAGGGCGATGTTCTTCCTTAGAATAGGAGAACGCGTCCCGCTGGTTATGATTCCCACCTGGCGGCGACCGAGGTGGACGCAGTCCCTGGCAGCCGCGGGTTCGTTGCCTTCGAGCTCGAGCCCGATAAGTCTCCGCTGAGGATGCGCCTTGCGTTGAATCAGAGCCTGCTTGCCGATGAAATCGTCCTCGTTTTTCAATAGGACGGAAAACCCAATGCCGGCCTCGAAAGGATCCGTCTGGTCGTCGAATTCATAGCCCTCGAATATCAGGCCGGCCTCGATGCGCAAAATGTCCAGAGCCTCCAATCCGAGCGGTGCGAGCCCAAGCGGTTGCCCCGCCTCCCAGATCGCATCCCACACAACGGCGGCATCGTTGGGGTGACACCAGACTTCGTAGCCGAGCTCTCCCGTGTAGCCGGTACGCGACACGAGCATGGGGGCACCGTTGCCGTCGCCGACACGGCCCACTGTGAAACGAAACCAGGTCAGTTCCTCGAGGGAAGGCCGGGCCGGAGGTGTCCAAACCACCTTTTTGAGTATCTCGCGGCTGTTGGGTCCTTGCACGGCCACGTTGTGAAGCTGATCGGTCGAGGATTTGACCCAGGCACGCAGGTTGAGTGCTGCGGCCTGCTCTCGGAGCCAGATGCCGTCGTAGTCACTGTTGCCGACCCAGCGAAAGTTATGATCTCCTAGCCGGAAGAGTGTGCCATCCCCCAGCATGTTCCCGTTGTCATAGCACATGGACGAATAGACCACGCCCCCTCCGCCCAGCCGGCGGACGTTGCGCGTGAGCGTCCGCTGCATCAAGGTCTCGGCATCGGGGCCCAGAACCTCGAATTTGCGCAAGGGCGACAGGTCCATGATTGCCGCAGCCTGGCGGCAAGCGTAGTACTCCTCGATAGGGCCGTGGTCAGGGAACGAGCTGGGCAACCAGTAGCCGCGATATTCCACAAAACTACGGGTCCGAGAGGAGGTCCGAGGGTGAAACCCTGTTTCACGCGTCAGTTGGGGATCCGCACTGGGAGTCATACGATACGCCACCCCTTTCGAAAAGGTCTTCTTCGCCGGATAGACCCGAACGTGGATGTCGGTCGGATTCCAACCGTTGGCCGGATCGATGTCATCCGGGCAGGCGGAGGACGAGCAGACCAGGTCGCTCAGCGCCCGAAGCAGCACGTAATCTCCCGGACGAGACCAGGGCTCGTCCATGGACAACGCGTGGCTCGCGTCGATACCGGTATTGTAAAAGAAGTTGATTGCAGGCCAGCCTCTTCGCGACTGGACCGAATACGGCTGGAGCGCCCCGTTGAAGTTGTCGGAACAGTTAGCATGGCCGGGATAGCCCATGTCTTCGTAATACTTGGCCGTGCAGGCCAGAGCGAAGGTGTCGTGCCGGCCGACCGTGTCCCGTATCACTTCCACCAGCGGCTGCATGTCCTGATCGAAGAACTTTGAAAAGAGCCCTGGACTGGGATATGCGGCTCCCATCAGGGTACGGGTGGTGGTCGCGTCCAATCCACGCTCGATCCCCCCTTGCAGCTTGCGGAAGTCGAAGACAAGAAAATCGGAACATTGCCGCCCCGCGACATCGATCACCTGGATGTACTCGCCCGCATGGACTTCATAGGCCAGAGCGGTCGCTTTGGGCACGCGTAGATCGAGGCGCACCTCGGCAAGTGGTGGCGGCAGTGGATGTTCGGCGGACTCCGTGACGCGAGCCCGCTTGATCAAAGTCTGCAGATCGGTCGGAGGGTCCGCTCCGTCCACGGTCATGGGTTTGCCTGGGGCCGCGATCAGGCACAGCACCGTTCGCTTTGCGGTGAAGCGGAGACTTTCCCCGGGGCAGGTCTCACCGCCGAAGAGACGCACCGCCCTTGCCTCGCCCAGGCTGATGCCGTGATCGGCAAGCAGAGCCGCCGCATCAGGTCTGCGACCGACCCGACTGGAGAGGCGAAACTTGCCGTCTGGTCGCAGATCGAGTGCGGGCAAATCCTCCTTGCCGTCCTTGCCGAACGCGGCCAGCTCACAAGCTTGGCGGCCCTCGAGATCGGTGAGGGTGAGCTGATCCCCTTCCGCCAGTGCCAGGACGATGAACCCATCACCCGGCACCCGATAGCGCTCTGTGCCCGGTTCCAGTCGTATCAGGCCGGTCAGAGGGTCGACGGGCAACGGGGACGGCGCCAGATCCGGTGTCACAAGCTCTCCTTTTTCCCCTCCGACTCGTCCAGCAGCTTTTTGGCCAGCGTACGTTTGCTCTCGGGGTCGAGCTTTTTGATTTCGTTGTGGAGCACACGCTCGTTGACCGACTGGTTCCAGTAGTCTAGAGAGTCAAAGCCCAGAAGAACCGCCTTTCCAACGAACTGGCGCAACACTTCGTTGGTGGGACCCATGACCCAGCCCGCCTTGGCGTCCCGCAAGTAACGCTCGATGCCGAGTTGAGGCTTGTAACCCGTTCCGCCGCATACATGCAGCATCTTGTCCGACACGTGGGCCACGTTCTTGGCGGCACTGAACTTCAGTTGCCACATCCAGTGCAACAGTGAGGAGCGCGGCAGGTGGCTGACGTCTTCGTGTACCGACCAGTCGCAGTTGTCGGTCACGTTGTCCAGGGCTTGAGCCAGCAGGAAGGCCATGGAGCGCGAGGCGTTGGTGTCGATCAGGGCCTCTCCGACCGTGTCCTGAATCGTTGGATAGTCACACACACGCATGCCGACGTCGACGTGGCGCTTGCCGGTCGTATGTTTCTTGGCGATGTCGATCATGCCCATGGCGATGCCGTTCCAGCAACAAGAGGAACAGAGAAGGAAAAAAGGATCTACCGCCTCGTCGTTTGACGCCGCACCGTCCCCGATCGGACCAATCATCCGATCGTGCGGTATTTCTGCGTTGTCGACTTCAATCGCCCCGGATTGGTTGCCACGAAGCCCCAGTGCGTCCCACTGTGATGGCTGGGCTTTGACCTCATCGCCCTTGATCAGGAAGCAGGAAAGGTTCGAGTAGTCGTCATTGAAGTCTGGACTCGTGGTCTGAACCACGTACCAGTCCGCGAAGCCGCCCGAGGTGGTCCAGGATGCTTTCTTCTTCACTCGCCACCCGTCGCCGGTACGCTCGGCGCCCGAGGAAAATGGGTACCAAAAGTGTGAGCCCGTCTCCGGGTCGGAGTACGAGAGGGTGCCGACCAGCACGTCCTTGTCCAAGCGCTTCAGCAAGCCTTGGAGGGTGGAGTTTCCGTGCGCCCGCAACATCGCCGCTGCCACGGCCCCGAGATGCATCGTATAGCACATGGCAGTACTGGCGCACCCGTAGCGGGCAATGGTCTCGGTCACCATGGCGGCACAGGTATGACTTTCGCCCAAACCACCCCATTCTCGGGGTACGAGCAGACCCAGCAAGCCCAAAGAGGCGATAGCTTTAAAGTTTTCGCGCGGGAACTTCAGTTCCCGGTCACTTTCCACGGCGTTGTTGCGGAGCGTGTCATGACACAGCGTTATGAGATTTGCTTGAAGTTCCTTCTGGGAAGGCGTGAGCAACCACTGTGGATCCCACTCGTTGCCGAGGCCCCAGAAGGAACCCGATCCCCAATTCTTGTCCTCGCTCATTCATCGGCCTCGCTTCACTCTTTCGGGATCTCCAGATACTACCCGAAAACAGCCAACCCCGCCACGAGGATTGGCTCACGGTATGTCGTTACACTTGGTGGCCGGTAGTCTCCTTCGACAGGTCGGGCAGCCGCATATGTGTCCCGTATTCAATCAGCGGAGATGCTGAGCGACGGTCCGCGCAGAACGACGGCACCCAGCCGGAGATGTACGATCAACGAGGCGAGTCGAATACTTGGGCGTCAGGTTAGGATGTTTCGAGGGAGCTAACCATTGATGTGCCGCGCCCGGGCCGCCCCGAACGAACCTCGGCCGCCAACCTCAAATAGCCTGACCTCCTTTTTCTTCCGTGCGGATTCGAATGCATTCTTCCAGATTGGTGATGAAGATCTTTCCATCCCCAATCTTCCCGTCCCCGTGTTTCGCCACGGCAATGATTGCGTTGCATGCGATGTCGACGAAGTCATCATTGCAAGCGATCTCGAGACGGACTTTCGGTATGAGATCCGGGGTCACCGTAGTGCCCCGGTAGAGCTCCTCTTCCTCGTGGCGCCCGTGTCCCGTGACCCGGCTGACCGTGATACGGCTGATCTCGGCGGCCATCAGGGCTTGATGCACCGCATCGAGCTTATCGGGTTGAATAATCGCAGTGACCAATTTCATTTGGCGTTCCTTTCCATTTAATTCAAGTTTAACAGCCCATATCCGTGCTCGCCGTGCAAGCTGTGATCCAGCCCTGCCGTTTCACCGGTATCCCCAATTCTGAAGCCGAGGGTCTTCTCGATCAGCACGACCAGGATGAGAGAAACGACGCCAGCGCACACCACCGTGATGGCCACAGCTGAGACTTGAACGCCGAGTTGTTGCAGCACGGTCCAGGAACCTCCGGCCAGTCCCGCCGCATCGGCCATCCAGCTCGGTCGAATGAAGAAGGTCAAGAGAATAGCGCCCACCATGCCCGCCACTCCGTGGATGCCGAATACGTCCAAGCTGTCGTCGTATCCCAACTTGTTCTTCATCGAGATGGCCGTATAGGAGAACAGGGAAGCCGCGAAACCCAAGGCGATAGCTCCCGGAACCATCACGACCCCCGCGGCCGGTGTGATCGCCACCAGGCCCGCCAGTATTCCGCTGGCGACACCCAAACTTGTCGCCTTTCCGTGCCGGACTGCTTCGATAAGCATCCATGCCAGGGCTCCAGCTGCGGCTGCCACCTGGGTCACAGTCAGGGCTCGGGCCGTGTCGAGTCCGCTGTTGACGGAGCTGCCCGCGTTGAACCCGAACCAACCAACCCAGAGTAGACCTGCTCCAACCAAGGTAATGACCAGGTTACTCGGGTGCATCGCGCTGCGCGGATACCCTCGCCGGGCCCCCAGATAAAGGACGGCCACCAGGGCGCTCACCCCGGAAGATATGTGGACCACCGTTCCGCCCGCGAAATCGATCGCACCGTTGGCGCCCATGTTGAACAGGAACCCATCCTCGGCCCACACCCAGTGGCAGAGTGGGTTGTAAACAATCAGGCTCCAGAGCGTAATGAATAGGCAATAAGCGCGAAAACTGACCCGCTCGGCGAAGGCGCCCGCAATGAGGGCTGGGGTGATGATGGCGAACTTTCCCTGAAACATGGCGAATACGTATTCGGGGATTCCAGCGTCCATGATGGTGTCGTCGATTCCCCGAAGAAACAGGTAGTCGCTGTTCCAGCCGAACCACCCCCCGAGCACGTTCTTTCCGAAGCTCATCGCGTAGCCGCAGACTACCCAAACGACTCCGATGATTGCCATGGCCGCAAAGCAGTGCATCATCGTGCCGAGGACATTCTTGGTTCGAACCAGGCCGCCGTAAAACATCGCCAAACCCGGAATCATGAGCAAAACCAACGCAGTCGACGTCAGCATCCAGGCGGTGGTGCCTGTATCGACTTTAGTTTCTTCTGCTAGGACTGTTCCGGGAAGAAAGAACAGTAGCATTATTACAGACGCGAACATCCATAGGCACGTACGTCTCACGAGACCTCCTTACGCCTTGATTGGCCCTTGAAATTGGATTTCATGGCATCCTACTGCCACCCCGCCCGGCAGGCAAGCCCAAAAAAAGGGGACGTCCCCCACGTTTACCTAGTTTTCGGACGGAGGAAAGGAGACAACAGAATTCGCGTATTTCCGTCACCTCCTACGACACCGTGTGCGTGTGACTCGGAGGAGCAATGGCCACGCGTCGGTGACATGAGGGCCGCCGCAGGAAACTAGGTAAACGTGGGAGACGTCCCCTTTTTCGAGTAGTATTTGGGGAAGACATGAATCGATACTTACTGCTGATGACGACGTCTTTGGTGATTGCTGCCGCGGGATGCAGCACCGACGAAATCTCTGTTTCCCAGCTGGAGGATCTTATGGTGGACACGGAAGCTCTGGTTGCTGTCGAGAACGAGTTGTGGGAAGCATACGAGCAAAGAGACGGTGTAGCGATCTCCCGGCTGGTGGCGGATGACTATCTGGAGGTGTTATCGGATCGGCGGAATTCGAAGGATCATATCCTGCGCGGCTATGCCGACTACAGTATCACCGGCCACAAACTGGAAGAGGTTCAGGTAATTCCACTCGGCAAAGAAGCTGCCATTGTAAGCTACCGGCTCACGCTTGAAGGTCCCGACGCGAACCCGGGTCCGGCGTACGCAACCTCGGTTTGGAAGAGACAGGACGGCAATTGGGTCCAGGTTCTGTACCAGGAGTCCAGTTGACCTGGAGCCTCTCTCGGTGGAATGGGCAAGGACAATCCATGACGTTCGCAAAACTGTGGTTCGTATTCCTTCTGTTTGGAACCGTTCCCGCATGGAGCCGGCAGGATGAACGAGGAAGGCCGGACGAATTCATTTTTGGTGCCAGTATTTATCCTGAGCTGCTCACGAACGAACAACAGCTCGAGCTTCTCGAGATCTTGAAAGCAGCCCATTGCAATGTGGTGCGAGTAGCAGATTCCAGCTGGGGCAATTTGGAGGTAGCGCCCGGCCGATATGACTTTGGTTGGCTCATCACATTCTTGGATAACGCCCATCAGGCTGGCTTTAAAACTATCCTCGGTACCGGAACATATATCGCACCCCAGTGGTTAACAGCCGAACATCCCGAAGTTTTGGTTCAAAACCGGCCGGGCGTCTGGGTTCATTCCATGCTCAGAAAAGCGGCTTGTTTGCATCATCCCCGCTACCGACAAGCGGTTTGGAATTATATCCGTGCTTTGGCTGCAGCCACCAAAGACCACCCGTCGGTCACCGCATGGCAATTGGACAATGAAATTGAGTTCATCCTGCCTCGACTGTGTCACAACAAATCGTGCGTCGATGCCTGGCATCGATGGTTGGAAGCGCAATATGGCAGGGTTGATTCCCTTAACTTGGAATTGGGTCTGCAGGGGTGGGGCCTGGAGGTTCGCGATTTCAAATCTGTGTCGCTGCCAACCCATAGTCAGTTAAAGGCGTTGAACTTGGCCGCTTTACGCTTTCGCCGCGACACGATCCTAGACTTCTTGAAGGAGCAAGTCCGGCTGTTGCGCCAGTCGGGGGTCACGGATGAGATTTCTACGGATTGGAATCTAACCTGGCTCGGAGTGTCGGATGATCCTGTGGCAGAAGACCTCCTTGATTTTTCCGGCGTGAACGTCTACCACGCGGAAGGCCACAACACCACGTGGTGGAAGGAAGTCAATTGGCAGCTGGATCGTCATCGTTCGGCTCATGACGACGGCCATTACCTGGTCATGAAACCACGGTCGGTCATGTCGGCTCAAGCGGCATCCAGCGCGCCTTTCCCACCGAGCAGTTGTTCAAGTTGCGGACATTGCACCCCGTCGCCTTTGGCGCCAGTGGTCTGGTCTACTGGACCGGGCATCAGTGGCATGGGGGGCATTGGCCCCATTGGGGGGGCATCGTCGACTGGCAAGGATCAAAGACGCCTAGTTACGCTTGGATTCTTCGCTGGGGTAGTTTCTTTCATCGGTGGGGCGATCATTTGTTACGGAACAGCATCAGCGCAAGTGCAGCCGTCATGACGGATTTTGATCAACGTTCGGCATTGAGAATATATCCTCACGCTCGCGGCAGCGAAGCCATGATTGCGGACGTCAGCGATGCTTTTCACAGATTAGGAATTGGGGTGGATACCCTCAACGCAAAGAAAATGAAGGACACCGAAAGGCTAGGGAAATACGAGATAGTAGTGTTGCCAGCCACCACCGTATCCAGCGATGCGGAAATCGCATCGGCGCTAAGCACATACGTTTTCCAGGGAGGGACGCTTCTGATATCACCGCTGTGCGGATACCAAACCTGGAGCGGTGTCTTTCGCGGCGATGGACTGGGCGCCGACCTGAGCGAACTTTCCGGCGTTACTGTATCCTCTCTGGAGGTTCTTCGGTCTGAAGCCATGCTCCGGAAGAATCTTGGGGTTGCATGGACTTGGCCAGAGACTGTTACTACTTCTGAGCCTGGTCTCAACGGGCTCATGGAATTTCTGCAGCTCGATGGCGATGGCGATGGCGACGTCGAGATCGTTGCCCGTGTCAGCAGTCCCGAGGATGTCTTAAACGACAAACCTGTCGCGACAAGGAGACGCTACGGGGAGGGACAGGTAATAAAGCTTGCGGTATGGCCAGATCACACGGCCATGACGAGGTTGCTGCAAGCTCTGACTTCACCATCGGAAATGTTCAAACGTCCAGCGCCGGAGAATGTGTTGGTTGTTCCCAGGGCTGATCAAAGTTTTTTCTGTCGTGAACACAAGTCGTATGGATAGAACCATCTCGTTGCAGAAGAAGGTCAAGGATCGAATCAGCGGACGCGTTCTGGAGGGTCCGATTCGTTTGCCGGGATACGAGGTTCTGTGGCTGGCTCGATGATCGCCAAAACCTGTCCATTCCTTCCGGGAGCGATCCAGGTAGTGCCTGCCTTACCTCGATTCGTCGCGCCGCTGCTGGAAGAGCCATTCGTGAAGTGAAGGGTCTTGATAGGCGTCGATCCACGAATTGTGGTCCACGCCGGTGTACTCCGTGTACTTGGGCGTGCCGCCCGCCGCCCGGAGAGCGGCAACCATGGCTCGCGACGTTTTCACCGAGATCCTTTGATCCTCTATGCCATGAAAAGCCCACACCGCCAACCCATGCTCGACGATCCGGCCCGCCGCATTCGGGTTGCCGACGCCGCAAACGGGAACAGCGGCGGCGAATTGTCCCGGGTGCTGGGCGATCATGCCCCAGGTCACGCCGCCTCCCATCGATAGTCCCGTGATGTACACGCGGCCGGTGTCGACGCTCAGCTCTTTGCTCAGCGAGTGGATCAATTCCACGAGCGCACCGGCGGTTTGTTCCCCTCCGCGATTTCGAACCAGGGTTCCTCGCAGGGCACCATCATCCACACGAGCCTCAACCTTGCTTTCTCGCTCATTGCCCGCTGCCCCGAAGTAGTAGGTCAGCAGACCGTCGGAGTAAGCGAGGCTGCTAAGCCTCCAGCGATTCGCGGGTTGCCTTCCTCTGGCCCCCGCAAGCGAGAGTTTGCCCGACCATTGGCCGTTTTCTTTGAATACGACCAGCTCCAGCTCGGCCCTGCGTTCGTAGCTTCCCAGGGCGATCTGTTCCCACTTTCCCGCCACTCCGCCACCACCCCGTTGGTCGACCCGCTTCCCTCGGAGTTGGTACGTTGTTGGCGAGACGCCGCTCATCAGTTGCGGCGCCACGATGAAACAAGGCTGCCTGGCCTGAAACTCCGGCAGTGCCCACACCCGAGCGGAGTAGTGCGCATCGGCAATGTGTCGTCGATTGTCCGTTCCCCTGCCGCCTCCTCCGTGAAAAAACACCACTAGAGGGTAGGAGCTGCCGGGATCGTAGTCCCGAGGACGAAACAATCGGTAGGGGAGCACATCTCCACCGGCGGCCTCAAAGGTCCTCACGTCGAACTGATCTTCCAATGCCTGCAATCGTGGCTTCACCTTGGAAGCCCGTTGCCGCCGCTGATCGGGAGTATCGCCAGTTACACTTCGATAGACGACCAACGGATCGAGGTCCCCCTCCTGCGCGACCAAGAGCCGGAAGCAGCAAAGCGTGACCACTAGAAGTATCGCAGCGGTTCGTAGTCGACTCATAGACAGGGACCCCTTGGCTTTGCGGGTGAACGAAATGCATATTTGCAATCGACGTCGGTGGCACCCCTTGGCTCCGTGAGTGAGCGGGGCCGGTCAATGCGATTCTTTGTAGAGCACGAAATCTGTTGCCGCCGGCGTGCCGCCGACCTGCCTCAGCAGCGTGGCCACCTGCCCGCGGTGGTAGGAGAAGTGATTGACCACGTGCCGGCACAGGTCTCCTAGCCTGCGACGCTGTTCTTCGCCCTTGATGTTCCGATAAACCACCACCTCTCCGAGTTGCTCTTCCCCGGAAAGGTTTTCCAGGAACGCGCTTCGTTCAGCGTGCACCTCTTCGAATGTCTCACGGAGATGATCCAGTCCCGCGTCGGCATGTCGCGGTGGAGGCCCGGACGGATTCTCCCCTTTCCAGCGCCGGAGCCAGGCCCATTCCGCGAAAACAAAATGCGCCACCGTGTCCCGAATGGAAGGAAAGCTACTGTCCAGGTTGCGCGTGAGCTGTTCATCGCTCAAGGCGGAAAGGCTACTGAAAAGACGCCCATTCGCCCATTCGTTATACGCAAACAATGATCGGATATCGTCCATGTCCATCGTGATCCTCCTGAGAGCGCTCCAATTGTACAAGACATGCGTTTCATTGTTCCATAAAAGCTGAATCGTTCCGGCAGTCTGGGAAATTGCTGAAGCCGTTTTTTTTGTAGTCCAGCGCGGCCTGGAGGAAGAATGGGAATTCTGGCATATTTATGAGCCTGAGTCCGTGTCTACTTTCGGCATCGACTCTGAAGCGCGGAGCCTCGAGGTTTGGCTGATACGCGGGGAGGAAATTGCCGGCTGTCCATTGAACTGGGGCACGATCCATTATGAAAACCTATCGTAAGCATGGCGCGCTGAGGGCTGGCGCGCTTCTAGCTGTCGTTTTGACCGCTTCCGCTGTTGTCTTTGTGCAGGGCGAAGGGTTGCAACAACGACCTCCCCGGAGAGTGCCGCGAGCCCATTCGATCAGACAATCCAGCGGTAGGTTGGACTTGATTCCCGCGAACCAGGAGCCGCCCGCGACGAAAAAGGTCTCCATCTCCGTCGCGGGCAAGGCGCGCGTGATCCGTGCCAATGGAATTCCCGAGCACCCGACTGGAAGGTTTCCAAACCGCAACAACCCGAACGAGATCACGGAGCAGGCGTATCTTTTCAAGATCCCGGCCCATCCAGAAGCGAGAGACCGGAGTGACGAGCTGGTTTCTCTTGGTATGCACAACTTCGGGATTGCCGTGAACGGGGTTCCCTTCGATCCCGGTGCCGCAGAGTGGTACCTGGGTGATCGTGACCGTGGTTGGCGGTACGAAGCACTTTCGGGCGCGATCCCGCTCGGACTCGACGGAGGCTTGGCGCATGTGCAGCCCAGCGGTGCCTACCACTACCACGGCCTTCCGACGCTGCTGCTCGCCGCAAGAAACGTCGGCGCGGCGTCACACTCGCCTCTCGTTGGATGGGCGGCAGACGGGTTCCCGATCTATGCGATGTTTGGCTACACGGACGCTGGAGATGCTGGCTCGGGCGTGAAGCTCCTCCAATCGAGTTACCAGCCCAAATCCGGCTCACGTCCAAGCGGGAAAGGAGATCCAGGAGGAACCTACGACGGTACTTTCGTCTCGGACTATGAATTTGTCGATGGACTGGGGGACCTGGATCCGTGCAACGGGCGGGTTGGAATCACGCCGGAGTTCCCTGAGGGAACGTACGCCTACTTTTTGACGAAGTCGTGGCCGGTAGTTCCGCGTTGCTACAAGGGCACTCCGTCCCGTGATTTCACCACACGTCGCGGTGGACCCGCAGGCTTCCGGTTCCGTCCCCGGCGACCGCGCTAGACGCTCGGTCTTGATCTCAAGAGAGATGGTTCCAGTGATAGCCACACGCCTTCCTGCCTACCTCGCAATCAGTGCACTATTGAGCATCTCTCTCTGGATCTTGCTGCTGCTGCCAAACTTCCTCGGCGTTCAAGGATGGAGTTCCCAGCAGATCGGTTGGGCGATCGGTTGCTACTTCCTGGTCAATCTGGTTGTCCAAATCCAGGCCGGACCGCTAGCGGACCGCATCGGCAATGTTCCGACGGCTCTCTGGGGATCGGCCCTCGGGGTTGCCGGTGGCCTGTTCTATATCGCCGCTCTGCATCGGCCGCTGATGATCTTTCCCGCCCGCTTGCTGCACGCGGCGGCGGCAGCGATGATATTTTCCGGAGCGTTGCTGCAGTTGTTGAAGTCGGTGCCCGCGCCGGTCCGCGGCCGTATGATCGGCTACTTCGGCCTTCCCGGATTCGTTACCATGGGGGCCGGACCCTTCCTCTCCGAATGGGTGATCTATCACTGGGGGTTCAAGGGTGTGTTCTGGCTCATTCCGGGTCTCTTTGCGGCCATTGCTCTGATGCTGGCGAATCTCAAGAGACCGCTCGTTTCGAAAAAAGTCCGGCGGCAACCCTTTCTTCCGGCATTGAAGACCAGTTTCATTGCATTGCGCAGTATCCTGGCCTTCTCGGCCAGCTTCGGCCTCGGGTTTTCGGCGTGGCACAGCTTCCTGGCGCCGGCCGTGACCTCCCTCGGAATGGGAGCCGTCTCCGGCTTTGGGTTCGGCTACGGCCTCGGCGCGCTGATAACTCGTCTAGGACTCAGCCGAAAGCTGGATACGGGACCCCAACGTCTTGTCGCCATCTCGACATTGCTGGCCTACAGTGTCAGTCTCGGTTGTATTCCTCTTGTGCAGTATACCTGGCAGCTGATGTTTCTGGGATCTGTCTGCGGCATGGCTCACGGAACCTTTTTCCCCAGTCTCAGCTCCATGGCGACGGAGCGATTTCCCCCGCTCCATGAGGGACAGGCACTGAGCCTGTACATCTCCGCAGCAGCGACAGGCATGTTTCTCGGTCCGCCGCTATGGGGACTGGTGGCCGACGCGGCGGGATATCCAATCATGTTCGCGGGGTCCGCCGTGATCCTGGGGGCGAGTACGGTCTTGTTCGTCGTTGTTCACCGGAGCCAAGTATGAGCCGCGCGAGACTCCCGTCTAGAGTACGAAATCGATCTCTCGCAGGTCGTAGTGGGAAAATGCCATACCGAGGCTTGTGTATGTTTGCTGGGCAACACGGTTTTCCCGGTCGACGTAGAGTCGAATGCCACATACATCGTCGCTAGCAAGTGCGATTTTGTAGACGTGCTCGTGCATAGCTCTGTAGACACCCGTTCGCCGATTGGAAGAATCCACATACACGCTCTGAATCCACCAGAACGTGGCGTTTCTCCAGTCGCTCCATTCGAAGGTTACGAGGAGGCTTCCGACGGGTTTTCGGTCAATATCCGCAATCAGATAGAATCCTTTCCCGCCGCTGGATTCGAAAACGGAAGCCACGCCCTTGCGAAGCAGTTCCACGTCGAGTTGTTTGCCCTCCGATTCGAGCGCCATCTTCAACTGGAAACTTACAATGGCATCCATGTCGCCGTTGGTGGCGTCGCGGATGACTATGTTCGCGCTGGTCATGAGTGAATCTCCGGATTTACGAAAAACGGTGGGAGCCTAATCGAGGATTGTTCCCATCGGAGTGCCTGCGTAGCCGGTCATTTCCAGGTAGCCGCGGCCGCGGACAGAACGACCGTGGCTGGTTCCGGTGACCTCGATCGATCCTTCCCAGTATGTGACGCCCGTGGACTGTTCGGTGCGCAACTCTTGATCCTCTCGCGCAGCCCGAACCACCAGGCCTATGCTCTGTCCCGGAATCTGAACCTTCCATTCGATCGGATATCGAGCTCCACTACCCGGGGATTGCCAAAAAGCGCCCGTCTGGAGACTGAAGTCAGACTTCTTGATCGAAATCACTCGGCCTGATCTGTCGACGATCGTGCCACTCGATTCCCGGCTGCGCGAGCCGTCGGTAGCCCGCAACTGGAAGAACATCAGATCTGTTCCGTCATCGAGCTGGATGGAGAACCAATCCCATCCCATATGGTTCTTCTCCAGGAAACTGGTGCTGAACTCGTGATCCATCCAGCTTGATCCAGTGACTTCGACAGCTTCGCCCTTGAACGTCAGAATGCCACGGGTCGGCATGCGTGTCAGCGAGTAATAGTGAGAGGCATTTCCGGGTGTGGAGCCCTTCTGACTGATTCCGTCAACTCCATGCACAACGGGCGTCTTTCCGGGCTCCAAATCCAGTTTCACTCCTATGGTCTGATCGATCGCACTCAGAACGTGTTTTCCCGAGCTGTCGAGCCGCGCTTCCCAATCTTCATTCCATACGCGATATTCATCTGTGGCGGCTCCGGCCCACCCGACACCCGCGCGGTTGATCCGCTCCCGGAACTCGTAACGCCCGCCGTCGATGTCGGTCACGGCAAGGTGAGTCATGAAGAGATCACGCACCGACCACCGCGAAGGATTCTCTGGCTTTGGGTTCGTTCCCACACGAAAGAAAGTCAGCTGGTAGCCGAATCGACGGTCGTCTTTTGCGTCCAGGTTGCCGGTGTAGTACCACCACTCGATCTTGTATTCCGGATGGCTCGCGTGGTCACGCGGGAATTCGAAACGGTATCCTGGCGCTGCCTGTTTCCAGTCTTCGCCCGAGGCAAAGGAAAACAGAAGCAGGAAAGGCCCCAGAAAGAGATACACTGTGCTGCGATGCTTCGGTGGAGCCATCACTCCCCCCAACCCTGCTCTGTCGCGTGGACCTGAGAGGCGAGACGCGCGGGATAGATCCCCGATAATGTCGTGGCCAGAAAAATCAGAATCGAGGTCTGGACGAGAAACCAGACTGGCAGGTGAAACTGGATCGTCCAACCGAAGCTCTGGACGTTGATCACATAGATCAGGACAAAAGACAGCATCAACCCCACTGTAATCCCGATACTCTGACTCACGCCGCCGATGAGGGCGGCCTCCACGATTACCATTTTTTGGACCTGACCCCGGTCCGCTCCGATCAAGCGCAACACGGCAATCTCTCGCTTTCTTTCGAGGATCAAGGTCAGAAGCGTGCTGGCGACACCCATGATGGCGACAAAGATGGCGATTGCCTCCAGCGCGTAGGTGATGGCAAACGTGCTGTCGAAAATGCTCAAGACTTCTCCGCGCAGCGAGGCATTGGTGAAGATCCGGACGCGAAAGTCCTCACCCAGCGTTTGCAGGATTTCTTCCCGGACGGTGTCCGCATTTGCTCCCGGACGTAGGTAGATGGAGAGGCTCGTGGGTGGATGCTCGCCGAAGTGCTGGACGAATGTCGGTCGGTCCATCACCACAACGCCACGATCGTTGGAATAGTCGTAGTAAACGCCAGCGATCCGAAACGTGGCGGGGCCCTTCGGGGTGGGAAGAGTGATGTTGCCGCCCGGCGACTTGCCGTGCTTGAGAGCAAAGCTTTCCGAGACGACAACTGCATCTTGACCCAGGGCTTCACGCATCTTCTGACGCCCGTCGTCCGGCTCTTTGAAGAGCAGTTTGCCGTGGTCGAGTAGCACCGTGAAATCCCCCGTGCCAAGGGTGATGAGACCTTCCCGATAAGACAGGTCAAAGTTGCGAAAACGGTCCACGGCCGCGACAGAGGGGTGCGCTGCAGCGGCGAGTTCTACTTCCGGGGAGAGTGTGGCCTCGGTGGCGACATTGTTGCGTGTCGCCGGGCGAAGGTAGAGATCTGCTTGCAACGTCTGATGGACCCAGTAAATGAGCGTTTCTCGAAAGCTCCCGATCATGATGGCAATCGCGACCAACATCGCAAGGCTGATGGCCAGGGCCGCGACCGAGATGGAAAGGCGCGGAATCGTCCCCGCGAGATTGGAGTGGGCGAGCCTACCTTCAATCTGGAAGAGGCGGGCCAGCGGACGGATGCCGACGCGTGCCAGCAAGTGTAGCACGGCGGGAACCAGAAAAGCCGCACCAAACACGATGGCGATGGCGGCCGCATAACCGAAGATCGGCAGACTTCCCACAGGTCCTTGTGTCGACAGCCAGGCGGCCAGTCCAAAAAGCAAAAACGGGACAATCAGATATCGCCTGTGTAGTCGATAGCGGGTCGCCAACCGGTCCGCGCCCCGCATGGCTTCCGTCGGCGTGACGCGCGAAGCTTCCATGGCGGGCGCGGCCGCCGCTACCAGCGAAAGCGGCACCCCGATCGAGAACGCCAGAACGACATGTTGCCAGCCAAGTGTTGGGGGCTCCGCGGAGGTCGCGATGTAGAGCACCTTGACGGTGGTGGATGTCAAGGCCACGGCGACTTGCGCAAGCACCCGGCCGAGCAACAGTCCGAGCAGAGAGCCAACCAGGGCCAGGCCGCAGGCTTCGGCCAAGAACAGCTTCACAACTTGAAATCTCGTCACGCCTAGGGCTCGCAACGTGCCGATCTCCTCACGTCTCGCAATCACAGAAGTCGAAACCGCATTGTAGATGAGAAAGAGCCCGACCAGGAGTGCAATGTAGGAGAGCGCCGCAAGGTTGAAATGAAAGGCTTCGAGGAGTTTTTCGACCTGGCGCCCGCGGCGCGCCGGACGTCGCACCGATAGGGCTTGGGGAAGGCGCTCGGCGATCGACACTTCGGCTTCATCCACGGAGATGCCCGGATCGAGCTGAACCTCGATCCGGTCGACACGCCCCAACCGGTGGAAGGCCCATTGTGCTGCGGCAATGTCCATCAGAGCGAAGTTGCCGTCCAAGACCCGCGCGGGGCCCTCGTCCCTCAACAGGCCACGAATGGTGAACGTCTGGGCCCGGTCGCCGATGGTCAACTCGATCGTCGTGCCCGCCGACAGATTGTGCCGGCGTGCGAACTTCTCGGTCAACACGACGGCGTGCGGATCCATCAGGAGGGCCAAAAACTCTTGCGGCCGCGGTTCACGATGCTTTTGGGCGAATGCGAGCAACCGGTAGTCTCGAAACGAACGGTCGCGCAGGATATCGACCCCGAGGACATGTAGCGTCTCGGCGGAGCCTGATATTCGGGCCAGCGTGTCACCTTCGATCACCGGGGTGACGGCGCCGTACCGTCGCAGCCAGCCGAGCTCTTGGAGCCACTTTTCGTCCAGGCCCAGTCCCGGTCCGACGATTTCCAAAGACGTCTTGCCCGAAACGGTCTCTATTGCTGTTTCAAAGCCCTGGATCGAGCTCCGGTTCGTCATCTGAATCGCGACGACGACGCCGATCCCGAGCGCAATTCCAAGCATGCTTGCCAAAAACCGTCCGCGTTCCTCGACCAGATGCCGGAGGATGAACTGCCTAAACAGCCGCATCGGGTTTTCTCTCCTCAGCTTTCCTGTCTTTCTTCGGAAGTTCGATCTGACCATCTCGCAGGTGAATGAGACGGCCGGCGGAAGCGGCTAGCTCGGGGGCATGAGTTGCCAGCAGGATGGTCAACCCGAGTTCCTTGTTGAACTCGGCCAATAGGGCCAATGTGAGGTTGCTGTTTTCAGAATCGAGATTTCCTGTGGGTTCGTCGGCGATGAGCAACGCCGGTTCGTGAATCACGGCCCTGGCAATGGCCGCACGCTGCTTTTCTCCGCCGGACAACTGCTGCGGATGGTGAGTAAGCCGATGATTCAGCCCAACGCGCCCCGCCAAAACCCGCGCTTTCTCCTCCGCCTGGTTGGGATCCCCGTGGGCCAACAGCAGCGGCAACGCGATATTCTCCGCCAGGGTTAGGGTCGGCAGAAGGTTGAAGAATTGAAAGACGAAGCCGATTCGCTTGCGACGTATGCGAGTCAGTCGATCATCATCCAGACGTTCGAGGTTCGTCCCTTCGAGCCACACACGGCCTGAGGTGGGACGGTCCATTGCGCCACACAGGTGCAGGAGTGTGGACTTTCCGCACCCCGACGGTCCCATGACCGCCACGAAATCACCAGCTTCAAGCTCGAGATCGACGCCACGCAACGCTTCCACCGGTGCCCCGTCACCGCGATAAATTTTCTTTGCGCCTTCCACTACTAGAATCGGCATGGAACCTCGGCGGGTTCGACTGCAACACTTTCCTCCACTGTCGCGAGGATGCACGTCCGATTCAAGAATTCTCTTCCTTTCGTGGGCAATGCTCAAGGTGCAAGAGATGTCGATTACATCGAGTTTCGCGGAGTCCTTTCGAAGAGCTTCCTTGGGGACCGCGCCCAACGAGATTCGGACAGCAGTTGAGCCAGGGCTCGGCTGGCACCCCGTTAACTCAACGGCCGCCGTCGAAGTGGCAACGTCAAGGTACGAACGATGGGGGCACTTTGCTCCGAAGTCCGCTCTCCAATTCGAGAGCTGTCGCGAAAGCCTGTCGTGCCTGGCCGACCAAGCCTGGAATGCGCGGGTGGGTTGGATTGGTCTGTTGAAAACGCTTGGCCCGCTCGAGGTGGCAGTATCCCATCCACAGATGGGCTTTCGCCATCTTGGGATCGGAGGTCAGGGCCGACTCGAATTGCCCGGTGGCCTCGTCCAGTAGGCCCTTCTTCAAGTATGCATAGCCCAGCCCTTCGTGGCCCTGCGGATCGCCCGGCTTTTCGCGCAGCGCCCGCGTGAATTGCTCAATCGCCTGGTCGAGGTTATTCTGCTTGGTCAGGGCAATGCCCAGGTTGATGTTCGCCCCGTGGTGCGTGGGATTCTCACCCAGTATCTGTTTGAATCCAATGATGGAGGCGTCCACCTCGTTGTTCTGCAGATAACAGTACGCAATCAAATACATGAGAGTTTCATCCCAGGGGCGAATCGCCAGACTCTTCTTCAAATTGGACAATGCCTTATCGTAGTCCCCCGCACGAAGATAGGCCTCTCCCAGAAAGGATAGCGCCAGCGTCAGGTTTGGGTCCTTCTTTAGCATCGTCTCCAGACGGTGAATACGCTCCTTTCCCTCCGTGGTGTTGGCGCCTCGCAGTTCCATGAGAACTGTCTTGTAGACGTCGACCTTGTCCTTCGGGTCCGCCAAGTCCTCGTCCGCCAGCCCCGCAACCTTCGCACCTGCGCCGCTGCTGACGTAGCCCAGCGCCCGGAGCTTGGCCATGGTTTGGGGGTCGACTTGCTTCGGTTGCGTCGGCTTCTGGTTTTCCAAACGGTTCCGGAGGTCCTTCAACGATGTTTGGAGTCGGTTGGCCATCGACTTGTTCTGATGGACCAGATTCTGAAGCTCCTTCGGATCGGCAGACAAGTCGTAGAGCTCGGCCCTGGGCGCCTGAATATACTTGAACTTCCCTTCACGCACGGAGCGCAGCGCGCTCCAGCCCAGCTGGGTGCGCGGGTACAGGCTTTCAGCGTAGTGGATTCTCCGCGGTGCCGCCTTCGAGGTAACGATCGAGAGCAAGCCGATTCCTTGCGCGGCGGGAGGCTTGTTCAGTCGCAACGATTGAAGCACAGTGGGCAAGATATCGATACTCTGAGTCGGATCTGCAATCTTGGTTCCCGCATAACGTTGACCAGGCCACTTGACAATCAAGGGAACACGCAACACCGATTCGTAAACGAACAACCCGTGCGTTGGCTCGCCGTGTTCACCCAGGGACTCTCCATGATCACTCGTCAGGACAACCAAAGAGTCATCGTAAAGCTGCTCTCCCTTTAGCCACTCGAACACCTTTCCGATCATCGCGTCCGTATACGCGATTTCGCCTCGATAGGCGGCGGGGCCCTGAAACTTCGTCTTGAAAGGTTCGGGAGGCCGGTAGGGATCGTGGGGGTCGAACAAGTGAATCCAAGCGAAGAATGGAAGATTCTTACGCCCTTGCATCCACGTGAGAGCATCCCCAACAACCTTGTCTCCCCTTCTTTCCACGTATCCCAGGTTTACAAACTTGGGCCGATTCGAATCGTCAATACCAAAGTCGTCTGAATAGTGATCGAATCCCTGGTTGATTCCCGTCTTGGAACCGAGGACGAAACCGCCGACGAAACCGCCCGTCTCGTAGCCTGCCTCCTTGAGCAGCTCAGCCAGGGTGATCTGATCTTCGGCCAGAGTGTATCCAATGTTGTCGCGGACGCCGTGGAGCGGCGGATAGACCCCGGTCATGATCGAAGAATGAGAAGGGAGTGTCAGTGGTACATGAACGGAAGCGTGGTCGAACTGGACGCCGTCGCCGGCCAGGCCGTCGATTGCGGGGGTCTCCGCTTCTTTGTCCCCGTAGCAGCCCAGGTGGTCAGCCCTCAAGGTGTCGATGGTTATCAGTATGACGTTGGGTCGAGTCGCCGGCTGAGTCTCAGCAGCGTCTAGAGTTGCTCCCACCGACAAGAAGGAGACGGTCAAAATCCACGAAAAGCGATAACGCATGATGGTCGCCATTATACACCCAGCGAGATGGAGGTGAGGGCAGGTTCGTGCCTTAGTGCCCCGATCCATAAATACGATGACGTTTGTTGCAAGCGGCGCAAAGCACTCAATCATCGGAGATGCGCAATCTGTTGATTGATACCCAGACCACCAAGACTACCTTCTGCCGCCTGCAACCCTTCGGGCGCATGAGGGTTGTGGGCGATCTCTTTGTCGTTCGTCGTCGACGATGTCACCACATCGCCTCCTCCTCTCTTCGCGATCTCGCCTCACAAGCCTCACGCGCAAACATCACCGTATTTATGGACCGGAGCACTTAGTTCGAATCAGTGGCTCCAGGCGACCCGAACAGCAGGACCTAATCTGGAAGGAGGTGAATCAGGGTTGAGGAACCGCCCTCGGTCAGCTCGACTTCCAACCCGTCGAGAAGCTGTCTTCCAGTGACGGTTTTTGACTCTCCGCGATCGCTTACCGTGTATGTTTGTGACGGATGGACTCTTTCCGGAACAACGACGAAGCGGCTCCGCGGGTCGTTCGCGCGGAAGACGAAAAGCAAGCTCTCTCCGCTGTCCGGAACAAAATACTGGGCGACCTGGAACGTGCGAGGGTCTGTCGCATCGACCGCCGGCGTGAGGTGGTAGACCTCCGCTTTTCGGATCAGGGGGCGCAGTTGCTTGTATTGCGCGATGAACTCCTTTGCGTACCGGAGCCTCTCGGTATCCCACTCGAGAATGGAACCCGAGAGTCCGAACTGGCCCATCATGCTGACCCGGAAAGCGGTCTCCAGGTCCATTGCAGAGGAATGCTCGGGGAAGCAGGTCCAATGGTTGCAGATCTCGGGGGGAAAGAGATAGGTCATGGCGTGGTTCATGGCCAGGTTCCGATGGTCGGAAACCTCGTCGGAGACCCAATGGGTGTCCGTCATCGCCGCAATCGCGGCGCCCATGCGAAGCGACCCACTCGAGCAATTCTCGATGATGAGCTCCGGATACTTTTCCCGCATCGTGGCCCATAGCTCCATGAGTCCCCGGTAGTGAGCCCACAACGGATCCTTCCCGTCGGGACGGGGGTCGCCTCCGTCGTCGAGGTTGCCATTGAAGTCCATCTTGATGTAATCCAGATGGTACCGATCCATCAGCCGATCGATCTCCGATTTTGCCCAGTCCACAACTTCCTGCTTGCCGAAATTCAAAGGCCCACGATCGTTGACCCACTGGCGTTCCCGGGTGAGAAACCACTCCGGATGGTCTTTGGCGATCGGAGAGTGCCGTGATGCGTGCTCGATCTCGATCCACATCCCGAACTTGAGCCCCAGCTTTCGGACCTCCTCGGCAACGGGCTCCATGCCGTTCGGAAGGCGATCCTGGTTGATATGCCAGTCTCCGAGAGCGCGGCTCCAGTTGGGGTCGGTGCCATACCAGCCGGCGTCCACCATGAACAACTCGCATCCGAGGTCCGCGGCCCTTCGAGCCAGCCGGATGAGACGTGCCTCGGTGATGTCCTGGTACTGGTCGTACCAGGTGTTGAACTGCACCCAGGGCCAGTCCGGGAGGTTGCTGCGCAGCAACCGGGAGCGAATGAATCGGGTGATCGGCAGGGCTCCCTGGTCCCAGTCTCCCTTGAACCGGCTGACGATCGCACCCGGGATCGGCATGCCGGCAACCCTGCGTATCACTTCCAGACCCGCAGGGATCGTATTGATTTCCACTTTGGTTTGGTCGCCATCGGTGGGCGATACCCGGATACTCCAGTTCCCGGGGTAGGCGATCGAAATCCCCAGACCCTCTCGAGTTTTGCTGTGTCTCAGAAGCAACCAGGGCTTATAGGGCACGCCGTTTCTCCCGGCGGTGCACTCGAGAACCAGGCCTTGTGCAGGAACGTTCTTTTCCTGCATGATGTACTCCTGCCCCCAGGGCCGAAGCATTGGCGTTTCCCCATGCCGGACGACTTGAGTTCCTCCCATCGTCATGGACTCGTATTGACCGGGATTTCCAGGCAGCACGACCTCGTGAGGCAAGCTGACCGGCTGGGCCTTCTGGGCGTCCGGCAATGCCTGCTGATGGGTAACTGGCGAGCAGCCAATCCACAGCAGGCTGATTAGTGGGTATAAGTTAAAGCGAAATTTTCGAGTGCCTTTCATGGATGCTGCTCCCTCACTCCCAGGTCAATGGCCGCGCCGACGACCCGCGGCCTTCCATCGATGTCGAAAAGAAGCTCCACCCCCGCCAGCGATGAAATCCCCGCATCCAGCGCCGGGGATCTTGATGCATCGGTCGGCAACCTGTACCCGGGCTCGAGTCCCGGGTCCGCCGAGATACACCGGGAGTCACCTTGACACAGGGTAGCGAACAGGGTTCCGACACCACGCACATCACGCTTGTTGTTCCAAACAATGTTGTTGATGCTCGTGGACGACAACGCTTCGGGGTCACCGATTGAACGGATGCCATATCCCGCATTGTCGACGATCGTGCAATTCAGAACCAGAAGCCAGGTAGGCGTGCTGAGTATCCCCTCCCGATTGCGGGCGATGAGGTTGTTGATCACGCGAACCTGCCCGGCCGAATTGTCCTGAATCTCAATCGCCGCTCGATTCGAGGAGTCGACGATTCGGTTTCGAGAGAGCTCCACCCGCACCGCAGTCCGCGAAGATCCCTCGATGAGGATTCCGCCGACAATGGTAAATCCTTGGACTACGATCCGCTCCGGCATTGACGATCCCCATGCAAGTCGCAGCGCAGGACCGTCATTGAAACGAACGATTGTCTCTCCGCCCTGCCGTGTCCATGTGGCCGAATCAAACCCGCCGAAGAGCCCCAGGAAGGAGTCGTCGGGAAGCTGCGTTACGCTGACGGGTCCATTCAGGGTCCCCGAGGCTACCAGCACCAGCGTCTTGGTGACGGGTTCGATGCTCTCGAGCGCGTCCTGCAAATTGGGATGCGGTTTGTGGCGCGTTCCACAATCATTGGAGCAGCGTGATTCCGGATTCACGTAAAGAACCCGGATCCCCGTTTCGTTTCGAAGGGGGTCGGTTTCAAAGGAGCCAATTTCCAACGCGTCGCTCCAGCCGTCGGCATCCGTGTCGGTGGACAAGGGGTTGGTCATGTGCCGATACTCGGCCAGGTTGTTCAGCCCGTCGCCGTCAGGATCCAGCAGGGGTTTTTGTCTCCCATGAGCCTCCTCCCACCAGTTCGGCAGGGAATCGAGATCGGAATCAGGGTGCCCGGGAGTGCCGATCAAGTGCGGGCATTGCTGACAGTTCCAGACCCCCGGTTTGCAATCCGTCTGACGGGGAACGCAATCAGGGCAGACTCTCGCCTGGCGATCCACCGGCACGTGGACCGTACCCAGGTTGCCGTCAAATCCCAGGTCGTACGTATCCGGATCAAAGTCACTTCCATCGCGAAACACGACGTAGTGCCCGCTTGCGTCTGCTCCCTCGAGAAAGGGAGCGTGGTGGATTTTGAGACCGGCTTTGCCGCGGACTCTGAATTCGAGCCCGCCGCCCGGACGGGCTGCAGGCAAGTCGGTTCGCTGGACATAGGCAATTTCAGAGGAAAGCGCAAAGGGAAGCGCGAAAGGCAATCCCTGGGTCATGAGTTGGTTGCCCGTGAGAGAAAGGACCTGCTTGTGGTCTTCAAAAGACACTCGATAAGTCTTTTCCGGCTCTAGCCCCCGGAGCACAAAACGGCGTTTTGGATTCTCTCCCTCGTTTCTGAAGGCAAAGACCACGGAGCTGTCCGCTCCGATTTCTTGAAACTGAAGCGCTTCCCAGTCGGAGTCGAAAGCCAACTCGTACACCTCTCCGGTCAGAGCCCGACGATGGGTGCGGTAGATCTGTATATGCCGCTTCACGATCGCACGAAACCGCGGCCTCCACGCGGAAAGCTCGCTGCTGAGAATGATGTGTCCCAGCATGTTGCTGCGTATCACATAGGCCATGTATCCCAGATGGTGCTCCTCGCTCATACCCTTCAGACGAGCCGGTTCCAGCATCATGTAGTGCGCGGTGTACTGGGGAGTGAGGTGAAACCGAGCTTTCTGCTGCTCCGCCCTGCCCCGGCGCGGAGACAGGTCCCAGTCGTCCGAAGAGGCGGACACGTGACCGAGCATGGGACCATCCTCCAGGGCCACCGTGGGATGGTCTCGTTGCAGATCCCTCAGAAGGTTAGCGTACCCTTGGTGGGCGGGTATCACGTACTCTTTGGAACCAACCCGGCGTGTCGTCTCGTGTTCCGTGTTGGTGCAGCGGCGGGCGGTTCCGCAATCGAACTTCAAGAAATCGACCTCATACTCCGTTACCAGGTCGCTGATCTTCCCCTTGACCCAATCGTAGGCTGGTTTGTGCGCGGCACACAGGCCGGTGCCGTCTTCATTGAGCCAGGATGGCTCCCAGCCAGTGTTGTGGGCGGCGTCTATGTTGAAGGGACAGAGCCACAAGCCGAACCTCATACCTTTAGCACGTACATACTGGGAAAACTCTTTGAACGTAATCTCTGAAGCCGGGAAGCGGGAGGTATGATCGGGCGTGTAATCGGCGGAAAACACAAGGTAGTCCGCGAATTCGGTCACGATCTCGCACTTGGCAATGGCTCCCTCCCACCAGCCTGCGTCCAGAATGAAGACTTCCGCTCCGAGCTCGGCCGCGATGTCGACATCCCTTTTCAGCGCTCGGGCACTGAATCCCAGGTCATAAGCGAAATAGGCGTTGTTTTCGACCCAAGGGAAACCGCTTTCCGAGCCAGCAGGAGGTGGCGGACTGAGGTAACGCCGGGCCAGATCATGGTAGGCACGAGAAGCCGAATCAAGGCCTCCGCCGGCAAAGCCGAAGACGTGGGTCAAGCCTCGGGCGTATTGGTTGGGGGCGACCCACAGAACCTCTCTTTTGTCCTGTTGAGCCTCGGAGAGGTCCAAGAACTCGGCCGTGATTGCCGCGCCATCGCGGCTACGCTCGAATGCGACAGGTCCGGGCAGTCCGAACCCCATGGGTCTTCGATGGCCAAAGTACACCCCGGCTATGAGCGACTCCTCGGAATTTCTCTTCAAGAAAATAGTCTGGATGTAGGTTGATGCATGCAGCGGCAGTTTTCGGTGCCGACCCGGCGGCAAATCGAGCCAGTCTACCTGCAACGGCTGACCATAGTGGTCACTCTCCAGGTCGGGTCTCTCCGAGATGGACTGGGAGGACGCTACCTTCCAGTTCTCCCCCACTGCGCCAATGGGAAGGACTGTCCGACCGACTCTCAGAACTTCGATCCGAGGGGCATCAGGGGCGTTGAGATTTCGGACCTCCGCCCACGTTTCCACAAAACTGCCCGGATAACTCCGGTAGTAGAGGTGAAGCTCCAGCATGGGTTGCGGGCCGTTCCGGGTGAAGACAAGCTCCAGCCAAACCGATTTCTCGTCCGACCCGATGTGAGACGTCCGCAGCGGGAAAGTCCCGGACTCGTTGGGGACTTCAATCCGGTATTCAGTTTGCAGAAAGCGAAGGTCCACCACCTGAGCGATCGAAGCTCGTTCGTGAGGAGGTGTCCAGTCGGTTCCCGTGCGTGGGTTGAACAGCCGGGTCAAAAGTAGTCTGTTGGACTCGTAGCTGATACGTAATTCGATTTCCGAGTTGCCGAGCTCCCAGACGCCTTTGACCGCGTTTCCCGGCACCACTTCTCTGACGTAGGCGTCGGCTATCGAAGCAGCGGTTGAGTCGGCCAGAAGAGGTGTGGCAACGACAACCCAGAGCAAGATCAGTGGTTTCATTCCCATTGGAGTACCGCCCCAGCGCGCCAGGAGCAACGGAAGTGCATCTCCGACCCGGTTCATCCCAGCCGAATACTCTTTTCGAACGAGTCCGCTATGCCTTTCAGCCGTAGGGGGTTGATTGGAAAGGAATCGCTGCCATGCTTTTTTTGTATCCCGTCCGCCGCGCTCCGCAGGTCTCGCAAATGACCGAGGATCTCTGGCTTCAATCCCACCGGTTTGCCCGTCGTGGCCCACATTCGGTATAGGAGAAAGAGGTTGGCGTAGGCACGACAAACCCGTGCTACGTCGAGTTCGAGCGTGAAATAGTCTACCAGCTCCTGATGATCGGAAGCTTTGATTGAGGAACTCCCTTCTCGGATCCTCGACAGAGCCCGCCGGGCAAGGCGGACGGCCTCGTCCTTCTCGTTGATGAACTCCCGGATTGCCTCTCGGGAAGGGTGATAGATCTTCTTCCAGGTTGCCTGGTGTTCCGCCTCGTCGGACCAGTTGGCCAGGCTGGTGCCCCAAAAGTCTCCCCACAGGTAGTCTTCGAGCTCGGTTTTGTCTGCAACATCGCTCTTGGTTCCGGTATCCACCCAGAATCCCTTGAGGTGGTAGGCCTTGTATACCACCTGGAAACTCTGGAGCAGCGGCTCCACGAGAAAGGGCAGTGCCTCCTTTCCGTATCTGTTTTCGATCCAGTGTTCGACGATTTGGCGTCCCGATGGTTGCTGCCCACCGGATCGGCCAAGACCCTTCGCTAGCTCGCACCCGGCAAAGATATTGACCTGATTGATCGTGTCGATGGCCCCGCGTCCGTACCAAGAGGTATAGCCTGCCGTTCCGACGATATTCGCATCCAGCTTCATTGCACGATTCCACTGGCGTGCCATATAGTCGGCCTGGCAGAACGGAATGCTACCTTGGCCCCAGTTTTCACCGCTGTAGTCGAAACACAGGATCTCCGGATGCGCGCCGACCTCACCAATTGCTGGATTCGGTACCATCAGTACACCCCAGTCGCTCGGACAGGAGTATTGGAGAATCGACAGGGCCGGATCCGGTTCGATTTTTCGCAACGCCTGGATCAAGACGTTCAGTTTCTTCGGGGAATGGATGAAGGTAGCCACCATGAGACGGCGATCGAACTCCCGCGCCACCTCGAGCTCCGCCTCGATGAACTGCTGTGTCTTCTCGACGTCCGTCCAGCGAGTACTCGTGAAGTCGGTGATGTCGCGACCGGCACTTTCGGTCAGGTACAGAACGAATCCGGCCAGATCGGGAAGCGCCCGATAGATTTCGCGCATGCGCTCCCGAATCCAGCGCCAGAAAGCCGGATGATCAATGTCGAGCGCCTCCGGCATCCCTGAAAAAACCCCTCTCTCAAAGCTGATCTCCGGGCTCATGATGTACACATCGATTCCGCGACTTCTGCCCTTTTCGGTGATTCGCCGGTAGAATTCTTGGAACTTCGAAACGTGCTCACGTTGTTTTCCCGTACGCCTCTTATCCGGAACGAAGTCATAAGTGCACAGGGCATCGAGGTTGAATTGCCACCCCACGTCCAGATCTTGGCTGTGTTCAATGATAAGGGTGTTCACCCCATAGTCGGCGGCTCGGTCGATGGTCGACAGGGCTGCGTTGGACATGGAGTACCAGCAGCAGAGTGGACGCGCCTCGGTGCGGTCCGCATCGGTAACGGAGGAGGAGCCCCATGTACTGAGCAATGGAGTGGCAAGCGCGCTTTTACCGAAGGTCCGGCGAGAAATCTTACTCATTCTGATCCCCCAGACTTGTTAGGCCATAAGTTGAACAGGCGACTGGCCCCACTATAGGCTTCCACTCCAGCGGGATACAGCCATTTCTTACTTGGTTCTGCCGCTGCTGCGACTTAAACTACGGCTTCAAGCTCAAGCCATCTGCCTGGACCGCAGGGGGCATTTTTTCGCCTGGAGCAGCTGAACATGCAGCAAGGGTCGAATGATACAGCCCAGCAGCCCAAGAAAGGGTGGAAAGCCATCCCTGCGTGGCTGTGGTATTCGCTCTTGGCGGTCGTCTTCTGGGGCGTTTGGGGATTCCAGTCGAAAGTCGTCACCGAGCAAATCTCGCCCTTGACGAATCAGATATTGTTTACTCCCGGCATGTTGGTTGTGGCTTTTCTGCTTCTGTTCCGTCGTCAAGGGAGTTCCGAGGAAGTGCCGGGGAGCAAGAAGCTCGGTATCTCGTTTGCCTTCCTTACGGGAATTCTTGGAGGTATTGGGAATATTGCGTTCTTTGAAGCTTTGGATCAGGGAACCCAGGCTTCCATTATCGTACCAATGACTGCTCTCTATCCAATGGTAACGGTCCTGTTGGCGCTGATGATCCTGAGGGAGAGAATGAACCTCTACCAATGGATCGGCCTAGGCCTCGCGATAATCGCCATCATCATCCTGGGAGGCTGACGATTGATTCCCTACTGGCTCGGAATGGTTGTCCTGGCCCTCATTTTATGGGGAATTACCGGGGTGACTCAGAAACTATCGACCAACAATATCAGCTCACGTCTGTCCCTTATCTGGTTCGCCCTTGCCTTTGTTCCGATCGCGCTGCTGCTGCTTGTCAGTCACGGACTCGACGGGAAATACTCGGTCGGACTGGTGCTTCTGGCCGCGCTGGGAGGAGTCCTCAATGGGCTGGGTGCGCTCACCGCTTTCCAGGCCTTTGAAAGTGGTGGCAAAGCTTCGGTCGTGGTCCCACTGATGGCGCTTTATCCAATGGTTACAGTCCTGCTGGCGTTCATCTTTCTGAATGAGAGACTGAGCGGGACCCAGTGGTTGGGGGTGGCGCTTGCTCTGGTGGCCGGGGTGCTTCTGTCATTGGAAACTAAAGAGAGCCAGGACTGATCCGGGTTTTGCTTTACCCGTCCAATGTCTCGGGCGTTTCGTAGAGAAGCTGACCATCGACTTTGATCTCTACCTTTTTGAGATACTTCCGAATCGTATCCCAGCGGGGTGTCATCCCGAGGCCGGGTCGTTCGGGAGCTTTCAAGAATCCGTCTGCGTCCGGCGTGAGTGTTTCCTTTGTCAAGTCTCGGCAGAGAGGTTTCGGCTCGAGCGGGTACTCCGCCAGATTACTCTCTTCCAGATCCACATAGGCCTGGAGCGAGGCGGAGAGCGCCAGGTTGGAAGTGAAGCTGTGGTTCACATACTTCACACCGCGCGACTTGGCATATCGAGCTATCTGGCGGGCGGTGGTCAGCCCGCCGATGCGGCCCGCGTCGATTTGAACGTAGGCAATCTTCCCGTAGTCGATCAGCTGTTTCGCCATGCCGAAATTATGGGATCCTTCTCCACCTGCGAGGGGCACTTCCGGGACCCGGTCGGCCAGCTCTCCGTAGGCACCCGGAGCAGCCGAGAGGAAAGGTTCCTCCAACCATGTGACGCGATAGGCGGGCATGAGGTTGGCTCGTTCCGAAGCCATTCGGACATCATCGATCCAGACAGTGCCGACATCCACCATGAGATCGGCGTTTTCGCCCAGACCTTGGCGAGCAGCACCCAGTTGCTTTTCGTCCCTTTCGAGTTCGTGCGTGCCAAAGCCATTCCATCCGAACTTCGCGGCCGAGAAACCAGCCGTTCGTATTTCTTTGGCTTTCCTGGCTGTCTCTTCCGGGGAGTCGCCGAATAGCACGGAGGCGTAGGGTCGCTTCGGTAGGTTCTTTGCGGCTCCCATGAGTGACCAGACGGGGGCACTTTCCTTTCGGCCGAGCAGATCCCAGAGCGCCACATCAATCCCAGACAAGGTATGGTCCGCCTGAAGCAAGTCCAGAGACAGTTGCCGAACCCTCTGATTGACTCTTTCGATGTCCTGCGGGGAGTTCAGATCGGCGCCGAGGACAGCTTCGCTGACCGGGCGGCAGGCCCCGTGGGAGCGAGGAGTGCAATAAGCGGCAATGGAAACCAGAGGGGAGGCCTCACACTCTCCCCAGCCCTCGTAGCCTCCCGCCAGCACACGCACCAGGAGCACGTCCTGGCTCCCGTCTTCTTCCAGCGTGACCGTCGGCATGGAAAGATAAAAGAAGTCCACCTTCTCTATTCTCACGCGGTTAGCTCCTTACTATGTAGACAGCCGCAACTGACGCGTGGCTCGCGCGCAACCGCGCTATCCGGGTCCCGGTCGGGGCTCGCAAAGAACCCACTGGGCTTCATAGGGTAAGGCTGAGCCCACCGTCGACAACCAAGTCGGCACCGGTTAGATAACGGCATTCTGCGGAGGCCAAGAACACGATTGCCGCGGCGATTTCGTCCGGGAATCCTACCCTGCGTAGCGGAATTCGCCCTGCGCTCAGGTATTGGGTCTCGAACTCGGCGGTAGCGGTTACATCGATTCCGTCCTCAACGCCCATGGGAGTTCGGATGAACCCAGGACTCACGGAGTTCACCAAAATGTTCAGCGGCGCCAGTCGTAGCGCAAGAGAGCGGGTCAGCTGGTATACTCCGGCCTTGGCGACTGCGTATGCCGTGGATTGATCGTCCGAGATCAACCGATGGACCGAACAGAGGTTCACGATGGAACCAGCTTCACTGTGCCTCATGAGTTCCACAACTGCCAGAGCGTAGTCCTTGTATGCGGTGAGGTTGATCTTCAATATCTTTTCCCAATCGGAACACGAATGTTCGCCGGTGTCCGCCGTGTAGATAGCCGCATTGTTGACGAGAATATCGATCCGACCGAACTCTCTGCCGACGGCTCCCACAACCTCGGCTGTTTGTTCCGCGACGGACACATCGGCCTTGAAGAAGCGCGCGCCGAGCTCGTCCCTGGTCTGATTTCCCGCCTCGTCATCCCAATCGACGATTGTCACCGATGCACCCTCCTGGACGAACCGTGAGGCAATGCCCTTGCCGATGCCGCTCGCCCCACCAGTGACCAAGGCGACTTTGTTACTTAATCTCATAAGCGTTCCAGTGTCGTCAAAGCGAAGCTTCTTTCCCTGCTACCTGGACCCGCTTGACCGATAGATTGCCCGTCTTCATTTCCACGAAGGGCTTGCCGTCTCTCAGGCCGACGCTGCCGAAACCCGTCTCAGTGGCGAGAAACGACTTGAAGTCGTCGCCGATTCTCGAGTCGATGTAAAGTGTCTCCTCTACGGCGTCGTATCGAACCCCGGTCAAACCCTGGATCAATCCATAGCTGGCCAGGGCTCTCGCATACCAGTGCCCGCATTCGTACTCGTTGAAAGGATTTCGGATCTTGCCGTCATAGCGGTCGCGGCACGCCCGCACGATTTCGAGACCTTCCTCGACGAATCCTTCCAGCATGAGGTGAGACGCCACCTGATACTCGATTCCGGTCCAAACTTCATTGCTGTATACGAAGGGGAGTGACAGTTCATCCCCTTTTGGCCAGCTGCAGAGAAGAAGACCGCCCTCGTTGCCAAGCGCATAGGAGGGTCGCTGTGGGTTGGCATGGTCGCTCAGATCGTGCTTGAGATTGTATTTGTGAATGGATTTCAGACTCCTGCCTACCTTGTCCTTGTCGACAATCCCACCAAGTCCACACATTTGGGCAATCCAGAGTCCAAGCACTCCGTCGGACAAGCAACCGTTTCCATACTGGTACTTCGGGCCTTCTTGCTCCAGAAGCCTGATTGCTTCCGGCGAGTAGGCCCGCTGCGACTGGACGTAAGCCATGTCTTTGAGGCTCTCCTTCATGGCCGCGACCGGGTCGGGCGTAGTCAGCCCCTTCCACTGGATGCGCTGAAAAAAGTATTCTCCGTTGAAGAGCTCCTTCTCCATGTAGGATCGGCCCTTGTCCAGCAGCGCCCGGTAGCGCCCCGCATCTTCTCCCAGGGCCTCGCCCATGGCGCTGGCAGCTGCAAGCGCTCCCAAATAGAAACTGGTGCACATTCCATCCGGGCCCCAGAACTCGATGTCGTAGGTATTGTGGTGAGGCTCCTCGAGCACTCCTTTGCCCCTTGGATCCCAGGTTCGGATACAGTACTCGAGGCTCTGCTTCACCTTGGGCCAGATCCCTGCGAGCCAGGCGGTGTCTCCGGAAATACGCCATTCTCGGTGCACCTTCATGATCCCACCCAGCTGCCCGTCGGCAGCCGCGTGAAAGGTATGCTCGGTCGGACGGACGGGCAGGGTCGAACGAAAGACCTGGTGCCCCGCCTCATCCTGGCTTTCATGAAACTCCGTCTGTCTCAAGCTGCGTTCCAGCTCGGGAAATAGATGCGGGATGGCTTGCGCGTAGTTCCAGACGTGAGTGCACGAACCGGCGCAGCAACCGCGATCGTCCATGCAACCTTCCCAGCACCATAGGCGCCCGTCACACTGCCTTCGCACGGTGGGGGATTTGAGGATGGTAAGGTTGGCGGCGATTGCTTCGACCACCACGGCCGGGAGCGTTGTGTCGTAGAAGGTATCCCTGAAGAGGGCGCTTCTTGTTCGAAGAGAGTCGCAATTGTCGCGCCAGTACCCGGCAAGAGACCCAATGCTGTCGAACTTGCTGGCGTACCATGGGATATGAAACGGCCGCTCCGGACAGCAGTCATCCGACTCGCACTTCCCCGGCCCCTGATCTAGCCTTCGATTACCTGCCGTGCGCAGTTCCGTTTTCGGGCAATACCAGGCAAGCATCAGGCGAACGACTCTTTCCTCGCCGGGGGAGAGGGTGAAGGGCAGAAAAAGCGAGGCCCCCGGGGAGCGGCCTTCTACTGGCGGTGTTGACTTGGCGGAATTTTCGCGGATATTCTTCCAGGCGATCGTGAGAGGATCAAACCATCCGCCCCGGAACCAGCAGTGATTTACCAGCACCCCCGGCTCGTCTACAAACGCGGCAAAGCCACCTTCGTCTTGCGGCCTGTCTTCGGATCCCTCCTGCCAGAGAAGGAAACCATTGCGGAAGGCCTTGATGGAGTTGCCTTCGCGTCCGATCGCCATGAAATTCACCGTATTGTAGGAGAAAGTGGCGTCCAGCGAGTGTTGGGTGCTGTTTCTGAATCGATACTCCAGCGCTCCGACCGGAAGGCTGGAGTCGTCCGCATTTCCAGGGATGAAGGGACTCCAGCCGGTCAATTTCACTTCCAATGGCACATCGTTGTCTTCCAGGCGAACGGTTGCAAAGGGAAAGCGAGCCAGGAATTCCGCGCGGCTGAATCGAGGAAGCCCGTAACTCGTCCCCCGGGCACCATTGCCGGTGCCACGCGAGCCAAAGAACTTCCAACCCGGGACCGGCCCTTCCAGCACTTTGGTGCCTTTTTCGTGCCCCTGGATTGAAATGGCCGCGAACGTCAGCGGCTCATTGTAGATCTGCGGCTCATTTCTGAGCGAGACATGTGACAAGGCCCCGGTTCCCTCGAGACAGATCATGCCGGCGCCGATACCGCCAATAGGGAAGGCCACGCGGTCGAGCTGAGCGCCGGAGTAGGTTCCATTGTGAGCTTGCTCCTGCTCCTTGATCTTCTCCGATCTAGTCGGTCTAGCTTCGCCCGCCTTGGCACCCAGAGCCACTCCCGCTCCGGAAATCTTCAAGAAATCTCGCCGGACATATTTCATCTTGGACCTCCGCCTTCCTGAAACGACACGAGAAGGTCGATCTCTCTCGCGTTCATCGTTAGTCTTCTTGGGGTTACGCTTGCATATCAGGCACGACCAGTCAATGGATTCGAGGATTCGGCGTTGTGGAATTACGTCATGGCAAGAAATCAAAGCAAATAGGGTCCAGCGACTGGATCGATATCGGCTAGATCCTCGGTTGGGCCCGGCCGAGGCAGAGCGAACATTGCAACTTCGCTGCGGCGTCCGGAGTGCCGGTGCCGTCGGATGAGTTCACTATTACTGTAATGCGGCTGTCCCCCTGGTCGATCACTCCTCCCTTGAATCCCGAGGTGCAGGAGGTATCCGAGTCCGCAATGGTGCAGCGGACATCGTTCACACCGGAGGTCGATTCCGGGATCGCCGCTCCATTTACCAAGACTTGCATCTCCCATTGGTTGCCAGTACCGGGGGCCAGGTCGACCTTACACCGCAGTCCGTGTACCTCCACCATATCGAAGACACGATAGTGCTCTTCGTTGCTTCGCACCAACCCGATATCGTGATTTTCAAAGTCAAGGTAGTCGTGAGTCGCTCGAGATTCGGTCGGGTTTCCCGATGCCCAGAGCTCTCTCGCACAAATACCCGAGCTTCGGTCGCCATCCAAATTGAAGGTCACGTAATCGCGAGAGCCGCCGTCGATGAAACCAGAGCCGATGCAGAGCGGCGACGCGAGCGCGTTTGGACCCAGCAGCACGGAGGGCCGGTGGGGTTCCGGGCCCCGGATGGTGAAGGCGATTGGGAATATGGCCGTTGTCGTGTCGACCCAGTAGGAGCTACCGGTTCCCCCCACGTTGAAGAGCGGCACTCCGCAGCGGCGGAGGCCGAAGCACGGGGTGGGAACCTGCGTTGCATGAGTCACATCGACGAAGACGTCGCCGATGAGCTGGCCGTAGTCCCAGTTGAAGAACACGTGAGGCTCCGGGCCGATCCCATCGGCAATGAGCCGGAGGTTATCCAGAACCATGATCCCGCCGCTGGGTTTGGTCGGCGCGTCGAATACGGCTGAAAGGCCACCATCTCCCCGTAGAGCGGGTACATGCGCAAGTGTCACGTCGGCCAGCGTTCCGGTTTGCTGTTCTTCGTGCGGAACATCGACCGAGCGAACGGACCCGTAATACCCCTCTCCGCCGTTCCAGATAAATGACGATTTCTGGCCGAAGTAGAGCACGGCGGGCGCTTCGGCGAGACTGCACCTCCCACCGCCTGGGCACTGAGCGTCCGCCCGGGTTCGTGTTTCGCCGGAACATGGGGTGCCGGGCCGTATCCCTCCAGCGCAGAAACCGCCCGGCTCGACGCGAAGAACAGAGTCTTGAACGAGAGACCGGACCCCGTTTTCAAAGCAAGGAGGGGCACAATCGTTGAACAACGCCAGCGCAGTGGAGCGCGCGTTGCATTCGGAGTCGATGATTTCTACCCGGGTCACCCCTTGTGGCACTCCGTCGTCTCGTCCCGTTCCGCAGGCTGCCTCGTAGGTGGAGTGACCGCTCGCCTCGCCGACGCTGCGAACCGTAACACGGCTGTGCTCGATACGGAAAACCGTCTCGTTCCTCGGGTCCTGCTCGGTGTTGGTGTAGACGATACCCGCCACGGCGCTAGTGCCGCCGCCGATTTCCTCCACGACGCAATCTCGGATCGTGTGCCGGGATCCAGCCTTCGCCTTTGTCAGGTCGACGTGCCACATCTTTACGTATCCGTCCGGGTTTCCGGCCGGATCCCATTGAACACGGACCCCGGGCGCACAGCGCACGGTGAGATCATGTGATCCGTGCGGCAATGCGTAGTCGATCATGTTCCCCGAGCTGTTCGTTCCGGTGATGGTCTTGCCGATCTCACAAGTCTTGAACCCGCCTCCGGAGGCACAAGCTTCGAGCGCGTCGATGGTCGAGACCCTCTCAACATTTCCCGGGTGCGACGCTATCGGGAGATCGTCCCCCTTGCCGATAGCTGCGCTGGACTGACCCATCAATGGGCGACACAGGGCCAAAAAAACGAGGAGGAGGACGAGGGGTTGGATTCGGCTCGCTGCGCCATTGGTCGTGTTTAGAGTCAGTAAGTATCTTCTACCGTTCATGGGAGCGATTTTATCAAGGATTCCCTCTGCAAAAACACAGGAATCACGGCGTGGGATCTCTCTTCTACGCCGGCCGCTTCAACAGAGGGTATGTGGCTAGAAAAAATGCCGAATGCAATGGACAGAGATTCAGCTATCCTTAAAGGTCGTGAGTGCCATTATACGGAGAGTCCCATGATCGTCAGGCGCTTGGTTTTCTTTGCTCTACTCTTGGTGGTGCCCACCGCGCGCGCTCCGTCGCAGCAACCCCGGCCATCGGAGGAATTGGGATTTTCCTCTCAGCGATTGGCGAGACTCGAGCGTGTGATTCAGGACTACGTCGATAAGGGCAGGATTCCGGGTGCGGTCATGCTGGTCGAGCGCGCCGGCAAGGTTGCCTTTCGTCGGGCGCTGGGTTGGATCGATGTCGAAGGCCGCGTGCCGATGCGCGCGGATACTATTTTCCGATTGGCGTCGATGACCAAGCCCATCACGAGCGTGGGAATCATGATTCTTTACGAAGAAGGCGCTCTTTTGCTTAGCGATCCCGTGTCGAAATACATTACGGAGTTTGCCGACTCAACAGTGGCCAGGGCTGACCGCGGCACGGGAATGGACCCGGTAGCAGCCAAGCGCAAGATCACGATCCGCGACCTACTCAGCCACACCGCGGGTATTTCGTACGGAGACGGCGCCTCGGAAGCCGCTTACAAGGCGGCCGACGTTTGGGGCTGGTCGCTGGCCGATCGAGACGAAACCATCGGGGAGTTCGTTCGCCGACTTGCTGGTCTCCCGTTCGAGGCGCAACCCGGAGAGCGGTGGGTCTATGGTTATGGCACGGACATCCTGGGCCACGTGATCGAAAGGGTCTCCGGCCTTACTTTGGCTGAGTTTTTTCAGCAGCGCATCCTTGGTCCGCTGAAGATGCGCGACACCCATTTTTTCCTGCCTGCGGAGAAGATGGATCGATTTACGCCGATCTATGGGGTGACCGATGCGGGAGGTATTCGGCTGCTCGAGAGGGCCGCCGAGAGCGATTACGCAAAGGCTCCGCGGCGCTGCTATTCCGGAGGCGCCGGCCTTCTCTCTACGACCGGGGACTATGCCCGGTTTCTCCAGATGCTGCTGAACGAAGGGGAACTGGACGGCGCTCGAATTCTGGGTCCCAAGACGGTTCGCCTGATGACCGCCAATCACGTCGGAGACCTCTACCCAACGGAACATGGGCCCAGCATTGCCTCCGGGCACAAGGGTTTTGGTCTGGGCTTCTGGGTGAACGAGGACCTTGGTGCGTCCGGACAACTCGGCTCGGTTGGGAGCTACGGCTGGGAAGGGGCCTACTACACGACTTTCTGGGTGGATCCGAAGGAGAAGTTGTTTGCCGTTTTCATGACCCACCTTCTTCCGACGGGCGAGATCGATCTTCACGGCAAGCTCAACGCATTGGTCTATCAGGCTGTCCTTGAAAGTTACAGTGACTCGACCAAGACGAGAACACGCTAGTGGCCGATACCTGGGGCGACTCTGCGACATCTATCGATTACTGAGGAACAACCGGGGTTTTCGAGACCCGCCTTTTCATGAGAAGGGAAACCAATGAGGAAGGTGCCTTGCCACGATATTGATCATTCAGCGCGAAGGGGGAAACCCCACAAAGGTATTGCAGCAGCAACCAACCATTCGATAGTTGAGTTCTTACAATCCCTCGTGCCAGAAATCGGCGCGCCGACGTAACCGCGTAACCGGGAAGAACCACAATCTTCGTCCGCTGCCGGGACAATCGAAAGAATTGAACATCTTCAAAGAGGGGCCAGTCTGGAAACCCACCCATCTGTTGAAAAAACGACTTTCGAACCACGAGGCACTGGTCGCCGAAACTCGTAAAGACCGAATCGAACCGTGTCCAACGTTCGTAGAATCTCAATAGACGGTGATCATGGTCGAATCGAAGTCGGAACTTCGCGATTTGGGTGCCAGGGTCGGCGAAACACTGCGCGATGACCGATGGGAGAATGCCAGCCAGATGAGTATCGGCATGGAGGAACAGAAGAATGTCCCCTCTGGCGTGCGCCGAACCGAGATTGCATTGGATGCCCCGGCCCTGATCGGACTGCAGGACAGACACTCCCGTGGCCATCGCGATTTGCCGCGTGCCGTCGGAGCTACCCCCGTCGACGACGATAATATCAGCCCCGGGGAACTGGTGCTGGGCCAAGGTAAGAGAATGATGAATACAATCTGCTTCATTGAGGGTTGGGATGATGATGGACAGACGTGGGTTATCGCTCATACCCTGGCGGTGATGGCGCGAGAGCTCGGGGCTGCCGCTCTTAGGAGAACACTCGAGCCTGGCCTTCAGCATCAATCTTCGTCAGATAAACCCGACTGAAGTGCCTCCGTTCTTCCGTTGATTATCTCACGCAGACTTATTAGTGCGGAAGGAAGTATCAACACCAGGATCATTGTTTCCGCCCGCACTTCTCTGAAGTTGGCAAGAGAAAAATGGATGCACAACATTCCTAAGGCAAAAACTAGGGACGTCCTGATGAAGGCGTCTTTTTTGTCCCAATTGAATAGGGACAGGATCAGCGGTAACGCAAACATGAGCATGGGCGGGTACGCGATGTTCAGCGATACCATATGACGGAGGTTCTTGGTTACTTGCGTCAGAGCATTGAGCCAGGGGTTGATGGCCAGGACACCGACAGTGTCAGGGACGCTTCCGATGAGACTGTATTTTAGTAGCTCATAGAAGGCAATTCCGGAAACTAGAAAGAGCATGCCTTTCACTATCACAGCTTTCTTTGCTTGCTGGGTGAAGAAGTTGTAGATCAAGTAGAGAACGGGCAAAATGATGACATCGAATTTGAACGGGATGGATGCCATCATCACCAGGAAGAACAAAACATCGGATTTGCTTCGAATCAAGTAGAGTAGAACGATCCATTGAAACAGCGAGATCCTGTCCCACGGGTGAAAATGATGGTGAAAATACGTCAAAATGAATACGTTGCCAACAAACAGAATTCCAATCAAGCAATAGCCGTAAGGGACCCATTTCCGAAGATAGAGAAACAATGCCAGGAAGGAAAGAAACAGGAAGGTAGAATCCAACCAGACATACCAGGTGCCAACCGAGACCCCGGTCCAGCGGTGTAGAAGGGCAACTGCATAGATCGAGCCAACCCTCGTGTTTACGCCGCGCGCGCCGTAATCATCCCATGTCTTGCCCTCTGGCAACTTGTTGGTATAGATGGCATCATGCAGAAAATTCCGCTTTGCCTCGTGGCGCTCGTGGTAGATCGTTTCCTTCCCGACCAGCTGCAAAGTGATCGTCAAGACCGCGCATAGGACAACAAGAAGGCTGGCCCTGCGCATGCTATCGTCTCGGTGCAATGCCATTTGGAATAGCCCTTAAGAGAAACCCCGACGCGGCGCCGACAACGAGGGCCGACGGTAGACTCTTGGGAGATCCTGTGGAGGAAGCATTTTGAAGCCTCGTGCGGCCGTGTAGGTTTTACTGCTCCGGGGTAGGCGCCGTCGTTGCGGTCCAACCCGCTGACCCACCGCTCAGGTGAAGGTATGTTAGCCCAAAGGAGGCCAGGGAAGCCACGAAAAGAAATCCGGCCCTGCTGCATCACCCGAGGGACTTCAGCGCTGGCCCGTTAAGCTCCGTGAGTGCTTGTCGTTATCCGGGAACCCGAATAGCATGAAAAGGCTGACGTACAAACGCGCTGGTGCCGAAAAGCGCGTTGAGGAGCACCGAGACGGCGTGTGACGCTTCGGGCAGCCGCGAGCACGCAGATCGGGCGGTACTGGAGACCGGTTTGGGGCCCGGATGTTCCACTTGACTGAAAATACAACGATCGGTAGTGGTTATGAGCCCGAAAAGCGACCAAAATAATGATGTCATCATCTTCGGAGCGGGCGAAAATGCGCAGCTTGCTCTTTACTATTTCGAAAACGACAGCGACAAGCACGTTCGCGGTTTTGTTGTGGATGACGAATTCAAGAGCAGCGACTCTTTCTGCGATTTGCCTCTGGTAGCAATGAGTGAGGTCGAAAGCAAGTTCCCTGCGACTCGGCACGGAGCGTTTGTTGCCGTGGGCTATACTCGCATGAATGAGCTGCGGCAAACGAGCTACGAGAAGCTGAAAGTAAAGGGATATGACATGGCTTCCTACATCAGTTCTCGTTGTAACAATTTTGCCATGGAGATCGGCGAGAATGCGTTCATCCTCGAGGACAATACCATCCAACCGTTTGTGAGAGTGAGGCACAATGTCGTGCTATGGAGTGGCAATCACATAGGCCACCATTCTCAGATCGGCGCCCATTGCTTTATCACGTCCCACGTGGTCGTTTCTGGTGGTGTCACGATAGGGGAAAACTGCTTCTTCGGAGTGAACGCAACGGTTCGAGACCACATTGAAATCGGTGATCGCACAATGGTGGGAGCCGGTGCGATCGTAACGAAATCCTCGGCAGAGGACACCGTCTGGCGCGCAGCAAAGTCCGAGATAAAGGGCTTCACGTCGGACCAGCTCAAGCGGATTTGACGCGAACGAGGTAGAAGCCGTTGCAATTGACGGTACGCAACAGCCAGCGCCCATCATCAGCGTATTTCATATTCTACGAAATAGAAGCCGTCGCCCGGAAACGCGGGCTGCCACTGCGCGACGTCGAGAACCCCAAATCCAAAATCAGGTAGAGAGTACTGTTTCCGGGCGAACTCGCTTCCACTCGGTGTCGTTGCCCTCACGTTGAGAGTACGGCCTCGCTGCTTCTGGTGGGAGATCGAAGATACCCGTATCTTCAGCGTGTCGGATGGACCGATGACGAAATCACCGTCCTGACCACTGGCGTGATGTTTGCTCATCACGATTCCAGCTCCGGTCCAGCCGAGCTTTCGGCGATTGTAGATGTCGACGACTCCCTTGTGGTAGTGACCCATGGCAAAGCCATCGGACATGGTGCAGATGACAAATCCATCGCCGTCGTAGTTACGAACGGCAGCACCGTAGAGTTGGATGAGCAACGCCTGATAGGCCTGAGAAAGTAGATATTCCGAATCCTTTAGCACGTTCAGAGGGCGCCCGATGGCATTTTTCTCCAGCACCGAGCAGTAACGGTTGGTGTTGTTGACCCATACGCCGTACCAGAGATGCTCCCGATAATGCGACCAGTTCGGCATGGCCTCCGAACCGAGCTCGTTGACAACCACCGGGAGTGTGCGCCTCGATGGGTCGCAAATGAAAGGGAGCGTCCAGATTGAAGAAATCGGATGATACCAGCCCTGGTACATGTGCAGCGTGGCATAGACGTTGTGAGAGTCCCGAGAAGTACTTTCGGGAAGAAAAGGTACTAGCTCTTTCGAATGTGCATCCCACTGGACCCAGTTCGAGTCCGGGTTGATCAACCGGGTCGGATCAGTTGCAAGTACCGTCTGTTCATAGGCGCGGCGTATCCGCTGATAACGGCTCAAGAGGCTCCGGCGTTCGGGACCCGGCTGTTGATCTTTCTTGGGCCTGAGGGCAAACCCAACCTCGTTCATGCCCTCATATCCGATGATGCTTGGATGATTCCGGACTGCACGAATGGAAGCCGGGAGTTGTTCTTGCAGCTCTTTTTCCTTGTCGTTTTCGAGGAAACTCGCCCCGGCTCCCCAGAAGCGAGTCGGCCATATCAGGGCAATCCCAAGCTGATCTGCAATCTCGGCGATGCGGCGATAGTTCGTCGCATCGGTTCTGGCCGCATAGGAGGGCAATCCGCTGGCGATCTCCCCTTCCGTTGTGCGCATGCCGAGAGGATGCAACCGGATCGTGTTGGCGTTGGCAAGCTTGGCCGTGAGAATCGCCCGGATAATCATTGTATCGGCAGGAGCCACTTCGCTGTGCGTGCTGGCCAACGATCGGGGAGGGTAGGTCAGCATGTCAGAGAAGCCGACCATGAAGAAGCGCCTGTTGTTGAGAGTGATCCGGTTCCCCTTTACCGCAACACTTCGAATGCCGGTGACGACCACCGTGTCGTCGACCTCTCTCCCGGTGGAATCCTTCAGTACCAGCGTGACCTTGTAGAGGTCAGGCTGGTCCGGAGTCCACAATCTGGCGTTCGGAATATTCAGCTCGAGTTGTGCCTCGGTCTGCTGATCTGGAGAAACGGTAAGGGGCACCGAAGACAGCGCACCTTCTTCCGAGGTAGTGTCGCTCCACGGGCGGAGTATCGCGACCAGGTGGCCCTCGAAAGGCTCTTGCGCGGTGTTCTCGATTTGACATCGAACGACCTGTACGGCTTCTCCGCGCTCGTTCTCTCGTACCTCTATGTCCCGTGTATAGGTGAAGGGGGCTACAATTCGCTGCCGGCCGACAAAGGCGAGACGTGCGTATCCTCCCGGCCCTACCTGCTCCCCTTGCTTGAACGGTATCTTCAAGGCAATTGTGTTCTCGACCCCGGGCTGCAGGAGTGCCGTGACATCGACTTCGAATGGTTCATAGCCTTCGTGCCGGGCGGCCAGCTTGCCATTGACCCAGATGCTGCATTGGTCCAAGACTTGCTCCAGCTCGAGCACTGCTCGAATGAACGACGGAGGAGTCACCCCGGTTCGGAGCCACAGATCGGCGTCGGTTTCACGTACAAACGGCAGCCGCGCATGGTTCCAGTGACCGTCGTCGAACTCGGGGGCCGACCAGTATCCCTCGGCAGCGCCTGCGGCATCGATCTGCCACTTCCAGTAGACGAGCGCGAGCCTCCTGCGGACCGTCGTTTCTGGCATTGGCCGCAGGTGGTTGAGGGTCTCCTCGATCATCTTGTCGCTCACCACCTGGGAATCGAGTTGCGTGCGGTCTTCTTGGATCAACCTTTGGGCAAGGAGACGGAGGTATTGGATCCTCTGGGGAGTGCTCCATTGCGCTAGATCATCGGCCTCCTTGAAATGACTGCGATCGTCAAAGGCAGAATCGGCGGAGTGGTAGATGAGCTCGAAGGAACGAGACAGGGCCGGTCCCCGTGTGTCCCGTGCCGGTCCGCAGGCGACAGCGCACCAACTGAGTGTGCCAGCGACGGAGGCGTACAAGAGAGCGGGCAGCGGCCTTTTCATCGAAGCTATGGTATCTTACGGGGCGCCGGCAAAGTAGAAAACGTTCTCCAGCGCCGCTGCCCGCGCGCTCTGGCTACGCGGGTCGGTCTGCGTAAGGTGGATGAGCAATTCGCCCGATCCGTTCACCAAAAAAGCACATAGCTCAAGAACAAGCCCGTCGCTACGACGCCCATGACCAGGAGAGCAGGCTGGAGTTGCCCGGACCGAGAACGTTCGGACGGCTCCAGCTTCTGGAGTGCCACCTGGCTTGCGCGCAACCACCCGTCCTGTTCCTTGTGCAACAATGCCCCCGGCTGCTCCCAGCCTCGCACCGCAGAAACAAGCAGCATCGCTCCGCCTGTCAGGAGCATGCTGTAGATATAGGCTCCGTACTTGTTGACCAGAAAGGCAGGAAGGATCAGCATGCCGTACTGCTCCGCGATCGAAGGGGTGAGCAGCCGTACGATTCCATAGGTGGCGCCGACTGACAGGCCGACGATCCCACTGATGCGATGGACCCGGGTAAAAGCTCCCATGAGGTAGAGGGTCAAAAGCGGCACCACAAATGCGCTGGTCAAGTCGAGATAGAAAAGCAGCATACCGCCTTTCAGAAGGGGCGGAACATAGAGAAACGAAAATCCAATGATGAGCGGTGTCAACCACTGTCCGACGCGCCGGTAATGCGTATCCTCGGCGTTTCTCACCATAATGCGGGCATAAACATCACGGATCAGCAGTGAGGAAAGGGTCGAACCGATGGAATCATAGGTCGAAAAGGCGGCGGCCAGCACCCCGGAAACCACGATCGCCCTCAAGATTCCCGTCGTGAGAGTACTGATCAACAACGGATAGATCGAATCCTGCGACTGGTCCGGTAGCAGGGCCTGATCTGGGTGTAGGGCACGTCCCATGACTCCAATCGAGAGGTTGAAAAAGGTCATTGCCAGCATGACCGCGCCGGCGAGCACCACCGACATCTTGAGATCCCACTCGCTCTTGGATGCCAGCATTCTCATGGTCTGGGTATGATTGACGATGGAATAGGACAAACCGACGATTATGAGGGACAAGGAATAGAGCCATGCGGGCGTGGTCTGCTCGATGTTCCCCTCTCTTTCTTTGTATTCTCCGCCCGCGAGCAAACGACCTTGAATTTGCTCGGGGGTTTTGCCTCTGACGTCAGACAGATCGATGTCATCGCGACCGACGTGAACCATCCGATCCGCCAACCCGGGTTCGGCTTGTTCGAACCGTCGCTCCATTCCAGCCCAGCCGCCGACCTGTGTCCAGATCACAGACCAAAACAACAAGGCGGCGATGGTCATCACGACGAATTGCAGGGCGTCGGTTATCGCCACCGATCGAAGGCCGCCCAAGGCTGTGTAGATTGTCGCCAGTATGGCAATGGCGGCCACAGCCCACCAGGCGTCGGATCCCCAGCCGCAAACTACGGCAAGCGTCCTGTAAATTGCGACGCTCATGATCGCGAGCACGAGGGATCGGAATTGTACCTGGACGAACACGCTGACGATGCGCGCCGACGGTCCAAACCGAGCCTCGAGATACTCGGCGTTGGTGTACATTCCCAGGCGATACATTGGAATAGCCAGAAAGAATGCCGCCAAGGCCCATCCCCCCACGACACCGACCCAGTTGGTGACCATAAAGCTGACACCCAGGGTGTAAGTGCCTCCTGAGTCTGCAACCAGATCACTGGCATCAATGGCGGTGGCGTACATCGACAGGCCGACCACCCACCAGGGTAGTGTCCGTCCAGCCAGAAACCACTCGGTACTCGATCGGATTCCCCTGCTCAAGTACAGGCCGTATGCGATGATCGAACCATTCAGCAGAATGACCAGACACCACTCGCTCAAGCTCATCCGGACCCTCTGGATAAAAATCGTCGGCAGTTCCGGCGTCCTGCCCGTAAATGCCGCGTGGGACTTGTTTGCCGTTGCAATGCGCCAGCTTTTCGCATGAATATCCCTTTATTCTGCTCGGCAAAAAGGCTATCTTAGGCAATCCAGTTCGGGAATCTTTTGCCCTGATTCAGGTCCGCTGGCCGCGAAAGATGGCTACACCTGGCTTGAAGCGTCTCTATTCTAGCGCTTTGGGGCCGGGAGGCCAATGGCGGTCGTGGGTGGCGAGGACTCATCTGGACACCGAAGGTCTCAAACGGCAATACACCGTGCAAGTGCCCGTATTTGCCCTATTCTTCACCGATCGAGCATGAACAGCGAACTTGGCTCACTGACGATCATCTTCACGGAATTCTACTACTGGATTTGTATCGTTCTGATGTTTCTGATCCATGTCGGATTCTGTTTGTACGAGGTCGGTGCGTCCCGCCGCAAGAACATGCTCCACACGCTGATGAAGAATGCCATGCTCATCCCTCTCATCACGGTAACGTTCTATTTTTTCGGCTGGTGGATCTACTTTGCTTTTCAGAACGGGCCTTGGATCACGGGCGGACTGATTGCGGCGGATTGGGCCCTGCCCTGGAACGAGCTGATGGGCACACACATGGGAGGAATGCCGCACAGTGATACGTTGACGGCTGGGGATACGATTTACTGGGCGCGGCTGAATGGAGTTTTCTGGGCGGCCTTCCTTTTGTTTTCCTGGACCGCAGGCTCCATTATCTCCGGAGCGGTTATCGAACGGATTCGCTCCAGCGCGTTTTGGGTTTTCGCGGTTCTGGTTGGCTCCATCACTTGGGTCATCGACGCGGCTTGGGGCTGGTCCGCGGACGGTTGGATGGTTCAGTTGCTCGGCTACCACGATGCCTACGCTTCCGGCGTTATTCATGCCATCAGTGGCGGCTCCGCCTTGGCAATTCTCATCCACCTGGGCCCTCGGATTGGGCGATTCCGAGCCGACGGCGTACCACGTAGCTTTTCCCCCCATAACACCTGGCTCGTGGTGATCGGGTTGTTTCTTATCTACACGGGCTTCTGGGGATTCTACGCCGCCTGCAATGTGCCGATCTTTGACATCGACGCGGACGAAACAAGAGCTTTTTTCTCGGCGACGACTATTTATTTGACCCCGACGACCCTGAGCGCCATTACTTTCAATTTCATCCTTTCTCTAGCTGGCGGACTGATAGCCGGATACTTCGTTTCAAGAGGTGATCCCTACTGGACCTTTTCGGGCGGATTGGCAGGTATCATCTCGGCATCAGCGGGAAACGACCTGTATCATCCTCTGCAAGCACATCTGATTGGCGCAGCCGGCGCCTTTCTCGCTTACAGACTGCACTACTGGGTGGAACGGAAATTCAGAATTGACGATGCCGTCGGTGCTGTGGCGGTGCATGGCTATGCGGGACTATTCGGCGTCATTGTCGCCGGGTTTGTGCTGTGGGGGTATCCGAGCTCTCCCAATCCCGATTACGCAGCCATAACGCCTTGGGGCCAACTGGCCGGAGGCATCATCATGTTTTTCGTCCTTGGTTTTGTTCCCTGTTTCGTGGTGGCGTATTTTTTGAAAAAGCTCAATCTTCTGAGGATCCCGGTGGCCATTGAATTGGCCGGAATGGACCATCGAATCTTGAAAGTCGAAAAGAAGGATATGGATGAGATCTTCGCTGCGGAATTGGAGTTTGCCCATGGGGACAAGACACAAACGAGTTGACCCGGGCAACTTTATTGACCCGGACAACTTTGTTGTCCCGACCCGGACAACTCAGGAGACAGGTTTGGCTGTGAACACAGGACTGATTGAGAGCTGGTCAAGCAATCCCACGGAGATTGGCCCCATGTACCCGTTCGTCGGATTCGAAGTGGTATGGTTCGTCATCTCGTTGATTCTTTGGGTTGCATACACACTCTGGCAGATGAAGTTCGAGCGCGATACGTACGCGGCTGAAGTGGATGAGCTCGCGAATCGGGAGCGTGGCAGCCGTCGCGTGGTGATCCATGACGGTGGTTAGCAAGTAGTCTCGGGAGGGAACAAGCGTGGCGAAGGGAAGTGCGAGTCGTCGGACAACAGAGTTGGAAGCCTATGTGCAAACTGCGGGCCGGAACGAGCTCGTTCAGCAGGTACGCCAGAGAATCGACAAGCTCGGGATCGACTATATCTACTACCAGTTCGTTTCCGTGACCGGTCGGATCGTGGGCAAGGGGATCCCGGCCGATCACTGGGAAAAGGCGGCACAGCGCGGGTTTCAACTGGTGTATGGATCAACAGCCAATTTGTTCATGGACCGGCTGGGCAATTACATTGGCTACGGTCCGGAAGCCTCCGAGCTGGTCGGGATCCCCGACCCGGAGACTTTTGTCCAGCTGCCCTGGGACAAGCGCGTGGGGCGTGTGTTTTGTACTCTGTTTCGAAACCGAGAAGAGTCCCAGGACCCGGGTGCGTTCTTGACCTCGGATTGTCGTGGCAACCTCCGGAGGATACACGATCGGTTTCAAGAAAAGCACGACGGCCTTCACCTGAGGCACGGCGCCGAGCCGGAGATGATGTGGCTCAAGAAAGGCCCGGACGGCAAACCAGCAGAGGGTTTCAGCAAGCCCAACTGCTATCACATCGATCAGTTTGAATCACTCCGGCCGGTGTTCATGAGAGTCATCGAGTACGCAAGGGCCATGGGTCTCGACATGATCCAGGGGGATCACGAGGACGCGCCGGGCCAGCTGGAGTTGAACTTCAACTTCGATGATGCGCTCCGGACCTGCGATCGGCTCACCACCTATCGGCAGATATGCGCACAGGTTGCCCGAGAGCACGATCTCATTGCCTGCTTCATGGCCAAGCCCTTCATGGGGGTCTCGGCTTCAGGATGCCACCATAACATTTCCCTGTGGCGCGGAGGTGAGGAGACCGTCGCTCCTCTGGGCAACGCCGAGTTGCCCGGGATGGAGGGCACCTTTGTGTATCGGGTAGGAGGTGAGAATTCCTTCGATCCGCTGCCGGGTGAGCGCAAGCCCGGCCCCATTGGACTGCAGTGCATCGGAGGCGTGATGGAGCATCTCCCGGCGCTGACGGCCATCGGTTGCTCCACGGTCAATTCCTACCGCCGACTCTGGGATACGGGTTTCTGGGCGCCAGTCTATGCGGACTGGGGTTACCAGAATCGCACCTGCGGCCTGCGCGTCTCGGCGCCGGGACGATTCGAGTACCGTGCAGTGGATTCCATGGTCAATCCTTACCTGATGGCGTCCGCCCTGTTAAGATCTTTTGAGGATGGAATCGAGCGCAAGTTGGACCCCGGGGAACCTGAAGAACGAAATATCTATCAGGCGATCGAGGAGGGGAAACAGGTCAAGAAGCTTCCTCTGTCTCTCGGCGATGCGCTCGACGCGCTGGAACGGGACGAGGTGATCCAGTCCGCCCTTCCGGGGGAGATGTACCAAGTCTACCGCCACTACAAGCGGGACGAGTGGGAACGTTTTCTCTCCACGGTCACTGAATGGGACATCGAGAGATACTGGGATTGTCTGCCCTAGTAGCTGAGCTTAGTAAGGAGTTCTTATGTGTGGTATCGCGGGTATCATCCATCGAAAAAAGTCGGGCCGGATCGGTCATGAAATAACATCGATGCTTCAGTCCATGAAGCATCGGGGGCCGGATTCGACTGGATTCGCTCTGTATGGCGCTCCGGCACCCGATCAGGTGGTCATGCGTTTGAAGCTGGCCGAGCAGGAGGATTTGGTCCGAGGATCCGGAATCCACGAACAGATCAAGGAGCGCCGGAAGGAAGTGTCCCAGCGCATCGAGTCGATGGGCGGACAGGTGCTGGAAGAAAAGCAACCCACCGAGTACGCGTCGCTCTATCGAGTTCAATATGAGGGGAACATCGGCAGTTTTTGCGATTACATCGAAGAAGTCGAGGGAGCGGAAATTCTCTCCATCGGCCATGCCCTGGAATTGATCAAGGACCTCGGAGATGCGAATAGTGTCTCGGAGCAGTACAAGCTGCAGAGTTTTCAGGGCACGCATGGAATCGGTCACGTGAGGATGGCGACCGAGTCCGATGTGGATATCTGCTCCGCGCATCCATTCTGGGCCTATCCGTTTCAGGACATCTCGGTGGTCCACAATGGCCAGCTTACCAACTACTGGAGCAAGCGCCGGGAACTCGAGCGACTTGGACGTCGTTTTGTCTCTGATTGTGACTCGGAACTGATTGCCGTTTACGTTGCCCACAGGCTGGAGCAGGGGGACCAGCTGGAGGTCGTCCTGCAGGACTCGATCGAAGAGCTGGACGGGGTCTTTACTTATCTGGTCGCGACCGCCGACAGTCTAGGTATGGCCAAGGACACGATGGCGGCAAAACCGATGGTTCTTTACGAGGGAGCAGACTCTATCGTGCTGGCGTCCGAAGAGGTCGCCATCCGCAGTATTTTCCCTCACGAAATCGACAGCTCAGATCCGTACGCGGGAGAAGTACGAGTATGGCGCAAATGAACAAGAAAAAGGAATCGGGTGAGAAGGGAATGCACGAGGAGAAGCTCACCGGGCGTAGGCACCGGGCTTTCTTCTCGCTGGAGGAGGCGGAGAATCTACTCTATCCCGATAGCGATAGGGTCGACTTCGACAAGAAAACCGAATTCGATGCTGTGGCCATGGACGCACCGGCCGTCTCCTCGAAGATTCGCGAGCTCATGCAGCAAGGGTATGGACACATCGTCGTCCGCAATCCCAATGCAAAACACTCCCTTGGTGTGGGAATCTTGAATCGGCTTCAACTGGTTTTCGAAGGTTCTCTGGGTTATTTCGCCGCGGGGCTGAATGATGGTCCGAATATCAAGATCAAGGGCCGTGTAGGTTGGTCGTGTGGGGAGAACATGATGTCCGGAACCGTGGTCGTCGAAAAGAATGCGGGTTCGTCCTTTGGCGCGGCGATTCGGGGCGGCGATCTGGTTTGCAAGAGAGAAGTCGGCTCCAGGACCGGGATCAACATGAAGGGCGGCACGATCATCGTGGGTGGTCGCAGCGGGACGCTGTCCGCTTTCATGATGCAGCGCGGCCGGATCATCATTCTGGGAGATGTCGACGACAACCTGGGGGATTCCATGTACGACGGGACCATCTATGTGGGGGGTACGATCCGGTCTCTGGGGGTGGATGCTGTGGCTGGTGAAATGACGGAGCTCGAGTTGCAATGGCTGAGGCGAAAGCTGAGTTTTCACGGTCTCGAGGCCCCGAGGGGCGTGGAGAACATGCAAAAGATAGTGGCCGGCAAGCAGCTCTGGAATTATGACAACCTCGAACCGGCGGAAAAGAAAATCGTACTGTAGGAGAGCGGATTGATGGCAACGCGACACAAGGATGCAACCCGGCAGGAGTTTTCGCCTGGACCTGATCGAAACCGGAGCGTGCTCGGAAGCAACTATCTTTTCAATCCCCGGGTGGTCGACGACATCCACATCAAGGCGGAGCTGGGTCGCTACCGCATGCGCGGGATGGCCATTTTCAAGAAGATCCCGTCATGGGATGATCTTACCTTCCTGCCAGGCACCCTCACACGGTTCGTCATCGAAGGGTATCGGGAAAAGTGTAAGACCCGAACCGTCATGGGCCCCAAGGCGAAACGACCTCTGGTATTGGATATTCCGATATACATTACCGGTATGAGCTTTGGCTCTCTGTCCTATGAAGCAAAGGTCGCGCTTGCTCGAGGAGCGACGATGGCGGGGACCGCGACCTGTTCCGGCGAGGGTGGCATGCTGCCCGATGAGCGCCGTTACTCCGACAAGTGGCTCTATCAGGTTATCCAGTCCCGCTATGGCTTCAACCCGCACCATCTTCGATTAGCCGATGCCGTGGAGTTCTTCATCGGTCAGGGGTGCAAAGTGGGGTTGGGCGGCCACCTCATGGGGCAGAAAGTCACCGATCAGGTTGCAGAGATGCGCTCCTTGCCCGCCGGGATCGACCAGCGTTCCCCCGCGCGCCATCCCGACTGGTTGGGACCCGATGATCTGGCGCTCAAGATAGACGAGATCCGATGCGCCACCAACGGGGAGGTTCCCATTCAGCTGAAACTCGGCGCGGCGCGAGTTTACGACGACATCCGGATGGCGGCCAAAACCAACCCGGATAGTATTTTCCTGGATGGGATGGAAGGCTCGACTGGAGCCGGACCACACCTGGCTACGGAAGAGACCGGAATTCCCGGGATAGCGGCCATCCGCGAAGCCCGGCGGGCGCTGGACGATGTCGGCAGAACTGGTGAGATCTCCTTGATCTATGCCGGCGGGATACGGCATGGAGGCGATGTGGCCAAAGCGCTGGCCCTCGGTGCCGACGCCGTGGCCATCGGCACCGCGGCCCTGGTGGCGCTCAACTGCAACAAGGACATTCCAGAGGCGGACTATGAAGGTACGGTAGGAGTGCCGGCGGGTTATTGTTATCACTGTCACACGGGACTGTGTCCCGTCGGTGTGGCCACGCAAGATCCGGAGCTGCGCAAGCGTCTGGATCCTGACGAGGCGGCTACCCGGGTCTACAATTTTCTTCACACCTTGGCCATCGAATGCCAGATGATTGCGCGTGCCTGCGGCAAGACCAATGTTCACTCACTGGAGCCTGAAGACCTGGCAGCGTTGACTACCGAGGCATCCGCCATGGCCCGTGTGCCGCTGGCGGGAACCAACTACGTTGTCGGACAAAACCATACACCCTAGGGTTGCACTCATGAGCGATCAGAACCGCAGCAACGCAGATCCAGATTACTTTCTCACCTCCGATGGGATCGACACGGATCGCGAAAAGGAGATCGGCCAACACATCGGCTATCGATACGACGTGAATCTGCTTCCCGATTACTCGTTGCTGACGCCATTTTTGAAGACGTACATGGAAACTATGGGGTGGGAAGACTTGAACTGGCTGGAAGACGTCCATATGGGCTACGAGGAGGGCAACCCCGCAGTATTTGACCGCAACATCAACGGATGGGTGATCGTGCCCGAAGAAATGAAGTTGCCCGACAACCAGCAAGAGAGGGACATGGTGGCACGGGAGCTGCTCATCAAGTTTCAGATGTCGAGGAAACACCCCATGGTCGACCTCAATCAAGCTTACCGCAAGTTCTAGCGAGCCTTATCGCATCCGGCAGGAGCCAACCGATGTCGTTGCCAAAGTCCACCCGCTACCTTGTTATCGGTGCCGGTATCCATGGGTTGAGCACTGCCTATCACCTTGCGCTCGAGCTCAAGGCCCGCGGTAAGGGATCCGGGTCGGACATACTGGTTCTCGACAAAAAGGGAATCGGCGCCGGCGCCTCCGGAATCGCCTGCGGGGTTATTCGCAACAACTACTATCAGCCCGCGATGCGAGAGCTCATGGCTCACAGTGTCGATGTCTGGGAAAGTGATCCGGAGGCATACAGCTATCATCCGGTGGGCTATATTCAGCTCAGCCCCGAGACGATGCACGCCGACGTCGCCGGCATTTATGAGCAGCAGCGGCTCTTGGACTACCCATCGGATTTTGTCGAAGGGGAAGCCGATAGCATGAAGTACATGAAGGGCATCTTTCACGATTGGCAGGCCAAGGGAATCACATCCGTGCTCCATGAAAAGAGGGGCGGCTATGCCAACAACATGGCTTCCATGTTGGGACTTGCGCGAAAGGCCCAAGCCGAAGGCGTCGAGATCCAGACCGGGACCCAGGTCACCGGGTTCCAGTTCTCCGGCGATGCCGTCTCGGGCGTCGAGACGACCCACGGTGCGATCCGGGCGGACTACGTGGTGGTAGGAGCCGGCCCCTGGATCAGGTCCATCTGGGAGATGCTGGGGCTACCCGGGGAGATCCGTATTCGCAGTGACGGAAAGGTCCACTCGGGAATAAAGATGTGGCACTACATGTGCCTCCAGGAGGGCACGCTGGGCGTGGACCCCGAGTTCCAAAAAACAAATGATGGCAGCACTCCGCCCGTTATCCACGTCGATACGGACGCGCCCCTGCATGGACCCGACGGATCGCTCATCACGGACAAGCTCTGGGGCATCTATTACAAGCCCGACTTTCACTTCGGCGGCGTTCAGGGTGGGAGCATGCCCTACGAAGTAAATACCGCTGCCGACGAAGTCCGCGTCGACCCCTACGGACCGGAGTCTCCCGAATTTGTAGCTGGGGAGGATTTTGAACGAATGTGGTGCTCGGCTTTGGCCTTTTGCCAGAAGCGCTTCGAAGGCAAGCATCATTTATACAAGAACGAGGAGCCTTCCGGTGGTTTGGGGGCGTTCACTCCCGACAGTTTTCCGGTTTTTGATGTGTTTCGAGACAATTGCTACATCATTGCCGATTCCAACCACGGCTACAAGATGCTCGGAGTGGGAAAGCTCGTGGCCTCGGAGATCATGGGAGAGCAGAGTGCGCTACTCAACCCTTTTCGATTTTCGCGATACGCAGAGGGGAAGCTGCATCCCGTTTCTCACAGCCCCTTCCCCTGGAGCTAGCCCTGTTTTGCCGCCGGTGATTGTCCCACAGCGTGATCTTTACCGCCCTAAGTACTCCTGTTCGTAGATACGGTAACGTTTGCGGGTGGGGCTTGTGAGGCAAGGTCGCGAAGAGAGAAGGAGGCGATGTGGTGACATCGTCGACGACGAACGACAAAGAGATTGCCCGCAACCCCCACGCGCCCGGAGGGTTGCGGCCGGGAACATGACTTCACTCGTTGTGAGAGGGTTTATCGATCTGTGTCGTGTCGAAGGCAGGTTGCGAGGCTTCCCGGCCGCAACAAACGTTAGTGTATTTACGAACAGGGGTACTAAGGAGGCAACGTGACACTCGACCAAGTCAAAGAGCTCATAAGGAAAAACGGTGTTGAGTTTTTCCTTTGTTCTTTTGTCGAAATGAGCGGAGCACCCAAAGCCAAGGTCGTTCCCGCCACGCATGTAGATGCCATGGCCCAGGATGGAGCTGGATTCGCCGGCTTTGCCGCTGGAGAGATCGGTCAGAAGCCAAGCGATATGGATATGGCGGCCATTCCCGATTTCCGTTCCCTGACAGTTCTACCCTGGCGGAAGAACATGGCCTGGGTTGCGGGAGATGTTTCTGTCGATGAAAACGAATGGCCATACTGTCCCCGAACGATCCTGCGGCGCCAGCTGGCGCGCGCGAAACAACAGGGCTACGTCTTCAATGTCGGCGTCGAGGCGGAGCTGATGCTGTTGAAGCGCGACGAACAGGGAAATTATGTCGGATGGGATTCCCTCGATACTCTAGCCAAGCCCTGCTATGACCTACGGGCATTGCACCGCAACCTCGATATGATGACGACTTTGATACGGTACATGCAGGAGCTCGGCTGGAATCCCTATGCCAACGACCACGAAGATGCCAATTGCCAGTTCGAGCTCAACTGGAAGTATTCCGACGCTCTGACCACCGCGGACCGGCACACGTTCTACAAATGGATGGTCAAGACGGTCGCGGAAGAGCAAGGATTGGTTGCGACCTTCATGCCGAAGCCGTTCACCCACCTGACGGGAAACGGCGCCCATTACCATATGAGCCTGTGGGACGAGCAGAACGAGACAAATCTGTTTCTGGGGGAAAAGGACGACAACGGTCTGTCCGAGTTGGCCTATTGGTTCTTGGGCGGTGTCCTGACCCACGCCAAGGCTCTTGCCGCGGTAGCCAATCCCATCGTCAACAGTTACAAGCGACTCATCCAGGGAGCGCCCCGTTCCGGAGCCACCTGGGCCCCGGTCTACATCACCTACGGAGGCAACAATCGAACGCAAATGATTCGCATTCCGGCCCCTGGACGGCTCGAGAACCGGACTCTCGACGGAGCGGCCAACCCGTACCTGGCCATGGCGGTTCTTTTGGCCGCGGGTCTCGATGGCATCAGCAACAAGATCGAGCCCGGCTCTCGCAATGACGACAATCTCTACGAAGTACCTGGGGAAGAACTTGCTGGACGCGGCATCGATGTGCTCCCGAGATCATTGAAGGAAGCAATGGATTGCCTGGCCGAAGACGAGGTTGTCCGGAGCGCCCTGGGTGAGGAATACGCGGATTATTACATGGCTGTGAAATACGAAGAATGGCGTCAGTATCACAGTTGCGTCAGCGCTTGGGAGATCGAGAAGTATCTCGGTGTGTATTGAGCTTTGCGCTTGCCGCTAACCGCTGTCCGCTAACCGTCTAGCGCTGACTGCTTGCCGACCTTTTGCGCGAGACGCTCAACCGTCGAGACCCGTGGGCGACGATGACATGCTGCGGCTCAGTTCCTCGAATCCGCGGTGGGAAAAATTTGGCTGAGGTGGTCTGGGGACAGCGGCCGAGTCATTTTTGAGACGGTCCAGGTGACGGCGACGGAAACCCCTTCTCCAATTGCGGCGCACGAGAACGCGCTCGGTGCTTGAGCGACCAGCCATTCGATGACACCCGAAGCTGGGGTGAGCTCCGATATCGTCCTAGCTCTTTCGAGCAGACCCCCGTGTAGGATGAGGAACGTGGTCATTCCGCTAAGCAAGCCAGCATATGCTCCGGCCTTCGTGACGCCTTGCCACAACGAGCCAACTACGAGGGGTCCCGCGAACGCCGCCATCATACCGCCGGTGCCTACCCAGATCAGCAGAGTCACATTCATGTCCATCATGAACCAAGCCATGAGCAAGCACACGACCAGCACCAGCACCGTGCTCCAACGACTGATCAAGAGCACGCGACGGTCGATTTTTTCTTCGCTCCAATAAGGGAAAAATTTCGGAACGATCGAACGACGGAAGACGTCGTTGGCGATCACCTGCGAAGAAGACACAACCAGGCCGTCAGCGGTCGACATGATTGCGGCCAAGATGCCGACTCCGATCAGGGCTGCCAGCCAGGTTGGAAAAAGCTCGGTAAAGAGTTGTGGTAGCGCCTCATTTGGACTCCTGCCGGGTTCCAGGAGCACATCGCCGAGTACCGCTCGGGCCAATATGCCGCCCACCCCCATAAGGCCGAGCGCCAAACCGATCAGGAAGGCGAACCTCACGAAACGTAGGCGGTCTTCCTTTTTCTTCAGCGCCCATAGCTTGTTGCCCAGGTGTGGCAGAAGACCCAAGGGGATGTGGGCCAGTATGATGGAAGCGACCGGCCACCAGGAGTTGTAAAGGGGCGTTCCCCTGTTCAACAGCCCTACGGTATTCGGATCGAGCTCCCGCAGCCGGTCGATCACGCCCGCTAAAGCTCCGTTGACACCGAACCCGATCAAGAACAGAACGATGATCAGGATGGCCACGAGCAACATCATGAACCCCTGCACGCTATCGGTGAGTATGTCGGCATGAGCCCCCCCTAGGACCACGTATGCCAGCAGAACTCCCGTCGTGATGACCAAGGCCCACACGGGTTGGAGGCCGAGCATGGTTTCGAACATCACAACTCCCGCCACCAGCTGCGCCGCAACATAGAAGAACAGAAGGAGAGAGAAGATAGACACGAGCAATCGGATGCCGTCACTCTGGTAGCGATCGCCCAGATACTCGGGGATCGATCGGTTTCCGAACCGGTGTCCCACCGAGGCGATGAGCTTGATGGAGATCAGGACGCCCAAGTAGACGCCCAGGGGATAGAGAAATCCTCCAATAGCGGCGGTGCCATAGGAGTAGCCCAAGCCGGGGTTTCCGAGAAAGGTCCCTCCACTGGCGACGGTTGCGGCAAACGCGAAGGCCAAAACAACGGGCCCGTATGCATTGCGCGCCGTTGCGAAGTCGTCGGCGTTTTTGACCCGGCGACCACCGATCCAGCCAAACACGAGCATCGCAACGGCGTACAGGCTGAAAAACAGCCACGACCAAGCGGTCAGCCCCATCTTGGGCACCCCTTTCTTTTGTCGTAATGCACCAGTGTAGGAGGGGGGAGGCCAACGATCAAAGGAGAAAACCAGCTTTCGGCTATCCGTCTAGCGTCATGCGCTAAGCGCTTTCCGTCTACCGTCATCCGCCTACCGCTCTGTGTCGCTTTAATGCTAAACTGCCCGCGCTTTCGAACTCTCAATACGACCCACAAAAGAAGAGGGACCCAAAGTGCGCTATCCAGCCATGGTACTCCTTGTCCTCGCGTCGCTTTCTGGGATGGGGTGTCGTGCGAAGCAAGAAACGGACTCGTCCATTCGGAACGTGCTCTTTCTCATGGCGGACGACCATGCGGCTTACGTGGCCGGACGGTACGGCAACCCGATCATCCGGACACCGAACATCGATCGGCTGGCCGATGAAGGGGTGCTCTTCGAGCGGGCATATGCGAACTCCCCTGTGTGCTCGCCTTCCCGGCAATCCATCATTACCGGCCGGCTTCCGCATGCCGCCGGAGTGACGCTGCTTCGAACTCCGCTTTCGGATGATCAGCTGACGATTGCGGAACATTTGCAGTCGTTCGGTTTCCAGACCGGAGCCGTGGGGAAAATGCATTTCGACAGCGAGTTGAAACATGGGTTCGAATACCGGATCGACGGCGCGGATCATGCGGACTATCTCGAGGCGCATCCGCCTCGACAGCCCGCCGACGTTCCCACGAAGGCCGTCTGGAGACCGTTCGGAGATCCCGCCTACATCTGGCTGAACGGAGAGGGCTTGCCGGGCACGAGTTACCCTGCGCCGAGGAACTTTGACCGCCGCGGTCTCTATGACGACGATTTCCTGGGGACCTTCTTTGTGCGTCGGGCGATCGACTTCATGACGCAGCACAGGGATGAGCGCTTCTGTCTGTGGCTGAGCTTCTATGAGCCGCACTCGCCTTTCAACTTCCCGATCGAATTTGGCGGAAAATACGACCCCGCGGAGATGCCTGTTCCCCGGGTAGGGCCAGAAGACGACCGATGGATCCCGAAGATCTTCCGTGGTCTGACAGACGAGCAAAAGCAAGGAATCATCCGCTCCTACTACACTTCTGTCGAGTACCTGGACAGAAACATCGGGCTTGCGCTCGAGGCGCTGAGTGAACTCGGGTTGGGAGACAATACGCTCGTGGTCTATGTTGCCGACCATGGGTATCTGCTGGGTCACCACGGCCGTTTCGAGAAACACTCCATGTGGGAAGAGGCGGTGCGCGTGCCGCTGGTCATTCGGGATCCGCGCCGCGGGAGCCGCACCGTCCATGCCATGGTCGAGCTTATCGATCTAGTCCCCACCATTTTGGAGATCCTCGAGATCCCTCCGATGCCCGCCCAGCAAGGGAAGAGCCTCCAACATCTCTTGAAGGGTGGGGACGACCACCACCGAGACGTTGTCTTCTCCGAATATCTCGACGACAACCGCGCCATGGTTCGCACGGATGAGTGGAAGTACGTCATCACGAGTGGTAAGCATGATCTGGCGCTGGGATATGCCACCGGGTTCGGAGCCTCCGGCCGTTTCGAGGCTCTCTACAATCTCACGGAGGATCCTGGGGAGTTTCGCAACCTTGCGGACGATACTGAGTTCTCGGGCGCGCTGTCAGAGATGCGCTCTCACATGCTGCAGGTCTTTGACGCGACACACCCCAACGCCGGCGAGGTGGGCGCTGGCCTTTCGGATCTCGAAAGGCTCGAGCGATTTCTGGAGCCTCCGGATCCACCTGCCGCCGATGAGTAGAGAGAGTGCAGGGGGGAAGATCGAGGTAGGACCCGTACCGAGGCGAACCCATCACAGGGCAATCATGAAGAGAACGAACGAGAGTAGCCCACCTGAAAGCGTAATGGATCCCAGGCACGGCTTCGTGGAATGTGCCACCACATGTAAAGACCGGTTGCGACCCCAGATTCGGACTCCTTTTCGAACGCCGCCGGCGGAGCATCCGAGAACGTGCGGATGCCGTGGTTGAAGAAGAGCGTGCTGAGAGAATACATGGCGATCCAGGGCACGAAAAACAAAGCCAGATACATACGAATTCTGCGGATCAGGAGCGAAGCTTTCATGTGTCTCCAGTGGAAGGTTCGTCGCTACGGGCTCGAGGCAGGTCGCCGATTCCGACGTGGACAAAAAAAGCCGGCTCGTTGGAAGCCGACTGCAGAAGCGCCATTGTATTTACGAACCGGAGCACTAAGCAAGGAGATCAGTGATAACACGGGCCTCGTGGACGTCGGTGAGGCGTTGGAGACGGCCGTCGTGATGGAAGGTGAGGTCTCTGTGATTCAGTCCCAGCAAATGCAGCATCGTGGCATGCAGGTCCGGTACGCTGACGGGATTCTCGACGCTCTTGTAGCCGAAGTCGTCGGTCGCACCGTAGACCTGGCCCCCTTTGATCCCGCCTCCGGCCAAAACCGTGGTAAAGGCGTGAGCGTTGTGGTCGCGCCCGTCGCCATCCTGCGAGACCGGCTGGCGCCCGAATTCTCCGCCCCAGGTTACCAGCGTCGTGTCCAGCAGCCCTCGTTGCTTGAGATCCCGCAGCAGGCCGGCCGCAGGTAGATCTGTCTGGGCACAACACTTGCCCGTCTGCTTCTTGGTCTTGGAGTGGGTGTCCCACGGCTGGCTTTGCATGAAGATCTGCACGTAGCGCACGCCCCGCTCCACCAGCCTTCGGGCGATCAAGCAGCGTGTACCGTAGGAAGCGGTGACCTTGTCGTCCAGGCCATAGAGTTTACGGGTGGACTGGTTCTCCTGAGAAAGGTCCAGGGCGTCCGAAGCCGCGAGTTGCATCCGAGCTGCCAGCTCGTAGGAGGCGATCCGGGCATCCAGCTCCAGCTCGCCCGGACGGGCAAGCCGATGTTCCTCGTTGAGCTGTCGCAGGAACTCGTGCCGCCCCTGTCGCACGGCCTCGTCCCTTGCCTGTTTCGGGTTCAGGTTCAGAACGGGCATTCCTTCACTGCGGAAGGGTGTTCCCTGATACACGGGCGGCATAAAGCCATTCGACCAACTCTTGGGGCCATTGATCGGCAGTCCCTTGGGATCGCAGAGGACGACATAGGCCGGCAGATTCTGATTCTCAGAGCCCAGCGCAAATGTGACCCAGGAACCGATAGCGGGTCGCCCATCCAATCTCGTGCCGCTATGCATCACCCACAAGGCCTCTTCATGCTGGAAGGTCATCGTGTGCATGGAGCGGATCACCGCCAACTCGTCCACTACCTGTGAAAGATGCGGGAGTGCCTCGGACACTTCGATCCCGGACTGCCCGTACTTGGCGAACTTGAACGGGCTTCCCATCAGAGCGCCATACGTTTCCAGGTTGCTGTTGGGCGTGCCGATTCCTTTAGGCGGGGGCTTGCCGTGCTGTTTCTCTAAGATGGGTTTCGGGTCCCAGAGATCCATGTGGCCGGGTCCGCCGTTCATGAAGAGTTGGATCACGGCCGTTGCACGAGCCGTGTGCACCGGTGGCTTGGGCTTCAGGTCATACTGCTGCTGAGCGGCGAGGGCCTCGCCGAACTGGCTGCCTCGTCCGAGCAAGGAGAGTGCAGCCGCTGCGACCCCACCGGTCATTCGTCGCAGAATATCGCGGCGGGAGAGAAGGTCTACCAGTTCAAAGCGTGCCAGTGGATTCATTTCAAGCTTCCGAGGCTACTTCTAGTCAATATACACAAATTCGTTGGCGCACAATAGCATGTGGCACAAGTCACTCCATGCCAGAAACTCGGCCGGAGATTGAGGCTCAGCCTCGGGCTCCGGCACGGGTGGCGGCTCCGGCGCTTCTTTACCCTCCCCATCTGCGGGAAGGGCGTCGAGAGTGTCTGCATGGCTCGCAACAGAAGTCGTAGACTCCACCGGCTCGCTTTGCGGCTCAGCCAATACCCTCTCGTGACTATCGACTTGCCGCTCGAGGAACCCACGGGACATTCTCTGCTCCTTATCGGAAGCTGGACGACCAAAGACAAGACGGAAGGCGTAGTCCACGCGCGCGTCGTTTTTGACCTTGGGCTTCTCGTCGAGGATGCGGCGCGCGAAGTACTTGGCCTGGAGGATGGTGAAATCGCTATTGCGCACGTGCAGCGCCTGGGTCGAGAGCGTCGAACGGGAGCGCCGGGGACAGGTGAATTCCATGACGGGCGCGTCGTATAGCTGCAAAAGCGTGAGCATCCGACTGCGCCGCTGCTGGAGATAAATGCTGCGCCGCCACGCCGATGGTTCCGCCGCTGTAATGACTTCCCCTTCCTTGTCGATCTGCACTGGAACCGGGGGACCGTACATTTCGAAATTGAGCGTTCCGGCCACTGCAAGCATGGAGTCGCGGATCGCCTCCGCGTCGGCGCGCCGGAGCGGCATGCGCCACCACAAACGATTCTCCCCATCGACTCGGGCTCCGAGCTCACTCGAGAGCGAACCCTGCCGGTACACGGTGGAGGTCATGATGAGCTTGTGCATGGCCTTCGTGCTCCAGCCGCCACGGACGAACTCGGTCGCCAGCCAGTCGAGCAGCTCTGGATGCGTCGGCCGCTCGCCTTTTTTCCCGAAGTTGTCGGGGGTACGAACCAGACCATTGCCGAAGTGATAGTGCCATATGCGATTGACCATGACGCGAGCCGTGAGAGGATGGTCGGGATGGACAAGCCATCGGGCCAGCGCGGTACGTAATCCTGCGGTTTGGGCTCCATCCCCCAGATCCGGCACCTGGAAGGGTCGCCGCGGATCGCTCAAGACTGCCAGAGGACCCGGTTCGACCTTCTCGCCGAAGTTGTCGTATTCCCCGCGCACGCGCAGAAAGGTGTCGGGTACCGTCGAACCCATGTCTGCCAGGCCCCGGATGTGAGGGAATACCAACCGTTTGGCTTCGACCGCTTTGATAGTTTTTTCGATCTCGGTGTCTTTGTCTTTGAACTCGGGGAACGCCTTGTTTAGCTCGTCCTCTTCGATCTTGAGTTCTTCCTCGAACTTACCCGCCAGGTAACGCTGCACGTCGCTGCGTTCTTCCAGCTCGGTACGGATCGCGGCCTTGAGGTCCCTGCGCAGGGCTTCGGGAAACCGGAGCAATTTCTTCGCAAGGATTTGATCTTCATAGGCGAAGCGCTGCTGTTCGCGCGTCTCCTTGAGCGAGGTAATTTTCTTGTCCAGTGGCTCGTTGTGAATTCGCGCGCGTTCCCGTTCTGCCAAAGGGGCCTCGGCGAAACCACGCTTCTCCGAGACAATCCAGTTGTCCGGGTCGTAAGCGGGCTTCAAAATCGCTTCCAGGCGGTAGTAGTCGCGCTGCGGGATGGGGTCGAACTTGTGATCGTGGCACTTGGCGCAGTGCATGGTCAGACCCAGGGCCGAGGAGCCAAAATTGCGGATCGTGTTGTCGATCGCGGTATAGCGATACTCTCGCAAGTCATAGTCTTCGTAGGTAGGGTCGGCCCCGGTGCGCAGATAGCCAGTCGCTTCCAGCCGTGCTATCGTTTCGGGTTCCAGTTGTTCGCCTGAGAGATTTACCATCTCATCCCCGGCCACCTGCTCGAGCAGGAACTCGTCGTAAGGCTTGTCCACATTGAAAGAACGGATCACATAATCCCGGTAACGATACGCCGACTTGCGCGGGTTGTCGGAGTCCCAGTGACCATCCGAGTCGGCATAGCCGACGGCGTCGAGCCAATGACGTCCCCAGCGCTCCCCGTAGCGCTCCGAAGCGAGCAGCCGATCCAAGAGCCGCTCATAGGCATCGGGTTTCTCATCGGCGACAAAAGAGTCGACTTCGTCCGGAGTGGGCGGGAGACCGATAAGATCGAAGAAGGCCCTCCGTATGAGTGTGCGTCGGTCGGCGTCTTTGGATAGAGTAAGACCCTCTGCCTCCAGCTTCTTCAGGATGAAGGCATCAACGGGCGTGCGTGCGCGGTTGTTGTGCTGGACTTCGGGAATACTCGGCCGCAGCGGGGTACGAAAGGACCAGAAGTTGCGGTCCGCTTTGCTCACACCATAGCTGACGCCAGGGCCGGACGCAGCTATGGCTGCAGGGTGCACGCCTGTCCGCGCGCCCCCCGCGATCCATTCGCGGATCAATTCGACCTGCGTCTCGCTCAGCGGCGGTTCCCCCTCCAAGGGCATCTTCCCGGTGGCGACCTGCGTAAAGAGCAAGCTACGGTCTGGATTCCCCGGAACCAATGCAGGGCCTGATCTACCGCCGGTGATCATGGCTTCCCTGTCGCGCAGGTCGAGCTTGGCGTAGCGGAGGCCGTCACCGTGGCACTTGATGCAGTGTGCCTCGAGAACGGGCCGAACCGTCTCAAAGGTCGGTGGAGTACCGGCGCTCTGATTCTCTTGTTTCCCCACACCGGACAATCCCGGAGCTGCCAGCGCTAGTCCCAGCGCCGCCGCCAGTCCATAGCCCGGCGCGCGCAAATCGACGCCACATCGGCGCCTGCGACGCGTGGCCCACTTCAGGAAATATGTCTCTGGCCGCACCATTGAATCTCTTATCGGGCGTCCGGCTGGCTATATCAGCTTCCGGAGAGAGAAAAAAAACTCGCAGCTGATTCTAGGATAACGGATTACAGGTGCAATCGCAACCGGCCGGACCAGAACGTGGCGGCAAGTAGGTTTTAGGGAAGGTACAGTTTTAGGCATCGAGCGATGAACGCGTCCAGCTTTCCTGCAACGATATAAATGGTGCTGATCCCCTCGGCCGATTGACCCGGAGCCACGTCTCCCAGCAACGGATCGGCGTGAATGCAGACCCCATCCTGATGCTCTACCCGTCTGGACCGGTTGTTGAAGAAGTATGCGGGATTCATGGTCGTCATTCCGACCGTCCATTTCCCGTCCTTCGAAACAACGCATCCAAAGGCTTTGGAAAGGACTTGCCGATGGGCAGGCTTCTGGATGACCCGGTACAACCACAGTTCATCGAGCGGCGGCCCTCCGAGGACACGGAAGAACGTATAGGCTCCGCTCGCGGGACCAGCGGAGGCGAAAAGACTACCCAGTGGCACCCACCCTCCGGGGGAGGTCCAATTGCCGGTCGGAACATAAGTCCGCTCGAGAGCTGGATCGTTAAATAGCGGCGCATCGGCATAGGTCAAGCAGGTAAAAACATTCGCCTTTCGCCAGGTCCGAGTGGATAGGTTGGTCAGTTTCACACGCGTTTCGATTTCCCCTTCCCTGAAGTCGACCTCGGCTTCCACACGGGCCATATCGGGAATTGTTGTTTTCCAACGGGCAGTTTCTCTAGAGAACTCCCATGTATCGGGGTTGTGCGCCCAGGGCACGATCGGCCCCTCCGCGTCGGAGACCACTTCAGGAATGGCAATCTTGAAGACGTTGCCCGGGAACTGCGGCAACTCGAACTCGATCGACTGCTCCTGAAAATGGTTAACCCACACCCTGGGAGGGTGCTTCGCAACCCCGCCGGCTTTCTGGGTCCGGGCGGACGCTTCGCTCCCTACCGAGGGCAGCCATGGACCCGACGGATCGAGCGCATCCACTACGATTACAGCAGCAGCCATCAATAGGAACAACGCCTTCGAGTGTTGTCCTTTGTTTCGCAAAGTCATGGTTTTTTCCTAACGAACCAGGCGTGAATCGGGAAACTGAGCATACCAGCCAAACCAAAAAGCGCGGTGGGATGGAAGCCGTCGAAGCTTCATGCCGGTTGGGCCCACGAGAGCGTCTTCACTGACTTCCCATGTGCCTCCCCGATCATCGACGAGGGTCTTCTTCTTGTCCCACTTCGCAAACTTTGTCTGCTTCGCTTCGTAGACCCGGGCGGCTCCCGATCGGTCCGTCAGTATAACAAAGGCACAGCCGCCGGTTTTGTCCTCGTATAGGGAGTTCTTTCTGAGAAAACGGACATCAAAAGCGACCGGTTCGCCATCGATCAACAGTGCCACGATCTCCTGTTTGTTCTTGAGGCGATTGTCTCGGTCAGGGACGGGAAACATCAAGTCATGGGTTCTGAAGTACGCACGATAGGCCACCCCTTCGCCGTAGTCCCGTTCAAACCCGGTATCGAGCGAGAGCACTTTCGTCGTGGGATGCAGCGCTTTCCAGGCTTTCCAGGTCGTGGTGGTGATGGGTAGCCGTTGCAGTTTCAACCCTTGGCCTACGAGTTCTCCTGTGACGGGCACGCCTTCCAGAGCGAACCAGAGCGAGCGCGTCTGACGGTCGTACATGAGCTTGTTCGAGCGATACAGAAAGCCGCTCGTTCCGAAGCTGAATCTCTGTTCTCCGATTTGCTGTCGATAAAGGACGGCTGCGCCGCAGAGCGTGCAGTAGGCACAAGTCACGTCAACACTCCCGATGGTGTCGTTGAAGAGCTCATGCCACGCCAGAATCCGCTTGGGGTAGGCGCGTGCCTCCCCGTTGATGAAGACTCCGAAAACGATGTTCTTGCCTCCCAAGTATCGTGCCTCTTCGGCCTCGACGAAATTGGGATGCTCCAACGGAGGAATGCCGTCGACTGCGACACCGCCCCATAGAATCTCGTCCAGCCGGATCGTGTGCTTCATTCCGGGAAAAAACCACCAGTAAAAGCGTTGGTCTACGTTCGAATAGAGGTCCGCTTTGAAGGCGGGGTAAGCGGGATGCATTTCGAAATCTTCGTGCCAGATCCAGTGCAACCACACATAGACATCACGCTTGAGCCGCTTTCCCGTCTTTTTTTCGAGCAGCTCCCACAGGTCCCGCTTGCGAGGCCCTTCGCTTTGTATTGCCAGCAACATTTCCAAGATTATGGGAACGAAAGAAACCTCCCATAGGGACCCAACCGTCTCTGCTGCTTTTTCGCGGACTGATCGCTCCTTGTGCGCCAGATCGATGATAGTTTGAAGGGAAATGTTTGCTGCTGCAGCGTGTGTCTCCCCAAGGCAGTCGGCAGTAACCAAGAAGGACACAAAAACGATAGGGAATACTTTTCTCAGGGGTCGGACCACGATATATCTTTCTTACATTCCGAAGTGAAGCTCCCAGCGGGACTCGCCGTGTACAAAGAGGCGAGCGACGCGGCCAGCTCTCTTGTCTGTTCCGGTCTCGTCCATTCCTAAAACCTGAGGGTACCAGGGCCCCCATTCGCCCCATTGCTCATTGCCCGGATATTTGTATTGTTTGACTAGGTCCGGCGGCTTTTCGAGTAGAGGGCTGCCGTCGGGCGGAGTAATCAGCTTTTGGAGCTTGCTCCAGGCTTCCGGGTTGGACAGGTCGGAGTTGAAGGTGATGTAGAATCCGTCAGGGCCCCACTCCCGGTCAATCGAGCGGTTGACGATCATGACGAATTGATTCCGGTAGGTGTTGAAGTGAATCGAAGGTCCCCAGATCCAATCCGCTTTGGGCGTATGGAGGTCCTTTGCCGCCGGAAAGATTGGCGTTACTTGCCCGCCCACCCCCGGCTCCGTCCATTCCTGGTGGTGCCACTTCCACACCTTCCCCACCGGGTCATCCCGGTCGCCGTAACGCATCCGGGCGACGGAAAGCCCCTGCTCGGACACGGCCCGGTGAAACGTGCCGATGAAGAAATAAAAGTACTCCTTTTCTTCATCGGCGATCACGGCAAAGTCGCCGTTTCCACCTGCGAAATACAGATTCTTGCTCTGGCAAAACAGGGAGTCCGGTGGAGCATCCAGAATGAAGCCGAAGTCTTTCCAGGTCAACCCATTATCCAGGGACCGGGCCGCGCCGATTCTTGGCGCCGAGAGCGCGTTGTCGCTACAGACACCGGAAGGCTCGCTGTGGTACCAGCCGTACAGGGTGCCGTCGGCATCGATCCAGGTACTCTCGAATATCCGATCCTTGTAGTCGCCACTGACGATGTTTTCAAAATCAGCCGGTTCTTTGCTCTCATTCATATGGAACAGGTCCGGACCACCGTACCGCCATATCTGCCAAGGTTTTCCGGTCGGGTTGAAGGCGTAGAGCGTGCCTTCTTTCCAATGGTACCCGACGTTGGAATCGGTCCCGCCCGGAAGGTTCGTTGTGGGTGCCTTCTTCAGAACAAACTGTACTGAGCCATCATTCTCAGCGGAAGTATCTTCGTGGCCGGCGGGGCCCGCACAAGCACCGGTCCACATACCTACCAGCAGCACCACGAGCGCTTTCCGAGTTTTCATGGCTCTCCGAAACTATTCCTTGGAAAAAACAATCTCCCATCGCGACTCCCCATGAATGAAGAGCCGAGCAGTCCGGCCGGCACTCTTGTCCGTCTCCTGCCGCTTTGCATCCAACCCTAGGACTTGGGGATACCACGGACCCCAATCATCCCAATCCGCGTTGCCGGGTATTTCGAACTGTGCGACCAACCCCGGAGGTCGATGCAGGAGAGAACTCGCGCCCGCTGGAGCAGTTAACTTCTGAGGCGAGCTCCAGCCTTCCGGATGGGCGACGTCCGGATTGAAGGAAATGTAGAATCCTTCGGGAACCCAGTCTTTACCAAGCGTACGGTTGATTATGACTGCGTATTGTTCGAGATAGGTATTCCAATGAATGGAGGGCCCCCAGTACGCGTCTGAATCTTTCTCGTGCCAACCGACCGTCACCGGGAAGATTGGTTTGACTCGACCTCCCATGCCCGGCTGGTCCCAATTGCCGTTATGCCATTTTCGCACCTTGCCGACAGGGTCGTCCCGGTCGGCGTAGCGCATTCGGGCAATGGAAACGCCCTGCTCCGAAACATTCTCGTGGTAGGTACTGATGAAGAAGTAGACCCATTGCCGCTCTTGATCGAGGATTACCGAAAAGTCTCCGTTTCCTCCCGCGAAGAAGAGATTTGCACTCTCGCAATTCAAGGAGTCCTCGGGCGGTATGATGATGATTCCCAGATCCTGCCAGTTCAGGCCGTCGTCTTCCGATCGCGCCGCCCCGATCCGAGCGGCCGACAAATTCTCTTTCTTGCAAACCTTGAACTCCGTGTGATACCAGCCATAAAGCGTGCCGTCCTGGTCTTTCCAGGTGCTCTCGATAAAGGGGAAGAAGCCACTCGAGTCGAACTTGACAAATGGACCGGCCTCGAGGTGAAAGAAATCCGATCCTGAGCTCCGCTTCGTTTTCCAGGGTGGACCGAAAGGGTTGAATAGATAGAGCGTGCCGTTATCCCAGTGTGCCGGCGTGTTGCAGTCGGTCTGACCCGCAAACGCGATGGTCGAAGCCTTACGCAGCTTGACGTTCGGAACACCGCCCCCGGAGGCAAAGGCGACAACAGCAAGCCATACGGCCGCCGGCAACGCAAACAGCAGTAGTAACTTCCGGATCAACACGACTCGACCTCTTTTTTTTGGTTGGATGGGTTTCAGCCCCAAGCCCCACAGTTCATCCTTCGAAGAATCGGTGTCGCCTGCGGCACCCACAGTATTCATTTGGGATCCTAATCTTCTTTCGAGAAAACAATCTCCCACTTCGAGTGCCCGCCCAGATAGAAGCGGGCAACGCGGCCGGCCAGCTTGTCCGTTTCCTTCGCCTCGGCGTTCAGACCGAGAAGGGAAGGGTACCAGCCCGCGATGAAATACCGCTTCTGGGGTCCCTTGAGGATGTTTTTTGGCTGGGACCAGCCTTTCGGATTATCCAGCCGAGGATTGAAGCTCACGTAGATCCCCTCCTGGGGCCAACCCTTCGTGCAGCAGGAGCGATTGAGCAAGATCACATATTGTTCGAGGTACGTATTCCAGTGAATCGAAGGCCCCCAGAGGGCATCGGCGTCCTCTCGCATCCAATCCACCCGGACATTGAAAATGGGCGTCACGGCTCCGCCGATGCCAGGTTGCTTCCAGGCCCCATCCCGGTACTTCCATACCTTACCCACGGGTTTATCCCGATCCGCATAAGCCATGCGCGCGACGGCTACCCCTTGTTGCGAGACATCGAGCGGATAGTTGCTGAAGAGAAAGTAGAGGAAGTCACCGCCTCGGTCGCGGATCACGGAGAAATCTCCGTTGCCCCCCGCAAAGAATCCATTCTTTGCCCCGCAATCGACTCCGGAGGGCGCCTCGAGGATGACACCGAGGTCCACAAAACTGGCACCGTCGTTCTCGGATCGAAGCGCTCCGATCTTGGGCGCGGTCAGCTTGTGGGTGCCGCTGTCCGGGTGATACTCCTTCGCCTCGCAGATCCCTTTCGGTTCGTGATGATACCAGGCGTAAAGGACCCCGCTTTCATCCATCCAGCTGGCTTCGATCCAGCGGGTATGTCTTTCATGGTGATCGAACGCAACGGCCTGGGTCTGGCGAAGATGAAATTGATCGGTCCCTTCGCTGCGCACCGGAAGACCCCGCGAGTTGAAGAGGTAGAACTTATCGTCTTTCCAGTGTCCAGGACTGTTGCAATCGACACCGCCCGGCATTTCCACGGGCTCGACCGCGCGCAAGGCAGCCGTTTGACCGTGGAGGACCGGCGCCCAGACAAGAGCGACCAGACCAACCAGAAGAAAAAGCGCTCCTACTTTTGTTCGCAACATGGATGAGTACTCCTGTTCCTGAGTGCGTCGGTGTTTGCGCCAGCTCGGCTGAGCGGGGTCGGGAGAGCGCCTTATCCGCTGTCCCTTGGGGTTTGCTTGCCCCGAAGCGTAAAACTCGTCTCCCCTGTCGTGCTCCGGCCACTGATTCTGTCTTGAACTTTGATGTTCAGAGTGTAGCTACCGGCAGGTAGGTCTTTCACCTGAATTGCCCGTACGCAGGCCAAGCGGTCCTCGAGAACCGACAGCGGCTCCACGGGCATGGTGTGAAATGGGGTCGTGACTTTCTCCCCGCTCCGCTCGAGCTGGAAACTCACGTCCAAAGACGGTTTCTGAGAGGCGGCATCCAGATGACTGTTATATATTTCGAAATAAATGCCGAGAGCTCGATCCCGTGCCACGACATGGTTGACGTTGGGATAGATCTTCAGCCGGTTCATGGTCACAAACGGGTCGGGAAGTAGTTCGTTGGGTCCGCAACCGCCGATCAAGTCCGCCAGTACCACCGGACCCACGGTGAGCTCGTCAGTTTTGAATCCCGGAAGCAAGAGCAGCTCCTCTTTCGAGCCGAGTCGCCCGCTGCTGATGTCCTTCACAATCAACTGTAGCTTGAACCGCCCCTTCGGCAGAGGTAGGTAGCGCTGGTATAGCATGCTGCCGGCTTGCGTGGTTCCTTCCGGTCGCCGCGCAGTCAGGAGGTCCTCGAACTCGAAGATGACTTTGCCCAGAAGATCGATCACTCGACCGTAGAGCTCGACCTCCGATGTCTCTTGAGCTTGATGGTTCACTTTGAAGGAAAGCTGTTCGTGACCGATACGGAGAGTGACCGCCGCCAGAAAACGCCCCTCGGAGACCAGAAACCAGTGCTGCGACGAATCGAAAGGAATCTCGTCATAGTGAATCCTGGTATCGACCGCCGTGGCGAGCTCGGCGAACTTTAGCTTTGGAGGCCGCATCACCTCGAACAGGTTCAGGACGCGATCGAAGGCTTTTGCCCTGCGGTGGGGACCCGGCGAATTGAGTTCCAGGTTCCTGGTCTCCCAGACTCCTTGTTCCATCAAGTGACCGAAAAGATCCGTGGCGGCGCGACCCTGACCATGGAGGTGGGCCATGTTGTACTTTTCGTACTCGTTCACGACCAGGATGAACTTCCCGTTTCCGGACTTGTCGACGAATTCGAGCTCTATATTCTGACCGATTCCAGGAAGGTAGCGGTAGCGCCAAAGTTCGAAGGGCCAAGCTGTAATCGTGTTGTTTCCTTCGAGGGCCGAGGTCACCATTGTGCCGCCCTGATGGTACGTCGTTTCGTCGGGCGGCCCATGAATGATGTAGACCCTGCCCCGGTCGGTTCTCCAGCCCCGCTTTCCGGAGGAAAAACGCTCGTTGGCGTAGGCGATGCGCCGGTAGTGTTCCTCTTTGAATTCGTTGATGCCCGTCCGAGGGTCGGTGTCCCGCCGCTTCCAGAATTGCTCGATGAAATTGTCCTTCTCGTCGAAGGTGGTGAGTTTCTCAAAGACGTCCTGCTCATCAGGAGTGATGATGTAAAGCACGTCCTGCTTCAGCCACTTCTCGTAGTAACGAACGCGCTCCTCGGATTCCTGTGCGAGGGCTGCTGATCCGGACAGTGAGCCGAGATTGGCAGCCAGGAGGAAAGCGATAGCGGCAAGCAAGTGCTTCACGGTCACCTCACCTAGACGGGGAAGACTTAGAAGTCTCAAGTGTAGCATTGCCAAGCCAAGACTGTATAGTTCGGCAAGAACCCTTGGCGCCTATACGTGAACTCGTAGTGCAGCCGTCTCTCGTTTATCGGGTCAGCATTACCCTTATGTTGTAGTCGACCGTATCTGCAAGCCTGGGGATCAAGATCTGCAGTTTCCCTTCTAACCCTGAGAGTCGGTGCCTCTGAACGCTCCAGGAATATCCGGACCAAATTCGGGGAACCTGCGGTGGGAACCCCTCCGTGTCTGGCAACCGTCGGCGATTCGAGAGAAAGCAAACTTCTCCGTACAATGGTACTTCGTTTCCCAAGTTGGGCCAGTTTCCCCAATCCTCTCTCTCATCGGGCGCCCGGTTGTATAGCGGCGGCTTTTCGGTGGTGGGCTGGCCGTTCTTCATGAAGCGAATAACAACCGTCGCCCAGAGGTCGGGGTTGTCCTCGACGGTACGTTTGTCCAGCGTGTAGCGGTAGTACGGGATCGGTCGAACGCGCAACTCCGCCTGCTCGATCGAGGGCAGGCCCCAGTAGCCGTAGAAAACTTCGCTTCTGCCGCCAAATCGAATCTGGCGATAGGGCGGTGTCCCGGGCCACACCAGGGTCATCGGGTCGGATTGCCGGTTTCGCAGCGGCACCGTACCCAAATAAAGCTCCCCGGCACCAGAGGGATTGTGGAACTTCAAAGGAAATCCTTTCCACTCTGCCGGCAGCGTAACGGCCTTGTGCCATGTTCCGCCACCCAGGTAATAGGCCATCTCCAGCGGCACTTGCAACGAATCCTCGGTCCCCTCCGGCAGCTCGACTCTTGCCGTCGGTTGCAAATGCCATGTTGGAGTGTCTCGAAGCTCAGGAATCGGACCAGAGCCGACGGCGCTGTCTCGATCAGACCCTTCTACCCGAATCCAGATAACCGACCATGGGGGCAAGTAAATCTGCAGACTGTCGTGCCCACGCTCGTATCTGCCCCGGCCTTCGCTGCTGTAGATCTGCTCTGTCCGGACCGCGGGACTAGCTGCCAGCAGAGAGAGCGGTACGCGAACCGTGTCGTCGTGCCAGCCGCTGTTGAACAAGAAAAGATTGGCGGCCTGACGCTCGCGAGGCTCCGCTCTGGAGCCCGTCACGTAGCCGTAGATCCGATCCGGTCCGCTGTAGGAGACAATCGGGCTCGAGGTAGCAAACTCTTCCGGATGGGACCGGTGCCTTTGAAACAACCCCGCCAACTCTCGTTCATCCTCATTGGTAAGAAGACTGAGATCCCCTCCCAGATAAATCGTCCGCCCCTGCCGCGCGACGCTCATCAGCAGGCCATCCAGATAGTGCAGCGTCCCCTGGTAGAAATCCGCATCGGAGTAGTTCAACAGGACGCCGGCATCGAGACACCAGAAGTAGTGCATCGAGTCATTGGCCAAAATGTGACTCTTGCGGGAGCTCGGGGCTGGAATGTCACAGTGATCTTCCCGACCATGAACCACGAAATCCGCGTAAGCCATCCACCAGGGAGATTGTCCGAGAGTGGTCAGGTAGAAGGCATAACCGGGTGCGTGCTGGCGCATCCGCTGGATCAAGCCGATCAAGTTCTTGGCACCCTGGTAGTCCGCATACTTGCCCGGCGGGTGTCCGTGATCCGTCACCCGGCAGCCCGTGGCGACGAAATCGGTCATGATCCACGACACGCCATAGCGGTCGTAGAGCTCGATCAAATCCTTCTCCAGGCGCTTCAGGCTCTCACTGGCCAGACAACCCGGGTTGGTCCAGACCCCCGATTTCATTCCCAGCTTCTGGATCCTTCTGTTAATGGCCGCGAAGCTGTCTCCCGGGAATCGCTCCGGATCAATCTCGGCGTAAGATGCGCTCAGGATCTGGCCCAGGCCCTCTCTCTTCGAGTAGCCCGCGTCGATCATGAAGTACTCCCACTGAATCCCGCTTTGCTGAAGAGTCTCCATGCGATCCAGCGCAGGTGTGAGTCCGGCGGCGGAGGGTCCTTCGTATTCGTGGGTTCCCCAGCTGTTGAAATAGTAGAAAGGGCTCGATGGGTCGAGCCAGGCCAGTTCTCCGAGATAGCGGCGGAAGGCACGTTGGACGGCTTCGCGCCCTTCATTGATGGGTGCAACCAACCGTCCCCGGGCCGTTGACTGGATGGGCGTTTTCGGAGTCGCAGGCGCGCCCGCCAAGCCAATGACGAGTCTTTCCGTCGAAAGCGATCCTCCCGCTGGAAGCACTGTCGCCGGATAATACTCTGCCCGGTGCAAGCCTCCCTCGTCCACCCGAGAACGGTGTAACGGGAACTCGATTCCGTAGAAGAGCCCCCCCACATAAACGGGTATTCCGTAGCCGCCCCAAAAGGCTACGGAATTGCCCGGCTTGGAGAAAACTTGAGTGACCCGGGCAGGTTGCCAGGATTGGTCGGCACTCACTTCAATGGGGCTGTGCAACAACCTGCAGTCCCAGATCACTTGAGGGTTCTCGGATCGGGAGCGAACCTCGAGCCACTTGTAGATACGGCCCTTTTTGTCGTCCACCATGATGGAAACGGACACATCGAACCCTTTCGAGCGAAAGGGCACTCGCCAGCCGTTGCTTGCGTCTACCCACCGATCCGGGAATGCCTCCCATTTTCGGTGTCCGATGGGCTCCCAATCCCCCGCAGCCATCTCGACCGACGACAGCGTTGTCCGCTGATCCCTGTTCTCTTCTCCAACGACCAGTCGAAACGAGAGCAAGTCGAGTCGGTAGATTCGTTTCTCCCTCTTGTTTTCCAACGTATCCAGTCGACTGGCTGCCGTCCTGGGTGTGATGGCCACGCGCTCCCGCTGAGCGGGCTGCAGTCGATCCACGGGCTCCGCCCTGACTGCCAGTGCGAAGAAACAGGAATAGGCAAGAAGCTGCGTCAACGCCGTCATGCGGATGACTGCTCTCTTTTTTTGGATCATGGTTGCATCATCTTCAAGTTGCGGCGTGCCTCGGCGAATCGAGGATCAATACTCAAGGCGCGCTCAAAGTGGTAGACGGCTCGGCGGTTTTCTCCTTGCTGAGAAAAGGCGACGCCGAGTGCATTGTGGGCTCGGGAATGATTGGGTTGCAACTCGACCACCTTCTGGAACAAAGTCGTCGCTTCCGGCAACTTTCCACCAATGGCCAACGCCTGCGCAAGATTGAAGGTGGCATCCGTGTGCTCCGGGTCTAATGAAACGGCTCGACGTAGGTGCCGAATACCTTCTGCCAAGTTTCGCTTGCCCAGAAAAGCCACGCCCAGGTTGTGCTCGGCGTCCGCATAGTCCGGGTCGATTCTGAGGACTTGCCGGAGCGTTGCAATTGCATCATCCATCCGTCCCGTCCTTGCCATGGCGCTGCCGATGTTTGACAGGGAGCGAACCCTCAGCCTCTCGATCTCCCCTAGGTAGTCTTCCCCTTGCGATTCCGGTTCGGCACGCTCCCCGCGGGTGCGAAAGTCGATCGCTTCGTCCACCCGGCCAGTGCGAGCCAGCATATCCGCCAAGTTGTAAAGTGCGCTCTTGTGTCCGGGCCGGAGGCGGATGGCGGCCCGGAGATACCCGACCGCCGCTTCCGTCTGACCGAGGCGGTCCAGCGCCATTCCCAGCAGACTGTTGGCTTCCGCGTTGTTTGGGTTGAGCCGGAGCACCGCTTGGAACTCGGATGCGCTCTCCCGATATTTCCGGAGCTCGAAGTAGGCGGCCGCCAGATCGAAGCGAACCCGAACGGACTCCGGACTCTCTGCAATCACCGGCTGGAGCAAGCGCACTGCGGTCTCATAGTCTTGCTGCCAGATGGCCTCCTCTCCTTTTCGTGCCCTCTGATAGACCTCGATCATTTCTCTGGGGGATTTGAGCTCATCGTCTTCAGCATGCGCCTTTGACTTGCTGCCGAGGCCGGCCTGCAGGTACCCCAGAGACCGCAATCGACGCAGCGCGGCCTCGTCGAGCATGGCAGGCCCGGGTTCGTGAGTCTCGAAGGACTCGGTGAGCTCGTCCAACTGATGTCGGAGCTTTTGGGCAACTTCCGGGTTGTCCGAAATGACGTCGCGGCTTTCTCCCGAATCCGCATCCAGGTCGTACAACTCCGGTTTCGATGAGTCGATATATTTCCATGGCTTCGATATCAGCGCTGTCAGTGGGCTCCAGTGGTACTCGACCATTGGAACCCGCGTCTCCGCGTACACGGGCCTCGATACATTCGATTCAAGGGTGGAGCCGGTCATGAGGGGGACGAGACTCCGTCCGCTCACATGATCCGAATGCTCCGACTTTTCCACGTCCAGCAACTCCAGGATCGTCGGAAAAACGTCCACCACTCCGACCGCCTCAGACGTGACCTCCACGGCGCCGATCCGGCCGGGCCAGGAAAAGATCAGAGGCACCCGAATCGTCGAGTCATAAACGAAAAAGCCGTGCAAGTCTTCTCCGTGATCTCCGAGAGACTCCCCGTGGTCTCCCACGACCACGACCAGGGTGTTTTCGGTCAAGGAGTTGTTCTTCAACCACTGGAGCAAACGAGCGACCTGCGCGTCCGCAAACGAGACTTCGCCGTCATAAGGATCTTCAAAGCGGCTCTTGAAGGGTTCGGGAGGCTCGTACGGATCGTGGGGGTCGAACAGGTGCACCCAGCAGAAGAAGTTCGACTCGACGTTCTGATTCAGCCAGCCGAGTGCTCGATCGGTCACAATATTGCCCGGGATTTGGGCCACCTCATGCGCCGCGGTCCCAAGTCCTGGCAAGTCGTCGCTGTATACTTCGAAGCCTTGCGCCAAACCATAGCGGGAATCAAGAACGAAGGCCGAGACGAAGGCCGCAGTTCGATATCCTCGCTCGCGCAGGACTTTCGGGAGGGTCTGGATCTCTTCACTCAGCGAACCGCTGCTGTTGAAGTGGAGACCGTGCTCGGGTGGGTAAAGTCCCGAAAACAACGTGGCATGACTGGGGAGAGTCAGGGGTATGGAGCTCACCGCGTGTTCGAAACGGGCACCGCCCGCTGCGAGGGAATCCAGCGCGGCGGTAGACGCCTTCTCGTAGCCGTAGCAGCCAAGCCTGTCCGCACGCGTGGTGTCGAGGGTTACCAGAAGTATATTGTCCGACGAGGGTGTGTGTGCCGCTTGCGAGGCTGGTTCCACCACGGACGAGCATGCGAGAACAAAAGGGAGAAAGAAAAACGCCCCGCAGCCGACCCGGGCTGCTCGAGTCCGGGTCCGACTACCTTTCAGAGTTTGCGAGGCGCACAAGCGTAAAAGCAGCTCAAAAATTTATCGTGAGAGATGCCTGAATCTCCCTGGAAAGGCCTCCGGCAAAGGCCTGTACGGTCCTGCGAATTGTGCCGAAGGCAGGGTTGGACCTGTCGAATTCGGGTTCGCCGAAATTCGTCCGGTTGAAGATGTTGAAAAAGTCGAAACGGAATTCGATAAACGAACCCTCCCCGAACCAGCTGACGTAGCTTTTCTTCCCAAAGGACAAATCGATCTGCGCAAAGCCGGGCGCACGAATGGAGTTTCTGCCCAGATTTCCTAGTGTCAAACCAGTACTGGGATTGGTTGCCGGGTCGCCAAAGGCCCCCGGGAGAAAGTAGTTGTTGATCATTGCGTCCGTCGAGCTATAACTGTCGGGCTTGACGGGACCCAACTGATCGGGTCTCCCGATGGGATATCCCCACCAGAGGTTGGAGTTTTCCACCAGGCTCCCCGTGTTCGCGGTGAAGGGTTTTCCGGTGTAGAAACGGAAAATGGAGCCCACTGTCCAGCCCGTCAGTATATGGTCCAAGGCATTGCCCCAACGATCGAGCTTTGGAATCTCGTAGACCAGGTTCCCGACCAGGGCATGACGCGTATCCAGGATGTGGGGGCCCTTGTTGGTCCCGTCCCGGTCCGCCAGATTCTGAACCCCGTTCGCGTAGGTCAAATCCCCGGAGGCCGTGTAATACCCAATGTAGGGTGCCGTGTAGGTGTTCGGAATGAAATGGGACCAGGTATAGTTGAAGTCCACCAAGAAGTTGGGGCCACGGTGGGTTAACGCGGCCTGGAGCGAATCGTAGCGACTCCGGCCGGTCGGTTCGTAAAAACCGACCCAACCACTGTAATAGTACGAGTAAAACTTTCGATTGCCTACCACTTCCCCTGTGGACGCATCGAGTGTGGGGACGGTGAACTCCGGTATTCTGAAATTCCCTGTGAGTGGGTCGAACGTGTTGATGCCGAGATTCACGTCGGCGAAGTGCAGGTTATGATTGCCGACGTAGCCCACCTCGAGCAACGTGTTCCGGGTCAGCTGTTTTTCGAACGCCAGGTTGAAGTGGATGGCGTAGTTTTCCCGCATGTCGAATGGGGCCGGGCCGTATCCGGCATAGAAGTAGTAGGCTTCGTTGGGCTGCGGCGGCAAGGCGTCGATATCCGGTAGCGGAAATGACAGACCCGAGATGGTCCGGGGCGTATTCTCCAGGAAATACTGGTACAGCAAGTTGTTGTAGACTGCGATCCCGGGCGTGTTGCTCAGGCCGTAATACATGCCGACGCCACCCCGAATAATCATATCGCTGTCGCCGGTGACGTCGTAGGCAAATCCAAGACGGGGGGCGACGTTATTCTTGTCTGGAGGATACAGGGGACCGCCAATGCGCTGAAAGCTTCCATCCAGCAGATCCTGCACCGAACCGAGATTGCCGTCATATTTACAGCAGGGGCCAAACTGCAACGTGCGGCTGGTGTGATCCTGATAGGGGGTGTTGTATTCGTAGCGCACGCCGAGGTTGAGCGTCAGCTTGTTGTTGACCGTGAAGTCATCCTGGAAATAAAAGGCCCAGGACGAGTGGCGCAACCCGGCGGTCTGAAACCTCCGGCCCTCCTGCAGTTGCTGAACATCGTTGGCTGCCATCGCCTCGATGTTGGTAAAGAACGCCGTCCCGATCGAGCTCCCCTGACGGCGGTTGGCGCGCACCCGTCTCAAATCGATCCCAAACTTGATAGAGTGCCGGCCTTTGTTCCAGGAGACGTTGTCATAGTACTGGTCCAAATCTTGAGGCGCTACGAACCCCTGACCGAAAGAGAAGATGCTGCCAAAAGTTTGCCCTCCCGATCGGAACCGCAGCCCATTAGGACCCAGCCCGGCCGTGGTCTCACGCTCCCGGTCGCTGAACCCAACCAGGGTGCGGTTGAAGCCGAACCGTGCCTGGTTGACCAGCGTTGGACTGAAGTTGTGAAACCAGGAGGCGGTAAACTGCTGGGTGCGTCCCTTCCTGGGAAAGTTGTCGCATTCCAAAAAGCAGGGAGAGAGAATCTGGCGCTCGTTTCCATCAGAGAGGTTGTAACGAAAAAACGCACTGTCTCTGTCTCCGAAGGTGTGATCGATCCGAAGCAGATACAGATCTTGAGAGTTGGGCGGCGACGCCGTGACTCGGTGCAGTCCGATATTCGGGTCACCGATATCCTGGTTGGCTGCGGGATAAAGGTCGAGTGTCGGCCGGATGGCGGGGCTTAAATCCGGCCGGTTGAGGTATCCCGAGGTGGGCACCCGTATTTCGAAGACCCGCGGACGTCGGATGCGGACAAATTCGTAACCGCCGAAAAAGAACGTCTTGCCCGAAACGATCGGTCCGCCCAGCACAAAGCCGCCTTGATGCTCTCTCGTGACGGGTATTGGATCGCCTGCCCTGTTGGAGAAGAAGTCGTTGGCGTTCAGTGCGTCGTTGCGGTGATAGTAGTAAACACTTCCATGATAGCTGTCGGTGCCCCGTTTCGAGATGATGTTTACCACTCCACCGGAGGCTCTGCCCTCCTCCGCCGAGAAATTACTGGTCAAGGTCTTGATCTCGGCGATTGTGGAGATCGAGACGGTGTTGACCGTTCCTCCGAAGCCCCCCGTTGTGCTCGAGCTGGGTGTTTCGATGAAGGTGGCGTCCGTCCCATCCAAAAGGTAATTGTTCCCGATAAGGTGGGAGCCGTTGAAGGCGAAACTCTGGTAGCCGTCGGTTCGATCCAGTAACACGCCGGGCTGCTGAAGAACGAAGAAGTCGAAGGTGCGCGAATGCATGGGCAGCTCGGCTAGCTGCGTCTCGCTGAGGGTCATGGAAACGTCGGAGGTAACCGATGACGTTTGCACCGCCGAGCCTTCGACCGTGACCGTCTGGCCGATGTCCCCCACCTCCAGAGCAAAATCGACACGGACCGTGGATTGAGTCGAAATCTTGACATCACTTCTGGACTGAGTTTTGAACCCCGAGAACGAAACAGTCACAGTGTAGACGCCGGGCGGAAGGAATGTCTGTTGATAAACCCCGCTATCATTCGTCAGGGTCGTATAGCTTTCTCCCGTTTTCTGATTCTCGATCCCGACCTCAATTCCCGGAATCACGCCACCCGTGGCATCGGTCACCAATCCCCGGATTGTCCCGGTACTGGCGGCTTGTCCCAGCAAGAGGCTGCAGCAGGCGAGAATTGTGAAAGTCAGGCCAAAAGCGTACTTGAGACGACTCATCCTCAGGCTCCTTCTATACCGATTCGAGGTCGAGATCAACGCCAGGTTGCTGAAATCAACACGTCAATTACTAGAGAGCACACCCCACGCATGTGGTTGCCGGACAGTATCCCCCGAACCCCCATTGGTGTCAATCATTTTCGTTGCATTTTGGGACAATATCCCACGTTGTGGAACACCCACCTTAGAGCACTTGCCCGGCTCGTGACACCCCTGAGACTTCCGTGAGTCCCCGGTAAAAGGTCCCGACGCTCTCAAATTCAATCGACTGGCCGGGTTGTAAGAAAGGACATGTCTTCATTCTCACGGCGTCTTCCAGCCGGTAGGGATAGCCGGAGCACGGTTCGATGAGCAGGCAATAGTGCGATTGCCAGCCTCCAAAACTGGCAAAGAGCCAGCAGGTGGGGAAGACCTCTTCGGAAAATCGGAAGGCGAAACCCAGGTCATTCGCTCGATCGGTGAGAGCGAACCATCCCTCTTTCAGACCGGTACCGTAGGAAAAAAGAGTCGACCCAGCACTTTGAGGAGGCACGATCCGCATGTCCAGCTGGTTTCCCTTCCGATCGCGGCACGTGGGCCATTCGAACTCGGCTTCATCGGTGTCGACGACGCTGGAGTACTCGAAGTCCAATTTCATTCGGTTGGCCGGCAGATCGATGCGGTGGTCCGGGCTGATCCGAAAACTGGGATGTAGCTTCCACAGGAACGGAAAGGCCGAGCTTCCCCGATGCTCGAGCCGGTGCCAGAAGTGGATCTTGTCCGGCTCTCCGGCATTCAGCCGGATCCTCTTTTCAAGCCTGACACCCGTCACCGGTCCCGTGGCAGACAAACGAAGGTTGACTTCTCCTTCGCTTTGCTCCGGCTCACAATGCCAGGGAATCGACCAAAACTCGCCGTGGTCGGGAAACTTGGAGTCGTTGAACACCGCTTCTTCGTCGTTGGGGAAAAGTTCGTCCCAGCCTCCCATGAAAACCTCGTCGAAGGTGGAACCGAACTCCACCTTCGATAAGGGAACCTGTTCGTTATGCCACAGTATGTTCTGATTCAGGGGTTTGTAGATGAGATCGTAGATCTTGCCTCCCAGTTCAGGAAAGACGACCAGAGCTACATGATCATTCTCGAGTCTCCACGCGGTGAGACCGTCGATTTTGTCTTTCTGAAGTACGAGTGAACTCATTGTTTCCCCTTTCGCACAGCCTTGGTTAGTTGACAAGGCCGGGCGATTATACTGATAATCGCCCACGGTGCACACGCGTCGAGCACGCGAAAAGTAGGTCGAAAGAAATTGACGTCTACCTGGTGATTACCGAGTTCTCGTTCCCAGAGAAGATGCTCGAGACTCATCCCGAAGCCGGAGACGTGGAATCGCCCTTCCTTTGGGGTTTTCTGGAGCGCCGGCTCGAGGAAGTTTTGCAGGCCTTGCCTGAAACGTAACAGAGCGACTCTTTCATGATAGACTTTGGTATGCTCCGACGATCCGCAAGGGCCAGGATGACGGCTTCGGTTTATTGCGCCGCCCTGCTCTTCTGCCTTTCTTTTCTCGTGGTATTCATTGCGCCGGTCACCGCCCAGCAAGCAGATCCAACCCTCGAATTCTTCGAAACCCGGATTCGACCGGTGTTGGTCGGCAACTGCTTCTCCTGTCACACCGACAATGAGATGGGAGAGCTTCGTCTCGATAGCCGGAGCCGCGTGCTGAAGGGAGGCAAGTCCGGTCCTGCGGTCGTTCCCGGCAAGCCCGAGGAGAGTCTTTTGATTCGCGCCGTGCGACAGGTCGGCGAGCTCAAGATGCCAATGGAGGGAAGGCTCTCGCAGCAGGAGGTAGCGGACCTGACGGCGTGGGTCCAGATGGGTGTGCCGTGGCCGGAAGAACCGCCTTCCATCACCAAGACGGAGCCCGGAAAGATCACCCCCGAGGACAAGGCATACTGGGCTTTCCGTGCGATCCGGCGACCCGCCGTGCCCGAAATCGGCGAAGTCGATGACTCGAACTGGCCGAAGTCTGGGATTGACAGATTTGTTCTTTCGCGACTCGAAGCCGAGGGTCTCGAGCCGGCTCCTCCCGCCGAAAAGCGTGTCCTGATTCGTCGCGCGTATTTCGATCTGATCGGTATTCCGCCGACCCCGAAGCAAGTCGACGATTTTCTGCGCGACAGATCGACGGAGGCGTTCGCCCGAGTCATCGATCGTCTCCTCGCCTTGCCGCATTACGGGGAGCGCTGGGGACGTCACTGGCTCGACGTGGCGCGCTATGGGGAGGAAGATGCGCGGGGGCTGTCACAGGAGTATTATCCCAACGCATTTCGCTACCGCGACTGGGTCGTTTCTGCCCTCAACCAAGACATGCCCTATGACCTTTTCGTGAAGGCGCAGATTGCGGGCGACCTGATCGAGCCGCAAGATGGAGAGCCAGATCAGGAGGCGCTGATTCCGGCGCTGGGCTTCTTCGGACTCGGGCCCTGGTACTACGATGTCACCGTCCCGCGTCAGGCTCGCTCCGATGAGCGCCACGATCGTGTGGACGTTCTGACTCGCGGTTTCCTTGGACTGACCGTGGCCTGTGCGCGCTGCCACGATCACAAGTTCGATCCCATTACCATGAATGACTATTACGGGCTTGCCGGAGTTTTCTCCAGTTCGCAGTATCGGGAATACCCACTCGCACCGGCCCATGAGGTTGAAGCCTTTCACCGTCAGGAAAGGAAGGTCAAAGAGCAGGAAACAGCGATCCTCGAATTTGTACAAACAGAAAGTGCCCAGCTGGGTACGATCCTGGCGCGGAAGACCGCCCCGTACCTGGTAGCCACCTGGAAGGCCCTCAATAGGGAAGTCGATGGGACGGCCGACAAGAGCAGCGATCGTGAAGCGATCGCTCTACAGGAGCATCTGGACAGGGAAGTCCTGGCACGATGGGTGCGATACCTGCGCGTCCCGGAAAAGGATCACCCCTATCTCGACGAGTGGAACGCGCTCGTTCGCCGGGGAGCCACCCTGCCGCAGATAGAGGAACTCGCCCTGACCTTCCAGCAAACGGTACTTTCGATCATCGAGGAAAAGAAGGAGATCGACGCTGGAAACCGAATCATTCTCGAACGGAACCGGCCACCCAAGGATGCGGCTAAGACATTCCTTCCCAACGGCTTCAGTACCTATGAAGAGTTCTGCCCAGGTTGCCAGACCAGTGTGGAGTCCCTGGAGCGTGACAAGTTCGTGTTGTGGAGCGACCTGTTGGGTCCGCCGGTAGATGCGGCCGATCCCAGCGAGCGTCAAGGCGCGGTGCTCCTATTTCAAGATGGCGAGGGCAACGATAAAACTGGGGGCAAGGAACTCGAACGTTTCTTGGGATCCGAGTGGCGGTCCCATCTAGAGTCGATGCGGGCGCAGCTGGAGAATCTGAAAAAGGGTCTACCGGAACGCTATCCTTTTCTGCATGCGTTGGCCGAGTCCGATCATCCCAGTGACATCCAGCTGCACCTTCGGGGGAGCCCCTTCAACCTGGGCAAGAAGGTTCCGAGGCGTTTGCTGGAGGTGCTCAGCCGCAATGAGCCGGTGAGTTTTGTCGAGGGGAGCGGCCGTCGGGAGCTGGCGGAGGCAATCGCTCGACACCCGTTGACCGCGCGGGTCATTGTGAATCGGATCTGGCAGCATCATTTCGGCCAGGGGATCGTGGCCACACCGAGCAACTTCGGCCGCCTGGGCGAGCGGCCCACACACCCGCACCTGCTCGAGTACCTCGCCGCAAAGCTCATCGACAGCGGCTTCTCGATCAAGAGTCTGCATCGTCAAATCATGCTCTCTGCCGTGTACCAGAGCAGCAGTGAATACTCGAAAGAGAATTTTGCCAAGGATCCAGAGAATCGCTGGCTGTGGCGGACGAATCGACGTCGTCTCGATGTCGAGGCACTGCGTGACTCGATGCTTTTCGTATCGGGAACTCTGGATCCGCGGATCGGGGGCCCGACCGAGGACTGGGATGAGACAAATCACCGGCGGACCATTTACGGAAAGGTCAGCCGTTTCAAGCTGGATCACACCCTTGCTTTGTTCGACTATCCCAGCCCCGCCATCACCAGCGAGCAAAGGAACGTGACCCACGTCCCGTTGCAAAAACTCTTTTTCCTGAACAGCGACTGGGTAATCGGTCAGGCCGCTGCGCTGGCGAAGCGCCTCCACTCCGATGGTCTATCGAGTGACGAGGCTCGCCTTCGGGAGGCTTATCTGCATCTGTTCAGCCGGGAGGCTGCCGATCCAGAGCTGCAACTCGGGCTTGAATTTCTGCAGAAAGCCGCAGGTCGAGACGGAGCTGAGCTCGCATGGCAGCAGTATGCTCAGGTGTTGTTGAGCTCCAACGAGTTTTCGTTCGTCGACTAGTTGAAATTGCACGTTGTGGATGTGGTGAAAGGGGAAGAAATGAAAAATGCAAGCATCTTGCCTGCCCTGACTCGTCGCGAGGCCCTGCGCCGGATGGGTTGTGGATTCGGAATGGTCGGGCTGGCTGGCATACTAGGGGGTTCTCGTTTGCAGGCCGCGGCCGACGCAGCTTCTACCCACGCGCTGGCTCCGAAGACAACTCATTTCCCCGCTCGGGCAAAGCACGTCATCTTCATCTTTCTCAACGGCGGTCTCTCCCAGGTGGACACCTTTGACCCGAAGCCCATGCTGGACAAATATCATGGGCACCCCTTTCCGGGTGGGAACCCCATGACGGAGCGTGTCACCGGAAACCTCCTGCGGTCACCCTTCAAGTTCAAGCAGTTCGGACAGAGCGGCATCGAGGTCAGCGAGATCTTTCCGCGTATCGGAGAGAGTATCGATGACATCTGTGTCATTCGTTCGATGCACACGAATCTTCCGATCCATGAATCATCGCTCTTCATGATGAATACGGGAGACATTCAGGCAGGCCGCCCGTCCATGGGGTCATGGGTCACCTACGGGCTGGGAACCGAAAACCAGAATCTTCCTGGATTCGTCGTTCTGTGTCCCGGGAACCCGGTCGTGGGACCCCCACTTTGGAACTCGAGTTTTCTACCAGCTGTGTACCAGGGAACCCATATTCCCAACAACGAGAGTGATCCGCAGAAGCTCATTCAGCATATTCACAGCCGCCACTTCACCCGCGCCCAGCAGCGCGAGCAACTCGACTTACTGGAGCGGCTCAATCGCCTGCATTTGCGGAAAAGGCCGGGAACGGCTGAACTCGAGTCTGGGATCGCTGCTATGGAGATCGCCTATCGCATGCAGACGGAGGCACCGGAAGTCTTCGACATTCGCAAGGAAGGAGAGAGCACGCTCGAGCGCTATGGCGACAACGATTTCGCTCGAGGTTGTTTGATGGCGCGGCGTCTCGTGGAACGCGGTGTCCGGATGGTTCAAATCTATTATGGCAACGGACAACCCTGGGATAATCACGAAGACATCCTGGTTCACCAGAAGTTGGCACAGAAGGCGGACCGTCCCATCGCAGCATTGCTCGCCGATCTCAAGTCACGGGGTCTGCTGGAGGAGACGCTCGTGATCTGCGGGTCGGAGTTCGGACGTACCCCTGTGGTGGAGAACAGCGCGGCCGTGAAAGTTCAGAACGGTCGCGATCACAATCCCTTCGGATTTTCTGTCTGGCTGGCCGGAGGAGGCGTCCGGGGGGGGATCACCTATGGGGCCACCGACGATTTTGGTTTCAAAGCGGTGGAGAAGCCGGTCAAGGTTCACGATCTCCACGCCACGGCGTTGCACCTGTTGGGGATCGATCACACCCGCCTGACCTACCGGTACAGTGGTCGCGATTTTCGTCTCACCGACGTCGAAGGCCACGTGCTGCACGACATCCTCGCCTGATAGCTCACCACTCTGACGTGCTATTTCACAGAACTGTTCCGCATAGGAAGAATATTTGTAGTTGACATTCAAACGATCGTATTATACATACGTTTGTATGAATAATACGACTGTATCAGAGGCGGGAGAACCCGGTCCCGATAGAACGGACACCAAGAGTCGTATTCTCGGCGCCGCCGAACACCTTTTTGCCCGGTCGGGCTACCGTGGCACCTCGCTCCGGGCCATCACCCGAGAGGCGGGGGTCAATTTGGCAGCCGTCAACTACCACTTTCGATCGAAGGAGGCGCTACTGCAGGAGATCTTCTTTCGCAAGCTCGGGCCCCTGAATCGAGAACGCGTTCAGCTGTTGGAAGCTGCTGAAGCGGCGTCGGGCGGAAAGGCCGTTCCAGTTCATGAGATTTTGAGGGCTCTGATTCAGCCACTCTTCCAGCAGCGGGAAGATGATCAGTTGTGGGAGACTGGATTCCGGGTCCTGCTGGGGCGTGTCTACACCGAGCCTTCGCTCTGGCGGGTCATTCAACAGGAAATGAAGGATGTTCTGCCAAGGTTTGTCCATGCGCTCGAGCGAGCCCTTCCACATCTTACGACCGAGGAGTTGTTTTGGCGGATTCACTTCACCATGGGGGCCGTGAGCCACACATTGGCAGGAACTCCCATATTGAAGCTGCTGTCGAAGCAGCAGTGCGACCCTTCCGATTCGGACGGCGTCGTTCGACGCGTGATCGACTTCGTGTCGGCCGGGCTATCGACGCCGGCGGGGCCTGTCCGCTCCGACGGACCGAGCACGAAGGCTCGGGGAAAGCGGCGGCGGTAAGGCTATATGGTTTCCCGGACGCTGAGACACGTTTGTAGCATCGTGATTCTGCTTTCGAGCCTGCTTTGGGCTCAAACACGTGAGGCTGCCGCCCAACCTCAGCTCCCGGTCCTGCGTCTCAGCCTGAAGGATGCGGCGGCGATTGCACTCGGCGCCGACGGAAACGCACAGGTTCGGCTCGCGCAAGAAATCATCCAGCAGGCGAAATCCCTTGCAGACCAGTCCCGGGCCGCCCTGCTCCCGAACATCAGCGCTTCGGTGGGACAGCAGGATGCAACCCGCAATCTGAAGGCATTTGGGATTGATATCCAGAATCCGGCAACAGGGCTGCGGACTCCCACGTTTGTCGGCCCGTTCGGGGTCTTCGACGCGCGGGCGACGGGGACCCAAACAGTCTTGAATCTCGGTATGTTCAAAAGATATCAAGCCTCGCGATCCGGAGTCGGGCTGGCGGAAGCAGAAAACGAAAAGGTACAGGATCAGATCCGCTTCGAGGTTGCACGCGCCTACCTTGCCGCGGTGCGGGCGCAGGCCTCGGTCGAGGCCGCCCTGGCGGATGTGGCGCTCTCGGAGGCACTGCTCGATCTTGCCACCCACCAGAAGTCGGTCGGGACAGGGACCGGTATAGACGTGACCCGGGCCGGCGTACAACTCGCCGACCAGCGCCAGCGACTGTTGGTGTCCCGGAACGAGAAAACCCAGGCGCGGCTGCGGCTGCTGAGAACATTGGGAGTGGGAATGGATATCGGGATCGAGCTGATCGAGCCCCTGAGCTACGCTCCGGCACCGCCGCCCGATCCCCGGCAGGCGATCGAGCAGGCATGGAGTGCTCGATCCGACTGGCAAGCTCAGCAAAGGCGCGTCGAGACGTCGCAGTTAAACCTCAGTGCCACGAGGCTGGAGCGCTGGCCGTCCCTGAGTATCTTTGGGGACTACGGTACGATCGGATCCAGTATCAACGAGGCAGTTCCGACCCGGACTTTTGGTTTCATCGTCGACATTCCAGTTTTCGACGGAGGGCTGGGTAGGGCCCGTCGGGCAGAAAACGCCTCCCGGCTGCGGCAGGAGCGAATTCATGCCCAGGATCTGCGCGCTCAGATCGAGCTCGAAGTGCGGGTCGCGCTCGACAACCTGGGTTCGGCCGATGACCAAGTCCGCGCTGCCGAGGAGGGGCTGACTCTGGCCCGGCGGGAGCTGGAACAAGCACAACGTCGCTACCGTGCCGGCGTGGCGACGAATATCGAAACCATCGACGCCCAGATGCGCATCGAACGCGCCCGGGAAAACAAGATATCGGCGTTATTCAACTACAACCTGGCCCGGATCGAGCTGCTGAGCGCCACCGGCAACATCCGGCAGTTAACCGATTAGGGGTAACCGGTGAATGGGCTTCCTGTGAGGGTCATGGATCATCGTTTGGCATGGATTCTATTCGCGGCACTGGCCATGTTTGGCACCGGGTGCGGTGCCTGGGAACCGTCGAACTCCGATCGGCTAGGGGTCTCGGGAAACATCGAGATGACTCAGGTCGACATCGCGTTCAAGATCTCGGGAAAGCTGGTCGAGCTTGCGGTCGAGGAAGGCATGCGGGTGCAGGAAGGGATGACCGTTGCCCGTCTGGACGCGGTTCAGCTCCAGGGGCAACGAGAGCACGACCTGGCGACGGTCCGTGCCGCGGAGTCACGCCTGTCCCAGTTGAAAACCAGCATTCGATATCAGGAAGAGGCGCTCGAATCGGAGCGTGCCATGCGCGAAGCCGAAAAGAAGCAGGCCCAGGCAATGCTGGCGCAGCTGCTCTCGGGCTCTCGCAAGCAGGAGATCGAGCAGGCATCGGCGGCCGTCGAGGAAGCTGGGGCTCGGCAGGAGACGGCTCGCGCCGATTGGGAACGTGCTCGCACTCTGTTCGAGAACGACGATATTTCCGCCTCGCAACGCGATCAATTCAAATCTGCATTCGAGACTTCATCGGCCTCACTCCGGCGCGCGCAGCAGCAACTCGCCCTGGTGATCGAGGGTCCTCGAGCAGAGGAAATCGATGCCGCCCGCGCCCAGCTGGAACGGGTGGACGCCAGCCGAAGGCTGACAGAGTCCACGCGATTGGAACTCCAGCGCAAACGTCAAGAGATCGAAACCCGCCTCGCCGAGATCGAGCAAGCCAGGGCACGGGTTCGCATTGTCGACGCACAGCTGGATGATGCCGTGGTCGCGTCGCCGATCAGCGGAGTCGTTTTGGTCAAGTCGGCAGAAGTCGGGGAAATCTTGGCACCCGGGACCACCGTGGTCACGGTTGCGGACGTCGATCGCCCCTGGCTGCGCGCCTACGTTGGCGAGATGGACCTGGGCCGGGTGCAGCTGAACTCGCAGGTCCGGGTGACGACCGATTCGTTTCCCGGGAAGGACTACCCGGGACGAGTTTCTTTCATATCTTCGGAGGCGGAGTTCACACCAAAACAGATTCAGACTCTGGAGGAGCGGGTGAAGCTCGTCTATCGGATCAAGATCGAAATCGACAATCCGAACCAGGAGCTCAAGTTGAATATGCCTGCCGACGCCGAAATTCCCCTGGCGACCGAGTGGGACCCGCCAGATGAGTGATACTCCAAGTAGTGCCCTATTTGCCGGTGGAAATAATTCGACGCCATCCTTGTCTGTGATCCAAACCAATCTCCATTCGTCGGAGGGATAACTTGAACTCATCTCAGTCTGTGATCCAAGTCACCGACTTGACACGCCGGTTTGGCGAGCTCACGGCAGTGGACCATTTGACCCTCACGGTCGAGCGAGGGGAGATTTTTGGCCTGGTCGGTCCGGATGGTGCGGGAAAGACGACGACGCTGAGGCTGATCTGCGGCCTGCTCGACCCGACACACGGCCAGGTGTCGGTCTGCGGGCTCGATGTCGCGCGAGAGCTTGATTCGGTCAAGGACCAGATCGGCTACATGGCGCAGCGCTTTGGGCTCTATGTGGACTTGACCGTGGAAGAAAACATGATCTTCTACGGCGAGCTATTCGGCCTTGCCGTTTCCGAACGCGAGGCCCTGATGTCCCGTCTGTTGAAGATGACGCGGATGGAGCCCTTTCGCAAGCGTGCGGCTGCAAAGCTGTCGGGAGGAATGAAACAAAAGCTCGCCTTGATGTGCACCTTGCTGCATCGTCCCGAGGTCCTGTTTCTGGACGAGCCGACCAACGGCGTGGATCCCATCTCGCGGCGTGATTTCTGGGCCATATTGTATCAACTGGTCGAGGAGGGCACGACCGTGGTCGTGACAACGGCGTATCTGGACGAAGCGGAGCGTTGCAACCGCGTGGGCCTGATGCATCGAGGACAAATGATCCAGTGCGACGCGCCGGACGCGCTCAAGGGCGCAATCGAAGAGGAATGCTACAAAGTCACGACCCCGCGACTCGACGAGGTCCGTGAATACCTCGCGGGCCGCCCGGGTGTGGTGAGCGTCGAGGCGTTCGGCAGCGAGCTGCATTTGTTTCTTTCACCTGCGCAAGCCTCGTCGGCGCGGTTGTCGGAGGATGCGACGCGACGCGGCTTGGGCCAGGTACAGATCCAGAGAGTGACGCCGTCACTGGAAGACATCTTCATAGCAATGATTCGGAAAGCGGACAGCGGACAGGGGAAGGCGGAAAGCGGTGAGCGCTAAGCGATACGCCGTCGAAGTCAAAGAGCTGGTCAAGAAGTTTGGAGACTTCGTTGCCGTCGACCGGATTTCTCTGGCTGTCGAGGCCGGAGAGATATTCGGATTCCTCGGTCCCAACGGCGCCGGAAAATCGACTGCGATACGGATTCTTTGTGGCTTGCTCGCGCCAACCGAAGGGCATGCCTTCGTCGGCGGGCTGGACGTGGCCGAAGAATCGGAGAAGATTCGCACCAGAATCGGTTACATGTCGCAGAGGTTCTCCCTCTATGACGACCTCACGATTTCAGAGAACATCGATTTCTTTAGTGGCGTCTATCGGGTGCCAGGGAACATCCGCGGGGAACGCAAACAGTATGTTCTCGAAATGGCCGGATTGCAGGATCGAAAAGACACCATGACGCGTCACTTGTCAGGTGGATGGAAACAGCGCCTCGCGCTTGGCTGTGCCATCTTGCACCAGCCACCCATTCTTTTCCTGGACGAGCCCACTTCCGGTGTGGATCCGATTGCGCGTCGAACCTTCTGGTCTCTGATCTACCAGCTCTCCGAGGAAGGTCACACCATCTTTGTGACCACCCACTACATGGACGAGGCGGAGCACTGTCATCGCCTCGCCTTGATGCACCGGGGGCGGATCATCGCGCTGGGGGCTCCGAAGGATCTCAGAGATCAGCTGCCTGCTCACGGTTTGATTGCCCTGCATTGCTCGAGCCCCTACGAAGCCATGAAGCTATTGTTGCCCGAGACTTGGATCCAGGACGTCGCGGTCTTTGGCGCCGGACTTCATGTGACGGTCGATGATCCTCAGGCCGGCGCGCCTCAGGTTCGAGAACTCCTGGAGCGGCGACAGATCCAGATCCAGCGCCTCGAAGTCATTTCCCGTTCGATGGAAGACGTCTTTGTCGCCATGATCGGAGAAGAGGAGCGGAAGGCGTCATGAAACTGCGCCGCACGCGAGCCATCGCCTGGAAAGAGTTTTTGCACATTGCCCGGGATCCCCGGAGCATGGTGATGGCGCTGGCAGTTCCGCTCTTGATGCTCCTCATGTTCGGGTACGCCTTGACCTTGGACGTGGACCGTATCCCGACGGTTGTCTACGACGCGGATCAGAGCGCCGAGAGCCGCGAGCTGATATCCCGTTTTGAAGGGTCCCGATACTTCGATGTGCTCGGATCGGTTGCAAATCACAAGACGATAGAACGCATGATCGATAGCGGTGAGTGTCTGCTGGGGCTCGTGGTGGCCGAGGACTACGCACGGTCTCTATCGTCGAACGAGCAGGCCAAGGTCCAGTTGTTGCTGGACGGGAGCGACTCCAACACTGCTTCCATCGCGCTGGGATACGCGAACGCGCTCATCGGGACGATCAACCAGCAGGTTCGCACCCGGGCGCAGGACCGAAGAGGGCAGGGGAGCAGCCAGCCCCCACTCGAGGGGCGCCTCCGGATTTGGTACAACAGCGACCTGGAGTCGAAGAACTATATCGTCCCGGGCCTGACCGCCGTGATCCTCATGATCATTGCGGCCTTGCTGACCAGCTTGACCATCGCCCGGGAATGGGAAACGGGAACGATGGAGCAGCTCTTGTCGACTCCTCTGCGGGCGCCGGAACTGGTGCTGGGGAAAATGCTGGCGTACTTCGGTCTCGGAGTCGTCGACATGTTCATTGCCCTGTTCGTGGGCGTTGTGATTTTCGAGGTTCCACTGCGGGGCAACATCTTCTTTCTTATCGCCACCAGCTGCATCTTTCTGGTCGGGGCGCTCTTCTGGGGCATCATGATCTCCGCCTCGACCCGGTCTCAGTTGGTCGCGTACCAGCTTGGCCTGTTGACGTCGTTTCTTCCCGCTTTTCTACTCTCCGGCTTCATTTTCGCGGTTGAGGACATGCCGGCCGTGATACAGGCCGTTTCCTATGTTTTTCCTGCGCGATACTTCGTAACCATCTTGCAAGGGGTGTTCCTCCGAGGCGTCGGGCTCGAGATTCTCGGGTTCGAGGTTGCGCTCCTGGTGACCTATGCTGTCCTGGTCTTCGCTATCGCGACGCGCCAGTTGAAACAGAAAATTGCGTAGAGCGGTACTCAATCTATGTGGGAGAGAACGAAAGAGATCATCCGAAAGGAATTCCGGCAGTCGCTCCGGGATCCGCGTATGCGCGTGCTGCTTCTGGCGCCGCCGCTCATCCAGCTTCTCATCTTCGGTTATGCGGTCAACCTGGACGTGGAGCACACACGGATTGGCTGGATCGACATGGACGACTCGCCTGAAAGCCGGGAGTTGAGGTCGGCCTTCGAGGCCTCGTCCTATTTCCAGATCGAAGCTTCTGTGTCCAGCCGCGGTACCAAGGAGAGTTATCGCTCACTGGACAAGGGTACGATCCAAGCGATCGTGCAGGTGCTACCCGCTTTTTCCCGTCAGCTGCATCGAGAAGGGAAGATGGCGACGATCCAGATTCTGGTCGACGGCACGAATTCTAATACGGCGGGAATCGTCGCCAACTACGCCTCGCAGGTGGTATCGGCCTACACGACCCGCGTCGAATCGGAACGGCGGAACGCTCGTATCATGGCAAGGACTGGGGGAGCAACGGGTCCGCCCCGTATGAACCTCCCGCGCATTTCCGTCGAGAGCCGCGTCTGGTTCAATCCAAACGTCAAGAGCCGGAATTATTTTGTTCCCGGGATCGTGGTGAACATCATCGCCCTGGTGACCATCATGTTGACCGCGATGAGCATCGTGCGCGAAAAAGAGATCGGCACCATGGAGCAGCTCATGGTGACTCCGATCCGGCCGATCGAATTGATGGTGGGCAAGATGTGTCCCTTTGCGATGATCGGATTGATCGATGTCGCCCTGATCACGGCCGCCGCGCTGATTATTTTTCGCATTCCATTTCGAGGCAGCGCTCTGACCCTGTTCGGTTGTGCGAGTTTGTTCATCCTCACGACTCTGGGCGTCGGCCTTTTCATCTCTACCGTCTCGCGAACCCAGCAGCAAGCCATGATGTCGTCGTTTTTCTTTTTCATGCCGGCCTTCATGCTCAGCGGTTTTGCCTTTCCGATTCGAAATATGCCGGAGTGGGTGCAGTACACCACCTTCTTGAATCCCTTGCGCTACTTCATGGAGATTGTTCGGGGAGTGTTCTTGAAGGGAGTAGGCCTAGAGTATCTCTGGCCCCAGGCGCTGACCCTGGCTGTCTTCGGTGTGGTCACCTTGTTGCTGAGTGCGCTTCGTTTTCGAAAGCGTTTGGATTGAGTCTTGCTGTTTCGTTCAACCGCCGGAGTGCTGGGGGCCCGCTGAAGGATAGTGTGGAATCGGGAAGGATTCACAAAGCTTGGAAACTTCCTGGTTGAATCCATCTCTCGCAGCGGGAGGCAGACGATAGTCCCGATCGTCTCGGATCTCGACGGACGACAGGATCCGGTCCACGATGTCCGTGCATTGGATCATTTCGGCTGGCCCCATGTTTCGCAGCGCCAGTGAGTTCGTTCCCAAACGCAATCCACTTGTGACGAAAGCACTCTTGGTATCCCCCGCGATGCGGTTCTTGTTGACGATGATACTGCATTCCTCGAGGGCTTGTTCTGCGAGCAAGCCCGTCATGTGCTTGGACGCGAGAATATCGATCAGCACCATATGGTTGTCGGTGCCACCTGTCAGGACTACGTAATCCTTCTGGATGAAGGCTCGAGCAAGCGCTCGAGCATCCGAAACCACGAGTTGTACCAGGTCACGAAACTCAGGCTGCGTGACGCGGGCCAGAGCCCTCGCCTTGGCCGCGATCGCCGCCAGATGGGGCGTCCCCTGGGAAAAGGGAAAGACCGCCCGCTGGATCAGTTGCTCCAGAGTTCGTTTGCCGTCCGGAGCCGGTGCTTTATGGTCTTTGCCGATCAGAATCAGACCTCCCCTCGGCCCATAGAGTTGCTTGTAGGTGCTTGTGGTCGTGAAGTGCGCCCAGTCGATCGGGCTGGGATGCATGCCGCCCACGATCAATCCGGCGATGTGGGAAACGTCTGCGAGGACATACGCTCCCACGGAGTCGGCGATCTCTCGGAAACGCTTGAAGTCGATGATTCTCGGGTAGGCGCTGGCTCCACAGATGAGGAGTCGGGGCCTGTGCTCTGCGGTGAGTCGGGCAACTTGATCGTAGTCGATGCGTCCCTCAGAATCGAGTCCGTATCCGATGGCATTGAAATACCGGCCGACGGCCGACGCGGGTGACCCGTGAGTCAGGTGTCCGCCGGCATTCAGCTCCAATCCAAGGATAGTGTCTCCCGGTTTCAGCAGACTGAATATGACAGTTGTGTTGGCGGTCGTGCCTGAATGGGGTTGGACGTTCGCGTATTGGGCCTGAAACGCCGCCTTGGCTCGGTCTATTGCGAGCCGTTCGATTTCATCCACGACGGCGCATCCCGCGTGGAAACGTGCGCCAGGGTATCCTTCCGTGGTCACGTTGGTTGTGGCTGTCGCTTCGCAGACCAACACGGAGGGATCGGCGATACTGGAGGCCGCTACCATGTACAGAGTCTGAGCCTGTCGCTCCGACTCACGTTCGAGCAACTGATGGAGCGCCGGATCGTCTTGTTCGAGACGTGCGAGACCCCGTCGGGTCATTTCATCGAGGTTGCTTCGGGGCATGTTTTTTGTTTTAGAGCTTTCAGCTGTCAGCGACTGACCGGCGCGCTGCGCCGGTCACTTGGGAACGTAACTGCACTGCACAGCCTGAAAAACGTGGTTCTTGGCGATTTGCTAAGTTACACATATAACAGCAGATCCGTGAGCAGTTACTGGAGAGCTTTCAGCTCTCAATCTCCTATTTTTGTGTAGCACCCAATTGGCGGGCAAGGGCTTGTGACTAGCCCGAGGCCAAGAACGCGTAGTCGATAATGGCTCTTAAGTAACTGCTCGCGGATCTGCTGCTATGCGTGTAACTTAGCAAATCGTCAAAAACCACATTTTTTCACGGTGCGCTGCGCAGTTACGTTCCCAAGCGACTGGCGCGTTGCGCCAGTCAGCGCTGAAAGCTCTCAAGAAACTAATCATGTTAGTGCTGTAGATGGAACCAGTTGCATGTTGAGCTGTTTGGCCTTTTTCTTAAGGTATCGGAGTTGTTGTTCCTGGTACTTGGACTCATAGTATTGCGCTCCTTTGTCTGCGTATTGCTGGCCGTATTTGAGCATGCGATAGATAATTCGTGCGAGTTTATGAGCGATGGCGGTAATGGCCTTGGCGGGACCCAAGCGGGCGCGGAGACGTCGGTAGTTGGCCCCTAGGGCACTTTTACTGTGCCGGAGTGTTGAGGCAGCCATCCGGAGGGCATGGGCGGTGCGGTTTTTGACTTGCTTGGTCCCTCGTCTAATTACCTTGCCGCCACTGATGGCATTGCAGGGTGCCAGTGCCAACCAGGCGGCGAAGTGCTTCTCAGTTTTCCAGGGGCTTATATCGACTCCGACTTCGGCGATGACGGTAGAAGCGGTCATGACATCGATGCCGTCCACGGAAGTAAGATCGACACCGGTAATGCGATACAGTTCGGAGCGTAGGTCAAACTGGGGAGCGTTTCCGCGAGGTTTCGATCCCTTGCGTCCCGGCAATGGATGAGTTTGGGTATCAGCCTTGTTGTTGAAGGTTTGGATATGGGCATGGATGGCTCTGTCACAGTCAGCGATTTTACTCTGGTAGGTCTCGTACATTTGCAGAGACTGACCGAGGACAAAGAGCAATTCTTGGCGCCAGTCGCCGTGGAGACTTTTGGCAATAAGATCTCGGCCCGATCGGATTCGGGGGTGTTTGAGTTGAGCGAGTTTGTCAGGGTCTCGTTCGCCGTCGAGGATAGCACGAATGATTGCGAGTCCCGTGACACCACTGATGTCGCTGATGACGTTGGCGAGTTGGATATTCATTTCTGTCAGAGCTTTTTGCATGTGTTGAATACAGGTACTGGCTGATTTGACGAGATTATCTCGCTGACGCCAGTAGGTTCGAAGCACACAGATCTCGTTTGGAGGACGATAGGAATTCTTGAGCAGTCCGAAAGTCTCGAGCTTTTGCAGCCATTGACAATCCTTCACGTCGCTCTTACGTCCGGGGACCTTCTGGACATCGTGAGCGTTGACCAACTTGACGGTGAAGCCGCGAGCGTCCAGGACTTGATATAAAGGAATCCAATAACTGCCGGTGGACTCCATGACGACTGTGTCGATATCGCAGGATTTCAGCCACTTGGCCAACCGATGCAGATCAGCCGTAAAGCACTCGAATCGACGGACCGGTTCAGAATCACGGTCTTGTGGCACGGCAACATAGTGTTGGGCATTTCCAACGTCGATGCCTGCAACATTGAGATTGAGTGGAGGGAAGGTAAAAGGATTTCGTTTCGATTTGGATCGTGATTTTCGATGTCTTGGCATAGAATTTAATCTCCTTAACGGTTGGGGGCTCGGCCCGGTTGCGGAAGGGTTTAAAAACCTCTCAAACGGGGTCGAGCTTCCGTCCATCAAGGAACGAGAATCACGCCACCAAACAAGTGACCGCCAAAGAACCGGAACCACGCTGAAAGACGGGCATAGAAGCACCAATGCTCTGTCGGTTTTAACTGCCGAGCCTCATCCCAGCATGATGGCACGCAATGAACTTCTGGCGGCCAGTTTCTTTTGCAAGTAACTAGCGCCCCGCGCTAGTGGGTCGCTGAAAGCTGACCGCTCCTCAATACGACTTCGGTAGCCCCAGTGAATGCTGCGAGACGAAGTTGAGGATCATCTCCCGGCTCACCGGCGCGATCTGAAACAGCTTCGTGAGCCCCCACAAGTGGACGAGCCCATACTCGTAGGCCAGACCATTGCCGCCATGGCTCTGGATCGCTCGGTCGAGCGCCAACCCCGCGGCTTCGGCTGAGGCATATTTCGCCATATTGGATGCCTCTGCCGCATCCAACCCCTGGTCGAAGAGCCAGCTCGCCTTCGTCGTCATGAGGCGAGCCAGCTCCACATCTATTTTCGCCTTGGCAAGAGGATGGGCGATTCCTTGGTGCGCTCCGATCGGGACTCCCTTCCAGACACTTCTCTCATTCGCGTAACTGGATGCCTTCTTGAGAGCATACCTGGAGATTCCGTTGCAAACTGCCGCGCTGGTGATGCGCTCTGGATTGAGTCCCGAGAATACTTGCTGGAGCCCTTTTCCTTCGGTTCCCACGAGTCGATCCTCCGGTACCTCGACGTCGTCGAAAAACAAGGTGAACTGATTCTCCGGCGCCGTGATCCCGACCGGAATGATGTCCTTCTGTAGCCCAGGAGCGTCGGTGTCGACAATGAAGAGCGACAGTTCTCCCCGCCCGGTTTTTTCGTCGAGGGCGGTTCGAGCCACAACCAGGATGGCATCCGCTTCGTCGACGGCAGATATGTAGTACTTCGTCCCGCGCAAAACGTATCCCTTGCCGTTTCGCGTCGCAGTCGTGGAGATCCTGTGTGAGTTCGACCCTGCGTCCGGCTCCGTGATGCCGAAGACAATTCGTCGCTCGCCCGTCGCCATGGGGGGGAGCCACTCTTTCTTTTGCTCCGGACTTCCATGCAGTTTCAGTACCGTGCCGGAGATGGCAGGGTTCACGACGAGCATCAGCAAGGGGCATCCTTGGCTGGCCAGCTCTTCACACACGATGGCCAGCTCCGTGATCCCCAAGCCCGCTCCTCCATACTCTTCCGGGAGATTGATTCCGACGAAACCTTGTTGGCCAATCTCGCTCCACAATTCTTTCAACAGGCCATGATCTTGCGACTTCTCTCGAAAGTAATCCGGCCCAAATTGCGACGCGATCTTGCCCACGTTTTCTCGGATGAGGCCCTGTTCCTCGGTTTCAGCAAAATCCATACTTCCTCCTAGTTGCTAGTCGCTCAAACGATACCTCATCGCCAACCTGGATAAAATGAGATTCCGTTAGGTCGGAAAGCGGATGGCGGAAAGCGGAAAACGTGAAGAGGGATGCTCATTCCTTCGGCCTTCCCTGGCTCGTCAGCGCGAATGCCGGCCCGGGCACCAGCTCTTCGGCGAACCGTATCATCTTTTCCTTCAGTTGCGCTGCCGTCTCAGGTTCGGCCTCGATGCGGTTGAAACGTTCCGAGGGATCTGTCTCCAGATCGAAAAGCTCGGGCGATCCGTTCCCCCAGGGCAAACCGGCCACGGCGAAGGTCCGGCCTTCATCCCGGCTCTTCTCCATTGCCCGGTCCCGGTAGTTTCTCCATTCCGTCCGGTGCGCCGGTATTCGAAGCTTCCATCTTCCCTGGCGGATTGCTTCGAGAACAGGTCCGCGGTAGTAGAAGAAGGCCTCGTGGGGGGAAACGCCGGTCCCTTGCAATACGGGCAGAAAGTTCTTTCCGTCCAGCGTCCGATTCGCCGGGATGCTGGCACCGGCCAGCGCGAGCAAGGTCGGGTAGATATCCATAGACGTGGCAACTTCGGCCGATACCAGGCCCTCCGGAATGGATCCGGGCCACCGGGCTACGAAGGGCACTCTCATCCCTCCCTCGTAGGTGGTTCCTTTCCCTTCGCGCAGCAGCCCGGCTGTGCCTCCATGAGTTTTCTTGCTGAGCCAGGGGCCATTGTCGCTGGTGAACATCACCAGAGTGTTGTCATCTAAACCTTCCTGCTCCAGTGCCTCCAGGATGTACCCCACGCTCCAGTCGATGGTCTCGACTACATCTCCGTAGAGACCCCGCCGCGATTTGCCGGAGAACTCTTCAGAAGCGAACAGCGGCACATGCGGCATGGTATAGGCCAAGTAGATGAAGAAGGGATCTTCCCTTGATTGCCGAATGAAGTGCACGGCTTCCGTTGCGTAGCGCTCGGTGAGAGTCGATTGATCCACGGGCTCTTCGATGGGTTCCTCGTTGCGGTACAGCTCCAGCGGAGTCTTTGTCTGGACATAGGGAGGAATCATGTCGTTGCTGTACAGGAGGCCGTAGTATTGGTCGAATCCATTCGAGGTGGGCAAAAACTTCTTTTCCTTGTGCCCGAGATGCCATTTGCCGATCGCCATGGTCCGGTAGCCCTCGCTTTGGAGGGCCTCGCCCAGCGTAACCTCCGACTCCGGTATTCCGGCCGGGTCTTCCGGGAAGAGAACCCGGTAGAGCCCGGATCGCATCGGATAGCGCCCGGTCAGCAAGGCCGCTCTAGATGGAGTACAGGATGGCGCTGCAACATAGAAGGAGGTCAACTTGACGCCCTCCCTGGCCATACGATCGAGGTTGGGAGTCATCAAGGTCGGATTTCCGAAACTGGAAAGATCTCCGTATCCTAGATCGTCCGCAAACAAGACGACGAAATTCGGCTTGTTCGTCAGGAGTGTCTCCGGCCCCTCCGCACACCCAGAGACAAAGACCATAGGGATGAGCACCCAAGCAGGAATCGGTATTCTATTCATCTAAGCACTCAACTCCGGTTTGCCTCACCCACGCCTTTGGTGCACTGGTCCGCGAGAAAGCAATCAAAAGCTGACCGCGAGCGCGACAGCGCTCAAGCGCTCAGGGATGACTGTGTCTCTTTCGGGCCTTCAGGGGCGTCTCGAGCGTTACCTGCAGTCTGTTGTTCCGGTCCGTGATTTCTTTAATCGAGTCCGCCGGGTCCACGATCACGGTGAACGCGTGCTTCGGTTTCGTGGGCAGGAAGCCAAAATGGATGCGGACCGACTTCGGATCCAGATCCAGCGGGGCCGCGATGTGGGGAATCGTCTGACGGCCGACTTCGGTCTTTCCCTCCAGCAAGGCTACTTCTACTCCGCTCGCACCTTTGCTGCCCACGTTGTGGATCGTGACCTCGACCCGACGATACTGAGGAACGAACACGACATCCCTGCGCGAGAGTCCGAGATCCGCTGACCGTGACCGCTTTTTCGGTGATCCGATTCTCCTGGCCTCGACCACATACTGGGATCTGGCCGGAAGCTGGAATTCGATCTCTTGGCCCCTGCGGGCGACATGCAATGCGCGCTCGTGTTCCACAGCGTCCATTTTCCCATCGTCGTTGCGATCCGGCCCAATCTTGATTCCGTAGTCGGTTCCAGGTTCGAAGAGCCAGGAAATGATATTGGCAGCTTTGTTTTCATTCGCGATATTGAACAAGACGACACGCAGGAAGGAGCGATCAACCTTCAACACCGCGGCCGCGAAATCCCGACCCAGGCCCCGATAGGTTACCAGTGGGTCCTGGCCCAGTACTTTCAGGCCGGTCATGACACGAGCGGCCGCTGCCATGCCGGGATAGCTGACCCGATCGGTCGCGATGCATTCGGTGGTCACCTGCGGCCAGCGGCGGCGGGCTCCCGCCACTTCGCGCGCCGCCATGTCGGCGACCTCTGTCAGAGACCACAGATTACCTTGATCCGTGAGCTCATCTGGAAACATCACACGGCGGATGTTCTCCCACTGCGCGGGCCATGGCGCGAGCTGAGCGCCGAGCCATTCCGTGCTTCCCGCTGGCAGTTCCTTGATGAAAAACGGTAGCGGCCGTGGTGAAGGGGAGGCGAGAGATTCGAGAATTTTCGGGGGGCAGTGCTCGAGAGCATACTCGGACTCCAGTTGCATGGGCTCGAGGTACTTCCTGTCCCCGGTTGTTTCATAGGCATAGAGAAATAGATCTACGATGTAGTCGTGATAGCCTCCCGCTCCTCGATAGTCATAGTTCACCGTTCCCGGGGGCCTATCGGCCTTGTACCAATGCGGTGCATTCACCCCCCCGATCCGGCTGCCCTCAAACGCTATTTCCTGGGGAATGATGCCCCTCGGCTTTCCCCTGTCGGTAGACATCGACACGTCGAGCCACGCGTCCGCCCACTGAAGATACAGCTTCTCGATCGTCGGCGACCCGTTGTACCAGAGCACCGCGCGGGCCGGCAGGGCCGGCCGGTAGTTGATGCGCGACTCGTTGGCCCGCGGCCCGACCCCGACCCCCGTAGCGCCGAGAAAGTTGGACCGAATCCAGTAATGACCCCTGGAGTTGAAATCCATCCAGAGATCTCTCATGAGCCGGGCTGTCTTCATCCCTCGCTCGATAAAAACAGGATTGCCGTAGTCGATGTGAATCATGGGAACGAGGGTATCGGCCGTCCATTCGCCGGTGTGTTCCGTATCGCCGACCTCGGCGAAGTACCCGGCATCGGTGTCGACCGACCCGCTGTTCCATGCGCCGTTGGCCAACCGGCGGATCCCGTCCAGAATCGAGGGGCTGGCGTCCGAACAGATACTGCCGAAGATCCCAAAGCTGCGCAGGATTTCTACATCGTCACCCCAGCCTCCACCCATCGAGCCGTCCGAAGCCTGCCGGTTTTGCATCCACCAGGAAGTCAGGTCGAGCTCCCGGTTATAGGCTTCGTAGACCTCCGCCGCCCATCGGGGCGCCCCTGCCTTGCTGGCCGAGTAGTCGGCGTACACCCAGTCCGGAGGGTGCTCGGACCAATGCTCGTCCAGATACCAGCGGACGAACCGGTTGTCGCCAAAGCCGCCGGCGCGGACCTTCTCGAACTGCTGCCGGCCGGCGCCGGCCGCAAAGGCCCAACGATGCGGAATGATCGTGTAGTAGCCGCGACCCGCATAAATGAGACCCTTGTAGTAAGTGGGATCGCCGGGTTGCATTGAGAGGACTTCGCCCGATATCAGGAGCAACTCGTTGTAGGTTCGCTGCTGGTCGGCCTTGTGGTCGAACCGATAGACTGCCTTGTCCAGGCGCCGGGCGCTCTCCAGGTTTTCCGCGAACATCAGATCATGGCGTTTGGCGGCCCCGAGCCGTTCGAATGCATCCAGCACCTTCGGAAGAAGCGCGCGCTCTTTCTCGTAGTTCGGATGCCCGGAGAGCCAAAGGTGTCCCAATGCGCGACTGTAATCGTCGGATACGTCGTCGAAGGCGCTTTGGGAATCCTCGAATCTTCCCTGGTTGAAGAAACCCACGGCGCGCTGAAGCTGCGCGTCATCGACGGTGGCCGCCAGCTTGCCCTCTTCAATCCATAGGGGCGGCTTGACGAAGGGGTACACTTCGATTGCCATCAGAGAGTTTTGCGTGAAGGGGCCGCCGATGTCTTCCCAGACCCAGACGGAGCCGCCGATTCGCTGTCCTCTCTTTCCCACTCCCCACTGCGTGGCGTCGGGTTTGGCGGGTTTCTCTCTGCGCACGGGATCACCGCGCAGATAACTGACCGGAGGCGGCTTTTCGTATTCCTCGAGAAATCGAGCGTGGAAACCGGTGTCGTCCCCATGGATGCGAATGGTGAGCAAGCCCTGAGCCACGGAAACGGTCCGGCGGACTTTTCGAGGAAAACCGTACTGGTGATCCGGTCCTCCCCGCCGGGCAAAATGCTTGGCGTCGACGTTCCCCACGAGTCTGTCATTGAGGTAGATCTGCTGCGAGCATATCGCTCGTTCCAGGTCTCCGAGCGTGATGGCGACCCGATAGTCTCCGTTCGGAAGATCGACGCGAAACACCAAGTCTTGCTCGCTTGAAATACCGTCGCGCGTGACGTCGTTGTGCTCTTTGTAGATGATGTAGTCTCGTGGAATCAGCTGACCGCCGGGGCCGTCCCAGGCCGAACTGCGCTCGGGCCGCTGGCGGTCAAAGCCTTCGCCTTCGTGCTTCATCCAGCCGAATTTGCTAGCGGCCGAGTAGGCCGATTGAGCCGTGACGCGGGTAAAGCGGGCGGCTACGGGAGATTTCTCTGTTCCCAGGTCGAACCGGAAGGTAGTAAGCTCGTCAGCGTGGACGGAGAGGTTCAGGGAAAAAAGAAAGACCAAAAGAAGCGAAGGCTTGAATGTAGACATGGCACTAACCTATGGATGAAATAAAGAACAGGCAACCGAGCAATTGTAGTCTGGCCATTGGCGGGACACTACAACAATTCGAACGATGACACAGCTGATGTAGGCCGCCCCCTCCGTGGGCGGCTGCTCCCTTGACCGTCGGCGTCGCCAACGTACAATGGGATGGCGCCACCCTACAAACAGGCACGGTATGAATGTCTAGACTCCGGGGAGTAGTCATGAATAGAACATCTTGCCGCTGTCTTCGATACCGCCACTTTGTTTATGCGGCATGGCTATGCATGTGGGCTGGGAGTTCCCTCGCCGCCCGCCACGAAACACCGTCCCCTGAATCCTCGCCCTACGGGTCTCGACCTAACGTCGTGCTCATCCTGGCGGACGATCTCGGCTATGGAGACCTCGGATGCTACGGCCACGACCGATTTCGAACCCCGCATCTGGATCAGATGGCTTCCGAAGGTGTCCGCTTCACCAACTTCTACGTTCCGGTCCCTTACTGTGCGCCGACCCGGGGATCCCTTTTGACCGGTCGCTACCCTTTCCGTACCGGCGTCTGGACGAACCCATCGCCCGATACAGGTAAGGATGATATTGGGATTCCTTCCAGCGAAGAAACCCTTGCAGAGGCCTTGAGGGCGACCGGCTATGCCACCGCGCACGTCGGGAAATGGCACCTCGGACACAAACCGGAGTTCTATCCCATCCATCATGGTTTCGATGAATATTTCGGCATTCTCTATTCCAATGACATGCGCCCGGTGCGACTGATCGAAGGCGACCGGGTCGTCGAATATCCGGTAGTTCAGGCCAACCTCACCAAGCGTTATACGGAACGCTCTCTACGGTTCATCGAGGCTAACCGGCACCGGTCCTTCTTCCTTTATCTGGCCCATGCAATGCCGCACAAACCGCTCGCGGCCTCCGAAGACTTCTACCGCAAGACCGGCACCGGTCTTTATGGGGACGTGGTCGCGGAAGTGGATTGGTCGGTCGGACAGATACTGCAGAAACTGGAAACGCTCGATCTCGACCAAAAGACGCTCGTGATCTTTCTTTCCGACAACGGTCCCTGGTACGGCGGGAGCACTGCAGGACTGCGCGGAATGAAGGGAATGGTCTGGGAAGGGGGAATCCGCGTTCCCATGATTGTTCGCTGGCCCGGCAAGATCCCTGAAGGCCAGACTCGGACGCAGATTGCGGGGGCGATCGATATCTTTCCGACGATCCTCAGCATTTGCACAGTGGACTCGCCGGCCAACCCGATGGACGGAAAGAACCTGCTGCCACTGTGGACGGGTATGGAGAGCCGCTCTCCACACAAAGCCCTGTTTTTCATGAGGGGCGACCGACTGATGGGGCTCCGGGCAGGACGCTGGAAATTGCTCGTCGAGCAACCAATGGAAAAATCCAGCCGCGGGGACGAGTGGGTAGACCCGCGCGCCCCCGACGGGGTCACGATTCTCGCCCCATACGAGCAGGCGCGGCCGAGCGATTTTCCCGGAGTATTGACGGGTGTTGCCCCCAAGCAAATGATGCTGTTTGATCTTGCTGCCGACCCCACGGAACAGCAAGATGTTGCCGAGCGATACCCCGCGGTCGTCGAGCGGCTACTGGGGTTGTTCGATCCGGTTCACCGGGAAGCCGCCGCTCTACTTTCTTCAGGGCGCTAGCACGGACCGTCACTACTTCCGCGAACAGAAATTGCAACCACAGTTCACTCCGGCAACTCGTAGCCGCGCCAAAGCCAGCGGAGCGAGTCAGCCAGGATGGCGCCGCCGTGGTTGCCGTTGTGGCCTCCCTCGCCGAACGCGAGCTTGACGTCGTTATCTTTGAATTTCAGCGAAGAGTAAATCTGCTGGTTAGCCAGTGGCCAGTTGCCGTGAGTGTTGTCCAGGTCCTTCGCCCCACCTTGCAGAAAGACACGGATCGGTTTGCGGTCCGTCTTTCGGATGTGTGTGGCGTAGTTGTGACCGCCACGGATGTTGACGAAACTGCCCACGTGGCTCAGCACCTTGCGGAAATCGTCGGGCCGCTCCCACGCGACCGTGAACGCACAGATGCCGCCGCTGCTCATGCCGCAAATGGCATGAGCAGCGGCGGCATCTGTGATGCTGTACGATTTGCGGACCTCGGGCAGGATTTCCGTTAGCAGGAACTTCGCGTAGTCGTCACCGAGCGTGTCGTACTCGACGCTGCGATTCTCCGGCGGCGGCCGCCAGCCCGGCTTGTCCGGCAGCTCTTCCTTCTTGTGCCCAGGGTCGATAAACACACCAATGGTCACGGGCATTTCGCCCTTGTAAATCAAGTTGTCGAACACGATCGGTACACGAAACTGGCCTTGGTCGGCGACGTAGGCGTGACCGTCCTGAAAGACCATCAACGCGGCAGGCCTGGCCGTGTCGTACTGCGCGGGTTCATAAGTCCAGTAGCGCCGGATGGTGCCGGGGAAGACCCTGCTGTCCTTCCAAAGGTGCATCGCGACCTTGCCCACGGGCACGCCTTGTTGCCGCGACGAGTCCGGGCCGTATTCGTACATCGTCTCCTGCGCGGGGGCGGGCAACGTCGTCAGCAATGAGAGCAACAGGATGGTTCGAATCATGAGAGGTGGCCGGTTAGATGCCTCCGAAGGCCGAGTACCCGCCGTCGATGGGAATCACGACACCGGTGATGAATTTGCCGGCAGGCGAGAGGAGCATTTGAACCGCGCCCAGTAGTTCTTCGGCTTCTCCAAAGCGTCCCATGGGAGTGTGGTCGATGATGCTTTGACCTCGCGGCGTCAGCTTACCGGTTTCGGCGTCGATCAACAGAGCGCGGTTTTGATTGCCGAGAAAAAAACCGGGGGCGATGGCATTCACGCGGATTTCGGGAGAGTGCTCTTTGGCCATGTAAACGGAGAGCCATTGGGTGAAATTTGCGATGGCGGCCTTGGCGGCGCTGTATGCCACGACGCGTGTAAGCGGTTTGAACGCAGCCATCGAGCTGACGTTGAGAATGTTGCCCGTGTTGCGTTCGGCGAAATGTTTGCCAAAGACTTGACATGGCAACAAGGTGCCGAGTTGATTCAAGCGCGTCGCTGCTTCCAAACCCTCAACGGGAAGATCAAAGTAAGTTTGATTCGGATTGGTGGTTGCATCGGGTCGGTTGCCGCCGGCGTAGTTCAAGAGATGGTCCACTCGGTCCCAGGCGGACACAACTTTAGCCAATGCCTCTTCCAATTGGCCTCGATCAAGAACATCTGCGACCAAGGGCAGCGCTTCTCTGCCCCGCGCTCGGATCTCTTCCGCTACTTTGTCGAGCTCCTCCGCCTTGCGGCCAAGCAGTCCGACTTTTGCGCCGGCTCTGGCCAACCCCACTGCAGTTGATTTTCCCAGGGCGCCATAGGCGCCGGTGACCACAGCGACGGTTCCGGTAAGGTCGAACAGTTCCTCGGTGGCAGACGGACTCATGATATGGGCTTCCTCTTTTTCTGTTATAGAATTGCGCTATTATAGTCAAAGGCGATTGCATTAAGAAGCTCCGTAAGACTATCAACGGCCCCTTGCGAAGGAGAAGCCACCATGGCGGCGCGCCCGGAAGTACTTGGACTAAAACGTTCCTTTGGATTCGGCGATCGGTTGGGATTGGCCACGCCCGGTCACATGGATGCCGTCAGGAGATCCGGCTTTGCTCCCATTTTCGCCCAGCAGTCCATTCGCGAAATGCGCCGCACCAACCGAACACCCCCGCAAGTCATGGATGCGGCGGTGGCGGCTGTGGCCAAAGAAGGTTGGAATGGAGCTTGGGGCTCGGATGCCGATCACCTGCAGACCCAGGAAGACATTCAGCGCACTGCGGAAGTAGGGTTTGATTTCTTCACCATTGACCCGAGTTTGCACGTAAACGCCGATGCGGATGAACTCACGGAGCAGGCCCTGGAGTCCTCCTACATCGAAGCCGCGACCAAAAACGACGTGGACCGAAAAGAAGTTTATGATCGATATCTGGGCAAAGCCTTTACGATTGACGAAGCGAATCCCATCGCATTTGATGATAAGGCTGCCTTGACGCGTGCGTTTGTCAAGTACGGCCCGGCCTTGTTATACACCCAGAAGATGTTTGGGTGGATCAAAGAATCCTGTGGTGGGCGACCCTTTGAAGTGGAGATGTCGGTCGATGAGACGCCCACGCCAACGAGTTTGATGGAGCATTTGTATATAGGACTCGAGCTCAACCGCCTGGGAGTTGAACTGGTGAGCTTGGCGCCGCGCTTCATTGGCGATTTCGAAAAGGGCATTGATTACAGAGGTGATCTGAGCGTTTTCGAAGCACAGTATGCGCGTCACGTTGCGATCGCAAAATTCTGCGGCCCGTACAAATTGAGTCTTCATAGCGGCTCGGACAAGTTCAAGATCTATCCGATTGCCTCACGCCTCAGTGGCGAATTGCTGCATGTGAAGACCGCGGGTACCAGCTATCTGGAGGCCTTGCGCGTGGTCTGCCGCACAGACAAGACATACTTCAGAGAAATCATCGAGTTTTGCCGCGGACGGTTCGAAACAGACAAGGCGACCTACCACATTTCTGCGAAGTTGAACCAGGTTCCGGAATATCCGGGGGATGATCAGTTGGAAGAGATCTATCTGAACCAAGAGCCCGGGCGACAGATCCTGCATGTCACCTTTGGATCGATCCTCTCTGGAGAAACTGGTGGAGCACCATCTTATAAAGATCGGTTGCTTGAAAACCTCAATAACAACTTAGATCTCTATCGTGAAGTTTTGGCGATACATTTGGGAAAGCACATCCAGTTGCTGAAATAGAATGTCAACAGACGGATCGAAGCGCGAACCTCGCTCGCTCAACCGCCGGCAGTTCATCCAGGTGACCGGGACGGCAATGACTGGACTGAACCTGCAAGGAGCCGCCATGCAGGAACAACCCGCTCCCGCTGCCCCCCGAACGGCCGATCTTATCTTATCCAATGCGGTGGTCGTGACGATGGATGCGGAGCGTCGTGTCTACCGCAATGGGGCCATTGCCATTAAGAAGGGCGCCATTGCCGAGGTTGGCAGTTCGGGGAAGGTGCTGGCCCGATGGCAAGCGGGGCGAAAGATAGACCTGTCTGGCCGGGTGGCACTGCCCGGTCTCATCAATGGTCATATTCACTTAACGGGCGATAATCTTTATCCCGGACTCGAGCCCGATGACATCTCCCTCGCGACTCACATGACCGAATGGGTCGTGCCCGCCTACGAACAATCCAAGCCCGAGGACGATCGGGCCGCGGCGCGCTTTGTGGCGCTTCAAATGTTGCGCCAGGGCACGACGACCTTCATCGAAGCGGCCACCTGTCATCATCCGGAGGCAGTCCTCGATGGATTGAAGGAGATGAAGATTCGCGGCTCTATCGGCGTTTGGGTGGGGGATCTCTGGCCGGAGTCGGGCATCTTCGCGATGAAGACTGCGCAAGCCATCAAGCGGTTACAGGACGCCGTGGAACTGCCGGCCGGACGGGTGCACGTGGCACCGAGCCTTTTGGGCAGCTTCACCTGTTCAGACGAACTCTATCTGGCGGCTGCCGAGCTGGCTCGTGAACAGGATCGCCACTGGACGTTTCACATTTCTCCCAGCGAGGGCGACGGCAAATTCTTTCGCCAGCGGACCGGTCGTGATCCGCTCGTTCATCTGGAGAAGCTGGGCGTGCTGGACCATCGTGCAGTTGTCGGGCACGGGATTCATGTCTCGGATGCAGAGGTCGCAGCGGTCAACCGCACGAGCGCCACGGTCGTTTTCTCTCCCACATCCGCGATGCGGCTCCCGTCTGGGATCACTCGCGTCGGGCGGCATCCTGATATGAAGCATGTCGCGCTGGGGACGGATGCCCTGAATGCCTCCAATCATGTCAACCTGCTGCAGGCGGCGGGACTGACCTGCAATATCTATGCGGAAGCTCGCCAGGATCGAGCGGCCGTGACCGCGGAGCGAGTCTTGGAGTGGCTGATTCTGGGCGGCGCGGAGGCATCCGGTTGGTCTGACAGGATTGGCTCGCTCCAGCCGGGCCGTCGGGCCGACATCGCCGTTTTCGACGTTGGGTCGCCCATCTTCAATGTCGCCAACGCGCTGGTCCACAGCTCCCCCCGGGCCGTCCACGTTTTTATCGATGGCGAGCACGTTGTCCGGGAGGGTCGGATGAAGGGCGAAAGCGAAATCGTTGCGGACGCGATCGAAGCGGGACGCCGCGTGGCCCGCCGAACAGGGTTACCCCTGACCACCGGCTGGCCGCTGATTAATGTCCCACTCGGGGATGGGTGAAATCCCTCGCCTTCAGGCGAAGCCTTTAGGAGGCTTGCGGTACAATGATGCATGCCGAGATACCGGAAAGGATCGCACACAGTCTATGAGCTGCAATATCACTTTGTGTTTATCACGAAGTACCGCAAGCCGGTCCTGAAGGGGGACATAGCCAGAAGGACAAGAGAGCTGATCCGAGAGATCTGTGCATCTGAGGATGTGGTGATTGTGAAAGGGAATGTGAGTCCAGATCATGTGCACTTGATGTTGAGCATGCCGCCGCAGGTGTCGCCGAGCCGAATCATGCAGGCCGTGAAGGGGAAGAGCAGTCACCATCTAATGAGGGAATATAGGTCGGTGCAAAGGGAGTTCTGGGGCCGGCACCTGTGGGCACGAGGGTACTTTGTGTGTACGACAGGAAATGTGACGGACGAAGTGATCAAGCAGTACATTGAGCAACAAGGTGTCGAGCCCCAGGAGGACCGGGACTTTAAGATAACGGAATAGGCCATTCTATGAGACGAGGCCTTTAGTCGGCTTCAGCCGACGACCGAAGCCCTCGCCTTCAGGCGAGGGTAATTCACTTGACGAAACAGCGGATTGGAGTTTCCGATGAGCCCACAGCGAGGCGACTTGTCAGGCTCCGTCTTGGCCAGCGGCGATCATTCCTCCACAAACACGCCTGTTCTCAACAACCCCTCGCGTTTGTTTAGCTAGTCGTCGTCATCCTTTGCTCTGAGATCAGTTCGCGTGCCAGCAACACTGCCAACGGAAACAAAAAAATCGCCGTGACCAAGCCGGGCGTGTAGCCCTGCTGAAGCAACGACCAAGTCGGGTGGCCGATTCCGTTTATAACTTCGAGACACACCCAAAACCAGGCGAACGAAACAGCCGACGCCCAATTGCGCCGGATCGGCCACCAAAAACACCAGAAACCGAACAGAATGACGGACGAGTTTATGATCACGAATCCCCGTTCGAGATCCTGAGACACCAATCCGCTCAGAAACGCCGCGGGTGGAAACACGTCATACAATTTGAAGAAGTACTCCTCTAATGAGTGAAGCACCTGAACACCCACGAGCAGGGAAAATATCGTCTTCAGTCGCATTTCACTTTCTCAGTTCGGCCACCAAACGAAAGAAGTCATCCGCGATTGGAGCGCCTCCTTCGGCATGCAGGAGTACCACAGTTACCGGCTTACTACATCGTTGCGGATCTTCTCAACGCGACATTCCGTGCAGGTGCTCGAGCACTCCCTGAGTGAGATCTTCCTCTGCCTCTTCTGTGTAGATTGTTACGCCGACCTCGTATCCCCCTTCCGGGAATGCTTCCTTGATAGGAAGGTAAGCAAGGTAGCCGTTCGTGTAGCCGAAATAGAACGTGTTCGGAAAAGGGGAAAGATCCCTGATGCGCATGGCAATCTGAGTGAAAAGCTCGAGCGGCGCGGCCCAAATGACCGTGTCTCGTCCGATTCGCAGAAAACGGATAGGGATCCGGATCAGCCTCTCTCCGGTATCGGAAACCCGATAATAACCCGACAATTCTTCCGGCAATTCTAGCCCCGCCTTCAGCGGCGTCTCCACGAAGGTTGAGTCCACGTGCATCTTGGTTACGCCCCGCGTATCCGCTTGAATGGAACGATTTGCCTCCAGGATCCTATCTCCCAAGAGCACGTTGAACTTGGTCAGGTTTCGAAAATGGCCATTGAAGAAATAAATGGGACCTACGTTTCCCGCCGCGCCGTTGATATAGAGCATCGGAGCTCCGAGTTTGTCCTCTACATAGGAGGCCACCACACCTTGAGCATCCCCATTGATTAGTTTTACCGCCCCCAGCACGGTGCCGTGCATGGCATAGTTGGCGATCAGCGTGATGGGATTACCATTTTCCTCGTCTAGTCGGATCAGGCCGATCTGGCGATCCACGGGCCGATCGGGATTGAGGCCTAACTTGATCGTTCCGTCGACTTCCTCGGCACGCCGGTTTATGTTAGCCAGCGACATTCCCTTACCCACAGCGACGCGGGCTGGAGCCAGGCCCTCCATGGCCTGTTGGACTGCCTTTATCAAACGGTCCCTGACGAGGTTCGCATAGGCAGGGTCCCATTCGGTTTGGCTACTTCTGCGCAATGACTTACGGAGCACGAAAGGGCCTACCGCCGGTGCCCCGTGGGTATGGGTAACCGCCCACCAGAAGTTCTTCCTTCCGACGCCGGTTTTTTCTTCCAGAGCCATGGCAAAGTCATCATAGACGTTAGGGGAGACCGCTCCCAAGTCGCTGGACACCAAAACAAAGGTGGTCTGCCCGTCATCCAACACGGCCACCCGATGATAAAGCCGGTCGTGGATACCTTCAGATCGACGAGGCCCGTATCCTATGAGCGGTTGGTTGTCATCGGGTGTAATATCCACCTTCGCTGCGGAAGCTCGAAAATCACCGGCAACAAGGGCCACGCTCGTCATGGTGGATAAGATGACTGGCAAGAAAAGAAGCTTCATTCGGACCCCACTGTTGTTTGTAGGTAGGATTCTCTCGGCACGCGTTGCATCGACACGTTGATATTCGACGGCGGAACTTGACGTATAATTTGCAGCATCGGGAGGGTTCCTATTTGCAATTATCCAGTTCCGTCACTATACCTGCCGCATCGTTTCATACAAACAAAAAGACGTCATTGACGACGAGGATCAAGATGAATTTGACTGAGTTCAAGGAAACGACTTCGAGTGAGCCCCCACCCAGCACGCTCAGTGCCGTTCTGCGAGCACTCTGGCTGGAAGCACGCGGAGATTGGGACGGCGCGCATCAGGTAGTGCAGAATCTCAACGACGCTTCGGCCGCCTGGGTCCATGCTTACCTTCATCGCAAGGAAGGGGACTCGTCCAATGCGGGGTACTGGTATTCCCGCGCGGGTCGCACGATGTCGTCGGCGACATTTCCCGAAGAATGGGATCAGATTGCTGAGGCGCTGCTTGCCGAAGAATGATCACCGTAGCTAATGGCGGCCAAGCGTGAAGAAAGGAACTCTCCAGGGGCGGACGGAGAATCCACCCCTGGAGAGGGGATAATCGAGAGCCGGGCGGCACCAATGCGTGCCACTGATCCATCACTGGATTGGCTGACGGCCGCCTGGAGGCGGTCCGGCCTCGGATATTTCTTCCCTGGTGACGACCCCATCCCCGTCTTGGTCCATGCGCTCCAGAAAACGGGACATTTGCTCTGGAACTTCTTCTTGAGTGACTTTTCCGTCTCCGTTGGCGTCGAGCCGCTGCATCATCTGCTCAGGGTCCGGGCGGCGACCGCGTCCTCCTTGGGTTCCAGGTCCGCCCCCGGATCCACCCATGGCCATGGGTGAACCCGAACCGCGGCGTCCCCTTCCGGGGCCGCGTGGATTCATGCGCGAGCCTCCGTCCGGATCCGGCTTCAGAAAGATGACGTATTCCTGAGTGACCGGAACACACCACCCCTCGGCGTCATTGCACCCGTAGTACCGTACCGTCAATTGTAACGGCTCATCGGACTCCGTCGTTTTCTCGACTTCGAGCAGAAATTCCCGAGGATCGATATCGGATGCATCCTTCACCCTGGGTCCGACGCCCTTGGTCGGCGAAACCACAATTCCATCGGGCGCTTTGATCTCGTACTTCACCGGATCGACCAGATTGTTCCAGTGAACTCCGTACAGCGGATCCAGGAAAAAACCGAGATACAGCTTTCCTTTGCTGCCTCGCAGCAGACCTTGATCCACTTCGGCGCGAAGCTTGGCGTAAAAGGGCTGTCTTGCCGGTTTCGGCTGGAACTGGATCGGCCGCATTCTGCCGGGAAGTTGGACCCGGGACACGATGCCGGATGAGGCTACCTTGGGTGGAGGCTCCACCCTCAAGTCGAGATCGGAAACCCGGGTCGGGTTTTCCACTGGACCTACCAAACGCTCCAGGTCTGACCGTAGCTCTTCCGGGCGGCTCCAGAGGCGCCGTTCTGCAACCTTGCCCTCCGGGTCCATGATGAACTCGGAGTTCGGTGCGCTCCCCAGGGCATGCTTCACGTCGTTCGCCATGGTGTCGCAGACCCAGGTGATTTCGCTTCCAATGGTGCGCTTGGCTTCCTTGATGTGCATCAACCGTTCGTCGAGAGAGAACGGAGTGATATAGCCGTTGAGCTCCGGGTGGGCCAGAGCCTTGTAGACATAGTAGAAGTCGACGCCTTTCGGCGCGTAGTCGCGATAGATCGTCTCCAAACTGGGGACGTTTCTCAGAAACGGCGGTCAGGTCAAACAGCCGAAAACCAGGACCGTGTACTGTCCCTTGGTGATCTCGCGGAGGTTGATCTTTTCCCCTTGGTCGTCGTACAGGGTCAAATCGGGCAGCAACGCTCCTACCGTGGGGGCGGAGTTTTCGAAACCGCTCATCATTGCCGCCGCCTGGCCCGATTGGGCCGCTGCACCCCCTGCACCCATGGCCCGCCCGCGGCCGCGCATCTGTGACATTTCCTCGCGGGTGATTTCCCCGTCGCCGTCCCGGTCCAGGCGCAGAAGGAAGCGCCCGGCTTGCTCGGGGATCTCGTCGGAGGTTAGCTTGCCGTCTTCGTTCGTATCGAAGCGATCGAGTATCATCTCAGGGTCGGGCCCTCCCCTCCCACGCCTTTCCTGTGCAGCCGCCGGCTGCAAGCAGATTGAGGCCAGGATGAGACAGGCTCCGGCGTACCAGCTTGCTTTTCTCATAGTTTCCCCTGTTGCGCTTGGATATAGGGTGTACACCCTTTATCTACTATTACTACTACGCCCACCAGCCGCAAGAATTTTGTTAAATTCAGGTTAAAAGATCAGGTTTCGAACGGTCTCGCCGCATTCGGGCGTATTGAAGGATTCCCCGCGGCCCCAGCCACCATCGTGGAACCGCCTTCCATCGGCTCCAAACCGACTTCCGCCAGCAGTCTCTTGTCATGGTCTTCACCAGGATTGGGGGTCGTTAGAAGACGATCTCCGGCAAAGATCGAGTTGGCACCGGCCAGAAAGCAAAGTGCCTGGGTCTCGACGGATAATCCGGTCCTTCCGGCGGCAAACCGCACCATGCTGGCGGGCATGGCAATGCGGGCGGTGGCAATCATGCGCACCATCTCGATCGGGTCGACCGAGGGCAAATCCGCCATTGGAGTTCCAGCGACCCGCACCAGCAGATTGATGGGTACGCTCTCGGGATGAGGGTCGTGTGACGCCAGGACAGCCAGCATCTTCATTCGATCGTCAATCGTTTCCCCCATACCAAGAATCCCGCCAGAGCAAAGGGTGACGCCAGCTTCTCGCACGAACTGTAGGGTCTGCAAACGATCTTCATAGGTGCGGGTGGTCACGACGTTGGAGTAGAAATCAGGGCTCGTGTCGAGGTTGTGATTGTACGCAGTCAATCCTGCCTCGGCCAGCCGCCCGGCTTGATCTCGCGTCAACATCCCCAACGTGCAGCAGGCTTCCAGCTCGAGGGCGCGCACTCCCCGTACCATCTCGAGCACAGAGTCGAACTGTTCATCGTCGGGAGCGTCGCGCCAGGCAGCTCCCATACAAAAACGTGTGGAGCCGCTCTCCTTGGCCCTGCGGGCGGCGGTCAAGACCTCCTCCATCTTCAACAACCCATGCGCGTCCACTTCGGTCTCGAAATGAGCGCTCTGTGGACAGTAGCCGCAGTTCTCGGGGCAGTTTCCGGTCTTGATGCTCAGCAGCGTGCACATCTGGATCTTGGTGGGATCGTGGAAGCGACGGTGCAGTGTCTGGGCCCGATACACCAGTTCGTTCAGCGGCAGGTCGTATGTGACTCGCAGCTGCTGGACCGTCCAATCGTGTCGGATCTCGTTCATCGACTTCCTCGTTGTTTGTCCTCTTCCAATCGTCTATCGCCGGATCGATCGGAAAGCGGTCAGGGTTTTGCTTCCCCGGCTGCCTTCAAGTTTCGGCGGTTGGTGTTCATCGCGTTCGTCGTTTCCCGTGTGGCGCTTGTTTCGACGACGTGCTCGATCGCACCTTTGAAAATATCGATCATTGCGTCAAGCTCCTCGGCGGTTGCCACGAGCGGCGGCCAGAGGTAGAGCACATCGCCCAGCGGCCGGATAAAAAGACCCCGCTGGAGTGCCTCCTGCGCCACCTGTCGAGCCAGAACGGCACCACCGGAGTCCTGGGTGAAGGCGCACATTCCTATCATTCCAAGTGTCCTGAAATATTCCACACAGGGGTAAGAACCGATTTGCTCCATCCCTCTCTTCAAAAGCTCGTTCGAGGGTTGGAAACCTGCGACGAATCCGTCGTCCGAGTAGATGTCGAGAGCTGCCAGAGCCGCGGCCGAAGTAATGGGATTACCGCAAAAGGTGTGGCCGTCGTAGAAGGTGCGGTCTCGATCCTGCCCGCGAAACGCATCGTATATCCGGTCGCTGGCCATCGCCACACTCATCGGAAGGTACCCGGCCGTCAACGCTTTGCCGAGACACAGAATATCTGGAACGATGTCCGCCTGCTCGCAGGCGAAGAGGCTTCCGGTTCTGCCGAATCCCACCGCGATTTCGTCTGCGATGAGGAGAAGATCGTACTCGTCGCACAGCGTTCGAACCCAGGCCAGATAGGGAGCTGGATAAACACGCATCCCAGCCGCCCCTTGGCACAAGGGTTCGAGAATCACACCGGCCAACTGATCATGGTTTTCGCGGACCGTGGCCTCCAAAGACGTGAAGGCCCGCCGCGCATGCATGAGTTCCAGATCGTGATCGGGTGAACAACGACAGTGCGGAGACTCGACAATGAAGGCCTTGTGAACGGCGGCCTCGAAAGGTTGATGGAACTGCGGTACGAATCCCACGCCCACCGCCCCGAGAGTGTCTCCGTGATAGCCGTCCTGCAGCGAGACGAACCGACAACGCCCCTGCTGCCCGAGATTGGCCCAGTACTGAATGGCGACCTTCAGCGCTGCTTCCACGGCGCTGGCACCGTCGGCCGCGAAGTACGCGTGGTTGAGGTCGCCGGGTGCAATCTCGGCCAGCCGATGAGCCAGCTGCACCGCCAGCGGATGAGAGAGGTTCCCCAGTATGCTGTGCTGTAGGATCCCGGCCTGGCCGCGGATGGCTTCGACGACTTTTGGGTGGCTGTGTCCCAGCGAAACGGCCCACCAGGAAGAAATGCCGTCGAGCACACGTCGTCCCTCCCGTGTGATCAGATAGACTCCCTCGGCGCGTTCGAAAGAAGTGTACGGACCCTTTTCGAATGCGTTGATATCCGTGTACGGGTGCCACAGATGTCTGTAGTCCAGTTCCCGCAGGTCTCGGTTCATGTTTGCACCAATGCCTGTTGAAGATTTGGCAGCCCCGGCATGCAGCTTTCGAAGCGCCGCCAGGTGTCCGTAGAATCGAGCTCCATGGGTCCGAGGTAATCGATGTCACCCAGTACGCGAACATCCGCGAAGGTGGCGACCGCATCGGGATTGTCTTCCCGGATGAAGTCGGGTTGCACGTTCTCCACCTCGTTGAACACGACCCCCAGTAGCTCCAGGCCTGCATTTCGTATGGCGTCAATCGAGAGAAGAGAATGATTGATCGTACCCAATCCTCGACGGGCGACGAGGATTACGGGAAAGGCGAGGAGCTTCATCAAGTCCAGCATGGTCGCTCGTTCGTTCACCGGTGCCCGGACCCCCCCTGCCCCCTCGACAATCAGCAGCCCATGGCTTCGCAGGAGCGCTTGGGCGCAGTTTTCGATGTGGTGAAGCTCCGGGTAATCGTTCGCCAGTCTTGCCGCGAGATGCGGCGAGCAGGCAGGCTCGTATCGATAGGGTGCCATCAGATCGAGTTCGTCCACAGCCGCCGTCAACCCCGATGCTGTGTGATGGAAGGTCAAATCCGGCGCTATCAATCGATTCCCGATCCGGACCGCACCCGTTTGAACAGGCTTCATCGACACCGCGTCGACCTCGTTGCGGACCAAGTAACGCAGAATACCAGCGGCCACGAGCGTCTTGCCGACGTCGGTATCGGTACCGGTAATGAACAAGCCCGAGGGCACGGTCTCTACCTCCGTAGAAATCACAAATCCCAACACCCAAATATCAAACGATTCATCTTCACCTTTTCACATAGCACCAAACCCGTTTCTACATCTGAGCGTTCGCACTGAAGGGGCGCTGGGCGCTCAGCGGAGCGGGGTCAGCGCAAACCCTCGATATCAGATCCACCGCCTTCACGAGATCGTTCTCGGTGTGGGCAAGCGTCACGGAAAGGCGAAGGCGAGACGTGCCCTCCGGTACCGTAGGTGGACGTACCGCCCGGATCCAGAGCCCATCCGCGAGGAGGGATCGAGATATTTCCAACGCTTTTTGGTTGTCCCCGATTCGCACGGGTACGATCTGGCTTTTCGAAGGACGAACGTCCAGGGACCTCGCCGAAAGAAGCTCCCGAAACCGGCGCGCATTTTGTTGCAGCGTCCCTCCCAGAGTCGGAGTCGATGCTAGTATGCGCGTGGCCTCGAGAGCAGAAGCTGCCGCACCGGGCGCCAGGCCCGTCGAGAAGATGAAGCTCCGGGCGCGGTTTATGAGCAAGCGCTTGAACTCTGCAGAACCCGCGGCGAAACCGCCGCTCGCTCCGAGGGACTTACTCATCGTTCCCACCACGATATCGGCCGGCATGCCTCTTTCGCGGCACAGCCCTCCTCCTTGACCCAAAACGCCGATGGCGTGAGCCTCATCGACGACGAGAATCGCTTGATGGTTTTGTGAGATCTCGAACGCCCGCGCGACATCCGCTTCGTCGCCGTCCATGCTGAAAACCGAATCCGAAGCCACGATCTTGCGATCCCGGTCGGACTCGCTCCGCAGCAAGTACTCGAGATGTTCCATGTCTCCATGTCGGTAGACGAAGACATCCGCGCGTGAGAGTCTGCAACCGTCGATTATGCTGGCGTGATTGAGCTCGTCGCTGAAGATAGCGTCTCCCCGCCTGCCCAAGGTCGAAAAAACCGCGAGATTCGCCTGGAAACCACTCGGGAAAACCAAGGCGGACTCTTGCCGGACCAGCGCGGCCAGCTGTGCCTCCAGCTCGTCGTGAAGCTCGAGATGTCCGGACATGAGACGAGAGGCTGTGGCTCCGCAGCCCCATCGCTGCGTCGCCTGTATTGTTGCCTCTTTGAGTCGAATGTCCGTGGCGAGGTTCAGATAGTCATTCGAAGAAAAATTGAGGATTGTGCGGCCGTCCCATTCAAACTTGCCCCCGATGGCCGGGAGAGCTTGCAGAGAGCGGGACAGGCCTTTGGCGTCGATCTGCTTCAGTTCTTCCGAAAAACTCATCTCGATCCGCAGGGCTCCAATGCAGCAGCTGGCTTGTCGGGGCTACCGATTGAGGGTAATGACGCGGTAAGGCAAAATCAAGGGATTCCGCTTGGCGCCCAGCGCTATGCGTCATGCGCTGTCCGTCTAGCGCTCGCCGTCCGGCGCGCAGGCAGGACCTGAGTGATACCTCTTTGCCAGCTAATAGCTGTTCGGATTATTTGTTTCTGTTGTCGGAGACGAGAATGAAGCTGGTCGCGCTGTGTGAGGGAAACCAGAAGCGACTGACGCAAAGCGCTTTCATTTGTGTTTATAATGACCGGGAAGCATCATATCCGCTATAGCGAGTCGATCGAGGAGTGCCCATAATGGTGAGAAGGAGCTTTGGGCCCTTCGCACCGATGATATGGATCGTCGTTGCGCTGGCCTGCGCACACCAGGCACCGGCGGCGAGCGTACGGCTGCCGATGGAAAAGGGCTGGAAGTTCAGTCTCGAGAAGGCCTCCGGCCCGGAACGCGAAGAATTTGATGACAGCTCGTGGGCAACGGTCGACCTTCCCAACAATGCGCAGGAGATTTCAAACGATTCTCCGCGCTCGACGCGGCGTGTGTGGTTTCGGAAGGGGTTCGAGCTCTCGGAAATTTCGGGGAATGATCAAGTATGGCTCGAGATCGACGATGCGCGCTTTGTCGAAGCCTGGTTGAACGGCATCAGCATCGGCTCTAGCGTCGTGTTTCAGCAAAGTCTGGTACGCGAAATTACTGGGCAGGTTCGACGTGGCCACAACCTCCTGGTGATCCGCGCCTCGGTCCCAGGGATTCTCGGTGGGGTGCGGGTCTATTCGCTGGGGCCGGTTCACTTCGAGTCTCCGGGGCTACTCGTGGACGTTCCGGACTGGCAAGGGGGGTCCGCTTCGGTCCGCATCCGATCCACCATTCGCAATGCCGGCGATTCCGACAAGGCCTACTCGGTTACTGCGACCATTTTTGATCCTCGGGGCGCTGTGCTGGCGACAACACGCTCTGGACCCCGCGAGGCGAAGGCCGGTCAGGCGCAGGTATTGTCTCTGCGGACATCACCGGTTCGCAACCCTCCTCTCTGGTCGGTCGATTCGCCACAGCTTTGCCGGGTTTCGGCGGAGCTTGCACTTGGCGGAACGGTGGTGCATCGAGAAGAAACCACCATGGGCTTCCGCTGGTTTCGGTTCGACCCGGACTCAGGCTTCTCCCTGAATGGAAAGCCGCTCGATCTACGCGGGACTGTATACAGCAAGACGACCTCCCGGGGGTTCCCGGAACGGAAGCAGCTTTGGGATCATGAAGTCGGCCTGCTCAAGGGAATGGGACTCAACTTCATAAGGCCTTCGCAAAGCTCGATCGGTGAAAGTTTTCTGGATCGGTGTGATCGAGACGGGATTCTCGCCACGGTTCAGGTTCGCATCCAGGGAGATATGGAATCGATAAGGCTCAACGTCGAGCGCAAGATTCTGCGCAATTACAATCGGCCGTCGATCCTCACCTGGGGCTTCAACGGAGAAGGCAAAAATGCTGAGATCGCTCAACTGCAATCGCAGGCCGCAAAAGTCATGCGTGAGCTGGATGGGAGCCGCAAGGTTTTTTGTGTGGAACTCGGGTGGCGCTCGCCGGGATCGGTCGGGCTGACAGATGCAGACATCGCGGGGCAAGGGAACTACACCGGCTGGTACGAAGGAACCCTGGATCATATCGGACCCTACATGGACTCGTATCGGGAGTTGTTGGTCGAGCGCTACGGCCGGCCTCTCCCGGTGGTTGTCTCCAACTACGGCGCCGCAGCGGACACGGATATTCATACCGACTCCCCGCGACGCAACGATTACAGCCACGAATACCACACGGCGTTTCATCAGCGGTTTGAACAGGAAATTTCACGCAGGCCCTGGGTCGCCGGAGGGCTCATCTTTGTCTTTCGTGACATTGAATCGGAGCAACCGATCCCGAGACACACCTGGAAAGGTGTGATCGACCTGCAGGAGCGGAAGCGCGACGCCTATTACTACTATCAGAGTCAATGGGCGGAGAAGCCCATGGTCCACATTGCCCAGAAATCGTGGGTTCGCCGCGACCTTTGGCCCGCAGATGCGCGTCGGCGAATCGAAGTATTCAGCAACTGCGATTCCGTGGAGTTGTTTCACAACGGCCGATCTCTGGGAAGCAGAACGGATCAGACATTCTCATGGGAAGTCCTTTTTGAGCCGGGCGACAATCGGCTCCGAGCTTTGGGGATCCGGGGCCCGGTCCGGGTCGAGGACGAGGCGACGATCGAGGGCCGGTTGAGCCTGCCCGCGGTCGAGCCCCGTCTCCTTCCCCTCACGGGCGGTCGAGCAGAGCTGCGATGGGATCCGATCCGGGGAGTCTCGGAGTACGTTGTCTACGGGAGTGCGCACCCGGGAGGAACACACGAGGGTCAAACGGTCTGCCGCACCTCCGAGCCCCGCTGCCAGGTGCAGCCTCCGCACTACGGCTACTACTACCGGGTTGCCGCATTTTCGGACGGTCGCGCGGGGCCACTGTCGGCCGAAGTGGGGTGGGCTCCCGGCGCGATGCAGTGGCGCTTTGCAAACTCGGGCTGGCTGGTGTCTTCGCCTGCCCTGGCAGATCTGGACTCAGACGGGGATCTGGAGATCGTCTTTGGCTCGTATAACGGAAACGTCTACGCGCTGAGTCACACAGGGGAGCTTCTGTGGAGCTTCGATACCGGCGATACCGTGATTGCGTCTCCTGCCGTGGCCGCTCTGGGTAGTGACCGATCTCCATCGGTCGTCATCAATTCCAGCAAAACCTTGTACTGCCTGTCAGGTAAAGGACGGGTGAAGTGGAAACACGACGGCGTCCGGCAGTTCGATCGCAGCGTCAAGTCCCCCGCGGTCGGGGACCTGGATGGCGACGGTCGACCGGAAGTGGTTTTCTCCTCCGATACGGGAAGCGTGATCGCGCTTTCCGGAGACGGCGAGGTGAAGTGGAAATACGCGACACTCGAGCAGAACAACCGCGGAATGAACCTGACCACCCCGGTGCTGGTGCCGCGGGGTAATGGGGTCACCCGCGATGGCGCGATGGGCATCGCGGTAGCTGCGGACACGGGCTACATATATTTTCTCGACCCAAAGGGGAAGTTGCTTTGGAAGCACGATAATCGTCTAGGCGACCGCGTCCCTGGAGTGGTTCCCAACAATCTCACGCTGGCGGCTGGGCCGCTGCAGGAATCCGGACCCGCCCATATTGTGACCGGTGCCGGTCGGCTTCAAGTGTTGGACCTGCGCGGACAGCTGGTCTGGGAGCGTGGATACCTGACGGGGTTTCCGCAGATATCCGGTCTGTTTCCGGGACCCGGACGCCAGATTGCCGTTTCGTCGGGCCGACAGCTCCAGGTGGTTGATTCGCATGGCAACGAGCTGTGGAAGTTCGGTCTGGAGCACCCGCGCGACTTCTTCCTGCAGGCGCCGGTCAGTGCCGACCTGGATGCGGACGGCGAGCCGGATCTCGTCGTGGGCTCGCGAGCGACAACACTTTATGCAGTGAGCAGCCGCGGCAAGCTGCTCTGGAAGTTCCGGACCGACGACGAGCTCACCGGTAGCGCCGCCGTCGCCGACATCAACGCCGACGGTTACGTCGATGTTGTGTTCGGCTCCCGGGATGGTTATCTATACGTCGTTGGTGCCGGTCGCGCTCCGCGCCATCCGTCCCAGTCGCTGCAGTATCGGGGAGGTGCGAACCGACTTGGTGACTTTTCACCCAAACAGCAGGATTGAATCAACAGGCGGAGAATCCTATGAGACGGACTGTAGCGACCAAGCTCACGATGATGAGTTGTTGGATCCTGGCCTATTCCTGCGTCGAAGCCGCGAGTCCGCCGACGGTTTTGAAACCCCTTGTTGAAAACCTCCCGGTCTTGTCGCTTACCGTTGCCGACGAGTACGGGCGCCCGGTCATGGCACGGTTGAGACTCTGGAACGATCAGGACGAAGCGCAATCCGTGGAGCTTCTCGGCACAGAGAAGGCCGTCTTGATCCACCCGCGATACCCCAAGATCGGCATTGTGTTTCCAGGGCAAGGCCAGGTTCAGCTTCCAGAGGGGCATTCATCGATCCAGATAGAGCGGGGCACGGAGTATCGCCCCGTCCGGTTGGAATTGAACACGAAAGCGGGCGATGCTCTGGACCGCAAGGTCAAGCTCGAGCGGTGGGTTCACATGAAGGAGAAGGGATGGTGGCCCGGAGATCTCCATGTTCACCGACAGCCCAGCGACATGCCGGCGCTCGTCCAGGCTTCCGACATCCACTTTGCTCCGACCCTCACGCACTGGAACAACCGGCCATTGTTGGAGCAGTGGCCGGAACAAAAGACCTATCGCCAGGGATCGGATCGAATCTACACGATCAACAACTCCGAGGACGAGCGTGGATGGGGTGCGGGGCTCTTTCTGGGACTCTCGTCACCTGTCCAGTTGTACCCCGGCCGCACCGAGTATCCCCCGCCGACATTGACCTGGAAGGAGGCACGAGAGAAGGCGGCGTACATCGATCTGGAAAAACTGATCTGGTGGCAAGCCCCGGTCATCACGGCGTTGATCTCCCCGGACAGTGTCGGGTTGGCGAACAATCATTTCATGGAGGAGGGCCTGCTGGCCACAGAAGCATGGGGGCGGCCGCGCGATCGATTGAAGTACCCGGGGAACGAAGGCTTCGCCCACTACATCTTCGACCTCTATTACAAGTATCTCTCCGCGGGCTTTCGCCTTCCAGCATCGGCGGGGTCTGCCAACGGAGTCTTGAAAAACCCTCTCGGCTACAATCGTTCTTATGTCCTTCTTGGAGAGGAATTCTCACGCGAGAAGTGGCTAGCGGGCCAGAAGGCGGGGAGAAACTTCGTCACCAACGGCCCAATGATGTTTTTCACCGCCAACGGTCAGGGGCCCGGAGGCGTGCTCGGGGATGCCGGTTCGGTGGAGGTCCGCCTAACGGTTGTTTCGGCGAACGAGATCGAGCGGGTCGAGCTGATTGTCGATGGCGAGGTCTCCCTTTCGGTTGCGCCTGGAAGAAACGAATTCCAGGGAAAGGCTCAGGTGACCGTTTCGCAGGGAGGATGGTTGGCGGCGCGCTGCTTCGAAAAGAACTCAACTACGGTTCGCTTTGCCCACACCAGCCCGGTATATGTGGGCGAGACCCCCAGGCGCTCTGCTGCTGCGGTCGAGTACCTGCGCTCCTGGGTGGAGACCGATATCCAAAGGGTCCGTTGGCTGGCGCCGGAGCGACTGAGCGGGGAACAGAAGCAAGAGGTCACCCGGATGTGCGAGGAAGCGCTCGCAGTCTATCACGAGATGGAAAAAACGACCCGGGAGTGATACTTCCGTAGGAAGAGCAAGAGTTTGCTCTCCCCGATACCAGATCCTCGATCAAGATCCTCGGGCGGGCTCTGGCAACCAGCGGCGAAGGTCCCGGCACAGTACAGTGCTGAGCTGCTCTACCTCCGGGGCCAGCTCCTTGCGCAACCGCCGACTCATCGCCGGGTCAAGGCCGCGCCGGGGCGGATGGAGGCCATTGACGAATGCAGGGATCGGGCGATCGCGCTACGAAGCGGGCGTACCGGAACCAGACCGCGGGCCAGTCTCCGGTAGAAGTGATCACGATCGTTCAGGAACCAGTGCAGCCGATAGCTCCATACGTTCTTGCGAGGATTGACGATCTGGAATTTCGGTCGAAAGGTCGGATCCACCTCCAGAAACTCAAGCAGCTCGCCATAAACGCCAGGCAAATCTCGTCGCATGTCCTCCAACAGAACCACGTGAACGCGTTTCCGGCCGAAAACCGCATAGTAGCGTTTCACCTGTTCCGAGAATCGTGCGACCTCGCGGTAAAACAGGATCTGGGTCGGCTCACCGCTGCGCGGCAATTGCCGCCCTTCTTTTCTCTCTGCTTCCAGCTCGAGCGCACGAGCGAAGTCGATGACGTCCTCGTAGCCACCCCACAGGTACTCGTTGTGTAGGGCGTGGACCATGTGGACGGGATCCCGTAGCATGATCACGATTTTCGCGCCGGGCAGGCTTCGACGAATCTCCTGGGCTGCCGTCTTGGAGTACAACGCCCAGATACAGCTTTCCCCTACACACTGGTCGGAACGTGCGTCGTCAAACAATGCGGCGTGCTGTTGCAATGTGATGTTACTCGCCAAGCCTGAAAGATCGCTGCCGAAGAAATGTAGTTCCTTGAATTCCGGCATGAAGATATCAGGATGGGCATTCAGGAAGGCGTGAAATGCGGTAGTGCCACACTTCGGTGCGCCAACGACGAGGAAGTCAGGCCGAGCCATGAAACCATTCTCTATGCCCGCGGCGTTGCACGCGATGGTATCGTGAGGAACCCGAGAGGCATGGAGGACTGCAGAGTTCAGTCTGGCGCGTGTTTCCGGGGCAACCTCGAACGAATGAACTAAGAAAAGGAATTCGCTCCTGCTGTTCGTCGGACGATAGCATAGGTTTGGAGGAAGGGTCTGCCCGAATATCGGGGCTTTCCCGTGAATTTTCTTTCGACCCGCCTTTCGCCGAACCCGACCTTCCCGTTCTCGGAGTGCGCCTCGACCCAAACACTCTCGGTCGCGCTCCGCGCCGAGGCATGCTTGAACGAGACGCGAAAAGGATGTCGATCCGATTCAGGGTAATCCTTTTGAGCTTCATCGCCAGAGCCGATACTCCTCATACGGGAACTTCGGATCCCTCACTGCAGAACCGGGACCTTGGGCTATAGTATACACGCCGCACGACGCGATTCGCGCTTTCCAACTTGGATACCTGATCTGGCAATTGGCAATTTCCTTGTAGAAAACCCCAGGCCGATTACGAGAGAGCTAGTTCCGGTTAAAGGCGTCGTACAGGCCATGGCAAACCAAGGCAAACCTTCGCAGCTAAGCCCAAGACTTACGCGGGAGCGTAGTGGGAAGAACAAGATGTTCTCCTGAGGTTCGTTGCCCCTGGGAATGAGTTCGGTCCGATACGATACGGTGTTATTATGTCCTTTTTGACACCTGGGGACGATCTGACTCAGGTTGTGGGTCCAGGTAGTCTGGTGAAACTATGACTCGAAACCTCCTCATTGCTCTCTCCAGTCTCATGTTGGTTGCAAATCTCTACTCCCACTCACGGCCCAATGTCATCCTCGTGATGACCGACGACCAGGGTTACGGGGAGTTGTCCGTTCATGGGAATCCGATTCTGAAGACTCCGAACCTGGACGGGTTGCATCGTCAGAGTCTTCGCCTGACGGATTATCACGTTGCGCCGATGTGCACTCCGACGCGGGGACAGCTCATGACTGGACTGGACGCGGCTCGAAATGCGGCCATCAACGTCAGCTCCGGGCGTACCTTGTTACGGGCCAGCCTTCCGACCATGGCAGACTTCTTCAAAGCCAGCGGTTACCGGACCGGGATATTTGGCAAGTGGCATTTGGGCGACAACTATCCTTTTCGCCCGCAGGATCGTGGCTTTGAGGAAACGCTCTGGTTTCCGTCCTCCCATATCAGCGCGGTGCCGGACTGGTGGAACAATGATTATTTCGACGACACCTACATGGTGAATGGAAAGCGCGAGCAGATTGAAGGCTATTGCACGGATTTGTATTTCGAGAAGGCCATGACCTGGATGAAAAAGCAGTCCCAGGCGGGGGAGTCCTTTTTTGCTTACATTCCCACCAATGCTCCACATGGTCCTCACTGGTCACCGGAGAAGGAATTGAACCAGGCGCGCAAGGCGATTGAGGACGCGGATCCGCCCGGTATTGCTGCCAACGAACGCGAGTCCTTCGCCGGCTACCTGGGCATGATCCTCAACATCGACAGCAACATGGGGCGGTTGATGGAGTTTCTGGACGAGGAGGATCTTGCCGAAAACACGATTCTAATATTTCAGACCGACAACGGCAGCACCTTTGGCTACCGGTATTTCAATGCCGGGATGCGGGGACGCAAGACGGAGCTCTGGGAAGGAGGGCACCGGGTACCATTCTTCATCCGCTGGCCAGGTGGGGGACTGGGCAAACCCCGCGACATCGCCGGCGTGACCCAGGCGCAGGATATACTTCCGACCTTGATTGAACTCTGCGGTTTGCTGACCCCGACTGCACCGAAGTTCGACGGCATCAGTCTGGCTCCTTTGTTTCGCAATGGGATGACCTCGGCACCGGCGGATCGCATGGTTGTCATCAACTACAGCCGTATGCCCTTCGGGTTTGAATTTGCCTCCCCCGACAGTCCATCGGTCATGCGCCGCGAGGGCGCCGGTGTGATGTACAACCGCTGGCGTCTCCTTGAAGGCAAGGAGCTATACGACCTTTCAGAAGATCCGGCGCAGACAACCAATGTGATCGATCGTTATCCCGAAGTGGCAGCTCGCATGAGCAGTCACCTCGATGATTGGTGGAATGAAGTCCGCGGAATCGCAAACGAACCTCAGCCGGTGATCATAGGGAGTGATGAGGAAAACCCCCTGATGCTGACGGCCTGTGAATGGCTGGATGTGTTTGTCGATCAACAAGCGCAGATTCGGCGGGGCGTACGGAAAAATGGCTGGTGGGAGCTGGAAGTAGCCGAAGCCGGCAAATACGAGCTCGAATTGCGGCGTTGGCCCCGCGAAGCGGATACGTCCTTGACGGCCGGTCTTCCTGCGATTGAACTGACCGTGGGGAAGCGTGGACCCGGAAACGCTTTACCCATAGCCACCGCCCGTATTCTGGTTGCCGACCAGAGGCAATCCAAACCAGTTGGACCAGATGACAAAGCGGTGATTTTCACTGTCCAGCTCGATAAGGGGCCTGTGCGCTTGTATACCTGGTTTGACGATAAGAACCGCGAGACGATTTGCGGGGCCTATTATGTTTATGTGAGGCGGATGCAATCGGCAGACTAGGCGCAGGGACAGACCCCAGGTTTACCTGTTTTGCGGAGAATATTCGACCCCTCGGCAAGCTGGCGGAGTAAGGCGTGTCCAGAGCCAAGCCGACCGGGGACTACCATTTCATCGAATGCTAACGGCGAGGAACGTGACGTCGTCGTGGACAAGGGCTCCATTCACGTGGTTGTTCAACGCCCCCAAAACAGCGTTCTTGACCTCCTTCGGACCCCCGGTAGCGGACCGGAGTGTCGCCATGAGCCCTGTCTCTTCGAAGAAATCTCCGGCTGGGTTCGGTGCTTCGATCAGACCGTCCGTGTAGAGAAACACCAAATCTCCGGAACTCAGAGGGAACGTTGATTGGTCATACGGAAGTTCCTTGATCACGCCCAGAGGGAGATTCGCAGGGTGGTCCGTCTCAGGAAGTTCGAGGCTCATCCACTCGCTTGCTGCCTTGCGGCGAATCAGCACAGGGTGATGTCCAGCGTAAGAGAAAGACAGATCGTTTGTTTCGCGATAAAAAGCTGCAACGGCAGCCGTCGTCATCGCCTTGCGACCGTGTTCCACCGCAAGCCTGTTTAGGTCCGAAAGTACATCATTTCCATCAGTGGTGTTCATTCTGTCGCGCAGGGAATTGAACAGCCACTCACTGGTATCGGAAACTGCCTTGCCGTGCCCCATGACATCCGCTATGGCGATGCGTGTCAGGAGGTCGCTGGAACAGACGCTGAAGTAATAGATGTCCCCTCCCTTGCCACCATCGCAAGCCGACGAAAAGAGCGCCGCTTCAACGCCGCTCGTGACCGCGTGAATGTCTGTCCCGCGGATGCCACCCCACACCTCCCCGCATTTGATTTCGTACATATCTGCTTGGATGGTGCTAGATGGGTTACGCACAGTCAAGGGCACCGGGATATGGACCGCACCGTCGGAACTAACCAGGCTCGGTCCTTTCGATGGCCTCCGATAACTCCTAGACTGCGTCTAATCCAGCTCACAATGCTGTTGCCGAGTCCAGCGAAGGTCCCGCTAACGGCGGAGGACGTGGATTCTTTGCTTTTCTCTCTCAGGGCAAGATCGTAGCTCTGAGATTTCTTGGGGCAGCTGGCGGGGTAATATCGCCGCTACCACTGCGCCGGACAAGAATGACCCAGTCCCGAGAACCATTGTTCGGTGCCGTCCCTAGGGTCACCGGTCCACCTCCGTTGACGCTGGTCACCGATCCGTTTTGTAGGGCACCGCCGTTACGGGGATCATACCACGTGACCGTGAAGGAACCGCTTTGTCCGGACAGGTTCAAGTTCGTCGCCCCTCCCTGCTTGAGGAAAACCACATACACCTGCCCGTCCTGATAGAGACAGAAGTCGTTCCCGTTGGAACTGAGGCCTTCATCGGCCTGCGCATTCCAGAACGGAACATTGTTTGTGCTGAAAAACCGAAGTGCGTGACGACTCTGATCCCACATGGCGTCGCGACTGCGGAAATCGTTACAGGTCAGGTCCGAATGGGCATACGAATAGCCGAAGTAGTACTCCACGCCGGCACCACCTGCCATGATATTGCCCCAAAGGGTCTCAATGCGGATGCCATTGTGCTCAGGATCATCGGAATCGGGTTTGACCCCGACGTTAGCACTGCCCTGCTCATCATTGGCAACAACCCATGGACGTCCGGTCTGCGCAGATTCGGTGACCCATTTCTTGGTTGCAGCATACACGTTGTTCCAGGAAGTCTGGATGGATGCACCGGTCAATTTGCTTTTGTTACCCAACATCGGGGCATAGACCTTGTCGTGATCACCAGGATAGGTGTGAACAACGATGTTGTGGTGGTAGGGGTCGTTGTCGTAGAAGAACTGGGCGAATTCCCTGCGCTGGGCATCGGTATTTGTGTTCTCTTCACCAAGATGCGCGAAGCGTGCAATCAACTCGCGATAGTAGAGCCTTCGTTCAATACCCAAGGCCCCGCCGTCGAGCAGTTGGTCATTCTCCGTTTCCTGGGTTTTGAAGTGCAGGTACATCCCCACGCGATCGGCGTGTTCGAACAGCACCTCCCACTGCGCGGTCTTGGAGACATCGATGCGCGTGGTCTGATTGCTGTCAATATAGGGATAGACATTCCTGTCGTCACCGTTGATATTCATGGTCAGGAATGAGAACACGTTCATACCCTCTTCGCTGAGGTAGTTCAGAGCCCCGATGATGCCCTTGCCTTCACCGTTTCCCCAGGTGGGATCGGCGTTGTTCCAGTCCTGCTTATGCGGCGCCCAGTCCTTTCGCCGGCCACCGTTATCGGGGGTGTTGTCGAAGTCGTCGTAGGCGAGAAAATTTTCTGGCGCGTCGGCCCCGGCCTTGAGGAAGTATTCACCCGAGCCCGCAAAGCGCAGGTGGTGTTTGCCCACGTATTGCAGACGACCCTTGCCGCGATGATCACGCTCTGTCTTGTTGGTTTCTTGCACCGAAAAGCTTCCGGTGACACCGTCGTAGGGAGCCAGGGCACTGCCCCCGCCCATCACGGCCACGTTGGCGCCATGACGGACACTCACGGTGTAGCTCCAGGTTCCGGTTTCATCTGGCGAAAGATGCGCCCGCCACACATTGCCGGCAACAGCCGAGGTATTGGCCGCATCTCCATCGGCAGCAAAGTAGCCGGCGACCTGATAGGTGAGGTTGCCATTGGTAAAGGTGACGGTCATCGCATAATCAAGGAAGGGGTTCGTGCTGTCGGTTTCAGAGCACCAGGGACCGGCCATGTCCAGCGTCACTTTGTGCCAGCGGCGTCGTTCACCGCTCAACGTCACCGTTCCGTCGCCATCCCCCTTGCCTGGCGGTGGTGGCTGGCTGCCTCCGCCATCCACCACGCCGAAGGCAATGCTGTACACTGACCCGTCGGCATCCGCGGACAACAAATAAGTCCCCACCGTTGGGGTCCAGGCGTTGTAATCTCCGGATGAATCACCGAATAGGGCGTAGGGGGCAACTCCTTCGCTGTGTGTGCGATTTTCCGCTCCAGACAGCGTGAAGGAGACGCTGCTCACGGTCCCCGAAGTATCTGCCCGGATGTTGAGGTTACGGGTGGAGATACTGGCAAGGTCTATCTCGATGCCATCGGGCAAGGGGCCTAGGGCCTGGTTGCTGTCGGCGTTGATGAGGGTGAATCCGTCGACGGCTGCCATGGCCGCTGAGGCCATGAGGACCATGAGGAAGAGAAGGACTCCGCAAAGAATTGGACGCATGTGATTCTTCGTTCGTGTCATGATGCTGACAACAGATAATGTTATACCTCAGTGGATCCAACACCAGTGCCCCGCCTCACAATTCTGTCTGCTTTATTGGCAAGATTTAGCTCCAAGCGCAGTCACCGTCTCCGACGACCCCTTTGAAACCCTTCTTGCCTGATGACTTGGCAGGAATCTGATCAATGGAACGAGAAGAGTGCTTGTGTTATCCTGTGCGGATCTCCGAATGGTTACCTTCGCACCGCTAAGATCTCACCGAGTCCTCACGGCGTCGAGGATCCTCTGTGCAGCACTCCTTCTTGGGCTGGGATGGACGTCAGCCCAATCTCCCGCAACAGGTACACTCACCCTTGGCGTTGTCGATGAAGAATCCGGCCAGAAGGTCCCCGCACGTGTTGAGGTTCGAGACGCCGGCGGAATCGCCCATTTCGCAAACGATGCCTTGTTGATTGGTTCCTGGCCGCGAGAATCATGGAACCGAGAAATTGGGCAGGTCGAGTTTGAAGGGTCCTTCGAAAAATACAAGAAGGGTCTCTGGCGCAAAGTAATGCTGAAAGGATGGTGGAAAGATCAATTCTACAGCTCGGGGAACAATGTGATGTCGTTGCCTGCCGGAACCTATGACATCACTGCCATAAAAGGGATCGAGTACACCATTGGCCGGCTGAAAGCTACCGTGAAGGCCGGCAAGACTGCCAAGGTAACGCTGCGACTCAAGCGCTGGAGCAATCTTCCCAAGGAAGGATGGTACAGCTCAGACGACCATCTTCATATCGACCGACGGTTTCGCGAGCGAAACCCGACGCTCTGCCAGTGGATGCAGGCCGAAGACATTCACGTTGCCAATCTCTTGCAGATGGGAACCTCGCGACATTTCAACGTCGCCGTTCAGTATGCGTTCGGGAAAGAAGGAAGATATCGGGACGGCAATACGATCTTGGCTTCAGGTCAAGAACAGCCGCGTACGCATTTCATCGGGCACGCGATGATCCTAGGGGGAAAGACCCCCATTCTCGGATCTGAGAACTACCTCGTTTACAGAGACTTCTTTGAAGAAGCCGAGGCGCAGGGGGCCCTGAGCGGGTTTGCCCACTTCGGTGTATGGAAGGGAGCAGAGGATGGAATCAGCCTTGCGCTAACCCAGGGCGCGTTGGATTTCATCGAAGTGCTCCAGATGGACCGCGCCATGTATTGGCCCTGGTACGACATCCTGAACACGGGATTCCGCGTCGCCCCAACGGCAGGCTCGGACTACATGGGCTATTGGAGACTCGCAGGCCTCGAACGGTTTTATACCCGGGTAGACCCCCCGTTTACGTTTGAGCGCTGGATCGATGGAATTCAGAAAGGAAGGACGTTCGTCACAAATGGACCCATCGTGGAATTCTCGGTCAATGGGCGGGGGATCGGCGATGAAGTTCGCCTCGATGCACCTGGCTTCGTGAAGATCGAGGGGTCCGTTCGATTTGATCCTGAGCGCGACGATGTGAGAAGACTGGAGGTTATCGAAAACGGTCGCGTCATCCGCACCTTTGAAAGAGGGGCTGATGCTTCCGAGATCCGTTGCCGTTTCGAGCACTCCGTTGGTGACCCTGTTTGGCTGGCCCTTCGGGCCTCGGGAACCAAGGTCCATAGGACCTTCCAGTACTACGGTACCTCGGGAGCGGTCAAGAAGGCTCCCTCGCACGCACACACGGGTGCCACGTATGTCATCCTCAGAAACAAGCCGGGCCTCGCCGAGCAACCCCTCGCCAAGCAAATGATCCGACGGTGGCTCGGGCGGCTGGAGTGGCTTGAAGAACGCCTGGAACCGATTCAGTACCCGAGGTTAGCTCAGGATGAACCGGGTGAAGGTGTCCCCTTGGGGATCATCAAGAAGAACCGGGAGGCCTTACTGAAACTGATCGCCCAGGCACAAGGCGAATTCGAAGCGCGTCTGCACGAAGGCGAACGAACGATCCGGGAAAAAAAAGAGTAAAGGCTCAACTGCCGAATTTCCGAAAGCGCCGAACAAGAAACGGACCCCGAAGAAAACCTCGCGCAGAGCTTGCACTACTTGTCGAAGCAGAGCCTACCGATAGATGCTCTTCATCTGCCAGGCGTCGAGCGATTTGAGGGTTGCGTCTTGACCCTGAGAGCGCAGGGATACGCCAATGCTGTCCTCGCGACCGGGATAGACCCGGAGTGCGATACACTGTTTGCCATTGGCGAAGACTTCCACGACACTCCGGTCGATGAAGACGCGCAACGTGAGCGTTTCTTTTTTCTCCATAAAGATCGGCGCGGTCTCCGGGGCCCGCGACAGGACGTCCGGAAGCATCGACGACCGGGAGGAATCGATCGAGATCAAGCTTTCCGACGGCCTTCGCCATCCCTTGCTCAGATCTCGGTAACCCCGTTGTTTGAAGAACATGATGCGCGTCACTTCTTCTCGGTTTGGTGACCGCAGGACGTTCATTTCGACCATCGGTGCATCTTTGGGATCGATCTCAGCGATGATCTCCATTGCATTCCCTTTGACGTTCTCGAGCACGATTTCCTGATTCGCCGGCAGATTCATCGCCTCGACGCGCCGATGATCCAGACGCAACGATTCGATGTCTCCCGCCGGTTCGACCCCCAGTTCGTCCTTCGCGCGCAACGTCAGGCGCCGCGGCAGCGTCATGATTTGGTCCCAGCCAGGGGTGGGTTTTGCATGATTCATATTGAAAATAGCAATGACCCCGCCCATGCCGTCCGGGAATGCGGACGGGGCATGCACGCCACCCGGGTCCCACGCCCCAAAATTGAAATCGCCCCCGCCGGTTACCACAAACTTGTCACGCTGTTTGTCGTAATCCCCCAGAATGTACTTTCCCCCGCTCATGTGACTGAAATGAAGCAGGATATGGTGGTCCCCGATCGGCCAGAAATAGGGACACGCCCCGTCATCTCCAACGAGTCCAACCACGTCGTTTTCGAGGAACGGGTGCATGTACTCCCAGCTTTTCAGGTCCTTCGAGCGATGCAGGAACTGAGCCCGGAGGCGCTTTCCGCCATGTCCTTTTCGCAAGACACCCGCGGTGAGCGCGTAGTACACACCGCTTTTCTTCCAGATACACGCGTCGAAGACATTGTAGGGCAACGGAGGGTCCCCAGGCTTCGGCACTGGGATCACTGGCTTGCCCGTGATCTTCTTCCAGTTCAGCAAGAGAGGATCACTCGATACGGCTACCATGGTCCCCGCCTTGAATCCATGATAGATGGCGATCACGCGATCTTCTTCCACATACGCAGTGCCGGAGAACACCGCCTTCTCTGGATTCGGATAGAGGGCCAGGGGCAAGTCTCGCCAATGGACCAAGTCGTCGCTCACCGCGTGCCCCCAGTGTTGGCGCGGGTCTTCCGGTGGATATGCCTGATAGAACAGGTGCCATCGACCTTGCCAGAAGCAGAGACCGTTCGGATCGTTCAACTTTCCTTCGGGATTGACGTAGTGGTAGCTCGGCCGGTACCGATCACTCGCCAGCTTCTTGCGTGACTTGGCAAACCGAAGCACCAACGGATTGGTCTTCACCTGCGCTTCCTGTTCCTCTAGCGTGTTCGCAAACGTGAACTGAGGAACGCGCGAGGTGTAGTCGGGTTGCTTTTCCTGAGCGGACGCACAGCCCCCCATGAACACGAAGGCGGCCAAGCCACTCATAAACACGCGCCCTACTTCTCTACGGTCGAAATTCAATTTTTGCTCCGCGATCACATCCACGTATTCAGGGTTCGACGCCAGGTTTTCTCATTTCCACGTCGTCACCCAGATCAATTGAAGCACCACATGCCACCGAAGAACAGAAAGATATACCCCACCATCCTCGGAAAAAAGGTCGTCAACAATGTAGTCTGTGTTTCCTAACGAGTTCCTCGAGAGCAGTAATAATCACTGCGGGCTTGGATCTCTGATGAATAGAGTAATCCTCATAGAGCGCCCAGTTGACCTGGTTCGTGTAGTCGATGTCGAAGGCCTGTCGGTCCCACTCCTCTCGGAACTCCGACTCCAGCAACGACCGCGACCTTCGGATGCTGGAATTGGCTTGCGCCGGTGAAGCCTACACGATAGAAGTACTCGTCATTCAACAGATGGGAATCATTGGAATACTATTGAGCCTGTACTGGGCCGGTGCAATGATCCATAGTGGCGGCGGAGGGATGGATTGGAGATGGCGCACATCGCACTCATCACCGGGGGAGGTAGTGGCATAGGACGGCAGACAGCCGTCACGCTCGGGGGCGCAGGCTGGTCGGTGGCAGTGGCAGGCCGTCGGTCCGAGCGGCTGGACGAGACCGTGCGAGACGCGGCCCGCGCTGGAGCGCCGGACACGCTGGCAGTCCCGACGGATCTGCGCGATCGCAGTTCGATCGATGCGCTGTTCGCCAGGGTGGAGCAGAAGTTCGGACGTCTGGACCTCCTGTTCAACAATGCCGGCGTCGGCGCGCCGCCCAGACCGCTGGAGGAACTGACTGCGGACGACTGGCAGGCTGTCGTGGATACGAACCTGACTGCGCCGTTTCTGTGCACCCAGCACGCATTCCGGATCATGAAGGCGCAGGATCCACGGGGTGGCCGCATCATCAACAACGGGTCGATATCGGCGCACGTGCCGCGCCCCCATTCCGCGCCCTACACCGCGACCAAGCACGCCATCACCGGCCTGACGCGGTCGGCTTCCCTGGATGGTCGTGCGTTCGACATCGTGTGCGGGCAAATCGACATCGGTAATGCCGGTACGGAGTTGACCGCCAGGATGACGGCCGGACTGCCGATGCCACAGGCCGACGGCAGCAAGAGGCCGGAGCCGACGATCAACGTTCAGCACGTCGCCGACGTGATTCTATACATGGCACAGCTCCCGCTGGATGTGAACGTGCCGTTCATCACGGTGATGGCCAACACGATGCCCTACATAGGGCGAGGCTGAGCCGCATAGTTGTGTAACAGGATGCGATGAGGAGTCCATGCAGCGGTACCTGGTGACCGGGGCTGCCGGCAATTTGGCCCGGCTGCTCGTGGCCGAGCTCATCGCCGCCGGAAGGGAGGTGCTTCAGCTGGACCTCTCGGCGGCGCCGGCGAGCGGGCGGGATGCGCGATTCATCTCCTGCGACATCACCAACCGAGCCAGGGTGCGTGCGGTGCTGGATGACTTCCGCCCCCACTGTATCCTGCATATGGCCTCGCTGCTGTCGCGCAGCTCCGAGCAGGATCCCGAGCGCGCCTGGGAGGTCAATGCCACCGCAACCAAGAGTCTGCTGCTCGACGCAGCAGAACGAAGCGTGGCTCGGGTGTTCTTCCCGAGCACCCTGGCCACCTACGCGGGAGACATCCCGGATCCGATGCCCGAGGACCATCCGCAGTGGCCGACCATGATCTACGGTGCGACCAAGGTGGCGGCGGAGCGGATGGGAGCCTACCTTCATCACAGTGCTGGACTGGACTTCCGCGCCGTGCGGTTACCGTTCGTGCTATCCCCGCACGCCCCGGTGGGAGCCGCGACGGCGTATGCGTCGCACGCTTTCAGGGCCGCGGCAAGGGGAGAGAGCTTTGTGTTCCCGGTAATCCCCGAAGCGGGGGCTTCGACCATCTATGTGAGCGATGTCACCACCGGAATCCTGCAGCTCATCGACGCCGACGCCGCGCGCCTGACTAGGCGTGTTTACAACCTGCACGCCTTTGCGCCCACCGCCCAGCAGATTGCGTCGGCGATCAGCGCGCGGGTGCCTGGCTTCGAGTACCGGTTCGAACCGGATGCCCTGGTGACTCAGGTGGTCCTGTCCATGCCGGACGTGATGATGGATGCGAGCGCGCGGCGCGACTGGGGCTGGGCTCCCGCCTACGACATCGAAGCGACGGCCGACGACATGCTGAGGACGCTGTCCGCCACCTTTTCTCCCTGAATACGAATGGCCGGAACGGGCTCACGGAAGAGACCGGACACCCGGCAAGCGGTCGGCCATGACGGCTCCGGTCCGCCGCAGCTCATCCCGGGTCGCCTGGCGGAAGCGCAAGAGCGTGGCACGATGATTCGCGGCCAACGCTAAATTGGTCAACTCCTCTGGATCGTTCTCCAGATCGTACAGCTCTTCGATCTCATTCTCGACCAGCGTCTGAATGTACTTGTAGCGGCCCTGGCGGAGAGAAATCCACCAGGGGATGTCGCCGTCCGGAATCTGGGGTGACACATAGAGGTCGGCTCCGGTGGGAATCTCATCCGTATCGGCACCGTAATCATCGCCCGTCATGACCATGAGGACCGGATGCGGCCAGTCACTCCCGGGATCGTGCAGCAGCGGCGTAAGGTCCTGCCCGTGCATTTTCCAGGGCAACTCGATCCCGGCGAAGTGAAAGAAGGTGGGGACGAGGTCTTGCCCTCCGACCGGAGCCGGGCAGACACCCCCTTCGGGAATGGTTCCCGGCATGCTGATGATGAGCGGACCCCGAATGGCAGCGTCGTAGGGGGCGATCTTTGTCCGGAACCCGTGCTGCCCCCAGGCAAATCCCTGATCCGCCGTGTAGACCACCAAGGTGTTGCTGAGCTGCCCTGTCTTCTCGAGCAACCGGATCAACCTCCCGACTCCTTCGTCAATGGCCCGGACACTCTGATGATACTGTCGAACCCAATCGGTGAGCGTCATCTCGCTCTGGGACGGTTTCGCTGACTTCAGAACCGGCCGACCGCTGCTGCCCCGGACCCAGAATTCGATCTCCTGCATGTAGGCCGGCTTGCCGGGGCGCGGAGGATAAATGTCTGCCGGAGTCGAAATCGAGACGTCCGGGTAGGCCCCCAGATGCCGGTCTGCCGGAGTGAAGGGATCGTGAGAGGCGCCGTAGCAAAGCCACAGGTACCAGGGCTTGTCCGGGTCACGATGCTCTCCACGAATGAACTCTTCGGCCCAGCGCGTGTAGTTATCGGTCGAGTATTCCTCGATCCGCCTTGTCTCACCCCCATTGAAGGTGATGAGCTGATCGTAGTAATAATGCGTGGCATTGTCGGTGAACTTGGGTCGGTTCCAGACAATCTGGAAGTCCCAGTCGCGCCCGAATCCGGTATCCGTTCCGGTATGCCATTTCCCGATCTGAGCCGTGAAATATCCGTGCTCGCGGAAGACCTTGGGCCAGAACGGGCATTGCTCGGGGTCGTACGTGCTTCCCGGGTAAGTGCCTTCCATCTTCATCGACTGGACCCCATGGGACAGGTGGCCCGTGAGCAGAGTCGCCCGCGACGGCATACACCAGGTCCCGATATAGGCGGAGGCAAATCGAACCCCCCGTTCCGCCAGCCGGTCGACGTTCGGCGTCCGGGCCCAGCCATAGGCTTCTGGATAACTGCTGACGGTGCGATGCGATTGATCATCCGTATAGATGAAGAGAATATTCGGACGCTTTGCCACCTCCCCCGCTGGGGACGCCGGCCCATCGGCGGACGACGAGGCGCCGGCCCACAACGGAGCCATTGACACCAACAAGACTATTAAGACAAACCAGGCGAGGAAGGCGAGCGGGATGTTCAGTATTGAAAAGCGCATAGGTTTCATATCGTACCCCCAGTCTTTTTGAGAGGATAGGAAAAACAAGCTGCGACTCGGAAGTCCGTCCCTTCTGAGATGCCTTGTCCGCAGCTTCTGATAGAGTATGTCTGCTTCGACGTTGTCGCCTTGGCAGCGACCGCGCCGCCCTTACTCACAACGAAGTTCCGCCTGCCGTAACTTCCGGACGCGACATCGTGGAACATCCACACCACGAGAACCACAGTAGACTGCGCGTTAAAGACGATTAACGCTGACATGTTATTCAACTCAATAGCTACTCGGATATCGCCATCGGCGCCGCCCAGACCATGGGCCTTGACCTGATGGACAATTTCAAACAGCCCTATTTGTCCAGATCAATCGCTGAATTCTGGTGGCGCTGGCATATTTCCCTGTCCACCTGGTTCAGAGACTATCTCTACGTTCCGTTGGGTGGAAACCGCAGGGGAAGACAGCGGTGGTACTTTAACATTATGGTTGTCTTTTTGGTGAGTGGCCTTTGGCACGGTGCGAACTGGACCTTTCTTGCGTGGGGTGGACTGCATGGCTTTTATCTCCTTTTTTCTAGCTGGACCGCCAACATTCGGGAGAGAGTTGAGAACGCGGTGGGACTTAGACAAAGGCCCATGCTGATCGCAGGGGTGCAAGTAATGAGCACGTTTCATCTTGTAGTAGTTTCCTGGATTTTCTTTCGAGCTAGCTCACTGTCAGACGCAACGTATATTGTTAGCCACTTGTTTAGCAGGATCACGCTAACCGGGTCCGGGACGGGAGTTGGCGCCTATGAGCTCCTGATCGCTGTTGTCGCCATCTTACTTGTGGAGCTCGTTCACGTGCTGCAACGGGCAGGCGGTGTCAGGCAAATGTTATCCGACACACCGATATGGTTTAGGTGGGCAGCGTACTATGGGCTGGTGTTTAGCATCTTGATATTTGGTAAGTTCGGTGTGACCGAGTTCATTTACTTCCAGTTTTGAGCTCTCTGGTATGAGTCAAGCACCCGGCACGTCCAAGGCGTCCCTCAGTCGGTCGATCTCAGCTTCGAGTTCTTTAATAAGATACTGGTATTGAGGATTCCGATACTGGTTCTTCGACTCCATTGGATCGGCCTTCAGATCAAGTAACTCCCATCCTGAAGCTTCCACTCTGTCTGTTGGATAATAGTGAATCAACTTGTAGCGGTCCGTCCGTACGCCGTAATGAGGTGGGACATCCTGAAACTGGAAGTCGGGGTGTTCATAGTAATGATAGTAAAACGTCTTCCTCCAATCGTTCGGAGCATTGCCTTCCAATATTGGACGCAAGCTACGGCCATCCATATCGTCAGGAACAGAAACTCCGGCAAAGTCGAGGATGGTCGGTGCGTAGTCGACATTGAGTGAATACAAATCGGTTACGCTGCCTGGCTTAATAGCTTGCGGGTAGCGAACCACCAATGGAATACGGAGAGACTCTTCGTCCATCAGTCGCTTGTCAAAGCGACCATGCTCGCCTATAAACATACCGTTGTCGGAGGTATAAATAACCACAGTATTGCCGTCTAGCCCTTCCTCTCTAAGAAAGTCCATGAAGCGACCCACATTCTCATCTACAGAAACCATGACCCGCATGTAGTCCTTCACATATTGCTGATACAACCAGTCCTTCAATGCATCCCCTTCCAGATCTCCCGGATCCTCCTTGTTCATGGCCGACCCCCAAGTGCGCCAGCGTTTGATCATATCCGGCACGAGCTGGTTCGTGGAATTCTGCAGCGATTGAGCGCGACCGGTTTCATCATCGTGGTAGTTTTCCGGATACGGGACGTCTTCGTCCTCCCAGAGTGAGTCATGCTCCTTCGAAGGAACCCACTGGGCATGCGGAGCCTTGTGGTGATAACTCAAAAAGAAAGGCCTATCCTTATCCCGATTCTTGATCCAATCGATGGCAAAGTCGGTAATGATATCAGTGACATAGCCTTTGTGTTTTGTCTCTTGCCCCATTTCTATGAGTACAGGATCCCGGTAGAGACCCTGCCCGGGTAACACGTTCCAGTAGTCGAAACCAGTGGGCTCACTCCTGAGATGCCACTTTCCGATCATGGCGGTCTGGTATCCGGCCTGTTGCAGGAGCTTTGGGAAAGTTTGCTGACTGCCGTCAAAGGCATCCCGATTGCTAAGCTGCCCATTCTTGTGACTGTATTTGCCAGTCAGAAACGTTGCGCGGGCAGGTGCACAGAGTGAATTGGTGCAAAAGCTATTGCGGAATCTCATGCCCTCTTCGCCAATACGGTCCAAATTGGGCGTTGCGGTCCGCAGGGTGCTGTATGCAGACATCATCTGGGTCGCATGATCGTCGGTCATGATGTAGACGATGTTTGGCTTCGACGAGCTTGCCATGGGTGGTCGCCGGGCATGCGAAATCATCGTCACAGAAAGGAACGCAAGTGGAATCAGGGTCTTATATTTTGTGAGAGATGTTAGCGTCATCATACGGGGTCCAACGCCGCGATGAGTGGCTCATTCAGCGCGACATTATCTCAATGCCGTCCCGGGGCTCAACCGGCCCCGGCGGAGCCCAGGGCCACCGCGGCAAACTCGAGACCCGAGCCCACGAGGGGGCGCCGAGTCAGTATACCCTTGAAAGTCCCCAGCAAGGTCACGATTGACGCAAGCCATGAAACAAGTAGGGCCAAATTCTGATCTGGCATCAGGAGGGGGATGGTCGGGATGGTGGCCCCAACGATGAAAGAAACAAACAAACAACTCGCCAAAGATCGTTGACCGAGCCACTCGGATGGACGCGTCACCAACGATAGGGTCCGCACGACTCGGCAGATGGCGCTTGAGAACAAAACCCCCGCCCTCCGGCAAACTAGGTCGAGCTATATTTTGATTTAACGACCATGATCGCGAGCATCTTCCCCCTGGCCGTTGGACGGGCAAAAGTCACACTCCACAGGAGCCAGCCAGCCTTTTCTGACGGCCGAAACGCGTGTTTCGGATGCATCGAGTGGATCGAGACGTGGTCTATGGGCCAATTTGCTTGTTCTCGGAAAGGGACGAGCAGTACCATATGGGGCACCGCGATCCAAATTGGAGATTCTGGAGTCAACCCTCAATTGAGCGGAGAGAGCGAAGATGACGACCGTTCAATGGCATTGCCGCCTGCTTTGCGGTTGCTTGGCGGCTTCGATCGTCATGCTGGCATCGGCCTGCAGCAAGGAGAGCCCCAGCGGCGATCGGTACACACAAGCCGTGATTAAGTTCGCCGACCGGGTGCTGACAGACGGACGCGACAAGTACGGTGGGGAGTCCACACCGCTGTTTGTCGACGGGCTTCACGCGGACACGCTCGAGCCGGCCCGCTGGAAGAACAGCGGGGAAACCTGGGTGTTGTCGAACTTCGCCAGCCAGCAGCCGCTGGTCCGCGTGCTCGATGGACTCACGGCTCTGACCGGCGACGAGAAGTATCGCCGAGCCGCCGAAGAAGCGGCCCGCTGCGCCCTCGAGCGTCTCCGTACGCCAAACGGACTGCTGTACTGGGGCGGCCACCTGGCCTGGGACCTCGAACAGGACAAGCCCGTGGGGCAGGGGAGAGACGCCCACGAGATGAAGAACCATCAGCCGTACTACGAGCTTCTGTGGCGAGTTGATGCGGGGGCGACGCGGCGATTGATGGAGACCGTGTGGGCCGGGCACGTGTTGGACTGGTCGCTGCTGGACTACAATCGCCACGCTAGTCCTTAGTCCAGCGTGATTTTTTGCATGAGGAGGAAGAAAAGCCCTGGAACGTGCGCCGTTACGGGATAAAATGCGTTTGATATATTTACAAGACATCCCGAAAGGAGCACATTCCAGGTGAATAAAAGAAACCACAGAATCCTCCTCCGAGACAAGCAAAATCTTACACGCCGGTTGGAAAGAAATCAGTTTGAGGACCGGTCCGATCCTATGTTCAAGGACTCCAACACCTACTACGAGATCGCCGAGAGAACGCGCGCCATCGGATCTGGTGGTATCGGAGCCATTCACAAGCTCGTGTGTAAGCTTGGATTGGACAAAGATATCAACAGAAACATCGTTTTGCTCAAGTACCACTTTCCTTACTGGGAATCCGATCATGTACTGAACATCGCATACAACGTCTTGTCGGGTGGAACCTGTCTCGAAGATATCGAGCGGTTGCGCCAGGATGAGACCTACATGAACGGACTGGGAGCCGAGAGGATTCCGGATCCCACGACGGCTGGAGATTTCCTCCGTCGTTTCGATGAGGATTGGATCTTCGGACTTCAGGAAACCATCAATGAAACCCGAACCAAGGTGTGGAAGTTGCAGGATGCTTCCTTCCGGAAGGAGGCCATCATCGACGTGGACGGGACCGTCGCCGGAACCTTGGGGGAATGCAAGGAAGGAATGGACATTGCCTACAACGGGATCTGGGGTTACGCACCGTTGATCGTGACCTTGGCCAATACGAATGAGGTCCTCTATCTGATGAATCGGCCGGGCAACCGTCCCTCTTCCGACGGAGCGGCCGAGTGGATGGACCGGGCAATCGATCTGGTGTCGTCGGTGTTTACGAAGGTCTGGCTTCGGGGCGACACGGATTTCTCGCTGACGAGAAACTTCGATCGCTGGGACGAGCGGGTTGGTTTTGTCTTTGGTTATGACGCCAAGCCGAACCTGGTCGGGATGGCCGATGCCCTGCCGGAGAGACAATGGAAACCGCTCGAGCGGCCTCCTCGTTATGAGGTCAAGAGCGAAGAACGGCGCCGTCCGGAAAACGTCAAAGAACAAGTAATCAAGGAGAGAGAATTCAAGAACATCCGCCTGCAGAGCGAGCAGGTCGCCGAGTTTGACTATCGTCCCGGACACTGTAAGAAAACCTATCGCATGGTTGTGGTTCGGAAGAACCTCACGATCGAAAAGGGGGAGCACCGGCTGTTTGATGAGGTCCGGTACTTCTTCTACATCACCAACGATCGGGAGATGACGATGGGAGAAGTGGTCCTTTTTGCCAACGATCGCTGCAACCAGGAAAACGTCATCGGTCAGCTCAAGAGTGGAGTGAACGCCTTGAGGATGCCTTCGGACAGTCTGGTATCGAACTGGGCCTACATGGTCATCGCATCGCTGGCGTGGAATCTGAAGGCCTGGTATGGCCTGGTGACGCAGGCGCCGACAGTACGTCGTGATATCTTGAGGATGGAGTTCAAACGCTTCCTGGTGAACTTTGTGCAAATACCCTGTCAGATTGTAAGAACCGGTCGTCGCCTCGTTTACAGGATATTGGCCTATAGCAAGCATCTCGAAACCTTTTTGGCGACGTTCGACTATATCAGGCAACTCAGGTTTACTTGAAGGCGCCTCGCCGGCGGGTGAGCCCGTACCCCCGGCGGAGCAAGAGTGGCGGGCGAAAGGAAGGGCATAACAGAGACAAACAAGATCAAGTGATCCAGACAACCAATGGAAGGTTTGTCTCTTGTGTTTCTCTTTGCTTTCCCTGTTACGCACAAGGAGCTGAAATCCACGAGATATTCGGAAAAGGCAAACGATTTTCCGAGCGAGCTCATACCTCGCTTATTTTGGGGCTAGTGTGAGCACGGCGGTCCGACCGCAATGGCGCCACGACTTCGACGAAAGAACGGAGGTTCCATTCCCCGCGAAGGGGAACAATCTATCGTTCTGTCTCGTCACGCCGTCGCTGGCTCACTGTGGCGTGAAACTCGCCGTTCTCGGCAACCATCAAGACACGCTCAGGTGGACCCGCCGGCTGTTTTACCGATGGCGACAGGCGCGGGACCCGAAAACCGGCCTGAGCGGCGGACAGCTCAGCTACCGCGAACAAGACCGCGCTCACCAGGCACTGGGGCACGTTCACCCGGATATCAACGAGGCAAGGATTGTCGCCGCCTATCACCAGACCAGCCGGTATCATCACTTGCCTCTGGCCCAGATGCAGGCGGCGGAGGCGCTCTCCAAAGCGGGCGGCCGTTTGGCCGAGGTGGGGCGCGAACTGCTGCAATGGGCCTCCGAAGATCTGAAGGTCTACGCCCAGCAGTGCCACGATCCCAAAACGGGCCAGTTCATCGCCATGCTGACGGACGGCACCCCGCTGGATTGGCGAAAATCGAAAAAGGGCTACTACATCCCCGAATCATTCGCGCCTCAGGACCCCGACGGGTTTCTGATGTGGGGGTATGCTCTGGCTTTTCGGCTCACGCGAGATCCCGCCCATTGGCTGATGACAAAAAAACTGGGGCGGTCCATGGGCTTGGGCGACCTCGGCGGCGTAGAAGGGGGCGAGCGAGCGCTTCGCCTTGACACGGGTTGCGACGACTGGCGGCTGATCTATGCCTTGCTTGAACTGTACCAGGCCACCGAATCGCCTTCGCTACTTCTCTTGGCCTGCCGCATCGCCGACAACGCGTTGAAGATCCAGGCGCCTTCGGGTCTCTTCCCGCGCTCAGGCCGGAAGTACGCGCGCACAGGCGACGAAATCCCCCTCGCCCTGCTGCACTTGGCGGCGGCGATCGAAGGCAATCGCGCGGCGCTTCCCGCTGCGACCTTCGACGGCCGCTTCTTCCATTGCGAGTACCACGGTCCGCTGGCGCCGCACCAGCAGAAGCGCGACGACAGACGGACGTACGACCACCTGGTGTTCTACGGAACCGCCTGCCGGGTTTGCTAAATTCTTGGTGAAGAGCAAGACCAAGACGGCGGTTTCTGAGGGGTTCCTACGTTGAATCGTAATCAAAATCAACAGATCTCTGGAGCGCTGTCGTTTCATATTGGCTGCCACCTTGTGTAAATCTGCCCGACTCGGCAATCGGGTGAAGACGCCTCTTGGCTCGTGAACAAATCACACAGAGGAGTTTGGACGCCTGGTCTTCTGCAGTGGCTGGGCTTCGGTTAAACGGGGTAGTCGTGAAAGCCCTGCTGGACCATCTCCATAAATGGTGGCAGCGGCCTTCAAAAAGAACGAGCTAAGAGTAGGGGTCCACTACCTTTGGCGTGGTACATTGACAGGATGCCACTGGTGACCCTGGACCGTGTTTCGATCGCGTACGGCCATCTACCTCTACTCGGTGCGGTGTCGATGCAGATCGACGCGCGCGAACGCGTTTCGCTGATCGGGCGCAACGGCATGGGCAAGTCGACACTGCTGAGACTCCTCAGCGGCGACATTCTTCCCGACGCCGGCACCGTGTGGCGCCCGGCGTCGCTCCGCATCGCTCGCCTCGAGCAGGATGTACCGCTTTCCGCACACCGCTCGGTCTTCGAGGTTGTCGCCGAGGGACACACCTATCATCTGGAAGAAGACGAAGCGTGGCTGCGCGAGCACCACGTAGAATCGATTCTGTCCCGGCTCGGGCTGGCGCCGGAGGTAATGGTCGACACGCTGTCTGGCGGATGGTGCCGCCGGGTGCTTCTGGCCCGCGCGCTTGTCGGCCAGCCCGATCTCCTGTTGCTCGACGAGCCGACAAACCACCTCGACATCGAGGCTATCGAGTGGCTTGAAACTTTTCTCGCCGAGTACGACGGCTCGCTGATGTTCGTCACGCACGACCGTTCGTTTCTACGGCGACTGGCAACGCGAATCATCGAGCTCGATCGCGGCACGCTGACCTCATGGCCCGGGGATTACGCGACCTACCTGCGGCGGAAGGACAGTGCACTCGCCAACGAGCAGGTGCTCGCGCTCAAGTTCGACAAGAGGCTCGCCGAGGAAGAAGTGTGGGTGCGGCAGGGAGTCAAGGCGCGACGCACGAGGAACGAGGGCCGCGTGAGGGCGCTGGAGGCAATGCGCGCCGAACGTGCGGCGCGACGCGAACAGATGGGAAACGTACGGATGCAGGTGGAGCGGGCCGAGCAGTCCGGCAAGCTCGTGTTCGAGGCCAAGGGTATTTCCAAGAGATTCACAACCGCACCGCTCATCCGCGACTTGTCCACAAAGGTCATCCGTGGCGATCGGATCGGTCTCATTGGCCCGAATGGCGCCGGCAAGACGACGCTGCTTCGCATGCTCCTGGGTGAGTTGGAGCCAGACCAGGGGGAGATCCGGATCGGCGCGAACGTGGCCGTCGCCTACTACGACCAGCAACGCGAACAGCTCGATCCTGAACAGTCGGTGTTCGAGACGGTGGGCAAGGGGAATGACACGGTGACATCGAACGGCCGTACGCGTCACGTACACACGTACCTGCGCGACTTCCTGTTCTCGGACCAGAGAGCGCGGTCTCCGGTGAAGGCGCTCTCGGGCGGCGAGCGTAATCGGCTGCTTCTCGCGCGGCTCTTTACGCGGCCGGCGAACGTGCTCGTACTCGACGAACCGACCAACGATCTCGATCTAGAAACGCTGGAACTGCTAGAGGACCTGCTCGTCCGGTAGCCGGGGACACTCCTGCTGGTCAGCCACGACCGCGCATTCCTGGACAACGTCGTCACGAGCACGTTCGTGTTCGAAGGCAATGGGCGCGTGCAGGAGTACGTCGGCGGGTACGAGGATTGGTTGCGACAGCGACCCCGGGAAAAGGTCCCGCCTGAACACGACACCACCGTGACGCCGGCCCAGCGCGCCGACCACAAACCGAAGACGCCGGCGATCGGGACGAACCCCAAAAAGTTGTCGTTCAACGAGCAGCGCGAGCTCGGTGTGTTGCCGGCGGTGATCGAGGCACTCGAATCGGAGCAGCGCGCGCTTGCCGAGAGGATCGCAAGGCCCGATTTCTACAAGGAAGGTGCGACCTCGATCAACAGGGCGCTAGCACGCGTCGACGAGTTGGAGAGCACGCTCACCGCAGCCTACGCTCGCTGGGGCGAGCTCGATTCGCGCAACTGAGGAGGGCCTGAAAACCTCAACGAAACCCGTAGCACCACCGTCCCCGAGGGAACAGTTCGCCACGCCGGCGTTGTCTGCCAATGCAGCTCGTTAACAGGTAGAAATTTGCCTGGCTGCCTTTCCTGCAAGGGCGGTCTGAGCTAAGATTCCCCTGTAATCGGTAGCACTCTCCTTGGACTCTGGAAGATAGGCCACTCTTAATTATGCTAGACGATATCGATGTGAAAAAGTTGTCCAAACTATCCGGGCCGGACCGTGCGTTTCTCAGTATTTATATGTCCGGAAACGAACCCAAAGATTGGCTGGACAATCAATGGAACAAGTGTCGCTTGCTGTTGCGAGACGCGGAAGGTGAATTGGAATACCTGAACAAGAACGTTGAGCTGGCGAAGCGTAGTCTGCGCGAGCATCGACGGGACAACAAGGGCCTATGTATTTATTCCTGTTGGGCCATCGATTTCATTGAGCTTCATTCGATACCCGTGAAGATCGAGTCCCGCTTTATTGTCGACTCATCACCTTATATTCGGCCGATAGCGGAGCTCCAGGACGAACATGAAAACTATGCGGTTGTTGTGGCCGACAATAAGCGGGCACGAGTATATATCGTCACTTCTGCTGTCACGCACAGTGAGACGAGTGTGCGGGGAAACATAAAGAATCAGGTGAAAGTCGGCGGCTGGTCCCAGCAACGCTATCAGCGCCGTCGTGACAAGCAGCTGATGTTGTACGCAAGAGAGATCGGTGACCACCTCCTGGAACTGGACAAAGTCAACGGTTTCCGCCGGGTCATTTTGGTCGGAGCGAAAGAAACACTGAAGGAAATTTTGCAGCATCTGCCAAGTCAGATCAAACAAAAGGTGGTCGACGAGAAGAGCGTACACCTGGCAAAGGGTGAGGATTGGGTTGATAAGGAGATAGCCGATTTGTTTACTGCTCAGGAACGTGATTCCGAAGTGCAACTGTGGTCTCGGATTGAGTCCGAATACTTGCGAGACGGATTGGCGGTTGTGGGTCATGAAGCCGTGCAACGGGCGGCAGCCGAAGGTCGTGTAGAGGCAATGATTGTGTTGAGGAAGTCAAAAGTGGACGGCATACGTTGTGCAGATTGCGAGAACTTGTCTCGACCGATTTCAGAAACATGCCCGGCTTGTGGGTCTGATTCGGTGTTTACGATTGATTACATCAACGAGCTTGTTGAGCTCGTGTCAGCAAGCAACAGTGAAGTCGAATTCGCCGACCCGATTCCCGGATTGAACAATGTCGGCGGAGTCGCAGCATTGTTGCGGTACTAGTACTAGTAGGGTCTTCTGGATGAGCCTGGGCTAGTACATGCGATTGAGGTCAATGACACGCTCCTTTAAGGAGTAAGCGCATCCTATCCCCAAATGGGTCCTGATTCGTTCGAAGCAACTCTGTTAGGCTCCTCACCTGCTCGATACACTCGGCTTTGGTTGGTTCAACCAAATCGAACTGGCTCCCGTTGCCCGATAGGCCTGATTACCGATCCCTGGTTCCGGCATCTTCACGTTCAAACTGCTGCAGATCCGACTCCGTGAAGAGGATACGCTCTTGGAGCTCCTCGAGCGGGACCGCCGGAATCTTATCCTTCGTGATCCAGCGCATGATGTTCCAGGTCAGCTGTAGGTTGTCGCCCCAGCCGATCCAGATCGGCTGCATGAACGAGGTGTCGCCACTGGCCACCACCCGCCCATTGTCAAAGGCGCCCGCCAAGAGCACCGGGGCTTCGGGATGATGCTTGTCGTCACGACCGCTGAGGATCAGTGGACTGAGGGTCTTCTTCTCGTTTAGGAGCGCCGTCGGGTTGATGGTGTAGAGCCAGTGGACGCCTTGGGTCACCGCATGTGGCATGATCGTGAAAAACGCTACCTGCCGCGCGTCGCAGCTGATGCAGCGACCGGGATCCTCAAAACCGTCCGGCGTGGCCCCGAACCCCGGTGTCTTCACACCGATGCCGTTGAGAATCTTGTTTAGCGCGTTGGCTTTGGCCTGACCCGACGCCGAGGCCGTCGCGGTGACGAAAAGGCCGCCGCCCTGGCGCACAAACTGGCGCACCGCGTCAAACACCGCCCACTGGTTGGCGCGGACCCACTTCCACGTTCCGGGATGGTCTTCCAAGATGATCACGGCATCATAGTCCTTTAAATCCTGCGCGCGCTGGATCTGCGGTACTGTCCGTTCCTCAACCCAGGCCCCCGCGGCCTCAAGGAGCCGCACTAGGACCGGGCTGTCTCGACGCCCACGATCGTAGTGTTGGGGATCTGCGCTCGTCAGCATCAACAGGCGTGCCCCGTCCGTCGATGGTCGCTGCTTCTCCTGCAGGCTGGCCACCGCCCTGAGCGCCGCACTCCGATCGGGGGACGGCTGTCTAAACGGAACCGCCGGCCGATCCGCACGATCAAAGACAAGCACGATCGGATCCTGAATTCGCACGTCTAGCTGAATGCCCTCTGCCAATTGCTCCACCGTGAGCGTCGACTCGGATCCCTCGCCCCGCAAGTACCGCATCCGGTACGCGTTCACTCCGGCCCCAAGAAAGCGTGGGGTAAGTTTGAGCCGCCCCTTCTTAGGTTGACCGCCCCAATTCAGGATGTAAACTACGAACGCGTCGGCCGATCCGACCACCTGCGTCTCGACCCACGGGAATTCCTCGGACTTCTCGAACGCCCACGCCGCATCCCGAGCCACCCCTTCCTTGGCAAAGACTCGGCCCAGTTCCGCGTGTATCTGCGCAAACGACTTTCCACGATCGTCCAGGTAGTGAACGCGCCGTTGTGAAAAATCGATCGCCGCCTTTAGATCAATCGGTTCATAGGTCGCGTCCTCGCGTTGGAAGCTGTCCCGGGTCACCAGTACACCCCCGCCGCGGCGGATGAACTCTTTGACCTTCTGAAGCGTGCCAGCCCGAACCAGCCGGGCGAACGGGACGATCAAGAAGTCATAGTCATCGAGCTTGCCGTCAAGGATCTGCCGGCAAGTGACTAGATCAAACGGCACGTGACTAAAAAGCGAGCCCGAATAGATGTTCATGAACTCAACGTTCTGCTCATCGATGAAGCTGTAGGCGACCAGCCCCAGGTTTGTCTCGACCGGATACAGCATGGCAACCGACCCGCGACGACGCGGCCGCGGCATCACGATCGGCGCCACCGACGCCAACTCGGCCTTGATATGCGGGAGCGCCGGCATCACACGGGGTTCATAGCTCAACAGGTAGTTGACGGCGGCGAACCCTCGCAACGCATACTGCCAGAAGATGGCGGCCAGGAAATTGGGGCGCATCGGGAAGAGTTCGCTGAGTCCCTTCATCGTCGAGATCGTGATGTAGTGGTAGATCCCGCCCGGCCCTTCGGCGTTCTCAAGCCGAATGGCCATCGTGTTCGTCTCGCCGTACTTCAACTCCTTCGTGATGTCGAACCGATGCGTGCTGCTCCAGCGGGCACCGGTATGAACTAGTCTTCCGTTGAGATAGACATCGGCCCGCTCGTCGTCGGCCTTCCCGGCCCAGAACGTGTACTTCTGCTGCTGTCCTTGCTGTAGGGCGTGACGAGCGTCCACCTTGAATGCCCTCCGGTACCACGTCACCCCGATGTGAGACGGCTCACGCCGATCCATATAGTCAGGAACCTGTATCTTCGGCCACCCACGATCGTCATGGTCGACCTTGAACCACCTTTCACGAACGCCGCGGTCATCCGGATCCCGCTTGCGTGCCCATGTCCCATCAAGGCCGACGATCTGATTGTCGAGCGAGTTCTGTATTCGTTCTTCCCACGGGAAGTAGTTTCCGTAGGAGTCATCAATAGTCACGACCAGCGGTTTCGGACAGAGCGATTGCATGTAATGAGGGTACAGGGTAAAACGTCGTGAATAGGTCAAGACCTCGACCGCATCGGCGGGCCGACCGCGGAAATCATAAAGGTAAGGATCCACCCGCAACCCGAGGAAATCCAGCACGTCCGACAATCGTTCCACATCCATCGACGGCGTGAACTTGTCGTACGGCAGGCGCCAGGCAAATCGGGACTGCAACCCCACGCGCGCGGGGAGGTTGCCCAGCTTTGCCAGAAGCGCCGACAACTCCGCGGCAAAATAACCGCGGAGGAACTCAACCCAGTCGGCAAAGAGCTCGGGGTAACGAAGCTGTTGGTCCTTAACCCGGTGCGCCAACGACCCTTCTTTGAGGAACGTCAGATCGTGCGGGGGTGGGATGGCCTGAAAGGAGGCGAACGTTGTCTTGCAGACTCGGTTGAGCTCCTTGAGCGAGCCGTACTTGGATTTCACGAAATCCCGGAATCCCGACAGCGCCTCCGGCGACGTGCTCGCATAAGCGAAGTCGCTGAAGAGGTAAGCGCCGATCGCTTGGTCTGCGGATGGGCCGAGCGCGTCCAGGTAGGGCATCCAACGGTTCCGGTAGAACGCCGGCGCCTCCCCCGACGACACATCGAAGGGGTAGTTCGTCCCAAAGCTGGGATCGCTGTAACCACTCCACCGGCGCGGGAATCCCTTCATCCGCCGCAGCGTGGTGGCGCTCCCGATCCCAAGGTTCCACAGCGGATGGATCCCCTGGCGGACCATCTCCTTGGACAGCATGGCGGCCCACGTCGGCGACTGCCACTTCAAGTTGTCGCCGTCGTAGCCGGTCACGGAGATCGGCCCCTCGAATTCGACAAAGTCGAATCCATGCAGCCGAGACAACCAGAGTGTCTTTGGATTCCAATTTCCCCCCCCGGCCACCGAACCCATCAGAAACACGTGTTTGCCGTCGCGGGCGAAGACGCCGTCCTTCACCTCCAATGGTCGGGCCTGCGCGAAGACGGAGCCAGCCGATGCCAGCAAGACGATGAGTGTGGATACCCCCTGACGCATCATACGGTGTGAGAGTATAGGAGATAATGGATAGGAAAAGCACAGACCATTGAATGAAACCTACATAGTTCTGCGCCTTTGGTCATGAATCGTTACGTCGTGAAAGAGGTGGAACTTGGCGACGAATCGCAAAGGTTTTGTACGAAAGAGCGGGCACACTCGTGGGCTAATTTTCTCTTCTCCAAGGGTTATCGGCTATATAATCGAGACCTAGCGTTTCGTGAGACAGATCTGGCGAGTGATCTAGAATGCTGATGATCAAAGGCCTGGATTGTATTCCGGCATTAACCGCATGAGGACCACCATGACCCGCTGCCTGAGTTTTTGCTGCGCGACGCTTTTGCTCAACTTTCTCCTTACCGCCGCCGCGCTGGCGGGCGCCGCTGACGGGCGGCTCGATGTCTACTGGGTTGACGTCGAAGGCGGCGCCGCCACACTGATTGTCACGCCGCACAACGAGTCGGTTCTGATCGACACCGGCAATCCGGGCATGCGGGATCCCGGTCGCATCGTCGAGGTGGCAACCAAAGTCGCCGGCCTGAAGAGGATCGACCACTTGATCGTCACGCACTACCATCGGGACCATTACGGGGGTGCGGCCACTTTGGCAGCCCTGCTGCCGATTGGCACGGCCTACGACAACGGCGTGTTTGAGGGCATGCCAGACAACCCCGGCAACGAGTATTTCAGTTTCAAGAGTGAACAACGGAAGGTCATCAATCCCGGCGATTCAATCTCACTGAAACAACTCGCCGCCGCCCCCACCTTGAAGTTCCAATGCCTGGCGACCCGCAAGACGTTCGTCGAACCCGCTGCCGATGCCCCGGACAATGCCAGCGTTTGTGTGGCGCACCGGCCCAAAGATCGCGACGGGTCGGACAACGCAAACAGTGTTGTGATGCTTCTGTCGTTCGGACCCTTCAGCTTCTTTGACGGCGGTGATCTAACCTGGAACCAGGAGATGCGGCTGGTCTGCCCGAAGAACCTGGTCGGGCAAGTCGACGTATATCAGGTCACCCATCACGGACTGGACCGCAGCAACAATCCGGTCTTGCTGGCGTCACTCGAGCCCCGCGTCGCCATCATGAACAACGGGCACAAGAAGGGTTGCATGCCGGAGGTGTACGCCAACCTGACGGCTACCAGGTCGCTCGAAGCGATCTACCAGGTACATAAGAACCTGCGGACGGACGGGGCGGTGAATAACACTACCGATGCGTTTATCGCCAATCACCGGGAAGGAACCACATGCCGCGGGAACTACATCAAGCTGTCGGTCGATCCGCAGGGACAATCGTACACGGTGAGCATCCCGGCAAACGGTCATCAGCAGACGTACAAGACCAAGTTGGCCGGCAGATAGCGAGATCGGAGATCGGTTCTGAAGTTCCGCTTCACATACAGTAGGTTGAGCGATCACGCTTGCCAGTGTCGGATGCCAGAGTTCTCCAACTTTCACAACGGCAGGCGAAGCAAGCCGTCAGGCACAGCTTTGCACCAAGAGCGTGCCCTCAAACTTCCAATGAAAAAAGCCTGAAAACTTTCTTGCACTTAGCTACTTAGACTATCGACAGAATTGCCGATGAATTAAGGGAGAACATCGAGCACGAAATAGTGCGCTCGGTGCCTAAAACACCCGGAAGCACGTTTTCGGTTCGAAATCACGGTGACCGAACAGATGAATCATCCCATATTTGTGGTCGGTTTTCCGCGATCTGGAACAACGCTGTTGTCGACCATTTTGTCGCGACACAGCAAGTTGCATTGCGGGGTCGAGACTCAGTTTTTCCGTCGCCTCAAACGTCGGGCCGAAAACGACTTCGCTCACGCAGGCCATTGGCCGGACGACGGCGTTGATTTCATTGAGAGTCTGACCATCAACCGGCAAAACGTAAGAGGGGCCTATGGCGTTACCAAGGTCGACCTAAGAAGATTGCTGGCTAAACACCCACCGTCCACCGGACACCTGTTGGATATATGGTTGACCGAGGCGGCGCGTCTTCAAGGCAAAGTCCGATGGATCGAGAAAACACCTGGCCATTTACTCGATGTCCAGACAATCCGTAGTATTTATCCTCAAGCAAAAATTATTCGGATCATGCGTGATCCACGGGATTGCGCCCTTTCCATGAGTCGAATGCCCTGGTTTCACACACACCCGCTTGCGAATCTCGAAATGTGTGCGATTTGGGATTGGTCCGCTAACGAGTTTTTTCAGGCGGATCCGGCAAGTCGCGTCGTCTACTATGAAGAACTCGTTTCGAATCCGGAAGAAAGCGTTTCCGCATTGTGCGAGTTTATCGACGAATCCTACGAACAGTCGATGCTGGAATCGTCGCCGTCCAAATCCACGTTGATTGCCAGTGGTGAATGGTGGAAGTCGAATTCTCTCGCTGAGATCGATACGACGCGGACGTTTCAATGGAAAAAGACGTTTCGCCTGGATTTATTACCAGCGGCCGAATTGATCTCGCACGAAGTAATAGTGCGCCACGATTATGAACAATCGAACGAACCCCGACAGACATTTGTTTGCAATGAGTTTGACGATCCATTTGCTTCGGAATTCGAGTCGACCATTGTCGACGCGGCCAAGAAATCGATTCGTTTTCAATCGCTGGAATTGGCAACCTTATGTCAACGTTCCGAAACGTTCGAGCCATCATCGGTACTCTACTGCACGATTCCACGTTTGGGGCCAAATCGGTTCCGACGCTTGCGCAAAATCGTAGAGCTAGGTCGATCGATCATTGCCAAACGCCTGCGCGGTGTGAACTGTCTGACGATTTCCAATATCCCCGGTGGGAACAACGGATGGGCGGAGCGGTCTTGTAGTTTTTTGTTTCAGAGATTGTGCAAGCGTGTCGATCTGACCGATTGGTTGAGCAAGCAATTGACCTCGATATGAACCCGGATTTCCAATTTGAATGAAATATAGCAACCTTTCAGCCGCCTTCGGCATCCCTATTTATAAGCGTCGGAGAATGATAAGGACACATTGGAGGGCAACACCCGATGGGTGAAAAAGAACGAAAGGGGTTTCAACTCAGCTTTAACGGATTACTCAAAGTTGATTTTCAGGGATCGCGAGTCACCTCCGAGGGTGGCCTGATTCTGGTCCGCGAGTTGGACGAACGGCTGGGGATGGGACGACTCATAGACGAGCATCTCAACGACACGCGGCAAGGCTTGAACAAACAGTTCCCGCTCGTCGATCTGCTGCGGCAATCGGTCTATAGTCGCCTGGCAGGCTACGAAGACCTTAACGATGCCGCGCGGGTCTCAGTTGATCCGACCTTTCGCTTGATCGGCTCGAAGAAAAACTGGGATCGCGGTGCGGCGCTGACCTCGACGTTACACTGGTTCGAGACGGAGCTGCTGACGCGAGAAGAGAATCTGATCGGGCTGATGGCTCTGAACCGAGAGACACTCGCACAGGCCGAGGCTCTGGACAAGTCTGATCGCGTAGTGTTGGATATGGACTCAAGCGAGAGTCCGGTGCATGGTCAGCAGGAAGGCAGCGCCTACAATGGCCACTTCGAGTCCGTGTGTTACCATCCGCTGTTTCTGTTCAATAGTCACGGGGACTGTCTGGCGGCCAAGCTGCGGCCGGGTAACGTGCATAGCGCCGAGGACTGGGACGAGCTTCTGTTGCCGGAGATCGATTTTCAACAGGAGCAAGGCAAAGAGATCGTCTTTCGAGCAGACGCCGCCTTCGCCAAGCCAGAGGTTTACGAGACCCTGGAAGAGCGCGGCGTTCAGTATGCCATACGCATCCCGTCCAACAAGAGCCTGGAGTGGGAGATTGCCGACATCCTGTTTCGTCCTCCAGGTCGGCCCAGCCGCAAGCCACTGGTGCGCTACAAGAGCTTCCGCTATCAGGCCGAAAGCTGGTCGAGGCCGCGACGGATCGTCGCCAAGGTCGAGCATCACCAGGGCGAGTTGTTCCCGCGGGTCGGGTTCATTGTCACGAACATGAGCTTGCCGAGCCGCTCGGTGGTGAGGTTCTACAACAAGCGCGGCACGGCGGAGCAATGGATCAAAGAAGGCAAGCAGGCGACGCATTGGACGCGGCTGTCCTGCCATCGCTTCCGTGCGAATGAAGTGCGCCTGCAGTTGAGCGTGCTCGCCTACAACCTAGGCAACCTATGGCGGCGACTCGGGCTACCACCCCGGATCAAGAGCTGGTCGCTCACGAGCTTGCAGCACCGGTTGATGAAGACTGGCGGAAGGCTGGTCAAGCACGCGCGGTACTACTGGTTGCTCTTGGCCGAGGGGCATCTGGACCGTCGGTTGTTTGGTGAAATGCTCAGGCGGATCTGGGCCTTGCCGCTGCCAAGCGGTTAGCCGCCCGGCTTGCAAGTCCGGAATTGGAATGCCATGGAAGGAGTGTGGCGATGTGTCTGGAAAATCGCCCACGCAGGAGTGAGAAGGTCTACTACCACGGCGACAACGGGTCATTGGGATGCGTTGACTGGATCCATGGTTGGTCTGAGGCCGGGATTTTCTTGCTCCCATGGTGGCTCGAGACTATTATGTTGGGAACCGAGATCCAAATTGGAAATTCCGGCTTAAAGCAACTGGCACAAAACTAATTGTAGAAAGGAATACTGCTTCGTGGTCACCGAATTTTTCCAAGGGAAATATCAACAGTGTCGCCAAAGCCGTTATTATCCATGGAAGGGGTTTTAGCGCATAATTGGCGAAATTGAACCACAAGCTCGCCAGCAAAGCGTCCTTCTCATTTCTGGCCGCCAACATTCGTTGCGCAACGTGTGCTTGGCCGCCAGGTTCGGCGCCGCCATATACCTGGGACCACCACCGAATGCACGCATAGCCAATAACGACCAATAAAGACATTTGACCCGCTTCGGCGACTTCCAGATGAGGCATAAAATTCACTTTTTCTGGCATTCTGCTCTTAAGCTGAGCGACCATATTCCCGAGCCCGCCTACCTCGGGCTGCCGACATGCATAGACGGCCATCAATATGGACCCTGCCATAGAAAGTCCAAACTGAACAAAATCTGTGATAACAATGGCGCCGAATCCAGACACGAAGCAGTAGAATAGTGCTATAAAACCACATACGATGGCAATAGCCCAACACCAAGCCCTGTAATTGGGATCCGTGGCGCTTATGCCCAGAACAAGTGCTCCCACTTTCGATATGGCCACGAGCTGGCTTCCTATCACAAGCATATTCATAATGAAGCCCATGTATAAGGCTCGGACCCCCCGGAGAAATGAACCGGCTTTGCCAGAGTACCTGATATTTATGAACTCAGCGTCGTTCAAGACATTGCTTCGCCGCCAGAGTTTAGCAAAGAAAAACGTGGTAAACATTCCTCCAAAAAGGAAGACCCACCATTCCCAGTTCTTGTTTATACCGAACTCCCGCGTCCAGCCGGCAACATATAAAGGCGTATCCAGCGCAAACGTCGTAGCAACCATCGATGTTCCCAGTAGCCACCAGGTCAGCCGCTGTCCTGAAAGGAAGTAGCCGCGCATATCATCACCGGACAGTTTTTTTGTCAAGACACCGACAATAATGGCAAAAGCGAAGTAAGAGCAGATAATTAGATAGTCAATGCCTGAAAGAGAAACTCTCAACGTATCCATTCAACAATATCCTTCCACGAACTATGCTGTCAGTTTCTCCGAGTCGCCTTTCAAGAAGTCTTTGTTCTTGTCCCCCTCAAAGCTTCTATTCCGGGCGGTGCACCCAACGAAATGTAGTTCATCTGACTGGCTAAAAACAGGATGGAAGGTGAGAACTAGAATGGTGAAAGCATCCATCTCTGTAACCGGGTGAACAATAGTCTCATGCTCTTCATCCGTAAAAGCTGTCATCGCACCCTTGCCTTTGGTAAATATATATGAGGAATATCCAGAATGAAAGTTTTGTACCCAACGGTGATGTATCTGGCCAATTCCTTGGCAACGCGTTCATAGCTCCCGACCAGATACGGACACATCGTCTTATAATTGTTGAACGGAACCAGCCAATACGGATTGTTTTCCCCCGCCCGATCTAATCGCGAAATCTGCTTGTGCCAAACAGAATCCGACACCTTGTTTGCTAATTGGCGTGTTAGCTGTCCTTTTCGATCTTCAGGGAAGCGCTCGTGAGCGACGCTCCAAGAGTGCTCTTCTCTCGCGCGTGTAATAATGCCCACCCGAATCCCGGAATCTATGCCCTGTGGTCGAGCGCTTTCATCCGAGATGAACGAGAGGATTCTGGTGGGGTTGAGCAAGACCAAACCCAAGCGACTAGGCCCAAAATAAGCGAGGTATGAGCTCGCTCGGAAAATCGTTTGCCTTTTCCGAATATCTCGTGGATTTCAGCTCCTTGTGCGTAACAGGGAAAGCAAAGAGAAACACAAGAGACAAACCTTCCATTGGTTGTCTGGATCACTTGATCTTGTTTGTCTCTGTTATGCCCTTCCTTTCGCCCGCCACTCTTGCTCCGCCGGGGGTACGGGCTCACCCGCCGGCGAGGCGCCTTCAAGTAAACCTGAGTTGCCTGATATAGTCGAACGTCGCCAAAAAGGTTTCGAGATGCTTGCTATAGGCCAATATCCTGTAAACGAGGCGACGACCGGTTCTTACAATCTGACAGGGTATTTGCACAAAGTTCACCAGGAAGCGTTTGAACTCCATCCTCAAGATATCACGACGTACTGTCGGCGCCTGCGTCACCAGGCCATACCAGGCCTTCAGATTCCACGCCAGCGATGCGATGACCATGTAGGCCCAGTTCGATACCAGACTGTCCGAAGGCATCCTCAAGGCGTTCACTCCACTCTTGAGCTGACCGATGACGTTTTCCTGGTTGCAGCGATCGTTGGCAAAAAGGACCACTTCTCCCATCGTCATCTCCCGATCGTTGGTGATGTAGAAGAAGTACCGGACCTCATCAAACAGCCGGTGCTCCCCCTTTTCGATCGTGAGGTTCTTCCGAACCACAACCATGCGATAGGTTTTCTTACAGTGTCCGGGACGATAGTCAAACTCGGCGACCTGCTCGCTCTGCAGGCGGATGTTCTTGAATTCTCTCTCCTTGATTACTTGTTCTTTGACGTTTTCCGGACGGCGCCGTTCTTCGCTCTTGACCTCATAACGAGGAGGCCGCTCGAGCGGTTTCCATTGTCTCTCCGGCAGGGCATCGGCCATCCCGACCAGGTTCGGCTTGGCGTCATAACCAAAGACAAAACCAACCCGCTCGTCCCAGCGATCGAAGTTTCTCGTCAGCGAGAAATCCGTGTCGCCCCGAAGCCAGACCTTCGTAAACACCGACGACACCAGATCGATTGCCCGGTCCATCCACTCGGCCGCTCCGTCGGAAGAGGGACGGTTGCCCGGCCGATTCATCAGATAGAGGACCTCATTCGTATTGGCCAAGGTCACGATCAACGGTGCGTAACCCCAGATCCCGTTGTAGGCAATGTCCATTCCTTCCTTGCATTCCCCCAAGGTTCCGGCGACGGTCCCGTCCACGTCGATGATGGCCTCCTTCCGGAAGGAAGCATCCTGCAACTTCCACACCTTGGTTCGGGTTTCATTGATGGTTTCCTGAAGTCCGAAGATCCAATCCTCATCGAAACGACGGAGGAAATCTCCAGCCGTCGTGGGATCCGGAATCCTCTCGGCTCCCAGTCCGTTCATGTAGGTCTCATCCTGGCGCAACCGCTCGATATCTTCGAGACAGGTTCCACCCGACAAGACGTTGTATGCGATGTTCAGTACATGATCGGATTCCCAGTAAGGAAAGTGGTACTTGAGCAAAACGATGTTTCTGTTGATATCTTTGTCCAATCCAAGCTTACACACGAGCTTGTGAATGGCTCCGATACCACCAGATCCGATGGCGCGCGTTCTCTCGGCGATCTCGTAGTAGGTGTTGGAGTCCTTGAACATAGGATCGGACCGGTCCTCAAACTGATTTCTTTCCAACCGGCGTGTAAGATTTTGCTTGTCTCGGAGGAGGATTCTGTGGTTTCTTTTATTCACCTGGAATGTGCTCCTTTCGGGATGTCTTGTAAGTATATCAAACGCATTTTATCCCGTAACGGCGCACGTTCCAGGGCTTTTCTTCCTCCTCATGCAAAAAATCACGCTGGACTAAGGACTAGGGCCGAAGGCCAAGAGGACGAAGCTTGGCAAGAGGGGCCGCTCCTTTGGAAAAGGAGTCAACCTTGCTACGCCTGTGGAGAAACACTCAGGTGGAAAGTGGCGGACCCCAGAACCCCTTGGATCTGTCCAAGGTGCCATCCGTCTCCTCAATCTGATGGGTCAAAGAAGGCTGCATTGAGGGAAACTGCCTAACGACCCCATGCGATGGAGACAAAGCGCCGCCAAACCCCTAGCAGGAGTCCAGAAACTCAGTCGGCAGGAGCAGGTAATCCGCACGTCGTCGGCGGATAATTTCTGGGATGTCTGGACCTGCGATCCGAAGTTCATTCGCCGGTTTGCCAAGGCCGGCTATGAACCCACCAAGCAGCAACACGGAACAGTGTTCACTGTCCCGCTGAACGGGCTGAGTATTCGAAGCGCGAAGTCTCTGAAACCCATCCGGAAGCTGCTGCAGCATCTACGACAGGTCAACCAACCCGCCACGGAGGCCCCGACAACCTCAGAAAGTTCCACAGGACTGGAGAAATCGAGACTCAAAATCGTCGGCGAATAGTATGACCAAGGGTCGCCTAGATCACGGTCATTTTTCTACACGCGGTGACGAATTGACGCGATACGACGCCATTGTAAAACAATGAATTGCGGTGTCCTGTAAAACAGGCCTTTAACAGGATGCTGAAAAACTCCAACTAAATCGGTTTTCGTGCATCTTCAACCGGAATTTCCAATTTGGATCTCGGTTCCCAACATAATAGTCTCGAGCCACCATGGGAGCAAGAAAATCCCGGCCTCAGACCAACCATGGATCCAGTCAACGCATCCCAATGACCCGTTGTCGCCGTGGTAGTAGACCTTCTCACTCCTGCGTGGGCGATTTTCCAGACACATCGCCACACTCCTTCCATGGCATTCCAATTCCGGACTTGCAAGCCGGGCGGCTAACCGCTTGGCAGCGGCAAGGCCCAGATCCGCCTGAGCATTTCACCAAACAACCGACGGTCCAGATGCCCCTCGGCCAAGAGCAACCAGTAGTACCGCGCGTGCTTGACCAGCCTTCCGCCAGTCTTCATCAACCGGTGCTGCAAGCTCGTGAGCGACCAGCTCTTGATCCGGGGTGGTAGCCCGAGTCGCCGCCATAGGTTGCCTAGGTTGTAGGCGAGCACGCTCAACTGCAGGCGCACTTCATTCGCACGGAAGCGATGGCAGGACAGCCGCGTCCAATGCGTCGCCTGCTTGCCTTCTTTGATCCATTGCTCCGCCGTGCCGCGCTTGTTGTAGAACCTCACCACCGAGCGGCTCGGCAAGCTCATGTTCGTGACAATGAACCCGACCCGCGGGAACAACTCGCCCTGGTGATGCTCGACCTTGGCGACGATCCGTCGCGGCCTCGACCAGCTTTCGGCCTGATAGCGGAAGCTCTTGTAGCGCACCAGTGGCTTGCGGCTGGGCCGACCTGGAGGACGAAACAGGATGTCGGCAATCTCCCACTCCAGGCTCTTGTTGGACGGGATGCGTATGGCATACTGAACGCCGCGCTCTTCCAGGGTCTCGTAAACCTCTGGCTTGGCGAAGGCGGCGTCTGCTCGAAAGACGATCTCTTTGCCTTGCTCCTGTTGAAAATCGATCTCCGGCAACAGAAGCTCGTCCCAGTCCTCGGCGCTATGCACGTTACCCGGCCGCAGCTTGGCCGCCAGACAGTCCCCGTGACTATTGAACAGAAACAGCGGATGGTAACACACGGACTCGAAGTGGCCATTGTAGGCGCTGCCTTCCTGCTGACCATGCACCGGACTCTCGCTTGAGTCCATATCCAACACTACGCGATCAGACTTGTCCAGAGCCTCGGCCTGTGCGAGTGTCTCTCGGTTCAGAGCCATCAGCCCGATCAGATTCTCTTCTCGCGTCAGCAGCTCCGTCTCGAACCAGTGTAACGTCGAGGTCAGCGCCGCACCGCGATCCCAGTTTTTCTTCGAGCCGATCAAGCGAAAGGTCGGATCAACTGAGACCCGCGCGGCATCGTTAAGGTCTTCGTAGCCTGCCAGGCGACTATAGACCGATTGCCGCAGCAGATCGACGAGCGGGAACTGTTTGTTCAAGCCTTGCCGCGTGTCGTTGAGATGCTCGTCTATGAGTCGTCCCATCCCCAGCCGTTCGTCCAACTCGCGGACCAGAATCAGGCCACCCTCGGAGGTGACTCGCGATCCCTGAAAATCAACTTTGAGTAATCCGTTAAAGCTGAGTTGAAACCCCTTTCGTTCTTTTTCACCCATCGGGTGTTGCCCTCCAATGTGTCCTTATCATTCTCCGACGCTTATAAATAGGGATGCCGAAGGCGGCTGAAAGGTTGCTATATTTCATTCAAATTGGAAATCCGGGCTGAAGTCCTGCTTGCGACATTGCGCCAGATACAACCGTTGGTTTCCCAGCACCATTTGATAATGGCTGCATAGTTGCTCGGCCAATGCCATTCACAGAAAGGATCGGTTTCTCGCCCCAAGAAATTGCGACACTCGCAACCTTGGCTGGCAACCATTCGTCTATGACCGCGCCCCAAAGACTCGCCAAATGACCGCTTTTCCTGCCACTGCAAATTGCTTCCAGCTCGCGCCGTTGATCTTCGGTAGCGGGTTCGCCAATGTACAGACGAGCCTTGCCTCCACCTAAATAGAAATTAGCCGGCCATTCCCCTGTAAATGCTACCGTCGTTCCGCTCAGGTCTACGCCATCAGAGCTACCTTGCCGAATTTCAAACCGGAACGTATGTGCACACCATCCCTCGTCAGGCTCTATTTCGGGGCCGAGCCAACATGAACACCACATCTTGCAGCTGCACAAATCCAAGCTTCGTCCAGAAATTTGCCATGCCATAGACTTTTTTCCCCGCTACATTTACCGGTACCTGCAGTGCGGGTTCGAGCGGACCGTTATCCTTTCACCGATGCTCGTCGGGACCAACGTGATCTTCGGGGGCGTCCTGCTGCTCGCCGCGGGCCTCTACCAACTCACCCCGATTAAGCATGCCTGTCTTCGCCACTGCCGATCGCCACTTGCATTCCTTACCACCCATTGGCGGCGGGACGCCCGTGGCGCGCTACGCATGGGCCTAGTCCCAAAATAAGCGAGGTATGAGCTCGCTCGGAAAATCGTTTGCCTTTTCCGAATATCTCGTGGATTTCAGCTCCTTGTGCGTAACAGGGAAAGCAAAGAGAAACACAAGAGACAAACCTTCCATTGGTTGTCTGGATCACTTGATCTTGTTTGTCTCTGTTATGCCCTTCCTTTCGCCCGCCACTCTTGCTCCGCCGGGGGTACGGGCTCACCCGCCGGCGAGGCGCCTTCAAGTAAACCTGAGTTGCCTGATATAGTCGAACGTCGCCAAAAAGGTTTCGAGATGCTTGCTATAGGCCAATATCCTGTAAACGAGGCGACGACCGGTTCTTACAATCTGACAGGGTATTTGCACAAAGTTCACCAGGAAGCGTTTGAACTCCATCCTCAAGATATCACGACGTACTGTCGGCGCCTGCGTCACCAGGCCATACCAGGCCTTCAGATTCCACGCCAGCGATGCGATGACCATGTAGGCCCAGTTCGATACCAGACTGTCCGAAGGCATCCTCAAGGCGTTCACTCCACTCTTGAGCTGACCGATGACGTTTTCCTGGTTGCAGCGATCGTTGGCAAAAAGGACCACTTCTCCCATCGTCATCTCCCGATCGTTGGTGATGTAGAAGAAGTACCGGACCTCATCAAACAGCCGGTGCTCCCCCTTTTCGATCGTGAGGTTCTTCCGAACCACAACCATGCGATAGGTTTTCTTACAGTGTCCGGGACGATAGTCAAACTCGGCGACCTGCTCGCTCTGCAGGCGGATGTTCTTGAATTCTCTCTCCTTGATTACTTGTTCTTTGACGTTTTCCGGACGGCGCCGTTCTTCGCTCTTGACCTCATAACGAGGAGGCCGCTCGAGCGGTTTCCATTGTCTCTCCGGCAGGGCATCGGCCATCCCGACCAGGTTCGGCTTGGCGTCATAACCAAAGACAAAACCAACCCGCTCGTCCCAGCGATCGAAGTTTCTCGTCAGCGAGAAATCCGTGTCGCCCCGAAGCCAGACCTTCGTAAACACCGACGACACCAGATCGATTGCCCGGTCCATCCACTCGGCCGCTCCGTCGGAAGAGGGACGGTTGCCCGGCCGATTCATCAGATAGAGGACCTCATTCGTATTGGCCAAGGTCACGATCAACGGTGCGTAACCCCAGATCCCGTTGTAGGCAATGTCCATTCCTTCCTTGCATTCCCCCAAGGTTCCGGCGACGGTCCCGTCCACGTCGATGATGGCCTCCTTCCGGAAGGAAGCATCCTGCAACTTCCACACCTTGGTTCGGGTTTCATTGATGGTTTCCTGAAGTCCGAAGATCCAATCCTCATCGAAACGACGGAGGAAATCTCCAGCCGTCGTGGGATCCGGAATCCTCTCGGCTCCCAGTCCGTTCATGTAGGTCTCATCCTGGCGCAACCGCTCGATATCTTCGAGACAGGTTCCACCCGACAAGACGTTGTATGCGATGTTCAGTACATGATCGGATTCCCAGTAAGGAAAGTGGTACTTGAGCAAAACGATGTTTCTGTTGATATCTTTGTCCAATCCAAGCTTACACACGAGCTTGTGAATGGCTCCGATACCACCAGATCCGATGGCGCGCGTTCTCTCGGCGATCTCGTAGTAGGTGTTGGAGTCCTTGAACATAGGATCGGACCGGTCCTCAAACTGATTTCTTTCCAACCGGCGTGTAAGATTTTGCTTGTCTCGGAGGAGGATTCTGTGGTTTCTTTTATTCACCTGGAATGTGCTCCTTTCGGGATGTCTTGTAAGTATATCAAACGCATTTTATCCCGTAACGGCGCACGTTCCAGGGCTTTTCTTCCTCCTCATGCAAAAAATCACGCTGGACTAAGGCCTAGGGATAGGTTGTGGTAACCCCAAAACGGACAGATCTTACTGCGTTAGCCAGCACGCGAATATGAGGATGCTAGTCCCAGGTCAAACCCCGCTCTGGATCCGCCGATGAATATTCAGGCTGACAATTGGGGCGTCTATATGAGGAGAAACCGAAAGATGCGTTGGAAAATCGTCAGAGCTTCGGCCTTGTTGTGCTTCATTTTGCCAAACCTTCCGTCCGGGCGACGAGCTTCTTGGACCGTGCAATCTTTAGCATCGTTTTGAGTCGCTCTACCTCAGCCAGCAAAACTCGATGGCCCAAGTCCGTGAGTCGGTAGTCGCGTCGCCGGCGATCGTCGTCAAAATCGGGATCGGGGCGGTCGCCGGATTCTTCGATTAGTCGATCCCGAATCATGCGCTTGATCGAGCCATAGAGTGTGCCAGGGCCAAGGCGCACCTTGTCGTTCGTTCGCTCTGCAACTTCGAGCATGATTCCGTAGCCGTGGCGTTCAGAATCGGAGAGTGCCATCAGGATGTGAAAAACGGCGGGGCTGAGGGGGAGTTGAGATTCGGGACCCGTGGAGGTTCGTGCCATTACTACTCTCTCTGATATATCTGTTACGGATATATTACTGATTCGCTCTGGTCTTTGTCAACTCCGATCCGGAATGGCCTTCTTTGCTACCGTGGCTACTACAGATCGACCACTCCTTGGGCGTGGAAAGAGAATGACTTAGCGTGAGGGTGATTCGATGTAGTAGTTGTAGTAGGCAATCTGGGGGGATGGGGAAGGACGGGGTGAGATTCGAAGGTTTGCGATTCCCGATGGAGCAGATCGCTTTACGGGGGATAGGTCTGAACCGCCATCGACACTGGCCCTTCTGTCAGTTTCGCGTTCAGACGACCGTACTCTTCACACCATCTTCGACCGCGCCTCAAATGTGACACCCTCGACATGGGCAATGTGACACCTCGACATGGGCCGGGCGACTCACCTCCGTCGTTCTACTCTGGCAGGTACAAAGAAATGCGACTCAAACCCGCAATATGGGAGTATATTGTGGAAATTATCAAGAGGAGTCCTTATGACAAAACTGAATCGTCGCAGTTTTATGAAGGGTTCGGTAGGTGCCGCCGCGACCCTTGGGAGTTTAGCTCCCGCCCGTTCGTCGGGGTTAAAGGAAAAGATTGTAGTGGGCGTGATGGGGTTGGGCGGGCGGGGGACCTACCTGGCGCAGAAGTTCGCCCAACGTGAGGACGTGCAAGTCGCCTACCTCTGCGATGTGGATACTCGACGTTTCGCGCGTGCTCGGGAAATGGTAGAGAAAGTCCAGGCGGGTAAACCCAAACTCGTCCACGATTTTCGCAGGATTCTCGACGACAAGGATGTGGATGTCCTGGTCAACGCGACCCCCGACCACTGGCATGCCCTGGGGAGCATTTTGGCCTGCCAGGCCAATAAGGATGTGTACGTGGAGAAACCCATGGCGCACAACGTCTGGGAAGGCAGAAAGATGGTCGAGGCGGCCCGGAAGTACCAGAGGGTCGTGCAGGTCGGCATGCAATCCCGCAGCGCTCCCTATGTCCGCAAGGCCCGGGAATACATCGAGGCCGGAAGGTTGGGTGATGTCTATCTGGTACGGGTATGCAATATGATGAAACACCCACGCCAGAAACAGAGTCGTGAACAACTGGTGCCGGAAGGATTCGACTACGATATGTGGTGTGGGCCTGCCCCCAAGTTGCCTTACAATTCCAGTCGGCACTGGCTGAATCGGTGGGAATACAGCTGTGGTCCGATCGCCGGGGATGCGATTCACCAGCTGGACCTGGCCCGATATCTTACCAACGACATTCCCCATCCCAAAACCGTGGCCCACCTGGGTGCGTTGAATCTGCTGCAAGACGGACGCAACACGCCGGATACGCAGCTGGCACTCTTTGAGTACGACGGACTCACGCTCTCTTTTGAAGCGACGCTCTGGACCCCGTACATCAAGAAGATCTCAGGGGATATTCGGAAGTCAGACCGTTTTCCCAATTGGCCTTTCTGTAGTACAAAGGTAGAAATCTTCGGAACAGAAGGGTTTCTTTATTTCGGCCGGCATGGCGGTGGTTGGCAAGCCTATGATGCGAATGGCGAATTGGTTCGTTCAGAGTACGGTCGACCGGCAGACGCAGAACATCTGGATAACTTCATCGACTGTATTCAAACGCGCGAAAGGCCGGTGGCCGATGTTGAGGTCGGTCACCTATCTACCTTGCTCTGTCACCTGGCCAACATTTCCTATCGGGTGGGAAACCAGAAGCTGGAATTTGATCCGGACACCGAATCATTGCGGAATTGCAGCGAAGCCAATGAGCTTTTGAGACGAGCATACCGCCAACCATGGGTCATTCCAGATAAAGTATAGCGGTGTCGATCGGGTGTTGCGCGAAACGGCTCCTCGACTATGGTTTCAGAAACGCCCTTCTTAGGCGTATTCTCACAACCGCTTTTGATATATTCTATTGGCGCGGGAAAGACAGGAGGACGAAAGGATGGTACGTACCAACTGTGGACTGTTGTATTGGAGTCTCGTTGTATTCTGTAGCGCGGTTTGCTGCCAAGATGTTTTGTGGGCAGCATCACCGAGCGAGTACCGAGATTCTGTAGTGACGTTCTATGACAACATTTTGGAATACGGCCGCGACGGCTACGGGAAGAAGACGCCGCTCTTCGTGGACGGCATTGCTGTGGAGACAAAGACGCCCGTTGTTGCTGCAAATGGCGATGTGATCTGCAACTTTGCTTTCCAACAATACCTGCTGCGAGGATTGGTAGGTTTGTCTTCCCTCACCGGGGAACAGAAATACCGCCGGGCGGCTTACCAAGCCACCGACTACGTCTTGAAGAACATGGTGAATGCAAAGTCCGGACTGATCTACTGGGGTAACCACGTGTATTGGGATCTGAATACGGACGCCCCGCGTTTTGCCCCTCACAACAGTCATGAGCTGAAACAAGATTTTCCCTATTACGAGTTCCTGTACGAGGTCAATCCCCAGGCCACCAAGCGATTCATCGAGAGCTACTGGAACGCACACGTGGACCTGGACGACCCGTGGATGATGTTTGGCCGTCACGCGCACATGGAGCGGCCGGGCCCACGCGGTAAGGTAAAGCCGGGGGAGTTGGCGTTTACCCTTGCCGCCGCGGACCTGTTCTATGCTGCGGGATTCCTATACTCCAAGACAAATGACCCCGTGTGGCGGGATAGGGCCGTCGGGCTGGCGGAACGGTTCGTCAGGCTCAAAGACCCGAAGACCGGACTTGCACCTGCGATTCTCGACGCTCATGACCCCGCATTCAACCGGGAGGCCCATCGGCTCAGTCTTGGACATCTTGGCGTAACCGTCCGAAACTTGCTCATAAACTATGGCCGACGAAGCGATTCCTATGCTCTGGGTCAGTTGTATTTGGCTGAGACGCTTTCAGGGGATTCAGCCGCCAGATTCCGCCAGTGGGCTTTGCAGGATCTGGTCGCCTACGCCAAGTATTGCTACGAGGAGAAGAGCAGGGCCTTCTACGAAATGCGCCGCACCGATACGGGTGAGAGAATCAAGTTTTCTCAGGTGCGTGTTGTACCAACCAAGGACTATCTTTCTTACCCGATGAGATTCCACGGGAACAAAGGGCTTCCTCTGCTGTTTCTTGCCTACGCCCGAGGCTACAAGCTGACGAGCGACGAGCGACTGAAGGAAACTGCGGAAAAGTGCCTGGACATCCTCGAGCTTGAAAGGGACAAGCCGGCGACCCTGTCCGGGCTCGCCAGTGAATTTCTGAAATCCGACATGGCCGCTTGTCTGATTCAAGGATTACTCGATCTTTACGAAGCGGAGGGTGACGGGTGGTACCTGGAGGCAGCGCGAGGTGTTGCTGATGACGCGCTGAGCCATTTCTTTACGGGCGAATTCTTCGTGGACTGGCCAAATGAGTTTCCGTCGAGTCGTGTGAATCAGAGCCTGCCGCTGGCCATGCTCAGGCTTTACGCAGTCTTGAACAAGAGTGGGGTTGCCCTACCGCAAGATATCGGCGGATACGGCATGTCGGCAAGCAACCCTAATGACATATCCATGTACTCCGGCCCCTATCGGTTCATGTGGGCCAAACACCATGTCGATATCGGGGCCGGGAATCTATCGGCTCGCGTGGGCGATTCCTTCCCTCATGGCAAGAGAGCGGACGGTCTCTCCAACCATCCGGGCGTGTGGCGTCTTAGCTCGCCGCATTTCTCCGGAAATGTGCTGGACAGCATGAAGGGAATGGTATTCGAGCCGCTCTGGAGGGTTTTGCCGTATGGTGTGAGAAAACTGAGCGACCGTGAGGCCCGCATCGAGCACTGGCAGTTCCAGAGCGGTTCGGTCAAGGGCCCCTATCTCGGCATCACGATGAATTACAGCGTCGCCACGTCGGACTCTCTGGACTGGACCCTGGAAATCACACCGCTCGAAGAGGGCTACGGAGACCTATCCCTGAGCGCCAAAGCGTATCTCAATGCGAAGGCCTCGCCGCAGTTCACCTTTTTCAGCCCAGTTGGTTTCACCGGCCTAGAGCTTCCGGATAACGAGGAGATCCTTGTGAACTCCCAAGCCAGTGCGGCCGAGAGGCCGCACAGATACCGGCACCCCCTTTTCTACAGCCGTATTGAAGATGCAATCCTGGTCTTCATGTTCCAACCCGGCGCGCCGATAGATCTGCTTGCCGCTGGACCGTCGCAGGGCAACCCGGGAGGCCAGCGGGGCTTCGTGTGGCACATCGCGGACGCCAAGAAGGACAAGACATACAGACTGTATGCCCGCATAAAAATACTCCCGTTCTCGCGTGCGAATGAACTGATGCCGCACTACGAGCAGTGGTGTGCAGGCATGCGCGTAGGCAACGCAAAAGGGCAGTGAACAGCGCCGTGGACAGGTTTGTGAAAAGACAGCCCTAATCGTAAAAAGCTCTTTCGACGACTACTTGAAATGAGGACGACAATTCCACAAAGCGTTTCAAGATTGTAGGCCAGAGTTGATGGAGTATCCAATGTCGATTCGTTATTTGTGCCTTGTGCTTCCGATTCTCTTTCTTGCGCAGACGACTTCTTCGGCCGCACCGTCGCCTACTACCCCTACCGCGTCGACCATTGATTTCCAGCGAGAGGTTCGTCCCATCCTCTCAGATAATTGCTTTCCATGCCATGGGCCGGACAAGAGCATGCGTATGGCGGAGCTTCGGCTCGATACCCAGGAAGACGCCTTTGCCAAGCGTGCCAATGGAACGCCGATCGTCCCGGGGGATGCGGAGGCAAGTCTGCTTTATCAGCGCATCGCTCACGAGAACGAGCCAATGCGGATGCCGCCGCCCCTGTCCACGAAGAAACTGGCAACAGAGCAAATCGACATACTCCGAAAGTGGATCGAGGAGGGTGCTTCGTGGGACCAGCACTGGTCGTTCAAGGCGATCCAGCGGTTGGACCCTCCAGCAGTGAACGACGAGACCTGGGTTCGCAGCCCCCTCGACCGGTTTATTCTGGCGCGGCTGGAGGCGGAAGGTCTTGTGCCAGCTCCTGAAGCCGACAAGCGTACCATTGCCCGACGTGTGACGCTGGATTTAACGGGACTGCCGCCGGACCCCGGAACCCTGGAAGGCTTCTTGCGCAATGCCTCGGAACAGGCTTATGAGGAACTGGTGGACAGGCTGCTCGACTCGAAGCACTGGGGCGAGCACCGCGCCCGCTATTGGCTGGACGCCGGACGTTACGGAGACACCCACGGTATCCACATCGACAACTATCGCGAGATGTATGCCTATCGCAACTGGGTGATCCAGGCTTTCAACGAAAACAAACCTTTCGACGAATTCACGATCGAGCAAATCGCCGGTGACCTGTTGCCCGACCCGACGCTCGATCAGCTGATTGCGACCGGTTTTCACCGCAACAATATCACCACCAATGAAGGCGGTGTCATTCCAGAAGAATACGAGGCAATCTACGCCAAGGATCGAGCCGATACCACGGGGACCGTATTTCTAGGGCTCACCGTCGGATGCGCCACCTGTCACGACCACAAATTCGATCCGATTGCACAGCGAGAGTTCTATTCCATGACGGCGTTCTTCAGAAACACAACCCAGTACGTGATGGACGGCAACATATCGGATCCCCCACCTGTTATTGTTGTACCCAGTGATCAAGACCGCAACCTTTGGTACCAGCTCCGCCGGGCAGCAGCGGACACCGAAGCCAGTATTGCTGACCGCGCCGCGTCGGCAGACAAAGTGTTCGACGAATGGCTTGCAAGTGGCGAGCATCGTTCCATTCGGACCCCGCTCGAAGAGTCCGCGGAGCTGCTGACGCTGGCGCTTGATGATGAACCTGCGGTAGAGATCGAGGGAATTCGGAAAAAACTGGCGCTTCATCAGGGAGCGGAAGTCGGTAAAGGACCGAACAAGCACCAGCCGGCGCTGCGGTTCGGCAAGGAATCGTGGACCGAGCTTCCTCCCTTGAAGTTCGACAGCGACACACCCTTTTCTATTGCGATGTGGGTTTACACACCGAAGGAAGCCGGGCGGTTTGTGGTTGCGGGTCAGTACGATCCAGACGACGATTTCCGCGGATGGTCGATGGCGATAGCGGAACGGCAACTCAGCTTTAAAATGACCGGCGAAAAGGCGGCCGAAAAAGAGACGCCTTCCCAGGTAAGCATCTCCCCCATCACTACGAAGCGGATGTCCACGGGAGCATGGGCTCATGTCACGGTGACCTACGACGGCTCCGGCGAGCGTGCCGGTCTGCGTCTCTACCGGAATGGAAATGCTGTTGAAGAGCAGGGCAGCGAGTTCTTCGCCAGGGTAGAAGGGAGTATTCTGACGGAGCGGCCTCTCTATTTGGGAAAAGGAATCACCAAGGGTAGAGGAGGCAAGGACGACCCCGAGTTTAGCTACTTCTCGGGCGGTGGCATATCCGATCTTCGGGTTTTCAAACGTCAGATCACGGTCCAGGAGGCCAGGGTTGTTTCACGGTGGTCTCTTCTCCAAAGCGCGCGAGACAAGAAAACGGAAAAACTAAGCGCCGAGGAACGCGAAGCGCTGCACCTCTACTACCTCAGCGTCAAGGACGAAGACTACGGCCGGTTACTGGCACGCCAGCAGGAAATCGGGCGGGAGTGGCGCGAGATTCGGCGGCGCGGGAGCGTCACCCACGTGATGCAGGAAATAGCGGACAAAGAGCCCGAGGCTCATGTTCTTTACCGCGGCATGTATGACCAACCACGTGAGCGCGTTGTGGCTAACACTCCCTCGGCTTTGCATCCAATGGCTGCGTCGTTGCCGCGTAACCGCATGGGGTTGGCGAAGTGGTTGGTCGACGGGGAGAACCCGCTAACCAGCCGCGTGACCGTAAACCGCTACTGGCAGCATGTTTTTGGAACCGGTCTGGTAAAGACCAGCGACGACTTCGGCTCGCAAGGGGAGTTGCCGTCCCATCCCGAATTGCTCGACTGGTTGGCGACTGAGTTTCGCGATTCGGACTGGGACATCAAGCAGTTCTTCCGCATGCTCGTCACCTCCTCCACCTACCGCCAGTCCGCTCAAACGACGGCGGAAAAGCTCGAAAAGGACCCGAAGAACACGCTGCTCTCACGGGGGCCGCTTTTCCGCATGGATGGTGAAATGATTCGCGATCATGCGCTGGCGGCGAGTGGCCTCCTGGTTCGCAAGATCGGCGGCCCCAGTGTGAAGCCCTATCAGCCGCAGGGTGTCTGGAAAACGGTGGCCATGCCCTCGAGCAACACCCGCATCTACGAGCAGGACTCGGGCTCCAAACTCTATCGGCGTAGTCTGTATACATTCTTGAAGCGGTCCGCCCCACCTCCCGCAATGGAGGTCTTCAATGCGACCACCCGAGAGCACGCCACGGTGCGCCGTGAGCGAACCAACACGCCGTTGCAAGCGCTGGTGACGATGAACGACACTCAATTCGTCGAGGCGTCACGCACCCTCGCCCAGAGAGCCATGCGCGAGTCCGGAGACGACTTCTACCGGCGGCTGGATTATGTGACGACCCGACTTCTTGCACGTGATTTCGACGAAAAGGAACGCGCGGTTGCCAAACGGAGCTACGACAGTTTCATCGGTCTTTACAGTTCGAATGACAAGGAGGCAAAGAAACTTCTTGCTGTGGGCGAGTCGCCGCCCGACGAGGCTCTGCACGTCACGGAGTCGGCAGCGTGGACCATGCTGACAAACCAGATCATGAATTTGGACGAAGTGTTGAACAAATAGTGGCTCCGCTGCTTTCACGAGGTATCGCGAGATAGAAGGGGGAGTTGGACCCCAGTTGTTCGCAGCACCCGTTTTTGTGGTACAGAGAGGTTTGCCATGCATCCACACAAAGCAGCCATCCTAGCGGAAACGAGGCGGCAGTTCTTCGCCCGCACAGCCAAGGGTATCGGCGGAATTGCCCTGGCAAACCTTCTAGCCAGCAACAGCTTCGGCATGCCCAAGAATGACGATCCCTTTGGCGGCTTGCCAGAGTTGCCCCACTTCGCGCCGAAAGTGAAACGGTGTATCTACTTGCACATGATGGGTGCGCCGCCGCAAATGGATCTGCTCGATTACAAGCCCAAGATGAAGGACTGGTACGACAAGGATCTTCCGGAATCTATACGTCAGGGGCAGCGTCTGACGACCATGACATCCGGGCAGTCACGCTTCCCGATCGCACCGTCTGTTTTTCAATTCAAGCAGCACGGCCAGAGCGGCGCATGGATTTCCGAGCTGATGCCCCACACAGCCAAGATGGTCGATGACATCGCCATAATTCGGTCGATGCACACGGATGCCATCAATCATGAACCGGCGATAACGTTCATTCAGACAGGCCAGCAAGTGGCCGGCCGGCCCTGTATCGGATCCTGGATTGCTTACGGGCTCGGCAGTATGAATCGGAACCTGCCCACCTTCGTGGTGATGAACGCGGAGAAAAGCCACCCCAAGTCGGAAGTGCAGGCCATCTCTGCGAAAATGTGGAGTGCAGGGTTTCTTTCTCCCAAGTACGCCGGCGTGGGGCTCCGCACCGGCACAGACCCGGTGCTCTACCTCAGGGATCCGGATGGTGTTTCAAGAGATGTTCGCCGCACGATGCTGGATGGCCTCAGTGAACTGAATCAGATCCGGCACCAGAAGATTGCCAGCCCGGAAACCCTGGCACGAATCGAGCAGTTCGAATTGGCTTTTCGAATGCAGGCTTCCGTCCCAGAGATGGCGGACCTCTCCAGTGAGCCGGAAAGCACCTTCAAGCGCTGGGGCGAGGAAGCGAAGCAGCCCGGCAAGTTCCAAAACGCTGCCTTGATGGCACGGCGGCTGATCGAGCGTGACGTACGATTTGTCCAGATCTATCACCGCGGCTGGGATGTACACTCCTTTGCGCCTGAAGTGCTTCCCGCCCAGGCCAGAGACGCAGACCGCGCTAGCTGGGCTTTGATCCAAGATCTAAAGGAGCGCGGCCTCTTCGAAGACACACTCGTCATCTGGGGCGGCGAGTTCGGGAGAACGATCTACTCCCAGGGTAAATTGACGCCCACCGACTACGGCCGCGACCACCATCCACGTTGCTACAGCCTGTGGATGGCCGGCGGTGGCATCAAGGGCGGCGTGGTTCACGGTGAAACGGACGACTTCTCCTACAACATCGTCAAAGACCCGGTCCACATCCGGGACCTTCAAGCCACACTTCTACACCTGTTTGGCATCGACCACCAACGTTTCACTCACAAACATCAAGGACTGGACGCCAAGCTGACGGGCGTCGAACCGGCGCACGTCGTCAGGGAAATACTGGCGTAAGTCTCTCTTGCCAACATCGGCCTCCCGCCACGTCGTTGTTTCTGAAGTGTCCGCGCGGATGACGATAAAATTAACCGTGGCTGTTACTGCGTGGGGTTAGCGCACGCGAGACCATAAGACCGCTAGCACCATGAGGCCTAGGACGGCCAATGACTCACCGAAGAGAGAACCAGGGTAGGCCTGGTAGAGACCCTGTTGAACGCGGTCGAGACCGATCAGCCCACAGCTAGCCATCGGGATGAGGTTGAGATCGAAACGCAAGACGAAGATGTAGGCCAGCCACAGTCCGGCCCCGAGCAGAATTCCCCCGGAGATCCAAGGAAGCAGCGTTTCAGCAACGATACCTCGAAACACCAAACCTGCAACGAGTATCAAGAGCGTTCCTACTCTTTTCTTCCGAGACCAAGCTCCCGTGAAGTTGTTCACTCCTGAGAAGAAAAGCAGCAATACGATCGTCGTCAAGAGATAGGTGGCGAGCGAACCCAGCAATGGGCTCATCGAGGGGAAGTAGTCTTCCAGTGCTCCATAACTGGCCCAGGTAGGGTCCGCCGCCGTGTTCATCAAAGACGCCATCCGGCCGAGGAAGGCGAAGGCAACCCCGAGCGACAGGCCGAACCAGATGGTCTCCAGCCGGTTTCGAGTGGATGGCTGCGCGCCTGTCCCAAGCGCGGCGTTCGATCGGTGCAACCAGCCCATAATCAGTCCCAGGAGCAGGGCTAAAAACAAGGCGCCGACGGCGGCGCTACCCAGTTCCGTCAGAATTTGGTCCCCCAGTGGCTGCGCCGTGGAAAAAGCTGCGGCTGTGGCCTGCCAGGAATTCCAGGAGGCGAAAGTCTGGATGCACAGGACCAAGGCCGCGAAAGCTAGAAACGTGGGCACGGAAAATTGCTTCCGGCTCCAGCTTACAATCGCGACGACAGCCCCGGCGATGACAATCAGGACAAGAACGAGCGCGCTGAGGATCTGAACGATCTGTCGCATGGTCCTATGACTGCGGTCGGTTCGGAGCCAATCCTCGGGAACGTGCACTCCCCGGTAAAAATCGACCACCTGCTCTCCGGCGATCTCGACAGACACTCGTGTCTCGCCCTCCGGAAGCAAGGGATCCGGGTCGGCAAAGGTGAAGGTCCAATCTTGCCGATTGGGAAGCTTCACGGGCTCCGCCGAGACCTTGCGCAGCCGATCCGCTGACAAGCCGCCTTTTTCTCGTATCGTCGCGAGGGCAATCTTCCGCGCGGTCGCCTGGTCGAGCACCTGTCCTGACCGTACCTCCGGGAGCTGATGGCGCACCCGGACCGCCTTTGTTGACGTGTCCACGTAAACAAGAAACTCTTCCGCCCGTTCCTGCACGTCGTCCCCGTCGAAACGAGCAAAGCGGATTTTCCACCGGGGAGAGTCCAGGTAACTTCCGAGCAGGGTGCGGTAGGTATCTTCGCCCGCGCTCTGCCAGATAAACCGATCCGCAACATCCAATCCTTCCTGTACGGTGGCAAGCTCCCGCCACCCGGAGGCGTCGAGGTTGCGCTCGGAGAGGGCGTGCTTGGCGATTCCGATGGCTTGATCCCGACGCACTCCCAGTGCCGGAGCGTCACTTCCGAAATCTGCCGTCGCCACCCACAGACCCAGCGCAAGGAGGCCCGCAATCGCAATCACTCGCTTCCGGGACGCTGGCAGCTCCGTCGGGCCGGGCATTGACTCCGGGCCTTGTTCCAGTGTTTCCGCCGCGGTCTCTTGCGCCCTGGGGGGTTGCCAACCGGTATTTCGATCCCGGTCGGACAACTCCGCCCAACGCCCGCCGCGCCATCGCCCTCTCAAGACGATCCATGCCGGTACCAGGGTCAGGACGATAACCGCGCACCTCTCAAGCCAGATTCCGGGAGCGGTAGAAACGAACAACGGCATGGCGAACCAAACAACGTCGTAAGAGAAATGTAAGACAATCGCCGGCAACAGCCCGAAGCGGAGAAAGAGAAACCCAAAAAGGAAGGACGGAAGCATCAACTCGACCATACGAGCGTATGCTGGCTGCGTGGGGTAAGGAGCATGTCCGGCTCCGAAAATCAGCGCCTGAATCACCAAGGCCACCCCGATCCACGTCTTCCGGCCTCCAAAGCGTTGGCCGAGCAACGCCGCTCCGGCGAGTGGTACAGCGCGAAAGAGGCATTCCTCCCAGAACCCCGCCTGAAGTGAGAGGGCGATGGGAGAAAACCACGGAAAGTAATCCGCCAGCACGTTCGGCTGAAAAAGCGCATTGGACGGAGTCCACCAGCCCCAAAAACGATGGGACGCGAAGTAGAGGACCACTTCGAAGGCGAAAAACACCGGGACCACGAGATAGCCACCCAGTGTCTGGCCAAGAACGGAGGTCGAGTTCGCGACTCCCGAAGACCAGGCCCCCCAGAGCTGGACATGGTGGGGGAAGGCTCTGCGCGAGAGGCTCTCGGCCGCCATGAAAGAAAGGGCGAACAAGATCCCGAACCCTACAACCTGAAGCAGCGCGAGAACAGACTGCTGCAGCAGAAAACTGTATCCGGACAGGGCCGTATCGTAGCCCATCCAAGCGAGGGGCAGCTGGTTGAAGATGACCAGTCCTTGAAGCAGAGAGATGAAAGCCCCCCACCACAGTGCAGGACGCCATTGGACCCACCCCTGGCGCAGGAGGAAGAAGAGACCAATCACGCATCCGCCAAGAACGTAAAGCAGTCCCATGGCGAACGTCCCAACCATCCCTATGGTATTGTTGGCCGATCGCATCTCCTCGTAGCGCCGCTGGAATGCTTCCGGGATCTTTACGAAGCGACTCAACTGGGTGAATCGGCTGCCACTCACAACAAGGCGAAGTCTGCAGCGAGCGTCGCCGATGTCGCGGCTGGAATGTTCGTAAACGAAGCTGTGATCGGTCCGACCTGATGGTCGGACTTCCTGAGATTGCTCGACCAGGGTGTAGGAGCCGAGATCGACACTCCACTGCTCGACCGCTTGATCTTCCGCCAACGAACGCGCCGCATCGGGGAGGAGAGTTTCACCGGGTTGATCTTCCGGCAATTTCTCTTGGAAGCCGTACGGGAGCCCGGCCGGCGTGAAGCGGATCGCGGTCTCGGTCGTCTCCCGCTCAGCGAAATGGCGCACTACCCATGTGTACGGCGAAAAGAGTTCGCTCTCGAGCATCCGATTGAACGCCGGCTTTCCTCCGCCTTCGAGCTCCACAAAGTTTTGGACCTCGGTCATGACACCGAAAGACGCGGCCTGGCGGAAGTTGCCGGGTCCCCAGCCGGACGTTTCGGCCAGCGACCGGGCACGGCTGAGCGCGCCGGATCGATCCATCTGGATATCTAGATTGACCAGTGGAAAGGCTTCGGGAAAATACCGTAGGGAAAACTGGACACAGAGTATCGACACGACCGACAACAAGACCCAGAAGCCCGGTCGCCGAAGCTTCATTCTCGTATCCTCATGGTAAACCTACGTCGGCATCAACTCACGAATTCAGCCGCTGCTGGCGGATCGCTCGGTGCAGAGGTGCCGTGCGCCAAGCAGATCGCGTTCGCTATCGAGTCCGCTTGGGCTGTGACTGCTTCCATTCCTCGGACCCGACTTCTCGCATGCGCTGAAGGAAAACGAAGGTGCCATTTTTGTTTCCCACCACGATGTCGAGCAGCCCATCGCCATCCAAATCTCCGGTCACGACCTGTCGACCCACCCCGGAGCTGTCGTCGATGAGATGGGGGACGTAGTCCACCTGTTGGCCCTGGCGGGTCAATCTAAAGTAGTAGAGCACGGAAGGCTGCCGGGATCCCGGATCGAAGAAGTCGTGCGCCCGATAGGTCTTTCCAGTGACAATGTCCTTGAACCCATCTCCATCTACATCGACCACTGCAAGCGCATGAAGCTGAGAGAACTGGACTCCATAGGGGTTGTCTTCGTTCTTCTCCGTTTTGCTCAGCAACACATGCTCCTTGAATTCAATCTGTCCAGCCTCGGAACCAACCTGCTCGAACCAACTCAAACCCCAACCATGGGCGTTGAGGCTAGTGATGATGTCGTTCCGCCCGTCCCCATTGACGTCATAGGTATACATCTGAGCACCACCCCTGCCAGAAAACACATAAGGGTGGAACTCCCAACCCGGGTCCCCGACGAGCGACTTCGGCTGGCGATACCAACCCTCCTTGGTCAGCAAGTCTGCGCGGCTGTCGCCGTCCACATCGCCGTATCCCAACCCATGCGTGTAGTGGTGGAAAGTTCCTTTGGCCGAAATCGGATGAAAAACCCATGGCCTGACGGGATCGGAAGGGTCGGGCGAGGCGTAACCCAGGTGAGCCCCATAACCTAGAATCAACTCCGGCTGACCATCCCCGGTTATGTCGCCGAAGCGAGGGGATTCCAGCTTGACCTGATCAATCACAGGATGGCGCTTCCAATGGTCCGGTTCGGCCTTTGGCCTGCCCTGAAAAACGATCCTCGGATTCTCATACCAGTAAGCAGGCGTGTTCGGTAGGCCTACCACCATGACATCCGCCCACCCGTCGTGATTGAAGTCGTCGACAAAGGAGAAAAAGTTGTCCAGAGCGTAAACCTGTAAGTCGTTCGGCGCCCGCTTCGTGGGGGCCACCGCGGGATAGAACTCGTGCCGGAACTTGAAATCGGGTCCCGCGTACAGATGAGGTCCGCAAACGACGTCCATCCGGCCGTCCCGATTGAAATCGCCGAAGCTGGCGCCTTCCGACCAGTAGACCGGAGTCAGGTGCAGCTTCTGGAAATCCCGAACGACGTGACGCGTTTCTGCGATCGCGCCCGTCCACAAGAAGGGGGGAAACAGCACAACCAACAACAGATGAGAATGAAATCGCTTGATCGCCCGCATTGGCTGAAGCTTTCCTTTCCCGGGTCCTTCGATGAGTGAAGGAGTCTCCCGAATCACTGGACCGAAAACGACCTTATGGTATAGGAAAACGTAACCGGCTCACAACCCAGGGTTCATCAGACATCTCGGATTATCCGTCCGGAATCTCTTCAGCACAAAGCTGTTCGACCATCGGAAGAGTGAGTCCTGTTACAAACGAAAATACCCTCGATCGAGTAATGCGCTGGGGTGTCTTTTTTGTTGAATGCCTTAACGTGTCAAGGCTTCCGGAGCGATAAGAACTTGTCAACTGATTCCGAGATTTGGTTGATGTTTGTGTACCCAACTACGACATCCTCCCGATGCCAGCGCCCTTTTCATGGAGTCCGCCGCAGGTGGAATCAGTCTCAGTTGTCGCCGCCCAATTCCAATCCGTCGGACCTTCGAGGCATTGGTTCCACGTGGCGCGCGACGTTGTGCGCTGCGGGATTCTCCCGAACCCAACCAGACTTCGCCCTGGCTGGGAGTGCTGGACACGAATGTGGATCTAGGCAAGGCAGTCAAAAAGAGCGTTATCTGGTCGTCATTCGGTAGCAGTGGCAGCCAGTTGTTGCGGTTCGGGGCCAGCGTGGTGCTGGCGCGCCTTTTGGAGCCCGCAGACTACGGCGTCATGGCAATCGCGACCATGCTCCTGCTGTACGGACGGCGGGTAAGTGAATTCGGCTTTGCCGCGGCCTTGATCCGAAACAAGGCGGCCACCGAAAATCACTTCAATTCTGTATTTTGCGTCAATCTGGCTCTCTACGCCGTGATGGTTGTCGCCGTCAACGCCGCCGCACCTTACGCCTCCGACTTTTTTGCCAATGCCAACGTGGAGAGCATCCTTCGCTTGATGTCGGTCAATTTCCTACTGACCAGCTTGACTTCTGTGACACTTGCCAAGCTCAAAAAGGAGTTCAAGTTCCGGGAATTCTGGCTTGTAGCACTGTACTCGAGCTTCGTGGGACTCGGAACGGCCATCATCCTCGCTCTTGCTGGATTCGGAGTTTGGAGCCTGGTCGTGGGCGAGCTTGTTACCACCCTGGCCGAGATCGCCGGCTCGGTTTGGTTTACACGCTGGGTTCCTCGCATCCGCTATACCCATTCCGCCATGAAGGATACCTTCTCGTTTGGGGCCTGGTTCTTTGTAAAGAGCCAGCTCGATTATCTGAGTGAGAACGCAGACCTGTTCATCATCGGAAGGTTCTTCGGAGCGCACACCCTTGGTTTCTACGAACGAGCTCTGCGGCTCATGTGGATGCCACGCAAGCAGATCTCGCGACCAATCAACACCATCCTCTACTCCGCTTTCTCCGAGATTCAGGACAACCCCGAGAAACTTAGGGAGATTTATCGCAAGGCGATGTTGCCCTTGACACTGGTGATCTATCCACTTCTGGCTGGATTGGGGGTTGTGGCACCCTATTTCGCCGTTGGTCTTTATGGTCCACGATGGGCCGGGATAGTGGCCCCACTACAGATACTGATCTTTGCCGGGGCATTCCAGGCCAACAACGGCATGCTATCGTCCTTGATAGTCGCCAACAACTACGTTCGCCTGCACGTCCGGCAACAGCTGATGGGACTGCTCGTTCTCGGAACGGGATGTGCCATCGGCATACAGTTCGGTGTTGCAGGAATCGCCTGTGCGATCGTGCTTCACAGCATAGTCATGATGCTGGTCTTCTTTCAACTGACGACTTCGATTACCCCGCTGAGATGGTCTGATTTCTGGTATGTCCAACGTCACGCCGTCTTCGGCAGCGCGCTCATGGCCGCAATCTTGGCTGCATTCGATGTTTTCGTGCTCCAGGATCTGGCGATCCCCATGCTGCTGAAACTCTTGATTCAAACAGCAGCCGGTGTCTTGGTGTACGTGACGGTGATCCTCTCTCAAGATATTCCGGAAATTACAAAGTTGCGCTTGGAGTTGCTGGCAGATTTCCGAAGATTCGTCTCTACGATCTCTCTCAGGCCCAAGAGAAGCACGAGTCGGTGACCCATATCAAATGCCGAACGCTGGGAGGCCGATCGGCAGCCTGTGGACCTCGTTTCGAACTTTCCACCGGCCCCGCGCTGAGAGTCCGCCAATCGGAATCAAAACGATAGAAAAAATTGGCCTTGGGGCACCTTGATGTCGATAAGGGGGACAGGTGAAGGCTCCCTTTCGACCGTAGGATGGACCTGTGCAACCGATTGTATATTTGATTCTATATTTTGCCGGCTTGGCGAGCGCCCTACGCTACCCCATCTGGGGCGTGATGACCTACTTTCTGGCCTACTATTTCAATCCGATCGCCCGCTGGTGGCGCGCGGATGTTCCTGCCCTGCGTTGGTCCTTTATCATTTCCATGGTTTTGATCGCCACCGTTCTGATCAACAAGCGAAGCCTGCGAAACAAAGGGGCTTTGTTCACTCCGGTCAACTTCTTCTGCATCCTGCTGATCCTCAACATGCTGTTTGTGTATCCCATATCGGTCTCCTTCGATCAGAACACCTACTACTTCGACCAGTACCTCAAGATGTATGTCTTTGCCGTTCTTCTCGTGATGGTAGTGGACCGGAAGAAACATCTGCAGTACTACATCATGGCTCACGTGCTTGGCTCTTTTTACTGGGGATACCTGGCGTGGAGCTCACCCAAACGGCAGGGAGGGCGCCTCTACGGCATGGGCGGCCCCGACAGCTTGGATGACAATAGCATGGCGGCCCATCTCCTGATGGTGCTCCCGCTCCTTTGTTTCTTTATTCTACAAGGCAAGCGTTGGCAGAAACTTCTCGGCGGAGCAAGCATGTTGTTCGTCGTCAATACCATTGTATTGTGTAACAGTCGCGGTGCCATTTTGGGCCTGGGGGTGATGGCATTGATGACCTTCTTTATCATGAAGGGATGGAAACAGAGGCTCAAAGGTCTGTTGGTCGTTGCTATGGGCATCGGTCTCCTCCTATTCCTCGCCGACCCCCAGTTCATAGAGCGTCAGATCCGTCCTGCGCAGTCTGGAGAGTATGCTTCGGACTCTTCGGCACAAGGTCGTCGGAACACCTGGGAAGCCGCATGGCGGTTGATGAAGGACCGACCGCTGGGAGTCGGCGGCGGCGGATTCGAGTTATTGAGCCCGATCTATATTCCCGATATCGTCGAAGCCCACGAGTTCGAGACACGGGCCGTTCACAATACCTTCTTGCTCGTGGGTACCGAGTACGGTTTTCAGGGACTCTTTATCTATCTCGCAATCGTATTTCTTATAGTCCGAAACTTCAGAGCGGTCATGAAGTACACACGATCCAGAATGGATCAAGCGGGAATGAAGTTCTACTACTACGCGAGCACCACCGGCCTCATTGGATTCGTGGGATTCATGACGGCTGCGACCTTTGTCAGCAGGCTTCAAGCCGAAGCATTCTGGTGGATGATGGCCTACTCCATCATTCTGCGTCGCCTGTTCAAGGAGCCCGAGACGGAAAGCGAAGAGGCCGAACTCGTGCCTGATGCCAGCCCCAACCCCTACATGCACGGCGCCCCCTTGGCAACCCGTTAAGGCTAAGGGCTCTCGTCACCCACGTGAGGGGCATAATAGTTTTTCGCAGGATACTATTCCCCAGCGGCGGCCTCCAAGGTGGCGCCCGGCCCGCCAGGTTCGACATCTCCATTTCAGCCCTCCCAGCCCTTTCCTTTACCAATCGACCTACGACCCAGCCCCCTGGTCTAATCGTAACGCTGCTGCTTGATCTGGATAATCGAACACACTAGATTATCCTGTAGCTTCGGATCAGGAACCAATGAGCAAAGGGGAGACGTTGCATCACCGAACAACACAGACTGCAGAGCTCGCCAGGCTGGCAGGAACAAACTCGACCTCAAGGAAAGCAGATCGAGACACCTTCCCGAGACGACGACTACTCCAAGCGCTCGGGGCTTCCCTCGGACTGTATGCCTCCGCAAGCGCACGGCCCTGGAATCAGGAAATCGGAGGGAACCCACCAGCGGCCCGTTCTCCAGGAGATTCGTTCGCGATCGAAGGCAAAAACGGGCTTCGGATTCTCAACCAGCGTCCAATCAATGCGGAGACTCCCGTTGCGCTACTCGACGACGATCTGACCGCGAACGCACACCACTTCGTCCGCAACAACGGTCTAGTTCCAAAACGCGCCTACACGCGGGACATGAGTGATTGGGATCTAGTGGTCGACGGCGAAGTACGGAAGCCTCTGAAGCTGGGACTCGAAGACCTGAAGCGCCGCTACCCTGTGCAAAAAGTGGCCCTGACCATCGAATGCGGTGGGAATGGTCGAGCGGGCTTCACCCCGTCTGCTTCGGGCAATCAATGGACGCTCGGCGGCGTGGGGTGTGCCCAGTACACCGGGGTGCGGCTCCGCGATGTGCTCGAGCAAGCAGGATTGAAGGCGACTGCCGTGTATCTCGCCTATTATGGAGAGGATGTCCATTTGAGCGGAGATTCGGAGAAGGTGGTAATCTCTCGCGGTGTGCCGATTGCCAAAGCTCTGGATGATCACACCTTGCTCGCGTGGGAAATGAACGGAGAACCGCTGCCGGCCCAGCACGGGTTTCCCCTACGTCTCGTGGCACCTGGATGGCCCGCCTCGGTGTCCGGGAAATGGCTGCGTCGCCTATGGATCCGCGATCGCGTACACGACGGCCCGAAGATGACCGGCTACTCCTACCGCGTTCCCGTCCATCCCGTTGCGCCGGGAACGGAGGTCCCCGCGTCCGATATGAGGATCATCGAGGCAATGCCGGTCAAATCGATCATCACGCGACCGGCTACCGGGATCCGGCACCCGGCGGCAATGGGTCTCTCACTGCGGGGCCATGCCTGGTGTGGGGATGGTCCGGTCGAAGCGGTACATCTCAGCTTCGACTTCGGCGTCTCGTGGATTACCACATCGCTGGCCGCCCCCGCCAACCCTTTCGCCTGGCAGCAATGGTCCGGTGAGCTGCGGTTTCCGACGCGTGGATACTTCGAGGTGTTCGCCCGAGCCACCGATCATGCCGGGCGGTTGCAGCCCATGGTCATCCCGGGATGGAATCCACGCGGCTATCTCAACAACGCCATGCACCGAATAGCCGTGCATGTGATCTGAAGTGGAATCGCGATGGCATTCCCGTTGGCACTTTCGTTGGCGCTCGCGTTGCACGGATGGATCCTTGCTTTGCTGCCGGCCCAACCGCAAGAGGCGCAAACCTCTGCGGAAGCGCCGGCCGCCGCCAATCACAAAGAGGACCTGAAGCCGGGAAACGGACGGCCCCTCGTCCTGAAGCACTGCACGGCCTGCCACTCGACAGATCTGATCCTCTCGAACCACATGAGCCGGAGAGCGTGGCAACAGACCTTGACCCTGATGCAGCAGCAGTACGGGATGAGCCCTCTCGGAAACCCGGTGGCGGAAGCAATCCTCGACTATCTGGAAAAGACTCAAGGGCCCTCCGAGCAATCGAACCCGGCGGGCAACCGGCCCTGGGCCCAACCCCTGTACAAACCCAACCCCATCTGGTGAACCAAATCCGAGGGTATTGGACATCAAAGTCCATTTCCCCTACACTGCTGCCAACCTGAACGTGGCCGGAACCTCGATAGACCAATGCAAAGACCGCGAAAAGTCGATGGATAGACGCAGCTTCTTGGGAGCGGGACTGGGTATGGGCCTGTTGCCCCCTCGGTCCAGAGGCACACGCGAACCCTCTACCGGACACTCGTTCCAACTCAGGTACGCCCCGCATTTCGGAATGTTCGAAAACTCAGCGGGCAGTGACGAAACCGATCAGCTGAAGTTTGCGGCGGACCAAGGCTTCCGGGCCTGGGAAGACAACCGCATGACGGGCAAACCGGTCGATCTCCAGAAGAAGATTGCCCGCACGATGGAACAACTTGGAATGCAAATGGGTGTTTTCGTGGCCCACGGCTCCATCGGACGACTCACATTTGCCAAGAAGGACAATCAAGTCTGGGATGCGGTTCTCAAAGATATGCACGTAGCGGTGGAAGTCGCGCGGCGAGTGAACGCCAAGTGGATGACCGTCGTTCCTGGCAACGTGGATGAGGACGAGCGCAGCCGCCTTTCGATGGGGTATCAGACCGCGAACGCGATCGAATTGCTTCGACGATGCGTCGATCTCTTCGAGCCCCACGGTCTCGTCATGGTGCTCGAGCCTTTGAACTGGTTCGCCAACCACGGAGGGGTCTTTCTTCGTGGCTCGCCCCAGGCTTATGCGATTTGCAAGGCGGTCCAGAGCCCGTCGTGCAAGATGCTCTTCGACATCTATCATCAGCAGATCACCGAGGGCAACCTGATCCCCAACATCGAGCGGTGCTGGGATGAAATCGGCTACTTTCAGGCAGGCGACAACCCGGGCCGCAACGAACCGGGAACGGGAGAGATCAGCTATCGAAACGTCTTCCGGCATATCCATCGCAGGGGTTTCGAAGGAATCATCGGCATGGAGCACGGGAATTCCCAGGCCGGAATTGCCGGAGAGCAAGCCGTCATCGAAGCCTACCTGCAGGCGGACAGTTTCTGAAAAACAAGTCTTCAAATGAATCTACGCCGTTTCTTCACCAAGTGTCGTCTTTCGCGGCCGCAACAAGCGTTGGCGTATTTACAGCTACGGGTAGTCAGGCTCAGCATTCTTCTGACGATGGTTGCATCCACGGTATTCCCTGGAGAAGAGGTTCGCGGCACCAACGAAGAGATCGCGGGGGATGGAGTCCAGTACCGTGCCGGAGCTTACTTTCCTGCGGGATTTCCTCTCCACGGCAAGGTGAAGCTGCTGACTGCATCGACGGTGCAAGCCGGGAGGCGCGAACGAGTGCGTATCGAATACACCGTGGGGGACATACCGCTCGATGCCGGAATCTCCCTGGAAGTATGGACGCACTTCACCAGTGACGTCGAAGAATTCCAGGTGAGCGATCCCGGAGCACCGGCCTATTTCTCCGTCGAGTTCTCCGCCACCGATGTCGAGGCGCGAACAAAAGGGTTTTCCAATTCGCTGACGCGCGACGACCCCAGCGTATTTCCGTATCGCAAGAAGGGCGCTGTCACGATCCGGACGGGACAGCTGATAGAAAACGATACCGTGCGGCTCGACCTTGGAGGTCCGCCCGGTGTTCGGATGCAGCAATACGCGGAAAACCTGTTCAACTTCAGAATCGCCATCGTACGAGACGGAAAGGTTCTGGGGTACGGCGGGGACGCCAACTTGAAGGTCGTCGGCGGACCCCTGAAAAAACTCCGGGTGGTCGCGCCTTCGATCGTTCAGGCGGGGGCAAGCTTTCCTCTGGAAATAGTTCCGCTCGACACCTGGGGATCGTTGGCGAAAGATCATTTTTCTCTCTCCTTCCGCATCACCTCCCAGGGCGTGACCGGCGGCGACATTCGCTATGACGCCACGCTTCGGCACTACGTCGCGGTTGGTCTCGTCGTGCACACGCCGGGAATCGTGCGGATCGATATCGAGACCACCCAGAAGAATCTGCGCGGGAAGGCGCAGAAGAATCTGCGCGGGACAGCACAGAAGAATCTGCGCGGGACGAGCAATCCTATCTGGGTCCGCCGTCAAGCCTCCCAGCGCGTCTATTATGGGGAATTGCACCAGCACTCCTACCTTCACGATGGCCGGGGTGTGTTCGAAGAGCTCTACCTCAATGCCCGCAGAGTCGGTTTGCTCGATTTCGCGGCCCTGACCTCCCATCATGGAATGATCAAGGGGGTCGGACCCAACTACCACTTGAAGGACTACGATTGGCAACGCGATCACTGGCCGGAGATAGAAGAAGCCAACAAGAAGATGAACGGCTGGCAAGGATTGGTCACGATCTTGGGCTACGAGTACAGCGTATCGACCGGCCTGGGTGGTCATCACAATGTTTACTACAACGCAGACAAAGCTCCCACCCAGATGCATCTGGATCCGTTGGACCCGAACATCGCACAACTGATGGCTTCCGATCCGGGGGCGGCCCGGAAGAAGATCGCTCCGATCGCCAAACTGCTCCGGACCTTGGAACAGGTCCGAAAACCGACCTTGGTCATTCCTCACATCGGGGGGGGGCCTCCCGATTGGTCCCATCCGACCGACCCGAGGATGGAGCGGCTCTTCGAGATCGCCTCGGTTCATGGGGTCTTCGAGGAATCCTACTTCCGACACCTGGAATCGGGAATCCGGTTGGCGGCCAGCGCCGCCGGAGACACCCACACGACCTCGATGGGAAGCGCCTACCCGGGCCTTCTCTATACGATGACCAATCCGTTGACCGGCGTGTTCGCAAGTGGGAAATCGAGGGATCAAATCTGGGATGGTCTCTATCAAAAGCGTACTTTCGCCATGACCGGAAACACACGTATGTTGATCGACTTCTCGGTAAACGGTGTCTCCATGGGAGGAGATCTTCCGTCCGGCTTGGCGGAGGAGGCCAGAATCGAGTCCCGCGTGTCCGCAACCGCCCCGATCTTGCGTGTGGAGTTGCTAAAGAACGCGGAGGTGATCTATTCCACCCATCCGGCGCGTGGATCCGGAGACTTGCTTCGGGTGGTCTGGGGGGACAACCTCTACCAGCGCCGGGCAAACGACGGTTTGACGAGCGGTTCTCTCCAAGCGGATCGGGGGAGTCTCGTGTTGAAAACCGCGATCCATCGAGACCAGGAATTCGAACGCATCCGGCAGGACGGAAGTTCGATCGTGTGGCGGACCGCGGCAGTCTCCGGTGACCGAGATGGTTTTCTGGTCGACATTTCGCATGTTTCGGGAAAGGAGCTGCGGTTCCGCTTGGATGATCCGGATAAGATCGGAACGATGGAGGTTAAGATTCCAATCGTCGACTTGAGACGATCCGGCGCATACTCCTGGAAACACTCCAACCCTGAGGTGCGCCACTCCTACCTCGAGAAGATGGGGGTTGTCCCTACGTTCTTCTTGCACTGTGACCTGGTGGATCCCGACGGGCCGATGGATCATAGGCTCGAATACCTCGACCGCGAAGCGCCCAAACCGGGAGACTACTACCTGGTAAGGGTGGAGCAGCTGGACACGAACAAAGGATGGTCCAGCCCGGTCTGGATCAATTGAAGAAGCTGTCAGCTTTCAGCGACTGACCGGCGCGCTGCGCCGGTCACTTGGGAACGTAACTGCACTGCACAGCCTGAAAAACGTGGTTCTTGGCGATTTGCTAAGTTACACATATAACAGCAGATCCGCGAGCAGTTACTTGAGAGCGGTCAGCCATCCGGCCTTTCCCTCCGCGCGGCTGCGGACATACGCCGGAGAGCAGAGGACGGAATCATGTTTCGCGAGATACTAATTCGAACAGTTTGGATCTTCCTGACTGGTGCGATCCTGTGTGTAACCGGGTGTGGGCCTTCACCGCTTCCGGTGGAGAGCATCGTTCACGAGTTGCCGATCGTGACACACTGGAGCAACACGCAGCAGTCGTTCGAGTATCTCGCGGCAGATGGGATTGATTTCTCCGTTCCCTACCCGGAGGGCGACTACGTCCCTGGGGATTGCTATCCCCGCTATCGAATGGGCACAGACTTTTATCCCGGGCTGGACCAGTACGTCGGAACCAACTTTTCGACCACGCAAGTTCCCGACGAGGACGTCGAAAAGTTCGCCGAGGAGGTCCGGACGGAGACCGGTGTGGGCATCAAGTTCCTGCGACCGGATGCGTTCGAGGCTGGACGTCTGGTCTCGGAACCGGGATTCGTTCAGGTGCTGCACGGTCGCGTCGTTCGATCCACAGAAGACGACCCCGGATCCCTGGCAACGATCTTCTTGCCCTTGAATTGGTCTGAGAATGCTGGTCCCGGCACCTACCCGATCGTGGCCAACGGGATGTACGATCTCAACTATCAAGTATTCTACCGCGTCGCCCACGCGATGGGCGGCCGTCTGCTGGCGCCATTTATCGCCAACAGCGGCGTGGCCCCTCGGACCGGTGCCATCGGAGTTCTTTGGAACGGCGGCGGCGCTGAAGCTACGTTTACCCTGAACGAACGGTCGTTCCATCAATTCGCCGCGGTCATTGATTTCGTAGCCGAGAATCTTGGCGGGGACCGCGAGCGCATTCTCATGGGAGGAAACTCCCGGGGTGGTTCGACGACGGTCACGCTGGCCTCGAACCCACTGGACCTGAATTATACGGTCACCTTTGCCGCCGCCTCCTCGGCGCTGGCCGTATGGGGGTCCGGTCCCCAGCTGGCGAGCCCGACCTATGCCAAGCAGCTGAACAATCTGGCGCGTGTCACCGGTTTGCGGGATGCGTGGCGCTCGGGATGGCGGTACCCGGAAGGCGCCAACCCACAGCTGGCGGGGCTCACGGCTCACGCGGCGACAGCCCGCATCCTGACCGGGAGATCGGATGTGGCTGAAATCGACAGCACCTGGAGTCCGTCGGCTCCGGGGTTCGTGAACCGCCTGAAAGAGGAACAGACGCAGCTATACCTCGAGATCTCCGGGCACGATACGATTCCGTTCGTCAAGCAGCTCGAGTACGCCAGGACGCTCGAAGCCGCCGCGATACCCGTGCATGTCGATGTGCTCGTGCGAAGGGGACATACCCCTCGCTACGTCACGGCGATACGCGAAAGACACCCCGTCGCGAAAGACACCCCGTCATTGAAGGGTCGCGGAACGATCTGGGGTCTTTCCGAGGACTGAGTCGAAGCCGCTCACGGCGTGAGCGGCGTACGTCGGCGTGCCGCGCCGCCCGAGATGCTGCTCTGACAGTCCGGCTCAAAAGATGTCGTCTTCTTTTTCAGCAGATCCCGCCTCGGGTAACGCCCGCCGGAGAAACACGCGCCCCTGCAAAATCTCCTCGTGAACCTCCCGTATCTGATCCGTTCGATTCGCCCATTGCGTCTGGTGGCATTCAATCGCCTTCAGGACCGGCGGCAGGTGCTTGCCGGCATCCACCACGGTGGTGAGGAGTGCATCGTCGACCGAGTGGAACTGTCGGGCCCGGCTGGACGGCGCCAGTTGATGTAACGAGGCTGGAAATGCCAGGTAGTAGAGCTTGGCCGAGCGATGTCGCAGTTTCGATTTTTGCTGCAGAACCTCTGTCACCACATTGCTGGCCGTTCGGTGATCCAGATGTCCGCTCAAACCATCCGGCCCCCAGGTCAGAATGACATCGGGTTTCTTGTCGTCGATGATGGTGCGGAGACGCTTGGCAATTGCCTGCATCACCGATCGGTCGGCCGTCGCTCCATCCTGAAAACGCAACAGAATCGGGGGTTTGATCCCGAGGTGCCGGCAGGAACATCGCACCTCTTGCTCCCGGGCGGCCCCGAGGGCGTCTCCTGCCGGAATATCCGTATTGCTCGCTCCCACTTGGCCGGAGGTGATAGTCACCAGAAAGACCTGATGACCCTCGGCCGCATACTTGACGAGCAACGCACCCGGAACGATTTCATCGTCGGGATGAGCGAACACGGCCAGCAGCGTCTTGGCTTCGCCCGGCGCGGAATACAGTAAACCAACAACCGCCATTACTCCGATTCGTAAGAGCATATTGCACTCCCTGTAGAGACGCCCGATGGAGTCGTCTGTTCCGATCCTTCTCGCTATCGGTCACTATTCACTTGTAACTATCGGATGTCAACGTATCCTATGGCACGTATGTTCCTGGGGGAAGGAGGTTACAAACGATGGACAACGGTATCACACCCGAGCTCTGCAACAAGTGCGATGCCGGACTTCTAACTTTGCCCAGATCATACAGGTACTCCCCAAAGGGCCTTCCCTTCGCCTTTGCCTTTCTGCTCTTGGCCTTTGCCAGTCAGGGATGCGTCAAGGTTCCGAAGCGAATCCCCTTGCCTGCCACGTTGGTGGCTCAGGCCACGATTCCCGGGATGGTGGACGTTCGATACTGGGGGGACGAACCGCCGCTATACCTCGATCAATGGTACAACGCGACACGGGAACAACTTCAGAAGGACTTCGCCGGCGTCTTCGGGCGCCCCCACGCGTATTTGACCATATCCGGCGGTGGGGCCGACGGTGCCTTTGGCGCGGGATTGTTGAACGGGTGGACCGAAGCGGGCACGCGACCGGTGTTCACCGTGGTCACCGGGATCAGTACGGGTGCGTTGATCGCTCCTTTCGCTTTTCTCGGACCCGAGTTCGATGATGAGCTCGAGAAGGTCTACACGGAGACCAGCACCGAGGACATTCTCGACAAACGGGGCATGTTGACCACTCTTCGCAGCGACGCAGCCGCAAGTAGCAAGCCATTGGCAGAGCTCCTAACCCACTACATTACCGAAGAAATGCGTCAGGCCATTGCCGCCGAACATCGGAGCGGCCGGCGACTCCTGGTCGGCACGACCAATCTTGACGCTGCACGACCGGTGATCTGGAGTCTCGGTGCCATCGCCAACAGCCCGGGCCCACGGTCTTTGTATCTGATGCGGCAAGTACTCCTGGCTTCGGCTTCGATTCCGGGAGCGTTTCCACCAGTCCTCATCGGGGTCGAGGCAGACGGGCGAGCGTTCGATGAGATTCATGTCGACGGGGGGGTCACAGCTCAGGTGTTCCTATCTCCAGTCGGGTTTGATTGGCGCCGTATTCAGGAAAAGCTCGAGATCCCCAGCAAACCCCAGATATATATCATTCGCAACGCACAAATCGAACCAACATGGGAGACCGTGACAAACAGATTCGGCCCGATCATCAGCCGGTCCGTGTCCGCTCTGATCCGGACTCAGGGAATCGGGGATCTCTACCGAATCTATCTGCAGGCAAAGCGGGACAACCTCGGTTTCAACCTGGCCTCTATTCCGGTCGACTTCGAACAGAAGCCGAAAGAAATCTTCGATGTCGAGTACATGAAGCAGCTCTTCGATGTGGGACACAAACTGGCCGGCTCCAGCAGTGTCTGGAGGATGCGTCCGCCAGGCTTTTCGGAAAACTGAGCCCACGCGCAGCTGCAGAAGAACCCAGTAGAAATCATCGCGAAGGACTGGAGTACGAAAGTGCCCACAACAGATCTAGAAACAGTCATTGCCATACCGCCCGTTCCCTTCCGAGAGGGTCGGATCGACTTTTCGGCCCACGAGAAAAACGTGAACTTCTTGGTGGAACGCAACTTTCTGAGTGGTCGGCGTAAACGAGCAATCGCGATCGGAGGTACCAGTCTGATTCATCACCTGGACTTCGAGAGCCTGGCTCGGGTCACCGATGCAACCGGGCAGGTGATCCAACAAAGGGCGATCCTGATTGCCGGTATCGTACCCAGCCCTCTCTCGGCGGCAAGAGCCTGGATCGATCGAACCATGAAGAGTGCACGGGCACCGGATTATTTTCTGCTGATGCCCATCGCGGGGATCCACAATCCCGAAGGCCTCCGGCGCGATCTCGGAACGCTCATCGACTCGTGTGCGGAACACTCCGGAGCGCGGTTTCTGCTTTACATGCGGCAGCGCAGCCTGGTCCCGGTCTTCTCGCAAATGCTGAACGAACACCGGGGCCTCGAGGGAGTGAAGGTAGGAACGGTGGCACAGGACGTCGCCAGTCTCATTGCCGGCGTTCCTCGAGAAAAGCGAGTCTTGTGGGGCGTCGGGGATCGAGCCACCGAAGCCGCCGAGCTCGGCTCACGCGGCCATACTTCCGGGATCACGTTGATCTGTCCGCGTGCTTGTGACGGGATCCACAACGCGTACCACGGCGGGGAGTTTCAAGAAGCTTACCGACTCGAGGGGATTGTCGGAGAGCTGGAAAGCATTCGATTCGAGAATGAGCGGGCACACAACTACTCCGCCGTGGTCTCGGCGGCCAAGGTCGCGGGTTTCGGGGATGTCGATCTGGGTGATGGAGGCCCTTTCAACGCCGAGCCGCCGAGCGAAGTCACCAGGGCGATCGAGCGCTGCATGAAGGTCCTGGCGGAGTATCACTGAGGTGTGGGTGACGGGCAACAAGGCTTACGAACTATCCCGATCCTGCGCCTCCAGGTAGACACGGGAAAAATCGACGTAGCGCTGTGACGCCTCTCGAATCAGATCGAGATCTTTCTGGCGGACTTCGCGTTGGACCTTGGCGGGTGCGCCCAGGACGATACTGCCGGGCGGAATGACCGTGGACTGGGTTACCAGGGCCCCTGCCCCGATGATGCTATCTTCTCCAATGACCACGTCATCCATGACAATGGATCCCATACCGATCAAGACATGGTCCGCAATCGTGCAACCGTGCAACACGACGTGATGCCCCACGGTCACGTCGCTGCCGATGTGGACGGGAGCTTTTTCGAAGTGAACGTGGAGCATGCATAGATCTTGTATGTTCGTCCGGTCCCCGATTCGAATGCGATGCATGTCTCCCCGGATAACGGTTTGGTACCACACACTGGACAGTTCGCCAATCCAGACATCACCGATCACTTCGGCGGATTCTGCCACGAATACAGTTTTGTCAATCCTAGGCACGCGATCTTTGAAAGCACGGATCATTTCGACGTCTCCGCTGTCGGCACGAGATTCCCGTGCGAAAGTCAACGCCTCGCCTCCACTACCAGTAGACGATGTACAGGCCGACAAAAACACTCACGACCGCGATCCACCAGAGGCTCAGGTATCTATACCAAGGGTAACCCTGGGAAAGCACTTCTTCGGGCAGACGTGTCAACGAGCTCTTCCACAGAGTTTGCTCGATTCTTTCCACCGGATGGGGTTTCGTTACCAGACTGAGGGCTATCATGAAAACCAATGAAAAGACAAAGACCACACCGGCGATATTGAACGGATTGGTTTGAACACCGAGAACCCGCAAACCATAGGGGAGCACGAACAGCGGAAAGCAGAGCCCTAGTGTCCAGAGGGCGGCGGTTTCGGTGGCATTCTTCCAGAAGACCGCCAAGAGAAAGATAACGATGATCGGCGCGGCGATAAAAAACCAGCACTCTTGGAAGTACGAAAAGATGGTTCCGAAGCTAAGCACCACGGGAGCCCAGACGCACCCGATCACCAGAACGAGGCCCCCGAAAATACGGCCAAACCGGATCACCTCGTCTTCCGAAGCCTCGGGGCGGTAGCTCTTCTTGTATATGTCGATGGTCGCGATGGTCGAGCTCGAATTGATCAATGCCTGGATCGTCGACATGATCGCACCGACCAAACCTGCAAAAACGAGACCCCGCAGTCCTGAAGGAATGACATTTTGAATAAGGAAAGGAAGGGCTTGGTCTCCTTCGGCCAGGTTGGGGTCCAACGCGTAGGCGACAAGACCAGGAAAGACATAGGCTACAGAGGTAAAGATCCCCAAAGCACAGGCAAAAATCACCCCCATCTTGGCATGCCATTCGTTCTTCGCCCCCAGACATGTCTGGTTGATGTACTGGTTGGTGCAGAAATACCAAGGATTCGTGGATAGAGCCAAAACGACCATGGCGGTCCAGGGGAGGTTTGGATCCGTGGCGGGGAGTACGAGGTGAGCTCTAGCCCCTTCACCAATAATCGCGGAAAATCCCCCTGGAACCTTTGCCAGTCCCAAAAAAAAAGTGAGCAGGCCTCCCCCGATCAGAAGCGTCGACTGGAATACCTGAGTCCAGGCAACCGACGCCATTCCCCCGAAGATCACGTAGGCACCCGAAATGACGGCCAGCCCCCAAAAGGCCAGGTAAAGATTGATTCCGAGCATCTGGTTCAAGAGAAATCCGCCGGAAAAGATGACTCCCGCCAGGTTGATGAAGACGTAACTCAGCACACTGATGACGGCAAAGAGAATCCGGGTTCTCCCGCCGTAGCGAAGCTCGAGGAATTCCGGCATCGTGATCAGCCGGCTGCGCAGATAGATGGGCAAAAAGATCCATAGCAACATGCTGTAAGCAACGAAGTTGAGCCACTCCCAGTTCGCCACCGCGAGGCCATGCGAGTAGGCATACCCGACCATGCCCACGAGTTGTTCCGTGCTGATCGAGGCTCCAATCATCGACAACCCGACGACGTACCACGACAGCGTTCCAGTGGTGATGAAGAAATCGCGGGCGCTTTCCTTCTTCTTCCTCCCGGCCCAAAACCCAATCCCAACCACGACGATGAAGTAGGCGATGAATACCGAAATATCCGGGATCGACATTTGCTTCATGGGCGCCTATTCTAGAAGCCCCACTACCAAATTGAAACAACGGGAGGTCCCATGGGCCGGAAGACTCGCTTCGTTCCGACAATCACCGGCGGTCTTTTTCTTCTCATACTCTGCAGCGGCTATGAATCGAAGAGCCAACGGACCCAGCATGATACGATGGTCGCAATGGATGACGGGGTGGAACTCAATACAACCGTCCTTGTCCCCCCGGCCCCAACGCCACCTTCGAGGTGGCCGGCCGTGGTCTTCGTGCACGGTTGGGGAGCATCCAAGAATCTCCATCTCGAGAACTGCGAGCTCTACACGCGCGACGGCTATGTCACCATGACGTACACGGTGCGGGCACAAGGGAACCAGCCGGGAGGAGCTCCGTCCGGCGGCGTCTCCACCATGATGGGTCCCCGGGAAGAGCAGGACTTCCTCGCCATGATCTCGTGGTTGAAACAGAACTATCCGGTCGACCCGGATCGGGTGGGAGTCACGGGACGCTCGCAGGGCGGAATCCACAGCTGGTTGGCAACGCGGCCTGGTAGCGGACTTGCAGTCTCGGTGCCGTCGAACTTCCCTGCTTCATCGACCGATGCCATGCTGCGCAACGGCAGCATCAATCCCCGCTTCATCGATACCACGCAGACCGCTTTCGTCGATTCGGAGCTGCGGGACCGGGCTCGATCAGCACTGCGACAGTACGATTCCGATGGAATCAGGGATCTGATGAGTGTTCACGGCGAGTATCGGCCGATTGTCTCCGAGGTGCGGATCCCGGTCATGATCCAGGCTGCCTGGGAAGATCACTGGGGTCCTTCGAATTCCCTACTCGCAGACTTTCCCAACTTGAAGGGTCCCAAGAAACTTTACCTTGGCACGGGAGGCCATGGCTCTGCCGTTGTCGAGAAGGAAATAAAATTTCGCGACGAGTGGAGGCGACGGTGGTTCGCCCGATGGCTCAAGGGGGAAGAAAACGGAATCGACCAAGAACCCCCTGTGGAGGTGTCCCTGCTCGACACCTGGGAGCACATCCGTCTGCCGTCCTTTCCACCCCCAGATGCCGAGACGCGGACCCTCTTTCTGGGCAAACACGCGGAACAGGCGGCGCCGCTGCTAGTGGTCGCGCCCAAGTCGCAATCGAATCGAGTTCTACAACACCGATTCGATCCCGAATTCAGCTTGGAGGATTTTACGAGTGCAGGCTTCCAATGGAACAAACCTGGCCCATTGCTGAAAGAGTTCACACTGGCATCGGCTGATTACGCAACCTCGTCGCTAGAGCAAGACTGGCTCGTCCTTGGAATTCCGAGGGTGCGCCTTTTCGTCCGAGGGACAGCCAGTCACTTTCAAGTAAACCTCCGCCTGTGGGACGTGGACGAGTCCGCGGGGACGCGTCGTCTTTTCTCTCGAGCGACCCGTATGGTCGACGCTTCCACCCACCCGGATGGAGCCCCCATCGAGGTGGATATGATGGCGATCGGCTATCGCGTCTTGGCCGGCCATCGGATCGCACTCGAGATCTCAAACCTCGATCTGGACTGGGACAAGGATCGCAATGACTGGTGGCGGGTCCGGGCTGTGCCGTACTTTGAGGCGGGAGAGATCGAGATCTACACCGGCGGCGACTATCCCAGCGCCGTCGAGATACCGGTGTCTTAGCTATCAGCTGTCAGCAGTCAGCTATCAGCGACTGACCGGCGCGCTGCGCCGGTCAGTCGCTGATAGCTAAAAAAGGCGATCTCGATGGACTATAGCCGCTACCAGTGTCTGCGGGCGGAGCGTGACGACGGCGTCTTGACCCTGCGCTGAACCGACCCGAATCGCTCAACGCGATCAACGCCGCTTTGCACACAGAACTCTCGCGGGTTTTCGCGGACATCCGCCAGGATGAAGAGACTCGTGCGGTCGTGCTCACGGGAGTGGGACGCGCTTTTTCGGCCGGCGGAGACCTCCGATGGTTTCAAGAGATAACTCCGACCGAACTGGAAATGCTCTTTATCGAGGCGCGCAAGATCATCATCGATTTGCTGGAAGTCGAGCAACCGATCGTCAGCGCAGTCAACGGAGCCGCCGCCGGACTCGGAGCCACGATCGCCCTGTTCTCGGACGTGATCTTTGCAGCGGATGATGCCCGCATCGGGGATCCTCATGTGCGTGTCGGCGTGGTGGCCGGGGATGGGGGTGCGGTGATATGGCCCTGGCTGGTCGGTGCAGCACGGGCCAAGGAGTTTCTCAGGACCGGGGACTTCATCGGTGCGCAGGAAACAGAACGCATCGGACTCGTCAACCATGTCGTGCCGGCGGACCAACTTTTGTCTCGCGCCACCAAGCTGGCCACCCGTCTCGCAAACGGTCCGAGGCACGCGATTCGAGGCACCAAGGCATCCATCAATAAGATCTTGCGTGACACGGCCAACCTGGTGCTCGATACGAGACTGGCCGTCGAGAAACAGTACTTTTACACGGACGATCACCGAGAGGCCATCGCGGCGTTTCTGGAAAAGCGACCGCCGAGGTTCTCGGGACGCTAGCCGTGTGCGCCCGCTCAGCGCTCTGGCTTCCAGACAGGATCGATCATTTCACTATTCAGCCGATTCCAGACAGATTTCATTTTCCTCAATTTCTCCGGCTCCTGCAGCGCAAGGTCGCGCCGTTCGCTCGCATCTTCGCCGAGGTGGTATAGCTCCCACCGGGAAGGAGCGCCGGGGATAGGGTTCTGCAGCAACTTCCAGTTACCGACGCGAATGGCCGTCCTCCGGTTCGCCCGCCAGAAGAGCTCTTCATGGGGAGGATGCCGAGACCATTCGATCTCGCCGTCGAGATAAGGTATGAGGTTCAGCCCGTCCACCGCGAGTTTGTCGGGGAAAATCGCCGCGCCGGCCACGGCCGCTGCGGTCGCGAAGATATCCAGTGAGATGATGGGCATGTGGCTTACCTCACCGGCAGGGAGGCGGCCTTCCCACTGAAGCAGAAACGGCACGCGGATCCCGCCTTCGTAGACGTCTCCCTTCCCCCCGCGCAAGGGAAGATTGCTCGAGGTCAGCTCCCGCGTCGGGCCTCCGTTGTCACTGACGAAGAAAACCAGGGTATCCTGCAATAGACCGGTGTCACGCAGCTTTTCGAGGATCGCTCCGACGCTATCATCCAGGTTGCTGAGCATGCCGGCAAAGATGCGGCGTTGAATGTCTTCGACGTGAGAAAAACGCCGCATGTAGCTGCCGGCGGCCTGCAGCGGGCTGTGGACCGCGTTGTAGGCTACGTATAGAAAAAACGGTTTGGACTGATTGCGACCGATGAACTCGACTGCCTCCCGGGTCCAGGCATCCGTCAAGTAAGCGGTCTCCTGCACGGGCTGACCTGCTCGCAAAATAGGATTGTTCGCGTCGTAAGCCGGCTCATCGTAGCCCATGTGGGTCGAGTAAATCAGCCGGTGATCCTCGCGCACCCATCGGCCGCGGCTACCGCCCGGGAGCGTCTTGCGGCGTAACATCGTCGTCACATCGCCGTAAGGGGGAGGCGCATAGTAGTGTCCCTCATGAAGAAAACCAAAAAACTCATCGAAGCCGCGGCGCAATGGATGGTACTTGGCCGTCGCGCCCAGGTGCCACTTTCCAATCAGCGCCGTGGTGTATCCCGCGTCGTGGAGATGACGGCCAAGTGTGACCTCGGACGCGGGAAGGCCGGCGGCGGGATCGTGGTTCTGAGCGCCGATCGGATTGAATTCATATCCAAAGCGGCTTTGGTAGCGTCCCGTGAGCAAGCCGGCCCGTGACGCGCTACAGTACGGCGCCGTCACGTAGCCATCGGTAAATCGAATCCCGTGCGACGCAATGGAATCTATGTGGGGCGTTGGGATTTGTGGATTCCCCTGGCAGCCGAGCTCTCCGTAGCCCAGATCGTCGGCAAGCAGAACAACAATGTTGGGCCGCAAAGGCTCCGCTCGAGCGGAGCCACCTACGGCCCCAAACCAGATCAAAACGACGTACCTGAGGATTGTGCACGGCTTGTTCTGCATAAGGCTGGGGACGTCCCTACACGGTTTGTGTGACCCCCGGGACTGGGACGGGATAGTTCCCGTCTGGATCGGGAATCACGGGAGCAGTATCCTCGAACGATCCCAGTCCGTCTACGTCCGCAAGTGTAATCTCGGACGCCACAGCCTCTTCCCAGGCGACCATCTTTCCGCTGTAGGTTGCCATCCGGCCGAGAATTGCCGTCATCGAGCTCAGTGCGCCATACTCCCCTTCGTTGGGACGTTTGCCGCGCCGGAGTGCGGCGAAAAGATCATGGTGCTCCTGTTGATGACCTCCATCGCCACCCCTTCCGTAACTCCAGGCGACATCCCCGTTCGGTTTGTAGATCTTGCCCCCAGCAATGTGCGCCGAACCCTCGCTCCCATGCGCATGCTCGGAAACGTTGCCCCAGCAACTCTTGATGTGCCGGCACTGGCTGTGCATTCTGGAACCGTCCGCGTACTCGTACTCCACGAAATGGTGGTCGAAGATCTGTCCATGATCCTTGCCGTTCCGAACCTGGCGTCCCCCTTGCCCATTGGCGGAAATGGGATATCCTTTCTTGAGCCAATTGATCACGTCCAGATTATGAATGTGCTGCTCGACGATATGATCACCGCTGAGCCAATTGAAGTAGTACCAGTTTCGCATCTGGTACTCCAACTCGGTCTGTTTCGGAGTCCGCGCGCGAACCCACACCCCGGCGCCGTTCCAGTATGCTCGCGTCGCAATGATCGGTCCGATCGCGCCATCTTGCAGTCTTTGGATGATCTGCTTGTAGCGATCCTCATGATGGCGCTGCAGCCCCACGGCCACCGCGAGTCCCTTCTTTTTCGCCTCTTCATTGGCCGCCAGGATCCGCCGGACTCCCGGCGCATCCACCGCCAGCGGCTTTTCCATGAAGATATCTTTTCCCGCGGCGACTGCCGCCTCGAAGTGAAGTGGGCGGAAACCAGGAGGCGTGGCGAAGATGACGAGGTCGATATCGCTCTCGAGCACCCGCTTGTAGCCATCGAAGCCCACGAACTGCCGCTCCCTGGGAACATGGAACTTGTCGGGATGATGTTTCTGCACCTGCTGGACGGTTTTCTGCACCTGATCCGCGAAGACGTCGGCGACTGCAACCAGCTTTACCATCCCGCCGGTAGTATTGAGAGCCTGCACGGCTGCGCCCGTGCCCCGTCCGCCGCACCCGACCAGGCCGATGCGGATCGCGTCGTTGCCGAAAGGGTGCGCCGCGCGGGCAATATCCAGGCTACCCAGAAGACCGCTGCCGGCCGCGAAGAGTGACGAATCTTTTATGAACTCGCGGCGCGTAGTTTCCGTGGCGGAGCTCGATCTGGATTCCTTGCTCATGGTTGGACCTCCTCGAGAATCAAGTCTCCTGCTCCGTGGATCGGACCAGGCCTGGCATTGAATCTCGGCTTGATGATAAAAAAACAGAACCTGACGATAGCAATGACACTGAGCGCATCATCGCACCGAAGCGTACGTTGTTCAACCCGAAGTTCCAATCCGAACGCTGGCAAGATACGTGGGGCCGGTTCAGGGGCCGAGCATGCCGCAAGAGGCCGGATCGTCACGTCTCAGCTCGACTCCGCGCAGTTGCCTGTCGAGGCGGCGCCTACCTGCTGCGGAAATTTTCCCGCCCCTGTGGGCCCATGCTGTACAATGAAAAAACAGAATTGCTTCAGGGGTGGCAATTCACTCACCCGATGAGGTTCAGGCATGACTTTGCGGCCCTCGCGAGCGCTCGCGCTGGCCATGGCGTTCCAGTTCGCTGGGCTGCCTGCGTCGCTGGACGCGGGACCCGGTTTATCGCCGGCGCAACGCCATTCGCGCAAAGAGATTGTCCCCACGCAGGGTGTCTTCCTGGTAGCCCAGACTGACATGCAGGACCCACGTTTCCAGCGGACCGTGATCCTGTTGGTGAAGCATGACGCAGAAGGGACGATCGGCTTCATTATCAACCGGGCCACCAACATTTCTCCATCGGATGCGATACCCGGTCTGGACATTCCTTCCAGCGCGCACAAGCTCTTCTTTGGCGGGCCGGTCGGTTTGGATGGGGTGCTCTTCCTCGCTAGGAGCATGGTGCCCCTCGAAGGAGCGCTGCACGTCATGGACGATGTCTATATGAGCGGCGACCGCAAGATGTTGAAGGACCTGCTCGAAAAGGAGAAACCGGCCGGCGAGCTCCGCCTCTACTTTGGTTACTCCGGATGGGCGCCGGGTCAGCTGGCGGATGAGATCGATCTCGGTAGCTGGCAGGTACTGCGCGGAAATGCTCACACCGTCTTTGCCGAGGATCTCGATCGCATCTGGCGGAATCTGATCCAGCTCTCCCGGCCTCCCAGCACCTTGGCCTTGGCTCGTTGAGCAAGGCGTCAGGCTCTGGATATTTATTTGGATCCGCTTGCTCTTCTACCGCCGGCCCCCGCAACAACACGATCTATATTTCTTGACGCCAAGATGCGGAAAATCACCTTCCTTCCTTGCGGTCTTGCATCGGCAGACTACGGTCCCATTTTTCTCTCTTTTCATCCTCGGAGGGTTCGCGGAGCGGGCGAACGACCCGAAAGCCGACGTGCAAGGCATCGGTGTGATACCAGATGCTTTGGGGAATCTGCGGATCTTGCTGCTTCCACAGGGGGGTCGATTTCAAACGAACGGCACTGCGCAAGTCCAGTGGATCGTCTTCCCAGGAGCCTCCACGCACAACTCGGGGATAGAGGGTTTCGGGAATGGATAGAGGGTTCTCAACCAGGTCGCCGTGGTGCCGGCCGTAGGCATCGTCGATATACTGATCGAGAACCCACTCGCTCACGTTTCCGTGCATGTCGTACAAGCCCCAAGGATTCGGTTTCTTCAGTCCGACTTTGTGGTACTGGCCACCACTGTTCTCGAAGTACCAGGCATGGTCGGACAGTTCTTCTATACTCTCGCCGAAGGAATAAGGCGTCGCCGTCCCGGTGCGACAAGCATACTCCCATTCGGCCTCGGTGGGCAATCGATAGTATCTTCCAGTCTTGGCAGTCAACCACTGGCAAAACACCCGGGCGGCGAGTTGGGTCATACTGATAGCAGGAAAACCCTCTTTACCCATTCCGAACGTCATATCCGTGTAGGGCGGGGTAGGCTGTGACAACTGGTATTCGTCCGCGGCCCGGTCCCGCTGGTTGGGCTCTTCTTTTGCGAGCTCCCTCCGTTGGATGTCGAGATCGAACATCCAGACCTCGTAGGCATCCCAGGTGATCTCTGTCTCGCTCATCCAGAACGGACTGATCTCGACACGATGTTGCGGCCCTTCATCGTCCCGGCGCCCCTCCTCGCTGTCGGGGCTCCCCATTTCGAACGTCCCGCCCCGTATGGGCACGAACGCGATTGCAACTTCCGTATGTTCCAGCGGCTCGCTATAGGTCTCCATCTCCGCTTCAGCGTCGCGACCGACGGCGAACGCTGCGCCTTCCTGCGCCATGGCCAACTCAGAGAACAACAAAAAGCACAACAGTGCCAGCCATGTCACCGCAGACACCAGGGCAGAAGCAACGGCGGGACCTTGCAACCGGCGCCGAAGGCAAACTAGGCTATTGAGGTGGATCCTGTTTTCGCTGCTACCCATGACTAGCGAACCCTTCATTGGTAACGACTATGCTGAAAGTGTTACTCGTCTTGCTCGTGATGGCACCCCCAACGAGTGTCGCATGGCCGCGGGAGGAACCCCTACGACGCTACCAATCCGCCCGAAGATGTATGGGAACATCGTTCGAAATCGTATTGTACGCGTCCACGGAGTCTACGGCCAAGCGGGGATTTCAGAACGCCTTTGACCGCGTCGAACAACTCGACCGTATCCTGAGCGACTTCGACCAGGAGAGCGAGCTCAGCCGTGTGAACCGATCGGCCGCCGCCCGCCGGCCGATCGAGATCAGCTCCGACCTGAGCGGGTTGTTGCAGCAGAGTCTCTGGATCAACCAGCGTAGCGGAGGAGCTTTCGATGTAACGGTCGGCCCCCTCGTCCGCTTATGGCGTCGCGCACGGAGGCACAACGAGCTTCCGCCGCCGGATCGGCTGGCGCGAGCCCTGGACTCCGTGGGTCATCGTTTTCTGAAGCTCGACCTGCAACACCGCACCCTGGAGTTGCTGCGCGACGATGTTAAGCTCGACCTCGGCGCCATTGGCAAGGGATACGCCGCCGATCAAGCGTTGGAAACACTGCGGGCGCTGGGTATCCCGCAGGCGCTGATCAACGCGGGGGGAGACATTGCCCTGGGGGATCCTCCTCCGGGCCGTTCGGGATGGCAGGTGGGGCTAGCTCCGGCGGAGCGAGGCGGACCGCCGACCCGCTTGCTCTCCTTGCACAGCTCGGGTGTGGCCACTTCCGGAGACACCTGGCAATTTGTCGAGATCGGTGGCACACGCTATTCGCACATCATCGACCCACGTAGTGGGGTGGGACTCACCGATCGGAGTCAGGTCACCGTCATAGCATCGGATTGTACTTTGGCTGACGGTCTGGCATCTGCCGTCTCCGTGCTCGGTCCGCGGAAAGGAATGTGCTTGATCGAGGACATCCCCCATGCCGAAGCATGGATCGTGCAGAAACTGAGCGGAACACCCCAGCGCCACGAGTCTCGGGGATTCTCCGCATACGATGAATAGAAGCTTTCAGTTCTTCACGCTTTCGAAGTATTGCTGAATGTACCGGCTCGCGGGCTCCATGACCCACATGCTGCTGAGTGTGATGTTGAGTTCTTCGCGCGGGTCAACCTCGATGTTGTAAATCTCCGGAGCGCGCAAGTCCTGAGTGGGCCCCAGCAGAGTATCCTGCTTTTTGAAGTGAATCTTGAACTTCCTCCACTTCACAGCCCTCAAATCATCGCCGACGAAATAGAGTACGTGCTCCCGGTTCGATCCTTTCTGCTCACCCAGAATGAAAGCGGACTGGTCTACGCCATCGATCGCACGATCGTCCGGGACAGTGGCCCCGGCAACCCGTGCCAGCGTCGGGAAGAGATCGAGCATGGCGAATATCTCATTCGACACCCGGCCGGGTTCGATCTTTCCCGGCCATTTGATGATACCGATGGTGCGCACGGAGCCTTCCAGTCCCGTGCCAAGCTCCCCTCGAAAGGGCCCGTTGTTGCCGATCCAGTTTTCCCGGACACCCGGCCGCGGTACCAGCAGCGCTCCGTTGTCACTGATGAAACACACCAGTGTATTGTCCTCGATCCCTGACTCTTCGATCGCATCCAGAATTTGACCGACTCGATGGTCGAGCTCGACCACCGAGTCGGCATAATCCCCGTTTCCGGTTTTCCCCCTGAAATCAGGATGGGGCAAAGTCGGGAAATGGACTGCAATGAAAGAGGTCCAGAGAAAGAACGGCCGGCCGGAGTCGGCATGGGCCCGGATATATCGCGTGGACTTTTGGGTGATGATCTCGTCCACCATGGGCCGATTGTCGATGTTGAACGGGGTCACCCTGCGAGCTTCCTGCCCCCGGATGCCTTCCATGAGATGGGCCGAGGTTGCGACACGCGGATCGAAGGCAGGATCGGAAGAGTGGATCGACTCCCGGCTGCTGTTGGGATAACCCCACCACTCGTCGAATCCCTGGTCGTGCGGCAGCCGGCCTGCAGCATTCCCCAGGTGCCATTTTCCGTAGAGCGCCGTATCATAACCGGCCGCCGAAACAATCTCTGCAATCGTAATCTCTGATGGATCCAGACCATAGGGCCGGCCTTGCTTGCGGGGACCGGTTCCGAGACTTCCGAGCAGCGGGACTCTGGTGGTGCCAGATCGAATGGGCAGCCGTCCCGTCATGAACGCCGACCGGCTGGGGGTGCACTCGGACTCCACGTTGAAGTTCGTCAACCGGAGACCTTCAGACGCCAGGCGATCGATTCTCGGTGTGGGAGCTCCTCGGACCGCTCCGCCTCCATAAGCTCCCACATCGCCGTAGCCCAGGTTGTCGGCCATCAGAACGACGATGTTCGGTTTCCGAGAGGCTGCCTGAGACCACCCCTCCGGCAAGTCGAGTTGCAACAACCCGATGAAGATAAGCAAAGCCGGAGCCTGTCGTAGCATTCCTTATCCTCCAGTTCGCGGCTCATTCACCGGGATGATCGTGTCGCACTTCTAAACGCATTTGCTCAGGATGCCACTCCCTGGTCGCGCGCGGTGAGCTCGTTCATGTCCGCCGCCATGATTCCTTCGAGGATCTTTCGGTTCACTGGAATCAGGTCCCGCCTCCAAACAGGAAGGTAGCTCTCCATTCCGCGAATCAGCTCATCGACACTGAAGTATTGCGTCACCTTGTTGAACACGCCCAGGACAATCATGTTCGACAGCTTCCCAACCCCTTTGGCCAGCGCCAGATCGTTGAACGGAACTGCAAGGGATCGAATTTTGGGATTCACCTGCCGATTCTTGATCACCGACGTATTCCAGATGAACAACCCTCCGTCCTCCAGTGCGGGAAGATAGGTATCGAACGCGCCACCATCGAGCGCAATGACCATTGAGAACTTGTCCACTATGGGGCTTAAAACTGGAGCGTTCGATAGGATCGTGCTCCCGTCCACCAAGCCGCCTCGAGTCTCGGGGGTGTAGTTGGAGGTGTAGGACGCATGCCAGCCCTTGGCGACGGCGGCATAGGTCAGCGTCTTCAAGACGGTCAGTACACCGTCGCCCCCTTTGCCCGCCGCAGCAATCGAAGCGTAGACTTCATCGGTCATATTTCTATCCCTTTAGTACTCCTGTTCGTAAATACAGTGACGTTCGTGCGTGCGGCGTGTCTTGGCGTATTTGCGGATAGGGGGACTTAATATCCCTCGGGCGCCTTGACGGTTCCCTGCCTGAAGTACGGTGATATCTCCTCTTCGATTAGTTGATTGGCCGTGATGGGGGTAAATGTGCGGTCTCCCTTCCAATTAACGTTGCAGTCCCCGAGAAAATCGATCAGCTTGACTCCCTTGATCCCCGCCAGATGGACCTCAAATGCCTTTTGGAGGACTTTCTTCGCCTTGAAGATGTTCTTTCCGCTGGAAAGCCTCTGCCGCGAGGCAAACACGCACCCGGGCAGCGGGGCAACCAGGTCCAGTATGTCCAGTGGGAAGCCCTGAACCTCTTTGTCCCGGCCGTGCACAAACGTCGTCGTGGGAACCACCTCACACGTGGTCGGGCCGAGTTGCCCGCCGGTCATGCCGTATGCGTTGTTGTTATAGATCAGTACAATGAAATTCTCCCTCCGGGCACAGGCATGGAGCAGCCCGGCAAGCCCGATGGCGCAGGCGTCTCCATCTCCCGAGTACTGAACCACCACCCGGTCGGACAACACTCGAGAAATCCCGGTAGCAACGTCCGAGGCGCGGCCGTGCGGGGTGGCAACCCGATCGACCTTGTGCAGGTACATACCTCCAGTCCCGCACCCCACCCCGAAAACCATGAGGGACCTTTCTCGTAGTTCCAGATCGTGGATCACTTCACTGAGGATCACGTTTACAGATCCATGTCCACAACCAGGGCAAAAGGTCACCCGGCCCTGTTCGTCGTAGGACTCGGAATCAGGCGATACTTTGCTCGATTCCAGTTGCGAGTAGTCTGTCGAGGCTTCTGTCATTTCGCTCCCACCATTTTCTCCAGCTGCGCCATCAGGGCCATCGGTTTGATCGGCGCGGCCGGCTGACCGTAAAACTCGACCGGGCACACTCCGTTGATGGCAAGCCGTACGTCGACCAACACCTGACCAAAGTTCATCTCTGTGACGAGTATGCCCCGGGCGCGCTTTCCCAGGTCATGCAACGGCTGGTCCGGAAATGGAAAGATCGTGATGGGTCGAAACAATCCAACCCGGATTCCCTTATGTCGGGCGCGCTGAATCACCTCCTTGGCAATTCGAGCCATGATGCCGAAAGCCACGATGATCCAATCGGCATCATCGGTCAGGAACTGCTCATAACGGCATTCTTTGTCGCGCATGACCTCGTACTTGCGCTGCAGCCGGTAGCAGGTCTCGGTATCGGCTTCCGGCGTTTCGTAGCTCGTCACCAGCACCGGCGAGCCCTCCGGGTGGTCGAGACTCCAATCCGGCGGCGGACCCTGCACGTGTTGACGGTCAAAGCTGACGGGCTCCATCATATTGGCCATCGTCCCGTCGATCACCACAAACACGGGGGTCCGATACCGGTCGGCCAGATCGAAGGCGTCGAAGGTCAATTCCGCGCATTCCTGACACGACTCCGGCGCCAGGATCGGAAGATGGTAGTCTCCATTTCCGCCCCCCTTGAGCATTCTGATATCGCTTTGAGCCGGGAGCAGGCCGGCCGATACTCCCACATGCGCCCGTGTCAACGCCCCCACCACGATTGGGAGCTCTGCTCCCGCAGCGTTGGTCAACCCGTCGACCATCAGGGTGAGGCCCGGCCCAACGGAGGCTGTCATGCACCGCCGCCCGGCGGCGGCGGCGCCGAAACAGGCCATGATCGAGCTGATCTCGTCGTTGAGCTGCTGGAAGACCCCGCCCCTCTTCGGAATTTCCTGGGAAACGTATTCGAGCAACTCCGTCTGAGGAGTAATCGGATAGCCGGCGAAGTAGTGGCATCCAGCCGAAACCGCACCCAACCCAATGGCGTGGGCGCCATACATCAGCTTCGGTTCAGACCGCTGCGACTGTGCCATCTGGTGGAACCTCCCTTGGGGTTTTGAAGCGGAATACTTCGATCGCACGGTCCGGGCAAATCAGAGCACAGAGGTTGCATGCAATACACCGGGTCATGTCAGAGACTCCAACCAGCCGGTACCCTTTCCCGTTGACTCGATCCACCGTTTCGATGATGTCGACCGGACACTCCGGTATACAGAGGTCGCACCCCTTGCAACGCTCGTCCAGAATCACGATATAGCCAAGCTGGCGCGAACCCTGGCTCTTTTGCTCCGTCACACGGCTCCCCTCTCTGCGAGCTCGCGCCCGTGCGCATCCACTGATTTCAACATCGCGTACAGTATCTGGTTGATGGGCGTCGGGATCCCGTGCTCCTCTCCCCTTCGAACCACGATCCCGGAAATGGCTTCGTGCTCGAGCCGTCGTCCCATTTTCCGATCGGTGAGCATCGAGGTTGGCGCATCTCCCATCCTCGCCGCGTGTTCCAACATGTTTTGGATCTCTTGCTCGCTGACCTCCAGTCCCTGAGCTTTCCCCACCACCGCCACTTCGCGCATCGCCTCCTCGGCCAGATGCCTTGCTTCCGGTAGTGCCAGCACCTCCCGGATGGTAGCGCCGGTCAGGCAGGTGAGAGCGTTGAAGCTGGCGTTCCAGACCAGCTTCATCCATAAGACCTTCCGAATGCCGCGCGAGACTTCGACCGTGATCCCAGCGTGGGAAAGCACCTCGGCGATCTGATCCGGGCGATACAAGTCGCCTGGAGACCCGTTATCTGCGCCGTCCTCCGAGGTCGGATCGGCCTGACCGATGACGAGTTGCCCACCGTAGAGATGTGAGATGCGGCCCGGTGCCTGCAGGCTCACGTTGACAAAGGCCGACGCAGCCACGACTCTTTCCGGCCCCAGTCGCTCCGCCAGAATCTCTGCGTTGTCGACTCCGTTTTGTACCGACAGGACCGATGAAGCCTCACCCATCAGGGAAGCCAGGGGCTCGACAAGAGATGCCGTATCGTACGATTTCACGCATAGAAGGGTCAGGTCAACTTGACCGATGCTTCGCGGATCGCTCGTACAACGAACCTCCGGCAGCGAAACCTCCGCTATCCCCGCTGCGGAGCTCATGTGCAGCCCGTTTTTTTGAAGTGCTTCCAGGTTTTTACCCCTGGCAATGAAGTGCACCTCGTGCCCAGCCTTGGCCAGCAAAGCGCCATAGAATCCGCCAATGGCCCCCGTTCCAAAAACTGCAATCTTCATGCTCTCTATTGTACTCCCCGTTTCATGAAGCTTGAGCGGTTACCTCTTCTTTACCTACGAACTTCCACAGAATTCCGGCCACGAGGCCAAAGATCCCGGCCACAACCCAGGCCGTCTGCCACCCATAGCCCTCCTTGATGATCGGGGTCAAGGTCGGGGAGACGGCTCCTGCCAGATTGGTTCCCATGTTCATCAACGCGCCGACCGTGGCCGAATGGGAAGGCACGATCTCGACCACCGTCGCCCAGTAGGAGCTCACGCTCAAGCCACTGAGGCCGAGTGCCAAAGAGAGCGTCGCCACCGCGATATAATCGTTTTCGGTCGTTCCGCCCAGAAGCACCAGTGGAAAACCCGACAGGAGCCCTGTCATGGCAACCATTCTGCGCGATTTCGCCTTTCCAAATCGCGGCACCATCCAATCGCTCAAGAATCCACCGAGGGGCGAAGTCACCGACACTGCCAAGAAAGGAAAGATCGCGAGGAAGGAACCTCCGACCTCCCCGAAACCGCGTTCGTCAGTCAAATAGCGAAAGAACCAGGAAAAGTAGACAAAGACGAAGTAACCAACGCAGGCATAACTGAGCGTGAGCAGCCAGACATCGGAGTTGCGCAGAATCTGCCGCCAAGGGGTGCGTGATGGGTCGGCCGCCAGGCCCGTTTCGTGAGAGACATCCGACAGAAGCTCGAGCTCCGGAGCACCAATGCCCGGATGCGCTCGGGGATGATCGGTCACGTTGGTGAAGAAGAAAAACGCCAGGACGAGTCCGAGAGCCGCACATACGTAGAAACTCATTTCCCATCCAAACGAAATCATCAACCAGGCAATGAAAGGCGGCGTGAGGGTCGAACCGACTCCTATGCCGGCGAAAAGGACCCCTGCCGCTTTGCCCCGCTCCTGCGGCGGAAACCATCGACCCAGCAACGCATTCGAGCAAGGATAGGCGGCCGCCTCCCCGATTCCAATGAGAAAGCGCACCACGCAAATGGCGGGAACCACACCCAGCAGCGAGGCCAGAAAACTCGTGCCGGCCCATGCCGTCAGCGCGGTGAAAACCGACCACCATACGAGGACGAAAGTCAGAACCCTGCGGTAACCAAACCGGTCTCCGAGCCAACCGGCCGGAATCTGGAAGAGGGCATAACCGATCATGAAAGCACTGAAAATGGTTCCGAACTCGCGATCGCTCAGACCGAAGGACTCCGACATCGGCTTTCCGGCGACAGAGATATTGATCCGGTCCAGATAAGTCACGACGCTGATCAAGAACAGAAAGCCTAGAACCTTCCAGCGCACGCCGGACCGATTCTCAGAGGTCATGGGGGGCTCCATTTGCGCCATTTCGTCCTTTTTCGAGCATCGCTGCAAAGCCGGGCGATCGACCCAATCTCATCCACCACATAGTCGCGTATCTGAACCGTTTTCGAGGCCAGGCTCGGAAACTGCTTCCCTTGGACTCCACTTACTTTCCAGTTAGTATACCGACGAACTGCTGTTGTTGTCACACTCTTTGGCCGGAGCGGCGTTGGAGTAACGGGTCTGAGATAGCGACAAAGCTCCCCGTGGTCCCCTGCCAATACTGTAAAGAAAGGCCAGGCTCATGCAACATCGTTCCGTTGGGATACTTTTTCTCTTCTGTTCCGCTTTCGTTGCTTCGGTCTTCTGCTCGGAAAGCCAGAGCCAGGATCACGGTTCCAAACCTCAGGTCCGATACAACGTCATGGTGCCCATGCGCGATGGGGTTCGGTTGGCGACCGACATCTATTTCCCCACGGGCCCGGGACCCTTCCCTGTCATCCTGGAACGAGACCCCTACAGCAATGGCACGGAGGGAAATTACTATCTTGAAAAGGGGCAGTTCTGGGCATCGCATGGGTACTGTTTTCTCCACCAAGATGTCCGAGGGCGCCACGATTCCGAGGGTGCCTGGTACGCTTTCATGAACGAAGCGGCCGACGGTTACGATGCAATTCACTGGGCCGGCCAGCAGCCATGGTCCAATGGAAAGGTTGCCACGGTGGGGGGTTCCTATATGGCCTTCGATCAGTGGCAGGCCGCGTCGCTGCAAAGTCCCTATCTGCAATCGATGATCCCGATGTTCAGCCCCCTCGATATCTACGGAGACATGCATCCAGGCGGGGCATTCGAAATCACCCGCATCGTGTGGACACTGCGGATGAACGGACGAACCAGCCAGAACTTCCAATACGACTGGGCGGAGGCGCTCCTTCACACCCCGTTGATCACCATGGACCGGACGCTGGGACAGCAATCCCCGGTCTGGCAGGATTGGGTTTCTCATGAAAGCTACGGACCATACTGGGAACCTCTCGACCTGAAGCGTCGACTCGGAGAAATCGACGTCCCGGTGTTTCACATCGGAGGGTGGTTTGACACTTTTCTGCGCTCGACCCTGGCTGCCTACACGGGAATGGCCTCGCAGGCGAAGGGCCGAGCCCGAAGCCAAAAGATGTTGATCGGTCCGTGGCCTCATACGGGAAATCCAGGAAGAAAGGCGGGCGACGTCGATTTTGGGCCCGCGGCTCGAATAGATCTGAACCGCCTCCAGCTTTCGTGGATGGAGCACACACTGAGGGGACTCGACAACGAAGTCCCGACCGAGGACCCTATTCGGATCTTTGTAATGGGAGAGAACTTGTGGCGTTCTGAGAGCGAATGGCCGCTGGCCCGGACACGATACGAACGCTTGTACCTTCACAGCAACGGTGCGGCAAACACACTTTCAGGCGACGGAACTTTGAGCCGTTCTCTGCCGGCGAAGGAAACAGCGGATCAGTTCACCTACGATCCCAAAAAGCCGGTCCCGACAAGGGGGGGTAGCCTGCCGGGCTCCAACCCCGGTATGGAGTCAGGCCCCCACGATCAAACCAAGATCGAGCAGAGAACCGACGTTCTGGTCTACACGACGGAGCCGCTACAAGAAGATCTGGAGGTCACGGGACCGTTATCGATGACCCTTTATGCCGCTTCCTCGGCGCGGGACACCGACTTTACCGCCAAGCTGGTCGACGTATACCCGGACGGCCGGGCAATAGGATTGGTAGACAGTATTATCCGCGCGCGATACCGGAATTCACGAACGGAGCCCGAACCAATCGAGCCCGGCAAGATTTATGGTTATGAAATCGACCTGGTGGCAACCAGCAACGTCTTCAAGAAAGGCCATCGAATCCGAATCGAGATCTCGAGCAGCAACTTCCCCCGCTTCAGCCGCAACTTCCCCCGCTTCAGCCGCAACTTCAACACCGGAAACCCCGTGGCAACCGATACCGAGCTGCGCGTCGCGGACCAGACGATCCACCACGACAGCCAACACCCGTCACACATCACACTCCCGGTGATACCAAATAAGTAGGGACGTTCCCCACGTTTACCGGGTTTTTCGGGAATGTTCGCGAAAAACTAGGTAAACGTGGTGAACGTCCCCAATTTTTTCTGTGTGGCTGATCGCTGAGAGCTGACCGCTGAAAGCTCCTTACTCCGAATCTCTGGGAAGACCTCCGGTGTGCTGCAGTTCGGCGATCAATGCTTTTTCCATCACCTCGGGCACGAAACCGCTCGGACCGGGTCCGCCACGGAAGGCGATCTTGCCGTCCTTGCCGACCACGTAGAGCCGATCGGGCCATCCTCTGTAGGCACGGGCCGCGGTGTTTTCCATGTCATCGATCAAACAAGGAATCGTGATCTCCAGATCTCGAACGCAGGTATTGGCCACCTGAAATCGCTCGAAGTCGTTGGTGGGATCTTTGATGTATTTGAGTCGAGCGCTGACCTTGCTGGCCCAATTGTCCGAAGGGTGGGCTTCTTTGATGTAAACAACCAGAAATTGCGCCGCGTCTCCATACTTTTTCGACATCGCTTCCAGGGCACCAGCCTGGCGCCGGAAGGGAGGTCAGGTGTAGCTGCCGAAAATCAAGACCACCGGCTTGTTACCCCTGAATTCGCTCAGCCGGACAGGACGGTACAGCTCCCCGGCGTTTTCTTCGGTGATGTCCATCGAGTCGATTTTGAAGTCGTAGAACTTCAGGGGCATGAGCTCGAAGTCCGGGGCCTCGGTACCCTCCACCGGACCGTTGTCGTCGGCACCGTCAATCTCTGCATCCCTGATGATATCAATGCGTTCCTTGATGGTGGCCGGAAGGTTGGGGCGATTCGCAACCACATCCAGATTCATCTTCCGTCGTTTCTTTGGCTTCTCCGCGCTCTGCTTCTCGGGTTCCGACACGGCGGGCGCATCGGGCGCCGGCGCGGGTTGCTCATTCGGCGGGGGCGCGCAACCGGCCAGCCACAATGTGAGACTCAGGATAACGAGACTTTTTTTCATGTTGTATCTCCTGGACTATCGTTATCAGCTATTCTAAACGCAAAACGCTCGACCAAGCCCTATTTTTCGACCTCTTCTGATCATTTCCGTCGCTGCACCATGGGTGAGATACCGCGGTGTCGGCCGCCGAATCAGGCGAAGGACCTCGGGGGGCAAACGTCACAGACCCAAAATGCATCCTGATTTTCGCAGAAAATGTTTTCGGCCGAGGATCATGGTTTGCGAACTTACACAGGTGCTCGGCCCACGACAACACCATGAAGAACGCAATCCTCGGCTTGGGTCGTTCGACAAAGCCATAGATAAAGGAATACAATCGACACGGAATACAATCGACGGAACAAACTCCGATGTCCCGAGCTCCGAGGTCCTCAAACGCCAGCCGAGATCGCGTAAGGAATGGGGAACACCAGCACGATGCCGCCGCGAGATCCTTTGCCAGCAGGGAAAGAGCAAGCGGTCTCCGCTAACCGCCGCCTGCTCATCTTGCTCCTGGGGGGCGCCATCATCTTGACGGCTTTCCTGCTCCCGTCTCCGGACCCACTCACGATCGACGACAAGACTGTTTTCCTGACATCGGAAGGGAAACTCGCGCTGGGCATTCTCGCGATGGTCGTCCTGTTCTGGATGACCGAAATCCTTCCCTTCGCGGTGACGGGTTTCTTGGCCCTTGTCCTGATCCACCTTCTGGGTGTCGATGACTTCAAGGCTGTTTTCGCTCGGGGGTTCGGCCATTCGATTGTCGCGTTCATTCTGGGGGTTCTCTTTTTCTCGATGGCCGTCACTCGGAGCGGTCTAGGGAAGCGGCTGGTGTACTTCGCACTCGGCAAGTTCGGGGCCAGCCCCAAGGCGGTCCTGTTTGCCTTTCTGCTTACCGGGGCCCTGATATCGATGTGGATCAGCGATACGGCCGTGGCGGCCATGCTGATGCCGATCGCGGTGAGCATCGCGCAGGACGAAGGGCTCGAACCGCTGCGGAGCAATTTCGGCAAGGCGCTGCTCATTGCCTGTGTTTTTGGTCCCTCGGTGGGGGGCATTGCCACTCCCGCGGGTGCGGCACCGAACCCGATCGCTCTTTCCTTCATGCACGATATGGCCGGAGTGGAAAAGACCTTCGTGGACTGGATGATGCTCGGGATTCCAGCGGCCGCGCTGCTGCTTCCAGTATCGTGGTTGATTCTGATCTGGGTTTTCCCCCCTGAAATCGAGGAGCTCAAAATCTCCCGTCGCAACCCCGGCGTGGTCGACGGAAAATCGCCTGACCTCTCTCGTGCAGAGTGGTTCACGCTCGTGATATTCCTCGTCACGCTGTCACTGTGGATATTCGCCGATTGGATCGAGTCCGTTACCGGCATTTCGGTTCCCATGGAGTATGCTGTTCTTGCCACGTCGATCTGTTTCTTTCTGCCCAAGATCGACATCCTGGAGTGGAAGGGAGTCCAGCGGTCGTTCCCCTGGGAGGCGATGCTGGTCGTGATGGTGGGCCTCTCGCTCGGTCTCACGGTCCACTCGTCCGGGGCCGCGGAGTGGATCAGTTATTCGCTCTTGAGCCTGCTGGGGGGGTTGAGCTTGTTTCTACTGGTGGTGGGAACAGTGTTGATGATCTCACTGCTTCACAATCTTCTCGCCAGCAATACGATCACGGCGGTGGTCATGCTCCCCGTCATTATTCACCTGGCCCAAGCCATGGATAAGCCCCTGTGGCTTGCTGTAGCGCCGGCAGGCTTTGCCTCGACCCTGGGCCTGATCCTGGTCACCGCCAGTCCAACGAATCTGATTCCGTATACGGCTGGTTACTTCAGCATCCGGGACTTCGCCAGAGCCGGAGTCTGGATGAGCGTGATCGGCTCAATCGTGGTCGGATGCGTTATCTATGGAATGCATCTCCTGGGAGTCGCATAGTGTATTCGTTTTCGAGAAAAGAGGTAGGTTGATGGCTATCAATCAAGTCACCGCAACTGAAATTCACCCCTTGGGCCGCGCGACCATGCATCCCGATACCGGGATCGAGGCAGGTAGCTGGGGCACGTGGACACTTCGTTACCAGGTTCCTCCCGGCGGCATCGATGACGGTGGGGCCGTGCGGGTGGCGCTCCGTATCGTGAGCGACTGGGCCCGTCCTCAGCTGACCGATCCGGCCAAGGATCACTATCTGACCGTTTCCTGCAGCCGGCCCGGGACGATGCTCGATGCGGAGTGGAGGATTCTGGGCAACGTCCGGCCGCATCAAAAGCATTTGAACATTCAAGTCTTTGATGAACCACTGCAAGCGGGGGACGAAATCACCGTCGTCTTCGGGGATCGATCGGGAGGCAGCCGGGGGACCCGCGCCCAAACCTATGTCGAAGATCACTGCGAGTTTCCGATTTCGGTTGACCGGTTCACTACAGGAATATTTGAGCTTGTGCCGGATTTTCCTTGCGTTCAGATCGTCGCGGCCGAGCCTTGCCGTTTGGTGGCGGCGGCCCGTGGAGACGGTTCGGCCACACACCCCGTTCGTCTGCTGGTTCGGGCCGAGGACCGTTGGGGAAATCCGGTCCGCAAGACGATTGAAGGGCCGGTCGCACTGCAGGCTTCGGGCGTTTCGGTCGAGTTGCCGTCTCAGGTCGAGTTGCAAGGGGGCCGCTGTGAGATCGGCCCGTTTTCTTGTCGCGGCTCCGGCGTCCTGCGCATCCGAGCTGAGCATGCGACCCTGGGCTCCTGCGAGTCCGGACCGCTGCGGGTGCACGGAGACAATAGTCACGACTTCGACAAACCGACCCGGCGTTTCTTCTGGGGAGACATGCACGGTCAAAGCCGGGAAACCGTTGGCGCCAATACCGCCGAGCAGTACTTCCAATATGCGCGGGACACGGCGTTTTCCGATTTCTCCGGTCATCAGGCCAATTGCTTTCAGGTGACCGATGCTTTCTGGGCGGAGTTGAACCGATTGTCGAAAGAGTTTACCCGCGATGACGAGTTCATCGTCTTGCCCGGGTACGAATGGTCCGGATTGACTCCCGTGGGTGGGGACCACAATGTCTTCTATCTCGATGAAGACAGGGAGATCCTGCGCTGCGGGACGATCCAGGCGGAAAATCCGGTCCAAGACGAGGACTTCTCACCGGCAACGAAGCTCTACGCCGCCCTGAAGGAGCGTGAAGGGGAGTGCATCGTGATTCCCCACGTCGGCGGACGCCGGGCCAACCTGGATTTCTTCGACCCGGAGCTGGAGCCGGCGGTGGAAATCCATTCTTGCTGGGGCACGTTTGAGTGGTTCTACCATGATGCGCTTCGGCGCGGCTATCGCGTGGGGGTCGTTGCCAACAGCGACGGTCACAAGGGACGCCCGGCTGCCGAGCATGCGGGGGCCGGCTACTTCGGTGTCTATGGCGGTTTGACCTGCATTCTGGCTGAAACGCTCAACCGGAAGGCGCTTTTCTCCGCTCTCAAGCAGCGTCGCTGTTACGCCACGAGCGGAGCCCGCATCGTCGTGGCCGCCAAGCTCAGCGGCCAGACTATCGGAAGCACGCTGAAACTCTCGAAAGATCCGCTGGTTCTGGAATTGCAGGCCCACGGTACCGCGCCGATCGAGCAAATCGATCTTCTGGCCGCAGGCATGCCATTGGCAACCTGGGAAGGAAGTCCTTACCAGGAGCGCTCCGGGACGCAAGTGCGCATTCGCTGGTCGGGAGCCCGCAATTTCAACCGCAGGCGTACGGTCGTCTGGAACGGATCTCTATCCATTGACGGAAACAAGCTGACCAGCGTCGATGGTTACGCTTTTGATTCTCCGGCCGAGGGGATCGAAGACTGGTCGGATCGATCGGTGACCTGGTCCAGCATCACATCGGGAGACGAGGACGGTTTGGTTTTGACCCTCGCCGAGGAGTTGACCGGGACGCTATCATTTCAGACAGGTCCGTTGACGCATCGATTCGATTTGAAAGAGCTCAGTGCGGCGCCTCTGGTTTTTGAGCTGGGAGGGGTGGAGCAACAGGTTGTGTTTGAAAAGGCACCGCAGCCGGATGCACTGGCACAAGATGTGGCTTGGAAACTGGATGTCTCCCCCCGAGTCAGCGACGCGATCAACGGCCAGGTTCCGCTTCATCTTCGGATCCAACAGCTGGACGGACATCGGGCGTGGACCAGCGCTTGGTTCGTGAAAGTGTAGTTGACGGGATGAGCACGATGACCAGCTTGATACGAATCGTCACAGTCTTGTTTCTTTTTTTCTGGGCAGCAGAACTCATCGCACAGAATTGGCCGTCGTTTCGGGGTCCGCGCGGATCGGGAATCGGCGACGGTCAACAACCGCCTCTATCCTGGAATGCTCTGGAGTCCGAGAACATCCGGTGGAAAGCGGCCATACCCGGACTGGCTCACTCGAGCCCCGTGGTGTGGGAAGACCGCGTGTTTCTGACGACCGCCGTCAGCAGCGAGGCCAATCCTGAATTCACCACCGTGAACCACCGGGTCCGGGTATCGGCGGATGACCGCTCGACGCAATCGTGGCGCGTTTACTGCCTCGACCGGTCCAACGGAAAGATCCTGTGGGACCGGCTCTCCAGCCAAGGTGTGCCAAAGGTTCAACGACACCCCAAGGGCAGCCACGCATCTCCCACCCCGGCCACCGATGGGACCCACCTTGTGGCCTACTTCGGCTCTGAGGGGATCTACTGTTACGACTACGAGGGTAGGCTTCTGTGGAGTCAGGACCTGGGCGTTATCGACGCGGGGCCCTTCGAGTTGCCGGAGTTTCAATGGGGTGTGGCGAGCTCGCCGATCCTCTTCGACAACCTGGTGATCGTTCAGTGTGATCGCCAGAAGGACTCTTTCCTCGTGGCCCTCGATGTGGCGACTGGCAAACGCGTGTGGACCGCCTCACGCGAAGCCTATCCTTCCTGGTCTACTCCAACGGTGGTACCTGCAGAGACCGGTCCGATTCTCGTCACCAGCGGCACGGAGCGTATGCACGCCTACGACCCGAGAACCGGTTCCGAGATCTGGACCCTTCACGGAACCTCCCTCATATCGGTGCCCACGCCGGTCTTCACCAAGGAACTGATCTTTGTTGCCAGTGGATACAAACGGTACATGCAACCCATCTACGCCGTTCGGCTCTCCGCGAGCGGTGACATCACACTGGATCACGGGAAAAGTTCCAGTGAGCACATCGCTTGGAGTACGCGTCAGGGAGCACCCTACATCCCCACCCCGATCGTTTACCGAGATTACTTCTACGTATGCTCCGACAACGGCGTCCTCTCTTGTTACAAGTCCCGGACCGGCGAAAGAGTCTATCGAAAGCGGGTGGCCGGCCAAGGCGCAGGGTACAGTGGCTCACCCGTTGCGGGGGACGGCCGGCTTTACTTTCCTAGCGAAGACGGGGTAATCCATGTTGTCTCTGCGGGGCCGGAGTACGAGCTTCTGGCCACGAATCCGATGGGAGAGGTCGTGATGACCACGCCGGCAATTAGCAAGAAAATGATGATCATTCGCACCCGCCACCACGTCTTTGCGGTAGGATCAGGTGGACCACAGTCGAATTAGTTTTCCAACGTTGCGCGCTCGGCCCAAGAGGTTCAGCCAGGGAGGAAACCATGAGAACACTCCACCACATCCAGCTTTCGTTCCTGCTCTTTTGTGGCCTCATCCTGAGCGCACAAGGGTCGACCGGCCCGTTCAATCCGGACGAGATACATCGAGAAATGGGGTACCTCGCCATGGAGGATGGCACCCGACTTGCCTACGTCTTTCACCTACCAAAGAAGGGCGGGCGTTACCCGGTCCTGTTTCAATACAACGCCTACGATGCCTCCGGAGCGGATGCGCGCGATAGCCGTGAGATGATGGAGTATCTCGAGAACGGGTACGCTCTCCTGACGGCGAACTCGCGTGGCACGGGTTGTTCGGAGGGCAAGTTTGAATTCGCCTCGCCACGGGAAGCCAGAGAAGGGGCCCGCTTCATCGAGTGGGCCGGCGTACAGCCTTGGAGCACGGGTAAGGTCGGCATGTTCGGCAATTCCTATTCCGGCATCACCCAGATCATGGTCGCCTCCCAGCGCCCGAAGCATCTGGCCGCCATCTCTCCAGGAGCCGCGGCAGGCGAGGCATACCGCGATTGCTTCTTTCCAGGCGGGATCTTCAACTATTCATTCATAACCCAGTGGACGATTTACGGCCAGCCCTATATCGCGCGCCGTGGAGCTTCTGCCCGGATTCGATCCGGCGACCAGGACTGTGTGAAGACGCTGGAGGAGCAGGTGACCGGAGCGACCTATCACATCGTCAAGGAGCGGACCCTCTACGACGATTGGTGGAAAGATCGGGCCTTCGAGGAGCAGGCGCAGTCCATCGAAGTCCCCACTCTGATTTTTCATGCCTGGCAGGACCAGCAGGTCGCCGTACGCGGGGGAACGCGTCTGTTCGAACAAATCACCGCGCCCAAGAAGATAGTCCTCTCGAACGGGGGCCATGGGCTATACAGCCGGCCCGCGTCGCGGGCACTGCGGATGCGATGGTACGACCGTTGGATGAAAGGGACGGAGAACGGCATCGAGCAAGAGCCGCCCGTGACCGTCTGGTTTGATACCCACCGGAAAGACGGAGGCTGGGAGAAGGGTTGGAGCCTGGAGTTTCAGCAATGGCCTCCGGAGGAGAGCGAACACCGGAAATTCTGGCTGACGGCGGATGGGCGCCTCTCGGAGACTGGATTGGATTCGGACAAATCGCGAGGAACCCGGCAGTATGCCTATCCGGTGGGGACGGAGTTCGTCGGCAGCAACCTCATGTTCAAGCTCCCGCCGCTCCCCTGGGCTTCGCTGGCTTACCGCACCGAACCAGTGAAAAGTGATCTGACCATCCTGGGCTCTCCCCTTCTCACGTTGTACCTCAGCTGCGAGGCCACCGACACCGATTTCATGGTTGTGCTGCACGACGTGGCGCCCAGCGGAAAGACCATGTACCTGCAAAAGGGTCTGCTGCGCGCCTCCCAGCGCTCGATCGATCCGTCGAAGTCTACCCACGAAGCACTTCCCGACTTCGACGTAAAACGCCTCCGGCCCGGGGAGATCACCGAATTCAAGCTCTCTATCTTGCCTGTCGGGCACGTGGTTCGGACCGGACACCAGCTCGAGCTCGTCGTGATGGCGCCTTCCCCGATCCCTCAACCCAACTGGGGACTGCTGCCCGTGATGTTGCCCAGCCTCAACAAGGCCTATCATTCCGAACAATATCCCACAAGTCTACGGCTACCGATCTTGCCAGGAGCCAACGCCCAGGCAGCAGCCCCGGATTGCGCAACCCTCGAATTCCAACCCTGCCGCGATCCGCTTCCGTACGACTTGTTGAACGGCTTTGCGGATCCCTGATGCTCGATCATTTCCTGCACAGCTTTGTGTCCGATGAACGACGAACTCCGTAGCATCTTGCCCATCATGTGTTGCAATCCACCGCATCGCGGGCGATCATGGTGGGCATGCAAGCCATTCGCGTCGCAGCGGTCAGCATGAACAGCAAGCTGGGAGAGCAAGCCCAGACGTTGGACCGGATTGCCGATTTCTGCGAGCAAGCCGCTTCCGAGCGCGCGGAACTGGCCCTTTTTCCCGAGCTCGTCGTGCACGGACACTGCACGCCAAACACCTGGGAGCTGGCCGAGTCTGTTCCGGACGGCCCGAGCGTCGAGCGCCTCGTCGGACTGGCGAAGCGTTTCGAAATTTTTCTTTCCGTGGGGCTGAGCGAAAAGGAAAACGACATCGTCTACAACACCCAGGTGCTGGTGGGCCCTCAAGGTTATATCGGCAAGCAGCGAAAGCTCCACCTCTCTCGCGACGAGGTTCAGTTCTACAAGGGTGGACGCGAGATCCAGGTCTTCGACATCGGCAAGTGCAAAGTCGGTACGGTCATCTGCTACGACAACCAATTCCCGGAGATTGCCCGCATCGCGGCGCTGCGGGGCGCGGACGTGATCTTGATGCCGCACGCGGCCCGTGAAGGTCGATGGGACGACACACCGGAGTCCGAGGCTGCCGCGCGGAGTTGCGTCTTCGATTTCTTTAAGAGCTACGCGATGCGGGCTCGAGAGAACGCGTGTTTCTGTGTTCTCGCCGACCAGGCCGGCCGGGCCGGGTACGTCGACGCCTATCCCCCCGAACATCCAAACCAGCCGCACCATCCCGGCGCGGCCATCATCTTCGGGCCAGAGGGAGAACTCTTGAAGGCCGCACAGACCGAGCAGATCCACGACGAGATGATCCTCCACGATCTCGACGCGGATCTCCTGGCCCGCGCGCGGAGCCATCCCAATTACACCCTGCGGACCCGGCGCCCCGAGCTTTTTGCTGAACTGTTGCGAGACCCAGTCTCGGCCTAGCCCGCATTCAATGCGCCAACGAAATATTCAAAATACTTTCCCTTGGCAGTTATTTCCGAACGAAGGTCCCTGAACCGGGATAAGACTCCATGGTATTCCAGCCCGGACGCCACCACACCAGCACTCGTGAACTGGTCAGACTGTCCACATCGAAGGCAAAAAGGTTGAGACGGAAACTTTCCCAGGCACGCCCCTGGATATCATCGAGAAGGCTATTCGGAATGGCGCATTCCAGCGTGTATCCCCTCGGAGAAGAAGAAGAATAGACCTGAACACCGGGCGCTTCAGCACCCTGGGAAAGGATGGTGGCACTTCCCTCGGGCTTTCGGGGAATCAGGGCCAGGTTGATAATCGAGTTGGGCGATTCTGGTTTTTCTACTGCCTGCTTTCTGCGCTGCGATTCGGGTCTGGCATCGAGCAGGAGGCCAACAAAGTCCTGATAGCGGGAATCCGCTTCCACTCGGTTCGTCCAAACGTCATCCTTCACATCCAGAGCCAGGTAGATCGACTCGGAATCCTGCTGGAGATCGAATCGGAACGAAGTGTCTTCCGGACCGCCCCAAACAGAGGCAGCGCCCGTCAGCTGGGTTGGACGATCAGCCGAGAGGGAAAGATCCGGCCACTCGTCCAGCTTCGCGTCCAGAACCACGGGCCGGTTGGACTTCACCCGGGGAATGGGCATGGGACGGTCAACCACTGCCAGGATCGTTCTTTCCCAGACCAGGGGCTTTCGAAGCTTCTGCGGACGGTAGGTTATCGTGACATCCAAGGGCAGAATCGCCGTGTCCGGCGACTTGATGGGTGCCGACGAGTCCAGGCTCAACTCAACCCGCTCCACAGAGCCGGGGCCCAGGGTTCGAGAGAAAACATAGGGATCAGGCCGCAACAGAGGATGGGCTGTGAACTGACCCTGGACTTCCATTGGAAGCTCGGCTCGGTTCGTAATCTCCAGATGAGTCCGGCCCCCTTTGAAGGTCTTGCGGGGCCGCACGATCACCGGTTCGAGTTCCAGGCGGTAGCTGTTGCTCAGCACCCTGATCAGTTCCTCCCCGCCCTCGGTTCGCACGTCCGAATCCAGGATGCCATCCAGTTGCAGGTTGGCCAGAATCGGTCCGTTTTCGTCCATCGTCACCCAGACAACGTGATCAAAACGGCCGTGCACGGGCCCGGCCAGGCTGCTCCCTCCCCCGGTGGTCGCCAGCTCGTAGTACTTGTAGTTGTCACGCTGGTGGGCAGCGTACTGGTGGCGATGGCCGGCAAAGACCGTGTGGGGGCGTCCCCCCAGGGCCTCGTCAACTCGATTCCAGAGCGTAGGCCTTCCCTGCCGCTGGTAAGCCCACAGGGCCTTGTGCAGGAAAATGAGCGTCCAGCGGACATCCGAGTTTTCGCGAAGCGTCTTCTCCACATAAGCAACTTGTTCTTCGCCCAGCTGTGTCGATCCTCCATCCTCGCTGTTGAGACAGAGAATGAGGACATTCTTGTAGATGAAATGGTAGTAGCTCGCGCCAAACCTCTGTTCCCACTCTTGACGGGACCGGGCATCCCAGATGTCGTGGTTTCCGGCAACGTAGAAGAAGCGCATCGCCAGCGGTTCCAGAAAACCGTTGAACTCCTTCCATTCGCGATCGATCTGCTCCGGATTGTCGGTGTAGCCCTCAATCAGATCCCCGACAGAGATCACGAATTCCGGCCTCAAGTCATTGATTTTGCTGAGAGCGTCCTGGAAGACCCCGTCCCGGTGACCCCCGGTACGATCGGAAACGATGACGAACTGAAAATACCTCGGGTCGTTGTAGAGAGCTGTGTCGGTCCAGGGTTTTGGGCCGGGCAGTCGAGGCAGGGTCAGTTGCGATTCCTGGGCTGACCTGTCCTGTGCCTGCACTGGGGCGGAAAAGGTGGACAAGAGAAACAGCACACAGGAACCGAGCAGGGCCGGCTTCCAGGAGGATGTGGCCATTCGATGCTCCCAGTGGCAAGTCATGGAGTCTGTCCCCGTTTTTCTTACCAGCCGCCGCCGCCGAATCCGGATCCTCCGGAACTGCGTGGCGCCGACGTCATCGCGCTGATCGCGGGCGGCCTGATCATGGGATATTCCTTGATCAGTTTCTCCCAGATCTTGGGGGCACCCCAGGTACGACGGTGTTGCTGCTTGATCCTCAGGATCCTTCTCCACCTGGAACGGCAACTGGTTGGGGTGTCTATAAGGCCTTCTAGAGCGATCCTCCAGCCCCTGAGCCCCTCATCCTGGTAGCGATTGAATACTCGACCGTCTTACGGGAAATACCGCACTCCCGATCTGATCGGTAGCCTTCCTGGGCTTAGGAGCCCCTATTCCGACGGAGCCTCTCGGCTGGGTGTCGCAACGCTTCTTCCAGGTGGGCTGTCAGCTTCTCTGCTGCAAACCGGACGTTCGGTTCCAGCAGCAGATTCTGCTGATAGCCGCGCAAAACATCAGTGGTGAGCTTACCGCGCACCAGATCGCCCCATCCTAGATTCGGTTTCCGCGGCCTCCAACGTGGCTGCTTCTCCGCTGGGAAAAGCACCACTGATCCGTCGTAAGGCTTGGGTCTGTATTTCACAAAGGCTCTAGAGTGGGCACGCCTGAGTAGTTCGAGCGTGTATACAGTGGTGCGGTGGCCGTTGCGGTCCGCCAGTTCTTCCAATCTCGAATCGGACCGATACCAGAGCTCAAAAAGATCATTCATCCGGACTGCACGATCGATGATATATCTGACTCGAGTCCCCCCTGCCAGAGCGGCTATGTTATTCCACTCCAGATTCAGACGATAGGCAATCCGATACCACAACATTTTCGACAATCCTATGACTGCATCCTTCCGGGCTGCCTGCGCCCTGACAGCCTGTATCATCAACAGCAATGCCACTTCATCACCTTGCGCCCGAAGCTGCTGTGCCGTTTCGTAGGCCAAGGTGCCTCCGAAGCAGAACCCGGCCAGGTAGTAAGGCCCCTCCGGTTGCAGAGCCTTGATTTCTGTAATATACGTTGCCGCCATCTCCCGCATGTCCGGATCAAGATCTACCTTGCCATCCAGCCCGCGCGACTGCAGGGCGTAAACCGGTTGGTCCTTGGGAAGGTAACGGGCAAGCAGATGATACTCTAAGACGTTACCGCCATGACTGTGCATTAGAAAAAGCGGCGGTTTCGTCCCTCCGGCTCGGATCGACACCAGTGATTTCCAGGTCGGTTGCCAATTCTTGTCCTTCAAAGCGTGCGCAACTCTTTCGACCGTGGGAGCTTCAAACAGAGTTGCTAGCGGAAGCCGCTTGCCATAGACCTTCTCGATATTAGCTACCATTCGGACCGCCAACAGAGAATGGCCACCCAGCTCGAAAAAATTATCGCGTCTGCCGACCGGCCGAACGCCGAGCAAGCTCTCCCACAGTTGGGCCAGGTGAAGTTCAATCGGGTCCCGGGGCGCCAGGAACTCGTCACCTACTTCTGTAACAAGAGTCGGCTCCGGCAGCGCTCGCCGATCCACCTTCCCATTGGGTGTCAGTGGCAGACTCTCCAGCTCTACATAAAATGAAGGCACCATGTAGGCTGGCAGCCTCTGGGACAAATACCGACGCAGTTCTTCCACCGGTGGACTCTTCTCTGCTGCCGCTACCAGATAGCTGACCAGCTGCTTCTCACTCCCCTCTCCCTTGACCACCACTACCGCTTGTCTGATCTCTGCATGCTGCTCCAGTAACGACTCAATCTCTCCCAGCTCAATCCGAAATCCTCGTACCTTTACCTGATGATCGACTCGACCTAAAAACTCAATATTGCCATCGGGTAAGTAACGCCCCACATCTCCCATCCGGTAGATCCGTACACCTGCTTCTTCTCCAAACCAATCCGGTATAAACTTCTCGGCCGTCAGCGACGGCTCGTCTAAGTACCCTCTGGCCAGATGTGGACTTCGAAAATGAATCTCGCCAACTTCTCCAACTCCACACAGCTCCTGTACCCGGTTAAGAAGTAACAGTTGAACATCCGGGATCCCCTGCCCAATCGAAATAACCTCTTTGGTCTTCGACTGATTCTTGTTCCCTTTGTCGTCACCAAAAGCTTCAGCAGAGACAACAAAATGACTAATCGCTCTCTGGGTCTCCGTCGAACCATAAAGATTGACACATTGAACTTTCGGTGCCAGCCGGCCCATTGCGGCTACCGTCTTTCGCGTCAGCTTGTCTCCCACAAAGAAAGCGTAGCGCAAAGACGATATCTTCAGACTCTCATCCCTTCCATTGCCCGCCGCCAGTACTTCCGCCATGGCCGGCGTGAGATGAGCCACCGTGATCCCTTCACCACCAGCCCAGCTAGCCAGCCAGCCCACTGAAAACATCTTCTCGGGCTCTGGAATACAAACCGTCGCTCCCACCCACAGTGCCGTAAAAATATCCCGCTGCAATGGATCATGAGCCAGCCCCGACAGCATGCTGAAGCGATCCGTCTGCTTCAGCTCAAACCTTTTTTCCCTCCACGGGAGAAAATGACTCAACGGCCCATGCCTTCCCAAAACTCCCTTCGGCCTCCCCTCAGAACCAGAAGTAAAAGAGACATAGGCCAGGCTCTCAGGACCTAATAGAACTTCGGGAGCAACTGCCGGAAATTCTGCTAAGCGTTCGTCATCCTTTCCCGAAAGCTTCAACTGGCACCCGTCGAATGCATCAGATCCAACCCAGGTTGTCAGCTCAGAGGGAAGTTCCCCTGCTTGTTCCAAATGGAGAAATCCTCGCGGCCTGGCTGCCTCCAGGTATTCAATCTGGCGAGCAGCAGGATAGGAAGGATCCAATATCAAAAATGCCGCCCCCGCTTTGTGAACTCCCAAAATCGCATCCACTAACGAGGCACTGCGCTGACCGTAGATCGCCACCACATCTTCAATCCCTACTCCACCACTCCTCAGATACTGTGCCAACCGGTTGCTTCCAACCTCCAATTCCCGGTAAGTCCACTCCTGCTGCCCGTCGACCAGAGCCAGATTTTCAGGACCTTTCCGCGCCTGCTCCGAAAACCTACTATGAACCGTTCCCTGCCAGCTCGAGTCCAGTGACAACTTCGGGTCGGGTAATTGAATATTGGAGACAAAGCTGACTAAAGAATAACCCCCTATCTTTGCTTCTGGTTCGGCAACTACCTGATCCAGTAGATACTCATATTGAACAAGTAGCTCTTCAATCCGCTCCTTGCAGAAGAGATCGGCATTGTAGACCACCGATAAATGGATTCTCTGCTCTCTCTCAGATAGGTAGACCGTCAGGTCAAACTTAGACTCCACCTCCGAGACTGAGAGGGGCTCAACCTCGAGACCTGACAGCCGTAGTGTGTTAGCGATCACCGAAAAACGTATTTTTCTGGACGTGCGCCGAGAGGATTGGGATTCCACTTTCAGAAAAGCTGGTCAGGTTCTGCTAGAAACCACTCTATCCACGACGAAAAGGTTCACACGTTACAGGTGCCCAAACATCCCCCTGGGTGATGTTGCCACAGAAAAATCGGTTGGGGAACCTTGATCCGTCACGCGCAACCGGATTGATGTCGATCACCGCTCCGGTGCACACCCAGTCGCCTCCGGCGACGATGATGTTGAGTCCTTACAACCGGCGTGTGTTCAGAAAAGCACGGTTTTCAGTGATCGTTAACATAGTGAAGCTATCCCTCCCATTCCGGGGTTGAGCATATTGAAGAAAACTTGAAATAAGGGAGTCCAGCTCAGATCCCGCTCAACCCGCAGTTCCTCCAGTAACTTCTCAAACGGCACATCCTGATGCTCATAGGCTTCTAAGGCTGTCCCCTTCACCTGTTGCAGCAGCTCTTCGAATGTCAAATCCTCCGAAAGACGCGTCCGCAACGCCAATGTATTGAGAAAGAAACCAATCAGATCCTCTACCTCTTTGCGTTTCCTGCCCGCTAACGGGCTGCCCACCACAATGTCCGTCACCGGTACAGCAGTACCTTAAAGGCTGCCAACAGCGTCATGTAAAGCGTCGTCCCTTGCCGACGACTCAGCTGCTTTAACCCGGCAGTTAGCTCCTGGGTTAACTCAAAACTCTGTTGTCTTCCCCGATGACTCTGTACCGCAGGCCTGGGATGGTCCGTCGGCAGTTGCAACAGCGGCGGCGCTGCTTCCAGCTGCTTCTGCCAATAGCCAACCTGTTTGTCTAGTTCCTCTCCCGTCAGCCACTCCCGCTGCCATACTGCATAGTCGGCATACTGAATCTCCAACTCCGGTAAACTGGAAGATTCGCCCTTCACGTAACACTGGTATAAATGCGACAGCTCCTTAAACAACACTCCCATCGACCAGCCGTCCGAGGCGATATGATGCAGGACCACCGCCAATACATGCTCTCGGTCTGAAACCTTGATCAACTGCGCTCGAAGCATCAAATCCCGACTCAAATCAAAAGCATGCCTCGCTTGCTCATTGACCAGCTCCGCTACCTCTTCTTCGGCTCCTTCCATCTGAGTTAAATCCCGAACTGGCAGCTGAAACTCTACTTTCTCTGCTATCCTTTGCACCGGCTCTCCATCTACCGACTCAAACCTGGTCCGCAACGCTTCATGCCGCCTGATAATCTCTGCTAACGCCCACTCCAATCCTTTCTCGTCCAGCTCTCCTTTCAGCCTCACCGCCGCCGGTATGTTATAGAGCCCGCTACCAGGCTCATACTGATCCAAAAACCACAACCGCTGCTGCGCAAAGGAAAGCTCGGCTCCTTCTCTCGAAGCTAGCCGCCTGATCGGTTCAACCTCTCTCGCTTCTGAACCTGCCTGCTCAATTATCGTTGAAATCTGGGCGATGGTCGGTGCATGAAAGAGTGTCGCTAACGGCAATTGCCTACCAAATGCTCGCTCTATTTTACTAAAAAGCCGGGCGGCGATTAAGGAGTGTCCACCCAACTCGAAGAAATCGTCGTGCACACCAACTTTGTTCAGGCCCAAAACTTCCTGCCACATTTCCGCCAACCTCTCCTCGATCGGCCCTTCCGGCGCAACAAAGAATTTTGGCAACTCGGGCCGCGTTGCGTCAGGCATTGGTAGTACACCACGGTCTACTTTACCGTTGGGTGTCATGGGCAGTGCGTCCAGGCTGATGAACGCCGAAGGAACCATATAGTCGGGTAGCTTCTGTTTTAGATAATGGCGTAAATGACCAACCTTTATGTCTTGCTTCGCGTCAGGTACAACATAGACGACCAGGCGTTTGTCATTCGGCCGATCTTCCCTGACCATGGCCACAGCCTTTTGTACTGCACTATGTTGCCTGAGAAAGGCCTCAATTTCACCTAATTCAATGCGGTACCCTCGAATTTTCACCTGATGATCAGCCCGCCCCAGAAATTTGAGATTACCGTCCGGTAAGTAACAGGCTAAATCACCGGTTTTGTAGAGGCGAGCCTCCGGGTCGTCACTGAATGGGTTGGAAATGAACTTCTCTGCCGTTAATTCTGGCCGATTAAGGTAACCTCTTGCCAGCCCAAGGCCACCGATGTGTACTTCGCCGGGTAGACCCGAGGGGACAGGTTGTAACTTTTTATCCAGCAAATAGATCTGGGTATTGTCAATAGGTCGTCCAATAGGCACGCTGCGTTTATCATCATCCGGTCGGCAAGTCCAACAGGTTGAAGCGATAGATGCTTCCGTTGGGCCGTAGAGATTGTATAAACCCGCCTGAAAGTTGGCAAAGAACTCGGATTGCAGATCCATCGTCACCGTTTCACTGCCCGTGGTGACACGTCTAATTGTGGTACATTGGGCTACATTCGGCTCCTCCAGAAATAGCTGTAGTAAAGATGGGATAAAATCCACCGCTGTTATTTTCTGCTCTATAATAAAATTGACCAGATAGGCCGGATCATAATGGCGACCAGGTTCGGCCATGATCAATTGGGCGCCGACCATCAGAGGTTCAAACAGTTCCCAGACCGAGTCGACGAAACTAAATGAGGTTTTTTGCAGCACCCGGTCGGTGGCGTTTAGAGGAAAGTAGCTTTTACGCCAGAGCAGATAATTACACACGCCTCGGTGTAGGACCACAACACCTTTGGGCGTGCCTGTTGAGCCGGAGGTGTACATCACATAAGACACATGATGCCCTTGCGCCATTTCGATTGGGTTTTGTAGTTGTTCTTCAAGAATGCGCCTCCAATCAGCCTCGAGGTCAATAATCCGGGCTTGAGTAGGGGGCAAACAGCTTAACAGGCTGATGAAAAATCCGGTTTTGTGCCGAGATTGTTTCCGAACATGAACTTCGGCATCGATTGACTCTATTTTGGCAGGGGATATGAGGGTCTGGATTGGCACGGCGCATGCGTTAGGCCGCTCATCAAATGCTCGGACGAAGTCCACCCTGCTCCAATCACGGCTTTGCCTCCATCAGGTTTCTCATCCGGACAAGGTTGTAGGCAGCCACTCCGAAAGTGAACATCCAGCCGACACGGTCCACACCACGATGTCTTGTCTTACGCAACATACCCACAGTTTTCAGCCAACCAAAGATCTCCTCAACCCGCTTGCGTTTTCTCTGACTGACGGCGTAGCCCGGATGGCGGGTCGTTCTCTCGTCAATGGCGCTCCTACGGTTTTTGTTATTCTGCGCCACGTGTGGAGTCACCTTGCGACGTCGACTCTCTCTGATAAATGCTTTCGTGTCGTAGGCCTTGTCTGCACCTACGGTAATTTGATTTCTGCCGGGCAGATCGTCAAGCATATCCAGCGCAGCTTCCCGTTCTGCTGTTCCCGTTGCCCGCGTGACCCGCACATTCACCGCAAGACCGTTTCGGTTTTCCATCGTGACATGGCCCAGGTAGCACAACTTCGACTGCTGGCCTTTGGCCTTTTTGTACAGACGGGCATCTGGATCCGTCGTCGACTGATGCGTATCATTCGATCTCTTCTCACCCTTGAAATCCACCGTTGGATTTCCAGAACCATCCGTCGGCTTGCTGGGGCGGCTACCTTTCTTCTTGAAGCTTTTCTGTCCCGCCCATGCCTCTACCAGGGTCCCATCCACGGTGAAATGCTCGTCCGACAGGATGCTCTGAGCACGGGCGTGGCAAAGGACGCGTTCAAAGAAGGCTCTGGCGATGTCTCCCTCCAGAAGTCGGTCCCGATTCTTGCTAAAGACGGTCGCGTCCCAGATCGGATCGTCCATGCTCAAACCAACGAACCAACGGTACAGAAGATTGTAGTCCAACTGCTCCATGAGCATCCGTTCGCTCCGGACCGAGTACAAGACCTGAAGCAACAAGGCTCGGAGCAACTTCTCCGGGGCCACCGAGGGACGGCCGACTCTTGCGTAAAGACCCTCGAATCGAGGAGACAGTTCTTGCAGAATGACATCGACCATGGTCCGAATGGATCTCAGCGGGTGATCGTTCGGCACTCGTTTCTCGGCCGAGATGTAGCTGAACATCCCGTCTTGCTTTTCGTCCGGTCCGCGCATCGGTTTCTCCTCGAAGGAATCATCAATAAGAGGGTTCATATTGAAGATGCACGAAAACCGATTTAGTTGGAGTTTTTCAGCATCCTGTTAAGACTTTGGTTTGGGTAAGCAGAATGGAAATCTGGGCATCTTCAGCAATAAAAGCCAGCCGGTCTTTAGGATAGGTGGGATCTAAGGGCACATAGCCCCCTCCGGCTTTAAGAATCCCCATCAAGCCAACCACCATTTCTAACGAACGTTCCATACAAATACCGACCAATGTTTCTGGCCCAACGCCATGTTTTTTGAGATAATGAGCCAGTTGGTTGGCCCGTCCATTCAGATCCTGGTAGGTTAATTGATGCAAGCCAGCCGTGACGGCCACGGCAGTGGGCGTCAGCCTCGCCTGCGCTTCAAACAGGTGATGCAGGCATTGTGATGGTTGCCGTGGCGCCGCTGTATCATTCCATGTAACAAGAAGCTGCTCTTTTTCTTCTGCCGTCAGTAGATTGGCCTGATGGATCGATTGGTACGGATCTTCCAGAAAAGCATCCAATAATTCTGTAAAGTGCTGCGGCATTTGTTGCCGCTGTTCGGACGTGAAGGCCGCCAATTGCGGTTCAAACCAAAGCGTAAATTGCCCTGATTGTTCAAAATCGTGAATTTGAAGTAACAGATTTTTTTGACCATATCCCAGGTGAACGTTCTCATAACGGACCGGGCTTCCCTGAAAATGGGGAATACGGGCAACATGGTAATTGAGCAGCAGTTCGTAACTCCGCCCAATCGCAGACGCCGCATAAGGACTATGGAGGAGTGCGCCGAACATTTCGGACGAAATCTTGTCCAGCAGCGAGACAAAGGTGTCATCAGGTTCAATCGCCACCTGTAAAGGCAGCGTTTGCATTAGTCCTAAAAAAACTCTTTGAAAGGAGAAAGGAGCATCATGAAAACCAAAGCAACCCGCAATGGAGAGTATACCGAAGTTGAGCAGATTCTTTACATGTCGATGGAGTTATCGTTGAAGGAATGGAAGCTGGCTTTTAGCACGAGCTTGGGAAGAAAGCCTCGGTTTCGGGACGTAGCATCGGGGAATCTGAGAGGACTGGCGAAAGAAATCGAGGCTGGAAAGAAACGATTTGGATTGCCTGCGAAGACTCGGGTCGTCTCGTGCTACGAAGCAGGTCGGGACGGATTCGGGATTCATCGGTATTTGATGTCGGTGGGAGTAGACCGGAATTTCCAATTTGGATCTCGGTTCCCAACATAATAGTCTCGAGCCACCATGGGAGCAAGAAAATCCCGGCCTCAGACCAACCATGGATCCAGTCAACGCATCCCAATGACCCGTTGTCGCCGTGGTAGTAGACCTTCTCACTCCTGCGTGGGCGATTTTCCAGACACATCGCCACACTCCTTCCATGGCATTCCAATTCCGGACTTGCAAGCCGGGCGGCTAACCGCTTGGCAGCGGCAAGGCCCAGATCCGCCTGAGCATTTCACCAAACAACCGACGGTCCAGATGCCCCTCGGCCAAGAGCAACCAGTAGTACCGCGCGTGCTTGACCAGCCTTCCGCCAGTCTTCATCAACCGGTGCTGCAAGCTCGTGAGCGACCAGCTCTTGATCCGGGGTGGTAGCCCGAGTCGCCGCCATAGGTTGCCTAGGTTGTAGGCGAGCACGCTCAACTGCAGGCGCACTTCATTCGCACGGAAGCGATGGCAGGACAGCCGCGTCCAATGCGTCGCCTGCTTGCCTTCTTTGATCCATTGCTCCGCCGTGCCGCGCTTGTTGTAGAACCTCACCACCGAGCGGCTCGGCAAGCTCATGTTCGTGACAATGAACCCGACCCGCGGGAACAACTCGCCCTGGTGATGCTCGACCTTGGCGACGATCCGTCGCGGCCTCGACCAGCTTTCGGCCTGATAGCGGAAGCTCTTGTAGCGCACCAGTGGCTTGCGGCTGGGCCGACCTGGAGGACGAAACAGGATGTCGGCAATCTCCCACTCCAGGCTCTTGTTGGACGGGATGCGTATGGCATACTGAACGCCGCGCTCTTCCAGGGTCTCGTAAACCTCTGGCTTGGCGAAGGCGGCGTCTGCTCGAAAGACGATCTCTTTGCCTTGCTCCTGTTGAAAATCGATCTCCGGCAACAGAAGCTCGTCCCAGTCCTCGGCGCTATGCACGTTACCCGGCCGCAGCTTGGCCGCCAGACAGTCCCCGTGACTATTGAACAGAAACAGCGGATGGTAACACACGGACTCGAAGTGGCCATTGTAGGCGCTGCCTTCCTGCTGACCATGCACCGGACTCTCGCTTGAGTCCATATCCAACACTACGCGATCAGACTTGTCCAGAGCCTCGGCCTGTGCGAGTGTCTCTCGGTTCAGAGCCATCAGCCCGATCAGATTCTCTTCTCGCGTCAGCAGCTCCGTCTCGAACCAGTGTAACGTCGAGGTCAGCGCCGCACCGCGATCCCAGTTTTTCTTCGAGCCGATCAAGCGAAAGGTCGGATCAACTGAGACCCGCGCGGCATCGTTAAGGTCTTCGTAGCCTGCCAGGCGACTATAGACCGATTGCCGCAGCAGATCGACGAGCGGGAACTGTTTGTTCAAGCCTTGCCGCGTGTCGTTGAGATGCTCGTCTATGAGTCGTCCCATCCCCAGCCGTTCGTCCAACTCGCGGACCAGAATCAGGCCACCCTCGGAGGTGACTCGCGATCCCTGAAAATCAACTTTGAGTAATCCGTTAAAGCTGAGTTGAAACCCCTTTCGTTCTTTTTCACCCATCGGGTGTTGCCCTCCAATGTGTCCTTATCATTCTCCGACGCTTATAAATAGGGATGCCGAAGGCGGCTGAAAGGTTGCTATATTTCATTCAAATTGGAAATCCGGGTTAGTAACCCGATCGTTCGCTTGGCCTCCGGTGTCCGTCGGTTGTGAAACGGTGTGCCTAAGGCGATTTTTTCATCACCGCCCAGCCGATGTACATAGGTAATGAGTAATGCGGCGAAAATGTTGAATAGAGAAGCATCGAGGCTACTGTGGTAAATGCCCTCTTCTCGAGCTACTTGTCTTAACCGCTCGGATCGCTCTTTTCCCACCCCACGGACTAGTCGTTCCGCCCGAATATCCAGTTTTAAGGACGTATTTCCATTTTCATAAAGTGAAGGCAGGCCAGGTACGTCGGCCAGCTTCTGCTGCCAGTAAGCTTCCGCTTTGCGAAACCGTTTCGAGTCGCGATAGGTCTCCTGTTGTTCGATATGATCTCCAAACTGAGGCATATCAATGCGTTCCGGGAGCGTCCCGTTCACAGCCCGGCCGTACAAATCCGATAGATAATACAGAGGAAGCTCTACGCTAGAAATAGCATCAGAGACAATATGATGCGGATTGAAATACCAGACAAACTCTTGGGGAGATACTTTGATGAGAGCGGTATCGAAGAGCCAGCTTTCAATATCGAGCAAGCGAGGTCCGCGGTCCGCCACCCATGCATGCAGTTCGGTTTCAGGCCTGGCTTTTTCTGAAAAGTCGAAATATGGTATGTCATAGAGTTCAATCGGCATGATACGGTATTGTGGTATACCGTCTACCTCTTCAATAACCATGCGTAGCGTATCAAGGGAGTTGACCAGTGTTTGAAAAGCAGCTCCAAAAGAGGCGGGTTCAATCGCCCGAGATATTCTGAAAAGACTGGGCTGACTGTGCAGCGGTACATGCGGGTGTAGTTTTTGACCAACCCAGAATATGAGCTGGTCTGCGGTCAGATTCGAGGCATCAGTCAGTGTACTCAATGGTTCAGGCTTGGTTTGCGGTATCGAAGACATTTAATACACCTTTTCGCTGAGTGGCTTAGATTTTACAGGTAAATCAACGAGTCTTGAGCTTTCGATGGGACGTCGTAAGCTCTCTATAGAAATGCCTTCACGCAACGCGACAACCACCCCTGCCGCTTCAAGATACGAACTAACTTCAATGACGTTTCGCATCTTCATTTTTTCATTGGTCATATTCAACACCGTCTGATTTTCAGTGACGGCGATTAAAGGAATGTCGTTATATTCGGCAGCCAGAGCCGGTATACCCCCCAACGCATCGGCAGGCATGATGATCGCCCCTATATTGTTTAAGCTAGCCCTTAGTCCAGCGTGATTTTTTGCATGAGGAGGAAGAAAAGCCCTGGAACGTGCGCCGTTACGGGATAAAATGCGTTTGATATATTTACAAGACATCCCGAAAGGAGCACATTCCAGGTGAATAAAAGAAACCACAGAATCCTCCTCCGAGACAAGCAAAATCTTACACGCCGGTTGGAAAGAAATCAGTTTGAGGACCGGTCCGATCCTATGTTCAAGGACTCCAACACCTACTACGAGATCGCCGAGAGAACGCGCGCCATCGGATCTGGTGGTATCGGAGCCATTCACAAGCTCGTGTGTAAGCTTGGATTGGACAAAGATATCAACAGAAACATCGTTTTGCTCAAGTACCACTTTCCTTACTGGGAATCCGATCATGTACTGAACATCGCATACAACGTCTTGTCGGGTGGAACCTGTCTCGAAGATATCGAGCGGTTGCGCCAGGATGAGACCTACATGAACGGACTGGGAGCCGAGAGGATTCCGGATCCCACGACGGCTGGAGATTTCCTCCGTCGTTTCGATGAGGATTGGATCTTCGGACTTCAGGAAACCATCAATGAAACCCGAACCAAGGTGTGGAAGTTGCAGGATGCTTCCTTCCGGAAGGAGGCCATCATCGACGTGGACGGGACCGTCGCCGGAACCTTGGGGGAATGCAAGGAAGGAATGGACATTGCCTACAACGGGATCTGGGGTTACGCACCGTTGATCGTGACCTTGGCCAATACGAATGAGGTCCTCTATCTGATGAATCGGCCGGGCAACCGTCCCTCTTCCGACGGAGCGGCCGAGTGGATGGACCGGGCAATCGATCTGGTGTCGTCGGTGTTTACGAAGGTCTGGCTTCGGGGCGACACGGATTTCTCGCTGACGAGAAACTTCGATCGCTGGGACGAGCGGGTTGGTTTTGTCTTTGGTTATGACGCCAAGCCGAACCTGGTCGGGATGGCCGATGCCCTGCCGGAGAGACAATGGAAACCGCTCGAGCGGCCTCCTCGTTATGAGGTCAAGAGCGAAGAACGGCGCCGTCCGGAAAACGTCAAAGAACAAGTAATCAAGGAGAGAGAATTCAAGAACATCCGCCTGCAGAGCGAGCAGGTCGCCGAGTTTGACTATCGTCCCGGACACTGTAAGAAAACCTATCGCATGGTTGTGGTTCGGAAGAACCTCACGATCGAAAAGGGGGAGCACCGGCTGTTTGATGAGGTCCGGTACTTCTTCTACATCACCAACGATCGGGAGATGACGATGGGAGAAGTGGTCCTTTTTGCCAACGATCGCTGCAACCAGGAAAACGTCATCGGTCAGCTCAAGAGTGGAGTGAACGCCTTGAGGATGCCTTCGGACAGTCTGGTATCGAACTGGGCCTACATGGTCATCGCATCGCTGGCGTGGAATCTGAAGGCCTGGTATGGCCTGGTGACGCAGGCGCCGACAGTACGTCGTGATATCTTGAGGATGGAGTTCAAACGCTTCCTGGTGAACTTTGTGCAAATACCCTGTCAGATTGTAAGAACCGGTCGTCGCCTCGTTTACAGGATATTGGCCTATAGCAAGCATCTCGAAACCTTTTTGGCGACGTTCGACTATATCAGGCAACTCAGGTTTACTTGAAGGCGCCTCGCCGGCGGGTGAGCCCGTACCCCCGGCGGAGCAAGAGTGGCGGGCGAAAGGAAGGGCATAACAGAGACAAACAAGATCAAGTGATCCAGACAACCAATGGAAGGTTTGTCTCTTGTGTTTCTCTTTGCTTTCCCTGTTACGCACAAGGAGCTGAAATCCACGAGATATTCGGAAAAGGCAAACGATTTTCCGAGCGAGCTCATACCTCGCTTATTTTGGGTCTAGCACCACCTGCAGTTGTCCGGTCTGACCATAGAGCTTCAACGCCTGCCTTCCCCAACGATCCGTGAATGCCTGTGTCATCGATTCAATCGCCTGCCGCTTCCATTGCGTCACCTGATTCGGATGAATCTCGCTACCCGTACCGTCAGATCCGCCCTGAACGCCCGCCGCCGTTGGGTCCTATCCTAAAAAAAGTGATTTTCATGGTATTTGGAGTGGAACTGGTTATATGATACCTCCTCCTCACCACATTTTGTGCTTCGCGCTTGCCTTTTAAGTAAGTGCCGAGCCATTGCACTGCATTCAAGCGTTTCAGGAATTACACGCGTTGTTTTGACACCATGAAAATTCTAGTGTTTTACACCCGAATATCCCTACATTTAGGGATATTTCGGATATTAGAAAATCACTACTTTAACCAAATACCATCGTCGATGACAACCCATTTAGGAGCAATATCTTGAAAATAGAAAACAGAGTTTACAGATTGGAGGCTGAGCAACAGAGTAATTGGCTTGATACGATCTCAACATCCTTTGCCCGAAAGTTAGAAGAAAACACTTACCCACTACGATTTTCCATTGTCGATATGATTGGACCACAGGTTGTAATAGAAGCCACTATCGTAAGATTTGATCCTGATGATGAATACGCCGAGGCGTTACGTGATATTGAACTGGTAACACCCAGACAAAAGGCTTTCCAGGGGTCGCCCTTTGGGGTCGTCCAGATCGTGCCGACGGGCATTCGGTGTGAAGTGGGTGGGTATGCCGGTGATGCCTGTCCAGCGACAAACCTGTTGGCCTCAACGGTAGATTTTCTCGTGACGCATCCCAATGCGGTCAATGCTTCTGAACTGAATGAAATGGCCAATAATATATATTACGTTGAGGGCAAAGCCCTGGATAATTTTCTGCTCGGTCACCTGGCATTGTTGCCCGTGCAGAGCAATAAAATCAGCACCTTCGTTGATCCAACAGGTCTGGATTATATCGACTATGTGGTGAATACGCTCAATGCAGCCAGAGCCGTCAAGGGAATTTCCTGTGATGAGTATACCGTTTTGCACGAAGAATTAGGGGTCCAAATCTATTGGTCTGAAACAGGCTGCGCGGTCGGAACCGTATTGAATCCAAAGGCTATTTTAGAGGCCGTTGAGTATTTTATAGAGCGTGGCACGCAGGCTGTGGGCGGCGTCTCAGTAATTGGCGGGGTAACCAAAGAAATGTTCGCCAAGCATTTACAAGGTAAAATCCCAAATCCGTCTGGTGGAATTGAAGCCATTATCACCCATTTAATCTCCAAACTATTTAAGATTCCTACAGCCCATGCACCCTTGCCTTACTATCAAAATATAAAGGAAAAAGACACCATCAACCCGCGGGCCTCTGCCGAATTCATCTCGACACCACACTATTTCTGTGTACTCAAGGGCCTGGCCAAAGCACCCCATCTCGTTCCCCTATCAACCTTAGAAAGTGTAGCACCTCATCTGACTAGGCCCAAAATAAGCGAGGTATGAGCTCGCTCGGAAAATCGTTTGCCTTTTCCGAATATCTCGTGGATTTCAGCTCCTTGTGCGTAACAGGGAAAGCAAAGAGAAACACAAGAGACAAACCTTCCATTGGTTGTCTGGATCACTTGATCTTGTTTGTCTCTGTTATGCCCTTCCTTTCGCCCGCCACTCTTGCTCCGCCGGGGGTACGGGCTCACCCGCCGGCGAGGCGCCTTCAAGTAAACCTGAGTTGCCTGATATAGTCGAACGTCGCCAAAAAGGTTTCGAGATGCTTGCTATAGGCCAATATCCTGTAAACGAGGCGACGACCGGTTCTTACAATCTGACAGGGTATTTGCACAAAGTTCACCAGGAAGCGTTTGAACTCCATCCTCAAGATATCACGACGTACTGTCGGCGCCTGCGTCACCAGGCCATACCAGGCCTTCAGATTCCACGCCAGCGATGCGATGACCATGTAGGCCCAGTTCGATACCAGACTGTCCGAAGGCATCCTCAAGGCGTTCACTCCACTCTTGAGCTGACCGATGACGTTTTCCTGGTTGCAGCGATCGTTGGCAAAAAGGACCACTTCTCCCATCGTCATCTCCCGATCGTTGGTGATGTAGAAGAAGTACCGGACCTCATCAAACAGCCGGTGCTCCCCCTTTTCGATCGTGAGGTTCTTCCGAACCACAACCATGCGATAGGTTTTCTTACAGTGTCCGGGACGATAGTCAAACTCGGCGACCTGCTCGCTCTGCAGGCGGATGTTCTTGAATTCTCTCTCCTTGATTACTTGTTCTTTGACGTTTTCCGGACGGCGCCGTTCTTCGCTCTTGACCTCATAACGAGGAGGCCGCTCGAGCGGTTTCCATTGTCTCTCCGGCAGGGCATCGGCCATCCCGACCAGGTTCGGCTTGGCGTCATAACCAAAGACAAAACCAACCCGCTCGTCCCAGCGATCGAAGTTTCTCGTCAGCGAGAAATCCGTGTCGCCCCGAAGCCAGACCTTCGTAAACACCGACGACACCAGATCGATTGCCCGGTCCATCCACTCGGCCGCTCCGTCGGAAGAGGGACGGTTGCCCGGCCGATTCATCAGATAGAGGACCTCATTCGTATTGGCCAAGGTCACGATCAACGGTGCGTAACCCCAGATCCCGTTGTAGGCAATGTCCATTCCTTCCTTGCATTCCCCCAAGGTTCCGGCGACGGTCCCGTCCACGTCGATGATGGCCTCCTTCCGGAAGGAAGCATCCTGCAACTTCCACACCTTGGTTCGGGTTTCATTGATGGTTTCCTGAAGTCCGAAGATCCAATCCTCATCGAAACGACGGAGGAAATCTCCAGCCGTCGTGGGATCCGGAATCCTCTCGGCTCCCAGTCCGTTCATGTAGGTCTCATCCTGGCGCAACCGCTCGATATCTTCGAGACAGGTTCCACCCGACAAGACGTTGTATGCGATGTTCAGTACATGATCGGATTCCCAGTAAGGAAAGTGGTACTTGAGCAAAACGATGTTTCTGTTGATATCTTTGTCCAATCCAAGCTTACACACGAGCTTGTGAATGGCTCCGATACCACCAGATCCGATGGCGCGCGTTCTCTCGGCGATCTCGTAGTAGGTGTTGGAGTCCTTGAACATAGGATCGGACCGGTCCTCAAACTGATTTCTTTCCAACCGGCGTGTAAGATTTTGCTTGTCTCGGAGGAGGATTCTGTGGTTTCTTTTATTCACCTGGAATGTGCTCCTTTCGGGATGTCTTGTAAATATATCAAACGCATTTTATCCCGTAACGGCGCACGTTCCAGGGCTTTTCTTCCTCCTCATGCAAAAAATCACGCTGGACTAAGGCCTAGACTGGCTTAAAAAAAGTCCCGTCTCTCTCCGATGACATCGGGTATGTACAGCAAGATCGCGAGGAGATGGAGGTATTGTTTACCTTGCTGCCAGAACGCTATGACGTCACAGCGTCATGATCACGACAAACCTCGTCTTTTCGAAATGGGATCAGATCTTCAAAGACCCGATGCCAACGGCGGCGGCGGTCGATTGCCTCGTACACCATGCCGTCATCCTGGAGCTAAATCTTCCCAGTTATCGGGCGGAGAAGGCATCGCTCGGCGATCATCCTCGCCAGGGTCCGTCTTTCCACACTGTCGTGGCCCGAGGAGTGCCGCCACCGGGTTCTCGCGAAGGGCGCGGTCGACCCGCTGAAGGGCCTGGGGACGCGGGATCATTCATCTATTATAATCAGGAAATTCCTCGCATCAACTACGGATTTTCAAGGATTGATCGATCTGGGGAGCTGTTGCGTTGTTGTCCTGGGATTCCACGGCAAGGTTTAGTGCCGATGGGCTTTACGTTCGATCTTGTTGGTCAAAAAACCATACAGCGCGATTACCACGAAACAGATAACTGGGAGGAAGAAAGAGACGCGCACCGATTCCAGGGTTGTTGCACCTATGGTCCAAGCCGGCCCGTCGATCATACCGCCTTGCAGCCGAGGCATGAGCGCTCCTCCTACGACGGCGAGGATCAAGCCGGCCGATCCCAGTTTGGCATCGTTGGGAGTTAAACCATCGAGCGCGATTCCGTAGATCGTTGGGAACATCAGTGACATGCATGCCGATACGCCGATCAAACAGTAGAGGCCCGCCATTCCTTGTATGAATATGGCGCCCAGGGTGAGCAGCATGCCACCGATGGCCAGCAAACCGAGCAAAAGGCCGGCATTGAGGTATTTCAGGATAAAGGTGCAAATAAAACGGCTCGTCAAAAAGATAACCATGGCCACGATATTGTAGTTCTGGGCCTGGGCCGCTGAGAGTCCGATCAAGGTCATGCCGTAATGGATGACAAACGTCCAGCACATGATCTGGGCACCCGCATAAAAAGCCTGGGCGATGACTCCGCCGACGTAGTGGAAATGGAGCAGGCGCCCGAGCAGGGAGCCCCACTGCACCTGTTCTTCCTCGTGCCCGGTGTCGGGCATCTTGGACACCGCGAAAATGCCCAGTACGGCAAGGACCACCATGGCAATCACCACATAGGGAATTCGTACTACACCTAAATCGTGAGCAATCATGGCCTGATGGGCAGTCGTATCGGTTTTTGCAAAAGTCTCCAGCGCCGTTGTGATGAGCCCGTCCACCTCGCTGGGCTGTAGATCAGCATATTCGGGGTGCGCGGCTTTTTGTTGCTCTCGAAATTCGGAGACAGCCAGATTCGGCAGAATGAATGTACTGGCCACCAGCATTCCAGTCAGCGACCCGATCGGGTTAAAAGCCTGGGCCAGGTTCAACCGCCGTGTGGCGGTCTCGGGACTCCCCATGGAAAGAACATAGGGATTGGCACTGGTTTCCAGAAACGCCAAGCCGAAGGTAAGAACATAAAAGCCGATCAGAAAAATATTGAACTGCATCAGCAGGCTGGCCGGGATGGTGAGCAGGGCGCCTGCCGCGTAAAGTGCCAGTCCGAAGAGGATGCCCCACTTGAACGACAGCTTGCGGATAACCAATGCGGCCGGTATCGCCATCGTGGCGTAGCCACCATAGAATGCCCATTGGACCAGGCTGCTCTGTGCGTTGCTAATGAGGAAGATTTCCTTGAACGCACGGACAAGCGGGTTTGTGACATCGTTGGCGAATCCCCAAAGAGCGAACAAACTGGTAACCAGTATGAACGGATAGAGATATTGGGGTTGCACAACCTTGGAGGAAACGGAGCTATTTGCGGGTTCGGGAGTTTCACTCATAATTTGATCAATAACAGCAACTGGATAGAACGGACACGTGCTTGCTTGCCTTGGATTCTTCGCTGGGAAGCCCGGTGGTGTTCAATCGACAGCGGTTTCCTGAAAACACGGGATAAATATGTTCGTTGTAAATTCGGATATCCGAATCTTTCTCGCTCCGGGGGTTTCGGAAAAGGCCGGCAAATTTTTCGCTGAAGAGATATTCCATTTTTGTTCCCTTCACCAGTTTCTGCCATAAGGCTTCCGCTTCTCCCAGACGCTCGAGCGAAGCTTCATGTTCCTTTTCAAGCCGGTCCAGCGATTTGGTCATTGCCTGGACGAAGGCGCGCGACACCACGTGTTCGAAAGAAGATCCACGGGCCCGGATAACCGTGTTGAGGGCGCCTTCTGCAACTTTCTTGTAGGCGGGGTCGGGGCAGAAGACCAATAGGAAACCGCAGGGCCTCAAAGAAAAAGTCACGAAAGCTTTGGTCGGACTGAGCGCCAGCGCGAACGGAATTCCGGCGTCCAAAAAGGGTTGCATCTGGTGCTCAGCGCTCATCTTCATTATGTCGTTGTAAGGTTTCGAGCCCGTTAGGCGGGCAAACTCGAAACCGGGATAGGCCCGGTCCAGAATGAGGGGATTCTGGTTTTTGGAAACCGATTTCGCACGGGATTGGTTGAGCGATTTTTCTTTGACCTCACCGGTGGTATTCATGGGCCCGGCCTGATGGATTATGAGCGCACCCTCTTCTTCCATGTTGTTTTCAAAGGGAAATTCTTTGACACGCAGGCGGGCCACCTTGGCGATGGCCTTGTACGCCGGCCAACCCCACTCTTCAATGCCCAAGGTCTTGAGCCCGGGGTCCAGGACCAGATTGAAATGGACCGCGGTCTGAACAGCGCCTGTTCCGGCGTCTGACGGAAGCGCCAGAATGAACCGGTCGTTATATTCTTCGGGGATTCTTTGCCATTTGAGGACCGATTTCTTGAGCTCCCCCATGAGGGCGGCCGAATTGCTATAGCTTCCCGAGGTGCTGGCCTGGGTTTCGGCGGCAATATACTCGAGAAGAGCAGACGAGCTCGCGAGGGGCTTCCCATCCCCGCCAACCACGATTCCAATACCATAGTTGGCCCCTTCGGGATCTTTTTTGCAGAGTATCCCGGCGATCTGATTGGGGTCCTTGCCTGAATCCTCCAGCCTCAGGGCTTCTTGCTTGACTGTTGATCCGAATCGAGCGTCCATGTGGGTTGTCTCAGGAGCCATGATTTCAAGACGGGAACTCTACACAATCCGTGGTCACAGGCGCGTCAAAAGAAGCACTGATCACGCAAGCGGTCATCACGTCACGGGGACAGATCGAGCGCCAGCATCGATTTGCGGTCGCGCAAAAAAAGCCGGGTGCCCGCCAGCGTCGGGACGGTCCAGGCGCGCGCGTCAAAGATCTGGGCCTTCGAGATCACCTCGATTCCGCTCGCAGAGGGAGCGCCCAGGGACAGGTTACCATCCTCATCCAGGATCAAGAGCTTGTCATCGGCATGGATCATGTTGGCCTTGGCCAGACCTCTCTGACGCGCGAGCACCTCACCGGTCCGGACGTCGACCGCCATCAGGAAAGCGGGACCGAAGTCTCCGCTGGATCCATAGACGACATCACCAATACGGATTGCCGTTCCGAAATGAATCTTCATCCGATTGCTGAACCAGGCCTCCTCGACAGAAATCTTGCCTTCTTGGCGATTGAGACGGACGACCCGGCTGCCGCCGTCATAGGCGGAGGACATGAACAGGAGCCGGTCCTCGCCGCCCCAGATCGGGGGCGAGACGTTCAGATCGTACTCGGTGCGGTGGGAATGGCTCCAGAGCAACTTACCGTTGCCGGGGTCGAGGCCCATAATCCCGGGGGCCATGAAGAGCACCAGTTGCGGCTCTCCGTCCATGTTGATCAGGATCGGAGAAGAAGGTGCTATCTCGAAATCCTGACTCTTCCAGACCAGAGAACCGTCCGTCTGAGAGAAGGCCGCCACCCCCTGCCCCTGGCCTCCAATCGGCAGGATCACCGTGTCGCGGTAGGCAATGGGACTGCAGGAATAGCCCCGCTCCGTCTTCATCCCCACCCGGGGCATGGCAAACTCGGTGTAGAGGTCTCGCGTCCAAAGCGGTTTTCCGGTCTCTTTGTCGAGCGCGCTGAGTATGCCCGACGCCCCGACCGCAAACAGCCGCTGCCCGACAATCATGGGAGTCGCGTGTGGCCCCGGCCCATAGTGAAGGTTCGCTTTCTCCGGAAACGGAGCATCGTAGCCATGCTCCCACAGTGTCTGTCCCGTGTCCGCATCGGCGGCAATGACGATGTCCTTCCCCTTTGTCTCGGCCCCCGAACCCCGGTACATGGTAAAGAGCGCGCCACCTTCGACAATGATGGCCGAATATCCGTCTCCGAGCGGGCGGCTCCAGATCGTCGGAGGACCCTGCTCCGGCCAGGACTGCGCGAGAGCGGGCGAGGACACCTTGAAATCGCGGTTCGGACCGCCCCACTGGGGCCAGTCCTCCGCTATGCAAACGGAGGGCACCATCGCTGAAAGCAGCAAGGCCACGGGCAGAAGTCTACTTGCAGCAGCGTTCTTCTGCGATTGCTTGCACGAACGTTGAAAGGTCGATTTCTGGCTTACATCCACGGGCAGCGTTCTCCTGAAGACTCGATTCTACCAAACGGCTTGGGTTCTGGTCGTAGCTCAGTATATGCGGTCCTCGGGGATTTGAAAATGCCCCGAGTGCATTGGCCACGCATTGGACCCTACGGGCTCAATCCGTCGGCGGGCGCCCACCGTGCTTGACGATCATGTAGACCGCTGTGGCGACAATCAGCACCACGAGCAACGTGCCCGCGTTGAGCAGCCCGCTGGTAGCGTAGGACACGATCAGATAACCGACCGACCCTGGCAGCAACGCATAGTAGACGAAGGGAATGATCGTCATCCGAATCACGGCGCCTTCGCGGCCGAGCAACCCGACCACGGCGGAGGCGGCGACGACGTTGTGGACGCAGATCATGTTCCCGGCGGCGCCGCCAACCGCCTGCAGGGCCACGATCCAGGTCGGATCGACCGCAAGCAACTCGCCCATGCGGAACTGGAATAGCGAGAGCATCATATTGCTGACGGTGTTGCTGCCGGCGACGGCGGCCCCGATTCCACCAATGAAGGTGGAGAAGATGGGCCAGGCGCCACCGACGAGGGCCGCCACCCCATTGGCCAGCACGATCGGCATCTGGTCGTAGCCGGCTGCGCCTCCGGCACTGTTGAGGAAGACTTGCACCATCGGCACCGTAAAGACGAGGGCGACCGACGCGGCCGCGGACACCTTGAGTGATGTAGACCATGCCTTCTTGTAGTGACTTGCCGGAATCTGATGCAGCGCCATCGTAATGAGCGAGGTGACGACAAAGAGCGTACCGGGAAGATAGAGGGGCTGGAAGCTCGCTGTGATCGACGTCCCCAAAATGTTCGGCCAGCTCACCACCCACGCCTGCAGGAAAATCCGAAGGGGATCGATGAGTCGAGACGCCAGCAGCAGCAGTGCAACGATGGCGTACGGCATCCACGCCCTGAGCAGACTCATGGACCCGCCGTGGGCGACATCCGTCACCTTGACGGAGCCGGTCCACTCTGCCGGCCAGTTTCTGGAGTCGTCGAATTCCCACGCCTCCTCGGCCTTTGGCATGAGAAAGCCAGCGCGAGCTGCGCTGACGACGATAACCAGGCCGACCATGCTGCCGACGAGCGTAGGGAATTCCGGCCCGAGCAAAAAAGCGGCGGTAAGATACGGGATGGTCATCGCGAGTGCCGCGAAGATGGCGAACGGCCAGACCCGTAGACCTTCGCTCAGTGTTTTGTTCTTGCCAAAAAAGCGCGTCATGAAGGAGACGAGGATCAACGGAATGAGTGTCCCGGCGATGGCGTGCAGCGTCGCCACTTTGAGGCCGATGAGCGCAAGGAAGTCGCTCCACTCGGCGAAGCCGCGCTGCGCTGCGTACTCGGCGAGTGCTGGGTCGGCCGAGAGGCCGGTGTGGACGCCGACGAGAATAGGCGTGCCGAGCGCGCCAAAGCTGACCGGCGTGCTCTGGATGATCATGCCGGCGGTGACCGCCGCCAGTCCGGGAAACCCGAGACCGACCAGCAGCGGCACGGCCACAGCAGCCGGAGTGCCAAATCCGGCCGAGCCTTCGATGAAGGCGCCGAACAGCCATGCAATGATGATCACCTGAACGCGACGGTCCGGCGTGATGTCCGTGAAGCCTTGCCGAATCGTTTTGATCGCGCCGCTCTCCTGAAGCGTGTTCAGGAGTAAGATGGCGCCAAAAATGATGTAGAGCAGCGTGAAGGCGACGATCAGTCCGTTGATGCTCGCGGCCAACACTTGCGTGAAGTCGACTTGCCAGACAGCCAGTGCGAGCGCTGCTGCGACGATATAGGACAGCGGCATGGCGCGACTGGCCGGCCAGCGGAGTCCGACGAGGAACACGGCGACGGTGATGATAGGGAGCAGCGCAAGAATGGTCAGGACCGTGGTATTCATCGATCGCGTCCTTCGTTAGGTTCTGCACGAATTGTTGAACGGCTCAGAAATTGCCCATATACAGTTTGAAGAAATCGGAGCGGTAGACGCTCTCTGCCGGCGGAGGAGCACCATCGCGCTCGAGATCTTCTTTGGTGTAGGGCCCGAGCGCGTCGATGATATAGGCATGCGCGCGTGCCATCTTTTCGACTTCCTTGAAGTTGACGAGCTTGCGTTCGACGTCCATGGGCGTGTGATAGAGTGGGCCCATGGTCCCGAAACCCGCGCTGATGGCATTCAGATCATTGTAGGGCGGATGAAAAGCGGCTTCATCGGCCGCCGGATCGACGAACAGGAATTGCGCGGTGGAAATTGCGTAATCGGTGATGGCGCGACGGAAGATGCCTTGCAACACCGGACTGCGGTTGGTGATCAACAGCGTGGAAGGGCGTGCGACATTGGCGGGTTTGTAGACTTCGCCAAGATGGATCGACTGGGTGATGCCGGTATGTTCGAGGCGGAGCACGAGCAGGAGATTCTCGCTCACGAGCTTTCTGTTTCTTTCAATGAAGGGAATGGTGCCGCCGACGCCGGGCACTTCGTGATCGCCCTCGAAGAGAAAGACAATGCCGTGCGCGCGCTGCGCTTCCGGATGCGACGCATAGTATTTGGCCAGGGCCAGATTCAAGGCCACGGCCGCGCCGTTGTCATGCAACCCGTAGAAGTAGCCATCCACATGCGTCATGATGACGATATATTTTCCCGACCGGCCGGGCAGGATCCCGTAGACATTGCCCGAGAGGCGTTTTTCGGGCGGCTCCTCTTGGCCCTGCACATTGAGCCGAGCGATTACTGGAGTTTCATCCGTGCTGCGGTCGAGCAGTTTTCTCAAGTAAAAACCGGCGTCATTGCCGATCGAGGTCCAGGGCAAACTCTTGCCCAGATCGTCGCCGCCGCCAACCGCCCCCACACGACCCGCAACCTGTTTGGCGTGGGGAATTTCCCACCACACGACAACGCCGAGCGGTTTGCCATATCGTCCAGTCGCGATGCGCGGCAGGGCCGTGCGGGCGCTATTCATCAGAGTACTCGGATAGGTCCGCGCGCGCAGCAGCACGATCTTGCCGGTCAACTCGCGCCCCTTCAGATCGGCGGGTGTCCCGTCACCAACATAGACAATCTCGCCCGTCACTCCACCCTCCGGCGTGGTGGCCGAGGCAAAGGCTGTCAGCGCGTGTTCGAAGCGGTAGCTCTCGTCGCGAGCGAATCCTGGCGCGGCGATGATTTCCAGATCGCAGGCCGTGGGACGCCATTGCGGAAAAGCCGTGGGGAATGTGTCGTGGCGCACGTCGTCGATACCGAAGCTCTCGAGCTTCCCATGCAGCCAGCGAAGCGCGTTGCGTTCGTATTGGGTGCCCTGAACACGGCCCCAGAGAATCTCGCCGTCATCCTTCGCTTGCTTGCCGAAGGCAGCGAGCTTTTCGCCATAGGCGGCAAGCTCCGCCTGCTTAATCGATGCGTACCTACCTTGCTTTGTGGTTTGCGGAATCGCTTTGAGATCGAAAGGAAAGATATGCTGGCGCATCGCCTGTTCCATCCGGAGTCGGTAGCTCTCGGGCGGCAGAAAGGAGAGGTCACTGAGCATTTGCACCAGAGCGTCCGGCGTCGCGGCCATCGCCTGTTTGTTGTCTTTCAGCTCTTTTTGGGCACTGCCCCCTCCCCGCGCCTGTGGCTTCGCACAAGGCGGAACGAAAACGAGGCCCAAGATCACAGGGCACATGACTGTTGTGAAGGTGCGCATCCATCCCCTCCCTCTGGATCATCGTTTCCGGACTCGACACCCGCTGTCGGTTCCAGAATTTGACTGGAATCGGCTCCCCTCACAGCGAAGGTCCTACCTTATCAGAACAGACCCACTCATTCCGTATCCGAGCTTCTTCCGACGGCCAAGGGCGTGCTCAAGAATAAGAGGCGAATCGACAGAATGCAGGAAAGGTAGATGATGACAGCCGATACCAGGAAAGTATTTTCTTGCAACCATCCGTAGAGAATCCCTCCCGAGACGAGCCCAAGGATGCTCGCGAGGCTACCGAAGCTGCTTGCGAAACCCTGGACCGAACCCTGGTACTTGTCCCCGGCCACCTTCGATAGGATCGAAAGAACGGATGGCCACATGATTCCGTTCCCAACTGCAAACAGTATGACAGCTGAGTAGATTACAATTTCGTTTTTGAACGTCATCAGAACGAAATTTGTTCCAAGCAGTGCATTGCCCACAATCACGAGCGACGCCTCCGAATACCTCTTTGCGAGTCTGCTGAGGACCGGTCCCTGGACGATGACCAGGAGCAGACTCATGACAGAAAAGAAGATCCCGGTATCGGTGACTTTCCAGTTCAGACCCTGGACAGCGTGCGCCGGAAACGCGGTGTAGAAGAGGTTGAAGCCGAGGAAGATCACGAAATAGAGGAGGAAGAGGAAAGCAATGTTCGGTAGCCGCAGGACATCGCGGAATTTGATCGGTTTGTCATCCGCGGGGGGAATGCAATCTGTGTGTTCCTGGCCGAAGACTTTGCGGACACTCAAGCCCTCCCGCAATCTCGAAACACAGGGCTTGGACTCAGGAAGGTAGAACGCTATGACGAGCGTGGCAACGAGCGAGACAATGAGGGCCGCCAGGACCGGAAGCATTTCGCCCAACCTTGTTGCTCCAAGGATGCCGGCAAGAGCGGGTCCGACAATGAATCCAAGGTTCGATGATACCGCCATCCTACCGAAGTTGCGGGTCCGCTCTTCTTCGGTGCTTATGTCCGCAAGGTACGCGTTGGCTACCGAGATGTTGCCACCTGTGATCCCGTCCGCGGCTCTTGCCAGAAAAAGAACGACCAGGGGCAGCGTCACGGAAAAAGTTCCCCATCGCGTGGAAGTGACGTTGAGAAGGACATGTGCTGGAAGGTAGAGCGCAGCCAAGAAAATGATCCACGAAACGAGCGTGCCCGCTTGACTGAGGAGTAAGACTTTTCGCCTCCCGTAGATATCGGACCATTTTCCGAGGGCAGGCGCCCCCACGAGCTGCAATGCGGGATAGGTGGCGCCGAGGACGCCGTAAACCAGCGCATTGCCCCCGAACCTTGCCACCAGGAAAACCAAAAACGGGAGGATGATGCTGAAGCCGAGCGTCCCAATGAAGTTCACCAGTAAAACAGGAAAGATTGCCCCGCGCGTTGGTTTCGCCATCTTCCTCCCCCGTTGCCTCGCCTTTGCATGATAGTCGGGCGCACACGCATGAGCAATCCGGTCAACTCCGAGCTGGCACGGAATCTCGCAATCTTCGCCAATATCCTGCGGTACCGGATGGGCTGGACTCGACGCGAAGCGTGCTCTATTCTTCTCTTCTTATGCTCAAATGACAACGAAATCGACTCTCGTCCTCGTGGGAGCAGGACAATTCTGGGAGTGGCCCATGGCGGGGATCGATTTCTTTTTTTGCTTAGGAGAAACCAATGAAGAAAGCGGCAGGAATTGCCATTCCAGTCATTGCGCTTGTGCTCGCCGCAGCATTCGTGATGGCTCACCCCCACTTCAACAAGTCGGTGGCCTGCAAGGTCGGAGGCGCGGACGTCACCCTCACCTACGTCACAGCCCCGGCTAACGAGTCCCATATTGCCAACGTCAAGGTCGGCGATTACACCAAGTCGTTCGCCAACATGAGCCTCTCGGCCGACGTTACTGTGGGAGGAACCACGCTCGCCGCCGGCGACTACAACGTGGGTGCGATCAAGAACAACCACGACGGCACCGATTGGAGCATGGCCCTACACAAAGGAAAACTGGGATTTCGCGACGCGCCTACTGCGGCCAACGTGATCAAGCTGACATCCATGTTCTCGATGGACAATGGCAAGGCGGAGCACCTGTACTTTGATATCGCTCCCGGGGCTGGCAAAATGAGCGGCAAGGTGGTCCTGATCTGGCACTTCGGAAGCTATTACCTGGCCGGCCAGCTGCAGTAGCACCATACCTTCCGGCTTGGCCGGACTGCACTTCCGGCTTCGCCGGACTGCGCGGAGAGGCGCTTTCCCCGGGCCTCTCCCTCAGTCCGTCCTTTCCTGGCGCCCCCGCGTGCTTGCAGCGCCCCCGCGTGCTTGCAGCGACCACGGCCCTGCTACCATTCTTTCCCAAACTTGCCCATCTCAAACCTGTTCCGATCAAACTCCAGCACGATCGTCGTCACCTTTCGATCCACAGGCGTATGGGGTAGTTTTATCGTCAAACCACGCCAGTTTCTAAACTCCAACTCCTCGCCAGACTCCAGAACGTACGCCCTCTCCGGCAGAATATATGCATGTACATCCAACCTTCCGTCCTCCGGCCACTCGTCGACAAAACAGTACGCCTCTATTGGACCGTTTCCCTGATCCTTCATTGTGATATCACCCCAACTCGGGTGACTATAAAACGGGTTCGGCTTCGATTTGTAAATTCCTTCGCCGTTTACATAGAGCCAAGCACCGATCTCCCTCAAGCGACGAATACTCGCTGCCGGAAAAGTGCCATCCGCCTTCGCGCCCACATTTATGTGAAAGTTGCCGTTTCTCGCCACATTGTTTGTAAGTTTACTAATGAGATTCTTCGTTGCAAACCATTCATAGTCTCTCTTGTGGTAACCCCATGACTCCGACATCGTTCCCATGGTTTCCCATGGTTGCTCCTCTGATTTTTCGGGAAATGTATTATCCATCATCGAAAGATAATCGACCTTCTTCGAAATGTCCGGGCCGGTAAACAATATGCGACTGTTGATCAAGCAACTTGGATCGATGTCTTTAATTGTTCTAATTAATTGATTGACGCGATCATCCGTCAAGACCTTCGGGTTTCCCCATGTATCGAACCACCATAATGCCGGCTTGTAGTTATTCATGAGCTCTCTTACTTGAGGAATACACTTTGCTTCCCAGTATTTACCGAATTGTTCATCGGTTACCTGAACAGGTCTCGGAATACTGTGGAATGTCGGTATCGGCGGTCTTGCCCCTCCTTCATGTTCCCAGTCTTGCCAGTGGGAATAGTAGAAGCCCAACTTGATGTCATACTGTCTGCACGCCACCGCCAGTTCACGCAGGATATCCCGTCCAAAGGGAGTGGCGTCCTCTATGTCATATCGTGACTCTTTGCTGGGCCACATTGCGAAACCATCGTGATGCTTCGCCGTAAACAAGAAATATTTTATTCCTGCATTCTTGACTTCTCTGATCCACTCATCTGCGTTGAAGTTCGTGGGATTGAATCGTTTTGCGAGAGCCTGATAATCCTCATCGCTAATTCCATAGGGCCAGTTTCCCTGTTTTTGGATCCACTCCGCATTCATATTCCTTCCAGCGATTCTATCCTCCCAGACGCCTCCGGGAATACTATACAACCCAAAAGTAAGGAACATGCCGAATCGAGAATCAGTAAACCACTGCGTAATATCTTCTTGGTGTTTTAGTTCTTGGGAGAAAGCAGGACGATAAAGACCGGTTGGTACAAATAGCCCAAGAATTCTCATCTTCTTCATATATCTGCCTCCGAGTGCATCGCGTGGAACAAGGCATGTTTCACAGAGTGCTTTGTTCGAACGCCCTTCATCTTGAAAAAAAGGAGCATACAACCCGACCGAGTGGATTACAACGGATGCACCTGACACGAAGCCCGAGAAGATTTCACGAGAGGCTGTTACGGATCCATCCCGGCCCGGCCTTTGCTGGGAGGTTTAGCGCTGAGGCTTTTGTCGATCAGGCGGCGAGGCGAGGCGGGCGGTTATTCTTGATGCGGCGAGGGCGGAATGTGGCGTGCAATGTCGATCGATCTGCCTACGGTACGAGGACCAGAGGCTCTTCATACAAGGCTTTTGGAGAAATGTCCTCGGACATCTGCTCCTGAAGCATGAGCGCATCGATAGCGTATTTCGTTGCCCAATTCGGATAGCCGCCTTTCATATAGGCACCGAGAATTGGAAACGAGCCCGCGATCGCTCCGTTCATGGCCTCGTTGGGTGAATCCAGAAGTTGGGCAGCCTTGACAAAATTGATCAAGTCATTTCCCGGCACCAAGAATTCTGGCTTGTTCAGGGCCTCGACCAGGCGGAAACATACAATAGCCAATTGAGCAGATCCGGTCAGGCAAGCATACAGGGCAGACGAGCGCCAATGGTCATCCAGCCGGCCGGCAAGATACCCGTTGGGCTTCCGCTGCTTTACAACCGCCGCGAGTCCCTTTTCGGCCGCAGCGACGAAATCCGCTCTCTCGGCCAGGAGGCCGACTTCGAGAATAGCCTGAAGTGTGTAGCCGATCGTGTGCGTGAGTGGGATCTTGGAGTTGGACAAGCAACAGTGTGAGAACCAGCCTTTGTCATTCTGCAGCCTGATGGCTGCCTCGATGGCCTTGACAGCAGCAGCCTTGAAGTCCTGCTCATGCGCATCCTCGCCCAGGCGGTACATGGACCAGGCGCAAAGGCAGTTGTATATCTTGATTTCTTCAGAGCTGACAAACGCCCCATTCGTCCTGAAATAGCCTCGCTCATCGAGGTCGTCCACCAGGAAACGCCCGGCTCGTTTGCCCGCCTCTAGAAAAGAGGCGTCGCCCGTTTCCCTGTATGCGGCGCTCCAGCCATCGAGCACCATACCGGTATTAAACGTGGCAGGAGTCTGCTTCTCTGGAGGGCAAACCGGTCCCCCCTGAACCGCCCCCGAAGGCATCTGGATCTTCACCTCCCACCGAGCCATGGCGAGGGCCCGCTCGCGAACATCCTCACGCCCACGGATTTTGGCATAGCGGAGAAGAGTCGGAATGATATAGCCCGTAGTCTCCGGGTAAGACGGCAGCCATCCGCTGTCGTTTTGGAGGGGAAAGTAGCCTAGCGACACACCGTCATCCCGGGTGGCCGCCTGAGCCCTCAATATCCAGTCGACGGCGGCGTCCAACCGTTCGCTAACTTCCCCCGTGATCGCCGTTCTCGTCAACCCTGCAACCCTCTGTTTCTCACCGAGAACATGTTCCCTGAAGGTATCGTTCCGCCGGAGCGCGAGCTTGCTCTTCAACTCCGCTTGGCGAGAGGTTTCCCAGTAGATCTGCCTGGGACTCCTTGAAGACAAGTAATGTTTCAGCACTCTAAGCGTTAGACTCATCTCAGCCTCACTATGGCATCACCTGTCCACCAGTAAGAAAGAGGTTGATACCAGTCAAGAAGGCAGCCTCGTCACCGGCCAAAAAACACACGACACTAGCAATATCTCCAGTGTCCACGAGTCTTCCCAGAGGTGTTCTTGAGGCTTCCATCTTGAACAAGCGTTCGTGATAGTGTTGGGTTAGATCCGTTCTGGCGAGCCCTGGGGAGACCATGTTCACCCGTATTTTATCGGCAGCCCACTCGGTGGCGAGCGCCTTCGATAGTCCCATGAGGGCATACTTGGCGGTGACATAATCAGCCATCCCCGCGGGAGGCGCGTTGCTGACTACCTGAGAAAGTACGTTGATAATACTTCCGCCGCCCCTGTCTTTCATGAGGGGATATAGCCTCTGAGAGAGGCCAAGAACACCTCTGATCTGGGTGTTGATGTGCTTCTCGAACTCGACCCATTGCACGTCTGCGGCCGAATGCTGCTCCAGATCACCAATCGCCGCATTCACCAGGACCGAGGGGGATCCGACTCTCTCGACGACGGTCGCCACCAGTCGATCGAGGTCTTCTTCTTGCGTGATATCCGCCTGCACGGCAATGCCCTTGCCGCCATCCTGGCTGATTTTTGCGACCGATTGATGGGCAGCTGATTCGTTTGACCTATAATTGATGGCACAAACGTAACCCTTCCGAGCCAGCGCTCGGGCGATCGTGGTCCCGATACCCCGAGATCCACCGGTTATGACAGCCACCGCTCCATTCTCCGCCGCCGGAGCAACGGCGTGCGCTCGTGGTCCCGATTCTTCTGTCAGGGGAATCTTGCCGCGGATTTTGACCTTGGCCGTCCCGCTGACGACGACCTGCCCCTCCGTGTTCCTAATCTCGGTTTTGAGTACTAGCGTTCTTGTGACCGTGTTCTTGCCCGTTACCTTCGCGGAGGCTACGAGCCTATCTCCAATGAACACTGGCTTTCTGAATGCCAGATCCTGACCCAGGTAGAGGGCCGGTTTGCCCGGTATCTTCATCCCGACCAGGTTGGAGAAAAGCGAGGCGAGCAACATCCCATGGACAACACGCTGCTGAAACTCAGTGGTTTTCGCGTATGCCTCGTCGACATGGAGCGGACTCTGGTCGCCCGAAAGAAGGGCGAATTGAAGCACCTCCGCCGCCGAAAAACTCTTCGCAAGTTCGAACGACTGACCGATCTCGATGTCGGAGAAACTCAGATCATTAGCGAGCAGTTCGTCTGCTATCATGGTTTGGTTTACTGGATTTGCGCACTTCTATTTGCGTCTTAGATCTCAGATTTTCTGCTCGACAGTCGTGACGATATCGAAGAAACTCCGCATCTCCTCAATTTCTGCGACCTCGAGAGAGATGCCGTACTCTTCCTCGATTGCCAAAACGAGGCTGATGTGGTTCGAGGAGTCCCATGACGCGACCTTCTCCATTGAAGTGTCATCACTGATACTGTCAGCATCCACATCGAGTATATCGGCCATGATTTGCTTGATCGTGTTTGGAATCAGCTCAGATATTTGCTCAGACATTTGTGGTAGTAAGATCCGTAGATTCGGCTTCCAAGTTCATGCTCACCTGGAACCATTGTGGAAATTCGACATTCCCGGATGTGAGATCCAGGCACCAGGACGCTCGTTTGTCGTCTCCATCAGAGACAAGCTTAAAACCGTGGTCCTTATAAATCGAACGAACCGGAATGTTCTTGGGAGTCGGGACGACGCATCCATCTATATACCGGACTCCTCGATTCCGCGCGAACTGGCAGATGAAGGCCAGCATGGCCGTCTCAACGGTGCGCCCAATCACTCGGCAACTCAGAAGGAGGGTTTCTATTCTCATTTGCTGGCCCTTCACCTCTGCCATTATGACGCCCACAATTCCATGATCCCCAAAACGGTCACGAACGATAACGTCAACAAGTAACCAATCGTCGTCACTTATCCGACTCTCTATATCTGTCTCTGCATATCGGATCGTCGTAACATTGAACTGATTGGTTTTTTGAGTGAGCTGGGCAGTACGGGGCAAATTTTTCTCGCCCACACGCTCGAAAATCAGCTCCATGTCAAGGTCACGATAAAAATCTTCCAGGCTGTCGACGGAATCGCGCAACTGCTCTACTTGGGCTCGCTGTTTGTATAGTCGTCCCCTTTCCACATCCTCCTTTGACACTTGAAGTGCGTCAAAGAGCCCTTCTTGCAACAACGCTACGGGGAAATTTTCCGGCTGCTTCGGAAGGTGAACCACACGAACCATGGGCAGAGTCCTGGACACTTCGTCGCACTCGACGGGGTTGTCATCCACGAAGACAATGGAATCCAATCCAATGTTGAGCTGTTTCGCGATGGCTTGGATTGACCCTGACTTCGGGCCCCAATGGATCTGAGAAGCCGAAAAATGGTCCTTTTTCAGCACCATGAACTGATGCTGGTCGAATACTTGATCGACATCCGCAGAATTGTTCTTACTGGCGGTAGCTAAGAGAATTCCCCGACTGTGAAGCCCGAGTAACACTTTCTGAAAAGCCATGAACGCGTTGCCTGGATAAACCGGCCCCAGCGCGATGCCCCCAACGCCTTCTTCGCCGACCACTCCACCCCAGAGCGTGTTGTCGAGGTCAACGACGATGCATTTCTTGTTTCCTCCCCTGAGTGCTCGAATGAATTTGACGTACTCCCTGGAAAGGTCGAGGAACATCCCTGGTGCGATGGGGTTTTGGACATAATGACGCATACGATTGTCGTGCCAGTTCAGAGATCCGCTCCGGGAGACAAGCCCCTCGTAGTCAACCAGATAGCTGCTACCCGTTTCTTGGCAGAGTTCCGCCAGCCCCTTGTTCAGCGACTGGAAGAGAAAGCGCTGACTGACCTTCTGGTTGGGGTCGGCGATACCGAGTATTGGAAAGGCAGGGGGGGCAAAGTTGTGGACTAGAAGCGGGGTACTCACCTGCCGACGGAAAGAGCTGAGAAGGTTCTGGAACTCCGCCAGGACGTTCTCGATTTCAGAACCCCAATCAAAGGGTGGCGTTTCATACAGTGTCTGGGCGACATTCTCGCCCAGCACCGCCAGAATCACTACATCCGGATTACTCCTGTAGAGGCCGCTTCGTGGATTGAGGATTTCCTGGCGAAACTGATCGTACCCAGCCTCATATACTTCGATTCCGAGTTCATCCAGAAAACCGGCGACGATCAGCGCGTCCTTGATGAATCCAATCGAAAATGAAGAGAGTAGAGCAAGTTTTACTGGATGGAGTCCTTCCAGGTTCTCCTGGTGACGGCGAATCTCGCGGCTCAGGGATCGAATGGTACGAATATTGTCGGCTCTTCCCAGTATGCTTCGCACTAGACTCTGCGCCGCATAGATATCGTTTTTTCGGCACACTTCTGAAAAGGCGCCCTTGATCTCTTCTGGATTCATGGCCCGTGCCGTATCAGACATAACAAAAGACGCTTTTCTCTGCGAGTTGAGCTACTGTATCGAAGACCTCTCTGGAGGAGAGAAGCACGATGCTGAGCCCACCGACTCTTGCTTCGTGCCACTGGCGACGCGACTTCAGCGCTTTTTCGAGGATGGATAGATCGCGCCGACGTGAAACGTCTGGATCGAAGAGCCTGATATGAATGATTTTCTTCTCCCCATCGCGACCGGTGAAGGACACATCAAAAACTTCGTCGGTAAACGGGGAGAACGGCATCTTTGCTTCAAGACTCTCCTCGATCATATGATAGAAGGTCAACACATGGATGCCAGTTCCCAGCAACAGGATCTTGCCGTTGTTCCGCAACAAGCAATCGAAGGGGCTGCCCTCTCCACAAGGGGTTCGGGAATCCTCATGATTATCGAGTAAGTGAGCCGCCTTGGGTCCCTGGGCCAGCACGGGATGCGTCGGATGAAGACTCCTCAGGCAACCAGCCGAGCGACGAAAGAGTTCCGTAACGATGCCCATCTTGGACGGAGTGGCTCGAACGTCAAATTCCTTTCCGGACTGCACGTACTCAACTGCCGTTCCGCTAAAGGGCATGCTGGGCATCATGATCGTACCCCCGGTCGTTACAACTTGCCGCAGTGCGGTAAGAACGCCCGAGGGCTTGCCGGTAAAGCCGGAAAACTCGTTATAGGCAGTGTGAGCGATAAGGATGTCATTTTCCCGCAGCCCCACCGATTTGACGGCTCCGACAAGATCCTCCACATCAAATGCCTGGAACCTGCTAGAAAGGGTGTTTTTCCAGTATTTTAGCTGCCCCTTGACCTTCTTCTTGAGAGTCTTGAGTTGTTTCAAAAACATGATTCCGTTCGGTTTGCCGTGTGTCGTCTTCTGGGTATCCAGGCAGAGAGAGAGATAACAAAGGACCACTCCCCTTTAGCAGTATCGTCTTCTGTGATCTGATTCATTACCGGCGGATGGGAGGAATCAAGCCGGTTTTGCGTGAAGGCCGGAGTGGCCCGGCTAGCGCACAAACCCTTCGCGGACGGCCGCGTCGGTGAGGCGCGGGGCCTTCTCACGGTGGGTCACGCGCCAATGAATGATGCTGGACGTCCGCACCGGCGCAGCGAACTTTGTGGGGTTGTGCCCAACAGTTTCACAGGCAGTTTCTTCAACGAGAGTCTCTTCCGCTGATCCAGATCGGGCTCGTCCATATAGTCTCCCCGTCGATTTGCACCCCACGCAGATAGAAATAATCGTTCTCCGCAGCCGGCTCGTTCGAGCGATAGTCGAACGAGACATCCCACGGTCCGTCGACAGCTGCCAGACGAGCGAACACCACAGCGTCATCCGTTAAGTCGAATCTCGATCTGTCGGGATCGAGGTCACCGACCTTGAACTGGAGCTGATAGTGGGCTTCGTCGCTCGGCGGGTCGGGCCGTTGATCTAGTCCCTTGGATCCGGAAGTTCCCTCACCCTCGCGCTCGAATTCTTCGCTGAGACGAATCGTGACCGTGGCTTCCTCCGGCGAGTCCCCGAGATGCAGGAACAGACCGTCCACATCTCCACGCACCTTGCAGGAAAACCACACCTTGGAGGAGTCGACCTGACGGAATTGATCCGTGAAATGATCCAATCCCAGCGGTTCGATCCTTTGAATCCTTCCCTGGTCCACCTCGATCCATCCATTCCATTTCACCGCATGCAATGGTGGCCGGACTTCATTGCCGGGGGTCTTGGTCGGAGAATGGAACATGATCTGAACGGCGTTGGCGCTTCCCTTTTGAGATCGCGCATAATCCTGGCTATAGACGACCTTGCCGTTCTGGATCAGGTCGATGTGATCGATCGCGGCGGTGCCGAGGACCCGCATCTTGAAGGTCGGAGCGCCTGCCGGTAGCACTTGCCCAATTTCTCCTCCGTCGATGGAGATCTTGGCCACCGCCCGCTTGCCGCTGGTGGCATAGGTGGCTCGAGAAGTGAGTCCGCGCCAGATGTTCTCTCGATCCAGACGCGGCGCATAGACCGCCGCCAGGCCACCCCGCGTCGAGATGGTGGCAGGCGCATTGCCGGGATGACCCGTGTGGTCGTCGCTTGCCGCGATCAAGCCGACTCGGTAACCCTGATCGAGGTAACGCTGTCCGAAATACTCGAAACTGCCGTGCATGGAATACATCTCGACCAGACGCTCGATTTCCGGGTCGCTGACCTTCCAGTTGCCGGGTTCATGGGCATGCGGGATGACCAGGACATTGTCCGCGCCCTGTATCTCCTTGAGCCTTTGGTACAGGACACTCTGGTCGATCGTATCCCGGTAGGTGACGTAACGTCCTGGATCATTCTTGAAAAAGACGTTGTGGTGCCCGCCGTTCTGATAGTTTACGGACCACTCATAACCCATGAACGCGACAAAAGAGCCAGCACGATTGGCCTTCGCGGTTGCTTCGCGAATCTCTTTCCACCCTGGATCCGTCAGAGCGACATCGTGCCCGGTCAGTGACCCAAAGTCGAGAAAGGCCACGTCTCGCGCATACTCATAGTATCTGGACACGGTCCCGATGGCGTCCTCCAGCCCGGAGTGACCATGAAGCTCGCCCCAGTAGATCCGCTGCTTCGGGTCTGCTTCCACCAGCACCGGATTGCTAGTGGTCAGGAGGCTCGAGTCCTTGCTCGCCACTTCGAAGCGAAACCCACCCTCAGAGTCGATCACGAGGCCGTCGAGCTTGCCCTCGGACCGTCCCGCTGGAATCTCGATCTCCCCGATCTCTTTCTCCAACAATCGAACACTGAACGTGCCTCCGGGATAGGTCGCAGGACTGAAGTAACGGTCTTCGACCGCGAGTCTGAGAGAAAACGGCTCCCCGGCTGCGACAATCGAGGGAACTACGGCGCGAAGGCCCTCCGGCGACGCGCCCCGAACGCTCACGGAAACGAATCCCGCGGGGACCAATACGCCCTCCCCACGCGGATCGGCGAGGAGAACGAAGCGAAAGGCATCGGCATCCCGCGGCATCATGCGCAGACCACGACTCCCCTGCGAGCGATCTCCCAAGGTAATGTGCGCCCGGTCACCCCGCCTCAAAGACCCTGAGTCAACTCGTAACGCCGGACCCGGAGCATCGCTGAAGAGGTCGCCGAAAACACCACGAAACGGCGCCATGGTGAGGCTCGTCCTTGCGTCCCCCGTGACTTCGAAAGAGACATGGGCGTCGGCTGTAGGATCGGTGTTCTGTAAGGGCTGCACTTTGTTCGCGGAAAATATTTGACCGATGCGCAGCAACCCTTCGGTTTCGATCGCAACGTCCCCGACGGTGTACTCCAGTACGATGGTTGCAAATTCATTGGCCACCAGGTCGGCCTCATCCACCCGTTCGAGTGTACCAATCCGGTCCCCGTGCTCTTCGACGAAGGCAAGCGTCCGCTCGATCCGGGCGATCAGGTCGGGGGTCTCGGCGCTGAACTGTCCCGCAAAACGAAGTTGCATGATCGGGACAGCCACCACGGTGGGAATCCTGAGCCGGCCCCGACTGGCGAGATCGTTCCTCCAGTCTTCGAGGGTGCTCAGGCGCTCCACATAGTTTCCCGCGCTGGTCGGCACCTCCTGCATTTGCTCGCGCAGCAAACGGACTCGGTCCTCGAGCGTGCGATTGGTGCAGCCCACCCAGAGCGCGCACAGTAGCATCACGACGGATAGCGTTTGCTTCGGTATTGGCATGACACGACCCTTGTTGTTTCAGATATGGCCGCGATAATAGCAGAGAAAAAAGGGGACGTCTCCCACGTTTCCTAGTTTCCCGGCGTGACTTGTGGCTGTCTCCGCTGAACGCTTGTATTATCGCCTCGGGCAGACTGCAACCTGCATCGGGAGAAACACGGATCAACCCAGAAAACTACTCGGAAGAACTGATGACCTACTCGCGGTTTGTTGAAATCATTTGCGCTCTCAGCATCATCGTTTTATCCCCGCCAACGAATGCTGAGGAAAAGCTGATTCTGCGCAACAAGGCGGCTCAGGTGTCCGTGGCGGTCGCCGGCGGCGGTATTGTCGAGTTTCGTTTTCTCGACCAGCGGCTCAACCCGCTCAACTGGGAAATCGGTGAAGAACTGGAACCGAGGCGTGAAGGCACCGCCCATCTGCGTGGCCACTTTTTGTGTCTGGACCGCTGGGGCCCACCCTCGGCGGCGGAAGAAAAAAACGGCGTTCCTTTCCATGGCGAAGCCGCGCGAGTGGTTTGGCAAATCGTGCAACAACCCGAACCGCGTTCGGACGGACAGGTCGCAGGGATGCATTGCACGTTGCCCCTGGCAGGCCTGCGCGTGCGCCGCACCATGACACTCGACTCGCAGTCCGCGGTACTCACGGTGATCGAAGCGGTCACGAACCTCAACAAGCTGGGTCGAATCTACAATATCGTGCAGCATCCTTCGATCGCGCCCCCGTTTTTGGATGAATCAACGCTGGTGGATTCCAACGCCACCCACGGCTTTGATCAAGACGGAGATGTCCCCGGATCAAGAGAGACAGCTTCAGACTGGCCCGAGGTGTCGATCGAAGGTCGCCGTGTCAATTTGCGTCGTCTCTTCAATCCCGCGCCCACCGAGCCTCATGTCACGCGCCATGACGTCACTTCCTTTGTCTTCGACGATTCACAGGATTACGGCTGGGTCACAGCATGCAACCCCAAACAGCAGCTTCTGCTCGGCTACGTGTGGAAGACAAGCGACTATTCGTGGCTCAACATCTGGCGATACCTCCGAAACGGCCGCGTCTCCGCGCGCGGTTTGGAATTTGGAACCACCGGCTACCACCAACCGTTTCCGGTTCTGGTCCAGACAGGCCACATCCTGGAACGACCGATATATGAGTACATAGACGCCGATCAAACCATCAGGAAATCTTACGCTGCATTCCTGCTCAAGATCCCTGAAGATTATCTGGGGGTGGCAAACATCTCCTACTCTGCGGGACGGTTGACGTTGACCGAGCTCCGCAAACAAGAGCCTCGCTCGATAACATTAGGAATTGGCAATTTCTTCGAAGAGTGAAGGATCGGAATTCATTGAATTGAATCGTGGAAACGGGGATACGCGCCGGAAAGGTTGCGGATGGATTTGTCCGCCCTGGAATTGATGCGCAAGGCAACCGCCGAGAACGACCCGTTCGAGGGTGGCCATCCTGGATATGCATATGCCCGGGATGGACGGTCTTGAACTAGCCCCAAAATAAGCGAGGTATGAGCTCGCTCGGAAAATCGTTTGCCTTTTCCGAATATCTCGTGGATTTCAGCTCCTTGTGCGTAACAGGGAAAGCAAAGAGAAACACAAGAGACAAACCTTCCATTGGTTGTCTGGATCACTTGATCTTGTTTGTCTCTGTTATGCCCTTCCTTTCGCCCGCCACTCTTGCTCCGCCGGGGGTACGGGCTCACCCGCCGGCGAGGCGCCTTCAAGTAAACCTGAGTTGCCTGATATAGTCGAACGTCGCCAAAAAGGTTTCGAGATGCTTGCTATAGGCCAATATCCTGTAAACGAGGCGACGACCGGTTCTTACAATCTGACAGGGTATTTGCACAAAGTTCACCAGGAAGCGTTTGAACTCCATCCTCAAGATATCACGACGTACTGTCGGCGCCTGCGTCACCAGGCCATACCAGGCCTTCAGATTCCACGCCAGCGATGCGATGACCATGTAGGCCCAGTTCGATACCAGACTGTCCGAAGGCATCCTCAAGGCGTTCACTCCACTCTTGAGCTGACCGATGACGTTTTCCTGGTTGCAGCGATCGTTGGCAAAAAGGACCACTTCTCCCATCGTCATCTCCCGATCGTTGGTGATGTAGAAGAAGTACCGGACCTCATCAAACAGCCGGTGCTCCCCCTTTTCGATCGTGAGGTTCTTCCGAACCACAACCATGCGATAGGTTTTCTTACAGTGTCCGGGACGATAGTCAAACTCGGCGACCTGCTCGCTCTGCAGGCGGATGTTCTTGAATTCTCTCTCCTTGATTACTTGTTCTTTGACGTTTTCCGGACGGCGCCGTTCTTCGCTCTTGACCTCATAACGAGGAGGCCGCTCGAGCGGTTTCCATTGTCTCTCCGGCAGGGCATCGGCCATCCCGACCAGGTTCGGCTTGGCGTCATAACCAAAGACAAAACCAACCCGCTCGTCCCAGCGATCGAAGTTTCTCGTCAGCGAGAAATCCGTGTCGCCCCGAAGCCAGACCTTCGTAAACACCGACGACACCAGATCGATTGCCCGGTCCATCCACTCGGCCGCTCCGTCGGAAGAGGGACGGTTGCCCGGCCGATTCATCAGATAGAGGACCTCATTCGTATTGGCCAAGGTCACGATCAACGGTGCGTAACCCCAGATCCCGTTGTAGGCAATGTCCATTCCTTCCTTGCATTCCCCCAAGGTTCCGGCGACGGTCCCGTCCACGTCGATGATGGCCTCCTTCCGGAAGGAAGCATCCTGCAACTTCCACACCTTGGTTCGGGTTTCATTGATGGTTTCCTGAAGTCCGAAGATCCAATCCTCATCGAAACGACGGAGGAAATCTCCAGCCGTCGTGGGATCCGGAATCCTCTCGGCTCCCAGTCCGTTCATGTAGGTCTCATCCTGGCGCAACCGCTCGATATCTTCGAGACAGGTTCCACCCGACAAGACGTTGTATGCGATGTTCAGTACATGATCGGATTCCCAGTAAGGAAAGTGGTACTTGAGCAAAACGATGTTTCTGTTGATATCTTTGTCCAATCCAAGCTTACACACGAGCTTGTGAATGGCTCCGATACCACCAGATCCGATGGCGCGCGTTCTCTCGGCGATCTCGTAGTAGGTGTTGGAGTCCTTGAACATAGGATCGGACCGGTCCTCAAACTGATTTCTTTCCAACCGGCGTGTAAGATTTTGCTTGTCTCGGAGGAGGATTCTGTGGTTTCTTTTATTCACCTGGAATGTGCTCCTTTCGGGATGTCTTGTAAATATATCAAACGCATTTTATCCCGTAACGGCGCACGTTCCAGGGCTTTTCTTCCTCCTCATGCAAAAAATCACGCTGGACTAAGGGCTAGAAGGCAAAAGAACGAGGGATTGTTGGCATTGAGGCCGTCATAGCCAAAGAAGGTTGCTTCCGAAAGAAACGGAACTTCCGTGGGGAAGACGTTACGAGACTGGCTCACAAGTGCACCGAGAATGCTGTCGTAGTAGAGTCCGTACCCCGCCCGCACCGCCGTTTCCCCGTTTCCGAACGGATCCCAGGCCAGACCGATGTGCGGTCCCAGGTTATTGCTGTCCGAATCATAGATCTTCGACCGGCCGTCAAGGACCGTTCGATAGGCCTCGACGACTTGATTGTAGAACTCCGTCCTAGCTGGAGTGTCAAACCTCGAGGACCCTGGTGCTGGGAGCGTCAGCAGACCCAGCGCGTCTTCGATCCGGTTGGTCACTTCCCTGGGCGTTGTATTGAACTCGTAGCGCAAGCCTATGTCCAAGCTCAGGTTCGGCGCCAAACGCCAGTTATCGTTGACAAAAAAGTTGAGCTCAGCGGAGCGCAGCCCTATGTTTGAATTCGGCACTCCCTGGGTGACCGTTTGCAGAATGGACGATATCTGCCCGAGGCCGGCCAGCTGAACTCCAGGGACGAAACTGCTGCTCGAGTTGGCGGGATTGTCGAGATCCGCAATCGTGAGGGTCCCATTGTTCACCTCGACAAACGGACGAAAATACCGCTCCTGACGGCTGTTGAATTGGACCGAGCGAGTATCCGTCCCGAACTTCAGCCAATGGTTTCCGAACGTTCTCGAAAGTGTGTCCGCGTACTGAAAAGTATTGTTGATTCGACCCTGGGGAAACGTTGCCGCGTCGATCCCGACCGAGCTGAATGGCCGAATGACCAGCTCTCCCAGTGGTCCTGAAAACGACGGAACCGGTATTTCGTCCGATACCTGCCTTCCATCCTTCAGGAACAGCTTCACGTTTCCCGAGGAGATACTCGACAGGGAAAGTGGACTTCCCACGTGCTCTGCGAAATCGAGTCTGGTTCGGCCATAGGAGAAGCGCGCCTGGTTGATCCATGAGCCGGAGAGCTGGCTGTCGAGAATCAGCGAGACATTTTGGGACCTGGAATCAGAATCGATCGTGGAATTGATCGCTCTTTTTATGCTGGGTAGTTCCCGCTCGTCCTGCGTGAAATTGTACCGGGCGTGCAGAAGATTTCCCGAGGTCAGCTGATGTGTGACTTTCAACGAGAACACATTTCCTTCACCGCTGGATGGAAGGCGTTCGGTGAAGTTGTTTGTCCCGTAGGGGCCGCCTGGATTGTTCGGCAAGGGATACAGGGAGAGGAGGTTCAGTCCAAGCGGGGTGGCGCCTTGCGAGGTCTCGTAGTCGATTTGGTTGTTCAGCGAATTCGGGGAGGTAATGACCTTGAAAAGCGGCAAGTTTTGAAATCGGCGCTCCGCGGGAGTTGGCGAGGCGAAGTGCTGCTCGCTGGTTGCATTGATCTTCTGGTGTTCGTAGCTGGCGAAGAAATGCGTCTTGTTGCGAATGATCGGTCCGGCAAGTGAAATCCCACTCTGGACCCGAGTAAAAGACTCCTCAGAACCGGCTGGCCCTCCCGTATAGTCGAAGAAGTTCCGGGCATTGAGCCGGGAGTTCGTGAAAAAACCATAGGCTTCGCCGTGAATAGAATTGGCACCGCTCTTGGTCACGGCATTCACCTGGGCGCCGAGGTTTCGTCCAAGCTCGGCATCCCAGAGAAGGGTCGACATCTGAAACCCCTGGATGCTCTCGATAGACTGTGGAAGCAAAGAAAGAAATCCTTGCCGGCGGACTCCCACGTCTTGGTCGTTATTGTCGGATCCATCCAGGGTGAAGTTATTGGCGCGGCTGCGCATGCCGTTGACGGAAAACTGACCCGAGGATCCGACCCCGGCACCGATTCCGGGACCTGCCACGTCGCCCAGTGATTGAGGGGCCGCCGAGATTCCCGCAATCAAGAAGGCCAGGGAGTCAAAAGTCCGGATGTCCGGCAGCGGCAAAGAAGACAGTTGCCGCTCATCAAAACTTGCCCCCCGCGTGGGGCTGCTGGTGTTGACCAGCTGGATCGACTGCTGAGACTGTTGCGCGGTAATGGGAGCGGGCTGCTCGCGGCGGACAATCACACTTTCGCTGGTAGTGTTTTGGGCTGGACTGTCATCGGTTGTCACGACCGTGATCGGGTTATCGCCGAGCGTCAATGTCACTGAATGGTTCCAGTTGGCCACCTCGGATCCAACGGCGGAGCCTCCAGCGACCGGCTCACCGTTGACGGACACAGATCGAACGCCACTTCTGCCGCGACCGGAATCGGTGGCGGTCCCCGAGACCACGATAATGTCCTCTGTCACCGTTTGACCATCCTGGTGACTGACGACCGTGATCTGCGGACCGAGTCGATCCGGTACCCGGTACTGGATCGTGATCGACACACTGGTCTGATTCTTACCAGGACTGTCGTCTGTTGCTTCAATCGTAACCGTATTCGGCCCTTCAGTAAGTGTCAGCTGCCGACTCCACACTACACTGCCATCCCCGACAGCCTTCGCGTCGATGCCGACCTCAGCGTTGACTGTTACCCTGGAAACACCGTTGTTCCCTCTCCCGGCATCGGAAACCTGACCTGCCACCACGACGGTTTGTTCGTTAACGGTCTCTCCGTCTTCATGGCTCGTGATCGAGATCCTCGGTCCGGTTCGATCCCGCTCTTGATAGTGGACGGTAATCGAAAGAGTTGTCTCGTTTCTTCCAGGACTATCGTCGGTCGCGATGACAGAAATCGCATTGGGGCCGGGTACTAATGTGATCTCGTGGCTCCAGTGCACTTTTTGCGATCCGCTTGACGCTGCGTCTTTGACGGCCTCCCCATTTACCGCGATCGACCGGAGACCGTTGCCGCCCCTCTGAGCATCGGTCGCCGTCCCGGTGAGAGTGATTCGAGCAACCCCTACCGTGTCGCCTTCCTGGTGGCTTTCCAGCGTCAGCAACGGACCTGCAACATCCCGTTTCTCGAAGTGGATGGTAATGGTTCGCGTGGTCGCGTTCTTCTTCGGACTGTTGTCTCTCGCCGTTATGGTGATCGTGTTGGGGCCTTCGGCCAGTTTCGCCTCAGAGCGCCACTGAGCCGTCTCGTTCCCATCCGCGGTGCCCGCGACTGCCGTTTTGCCATTGACCGTTACCGAAGCGATTCCCTTTCTTCCTTTGCCCGCGTCGGTCGCGGTGCCAGACAGAGTGACATTCGGGGTCTGGACGATCTCCCCGTCCGCGTGGCTCGTGATGATCAGGACAGGGGACAACCGGTCGGCCGGGGGAGATGTTCTCGGGGCCGGCGTCGCGCGTTTCCTGCGAAACTCAAAGGGCGGGACCCGGATCTCGCGGGTGTCATTCAATGCGACCCCGATGTTGAAGACCCCGCTCAAGTTCTCATAATCCGGATGCGAAGCTTCGATAGCGTAGTTGCCGGGAGACAAGTACCCAACGGAATAGCTTCCGTTGGACGCCGTGGTCGTTGTTCTTCGAAAGCCGAGTCCGATCCGGACCACCGTAATGGTCACTCCCTCGATCGCGTTTCGGTTGGCGACCTGCACGACCGATCCTGTCAGCGCTCCGCTGTTTTGGTTGTGCTGAGCTCTGACAGTACCCCCGGCCAAGAGCAAAAGGATCAACCAAGCCCCGCGTCCGGAGAGCTTCTGAGACCAGACCGGTAGGGTTGTTCCCGGAGCGCGTTTCATGCGTCTCAATTGTCGCTGGAAAATCTCGGATGCACTCTTTGCAAAGGCAGGCATATTATTTAACCTGAGACACTTATCGGCGGGGGCATTCGAAAAACCAGTCTCGGTCAAAACGGACTATAGATAGTTCCTCCAGATTTATCAACGGCGTTGAAGAAGAGGGTCGGAAATGCCGGAGCACAGAATTTGAAAGCCCCACGGAATCTAGGGCTGGTACGGTTTTTACAGCGCGGACGAGCTAATTCTTTTTTGCCCCGAGCGGGGCGATCTGCAGATCGTAGACATAGAACTCTTCGTCTTCGACGGTCCCAAAGCCGAAAGAACCGCTCGGGTGAGCAACATCCTCCACGTTGGCAAGAGTTATGGGCTTCGGGGCGCTGGCCGCCTGAAGCGAGTGTGCTATCTGGAAACCGGAGGCTCGAATCGTGACATAGAACTGTTCCCCCGGCTTGCCCAGGTCGTCCGGTATCTCCTTGGAATCGATGAGCTCCGTCCGGCCCTCCTGGCAGTCGAAGATGTCGAACCGGTGAAACACCTTGTCTCCCTCCGCGCGGCGTGCCGGCGTGATGCGAAACATGTAATAGTTCTGTTGGTCGTGCGCTCTGACGATCCAGGAGGCCGCCCGGCCCGTTTTAAACTCCAGATAGAATCGTACCTCCGAGTCGTGCCAGTACTTGCCCTGGACAAACCCCCGTCCGGGGCCGCTGACCGACAATCGCGTGAAGTTTGGGTTCGTGTCGATGCTCCAGCCTTGGGGCGCGTCCCATTTCTGCAGTCCTTGCGTGAAATCATCGGTGAAATTCGTCGAGAACTTGGAGTCCATCTCCGCCCGAAGCCCCGCCACTTCCTCGGGGGAATGATATTGCGATAGAAGATCCACGGCTTGCGCGGCTTCCGAGTAATCGCCTTGATCTATGGCGGCGCTGAAAGTCTCGAGACCACCCCTTATACGCCAATCCAGGTAGAAACCGTAAACCTGGAACGCGGACCAGCCAACAACTGCCAGCACGACTCCAACAGTGACAGTTCGTCGGACCGCCTTCATTCTCACACTCCAGAGAGCGGCGCTTCTCTCCCTTGCGATCCTCCTCTTTTCCTTCTCCTGCTCCTTCTTGAGAGCTCGAATCTCGTTCTCTATCTGATCCCGCAAACCAACGGCTTCCATGTTCTCAGGATCGAGATTGGCCGCTTGACGCGCAAAATGTGCGGCCTCGTCCAAATTCTTGCCCCTTTTGGCCTCGAGACACTGTGCCAGCAGCCCGGCTACTTCCTCGTCAATGCGATTCTTCTCCTGGGCCTGGCCAACCCGGTCCAGCAGCCGGCGTGCTTCGTCGTTTTCAGCATCGAGCGCGAAGACCTCGCGCGCCCTCAATGCCGATTCTTCGAAGAGTTGCTTCGTGAGTGCTTGCTGGCTCTGCACCAGAAGATCGTCAATCCTCTCCTGCTTTGACTTCTCTTCCCGCGCCCGATCGATCGTGCCACGTAGGCCCTTGGCCTCTTCGTTTTGAGGATCCAGCAGCAAGACCTCGAGAATCCGCGCCGCCGCCTCTTCGAATTTCTGTTCGTTGAAGGCACGCTGAGTCTCCACGAGCACCTCTGCCACCTTCTCCCTTTTGCTCCGTTCCTCGAGTGCCTGTTCGACGGTTTTCAGAAGGCCCTGGGCCTCCTCGTTCTCCGGATCGATGGCCAGGAGTTGCCGGATCCGTTCGGACCCATCTTCATAACTCTGTTCGCTCACTGCCAGCCGGCCTTGCACCAGTAGAGCAGCGACCTTCTCCTGTCTCGACCTTTGTTCCTGTGCCCGGTCCACGCTGCCGAGGAGCTCCTCGGCCAGCGCGTTCTTCGGCGATAGCTCGAGCACTTGCAGGATGCTGGATCTGGCCGAATCCAGATCACCCCGCGCCATTTGCTTACGGGCTCCCGCGATCCCGGCCTGAATCTCCGCCCGCTCCACTTCTACTCGACGTGCCGCCTCCGCCTCCCGGATCGCGGACTCTACCTGGCGGTCTCCCTCGAGAAGCTCCGCAGCACGACCCAAGGCTGCCAGACTCTCTGGATATCGCTTGTCCCGCAGTAGTTCCAGTCCCGATCGCCTTTCTTTCTGACCCTCGGCGTGACGCGCTGCGTTGTCTCTCTGTACCTCTAGAGCCCGTTGCCCTTGTTCCCGCAACTGCAAGACTTCCACGTCGTCCGGCTCGAGCCGCAGAATCTCATCCAGCGCCTGAACGGCTTCCGCGTACCGGTGCTCCATCTGCGCCGTCTGGGCCGAGTCCCGCAGTCTGCGGATTCGGTCCCGTTTCCTTTCCTCCGCCTTTTGCCTTTTGCCGGCTTCCTCTTCGACCCGCTCCAATAGCTCGATCGCCTCCGCATGGCCCCCGTCTTCGGCGAGCACCGCCCGGGCCAGTTTTGCAGCCCGTGCCATCTTGCTTGCCGCTTCCGCTTCGCATGCCCGACGATAGTTCGATTCGATCCTCTCCTGTCGCTCCTTCTCCTCCTTCTGCCGGGCCTCCCTCCGGCGCTCGATCTCTCGCCGTAGCTTCAGTGCGTCCACATCTGCCGGCTCCAGCGTCAATAGTTCCTGCAGTTGAACCAGTGCGATCTCCTCGTCTCCCGCTTCATCCAGCGAAAGGGCCTTCGCCATCAATCGCTCCAGCTGTTGTTGTTGGTCCCGCTGACGTCGCTCTTGCTCTGCGGCCTTCTCGATCGCCGCAGCCATCTCGGCAATCCATCCGGCTTGCGGATGCAACTGCCGTCCGATCTCTACCTCCTGGCGCGCCTGTTCGAAGTCCTGCCCGGACAGCGCCCTGCGGGCGCGCCCCAACGCGTCGTTCGAGGCGACCACCTTCTCGTCCAACGCGGCGTCGGCCTTGCTTCGCGCTTGCACTGCTTCGCGGAGTCGTTTGGCGTCGACATGATCGGGCTGAACACTGAACACTTCCTCCAGCAGCGCCAGGCACCCCGACAGATCATCCGATTGGAACCGCTGCTCTGCTCTCCGGTACAACCGTTCTGCCTGCGCCGTCGCTTGACTGCGCTGCTCGATCCGCTGACGCAGCTCTAGACCCGTGCCGTCTCCCGGCTTCAACTCCAGCAGTGCGCGGATCTTCGTCAGCGCTGCCTCCTCGTCTCCCGTCTCGTATGCAGACTGTGCCTCCTCCCTCAGCCCGGCGACCCGTTCTTCACGCTCTTTGCGAGCCTGTTGCTCTTCTTCAGCCTGTCTTAGCTGATCACGCACCTCGGCGATTCTTGGCGAGTCCGGATAGGCCGCGTGAGCCTTCTCAACCTCTTGTCTGGCCCGGTCCAAGTCTTCCGACCTCAGTCCGTCCTGTGCCCGAGCCAGCGCATCTTCGGACTGACGTTGACGCGCTGCACGCTCTTCTAGTTCCCGAATCCTCTCCTGAACCGTCTCCTGAAGTTTTTTGGCTTCCGAGTGCTCGGGCTGACGGCTGAACACTTCTTCCAGGTATGCGAGGCAGGCCGGTAGATCATCGGCCTCGAATCTCACGAGCGCCTTTTGATAGAACTCTTCCGTGCTCTCCCGCGCACGGCGTTTGCTATCAATCGCCCGGCGCAGCTTGCGTGCGTCCGAATTTCCGGGGTCCAGATCAAACAGTTCTTCCAGTCTGACAAACGCCGTGTCCTCGTCTCCTGCCTCGTGCAACTCCCGTGCTTGTTCGAAAATAGACGCCACCTTCGTTTGGCGCTCGGCCTCCGTCCTTTTGTTTTCCGTGACCCGTTCGATCTCTCTGATGAGCTCCGGAATTCGTGGTGAATCTGGAAAAGACTCGCGAGCTCTGGCAACTTCCCGATGGGCAAGTTCAAGATCGCCCTGTGTCAATGCTTCCGTCGCGCGCGCCAAGGCCTGCTCACAATCCAGTCGCCTGGACGCCAACTCCTGTTGCTTCTGTATCGCGCTGTCGACCGACCCTAGCAACGCCTTCGCTTCCGCATGGTCTGGATAGAGACTCAGGACTTGATCCAGAAGGGTCTTTGATCCCGACCAATCACTGGCCGCGGCCATCTTCTGGGCCAACTCGAACATCTGGCGGGCGCTTTCGCGCGTCTGCCGACGCTCCTCTACCTGCTGCCGGAGTGTCCGCGCTTCGACATTCGCGGGGTCCAAGCCGAGAACCTCATCCAGTTTCCTCACCGCCTCGGTGTCTTGACCTTCTTCATTCAAGGAGCGAGCTTCTTGCAGCAGCAGCACCATTTTCTCTTGCCGCTGCTGTTTCTCCCGATACTCACCTTCCGCTTTCTCGACGGCGGCCGACACTTCCACGATTCGTGGTGATTCCGGCCAGATCTCGCGCGCCTTCCCGACCTCAGCACGGGCCGCGCCAAAATCCTTTTGCTCCAATGTCGCTTGTGCCCGATCCAGGGCCTCATTGGATCCTTGCCGCTTCTGAGTCAGCTCCTCCTGTTGCTGGATCTTCGCCAGCACCGCTTCCCGTAGAGTTCGTACCGCCCGATGTTCCGGCTCGATCCCAGCCGCCTCGTCCAACAGCGTCCGACTGGCGGCCAGATCGTTGCCCAAAAACAGCTCGGTTGCCTCTTGATAAAGCGCCTCGACTCGTCTCAGTTGAACGCTCTCCTGTTCCCTGAGCTGTCTCTCTTCTCTCCGGCTTCTCTTGTCGTCTTCCTCGACCTGACGTCTGGTCTGATCGAGCAGCCCTATGGCTTCTTCATATCCCTTATCAAGCTCGAGCGCCTTCTGGAGCAGTTCCTGACAGCCCGGCCAATCGCCCGCGCCGAACTTCTCATGTGCCCTTTCCATGTACTGCTGGATCTCTCGAGCCTTGACCTCTTGGTTGTGTTGCGCGGCAATTTTCTCAGCGAGCTCCTCACGTCTACCGATTGCTTGAGTATGGTCCGGATCCTCCCGGCAGATCCGCTCATAGATCTCTAGGGCTTTTTTCAGCTCGCCACCTTTTTCGAAATCCAGCGCGCGAGTCACATCCGGGGCAAACTTTCGCCGGCTCTGGATCAGGGATGAAATGCGTTCGTGCGCGTCGGCGGCATCCCGGCATACTTCGACCAACCTCAAATAGTCGATCGGAGGCTGGTATACGGTGGCGCTTTCATCGGTTGGCTCTTGCTCTCGTGGATCCACCAACGACGGCGCGATCCTCCGGATCACTTCCAAATCGCCTTCGTCCAGTAGCTCCCGGTTCTCCTGGATCAGCAGGCCCAGCTTCCCCACCGATTCCATCGCCTCGGTCTGAAGCGTCTGCCTTCGGCCCTCGAGCGACAGTTCGAGTTGCCCAAGAGCTTCGAGTATTTCGTCGACTTGCTGGTAGCGTTCGCCGGGATCCTTCGCCAAGGCTCGGAGCACGATGGTTGACAACTCCGGCGGGAGTGCGGTGTCGATCGTCTCCATGGGCTCGGGTGTGTTGTGCAGGATACTGAAGAACACCTGCTCGAATCCCTCGCCCTCGAAGGCCTTCCGGCAGGTCACAAACTCGTAAAAGACCGCGCCCAGCGCGAATATGTCCGATCTCTTGTCGGCATTTTTGTTCCAGACCTCGGGCGCCATATAATGAGGGCTTCCGATCAGCTTCGAGCTCTTCGAATGCGCGCTGACGAGGCGAGCGAGGCCGAAATCGAGAATCTTCACCTGCTCCGTCACCGTCATGAATATATTGTGCGGCTTGATATCGCGGTGGATCAGCTCTTGCTTGTGCGCGTAGGACACACCGTTGCAGATGTCCTTCATGATCCGCAACTTTTCCTCCAACGAGAGCGGAACCGACGAACCGATCTGATCATTCAAATCCTGGCCTTCGAGAAACTCCATGACCATGTACGGGCGGCCTTCTTGCTGGGAGAGATGGTAGACGCGAACAATGTTGTCATGATGCAGATCAAAGGCTTTCTGGGCTTCCCCGACGAACTTCTTACGATAGCTGGGATCGGCGGAGAGCTCGTCCGACATGGTCTTGATCGCGACCATTCTCTCCATGAAGGTATCGTAGGCCTTGTAGACCACGCCGAACCCTCCTCGGCCGAGTTCCTCACGAATCTCGAACTGCCCAATTTTTTCCACGCTGCAAACCCGCAAGATGCTAAGTAAGTCTATCCAGCTACAGGCTTTAAGAAAATATGCTTTCTATTGTTGATTTGGATTCTAGCCAATTTCGCGGTCCTCTCGCCAGACTTATCCTCCCAGCCTCATTCCTATTGTTTTGCCCGAGGAATCAAAAAGGCCATCCGCTTTGTCCATACCGGGTCGGATGACAGCACCAGAGTCGAGAAGGGGACGGTAATCCCTTGACCTGGGTAACTCGAGAAAGTATAAATTGCTCAAAAGCTTGCGGTCCTAGAGGACACCTTGGCTTCGGCTTGCACTGTTGTTGATGCCATTGGCGAAGGAATCCTAAAGTGCTGACTTCCAGAGCCATCCATCTCAGCCTTTCTTTCGTCTTCTTGCTCGCTCTTTCTCTGTTTGGAGCTCCATTGGCGGAACAGCGTCCCAGTATCCCCTTCTCTTCAGATCAATCGCAAAATCGGCGAGAACAATCTCGCTTTCCGCATAAGAACGAAAAGCACAGGACGCTCGAATGCATGACTTGCCACACGATCCCTGAAGGCAAGATCGACGGTCAGGGATCGCCTGGGCACCTCGCCTGTATCCGGTGCCACAATTTTGCCGAAGCCGCGGTGAACGACTTTTCCGGCTATTGTGGTGTCTGCCACACGGACTTGCCGACCGCAAAGGAAGAAGCACGCCTTTTCTCATTTCCAAAGCTCCATCCAGCTGGAGACTTCGGCATCAACTTTTCCCATACCAGCCACACGCGCCCCTTTTCGCCCCCGTCGAGGATCGATCCGGGTCTGAAAATCCCCGTTTCACTGTCTTTCCCGAGATCCGGCGATACGATCACCTCCAAGTGCTCGGACTGCCACTCGCGCGATGCCAGTGCCACGATCACTCCGGATTTGACCCTCCCATCGGGCCATCAGTATTGCTACGTGTGCCACGGAACATCGCCCGTCACATCCGCATCCGCAGAGCCGCCGTCGAGGAGTCAATGTACTGTCTGCCACAAGTTGGACGTACCCAGCGCTGCTCCAAGTCACAGCATCGTGGACACCTTCCTGCATAGGGATCATGAGCTCGACATCAGGAAGCGGAAAAAAGGGGATCCGGTGGCCCGAGACAACGATCTCTGCGTGCTCTGTCACGATACTGCGACGAGCGCGACCCGTTTGGCGGACATAGCAGCACCTGGTGCAACCACGTGCGGCGAATGTCACAACGGAGGGCTGGGCTTTCCCGATCCCCTGGCACAAGAGATCAAAACGCGATTGAGGGCCGAATGAACGAAGCATTACTATCGCGTCTCCGGCCGCGGTTCATCTCTGTCGCGACGGTTTGGGTTCTTTGCTTCGGAATGCTATGGGCGTTTGCTTGTTCAAAACCGGAGCAACCGGCGGCCCCTGGTCCCTCTTCGCCAAAAGCGGAACAGCCAGCGACCGAAACCGAGGAAAGGACCAGCCGGCGTCAGATAGCCGACGTCACGGGCCGCGATTTGTCCCAGTTCGACCACAATACCGAGGGGCACAAGGCCATTGACTGCCGCACCTGTCATGCGAGACCCGATAATCGAGTCATGCCGGAGCTGCCGGATCACCCTGCCTGCATCAATTGTCACAGTAATATCTACACGGATCTCGCCTTCCGACAGCGTCAGGATTTTTGCGAAAGGTGCCACCTGTGGCCCGTCGAGCCGGTCGAAAACAGGCTCGTGAGCTTTCCCGCAAGCATGAAGCAATTCGGCATCAAGGCGTTCTCCCATCAGGACCACATGGACCCAAACAAAACGCCTGCTCACTTACCCGACCTCACGTGTGCGAGTTGCCATCACCAGAGGACCCGTGGCCTTCAAGTGGCTTTTCCTGGTCATCAGGAATGCTACACTTGCCACACGCACGACAGCGAGGAACCTGCCGGTGGTTGCGGCGTGTGTCACGCCGACAAGGAGCTTTCCATCGCCTACCGGACGCGATCCCGGCTCGCGTTCTCCAACTTTCGTTTTAGCCACACGACACATCTCAAAGAACCGACGATCGCAGGTGATTGCAAAAAGTGCCATGAATCCAATGCTGGGACTGAACACGTAGACATCACCGGGGTGTTCCCGAAACCTGGGATGATTCACTCATCCGGGTGCTGGTCCTGTCACAAACAAGAAAAGGAGCCATCTTGCCTCAAGTGTCACGAGAATGGTCCACCGATCTCACTAGCGAGCCTCCCAAACGTCGATGGCGATGTACTGAGGAGCGATTGAGATGAAGCGTCTGGATAAAGATGCAGTTGTCGATGAGATCAGCGCCCATCTTGCCGCGCTCCCGCTGTTCGCAGACATCGAGGATCATCCCGAGTACCTTGCATCCGCGCTGGAGGCCTCCGTCCCGCTCGAATTCCAGACCGGCGAAACCATCATTCGCCAGGACGAGTTCGGCAACTCCTTTTTTTTGATCTGGACCGGTTCGGTAAAGCTCGAGGTCCGAAAAGAAACAAACGGCCTGGTGCAGATCAGCGGCCCCTCGGCGGAAGAGTTGCTCCAACTGGGTCCGGGTGAAATGTTCGGGGAGCTTTCCCTTTTGTCCGGAGAACCCCGGACCTCGACCGTAACCGCGATCGCGCCCACCCGAGTGATCGAGTTCTATCGGAACGGCTTCGAAAGGCTTGTCCGTTATTCGGCGAAGTGCAAGCAACATATGGACGAGCTCTATCACAAGCATGGGAAGTTGATTCATCTCAAGCGAGTACCTCTCTTCGCACAGCTGAACGACGAAGCCTTCGCGCTCGTTCTTGAAAAGGCGGACTTACGCATTTACAGAAAAGACGACTACTTGTTCCGACAAGACCAGCCCATCGACGCACTCTATTTGATCAAGGATGGGTATATCCGACTATCGCAGAAGCTCGAGAAAGAAGACCGCCAAGAGGGAGAAATTAGGAAAGTCAAAGAAGAGCTCATTCAAGCGTATGTGTCCGAAGGTCACTGCTTCGGACAGGACGGAATGATCACACCGGGCAAATGGGATCAATCGGGGAAGTGCGCCACGTCCGTGGAGGCGATCCGGATCACCCGCGATGACTTCTTGGCTCTTCTCCAACAAAGTCGCACAATGGCAAAATCAATTCTATCGGCTCTGCAGATCCTGAATTCAGAGCCCGCGTCGGGTCTTGCCGGCACAGGTGTCGGCAAGACCAGTCTTGTCACCCTTACGGTGGGCTCCAAGGCCACCGCGCCGGGGCCGGATATCGGAGCTACGAATCTGGTTGCGATGCGGCCGCTGATCGAGCACGGCTACGTAGACGCGGAGTCTCTGCTCTTGATGGACATGGAGCTCTGTGTCCGTTGCGGCAATTGCGTGCGAGCCTGTGAGGCGACCCATGGCGGCATCACACGCCTGGTACGGCGCGGCATCACGGTGGCGCGACGGAAAGATGTTGAAAAAGAAGGGAGTCGACAGTTTCTCCAAATTCCTACCTCCTGCTTTCATTGCAAAGACCCGGAATGTATGATCGGGTGCCCCACGGGCGCCATTACGAGGGATCTGGAGCGAGAGGTTTTCGTCCAGGAGGACATCTGCATCGGCTGTGGTAACTGTGCGGCCCGATGCCCCTGGGGAAATATTGCCATGTTTCCGCTCGAAGAAACAAAAGAGGTAGAAGGCGTGACCAAGATCGTCGATCTGCTTGCCGTCAAGTGCGATCTTTGTCGTGGCCGGGAATCATCTGCGTGTGTCTACAACTGCCCTACAGGAGCGTGCATTCGAGTAGCTCCCCGGGAGTATTTCCCTGAACTGAAAATGATGGGCATTGTTCCGATCGCACAAGGTTAGGGATGGTGGCCACGGAATTAACAAAAGGACAGAAGGAGGCAATCAAACAGAAATTTATTCTCCGGCGACAACGCAAAACCGTCCTGCCCCTCTGGTATCACCTCGCATGCATTCTATTCATCGTAGGCATTTCGATCGGGGCTGGGTATCTCTACCGGGTTCGCGGTCTGCGGGACGATATAGTCGGCCGCATCGACGTTCAGGTCCTTCTCGGCATTGCGGCAACCCTGGTAATGGCAGGGATCACCGCATACGCGGTGAGAAAACACTTCCCGGAGAAGTATCTCGGCATGCTCACCTACTGGCTCGGCTCTCATATCTACCTGAGCGTGCTGGTCGTCGTCCTGGTGCTCCTGCACGCCGACTTCGTTCTTGTGGGCGAGCTCTTCAATTTTATTCTCATGTCGACTTTTTGGTTGGTGATCGGGACCGGTTTTTTTGGGTTTCTGGTCTACAAACTCGTCGCCAAGTTGCTCGCACGGATCGAAGGAGAGGGAAAGCTTATAGAAGACATTGTCGACCAAAGGAGAGCCCTCAACCTCGAGATCCTCGAGCTCACAGCAGCTGGGTCCGGCCAATTCAAGACGCTGGTTCGTCAACGATTCGTTCCTGCAATCGTTACTTTTCGTTTCTTGATGCGCCAATATATTCGGCGGGAGCCTATCCAGGGGTTATGTGAAGATGCACAGAGAAAGCACAAGACGGAAATAGAGAGCGTGAAACCGGAAGAGCAATCTAACGTCGTCCGTGTCATCGAGAACCTCGTGACGGCGCGTCGTCTCGACGCGGAGTATCTGCTGCATCGCCTTCTGGGTTCGTGGTTACCGTCTCATGTAGCGTTCACAGTAGCGCTTTGGCTCTTGATCGTGGCCCATATCGTCATCGTACTCTACTATTGAACCGGCGCCCCCGAATTAGCCCGTTGCCCGGGCTCAGGCAGATTCGTCAGGCAGGTTGTTTTTGAGGATCGACCGATTCATGGCTGAACTCCACTTTGTCGAAGGTCCCTTGGCCGGCCAGCGCAAGGTCATCGACCAGCAACAGGTGACTTTCGGACGCTCGAAGAACAGTGATATCCACCTACCCGACGACACGAAGAGCATCGGACGCACCCACTTCCTTGTCGAGCGGGAGGGCGACGACTTTTATGTTGTTGACAACAACAGCGTAAATGGAACCTGGCTCAACGGGCGTCGAATCGAGCGAGCAAAGCTCTCCGATGGGGATAGCGTTCGGGCTGGCACACACCTGATACGGTTTACGATTCACGAAAAGACGGGATCGGAGGTCCGATCGGAGTCCAGGTCCGACGAACAAACGACGACGGCGGCGCTGCATGCCGACTCCGGCGTCGGGACTCATCTTTTCAGTCTACGATCCGAATTGGAATCGGTGCCGAGTCGCGAGTACGAAACGCGTCAATTGACGATTGGGCGCGGGTTGGAAAACAACGTGGTTCTGCACGACGGGTACGTTGGGCGTCGTCATGCGACGATCGAATGGACTTCGGGAGGATATGTCGTCCGAGATAATCGCTCCCAGCAGGGAACCACTGTAAATGGAGTCCGGGTGGTGAGCAGCGAGGTGAGCGACGGTGACGTGATCGGGACGGGCACCTACCGATTCACGGCCGAAGTGAATTACCCTCGCCTGAAGGCGAGGGCTTCGGTCGTCGGCTGAAGCCGACTAAAGGCCTCGCCTCATAGAATGGCCTATTCCGTTATCTTAAAGTCCCGGTCCTCCTGGGGCTCGACACCTTGTTGCTCAATGTACTGCTTGATCACTTCGTCCGTCACATTTCCTGTCGTACACACAAAGTACCCTCGTGCCCACAGGTGCCGGCCCCAGAACTCCCTTTGCACCGACCTATATTCCCTCATTAGATGGTGACTGCTCTTCCCCTTCACGGCCTGCATGATTCGGCTCGGCGACACCTGCGGCGGCATGCTCAACATCAAGTGCACATGATCTGGACTCACATTCCCTTTCACAATCACCACATCCTCAGATGCACAGATCTCTCGGATCAGCTCTCTTGTCCTTCTGGCTATGTCCCCCTTCAGGACCGGCTTGCGGTACTTCGTGATAAACACAAAGTGATATTGCAGCTCATAGACTGTGTGCGATCCTTTCCGGTATCTCGGCATGCATCATTGTACCGCAAGCCTCCTAAAGGCTTCGCCTGAAGGCGAGGGATTTCACCCATCCCCGAGTGGGACATTAAGGATGGGAATGGCGGCTCCAACCAAGATGAGGCCAAGAGCAACTACCACCATGGCTTCTACGAAACTAAACCCACTTTGAGAGCGAAACATGCACAACCCTACGCAATTTGATCCCGGGGGATGCAAATACGGCGGGAGGATGTCGTTTTGGGGAGAATTCAACTCAGGAGGATGTACCTTGGCTCATCGTCGGACTGGGCCCAGAGCTGTAGTCAAAAGTCACAGATCTGGCCGTAATAAACTATTTTTAAAATGAGTTACCGATCAGCCACCCCGTTCTTGGATTCAAAGGAACATCCCCCCCACGTTTCCGAGTTTGCTTGGATGGAGTTCGCAAAAGTAGGAAACGTGGGGGGACGTCCCCACGGCTTTCCCTGTCCCCCACGGCTTTCCCTGTCTGAAACAATGTCGATCGGTCTTGTTGGACATCGCCGCATCACACGGAATTGGCGTACGTTGCAGGTGGACAGCCGGAGTCAAGCTCGCTATCCTCTTCGAATCGTCTGACGGAGAAGACCGGATGCCCGTGTATGACCCCCAGGCCATCGAACGGAGATGGCAAACTTACTGGGAGACTCACAAGACTTTTCGAGCAGAGGAAAGCGACTCCAAGCCCAAGATGTATGTGCTCGACATGTTCCCCTACCCCTCCGGAGACGGTCTGCACGTGGGACACCCGCTTGGCTACACCGCCACCGATTTGTACTGCCGTTTCAAGCGGATGCGGGGCTTCAACGTGCTCCATCCCATCGGCTACGACGCTTTTGGTCTTCCGGCGGAGCAATACGCAATCGAGACCGGAACACATCCGCGGACCACGACCGAGCGTAATATCGCGACGATTCGGCGGCAAATCAAGCAGCTCGGCTTCAGTTACGACTGGGACCGAGAGTTCGCCACCACGGATCCGGAATACATGCGCTGGACGCAATGGATCTTTCTGCTCCTTTACGATACCTGGTTCGACCAGGATTACGAATGGACCGATCCGGACGGAAAGTCCCGCCAGGGGAAGGGACGTCCCATTGCCGAGCTCGCGGTTCCAGCAGAAGTTCAATCCCAAGGCGGCGCGGCGGCGCGGCGATATACCGACTCGCACCGTCTTGCCTATCAAGCAGAAGTACCCGTGAACTGGTGCCCCGTCCTCGGAACTGTGCTCTCCGACGAGGAAGTCATCGACGGACGTTCCGAGCGCGGCAATCATCCGGTTCAGCGCTTGCCGCTGCGCCAGTGGATGCTACGCATCAAGGCCTACGCCGATCGGCTCGTGGAGGACCTCGACACTCTGGCCTGGCCTGAGCCGATAAAGGAAATGCAGCGCAACTGGGTCGGTCGCAGCGAGGGGGCTGAGGTCGACTTCTTCGTGGCGCGCACCGGCGGCGACCCGAAAGCAGAACGGGCCACTTCCGGGTTTCCTCCAAGTCCTCCCGCCGACTGCATTCGCGTTTACACCACACGGCCCGATACGCTCTTCGGTGCTACTTACATGGTGCTCGCCCCCGAGCACCCGCTCGTTGAGCGCGTGACCAACCCGGATCAGCAAGCCGAAGTGCTGCAGTACCGCCGAGAGGTCTCCACCATGAGCGAAGAAGACCGAATCGCGGGACGCGGAGAAAAGAGCGGCGTCTTCACCGGCGGGTATGCCGTAAATCCCGTCAACGGCGAGGCAGTCCCGATCTGGATCGCCGACTATGTCTTGCTCACCTACGGCACCGGCGCGATCATGGCGGTCCCGGCCCACGACCAGAGAGACTTCGAGTTTGCTCAAAAGTTCGGACTTCCGATCCGGCCGGTCGTGATGCCGCCCGGAGATTGGCTCTCGGGAGCCGGTTCTTCGGCCGCCGGTTACATCGATCAGGTGGGGAGGCTGCCGGAAGCCTACGTCGCCGAGGGTCATGGTATTCAATCGGCCAATGAAGAAATCTCGCTCGATGAGCTTCCTACCTCGCGGGCCAAGCCAAAGATCACCGACTGGTTGCAGCGCCGCGGTCTCGGCCGGGCAGCCATCCAGTACAAACTGCGCGATTGGCTCTTTAGCCGACAACGCTACTGGGGCGAGCCCATCCCTATCCTGCACGAATGCGATTCCGAGGGAAAACCCACCGGTTTGCTGCGCCCGATCGAAGAGGATCAGCTTCCGGTCCTGCTTCCCGAGCTGGAGGATTTCAAGCCGACGGGTAGTCCGGAGGGTCCGCTCGCGAAAGCCACCGATTGGATTTGGGTCTCCGGTCAGGGCTTGAAGAAGGACGCACACGGGCTCAAGCGCGAGACGAACACCATGCCGCAATGGGCCGGCTCTTGCTGGTACTTCATTCGGTTCTGCGATCCTGGGAATAACTCCCGGCCCTGGGACGAGGCACGCGAGAAGTACTGGATGCCGGTGGATCTTTACGTGGGAGGCGCCGAGCATGCGGTGCTGCATCTGCTGTACGCACGATTCTGGCACAAGGTCTTGTTCGATCGCGGACACGTTTCCACACTGGAGCCCTTCAAGCGGTTGATCAACCAGGGAATGATCCTGGGCGTGACCTATCGAACGCCCGAGGGGCGCGTGGTGCCCTATGGCAAGATCAATTTTGCCGAGGGCAAGGCGATCCACGCGGAAACCGGACTGCTGCTCGAGGGCGAGACCGAAAAAATGTCAAAGTCTCGAGGCAACGTGATACCCGTGGATGACCCTCTGGGCAAGTACGGGGCCGATACCGTCAGGCTCTATGAAATGTTCCTGGGTCCGGTCGAAGCGACCAAGCCATGGAGCATGCACGGGGTCGAAGGCATCAGCCGATTCTTGAATCGATGCTGGCGCATGATCATCGACGAGGACTCGGATGATCTCCGTCTGCATCCAAAGATCACGAATTCAGAGCCGACGGACGAACAGCTCCGAATCACTCACAAGACCGCCAAGATCGTGACCGAGGACATGGAGGCGCTGCGGTTCAACACAGCGATCAGCCGGCTGATGGAGTTTGTCAACTTCTTCACCGGCCAGACTCACAGGCCTCGATCTTGCGTGGAAACCCTGACCCTTCTTCTGGCGCCGATGGCACCGCACCTTGCCGAGGAGCTGTGGTCCGCTTTGGGTCACGGCGAACCGATCGCCTATGCGCCCTGGCCGGTCCATGATGAGCGCTACATCCGTGAGGAAAGCGTGGAGCTTCCGATCCAGGTCAACGGTAGAGTCAGAGGCCGAATCGTCGTTTCCGTCGAAGCCACACCGGAGCAGATCGAGCGAAGCGCGCTCGAGGATCCCAAGGTTCAGAGGTTTGTCGGCGAAAAGACAATCAGAAAGATTATAGTAGTGCCCAAGAAGCTCATCAATATCGTCGTGTAGATCGTCGCAGGCGCGTTCCATTCGGTCCTGGTGACACCAAGGAGATTCATGATGATCGGTTGTAGATCTTTCTTTTTTCTGTTCGTGATCGTCGGAGGCGCGTCACTGGCGTGCTCGAGCGGAGGGGGCGAATCCGACGGCAAAGCGGCTTCGCTGAACCCCATCTCGGCTCACAGCGAACAACAGGGGTTGCGATATACGGCACCGGAGGGCTGGGTTTCCGAAACTCCGAAGTCTTCGATGCGAAAAGCTCAATATCGCCTGCCTCGTGTCGACGGAGATGCTGAAGACGCCGAGCTGGTCGTTTTCTACTTCGGTGGAGAGGGAGGATCGGTTCAGGCAAACGTAGAGCGGTGGATTGGCCAGTTTCAGTCCGACAGCAGCGCCAACGCCGAACCACGGACCCGCCGAAAGGAATCGAACGGAGTCCCTTTGACCATTGTGGACGTCGCCGGGACCTATACCGGCGCCGGAGGGCCAATGATGTCGGCCGCCGCACCCAAGCCAAACTTCCGCATGCTTGCGGCCGTGGCCGAGACCGCAACCGGCCCCTGGTTCTTCAAGCTGACCGGCCCCCAAAATACCGTGGGCCAATGGGAAGATAGTTTTGAATCGTTTCTGGATTCGATTCGTCCATAGCGAGAAAAGCAATCGCAATAGCTAGGAGAGAGCCACGATGACGAAGTCTGGCGGAAAACGCATGAGAACAGAGGCCATCACATCCGCTTCGGTGGCGAGTTTTGCAGAGGATGTAAGGGCCGGGTTGAGCCAAGAAGGCCAAAAGGAGCTCCTCTCGAAATACCTTTATGACGAGATGGGGTCTGCCCTTTTCGAAGTCATCTGTCTCTTGCCGGAATATGGTCTGACGCGGGCCGGAGAGCGACTCCTGAAGGAATACTCCGACGAGATCACCAGTCACCTCCCGGCCCCCGTGATCGCAGCGGAGCTCGGCAGCGGGACAGGACGGAAGACCCGATGGATTCTCCAGGCACTTCGGCGGCGTCAGGCCGTCGATTACTACCCGATTGAAATCTCCGCCGCCGCCCTGGAACGATGCCATCAAGAGCTCGGCGATATGGATAGGGTGAGTGTGGTCGGTTTTGAACGAGAGTATCTCGAAGGTCTGCTCGAGGTTGTCGCGCGGCGCCAAGCCGGCGAACATTTGCTGGTACTTTTCCTCGGCAGTACGATTGGAAACTTCGATCGCCCTGCCGCCGCCCGGTTCCTTCGCCAAGTTCGCGAGATCCTCCAAACCGGAGACGCATTGCTGCTCGCAACCGACCTGATGAAGCCCCTGCCCACGATGGTGGCCGCCTATGACGATGGCATCGGGGTGACGGCCGCCTTCAACCTGAATCTGTTGGCCCGTGTCAACCGTGAGTTGCAGGGCGACTTCGATCTTTCCCGCTTCAAACATCTCATCCTCTTTGACCCCGAAAAGCGGCGCATCGAACTGCATCTTCGCTCGACCGAAAAGCAGACCGTGCAGATCGAGGCGGCCGGATTGACAGTCGAGCTCGATAAAGACGAGACCATCTGGACTGAGAGTAGCCATAAGTTCACCCTCGACGAAATCGTTGGGCTGGCCGAAAGCACGGGGTTCCGCTGCGACAATCATTGGGTCGATCACGACTGGCCTTACGCCCAGAATTTATTGATCGCAGATTAGGAGGTCTGCTCGGACTGGGTTTCGGCACCGGCACTTCCCCGGTCATCTTCGAAAACCTGGTGATCTTGCAGTGCGACCAGGATTCCGGGAAGAAGTCGTTCATTGTCGCCCTGGACAAGAAGACGGGCGAACAAGTGTGGAAGATGCCGCGTCAAGTCCAGGCGTCGTGGGCCACACCGCTACTTGTGGAGACCCCGCGCCGCACGGAGCTCGTTACCAGCGGCAATGAATGGATCATTTCCTACAATCCCGCGACAGGGCAAGAACACTGGCGGTGCAAGGGACTGGGCAGTTTCGCGATTCCGTCTCCTGTGGCCAGCGGCAATGTCGTGATCGTTGCTTCCGGTTACCCCTCCAAGCGGGTCCTGGCAGTCGAGCTGGGGGGGTCGGGTGACATCACCGAGAGCCCAAAGGTCCTCTGGAAGTACGCAAAGGGCACAGCCTACGTACCCTCTCCTCTCGTCTACCATGACTACCTCTATCTCATGACGGACAAGGGACTGGTTTCCTGCCTCGATATTCGAACGGGAGAGGTACTGTACGAGGGGAAACGCGTGCCCGTCCCGGCAACCTTCATGGCCTCGCCAATCGGATACGAAGGCAAGATCCTCCTCTGCAGCGAAGATGGCGACGGCTTTCTCTTCCGCGCAGGGCCGAAACACGAGATTCTCAGAACCAACGCGTTGGGAGAGGCCATCGAGGCATCCCCCGCTGTCGCACACGGAAACCTCTTCATTCGGGGCACCCAACACTTGTTCTGTGTCGGGGCAAGTACAGGCTCACGGTGAGTTGTTGCTCGTTCCGCGACCGAGTCCTGCCGTTTCGCTCGCTTTTTTTGCGACTATTGTGACCGGCTTCACGGCCACCCGGCACCACTACCGCAGTATTGTGACTTCCCTCACCCCAGATCGGACTCGCACAGTCCATAATGCGATGTAGACAAGGGCTTCTCGACGAATCCATTAAAATGAAAACTCGCCATCTGAAGGATGAAACGGGCGCCGTGGCCCTGGTCGTTACGCTACTTGTGTCGATGTTGATGCTGGGCTTAGGTCTAGCGTCGAATACAAATTCCGCGTTCGAGGTCGAAATCGCATCAAATCACGAGAAGCAGACCCTGGCTTTTTATGCAGCCCAAACAGGGTTGGAGAGAGCCATCGACGGCTTCCGCACGGACTATACGACCACCAATCTTCCTGCCGACGGCGGGTTGCTCTTCGACAAAGTAGCTGGCAGTACCGTCACCGCAGACTATACCGTATCGGTCGCGCGGCGGGACTCGGTCAACCTCTCTCCAATCTACCCCTACCCGGTCTTTTACACGATTACCAGTGTGGGACGCCAGGTTCCGGCCAACTCGACCGCCCGGGTTTCCAGCGTGACACTATCGCAGACTCTTGCGGCAACTCCCCGTACTCTGGCCAACTATGCCCTGTTCTACGACATCTTCCCCTATACCCTGTCTTTTTCGCCTTTTTTCAAACTCTCGGGAAGGCTCGCCGTCAACGACCTGGGCGGTGTGAACGTTTCGACCTCGACCACGGTGAACGGGGATTTCTATGCGGCGGGGGCCATCAACGGCGGGCCTCCCAACGTGTCCGGCAACATCATCGAGAACGGAGGGCAGATCAGCTTTCCGTCCACAGTGTCGCCCTTTGCCGCCGGCGCTGATCCTTTCTACACATTCGACGGAACGACCCGGCTGATTTTCAACAGCGATGCGACCGTGACTATCTACAACAACGACCTCTCGGGCGGCGTCTGGACCGGCCCCTTGCCGGCCAACGGAATCATATCGGTCGACGGCGACGTTATCGCCGAAGGGACCGTGAGCGGCCGCGTCACGGTCGCAGCAACCGACGATATCCTGATCAACGGTCATATCCGTTATGCAGACCAAACTCCGAGCTCGTGGGATACGCTGGCGCTGGTCGCACAGGGAACGGTCGTCATCCCGGAGTACAAGTACACGGAGACATTCGACCCCGACGGATTCGAGCCGACCTTCAATGGCAGTGGGACACGACTCACCGGTGTTACTGGTGGAACATTCGGGTCGACGGCGATTCCGGAGGGAGGCTCGGATCTGTACGTCGACGCGACTCTCGTGTCACTCACCAGCAATTCGAACGGGATCGTTCAGCCGAGAACCCGGCCTCCGGGCTTCTTCTACATATACGGCAATACAATCGGAAAGAAAGCGGTTGCCACAATCAAGGTTAGCGGCGGGGCTCACGTCGCGGGCCTCAGCCTTCAGATTACCGAAAACAAGAAGCTCGATCTGCTGCCACCCCCAGGGTTTCCGTTCGACAACAAAGTATTGCCAACCTTCTTTGCCTTCCGAGAAGTCCGCAGTTCTCTGCAGTAGCCCTCTTCCCGTTGTCCCATGTTTTCCGCAAGGAAAACGTGGGGGGGGGGATGTCCCTTCACCTCTTCCCGTTGCCTTTGGGGGACATCTTGTCTTAATCTTCGACCAGAGATGGCAATCGACCAGGAAGATCAATACAGCCGGCAAGTCCGTCGAGTCCTACTCACCACCCTGGTACTCAATGCGCTCGTCGTTGTTGCGAAGCTCGCCGCAGGTTTTGCGGCGGGTTCCCTCAGTGTGGTCAGCGACGCCATTATTCTTCCACGGACACACTCAACAATTTGGTGGGTATCGCGATCGTGCGTCTGGCCCGTTCCGCTCCCGACGAAGAACATCCCCACGGCCACCAAAAGTTCGAGACTCTTGCGGCCTTTGGCATAGCCGCCTGGTTGTTTGGTCCTACGAAGACCGCCGCGGCAGGGCACTCAACAGCAGTTTCTTGCTTGCAGACGCAAAGCACACGCTCAGCGACATTTTTGTTACGTTGTCGGTCCTCGCCGGCCTGATCACGTTCCGGATCTGGAAAATTGACCTGGATCCCTACTTGGCGATGATGGTTGCAGGCGTGATCATTTACGCTGCCTATCAGGTCTTCTCTTCCACGATCCCGATTCTGGTGGACAGCGCACCCCTATCTTCGGAGCACATCGCGAGAATCGTAAGAGAGACTCCCGGGGTGCGATCCGTGCACGAAATCTTATCCCGGGGTGTTCCCGGAAAGATCTTCATCAGCATGCACCTGGCGGTTCATCCGACTGAAACAAAGGAGGCACACGCAGTTACCGAGGAGGTCGAACGGAGGTTGGAGCAGTTGATTGGACCTTGCCAGGTCGTCATTCACGTGGAACCGGAGTAGAGAGGACCCACTCCCTTTTTTGACGGCGGGCGTATCCCGCTGGTCTAACCTGAAAGCCCTCGAATAATGGGATCGGCGTTATCTTGTCCTTCCAGCAGGATTGCTTTTTCCTTGGCGAGGTCCAAGTTGGCAAAAGGACCCACATAGATGACAAACCAGTTCCCTCCACCGTCTCTATAGAACCTCATGTAGGCCGGGTGTCCCTGGCTTTCCAGCTTGACGAGCGCGGCCTTGGCCCGGGATTTTGTCCTCAGGGAATGCAACTGGATGATATAGCCTTCGCCCGCAACGCTATGGATGCGAATACCCTCTTGCGGGGCGGTTTCCGTCCCACGGCTGTTGCCACGATCTTCCCCGCGGTCAGTGCTGACTTCGATCTCCACGCTTTCGACTTTTTCGGCGGCAACAGTATTGCTCCTGCCCACCTCCGGCAGATCCGGGGCATGGCTGATTGAGATCGTCGTGCTCGGGGCGGATGCGGCGGAAGAATGAACGGTCGAGGTGCTACTCGAAGTCACAATTTCGGTGGCGTCCACCGGAGCCGCAACACGGGTGCTCTGGGTGGGGAGCGACTCGGTTCGAAGTCGAGCAATGGGCTGCGATTCCGACTTCGCGGACGCAGAATCAAAGGTCGGCCATTCCAGGGGTGGCATGCCGCTCGACGCCAACCAAAACGAGACACCTACAAGAGCGGCCAGCACCGCGCCTGCTAGAGGAATCGGCCGCAGCAAGGAAGCCCCAAAACCACGCTCGGCGGGCTTGTCGTTGCCGGCAAGGCTGCGGACGGCGTTTTTGACCATTTCCTTTGTGATGGTGTAAGAGCGATCCATATACCCCGATACCAGAGAACGATCGCACACGAGGTTGATCAATCGGGGATAGCCCTTGGTATTGCGATAGAGCGTCGATAGCGCCGCCCGCGTGAAATTGAGCGACTTTGTGCATCCGGCGACCGAAAGCCGGTGATGAACATAGCGAATGGTATCTTCCTTGGTAAGAGGCTTGATTCGATAGCGATTGGAAATTCGCTGGTTCAATTGCCTGAGCTCCGGCAAGCGCAACTTCTTCTCGAACTCCACCTGGCCGACGAAAATGATCTGAAGCAGCTTCTTCTTCGACGTCTCCAGGTTCGATAACAAGCGAATTTGTTCCAGGGCGCCGACGGATAGGTCCTGCGATTCGTCGATCAGGATCACGGTAAAAACGTCCTTCTCGATCATCCCGGAAAGATATGCATTCAACTCATCGATCAGGTCCTTCTTGGACAGGCCCTTCATCCAATCGGATTCGAAGGCGCGATCCTTATTTCCCGCTTGACTGTCCTGATTTTCTTCGCTTGCATGCTTCCCTTGACGGGTGACACTTGGTTGAACCCCTAGATCCTGCAGGATTGCCTTCAGGATTTCCTCTTCCGACAACAGGGGATTCAAGATGATGGCCGTACGCAGAGACTTCGTATCCAGTTTTCCGAGCAATGACCAGCAAAGCGTTGTCTTGCCGGTACCTACGTCGCCGACAATCACGGTGAAGCCCTCACGCCGCTGAATCCCGTATAGAATCTGATCGAACGCGCCACGGTGCTGCTGATTCATGAAGAGGAACTCAGGATCGGGAGTCAGGCTAAACGGCTTTTCTTTCAGGCCATAGAATGATTCGTACATGATGATCCCCTATCGACGGACGGAGTGGCGAACACCTCGACTGGTCAGATTTCGCCCTCGTGTGTCTTGGTCCCTTTTCGTCTTGGAGGAAATGTAAGTTTAGGTAATTTAATGGCTTAATATCGGGCGGACGCACCCTTTCGCGGGCCCGAAAACTGGGGAAGGGAGAAGTTCGGAAGATCTAGTAGCCGAGGTTTTTATCGACGATATTATGGAGGTTGTCACCTCTCTGATATCGCCCCAGATTCTCGATGAAGAACTGCACGGACTCGTCCAGCCAGTCTTTGGTCTGATCCGCGCAGTGGGGAGACAGCAGAACGTTCGGCAAACTATAAAAGGGGTGTCCCTCGGGCAAGGGCTCGTTTTCGAACACGTCGAGCGCCGCGCCGCGAATCCATCGCTGCCGCAGCGCTTCGATCAAAACTGGTTCATCGACGATCGCGCCGCGGCCGACATTGATCAAAACAGCAGAGGTTTTCATGGCCCGAAGCTCCTGCTCGCCGAAGCTGTGGCGCGTTTTGGCAGTGAGCGGTAGCGATAACACGACATAGTCGGATCGCGCAAGAAGCTTGTCCATCTCACTTGGCGGGAAAAGTTCATCGACCCATGGATCGCCATCCGAGAGTTGTACACGTCGCCGGACCGCCAGCACGGTCGTATCAAACGCCTTCGCCTTCTGTGCGACCGTATGTCCTATATCCCCATATCCCACGATGCCAAGCGTTTGCCGGTTGATCTCGAGCACGCTGAATGGGTCCCAGACACCTTTGGCCTGGCTCCGCATCATACGTGCAAAATCCTTGGCAAAGAAAAGAACGGCCGCCATACAAAACTCCCCAAGAGAGGAGCTATAGACTCCACGGCTGTTGGTAAGGGGCAGCGAACTCTCCACGAGTGCCGGGAAAAGGACATGGTCGACGCCTGCGGAAATGGTATGGACCCAACGCAAATTGGGTATCATCCGCCAGACCTGCTGGATCAGTTCGCTGTCTTGATTGGCACAGAGCATCACATCCGCCTCGGGTGCGGCCGCCTCAAAGTCTTTCACGGAGTCGCCTACGCAAACGACGCAGTCCGGCGCTTCGGCAAGCAGACGGAGTTGACTTTCCTGAGGCCTCCCCAAGACCAGGACGCTCGTGTTTTTCATGTTGGTTACTCTAGCAAAAACGCGCTGGCGTCGCGAGACGGTACGATGCTCCGTGCTCAACGAAAGGGACATCCCCCACGTTTCCTAGTTCTTTGTAACAAATGGAGTTCGGGAAAACAGGAAACGTGGGGGACGTCCCTTCACATCCCCATGATTTGGTAGCCGCAATCTACGTAGAGGACCTGACCGGTAATGGCAGCGGCGCCGTCGGACGCCAGGAATACTCCCATGGCGCCCAACTCCTCTGGGGTCACATTTCGCTTCAAGGGGGCGTGCTCTGCGTAGTGTTTGAGAATCCCCGTGAACCCGGCGATGCCTCGCGCCGCCAGTGTGTTGACTGGCCCGGCGCTGATGCAGTTGACCCGGATCCTCCTGGGTCCCAGATCATAGGCAAGATAGCGATTCGTGGCTTCCAGGGATGCTTTCGCCACCCCCATCACATTGTAGTGGGGCATGACTTTGACAGCACCGTAGTAAGTCATGGCGACGATGCTGCCACCATCCCGCATCAAGGGCACCGCAGCTCTGGTCAGCGCGATGAGAGAATAGGCGCTCACATCCTGCGCTACCTGAAAGGCTTCCCGGCTCGTCTCGAGAAACTCTTCCTCGAGCGCCTCTCGCGGAGCAAACGCGACCGAGTGCAGAAGAAGGTCCAGTTTCCCGTACTCTTTCCCGATGTCAGCAAAAACCCTCTCGATCTGGGCATCGCTGGAGACGTCACAGGGAAGCAATAAGGTATTGGAGCCCAACTCGCGCGTTAGATTCTCGACGTTGCTCTTGAGGCGTTCGCCCTGGTACGTGAAGGCCAGGGTCGCTCCGTTTTCGGCCCAGGCTCGAGCGATAGACCATGCGATGGAACGCTTGTTCGCCACACCAAAAACAACGCCAATTTTCCCGCTCAGTTCCGACATGGTCCCGCTCCTCCTGTTTTAGAAATCATCCGTCGCCCGCCACACCCGGTTCCTCCGGTGACACGACGCGTGGCCGATCACTTCTTGAACTCTTTCACGATCGATTCCGCAATCCTTCTTCTTGCCTCCTCGATTGGACGGTCTTCCCGCGTCGAATGGATCGCGTTCGATAAGAAAATGAGAAACATTCGTCTGTCCGGATCCACGCACATCATGGCTCCGGTGACGCCGGCCCGCCAGTATGCGGACCGGGAAAACGCGCGCGCTATCCAGTGTTGCGCCGGTCCCCTTCTCCAGCCCATTGACGGGCCACGATTCGGATGACTCCCTGTGAATCGGGCCAGGATAGCTGGCTGCAGATAACGCCGATGATCATAAACTCCACCATTGAGGAGCATCTGCGCGAAAATGGCCAGATCCTCCGCGTCGCTGAAAAGACCGGCGTGCCCCGAGACCCCACCCATCGCGAAGCTGTTCTTGTCGTGGACCTCGCCGTGTACCAGGCGCCCGCGCGAAGGATCTTTTTCTGTGGGTGCAATGCGGCCCAACCAGACCGCCGGAGGATTGTAGGCCGTAGACTTCATGCCCAGAGGGATGAACAGGGAGTCGTTCAAGAACTGGTCGAGCGGACGCCCGGAGGTGCGAGACAGTATTTCACCGAGGAGAATGATCCCCAGATCGCTGTGAACGACCCGCTTGCCCGGCTCTCGCTCCAGCGGGACTGAATAGACCTGCTCGAGGATTTCCTCGTAGCTCGATCCCTTCTCATACAGGCGCCGATGCGCCGGCAAGCCGGAAGTATGGGCCAACAAATGCGAGACGGTCGTTCGAGCCTTCCAGCGGCCACGAAATTCCGGCACGTAGTCCTGAACTCTCGCACCGAGCAGGAGGGAACCGTCCCCGTGAAGCATCATGGCGGCAGTGGTGGTGCCCACCCCCTCTGTCAAGGAGTCAAGATCGTAGATCGTCTGGGAGCTGACTCGGTTGGATCCAGCGGTCCCACTCAACTTCCCGGATGTGGCCTCCAGGACGATCTTTCCCTGGTAGCCGACCATCACGGACGCCCCGGGAAAAGCTCCCTCGCGAACCAAAGAATCCAGCAACTGTCTTGTCTCTTCAAAGGCATTCGCCCGGAGCCCCGTCTCTTGAGGACTCGCCCTCGTGAGCTTCATGTTCAATCGCGGGACAACGATGCCGTCACCAATCCGCGCGCGTCGAGGGATCGAAACCGGCAACCTGCCCGAAATCTCGATCTCTCCAGTCAGGGCCCTAGCCGCGGCCACCTGGGACACGTCCGCATGGCTGAAGGTGCAAAGGTAGGCCGGTGCGTCCGGATAGTGCTTCAGAACGTACGGGTTGCCGAAGGCAACCCACACAATAGGCTTCTTCATACGAAACAGGCGCCGAATGACAGCTCGCTGATCACCCGTCAGCATGATCCGCCCGGACGACGTCAAGCGAACCAATGTCGCCACCACAATGACATCCGACGCCGCCGAATCTCGTGTGGCCTTCTTGATGGAGTCGGCCGTCGCGCGTCGTTCAATGGATGCCGTTTCAATCGCAGGAAAGCGACGACGCAATTGGCGTTGAAACGTCTGCAGCGGAAACGGGTCCAGATGGGCGGATAGAATAAGACTGAATACCTTTTGCGGCCGCCGTGTGTCCAAGGGCAATACTCGATCCCGGTCCCTGACAAGCGTCATCGAACGGTCCGCCATGGCCTGGCCCAGGCGTCTGTCTTCCGGCCGCCCTACCCGCGAGCTGAGATCTTCCAGCGCGACCGTCCGGCTTACGTGCAGCCCCGCACGGGTTTTCGCCAGCAAAACCCTCTTTACCGACTGATCCACGCGCTGTTTGGCAATGTCCCCCCGCTTCACGGCTCGGACAATCTCATTGATCGCAACGTCGACGCTCGGCGGCATCAACAAGACATCGGCTCCGGCCTGAATTGCGCGGATGGCGGCCATTCCGGTCCAGTAGCGGCTCGTGACTCCCGCCATTTCCATGGCGTCGGTAACGATCAATCCGCCGAATTTGAGTTTTTTCCGCAGCAAGTCCGTCAGAACTCGGTAGGACAGGGTCGCGGGAGTCCGTTTTCCGGCTGTTACACTCGGCACTGCAACGTGTGCCGTCATGATGGCATCGACCCCGGCGCCGATAGCCTGACGAAACGGAACGAGTTCGATGGCGTCAAGCCGCGACGCATCTGCCGTAACCACCGGCAGTCCGAAGTGAGAGTCGACTGAGGTATCGCCATGACCTGGAAAATGTTTGGCTGTTGCAAGCACCCCGTTGTTTCGGCAACCCCTGATGAACGCAGACCCGAGTCGCGCGACCAGCTTCGGGTCTTCACCGTAGGAGCGAACGTTGATGACCGGATTATCAGGATTGTTGTTCACATCCATGACAGGTGCGTAGACCCAGTGAACACCGAGTGCTCTGGCTTCGCGGGCCGTGATCGCTCCTTGCTGGTAGGAAAACTCGTCCGATCCGGTCGCCCCGATGGCCATGGTCCAGGGAAACGACGTGGTGTCGTCGATACGAAAGGATGCCCCTCGCTCAAAATCCGCCGCTACCAGCAACGGCAGCTTTGATTTCATCTGTAGCTCGTTGAGCAACGCCGCCGACTCATAAACGTTTCCCGCGAAGAGAACCAGTCCGCCGATCTGATTCCGACGCACCTGATTCTCCAATTCCGCAAACTCCTCACTTCGGCGATTGAGGAAGTCTCCGTGGACGCGGAGCTTGATCAGTTGTCCGACTTTCTCCCTGAGGCTCATCCTCTGCATCTGAGCTCGCGCCCAGGCCTCGTCCGGCTCGAGAAGACCCGGTTCCGTCCCTTTTACGAACGAGGCTGCAGCCGAAACCCAGATCCAGAACAAGGATATCAAGAACACAAGACGGTTTTTGGGCATAGCGTTTCTTACGCTCTCCGCTCTCCGCTCTCCGCTTTCCGCAATGGATCTCGAGAGACCGCGTGCAAAGATTTGCCGCGGTGGGCGGACGGCGGTAAGCGGACAGCGTTAATGATCTTCCTCGACTCGTATCTTTGTCGTGCGCTCATTCTCATCCACGGAGAGTTTGACGAAATATGTACCCGACCCCACCACCGGCCCGGGCCGCCTGCGATCACGTCCGGCTCTCTGGCCATTCTCGTCCGGCGGTGGAGGGGGATCGCGCCTCAGATCCCAACGGACGCGGTTCAAACCGGCAGTCTTTTTCCCCTCGATACTACGAACGATTCGGCCGTCGATATCGGAGATCTCGATCTTTGCAGCTTGCGCCACGGATTTCAAAAAGTAGCTGACGGCCGTGCCGAAGGGCGGATTCCGACCGCGAAAGTGTTTCGCGCCGCCCATGGTGCGGTTCAGGGTTACATCTTCTCTCCAGCGTGTTGCGGGTCTCACATCGAATAGGTGGACGTCGGACTCGAGCGCCTTTTTCCCTAGTTGCTGCAGCGGTCCGATGTCATCGATGACAAAGATGCTGCGTCCATGCGTTCCCACGATGAGGTCGCTATCCCGAGGGTGGACCAGAATATCGTCCACCCGCACGCTGGGAAGCCCGTTCATGAACCGATGCCAGTCCTTGCCCCCGTCGAGCGAAATGTAGAACGCAAACTCGGTCCCCAGATAGAGCATCTCCTTGTTTCGCGGGTCCTGTCTGATCACATTCACATTGCCTTTCGGCAAGCCGGCGGAAAGGGATTGCCAGGTCTCCCCGTAGTCGCGAGTGACGAAGACATAAGGATTCAGGTCATCGCTTCGATGTCCGTCGATACTGACATAACAGGTAGCGGCATCGAAACGCGAGGGCTCCACGCGCGATACCTGATGATCATCGCGCATTGTGGGGCCGCCGCCAATATTTTGCCTCACGTCCGTCCAGGTTCGGGCGCCATCGCGGCTGAGCTGAACGTTACCGTCATCGGTCCCCACCCAGATCACACCGGGCAGAACGGCAGACTCGGCGATCGTAACGATGGTTCCGTAGCTTGCCGTCCCGTCATGCTTGGACAGCATCGGTTCGTCTCCCCGCACTCCCATGATCGACATCTGTTTGCGGTCGAGTTTTCTGGTCAGGTCCTCGCTCCCCATCCATGTTTCTCCCCGATTCACGGACCTGAAAAGTTTGTTTGCACCGACGTAGAGGGTGTGAGGATTGTGCGGGGACAGATGGATGGGAGTGTTCCAGTTGAAGCGATATCGCTCGCCCTCCGGTGGCTCAGGGACAATGTTGCTCCGGGTCGGACCTCGACGACCGAAGCGTCCGGGCCGGCCGCGTCTCTCCGGAGCCGCAGATCTGGGCCGGATGGCGACTCGCTCCGCCGTTGACAAATCGAGTCGAACGACGTTTCCGTACTGAGACTCCAGATAGACATTGTTGTAATCCGTGGGGTCTACCTGAACATGGAACCCGTCGCCTCCTCCGATACGGAACCAATCCATATTGGTAATGCCGAGCGCGCTCCGGGTCCGACTCGGAGCTCCCCAGCTTCCGTTGTCCTGGAGTCCTCCATAGACGTAGTAAGGTTTGCGCATGTCGACGCCGATGGCGTAGAACTGGCCCACGGCAAAATTGTTCACAAATTCCCATGTCCGGCCCTGGTCGTAGCTGATATCCAGGCCTCCGTCGTTTCCGAGGACCAGATGGTTGCTATTGTGCGGGTTGATCCATAGTGCGTGATGATCTGCATGTGCAATGCCGCCGACGACTTCGAAGTTTCGGCCTCCGTCGACCGATCTGTAAAAGGAAGCACCCATCGTATAAACGGTCTGGTCGTCGCTGGGGTCTACCCGAATCTGACTGTAGTACATCGGCCGGTTGTTGTTGTTGCTCCTGATCTGCCACGTCTCTCCGTCGTCTTCCGAGAGCCACACACCGCTTCGCTGTGGATCGGGAGGTCCCTCTTTGGCAGGACGCCTCCCTCTGGGCCGCCGTGGGCTCTGGAAGCCTACCTCGATCTGAGCGTAGACCACCCCCGGCTTCGAACGCGAGACGGCGAGTCCGACACGCCCCATCATCCCGTCCGGCAATCCGTTTCCTGAGAGCCGAATCCATGTCTCGCCCCCGTCCGTGGTCTTCCAAATACCGCTACCAGGCCCACCACCATTGAAACCCCACGGGGTACGTCTCCGCTGGTACGAAGCCGCGAAAAGGGTATCGTTGTCCTTCGGATGCATGACGATATCGGTGAAACCGGTATCGTCGTCAACGAACAAGATCCTTGCCCACGTTGCTCCGCCGTCCGCGCTCCGATAGACGCCACGTTCCGGATTCGGGCCGAACAGGTGGCCTGGAGCCGCCACGTAAACCACGTCCGGGTTCTCCGGATGAACTCGTATCCTGGCGATCGTTTGCGTCTCCTGGAGTCCCATGCGTTTGAAAGTCCTTCCTCCATTCGTCGACTTGTAGATTCCATCTCCAAAAGAAGAACTCTGGCGGTTGTTGGCTTCTCCCGTCCCCACCCACACGATCTCGGGGTTCGATTGGCACACGGCCACATCGCCGACCGATGATGTGGCATAGGTATCGAAAACCGGGGTCCAGGTCGTGCAGTTGTTTATAGTTTTCCAAACTCCCCCGGTGGCAAAGCCCAGGTACATCACATAGGGTTTGCTCTCCACTACCGCGATGTCGTCGATCCGCCCCCCCATGTTGGCCGGGCCCATAGATCTCCACTGGAAATCCCGAAGGAGAGAATGATCCGATTCGTTGGCGGGAGAAAGTTGGCCAGCGAAAGCGCCGCCGCTCAGCATCGCGCACACCACCAAGAGGCGCGTGAGCATAGAGGATGTTGTCATTTTCACGATCCTTCCGTATCTTCGACCGCGATCGCCGTAACTGCCGAACAAGCCACCTGGCACGCTCTCTCGACCCGGTGCTGCTTTCGTGAGAAAATTTCTCCAGACCCCGCTGGAGCTCAAGGCGTTCCGAGTTTGCCGGTATCCCCTTTCCCAAGGCGAGCGCCCAGACGATCTCTCGCGGGAGGGCGATCCAGATTGCCGACTCTCATTCCTATCTCGTACGCGAGCCGACCGATTCGGGCCATCTTTTCGTAATCGATCTTTTCCGCACTGTCCAGATTGCCGTGGTAGTCCGAGTGCAAACCGGTGGTCAAAAACAACACGGGAATACCCTGGGCGGCGTAACTATAGTGATCACTCCGATAATAGACTTGCTCCACGTCAGAGGGATCGTTCAGCTCGAAGTCCAGCGCGAGCGGGCGCGCCAGTGCGGCGTTGGCCTCAATCATCGTATTGTGCAGCTCGGTGCTGACCCGATCGGATCCAACCACATAAAGTGTGTTCCCTTCACCAGGGTTGTCGTCGCGGTTCCTCCCGACCATGTCCATGTTCAAATGGGCCATGATATCTTTGAGCGGGACCGTCGGATAATCCGCGAAAAAACGCGAGCCCAGCAGACCCCGTTCCTCACCGGAATGCCAAACGAAAAGAAGAGACCTTCGCGGCCGCGGCCCCAGCGAAAAGGCGCGCGCCACAGCGAGGATGGTCATACATCCCGAGCCGTTATCGTCGGCTCCGTTCCATATTCGATCATCCCTGGCACCCTCATGCACCCGTCCCCGCGGCGCCACTCTCCTCGGTCCGTTCGGGTTGTCGACCACTTCGCCCTCGGAGTATCCCACGTGGTCAAAATGGGCACCAAACGCCATGTAGGTGTCTCGGAGCTTGGTATCTGTTCCCTCGACCACACCGACAACGTTTCGCGTATAGCGCGTTCGAACCACCTCATACTCCGCATCCAGGTTGAAGGTGATGCGCACGTTCCGCAGTTCAAATCGAGGCAGAGGCTCCCTTTGGTCTGCTTTTTCCTGGAGAACCGAATAAGAGGTCTCTTCGCCCGAAAAGAGAAATTCGAAGAATTCGTCCTCTGCCGTCAGCGTTGGGGGCATCCTTCGGTCCAATCGTTGAACAGTGGTGAAATCCCCCCGCCCGATAGCGCCAGTACCGAATCCTTCACGGCGGACAGATCCATAAGAGGAGCCATCGGCCCGGTTGCGTGATCTGTCCGAGCGGCTCCGATTCGACACTCCAATACTCGCCGACGCGCCCTTCTGGTCTACGGCGTAACGGCCCCGGGCTGCCAGCATCGCGCTGTAGCGGGCACTCAAGGTATTGGGGCCTTTCCGGCCTAGCCAGATTGCAACCTTTCCGTCAACGGACGTATTCTCGTAATCATCATGATCCATAGTGGGAGCATCGACCCCATAGCCTACGAAGACGATCTCGTCGGACGTGAAGGAACGCCGCCCTCCGATGTTACGTGGAAAACGAAGGCCCTCTCCATCCCGGAAGACCCGCACGTGAGGTCCCACCTCCACGGTCACGGTCGATCGGTTCCGACTCTTCACATCCAGGACTCGAACCCGTTGGATGTAGGACCCATCATCACCCGCCGGTTGTACACCCCAAGTGTGAAGCTGCGAGGCAATATAAGCCGCAGCCAAACCCAAACCCTCCGTAAAGGTGCGCCTTCCCTCGAAAAAATCTGAGGAGAAATGTGTCAACCATTCTCTCAACTGGCCGGGCTCGATAGACTCGCGCCCCAGGGCAACGGCATCATGACGGGCGAACCCCGGAGCAACTCCCAGGTGAATCGCCATCGCAAAACTGAGCAACTTGCCCCACTGGCTCATATGGACTCCGAATCGCACCTTGTTTGCATCGGAAGCTCTCGGGCCGACCCTTTCGTGCGTGAATCGAGAGAGAGTCCAGCCCGAAATACACGGTCGGATCTATAATCTTACTCTTGGCAATCCACGACTTCGACTGATTTTTGCCGGCCATCGACGGGACGACCGACGAGCAAAGGGAAATCCGGGACAAATGGAGCAGATAATGAGAGAATCCGCAGGCGAATGCTAACCAAGACTGTGCGACAGTACAAAATCGCTATTTGGCACGGATGCCCGTTTCTCAGAAGGAGATCATGATGAGGTCTGACCTATGGATTGTCTTCGTCCTACTTACAGTTTTCTCTTGGGGCGCGTATGTCCCAGTTCTTCACGAAGGACAGGTTCTGCTGAAACAGGGTTCGATTAGAGCATTTCTTTGTGTCGGGATCGCTTATTTTATTACCGCCGTACTCGTGCCGTTGGGTCTGCTGGCCGCAAAGATGGAACCGTGGGACTTCAATGCGAGGGGAGTTTCCTTCGCCATCGGGGGCGGCGTTCTGGGAGCAGTGGGCGCGCTCGGCATCATCCTCGCGCTCAAGTTCGGCGGCACTCCAGCATTTGTTCCATCCCTCGTCTTTGCCGGCGCACCCATCATCAGCACGTTCGTAACGATGGCGTGGCACCGTCCCAAATCACCGCCCGAAGTGTGGTTTTATCTCGGCATCGTTCTCGCGGCTGTTGGAGTGGGACTGATCCTGCGGTTTAAGCCAACATAGGCTATCAGCGTCTGACCGGCGCGTCGCGCCGGTCACTTGGTAAAGTAACTGCACTGCACAGCCTGAAAAACGTGGTTCTTGGCGATTTGCTAAGTTACACATATAACAGCAGATCCGCGAGCAGTTACTGGAGAGCGATCAGCGTCCGACTGGCGCGTTGCGCCAGTCAGCGCTGATCGCTGACAGCTCTTTAGGTAAGCACGGGGGTGGGCGCGTCGAACAAAGGACCCAGGAAGAGGTCCCGCTCCGATGCGAGCATGATCCGGTTGCGCCCCATGTTCTTGGCTTTATAGAGGGCGGCATCTGCATCCACGAGCAGGGCATCGACTTCGATTGGCGTCTCGGGTTCCTTGACAGCGACTCCAAGGCTCACGGTGATCGGAAGGCCGCAATGAGAGGTTGTGACGGGTCGCGCTTGAACTGCATCTCGAAGCCTTTCGGCAAGTATCACCGAATTCTCGGCTGTACACCTCGGGTGAACGATCAGGAACTCCTCGCCACCATAGCGACCAATCGAGTCGGAACCACGGATTGCGTCGCGCATTCTGTGGGCAACCTCGGACAAGACATCATCCCCAACACTGTGTCCGTAAGTATCGTTGATCTTTTTGAAATGATCTACGTCGGCCATGAGGACGGCCATTGCCTCTTTTCTCTTGTTGGCCTTCTCAATTTCTTCGTGCAGTGCATCCAGGATAGCCCGTCGATTCCAGAGCCCCGTCATCGAATCATGGGTCGCTTGAATCCGCAAGGATTCACGAGCCGCGATCAACTCCGTTTGCAGATCCATGATCCGTCTCCCGGACCGGAGACGCGCATCCAGTTCTTCAGAGTTGAAGGGCTTGGTGAGATAGTCATCGGCGCCGGAATCCAAGCCTCGGACGATATCCTCTTTCTCGTTTTTGGCAGTCAGGAGAATGACGTAAACATACGGTCCCTTTTGCTTTCGCCGGACCCTGCGGCACACTTCGATACCGTCCATATGCGGCATCATCCAATCCACGATTGCCAACGTCGGACAATTCTGCTCCTGCAGGACTCTCCAGGCCTCCACCCCGTCGGCGGCAAGAATCGCTTCGTAGCCCGTCTGATACAGTCTGGCCTCTAGCATCCGGCGAGAGACGGGATCGTCATCTGCAACTAGGACTTTCATGTCTTACCCTATTGTCTCTGACAGGAGCCGAGAACTCGTCCGATCCAACCCGGCATCGCTGTCGCCAAAGCCATCGCTGGGGTTCGCTTTCCTGCGTTTCAGGCTCAGACCCTCGATCGCCTCCAAGAGATTCTTGGCTTGGAAAGGTTTCGTGATGTAAGCATCCATTCCTGCCGCCAGGCATCGTTCACGGTCGCCTGTCATGGCATGAGCCGTGAGAGCAAGAATCGGGGTGAATCTCCCGCTTTCTCCTTCGCGCTCGCGGATCGCCGACGAAGCCTCCAACCCATTCATCCGGGGCATCTGAACATCCATCAGAATGACATCGAATTCTTGTTGCTCGAAAGCAGCCAGCGCTTCCTCTCCGTTGCTGGTGACAACCACGGAATGTCCTCTCTTTTCCAGTATGCATACCGTCAAGACCTGATTGATGGCGTTGTCTTCGGCCAGCAGAACTCGAAGCGGTTCGTCACTGGGCGAAATACCTCGATCCCTGCGCTCGGGAACCGGCAGTTCCGCCTGTCTCCCGAGGATGCTCCGCAGGGTTTCGGAAAGATCCGAGTGATTGATTGGTTTCTTGACCACGGCCTTGATCCCACACTCCTGCAGTTTCGAGTCGACCACGGACCGAATCCCGGAAGAGAAGAGCACAATCGGGGTTTCATTCTCTATCGTGCGATTGATGTGGCTCGCCAAACCCAGTATTTCTCGTTCCGACAAGAAGTCATCGACGATTACGAGTGAGTACGGGTGCCCTGCATCACGCGCTTCCTGGAAAGCGCGCAGAGCGGAATCGGCGTCTCGCACCACCCTTGGGTTCATCTGCCACTGCAGCAGAAGACCCTGGGTGAGGCGTGCGCCGGTATCGCTGTCGTCGATCAGCAGCACACGAAGATCCTCGAGCTCGGCGGGCACAGACTCGCCCTTCAGGGCTCCAGTTTGAAGCCCAAGCGACGCGGTAAAGTGAAACGCGCTCCCCTGGCCCGGGACGCTCTCGACCCAGATCTCGCCACCCATCATCTCGACCAACTGCCGGGAAATGGCCAGACCCAATCCGGTTCCCCCATGTTCACGAGTGGCAGAGCTGTCCACCTGTGAGAAGCCTTCAAATACCATGTCGAGCTTCTCGTCGGGAATGCCAATGCCTGTGTCGGTCACGACAACATGCAGGTTGACAGAATCGGATGACTGGATTTCGGAGGCCACGTGGACAAGCACTTCTCCCTGCTGTGTGAACTTGATGGCATTTCCCACCAGGTTGAGAATCACCTGCCGCAACCTATGTGGATCGCCCACCAACGCGTCGGGCACATCCGGCAAAATGTTGCACGCCAAAGCTAGCCCCTTTTGGTGCGCCCGAACAGCGAGCGTGTTGAGAGCGTTTCCAAGGCTCTCTTGGAGGTTGAACGAGATCAGGTTGAGGTCGAGCTTCCCCGCCTCTATCTTCGAAAAATCGAGGACATCGTTCAGCAACGACAACAGCGAGTCCGACGACATCTTCACGGCTTCGAGATAATCCCGTTGTTCCGCCGTCAGTTCCGTGTCCAATGCAAGCTCCGTCATTCCGATGATTCCGTTCATGGGAGTTCGGATTTCGTGGCTCATGTTGGCCAAGAACTCGCTCTTGATCTTGTTTGCAGATTCGGCTGACTCTTTGGCTTTGGTGAGCTCCTCGGATCTTTGCTTCGAGAGAGTCAAATCCCGAATACAGGCCACCTTGACGACCCGATCCTCGTAGGGGACCGGCTTGCTGATGACTTCAATGGGGAACTGCTCTCCTGCTTTGCTCAACCCCGTCGCTTCGCAAGCGGTCTCGTAATCCGCAAAGGAGCTTTGCACTAGACCGAGTGAATCGGAAGTCAGCAGGGTGGACAGATTGCGCCCGATCAGTTCCGAGGCTCGCTGTCCGAATAGTTTCGCTGCGGCTTCCGTTGTATCCAGCACGACGCCGTTTTCGTGAACCACCACGCCTTCGAGAGCAAACTCGTTCAAGCGCCGATACCGCGTCTCCGCGGCCCTTGTCGCACTCAGGGAAGCTTGCAGATCTCTGTTTGAGTTCTCGGCCGTCTGTTGGAGCTCAAGGTATTCGTTGCGGGATTGTTCCAGAACCGATTCGAGGTTGCCGACCTGATGCGACATGGCGATGGAGCGCCGGATCGTCTGAACCCGGGTTTTGTGAATCAAACCAGCCAGCGCCGCCGCGCCCAGAAGTGCCAGCCCGAAACCGACCCGCTCGCCCAAGTGTCCGGACGATGCAACCGAAGCCGACCAAGCAGTGACTGCCACCAGAATCGTGGTGAGAAACCAGGGTGTCGACAAAATGAAAAACCCCGCTCCGAGTACGACCAGAATCAGAGGGATGAAAAACTGTGGATCAGACGCCAGCTGCAAATGAAGAATGCTGTTTCCCAATGCGGTCATGGCGACAAGGAAACTGGCTGGGTGGCTCCATCGAGAACGAATCCACTGGCGGGAAGCAGCCTCGCGTATGCCCAAGAGCAAACCGGCAGAAAAAACCGAGCAAAGAAGTGAGGAGAATGTCGCAGGACCAAAAGCGGAAAGAGAAAGAAGCAAAGCAAGGAGTGCGAAGAGCGTGGCCAGAGCTGTGGAAACTGGCCGAAGGTGCTTCAGGACCGTCAGTTGCAGTTCCGCGTCGAGATCTGCTGTGCTAACTGTCGAATTCGCTCGGGACTGCAGATTCTGGGTGATCTCCATAGCAAGACGGTCCCGTAGGGTCCCACTGCCCCAAACGGCTGTAAAAAAAGGAGTTCTCTAAAGTTTGCTCGCCCATCATTTCGACTGACTCGAGCAAAACATTTAGTCTTCTATTCGATCCTTAAAGACCGCGCGGAAAATTCCGATAGAGATGTTTGCGGGACGAGAAAGCCATGCACGTACTCATCGTTGAAGACAACCCCATCAATGCCAAGCTCTTGGCGGTAAACCTGGAGAAGGTGGGCTACAAGACCGTTGTCGCAAACACCGGCCGGGAAGCCCTCGACCGCCTGGATCACGACAACGAAATCGAACTTGTCATCAGCGACATCATGATGCCGGAAATGGATGGACTCGAACTCCTGAGCAAGATGAAGGAGAACGAGAAATACAAGGACATACCGCTGATCGTTTCCAGCTCCTTGGCAGACATGGACACGGTAAGGAAGGCAGCCAGATTGGGCTGCCATCACTACATTACAAAACCGCTCAGGGTAACGGATCTCCTTCAGAAGGTACGGGCGGCTCTAGGAGCTGACTCGAGCACTGAAGAGGTCCAGGATACGTCGACGGAACAAGAGAAGCCGAAGGAGGGAATCGGCACCGCTAGCGACCAGAAGGCTTCTCCGGAATCAGACGAGTCCGCGGAGCCCTCCAAGAAAGACAAGAAAGAAAACAAAGCAGCCGAAGCCCTCAAGAGATTCAAAACCGCCGTATATAAAGCGATTGACGAGCTCGATCAAGGAAGTACCCTGACGGAGGACCTTGCATCCGCCGTTCCGACGGTTGTTGACGGCTCCAAGCGCATTGGCGCTTCGCGCCTGGTCATGGTCGCATCGAGACTCCAACGGAATATTCAGACCGACGAAAAAGAGCTGGACGAGTCTCTCCGGCAACTGCTCTTGAAGGAGCTCAAAATCATGAAGCGCGCCCTGGAGAGTCCTACCGGGGTCCCCGGCTTCTAACCCTTCCCTCCGTACCAGAATTACCGAGCCCAACAACAACATCCGTCCCCTGGGCAAGAGTTTGCCCTTGAAAATACAGTTATTCCCGAAGCACAATGCTGTGCCGCATCAAGAAAACGGCTCTTCAAGCAAGGCGACGTAGCTCAGGTGGTTAGAGCGTGGGATTCATAACCCCAAGGTCGGTGGTTCAAGTCCACCCGTCGCTACCACTTCTTTTTCAGTAATTTACGGTTAAGTGACGGGGGTTGGAAAGTGCCCCAAATGCGCCGATATCTAACATCCATCTAACAACTCGTCAAGTTCAGCATCGCTACCAGATAGAATCCAATTCCTTCAGGCATGTTCTAGGATACTGCGCAAAGGCGTGCATATACCGGATCGCGGTAATCTCCGATCTCCAACTGGGCAATCAAAGAGAGACTGCTTATATAAAGAGCAATACGGTCTCAGGTATCTCGAGCCCAGGCGGAAGAGAATGGCCAAAACAAAGGTAACTGAGCGATGAAGAGTTCTGCAACGTCGTCTCTTGGCCCTTCCGAAGCTCCCATTCGGCCTCATCCAAGTCGTTGATTCTTCGTTGTCGTGTTTCCATTTGGGGATTCCTAACGTCGCAAAACGTGAGCCATCAGGAAAACCCCTAGAAGCCATTAGCAATTTATGCGCCTATGACAAGGTTTGGAGGCGCCTTGCGGCACTCGCAATCGTCGGCACGGGGACATCAGTAGATGCAACCCCTGAGCAGGTCGGCAGGTAATATGCTAGTTTCGGACGTGGTTGACTTTCGGAAAAAACCACGAAGGCGTTGCGAAGCGAAAAATCCGGGTTTTCCTGATATCGATTTCACATCCATACCTGTAGGGTCTTCACATACAAATCTCTAGGCCCTTCGAAGCGGGTTTCAGCATCAGCGTTTCAACCGAAGTATTAGCGTACACCCGCTCGGAGCGCGAAAAAAAGTGTGATAGGACTCTACTAGATGAATCCTGTCGCCCAACCAGTCCAGTATAAGAGGAGATTCAAATGCCAACTCTGCCAAGGCTGTTTGCCGTGCTGGATCCGATGGAGAGTGCCTTCTTTCTTGCCGATACCAAGCAGTCTTTCGCACCGGGTCTCAAGAGCAAGTTCACCGGAAGGGAACTCCCCCTTGCGTCAAGGTTCAGTACATGCCAGATGCCGACCTCATCTACTGGTCGGACGCCGAACTGTTGGCGGCGAAGGGTGCACTTACTGTCGCGCTGAAGGACTTTTCGCCGAACGACTTCAAAACCAAGCCCAAAAAGAAAGAGAATTTCCCAGTTGTCCTAGAAGCGGGGGCCGCTGCGCTCAACGAGGAGCTTTTCAGTCTTGTTGTACCTGCGGACGCTACAGAGCTTAATCCGATCCGGAAGGTCGAGACCGAACGACTATCCGCCGAAGCAATCCGGGTTGCTTCGGCCGCGATAGAACTCGAGGGTCAGATGCTCAACTATTCCTACATGACTGAGTACAATCAGTTTCAGAGTGTCGGGATGGATGAGGTTGGTGATTACCGCATCATCTTCGCCGCGGGCGGAATCGGAGGAGGGGGGTTGATCCTCGCAAACAAGACGAAAGCGACGGCGACAGTGGCAAAGAAATTTCGGATTGCCCTGGATTTTCTTGCGGACATCGTAATTGAGGCGTTCGAGATCTTCAGCAAAATCTTTGGCGTAAAGTTCGCCCTCAACAAGGCTGGAGAGGTTTTGAAGAAGTGGTTCGCCAAACCGGGATTTCTCAAGAATTTATTGGATCTGATCAAAAAGTTCTGCAACGGGGTTCTCGACGCTTATCAGTTCATGGAGAGATTAATGAGACTCTTCTACAAGAGTGGATTTCTGAAACAAATGCTGTTCGCGCTGCTCTTACCATTCATGTCAGTGTGGGGGATCCTCATAATCCTGGGTATGATCGCTGTCAAGATTGCAGGTGGTGCCCTAACTGCCATTATTCACGGGGCGGTGGTAGGCGCTCTAATCGTGAAGTTCGGGAACAAGCTGATCGACGCACCCACGAGGCTTCGTCCGCTGTTCTGACGGTGGGCTGGTGGAGAGCCTGTTGGACCCCGTCGGAGGAGAACTCGGTTAAGAGAGGGCAGAAACATGTTGGCCACAGCAGGGGGCGTGTGGCGCCAACTTGCGAAACGGGAGAACGGCTATCTCTAAGCTCTCACGACGTGAGATGAAGCTGATGTTGTCTACCGAACGTTTCGGTAAGAACGACGACATCCTCGTGATAGCTGAGCGCTTTGGCGAAGACTTGACGCGTAATCTCAAGGGCAAGGACATCGAGGTAAAGGGTAAGTTCAGCACCGTGAAGAAGGTGCGCGAGATCGTCTTCTACGACACGGAAAGCTTGGTTTTACGAAAGAACAAGTTTGTGTTCCGTCGGAGGTATGACATTCTCAAACACAGATCAAACTTCACACTGAAGATCCGCGATATCGATCGGAAGCTGGTGGAGAGGCACCGACTGAAGGTCGCGAATGCCTCGCACAAGTTCGAACAGGATGTGAAGCCGGAGTTTCAAGTCCTCTACAGTTTCTCTGCCACGTGTCCGGTTTCAGTAGACCGTATTTGGAGCAGTCTCGGAAACATCTTCGAGAATTGTCCTGGCCTGGAGGATCGACTCAAGAGTGCGGTGAGCGCCGAGCCTGTCGAGCGGGTAGGCGGTTTCACTGCTCTGGAACGAGTGATTACTGGGGCAAGTATCAAGCTCCACGGAAAGACCGAGGCGGAGTGTGGTCTCATCCTTTGGCACGACCGCCACGGCGCAGCGGCAGCTTCACCGCTATTAGTGGAGTTTAGTTTTCGCTATAAAGACGAGACCGGCGGATTCGACGGCGTAAAGGACACGGCTGGAGTGACCGCGTTCCGAACGGTCCAAGCCATGGATTGGTACACCGGTGAGTCACTAACGAAGACCGCATTTGTCTACGAGAAGGCGTGACCGCGACTTCCGTATCGCTGCATCGCCGGAATCACGATTGGAACAATACGCTCGCCGGTTGCCCTCTTGGTGACCCAAGCCCGCTAAGGCGCGCTAGAGCTGCGGGAAACGGAACTAGTCTGACATCCCCGGAGTGTGGTCCAGTACCAGGATGAGTCCCAGGAATGCTGATTAACTAGTGGGACGAACTGTGCCGTATTTAGCCGAGATGATTGAGTGACTATGGCCCGCGCCCACCGAATACAATTTCATCGGTTCTGGCCGCCGCTTCTGGCTTTCGCTTCTCCAACAGGTGTCCGTAGATGTCGATCGTCACCTGAATCGAGCTGTGCCCCATCTGTCGTTGCACGTAGTAGATGTTTTCTCCCTGTTCGATCTTCAACGATCCGTACGTATGTCGAAGATCATGCCAACGAACATGACCGACACTAGCTAGCGTCACCGCCGGTTTGAATCTCCTACGAATCAGGGCATCTGGATCAATCGGAGTTCGTCTCTTCGTCTGGAAAACCAGCCCAGTCTTGTCGCTTTCGAGGTAGAGCCCGAGGAGATCTTTTCGAAGCACCGGCGATAGATCAATGTCACGAACCGATGCTTTCGACTTAGGTTTGACGAAAACGTGATTGGGATGACCCACTTTTCGTTGCTGGTACTTCCCATACCGCCAATAAAGCGCCCGTTTCACATGGATGACGTTTTTCTCCCAGTCTATGTCCTCCCACTGAAGCCCGAACAGCTCGCCGCGACGCATTCCTGTCATAACCGCAGCGAGAACAATGCTCCTGAATCTACCGCGGCTGAAGTGCGCGACCTTTTCTTTCCCGATCGATCTTCGGCCTTTCGACTCCGCCCATCGGCGACACCCTCAAATAGCCATCCCGGACCGCGTCGCAGAATATCTTGCCCATTAGGTTGAGGACGTTTCTAGCGGTCTTTCGAGAAACCGGCTTTCGCCCTTCGGCTCGATTCCCTTTCAGCAGTTGGGCTTTGAGGATATTGATTTCGGCCGGTGAGATCGCCGTCAACGGGCAGTTTTCGAACACGGGCACGATGTGGAACCCGAGGTTCGAAAGATAGCCATTGATCGCGAACGGTTTGAAACTCTCTGGAAGAAGGTGCGTCTGCCGCCAGTGGTCAACATACTCTCCGAAGGTCGCCTTCTTCATTTCCCGGTAGGTCCCGTCCCGCACATCCGTTGAGTGCCGGTCCAAATAATCCTCCGCTTCCTTCTTCTTTTTGAATGTTTTCCATTGCTGCTTTCCGTTGACACGAATGACTGTGTCGTATCGCTTCTTTCCGTTCTCTAAGGTTCTCGTGAGAATTGAGCCTCTAGCCATGGTGCACCTCCCACCTGTCCGGTGTGGGCACGACACCCAGTTGTAGACTTCTGATCTGTTTGGTCGGGTTTACGCACAGGGGTTTATGTACAATCGGCTTAGTCATCGCTTCCTCCTTATTAGGAAGTGCTGGTTAGGGCTCGTCGTCTGGTGCCAACAGGCGGCGTGCCCGCTATCCAGCGGGTTATTTTTTGATCTTCTTCGTCTCCTCTCCAGTTTTGTCGAGGTATTCCACCAAAAGCTTCCGGACAATATCGGTGATGTGGGTATCCTCGAGGACACATTGGATCTTCAGGCGGCGGTAGAGAGCCTCTTCGAGATCCACCGTTATCCTCTTCATTTGTACAGTATCCCAGTATCACCGTAACTTGTCAACCCGGATCTCAAAAACAGAATCCTGTTAGATGATGTTAGATGAACGCCTATAAACGATTGCCCAAGAACGACTTATTCTCACGACTTTGGTTGCATAGACCAAAGGTCATGATTTTCTCTGGTTCCCATTCCTGTACTCCGAACGCGTCGCCGACTCTATGAAATCTCTCACACCGGCCTCCGGAAAACGCACATAGTGACCAACCTTAGTCATCGGAAAAGGCAAGGTCCTCGCGTGAATCCTTCCATAGATCCAGCTCCGAGGAATGCGGAGGACGTCGGCAACCTCCTCAACGGTTAGCAATCGATCTTCCATCCGATTGTCCTTTCGTGACCCTCCCCTAAGGTCGACGGTCGATAGTTCGAAAAAACGTTTGCCACCTCAAGCTTGAGCGCATAGGCTTGGATCTCCTGGTCCGGTGAGGCAGGAAATGTCCTTCGCTTTTTTTGCAAGGCGTGCAGACAATGTATGTTCGGGGCTTTTCAACTCCGTTCCTAGATGCGAGTAAGCACTGTGGGCGTGCCGGCCTCAAATTCCTGCCCGCGCGTGGAGAGATGGAGGGTTACGGCGTTGTTTTGCATTCCTTCCTAGAAATCCTTTTCTCATAAGAGCTAATTGGAAGTGGAGGCTTTACGGTCCACACCCTCCACCCTTAGCCGCACTCCGACGTAGTAGTTGCCGGCATTCCGTTCGTGTTTCCTGAACCGTTCAGCCATTCGCTCGCCGAACGTTCGGCTTCCGAGTCGCTCGCGCTGCGGAATCGCCTCATCGTCCGCCCATGAGGAGTAGGCCTTGAACAGTTCGCCGGCTCTGGATTCGAAATCACCACGCTCGCATCGCATCCGGATAAAGCTCTCGAGCAGGTCCGACTCGCTCCGATATACCCGGGTCGCTGCAATGATCGAGTTGGGTGGTCTGAGCCCGTGCCTTTGCCAGGCAAGGCAGCCGCGAACGACCCAAGCTAGCACCCCGGCTGACTCGTGCTTGATGAGGTACTCGATGAGGTTTTTGTCGTCGTTCTGGCCTTCAAACCGCTTGCGGAATGGGACCAGCAGAACACTGCGCCAGAAGCCGAACGAATCGTCGCTGACCCTCGGCTTGTGGTTAGCAGCGAGCCAGAGCTTTGCGTTCGGCTGGTAGGTGAACGCTCGGCAGAAGAGATGCCGTGCCGTCATCGGGTCACCATGTACCAAGGCCTTGACGCGCGCCTCATTGAGCCTACGCCCCTCGTTCGTCTCGCTGGCTGTCACAAACCGCTTGCCAACCAGATCCGCCATGTCGGTTGGGATCGAGGCACGTCCCTCTCGTTCGAGTGCAGTAAATGGTAAGTTGTGTGCGTAGTCGCCAAGGACGTAGTGAAGGACCCGCATTAGCACACCCTTCCCGTTCGCGCCGGAGCCGTAGCACAGGAAAAGAACCTGCTCGGAGGTTAAGCCCGTGATCGAGTAGCCTACCGCGCGAGCTACGAACTCGACTGTATTGATGTTCTCTTCAAAGACTTCGAAGAGGAACCGTTCCCACCGTGTCGATTTTGCATTTGTATCGAAACAGACGGCCGCGTGTAGAGCGATCCGGTCTTCTGGCCGGCCAGGGCGCAACTCCCCAGTTCTAAGGTCTACGACTCCGTTGCGGACGCCGAGCAACCACGGCTCACAGTCCCAGCCGTCGCCTGAATCCGCGACTGATTGTTCTGAGCGCGCGAGCGTGACCGCCGCCTCGATCCGCTGGCGCGACTCGCTCTGAATAGCCCATTTCGCTTCTGCCTTGCGCCTCTCCAGGTCGTTGATGTTCGCGGCCCCTTTGTAACGCGTCCGAGCAGCATTCATAGCTAATCGGTACACCTCGCCCTTAGGGTCTGCCTCCCACCAGTGCCCACGGTAAAGGAGCCAGGCACCGCGACAGTAGTCGTACTTCAGATGTCCGTGGGCAAGATGCGCCAGAAGTTCGGCGTTCCCGGTGTCGGTAAGGGAAAATCGCGGCATCGTTGGATCGGTCGGTTGGGAAGCAGCCAAGGGAGTCCACTCCGGTGCCGAGTTGATCATCGCCCGCAGCTCGCTCACAGCCTCTCTGGCGTTGCGCCCCCGTACCCAGTCGCTAACGTCGCCTTTTTCCAGCAGCCCGGGCAGCTCGATCCGCTTGATAGACGCTACGAGGCCATGTAGGGAACGAGCCACCTGCTCGGCGTGTCGGCGTGTTAGCGATCACCGAAAAACGTATTTTTCTGGACGTGCGCCGAGAGGATTGGGATTCCACTTTCAGAAAAGCTGGTCAGGTTCTGCTAGAAACCACTCTATCCACGACGAAAAGGTTCACACGTTACAGGTGCCCAAACATCCCCCTGGGTGATGTTGCCACAGAAAAATCGGTTGGGGAACCTTGATCCGTCACGCGCAACCGGATTGATGTCGATCACCGCTCCGGTGCACACCCAGTCGCCTCCGGCGACGATGATGTTGAGTCCTTACAACCGGCGTGTGTTCAGAAAAGCACGGTTTTCAGTGATCGTTAACAGTCGGCGTCCCAGCTCATCATTGTCGGGCAGAATAACGACGGACTGGCCGACATTGAAGTAGCCGCTAAATTCCGGACGCCAGTTTCCGGCACCCATAGGACTGCATGTCGCGGTGAAGCCAATATTGACGAGGTTGTCAGCGTCTTTCTCGCCTTCGACGATGAAGACGACCTCGGCCTCTACGAGTTCCGGAAGGCGGTAGGGCACGAGGGAAACATTGTGCAGATTCCAGATCCATCCACCTTTTCCATTGGGACAACGTTGCTTGAAACCCTTAGGTTTGAAGCGCACGCACTGAAAGAGCAGTGTGCCATAGCGGTCGTGGTAGTCGTATTCCGCTACGACTCGGCGCTTCGTCTTCCCGGCACCGGTTCTGGCTAGGAGCCCGGTTTGGCGGAGCCACGAGGTAACTCCGATTTTATCGTCGGGAGCCACCCTCGCGAGGAATGCTGATAGGTCCCAGTAATTCCCCTTCACATTGCAAGGACCGCAAATCCAACGGGCGCCGTTACGGTCTATCGAGAGTGACGGTTTACGGTCCTCATGACGTGGGCAAGTGTACAGAATCCGCTTTCCTTGTGGCTTGCCCAGCCCAAGTTTGGCTGCCTGTGCCACGTCTAGGCAGGAAATCGCGCTCATGACTTTCTCCTGCGTTCTACCACGGCTACCAACGCGTATATCATCGAAGGGCCAACTCCCGATGTAACTTCGCGTTTTTCGCAGCCTCCCGCTCAGCGACGAGTCGCTCTACGTCATCCGCTCGGAACAGCCGGACGCCGCCCGGTGTCCGAAGGGCTGGAAGGCGCCCATTTCGCGCCATTAGCCGGACTGTTGCCGGCGTAACACCGAGCAGCCTGGCTGCGTCGGCCGTCAAAAGCATTGTTGGTTGATTCATGCAGCTAGTGTGGGGTTTTCTAGGGCCCGCAGGCCACAAAGGAAATAATCTAGGCCAAGGCGCTTTGGACTTATTTCGATTCAGACTGGTGGCAACGCATCTTAACGTTTTGCGTGATTTGTGGAGTGTACGGCCAGACTCCCGAGTAGCAGAAGTTCAGAATGCGGTTGATCATTCGGTAGAGTTCTTCGGGGACCGCAGTGCCTCCAGGGACGCCGCCAGCAACCTCCCAGTTGCGGCGTGATCTGTAAAAAGGCCGGAGGTTGCCCTCCAATTCCTTAAGAATCGGATTCCACACCCGGTGGCTACGCGGGCTCCTCCGACGCATTGGGGTCAAATCTCTTCTAAGCTCTTCGATGCTCGGCCGACCGACGCACAACCGGTCGAGTATAGTCGGAATCGCGCGGCCAACTTTCCTTGCCTTCACCGCGGCCGAGGCAGGAAAGAGAGTCGCCCGTGATTCGAGCCCCCTATACTCACGCGCGTACCTTTCCGCTTTCCGTTCAAACCTCTTAAACGTCTCGTACCACGGTTCCCAAATCCGAAGGGTCGTGGTCCGGAGATCGCCAAAGATGGAACGAAACAGTACTCTAATAGTGTTCGGCTTCGCTCCCAGGTGGATCAGTTCGCGGAAGATCTGGATCAATACCCTTCGGTCTGCCCGCAGAGGTGGGGCTGATAGTGCATACTCGCTGAACAGTTCGTCGCAAAGCCGAACAGCGTCGGCGCCAATCACGGTGCGCCCCCTTGCCATACGCTCACTCTCTGGAAGATCTCTTAGAAGCAGCTTGCTGCTCGCTATGAAGAGTCGTAGAACGCGCCAAAGCTCTCTTCCCAGCTTTACCAATCTGAGAGCATTTTCGTAAGACGGCGCGCCGAGATCAGAAACCGAGTTACCGATGCGAGCCAGATCCGAGACATACGCTGATACCGGTCTGATTCCTTGCTCGGCCAACCCACCGAAGGAATCCACGACAGAATCGGGCGGGTGTCTCCGTACCCCCACAGCCACCTCCGCGTGGCTCCCGAAAAGGAGAGAGGGCCGGCAGCCAACTCGGGATGCGGTTGCTTTTCGGCTCGCGAAAACGTTCGGGGCGAGGTATGGTCGAGTCTTCGGTCAATCATTCCCATTGTTTGATCGGATCGACTGGATGAGCCATTCCAAGCTTTAGAAGGCGACCACGATCCAGGAAGCCAACAAGGCATGAATGTAGGGAGAAGCCAAGTACCGATAGTGCGACGATGATTAGGCCAACGGGCAACACGCCAAGAAAAAACGATAAGGAAAGCATCAAATAGTAGATCTGTGCAACGCATACAGCTATCCAGCTAGCGGTTTCTTCTGGTGGCTCTTTGCTAGCCATGTAAGCCAACGGCGATGCCGCAATTGAAAATCCCCAGAGAAAAGACGGTACGTAGGTACTTGAAGTAGCTTGCCCTACGAATACGACGAAAACGGTAAAGATCCAAGAGCCCAAGACTGAATACTTGTACAGGGCGCCGAATAGATCAAGAATCGAAGGCAACACCCTAAGTCTCTTCTTGAACATGTAGGTCGCCAGGGACTCTAATCCTATTTCAGGCAACATTATGAGCCAGTAGAAGAGCACAAATCCTATGGGTAGTAGGAAGCCACTGACAAGGGGTTGCCACGTTCCAAGGATTCCGAGCCATACGCCGCCGACAATTCCCCCAAGAACATCAAGCGCGAGTACTGCCCAAAGTATCGATCCGAGTGCACGATCCCCAACCGCTGCAAACTTGTCACGGAAGATATGCTTGGTCTGATGAGTATCTGGCGAATCCGTTGCTTCTCTCGCATTGCGGGCTGCGCCAAAATCTTCTGGAATTGGTGGTTGTTCTTCGGTCTCGGGTTCGTATTTGTCGATGAACTCCCACAGTTGCTTTATGGTTGCATTAAACTCAATGAAGGCAAGCATTAGGACCGATAAGTTTGCCTGCGACAACAGCTCATCTTCATTAAGTTTCTTATACCTTCTGTCAACATGATCTCTGTCATCTCCACAAAGCCACGCGAACGCGGCCGCAACTGGAAAGCCTGGTCCATGGTCGCTTGGCTTCTTTGCGGCGACGGTGTAGATATTCAGTCGTTTGATTATGTGATCTGCAGCGGCAGCGCCGTCTTCGTCTGTCTTTGCGATGTCTTCTAAGTGAGAATTGAACGCCTCGCGAAGCGGTTGTTTCTTTTCGTCGCCGCCTTTGATTTTGAAGTAGATTCCGAAGTCGACGACAAACACCCTGAGCGCATTCAGCTCCATTCTGAGTTGATAGAAGTTAAGAGGAGAACTCTCTTGTATGCGCTTTACGGCATCTGCATCCGCTTCATTGGTGCTAAAAGCTAGGCTCAAGAGACCCGCAGCCAGTTCTTGCTCGGTGACGAGTTCTCCGTCAAGCACGTGTCGCCACATTGGCCGCTCCCCGCCGAATGGCATCAGACGCGAGACAATTGAATTGAACGGTATGGCACTGTAATGAGGAGAGTATCGATACTGATAGTCATTGACAACGAAATATTGCAACCGACATCGTCTGTGGAAAGGTTCCCGGTTCAAGCCTATAGGTATTGCCCAGGGGACATCAATGCAGAAGATGCGTACTGAGTTGGGGAGGAGGATTCGGGAACTAAGAAAAACGAATGGATGGTCCCAGGAAGAGCTTGGAGAAAAGGCTGAGCTCCACCCAACCTACGTTGGCGGCATAGAGCGAGGTGAACGGAATCTGGGCTTCGAGAATCTGTGCCGGCTGGCTGGCGCCTTCAACCTCTCGCTTCCAGAGTTGTTTGATTTCCCAAAAACGAGGCAGACGAAACGCGACACGCTCCGAGCGAAAATTTCGGGACTGCTGAAAGAGAAGAGCGAGCAAGATCTTGATTTCCTGCTGACGGTACTTGAAGCGGCTGATCGCTGGAAGGCGCAACTAAGGTCCTAGCTTTCGAGGAAATCTTCGATACGATCGCACCAGTACGAGATAGGGTGCTGTCTGTCGGTTGAAGCGCCGTCGCCAATAACGAATCCGGTCCACGCATGTGCGAGGGCGCTGACACTGAACCTCGGATCACCACACGTTTGATTTAACAACCGTTTGAGTCTCTCCCAATCCTGTGAGTCTGTGACTCTGTCTAGACTTGGACTCTTCAGTGGATTCCAGCAGCGTTCCATGAATCCTCTGACTGAAGAAAAGCGATCGTCAACCAGCAATGCCTCGTTACTTGATGTTGCTCCCGTCACTGAAGAATGTCCCTTGGTCGCATCAGGGTCGGGTGCGCCTGGTTTCCCGACGAACGCCTCATTTTCAAGGCTTTCCCCGACACGCTCCGGACCACACCTTCCGAATAGGAGTTCTGAGACTCTTTGTACAGAGCCCGGGCCGATTTCTGGGCCATCGTGGGCAGAACCCCCGTGAGCTTCCATATGAGCCATCATGCGGCACAGTAGCTCGCTATTCGATCTGGCCTCCCTAATCGCTGCAAGAGCGATCCGAGGGTCTCCCGCTGCCTCAGCCTGTGCCAATATCCGTAGGGTCCGGTCATTCAGATCGCGTACCTGGGCGAGCAAATCACCGCCGTACGAGATTTCTTGGACTTCCTGAGCCTTTACCATTGCCAGGGGGATATCGTTAGATTTGTGCCTGAACAGGGCGGAAGTGCTGGTTCCGAAACGTTGCGCTACTTTGCGGAACGGCTGGCCAGCTAGGAGTGCTTCGTCGATTTCTCTTTTTTCTGGATGTGTGCAAACTGTGCAAACACGTGGCATAGCATACTCCGATACCATGAATTGTAACCTAATGTGCGGTCACAGGAAACACCCTGCGAGTCGGAATTGCCGGGACCTTGGACGACCCACTCGGCTTGCTAGAACGCGAGATGGAACTGTGCCCAAGGCGTGCCCGCGACAGTCCAAGACTACCCAACTCTGATGGGACCCTCGCGTCAAGAGGGGGGCTATATCTTCTATACGCAAGCAGCTTGACATCACCCGGCGTAGCTCAAATTTGTGTCCAAGGAACCGGGTTCGCTATAATGCCAGGATATATGAGGGAGGAGGGACATTCCTAGTGAACAACTTTCCGCTCTGGGCGTATGGATTGGGTTTGTACCTAGTCACATGCCTGGCCGCCTACATATACCTCTTCTACTGGGATCGACCTGAATACTACGAGTGGATTGAGCAGGAGGAGGAGCGGAAGGAGAAGCTGAAGGAGGGTCGGAAGGACGATATTCTTATATTCCTTGTCTTTGCTAGCCTCTGGCCCGTCGTCTTCTTCCTGCGCGACATCGTATTTCCGATTCACAAGAAGCTCACAATTCGTGGCTCGGAGAAGAAAGCAGCTGCTGCTGAACAAGGAAAACCAAAGAAGGCAACATCCGATTCGCGGCGAGGCAGTAGATCCAAAAAACAAAAGAAGGTGCACAGAAAGAAAAACAATATGCAGGCACTGATGGATGCTGCATTTGCCGGCGACACCGCAAAGGTGCAAGCCTTGTTGGACAAGGGTGCCGAAGTTAACCAAAAAGCTGAACATGGTGACACGGCCTTGATATTTGCGTCTGATAATGGGCAGATAAAGGTAGTGAAGCTCCTGCTGGCCAAGGGTGCTGAGGTTAACTATCAAAACCCAATTGGATGGACGGCCCTGATACTAGCGTCTCAGCGGGGGCATGACGCAGTGGTCGAGTTACTGCTGAAAAAGGGGGCCAACGTTGACCTTCAAACAGATGATGGCAGGTCGGCCTTGAGCATCGCATCTGAAGACGGACATGCGGCGGTGGTGAAGATGCTCTTGAAAAATGGTGCCAACGTAAACCATCAAGCCGATAGTGTGACGGCCTTAATGGCGGCGTCTTCCCAGGGGCATGCGGTGTGGACGTGCAGGTCGCCAAAATAGGCTTTTCTTCGGGCGTTGCGTTCCGGATTGGCGACGACGAGATCGGCAGGCATGTCGAGCGGGTCACGGCCGATTTGCGAAGCTGCCTGGATTGTTGGCCTAGGAGCAGCTATCGACTCGGTCGCCATCGAGCCGACAGGGGCTTCCTTCGTTGTTTCTTCAGTCTCATAACCCGCAAGCACTATGCAAACCACCGGCAGCCCCATCAAGGACCGACGCAACACCTTTAGCATGATGAATTCCTCTCAAGGTTGTTGACACTCTAGCGTCGATTGCCGCAACCGCGTCTGTCTTACTCTGGCTCCCAACCACAACTCGTCTGTTAGCGACATTTAATCCCGATACATACTCATTGTCGAGCGAATCTGGGGATGGAAGCCCGCTCGACATCATGGACGTCCCCGGAATCGCGTCTTAGCCGACGCGTGTACAATGTGCATGCGCTGGCGCCGACGGCCGAGCAGCGGCTCCCCGACGCCAGGATCCAATTCGAACTCGATCCGCAGATTGCCGCACTCGTGGATAGCTGGCCGATCGGATTCGACGATTCCGCGGCACGGCAAGACTGGGACTGGCAATGCCGTTTCGATTTGGACGCGATGGCGGACGACTTCATCGCCCACCTCCGGACGTCATAAGGACCCACTTGAAACGGCCTGTCGCGTGTGTTTAATTGTCCCGTTGACAGGTTTGATCGTAACCATCTTCTCCGGGAGTTTGCTCAACATGAAGTCCCACTGCGCCGTCGCGTTCGCCAGTCTGTTGCTAATTTCCGCCTGCTCTCCCCGGTACGACGCGTCACCGCCGACCAGTGGAGGGAATAACACGACGGAAACAGCCGTAGCAAGTTCCGAAATGCCTCCTATTGTCTGGCAAATCACCTCGGGACTTGAGGCTCCGGAGAGCGCCTATTTTGACGCGCAGTCTGGGCTGCTGTTCCTGTCTCAAGGGGGACAGGGTGGCGGCGACGAAAAGGATGGCGATGGCTGGATTTCAAAACTGACCATGGAAGGCGAAATAGTTACCGACAAATGGGTAACTGGTTTTAACTCACCGAAGGGGCTTCGCAGCCACGACGGGACGTTATGGGTCTCGGATATTGATCGGATCGTCGCAATCGATATCGAACAGGGGGCCATCGCCGAGGAAGTGCAGATCGCCGATGCCAAGTTCCTGAACGACCTGGCCTGCGGACCGGACGGAGCGGTGTACGTCGTCGACATGGTCTCCAGCCGTATTTACCAGTATCTCGACGGCCAACTATCGGTTCTGATTGAGGGAGAGGAAATCGAACACCCGAACGGCCTGCTGGTTCACGAAGGCAAACTGTACATGGCCGGGTGGGGCCGGAATTTCAACCTCGACGGGTTTATCACCGATCCGAAAGGACGACTGCAGGCGATCGATCTTGAGACCAAAGAGATCACCGTCATCACACCCGAACCGACCGGCAATCTGGATGGCGTCGAGTCGGACGGTCACGGCGGTTTCCTGGCCACGGACTGGAAGACCGGGGACTTGTTCCACATCAAGCCTGACGGTTCGTCGGAGTTGATCCTGGAATTTCCCAAGGGCGCGGCCGATCAGGCGTACCTTCCGCACCGACACTTGCTGATTCTGCCCGAAAGCCTCGAGAACAAACTGACCGCGCTCGACATGAGTCGCATGCTGCCGTAGTGACCGTGGGTTGATGGCTTATGGCTGATGGCGAGCAGATGTGAGCAGTTTGGGATAAATGAAAAATGTAACACTTCAGTCGTACGGCAGTAACCGAAGAAAAACCGCCAATAGACGCTGTCAAGGAGACATAACAACACCGTATCGGAACCTATCAGGCAAGGCATCTCAGCAGAGACGTACTTCCGAGATGCAGCTTGTTTTTACTATCCTCTTGATTGGCCTCGGCCAGGATAGCCTTGATCTGATCGTACGCGTTGACCTCGGATCCTTCGATAGGTTTGGCAACGGGGGTATACCCAAAGTCCTCTACCAGTTCACTCAACAAGGATTTAATGGGTCGGTGTCCGGGATAGGGTTTCCACGTTTTGTACGCAGAGGCGGCATCCCCCGCCCCCACCCAGGGATAGAGAAGAACCAGGGTATTCGGCCCTTCGATGGCGGTGTTTTCCTCCGGGATGCGCTCCGCAAAAGCATTGGGCGTCTTCGCGAAGTCGGGCGGGACATCGAGAGGAGGTAAGGGATCCTCCCTGACGCGCTCGACGATTTGTGCAGCCAACGTCTCGACGGTATCCCAATAGACACTTCGTCGCCCACTGGTACGCATATAGTGGTGGAGCCCCCCTTCAGGACCCACAAGAAGCTGCTGGATCCTTTCAGCGACTCGAGGGGGAAGGTCGTTTACTTCCAAGACATCATGCCCTTGCCATAGAACCGGGATGATTTTGTCAGATTCTTCAGCCACGCCATCGACGATTTCGACCTGGGGCTGTCGGTCGAGGAATACTTGAAACTCCTTCCCGCACCATTCCCGGGTAAAGAAACGGGTTGAAAAGATACAGACGAGGGTGCGGCTTGTTTGCAGGGCTTCTTTCAACTCCTTTATATAATCATCCCCCGGCGCAATATTATCTTCATCCCGAAAGCCGGGGTTGCCCTCGGTGATGCGGTTGAAGACTTCTTCGTGCAGATCTTCAAAGAACTTGATTAGCTGACCGCCCCTGAGGTCCGTCCGGGCATACGAGAAGAAAAAGTAATACGGTTCCATGAGCGTGTAACCCTCTCATTTTGATCTGATTAAGGAACTCATACGGGACGTGTTGAGAACTTGTTTGGTAACTTATTGGGAAGTCTGATCAAAATCAACAGCGGCAGTTGCTTCCCAGGGCTGGCTCATTGTAAACGTCGATTTCGATGGGATATCGCCTCGCTTCCCCTCGTATCTCGTACCTGTTAGGGCGTACTGACATTCAGAGTGAAGGAAGGATTTGAGCATGATTTTTTCCGAATCAAGGCGCTTTTTGAGACGCGATGCAACGCATCGTGCGAGAAAAGTAACGCTGAGTCGGGGAAAATCGGGCCACACGAGGGCGCAGCCCGACTGACGCCAGCAAATCGGCCTTTCAAAATGAATGTCAGTACGCCCTAGTTCTCGGCCAGGCGCGCCAGGGCATCGTCGAGATGACGACGATAGGCCTCACGATCCTCGGGCTTCAACCACGCGTCTCGCTGATCCACGCGACGCCAAATTTCTTGAATCACCGAGGTCAAAAATTCAGCGGAGGCCCGTGACGCCTCGTTGGGCGGGGCGTCGGTGAAATACACCGGGGTGGTGTGGGCAAAGGTGTAGTTGTCGCCGGAGTACCGGGCCTTGCCGCCCCGAGCCCGCACCGCGATCCAGCGGGCGCCGCTCACCGAGATGGATTCGCGCGCGGCCAGCCGGTTCTGTCCTTCCGCCACCGGTATCGCGAGCGCGACGCTTCCATCGACGATGATTTCGATCACCTCTACCGGGGCAATGGTTGCGAGGTCCACGGACACCGTCACGCGGTCTCGTCGGCTGATGGCCGAACCGGGTTCGCGGCCGTCCACGTCGGCAAACAGCAGGGGTCCGTTGGTGGCCATCGTGCGACCGGCTCGGACGGCCTCGATCCAATTTTGCCAGGTGAGCGGACCGTCGAGTCGTGCATAGGTGCGCGCCGTTCCGCCGGAGGGATCCCGCCAGACGTTGGAAAAGTTGTCGGTCCCTCCGGTGGCCGGCAGCCGAGCGCCTACGTTGAGCATGTGGTAATAGATCGCGGCGCTCGCCATCTCGTCCGACGCCACGGAGACCACATCGTAGAAATCGCCCCGCCCCAGGATGGCGTGGATGGGGATGTCGGATTGTGCCGCGCCCTCGGGGGTGTTGATATCCCCGCTATTCCGGGTGTAGGGGTGTAAAAAACCGCCAATACCGCCGAGGACGTTGATGCTGTCGAGGTACGCGAGCTTCAGCCCGTCGGCGGGGTACGGCGATCCACGGGTGCCGCCGATGAGGGGCATGATGAAATCACTCACCCCGAGCAACGCCACGTGGCCGAACGATCCGCGAAATTCCTGGGCGTACCGCAAGATGTAGTCGTTGGTAGATCCGGCGTAATCCTCGCCCGTCAAGTCGCCCCATCGGCCCATGATCTTGGTTCCATCCATGTGGATCAGATCATTGGCTACGTGAAGATCGTCCGCCCGCAGTTGATCAAAAAATTCCTGCTGGGTCAGGCCGTATCGCCCCTCGTGCAGGTCGTGAACGTGCGTGTCGCCCGACACCCAGTTGGCCCCACGCGGATCGGAGAGTCGTTCCATTCGAAGCTCGACCGTCGCGGTTTGGCCCGCTTCTACACGGACGGTTACTTCAGCCGGAACCCACTCAAACCCCCGCACCGCCTCGACGCGCACCTCCCCCGCCGGCACTGACACTTCAAATTCACCCGTCGTGTGGAAGTAGTGGATCTCGTTGGCGGGACTCACCCGGTGAAACGCGCCCGTCGGGACATATCCCCGTCCGTCCGAGGCCAGCAGTTGGATCCGAGCCGGTACGAGCGCGCCGTCCGGTCCGGTCACCTGGCCCCGCAGCGTGGCGGTGTCGTATTGCGGCGACAGGCGGGACGGCGTAATCCGTTGCCAGTCCTGGTTTCCGCCGCCAAAGCGGGACGTCACGTAGAGCGCCGTTGGACCGCCCTGATTGCCGATGAACGCCACGAGCTTGCCGTCGGGGCTCACCGCCGGGGCAAACTCGTCGAGCGGTTGCGCGGTCAGACGAACCCGGTTGCCTCCTGCCGAAGGGACCGTTGCCAGGTCATAGGACCCGGCGGCGTCGGAGGCGAACACCAGGGCCGAGCCATCCGGCGTCCACACCGGGGCGGGCCGGTAGCTGGTTTCTTCATAGTGAACGAGTTGGTGCTCGCCGCCGGTCATGGGGACGGTCCAGATCCCTCCGCTTCCCAGACGGCCCTGGACCCGTGCGATGAACGCGAGTTGTGACCCGTCGGGAGAGGGGGCGGGCTGGAATTGATTCCCGCTCCCCCCGACCAGGGTCTCGACAGCGCCGGTCGCCACGTCGACCTGCATGATGTCAAAATCCCATCCCTGGGCGGAGGCGAACACGATGAAGCGTCCATCGGGTGTCCAGGCCGGTTGAATGTCCACCGCATCGTCGGCGGTCAGGCGTCGGAACGCCGTGCCGTCGGCCCGCACCACGGCGATGTCGAGTTGGCCGTCGGTGTCCACCGCGAGGGCGATCCATTGGCCGTCCGGGCTCCACGCCGGCTCGAAGTGATAGCCGGGGCCCTGGGTGACGGCGCGGGCGTGATCCGTCCCGAGGGTCTGAACCCAGATGTCGCCGCGCATGGAGTAGGCCAGGGCCGAGCCGTCGGGATGCCAGCTCGGATCGAGCGGCGTGCTGGTGACAGCCGGAAGCATGTGGAGTTCTACGCGGGTCGAGAGCCCGTATCGAGGGACCTGGGCGCTCGCTGCAAAACCAATCCCGCCGAGCATAAAAATTGATAGGAGACCAAGAAAGCCAAACAGGATAAAGCGCTTGATTCTCTTCATTGGCGTTGGCTGTTCAATTAGTCCGGCAACGCAAAAGCGACGAGGGAGCCTCCTTTGGGCCGATTCGTCTTAGCGCCGCCTGCCGAGATGACCACGTACTGCTTGCCGTCGACCATGTACGTGCTCGGCGTGGCATTGCCATCGCGCGGCAGATCGTGTTGCCAGAGCTCCGCGCCGGTTTCTTTGTCGAAGGCCCGAATTTTCCCGTCGGCTGTCGCTCCGATAAAAAGGAGACCGCCGGCGGTGACCACCGGTCCGCCATAGTTTTCCGTGCCGGTCGGTGGGATGCCGCGCGCCGTCAGCTCGGGGTATTCGCCCAGGGGTACCGTCCAGGTAATCTCGCCGGTATTGAGATCGACCGCGTTGAGCGTACCCCAGGGCGGTTTGATGGCCGGGTATCCCTCGTCGTCGAACCATCGGTGGAAACCCCGGAAGGCATACGGCGGCACCTTGCCGTCGTTGCTTTCATCGGCTTCGGGTTCCCTCGGTTCAGCCTCGCCAAAGAGAAAATCGACGATGGCCTGCCGCTGCTCTTCCTCAAGTTGATCGAAGGCGGGCATGCGTCCGCCTCCCTGCGTCACGATCTGCATGACGGCTTCCTTCGTGGATCGGTTGGGGAGATTGACGAGCGATGGAAAACCACCGCCGGGATCGCCCGCGCGGTCGAGCCCATGGCAGGCTGCGCACCGGATTCTGTAGTGCCGTTCGCCCGGCGGAAGAGGATCGCCGTTTTCGCCGGTGGTGGGGACCATCTGATAAAACCAGGGAATCTCGCTCACATTGACGTAGAGCACGCCGTCCGGATCGGCCGCCGACCCGCCCCACTCCATGCCGCCATCGTATCCTGGGAAGATGATCTTCTGATCGAGGCTGGGCGGCGGATAGGATCCATACGACCCGGACAGCTTGAGCATGTCCATCGTCATCTGGCGGGCTTTGGGCGAAATGGTCGAGACGTCGTCTTCAGTATAGCGCTGGCGCGTCAGCGGCGGAGGCTTCGTGGGAAACGGCTGGGTCGGCCAGGTCTGCATCTCGGGAATCTCCGTCGGGGGCACCGGGCGCTCTTCGATAGGCCAAAGCGGCTCGCCGGTGACCCGGTCGAACACAAAAAGCACCCCCATCTTGGTGCCCTGCGCCACGACATCGACTATTTCACCGTCGTGCTCGACCGTAAGCAGCGTCGGCGGCGTCGGATTATCGAGGTCCCACAGGTCGTGGTGTACGAGTTGGTAGTGCCACAGGCGCTCGCCCGTATTCGCATCCAGCGCGATCAGCGAGTTGGCGAACAGGTTCTCGCCGTACCGGTCGCCCCCCCAGAAGTCGGGGCCGGCCGTCTCGGTTGAGGAATACACGATCCCCCGTTCGGCATCGATAGCGATCCCGGACCAGTCCGATGCCCCGCCCGTGTTTTCCAGGTAGCCCTCCGGCCAGGTCTCCGAACCGAACTCGCCCGGACGCGGCAGGGTATGAAAGATCCACTTTCGCTCGCCGGTCCGCACGTCGAAGGCCCGCACGGCGCCCGGCACATCCTCGCCCACTTGCGCGCCGACGATGATGAGATCGTTATAGACATAGCCGGGCGTATTCATGTTTATGATGGGCCGGCCCTCCACGTCCATCCCGTCGCCCATGTGTATCCACCCGCCCTCGCCGAAGGACGACACAGGCTGCCCCGTCTCGGCATCGAGGGCGTAGAACCACGGTCCTTTGGCCGTGAGGATGCGGCGATCGTCCCCCGCCTCCCAGTACATGAGGCCGCGCTGCTGGCCCGCGCGGCCTTCTTCTTCGTGCACGGCATCGGGATCAAACGTCCAGCGATGCTCGCCCGTAGCCGCATTCAGGGCGGTAATTTTCCGGGTGGGCGTCGCGGTGTACAGCACGCCGTCGACGACGAGGTTGTTGCCCTGGTACATGGCGCTATCACCCGTCTCATACGTCCAGGCCACTGCCAACTGCTGCACGTTTTCCGTATTGATCTGGTCGAGCGTCGAGTACTGGTTGCTGGTGGGATCACCCAGGTAATGGCCCCAATCGGCGCCCGCGCCGTCCGGCGGCCTGGAGGTGCACGACGCGCATAGCACACCGAGCACCGCGACGACGGTGAATGACGAGAAGACGGAGCGCAACGTGTGCCGGTTCATAGAGACGCTGAGAAGGTGATGTAAGGAGGGAATAGGCTTCAAACAAGCACGTGGCACCGCTCCAGAACCATCATGAGCGCAGGACCATCAGGCGTCGTAATTGGCCCCACCTCTCGAAACCCGACCTTGCCATAACACCGAATGGCGCGCAGGTTATCCGGTCGCGGATCCACGCGGATCTCCTGGACACCTGGATCTTCTATCCTCTAAATCATTGAATTAGTAACCTTACTTAAGTTACAGGACACTAGAACATCTCAAGGAACCTTTCCCGGCTCAGGTGGCAGCACTCGATTGGCGGTCGCCCACGTGTCGTAAAGCTCGACGAGCTCCTTACGCATGTCAGGCCTGGAAACGGCAAGGTCATTCAACTCGGAACGGTCTTCCGCCATGTTATAAAGTTCCCAATTCAGGCCAGGATGGGCCGCAACCAATTTCCAGTCGTCTACACGAACACCTTTATTACCCCGGTGTTCCCAGAAGAGAGGCTTGTCGTGCTTCAGGGCTTTTCCTTCGAAAACAGGACGCAGGCTCTGTCCGACCAATTGTCGAATTTTGTTACCTCTGAAGGTTTCCGGATAGATGGCCCTACAATAGTCGACTAAAGTGGGCATGATGTCGGTGATGTGGGCCCATTGCCGGTCCATGTCGCCTGCGGAAAGTTTTGCAGGGTACCGCACGATAAAAGGTGTGGCGATTCCGCCTTCGTGTATGTATTGCTTCTGAAGACGAAAGGGCGTGTTGCTTACACTGGCGCCAATGTAACTGTAAGTGACAACCGATAACGGACTACCGGCCACTTCAGGAGGACCTTCATCCGTACGAGTGGTGTGGCAACCACCATTGTCTGAAAGGAAAATCACCATCGTGTTGTCGCTGACCCCCATAGTATCCAGTTTGGCCAGGACTCGGCCGACGTTCTGATCTATACGATCCACCATGCCTGCGTAAGCCTCCATTTCCCGGATAAATTCCTGCCTGTCTTCCTCGGTGGCTTCATCCCAGGATTCCATTTTTTCAGTCCGGGGTCCGAGCGCGGTCTTGGCTTCGACCACGCCTAATTCCAGTTGGCGGGCATAGCGTTCTTCACGCAGTTTGTCCCAGCCCATTTCGTAGCGGCCGCGGTATTTGGCAATATCCTCGGGAAAAACCTGGATCGGCCAATGAGGAGCCGTGTAGGGCAAATAAAGGAAGAAGGGTTTGTCAGTGTGCTGACTCTGGTGCTCATCCAGAAACTCCACAGCATAATCAGTAAACACGTCAGTCGTGTAGAAACCTTCGTTACGCTCCCACATTTCCATACTGGTTTCCGGAACTTTCACTTCTACATCATTGAACAGGAATTTCCACTTTTCATCGCGATCCAACTCAAGCTCATCACTGTCTACTTTCTTCCCGGGCATTTGATAGCCATTGAAGTAAGAGCTCATGCCACGCAGGATCCCGTAGCTACGATCGAATCCTCGAGCCTTGGGTCGTTGATCATCCTCTTCACCCAGATGCCATTTACCCGACATATAGGTCGCATAACCGGCCTCACGCAGCACCTCGGCCAGGGTCACGCATTTATCGTTCAAGGCCGCCTGGTATTCGGGAGTGCCACGAATTTCACTGGCTCCAATTCCGGTCTGGTGGTGATACAAGCCGGTCATGAGCGATGCTCTCGACACGGCACAACGCGACGCATTATAGAACTGGGTCATGAGCAATCCGTCTCTGGCCAGGCTATCGATATTGGGGGTACGAATTTCCCGTAACTCCCCAGGTCCGAGTAGCCAAGGTCATCGACAAGAATGAGCACGACGTTTGGCCTGTCTGACGCAAATTCACTTGGGCTGTCTGTGACTTTGCCACATCCCAAGGCTAACATCACAAACCCACAAACGAGAGCAATCCATGCAACGATTACCCGATCCTTGCTAAATCCGGCTAACATGGTTGTCTACCTCCTGTTTCTCTCCGCCACAATTCTGGCTCTGATTTCGCTGCCTATGCTGCAATGTGGTCTGAAGCAAACTCCCCTTTGTACTCTGGACTCTCTCTCAGGCAGATCGACTGCGGCTGTCGAAGGAGACATAATAACGCCGTATCGGAACCTATCAGGCAAGGCATCTCAGCAGAGACGTACTTCCGAGATGCAGCTTATTTTTACTATCCTCTCACTGTCACAAAAAATACTATACGCATTGACTTAAACATAAATTCTCCTAGGGAACAATTAGGTCAACCTAAACAACATGTCCGATTACCGGAAAGACCCAAGGCCCGGCATTCAATCCCCACAGTATCAATCCAGAAACTCAGTCGGCAGGAGCAGGTAATCCGCACGTCGTCGGCGGATAATTTCTGGGATGTCTGGACCTGCGATCCGAAGTTCATTCGCCGGTTTGCCAAGGCCGGCTATGAACCCACCAAGCAGCAACACGGAACAGTGTTCACTGTCCCGCTGAACGGGCTGAGTATTCGAAGCGCGAAGTCTCTGAAACCCATCCGGAAGCTGCTGCAGCATCTACGACAGGTCAACCAACCCGCCACGGAGGCCCCGACAACCTCAGAAAGTTCCACAGGACTGGAGAAATCGAGACTCAAAATCGTCGGCGAATAGTATGACCAAGGGTCGCCTAGATCACGGTCATTTTTCTACACGCGGTGACGAATTGACGCGATACGACGCCATTGTAAAACAATGAATTGCGGTGTCCTGTAAAACAGGCCTTTAACAGGATGCTGAAAAACTCCAACTAAATCGGTTTTCGTGCATCTTCAACCGGAATTTCCAATTTGGATCTCGGTTCCCAACATAATAGTCTCGAGCCACCATGGGAGCAAGAAAATCCCGGCCTCAGACCAACCATGGATCCAGTCAACGCATCCCAATGACCCGTTGTCGCCGTGGTAGTAGACCTTCTCACTCCTGCGTGGGCGATTTTCCAGACACATCGCCACACTCCTTCCATGGCATTCCAATTCCGGACTTGCAAGCCGGGCGGCTAACCGCTTGGCAGCGGCAAGGCCCAGATCCGCCTGAGCATTTCACCAAACAACCGACGGTCCAGATGCCCCTCGGCCAAGAGCAACCAGTAGTACCGCGCGTGCTTGACCAGCCTTCCGCCAGTCTTCATCAACCGGTGCTGCAAGCTCGTGAGCGACCAGCTCTTGATCCGGGGTGGTAGCCCGAGTCGCCGCCATAGGTTGCCTAGGTTGTAGGCGAGCACGCTCAACTGCAGGCGCACTTCATTCGCACGGAAGCGATGGCAGGACAGCCGCGTCCAATGCGTCGCCTGCTTGCCTTCTTTGATCCATTGCTCCGCCGTGCCGCGCTTGTTGTAGAACCTCACCACCGAGCGGCTCGGCAAGCTCATGTTCGTGACAATGAACCCGACCCGCGGGAACAACTCGCCCTGGTGATGCTCGACCTTGGCGACGATCCGTCGCGGCCTCGACCAGCTTTCGGCCTGATAGCGGAAGCTCTTGTAGCGCACCAGTGGCTTGCGGCTGGGCCGACCTGGAGGACGAAACAGGATGTCGGCAATCTCCCACTCCAGGCTCTTGTTGGACGGGATGCGTATGGCATACTGAACGCCGCGCTCTTCCAGGGTCTCGTAAACCTCTGGCTTGGCGAAGGCGGCGTCTGCTCGAAAGACGATCTCTTTGCCTTGCTCCTGTTGAAAATCGATCTCCGGCAACAGAAGCTCGTCCCAGTCCTCGGCGCTATGCACGTTACCCGGCCGCAGCTTGGCCGCCAGACAGTCCCCGTGACTATTGAACAGAAACAGCGGATGGTAACACACGGACTCGAAGTGGCCATTGTAGGCGCTGCCTTCCTGCTGACCATGCACCGGACTCTCGCTTGAGTCCATATCCAACACTACGCGATCAGACTTGTCCAGAGCCTCGGCCTGTGCGAGTGTCTCTCGGTTCAGAGCCATCAGCCCGATCAGATTCTCTTCTCGCGTCAGCAGCTCCGTCTCGAACCAGTGTAACGTCGAGGTCAGCGCCGCACCGCGATCCCAGTTTTTCTTCGAGCCGATCAAGCGAAAGGTCGGATCAACTGAGACCCGCGCGGCATCGTTAAGGTCTTCGTAGCCTGCCAGGCGACTATAGACCGATTGCCGCAGCAGATCGACGAGCGGGAACTGTTTGTTCAAGCCTTGCCGCGTGTCGTTGAGATGCTCGTCTATGAGTCGTCCCATCCCCAGCCGTTCGTCCAACTCGCGGACCAGAATCAGGCCACCCTCGGAGGTGACTCGCGATCCCTGAAAATCAACTTTGAGTAATCCGTTAAAGCTGAGTTGAAACCCCTTTCGTTCTTTTTCACCCATCGGGTGTTGCCCTCCAATGTGTCCTTATCATTCTCCGACGCTTATAAATAGGGATGCCGAAGGCGGCTGAAAGGTTGCTATATTTCATTCAAATTGGAAATCCGGGATCAATCAGCTAATTGCCCGAAGCAAAGAGTAATTCTTACACGACCATTTTCGAACAAGCCCCAACGACCCACAGGTCCGTACCTCCATCCGGGGAAAAATAAATATATTTCAACCCCTCTCAGAGGCCTCTCAACACCCCCCTGGCAGGGGGTATTTACGCGTCAATAGCGCGTCAATAGCGGCTCTGGGAGCTGAGGCTAAAAAAGAGACCCCTGCACAATTCGTTGTCGTGCAGGGGTGTGCTTCCTGACACATAGGTAACAGAATATTCCGGGGACATAGGTTACACAATCATGGCATTGGGAGGCAGCTCCGATGCCATGGAAAGAGTGTAACCGTATGGATGAAAGACTGAGGTTTGTAGCCCGTCTTCTTGATGGTGAGAAAATGGCAGTAATGTGCCGGGAGTTCGGTATTTCCCGTAAGACCGGCTACAAGTTATTCAATCGCTACCAGGATGAGGGGATCAGGGGGCTGGAGGATCGCTCGAGAAGCCCGTATCGACACCCCAACCGGTTGCCGTTCCAGGTGGAGAAGGCAATCCTGAGGATCAAGCAGCAACACCGTACCTGGGGTGCCCCCAAGATCCGGGAGAAACTGATCAAGGAATATCCCATGATTCGTCCGCCCGCGAGCAGCACGATTCATGTGGTGCTGGACCGTCATGGCTTGGTGGAGCGACGTAAGCGCCGACGCCATAAGGCACAGGGGACAACGCTGAATGAGGCCCAATCTCCGAATGTGCTGTGGTGTGCTGATTTCAAAGGCGAGTTCCGGCTGGGTAACCGCAAATACTGTTACCCACTCACAATCACCGACCAGCGATCGCGCTATCTGCTGGCCTGCGATGCTCTGGAATCAACCAAGGGAAGCGGCGCGTTCCCGGTATTTGAGCGTACCTTCGGTGAGTTCGGCCTCCCAGCCGCCATCCGGTCCGACAACGGTGCCCCGTTCTCTTCCCCGCATGCTCTGTTCGGTCTGAGCCGATTGTCGGTCTGGTGGCTGCGACTCGGTATTGCAATCGAACGGATTAAGCCCGGCCATCCGCAACAGAATGGACGTCATGAGCGAATGCATCTAACGCTGAAGAAAGAGGCCACCAAGCCACCCAGGTTCAACTTCCTGCAGCAGCAGGAAACCTTCGATAACTTCATCGGGGTATACAACAACGACCGGCCTCACCAGTCACTCGACGGGATGTATCCGGGCGAGGTGTATACACCCTCAGCCCGCAAGTATCACCACCCAGAGGTCCCGGAGTACCCGTTTCACGACCGCGCGATTCTCGTAACCCAGTGTGGCAGAATCTGTACAGGCCGACGCAAAATCAGCCTCAGTACGGTCTTTGCAGGCCAATATGTAGGCATCAGAGAGGTCGCCGACAGCATCTGGCTTGTCAGCTTCATGCACTATGATCTAGGCTTCTTTGACCAGGAGGAGAACAGGGTGGAACCCGTTTGTGAGAACCCATTTGCCCCAAAAGTGTTACCTATGTGCTCGGAATAATCTGTAACCCATGTCCCCGGAAAGGACCCGGGTTTTCGTGGTCGGGGCGATAGGATTCGAACCTACGACCTTCTGACCCCCAGTGAGAAAGCATAGATGTTTCACGATGTTGCTCCCTGTTCACCGCTGTTCCTGGCGTGGCGTTGGTCAGCGTGTTCCTCGCAGGCTGCCCAGTTAAAGACTCTGAGTTGTTGCATCGCCCGATGATGTGGCGTTCCTGATGCGATCCCACTTCTCGCTGAACGCAGCTTTGTCGAACAGTTCAGGATTAACGACGCCGTGAGGACGTTGCCCCTGCGACAAATCGAGCAGTCCCTGGCAGGCAGTGCGGCCGATGTCGCGGAAGAGTTCGTTCGTCCAGGCGATGTTGTGGGGAGCGAGAATGACGTTCTCGAGTTCACCGAAACGGTGAGGCGTGGTAACCGATTCGTTCTCGAAACAATCGAGTGCCGCACCGGCGATGCGTTGGTTTGCGAGCGCCTCGTATAGCGCGTCTTCGTCGACGATGCCGCCTCGGGCCAGATTCAACAGGAAGGCGTCCGGCTTCATCAGTCGCAGCTGGTCCGCACCAATGAGCCCCCTGGTTTCGTCATTTAACGGGCAATGGAGTGAAACGAAATCAGCCGTCGAGAGGAGTTCCTCCAGTCCTACCTGCCGCACACCTGACTCAATGAAGGCCTCGGGCGAAACGAAAGGGTCAAACGCAATTGGCCGGCACATACCGAAGCCCTGCAGTAGCTGGACGAGTTGTCGGCCGATGCCGCCGAGTCCAATGACGCCGAGGGTTCGATCGCGAAGTTCGCACCCCATGTATTGGCTGCGTGCATCCCAGCGGCCGGTTCGAACCAGGCGATCCTTCTGCAGCATGCGATGCGTCAGGGCCAGCATCCAGCCGATCGTCGCTTCGGCAACGGGCCGGTCGACTGCTCCGGGAGTGATGGTGACCAGCACATTGTTCGCCGTGCAGGCGGCGACATCGACAGAGTCGTAACCAACTCCGAATCGACTGATCGCCAGCAACTCCTCACAGCCAGCCAGCGAGTTGGCTGTCACTTTCGGAGTCAAGACGAGCGCGGCGTGATACCCCGCCAACTGGTCCGGAGCGATTTCACCGCGATATTCTGAAACCCTGGAAACAACGATGTGGTCGTGTCCTTCGAATGTGTCGAGTCCTGAGTCCGAGTAACGCGGCGCACCGGTTTCGTCGTAGAAGTCGGATGTCAGTACAATACGGAAGGGAGTGAGCTGAGGTGTTGTCATAGCTGCCGCCAATCCTGTCATTCACGCACGAAGCCGGGAGCGATTACGATCCGCTCGGGCATTGGCCAGGCGTAGGCCCAGATCATGTCCATCTGGTGTTTCGACTGATTGATGAAACAGTGAACGCGTCCCCGGGGAACCATGGCTGTGGCACAGTCGCTCAGCGAGTACTGCCGACCTTCGACCAGGCAGTGCGCATCGCCACGAATGATGCAGATTGATTCGTCGAAATCGTGCAGGTGCTCGGGCAGGCGACCGCCAGGATCAAAGCGTGCGAAACCGCCGCTCATTTCAATGCCCGGCATCAAGGATGCGTTGAAGTAATCAATGAACTCCGCTCCGGGGTCGACACCCTGTAAACGCTCAGCGTTGGAGAATCGAGTGACTCTCTCAAACCCGGGGGTGCCGTTGGAGTCCAATGGCATCTCCGTCCGGTCGAATGCCCGGGCGACCGGCTCTCGTTCGGGGATGCTCATGGCAAGCGCGACATAAAGACTCGCCGCGTTGCCGGAGTCAGGATTGCGAGTCTGATGCGGCAACCAACGCGGGATCGTGATGTTGTCCAGCGGGCCGAGTCGATAAGTCCGCCCTTCGACGGATATCTCCGCTTCGCCTTCGAGTACCGTGATCGATTCGCCACAGGGGTGCGTGTGGTAGTTGAGCAACGCCTCGGGCTGCATGGCCACGATGCCGGTCGTCAGGCCGCGCGCGGTGTTGAAATCGCCAACCAGGGCTTCCATTGTGACGCCGGGCTCCAGCTCCACGGTTTCCCCATCGCCCAGGCATGTGATGACTTCGTCACGGTCGGGCGTCGTACGTTCGGGTGGCCGGGGAAGCGGCCGACGGACATCCCGGCCATCGGCAGGATCAAGGCTTGGTGCAGGCATGCGGTCGCGATCAACGGCGTCGAGCGCCTGGTGAATTGATCTCAGCAACAGCCCGCTGTCAGCATCCACACCCATCATGTGAAATCCCTGCTCACGCCGCTCGAGGAGATTGTCGATGCTGGTCGTCATCACGCCGCAATGTTTACCCGCTGCCCGGATCGAATCCTTCAATTGAAGAATCTGCTCGGCGACGTCTGGCCCTTCCCATTGGCCGCGGTAGCCGGCCGTTGCTGAGAAATCGGCCGGGCCGAAGAAAAACACGTCCGTCCCGTCCAGTTCGCACATTGCCGGGACATTGGGGATCGCGGCAATGCTTTCGATTAACGGGACAACCAGGACGTGCTCATTCGCCTCGGACGTATGCTCGGCAAGGCACTGCCCCCACGCTGTTGCTCGCTCACCCCCGATTCCGCGCCGGCCTTCGGGCGGGTAGCGACAGTCGCGGACCGCTTCTTCGAGTTCCTCGACACTTTCGACCCAGGGAATCACCACGCCGTCGGCGCCAATGTCGAGTGCGCGCTTTGTGAGTGACGTGCTGCGCTCAGCCAGCCGAACCAGGACAACGGTGTCGCTACGTAAACCGGCGCGGATATGCTCGTTGATCTCCTTCCAGTCGAGGTGTCCATGCTCGGCGTCGATGACCACCCAGTCCATTCCCAGGGCGACAGCCATCTCCGTGATGCTCGCTGATTCAAGCGTCACCCAAAGCCCATAGACCGGTTCGTTGTCAGCAAGCCTGGCACGAAAGCGTTTCAGTGCCTGTGTTTTCATCAATCAACCTCCCAGTCAATGCGTCCGATCCCGTATGGTGTCAGGCTGATGGAAAGTTCCGGCGTTGCCTGGGTCTTCTTCGCCCCGAGGAATTGGACTTCAACGGGTTTGCCGCTGAGCCCGCGAAGCGTCACGGTCTGGGCTTCGCCAGTCAGGTTGCCGACCAGCACGCGCATGCGGCCGGGCTTGCGCAAAGCGAGCCCGACGGCTGCGAGGTTGTTCGAAGACAAAACCTGTCGCGCAGACCCGCCTTTGAATTCACCAACCTCACGCAACAGGTGATAGACGGGGAACAGCCCGCCGGGACGCGACGGAAAAGCCCCCGGCCGCGACGAGACATCGTCGGCGTCCATGATTCCATTCCAGCCGACAGTCTCGAAGAATGTAGCCGAGTGCGCGCCGGCGCCTGTGAGATACGCCAGGCTGCCCAGCGTCCAGACGGCGGTAAACGGTTCAACCTGCCGCTTGTCGACGTAGGTCGGCAACGGACCTCCCTGGGGCGGACCTCCGGGCTGATCGACCCCGTCGAGGAGCTGCGGCGCCATCGTAATCGGCCCGATGACCAGCGGTCGATCGCCTGCAAACTGACGCGTGCTGTTAACCGCATCGGCATGGATCGGCAGCGTCTCAACGATCGAGGCATTATCAAAGGCGTGAATCTGCGGGTTGATGGCGAAGCCGACCGCCTGGACAGACTTGTCTTCCGGCCGAGCCCGGTTCAGGTCGACGAAGTTCGTCACGCGGGTCACACCGATCTTCGCTTTACCCGAAACCGGCGCGAGATGCTTTCGTGCCATCTGAAAGTGATCCGGGTCGCCACCCCTCACTAGCCAGAATGAAACAGGCGGCCGAAGCTCATTGATCTCTTTCACCAGCGTCGTGAATGCCGGCGATTCGCCGAGAGCAAACGAAACCTGCAATGACACTCCCAGGGCTTTGGCCTGTCGGGTTACCCGTCGCAGGTCCTTGACGAACGACTCATCCGAAAGAGCCAGGTCAACACGGAGATGATCCAGTCTCAGCGCCCTGAGCCGTTTCACCTGCTCGTCCGCCAGGCTCTCAACTTCGCCTGACACCTGCGCTCCGAGCAGTGGCAGTGCTGATTTTCCTTTACCAATCGTGAGCACGGTACGGCCCGCTGACGATGCGGCTTCATCGGGAAGATCTCCATCGAGGCTGATCCTGATCTTCTGGGAAATCTTTGCGCCTTTAGAGAGTTCAACCGGGTAAGGAATCTCCAGCGGCGTGCAGTAGGTCTTGAACGAAGCGTCGGTCCAGTTGCGCTGGTCTTCCATCTCAAAGACTTCACCCTCGAATTCGACGCGTGCGCGGATGCCAGGCGCGACTTCATGAGTGATCGCCCGCAGGTTCTTCGCCGGCTGATGAGCCGAGATGAATTTCGGAAATCTTCCACGAGACTTCTTACCATCAACCGTTTCCAGCAACCACGACTGGCCGGCGGCAGACGGCCCGTGAAGCACGCAAAAGCCAACACGGTTCCGCTTGAAGGTCGAATGCGCTTCGCCATCAAAAGTGAATTCGACGACTCCCTTGTTGTTACCCGATATCGAGCCCTTCCAGCGGAAATCGATGTCAGCCCTCTGGCACGCCACATCAAACGTCACCTTGAAGTTGTCGCCATAATTCATCACGCGAAGGTTCGAAACTTCAGGCGCAATCGTTGCCCAGTTCTGGTTACGAATCGGGGCGTTGATGCCTCGCAACACTTCATGCGACCCGACGCGGATGTAACGCAGAAACACGTTGTCCGTATCGAAGACCATCGTGACGGGACCTGCCCGCAAAGGAATCAGCTCGCGCGCGTGGACCGTCGAAGTGAGCGCGAGCAGTCCCAGCAACAAACTCATGGGTTTAAAAATCTTTTTCATAGTGCTTGTCCCGTTTCCTTAATCTCGTTTTCGTGCTGAGACGGCAGGCCCCCAGCGGTAGTAAGTCTCTTTGCTGGGCCTGGAGCGACTCGCGCGCTACGCCGGACGTCCTCCTCTGGCAACCGAGCGTCTGTCTCGCTTACCCAACGGCCGGCTGCTGTATCGCCTGAAACGCCGGTGGCCTGACGGCACCAGCCACATGATCTTCGAACCTCTGGATTTCGTGGCAAAGCTCGCCGCCCTTGTCCCACCGCCCCGCTTCAACTCGGTACGCTACCATGGGGTGCTGGCCCCTTCCGCCGGCTGGAGACCCCTTGTTGTTCCTTCCGATCTCGAATCCACCCACCCGCTGCCGCACTCCCAGTGCGGTGCCGCAAAGCTAGTCACCGATCTCGAGCCACAGCAGATAACCAAACGCCGGGCACGCAACTACTCATGGGCCCAGCTCATGCGACGGGTGTTTGCTGTCGATGTCTTGGAGTGCCCGGACCTGCCATTCCCGCATGAGGATTCTTGCAGCCATTCACCCTCCCCACGCAATACGGAAGATACTCCTCTGCCTCGGCCTCCCGCCCAGGCCCCCTCCCGTAGCGCCCGCCTTACCGGATTGTGAGATGGACGAGATGTACGCTTCGTGAGCAGGACATTGGGATCTCCAAATCCCCCCGTGTAGAAGTGCGCCTGGAGGCGTGCCCAGCGACCTATGCCGCAATGGCGGTTTGAGGTAAGTCTCCTTTGTATTCGGCCGCTGCTCGACTGCCTCTGTCAAGGAGACATAACAACACCGTATCGGAACCTATCAGGCAAGGCATCTCAGCAGAGACGTACTTCCGAGATGCAGCTTGTTTTTACTATCCTCTTCCGTTAACTTCAAGCTGTTAAAGATTCGGGTTACTGAGAGATTGTAAGGGGCACTCCGTCGGATGTTAATCTACGGTCGAGGAGCGTTGAACATGCGCCGTCTCGCTAAGATTGCGCGGTACATGTTATGGGCCGGTGTGGTCTGCGGTGCCGTCACGCTGGTGGTTGCGCAGTCGCCGGCGCCTAAGCCGGCGGACGTCGAATTTTTTGAGACCCGGGTCCGTCCCGTGCTCGCCACGAATTGCTATGGCTGCCACGGCCCGGAGAAGCAGTTCAACTCGTTACGGCTTGACTCTCGAGAGGCTCTGCTGCGCGGAGGGAAGCGAGGTCCCGTGCTGGTACCGGACAGGCCCGGGGAGAGCCTGCTCATCCAAGCCGTTCGCCACCAGGGATTGCAGATGCCACTGGGCGGCAGGCTCGAGGAATCACAGATCGCGGGGTTGGAAGAGTGGATTCGGCGAGGCGCTCCCTGGCCCACGTCGCCCACAGTAGCTACCGGCAACGACCAATACGAGAGGCTGGCCCGGGAACACTGGGCCTTCCAGCCGGTGAAGAAACCGCCGTTTCCCGAGGTCGCCGAGGCGCGGTGGTCACACAATCCGGTAGATCCTTTCGTCTATCGTGCTCTGAAGGAGGCCGATCTCTCTCCCGCGGAGCCAGCCGAGCGCCGCATTCTGATTCGGAGATTGAGCTACGTTTTGACAGGCCTGCCGCCTACAGCGGCCGAAAGCGATCGGTTCGTTGCCGACAGCTCACCCGATGCCTACCAGAGGCTAGTGAACGACCTGCTCGCTTCGCCGCGTTTTGGGGAACACTGGGCGCGGCACTGGCTCGACCTGGTCCGCTACGGAGAAACGCGCGGCTACGAGTGGAACTACGAAATCATCGGCGCGTGGCGCTACCGCGATTATCTGATTCGGGCTTTCAACTCTGATGTTCCCTACGATCAGCTTGTACTCGAGCATATTGCGGGCGATCTGTTGGAGGAACCGCGAATCAACCAAGATGAACGGATCAACGAGTCTGTCATTGGTACCGCGTTTTATCGTCTGGGCGAAGCCGGGCACGACGACTGCATCAAGTTCCGCGGGATCGCTCTCGACGTCATGGACAACCAGATCGACACGCTGACAAAAACGTTTCAGGCTCTCACCGTCTCTTGCGCACGCTGCCACGACCACAAGCTCGATCCGATTCCGACCGAGGACTACTACGGCCTGTACGGCATCCTCAATAGCAGCCGCGTCGTCGCTCACGCGATCGACACGCCCGAGGTCAACGCCGAGGAAACCGCGAAGCTCCGCCGCCTGAAACCGCAGATCAGAAGCGAGCTAGCGAAGATCTGGCTCAGCGAGGCGAAGGGCGTGGCGCAGTATTTGCTTGCTGCCGCGCCTTCTTCAGATCCCCGCCCAGGGTCGATTTCGGAAGGATTGGAACCCGATCGCGTCGAGGCTTGGCGCAACGCCGTTAGCTGCTCGGAGCAGGGACTCGCGAACCCTGGTCACCCGTGGGCCGTCTTGCTGGATGACGGCGTTAGCTCGGGCGCGTTCCAAGCGCGGGCCAGTGAATTGGCGGCTCTCTACCGCAGGGAGTTGACAGAGCGCTTGGAGTTCAACAGCACCAACTTCGAGCCGTTCGCAGACTTCCGTTCCGAGGACGCCGGTGATTGGCATGCATCCGGCATAGGATTGCTGCGAGGACGGTCGCCCAGTGGCGATTTTGCGGTTGCGCCGGAAGGAGATCGAGCTGTCGCCAGTGTATTCCCAGCGGGTGTTTACACACATATGTTATCGAGCCGCTTGAGTGGGTCCCTACGGTCCCCCACTCTGCCCAAGGATAAGAAGTATCTGAGTATTCGCGCGATGGGCGGCATGCTCGGCGCTCACCGCAAGGTCATCGACAACTGCGCTATTGGGGAAAAGTACCAGATTCTCAGAAGCGACCGGCTGAAGTGGAACAAGGTGGAGACCGAAGCCGAGCAGAAACAGCTCCCCGTCTTTGTTGAATTGGTGACTAAATGGGAGAATCCGCGAATCCCCGACCGTCCGAAAAGGCTGAAGTCTCAACCCGGCGAGATCGAGTCGCCAGCATCCTATTTTGGAGTCGTTGAGGCGGTGCTACACGACGTTGACGCGACGCCTCGGGAGGAGTTGTCGCACATGATGCGACTGTTCGAAGGCGGTGCACCAAGCGATTGGAACGATCTAGCGGCTCGTTACGCTGCTGTGGTACGGATGGCCGTAACCAACTGGGCTGCGGGCCGAGCGACCGATGACGACGCCCGCTGGTTGGACTGGCTTGCCCACAACGAACTGCTGTCGAATACAACAAGCGCCAGCCCTAGGTTGAGCGGGCTGATTGATGAGTACCGCGCGGTAGAGGCTCGCATCTCCCTGCCGCGCGTGGTCGAAGGCTTGGCGGACGGTGGACCTGGCCGTGATTTCCCCGTCTTGATCGGTGGTGATCCAAAAGGCTACGGAAAGCCGGCCTCGCGCCTTTTCTTGAGGCATCTTTTTGGGGACCAGGCGGTCACGGTCTCTGGAAGCGGCAGGAGGGAGCTAGCCGAAGTGATTGCCAGTCCCAATAACCCTCTGACGGCGCGGGTGATGGTAAATCGCATTTGGCATCACCTCTTCGGGCGGGGAATCGTGGGATCGGTGGACAACTTGGGGCTTATCGGCGACAGACCGACTCATCCCGAGTTGTTGGACTATTTGGCTGCCCGCTTCGTCGAGGAAGGATGGTCGATCAAGAAGATGATCCGGCTGCTAACGCTTTCGGAAACTTTCCAGCAGGCCGGCGAAGCCGACCCAGGTGCTGTGGAGGCCGACCCACGAAACGAGCTGCTACATCATTACCCGCTCCGCCGCTTGGGAGCCGAGGCGCTGCGCGACTCGATTCTCTTGACGTCGGGCAAGCTTCAGGATTCGATGTTCGGTCCGAGCATCCATCCAAACCGCGCAGAAGCGAAGCAGTATCGCCGTCTTTTCTCCGGAGCGCTCGATGGTGAGGGCAGGCGCAGCATCTACCTCAAGGTGACCCGGATGGAAGGAGCGAAGTTTCTGGAGACTTTCGACTACCCGATGCCTATGGCCACGCGCGGCAGGCGCGATGTGACAAATGTTCCGGCACAGGCGCTCACTCTTCTGAATGATCCGTTCATGGTCGCAGAGGCGATGGCCTGTGCGAACAGGCTCCTAGATCGTCAGGCTGCGTCCGTGGAGGACCGCGTTACGCACCTGTTTCGCATGACGCTGGGCCGCAACCCGACCGAAGTCGAACAGCAACGCTTTCGAGGGCTCGCCGGCGAACTGGCGAGCCTGCGTCAAGTACCGCGCTCCGACTTACTGAACAGTCAGGACGTCTGGAAGGATTTGGCTCACGCGGTTCTCAATCTCAAGGAATTCATGTACATTCAGTAAAGGGTTAAAGAATGATGCGGCGATTCACCGACGACGACGGCTGTCCGGGTTGCATGGGCGCGATGACGCGCCGCGACGCGCTGAAGCTTGCGTCGAACGGATTCGGCTATCTTTCCTTCTCCGCGCTCGCCGCGGGCGAAGCTCTCGCCGCAAAACGATCCCCACAACCTCACTTTGCACCGAAGGCCACCAACGTAATCTTGCTTTTCATGCCCGGGGGAGTCTCCCACATGGAAAGCTTCGACCCCAAGCCCAAGCTTGCCGAGCTCGACGGCAAACACGCCAAACTCGACAACTACCTGGCGGGGCCTGACCGAAAGTGGCTGCGGTGCCTGTGGGAGTTCAAACAATACGGTCAGTGCGGCGCCCCGGTGAGCGAGCTGTTTCCCCATACGGCAACTTGCGTGGATGATCTTGCGATCATTCGTTCGATGAAGTCGGAGTTTCCGCTCCATGCTCGGGGGAATGTATTTCTGCACACAGGGCGCAACATCGGCGGGTTTCCGAGCCTCGGTTCCTGGGTCACCTACGGGCTCGGGAGCGAAAACAAGAATCTTCCCGGCTATGTCCTTCTCCGCGACGCATACGTTCCGCCGGGCGGAATCGAGAACTTCGCGAACGGCTTCTTACCTGCAACCCATCAGGCCACGCATATCCACGATGAAGGTCCTCCCGTTGACAACATCGCTCCCGCTGACAAGGACCAGCGCGTGCAAAGGGCCAAACTGGACGCCTTAGTGCAGCAGGATCGTGACTTCCTCCGAAACACGGGCGGCGGTGACGTCGTCGAGTCGGCAATCGCCAACTACGAGATGGCTTACCGGATGCAGTCGCTGGTGCCGGATGTGCTGGACTTGGCCAAGGAATCCGAGGCGACAAAAAAGCTCTACGGGCTTGATTCCGAAGACAAGCCGAAACGTCTTTACGCTCTGCAATGCCTACGCGCGCGACGCTTGATCGAAGCAGGCGTGCGATTCGTGGAGGTGACCTGTCCGAACCAGTTCGGCACGAACGGCACCTGGGATCAGCATGGCAATCTCAAAAAAGGGCACGAAAAGAACGCCCTCGTCACCGACCAGGCGGTGGCGGCTCTCATCAAGGATCTAAAGTCACGTGGCCTCTTCGAGCAGACTCTGATCGTCTGGGCGGGTGAATTCGGACGCACGCCCGATACCGCTAACGGCAACGGGCGCGACCACCATCCGTTCTGTTTCACGATCTGGATGGCCGGTGGCGGTATCAAAGGTGGCGTCACCTACGGTGAAACGGACGAGCTCGGGGACCAAGTGGCGAAAGATCCCGTGACCATCCACGACTTGCACGCCACCATCCTGCATCTTCTCGGCCTTGACCACGAGAAGCTCACCTACAACTTCGGCGGGCGCGAGCAGAGCCTGACCGATGTCCACGGCCATGTCGTGAAAGAGATTCTAGCCTGAGTGACGTAGGCCGCTCGGGGTATCTACCAGGACGCAAGGCGCAATATTTTTCAACCGCCACCGGAGTAGGTCGTCAAGAATTCGTGACTCCTTGTGACTGCTTCGGTGACTGACATAATGCCGCCGAAAGCTTGGTGCACCGTTACGTAGCCGGCATATCCGATCGCCGAGAGGCCTTCGAAGACGCTGTCGAAATCCACACCGCCCGTATCCCAGATGCCGATGTGATCAACGGACACTTGTCCTTTGGACCACGTGGTTAGAGTTGGTTCGGCGTCCGGGTTGAGCCGGTGGTTTTGCACATAGACGTTGAAGATGTAAGGCGCAATCACGCCTTCGACGGATGCACCTTTCGTCCCCACAGGGCTCGTGAATCTGGCAATCTCACCGGATGGAAGAAGCATCGTCTATCCTGCGGAGCGCGATGACACGCAGCAGCTCTATCTGCACCACCTGGATGAGTTCGTAGCCGGACCGATTGCTGGGACCGAGGGGGCGTCGGGATTTTCCTTCTTCTCGCCCGACGGGGAGTCGTTGGGGTTTTTTGCCGATGGCAAAGTTCAGAAGGTTTCTCTCCAGGGCGGACTCCCCACTACTCTGTGCTTGGCGGAGTCTTCCTGGCGTGGTGGAACATGGGTTGAGGAAACAATCGTATTCTCAGCAGGCCATCAGCTCTACCGCGTCCCGGCAACTGGAGGGGAGCCCGAGAGCTTGGCTATCCCCGACAAGGATAGGGGCGAACTTCGATATACGTGTCCAAGGCCCGTGCCGGGAGGAAAGGCTGTGTTTTTCGACGCAAGGATTGAGGGTTCCCCACTGCAAATCAGGCTGCTGTTGCTAGAGACAGGGCAGCAGAAGATTGTAGTCAATGACGGAGCAAACGCTAATTACGCACCAACTGGACACTTGGTCTACCACCAAAGCCGAACCTCGCTGGTCGCCGCGCCGTTTGATCTTACCAGGCTCGAAGTGACGGGCGACTCGGTCTCCGTCCTTGAGGAGGTTCTGGGCGTAGGCTACACCTTTTCCAACGACGGAACGCTGATCTATATTCCGAGCGTCACACTCTCTGAACCACCTGAAGACACTCTAATCTGGGTCGATCGGAAGGGAATGCAACAGGAGGTAATCGATAAGAAGTTTATCGGGCGAGTCAGACAACTTTCACCTGATAGAAGGCGAATTGCTACAGTTCAGCGCGAAGATGGTGAGTCCCATATCTGGATCTATGACTTGGAAGACGGCTTATTCAGGCGCTTGACGTTTGAGGGAGAAGTCAACGATGGGCCCGCCTGGACGCCAGACGGCAAGTGGATTGCTTTTAGATCTAACCGCGACGGTCCATTCAATTTGTACCGCAAGCTGGCCGATGGCAGCCGTCCTGTTGAACGACTCACGACAAGCGAATTTTCGCAAAGCCCTGCCTCCTGGTCACCAGACGGGAGTGTATTAGTCTTCCGGCAGAGATCTACGAATGGAAAAAACATGAGTATTTGGGTTCTTCCGATGAAAGGCGGCAGAAAGCCTAGAGCTTTCATCACACCGAGCGACCCTGTATGGAACCTTAATTTTTCCCCGGACGGCCGCTGGCTGGCTTATCTTACAAATAGCTCCAAGGCTGGTCGCACTAATGGCGTGCATTTGTATGTCCGTCCCTATCCCGGTCCCGATGTCAAATGGTTAATCTCGGGCGAGGACGCGGGGGGTCCCGTTTGGTCGCCCGATGGCACGGAACTTTTTTACAGGAGTGTTCCGCATCACCCGCTTCGCCCCCAAGATCTCACTAAGATCATGGGCGTATCAATCCAGACCCAACCCTCTTTTAGAGCCGGGAAGCCAAGGCTGCTGTTTGAAGGATTGTATGAGGGCATCATGGGTCTCTCGCCCGACGGACATCGTTTTTTGATGTCCAAGAGATCCACGAGAGAGAGCCCACGGCAGGGAATCAACGTCGTCCTCAACTGGTTCGAGGAACTCAAGCGCAAGGTCCCCACGGACAACTGACATGATCGGAAAGACCCTCCTATCGCAGGATCCTGATGTTCCAGCCAGTGCGCACTAGATAGTATATTTCTTCACTTGTGATGACGACCGTCAATTCTCTACTCGATGTAGCTATCTTCGGTCCCTCGTACTCGGAGAGATAGAGCATGGGTTTTCTGGATGAAGGGATAGTCGGGGTGTAAGGAGGATACATGCGGGATCTACAAACGCGTCGTAGTTTTCTCCACCTAGCAAGCGCAGGCTGTCTTCTTCCACCGTTAACCCTGGGATTCTCACGTTCCAAAATTCACTTCTCGGATGAGGATCCAGACGATATCGTCGGGAAAGATTACCTTGCCAAGGGCCTTGAGGCGCTCAGTGACGCGCATCGATTTCGCTGGAATCAGGGGCATCACGGTGCGGCCGTCATCGCTGCTTATTATTTCTGCCGGGAGAACGCACTAGACCTTAGTCCAGCGTGATTTTTTGCATGAGGAGGAAGAAAAGCCCTGGAACGGCGTTGTCAACTTAACGACATGAGCTGAAACTGCTCCACGAAAGTTCCATCCTTTCAGCAGGCACACGTCACCTGCCGCCAACGATCCACGGCTCGCTCTCGAAATATCCGATGGTGAGTTGCTCGCATGAGATGGCGGCCGTACCGGAACAGGTTTTGAACTACAGCATGGATAGCGAGGAAGCGCTGCACTTGTTCGACTGACTTGAATCGTCGCATCTGGCGTTCCTGTTGGCGTGTCAGCTGATGGGACACTTCAGCACGGTTGTTCTCGTATTGATCTGTCTTGTGGATCACTGACGGAAAGACCTCTCGATGGGCAGCCCCGTAGCTGCGAAGCTTGTCGGTTACGAGTCGTCGCGGTACCCAGCCTTGACCTTTCAACAATTTGCGGAAGAAGCGCTTAGCCGCTCGACGGTCTCGGCGGCGCTGGACCAGAATGTCGATCGTATCGCCGTCCTGATCCACAGCTCGCCACAGGTAGTGCCGCTGACCTTGGATCGTGATGAAGAGTTCATCCAGGTACCAGGTGTCGCCCAAGCGACCCTGCCTTCGTTTCAGCGTTCGAGCGTATCCCGGGCCGAATTTGCGACACCACTGCCGAATCGACTCGTAGGAGACAATGACACCGCGCTCAGCCAGCAGATCCTCGATGTCGCGGAAGCTGAGGGTGAACCGGTGATACAGCCACACGGCGTGGCTGATAATCAAGGGTGGAAAGCGGTGGCCGCGGTAGTTCGGTTGACTGTTCATCGCGGCATTGTGCCCGAACGCTCCTCAACTTGACAATGCCTCAGGGATGGATCCGGAAAGAGCATCTTGTTTTTAACATTGGTAACGTTCACGCTCAGGCTGGTATGGGAAATCCAGGCTTATCTATTTCAGCAAGTATGGAAAAACATATCTCAATAGCAGAACAACACATGGGGGAACCGGTTTATAAAATGAAGACAATTTCCATCAAACACACAGCGCCCTTCTTTTCCTTGGTCGGTATTCTTGCCGTGGTGGGAATCTTCCCCTTATCTCGAGCCATCACAGGCACACCGGCCGACGCGACAAAACCGGTTGACGACATCGCCACACTCGTCGAACGGGGCGAAGTGAATCTCAATCCTCCGGTTACCGAGGTGCCACCACAGACAGCGTTTGGTAAAGAATTTCGCAATCCGGAACGGGTCCGCGTCGACGGATATGACGACCACATCATGGAAGCAGGCATCTCAAAGGATGGGAACTATATGCTCTGGAATGATGGACCTCCCGAAAAGGATATGCACTGGGCAATCCGGGTTGGTGACACACATTTCAGGTACATGGGACCCGTCGACGACGTCAACAAGAGCGTCGTGGATGCGACACCGAGTTTCGATCTTGCCGGCAATCTTTACTACACATCGCTCGTCAAGTACCCGCAAACAAAAAAGAGCATGTACGTTGGGAAGTTTGAAAACGGACGGGTAACGAATATCAAGCTTCTCGATGGAGATATCTACGTTGGAAAGCATACCTGGTTCAGCCTGGATCCGGACATCTCCCCGGATGGCAACATGCTCTACTACGGCGAGCTGCACGGGGAAGGAAAGGGTTTCCCAACAATCTTCAATGTCCGCGCGGCAAAACGAATGGGAGACCGCTATGTGAAGGACAAGAGCATTGTTGCGAGTCTCAACAGCGACGATCTCGAGTACGCGCCGGCCATCACCGCTGACGGTAGGGAAATCTTTTTCACGAGAACCAAAATCGAAGGTCGACGACCGGTCGAAAACGGCATTTACGGGGCAAAACGTGATAGCACCGATGAGCCATTCGGTCCGCCAGAGCGCGTCGCAGCCATCGGAGGACGCTTTGTCGAGGCGCCGACGATTACGCTCGACGGGAAGAGCATGTACTACCATAAGAGGGAAGGAGGCAAGCACGTGCTCTACCGCGTGACGAGATAGCGCCTGAGCGTGGTCAAGAGATTCTCACAAGACGTCAATTTCGACGAACATTTTGAACGAGAGAAAGTTTTCCATGATCAATCGACTCAAGCTCGATTCGAATAGGAATGCCTGCCTGCTGCTGGGACTCGTCACCGTGATATTTCCCGGAACGGGATATGCAGAAAACATCCAGACGCGGCGTTTTGACTGTGATAACACAGCCGGATGGGTTGGCCTGAGCTCGCAACGCCAAAGACTTGGAGAGGACGCCCTCAGCGCCGATAACGGAATCCTCAGCTTCTCCTATCAGCGTTCTGATCGGCCTGTTCTGATGCATGCCGCGGCCATCATGACCGGCTTGGAAGGTCTGTCCCTGCGTCTGCGTTCGGACCATGATGTACTGCTTCAAGTTTCGGTCGCGGATCGCGACGGTGCGACTTTTCAGGCCAGATCTGCGCTCAAGGCCGGCGCGTGGGTAACAGTGAATCACAACGCGGAAAACTTCAGGTTGAGTGACAGCTCACCGGTGAAGAAGGGCAAACTGCAGGCAATTCGGCTGGGTCGAGGCTACACTCTTTCCGACGTGTCGACCCGAACGGTTGATGGGAAAAACACCATCGAGATAGATTTCTCCATCCTCGAATATGCTCCCCTGCCCGTTCAAAGCGGAGATCTGGTGATCACCGAGGACTCATCGATTTCCGCTAGCCAGGTTCGTGACGGAAACATCGTCGTAAAAGAAGGCGCGAACGTACGTATCACGGCAGGAAAACTGGAGGTCCATGGGGACCTTACAATTCAGGGAGGGAGCGTCGAGATCGCCGGCGGAGCGCTTGTAATGCCGCAGCGGTTTAACCATGAACGGAATATCACCCTGTCGTCTTCTGCCCGACTCAAATTCAAGGATGCCCTGTTTGGCACTTCCTTTCCGCTGATGCTCAGCGTAAACGATCAATGCGCTCTGGAATTGGAAAATACGACTGTGGCAGGAATAATCTCCTGCAATGTGCGGACCGGCAGCAGCGTAACACTCCGGAAGATGGACCGTCCGGGCGAGTTCATGTTGAGCCCGGGAAGCCGTTTCTCCGCGTCTGAGAGCACCGGCGTGATGCTTTGGTTGTTTCTCGGGGGACGATTGAAGGATGAACTCGTCTTGCCCGGCAACGAGGAAATCCGGGAATGGTCACCGAAACCAGTTCTTGACCTTGAATTGAAGCAATGCCGAAGTGTGCAGTGGGGAATCGTTCCCCTGCCGGGGTCCAAGGGGGTTGTTGTTGCATCCGAACTCCGGGCCGTAGGATTTCCCTTTTTCGGAGACACCAACCAGACCTTGCGCAACATCCACAATGGGCAGGTCCCGGAAGGAGGCGATCTCGGAATCGGCGACCGCGACGTCCGGTTCAAGGTTGACAATGTAGTGGCTTGGAACTTTTACGCAGGTGCTAACGCACGCCTGATGGTAGAGAACTGCACTTTTGGTGAGGTGTTCCTCAGCGGGCAGGCACATATGACCGTCCGGGATTCCACTTGTGACGGAAAGGGCGGCTATATGCGAGCCGGGGGGAATTCCACGCTGGAGATGATGGGCTGCACCCTGACGTCTCGCCTCGTCGCAACAAACGATGCAAACGTTAGTTTGCAAGACTGTAAAGTCGAAGGTGACGTGCACGCCACCGGCAAGTCAACCATCAAGCTTGTCAAAACAGAGGTTCAGGGACAAATCGTGGGTGATCCGCCAGCGAAAGTCGTTCACGAATAACACGGAAGCATCACGCAGCCGGGGAGGGACAGAATCATGAGCAAATCGACACGCAGGGATTTTCTTCGAGAGATGACAGCTTTGGGTGTTGGAGCGGCCGGCGCGGGTGGCCTCGCATGTGAACGCGCCGACGCGAGGCGGACACCGACTGTGGATCCAAAACGGCCGAATATTGTGCTGATTCTGGCGGATGATATGGGGTACTCGGATATTGGATGTTACGGCGGGGAAGTGCGAACACCGAACCTGAACCGGATGGCCGGGGGTGGCCTGCGTTTTTCACAGTTTTACAATACCGCACGGTGCTGCCCGACCCGAGCGAGTCTGCTGACGGGACTGCATCCGCATCAGGCGGGCGTCGGACACATGACTTGGGGACTTGGGCCGGAACATCCCGGGTATGAGGGCGATCTGAATGACCGCTGCGTGACGATTGCAGAGGTTCTCAAAAGCGTGGGATACCGGACGGCCTGTGTTGGAAAATGGCATGTCAACGCGCCGGGATCCCGCAGGAGCCTGCCCCTGCAAAGGGGTTTTCAGCGGTACTGGGGCGGCGCGGGAAGGTATTTCTTTCCAAGGATCCAGGATGGCGAAGGGCCCGTGCAGATCACGAACCCGAAATTCATCTTAACAGACGGCATCAGCAACAAGACAGTGGAGTTCATGGATGAGTTCCGGAAGAAGGGTGACGAGCCCTTCTTTATCCATGTGGCGTATTCGGCGCCGCACTGGCCGCTGCAAGCGCTGCCGGAGGACATTACCAAGTATCGAGAGACCTTCCGAAAGGGCTGGGATGGAATCCGCCGCGAACGGTACGACAGGATGGTGGCCATGAGTCTCGTGGAGCGCCGCTGGCCATTGTCGCCACGAGACGGAGGGGCAGCTGCCTGGGCGGAGGCGCAAAACAAGGAATGGGAAATCGAGCGGATGGCGGTGTATGCGGCGCAGATCGACCGCATGGACCAGGGGATTGGTCGCATCTGGCAGAAAGTGAAGGATATGGGAGAGGAAGATAACACGTTGTTTTTGTTTCTTTCGGACAATGGCGGATGCGCGGAGCCTCTTTCGCCGATGATGGCGAATTTCAGGATTTTTCCAAAGACGACGCCGGACGGCAGGCAGATTCGGTATGGAAATGATCCGGCGGTTATGCCGGGGCCTGCGGATACGTTTCAGAGCTACGGTTTGGCCTGGGCCAACGCGAGCAACACGCCCTATCGCCTGTACAAACACTGGATTCACGAGGGTGGAATTGCGACACCATTGATAGCGTACTGTCCTGGATTTGTACGGGCTAACAACGAGATAACTCATCAACCCGGCCATATCATCGACATCATGGCGACGTGTGTTGAGGTCTCAGGGGCGGTATATCCAGGCACGTATAATGGTCATGACATCACCCCGTTGGAAGGAAAGAGTCTGAGCCCTATCTTTCGGGGAGGAAGGCGACAGGGCCATAGCGAAATCTATTGGGAACATGAAGGAAACAAGGCGGTCCGTGAAAGCAACCTGAAGCTGGTTTCGCGGTACCCGAATCAGTGGGAACTGTATGACCTGGAGCGGGATCGCACGGAACTTCACGATCTCTCCGCGCGCTATCCGGGAAAGGTGGCAGAGTTGTCGAAGCTGTTCGGCCGGTGGGGAGATCGCGTTGGCGTCGAACCGTGGGGTGAGCTGGCACCGCTGGTGGAAGAGTCGTTCCGAGATTTTATGAAGTTGGGCCCGAACCGGCAAGAGACGATCAAGCAGAACTAGTAGGGCAGCGACCAGGAAACGCATGCGGGGAACGCCCTGTTCCGCTCCAATCAGTCGACACAACGCAACGAATTCTCCGCCCCCACATCGGCAGTCGAATCGAAAGCAGTTACTGAAAGACCCCGTAAGTAACCTGCGTAGAGGCTGGGTGGAAGTTGAATCGATTGTCGTCGGGTCCGAAATTCCCGCTACTGGCGCTGATAGGTGAGGTTCATCGTCGCCATGGTGATGGTCCCATCATCCCAATGGGTCATGGAGTTTCCGGTGACCCTCTCCGGTGAAATCCGGCCAGTGATGCTGAAGGTCTCGGCTTCGTCCCAGACATCGGGAATCTGATTTGCGGTGAAGCTCCAGGTGCCGTCGGATTCTGCCGTGAGGGTGATGCTCAATTGCCAAGTTTTCGGACGCTGGCCACGCCTTTGTTCGGTTGGTGCAGAACCGTGATTCTTGAGTCATGGTGTGACAGATGCTCGAGAAACTCGGGTGTCTTGTCAGATGACCCGTCGTCAACCAAGAAAAGCTCGAGATTATCGTAGGTCTGGTTCAAGACAGAGAGCACTGTCTGGCGTATAAACGGCTGAGCGTTGTAAGCCGGAATTATTACGGAAACGAGAGGTGGACGTTTCATGCCAGATCATTCAGGTGCAGTCAGGTTGGGCGACATACCGGGTTAACGGTGGCCAGACAGTGACTGCTTCGTACGGGATGTTTGGACAAATCCACCACTGGCCACGCCCTCGATGAGGGCCAGGTTGCCTGCAAGTAGTAAGAGGATAACTGTATTATACAAGCTTGGCTGCAAGGAAGCCAGAGAAAAAGGTTGTGACCGGTGTCATGGGGGGGCTTATGTGGGGCGCGTGTCTTGTACGGCTTGGACCCCCCCCATTCCTGGTAACGAGATACTCGTGCTTTTTTACCACCAAACAGGTTGCCGGAGGTGACCATGGATACCCTGGGGAATGCTGTCCTGGGACTCGTGTTTCTTGGCTTATCGACTGCTAGCACGTTTCTCATGTTCAAGTTGTGGGGTTACCCCTTCGATCATGAGAAACTCAAGAGCTCGGCCCCGCCGGCGCTGATGTTCATCCACCGTTTGATCGGCTACCTGTACTTGGTGATCTACCTGTACCTCATGGCACAAATGCTGCCGCGAATGTGGAACTATCAAGTCGAGTTTCCCGCCCGAACCGTGGCGCATCTCATGCTTGGGATGAGCATTGGTGTTCTCCTGATCATCAAGATCTCGATCGTGAGGTTTTTCAAGCACATGGAATCAACGATGGTGCCGCTGCTGGGGACGGCCTTGCTGTTTTGCACGGCTCTCCTGATTGGGCTATCCGTTCCGTTTGCCTTGAGGGAGACGCTGAGCCGCCAAGTCAGCGGCCAATCCGTATTCAGCAACGAGAACCGTGCGCGAGTCCAGCGGCTGTTGACCGCTGCTGGTCTGCCGGACAGTGCCCCTCTCGATGAGCTTGCGTCGGTCCAAGCTCTGAGGGGCGGGCGCGACGTGTTGCTACGGCAATGCGTGCAGTGTCACGACTTGCGGACGATTCTCATGCGGCCTCGGACGCCGGAGAACTGGGTAAAGACGGTGACCCGGATGGCAGAACGCTCACAGCTGTGGGACCCAATCGGAGAACGGGATCAATGGATCACCTCCGCTTATCTCATCGCGATTACGCCCGATCTGCAGAAGTCCATCAAGCTCAAGCGTGAGGAGGAACAACACAGGCAACAGGTGATGATCGCCATGGAGCCGGCGTTGGAGGGGCCAGCGCCGATCAGTCCTGCTGGGGATGCCCAGGCGGTGACTCTGGACGAACCCGAGATGGACATGGGACGGGCGAGGCAGGCTTTTGAAGCGATCTGTTCGGAATGCCACGATAGCGGTGAAGTAGCAAAGAAGCCGCCCGCAACAGCCGAGGAGATTCGGGAACTGGTTGCCCGCATGGTCGAGCATGGCTCAGGAGGTGATGAAGAGAGTCTCGAACAGATCATCTACTATCTGACAGAGACCTACGCGAACAAGTGACCTGTTCCAAAACAGTTCCAACGTCGGGAGGACGGCTCAGTCATTTTGCCGAGAAGTGGTGCGGAAAGCGAATAGCGGTCGGCGGTAGGCGTACCGGGTCGCTAACGACCCGGTACCCTACTTCTTGACTCCCTTGGCCCGCTTCTTCTTTCCGTCTGCCTTGTTCACGCCTGCCGCTCGCTTCTTGGTGCCGTCTGCCTTGTTTGCCCCAGCTGCCCGGTACTTGTCCCCATCCGCTTGATTCACGCCGGCTGCGCGATACTTGTCGCCATCCGCCTGGTTTACCCCGGCGGCACGTTTCTTGGTGCCGTCCGCCTGATTGACCCCGGCTGCGCGCTTTTTCGTTCCGTCGGCTTTGTTTACGCCAATGACGCGTTTCTTGGTGCCATCCGGCTGGTTGATACCGATGGTCCGGTACTTGTCTCCGTCGGCCTGATTGACCCCGGCGGCACGTTTCTTAGTGCCGTCGGCCTTGTTCACCCCGGCGGCACGTTTCTTAGTGCCGTCCGCCTTGTTCACCCCGGCTGCGCGGTATTTATCCCCATCCGCCTGATTCACACCGACAGCTTTCTTGACGTTGCCTTCCGCGTCCTTGGCGCCCGCGGTCACCTTGACGTTGCCTTCCTCATCCTTTTCTATCTTCACAGCTTTTTGGGTGCCGTCGGAAGTCACGACCGTTTTACTCTTTGATTGAGTTTCGCCGGATTCACTCTGTGTTGCACCGGCCATGGGTTGGGCCGCCAAAACCAATGTCGCAACCATCAGGGAAAGCGTCGCTGTTTTCATTTCACTATCCTTTCCGTTTAGTGAGACCGCGTCAAACCTCTTTCAAAGTACCTGGCTGATACATTCAGCATCCGGTGAAACACAGGACCGGTCGAAAGGTTGCGGCTGATTCCAAAAAAAATAGCATGATCCAATCAACAATGGCGGCGCATCGTGTAGGGGCACTCAGTTCCATCGGAACCACTTCAGTGCACACAAGAAGGAGACGGCGGCCCAGACGACCAGGAGCGCCAATTCCCACGAGAGGGATGCCAGCGGGGCGCCCTCCAAAACAACGGCCCGCAAACAATAGTTAAGTTGTGTCAGTGGAAGAGCTTGCACGAGCGGTTGCGCGATGTCGGGGAATCGATCCGGCGAGAAGAAAATGCCCGAAAGAACCCACATAGGTAGTTGAACCAAGTTCATCAGTCCGGAAACCGTCTCCAGCCGTTGGGCTCGGCTGGCAATCAACAATCCGAGTCCGGCAAAGCAAAACGATCCCAGCAGCGAGACCAAAAAGATGGCGGCCCAGGTTCCTCGGACCGGTACCCCGAAGAGAATACTCCCGCCCCCGAGGATGACCAGGACCTCCGGTACCATGAAAATCAAACGGCTCACGATCATCGAGAACAGGAAATCGGTCTTCTTCATTGGAGAGGACACGAACATCTTGAGCAGTTTTTTCACGCGCATGTCCACCAAATTGAATCCCATCCCCCAGAGTCCCGCGGCCATGAGGTTCATGCCGAGCAGGCCGGGTAAGAGGAAATCTATGTAACGCGCACCCGGTTCGGTCATTGACTCGTCCCGGATGACGACGACATCCTGCCTGCCGGCGGCTTTCTGCAAGGCGTCCTCGACCATTCGGCGGGCGAGAGCACTCTCCGGTCTGGTGGGGTCGGACACAACGACGAAGGCATTTTCATGGGCCCCAGCCTCAGGAACGACGACAATGGATGATTTCCCTAAACGTAGCCGATTGCGACAATCCCCAGCGGAGTGGATTTCAACGACGAACTCGTTGTAATTGCGTAGGTCTCGAACGACCGTGGCTGCGGATGAATGCTCCTGAACGTCGACAAAGATCTGATCCATGGGACGATTTCGAAAGGCGATTCCCAGTCCGATGGCTAGCAAGAGAGGAAACCCATAGACCCAGAATATGACCGTCGGTTCCCGCACGAACTCACGAATTCGCACCAACAGCAATTCTTTGATCGGATGATACCGCTCCACCCGGGTTTTATGGATGAGCTCTTCCGTCGTCATTTCAGGTCGATTCTCCAGGCGGCCACAGCGGGATCCACAATTATACAGGCGCTGCGGCGCGGACCGGCAATTTATCGCAGAGCGTCTGGCCCAGGACTGCACGGAGAGCTTGGGTCGTTGCCATGGAGGGATTGGCGATCGATGCCCTTTCCGCGAGGCCGCCTAAACCTTGTAGAGAATAGAGATGGCATTCTACTGAAAATCGTGCTTGGAAATATAGGAGGTGCGCCTTGTTTCGGCATCGAAATGAGGTACTGTTTTAACTTTCTCTTGTAGTTTGTCGGTGTCAGCGAAGGCCTCCACACCCATCGATTTGGTACTTGGATCCGCTGGAGTTTTCGAAACATTGTTTCCAGGCACCTGCCCAGAGCTTTTCAGGTAAGTTGCCCGTACATCAGGTCATGCACCCGCGTCGCCGGGTGTGGGATTGACTGGAGTAAAGCCCCGCATGGATATTCGTAATATCGCAATCATCGCCCACGTCGACCATGGAAAGACCACCCTGGTCGACGCCATGCTGAGACAAAGCGGGACGTTTCGGGAGAACGAGCGCGTCGTGGAGCGGGTGATGGACAGCCTCGATCTGGAAAGAGAGCGAGGCATCACGATCACTGCCAAAAACACGGCGATTCACTTCCGCGGGGTCAAGATCAATATCGTCGACACTCCCGGGCATTCCGATTTTGGAGGAGAAGTCGAGCGGGTGCTCAAAATGGTCGACGGCGTGATGCTTCTGGTCGACGCATCCGAGGGTCCGTTGCCACAGACGCGCTTTGTGCTGAGCAAGGCGCTGGAGCGAAAACTGCCGGCGATCGTTGTCGTCAACAAGATCGATCGCTCGGATGCCAGGCCCGCACAGGTCATCAATGAGATCTATGATCTTTTCATTGATCTGGATGCATCGGAAGACCAGATCAACTTCCCGATTCTCTACGCGATCAGCCGCGACGGCATCGCCAAGCGGAGGCTCGAAGACAGCTCCGAAGACCTGCTCCCTCTGTTCGAACAAATTGTAGAGTCGATCCCGGCACCGCAGCCGCTGAGCGACGGTAAGCTGCAGATGCTGGTGACGACCTTGGACTACAACGACTACGTTGGTCGGATCGCGATCGGCCGGATCTTCTGCGGCAAAGTGGCCGTCGGCGATAGAGTCTCTGTGTGCAAGCTTGATGGATCGATAGAACAGACGCGGATCGCGAAACTTTATACGTTTGAAGGGCTCAAGCAACTGCCCGTCGACAGCGCCGAGGCGGGCGATATAGTTGCCCTTGCTGGCATCGAAGGTATCTTCATCGGTGAAACGGTAGCCGAGGCCGAGGACCCGGTCGCGCTTCCGGCCATTCACGTCGATGAGCCCACCTTATCGATGATCTTCAGCGTCAACAGTTCTCCCTTTGCTGGCAAGGACGGGAAGTATGTCACCTCCCGCCATCTTCGCGCGCGCCTGGAAAAGGAGCTCCTAGGCAATGTGTCCATCCTGATGGAAGAGACCGATGTGACCGACAGCCTCCAGGTTTCAGGAAGAGGAGAGCTGCAACTCGCGATCCTGATCGAGATGATGCGACGCGAAGGCTACGAGTTGCAAGTCTCCAAGCCCAAGGTCGTGATGCGCTCGGTCGATGGAAAGAAGCTGGAGCCGTTTGAGCTGGTCGTCGTTGATTGTCCAGAGCCTTTCATCGGAGTGGTGACCGAGGCCTTGGGACGCCGGAGGGGTCAGATGACCAAGATGGTAAATCACGGTGCCGGTCGTGTGAGGCTGGATTTCGAGGTTCCCTCGAGGGGACTCATTGGCTTTCGCTCGGAGTTTTTGACCGATACCAAGGGGACCGGCCTGCTAAACACCTTGTTTCTCAGGTGGGGAGAGTGGTCGGGTGAGATTTCGAACCGGCTCACCGGCGCTCTCGTGGCGGACCGGGCGGGCATGGCGACCAGCTATGCGCTCTACAATCTTCAGGAACGAGGGGAGCTGTTCATCCGGCCCGGTACTCTCGTGTACGAAGGGATGATCGTTGGCGAGAATTCCCGCGAGGCCGACCTGGATGTCAACGTGACAAAAGAGAAGAAGCTCACGAATATGCGCGCCGCGAGTGCCGATGAGGCAATCCGGCTGGTTCCGCTGCGTGATCTCTCTCTGGAGCAATCGCTCGAGTTCATCAACGAGGAGGAACTGGTCGAGGTTACCCCTGGATTCATCCGGATGCGAAAGAAGATTCTCGCTGCCAACCAACGTCCGAAGCGCAAAGGATCTCTTTCAGAGTCTCAAGTTGATCCGTAGTCGCTCTCGGATTCGCGCAAATGCCGTCCCGTAAGATGCACAAAAACGTCCTCGAGGCTCGCGTGACGCGTGGCCAAGCGGGAGAGTGTCTTGCCGTCGTGGCGAACCTTTTCCAGAAGCGCCGGTATGGCAACATGGGGTTGGCTGACGGTGAGCGAGATATCCCCGTTTTCGAACCGGACCTCGCGGACCGCCGGCAGCTGTTTGTATTCTGAGGTCGCGAGCGGATGCCCATCATTTTCTGCGAATGCCAGCTCGACCACGTGCTCGGCGCCCAACGACGCAATCAGGGAGCTCGGAGATCCCATGGCGATCACCTTTCCGTGATCAATGACCGCTACGCGGTCACACAAACGCTCTGCCTCGTCCATGTAGTGCGTGGTGATCAGGATGGACCGTCCTTGGCGCTCGAGGCGCCGAATAATCTCCCATAGCTGACGGCGTGCCTGCGGATCGAGACCAGAAGTTGGTTCGTCTAGAAAGAGGAGTTCGGGATCGCCGACGAGCGCGCAGGCGACGGCCAATCGTTGGCGCTGGCCCCCGGATAACTTTCCCACCCAGCTTTGCTGCTTTTCGGCCAGACCGACCGATTCCATGACTTCCGCCGGTTCGCGGCCTTGCTGATAGAAGCTGCGGATTAGCACCAGCGTCTCTCGAACCGATAGCTTTTCTGGAAACCGTGTTTCCTGCAGCGAAACGCCGATCTTTTGGCGCAGCTTCTTGTCGTCCGTTCCCCAACTCATCCCCAGAACTTCTACCTCCCCCGAGGTAGGCTCCAGCAGTCCCTCCAAGATCTCGACTGTCGTTGTTTTGCCGGCTCCATTGGGCCCGAGCAAACCAAAACACTCGCCCCGATGAATCTGCAGATCCAATCCGTTCACGGCCCTCACGGTGTCGGTTTTTGCCTTGTAGTGTTTGTGCAGATCTTTGCACTGGACCGCGAGATTTGTCCCCGGCTCGACCGTTGCCACCATAGGGCAAAGATAGATCAAGTTCTCGCTCCTGGCCAGAGCTTTGAGCGAACCGTCGCGTCGGGTTGCATTGGCAAGAGGCTCGGGTACAATCGAACATTCGGGCCGGGCCAACTGGGTCCCGGCACCCCCGAACCATCACCCGGAGATCATTCCATGTACTGGAGACTATCGCTGGTCATTGCCTGCCTATCTGCGGTTTCTTGTACGGCTTCATGCTCCCCGACGCCCGAGAAGCTGCTTCCTTGGCCGACCGACAGTTGGCCGGTTTCGTTGCCGGAGGAGCAGGCGATCGATGGGGACAAACTCTCCGGCCTCGATCAGGAGATCCGAGACGGCAAATACGGCAACATAGACGGGATGCTCATAATCCGCAACGGGCACGTGGTCTACGATCGTTCCTACGAAAACGATTACGACGCGTTGTATGCGGACAAGGAGAAGACCCCCGGACCTTACAATTACTACAATCCGGAGTGGCATCCTTATTACAAGAGAGGGAATCTGCATTCTCTGCAGTCGGTGACCAAGAGCATTACCTCTGCTTTGGTTGGAATCGCCATTCACAGAAAGGAAATCGCGGACATCAACATCCCGATTCTGGATTTTTTCCAGCAATACGACGTCGCCAATGTCGACGAGAGGAAGAAATCGGTCAGATTCAGAGACCTCTTGACGATGACGGCGGGGTTCGACTGGGACGAGCACTCCATACCGTACGAGGATCCCCGGAATGTGGCGGTACAGATGGAGAGAAGCGAAGACTGGGTCAAGTTCGTGGTGGATCGACCGATGGCTCATGAACCGGGGACTTTCTTTGCGTATAGCAGCGGGGTCAGTCAAATGCTCTCGGTGATCATGAAGCAATCCACGGGTGTGACCTTGGACCAATATGCGGAGAAACATCTCTTCGGACCCCTTGGAATACGGGATTACTATTGGAAGAGGACGCCTCAAGGTCTGGTGGATACGGAAGGTGGGCTGTACCTTGATCGGCACGATCTTGCCAAAATCGGATACCTCTACCTAAACGACGGAGTGTGGTCCGGAGAGCGAGTATTGCCGGAAGGCTGGGTTAGAGATTCGATACATCGATGGGTCGAGGACGTAGCTCCCGATGATGATGGCAACAACCGGGGTTACGGATATCAATGGTGGCTCATGCCGTATGATGGCGAAAAGGAGAGCTATTTCTGGGCCGGCAGAGGTTACGGAGGGCAGCTTCTGTATATATTTCCCGAGTATCAGCTGATCACAGTGTTTACCGGATGGAACGTCTATGGCACCTCGACGGGCATCCCGATGAACGTCTACTTCGACGCCGTTTTGAAAGCCACGCAGTAAAGAGACGTTCCCCACGTTTCTGAGAGAGGGGACGTTCCCCACGTTTACCGGGTTTTTTTAACAGGGGCTCTAGAGAAACCCGGTAAACGTGGGGAACGTCCCTATCGCTAACACTAAAGTTGACTGAATTTAGGGCCGAATGGGTCACTAGGTTCTAGTGACGAGTCCGTTGGAGTTCTCGCTCTTGGTGATTCATTCACGGTTGGCTATGGAGTAGCGTGGGAGGAAGCCTGGCCGGCTCAATTAGAGCTACGTATGCCGGCCGCAACTAGGATCGTAAATGCTGGTGTGTCGGGCTTTAGCATAAGACAAATTCGCGCAATTGCGCAGACGCTGTTACCCAAACTAAAGCCGAGGCGGGTTGTATTAGGATTATATGCTTCACGTGTCAAGCGAATCGACAATCCTTACGTTTTTCACGAGGGAAAGAGCGTCCGCCAAGACATGGTACTTCACTTGAAGACTGTCGATGGCGGCATTAGCTACACGCCTTATAAAAACAATACCCTGAAGAAACTGGATTGGTGGTTCAATGATCATTGGTACTTTGCAGGGTGGCTCTCGAAAAAAGTGTTTACGTTACTCTACGAACAACCTCCTGATAAGCATCTCCCAACGAGAGACAGCTTAGAACTCTTGCTGAGGGAGCTGGATGGATTGAATCGACTGATCGCTGCCTGTAGCGCACCCGGTTCCTTGGACACAAGTTTGAGCTACGCCGCCTGGCGTAGCTTGTGCGCCTCGCGTGCCTCGATCGGTGTTTGATAATCGATCTTCTCGAGACGCCAGGTCTTGTTGTACAACTCCACGAACTCGGCCACGGCGGCACGCACCTCCTGGAGGTTCTGGAAGATTCTCCCGTGGATCGCTTGGTCCTTGAGCGTGCGATTCCACCGCTCCGCAACTCCGTTCGTTTCCGGTTCCTCGACAAAACCGAAGCTGGGACGGATGCCCCAGCACCGGATCTGGTTGAGGAAGTGATCCGACAGGTACTGGGAGCCGTGGTCCATCCGGAGCGCCAGCCCCCGGGCAACGTCGGAGTCAATGGAACCATAGAGGCGCAGCAGACCCTGCGAGATCGGCTCCAACGCCGCGAAGCGGCTACCGACCTTGCACACGTGCCACCCCACACACTCCGCGTTCCAGTGCTCCACCGCCGCGAAAATCCAGACCCACCCGTCATCGAGCGTGAACACCCGCACTCCGTCGGTCCCCCACATCACGTTCGGCGCCAGGGTGACGATCTTCCCATCGTGTGCCTTCGTTCCACCCTGGCGTCCGCGGTGTGGTGAGAGCAACTCATGCTCTCGCATGACCCGCAGCACCCGCTTGCGCGCAACCCGGATCCCGTCCAAGATCCGAAGCCGCGCGTGGACCTTACGATGACCCTCGCCCTGGAACGGTGAGCGCTCCAGATCGGCCTGGATCGCCTCCAAAAGCTTCTCGTCCGACACCTTGGGCTGGGGACCCCGCCGAGTGGGTTCCTCGCCCTCCTGCCGCTTCTGCTCGCTTGTCCGCCGGGCGTAGAGCGCCGAGCGCGAGCGCTCCCAGGCCTGACACACGCGCTGGATCCCGTAACGTTGACCCGTGGCTTCGGAGATCGTCTCGCTCATCGTCGCGACCTCCTCATCGCCAAAGGGAGGCGCTTCTCCGCCGCCCGGGCGCGATTGCGCAGCAGCTCGATTTCCATGGACAGCTCCCCGATGTGACGCTTCGCAGCGTCGAGCGCCTCCGCCAACGGCTCGCCCTGGTGATTCTTCAAGCCGAGCTCGAGCCCGGCCAAGGCCCGCTCCCGCCACTCCTCCAGCCGGTAGATTTCCACGCCCACCTCACGCGACAGCGCATCCAGAGATTCGCCCCGCAGCAGTCGCAGCACCACGTCCCGCTTTCGTCCTCCGCTCCAACGCTGCCCCGGCTCCAGAGGCCTCGCCCCGGGCGCGGCGCCGACGGCCCGAACTCCAGTCGCCCTACGGGCTCCCTCCGTTCCTGCCGTCGCCTTCCACTTCACCCTCTTCGTTCGAACCATTTCCACCTCCTTGGACATCTCATTATCTCTTATTCTGTGTCCAAGAAAACTGGGTCCGACTCAGACTGATCGCTGCCAACGGTTCCGTACTCACTGTGCTTCTAGTCAATCACCAGAACAAGGACGGGTCTATCGATGAAAGAGAAGTTCAATGTAACAGCATCGTTAGGTCATTCTGCCTTCGACAGGGTATAGGATTCGTGGATCCCCTTCCTTTGTTCCTAGCGTTATCTGATGGAAGACCATGGTTTCGTCTTCCGGACGATCACCACTGGTCGAAGCTGGCCCATTGGATTGTCGCTCAAGAATTGGTGCGGTATTTTCTTTCGGAGGTCGAGAATGAACCCCACCAGGACACGATCACTTCCGAAACTGAAGTTGAAGTTTCGCCTACAGCAGATGGTCGGAGTCAATGGTGAAGTCGCTCACGGAGACTGCCTCGTCCTGGAACTTGCGGGACAGCTATTCGATGGAACGCCAATCATTGGCGAGGACGTAGTGACGGTCAAGAAGCCCGGCAAGAAATAGGCTAGTTAGCAAGCCTAGGAAGCCTTGCGACCCGTGGGCGCACGGACTCCTAGAAGAACGAAGCGGCAGGATTTCGGAACTGAAAAAAGCAGGGCCACATCCGCAGAGGCGACCCCACCAGGCAAGAGGGTCATCAGAGTAGTTTCGGCATCTCCCTTCCTATTTCAAAATCTTGCCTGCGATCTAAAAAGAAGTAGAATTGGCCCAATCGCACCCGACAGTCCCGAACATCGGAAATGGAAGTCCGGCCGTGGCAATTCACGATGAAGAAGTCAGGAGATCCAAAAAGGGAGCAACGATGAAATCACTCATTCTCCTGCTAAAGATCACTGTGTTCATGTCAGGGGCTTACCTTTGCTACGAAGATGACCGGATGGAGAATTATTGGTATGTCGGACCGATTTTTGGTGTGGTAGTGCTGATTTGGCAGGCATCAAAGTTGAAGGACTTGTTTCAGCATCGTGGGTCCACTTTTCTCATAGGGTCCACATTCATCTATGCACTGGTTGTTTACATCATTGCTCATACGGATGATTCGGACTTTTGGTTTCGTGTGGCTGTCGCGCCAGGATCGGTGCTTTTGCCCCTAGCGCACGGGACAATCTTCAAGGTAGAACGGCCGCGCGTGATCCTTACGATTCTATGCCTATCTGGTACGGCATCTGTACGCTGCTCTTTGACTATCTTGACCTTAGTGCCAATAGCCCTTGGCTCAATGCCTTAATCATATGGCAAGGACTCTACCTCGTCCTGATGTTTGCTCCATTGCCAAAGTTTCTTCAACGTAGCCAAGACAAGGAGAAGTCGCTACGGTTGGGCGGAGCCGATAGCGGACCGCCCGCTGGAGCCATTCAACGCGGGGTTCGGGGAGGATTTCCGCTCTTTCATGGAGGAACTATAACCTATGACGCCTGAACGGAAAGGAAAACATTTGGATCCTGGGATCTCGGAAAAACCGGATGCCGGCGACAACAAGACGGCCTTGACCGCGCTCCGAGAACTGAGAGGTGTTGCGGAATCTGCAATGCCTGACCGTCTTGCTCACTGCCCGCGCGAGAGGCCGGGCAGCTTGAGCAGGGCGTTCTTGCCTCGCTTCAGCGTGGGATAGAGGCGCTCGCCGTAGAGCAGCCGTTTGACGCGGCTCTGCAGCGCCGGCGCCCTTGAGGCGCGGGCACCGATGAGCACGGTCCAGCGGCCCAGCGCGCCGGGACCGGCGGCGGCGGTCACATCGACCCGGTGCAGCAGGGACTTGTCGAAGACCACGCCGTCGCCCTTCTGGATGTCGAGATCCGCCTCGAGGTGCAGGGGCTCTGCTTCTCTGGGGAAGAGCACGAGGTTGCCGTCGCGGTAGTCCTTGCCAGGCTGAGAGAGGGCGACCCAGAACTGCAGCAGGGGGTGCGGACACGGGCCCGCGTAGTCCCGGTGCGGTGGCAGCATGCCGAAGTCGGCGACGTAGTAGGTGACGATGACATAGTCCTGCAGGGCCTCGCGGACGGCGCGGTAGGCGGGCTCGTGCTGCCAGCGCTGCTCGATGCGGTCGCGCAGCTTGAGGGCCGACGTTAGGAAATCGGCGGTGGCGTCGCCCTTGTGGTTGTGCAGGAACTGGTAGATGCGCCAGGTGCGCTGGGCAAAGTCATGGGAGCGCGGATGCACGTAGTCCGGCATCTGCTCGTTGGTGATGCGTGTGTGCAGCACCGGGCCGGTGTCGAGGAACGCGCGGCAGCGCTCGCGGTAGGCGTCCACCTGTTCCTCGCTGTAGAGGCTGCGGATGAGGTGGTAGCCGCGTGCCGGATCGGCTACGGCATCGCGGATTTGTTCGAGCTGCTCAGTCACGGAGCTGCTCCTCGCGCGCTATGATGGCCTGCATGGCCTCTTCATAGAGGGTGTGGCGGCGGCTCTTCAAGCTCTCTGCCATGTGTGGTGTGATGAGGCAAGCCTCCAGGCGCCTGAATGGGCTCCACAGGGGCAGGGGCTCCTGCCACGCCACGTCGGCGGCGTAGCGCAGGCGGCCCTCTCTCAGGGCGGCGAGCAGGTCGTCTTCCACCACCACGCCCGCGCGGCCACAGTTCACCAGCACGAAGCCGGGCCGCACCCGCTCGAGCACGCGCGCGCCCACGAGGCCCTCCGTGCTCTCGCTCAGGGGCAGCTGCAGGAACACCGCGTCGCAGCGCTCGAACATAGGCTCCAAGGCCAGGTGGGAGATCCCCAGTGCCTGCTCCACCTCGGCGGGGTAAGGGCAGCGGCTGTGGTAGTGGAGCTCGGCGCCGAAGCCGCTCAGGCGCCGGCGGATGGCGTGGCCGATCAGCCCGTAGCCCACGATGCCCACGCGCCGGCCGTAGAGGGTGCCGCTGACCGCCCCACTCCAGTTGTGCGCGCTGCTCACCTCGCCTGCGCATTGTGGCCGCAGCATGCGGGCCCACCGGCGCGGCGAGAGCCCCAGGCGCCCGAGCTCACTGCTGCCGAAGCCCTTGAGGCTGAGCAGGAGCAGGGCAATGGCGTGCTCGGCCACCTCGTAGCCACGCTCCTCATCCAGGCACATGACGTCCAGCTCCCGGGCTCCGGGCCGCACCATCCAGGCTTCGGGGCCGAGCACCACCACGGCCTCCAGGCTCGGGAAGCGGGCCAGCAGAGCCCCGTCCAGGCAACGGGTCTTGTTGAGCAGGTAGCGCGCCTGCTCGGGACGATCACCCGCCAGCTCGAGACCATTGGCGCGGAACTTCTCGCGCAGGCGCTGGGCGCGCTCGGGGTGGGCTTCGAAGTTGGGATAGACCAGGGTCATGGCGTCTCTATGTAACCGGATCCCCATCGGGGGGCCAGTTGCGGCGCTCAATCCGAGGCGGTGCCGGCTGGACCTTCAAGCCTTCGAGGCCGCCTATTTTGTGAGGGGATAAAGCTAGAAGTAAGGAACAAAAAGTATACAATAAATGAATGTAGTTGGCAACGAGAAAAAAGGGCCTGCGGCAACGGATAGAAGATATAGACGCCCCTCTCTTGACCCGAGGGCTGTCATCGAAGATGGATACCTCAATTGGTGGATAGGCCACCGAGGCAAAACAGGAGGCGTCTATGATTCAGAATATAGTTTATGTCGGGATCGATGTCGATGATGTTCGCTACCATGGTTCGGCGCTGGACAAGCGCACGGGTGAAGTGCTGGTCTTTCAATGTCGACCGACGTTGAAGGGGCTGGTGGACAGCTTGAGAAGGTCCGCGAGTATTTTGGTGGCGTGCAGTTGAAGCTTTGCTACGAAGCGTCGTATGTGGGTTTCTCGCTACAGCGCGACCTGAAGGATCAAGGCTATAACTGTGAGGTGGTGGCACCGTCAAGTATTCCGCGACGAGGTGGAAAATCGGTTAAGACCGATCGAATCGATGCGACGGAACTGGCGCAGTATTACGCGAACGGATTGTTGACGGTGTATCGAGAGCCGGTCAAGACGCTGCGCTGACCTGCTACAAGGGCATCAAACACGTCACTTTCACTTTGTTCACGTGTTTGCCTGATTGCGGGAAGACCCTGGCTGTTCGCCGAGACCAAGTTGTACCGGCCGACGGCTGAAGAGCCCGTTGTGCTTGGAGTCGTCGCGCTGCTGTCGCCGGTGGTGACAAACAGTCCGGCAAGGATGAGCGCGGCGCGGGTAGCAGCCCACAGCGCTCTTCGATATGCACGCCAGAGATGAGATGGTTTCGTTGTCATCGTGGTTGTCCTTGTTTTGCGTGTGCCGCGTGTGCGTCGGACGAGACACAAGAATAGCCGTACCGCGCGCGGTGGTCATCGCGGTCCTCCTGTGTTCGCTCACCCGTTAATGCGAGATTGCCGCTCGTAATGGCTCAATCAAGTCAGGCCATGTGGCACCTGGTCCCGTGCTTGAGCTTCCCCGACTGGGGCCGCGGAAACGCGAAACAAAGACGCGGTTTGGCCTCAAGCCTCGGGTGTGCCCCTGCTTCTGCGCCTCAGCTCTTATTTCACAACTGTGGCCACCGTGCCGTGATATTGTAAATCCACATGTCTTTTGAACGCAGGGCCGGCCAGCGCTTGCGCGGCTCGACCGACTCGAACCCAACCCAAGCGGCACGACCAGCGAACCGGCAAGGGAGCGAGGGTGCTACGGTTCCAACCCCGGAGGTCGTCTGATGAAAAGCACGTTCAAGATCCCTACCTGCTGCATCCCGAGACTCCTTTTTGCGGTTGCGCTCCTGATCGCCGCTCCCTTCGTGCGGGCCCAATCTGGCGCCGAAGACCAGCTCACTCCCGCCGAGCAGGAGCTTATCGCCCAGATGCTCGCGAACCGGAATGCAAAGCGAGTGTGCTCAGGGGTCTTTCTCTCCGGGAGAACCGCGGCCGCGGTGCTCGCCGAGGATCGCGACACCGATCCCGAGACCGTGGAGATCGACGTCAACCGTGCTGCCGGGCGCGCGAGCATTGGCGCGCTGGGGAAGACCGGGACCGCTGTCTACCGCCCCGGACTCGGTTGCACGATCCTCTATCGTCTGAGTCAGGAGCAACTTCTGGCTCAGGATACGGGCGACGCCACCCCGAGGACTCTCGATCCCCAGAAGGCCTGGCCGCTCGGCTCGAAGGTCAAGGTGACGACTCCCTCTGGGCTCGACCGCTCGGCCCTGGAGGCGGCGCTCGACGATGCCTTCTCGGAGCCCGAAGCCACTCAGCGCCGTGGCACGAGGGCCGCGCTCGTAGTCTACGACGGACAGGTCGTGGCCGAGCGCTACGCACCCAGCTTCGGCCCCGACCGACCTCTCATCATCTGGTCGATGACGAAGAGCCTCACGAGCGCGCTCGTCGGCTTCCTGGCAGGAGACGGCGTGCTCGACCCCGCGGCTCCGGCTCCCGTCCCTGAATGGGCGACGCAGGGCGATCCGCGGAAAGCGATCACCCTCGATCAGCTTCTTCGTATGTCGAGCGGCCTGAAGTTCCAGGAGGTGGTCTACGAACACGGGCTCTTCGACGTCGAGGTCATGCTCTTCGGCGACCCGGACACGGCTCACTACGCCGCAAGCCAGCCGTTGGAGGCCGACCCCGACACTAAGTGGTGGTACTCCAGCGGGACGACGAACATCATCTCGCGTGTCGTGCGCGACAGCCTCGGCGGGGAGCTCTCGGACTACGTGACCTTCGTTCGTAGCCGGCTGCTCGACCCGCTGGGCATGACCCACACGGTAATGGAGCTCGACGAGGCGGGGACTTTTGTCGGCGCCTCATATGCCTACTCGACGCCGCGGGATCTGGCACGGTTCGGCCAACTCTACCTGCAGGACGGGGTCTGGAACGGCGAGCGATTGCTGCGGAAAGAATGGGTGGAGTACTCGACGACACCCACGCCTGCAGCGCCGCGCGGCCAATACGGGGCCCACTTCTGGCTCAACGTCGGCGATCCGGAGGACTCTTCGAAACGGCGGTGGCCCGACGTACCGAGAGGTGCCTACGGTCTCGCCGGTTTCGAGGGCCAGAGCGTCACGGTCGTGCCGTCGAGAAAGGCGGTGATCGTGCGCCTAGGCCGCACGCCTGATCGAAAGGCATTCGATCTCAACGAGTTCCTGGGATCGGTACTCGAAGCGTTGCCGTAGCGGGCATCCGATGGTCACGATATCTCCTGAGGGTAGCTGCACAGTGGGCGTCGAGCCTGTCGTTGCTGCCACTGCAGAAGATCCGGCGCGTAGAGCTCGTCTGACGGCCAATCGACAAGCGCTCCGGCGATGTCCACTTATGTCTGTGGGAGTGTTCATCTCAATAGATGAACGGAAACAGCTTACTCGTGGCCTCCCTGTACATCCCGTGTCATTCATAGAATGGCGTGGCCGCGGACCTTCTCAATCTGGCCCACCAGCCCCTTCAACGTCGGTCGACATTGAAAAACCAGAACTTCACCCGTGCGCTTGTCCAGCGCCGAACCATGGTAGCGAACATCATCGACATCGATCCCGACATAAACTATATTCTGAATCATAGACGCCTCCTGTTTTGCATCGGTGGCCTATCCACCAATTGAGGTATCCATCTTCGATGGTAGCCCTCGGGTCAAGAGGGGGGCGTCTATATCTTCTATCCGTATTACCGATTCGGGACCGTCCTGTTGGGCGAAGTCCTGGAAATCGGTGGCGGCCCAACAATGACGCTAGGGTTGCACCCTCCCTCATTGGGTGGCCAGAAGATCCAACAGATCCTTGCAGTGCTTCGCTAGATTGCCATGCCGGACCCCGATCATCAGCGAATCGGCAAACTCGCCCTGAGAGTCACACCCACAACGGCATGAAGATGACGTAACGAACCGGGACCAGTGCGCAACTGGGGAATGACGAAGGTCTGGACTTTCTTCATGGAGGCCCTCAAAATAGGGCTGATTTTCATGGTCCTCAGCTCCATGTACATGTGGTACGAGCTCCGCACGGGAGCGATTCTCGGACTGTCGCCACGGTAGCCAGCTTCCTGAGCGCCGCCTTTGTACCCATGAGCCAACTCTTCCGGTTCTCAAGCGCTGTCAGGCGAGATCGAGCCATCGAAGTCTGGATGCGTGGGCATGAGTGTGAGCTGGGATCAATTGCTCAGCGCTGGTTTGAGGTCATGCGTAACTGTGGAGACGATGTTCGAGAGTTGTTGCATGACGGCCATCCTACTGCATGTGTGGAGGACGCTGCATTTGGCTATGTCAACGCCTTCAAAGCTCACGTCAATGTCGGCTTCTTTCGTGGCGCCGAGATTGCCGATCCAGAGGGCCTTCTGGAAGGCGCTGGCAAGTTCATGCGCCACGTAAAACTCAGGCCCGAGCGTGACGTCGATGCCAAGGCGCTGAGGAAGCTAATTGCAACTGCATACGCTGATATGAAGGAGCGTCTCTAGACCGAGAATGTGTGCTTTTTCTTCTTCCCACCCCTGAGTTGCTCCACCTAGCGCTTCGCGTGCGACAGAATCTCTGTCTGCGTCATCTTGTCGTCTTCTTCCTCCGGGATGACAACCCTCCTCACGTACGCATGAACGCCTCGCTGTCGAACGACTGATCAGACTCGACGTCTTACGCACCATGGCAGGTCTCCTATCCTCATCATGATGGCTTCTCACTTGGCTGACTAGGGATTTTCCAATCATCGCACGACCACTCTCAATCGGCTCCAGCGCTCCGGGGATCTCAATTTCTATTGCGGCTTTTTTGTTTCCTTTTCGCATGAGTAGGTGAGGGCCCCAGGTGGGGCCCCAAAAGAAAGAGCAAGTCGTGAGCCGATGGTTCCGACCCCATGGGTCCCTTCTTTCACGGCAGGGTTCTTTCTCTCGACCTCGATTTGCCGGCTCACCCCGGTGCGATAGGAGGAAAACAAAGTGACACGATTCAAAAGGGGCCTGTGTGCCCTAATAGCCTCGTTCTTGCTACTTACGACTCCGCGCGTGCTATCCCTAGCTCTCGATGCTTTTTGCAAAGGCATCATGAAGATTCGTTTCAAGAAATGGAAAATCAGGATTGCGCAAGGGTTGGTACTGCTCGCAGGATCCATTGGAATCCTGATTGCCCACTCCTCAGGTGAGCCCTCCGCGGTAACAGGAGATTTCGGCGAACCGAGTTGCAATCAAGCGTTCTGTCATTCTGATAACCCAGAGAATGACGGAGTAGGTTCCATCACTATTTCCGGGGTGCCCGCTGAATATGTTCCTGGCACGCCCTACCCCCTTACCGTCAAAGTGAACAGGGCCGGCCAGAACATGTGGGGATTCCAGGCTTCGGCTCGAATCGTCAGTAGTAGTCTACAGGCGGGAAACCTCGTTCTCACCGACACCTCGCGCACGCAAATCACCACTCAATCGGAGGTCCAGTATATTCAGCATACCTCGACCGGCACTGACCAACCAGAGTGGAGCTTCAACTGGATTGCTCCTGCAGATCCGGTAGGAGATATTCGTTTCAGTGCTGCGGGGAACTCCGCAAACGGCAACTTCAATCCGAGGGGTGACTTCATCTACACTGCCACCGCTACCACCGTTCCGCAACCAACGAGCTCGGATCCCATAACCGCGCTCTTTGCCCAGGCCGTCGTGGGAGGAGGGTTCAATACCGTTTTCACGATTCCAAACACGGGAGACACTCCTATTGAAGGTGCTTTGAGATTAAGGGATGGCGAGGGAATGCCTTTCGACGTCGACTTGATACTTCCGTCCTCCGATCCTCAGTCGGCTTCTGAAAATGGACAACTCGGAGTGGTGGGGGCGGATTTCGCTCTGCCGATGATTCCTCCTGGCGGCACACTGATCCTGACAGCAAACCCGGTCAATACTGAGGATCCCACGAAAGGCGGATGGGCGCGCATCGAAAGTGCCGGTGGACCCATAGAAGCTGTCGCGACGTTCCAATTGGTGGTCGGAGGAACCCTTCAGTCTATCGCTGGAGTTCTTGCATCCCAACCTACCGAGTGTGCAACGATTCCGGTCGACAATAGCGAGGCAGAGGAACGGTTTACAGGATTCGCCGTTGCAAACATCAGCGATGGAGATATCAATATTACTGTTTTCACTCTGAACGAGGACGGAGCGATACTGGACCAAATCAGTCCGCCGGAACTGAATCCTCTAGGTCCCCAAAAGCAGGTCGCAAGATTTCTCCACCAGGAAGGATACCTACCGTCTCGCACAAATTTCAAAGGCTCGATGGTTCTAGTTGTTTCGGGGGGAGAAAAGTTCGGCGTAGTCGCCCTTATTCAGAACCAGGGAATGTTCACAGCCATTCCGGTGATTCCGGCCAAAGCCCCACAAATCCCGAACTAACATCGCTATTTTCACCGCTGTTTACGTCGGTTGAGCAAAAAGGGGAATCGGCTGCTGTTGGCGGGCAAACATCCGAACAGCTCTTGACAGAGGCAGTCGGCGTTATGTCGCCTTTGACAGACGTCTCTCGAATTCGGAATGGGCCGGGCATTCGTATTGAGCTTTGGTCAACGGCGTCAATCCTGTGCGGACAATGGCGTCACTACGGCTTGATCCGGTTTCAAACATCGAAGTCCCACTTACCTGGAGAGTCTGTTCGGAAGGGTCTCGGTGGCAGGGGAGCACCGGCTTTGCGGGGTTCATCGCTCCGATTGCAAACTCGAAGATCGACAAGCAATCCAGGAGATCATCGATCTTCTGGCCGCTGAATGACCTTACTCCTTCAAATCTTGAGCTATCTTTGTTTAAGATCTCCTACGGATGGGATTAGCTAAACTGGCGGGGATGTGTGTCGGGATTATCCGAATGCATCTCCCCGTGCCAGTGGTGTATGGAGCAATGCGCCATGATACGTCGGCTTGACGACTGTCACTCCATCGAGGACTTGCGCCAAGCCGCACGTAGGCGTTTGCCGCGGATGGTGTTCGAGTTTGTCGAAGGTGGTAGCGACGACGAGCGGACGCTGCAGTGGAACCGTGAGGCCTTTGCGCGTTATCAACTAAATCCAAAGGTCCTCGTAGACGTATCGGATATCGACACGTCGACGACGGTTCTGGGCCGGACCCTAGAGCTGCCCATCATCCTCGCGCCGGTCGGAGCGGCGCGTCTTGCTCATCAGGAGGGTGAGCTCGCCATCGCACGTGCTGCAGAGAAGGCAGGCATCATCTACGCCTCGCCGTCGATGGGAAACTTTTCCATCGAGGACGTCGCCGAGGTGACCGAGGGTCCGCTCTGGTTTCAGATCTACGTGTGGCGCGACCGGTCACTGCTGCGCGACTACATTGACCGCTGCCGAGCCCAAGGCTACGCTGCCCTGTGTCTCACCGTTGACGTTCCGGTGTTGGGCAACCGCGAGCGGGACCTGAGATACGGCATGACCATTCCCCCGAGATTCAAGCTACGTTCGATCCTCGATGCGGCCATGCACCCCCGCTGGTGGTGGCACCTTCTCTTCGGACAGCGGTTCACCATGGCCAACGTCGCCGGCCGAGCAGGAACGCGAGACGAAATCGGGGCGCTCAGCGCGTTCGTCAAGTCGCAGTTCGATCCTTCCGTAACATGGCGCGACGTGGAATGGATGCTCGGCGAGTGGAACGGACCCTTTGCCATCAAGGGTATCCTGCGGCCGGAGGATGCCGTCCGCGCGGCCGACCTGGGGGTGCAGGCGATCGTCGTGTCCAACCACGGTGGCCGTCAGCTAGACGGTACGCCGTCCGCGCTCGACGTGCTACCGGAGATCGTCGACGCGGTAGGCGATCGCACAGAAGTGATCCTCGATGGTGGTATCCGGCGCGGTTCGGACATCGTCAAAGCGCTGGCATTGGGGGCCCGGGCATGTATGATTGGACGCCCCTACCTCTACGGCCTCGCCGCTGGTGGCCAGCGCGGCGTCACGCGCGCCATGGAACTGTTGGAGAGTGAAACCCGACGGACGCTTGCACTCGTGGGCTGTCGGACCCTGGCCGAGCTGGATCACAACGTCCTGCGACCTTTGCCCTCTGGCGATCACCGCGACCGAAAACCATCTGATAGATAGCCAGTCAACGGGAGTTGGGTTCCGAGAGGGGGGAAGCATCGATGAAATCGGCCGGAGAAGGCGCAGAGGTCACGCGAATGGACGCTCGAAGGCCTCGTGAAGCTTCGTAACGTAGCCACTGCGCACGTAGGCCGTTATGCGGTCTCCGGCGAGAAAGCGAGTGTCTCCGCGGGGAAAGACGATCTCGCCACCCGCCCTTCGGATCGAGATGAGTAAAGATTCCGACGGTAACCTCCGGCTCAGTTCCGCCACTGACCGCCCCTTGGCAGCCGTCGTGGGCGTGATCCGAATCTCCACGAACTCAGTATCTGGGGCACGTCTCAAGTGCATGGGAAGACCGGTGGCGGAGCGGCTCTTTCGAGTGAGCGCCAGATTGTAAGCGCGAACCAAGTCATTGCGCCGGATGACGCCGAGCAATCGATGAGGGTCTGCCCGGCTCACCACCGGGAGACGAGAGAGGTCATGGGGGCCCATACGGCCGAGCGCTACATCCAAGGCCTCGTCGGGATAGGCCGTAACGACGTCGCTGATCATCAAGTCTTTCACGAACAATTGATCGCTCTCGGCATTGCGCAGATCGGTCAGCGACACGATACCGACGAGTCGCTCGCGTTCGTCGAGAACCGGAAAGGCGTGCCGGTTGGTCTGAAGGAAGAGCTCCGTCAACTCCTGGATCGGCGTCTCCGGCAGCACCGTCACGACGTCTCGGGTCATGACTTCGCTCACCCGAACCCCTTCGAGAACATCCATCACCCGGCCATGGAGCAAGCGAATTCCTCTCCGGGAAAGCTTCAAGGTGTATATGGACTCTCCGCCCATGAGGTAGCGGCCCAAAAACGCAGCGGTTACAACGGACAACATCAAGGGCAAGATGATCTTATAGTCCCCGGTCATCTCGAACATGATCACGACGGCTGTCATGGAGGCCTGGGTCGCTCCGGCAAACAGCGCGCCCATCCCGACAAGGGCGTAGGCTCCAACCGGGGCCGGCAATCCCGGGAAGACGCCATGGGCTACCAGTCCAAAGCAACCGCCTAACATCGATCCAATAAAAAGGCCCGGTGCGAAAACACCGCCGGATCCTCCGGAACCCACCGTCAGAGCTGTCGCCAGTATCTTGAGCGCCATCAGCAGGACCATGGACGCGACAAGCTGTTTTCCGAGCAGACCCGACTCGATGGTTTCGTAGCCGACTCCAAACACCTGCGGGATCTTTTCGTACTCGAGTATTGGGATATACCCATAACCCAGAGCGATCAATCCGAGCATCGAGCCGCCGATCGCCGGCTTGATCCATTCCGGAATGGACTTCCAAGATTCGAAAAAATCTTCCACCCGATAGATGGATCGGGTGTAGGCGGAGGCCACGACGGCACAAAGAACGCCAAGCACCAGGTAGAGCGGAAACTCCCATAGAGAGTTGACAGAATAATCCGGGACAACAAATGCCGGGACGTCCCCGAACGCGGCCCGGCCGACGACGCTGGCGGTCACCGAGGCCAGGACCACGGTCCCGAATGTCTGGACGTTGAAATCGCCCAGGATGACTTCCAGCGCGAATATCACCCCAGCAATCGGCGCATTGAAGGTTGCCGCGATGCCTCCCGCGGCTCCGCACGCCACGAGATTGCGGATTCGGGCATCAGAAAAACGCAGGAATTGGCCGATGCTGGAACCGAGCGCAGACCCGATCTGGACGATAGGTCCTTCCCGTCCGACCGACCCGCCGGAGCCAATGGAGAGAGAGGACGCGAGAGACTTCACGAGGGCGACAATCGGCCGGATGCGACCGCCGCGCATGGCCACCGCGGCCATGACTTCAGGAACACCATGTCCCTTTGCTTCCCTGGCGAAAAAATAGATCAGAGGGCCCACGATCAGGCCGCCGAGTGTCGGAGCCAATACGATATAGCCCCGTCCCAGGCCAGCAGTGGCGGAAGGCAACCATTCGAATGCCATGTACCCAACCAGGTCGATCAGCCACCGAAAAATGATAGCCCCACCCCCGGCGCCTAGACCGACCAACACCGCAACGAGGAGCAGCAAGGTCTCTTCGGCTCGGCGATTTTTCCCGATAAACAAGGCCAGTCGTCGTCGCGTCCGAGTTCCAAGTACCGCAACCATGTCGTGACACCTCTCCCCGCCACCCTATCGCAGCCCACGGATCTCGGGCGAAAACGGTTTCTGAATCTCTCACATCAGCCTCTCGGGAACAACCCGTCATCGATTATGGTCGCTTCCTGAAGTTCTCATTGCGTCAGCCCGGTTCATGAGCTATGCTGCCTTTTAACTTCTCTTTAGTTCCGAGATCTTTGGTGGGTCCGGGGCGGATTAGCAAAGATCCTCATCCTGTCGGACAAGAATCCCGATATATGTATGGGGGAAGTGTTTGCACATGCGTTGGTTTAGGCAAATAACGATTGTTACCTTGGCTCTGCTTTCGGTCTCGACGCCCGCCTGCAATGACGAGGTCGTTCTGGAGCCATACTTGCCGAAGAACGCCCACGAAGCCTACGCCCATTCGATAGAGCGGGCGAGGCTGATGGAAACAGCCCTGGGCCGTGACTGGATTGCTGCTGCCGACGTGGCAATCACCCGAGCGACCCGTGTCCTCCCACCATTTCAGGAAGTACTGTACATCGACCCATCGCGCGTGTTTTCCGCCGGTTACCGATTCAAGGCCCTTCGAGGGTACCAGATAGAGGCCCAGGTCGAACTTGTTTCACACGAGAGCATGCAGTTGTTCGTTGATTTGTTTCGAGCTACGGAAGATTCAGTACGAAGTCCGGTCCACATCGCAAGTGCCGGAGAGCACGATAAGCGCCTGGTATTCGAACCGCGCCTGGATGGAGACTACGTACTCAGGGTACAGTCAGAGCTGTTGCGAGGCGGACAATGTAAAGTGACAATCCGCAGCGTTTCTACGTTGGATTTCCCGGTCTCGGGGCATTCGATTCGTTCGATTGGAAGTGTCTTCGGGGCTCCCCGGGATGCGGGACGGCGGCGCCACCACGGTGTAGACATCTTTGCCAGGCGACACACACCGGTCATCGCTCCGACCAATGCCCTTGTGAGACAAGTGACCGTTTCTGGAATCGGGGGAAGGGTGATCTGGCTTCAGGACTCGAAGCGGTCATTGGATCTCTACTTCGCCCATTTGCAAACGCAGCGAGTCGAAGAGGGGACCTGGGTCCAAAAGGGAGAAGTGATCGGCACCGTAGGAAATTCAGGAAACGCGCGCACCACCTATCCGCATCTGCATTTTGGAATCTACGACCGAGACACGAACCCCATCGACCCTTATCACTTTATCGTCCCGCCAAACCAAAGGCTGCGGGAAGCTCGCATCGACCCCGATTCACTCGGTTCCTGGGCCCGGACGATTGCCACGGATATCTCTCTGCGTCCGATGCCCGACTTTCGATCCGCCCCTATCGGCACGGTCGAGATCCACACACCCATGCGCATCATGGGGGGAACCCACCGGCACTACAAGGTGGCGCTACCGGACGGGGAAACCGGCTACATCACGGCGGGGGGACTCGAGCGCGCGGATCGACCCATTGGCTCCAACCCGATCGCGGTAGATCGGGATGTCCTGGACTATCCGGGATATCGGGCGGCGGCGATCGAGCGAGTTTCGGCTGGAAACCGGATTCCGATCCTTGGAAACTATCGGGACTTCCATCTCGTGCGGACCGCAAGCGGTAGGACCGGCTGGTTACCGGCCCACTGATTCCATCCACCCGTTCACGGTCTCTAGAATCTCTCGCTCCACTTCGGGCTTTTCCCGCTTCAAACTCTTGGGAGTATTGAACGAATGATCCCCGCCTTCAACAACGTGCAACGTGGCGCGGGGGCCGAGGTCATTCACGATGGGGCGCAGGAGATTCAGGCGACAGAGCGCGTCACGGGTTCCGGAGACAAAGAGCATCGGAACGAGGATCTGGCCGAGGTGTTCCTTTCTCAGTTGATCCGGTTTCCCGGGAGGATGCAGCGGATATCCAAGAAGGAAAAGCCCCTCGCAGCGGTAACCCTCCGCGGCAAGATAGGACGCCATTCGTCCCCCCATGGACTTTCCGCCCAAGAACAGCTTGCCGGGCCGTAACTCCGACCAAACCCAGTCCGCCACGCTTCTCCACGCCGCCTCCAGCACCACACGCCGATCGGGAGCGCGGCGCTTCGATTCCGTGTACAGGAAATTGAAACGGATGGCCGCTACAGATCGATCTGCCAGGCGACTCTGAAGGTTGCAGAGCAGTGGAGATTGCATGTTCCCGCCCGCGCCATGAGCGATAACCGCCGCGGCTTTGTACCGTTTCGGCTTCATCACCGACACCGAGACGCGGCCCAGGATACTCCCGTCTCTTTCCACCTCGACCTTGAACAGTTCTCCGCTCGACGCTGTCATCTGACATTTCTCCGATCCATGGTGGCCTACTAAGTCAGGCAGAGTCCTCCATCGACAGGCAGGACCGTACCATTGACGTATGCAGCGGCGCGTGATGATAGATAGATCGCTACCCCCGCCATGTCGGCTGCAGTTCCAATCCTCCGCATCGGGCAAACCGCCTCGAAATGCTCTTGATAGTTCTCGAGCAGCCACTTCGTCATTTTGCTCACAAATGGGCCCGGTGCGATGGCATTGACGGTAATGTGGCGCCCCCCGAGCCGCAGCGCCAGGACCTTTGTCATATGATGAACCGCCGCCTTGCTGGGCCCGTAGGCGTAGTTGTCCACCTGAGGAACCTTGATTCCGTCAATCGAGCCAATATTGATGACTCTGGCAGGATCCTCCGGCCGGGCTGCGTTTTCGAGAACAGGCAATAGGTTTCGGGTGAGCATGAACATCGATTTGACGTTCAGGTTCATGACCTTATCGAAGCCGTCCTCCGGATACTCCTCAATCGGCGCTCCCCATGCCGCAGCGGCGTTGTTCACCAGAATATTCAAGGCCGACTCCCGGCCCGATATCTCATCGCTCAGCCGGCGGCATCCATCGGAGCTCGACAGATCGGTCGGGATGGATATGCAGCTTCCCACCGCCGAGAGATTCTCGGCAACCCGGTCGCAGACTTCCTTGTTTCGAGAGCAAATATAGACCTTGGCCCCAGCCTCTACGAAACCCCGCGCGATCATCAGGCCGATCCCGCGCGACCCCCCCGTCACCAGAGCCACCTTCCCGTCGATCGAAAAAAGATCTGCAACTCCAATGGCACCGGATGAATCTCCACTTTGCGACATAGTACCTCCAATCTCATTTCAAGAACCTGGGTACTTCTATCATATAGCTTTCCGCTATGCGCTTTCCGCTATGCGCAAAAAAAATCAAGTCCGAAAAAAGTATGTTCCCCTGGACGCGCGCGTGGGACCCAGGAAAACGAGACTAATCTCGAAAACCCTTTATACTGGTGGAGTTCCTGTCCGTAACTGAAAGCGGGATTGCGGATAGCGCTAGACGGAGAGCGCTAAGCGGTAAGCGAAAAATGTGGATACAAGATCACTGGTTTCTGCTGCTCCTGTTCACGCTGTACACTCTTGTGCTCGCCTATCACGCATGGATGGGACGCCGCCGGACCGCGAGCCTCGAAGATTTCTACGTCGGGGGTCGGAACCTGGGTGGTATCTCGGTAGGACTCTCCTTTTTCGCTACCTTCTCGAGCACCAACAGTTTTGTCGGTTTCGCCGGCCAAGGCTACTTCTATGGTGTCCCCTGGCTGCTGCTGACTCCCTTCATCGTCGGGTGCTGTTTGATCACCTGGGTCTGGATCGCACCCCGGCTCCGCAGCTTCACGGAATCCCTTTCGTCGCTGACCCTTCCGGACTTTCTGGGATTTCGATTTGCAAGCACGGGGGTTCGGTTTCAAGCGGCACTAATCGTCATCGTGGCCAGCTTTTTCTACATGACGGCAATCTTCAAAGGGATCGGCAATCTTCTCGAGGCTTTTCTGGAGATTCCCTATTGGCTGGCGATCGTGATTGTCTTTCTGATCGTCATGACCTACACGGCGGTCGGAGGATTCATTTCCGTCGTCAAGACAGATGTCGTACAGGGAGTCCTGTTGGTCTTTGCGGCCTTGTTCCTTTTTGAAGGTACAGTCCGGGCCTCCGGCGGTATGCGTTCCTTCTTCGAGGTGCGCCAGCTCCCCGAGGGAGCACAGCTTTTTTCCTGGGACGCAGCCATGCCTTTTCCGCTCCTTGTCGGCATCCTGTTCGCCGGAGCAATGAAGATGCTGGTGGAACCGAGGCAGCTGTCACGGTTCTATGCTCTGGCGAGCCCGGCTGCCGTGCGTCAGGGGATGTGGGTCGCGACCCTCGCCTTCGTGCTCGTTTACTCTCTGATCGTCCCCATTGGCATTTACGCGCGCCGCATACTTCCGGGCGGTATCGTCGAGAGCGACCGCGTCGTCCCCATGCTGCTGACCGATCCCACGATTTTTCATCCCTTGTTGAGCTCGTTCATGCTGCTGGCCATGATCGCGGCCGCCATGTCCTCGCTCGATAGCGTGCTGCTGGTGATGGCCGCAACCTGCCAACGTGATCTTGTCGGTGTCCTGATCCCACCCCGCAGTGAATCGTCCGCCGTGCGAAACACAAAAGTCTACGTGGCTTTTTTTGCTCTCGTTACCACCGTGCTCGCGCTGAATCCTCCCGGAGGAATCGTCAAGCTCACTGTGTTTTCCGGCAGCCTCTATGCGGCCTGCTTCTTTCCAGCCCTCGTCTTCGGGCTCTACTGGCGCAGAGGCAACGCAGCGGCTGTCATGGCCTCGTTTGCCGTGGGAATCAGTTGTCTCTTGGTCTGGGAACGGATCGGATTATGGCCCGTGATCCACGAGGTCTTTCCATCGATGCTTCTCTCGTGCCTCGCCTTTGTATTGGTGGCACTTTTCACCCGGTCCTGCGCATCCCCCGAGGTAAGCAGGCTCTTCTCGAACCCGCCAGACGACAGGTCTAGCTGAATTTCGCCTAAGGGTTCGTTCAAGAATACCTTCACAGAATTGGCGCTCAGATTTGCGCCAGATTTGGCCGGGCCGATTGAGCAAATCCGCAGGCGTAGCAGGGCCTACGTTGAGGATTTCGCGATTGAGGCGCGGCCAAAGATGGTGTGAAGATGAGATGCCAAAATGTGAAGTTATTCTTGAGCGAGCCCTAAGGGCGGATGGAGCTCGCGGTCTCCTGAATATACCGTTGGATCTGGGACTCCAGCACCGACAGGGGAATCGCGCCGTGACCCAGCACTGCATCGTGAAACTCACGGAGGTCGAATTTTTCCGCCAGCACTTCTTCGGCGTGACGACGAAGTTGCCGGATCTTTAGCTCACCGATCTTGTACGCTAGAGCCTGACCAGGCCAGGAAATGTAACGATCGGTCTCGGTGGTCACTTCGTGCAGCGAAAGGGCGGTATGGCCGGACAGATAATCCATAGCCTGCCGACGTGTCCAACCCATGGCGTGGATTCCCGTGTCCACCACGAGTCGACAGGCACGCCACATTTCGTAGGTGAGCCGGCCGAAGTTGGAGTAGGGATCACGATAAAATCCCGCCTCGAGGCCCAGGCGCTCCGCGTAGAGCCCCCAGCCCTCTCCGAAGGCCGAAATGCTGGCAAATCGCCGGAAGCTGGGAATGTTCTCCAACTCTTGTTGCAACGCGTTCTGCAAGTGATGGCCCGGCACTGCCTCGTGGAAGGTAAGAGCTTCCAAGGTATAAAGAGGCCGACTTCGCAATGCATAGGTATTCACCCAGTAGTACCCGGGCCGCCGGGTGCCGACGGGCGCGCGAATGTAGCGGCCCGCTGTGTATTTGGGGGCCAGATGCTCGGGCACCGGTTCGACGCCGTATGGCAATCGAGGGAGTGTCTGAAACATCGACGGTAGTTTGGCGTCCATCTGCTTTGCGATGTAGGCAGCGGTCCGAAGTAGTTCTTCCGGAGTTTCAGCGTAGAAACGGGGGTCGGTGCGGAGAAACTCGAGCAGTTTCGCAAGGTCTCCCTCGAAACCCAACTGACCCATGACCTGTCCCATCTCCCCCAGAATGCGGTCTACTTCACCAAGCCCGATTTTGTGTATCTCCTCGGGGGAGAGCGCCAGGCTGGTAAAATGGCGGATTAGAAAATCATAATATTCCCGTCCCTCGGGTAAGTCGGAAGCTCCGATGCTCGACCGAGCACCGGGGATGTATGTCTGCCGCATGAAACTCGAAAAAGTACGATATCCGGGGACCACCGCTTCGACGATTGTCGTCTGGCCTTCCTTTCGCAAGCGCTCCTGCTCATGCGCTGGAATCGCGGAGGCGATTTCCTGGAAAGGCGCGTAGAAGACAGAATCCGTGGTATCTTCGACCACGTGGGAATCGATGGTCACCTCGAAGCCCTCGAGCACCACTCGGGGCAGGGTGAAGCCGCGTTTCAATCCGTCTTGCATCAAGCGAACATGTTGCGCGACATAGTCGGGGAACGCGCGCAGGCGAGAAAGATAATTCTCGTAATCGGAAACGGTGTCAAAGGGCATGCGGGTTGGAAGCCGGGCGAAATCGACATGAAAACCGTCATCCGCTAAAATTGGAATCTGGTAGGACCGAAACTCCGCGGCCTCGAGCTTGTCCTCGAGCTGGCGTCCGAACATGTCGTAGTTGATCTGATCTGCGTTGCCCAGTTGGCCTCGATCGATTTGCCGCAGCCGCTCCAGGAATAGACTTCGAGATTCGTGTCGCCGTACTTCGTCCGCTTCTTTCACGGAGGGAAGGCGATGGTTGAAACCGCGAAATCCTGATGTCGTCGCCAGAAGCGGATCCTCTTGGATTTCGAACTGCCACGCCTCCTCGAACAGGGCGGCGAGTCGCTGGTCGGCCCGTTGGGAATGACAACTCGAGAGCCACAGAAGTGCAGCGCAGCAGATAAAACGCGTTCTCATGGAAAGTCCTCCTTCGAGGCCAAGCATAACATTCCACCCGCTTGCGCCCGAGCCACGATGATCCCCCCATGCGTCTCTGGGTGAGAGACACCCAAGATCCAGTATGGTGATACAATGCGCGAAATGCGATCAAAGAAGCCACTGCTGGCTGGCCTGGCCTGTTGCTCGTTGCTCCTGGTGGTGACGCTCCCGGCGCGTAACGATGGGCGCACGAACGACTGTGTGCGGGCGCGGCAAGTGGATGGGAGCATGGCTTGGTCGAGTCCATTTTGGGTTGGGGAGAGACCCGAAAATCCCGATCGGTAACGAAAGCTCATGCGCGTTTCTAAATCAATCGACCAGGATCTGATTCTTGCCAAGGCGCTCGAAGGGGAGAGAATCACCTCCGCGGAGGCATTGTCCCTCTATCGAGATGCCGACTTTCTCGATGTCATGCGCGCGGCGAAGCAGATCCGCGGACGCAAGCATGACCCGCGGGTCGTTACCTACACGATGTTTCGCGTCGTCAACTACACCACCTTTTGCAACGTCGACTGTTCATTTTGTAGCTTCTACGAACCGATGGGGTCTCCTGCCGGACAGTGGCTCTCGCGAGATCAGATCATCGAGAAAATGAAGGAAGCCGCGGCGCTGGGTGCGCGGCAGATGTTTCTTCAGGGTGGAGTCAATCCCGAGATTCCCTTCGACTACTACCTGGATGTTCTTCGAGCGGTCAAGGAAACACTTGGAGCAGACATTCATATCCGCGCCTTCTCACCCGTCGAGCTGCTGGGCATGGAGCGACAAACGGGCCTTTCGTTGCGTCAGGTGCTGGCGGAGCTCAAAGCCGCCGGCATGGACTCCGTCCCGGGAGCGGGGGCTGAGATTCTGACCGAGCGGATGCGGCAACTTCTTTCACCCCAGAAGGCATCGGTTTCCGAGTGGGTGCGGGCAATGGAAATCTGTCACGAAGAAGATCTTCCCGGAAGTGCCAACATCGTTTTCGGGTCCGAAGAGACGCCGGAAGAAGTAATCGAACACCTGCATGTGATTCGGGAGCTTCAAGATCGGACCGGCGGATTCCTGTCGTTTATTCCCTGGACTTTTCAGCAGCAGACCAAGCGATTCCGCGTGCGCAAGATTCCTGCACACGAATACCTCAAGGTACTCGGCATTTGTCGCATCTTTCTGGACAACATCGACCATGTCGAAACGTCGGTGATGGTCCTGGGGGAAGCCACTGGATCGCTTGCTCTCCACGCAGGTGCGGACGATGTTTCTTCCGTGGTGATCGAAGAAAACGTGCTCAAGAGCTTCGGACTCAAAACGGAAGAAAAGGCCCGTGCGTTCATTCGGGAAAGCGGCTTCACTCCCGCGCAGCGCGACCTGCTCTACAATCTAAAGTAGGGACGTTCCCCTTTTCTATCCCAACTCCTGCAATAGACGATTTGCGAGCCCCGGGGCATCGACATCATGTTTGAGGTAAACAAATACGTCTTTTGACTGAGCTCGAACCCAGCCGGCCCACTCCCGTAGTTCCTGGTCAGTATATGAGGTTTTCCGAAGCCTCATGTAAACAAACGGTGCGGTTACCCGCCTCGTCGCTGGACTCTCATCGGCTTCGACCACACCCAAAGAGACGGCATGGCCCGACAAGAGATCGAAGACATCCTCGGAGAACCACGACGGATGCCGGAATTCCACGGCCAGCGGTGCCCGGGATGAAAACTTGCCGACGAAATCGCCGAGCCGCTCCATGTCCTTCTTGAAGTTGGGTGGCAGCTGAACCAAGATGCAGGCGAGCTTGTCCTCCAGCGCTCCGGCACTCGTGAGAAACCACTCCATTTCCTCGTCGACGTTGCGCAACCGTTTCCGATGGGTGATCCTTTGGCTCAGCTTCAGTGCAAAGCGAAAGCTTTCCGGGACCTGCTCCGCCCATCCCGCGACTGTGGAAGTTGAGGGAATGCGGTAGAACGTATTGTTGATCTCGGTTGTCGAGAAGCTCTGTGCGTAAAAAGAGAGGTAGTCCTTCGCGGGTAGCTTTTCCGGGTAAAAGTTGCCCTTCCATTCCTTGTAGGAAAAACCCGATGTGCCGACGTAGATCATACAATCCACTCCCCGGGTCAACTGTCGGTACGACCCACAAACTCGTCAATCGCGGCCAATAGCTCTGCCAGGTCTTCGATGGTGATGTCCCCCATATGGCCGATTCTAAACGTGGTCTCCTTCAACTTGCCGTAGCCATTCGACAACGTCATCCCCTTCTCTGCCAGCCAATCATTGAGTCCGGCAACCGAAATCTGGCGTGTATTGCGAATAGACGTCAAGGAGACAGACTCGTAGCCAGACTCGGGAAAGAGGGCAAAGCAATCCCTCGCCCATGCGCGACACCGCTCGGCGAGTTCTAGTCGCTCGGCAAACCAGCGTTCGAGTCCCATCTCGAACATTTGCTCCAATCGGCGTTCCAGCCCGAACAAGACCGGCACACAGGCGGTCGTTGGAGTCTGCGAACGCCGATGGTACTTCTCGAACTCCAGAAAGTCGAAGTAGTACCCCCGGCTAGCAACCCGACTTGCGCGCTCCATCGCCTTTTCACTGACGGCGAGAACAGTCATCCCGGAAGGAAGACCCAGACCCTTCTGCGTCCCCGCCAGCAGAAGGTCGATCCCAAGCTCGTCAAAAGGTATGTCCACAACCGCCAGGGAGGTCACGGCATCCACAAGGAAAAGGGTATCGGGAAACTGGCGCATCACTTCGGAAATTTCTCTCAGCGGATTCGTCACCCCCGTCGACGTCTCGCTGTGGACCACGGCCATTGCGTCAAAAGAGCGCTTCTTCAAGGTTCGTTCGAGGAGCTCGGGCGAGTTGGGCTTTCCCCACTCCACGGAAAGTGCTTCGGCCGACTTCCCATTTGCGATCGATATCTGATGCCAGCGCTCACTGAAGGCACCGCAGGTCTGGTGCAGGATCTTGCCGCCGACGAGATTCCGTACCCCACCCTCCATGACACCGGTGGCCGACGAAGTACTCAGATAAACATGGGCGGAGGTCTGCAATAGCTTCCTGAGCTTCGAATGGATACTGGCGTACAGCTCCTGAAACTCCTGGCTGCGATGCCCGATCTGGGGCCGTGCCAATGTTTGCAAGAGCTCAGCGCTCACTTCCGTGGGTCCCGGAATAAAGAGCTTCTTGCTTGCCTTGCTCATAAACTCTCCGCGCCTTTGACTTCCCCAATCCTCGACTCTAAGATGACGAGCAATCAAGGTATGAGAATGAATTATCGCAGTTTCATGCTCGTTTTTGCAGCCCCGTGGGCGCTCTTCCGCTGCAGGGGCAATATCGATGGCCCACCGCAATTCTACTTAGTCAGATCGTGGAGGTTACCATGGGAAAGCCAGTCGTTGCACGTGTCGGGTCTCTGCTGTTGTTGACGCTCTGCGGGTGCGGTCAGTCTCCGGATTGGGATCGCGTCAAGGATGATGCGGGAAGAACACTGGATGACGCGCAACAACAGACGCGTGAAGCGCTCGAAGATGCACGGAGACAGGCGTCGCAATGGAAGAAATTGTCCGAAGAAGAGATTCAAAAATTGTGGGCCGTGGAGTACAAGACCATCCACATCTCCGGCTCGGACACGGCGGTCTTCGACGTCAGACTCAATGATCTGGGTAAAGAACGGTGGGAATGCTATCACGTCACGGAAGCGACTCAAGGAAAGGTTTTTTACCTTAAAAGGCCCGCGGCCAGCTCGCTCCGGTATCTCCCCTTGAGAGACCTGTTGCGTGTTGTCCTGCTTCTGGGCGATGGGAACGGCTAGCGTTCCCCGGTTCCGGTCGAGCGCCGGAAAGATGCCGATCGATGGAACCTCCCGCCTTCGCTAGCACTCCTGTGGCTACGTACACCAGCGTATTTGCGATTTAGGGTTCGCTGGCATTGTCGCGGTCCGATAGACATTCTGCGGCAAAATGAATATCCTGAGCCGGTATGGGCGATAGATCCGATGACACCCCCATTCTTTCGCAAGATCGCGAGCGCGAGGTGGCCAGCTTCGCAACAAACCTTTTGACTCGACGTCAGATGCGGCATGTTGCAGCCACTGCTGCGCTCCCCGATCGTTATTCGATCCGCCCGGCAGAGGAAGATAAGCGCTATCTTTGTTGTGTGGAGGCACCGGAGGTCAAGGTCTTCGTCCAACGAGGCTTTAGCGTGAAGTCCGTTGCCGCGAAGAAATACCCCGAAGGCACTATTTTCCTGGATGGAGCTTCTCAAGGAGAACCCTTCCTGGACCTGTCCCGTCAAGTGCTCAACTTGGATCACCACGAAGGCTGCATTCGGACCTTTACCCTCGCTACCTGTGAACAGGCCTTGCTGTTGACCCTCCGGGGACTCGACATCAAGGAACGACCATGGACCATCTACGCCAACGAGCCGGACCTGGACACCGTCTTGGCGATCTGGGTCTTGCTGAACGGCATGCATTTGCGGGGCGAGAAGACACGAATTCGACGAAAGATCATCCCCCTTGTCCGGCTCGAGGGACTCATCGATGCGCACGGCCTGGAACTGCAGGAGTTCAGTGGTTTTCCCGAGGATTTGCTCCAGCGCACCTCCAAGAGACTGCAGCGTCTCTTGGATGAGGAAAAGCAATTGAAGGCGTCGGGATCGTGGAACGAGATCGATTTTTTGAACTACACCGCCGAGCAACTGCGCAGCGTCGACCGCATGATCTATCCGTCCGACTATTTCGAAGGGCTCCGCAGTGTGGAGGAAATACTTCGGGTGGACTTGACTCCCAACCGGACCGCTGTCCTCTGCCGCTCCGGTAGCGGCATTTATGAGCTCGAGACGGATCTCAAGAAGCTTTACGGAAAACGGCTGGGACTTGTCATTCTCCAGAAAGACCCCAAAACCTACACGGTGCGCCAGGTGGACCCTTTTCTGCCGGACACCCTCGAGGCCGTTTACAGGAAACTCAACATCCTGGACCCGTCCGTGAGTAGCGTCGATTCTGAAAACCGTTGGGGAGGCTCCGCCGAGATCGGGGGCTCGCCGAGGCGCGACGGCTCTCGGCTCAGCCCGCAGGAGATTGCCTATGCCTGCCAGCAGGCGTTCAGAAAGCCCGACTTGACCAGCCGATTGGCAGTGGCCGCCCTTTCTCTGTCCCTCACGGGACTGATCATTTTGTCGGGATGGGTCGCGCTCTGGTTGTTTCCGGAACGCGACCTGGACAAGATCTTTCGCCACCAGCAGCTAGGGTTTTCCGTTGGCAGCCTCGCCGCGTCCTTGCTTCTTCTTGCACTGATCGCACGAAAAAGGCCTCGCTTGTACGGCATTCGGTTACCCGGAGGTTGGGACTGGCTTTGGGTGACACCTCTGGCACTTGCCGGCGGTCTGATGGGAGGGGTCTGGAGGCCGACGGGCTCGATCGACCTGATCACACTCGGGACCGTGCTGGCAATGCCACTCGGCATCGAGCTCGCGTTTCGGAGTCTCGCTCATGGAATACTGATTCGAGACTTCAAGAGCCTGTACGGCAGTCGCTCCTGGTTTCTTTCGTGGCCCGTGGTTATCTCGTCACTCTTTTATACTCTGTGGACGCTTTCGCCTTGGGTTCCCCTCACCTTTCCCTCATTCGAGCTGTTTGCGACCGGCGGAAACTGGATCCCACCCATCGGAGCGGTGTTGTTTGGAATCTCCGCAGCAGTTGCCCGCGAGCGATCCGCCAGTGTGGTCGCGCCTCTATTGTTGCACTATGGCGTCGTGCTGATCTGTCTCGTATTGAGCTATCCCCTCTCTGGAATCCGCTTTCCGCTTTAGAGATCGAGCGTACACCAGGTGGGGTGTTGTAGTGAGCGGAAAGTGGAAAACGGACGGCTACTTCAGGTTGAAACGAGATTCGATCGCCCGAAATAGTTCCAGAGTCTGCAGCGACCTGTTTCCTTGCAAGACTTCGCGCGTCGAGCGTTCCAGCACGGTTTCGACGTCCACTAGCGCTTCATGTTTGGTACGCGCATCCATATCGGACTCCAGGAACCGGGTTCTTATCTCCGAAACCTTGGACTCTCGCTCCACCCCGAGATAAGTCGCAATGACGTCTCCCATGCCTGATTTGGTAGTCGACATCAGGCGAGGAACCATGGTAATGCCACCATGGTTGACAATGTGGTTGACGGCCTCGGTGACGACGATTTCCTTGCGCAGCGCGTGGCTCTCGAAATGCTCGCTGAACTCGTCGCGGAGCTTTTTCGGGAAGTAGGAATCCATGAATGGCCACGCAACCTCGCTATCGGGTAAGTGGCTGTACATCGCAAGCTGATAGGCCCACATTTTGGTGTATCCCAGCAGAACAGCAAGCAAAGGACGAGGAAGTCCGTCCCCGCGCTCTTCATTGGCCATGAGGTCAACCCGGACGGGAATTCCCTCGCTGGAGCGATTCAGGATCCCTCCGCCCACCATTTCGTCGATCCGAGCCACGAAACTCTTGTATTGGGAACGGCTCCGCAGATTGTCCAAGGTCACGGCCCGGGCCTGGAGCAGGTTGTCGCGCAACACTAGCGTGGCGACTTCTTCGGTCATTTCGGCCAAGAGCTGATTGCGTTCTTGCTTGCTCGCGAGGATTCCCTTCTTGACCAGCACGTCCAGCAGAATCTTGATGTTGATCTCGCGGTCCGACATGTCGACGCCGCCAGAATTGTCGATCGCGTCCGTATTGATGAGACCGCCCTGGTACCAGTACTCAATTCTTCCAGTCTGTGTAAATCCCAGGTTGCCGCCCTCCACAACAACTCTGGCCCCGACATCCCTGCCGTCTATGCGCACCCGATCGTTGGCACGATCTCCAACATCCGCGTCCTCTTCCATTGATGCCTTGACATAGGTGCCGATCCCACCGTTGTAGAGCAGGTCGACGCGAGCCATCAGGATTCTTCGAATCATCTCTTCGCCGCTTACACTTTCGCCTTCGAGGTCGAGCAATTTTTTGACCTCGGCAGACAGAGGAATGGCCTTCGCCGAGCGATCGAACACTCCGCCGCCCCGGCTTATCAGATTGCGGGCGTAGTCGTCCCAAGTGGAACGCGGCAGGCCGAACAGTCTTTGGCGTTCCTGATAGCTTTTTCCCGGATCCGGATCGATGAAGATATGCATGTGGTTGAAGGCTGCCACGAGCCGGATTGTCCGGCTCTCCAGCACTCCGTTACCAAAGACGTCACCGGACAGATCACCGATTCCGCAGACAGTAAAGGGTTGGGTCTGGATATCCGTGCCCAGGTTGGCAAAATGATGCTTCGCGCATTCCCAGGCACCTCGTGCAGTGATCCCCACTCTCTTGTGATCGTATCCCGTGCTTCCTCCAGAGGCGAATGCATCGTCCAGCCAAAAACCATATTGCGAGGAAACGGAATTCGCCGTGTCAGAGAGATGCGCGGTTCCCTTGTCGGCCGCCACAACCAGGTACGCATCATCACCGTCATGCCGGACCACTTCAGGGGGATGCAGGGTCCGGCCATCGACGATGTTGTCGGTCACGTCCAGAAGCCCCGAGATGAACTCCCGGTAACGATCGAGCAGGTAGGTATCCAGGCCCGGCCCCGACGGGTAGTTGCCCTTGAGAACGAATCCGCCCTTGGCCCCCACCGGAACGATGATCGTATTTTTGACCATTTGAGTTTTCATGAGACCGAGAACCTCGACTCTGAAATCGTCGGGCCGGTCACTCCAGCGAATTCCGCCTCGCGCGACGGGACCGCCACGCAAATGAATCCCCTCCAACATGCGCGAATGAACGTAGATCTCATACATTGGACGGGGCGAGCCCATACCCTCCACCATCCTACAGTCCACCTTGATCGAAACCACCGGGCGTTCCGGCAGCTGAAAGAAGTTGGTCCGCACAGACGATTGAATCAGATTCTGAATGCCGCGCAGCACTTCGTCCTCGGACAGCCGGTGGACTTGTTCGAGGTACTGTTGCACTTCCCCGTCGCATCGCTCCATGGCTTCGGCCCGGTCCTCGGTGAGGCGGGGGTCAAACCGCACGGAAAAGGAATGATAGAGCGCGGTGGTCGCGCCGCTGTTGCGCAACAGAACTCCGTTGACCGTCTCCGCGTTGTAATTCGGCCGGATCTGGAGCAGGTGATTCCGCACGGTGCGCAGGAGCTCGACTTCACGCCATGCAAGACCTGCTCTGAGGATCAGTCCGTTCAGCGGATCGTCGGTGGTTCGCTCTTCATCCAACGCCCGGAGAGCATCGGCAAATTGACCTTCCCGCTCGAACAGCGCGGACATGTTCACGGCAGGAGCCTGAAGCTCGAAGCGGTAGAGATAACACTTTCTTCCCTCCGGAAGAACCAGCGGGACCCGCATTTCGTCCGTCACCTCGAGTCCGAGGTTTTGCAGAGTTCTCAAGGTGTCCGTCAACCCAAGAGGCATTTCTGAATACAGATTCAGCCGCGCCAACTCCGAGGAACGTCGCATGACCCGGACCTCGAGGCGCCCTTCCAAGTGTTGCAGATGCCACAGGTCGTCCGGAACCTGTTCGGGCGATGTCACTTCCCGATAGAGTCCGCTTCGGCTTTCCGGCCGCACATAGCGTCGGAAGAAGCGGCGTCCTTCCCTCTCTCCGAACCTCGACTGCAACTCCTTCGCGACGCGGCTCTCCCACGTCGAAACGATCGGTGCCGTAATCTCGCGAACGGTCTCGGGAACGACCTCGTGCTCGAGACGTGTCGAATCAAAGTAGAACAGCATGATGCTCGCCGCACGGGTGGATCTCGAAGTGTGAAAGGAGATCGGCCCCAGCCGATCGCTGAGCGCCCGCAAGAGCAATGCTTCCGTGCTGTAAGAATAGCGGAGTCGTGAAAATGCGATGCACAGAGAAATGTAGCCATCCGCCGGGCGACAGTGGACCGCAATCTCGTCGTCCCCCATCATGGACACGATCGAATCGATGATCTCCTTCAATGACTGGGGATCGGCGTACAGCAACTCGCACATTGGGAGATGGTTGAAGGTCGTCCGGATTTCCCGAGAGACATAAGAATTTGCGACGGCGTCACTTTCTTCGAGGAGCCAGTTTGCCTTCTCTCTCAATATGGGAATTTGGTCGGCCCTTTGCCCCAGTGCCATGGACGAAAACCGCCCCAGCAGCAGGGTGGCGCCCTCCATGCGGCCGTCGAGTTGCTCTTGTATGATGATCCCGTCGATCGATTCGAGATGATAGATGGCTGCAGAGTTCTTGCAAAAGTCCAGGTTTACGATCGGAGAGTTCTTGGGCGCCCGGTTGAGTTGGGACTCCAATTCTTCAACCACTCCTGGAAATACAACGGGAAGCAGCGATTCGTCGGTGAAAACCCCGGTGAGGCTTTCTTGAATTCGGTCCGGCCCTCCATCCGAGGCAAACCGGTATTTCGCGGTTCCCATAAAAATGTAGTTGTCATCCGCAAGCCATTCCAAGAAGTCACTGGCTGCTTGAAGATCCTCATTCTCCAAGGGAAGACTCCTGAGTGCCGTTGCGGTCTCAGAGGCTACGTTCAGCATTTTGTGGAAGTCCTCGAACGCCAGGAACACGCACTTGAGCACCGAGAAGATTTCGTGCTCGATGCGCCTACGCCGCTCCTTGGAGTCCACCGGTTCGATCTCGAACTTGCAGTAGACTTCCTTTGCCCCCTCTTCGTGCGGCCCGCCCAGGGAGACGACGCGCTCCCACTGGCGACGTGCGGTGAATATGGGATGCACGGCTGAGAAGACTTGAAGCCCCGCCCTTCGGAAGTAGTTCTTGAGGCTGTCAAAGACGAACGGCACGTCCAACGTGTGGGTTTCCACGACGGTCGTTTCGAGAGGGAGACCCAGACCGGCTCCGGTGGCCGTGGCCTCCTCCTCTGATGGGTTTCGAACTGAAACGTGGATGCCAGGGAGACCCTTGTACAGCTGGATCGAAGGCGGAATTTCACGTGCAATGAATTTGAAATGGCCGAGGATTCGCTCACTCATGGCTTCGGCGGGGAGGTCCATGGCGATGCGATCATGGGTGGCGGCAAACACAACCGGGGCAAAGGAGAGAACGAGTGGTAGGTCTTCCGGGGATGCACACTCGCCGAGGATTTCGCAGATTCGGGAAAGTTTTTCTTTCCGCTTGTCCAGATCCGCCGTGATCATGTCGTTCCGATGGATTTGTACCCGAAACCGAGACGAGCAGGCCCAGGTCGGCATGACCCGAACCCTGATGTGTCTGGCATCGGGGGCTACACTCGGGACCTCGGTCTCGAGTCTCGGGCGCGGCGGCTGCCAAAACCGCTGCGACGGCTGCAATTACAAGATCGGCATCCGACTCGCGGTCGATTAGGAATGTGGAAGTTATTCTTGGAGCGAATGCTGCTAACGGCTCGAAATAGCTGCCGCCTCGTGCCAGAGATCAGGATAGTCGGTAAAGCCGCCGTCGATCCCCATCTTCATATAGCGGAGCATTTCTTCGATAATCATCTCTCTTACTGTTTTTCCGTGGTCGCTCTTGTCGAGTGGGAACCGGCGTACAGCAGAGGTCGAACCTCGAAAAGTGTAGGGGTGCACGAATAGACCATGGGCGTGAAGGAGCTCCAGATCCTCACTCTTCGTCAGCATCTCCTTGTCTGGTCCTACTCCGTGAGCGTAACGGGACACTTCCGCAGCCAGCGCGTCCGTGATTTTCCCGGTCCCTTCCCTTCCTGGATCGGTCATGGGTAGCAGCTGGACCCTGATCCACTGGGGAGCTATTTCCCGCAACCGAATCAAAGACGATCGGGAAAATGACTGAATCATGACCGAGGCCGGCGACAACCGAGCCTGCTGAAGAACGTCGGTGAGCTTCGCCACCATGTCCAACCCGAAGGAATCATAGAATTCTACCCCCTTCAGCTCGATGTAGAGCCCGGCGCGCCCCCCGATCCTTTCGATCGCCTCCTTCAACGTCGGAATCGTTTGATCTTCAAATTCAGGGTTTGCCGCGAAGGGATTCTGACGATTGAACCAACCGCCTGCTTGCAATCGTCTCAACTCCTCCAGCGTAAGATCCACGGCGTACCAACCCCTTTGGGGCGAGTCGAAAACCGACCGGGTACGGGCGCGGTCCGGGAAGATCTCCGCGACGTTGGTCGTTCGGGAGAGCTCGGCATCGTGAGCACAGATCAAGAAGCCATCCTTGGTGATCTGAAGATCCTGCTCGACGAAATCAGCGCCCTGCCGGATGGCCGTCTCGTATGCGGCAAGCGTATGTTCCGGCGCGTACGCGGAGGCTCCACGGTGTGCAATCAGGATCGGCGACCGCGCCCTCGAGTGGTCGGGCGACTCTTGTCCAAAAACAAGACTCATTATCGAAAGGGTCATCCCAAGCACAACGATCACCATGGGGAGCTATCAGCTGGGGCGATTCACTATCTACCTGTCGGACGTCCGTCGACAAATGATTTGGTCGCAAGCTGTGGAGCACGGCGGGCGCTAGACGGAAAGCGGAAAGCGCATAGCGGCCAGCTCATCAGGTTGAAGCTGATCGCTGACGGCTGATCGCTGAAAGCTTCTCTCAGCAGCTTGGATCTTCGGTTTCACAGCACCCCGCCTCGGAAGTATCGGTCAGATTGTACTCCTTTCCCTTGGTCTGACGCGCGTGTCGGATTGCCGACCCCTTGCAGTTGAAGGGTGTTGCTTCCTCGAAACCGATTTCGTTGTACGGCGCTATGGGAACAATGTCCTCCCCGTAAGGAGCGCGCTGGTAGATCTGAAACGTTTTTTCGCAAACGGCCATGCGCTTGCCACGTTCCAGAACATGCCCGTCGTCATCAATCACCTTGCGCCACGGGCCCTTGTAGATAACAGCCTGATTGTGCTCCCAACAGGGTCCCTGTTTTCCCTTGTAAGCCATGACGGTGATGGAACGAAACTCGATCCCCTCCACGGTCTGCCATGGGGCTTCATCCCGTTTCGTGATTTCCATTCCATAGAATCCGGCCTGGTCAAACGCCTCCATGAACTGGTCCTCCCGAAGCGCGCCCGAGACACATCCAGACCACAGTGCCGGATCCCGCTGCAATTCCGCGGGAACGTCCTCGTCGCTCACGATGTCACAGATCGCGACGCGTCCGCCTCGCTTGACGACGCGAAATAGTTCTGAAAAAAGAGCTGTCTTGTCTTCCGGGCGAACAAGATTCAGAACACAATTCGACAGGACAACATCCACAGACTCGTCATCGATCATCGGCCGTTCGTTTCGTTCCTGCTGGCAGAAAGCATCAAAGTGCCCCCAATCCGATGTGTTTCGAACTGGGTTGTGCGCGAGATAAGCATCTGCGGTTGCCAGATCGAGACGGAGGTCCTGGATTCGCCCCTTTCGAAAGGTCACGTTGTGATAGCCAATGCGATTTCCAACGGCGCCCCGGTACTTTTCGGCCAGAGCCAGCATTTCATCATTTGCGTCGACACCGATCACTCTGCCGGTGGGGCCCACGATTTGGGCCGCGATATAGCAGATCTTTCCGCCACCGGAACCGAGGTCCAAGACGGCGTCCCCTTCGCGAACGTACGTTGAAGGATCTCCACAACCGTAATCCCGTTCTTTGATTTCTTCGGGGAGGACTTCGAGATACCGAGGGTCGTATTCGATGGGGCAGCAAAGCTGCGGCTCGATAGACTGCGCGGCCTGACTGTATCGTTCCATGACAGCCTGCTCGACATCGATTCTGTCGTTCATCGTTTCGCTCCCTTCAACGGTAGCCCGCTCCTCTTCGGCCCCACCTTTGCTTCTACGCGGATTTCGATCGGGATATCCCGGCGGCGGAACAGGCAGGTTCCGTCAACATCCTCGCAAACATAGTACAGCGCATAGACGGGTAGGGTGAATGTTCCGGACGGCGCCCCAGCGGGACTCTGAACCTCGAACTGCAGGGATCGATCCTCCGCGGACACCGCTTCCACCGGATTCGCGACGGTAACGTAGTCTCGATCCACCTGCCATCCGGCCTGAGGAGCGATCCAAAGACGGAGTGGCTCGACTTCGTTGTTCCAGTGCGCCTGGATCCGGTGGTTGGGCCGCATCGCCAGATGCACGCGGACCGTATCTCCGGGCCGGATGACCGACGGTACGACAACGACTTCCACACCCACGAAACCCCGAGTGTCTCGATGAATACGGTCAGCTCCGTCGATTTCTTCACTCCCGATCGTGTCGGATGTTTCAAAATGCTTGGACGGTCGCGCAAGCTCGGCCCCACCCGGTTCGGCCGACAAACGCACGGCCTGATCACCACGCGCGTTGATCTCCGTCCGGGCCTGCTCCACCCAGTCGTAGAACGGGTAAGGTTTGGTCAACCTCGGTCCGTACTGCTGCACCCTTCTCCGACGGATATAGTGGTTCGGATCCAACGCCAGCGCGCGCGTCCAGTGATGCACCGCCGTGCGAAAATCTCGAGAAGAACGGTACGGCGAATCGTACCGGCGTCGGTAGGCAGATCCGAGCCGGAAGTGGCTTGCCCCATCGTTGGGATCCTTTTCCAGTGTCTTTGCGTATGCCCGGATCGCCTCGTCCAAGCGGGCGGGCGGGCCCCACAAAAACAAAGCGTCTCCATATGCGCGCCAGGCTTGCGGGCTTCCCTCGCGCGTGGCCGCCTCGAGTCGTTCCAGCGACGGCTGCGCCGCGGGGCGGGGGGCGGGGCGGGCAGGTTCTGGATAGTTTGTGTTCATGAACTCGTCGAGCTGCTCCGGTTTGAGATTCACAAAGCGAATGACCCCGTGTTGATCTATCGCGTAGGTAACGGGCACAACCCGAATCTGGGTTCTATTCAGCGCATCCACCATGATGGGCCATTTCATTTCCTGCCACTGCATGAACAGGCGACAGCGATCCGGGTGTTGTTCCTGTATGATCCCAAGCATCTGCAGCCTTCCCTGCAGCTGGAAACCCCATGTTCGCGCGTGCCACCCGGGCACGTGTCGGCGACAGCCGGCTCACCACGAGGCAAATTGATGCAGAATGATCTTTTTGCCACGGTATGCGGAAATCGAGAGCGGATCCCCGGTTTCGAGGGCCGGCAAAAGGTACCGGGGGAAGAAGTCCCCCACACCCGGACTTCCGTCTCTGGCAGGCACTCCAGCTAAGCTGCTCCCGACAAGAAGGAAGAAGACGAGGCCCCACCGCCGCATTCTCATAGGAATCGTTCCTCAGGTTGACAATTTGAACTCTGCAACACCCGGAGAATTAAAAAAGTCTACCACAACTTTCCGATGGCGATAACCGGCCCCCTGGGTGCAAGGGTCGGCGGGAACGCTTGGCTCCTTTGCCCAAACGATGAAAAGACCATGACCCGGGGGCGCCTCCCAAGTCCTCGTGCCCGGACTCAAAGCCGAGTTCACACGGGCTAAAACCACCAATGACTCCTCAAAATTCCCCAAAAAAAGCCGTGCGGCAATCCAGAGCCCTTTCGGGGGCGCGAAGGAAAAGCAGGTTCTATCGCCCGAGTCTCGCGCCAGGAGTCTCACCGTCGAGCCAAAGCGCTGTTGAAGAACTGATGCAGGACATCGGCGCAGGAAGCGGTCGATTTCGGGTGGCTGTGAGGGCAATGGCCCCCTCCTTCCAATACGGTCACCTGCGCCTCGGGTAGTAGGCTGCAAAGAGCCTCCAATTCGCCTGGCTCGGTTCGCGGATCGTTGCTGCCGTGAAGCAAGAGCGTCGGAACCGAAAGCTCGGAGAGCCTGCCGCCGTAAAGATCCTGGTCTGGTAGATCCGCGCCGGCGAGAATTCGAAGCCATGCGTGGCCTTCCATGGCCAGTACCTCCTCCCAGTATCCTTCTCCGTGATCTTCAATCAACCTGGAGCTCATCTTCGGACCGACGCCCGTTGGATGCGTGGTCAAACCTCGAAAGAACTCCTCCGACCCGGGCTTGTGGCGGTCGAAATGGCTTGCTTCCATGACAACGGCCAGGACCCTGCGGGGCGCCCGCAAAGCCACGTTGGCGGCCATGACCGCTCCGTCACTGTGTCCCCAGAGCACACAGGCATCAATGGATAAGGCATCCATGAAGCCGATGGTTTCTTCCGCGCCAGCCTGGTGTAGGGGTTGGGCAAACGTTACGACCCTTGAAGACCGGCCATAGCCGCTCCGATCGGGAATGAAGACGTCGAACTCGGCCAGCGAGACAGCCAGCGAATCAACCGGGTAGGAGAGGTACCCCCATCCCCCATGGAGAAACAGCAGCGGCACTCCACGCCCAAAACGCCGGTAGAAGATAGAAACCGGTCGGATTCCTGGCGCCAGGGAGGACGAAGGCAGTTCGACCCAGCCGGAGCTCCCTGCTGCGCGGGATCGCGGCATCGGGGCTATCCCTTCCGTTTAAAATGATCCTCGAGCACTTGGGCTACGCAACAGGTCAGCTTTTTCCCTGTCGGGATGTGAAGGAATTCGTTCGGACCGTGAGCATTCGATTGGGGGCCCAGTACCCCCGTGATCAGAAACTGAGCATCTGGAAACTTTTCGCCCAGCATCCCCATAAAGGGGATCGTCCCTCCTTCGCCCATATAGGCTGCGCCCTTGCCAAAGAACGTCTTGGAGGCCTGATCGACCGAACGTTCCAGCCAGGGGCTGAGCTCGGGAGCATCCCAGCCTTCTGCGCCTTCTTCCGCATCGAAGCGTACGCGGGCACCGTAGGGCGGGTCTTTCTCGAAGAGCTGCTTCAGCAAGGGCCCAGCCATTGCGACGTCACAGGTAGGAGCAACACGTAGTGAAATCTTTGCGGCGGTCATGGGCCGGCAAACATTGCCGGCATCCTCCAACGCCGGAAGACCGGCGGCACCTGTAATGGAAAGAGCAGGGCGCCAGGTGCGGTTCAGAATCAGTTCCGTGGAATCCAGGCTGATCGGCACAACGCCGTCATGCAGAGGAAACTTGGTCTGGATCTCGTTGCCGAGAATCCCGGCTACCTTATGCGCCTGTGCCACTCTTTGTTCAGGGACGTCCGAGTTGAGGAAGTCCGGGATGATGCGTCCGGTCTGCTCGTCTTCCAGCCGGCTCAGTATCGCCCTCAGGACCCGGAAGCTGGAGGCGACGATCCCGCTGGCGTCGCCGGAATGGACCCCCTCTTTTACGAGCTCGACGATCAAGTTCCCGGCCACGATCCCGCGAAGCGAAGTCGTACTCCAGAGCTGATCGTAGTTTCCACAGCCGGAGTCGAGACAGACCACCAGGCTTGGTGTCCCGATGCGGCCGGCCAGCGCGCTGATGTAGTGAGGCAAATCGTAGCTGCCGCTTTCTTCGCAGGCTTCGATCAGCACCACGCATCGCGCGTGAGGGACCCCTTGCTCCTTCAAGGCACGGATCGCCGCCAGCGACGCAAAGGCGGAATAGCCGTCGTCGGCGCCTCCTCGACCGTATAGCCGGTCTGCTTCAACCACCGGAGTCCAGGGGCCCAGGCCATCCCTCCATCCAGTCATTTCCGGCTGCTTGTCCAGATGGCCGTAGAGCAAAACGCAATCGTCCGACTCTCCCGGGATTTCCATGTAGATGACCGGGGTTCGCCCATCCAAACGGACGACCTCCAACTCCATTCCCGGAATCGCTTGAGCTTGACACCAAGCGCTGATCAGGGAAACCGCTTGCTCCATGTAGCCATGTTCCTGCCACTGGGCGTCGTACAAAGGTGATTTGTTGGGGATCCGAACGTAGCTGATGAGCTCCGGAAGAATCGAACGATCCCAGACATCCTCGACAAACGATCTTGTCTTTGCGCTATCCATGGCTCTGCTCCTTCGCACCAGGGCTGTCTATTTTTGCCAAAAGGCCGGGGTGAAGATGACCATCACCGTGTAGAATTCAAGCCGCCCGGCCACCATACAAGAACTCAACACCCATTTTGCCAGATCCGGCAGGTGCCCGTAGTTCTCTGCGGGTCCAACGTCCCCGAGACCCGGTCCTATATTGAACATCGTAGCCGCCACGGCCGCAATGCTCGTCAGGACTTCGACTCCGCTGGCGGCCAGCAACAGACAACATATGTTCCGCACGATAGAGCGCCATCCCGCCCATTCCCAATAGCGGAAGAATCGCAATCCCCAGCAGAACGATTCCCATTCCCCCGAGCCAGTGCGACAAGCAGCGCCAGAATTGAAGCTCGCGCGATAGCACCTCCACGTCCTGGAGAACCGTGGCCCCGGTCGTCGTGAAGCCAGAGGTGGTCTCGAACATCGCATCGATGAAGCTGGAAAAATACGGGGAAAAGTAAAAAGGAAGAGAGCCAAAGAGGCTCACCGCGACCCAGGTGCAGAAGACGAGCAGGATGCCCTCTCGCTGGGTGATCTCCGTTGTCGGCCTTCGGACCAGTACCAGCAGGGTAGCGCCGCAAGATATCGTGACGAGCGCCGCATACACGAAGGGCTTCGGGTCGTTGCCGATCCACAGCGCAAACGCCAGCGGACCCAGCATCGTTATCCCGAGAACACACAAGAACTGACCGATTATGAACGAAACGGCAGAAATCGGGATCACACGTGCTCTTTCCGAGTCTCGTGCAAAAAGGCAGATTCGAGAAGCGGGACTGTACTTTCCAGGGTAAAGAAGATTACCCGATCCCCCGATTGAATGGCCACATCTCCGCGAGGAACGATGACTTCCCCGTTCGGCCGGGCAATGGCCCCCACGATCGCCCCTCTCGGAAAACGAATGTCTCGGAGGAATTTCCCCACATATTTCGAACCTTCAGCCGCAATCAACTCGATTGCTTCAGCCTCTTCTTCCCGAAAGGTGGTGACCGAAAGAACGCGCCCTTTTCGAACAAAGCGCAGAATTCGGTCTACTGCGGCAAGGCGGGGGCTGACGGAGGTATTGATTCCCAACCGCTGCACCATGGACAGATAGTTGAGTCGATTGATCAGCGCCACCACCTTCTTGGCCCCCAGACGGCGGGCGAGGAGGGAAGCGATAATATTGTCTTCATCGTGTCCGGTGAGAGCCAGAAAGGCTCCAACTCCGGAAATGTTCTCTTCAGCCAAAATGGATTGGTCCGTACCGTCGGCATGGAGCACAACCGTCTTCTTCAGAATCTGGGAGATCCTCTCACACCGCTCAATGTCCTTCTCGAACAGCTTGACCTTGATCCCCTTGGTCTCGAGTTGCTCCGCGATATTGATACCGACTTGCTTTCCACCCAACACGAATACTCGGTCGAGGGCTTCCTGCATCCGCAGGCCCATGAAGCGGAATACCTTCGGAAGATCCTCGACCGTCGTCACGATGTAGACGTGGTCGCCGGGCCGGAGCACTTCGGCCCCGTGGGGGATAATGGCCTGCTGTCCTCTGAAGATCAGCGCAATGAGAGAATTCTTGGGGGGGGTGGCCCGATCCAAATCTTCAACCGTCTTTCCCGCAACCCAGCTGTCTTTCTCGATATTCATGCCGAAGAGCTTCACTCGTCCTTCGGCAAAATCGACCACGTCCGACACGCCTGGCAGGTGGATCACGCGCAGAATCCGCTCGGCGATCTCGGACTCCGGATGAATGATCAGATCGATGTTCAACCCCATCCGTTCACAGATCCGGCGCCATTCGTCGACCTCGTGAGTCCTTAGCCGCGCCACTTTAACCTTCACGTTCGACTCGGCTTCCGCGATCATGCTGACGAGTACGTTGATCTGGTCCACGTTCGTCAGGGCGAGCAACATGTCCGTGTCGCCAAGGTTGGCATCCCGCAAGGTTTGGATACTGGCGGCATTCCCGCAGACCACCTTTGCATCGAGAATGTCTTCCAATTCCCGACACCTTTCGGGTTCCTGCTCCACGATGACCACTTCGTTGCCTTCTCGAATGAGACGAGTGGCAACCAGAGTGGCCACCTGGCCGCCACCTACAATGAGTATTCGCATAGGATTACGAGAAACTCCCGACACAAAAAACGCATATTATACTCTCCTCGAATCATAACCGACAGGGCTTATCAAACGAAGAGGTTCAAGTATTCCTGATTGTACGCTTCTATGGGATTGCCGCTCGAGGAGTAGCTGCTCTGGTTTTGTTCATCTGAACCCTGCGGGTCGCGAGCGAGCTCTTGCTCAGCCCGAGCCGCCAGGGCGTCTGCCTGTGCAGCCACGGCCTGATCCTGCGAGGAAGGATGCGCCGGAGCCAAGGCAGCCTGTCGGATTCTCTGGGCCTTTTCCAGGGTCGCTTCGGGATTGCCTTCGACGGGGCTCGTGTCGATCTGGACTTCTCCCCCGACAGCGTATTGCCGTCCGTCCGGACCAACCTGGTATTCGAAGCTCGGGCCTCCGAGAGCCAAATCGCCCGCAGCGGCCATATGGGCAGCCTCATGCGCCCGGACTTCTCGATCTCTCTTTTTGAGTTCCTGGACTTGTTCTTGTTGCTCTTCCGTGAGCTGGCCGTCCACACCTGTGGCGGTCCCCTGGCTCCTGCGGATCGACTCTGGAGAGAGACTCAAGTTATCGCTGTCGGCGCCGTGAACAGCAGGCAACTCTTGTTGTTGTTGTAACTTACATCTGGGACAGGTGCCGCAATTGCAGCCGCCTGCGGCAGCAGGGGACTGGGCATCGCCGAGTTGGATGTGGGAGTAACCGTATGTGGCGGAAATGCTACTCAATCGAGGAGGACCCAAGACAAAAACGATTGAACCGCTGCTTTCGGGATGACGAATGTTTTATCGGCAATCCCTGCCGGAAACTTCACTCGCACCATCTGCCGTTCCTCCGAGCGGAATATCCCGCTCAGATGTCCTGACGGGCAGTCAGATATGCCGGGGCCTGCAGCCCCGAGACCGCCAGCAATGGTCTACGCATATCCGACGCCCTCGATCCCGAGAGGAGATTGAAAACCAGCAAAGGGATTCTTTGCGTTCCGGGCGGGGCCTCGCCGTATGCGAGACAGCCCGTCCGTACCACCCAAGAAATCCCGAGCGAACCGTCTTGTATGGGCGTAGTCGCCAAACAGCTCGAGAACTTTCTGCAAAGGCAACACCACCAGGATCGCCACGTCCCTCGGTTCGTGGAACGCGAACTGCGGTCATTCTTGGATTGCGGGATCCTGGCACACGAAGAAATAGCCGAACGCAGGTCCGTCAGGATGCCCATTTGAGCGTGAGCTTCTTTCCTGAGTGTGCGCATTCCGTAAGGTAGAGATTGATCAGATTCTGGTAGGGAATCCCGGTTTCCTTGGCCAAGGCCTTGAAGTAAGTGATGACGTCTGTGTTGAGACGAAGCGTCACCTGCTTCTTGAGGTGTTTGGCGTAGGGATTCCTGATTGAATCCGAGAAGTCATATTCTTTTCTCATAGGGACTCCCGTATTGTTTGCGCTCATTTCGAGTCGCTTTGCGAGCCGAAATGATTCTGATTTCTGTTTCATCTTGTCGGTAAGCGTGAACCACGACAAGCAAGCGAAGCTTGGCACTGAAGCCAAGCAGGATGAACCGTTCTCCTACTCGTGAGTGGGCCGGATCGTGCATCAATCTGGCGTTTTCGTCCGCGAAGGCGGTGGTCGCCTCCTCAAGGAAACGCCATGCTTTCGCCGGTTCTCGCGATTCTTCCTGTCATCCCAGGAGAAGGTCGTCCCGTTCATATTGCTATCATAATGCTAATAGCATGATAGCGCAACGGTGTAAAAGGTTTTCTCACCCAGATCGAATGCGGCGGCGGCGGGGTCACGCTGCACCTGGACGCGGGGAGGAGAAACACTGGAGTTTCACTCGTCAACTCCCAGCTCGATCCGATTCAGGAGCTATTCGGCCGCGGTCGTGAGACAGGTGAAATGTGGCCCGGTCTATCCTCCAGCGGCTGTGGCTGAGAGCTTTGAAGCAAGCCAGGACGCACACTCTGCGGGGGTCCCAGTCTCGGTCAGTTTCATGCCGGACTAGTGCACAAACTCACGATCATGGATACAATACCGGGTACCAATACTCGGGACTGGAAAGGAGTCTATGTTTATGAAGCTCACATTTTTTATCGTCGCGTTGGGGTCAATCCTTCTCGCCAGCTTTTCGCTGTACGCCGGACAGGATGGCTCGGGCAAGACACATCTCAAAGTAGGCGACATGGCCCCCGATTTCACGCTCATCGATCAGGATCGAAAACCGGTGACGCTATCGGGGTTTCGCGGCAACAAGAACGTCGTGCTGGCCTTTTACATCCTTGCCTTCACCGGTGGCTGAACGCGCGAGGTCCAGAACTACCGGGACAACTTGGAAAAGTTCCGGCTGGCCAATACCCAGGTGCTGGGTATCAGCGTTGATTCCTTTGCCGCCCAAAAAGAGTTCGCCAAGCAGAACGGCGTCGAGTTTCCCCTCCTCAGCGACTTCATGCGGGAGACGTCTCGCAAGTATGGGGTCTTAAACGAAGAACGTGGTATTTCGATGCGGGTCACCTTCGTGATCGACAAGGAAGGGAAGATCCAGAAGATCGAAGAAGGGCGCAGCGCCGTCGATGTTGCGGGCGCCCTGGGCGCTTGTGAAGCGCTACTCTAGGGTCCTCTGTGGATCATTGGACACTTGGCCGTGATCCCGAGGGACCCGTCGGGGGAGCGTAGTCTTTTTCGCCGGCCCGGATGGCGACCTGGAGATGATTTTCCCTGGGCGCAAAAGGGCAGCTGAAAGTCTCGTTGTACACACAGTAGGGGTTGTAGGACAGGTTGAAGTCCAGGCTGTACTCCCCGGTCGTGTTCTCGTGCAGATCCAGGTACCTTCCGGCAGCATAGGTTTCGTTTCCGGAGGTCGCATCACGAAACGGTATGAACAGACTCGAGCCGGTGCTGTCCAGATTCTCGAATGTTCGATAGACCTGCAATCGATATTGCTGGCCGGCAATCTCGAACTCGAAATAGCCGTAGCGGAGCGCATCCCTCTGCTCTCCGGTGTTGGTAGCCATCCGCACGGAATCCGGTCTGGGGTACCGCTTCAGGACAACTTGAAAGCAGTACATCGGATCGACATCATAGTATTTCAGCGACTGAAAGCGGGACCTGTCTTTGGCAGGAATGGGTGAATCGGATCCAAACTTGAAGGCCCGGTCTTTTTCCATTCTCGTTTGTATCGCCGCTGCCGAGGGGTTGGTCTCGACCGCGGCCGGCTCGGGTCGACGGCACGCAGCCGACCATGGAACGGCCATAACGGTGGCTGTCACGAGCCAGAGTGCTCGGTGCCGCGGAGCCGAATGTGACGTTTGGTTCCGAGAAATGCGTAAGCCCTTCATCCATAGAAATTATAGGGATGCAGGTTGCTACTGTACAGTGATTCCTTCCTCAAGGAGAGATTGGTTTTCAGCGGTCCGCTCTCAGCGACTCACGTTCCGGCTCCTCTTCGAACAAGTCCTTCCTCGCTTGCCGCTCACGGAGTGAGCGGCCTACGGCTTCTTTCTCGCTACGTAGATGCTGTTGAGGCCCCACATGAAGCGGCGCTGCGAGATTATCTCGAAGCCGGAGTCCTCGAGCAAAAGTTTGATCCGGCGAGTCGACAATCCCCAATCTTCGTCGTGTGAGATCCCTCTGATTTGCTGGTCGGGATCATGACGTTCGCGGATCCTATGGCTTATGAAGCCTACCCACCGCGGTATCATCGTGACCAGGACTCTTCCCTCCCTCCGCAACACCCGATGGCACTCGTCCAGGGTCTCTCGTCGGCGAGTGATGTGGTTCAGGCACGCAAGCATGGCGACGGAGTCGAAGCTCGCTTCACGGAAGGGAAGTCTCGAGCTATCGCACTGCACATGAATTCCGTCGTAGGGAACCAGGTCCGCTCCGATGCCTTGCCCGTACTGTTCCATGAGCCGATTACTGCCGCAACCGAGGTCAAGTAGGTGACCGGCGCAGTGAGGAAGCGTCGCCCGAATTCTCTCGTGATCGATGGGAGTCAGCCTAAGCTTGCCCGAGGCTTCTTCTCCCAACCACATGTTCAGGGGGAAAAGGAGGTGATCGAGCACCCGCTGCATCCGGGAGGTCCTCGATTTGAAGGGAATCGGCATTAGACGGGTTCCGTCGGCACCACCGGTCGGGCGACCACGGTTTTGCGATGTGTCTTCCAACCGGCGAGCCAGCGGACAAACGACCAGAGGCCCCAGAAAGCGTTCAGGAAAACGTCGCGTAGCGCCGTGTGGGATCGGTACCTTCGAATCTTGGTTGGGAAGCTGTTGTCTATTTTGAAGCCGAGTCGCGCCGTCAGTATTGCGATCTCCTGCGCGCAACTGTAGCGATAGCCCGTGTAGTACTCGAGCAGCATGGGCAGTACCTCGAGACGTAGACCCCGAAAGCCGGACTCGATGTCATGATACGCGTACCCGCTCCACAAACGGCCCCACAGGGTCAGAAGACGATTTCCCCATCGCTTGTGGAAAGGATAGAGCACAAAATCGCGCCGAGTGAGGGCTACATCCAACCCCCTGGTCCTCATGTGCTCGGATATCGCGGTAATCCCCTTTGGATCGTGCTGCCCATCGGCATCCAACGTGACCAGCAAATCATCCGGATCGACGTTCCCCTCCCTCAAAAGCTCCACGACATGGACAAAACCTTCGCGAAGAGCCGTCGACATGCCGTGATTGTGCGGAAGAGCGAGGATCTCCGTATTGGAATGATCCTGCGCCCAACGACGCGCCAGATCAAGAGAACCGTCTGTCGATCCGTCGTCGACAAGCACCAGGATGTCCACCAGTGGGATGATACCCTCCAGCACTTCGATCAAAGTCGACGCTTCATTATAGACTGGAACGAGGGCGATCTTTCTCATGACGCACGTACCCGAAACAGGATCACATTATTCTCGGAGTATATCGCTTCAAGATTGCGCTTTTGAAATCCCTTGTCCAGAAAAAAGTATACGCCTTGTCTTGGCGAGATACCTGGCACGGTCTCCATCCCGTTGTAGTTCAGCAACACATGGGTGATTCCCGAGCTGCGCAATTCAGCGAGCAAGTCAGCTTCGGTCGTTTGGTGGAGAATCCTTTCCCCTTCAAGGGTAAAGGAGGACAGGGTCGGCACCTCCGAATAAAAGCGCGACGCATCGTTCAACAACAAAAGGCGATCCTTGGCGGACAACTGCCGATTGGCGAACGCGTGAACGTAAATCGATGGAACGTCTCGCTCCAGGTATTGCAGTGCGCTTTCCTCCCCCATCAAGTATTTCCATGGAGACCGATAGCTATGCCAGTACGTCCAGTCCGTGACCGGGTTGACCCAGTGTTTGTACAGATCGGGGTGACTCGACAGAGAGCCCAGGAGCAAAACGAGAGCGCCTCCGTACTGGAGGACCCGGCCGAAGGGTCCCTGCCGAATGGGGTAGTGAGCCTCATCGGAGGTTGCGGGGGAGGAGCGGCCCATGAAACCCAGTGTAGCCAGGACCGCCAACAGGGGCATCAGGGGTAGGAGGTATCGAATCTCCTGCGCGGTGAGCGCCCAGGCCAGAAAATACAGAGCGAGAAGAACCCAGCTGTAGTGGGTCTGGATCGACTTCTTGCGAAGCAGTACGAGCGCAGCACCCGGTAAGAAGAGAAGCCCGACGGTGCCGCGAAACGGGCCGGGACTGTAACTCACTTGCCACGGGAGGGTCAGCAGAGAGCTCGGGGAGATACCAACTCCAATGTTGTCGTAGACAGCCTCGGCCGCAGCTTCCATCGCCGGTGGAAAGAAGGGACTCTCGAACAGCGAGTTTGCTACCGGGAAGACCGGGTTTCCCGTATAGTGCCAGGCGCGCAGCGCCCAGGGGGCAAAAAGAGCCGCCACGACAGCGCAGTATCCAAGTGCTGCGAGAATCGACCGGAGGAGGCCCCACCCGCGCACCCGCCAGCAATGGTACGTGAGAATCAGCGTCACCGGTGGAATCCAAAAGACGGCATGATATTTGCACCCCGTGGCGAATCCGAGCGATATCGCCGACAGCCAAAGAAAAGCTCGATCTCCACCGCGAGTCCAGTGGAGCAGCGATAACACAGCGGTGGTGGAAAACAGGGCAAAGGGCGGATCGATGAGTGCTGTCGTCGCCTCATACAGCGCGATGGGACAACTCCAGAAAAGCAAGGCGGCGGCGGCGCCTTGAATGGGACCCCACCAGCGCTTGATAAAAAAACAGACGGTTCCCCCGGCCAGAAGATAGCAAAGCAGATTGAACAACTTTGCCAGGGAAACTCCAGAGAGCATGAACGCTGTGATATACGCCATGAGTGGAAGTGCCGGCATGGCGCTGCTCCAGTTATTGGGAGCGAACGCGATCCGATGAGATTCTGCTGCCTCCCGGGCGTAGGGGAGATGCACATTCAGCGCGTCAAAAGAGAGTTCCGGGGCAAACGCCGTGGGAAGAACCAAAACCCAGCAGCCGGCGCTGGCTATCCAGAACATTGCGAAGAGAAGACGGGCGGTCAACCTGAGCCGGACCCTTTCTCCGCTCTTTCGGAGATTTTCACCGCCCTTACCCAACGCCAGGTAAACCGAGAGTCCGATTCCTGCTAGCCCCAGGATCCAGAGATAGTGCAAACGGCCCAGAGTCCCCAGCCCCAATACGGCGTATCCGCACATTCCTAGACCGGTGGTGAGTGCAAGAGGATAGAGACGGGTCCCCTGCATGCCCAGTCGCGCCAACAACCATCGACCCATGGGATACCATAGGAGCGAAGCGACAGCCGCGCATAGGACCAGGTCTCTCGCAACATCCAACCAAACCAAAGGCTTCATGAAATAGGCCTCTGCGGAGAAGTGCCGACAGGCACCCCGCCGGCAGGCACCCCGCCGGCAGGCACCCCGCCGACAGGCACCCGTTGTCTTCACGGTATCGGGAAGGAGGATAACAAATCAAGAAAGCCAAATCTCAACTTCCGCGATGGCTGGGGTGCTGATGCGAATCCGGGCAACGGGAGTGAAACAAAAGAAAGAAAAAGGAGAAAGAAAACGCAACTTTTCCGAACCAGGTTTCGTCTCATAGTTTACCCATTCAATAACCTCCTTCGAGGGTGGCGGGGCCCAGCATGATTTGGGGCCCCGCCACTTCAATCACCATTGCCAAGGAGGATCTCTTGCACGAATGCTCCGCCAGAAATGAACGATTTCACGCACCCGGCCATCTCAATCAGTAGCGAAGGTCTACAAGAGTCTACATTTGTGAGGGATGCTCGACGATGCTACACTGTATGGGTGGTGTCCCACCGGGAGGTTCTAATGAAAGGCCAGCTCACTGTTCTATTGGTTTTGGCAGCGTGTAGTCTGCCGGCTCTGGGGCAGCCGCGATCTGTGGCATCGGAGATCGAGCCACCGAGGCTGAGCGGGGGGGGGGCGTCCTCGCGCGGCGGCGGAGGCATGGCGCCCGCCGTGTCGGCTCCTAGCGGAGGTTCGACGAGATCTGTTTCGGGAACGGGGGTGTCCGGCGGAACATCGATGAGCCGGTCTTCCGTCGGTGGAAATTATCGTTCGTATGGCGGTTCCTACGGTGGTGGTTCCTACGGTGGCGGGCTGTATACGGACAGGTCCTCGTTCACATCCATCGGATGCTATTATCAGTGGCAGAATTTCCTTACCACCTTGAGCCGACGTTACTACTTGAACGGATTCTCTCTCCGAAGATTTTACGTCAATAGTGAGCCTCTCGTCACTCCCGGCCTGGTCCGGGCGGGTCTGCGCGACCCGATTCGGTGGAGTTCGGACATGCTGGAAGCCATCGATGATCTGGAAGGACTTGTTGCGGCCAGGCAACGGGGGGACCAACTCCCTAAGAATAGTATCGCCAGCAAGGCCAAGGAAATTCGGAAGCTAGCCAAGATGATCCGTAACGACCGAGCGATCCAGTTTTTCGACCAGCGCGAAAATCAGAATCTCAACGAAGGAAAGCGACTCGAAAAACTGGGGTTGGAAGGCCTTGGTGAACTCCGGGAGATCGCCGTGGATATGAACCTTCAACTCAGGAACATGTTCCGGCAAAGGACCACCAGTACCGTTTCGGTTCGATCACTTTCTCAGCCGTCGTTCAAATCGCTCTCGAAAGCAATCGACAAACTCAGCAAGACCGTCGAGAAATCTGCCAAAAGGCTCTAGCGACAGGCCCTCTCCTGAAGGGCGGACTAGCCAGAAGGTGCTTCGGCACGACCATTCAATGGATACCCACCGATCCTAACGATTCCCCTGCAATTGGACGATCTAGCGATTGTTGCGGGTTGTAATTACAATTTGACACTCTCGCCCCCGGTCAGTATCATCAGTTGATCTCGTATCTGCAATGATTTAAACGATTAGGAGATAATCAATGCCATCCGATCAGGATCATGCAAATAGGCTTCGGGTCGAGATTGATCGGGCCATTTCCAGCCATGTCCCTGCCCTGGAACAGGAGCTTCAAGGTCTGCAAGATCAAGTTACTCAATCGATTGCCCAACTAGCAGACATGCTGGAGCCGGTGCGTCACCTCGAAGTCCCGGCCCTGGACGTCATCATCAAGGAGGCGGTCCATCAGGCGACTCAGAAACCGGATGTGGACACTCAGTTCCTGTCGCACTTCATCCGTGAATGTGCGAACAAAGAGACTCAGGAAGAAATCCTGAGTCACCTCCTGGACGGCGCCGCTCACTTTGCTCCTCGGGTCGTTCTTTTTGTCGCCCGGGGGGAAGAATTCATGGGGTGGGCCACGCGCGGCTTCTCCGAAATCGCGACCCAGAAGATCGTGGAGGCTTCGGTACCGCGCGAGGAAAGTGACGCCTTCCGAAAAGCCCTCGAAAGTCATGAGCGACAGACGGTAGCGGACATTTCAACCGAGCCCCGTTTGAGCAATGTGTTTTCGGGAGAAATGGTGGCTCCGTGGCATGTGTTTCCATTGAACGCGCTCCAGAAGACCGTTGCCATCCTCTTGGTTGCTCACGAACCGGACTCGACAGGCGATTCGGACTCGGTCTACCTGCAGATGCGCTATACTGAGCTTTTGATCGAAAATCTGGCGCTCAAGATACTCAGCGAAATGTCCGTGCCGGCCCATGGAGTCAGCCAGGGATCTGCAACTACCGCTTCGGAGGAAGCTACTTCAAGCCCGCGAGAAACAACCCATGGGATCGACGACAGACGCGCCGGCGAAGCGGAGGAAGAAGGCCCGACCGAAGATGCGGAGAGCACAACCTTCGAAACCCCTGTGCCCCTGGAATCCCCTGAAGGGCCACCGAGCGAATCCCTCGAAGGCTCCTCGGACCTCGATACAAGAGCCGCCGGCCACGGAGCCTCGGAAAGCGATAAACTTCATTCGGATGCGAAGCGCTTTGCCCGCTTGCTTGTGTCGGAGATCAAGCTCTATAATGAAAAACGTGTATCGGAGGGTCGAGAAAGCAAAGATATTTACGTCCGGCTAAAGCGCGATATCGACCGTAGCCGCGAAATGTACCAGAAACGCGTTTCACTCGATGTGTCCCGTGAGTTCGATTACCTCCATGACGAGCTTGTCCGGATCTTGGCCGAGAACAATGCGTCGAATTTAGGAGCGGAGTATCCGGGCCCTTGGTTTAGAGACTAGACTACCCGGGCTGTCCAAGACGCAGCCACTGTCCGGCCTGCGAACCAAGCGTATCCCCCTTGCCCTGATTTTACCGCAGAGTGAATGTTCCGCGGAGACGAAAAACTGCTGCGAAGAGGATCGAGATCCCCGGCTCTGTTGGCCCGCCCGCTCATTCTCGGCGCACTCGTAGTCTTCAGCCTGACTCTCGGAACTCCTTCCCGGGACCCTGGCGGGGCGACACCCGCAGAGGCTGTCCTGCCGCCCTCCTTGGAACCATTCCTGCCGGATTATCCGGAAGCCACGATGAATGCGCTCGCGAACCTGAAGGGCGCTGTCGAGAAGTATCTGGACGGGAAGTATGAAGCCGCCCTCGACCAGATCCGGAGTGAGTCTTCGGGCCGAGAAACGCGAATCGGCGATGTCTACCTACTCTATCGCGCCAAATCTCAACTGGCCCTGAACCAGACCGAACAAGCCCGCAAAGACTTCCATTCCTTTCGAACCCGTTATCCGGATTCGATCCATATCCAGAAGGCGATCTTGGGGGAGGCGGAATCGTGGCTCAAGTCGAAGGCACCGTCGGAGGCACTCGAAATTCTACGCACGGCGCCGCTGCAGAACACACCCAAAATCCTGTACTTCTCAGCTCGAGCATACGAGGAAAGCGGTCGCAAACAGGACGCAATCGAACGCTACCTGCGAGTCTATGCGCAGTACGTGAACTCCGATTTGGCCATCAAGGCATTCCGGAGAGTCCGGGTACTCGATCAAAAGAAGGTCCACCCGGCAACGGGGTTCCGCGTCATCCTGGAGCGGGCCGAGAACCTCTTGCGCGCCGGAAAGGTAGCCGACTCCAGAAAACTCCTGGTTCAGTTGGGGCGTCACGTGGCCCCCGACAGAGAGGCGGCGGAACGCTACAGGCTGGCGCGGGGCGATGCCGAATCCAGGCGCCGTCGATCCACGGCATCTCTGACCTATTTGCAAAAGGTCTCGACCGCAGACCCAAAACTGCACGCGCCGGCTCTCTCCCTGAAAGCGCTGGCCTATAGCCGCTTGGGGCGCGAGAATCTGTTGCTGAAAGTCCGCGATGAAACGCTTCGACTCTATCCCGACTCCCCGTTTACGGAGGCGGTTTTGGATCGGGTCGCGGATTACCTCGCCGCCAACAACAAGCTGGATCAGGCGAAGATTGCGTACGAAGCTCTCATCGAGCGTTTTCCAAGAGGGGACCGTGCTCTGGGGGCCATGTGGAAGATGGCCTTCTTCTCATACCATGAAAAGGACTATCCACTGGCTGCTGCATGGTTTTGGAAACAAGTTTCGGCCAGCGCCAATCCGGAATCGGCGGCGGGTGCGATCTTTTGGATGGGTCGATGTTACGAGAAGTTGGGGGACTGGCCGAAGGCGATCTCAGTCTATGAAAGCGCCAGTCTGTTGTCCAACGACCACTACTACGGGCAGCGAGCTCGTGAAGCCAAAAGGAAACTGTTGGAACGCTCGAGCCCTCGGGTCAATTCTCATGACGGACTGGACTTCCGGGAAATCACCCTCAAACTGGACGCTCTGCAACTTCCGCTGTCGCCCTTCGCGCCGCCGGCCAACGAAATCACGGGTGTGATCGAGCGCGCCCGGCAATTAACGTTGGCACAACTGCATAGTCTGGCCCTGGAGGAGCTCGAATGGGCTCTTCGCCAGTGGCCCCATCAGACGGCACTTCGCTATCTTGTGTCACGGGTTTACGAAAACCGCGGAGATCAGCACAACGCCATTGTCAGCATTCGGCGTGCCTTTCCCCATTACGTGAGCCAACATCACTCCACACTTCCGGGTGAGGTAAGGCAGGTACTTTTTCCGAACCTGTATATGGATTCGATTTTGCGGCATGCGCGCAAGCACAAACTCGATCCTTCCCTGGTAATGGCGGTTATTCGTCAGGAGTCCGCCTTCAATGCTAGCGCCAGATCCAGAGCCGACGCCCGTGGACTCATGCAGGTGCTTCCCAGCACCGCGCGGCAGATTGCGCGACGGGCCGGTGTTCGCGGTTTCACCAATACCAAGCTCTATCAGCCAGAAGACAACATCATGCTCGGCACATACTATCTTTCGACTAGGCCTTAGTCCAGCGTGATTTTTTGCATGAGGAGGAAGAAAAGCCCTGGAACGTGCGCCGTTACGGGATAAAATGCGTTTGATATATTTACAAGACATCCCGAAAGGAGCACATTCCAGGTGAATAAAAGAAACCACAGAATCCTCCTCCGAGACAAGCAAAATCTTACACGCCGGTTGGAAAGAAATCAGTTTGAGGACCGGTCCGATCCTATGTTCAAGGACTCCAACACCTACTACGAGATCGCCGAGAGAACGCGCGCCATCGGATCTGGTGGTATCGGAGCCATTCACAAGCTCGTGTGTAAGCTTGGATTGGACAAAGATATCAACAGAAACATCGTTTTGCTCAAGTACCACTTTCCTTACTGGGAATCCGATCATGTACTGAACATCGCATACAACGTCTTGTCGGGTGGAACCTGTCTCGAAGATATCGAGCGGTTGCGCCAGGATGAGACCTACATGAACGGACTGGGAGCCGAGAGGATTCCGGATCCCACGACGGCTGGAGATTTCCTCCGTCGTTTCGATGAGGATTGGATCTTCGGACTTCAGGAAACCATCAATGAAACCCGAACCAAGGTGTGGAAGTTGCAGGATGCTTCCTTCCGGAAGGAGGCCATCATCGACGTGGACGGGACCGTCGCCGGAACCTTGGGGGAATGCAAGGAAGGAATGGACATTGCCTACAACGGGATCTGGGGTTACGCACCGTTGATCGTGACCTTGGCCAATACGAATGAGGTCCTCTATCTGATGAATCGGCCGGGCAACCGTCCCTCTTCCGACGGAGCGGCCGAGTGGATGGACCGGGCAATCGATCTGGTGTCGTCGGTGTTTACGAAGGTCTGGCTTCGGGGCGACACGGATTTCTCGCTGACGAGAAACTTCGATCGCTGGGACGAGCGGGTTGGTTTTGTCTTTGGTTATGACGCCAAGCCGAACCTGGTCGGGATGGCCGATGCCCTGCCGGAGAGACAATGGAAACCGCTCGAGCGGCCTCCTCGTTATGAGGTCAAGAGCGAAGAACGGCGCCGTCCGGAAAACGTCAAAGAACAAGTAATCAAGGAGAGAGAATTCAAGAACATCCGCCTGCAGAGCGAGCAGGTCGCCGAGTTTGACTATCGTCCCGGACACTGTAAGAAAACCTATCGCATGGTTGTGGTTCGGAAGAACCTCACGATCGAAAAGGGGGAGCACCGGCTGTTTGATGAGGTCCGGTACTTCTTCTACATCACCAACGATCGGGAGATGACGATGGGAGAAGTGGTCCTTTTTGCCAACGATCGCTGCAACCAGGAAAACGTCATCGGTCAGCTCAAGAGTGGAGTGAACGCCTTGAGGATGCCTTCGGACAGTCTGGTATCGAACTGGGCCTACATGGTCATCGCATCGCTGGCGTGGAATCTGAAGGCCTGGTATGGCCTGGTGACGCAGGCGCCGACAGTACGTCGTGATATCTTGAGGATGGAGTTCAAACGCTTCCTGGTGAACTTTGTGCAAATACCCTGTCAGATTGTAAGAACCGGTCGTCGCCTCGTTTACAGGATATTGGCCTATAGCAAGCATCTCGAAACCTTTTTGGCGACGTTCGACTATATCAGGCAACTCAGGTTTACTTGAAGGCGCCTCGCCGGCGGGTGAGCCCGTACCCCCGGCGGAGCAAGAGTGGCGGGCGAAAGGAAGGGCATAACAGAGACAAACAAGATCAAGTGATCCAGACAACCAATGGAAGGTTTGTCTCTTGTGTTTCTCTTTGCTTTCCCTGTTACGCACAAGGAGCTGAAATCCACGAGATATTCGGAAAAGGCAAACGATTTTCCGAGCGAGCTCATACCTCGCTTATTTTGGGACTAGGATGCGTAAGTTCGAAGATAGTGAACCTCTCGCCTTGGCGGCGTACAATGCCGGAGCATCCCGGGCGGTTCGTTGGATGAACGAGTTCGGCATCGACGACATGGATGAGTTCGTGGAGCAGATTCCGTTCAACGAAACTCGGAACTACGTGAAACGGGTTCTGTCTTTCAAGGCGCACTACTCGAGGTTGCGAAACGACTGATTCCACCCGCAGTCCCGAAAGGTATCGCAATGACGCAAAAGCCCCAAAGGCCGCGAAAGAACAAGATCATGATTTCCGAAAAGACCGTGCGGTTCACGGAATCGGTCATTCGCGACATGACTCGTTTGGCGCAACTTCACGGCGCCGTAAACCTGGCCCAGGGCTTTCCCGATTTTCCAGCCCCGGAAGCGCTCAAGCAGGCCGCCTGCGCCTCGATCTCGGCCGACATCAACCAGTACGCTATTACGTGGGGGGCCAAGTCGTTCCGCGACGCGCTGTCGGCCAAGACGCAGCGTTACCTGGGGCTGGAGATCGACCCCGAGCGAGAGGTCACGGTAACGTGCGGGTCGACAGAAGCGATGATCGCCAGCTTGCTGGCCGTAATCAACCCGGGCGACGAAGTCATCATCTTCGAACCATTCTACGAGAACTACGGACCCGACACGATCCTTTCCGGAGCCGCACCGCGTTACGTGACCCTGAGTCCACCGGACTGGAAGTTCGATGAACAGGCACTGGCCGATTCATTCAACGAGAGAACCAAGGCTATCATTATCAACACGCCCAACAACCCGACAGGGAAAGTTTTCAGTCGTGAGGAGCTGAGATTCATCGCCGACTTGTGTATTCAATGGAATGCGCTGGCCATCACCGACGAGATCTACGAACACATTCTATACGATGGTTACAAGCATTGCGCGATCGCGACTCTCGACGGAATGCGTGATCGAACGATTACGATAAACGGAATGAGCAAAACATACAGCGTCACGGGTTGGCGAGTCGGATACGCGATCGCCTCCGAGAAGCTAACGGAGTCCATCCGTCGAGTCCACGATTTCTTGACCGTCGGGGCAGCAGCCCCGTTGCAGGAAGCCGGGGTTGCTGCGATGGCTCTGCCCGAAGACTACTACACGGGACTCGCCACGGCTTATCAGGCTCGTCGCGAGATGTTGCTCAAAGGACTGGAGGCTGCGGGCTTCGAGTGCGCCGTACCGCGGGGCGCCTACTACATCATGTGCGACATCGGAAAAGTGAGCGGTATGACCGATACGGAGTTTACCCGTTTCCTCGTGCAGGAGGTTGGAGTGGCCGTCGTGCCCGGGAGTAGCTTTTATCATCAACCCTCATCCGGGTCGCGCTATATTCGTTTCTGTTTTTGCAAGAAGGATGAAACACTACGGGCTGCATCGCAGCGGCTGAGAACTCTGTCGCAGCACCCATAGGACCCAATGTGTCGGAAAAGGACAGCTTATCCGGAGATGATCGGGGGTTGGTTCGCCGTTGTCAGGAAGGGGACGAGCGAGCCTTTGAGGAACTTGTTGGGAAATACCACCAGATCGTTCTGAACCTCATCTACCATCACATCGGCTACCGAAACGATGTCGAGGACATCGCTCAAAAGATCTTCTCCAAGATCTATTTTTCGCTCTCTCGCTTTGACAACCAGCGGCCTTTCTTCCCTTGGCTCTACCGAATCGGTATCAATCAATGCTACGACGAATTGCGGCGCATACGCCGCAACAGGGTGCGCACCTTCACCGAACTCAGTTTGGAGGAAAACGAGAACATCGAAAACTTGGTGAGCCAGAACGCCATTCCGCCGGTGTCCCTGGACGAGAGTGGGGAGCTCATGGCCTTGTTGCATGAGTTACTCGATCAGCTTCCGGCACAGCAGCGCACCGCCCTGATCCTGCGTGATCTGGAAGATGTTTCCTACGACCGCATGGCCCAGATTCTGAAGTGTTCCGAGCAGGCAGCGCGACTCAAGGTTTTCCGCGCGCGGACGCGCCTCAAGGCGCTTGTGAGCAAGACCATCCGGAGGAGGAGGAGGGTTGGACAAAAATAGCACGGAGTCGCATGCGACTCCGGTCGCTTTCCGCTGATCGCCCTTCTAGCATCCTGGACCCGCAAGGGGATGTCCTACCTGCTTTTCGAATCCGACTGATTCCAGTTCAGCTGGGAGAGGATACGGGCGGCGATCTCCTCCACGGTGAGTTGCTCAGTGGAAACGTGGATATCTGCCTGTTCATAGAAGGGACGGCGTTGCGCCAGCAGCGCCTCCATTTGCCCACGATCTTTGAAAAGGGGCCGGGATTCGTCGGATGAGCAGCGCGGAACAAGCGTGTCCAGGGGTGTGTCCAACCAGATACTGGTTCCGCTTCTTCGAACGACATCCTGATTGGATGGGTCACAAAACGTTCCCCCGCCCAGTGCGACGACGACCGATTCTTCCTGACTGACTCTGAGTAGCTCCAGGCTCTCGACCCGTCGAAAATGGGACTCTCCGTTCTTCTCGAAGATAGCGGAAATCGATAGACCCTCCCGCGCCTCGATTCTCTGATCCAGATCCACGAATTGCCGCCGCAAGAGTTCTGCCAGGCGCTTCCCCACGCTGGTCTTGCCGGAACCCATGAACCCCACCAGATAGATGATCGCGCGCTGGGCCTCCAAGGCAGGCCTCCCTTCCCTCATGGCACCGGTCAGCTCCGGACAGCTTCCAGTTGTTCAAAGAATCCTGGAAAACTGACATCCACGCACTCGGCCCGACGGATCTCTGTTTCCCCGTCGGCCAGGAGCCCGGCAATCGCAAACGCCATGGCGATCCGGTGATCGCCATGGGTCTCGATGGAGGCCCCCCTCAGCTGTTGACCACCCGGAATGCGCAACCCGTCGCGAAGCTCCGTCACTTGCACATTCATGGCGCGCAATCCGGAGGCAATCGCAGTGAGGCGGTCACTTTCTTTCACTCGCAGCTCCGCCGCCTCCGACACTTCCAGACCGCTGTCGGCCTGACTCCCGAGAACGGCCAGCACGGGAATCTCATCGATCAGGGCCGCGACTCTGCTTCCCCGGATGGGCGGCAGACTCCCGGCAAACAGGCCTGGAGTGAAGACTACTCGTAAGTCCCCTCGCATTTCACCGGCCGCCGCCCTCTCGTTTTGAACGGTCAGCGCCACGCCCGCCTCTTGCAGGTACTTCACCAGCTCGCGCCTCCGCCCGTTGAGTCCGACTCCAAGCAGGCACACGTCCGAATCTGGCACCAATGCTGCGGCGACGATAAAAAAGGCCGCGCTCGAAAGATCTCCGGGAACTTCGAGCTCCATGCCCCGGAGGCGGGGCCGTGGTTGCAACTCGATCCAACCCCCATCGATCTCGAGCGACGCTCCAAAATGCCGGAGGGCAATTTCTGTGTGGTCTCGCGTTCGGGTTCTTTCTTCGATCGCGGTGGGACTGCTCGCATAAAGCCCGGCCAGGAGCAGACACGATTTTACTTGCGCGCTTGCGACCGGCATGGTGTATCGCAAACCCTTCAGCCTCCTGCCCCGAATTTCGAGCGGCGGAAGTCCTCCATCACGGCTGACTACCGCAGCGCCCATGAGACGCAAGGGATCCAGGATTCGATTCATTGGCCGTGACTGCAACGAGCTGTCCCCCGAAACGGTCGAGGTAAAAGGATGGCCCGCAAGGATTCCGGACAGCAAGCGCATGGTGGTGCCGGAATTCCCCGCGTCCAGGGGCAACCCGGAGGGCGTCAACCCATCCAAGCCTCGTCCGACGATAGAAACGGTGTCTCCGGACGTCTCGATTCGAACCCCCAGGGCACGCAGGCAATCGAGTGTGCTCTGGCAATCCAGACTCGGGCCGTAGTGACGTAGCTCGCTGGGCCCATCGGCGATCGCCGCCAGCATGGCGTACCGATGGGAGATAGATTTGTCGCCGGGCAGATGAAACGAGCCGGACAACCGCGCCGCAGGACCAAGGTTCCGGATCATTGTCCGGCCTCCGTTCTGCCCAAGATTTCCATCCCTACTTTCTTGAGTTTGCGCACCTGGTCCCGCAAAACAGCCGCTCGCTCGAATTCAAAATCCTTGGCCGCCCCGCGCATTTCGGTCTCCAGCCTCCGAATCTCGTTCTCCAGCTCTTCCGGAGACTCATAAGATGCGGCGTCCTCTGAAACCTTGGGTACTTCGTAATAGTCTCCTTCGTAGACTCGAAGCATATCCGGGTCGAGGGGCTTGACGATCGACTGAGGCACGATACCGTACTCTTCGTTGTAGCTCTGCTGTGCCGCGCGGCGCCGGTTGGTTTCATCCAAGGCTGCCTGCATCGACCGGGTCACGGTATCGGCGTAGAGGATCGCCCTGCCGTTGATGTGGCGTGCCGCTCGGCCCATGGTCTGCACCAAAGAGGTCGTCGAGCGGAGAAAACCCTCTTTGTCGGCATCGAGAATCGCGACGAGGGAGACTTCCGGGAGATCCAGTCCCTCCCTCAAGAGATTGATCCCAATCAGGGCGTCGAACTCACCGGCTCGTAATGCCCTCAAGATTTGAATCCTGTCCAAGGTATTGACCTCGGAGTGCAGATACCGGACCCTCATCCCCAGTTCCGTATAGTACTCCGCCAGGTCCTCCGCCATCCGCTTTGTCAGTGTTGTAACGAGGACCCTCTCCCCTTGCTCAGCTCGGAGTCGAATCTCCTCCATGAGATCGTCCACCTGTCCCGCAACCGGGCGCACTTCGACCTCTGGATCCGTGAGTCCTGTGGGTCGTAGGATCTGCTCCGCGAATACACCTCCCGATTTCTCCAGCTCATAGGGCCCAGGAGTGGCCGAGACATACACGACCTGCTGGGCGCGCGATTCGAACTCCCCGAAGTTCAACGGCCTGTTATCCAAGGCCGACGGAAGCCGAAATCCGTACTTCACGAGATTTTCTTTGCGAGACCGATCCCCGTAGTACATGCCACGAACCTGCGGGATTGTCGCATGGCTCTCATCCACAAAGATCAACGAGTCCTTCGTCATATAATCCAACAGCGTGGGTGGAGGTTCTCCCGGCTCCCTCCCGGTTAGATGCCTCGAGTAGTTTTCCACGCCACGGCAATAGCCCAGTTCACGCATCATTTCCAGGTCGAACATGGTACGTTGATGGAGTCGCTGTGCCTCGAGATATTTTCCTTCCTGCTCCAGGTGGGCCCGCCATTTCTCCAGCTCCGCCCGGATTGAATCGATCGCCCGCAGCAGTTGCTCTTTCGGTTGCACGTAGTGGGACTTCGGATAGATCGGCAGGCGGTCGTGTTCCTTCAACGTCCGGCCCGTGAGGGGATCGACCTGGGCAATGCTCTCCACCTCGTCTCCGAACATCTCGATCCGAATCGCGTAGTCCTCGTATGTCGGGAAGACTTCCACGACATCACCACGAACCCTGAAGAAGCCACGCTCGGAAGCAAAATCATGCCGGGCGAATTGCATCTCGACCAGGCGTTTGAGTATTTCGTCTCGCGAGATCTTTTGCCCCTTTTCGAGAAAGAGCAGCATTCCGTAGTAGGCCTCGGGAGAACCCAAACCATAGATGCAGGACACACTGGCCACGATGATGCAATCCCGACGCTCGAACAGCGAGCGCGTTGCCGAGTGGCGCAGACGGTCGATCTCGTCGTTGATCAGGGCATCTTTTTCGATATAGGTGTCTGTCGAAGGAAGGTACGCTTCCGGCTGATAGTAGTCGTAGTAGGAAACGAAGTACTCGACGGCGTTGTTGGGGAAGAAACCCTTGAATTCCTTGAAGAGTTGCGCAGCCAATGTCTTGTTGTGAGCCAGCACAAGGGCGGGGCGCTGCACCGCCTCAATGGCCTTGGCCATCGTGTAGGTCTTCCCCGATCCCGTAACCCCCAAAAGCACCTGGTGATGCTCTCCGTCACGAATCCCCTGGACGATCTGCCCGATCGCAGCCTCCTGGTCACCCTTGGGAGACATATTGGTGCCCAACTCGAACCTCGAGGAGTGGATCAAAGCCTTTCCGTAAGGGATGTTCTGGTAAGAGAGTTCGCTGTCGCTCATAGTCAAAACTGTCATTTTACCAAAGTTTTCCCCGCGCCGCGCACAACCAGAAAACCATGCAACTCGGCGCGCTTTCCGCTCGCTGCCGCCACGGGGGATACAATGGCGCATAGATCCACATACTAACCTTATTGGAGCGCAAACAAGAAAAATGAGACAATGCCTGATCCGGGACTGCACGGGTCGCTCGAGTTCCGTGGCAGAGCGCGAGTGCGAAACTTTGAAGTCAAAGCTCTTAGCTGAATGCTGGCGGATCTGCTTTCATTGAAATAAGTTAGCAAGATTGTGAAAAACGTGTTTCTAGGCCCGAGCGACGCAGTCCGTATCCCAAGTGACCGGCGCGGCACGCGCTGGTCGGACGCTGAAAGCTAATAAAATGTCCACCTTCATACTGATCCACGGGGCTTGGACAGGCCCGTGGATCTGGGAAAGAGTTGTACCCATCCTTGAGCGAGCCGGGCATCCGGTGCTCTGCCCGTCACTTTCCACGGCAGATGAGGGTTCCGGCTCCACAGTTCTCGACCTGGAAACCCAGGTTAAACACGTGGTTCGTCTTCTCGAGCAACAAGACATTCACGCTGCCGTTTTGGTTGGGCATGGATATGGAGGAATGGTGGTGAGCGGAGCCGCTGACCTGGCTGCCGAAAGGGTCTCTCACCGGATTTACTTGGATGCTTTCGTTCCCAGAGATGGGGAATCGGTGGAGACTTTGCTCGAACCCGCCGTCGCGAACGAGATGCGGAGCAGCAGTCAACAGCGCGGTGAAATCGCGGTGATTCCACCTCCGACCCCGCAATGCCTCGGAATCGATGAGGAAGAGGACGTTCACTGGATGCGACCCAAGCTTTCGCCTCAGCCACTCGAGTCGTTCACCCAGGGCTCACGCCAGCCAAGGGGCCTGGCAGCCGCGATCCCGGCCACGTTCGCTCACTGCAACGGTCCTTCCATGAAGATTTTTGACTCTTGTGCCGCCCGGGCGCGCGCCGCAGGCTGGCGTTTTCAGGTGCTGTCGACCGGCCACTGCGCGGGCGTGAGCGCGCCGAATCAGGTCGCCGATCTGCTGTTGGAAATCGACAGCAGAGGATACTATCAAGGACTCCGGTGAGTACGGAAAGCGTGATCTTGCGAAGCGTTCTAAGATTTCTTGTCTGCCTCGCCGCTGCAGGCGTGACCCAGCAACCCGCGTCGCCTCAGGATGTTGATCTCAACCAGCAAGCGGTCGTGGAAACCAGCGAAGGCACTTTCGTCCTCTCGTTCTATCCCGAGGGCGCGCCTGGGCGCGTCCGACTCTTCCTCGACCTCGCGGCTCGAGGAGAGTACGACGGGACCCTTTTTCACCGAGTCGTCAAGTGGGGAATCGTGCAAGGAGGCGACCCCCTGACCAAGGACCCGTCCAAGAAACATCTCTGGGGATCCGGAGGCATGAACAAGGTTCCGGCCGAGGCAAACGAGATCAAACACGAGCGGGGCGCCGTGTCCAGTGTCTTGCTGCCGAACCAACCCGACAGCGCTGGACACCAGTTCTTCATCTGTCTCACGCCCCAGCCGCAGATCGATGGGCAGTTTACGGTCTTCGCCTTCGTGGCGGAAGGCATCGAGGTGGTGGATCGACTATCGGAAACACCGGTCGGAGAGAACGGAACCCCGTTGAGTCCGCCGACCATCAAGAGCATCACGCTTCGAGACCCCCGTCCTGCTCCGCCCGAGCCTTTTTCCGACCAGGGGGTCGACGAGCTCGGCACCTACCAGGTACGTCTGGAGACTTCGCTGGGAGACATGACGGTCGAGGTTTTTCCCCACGTGGCCTCAGAGAATACACGTAATTTTTTGCGTCTGGCCGTGCTGGGAATATACGACGGCACCGCCTTTCACGGGGTGGTCCGGGATTTCGTTGTCCAGGGAGGATACTTGCCGACCCGGCGCCCTCCGATTCCCGAGCACCGAATGCGCGAAGTCGTGCGACGGCTTCCTTCAGAGTTCAACGAAACCAAGCACGTGCGGGGAATCCTGAGTATGGCGCGGGGAGACGACCCCGACAGTGCGGAAACATCTTTTTTCATCTGTCTCGGCGACACCCCCGAGCTCGATGGCCAATACACGGCATTCGGCAGGATCGTCGATGGGCTTGAAGTGCTGCGGAAAATCGAGCAAGTCGCAACCGAAGGAGAGAGTCCCACGGAACGTATCGAGCTGATACGTGCCATTGCATTTCGGTGAACCGAGCAAGATCGAACATTGGGAGACAACATGGCTCTCGAGCTAAGGCGACGTGATTTCTTTCGAATGGCATCTCGCGCAGGCGCGCTCGGACTCGCGTCAGCAGGAAGGGCATCGCCCCAGCCTCCGGTCGCAATCTCCAGCAGCAACGGAATGAAAGCGGCGGCAAGGGCGATGGAAGTGTTGCTCCGTGACGGTTCGCCACTGGACGCCGTCATCTCTGGGGTGAACATAGTGGAAGATGACCCTGAAGACTTCAGCGTCGGCTATGGTGGTCTTCCCAACGAAGATGGTGTGGTCGAGCTCGATGCGTGCGTCATGGACGGGCGCTCGTGTGGCGCCGGCGCAGTCGGAGCACTTCGCAACATCAGAAACCCTTCCAAGGTAGCACGTTTGGTCATGGAACGGACGGACCACATCTTTCTCGTCGGTTACGGGGCGCTCGATTTTGCACTCAAGATGGGGTTTGAAAAGCAAGACCTGTTGACGCAAGAATCCCGCCGGCGATGGCTCGATTGGAAATCGAAGCTAACGGACCGGGACAATTGGCTTCAAGAAGAAGGTCAGGCTACCGAGTTCGGTCGGCTGATTCGCCACTACGGCACGATCAGCTGTTTGGCCCTCGACCCTGCCGGTGATCTGGCCGGAACGACAACCACCAGCGGTTTGGCCTGGAAGCTTCCCGCGCGAGTGGGTGACTCCCCTATTATCGGCGCAGGTTTGTATGTCGACAACGAGGTCGGGGCGGCGGGTTCCACCGGACGCGGAGAGGCAAACATCAAGGTGTGCGGCAGCCACACCGTGGTCGAGCTCATGCGCCAGGGAAAAAGTCCGGAGCAATCGTGTATTGAAACTCTGGAACGGGTGATCCGCACGACCAAGGAAAAGCGCCTTCTGGGATCGGACCGCCGTCCGAACTTCAACTTGAACTTCTATGCCCTCAACAACAAGGGTGAGTACGGAGCGGCGTCGATCTACCCCTCGCAGTTCGTCGTCAATACCGGACGGGAAAGTTCACTGATCGACACGGCCTTCCTATATAGTCGCCGCCACCACTGATCGAAACTATGGATACAAAGACGCTGGCTGCCGTTTTGCGCATCCTCAGGAAGAAGCTTCCGGATTGGAAAGTGCCGGCGGTCGGAGTCATCGCGGACGAGTCGGTGGACCGTCCATTCGAGACTCTGATCAGTACGCTCCTGTCGCTCCGGACCAAGGATGCGGTAACGGAACTGGCCTCCCGGCGACTGCTCTCAAAGGCGTCGACACCGAATGCGATGGTCGGCCTGCCAATCAAGACAATCGAAAAGTTGATCTATCCCGCAGGGTTTTACCGAACGAAAGCCAGAAATATCAAGAAGGTTTGCCAGATCTTGATCGCGAGATTCGGGGGAACGGTTCCGAACAACCTCGACACACTACTGGAGCTACCCGGCGTGGGGCGCAAGACGGCCAATCTAGTTCTCACGATCGGCTATGACAAGTACGGAATCTGTGTAGATACGCACGTTCACCGAATCTCAAATCTCTGGGGTTACGTAAAGACCAAAACGCCGGAGGATACGGAGTTTGCTCTTCGGAAGAAGCTACCCCGCAGGTACTGGAAAACTTACAACGACATCTTGGTGACGTTTGGCCAGAACATGTGTCTTCCCGTTTCCCCCTGGTGCAGCCGCTGCCCCGTGGAGCGCCACTGTGAAAAGGTAGGACTGAAGCGATCCCGGTAGAATGGAAAAGGGGACGTTCCCCACGTTTCCCGTTTTTCGTGAAAAACGGGAAACGTGGGGGACGTCCCTTTACGCTCTACTTCCGAACTTTCGATGTAGAGGACGGAGAACGCTGTCGGGAAGGAATATGTGGCTAAACTCGGAAACTCTGTGAATCCAGGTGACCAGACATTGGCTTCCCGTCCAGTGCTCCCGAACGACTTGCTCTCCCGAATTGGCAATGAGTCGGAGAAGCACCAAGGAGACGGCAGCAAGATCATCAAACTGTCCGATTCCGGGAAGAATATCCGGCAGGAGATCCGCCGGTAGGGCCACATAGAAAACGACCGCGGCAACCAGAACCTTGTCCGCCCGGGCGACCCTGGGATCGCCCAGGAGCCGGTAGAGAAGCTGCACCATCCTTGGAAGCAGCAGCACGGCTTCACGCAAGAAACCTTGGGCTTGTTGACGTTCGGCCAGTTTCTCTGATGTCATCAGGATTACCCCCAAGATATCTTGCCTGTTGGAGGGCATCCGTGTCAAATCAAGGGCAACCTGCGGTCATGTCAAGCTGCTTGTGTAAAAAGGTCGAGGGTACGAGTTGGTCGTTGTTCCTTCCAATCGAGATTGAATCGATGGAAGATCGAGTAAATGATTCTGTCGACACTCTGGACATTAACAAAGCAAACCATCGGACGCGTTCTCCGTCGAACCTCAACGAAGCAGCGTTCGATGACGTTGGTGGTTCGTAGCTTCTTCCACAGAGGCCGTGGGAAGCTGTAAAAGGCCAGTAACTCAGGGAGATCCTTCTCCAATCGATTCACCATCTTCGGATAATCCTTGTGCCAGCAACGCTTCAGCCTCCTGAAAGCTGTCAGTGCATCCCGACGGCTATCGGCCTGGTAGATGGCCCGTGCATCCTGCTTGATCTGGTCTCGATCGCACTTTCGGACTGAATTGACGATGTTTCGCATCTTATGTGCCCAGCAGCGTTGGTGCTGAGCTCTCGGATAGATCGTTTCAATGGCCGCTGCCAGACCTGCACAGCCGTCGGTCACAATCAGCTCGAGGTTATCTCCCTCTATACCACGCCGGTACAGATCTCCTAAGAGTCCTTCCCAGGCAGCTTGACTCTCTCCACTGCTGCGCATAAATGCCAAAAGCTGCCGGCTACCATCCGCTCTCACCCCGTAGGCCACCAGCATCTGCACCCGTTTCCGCCCACTCGGACGTCTTACCCTCAGACTCACTCCGTCCAGAAACAGTGTCTTCCATTCGTCACTCAACCGAGCTCGGTGAAATCGCTGTACTGCTTCATCTAGCTCTCGTGTCAGCTGCGATACCGTCTGTGCACTGACAACTTCTCCCGTCATGATCGCCACAATCCGTCCCACCGTCCGTGTGCTGATTCCTCTGAGAAACGCCTCTCGTATCAGCAACGTTACCTCGTCAGCTCGTCGTTGAAACCGTTGTAATCCCTTCGGGAGAAAATTCTTGTTCCGGCTCCGGGCAATCCGCAACCGTAACGTTCCAAAGCGGGTCACAAAGTCCCGTTCATAGTATCCATTGCGGTACTCTCTCTTTCTCTGCCCACCTCTTTCATACCATCCAAAGCCACAATAACGGTCTCTCTGCCGCTGTGATTCAGTCTCGAAATACCGTTTCCACGCCAGCTTTGTCTTGCTATACACATCTCCCCAAAAGTCTTCTTTTACCTCATCAAGGAAATGTTGGAATTGTTCGGTCATCGGTGTTAATTTCGCCATTGGGTGTAAGCTCCTTTCTTGGAGTTGGTTTTTGCCATCGCAGCGAAAAAACCAAACTTACACCCTCTTTCTTTTTACACAAGCAAAGTTACATCACCGCAACCTGCTTGTACCTTGATCCACAGCCACTGCAATATGTTAGCTGATACTGGTCCTGCCATCGAAATTCCCGGGCGGGGAACTAAGTGTTGCGGGACCCCGGAATGGATTTCCAGGTGACTGCCAGTATGCCCCAAAGGATCAAGCTGTTGAGGAAGAAAATGGCCCGAATGTCCAGATGCGTGATGGCGCCGGCAGTCGTGGGACCGAGAGCGCTCCCCAGCAGAGCGGAGCTGGCAAGAAAAGAAAAGGAAGTTGCCCGTGTCTCCTCCGGGATCATTTGACTCCCAAGGGTGTAGATTACCACCATGCTTCCCCCTGCGAGCAGTCCGAGCGCCGCTCGAAGAACCAGCAACTGGGTGGATGCGGTCACGAGACCCATGGGAATGCAAATGAGCGCTCCTGCGGTGAGCCTCATTAGCAGTATCTTGCGAACCTGAACCTTTCTTAACCAGTGCCCCAGCATGGTCGCGGAGGCTCCCTCGGACAGCAGCCCCAGAGAAATAATCATCCCCGAGGTTTTGGCCACGTGACTTACCTTCGTGCCCAGACTCAAAACGTAAAGGGGAACAATGGGAGCGAAGCTACGCTCGACGAGGTTCACAAAGAACGCGATCACCAGCATGGAGCCAAAAGAGGGAAGAGCGAGCGCGCTCCTGAACGACAGCTTGGTGGATCTCGCCTTTCTTTCCGCGGCTTCCTGGGACGACGGCTCCAGGTAGAGCCGATGGATCATCACCAACGCCGCCAGGGCAAAGCACGCGCTGACCATGCAGGTTTTTCGAATCCCGATCGAGTCCGCCAGAAATCCGCCCATCATCGGCCCGATTCCGGCAGAGACGATCTGCACGGTTTGCAGCATTCCTACCGAACGGCTGACGTTTTCCCTTGGTATGGTCGAGATCAAAAGCGGGACCGACATCGTACCAAATCCGCCGAACATTCCCATGACGGCACGCAAGAGCCAGAGCTGATAAGGAGATTTCGCGAATCCAAACAAGGCCCAATGTAGCGTCGCAGCAGCCATTGCGCGTTCCACCATGATCTTCATCCCGAAGCGGTCCGCCAGTCTTCCCCACAGAGGGGCCAGAAACGCGGCAATCAATGGAGAAGTCGTAATGAGAAGGCCAGACCACGTGGCAATGGAGGCTTCTTGCCGCACCCCGAGCTCCGAAACATAGAGCGGTAGAAAGGGCATGACGAAGGTAAATCCGGCGAAGACAAGCGACGACGCGATACAGATCGCCAGCCGATTGCGGCGCCATTGCTCTTTGGGAATCGTAAGGCGGAGATGCCTCAAGGCCATGAGCCGGTTATTCTAACACATCCCTTCATCGCCCTCGTTCTTCTAGGCATCTCAGGCGGGTCTGCCGATAAACCGCTGGAAAGCGCCGACCGCGGCTTGTACGAACCTGGAGCGGTGTGTATGATGATCTGCTTTGCAGACAGGGATGTATCTGATTGAGCAACAAGTCCGTCATTCGAAACTTCTCCATCATTGCCCACATCGATCACGGAAAATCCACGCTGGCCGATCGACTGCTGGAATACACGGGCGCTCTCTCCCAGAGGGAGATGGCAAGCCAGGTCCTCGATGACATGGAATTGGAGCGGGAGCGTGGGATCACGATCAAAGCCCGCTCGGTTCGTTTGAATTACGATGCGCTAGATGGAAACAGGTACATTTTGAACTTGATCGATACGCCTGGCCACGTTGATTTCTCCTATGAGGTCTCCCGTAGTCTCGCGGCATGTGACGGCGCGCTGCTGCTGATCGATGCTTCTCAAGGCGTCGAGGCCCAAACCCTTGCAAACACATATCTTGCGTTGGATCATAGTCTGGAGATCATTCCGGTGATCAACAAGATCGATTTGCCGAGCGCCGACATTGCCCGAATCCAGGACCAAATCGAGAACATCATCGGCCTGGACGCTAGCAACGCCATCCTGACAAGCGCCAAAGAGGGAATCGGTACCGAGGAAGTTTTCGAAGCCATCGTCAAACGGTTGCCGGCTCCGACCGGAGACTATGACAAACCGTTGAGGGCATTGATTTTTGACTCCTGGTTTGACCCATACCGGGGCGTGCTGGTGTTGATCCGAATTCTCGATGGGACCATTCGCCGGGGGATGAAGATCCGGCTCCTGTCTACGGAGCAAACCTACTCCGTCGAACAGGTGGGCGTCATGACCCCGAAGTTCGCCGAGGTGGAGGAGCTCTCGGTCGGAGAGGTTGGGCTGATGGCGGCGGGAATCAAGCGTGTCGCGGACACGAGAATCGGGGAGACGATTACGGAAGATTCGAGACCAACGACGGAGCCTTTCCCGGGGTTCCAGGAAATCAAGCCCATGGTCTTCGCCGGACTTTATCCGACCGAAAGCGCTCAGTACGAGGACCTGCGCGATGCACTGGACAAGCTCCGCTTGAACGACTCGTCCTTCTTTTACGAACCTGATACGTCCGGGGCCTTGGGGTTTGGCTTTCGCTGTGGTTTTCTCGGACTACTTCATATGGAAATCGTTCAGGAGCGGCTCGAGAGAGAATTCAATCTTTCCTTGCTCACCACAGCCCCTGGTGTCCGGTACAGGATCACGACGAGAAATGGTAAGACCGTGGAAATCCATAATCCGGCAAAGCTCCCTCCAGCCGGCGATGTGCAGAAGTTCGAGGAACCGATAATCACGGCCACCATTCTCACCAGCGACGAGTACCTGGGGCCCATCTTGAAGCTGCTCGAAGATAAACGAGGCCAGCAGCGTGGATTCGAGTACGTTTCCACCAATCGAGTGCTCATCACCTATCAGCTGCCTCTGAACGAAATCGTACTGGATTTTTACGACCGCTTGAAGTCGGCCTCCCGCGGCTATGCGTCATTGGACTACCAGCTTTCGGGGTATCAGGAGTCCCGACTGGTCAAGCTGGACATTCTGGTAGCCGGAGATCCGATCGATGCTCTGTCGGTAATCGTGCACGCCGACGCGGCCCACGTGCGCGGACGGGCCCTGGCTCAGAAAATGAAAGAGCTTATTCCCCGCCAGATGTATGAAGTCGTGATTCAGGCATCGATCGGCAGCAAGATCATTGCCCGGGAAACCGTCCGTCCGCTGCGCAAGAACGTGCTTGCCAAATGCTACGGGGGCGACGTCACTCGGAAGCGAAAGCTCCTCGAAAAGCAAAAAGAAGGCAAGAAGCGCATGAAGCGCCTCGGCAAGATCGAGATCCCTCAGGAAGCCTTCCTCGCCGTCCTTCGCGTGGATTAGGGACCGGGTCTCACACCCGAGGCGCTATCCGCTCAGCGGAAAGCGGAAAAATTGTAAGCCCCGTCACACAATCCCCGCCACGGAAGGCCTGAATTGTATATTGGGCGCCTTATAGGCCGCCGATGAATCTTCTATGCGGCGTTCCGTTCCAAGGGGTCATTGTATGAGTTATCCCAAACATCCGAAGGCGTGGAGCCAGAGCCAAGAGGGGAAAGGGACAGGCGGCTGCCTGGTCTTTCTGGCCCTCCTCGCACTCAGCGGCGTGATCGCTGTGAGGGCGGTCCCCCCCTACTACGCGTACAAGAGTCTTGAAACGGACGTAAAGACTGAAGTCAGCCGAGCGGGCGCCAATTTCTACGACAACGAGAGCATCATCAGGAATGTCTTGAGTTTGGCGAAGAAGAACGAAATCCGGATCAAACGCAGCAACGTGAAGCTGGACCGATTTGCAGGTCAGATTCATGTGAGGGTTCAGTGGACGGAAGAAATTGACTTTCTAGTTTATCCGTATGATATGACGTTCAGAATCAAAGCATCCAGCTACATCGGTCGTCTCTAGCCCCACCGGCCGCATACCTCAGCCGGGCGGTGCACCTCGCCTCGAACTCACTTGCACACCGTGGTTTCGAAGTCTAAGATGGTTATAGGCGAGGTGAACGATGTTTCTCATGCCTAGCCCCTTCCGGCGTCGAAACTGTCGCTTCGGACTACTGCTCTGCCTCTGGACCGGTCTACTGGCAGGCGGATGCGGCATTTCCATACCAAGAGTCGCGAAGGTCCAGGTGCCCGAGGCCAAGGTCCTTCAATCCAACGCGATCGCGAAGGAGGCGGACGTTTCTTTCGCTCGTAAGGACTATTACGCCGCCCTGATCAAGTACCTCGAGGCTTCGCGCCTCAATCCCAATAGTGCATACATCTTCAACAAGGTTGGGATCACCTATTCACAACTTGATTTCTACGATGAGGCAAAGGACTCCTTCGAGAGGTCGATCGGACTGAATTCTGAGTACGTCTATCCGCTCAGCAATCTGGGCTCTGTATACTTCGCGCTTCAAGATCTGAGGAAGGCCGAGCAGCTCTACAGGAAAGCGATCGACATGAACGCCGATGTGGCCGCCTTCCACATCAATCTCGGAACACTGTTGTACGAGCGCAAGAAGTTCAAGAAGGGAATGGCTCAATGGCGCACGGGCTTATCGCTCGATCCGAATATCTTCGACAAACCGCAAAGAATTAGCCTGGTCGCAGCGGGCAAGGCAAGCTCCAAGAAAGAGAAGAGTTATTATGTGGCCCGGCTGTACGCATCGCTCGGAGATGTGGAGCGCGCCGTCACAAACCTCGAGAGGGCATTGAGTAACGGCTTTGAAGATCTAAAGGCCATTCAGAAAGAGCGAGACTTCGATCCGATCCGTGAAGATCAGAGATTTATTGCCTTCATGCGCAACGCCTCCGTCATTACAAGACAATAGCTATCCATACGTAATCGTGATCTTGTTCCTTCGAGCTCGGCTTGACGAGAGAGGCATTAGCCCGGCCGCGTGAAATGGTACTTGGGAAGGTCTGCCAATTCTACGTGGGCGACCTCCCCTTCACGTAGCATGCGGACCCACCGCCGGAGCTCCTCTCGAAGACGGCCTAAATCTACGCCTGCATAGAGGTCACTGTACGGTTGGAGATTCTCCAGTCCTTTGCGCAGCTGGCTTTCTGCTCCCCTTTGGTTGCCGTTGCCAAGGTGATAAAAACCAACCGCCACCTGGATCAAGCCCTGCAGGAAGTTTCGCGCAGGTCCTCTCAACCCGTGCCAAACGTCCTCGAGCGTATCGTGGCACTCGAAGAACCGGCCAGCATTGAACTGCTCGACTGCTCGTTCCAACTCTTGCAAGAGAGAATCGTCAAGCTGTGGTTCTGGTATCGGATCAGGCATCTCGGCTGGTCATGGGTGCAAGTTCAACGAGCCACGCTGCCAGCAGAGGGATTACGATCTCGTGGTGCCCTGTAATCGAGATTCCACGTCCTCCCCCTTGAATCGGGCGCTTGATGACGTTCTCGATGGGACGGTAGTGCTGAATGAAATCGAGGTTTGCGGTCGTGAAGTTCTTGAGGGTCTCGCCGCTGTTGCGGACCAACGAGACCGACTTCAAGAACACCTCCGGGAGGGTTACCGCGGAGCCGCAATTCAGGTACACACCCCCGTCGTCCAATCCGGCCACCAGGCTGGCAAACAAACGAAAATCGAGATGGCTACCGGAACCTGTGTCGGCCGGCGAAACGCTCGGGTGGTTGTGAACGATGTCTGTTCCCAGGGTCACATGCACGGTCACCGGAATACTCCGCAAGTATGCCTGCTGGAGCAAGCTCATCTCGCCAAAGCGAAAGTTCTTCTCGCTCAGGTACTTCCCCAGCGACTCTCCGATCCCGAGGTCCTCCCGAGCTCCCTGCGAGATGGCATGGTTGATCTCCGATCCGGTCTCCTCCGCCATCCCGAATTCGCCCGTTTCCAGTTGGGTCTCGACATCCTCGCTCGTGGCCCCAACGACCGCGATTTCGAAATCGTGAATGATTCCGGCCCCATTCAAGGCGAGAGCGGTCACCATCCCGCGATCCATGAGGTCTACCAAAACCGGGGTCAGGCCCGTTTTGATAACGTGCCCCCCCAGACCCCAAATGATGGGTTTGCCAAGATTTTGCGCCTGAAAGATGGCTTGGGCGAGGTCACGAAGATTCTCCGCTGCGAGGATGATTGGTAGACTTTCAAGAAATTGGGAGAGCTTGTCTCCCTTTCGGTGTGGCGTGGCAAAGGACTGGACGCTGACTTTACTCGTCCGGTTTTTCAGGGGATAGGTACGAACCCGATCTAAACCGAAGGGCCGCACGCGATATTTGGACATTCCGGTCAATCCCCAAGATGTTCGTCGACAAGCTCACAGAGGATGTGGCCGATCATGATATGGGTCTCCTGCACTCGGGCGGTGATCGGGCTAGGAACGTTGAGATGATGCTGGACCATCGATCCTAGTTTCCCTCCATCACCGCCGGTCAGCGCGACAGTGGTCATCTCGAGCTTGACCGCGGCAGCCGTCGCGCGCAGGACGTTGGGGGAGTTGCCGCTCGTCGAAATTCCGAATGCCACATCTCCACTCCGACCCAGCGCGCGAACCTGCCGCGCGAAGACTTCTTCATACCCGTAGTCGTTTCCGACGCTGGTCAGGATCGAGCTATCCGTCGTGAGCGCGATGGCGGCCAGCGGGTCTCGCTCCCTACGAAATCGACCGACCCACTCCGCCGCGATGTGCTGTGCATCCGCTGCACTGCCGCCGTTGCCGAAGAGTAGTACCTTGCCTCCCGATCGGAGCACCCTGCAAATCTCCTGGGCAAGGGCGACAATCTGCCTCTCATTCGTTTGAAAGAACGATTGCTTGAGCTGAAGGCTCTCTGAAACCGCCAGTCGAATGGTCTCAATCATCGATGTTTTCGAATTACGCTGGCCAAGGCCTGGCCGGTGGCTGATTTTTTCAGTCGGCTCAGCGCCTCCGGTGCTCCCTGCGCTACGATTCTTCCCCCGCGGTCTCCGCCCTCCGGTCCCAGATCGATGACCCAGTCCGCCATCTTGATCACATCCAGGTTGTGCTCGATAACGATCACCGAATTGCCAAGATCAGCCAGGCTATTGAGAATGTCAAGGAGTTTCTTGACGTCGTGAAAGTGAAGACCGGTCGTCGGCTCGTCCAAAATGTACATTGTCCGCCCGGTCGCCCTCCGGCTCAGTTCCCGGGCAAGTTTTACTCGTTGTGCTTCTCCACCCGACAGGGTCGTGGCGGACTGCCCGAGCTGTACATATCCCAAACCGACACTGTTTAGAGTCTGTAGCTTCTGGGCGATGGGAGGAATGTTCTCGAGGAGCGGGAAAGCATCGCTTATGTTCATGGCCAAGATATCGGCGATCGAATACCCTTTGTACTTGACCGCCAACGTTTCACGGTTGTAGCGCTTCCCTCGGCAAGTCTCACATAACACGTAGACATCCGGCAGGAAGTTCATTTCTATGCGGCGTAACCCATCGCCCTCGCACGTTTCGCAGCGTCCGCCCTTGACATTGAAGCTGAACCGACCGGGTTTGTACCCGCGCACGCGGGACTCGGGAAGGAGAGAAAAAAGCTCGCGGATGTGGGTGAAAAGCCCGACATAGGTCGCCGGGTTCGATCTTGGCGTTCTACCGATGGGCGATTGATCGATCTCGATCACCTTGTCCAGATGCTCGATACCTCGAATGCCGTCGTGCTCACCCGGATCCGTCGCGGCGCGGTGGAGCTCGCGGGACAAGGCCCGGAACAGGATATCGTCCACCAATGATGATTTGCCCGAGCCGGAGACCCCCGTAATGCAGATGAGCAGCCCCAGGGGGAACTCAACAGTCAGATTCTTGAGATTGTTCTGCCGTGCTCCTTCGATGATGAGGGATTTTCCGTTTCCCTGCCTGCGTTTCTCGGGCAGCTCAATTTGTAACTCTCCCTTGAGATACTTGCCGGTCAGGGAATCCTGTTGCTGCTGGACTTCATCGATCGTGCCCGAAACCACGACGTGGCCTCCGGCCCGACCGGCTCCAGGCCCCAAGTCGATGACGTGATCCGCGTGACGAATCGTCTCCTCGTCGTGCTCCACTACCAGAATGGTATTGCCCAGGTCGCGAAGCTCGATCAGCGTGTCCAACAAACGCTGGTTGTCGCGCGGGTGCAACCCTATCGAGGGTTCGTCCAGGACGTAAAGAACACCCCGGAGCCTCGAGCCAATCTGGGTCGCTAACCGGATACGCTGTCCCTCTCCTCCTGACAGCGTCGCGACCGCGCGGTCGAGGCTAAGATAGCCGAGTCCAACACCAATCAGGAACTCCAATCGATTGCGGATTTCCTTCAGGATTGGCCCGACAATCTTTTCTTCACGGTCCTCCAAACGCAGTGCCTGTAACTCTCGAATGCAGTTCTCCAAGGTCAACATCGAAAAATCCGCGATGCCCCTACCGTGGACCTTGACGGCGCGGCTTTCCGGGCGCAAACGGGTCCCTTCACACGTCGGACATGCGCGAACGGACAGCAGTTTTTCAACATCCTGCCGAAGGCGGTTGCCTGACTGTTCTTTGTAGAGATTCTCGAGCCACGGCGCGACACCTTCGAAGTCGGCCTTGTATCTGAAGCCCCCGAGGGAAAACGTCATCGGTTTGGCGCTGCCGTAAAAAAAGACCTTCCGGGCTCTCGAGGATAGCTGCTCAAATGGTGTGCTCGTATCACCGGTGTAGTTGGCCGCTACCAGCAGCAGCGACTCGCGCAAGTAAGCCTGGATCTTGGCGCTATCGATTGGAAACTTCATTCTTCCAACGGGCCGCGACGGGTCCACGATGATCCTTGCCGGGTCAATCACCGCCTTTATTCCCACGCCTTCACAGGATGGGCAGGCTCCATACTTGGAGTTGAAGGAGAACGAGCGAGGTTCGAGGTTCGGAATGTTCACGCCACAATCGATACAGGCTTGCCGTTCCGAATAGAGTCGCTCGTCCCGATCCAGAGCCTCAACCCGGACAAGGCCTTCTGCAAGGTCGAGCGCCGCCTTCACGGACATCTCCAGTCGCCGCCGGATCCCGGAGCGAATCAACACTCGGTCGACCACGACATCGATCGAGTGGTTCTTGTTCCGAACCAGAGGGATATCCTCTTCGAGATCATAGAGCCGGCCATCGACACGGACCCGGACGAAACCTCTCCTGAGATACGTTTCAAACAGTTTTCGGAATTCTCCTTTGCGATCCCGTACCACGGGCGCCATGATCATGACCCGCGCCGATTCGGGGTAGGCCTGGATGCTGTCCACGATCTGATCGACGCTCTGGTGGGAAATGGGTTTGTGACAGAGGTGACAATGGGGCTTGCCGACGGAGGCAAACAGCAGACGCATGTAATCGTAGATTTCCGTCACCGTCCCAACCGTGGAACGGGGGCTCCGGCTTGTCGTCTTTTGCTCGATGCTGATCGCCGGGGATAACCCCTCGATGCTGTCGACATCCGGCTTCTCCATCTGCTCGAGAAACTGCCGCGCGAAGGCGGAGAGCGACTCGATGTAGCGACGCTGGCCCTCCGCGTATATGGTGTCGAACGCGAGGCTGGATTTGCCCGAACCGGAGAGCCCGGTAACCACAGTGATTCTCTGGCGCGGGATTTCTAAACTGATATCCTTGAGGTTATGCTGCCGGGCACCACGCAATACAATGTTCTCTATCATGATCGGTCCAAACGGTCCATTTTACCTTCTGCTGCTCCCGGGAGACAGAGAAAGCCTCGATTTATCCAGCGTTTTGAAGGTAGCGCGCGGCCGGCGCGCCCAATTAAGCAATCCTCCCAACCGGCCGATACAGCAAATGGTTGGGATTGAGGGCGGACCGCTCGTTTTCGCGCAGGTCCATAGCGGAGCCCGCTCCAATCGGACCTCTTCCACTGTACGGACGGGCGACAGACAAAGTGGCAACCACTACAGCGGCAATGAACACAGCGGTGGCAGACACAGGTACTGTCACACCGGCCAAAAAGATTCGAGTCGCTTACGTCGTCCATACGTTTGACATGGGTGGACTCGAGCGTTGCATCGCGCACTTATCCAACCATTTGGACCGTTGCCATTTTCACCCCTTGGTGATTTGCTTGAACCGGAACGGCGACGCCGCGCGGTGGGTTTCCGCTTCGGACGTCGAGATCATCGAGCTTCACAAACGGGGGGGGAACGACCTCCGGGTCGTGGGCCGGCTGGCCCAGGCGCTGCGCCGACACAAAGTCGATTGGATTCATTCTCACAATTGGGGCACGCTGGTGGAGTCGGTACTCGCGCGCAAGCTGGCCCATACTCCCCACCACCTTCACGCCGAACACGGAATGGAGTTGGCGGACATCCGACTTGGAAGCTTGCACAAAAGCTTGCGCGCCATGTTCACTCGCTGGGCTCTGCTGACAACCAGCGAGATCGTGACAGTGGCCGATTCGGTCCGAAAACGCTTGATCGAACGTTTGAGGATTCCGTCTGCCAGGATTCGATTGCTATCAAATGGGGTGGAAGTTCCGGGCGTCGACGCCTCCGTGCGGCAGAACCTGCGGCAATCTCTCGGCATACCGGATCACCATCAGCTCATCGGCAGCGTTGGCCGCTTTGCGCCGGTCAAGAATTTTGGCGCCCTCGTGGACGCATTCTACCATTTGGATCGGCAAGCAGTCCCTTCGTCTCTGGTTCTTGTCGGCGACGGGCCTACTCGGGTGGCCATCATGCAACAGGCCAAGGCGCTCGGCCTGCAAGAGTCTGTTCATTTCGTGGGCCAACAATCGAATGTGGGTGAGTGGCTCTCAGCACTCGATATTTACGTGAACTGCAGCCTGAGCGAAGCCATGAGTCTTTCGATACTGGAAGCGATGGGTATGGGTGTTCCAATGGTTGTCGCCGACGTGGGCGACAATGCCAGGCTTGTCGGTGGAGCCTCGGCCTGCGGAACGATCGTTCCTCCCGATGATATTCCATCGCTGTCTGCGGGTTTGCAGGAACTCGCTCAATCACCCCACGGATTGGGCGAAATGAGAGAAAACGGATTGCGACGGTACAAAAGAGAGTATACGACAGGAACGATGGTGGAGCGCTACGCGCAACTTTATCGGGCCACTCTCGTCAAATCCGGTGCCTGACAAGGGCTTCAAGAGTTTGCTGCAATGATTCCTGTCCAGTCAGGACTTTTTTCGCACTCTCAAAATCACAATCCTAAAAGCCAAGGATCGAACAATTCTCGACAACCCCTTCAAATTACAAACAAGGAGATATACTCTTAGTTAGAGTGAGACGTATACGTCAAACCCAGCGCCTCACAAGGCCAAAGCCGTTCCAGGAGACCTCCATGGTTGCGAAGAGTCCAAAAGATCTCGAAATCGTCTGCCCCTGCTGCGAAGCGCGCCTGTCGATCGACGCAGCATTGAGCAAGGTGATTTCGTATGAGTCGCCGCCAAAACCATCTGATGCTCCGGACCTCGACCGCGTGGGAGAGCTTCTCAAGGAACAAAAAGCGAGGCGCGAGGCCATCTTCGCCCAGAGTCAGGAAGACGAAAAAACCAAAACACAGTTGCTGGACAAGAAGTTCCAGGAAGCCCTCAAGAAAAGTAAGGGGGAGCCTGTGGAAAGGCCGACTCGCGACATTGATTTGTAGCCGGGCCTATCGGCCCCGCGCTGACCGCCTGGCGCTGTCCGTCTTCCGCTTGCCGTTTCAGTAAGTGCGACTTGAGAATTCTTTATCATGCCGCTCACGGAGTGAGCGGCCCACTGCAGCAGGCGCTTGACGCAAGACGCTTGGCGGAAAGCGCTCAGCGCAACGGGCTGACGCTTCCGGTCGGCCGATTGAATACGGCCCGAATGATCTTCAATTTGCCGTTGTCCATGGCTCTCTGGATGATCGGACTCTCGTGGATCTTTTCTGCGACACGGCGAACATTGGACGAGACTCCCAGTCCGACCAGTCTTTCGCCCTTGGCCGCACCCTCGTATTTCTCGAGCGCCGGTTTGATCCCGCTCACTATCGCCATGAGATTCGGGGTCGGCATGAGATATCCGGAAACAGCCAAACTGACGGCACCGCATTGATCGTGCCCAAGGACCACGATCAGTTTGGAGCGCAAGCGCTCAACCGCATACTCGATGCCCCCCAGGGAGGGACCATCCGCCACGTGCCCCGGGGTCCGGACCACAAAGAGACTTCCAAAGCCCTTGTCGAAGATCAATTCCGGGCTCATCGCACTGTCCGAACACGTCAGGATCACAGCCCGCGGTGGTTTATCCTCGGCTGCGGCTTCGCGATCCTTCACGGAGTCGTGTTCGCTGGGATGGCCCGACATGAATCGTTTGTTCCCCTCCATGAGCTCGGCCCAGATTTGCATTGGGGTTTCAGGCCTCTTGGACCGCCGGCCTCGCCGCCCTCGGTGGGGGGTCTTTCTTTTTTGGTCGGCAACGGAGTCCTGACCCGGTTTTGTCTTCCCGGCCTCCTTTGCTTTTCCATCTGCCCCCTCACTGTTTTCTGTTTCCCTGCCCTTCGACTCGGTCTCTTCTTTGGCTGTTTCGTCGCCCTGCTTCTTTGGATCATCCTTCGGGTCTTCGCCGCCACAACCCATCAGAAGGACCAATGCCAGCAAGACTATAAGGTTCTCAACGAGCGAAACATGCCTCTTCGATGTCACCGGCATTCCATCTCCTGACTAAAGCAGTTCTGATTGGTTCTGATTCGGTAAATCGGATTCTGTGCGGAAACCTTTAGGGTTCAACCCAGAATATAATGTGCAAGGATAAGTGAACCCGGCGTCCTTTCCATGATATCTGTTGCAAGAGCACGAGAGCTCGAGCATTGGGAAGTATTTCGATCAACGCGTCTGGCCGGCGAGGGAACTCGTCCCCCAGGCTGTCAATTCGGTGCAAAACTATGATAATACTACAATTGCAGTTTTCCAGAGTCAGGCGAACTCACCTGGGTGTCTGGATGAGCCTCTGGCTCTTCTCGGCCTCGGGGTGGCTCATCGCTCAGGAACCCGTCCCTCTCCCGGTCCACAAGGTCGTGCTCTACAAGAACGGAATGGGATATTTCCAGCATCTCGGACCCGTTCGAGGAGCCGAGGCAGTCGAGATCGCGCTACCCAGCGCTCAGCTGAACGATGTTCTCAAGTCGCTCACCGTCCTGGACCTGGGAGACGGCCAGGTCACCGGGGTCACATACGACTCCAACGCCCCGCTCGACAGGCGGCTGTCGGAAATCCCCATCGACCTTCGCTTCGCGAAGGGTCTGGTCGGCTTCCTGAACGAGCTGCGCGGAACGGGAGTTGAAATCCGCACTCCATCGGGAATGGTGACAGGCAAGCTCATGGGTGCGGAACTGCGAACAAAAACAACAGGAAACGAAACCACGTCGCAGGTGGTCGAGTTGACGTCTCTTTCCCAGACAGGTGAGCTCCGGCTGGTCGATCTGGAATCCGCCCGGGCCTTGAAGTTCACCGATGCGGATTTGGCCGCGGATCTGAACCGCTACCTGGACTTGCTCGGTTCGACGCATCAACGGGACATTCGGAAGCTCCGAATACAGACCTCGGGGTCCGGACAGCGGCAACTCCACGTGAGCTACACCTCGGAGTCGCCCATCTGGAAAATGACCTATCGCATTGTCCTGGGTCCTGGCGAAAAGCCGCTGCTTCAGGGGTGGGCGGTAGTCGACAACACAACCCCATTGGACTGGAACGATGTCTCGCTCTCGCTTGTGTCCGGGGCACCGGTCAGCTTCGTCCAGAACTTGTCCCAGCCTCTCTATGCCCGGCGGCCCGTGGTTCCGTTGCCGCATGGGCTGCAGGTGAATCCACAGACGCACCAGGCGACCCTGGTCTCGCCTACCGGCACGACTGCGATCGCCGGAATGGTGCGGGATGCCTCGGGAGGCGCTATTGCCGGCGCCAGCATTGCAATTCTGGACATGGGGGGTAATACCGTCGCCCAGGGCGTGAGCAACAGTCAGGGAAATTTTCAGGTCGAGATCAATCCGGGAAGCTATCGGGTTCAGGCAATGCTGCCAGGATTCCAGACCTCCGAATACTCGAGCATCAAGGTCGGATCCGGTCGGACCACCTCGCTAGACTTCACTCTACGGGTCGGCCAAATGGCGGATAGCATGGAAATGCAAGTCAAGAGACGGAGTGGGCGGCGCAACGAGCTTCGAGCCATGGATCAACTTTCTTCGGCTCGGGTTGCCAAAGAAGAGCCAGCGGCACCGATGGCCGCGGGGGGCGGTATTGGTGCCGCCATGCGGGAGCAGAAGCAGCAGACGGCATCTGCCCAGGACTTGGGGGAGCAGTTCGAGTATCGGCTGCCGCACGCGGTAACGATTGGAAGGAACCAATCGGGCCTCCTGCCGATCCTACACACGGAGGTAGAGGGAGAGAAAGTCTCCGTCTATACGGCGAACTCGCGTTCCGACGGCACGCGGCCGCGGCTCGCTGTTTGGCTCGAGAACTCGAGCGGGATCACGCTGGACTCGGGCTCCTTTACCGTCATCGACAGCGATGCCTTCGCCGGGGAAGGACTCACCGAAACGGTCCAGGCCGGAGAAAAACGCCTGTTGAGCTATGCTCTCGACCTGGGAGTCGAGGTTTCGACTCGTGTCCAAAGTCAGCCTCAACGTGTCGATCGGGTCGAGATCAACCGGGGCGTGCTGCGGATGCACTCGAAGCTGGTTCAAAGAAGAACCTATACCGTAAGAAACAACGACGACAGAGCAAGAACCCTGATCATCGAGCATCCCGTCCAGACGGGCTGGAAGATGGTCGACACGTCGCCGCCCGCGGAGACCACTTCGAGCTATCACCGCTTTCGCGTTCCGGCCAAACCCAAGAGCACCGTCGATTTGACCGTGAGCGAGCAAAGACCGCAGCAGACCACCTACAGCATCCGGAACGTCAGCCTGGACCAGATCTCGTTGTGGCTACGGCAACGCTCGATCGATCCGCAGATCGAGGAGGCTCTGGCCGGAATAGTTGAAAAGCAGAAGGAGATCAACACTCTTTCCAAGCAGGTCTCGATGCTTCAAACGGAACAGACTGAGATCTTTCAGGATCAGGAACGGTTGCGGGGTAATCTCCAGCGACTCCGTCAAACCCCGGAGGAGGCCTCGTTGCGCCAACGCTACATTCGCCAGCTGGAAGCCCAGGAAGATCGGCTCGAGCTCCTTCGAAAAGAACGGGAGGGTCTGGAAGCCACGAAAACCAAGACACAGGGCGAGTTGGACCAGCGGCTTCAGGGACTCACCATGGACCGGAAGCTCTAGGTTGGACTGTGCTGCCGGGCCCGGACCGTCCGTCCGTAATCTTCCATTTGCCGTTCGATCTCGGCTTTGGACCAGTGCATCGCCGGCGCGACTACCCTGCATATCTCCCGCAGGGAGCCCGTCCCCTGCTGACGATCGAGCAGGGCGACACGAGTGCGCCGCGACAGGATGTCGTCTAGATTCCGGGCTTTTTGACGGGTCACGGCAAAGTAGGCCTCGGCCAGTATGTAGGGGAGGCCGGGGATGATCCGGCGCTTCCATTCCGGATAAACCTCCAAGATCGAAGCGATTTGCTGTGCCCAGCTTCCGTAGTCCTGGATCAAGTGAGATCGGACATCCCTCGGCAACTCGAAACCGGAAAAAGGATTGAAATCCCTTGCGGGAGGGTTGCCAATCTCGATGCGATTCGTCCAGCAGGGGAGAATGACCAGCTCGCGATCGATCGACTGGATGTGGGAAACGACGCGATCGACGACTTGCCGCGCCTCGCGGCGATAATCCGTCAACCCCAACTGGTCCGCCCGTAGCCATCCCTTCCCGATCGGATCAAGACCGTCATGCAAAGCGACGGGTTCGGCCCGGGCCGAATGATCCCTCAACCTCCGTGCACCAGGATAGCTCGACACGACGTCCCGAATCGTAAAGCGACTTCTCGGAAACAACCAGTTGAGGGTTTCCAAGATCTCATCGACCTCGTCCCGATTCTCAGGCAGCTCGTTTGCGGCGATGCTAACCAGCACCCCCTCATACCAGGGTACGACCAAAAAAATACGCCGGTCGCCGGGGCGAGAGACCGCGATCCCGTGATTCAGATTGAGCTCTTCTCGCCGAAGTACAACGACGGCCCTCTCCGCAGCAACCGTTTTTCCCGGTGCGCCAGCCCGCCTACCAGTGACGTGGACGATTTGTCTTGTCCGGATTCGCCACGACTTTCCCGTGATGGTGTCGCGAACCGTCGCGCCGGTGATTCGGGCGGAATCCTCGAGCAGTTCCTCTATGGTAACGTAGTTGTATATCCTCGCGCCTCTCGTCTGGGCATCCAAGATGAGAGATAAGGCGAGACGCACATCGTCGGTAACGCAATCATAAAAGAGGGCGCCGCCGGAAAGGCCCGCGGAGCAGAGATCCGGATTGTATTCCAGTACCTGTTCGGATGTGAGACGCCTCGACTTCAGGTCGGTTTCGGTTACGTTGAGGCGATCGTACAGCCAGCGTCCCGGGAGCGATCGCCAACCTTGCTCTTGCCCTTCGTACCGGGGAAAAAGAAACGGCATCCAGCGAACCAATCCCGGAGCCAGGCGGGTCAAGCTATGGCTTTCACGGATGGAACGAACCGTCGATCTGAGGGGAGCTCGAGACAAGTTCCCGAGCCCTCCGTAAATCATCTGGAGACTCCGAGAACCGGAGCCGGCGGCGAAATCACCGCTCGAGAGCAACACCGTTTTCAATCCGCGAGCGACTGCATCCGAAGCGATACCTGCAGCCGCAAGGCCCCCACCGATCACCAACAAGTCATATACAACCGGACTTCGAGACTCTAGGGGCATCTACAGCTCTACGCTTTCCGCTGAATCAGCTTTCAGCCATCATCGCTGAAAGCTCACTTGAACCGGATCGACCGAATAATACTCTCGAAAGCGCGGCGATAGTCTGCAAACTCAGCCTCTGGGGCCACAAAGGCAAAGTACGAAAGTCCGTCGGGGCGTAGGACCGTCACAAGCCAGTTGATCTCCCGTCCCCCGAGCACCGACTGGTTGACCAGTTCGGTGAGCAGGGCGCTTTGCCCGCCCACCCGTCGCTCCCCGTGGTCGCGGACCACACGCATGTGTGGATTGCCCTTCTGCAGTTGGTAGATCAGCTGGTCGTTGGCCACTTCAAGCGTTATGCTGCGCCGATGACGATACTCCGGTTCAAAGATCGCCGCCAGCATTCCATAGGCAAGTTCCCCTCGCCCTTTTTCGTTTTCGATAATTCCCCCCGCCGGAGCCAAGCTGAAGGAATTCCCCTCCCCCGACGATTGCCAGTTGCGCGGGAAACGGAGTTTTACACTCTCGCCCTGGTAGTACAGATGCCGCGAGGAAGGCTTTTTCGGCCTGGGCACGCGCTTGGGCTTGGGCTCCGCCTCTGTGCCTTTGGCGGCCGGAGCCGGTAACGAAACGAGATAGCGCTTGATCTCTCGGAACTCCGCGGTGTCATCCCGATAGTTGCGCGGAGGCCCACCCAGCCTCTCGACTTCGTCCATGATCTTGGCCCGACGCCGATCCGGACTGGGATGACTGCTGAAGAAATCGGGTGGCCGGCCTCCCTTTTCCTGCGCCTCCAACTTCTCGAAGAACTGCGCCATGGCCCGGGGATCGTAGCGGAGGTCGTAGAGTATCTGCGTGCCGATCAGATCGGATTGCCGCTCGGCATCCCGCCCATACTTCAGCAATACCGAATTGAGGGCGAAACCCGCACCTACTTGACTCAGGATGCTCGCAGTCGAGCCGCCGCCCAAGATACCACCGAGGATGCCGAGCCCCCCTTGGAAGGCCGTCGATTTGCTGGCCTGATTGGTTCCGTGGCGCAGCGCGACGTGGCCGATTTCGTGCCCGATGACGCCGGCCAGCTGAGCCTCGGTGTCCGAGGACTCGATCACACCACGATTGACGTAGATGAATCCGCCGGGAAGGGCGAACGCGTTGATGCTTTTGTCATTCACGGTCTTGAACTGGTAGGGATAGCGCTCCCCCTGGGCACGAGAGGCCAACTTGAGGCCTAACCGATTGATATAGTCATCGACCTTGCGGTCGTTGAGCAAAGGAAGCTTGGTCTCGGCATCCCGGGCCACCTCACGGCCCAATTCCACGTCTTGCTGGAACGAGTACAAATTCCAACCGGGCTTCAACTTGGTTCGCTCTCCGAGTGCCGGTGAAACCAGCATTGCCAAGCAAAGCCCAAGGGCCCAAACCGATCGTGCCCTGATCCTGTATACCTCCGCACCCCTTGAATTCGCACGTGTCCTCATACCAACCTCCTTGCCCCGTATGTATCTCCCCAAGCATCCACTCATTCTTGGATTCACGTCACGCTCCAGAGTTTCACCGGGCTGCGCCTATTCTAACTCTAGGCTCCGGCCAGTACAAAGCCAAGTCCTGGTGCCTTGCGCTACAGGTCTCGATGGGAGTTTGCACACAGGATTCCGGGCTGATGTGTGGTCGGGTGAGATGAAGCCTTCCGTGTCGAAATCATTGGAATCGAGTATACTGGAGGAGTTTACGAGGATTCCGACCGTGAGCTCCCTTAAGCCGAAAGTCCTGGTGGTCGACGACGAACCCGCCATGCGGGAAGTGTTGGAGATGCGACTGCAAAAGTGGGGCTATGACGTACGCCTGGCGGCCGACGGCATCAAGGGAAAGACTTTGGCAGCCTCCTTTGATCCGGATATCGTCCTTTCCGACGTCGTCATGCCTCAAATGTCCGGGCTGGAACTACTGAAATCGCTCAAGGGAGAAAAATTCGACCGGACTGTGATCTTGATGACCGCGCAGGGAACCATTGAGATTGCAGTGGACGCGATGAAATCGGGAGCTCACGATTTCTTGACCAAGCCGCTCGACTACCCAAAGCTGCAAGCCATGCTCGACGCCGCGAGCAGAGAACTCGAGCTCCGGCGCGACTCCAGGAAGTTGTCGGAGCAGCTTCAAAGTGGCGGCTTTGCGGACTTCGTCGGCACGAGCCGAGCCATGCAGGAAGTTTACGACCTCATCCGGCAAGTCGCCACGACCGATGCTTTCTTGCTGATCTCGGGGGAAAGCGGCACCGGAAAGGAGCTTGTCGCCCGTACGATTCACCAGATGAGCCACCGTGCGCGAGGGCCCTTCATCGCGATCAACGCCTCGGCCATACCGGAAAATCTCATGGAAAGCGAGATATTCGGGCACGAAAAGGGAGCCTTTACCGGCGCGGTGGGTATGCGCGCTGGTTGTTTCGAACTGGCCGATCGCGGCACCTTGTTTCTGGACGAGATCACGGAGATGCCCCTGTCTCTTCAGCCCAAATTGCTACGGGTCCTGGAGGATGGTCAGGTTCGTCGTTTGGGAGGCCGGCAGGAATTCACCTTCCACGTCCGCGTTCTGGCGGCCACCAACCGGGGCGTGCGGGACGCAATCGAACAGGGAAACCTGAGAGAGGACCTTTATTATCGGCTGAACGTCTTTACCATCGCACTGCCGCCTCTTCGTGAGCGGAAGGGAGATATTCCGCTGCTGGCGGCGCATTTTCTCAAGGAGTCGAATCGAAAGCACGGCGCGAAAGTCGAATCGATCAGCGACGAGGCCATGAGCATTCTGCAGGCGCACCGCTGGCCGGGCAACGTGCGGGAGTTGCGCAACATCATCGAGAGGGCTGTCATTCTTGTTCGTGGCAAGAGAATCGAATTGGCGCATCTGGCCCCGGAAATTCGATCGCCCGGTTCTGACACATCATCGAAGATCACCTTGCCGGTCGGCGTGACAGCGGCGGAGGCTGAAAAAGAACTCATACTGAAGACGCTGGCCCTGGCAGGAAACAACAAGGCCGAAGCGGCGCGCCAGCTGGGACTCGACGTCAAGACGATCCGCAACAAGCTGAAATCCTACGGGATCGAATAGCCCCCCACCCGTATTCGATTTTTCTTATTTGCCGTCGCTAATGCGAGCACGATGAGAATATCAACCAAGATCATCCTCGGTTTCGGCATTTTGATTGCGCTCATGATCGGGGTTATCGGCTTTCAGATCACCACGACCTCCGAGTTGCAGAGAATTGCTCAGAACCTGTCCGAGATAAATCTCAAAAGGGCGCCGAAAGCAATCAACCTGGAGCGAGACATTCGAAAATTCGGAGATAACACTGATTTGTTTTTTTTGGAAAGGCAGGAAGAATCGCAGGGCCTCAAGGACCTGGAAGCAGAACTGACCGAATACGGGGGCAGTATTCATCAAAGTCTTGCCGCTCTACTCAGCCAAGATCTAACAGAACAAGAACGGGTTGAAGTGGAGCGTTTGTCCAGAAACTGGACCGAGATCGTGACGACACTAGAGAGGTTCGAGCAACGAGAGACTATCGATCCGCAATCGAGCCAATTCCAAAAGCTGATGAAGGACATAAGGTCCTTTGAAACGCTTGTGCCTAATCTGACTAAAGCCATAAACCAAGCCATTCACACCGAGGTGAGTCGCTCCTCGGAGCAGGCCGAGTTTGCCTACTGGACTTCGATCTTCGCAGCAGCCGGAGCACTTCTGGTGAGCCTTGTGGTGGCGTTCCTTATTTCACGGTCCATCAATGAGCCTCTGCGGCACCTTACCGAGGGGACCCGTGCGATTTCTGAAGGCAAGTTCTTCTACCGTCTGGACACCTCGAGAAAAGACGAGTTTTCCCAGGTTGCCCGCGATTTCAATCTGATGAGCTCCCGGCTCGATGAGCTGGACCAGATGAAGAAGGACTTCGTGTCTCACGTTTCTCACGAGCTCAAGGCGCCGCTGGCATCGATGCAAGAGACGATTCATCTCCTGCTGGAGCAAATCCCCGGACCGTTGACTCAAAAGCAGGAACGCTTGCTCAGGCTCAACGCCCAGAGCGGGACCCGCCTGTCGTCGATGATCCGCAATCTGCTGGACTTGTCCCGAATGGAAGCAGGTGTGCTCGAGTACGAGCTCAAGGAGCGGGATCTCGGGGCACTCACGCGCGCAGCAATCGCAGAGCTCGACGCGGCCGCCAAGGAAAAGTTCGTCCGCATCGAACTGGAGATGCCCGCCAAGCCGCTACTGCTCCAGTGCGACGGCGATCGCATCATTCAGGTGATCGGAAACCTCCTGGGCAACGCCATCAAGTTTTCGTCGGAGCGCGGCCGCTTGAGGGTCCTCGTCGGGATGCAGAGCAAGCTGTCGGCAAATGCCCGCCAGGCACTGGCACACCAATCCTCGTCGCCACTCGACAACTTTCGCTTTGCGCTCATTGAAGTGACCGATAGTGGTCCCGGCGTTTCCGATGAGCACAAGAAAAAGATATTCACCCGTTTCCACCAGGTGAAGCAGGGTAAAAAGATCTCCGGTCAAGGGGTGGGGCTGGGGCTGGCGATCTGCCAGACCATCGTGGAAGCTCATCGCGGCGCCATCTGGGTCGAGGACAATCCTGGCGGAGGCAGCGTCTTCCACGTTCTTCTACGCGCCGACCCCTGGATTTCCAGCACAGCTCGGGCCTCGGCTCCACTGTGAAAAGATGTTGAAATCCAGCGAACAATCTGAAAATCTTTGCTTCTAGAAGCTCGGAGACCATGAGAATCAGCAACTTGTCCCGCAGGTCGATCGACAACTTTGCCATCATCACAATCGTGTCAGCGGTTCTCTTGCTCACTGCGTGCAACAAGAACCCACAACCGACCCGTCGTCCGGCTCATCCCACTGCGGCAGCCCTCCCCACCGCTTTTGATCGAGCCGAGTTGTTCTTCGAGGACCGTAACTATGCGGAGGCAGCGCGCTACTACGAGGAGTCTCTGCGTGAACAGCCGTCTCACCCCAAAGCCGATCGCGCCCTGTTTCGATCCGGCTTGTCGCGGGCCGTTCCGGGGCACTCTCTTCATGACCTGGATGTAGCCAGGAACCACTTCGAGCGCTTGGTCGCTACACACCCGGACAGCAACCTCAAGGCACAAAGTGAGTTCATCCTCGGTCTATCTGACAGGCTGCAGTCCCTGCAATCGAACCTTCGTGCCCAAGATAGCCAGCTGCAGGTGAATCGGGAGACGATCGCCCAGTTGAATAGCTTGGTCGACAAACTGAAGCTGGCGGTCGACAAACAAAAGAGCAAAGTCGGCACCACGGAGGCACAGCTGCGGAAGCGCGACGTGAAGATCCGCGAAGCGGAAAAGCAAATTGAGTCTCTCGAGCGGCTCTTGGACAAATATAGAAAGATTAATATTCAGAGCCGCCCGTCCAGTCCGCCAGACTAGCGCTTTTTCAAGAGAATCCCGATAGGGTGTTGTTGCCCCTTCCTGTAGATGGTCAGGGTCAAGACACCATTCGGTCTCGCAGAGGCCGCGTATCGATGGAATGCTTCCGGGTCGTTGACCGGACGACCGTCCACTTCAACGATCACATCACCGGCAAGGATGCCGTTGCGCGCTCCCAAGCTTTGCTCACTGACGCGCGCCACGATCAATCCGCGATGTTCCGGTATGTCGAGCACTCTTGCAAACTGAGGATTGTTGCGGTAGGTCTCGATTCCAACACCCGAGCCCTGGGGATATCCGGGGCCCACTTTCTCAACTTGTGGATCCAGCGATTGCGGGTCCGGCCGCCCCAGAGATTCGATCCTTGTGTAGGGGCGGCGCGAAAAGTCTTGTGGTCTTGTCTCGATCCGGGCCGTCATTTCTCGTACTTTGCCTTTTCGCAAAACCCGGAGCCTCACACTCGAACCGGCGGTCGCGTTCTGCACTCGTCGGATGAGCTCGAAACGATCGTTCAGCTTGATCCCGTTCCACCCGATCAATACGTCCTGACCTCGAAGCCCTGCGAGGTCGGCCGGCCCTCTGTCGATAACATCCGTAATCAAAATACCGGAACCAGCTTCCGCCGGCCCTAAATAGACACCGAGCCAACCCGTTCGGATATCGCCACCGGACCGAAGCACCCGTTCCGCGGACCGGAGCAGTTGCGAGACAGGGTAGACGACCGTACTCAACCCACCGGGTTGCTTTCTGGACGACTGCCCAGATGTGCTCACCCGTGAAACGAATCCCAGAACTCGGTGTTCCTTGTCCAGGAGCGGTTGTCCCGCCCCGGAAAGGTCCAGATCGGTCGTCACCTCCCACGCGGCACTATGAGGCTGATCGTACGCGATGGAGAGTATCTTCGCCGACTCGAAGCGGTGTGTGCCCCTTTTCCCGTGGACCGGCACCACGACCGTGGTCCCGTCGTGGACTCTGCAATCATGGCAAACGGGGGTCTTTCTCAACCGGTCGCCAAAAACGTGAATCACCGCCACACCCGTGCTCTGGTCGATTCCGACGAGCTTACCGGAATGGCGGTCGCCTTTGGCCGTAATGATCTCGACGCTTCGCTTTTCTTGACAAATATCCGGCCAACGGTAGCCCAGAAAGGAAAGTACATGATTCCGCTGGTCGATCACGAGTCCCGTTGCAGGAACGACCCGTATCACGCGGATCGGGGAATCCTTGAGAGGAACCTGCCCGTCCTGTAGAACCAATCGCTCGACCCCGACCCGGACTTCGGTAAAGATGTTGACCCGAACGAGGTCTGAAGCGGCCCGAACCGAATCCGTTTGTCTTGCTCCAGAGCCGCGCTCTTGGGCCTGTCCTGCTTCACCACGGGCCCATCCCTTGCCCGGGCCAAGAGCCAAAAGGGCGAGTAGAATCCATGATCTATATCGCGGCAACATGCTTTTCACTGTGTGCTGTTCTTCAACCGCTGGCACTAGTGGCTGATGTTCTGAACGAAATACTCGTCGGAACGCTGATCTCGTTTCTGAAGAATGGTATCAGGCAAAACCATGATGACTCGACCGTCGGGAGCGGTAACCAAGACCTCATCAAACGGGAGCTTCTGGCCACCAAAATCTTCCAACGCCTCTGCGCCAAAAGGATAGGGGAACGGATCATTGGGAAAGGGGTCCGCCTCCGCGGTCGACCGGTCTTTCGAAGCAAGCGGCGACACCCCCAGATTCTGCGGCGTCGGATTTCCGGCGGCATTGTGAAAAGGCGATTCATTCAAGGAGAGAACTACGGCGATACCTAAAAGGACTATCAGAGATGCAGTTCCCACGAGATAGACACGCAGCTGCGGCCAATCCAATCCATAAAACCACAGGTTGCGGTACCATCCGTACGCGGGGCTTTTGGCGTGTATGCGAGACATCACCGTGGTCTCGAAATCGGGTGGCGCAGTAACTCTCGGCAAACGACGGCTCATTTCGCCAAGCTTCTGAGCTGCGTCCAGATCCTTCCCACAAGCAAAGCAATGTTGGGCATGACGCTCGATGCCGAATCTAGCGGGAAAATCGAGTCCCCCCTCGAGATAATCTTCCAACTTCTTGTGAAAACTTCGGCAATTCATTTCAGACGTAATGCTCCAACTTCCTCTGCAGCAATTCGCGGGCTCGGTGCAGGCGAGACTTGATCGTCCCGGACGAGCACTTGAGCATTTCCGCTATCGTATCATAGGGCAGCTCTTGAATCTCTTTCATGACAAACGCGGTCCGATACTTTTCCGGAAGCGAACGAATGGCGGCGCGCAAGACCTGTGAGCTTTCTTTTCGCAATACGGCGTCGCCGGGGCTGTATCGGATGTCAGAGATTTCCACTTCTTGTCTTTCATCGTCGGGATCGCGTCGGGCCCATACGTTGTTATAGAAAACTCTTCCCCGACGTTTTCGAAATCGCAGCTCGTCGATGGCCAGATTCGTCGCGATCCGGTAGATCCAGGTGGAGAATTGGTAAACGTTGCTGTAACGAGTGATGTTCTTGTAGACCCTCAAGAAGGTTTCCTGAGAAAGGTCGATGGCGATATCGTAGTCTCCGACCATGCCGTTCAGGTAGTTGGTCAAGGCGTCCTTGTACTTTGTCACCAACTGGACGAAAGCTGCCTCGTCTCCGGCTATGAATTCACGTACCAGGTCGTTGTCTTTGACCGGTAACGAACTAACCAGCCCGATCTCGAGACTCTGAGAGTTCAACGTTTGCTCCACTGAATCACTCATGAATCACTCATTAGGAAACGGAGAGAGGCCGCGGAGTTCTCGGCAAGATGCCCAGCAGCCCCGCAGAAATTCTACATATTCCATACAGTTACACGACAAAAAGCGATCTGTGTTCCGCTTTTCAACTAAATTATTTCATATCCTTCCAATTGCTGGCAACATTCAAGGCTACCCGAAGAGGCACGTCCAATTCCACGGCTTGCTCCATTGCGGTCCGAACCAGGACTCTGATGTCCTCCACTTCGTCCGCTGGCACCTCAAATACAAGTTCATCATGTACTTGCAGCAGCAGTTGGGTCTGCGATCTGCGACGATGGAGCTCGTGGCCCGCGCGGATCATCGCCACCTTGATGATATCGGCCGCCGTGCCCTGGATCGGGCTATTGACGGCCGTGCGTTCTGCGAAGCTGCGCGTGTTGTAGTCTCTGCTCCGTATATCCGGGATTGGCCGCAGCCGCCCTAGCAGGGTCCGGACCTCCCCTTTCTCCCTCGCCTCCTCGATGGTTTTGTCCAACCACGCTCTAACTCCTTGGTATCGCTCAAAATACGAGTCTATGAAGGCACGTGCCTCATCCCTCCCGATCCCCAGCCTATTCGACAATCCGAAGGCAGATAGCCCATAAACGATCCCGAAATTGATCACTTTGGCTCGACGACGGTACTCCCTCGGATCCGACTCGGCCTCGGAGCCGAACACTTCCTCTGCAGTTTGGGCATGCACGTCCTGATCGTTGCGGAAGGCGTTCAGTAGCAACGCGTCCCCGGACAGATGGGCCAGCACCCTCAGCTCGACCTGTGAGTAATCGGCTGAGAGCAACAAACTGCCGTCCCTGGGCACGAATGCCCCGCGGATGAGCCGACCGAGCTCCGTTCGGATCGGAATATTTTGCAGGTTCGGATCCGAGCTCGACAGGCGCCCAGTGGCGGCTCCGGTCTGGTTGTAGGACGTATGCACCCTCCCGGTCCGGGGATGAATCAGGTTTGGAAGGGCATCGACATAGGTCGATTTGAGTTTTGACAACTGGCGATACCCGAGAATCAGCCGGGGCAGCTCGTACGATTCCGCCAACTCCTCCAAGACGCCCTGGTCCGTACTGTATCCCCTTGTTTTCCGAGTCTTTTTCAGGGCAGGAAGGTTCAGTCTTTCGAACAGTATCTGGCCGAGCTGCTTCGGAGAGTTGATGTTGAATTCCGTGCCCGCGGCCTGATGGATCTTGGTCTGATACTCCTCGATCTCTTTCTGCATGCCGCGGCCCATTTTTTGCAGCACGTCGCGGTCGAGCCGGACCCCCGCCTGTTCCATCTCCGCCAAAACCGGGATCAGAGGAAGCTCAATCTCCTCATAAACCGGTCTGAGCCCGCAGGCGTCGAGGCGCGGAACCAAGATCCCGTGAAGACGAACGAGCGCGTCCAGCTCCCTCGAAAGCCTGTTCCCCAAGCTCGGTCGGTCCACTCCGGATAACGGGAGCGCGTTTTGGGGCGAGCTTTTTTCCTCCCGCAGTGAGGTAAACAATTCGTCCATGGCCCAGCGCTCGATCGTATAATCACCCAAATTGGGAGCTGTCAAAAAGGCCAGAAGCATCACATCTTGTGCCCCCTGGATGCGGATCCCGTTTTCATCCTGGGCCAGAAGGCAGCTCTTCACATCCCAAGACACCTTGGACACTGCGGCGTTTTGCATCAAAGAAGCCCATGCCTGGGCCACCGACCGCTCGGCAAGGTCCAGGATTCCAACACGATCTGCTTGATCGCGAACTGCCCCAAATTCCGCTTTCTTGCGGCGCAATGCCTCTTCCCTGGAATGCAACACCACGTAGACCAAGGGCTGTTTCGACGCCTCGGCGAGGAAGCGGATGGCCTCGTCTCCCTTCAACCAGTCGCCGATCACAACCACACGGTTTTCTTCCTCGATGTACTCCTTCATCAGTGCCTTGAACTCGAGTTCGGCGAACAATTCGAAGGCCGCCTGTCGATCTGGCTCGCGCAGCGCAAGAGAGTCGAGCTCGAATGCAATCGGAAGATCACAGCGAATCGTCGCCAGTTCCTTGCTTTTCAGGATGAGCTCCGCGTTGTCTCTCAGGCTCTCGCGGTATGTCTTGCGCTTGACCTCCTCCCAGTTTTCTAGGGCGCCCTCGACGGAGCCGTAGGTCTGAATCAAGTCTCGCGCACCCTTCTCCCCAATTCCCGGCGCCCCCGGAATATTGTCGGAGGTATCGCCCCAAAGCCCCAGAAGGTCCACAATCTGCTCGGCCTGGACCCCCATCTTTTCCATGACATCGTCGGAGGTGTCGATCAGTCTGTCTTTTGACGAATCCAGAACTTGAACACTCTCGGAAACAAGTTGAAGCATGTCCTTGTCTGCGCTGACAACGACAACCCGAATGCCCTGGCTTCTGGCCTTCTTCGTCAAAGTCCCGATCACATCGTCCGCTTCATAGCCCGGGTACTCGATGACTGGAACGTGAAACGCATCACAAACTTTCCGGATCGTCGGAATCTGTTGGACCAAATCATCCGGCATCGGCTTTCGGGTCGCCTTGTAGTCCTTGAACTCCTCGTGCCGGACGGTGGGTCCTGCTGGATCGATCGCGACGGCAAGATAATCGGGCTTTTCTTCCTTGATCAACTTCCGAAGCATGGAGGTGAAGCCATAGACCGCATTGGTTGGAAAACCCTTGGAATTGCTGAGGTTGCGTATGGCATAGTACGCGCGGTAGATATGCGACATGCCGTCGATCAGGAAGAGGCGTTTGGAACTCAAGATCGATCCTATCGCTGCGGAGATAAAGACTCGCCGAGGTAACGTCGCCGTGTTTACGAATAGGGGCACATGGGCCAGAGGGTCGATTGTAACACGAACCGTACTGCGAACCCCGGCTCTTCGAAATCAGTTTGGATCGCCGCAACGCAGTTTCGTTAAGGTCTTTGCGATCCTGGCCCAGGCGTCGATTGGTCCGTTGAACCCCAGATTTTCGCGGAGGATCCCTTGTCGGAACCAAACCCAGAATCCAATGTCTTGAAGCACGAACGGCTCTATGACGGAAAAATCATTCAGTTGCATGTAGATAAGATCCTACTACCTTCCGGAAACGAAGCCATTCGGGAGGTTGTGGTTCACCCAGGCGGAGTCGTGGCGGTTCCCATCCTCGACGACGGGCGTCTCTTGCTCATTCGTCAGTTCCGGTACGCTTTGAAGAAGCATATTCTCGAGTTTCCTGCAGGAAAACTGGAGGGGTCACAATCACCGGATGAGGCCATTGCGCGGGAACTGGAGGAGGAAACCGGTTATAGCGCCGGGTCCCTGACCCACCAGTGTTCGTTCTATATGTCGCCCGGCATCAGCACCGAGATTGTGCATCTCTTTCTTGCTCGAAATTTGAAGCCAGTCCCCCAACGGCTCGAAGAAGGAGAGCATATCGTCGTCGAGCCACACGAGTTGAAAGAATGCCTGGAATTCGCCCGCCTGGGAGAGATCCGGGACGGAAAAACATTGCTGGGACTCTTCTGGTACAGCCACGAGATATTTATGAAGTAACCATCCCATCTGGTCGATTCAATCTGGGAAGGCATCCCCATTGGAGCTCGGTTATGACCTCAGATACTACGACCGTCGATTGTCCAAAGTGCGGTTTCACACAAGAAGAGCGACTGGATTGCCGTAAGTGCGGTATTGTCTTCAGTAAGTACTACGCCTTGTATCCGAACGGCCCACAGGGAGAGGACGAGACAGGAGAGAATGCAGCAGCGGAAGATCAGAAGCGCGTGATTGCGGACGCAACGACCTCGGCAGAACTGGCCCAGCTGCACCAGAGTCTGCGGGAGCTTCAGCGCCGATTCAACGAGATCGAGTTCGAACGAGCGGAGAGAGTGCGCCTCAGCGGTGAAATTCAGACGCTAGACCAAAAGACGGATGGCCTGCTTCAGCAAATATCCGACCGCACGGAGGCTCTCCAGCAGCGTCTGGACGAGAAGTCTGATCTGCCGGAAAGGGACGAACTGGCGCGATTGCGCGATGACATCCGTAGCGAGATAAGCGCACTCAGAGGTGAGATTCACGCAACGAATCTTGATCCGATCGAGGATCGAATCAGAGAGTTGGAGTCCCGCAACGATCACGTTCAGACGACTAGCGTTCCTTCGAAGGATCCGGAACTGCTCCGACGCGTGGATGAGCTGGGGGATCGACTGCAGCGGCTGGAAACGTCCGACACCCCTCCGCAACCCAATGGTGAAGGAAACGGAAACCTCTTGGATTCGGTCAAGATAATCCAGGAAATCGAGGCACTTCGAAGTTCACTCCAAAACGTCACCGTCCGATACTCGGAGATCGGCGAACTCAAGAAGAATCATCTCATCGTCCAGAACAGTCTGGAATCGACCCAGCGCGATCTGGTGGAGCTGACGAACCGGCCCTCAGGCGATGACGCGAGGAGAACCAAGGAACTGGAAGCCGAAGTCGTGGCGCTCCGGGCCGAAGTGCGTCAAGCATTGGCAGGCCTGGAGACCCCAGAATCCGCGCCGATAGAACAGATACAGAAGGAACTAGAAGGTTTGAAATCAGCGTCCAAGGTCGCCAATCAGCACGGCTCAGAGATTGCGAATCTGAGGAGGGACAACACTGCGATTGTTTCCGCCCTCGAGTCTCTTCAGCAATCGGTCTCCTCGAACACGAACCACATCTCGGAGGGTTCTCACGTGGACTCGAGGGCCGAGCTCGATCAGATTCGTTCCGACGTGCGCGGGACCCTCAGCCGGGTTGAAACCATCGGAACCAAGCTCGAAGAGCTTTCGAATCATCGATCGGACGAAGACCCACCGGCACTAGAGGCCGATGTACAAGCGATTCGAAAGAACCTAGAACAGATCCGACGGTTCATGGGTTCTGTGTCTGAGAAGGTATAAGGCGCCGGTTCCCCCGGCGCGCTGCCCGCTCACCGCCATCCGCTTTCCGTACAGATTTTCACCGGTCGTTTAGGCAGCCCATTCCGTCGGGCAGCTTGAGCAAACCTCTTTCCGCCCCTTAGAAAATAGAAGACTAAGCGGGCCGCACAAACAATGTGCTGCAATGCTGATTCCGAGGATTCGTGTGGCGCGCTCTATCCGCAGGCCGGAGCGGAAAGCGGTTGGCGGTGAGCGGTCGGCGCGCGGGTGGTACCCGCGACACCCGGCATGACTCCCGGGCTCAAATATGCTAATATAGCTCGCTTAATGCACCGCAAGGGGTTCTTCTCATGACAAAAGTTTCAGTGGGCGCCGACGTTGATGCTTACTGCACCAAGTGCAAGCTGGTACTGACTCACACGGTAAAAGCACTCCTGGGTGAAAAACCCAAGCGCGTCACCTGTAATACCTGTGACGGAGAACACAACTATCGAGCCACAAAGCCGAAGTCGAAGGTTGGCACCAAGAAAGGGACCACCCGGACCTCAAGCCGCAAAACCAAGAACTGGGACGATCTGGTCAAGGAAGCCACTGGAAAACCGCACAAGGCATACAGTATGTCCGGTAGCTTCGGCGAGGGGGATTGGATCGACCACGCGACCTTTGGTTTGGGTTGTGTTCAGAATTTCACTGCTCCGAACAAAATCCTCGTGCGATTCTCGGACTCGACCAAGAAGCTGATTTGCAACCAGAGCGAAGCTTAGTACCCCCTGGATCCACCCCAACGCTCCAATTCGATCTGATTCCGTCACCATGCACACCGCAAAGCCGTGGCGTCGTATGCCAATGGGAAATGGTCTTGGCGACCGCACTACGCGAGATACGGCGAAGCCGAACCCGCTCGTACGGTCGTCTATGGTGAGAGGACATGCTCGAACCCGGCATGTCGACGTGCGACAACTTCATCCAGCTCTCGAGCGATATTCGCAGTCCGGGGAGAGAATTCCGCGAAATCGAAGATCTCGCGATCGAGCAGGTGAGAGGCTCGCACGTTCGAGAGTGCCGCCAGCATGGATTCCTTCACTCTTGGAATCTCGTCACGCAATTCGGAAATCAGTCGCGCGACTCTCTTTCGCTGCAGATCCGGCTGCGAGCCGCACAGATCACACGGGATGATGGGGTACCGTGCCCGGGCGGCAAACTCCCTTATGTCCTCCTCCCAACAATACGCCAACGGTCGGACAACCGTGTTGCGGCCGTCGTCGCTTCGCAGCACAGGCGGCATGCTCTTGAGAGATCCGCTGAAGCAAATATTGAGTAGAAAGGTCTGCACGATATCGTCGGCGTGGTGCCCCAAGGCGATCTTATTGCAACCTTCCTCGAGTGCGGCACCATAGAGAATTCCGCGACGGAGTCGAGAACACAGGGCGCAGGTGGTTTTCCCTTCTGGAACTTTCGCCCTGACGATGGAATACGTATCCTTCGCAATAACCCTAAACGGTATTCCTTGATCGCTCAGATACTGCGGCAAAACGTGTTCCGGAAATCCAGGCTGTTTCTGATCCAGATTCACGGCCAAGAGATCAAATCGAATAGGCGCCTTCTTGCGCAACGCCTGGAGCAGAGTCAACAGCGTATAGCTGTCCTTTCCTCCGCTGAGACAAACCATGATGCGATCGCCTTCTTCTATCATCCCGAAATCCGCGATCGCCCGTCCCACGTTACGCAGCAGTTTTGTCTTCAATGCTTCTGTCGGTTTCATCTGCTTCGACCCCTGGCCATCCCGTAGGGTAAACGAAAAGTGCCGCGCTGCAAAGCCAGTCGCGCCTCTGTGACTCCTCTCCCTGAAGAGAGCGCAATCGTCGATGAGTGATATACTCCTACCATGACTACTCCGCGGGTTTTGTTTCTTGGCGCGGGGGACGCGTTCTCCTCCGGCGGGCGGCATCAGGCAGCGTATCTCGTTCAGGGTCGAGATACGACGTTTCTTCTCGACTGCGGGGTCACGGTACTCGCATCTCTCAAACGCCAATGCGTGGATCCGGCCTCGATCGACACTGTTTTAATCAGCCATCTTCACGGCGACCACTTCGCTGGAATCCCGTTTTTGTTGCTCGAGTACATCTATGCGACACCCCGCCGGAAACCGCTCAGAATCGCTGGACCTCCAGGTACGGAAGACAGGGTCTGGACTTTGTTCCGGACGATGTACCGGGAGACGGGCTCGCTGCCGTTGCCCTTCGAGTTAGAATTCGTCGAGCTGCTGCCAAAAAAGTCATGGATCATCGACGATCTTCAAACAGACCCTTTTCGCGTGCCCCATCAGGAAAAGGAGATTTCTCTTGGGCTCCGAGTGCAGCTAGACGGACGGGTGATCCTCTATTCCGGCGATACCGGCTGGACCGAGGAGCTGGTCACCCAATCCGAAGGTGCAGATCTTTTCATTTGCGAGTGCTGCTTTTTCGAGACGCGTGTGCCCACTCACTTGGATTATCCCCGGATCGCCGAGAACCATCACCGGTTCGGGAGCCGAGAGCTGGTGTTGACCCACTTGGGCCGCGAAGTGCTGGATCGTCATTCGGAGATCAAGATCAAAACGGCTCACGATGGTTTGGCCGTCGACTTGGTTGGATAACGCTCGAAATCGCGCATAGGGATTTGCTAACCTGAAGCTCCATGGTTTGTACGAAAACACACCCAAAAAACGTTTCGGATCCCTCATACGAGCTTGTCGCAGACCCGGGCTCACTGGAAGCGATGGCCCGGACCTTGACCGGTAAACCGGGCATTGCCATCGATGTCGAGGGCGACAGTTTGTATCACTACTTCGCAAAGGTGTGCCTCCTGCAGATTTCGACGACAGCTGAAACGTATCTTGTCGATCCGCTCGCGTTGCAGGATCTGAGTGCTCTCGGACCGGTCATGGCCTCTTCAGAGACGGAGAAGGTCTTTCACGCCGCTACCTACGACGTCCATTCTTTGAGACGGGACTTCGGGTTCTCGTTCTCCCATATTTTCGACACCCACATGGCGGCGCAGCTGCTGGGCTACGAGCAGCTCGGCTTGACCGCTCTCATGGCCCGGATCCTGGGCGTCGAACATTCCAAGTCGAGGCAACGCGACGATTGGTCCAGGCGCCCCCTGAACCAGGAACAGCTCGAGTATGCCGCCATGGACACGCGCTATCTGCTGGCGCTCCGCGATACGCTGGAATCGCGCCTTCGAGAGGCGGGGCGTTTGGAGTGGGCCAAGGAGGAATTCGTCCTTGCAGCAGCATCCGAGCAGCGCGAAAAGGAATTCGATCCCGAGGGTTTTCGGCGCATCAAGGGCAGCCGAAAACTATCGAGGCCGCAGCGCCGGGTGTTGCGGTCCATCTTTCTGCTGAGAGATCGGTACGCTCGCGCCATGGACCTTCCACCATTCAGGGTCATGCACAATTCGGTTCTTCTCGATCTCGCCCGGACCCCGCCAACCTCTCAGGAGAGTCTCTCTCAACGCAAGGGAATCTCGCATCGGGTTATGCGCAAGTTTGCCGGTGAACTCTATGATACCATTCGTCGTACTCAGTCTGAGCCTGTCACAGAGCCAAGGTCCTTGCCGCACACTAATTTGAGGGCACCCTCGCTGGAGGCTATATCGCGGTTGGAAAAGTTGAAATCCTGGAGGCTATCCAAATCGAAAGATCTCAGCCTTCCCGTGGGAGTTGTGTGCCCGGGAGGCCTGTTGGACGTCATCGCCGGTTCTCCTCCCGTGGACATTGAGGCCTTGGCCCGCATCAAGGGAATGCGGCAGTGGCGCGTGCGCTCGTTTGGATCCGAGTTGCTGGAAGTCGTTCACAAGGATTGAATATCACCCGGAGTATTGCAGATGCGGGAATCGGCAGAATCGAGAAAGGTCCGGGGTGAACGGGTCCGGGGTGGTCCGATGATTGAGACCTTCCGGAGAACCCGCTGGCTCTATCACCCGGTTACGATCTTTCTCTCGATCCAGGTGCTCTGGATCCTTCTCATGGCTCTGCTGATTCGGTGGTATATGACCGAGCACGCTCAGGTGCGGGAGATTGCCCAGCGCTTTCGCAACCAGGTCGAGGTGGATGGGTTCGGTTGGCTGCCCTTACTCGAAGGGGGTATCCTGCTGACCCTTATACTCGCAGGGGTGACGGGGATTTTCATTTATTGGAAAAAGCAGCACGACTTGAATCGGATACAGCAGGCGTTCGTGTCCAACGTTACACACGAGCTGAAGTCTCCGGTCGCTTCGATTCAGCTAGCACTCGAAACAATGGCCTTGAGAGAGCTCTCGCCGCAAAAGCGAAAGGAATTCTTGAGCATGATGCTCGACGACACCGAGCGGCTGACGACCTTGATCGACCGGATCCTCGGGGCGGCCCGAATCGATCGCCGGCAGGAACGGTTCGTGCTGGAACCGGTCGGCATGCGACGGTTTATCGACGAGTTGCTCCAGCGGGACCGGCACCTGTTCGAAAAGGATGGTCACAACATTGTATTCGAGAAGGGTGGAGATGCGTGGGTGGCAGTGGATCGGTCAGCGATGCAGGTGGTACTGTCCAACCTCATTGAAAACGCCGCCGCGTACTCCCCGAGGGGTACCCCGGTTCGGATACGCCTTCACAGAGATCTGCGCAGCTGCCGGGTGGATGTCATCGATAATGGTACTGGAATCGCCCGGAAAGATCTCAAGAATGTCTTCAAGATGTTTTGGAGGAGTGAGGATCATCGGCGGACCGGGGGGACCGGACTGGGTCTCTACATCGTGCGTAACGTGGTCCGCGCCCATCGAGGCAAGGTCTGGGCCGTGAGCGGCAGCCTGTCCCGGGGATCAACCTTCTGTGTGCGTTTGCCGAGACTTCGGAAATACTGGGGTTTGTCTACTCGCAGAAGCCTACGGACCCAGCAAGCAACCCGAGCGTAGGTGATCGATGAGTCGGTCCACCCAGCTTCGAGCGCGGATCTTGTTGGTCGAGGACGAAATCAATCTTGCCCGTCCTCTCCAGTTCAACCTGGAGCAGGAAGGATACGAGGTTCGTCTAACGTCGAGCGGAAAGCAGGCGTTGAGATGGCAGGCCAACGAACCGTTTGATCTGATCATACTGGATCTCATGATCGAAGAGATCGATGGACTCGAGGTTGCTCGAAAGGTCCGACAACGGGATCAGAAGCTTCCGATTCTGATGCTGACCGCGCGTTCGGCGGAGCAGGACCGGGTCTCTGGTTTCGAAGCCGGCGCGGACGATTATCTCGTGAAGCCGTTTCACCTGCAGGAGCTTCTCTTGCGTATTCACCGCATGCTCGAGCGCGCCCACTGGTATGAGACTCCGAAACAACCCCAGCGTGAGCTGGCCATCGGCGGATTTCATGTCAATCTGGAGAGCCTCAGGGGCAGCGGTCCGAGGGGCGAGCTTCAGCTGACTGCTCTGGAGGCGAAACTCTTGGAGGCGCTCGCATCGGAGCCCAATCGAGTTCTGACGCGGGCCGAACTGCTAATGAGGGTCTGGGGGTACAGCTCGGATGTTGAAACACGGACCGTGGACAACTTCATTGTGCGGCTCAGGCGTTACTTCGAGACCGAACCTGACCATCCCGCGCACTTCGTAAGCGTCCGGGGTCGGGGATACATGTATGTGCCCTGAGCTAGGCGGCTTGCTTCGCTTTGGCGCTCTTGAGATGATCGGTCTTTCGTACATCCCAAACCAGCCCCAACTTCTCGAATAGGAGCAACACCATAAAGCTCACGTCCAGTTCCCACCATCGCATCCCATGACGTGCGGACCGTGGATGTGCGTGGTGGTTGTTGTGCCAACCCTCGCCGAAGCTCAACAAGGCAACCCACCAACAGTTCCGGGACAGGTCGCGAGTCGCATAGGTTTGATAGCCGTAAAGGTGAGCCGCGGAATTCACGAGCCAGGTGCAATGCCAGCCGAAGACCAGCCGCACGAAAATGCCCCAGATGACCCAGCTCCATCCACCGAGAATCAACAGGGCAACTCCCAGTGCGACCTGGATCACGACGTACCACCGGTCCAGCCATAAAATGAACGGATCCGCGACTAGGTCCTTCGCATAACCCTTATATCCATCATAAGTTCCAAGCTTCGGATCCCGAAAAAAGATCCAGCCCAGATGGGACCACCAAAAACCTCGACTCGCATCGTGAGGATCGCCATCCCGATCGGAGTGCATGTGGTGGACCCGATGGCCGGCTACCCACGCGATCGGGCCGCCCTGGACAGCCAATGTGCCCCAGACGGTCAGGAACTGACTGAACCAGCGGCTGGTTCCAAAACTTTGATGTGCAAGGTATCGATGAAACCCGAGCGTGATGCCCAATCCACCGGTCAGCCCCCACAAGACCGCTGCGACCGCCACGGCAGCCCAGCTGAATGTGAAAACGCCAAGGAGGGCAAGAAGATGAACTGCCAGGATGAAACCAACGTTGAAAAGATCCAACGGCCCCCGGACGTTTTGTTTTTTCTCCATACCAGTCACACTGCATCCCCTATCCATGAAGCTCGGCATCTGCCGCAAATTTAACACTGAATAGCATTATCGCAATCGTTGGTGGGTTCACAATGTAAATGGTAAGTAAAACCTGCGCTCCATTGAGGGGGGCTGATCCGGCAAGTGCAAGTAGCGAAAGAACATCCGAGACGCTACGCTGGGCCGTCTGGGATCATATCGGGGCACGGGTCAACGTGGGGGGGGCTGCTAGAAGTACTCGGGGTGTTTCTGCTTGAGCCGAGATATGTTTCGCTTTCTGATGTCCCTTTTTTCATGAACGTCGAAGACGGAATCGTGGGTCTTGCTCGAGTGATGGATAACGTACGTATCGAGAGACAGTCCCAGAACGTAGCCGGCCTTGCGTATGCGTCTGCAATAGTCGTCGTCGTCTCCACCCCCAACAAAAGACTCGTCGAGGGGACCAAGCTCTTCCACGACCCGGCGCTTGAAGGCCGTGCAGAAAAAGGCAAGCATCCCCTCCACGAGAATGCCCGCTCGGTTGAAATGATACTTCAGGATTCGATTCCGCTCGTGAATGTCCTCCGTGCCGAAGAACGGAATCTGTGGAACCATCGCCTCCCTCACCCGATCCACGCATTGCCAGTCGCGGGCGTTCGAGTTCAGGGGACCCACCGCTCCAATGCGCGGGTGAGTCTGGAGGAAGGCAACAAGATTTCCCAGCCATCCATTTGAAACCTCGACGTCGTTGTTCATGAAAATGATGAAGGGGTTCCGGCTAAGCCCGATGCCTTGGTTGATGGCGCGGCACCAGCCCAGGTTCTCACGGTTTCGCAGGATGGTAATGTTTCGAGTGAAGACCTTGCCGAGATCGACCGTTTCATCCGACGAACCGTTGTCGACAATGATGAGATGGAAGTCAATATCCGTGTATTGGTAAATGCTTTCCAACAGCGCGCGGGTATAGGGATACTGATTGTAGACGGGGACAATGATGTCGGCTCCCCATCCGGACGAATCGCTCAAACGATTTTCTTTTCCCGTCATAAAACTGTAGCACTTGGGCCCGTTGCTCCCTGCATATAGATTCTGCCAGGGTCACTCGCGGTGCCGAACGTGCGCTCTACCGACTCCATTCCAGCCGGTAACACCCTCCCGGGCGAAAAAGACCGGTTATTACGAACAGGGGCACTCATTCCCATATCGACTAAAACGGTCGGGTCCGACAGGTTTGGGTACCGCCCGGAGTTCTCCGACCAGACTGGAGCTACCGGGACAATGGTCGGCATTGCCGGAGCCGCCAGCATCGGGTGGTCGAGTTCGCGCGGACCTGAACGGGAATGCGGCAATGCTTCAACCGCAAGCGATCCAGCAATTCAGGTAGAGCGCCTATTTCTCTTAGACTATTCCGGGCAGGCTACTTAGATGGTCTGCAAAGTGGATTCCAATTTGGTCGATTCACTGGATCGACGGAACTCCCGCAGCGCGTCTCTCAATCTATGCTCACTCGATTCGAGGATCTGCCGCACTTCGATGGTTACGATACCGTTGGCTTGCGAGATTTCCTGGACGGACTTCCCTTCGTAGTGAGTTTGAATAAAAACGCGACGGTGTAGCTCCGGCCACGACTGCAGCGCGCTGGTAATCGCCTTCAACAATAGGGTCCGACTCGATTGTGGCTCGGACGACATAAAGAACTCCTGAAGAACAGCTGTGAGTAAACCACTGCCTCTAGATACTGTGTTAGACATCCATTGGTTCAAAAAAGTTTCTCTTAAGGAATCGGTTGGGGACTCCGATCTGTTAGTCATAGATTCCTTGGAGGAGTTCCGAAATGCGATGTGACTTCGACAAGCTGGTACTTTACCTAGACAAACAGCTCGAGTTGGATGACCAGCTGGAGGTGCTGCAGCACCTGGAGCGGTGTGAAAATTGCAAAACCGCCATCTACCAGATTTCCAGGGACCGAGATGCGAACCTGTTCGTTTCCCGTCCTTTTCGAATGAAGCGGGTCCCGGTTTAGGGTTCGCGCAGCAGGCGGAAGTGTCACCCAATCGTTGAGCAAGCCGGGGGGGCCAGTCACGAACTGGGCGCATAATAGCCCTTCCGAGCCCGGATTTTCACACCCTTACGTTTGCATTGAAGCTTGATCGACCGAAAAGAGCCATCCCGCTTTTTGTTGTTCGAAACGTACGCGACGCTATATTGACCCTTAAGATCGTCATTGATGGCTTGAAACGCCGCTTGGATTTCTGAAAAACGGGATCGGGGCGAGAAGAACCGTCCTCCGGTTTCTTGGGCAAAATTCTTCAACACCCCAAAGTTAGCCCCATATCCCCCTCGAACGCCGATTCCGTATATGAGAACGTCGTTTTTCTGGGCCGTCTCGACCGCGAACTTCTTGTCGATCTTGCTGGCAGTGTCCTCTCCATCGGTAATCGCAATAACGACCTTTCGGCCGGTTTCATGGCGCAGCTTTTCCTCGACCGCGAGAAAAACGGCGTCATAAAGACTGGTGCTGTTGCCGGCCCTGAGGGAGTCCAGGGCACCCAAGAGACGCGCCTGGTCGTCGGTAAAGTCCTGAACCAAATTCACCTCCGAATCGAACTGAATGATGAGGGCCAGGTCTTTGTTCTTTCGGAGCACTTTGCTAAAGAACTCACTCGCCGTGCGTTTTTCGTATTCCAGCTTGTCCTTGACGCTACCACTGGTATCGATCAGCAACGCAATTGTGAGCGGGATCTCCGCCGCTTCGCTCAAGTCGCTGAAGTAAAGAATCTCCTGAGGTGTGCGGTCCTCGTAGATTTGAAAATCGTGCTTCTGGAGATCCGAAACGATGTGCTTCTTGCGATCCACGGCAGAAAACACGATATTGACCAGCGCAACCTCCGACCGGATGGTTGCTTGTGGTTGCTGTGGCGCTCGAGAAGGCTCAGCCGGTCGAGTCCAGACCACCAAGAGGAATAAAGCGAAACTGGCCATCGAGATTATGTGGATGCGGGACCGCATGTTGTTCCGAGGCAAATTAGCTCTTGCCAGAAGGGTTGGGTTTCTTCGCAAGAGCAACACGAAGGGTAATATCGACCGTGCTGCTCTCGTCGTTGATGTCGATGATCACATCGCGATGCGTGATGGGTTGGTAAACGCGCATCCGATTCAATAACTGCACCGTGATCCCCAACATTTGAGGATCGTAGACGAGGCCTTCCCCAATCAGCAGCAGCTTTCGAAACGCCTGGCGATCAATAGACTCATCTCCTTCAATCGCGATTCGCCCCACTCGATACGCCCTACCCTCGTCGCAAATCAAAACCAGATGAACCAGGTGTCGTAAGTCATTTATTTTCTCTTGGATACGACTGGAAAAGCGAAGATAGCCCATGGACTGATAGCTCTCGGTGATCTTGGCTCGCCAGTCCCCGACCTTCTTTCGGCTGTAGGGCGCTCCCGTTGTGATCGGAGAAATACGCAGGAGCGATTCAGCACTCAACACCTGTGTGTTTTGGACTTCCAGACTTCCCAATTGGTATGGACGCCCCTCTCGAATGGGAAGATAAATGGTCACTCGGCGTCCCGCTGCGGTTTCCTCGAGAGCCTCTACCCTGGGCGGGCCGACCTTTACCCGAAGGAATCCTTCCTCATGGTAGAAGCGCTCCAGAGAAGCCATTTCAACCTTGAAAACTCCCGGGTTGTAGTGCTTACCCGGCTTGGACAGGCGCAGCAGGTTCAGGAGCACGCCCGAATCGACGGTTTCGTTCCCCTCGATGACGACGGAAGCTATGATCCGGGGAGGATCGACTGCCAGCCCAGGAGGTGCCAGTACAATGCAAAGTATTGCAAACACTGAAAGTTTCACATAAACAGAGTAGCAAATCCGTACCCACGCCTCAAGTTTGGTACGGCTCTTCTCCGCTCGCTTGGCGATCCATGGCGATGTTGGCGAGCATGTCCGCTTGTTGATTCTCTCCGCGTGGAACATGTTCAATATGAAACTCCTCGAAGCCCCGGATGAGCTGTGTCGCCTGTGCATGCAGCGATCGGAGCGAGGGATTCTTGACCCGATACACACCGCGAAGCTGCTGGACCATCAAAAGGGAATCCGAAAAGACCCGAACTCTACGGAACCCTTCCTTGTAGCCGAGTTCCAGCGCTTTCAACAGGGCCGAGTATTCCGCGTAGTTGTTCGTTTGCCGCCCAAGAAACTCGTAGAAGCCCCGCCACGGCGCCCCGTCGATCTCGAAGTGTACTCCGGCCCCTGCCGGGCCCGGGTTTCCCCTGGCCCCGCCGTCGACATAGGCAACTAAGGTCTTATCGGAGGCGTCCTTCGATTGCACCATACCCGTTCCGGGCGTGTCTCTCTAGATGATCATGAAGCGTCGCGTAGGAAAAGAATCCGGTCGCAGCTGTCACAGGAAAAGATGGTGTCGGTCCTTAGCAGTTCCGCATAGACCTGGGGACGAACACGCACATGGCACGCCGAGCAAAGCTCACCGATCGCCTCGGCAAGGGCCACGCCCTTCCGGTTGTCCCTGAGCAGCCGGTAGCGATCGAGTAGCTCGATGGAAATGTCTGCTTCCACTATCCCCTTATCTTCCATGAGCTTTCCGACCTCCAGTTCCAGGACGGGAATCGACTCCTGGAGCTTGCGAATGTGCTCCTCGAGCTCATGAGCATGGGAGTTCAATTCTTCCTGGGAAGCTGCGATTTTCACCTCCATTGTCTCGCTCTCCTCCATGAGCTCCAGGATCTTGTCTTCCTCCATCCGGATATGATCCTCCGCACCCTGGATCTCGCGTAGCATTGCCGCGTATTCCTTGTTGGTCTTCACGATCATCAATTGTTCTCTTAAGCGGGACAGCTTGGTGCGCAAAAGCTCGACATCTCCTTCTGCGACTCGGCGGTCTCGGCCAAGCTCTTGCAGTCTACTTCCCAAGCTCTCATGGGCCTCTTGGAGACCTTGAAGCTTGTCCTTGAGGTTCTGGGATTTCGTGGGGATTTCTTGAATTTGATTCTTGAGCTTTGTGATCTTCTGATCGAGATCCTGGAGCGCGATCAAGTTTTGAAGATCGGGATTCACCTGGTCGCGCCCTCCCATTGTCCCGGGCCTGGCACGATCATGGGGCAAGTCCGCTTCGGTTTTCTTGTCGGTGGACGCATAAGAATCCCAGTCTTGGTTCGGAGTAGTGCGATACTATAGCGAACTGGCCTGCGGCTGTCAACGAGGCCACGGAGTCGAGTCGGTGACTGGTGAAGGCAAGGAGCGCACGCCCACTCCGATGCCAAGGACTTTCTCTAACCGACGGAGGGTTCGCCACCCGTCAATGCTCGCCGCCACTTTCGAACGGGAGAGCAGAGCCGCCATGCGAGCCGTGATTCAAAGGGTCCACAACGCTTCGGTCACCATCGATGAACGGAGGGTTTCCGAAATCGGAAGGGGACTCGTCGTCTTCGCCGGCATCGCCCAGGGCGATGCCGACCAGGACCTCCAATGGATGGTTCGCAAGATCGTCGAACTGCGAGTCTTCAACGACGATGAGGGGAAGATGAATCGAAGCCTCCAGGAGACAGGTGCGGATCTGTTACTCGTGTCTCAGTTCACTCTTCTTGGAGATTGCCGCAAAGGGCGCCGGCCCTCCTATTCTGAGGCAGCTCCGCCGGATCAAGCCAACCGATTGTTTCGCCAGTTTGTGGAGCAAGCGCGTGGGGTTGTCCCGGCCGTGCAAACCGGGCGGTTTCAGGCAATGATGCAAGTGCATCTCACGAACGACGGTCCGGTGACGTTGATTCTCGATAGCAAAAACGGCCGATAGCAGAGATCGAGTCCATCGGGTCAGTAGAAGTAGGCCTGGGCCGCATGCTGGACCACTTTGTAACTCGGCCGAAGCCCCAGCACGATCTGGGGCAGTACCGTGGAGTCATCCTCACGGTGGTAGGTACAGAGGCTCATTCTTGGAGCGAATCGATCCAGAGTCCTCGCGGCCCCTTCAAGGGCGAAGCGTTCGGATCCCTCGATGTCCATTTTGATGAAATCCTCCGAGTCGAGCGCCAACCGCTCTATAGTGTCATCGATCGTGACCGCCTCGACCTCCACCTCCCCGCGGGCCGTTATCTTACCCATGCCGGAATTATCCGAAGCCTGAAGCTCAAATCGCAACTTTCCTAGACGTGGCTGCGGCTTCAATCAACACCAATCTAAGGAAACATTTTGCTTCTTTTCGGTGCGCGGCGGGGAGGGCTGTAGCAAAATCAGTCCTCAAGGATATCACTCCGGCGCTGGCCGCGGGATGGAATGCCCGCTATATTCGGCACCCGAACTCATGGAGCTTGCAACACGATTGAGACAAACCATCATCCATGCTTCACCCGCTGCAGCACCGCGGAGCTACGCGGCAATTTTCGGCCACAAATCTTGCCCAGCATCCCACCCTGGCTCACTGGATACTCGATCCGTGCTTGACCGTGGTGAAGCGTGTTCCGTAACATCAATTGTGATGAGCAAGAATAGAGGACCTGTGCACCTGTTTTTTTTCTCTTGCGTTGCGTTGTTGAGCGGAATGGTAATCTTCTACTTTTACCTGACTCCGAGTGTTGTCATCCAACCACCGGCACCTCGCGACTTACCGGAGGGCCATCCGGAACTCCCAGGCGATCATCCGCCGATGGAACTCGCCAAGGAACTGATGGCCCTCGAGAGGTTGAGCGAGCAGGAGCCAGAGAATCCAGAGCACAAGATTCGGATCGGGAACCTCTACTTCGACATGCGCCAATACCAGCGAGCCATTCAGGCCTATCAGCAAGCCATGGCGCTGAGTCCGGAAAACCCGAGTGTCGAGACCGATATGGCCACGTGCTTCCATTATCTCGGCCAGTACGACGAAGCTCTGACGATCCTCGCCAAGGTCCTGGAATATCGTCCTGGTTTCCCACAGGCGCTTTTCAACAAAGGAGTTGTCCTTTACGAGGGCAGGTCGGACAAAGCCGGAGCGATCGCGGTCTGGGAGGAACTGCTCCGGACGAACCCCGATTTCGTCAATCGTGAAGCACTGCAGCGAAGGATCCGGGAGCTGAAGTCCGCAGGGGCTTGACAGACCTTCTCTCGATAAACGCGGTCCTATCTACCGCGGTCGTATCACCGCGGTTGCTTCTACGAAGGATCGTACTTAGTGCCCACCTGGGATCGGTGATGTGGACTTTGATACTGCGTTTCTTGCTGGTACTGGCCGGTATCTTGCTCTTGAGGCGAGTGCTCGAGGCTGTCAAGGGACTGTCTCGGGGCCGAAAGCGCCCCACCGACCCCCCCCCCAGCTCCAGGACCGTGAAGGATCCCGTTTGTGGGATGTATATGGACCCCAGATTGGCTTTCCAGACTGTTCATCAGGGCAAGACCTACTACTTCTGTTCCGAAACATGCCGCAAGGAGTTCAACCGGACCCACGCTTGAGGGCGCGCGTCTGTCTCCTTTCCGCTGTCCTAAAAGACTGGTTGGGCCCAGCTCCCCCGGCTCCCTTTGAGGACGGGACCGAAGGGCATTCCAACGCGCTTTTCTTCTTTCATCACTGACACGGATCCACATATCACATATAATATTTCCCCCGCATTGATGGGGCTCATGAGGTCGTACTCGGGAATGGTTGCAAGAAAGAAGCCCAGGATAAAGAAAGAGACCCGCTATTCTGAAGAGCTGATACAAGAATGCCTCGAGGTCCTCGAGTCCGGCGACGTAGAAGAGCTTTTCGAGGTCATTCCTCATCTCGGTGTCGTCCGAGACTCTCGGTTCAATAAGTATCTCGTGGATTTCCTGGGTCACGAGAACACGAGAGTTCGCCAATTCGCCGCCGAAGCGATGGGTGCCGTCGGACAACCCATTTTTCTAAAATACCTCAAAAAGGTCTTCCTCGAGGCTGGCAACAAGAAAGGCTTCGGCGCGGATACGTTCCTGGGGGCAGTCCTTCAAGCCATCGGTGACATCGGTGATGACACGGCGGTGGAGTTTCTCGTGCCGTCGCTTGAAAACTCACGAGAGCAAGGCAGAGAGTCCTTCAAGGTTCGAAAATGGGTCCTGGAATCCTTGGGCACGATCGCACAGCAGGGCGGGGAAAAGTGCCTCGGCGCTCTACTCGATCTCGCCCAACACGTCGACCCCGTCGTCCGCGCACAGGCCATTACCGAGATTTCCGGGGCTTACTGGCACCGACCGAACGAGATCCCGGAGCAAGCGCTACAAAAACTCCAAGAACTGACGCAGGAGCACAACGAGTCCGTGGCCGACTCCGCCCTGGCGGCGCTGCAGGAGCTCGCCGACGTTGGCTGCCGCGGCGCCGAGAGTTTCCTTAGCCCTCGCCTCCCGTCGAGATGACCATCGCTTCCAGTCGTACCCTCAGCCCTATGGCGTGGCTTTCAAGGCCTCGATCAACTGCTTGGCTACTTCGACCTGCTCCTGATTCTCGCCGATTTCAATGTACTTCTGGAAAGCCTCGACAGCCTCCGGAATCGTGGCGGGGCTTCCGGACAGACAGATCCCCAGCTGGTAGTAGGCTTCGGCATAGTTTGGATCCGCCTGCACCGACTTTCTGAATGCCGCTACTGCACCATTGGTATTTCCCACATTCACCAAGGTCGCCCCCAGATTGAAAAAATTCGTGGCGGCCCCGCCGGGGTTCATTGCGACGGCCTTCTCGAAGGCTTGTTCCGACTCGGCCGTTTTGCCCATCTTGCCCAGGATTACTCCCATGTTGGTATAGAAGTTCGCATCATCGGGGTTCAGGGCAATGGCCTGCTCATAGCTCGCGATAGCCTCTTCGTTCCGGCCCAGTCCCGACAGTGCCTGCGCCATGTTGGCTTGGATGTAGGGCTGCTCCGCATCCATGCTCAGCGCTTTTTGATATTCAGCGAGCGCCTCTTCGTTCTTCCCCACCTGGGCCAATGCCAGACCCGCATCGAAAGCCTCCTTGACTCCCTTGCTGACCTGACGTTGCTTCTCGGATTCTTCCCTCTTCTTCTTGAGTGCGTCGATGTCCTCCTGGGTCATCTCGAAGGAGAGCTTGGCCTCCTGCTGACCCGGCTTGAGTTGAAAGTCAACTTCGAAGTGTTTCGCGAGCGTCGGCCGTACGTTACTGGTGGCATCCGGCTGATAGCCCTCCGCTCGAATGATAACCCTGTATAACCCCATCGGGATACCCATATAGAAGTATTCGCCCTTCTTGTTGGTCTTGGTCCGATACGTTCTCTTGATGTCCATCCCCAGGATCTCGACCTTGGCATCTACAACCACTTCTCCCTTATCATTTGTCACCTTGCCTTTGATGACACGGGTTCCCTGCGCCAGGGCAAGTGTCGCGAACGTCAGGGCTGCCATGATCACGACAGCACTCTTGATCAGGGGTTTCATCGAGCGTTCAGTCATGGGGACCTCCTCGAAGCATTGAAGGGTATCGAATATTGCCGCAAAAGATCAAAGCTGAGCACCAAATGGCGAAGCTTCCTGCACCATAAGATGATCCTGAAACAAGAAAGTTGCATCCGCGCTCTCCAACGCCAAGCAACGCACATAATGTGCGCAGGCAAAGCACATAAAGGGCGCCGGTTATCACGCGGTGCCTATTCTCATTTTAGAGCCGGGTGCAACGGACTGTCAACTTGAGGGTTCGGCCACCCGTCGACGCCTTTCCTCGGCCTTCCAGTCGCTCTGTCACGTTTGTCGGCACCTTCAAGATTCTACCCCGTCAAAAAAGTCATGCAGGTCTTGGCAATCGTGGGTCAGTGGCGCCTGGGGTAGACTCTGAAGAAAGCTCCGGCCATAGGATTTGGTAAGAACTCGTTTGTCCAGTATAGCAAAGACTCCTCGATCGTCGCGATTCCGAATCAGTCGCCCCAGTCCCTGCTTCAACAAAATGATGGCTTCCGGGATCTGGTAATCGTAGAACGCGTTCCCACCCGTGGCGTTCAGATGCCGGATGCGAGCTGACACAACCGGATCGCTCGGAACCGAAAACGGTAGTTTGTCGATCACGACACAGCTGAGATCTTCCCCCTGTACATCGACGCCCTGCCAGAAACTGTTGGTGGCAAACAAGACACTGTTGGGCACGCGGCGGAATTCCTCCAGCAGCGCGCCTTTGCTCTTGTCTCCTTGCATGAGCGTCGGATACGGAAGCCGCCCTTGAAGCGATCGAAACACGTGCGCCATCTGTGCATAGCTGGTAAAGAGCACGAAGGCCCGCCCCCGGCTTGCCTCGAGGATTCTTTCCAGTTGGCTACACGCTTCGTTTGCCCAGCCCGGCTCTCTCGGCTCCGGAATGTCTCTTGGAACATACAGAAGCGTTTGGGCCTGAAAGTCGAAATGCGACCCCAGAATCAACTCTTGGGCTTCCACGACTCCGAGCCGGGAGCGAATAAACCGGAAATCCCCCCCGGTGGCCAGGGTGGCGGAGGTCAAGATCACGGTATCTACCTTTGAGAAAAGGCGGTCATTCAGAATCGAGGACACGCGGATCGGAGAAGCCCACAGGAACGCACCCCGGCCCCGGCATTCATACCAGTAAACCTGCTCGGTCGAGTCCGATTCCAGAATGTCCGCCAGATCCTGCTGGAGTTCCCCCGCCCTGCGCACCAAAGCTTCCATGACGTCGTCCTGGCCCGGATGTGCGGCCAGACTCGTTTCAAGCGACACGAACCGCGAGATCAGGGAGCGATAGAATTCCCCGATTTCCTCGGTGCTCCGGGGACCGCGGCGCACATCCAGTCCTGCACCGAACTCCTCCAATAGAAAGCGACCTTCCGAAGCCAGAAAGGGGGCGAAAAACTCCGTTGAGAACCGGGACAGCTTCGAGAGTTGATCCCTCAGAGTGTCGGACGTCTCCCCTCTTTCTTGCAGGGCCTTTTCAACATCTCGAACGAAATCCTCGAGCCTATAGTTGCTGACCATCACTCCAAAATACTGAGTGGCCGTGTCCTCGAGTTCGTGGGCTTCGTCAAAGATCACCACGGAATAGTCCGGCAGAACCGAAGCAAAGTCGGATTGTCTCAAGGCAAGATCGGCAAAGAACAGGTGATGGTTGACAACCACGATGTCGGACTCGAGCGCCCTTTGGCGCACCTTCGTGACGAAACAGGCCTCGAAATCCGGGCATTTCTGGCCCGTACAGGTTTCTCTGCGTGCATCCAGACGCCGCCAGAGCACGAGATCATCGGGCAGCTCTTTGAGCTCGCTTCGATCACCCGTCTGAGTCGTTTTGGCCCATCCCCGGATTTGCCGGAGGTATTCGGGGTCCTGAGGAGAGAAAAGATAGGGCTCGGAGTCGATCTCTCCCAGCTTCTTGAGGCACAAGTAATTGCTTCGGCCTTTCACATAGCAGACCGACAGCTCGCGATCGAGTATCTTCTCGACGAAAGGAATATCCTTGAAGAAAAGCTGCTCTTGAAGGTTCTTGGTGCCAGTGGAGATGATGATTTTCTTGCCGCTGGAAACGGCTGGCAGTAGGTAGGAGAGCGTTTTCCCCGTTCCCGTTCCCGCTTCGACGCAGAGGTGATGCCGCTGCTGGATCGATTGCGCCACCGCATCACACATGGCGATCTGGCCGGGACGAAACTCGTAATTTGGATGGTGTTTGGCTACTGGCCCCTCGGGCCCAAGCAGGTCACGAAATCCTTGGTCCGTTTTCATTCCAAAAAAGGCGATCGTCCTTACCTATCGGGGGTGATTAGGGTGAGGGTAGACCAATTCCCGTCGGCGAGGCGATATGAATCTCAGCTCGTTACCAACCGATTGGCATACAAGGGGAACTCGTCGTTGAGTTGAAGGACCGCCTGCCGGACCTCCCGATGAACCTCCGAGTCTGCAGGCGCCGATAACACCCGAGCAATCAGCCGGCCCACCGTCCTCATTTCTGCCTCCTTCATCCCTCGGGTAGTGACGGCAGGTGTCCCCAGTCGGATTCCACTAGCGACCATCGGCGGGTTCGGGTCAAAAGGAATCGCATTCTTGTTGACCGTGATGTTGGCTTTTTCCAGCGCCCGCTCGGCGTCCTTCCCGGTAGTACCCCTGCTGAAGACGTCGACCAGCATCAGGTGATTGTCCGTGCCGCCGGATACGATGCGGACGTTCTCGGCAATGAGCGTCCGTGCCAGCTCCTCTGCATTGTCCACTATCTGCCTTTGATACTCGGCAAAGCCAGGCAGCGAGGCCTCCTTCAGGCAGACCGCCTTCGCTGCAATAATATGCGCCAGTGGCCCCCCCTGGATTCCCGGAAACAGATTTCGATCCAGATTCCGGCCGTGCTCCTGCCGGCACATGATCAGACCGCCTCGAGGTCCTCTCAAGGTCTTGTGCGTGGTCGTCGTGACAAAATCCATATGAGGGAAAGGACTGGGGTGGATGCCGGCGGCAACCAATCCTGCAAGGTGGGCAATGTCCGCCATGGAATAGGCGCCGACGGAGCGCGAGATTTGGCCGACTCTTTCGAAGTCGATGATTCTCGAATAAGCGCTCGCTCCACAGATGATCAGTCGAGGTTTGGTCTTGCGCGCCAGCTCTTCGAGTTGATCGTAGTCGATTCGCTCGGTGTCTTTTTTCACACCGTACGGCTGGACGTTGTATATCCTGCCCGAGAAATTCAGAGAGTGCCCATGTGTCAAATGTCCGCCGTGGGCCAGATCCATCCCGAGAATCGTATCTCCCGGCTCACAGACAGCCATGTAGACAGCAATATTGGCCTGCGTTCCGGAATGAGGCTGGGCGTTGACATGTTCGGCGCCAAAGAGCTTTTTGGCACGTTCACGCACCAAGGACTCCACAACATCTACAAACTCACAACCCGCATAGTATCGCCTTCCCGGGTAACCTTCCGCATACTTGTTCGTCAGTACAGAACCGGTCGCCTCCAGGATCGCCTCGCTGACGAAGTTCTCCGAGGCAATGAGTTCTAGGTTCTCGTTTTGTCGACGCACCTCGCTGTCGATTGCGGCGGCGACCTCGGGATCTACGTCGAACAGGGAATCATTCATTAAATTCTGCCTTCGCGTCCCGGATATCCACCGCAACAGAGCGAGCAAAGTCGGGGTAATCCACGCTGTCGCGGGAGTACGTCCCGTGGTCCTTGACGGCAAAGCCACACCGGATCAGGTGCTCCCTTACATGCTCTTTCAAGCCGAAGCCGGCATGATCGCTCCCGATCGCAAACCGCATGGAAATAGTCTACCATTAAAGCCGTAACCGGGCACCCGAAGTCGGCTCTTCCGGCACCGATTCCAGCGCGCGGCCTCCGCATCGCCGGGTTTGGCCTTGACTCGTGCACCCTGGAATCTTAGCCTTTGCTTTTCATCCCAGTGGGGGCTTGTTCTCACACGAGCGTATTCGCGGCAGCGAGCCCTGTCTAAAAAAAGGGAATTATAAGAAACGCTTGACGGGGCTGAGCCAGGGGTGTAGGGTTCCTGAATGCAAAGGTGGGCACTTCCTTTTGTCGTCTGGCTTATCCTTTTTATCCTATCGCTCATCTTCGGGATGCCCGGTCACATTAACAACCTCTGTTCGTGGAGGGGGTGGCTCAAAGTGAGTGACTGGGGTGCCCAACAGTGGATTTCTGGGGGGTTGATTCTCGCCTCAACAGTAGTGCTTATTGCCTATTTATGGTTGCAGAAAATCAAGGAAGGGAAGCTCCAGATCCCGAAACCGAAGATTGATCCAGCCGAGAGCGGATGGGACGATCGCGGCTACCACGGCCTATTTCTCAAGAATGTTGGTGATATCAAAGCGTATGATGTCGTCATGGAACCCTTGCAGATGGGGAAATACCCTATAGAGTTCACTGGTCCTGAGGTCTCGCAGCTGGAGCCTGGAGATAAGTGTTTCTTTCACCCAAATGCGGCCCCAGCTATACTCCTAAAAAATACTCCATCTGGTTGTCCTATCTTTAAGGTGCTCCGCGGCTGGCAAAGGGAAATGGGCGACAAACGGAGTGCAGAAGCGAAGGGCCGAATCAAGTACAAAGATAGGAATGGGGTGGACTACGAAACGAGATACACGATTGGCGTGGATGTGGACGCGAATGACGGTCTAGTCGTAAGGATCGAGACTGGTTCTAGGAAATGATCGCCGTGTCGGAGAATTACAATATGAGAAATAGGCGAGGGTTTAGGGTATGACAAAGCAGGAACGTGAAGACATCAAAGCCCGTGCTTTGCTTAGGCTCCATGAGTCTAAGCACGAGGTATCCGCACACCGAAGAATACAGGGATGCTGTCCAGAGGCGAGATTACGCTCAAGGTGAGTGCAACGATCTTGGCATCGTTGGGCTCTACCCAGAAAGAAAGTCATGAGAAAACGACCTGACTATGGAGATGCAGCCCCAGGGGATTTGGTGAGAGCCCTTATGACCGGGCACCGGAAGACAACCCGTTATCTGCAGTCAGTGCCCGATACGTCAGCCTCTTCTCGACCAGATTCACAACAACTTGTCGCATCTGATGCAGGGTGTCAGCATGACGAAGATTGTGCTTCCCCGCAAACTCCCGAACATAGCGGTCCAGATGCTTAGGACTGATCTTATGGAAGACTCCCGTATGCGCCCGCTTCAACATCGACCAGAAGCTCTCGACGCCGTTGGTGTGGGCCTTGCCCCTCACGTACTCGCCGACCGAGTGCTTGACCGTCTCATGATTTGGCAGGGTGTGATAGGTCAAAGCATCATCGGTGTAGATTCTGGCTCCAGGCTCAACGTGCTCCATGATAAAGCGGCTCATGGTCTCGCTCTTGGTATTCGGGACAACTGTGGCCTGGACGCGGTTGCTAGCTCGGTCTTTGATTCCCGCTACGGCGGTCTTGCCAACTGGACCTCGGCCTTCCAGCTTGGCTCTATTGGACTTGCTCATATTCCTGCGCTTGCCACCCATGTAGGTCTCATCGACTTCCACAGGACCGGAGAAAGGGGCTCCGTTGTCCGTGCGGGACCAAGCCTCACGAATCCGGTGGAGCATGAACCATGCGGCGGGCTGGCTGACTCCGATATCCCGGTGCAGCTTCATGCTGCTGATGCTCTTGAGGCTCGTCAGTTCCAGGTAGATGGCCACGACCCACTTGCGGAGGTGAATCTTGGTGTGCGCCAGTGCGGTCCCAGTTCTGACCGAGAAGTAACTCCGGCAATCGGTGCACCAGTAGGGCATCGGCTTTGCGTTGGGGGTCTCACTAGTGTTGAGGCTCCCGCAGTGTCCACAGCACCGGCTACCGTCCCAAAGCTGGTCTTCAAACCACTTGGTCGCAACCTCTTCATTGGGAAACAATTCGAGCAACTGGAGAACGGTGAGACCCTTGCGGTGAGACTTTCCAGGTGCTTTGTGCTTTGTGCTTTGTCTTTGTCATGGAAATAGTATACAAAAGGAGAGGGGAAATGTCAAGCGTTTCTTATAATTCCCTAAAAAAAGGCGGAGACCCATGCGATGGTCCAACACCTTCATACCCACGTTGAGAGACAACCCGGCAGATGCGGAATCGCCGTCTCATCAGCTCCTACTCAGGGCCGGCTTCATTCGTCAACTCGGTGCCGGGATATACTCATACTTGCCGTTGGGGCAGCGGACCCTCTTGAAGATCAGCCAGATCATTCGGGAAGAAATGGGCGCCATTGGCGCGCAGGAGTTCTTTCTTCCAGCTATTCATCCGGCCAGCATTTGGCAGGAGAGCGGAAGATGGGAAGACATGGGCCCCACGATGTTTCGGCTGAAAGACCGTTGGGGAAGGGATTTGTGCCTCGGGATGACGCACGAGGAAGTGTTCACGGCGATCGCGCGCGGCGAGATCCGTTCTTACAAGGATCTACCGCAAACATGGTATCAGATCCAAACGAAATTCAGGGATGAAGAGCGTCCGAAGTCGGGGTTGTTGCGCCTGCGTCAGTTCATCATGAAGGATTCGTACTCCTTTGACATCAACGACGACGGGCTCGACCAAAGCTATCAGAAACACCACGACGCGTACTGCCGAATCTATCGACGTTGTGGCTTGGATTTTGTCGGAGTGGAGGCCAGCTCCGGCGCCATGGGAGGAAGCCATTCCCAGGAGTTCATGGTCCGGATGGATGCCGGAGAAGATTTTGTCGTCACGTGTGCTTCCTGCCAATATGCGGCCAATCTGGAGCTCGCGACTTCGAAACCTGAAGCGAAGTCGGACTCTGCGCCTTCTGGCGAACTCACCGAAGTGCACACGCCGGACAAGAAGACGATCGCCGAAGTCAGTGACTTTCTCGGATGTAGTCCCGGAAGCCAGATCAAGTCCCTGGTGTACGTGGTCGATGACCAACCTTTTCTCTTTTTGGTTCAGGGCGACGATCAGCTCAACGAGACCAAGGTCCTTGCTGCACTCCAGAGTACGCACGCCCGCCCAGCGAATCCTGAAGAGATCCGCGAGCTATTCGGCGCCGATGCCGGCAGCCTGGGACCAGTCGGCTTATCGGATATAGCGATTTATGCTGATTCCAGGCTTCAAGGACGGCAGAATCTGACCTGCGGAGCAAACAAGGACGATTACCACCTGCAGGGCGTGACCCCAGATGTGCACTTCAAGCCAGCCTGGACGGATCTCAGGCAAGTACAAAAAGGGGAGCCGTGCATCCGTTGCGGGGATGCTCTCGACGTCTACAAAGCAGCCGAGGTCGGACATATTTTCAAGCTGGGCACCAAGTATTCCGAGAGCATGGGAGCCATGGTTCTCAACCCGGAAGGCAAGCAGACCCCTATCGTCATGGGAAGTTACGGCATTGGCCTCGAACGGATCATGTCTTCGGCGGTGGAGTTGTACCACGATTCCGACGGGATCGTCTGGCCGAGCGCCATCGCGCCCTTCTCGACTGTGATCACTCCCATCAACTACAAGGGAGAGATGCAAGCCGCCGCCGATGATCTCTATCGGCAATTGCAGGCTCACGGCATCGACGCCCTATTGGACGACCGTCTGGAACGACCCGGCGTGAAGTTCAAGGACGCGGATCTGGTCGGCGTCCCGTACCGTCTGGTCCTGGGGCCGCAAAAACTGAAAGAGGGCAAGGCGGAGCTGTTCGACCGCAGGGCGAAAACGGGAGACGTCTTCGACATTTCCGAGATCATCTCTGTCCTCGCGGAGAAGCTCCGCTCGTAGGGACATCCCCCCCACGTTTCCGAGTTTTCTGTGGAATGGAGTTTGCGAAGAAACGGAAACGTGGGGGACGTCCCTAAGCGCTGTTGCGCGCCGCCTTAGCGTTTGCGCGCCCTTGGGTGACACGCTTCGTGGACTCGAAGCAGCTGCTCTGTGGAAACGTGCGTGTACTTCTGGGTTGTGGACAGACTCTGGTGCCCCAGCAATTCTTGGATGACCCGCAGATCGGCTCCGGCGTTGAGCATATGGGTGGCAAACGTGTGGCGCAGTGTGTGCGGATGTGCTCCCGACCGCTCGATGAGTTGATTGGCATAGCGTGCCACGATCTTTGCCACGCTCCTCGAACTGAGTCTCCCCCCCCGAAAGTTCAGAAAGACCGCGCTTCCGCTCCGGGCGGGATCACGGCGAGTCGCGAGCTCGATCCGGACGCCCAAATAGTCCTCGAGCGCCGTATGAGCCGCGCCACCAAACGGAACCAGGCGTTCCTTCCTCCCCTTTCCCAGCACTCTCAGAATTTGCTCCTCCATGTTCAAGTCCTGCAACTCGAGCGCCACGAGCTCCCCGACTCGAAGGCCCGATGCGTACAGGAGCTCCAGAATGGCTCGATCGCGTTTTCCGAGTGGGCTTGCAGTGTCCGGGGACTCGATCAACCTTTCGACGACATCGACCATCAGATAATCCGGCAGCCGTTTCTCTTGCCGTGGTGACGCAACGAGCGCAGCCGCATTGCCATGGACCACGCCCTTCGACGACACATACTTCAAAAAGGATCGCAAAGTAGCCAGTTTTCGAGCGACCGAGCTTTTCTTGTTTCCCGTCCTATACAGAAAGCCAAGGAACTCTCGAATCGTCAGATTGTCAATCTGGTCCAATGGAGGCTCCTGCCTCGGTTTCCCCTTGGTGTCGGTCGTCAGGTGACTGTGGAATTGCATCAAGTCCGAAGTGTAGCTTCGGACCGTGTGGGGAGACGCTTGCTTTTCGTAACTCAAGTAATCCAAATACTCCTGGATCCAGCCCGTCAAACCCTTTTCGTTGTGGCTCACGACGGTCGAGGCTCCGCCAACGTTTTCTCACTGCCGCTTGCGCTCGCTCGTGTCCACTGGGTCATCTCGCCTAGCGCCTCCGCGACCTGCCGCTCATGCCGTTCCTTCCTGTTCCGGATCTTCGTTGCTTCCACCGAGGCTTGTGGCAGCAAACCGAAGCTGATATTTGCCGGTTGAAAGTTCTGCGGATCGGAAAAGGCAATGTAGTGAAGGAGGCTACCACATGCGGTGCCCCTCGGGGGAACGATGCAGTGCTGCTGCGTGGCAAGACGGGCCGCATTTATTCCTGCCAGGAGTCCAGTGGCAATCGATTCGACATATCCCTCGACTCCACAGATCTGGCCGGCAAACAACATGTGATGATTCTCTCGCGCCTGAAGCGTGGGCTTCAAGACCCTTGGAGATTGTATGAATGTGTTGCGGTGAACCTGACCGAAACGTAGGAATTCGGCTTGATCCAGACCGGGGATCATGCGCAAAACCCGCTTCTGTTCCGGAAATTTGAGATGGCATTGAAAACCAACCAGGTTATAGCTATCAGCCATGAGATTCTCGAGCCGAAGCTGGACCGCGGCATAGGGCCGACGCCCCGTTTTGGGATCTTGTAGCCCGACCGGTTTCATCGGCCCGAATCTCATGGTGTCGCGGCCCCGTCGCGCAAGCTCCTCGATGGGCAAGCACGCCTCGAAAAACATCGTCTTTTCGCACTCATGCAGCGCCACCGACTCGGCGCTGACCAGCGCGTCATAAAAGCGATCATACTGCTGCTGATCCATCGGCGCGTTGAGATAGTCGTCCCCTCCCTTGCCGTATCGAGACGCGCTGAAGAGCTTGGTTTTGTCGATCGTGGTTGCATCCACGATGGGTGAGATCGCATCGTAGAAAAAGAGGTGCTCGGCGCCTGTGAAACGCTCGATCGACCCGGCCAGCGCATGAGAGGTGAGCGGGCCGGTTGCGACCACACAGACAGCGCACTCGGGGAGCTCCTTTACCTCTTCTTCGACCCGATCGATGAGCAATTCCTGGTCGATCGCCTGCGTGATCCGGGAAGAAAATTCTTCGCGGTCGACGGCAAGGGCCTGGCCGGCCGGAATGCGAATTTCGTCTGCCACCTCGATCAAAAGGCTTCCCAGCTGACGCAGTTCCTCTTTGAGCAAGAATGGTGCGCTCGAGGGCGTGTTCGATTTCAACGAGTTGCTACAGACGAGCTCCGCCAGCTTGGATGTCTTGTGGGCCACTGTTGGGACGGACGGACGCATTTCGTACAAGCGGACGGGCAATCCTCTCCGGGCAATCTGCCAGGCCGCCTCCGAGCCGGCCAGTCCTCCGCCGATGACGACTATGTCGGTACCCACCTTCCCAAATTCCCCCTGAGAGTCGCTCAGCTATACGGGCGGCCGTTCGGCGACTTGTTCAACCCAGAATACTGAACCCAGCATACGGTAAGACCCCTATGAACCATAGAGGACTCAATGCACTCCTTCTCCATCTTCTCGCATCGCGTAAGGAATCCGCAGCTGCTTCATCTTGCGGTAGAGGTTGCTGCGCTCGATCTTCAGGGACTGGGCCGCCTGCCTCACGTTGCCTTTGTGCTCGGCCAGCTTGCTCAAGATGAAATCCTTTTCGAACTCTTCTCTGGCCTCTTGAAGGGAGCTCGGTTTCTCCTTTTGCCCCGATACGAACACCGTCTTCCGTAGCACCGATTCGGGAAGGTCAAAAACGTCAATCCGGGAACGCGGCGTCATTATGATGAATCGTTCCATTACGTTCCGCAGTTCGCGAACATTTCCGGGCCACGGATAGGCCTGCATGACTTCTTGGGCTTTGGAGCTCATGGCCGGCGGTCGCTTGCCGTATCGGTTGGCAAACAATTCGAGGTGATGCTGCATCAATTCCGGAATGTCTTCCTTGCGCTCGCGAAGCGGGGGAAGTTGGAACGGAATGACATTGAGTCGATAGTATAGGTCCTCTCTAAAGCTACCCAACTCGATCTCTCTCTCGAGATCCTTGTTCGTAGACGCGATGACCCTCACGTCAACTCGGACTGAGCTCTTGCCGCCAACTGGAGTGAATTGCTGCTCCTCGAGCACGCGCAGGACCTTCGCCTGCGTCTTCGGGCTCATGTCTCCCACTTCGTCCAAAAAGAGCGTTCCCCCGTCGGCGAGAGAAAACTTCCCTTCCTTGTCTTCACTCGCTCCAGTGAACGAGCCCTTGACGTGACCAAAGAGCTCGCTCTCGATGAGCTCTTCGGGTATGGCCGCACAGTTCATCTCTACGAAGGTCCGTTCGCTCCGTTGACTTCGGAGATGAAGCAAGTGAGCCACCAGCTCTTTCCCGGTACCGTTTTCTCCACAGATCAACACCCGCCCGTTTGTTGGAGCGGCAAACTCTATCTGCTGCCGCAATGCCTGCATGGGGACTGAATCCCCGATCATGACGTACTTCCTGCTGATCTGTGCACGCAGGCTTCGATTTTCTTCTTCGAGCTCGCGCTGGTGGAGGGCGTTCTTGATTACCAGGAGCGTCTTTTCTAATGATAGAGGCTTCTCGACAAAATCAAAGGCGCCGAGTTTTGTCGCTCGCACGGCGGATTCGATGGAGGCATGACCCGAAATCATGATGACGCTCACAAAGGGTGCGATCTTTCGGATACTCTCCAACACGGTCAGGCCATCCATGCCCGGAAGCCACACGTCGAGCAGCACAATGGAAAACTCCTGCCTGGCAAGAAGCGAGAGACACTCCTCTCCCGTCGAGACGCCGTGGGCATCGAACCCTTCGTCCTTCAGGATGGCAAGCAAGGAGGCCTGGACAGCCCGCTCATCATCCACCACAAGAATCGGCGCTTTGCTCATAGTGAGGAATTGCTCTTTCCTGGTGCCTCTGGCACCTCGCCTGGTGCCTCTGGCACCGCTTCCTTTTCCTTTGGTACCTCTATCCCGAATACACTGACGCTCTCTTTCGCGACCTCACCTTATTAGCCCCACACGCAAACGTTACCGCCTTACGAACGGGAGTGCCTAGTTGGCCGCCAGCGGCAGATCGATGACGATCCGCGTTCCGAGTGGAATGTTCGGTTCCGCACTCACCTGCCCATGATGCTCGGTAACGATCTGACGAACGATGGCCAAGCCGAGGCCGGTTCCACCTTTTCGAGTAGAAAAGTACGGGAGAAACAGACTGTTCTGGTATTCATCTGGAAACCCCTTGCCGGTATCGGCAATCTCGATCCGAACGGAACCCTTCAGCGAATTCCTGGAGGTTTGGATTTGCAGGATCTTTGCGTGGGCGTTGTCCGCCATCGCTTCCAGAGCGTTATCGAAGAGGTTCCGAAACACTCGCTTCATCTGCTCTACGTCCAGTTGAAGGTGGGGTAACGCCGAATCGAAGTTCTTTTGCAACCTGACGTCGACGAAGCGACCATTGTATAGATTCAATGTGTTGTCGAGAACTTCGTGTACATCCTCTTCCTGCAACCGCGCGACCGGCAGCCGAGCAAATCGAGTAAACTCATCGACTAGTGTCTTCAGCGACAACGCCTCCTGCGTGATGGTCCGGGTGCATTCCGTGACCAGGCTGTCAAAGCGGTTCCAGTCCTCAGTCCATTCCGGCCTTTTCTCGGCGGACTGTTGTATCTGGCGATAGCGGCGCAGGATTCTCTCGGCAGACAGCTGGATCGGAGTCAGGGGGTTCTTGATCTCGTGGGCTAGTCGGCGCGCCACTTCCCGCCACGCCGTCATCTTTTCAGCCCGGATGAGCTCGGTGACATCATCCATGACGATGACCCATCCGGAGCGCTCACCGCTGCCATCCACCAGCGGGGTCACGGTCGTCGCCATATGAAGCGTCTTGCTCGGAAGGGTAAGCTCGATGTCGCGAATTACGGGCCCCAACACGGCGGCCTTGTGGAGCAACATCTTCATGGTCTCATTTGCGGGACTCTGCAACACTTGGCCCAATGTCAGGTTCTCGATCGGACCCTTGATGTCCAGCATCTGGACCGCCGCCCGGTTGATGGTTCGAATGTTGAAACGGTTATCCAACGAAATGACACCGGTCGCGATCGTTTGCAGAATAGTTTCGATATAGCGCCGCCGGTCATCCAGCTCGACATTGGTCTGCCGAAGACTGTTCTGAGCCGCCTCGATGTTGGTCTTGTTTTCTTGGAGCTCGCCGGTCATCCCGTTGAACGAGTTCACCAGGCTGCCGAGCTCGTCGAATGCCTCGCACTGGACACGATAGTCCAGGTTCCCCACGGCCACGGCCGCCGCCCCCTCCGCCAGAGCCTGGATCGGTCCTGTTATTCTCTTGGTCAAATACATCGCAACCCAGGCGAAGGCGAAGACGATCAGTAGCGTCGATAGCGCAAGAATCATGATGTAAGTAAAGCGAAGTGCGTTCTGCTCTTTCCGGAGCTGCTCGTAGGCCTCATAACCCTCCTTCACAGAGGACACCTGGAATTGCATGCTTTGTGAAATCAAAGACTCCGTCACCAACGCGCCCACGATATTGCCCGCCGAGTCCTGGATCGGGGCCGTCGCCCAAACTACTTCCCGAAACGGATCCATGGGCATGATTCGTTCCAGGTGCAAACGATTGGCCCCCTGGAGTGCGTCCCGGACGAGTTGTCCGATGCGCTCCTCGTGGTCCCGCGTCGAGATTCTCGTTCCTGCCTCGGCGGCAAGCTCGCCGGTCTGGTCGTATACTTGAGCTCCGCTAAACTCATATTGCCGGCACGCTTCCTCTAGCCTTGGCTGTAGGTCTCCTACACGGACGTCGTCGTGAACAATCGACGCCACAACGGTGCCCGTGAAGCGCTGGGCCTGCTCCTGCCGCTCCTGGTAGTACTGCTCCGCAATCGCCCGACTGTACTGCAACATCTGTCCTGCGGGTGCGCTAAACCACTGATCGATGGAGCTACTGATGAGAAAATACGCCAGAAAGAACAGCAGCGTGGCAGGCAGGAGAGAAAGCGCGACAAACGTACTCACGATCTTGGTCTTGAATCCGCTGCCGACTTGGCCGCTCTTCCTCTCAAAGTACAGTTTGATGAGGTTGCGGCCCAGAACGGTGACCAGGATGAGCAGCGCCAGAATCACCAGTACCGTGGCTGTCCACAGGACCCATGTGCCGCCGACAAACTTCGGACTCCCAACCGATGTTTGATGCAGAAAAATTTGCGTTAGAACCAACGCCAGGGTCAAGAATGCGATGGTTCCAAGCACATAATGACGGGTTCGCGCCCCGTCTGTCGGCTGGTCGTTCTTGGTTGGGATCCACATAAAGGCCCACAGCTTCGCATTGGAAGTGGCTCGCCGAGAAGCTTACAAGGATTTCACCCCGCCGGCAAATCCCGCTGATTGAATTATAGCGAATGCTCCCCGCGGTTAAAAATTGAATTGGGGGCTGGCGAAATGATTGACAGTCATATTGTTAACGTATACGCTGCCTTTCCTCGTCATGCAGATGTGAAGTCGGATCGGCTGGGAGGGGGCAAGTTGAAAGTGCTGATCACCGGGGGAGCGGGTTTTATCGGCTCCTATCTGTCTGAGGCGTATCTAAAGCGCGGTGATGAAGTCTACGTCATCGATGACCTCTCAACGGGCAACCGCGACAACATCGAGGGGCTTCTCGAGAATCGCCTCTTCCATTTCTCCAATGAAACCATTCTGAAGCGGGATTTGATGCTCGAGCTGGTCGGCACCTGCGATGTGATCGTCCATCTGGCGGCGGCGGTCGGCGTCCGGCTGATCATCGAGGAACCTCTCAAGTCTCTGCACACGAATATCGTAGGGACCGAAATAGTATTGGAACTGGCGAACAAGTTTCGCAAAAAGATTCTGATCGCCTCGACCTCCGAGATATACGGCAGGAATTCCAAGGCTCCATTACATGAAGAAGAATCGAGAGTCTATGGACCCACCACGGTGGCCCGCTGGAGCTATGCCAGTTCCAAGGCTCTGGATGAATTCTTCGCGATCGCCTATTGGAAGACACAACATCTCCCCGTCGTTATTACCAGGCTTTTCAATACCGTCGGCCCCCGGCAAAGCGGTCGTTACGGAATGGTAATTCCCCGACTCGTGCGTCAGGCCCTGCGCCATGAGCCGCTCACCGTGTATGGAGACGGCGAGCAGACCCGCAACTTCACGTTTGTGAAGGACGTAGTCGACGGACTCATTGCGCTGATTGACGAACCCAGAGCCGTGGGAGAGGTCTTCAACATCGGAGGGGAAGGCGAAATCGCGATCAACAAGCTGGCACAGCAGATCAAGGATCTAACCGGCAGCAGCTCTGAAATCGTCCATATTCCTTACGATGAAGCATACGAGGAAGGCTTCGAGGACATGGAGCGCCGGGTTCCCGACATCGGCAAGATCAAAAAGCTGATCGGTTATGAAAACACGTACGATCTGGACAGAATCCTCTCAGAGGTCATCCAGTACGAGAGGATCCCGCTGATCTCCCGGCAGCGCTCGAAGAAAAGTGCCCGCTAGCCAGCCTTTTCGAAGGGCTTCGCCCTTCGAAATTCCAAACTCCAAACTCTTGTGAGAGATAAGGCTGTGCGCCCCATTACGGTTCTGATTCCTGCCCGCAACGCCGGCGCGACAATCGAGCGAGCGCTCCGCTCGGTAATGGCACAAGGCGATTTTCCCATCGTGCTGGTAGATGATTTTTCGAGCGACGACACCGTACTGATCGCCCGGGAGCTCTGCAGAGACCAGTTGCATGTCGTGCAAACCGAGACACACGGGACGATTGGGATCGTACGCCAAACGGCCATCCAGGCGACCGACTCCCCTTACGCCGTCTGGCTGGATTCCGATGACGAATTCCTCCCCGAGCGAGTGCCGAGGATGCTGCAAGCTCTCCAAACGGACAAGGCGGATATCGTGTGCGACGGGGCCGAGCTTCACGATCCGTCCAGTCCGGTGGCAGTCCAGGTCCTCCCCATTCCGGACTTCCTGAGAGCCCGTCATCCTCTGGCCCGGCTCTTCGAGCGGAATTACCTTCCAAGCATAGGAGCCCTGGGGGTTCGGGTCGCTTTCGCCCTGGAGATCGGCTACGACCCACTTCTGCACGGAGCCGAAGACCTCGACTTCATGCTTCGTGCCATTGCTGCGGGCGGAAGGGTCGGGCTCCTCGAATCCGTTGGCTATCGGATCCACGCACAGCCGGAAAGCCTATCGCGCCAGCTGCACAACCAGAGGAGAATGGTCCGCCAGTGTCTAGGCAAGCACGACTACCACGATATCCGTCGTTTGTATTCGCAGGCCGGCTACTCCGGTCCTCTGACCCAATGGGGTTTGATTTCCGTTGCCATCTACCGGGAAGAGTATCATCGCGCCCTGCGGTGGGTTCTGGAGATCGAATCCGCCAACCCAGATGACAACCTTATCCTCGAGCCCGACGGCCCGGCTCCCTTTGTGGAGAGCTGGAGAATCCAATTTCATCGCGGCACCTTGCACCTGTATTTGGGACAGCTGACGGATTCGATTGCCTGCCTCGAAGCGGCCGAGGATATCCGGCCCTCGGCCGAGGGGGCAAACAATCTAGGTGTGGCTCTTGCTAAGTCCGGGCGCATTTCTGAGGCACGAGAGCAAGTGGCCCTGGCTTCGGCGCGCGATTCGCAATACCTGGATGCGAATTTGAACGCTCGGAGCGATATGCCGGATCGAATCACCTCGCACCCGCTGCGCTCCCTTCCCAGCCGGAAAAGTTACTCTCCGGATGTCCTCTAGTCCCGAATCCTGCGCCCCCGCGCGCCACTGCGCGCCCCCCCTGCGCTCCCCTGGGCTCATGGTCCGGAAGCTGATTCCTAAAGCAGCCAATAACGTGAGACGATGAGGGCACCGGATGGGTGGCCCAACGCGGGACAACCTCCCCCGGACCCCACTCTCTCAAAGAAATGGCCTTTCAATGGCTTCGACGGTTTCTAACCCTTCCAAGGCAAGCCCTCAGAAAACGAGCGCACTGCGTTTACCCGACGGCACCCTAGCACCGGCGTTGTTGCACAGTGTCGTCCAAGATGATGCAGGCCACCTCTACTATTCCGACGAGTTCAATCATCGGGTTGTCTCACTCACTCCAGAGGGAGCTGTTCGCTGGTCCGTCGGGGAAAAGGGCTCCGATCCAGGGGAGTTTTGGTATCCACGCGGGCTGTCGATCGGTTGGCTCCGGACGGGCCAAGAGAATCTCCGGTGTCTAGCCGTTTGCGACGCCTGGAACCACCGTATCCAGTTTCTCGGACTCGACGGCAAGCCACTGCACTCCTGGAACCGCTCCGGGGAGCGCGTCTTTGACGATGTCTCCGATATCCGCTTTTTGGCCCGTCAGGATGAGAACCTGTCTGGCGGGCATTGGCTGGTGCTGGATCGAGGCAACCATCGCCTCTGCGTGATGGCAACGGGCGGGGATCTCGTTCTCGAGATTGGACGCGAAATGGCGCCGCGCTTCGAGGATCTGTGGGACAAGCAGCAGCCGATGAACCTGGATCACGCCTTGCCAACGGGATTCGTTCGGCCTTCTCCAGCCTATGATCCGCTCTACTACCCCGACCGAATTCTGGGTCGCGGGGACGACGCAATATTTCTATCCGAACCCCACTCGGGACGGCTGAAACAGGTCTTGGCCGGCAACCTCTTCCCCCTCGCTATCCAGAGTCCCGGCGACGGGATATGGATCTCCGGGGATGAGTCGGGATTCATTAGCTGGCAGGAACAAGACAGGCGCCTCAGTCACTTCTGCTGTGCCTCGATGACATGGGCAGACGCGCAAGTCGAAGGAACGCCGGTGTCTTCCAGTCTTCCCTCCGACCAATTCTGGCTTCAAATCCAGGGTCGGCTGGAAAAATTCCAGTGGCCGGCAAAAAACCGGACCCTGTCGTCGCGACCGTTCAGCCTGCTGTGGGCAACGTTGCAGGAAGATGTCCGTGCGACCAGCGCGAGTGAAGAAACGAGCGGTGCGCTGCTGGAACTGAGCCGGCTCCTGGAGCCTGTCCCGGGCTTGGCCAGTGCGGTGATCGATCTATTGCAGGTTCAGTTCCGGGATGTCGACGCTCTCGCAAAGATGGCGTTGAAAATTCAAGAAAACTCACTCCGGGTACGCGAAGATGTGCTCAAGGCTCGGCGCGCAATCAACCGGCCGATTCATCGTCTCTACCTGGCACTTCAGAAATCCAGTCTACTCTGCAGTGACACTACGGGGCCGGAGCAGCGGGGACGCCTGACGCAGGTGTCGGAAATGTGGGAAGATCTGTGCACCTCCATCTACAGAAGGATGGACGATATACAGCGGAAGGTAGACGAGCTGTACTCACTCCGGATCTCACTACCGACATACCTTCCCCCTGGTCCCGCCGCAGCATCGCCGGATGGAGACGAGGATCTGATCCGGGCATGGAGAGTTGCGCTTGTGCGACACGAAGAGTCGCTCCAAGAGATCATCAAGGAGGTGGACCGGTGGATCCGTCCCGCGGAGACGGTGGCATTGTTTCCGGGGCCTTTGAAAGCGGATCCGTCAGCCGATGGCGTTGCCTTTGCCACATCGAGCCCCTGGATTTGGCCCCCCACTCCCCATCGTCAATGTGGCTCGAAACACCTGGAGGAAACAGCGTGCATAGACCTGGGTTCCGCCGGTCGAGCGAAGTCGCCGGCCCCTGGCCGAATCGCTAGAACCTCAAACGGACACTTGTTTGTATCTCTCGCCCAGGGTCAGGCCGTGGTCCATCTCGATAGTCAAGGATCACTGTTGGAAACAGTGCCGGAAGCAACCCTCCCGCCGCTGACACGGCCGGTGGGGATTGCCGCAGACGAGCGGGATCGAATCTGGGTTCTGAACCTGGACGAACCGTTCATTTGGATCTACGACGTCTCCGCCGGATCGTGGACTCCACTGTCCATCTGTCAGGAATTCAAAATCCCCTACGGAATCTGTTCGACGCCCAGAGGAACCATGCTTGTTACAGACATGGGTAGCGACCAAGTCTTGGAGGTATGGCCCAACGGTTCGACCAGAGTCCTTTATCCAGGTTCAGCAACCCCCCTTTCCGGGAGGCTCCGCCTTCCAGTTTCCGTATTCGTGGATCGACAGCAACCGGAGAGTTCTCGCTGGGTCGTGGACCAGAGGAACCACCGCCTTCTAAAAATCGACGAGGAGGGAAATCACCTTCGCGAAATTGGCTCTCTCGGCTGGGGGGCCAATAAACTGCTGAGGCCCGAATGTGCCGCTCAGTTTTCCGACGGCATCATCGCGGTGAGCGCGTATCGATTCCATCGGAAAATAATGCTTTGGACACCTGAAGGCGAGAAGATAGAAGACTTGGCGGTGGACTTCTCCCCAAGCGGTCTGCTCGTTGACGGAGATAAGCTCATCGCCGCTGATTGGGATGCGTGTCATCTTCGGGTGTTCCGCCGCAACTATTGAGGCTTTTTGCTCGTATCCATCCTGTCTCAGGGCCGCCAACCGATCCCAATAATTAACCGTTTCCAATGAAGGGGCGGAGAGCGATAAGGAGAAAGGCCGACAGCGAAACTTCAATCAGTTAATAATCACGGGCCCCAGATTCTCCTCCGGTGCTACACCGACCTGCTGAAACTCCCTTCGCCATTGAACATCCCCCCTCACGCTTCCCCCGGTTCCATTCATTCAACAGATAAAAAAGGCTAATCATTCTCAGACCCCGGCCGATTCAAACTGGAGTTTTCCCGGTGCCGCTAAGGTCACCGTCAGATTTATTGAAAACCTAATTGTCATCAATCGGTTGCGTAGAAAGCGCACTGTGACTGAGGGGGCGAAGCTGTAACCGCCGATTGTGCCCCGAGCCGCCGAACCCTTTGCTCAATGGATGAATTCCAACAACCCGGCGGTTACCAGAACCTTCCCTCGTTACCCTCATCCGGTAGCGTCCACGCGTAACCCGACCAGGAGAATCACGTTGCAATCCACTATCCAAACCTGGACCGAAGCGCCGAGTCGGTATCCGGACCGACTTGCACGTGGCCGATCCCGAACCGACACAATCACCTTGCCGAACCCAGAGCTTTCACTGTCGCTCTATAAAAAGCTATATCTCATACGGGAAGCGGAGGATAGCATCGGCAAGCACTACTTCGATGACGAGATGAAAACACCGATGCACATGTCGGCTGGGGCGGAACACATCTCGGCCGGCATCTGTGAAGCACTGCAAGACAGCGACCAGGTTTTCGGGACCTATCGCAGCCACGCTCTTTATCTGGCGAAGACCATGGAGACCGATCTCTTCTTCGGGGAGCTCTACGGAAGGGCCACCGGGTGCGCCGGTGGCATCGCCGGGTCCATGCATCTGTCGCTTCCGCGAAAGGGTTGCATGCCTTGTTCGGCAATCGTGGCCAGTAACATCTCGGTTGCGGCTGGCGCTGCCTTTGCCCAGAGAGCAAAGAAGCTGGGCCACGTGGTGGTTGCCTTCTTTGGCGACGGCGCTCTCGAGGAGGGTGCCTTCTGGGAGTCGCTCAACCTCGTCTGCATGATGAGGCTCCCGATCCTCTTCGTCTGCGAAGACAACGGTCTAGCTGTCCATACATTCCAAACTGAGCGACAGGGATTCTATTCCATTACCGACATCGTGGAACGATTCGATATTCGTGTTCGGGAGAGCTCGACAACCGATGTGGAGACAGTAAACCGTCTAGCCCATGAGGCGGTCACCGAGCTGAGGCAGGGCGCCGGGCCCTGGTTCATTCGTTTCCGCTACTACCGCTACCTCGAGCACGTGGGAGTTTCTGAAGATTTCAAGTTCGGGTACCGGGAGACCTTCGAAGCAGATCCCTGGAAACAGCGGGATTGCCTGCAGGTCCAGCGTGAACGCCTACTTGCGGGAGGCATCTCTCTCGAAGAGGTCTCGGCGCTCGAGTCAGAGGTTCGAGAAATGGTCGAGCGAAGTCGACAAAAAGCACAGCGGGCGCCTTTTGCCGACGGCGCCACACTTTCATCGATGGTCTACGGGTAAGTCGGATATGAGCAGATTGATCAAATTCAAGGATGCCCTTAAAGAGGCGCAGCACGAAGAAATGGCCCGAGATCCCAACGTGTTCGTCTACGGCGTCGATGTCGCGGATCACAAACGTATTTTCGGCAGTACGGCCGATCTCGTCGAATCCTTTGGGCCCTCACGCTGCTTCAGCACGCCTCTTTCGGAGGATGCACTGGCTGGCTTTGGCCTTGGAGCTGCAGTCAATCACATGCGGCCCATCAACGTCCATATCCGGGTGGATTTCCTCTTGCTTGCCATGAACCAGCTGGCCAACATGATCAGCAGCTACCAGTTCGGCTCGGCTGGTGAGCTGAAGGCGCCGATCGTTTTTCGTTCGGTGATCGGCCGAGGATGGGGACAGGCCTATCAACACAGCAAGACCCTCCATTCCTTTTTCGCACACCTGCCTGGCCTGAAGGTCATCTTGCCCTCGACCGTCGCCGATGCCAAGGGACTGCTCAAATCCGCCATTCGTGATGATAACCCCGTAGTCTTTCTCGAGCACCGCTGGCTTTACGAGGTGGAGGGGACGGTACCGGAGACCTCCGATCGGGAGCCGATCGGTCGCTGCCGTATCCTCAGGGAAGGAAGCGACATCACGATCGTCGCCGTTTCCTGGATGAATATCGAAGCGCTCAAAGCGGCCGAGATTCTCGAGCGAAGAGGCGTGAGTGTCGAAGTCATAGATCCACGTACCATCTCCCCTTTGGATATCGAAACGATCGTGGCCTCGGTGTCGAAGACCCGACGTTGCCTGGTCGCAGACTATGATTGGGTCTTTTGTGGGTTCGGGGCAGAGGTGACCGCCGAGGTGCAGCAACGATGCTTTGGCCAGCTCGATCACCCGGTCCGCCGTCTGGGCTTCCAGGCTTTTCCATGTCCAACCAGTCGGCCACTGGAGAATGCCTATTACCCGTACGCGAAGGACATCGTTCATCTCGTAGACGAAATGCTCGATCAGGCAAAGACGGACGTTTCTGGAGAGGAATTCTACTCTTGGGAAAACCGGTTCAAGGGACCATTCTGACTGAACCCGCAGAGTTATCTCGAAAGGCGGCGCAGCTGCGACTCGATGTCCTTCACACCGTGGCGAAGGCGAAGAAAGGCCACGTGGGCGGGGCTCTTTCGGTCTTGGATATTCTGGTAAGTCTTTTCCATGGTGGCTTCCTCCGATACGAGCTCGGTCGCCGGCTCGGTGCTTCAGCTGTCCGATCCCGTTGTGCGTCGATCGAATCCGGACAGGATCGTTTCATACTGAGCAAGGGGCATTGCTCTGTCGCGCTATATGCGGTACTGGCCGACCTGGGCTTCTTCCCAAGGGAAGAGCTGTCAAGCTACAACACCAACGGCGGCCTTCTGGGAGAACATCCGGATTATACGATTCCGGGGGTCGAAACAAGCTCCGGCTCACTGGGCAACGGGCTCGGAATCGGGGCTGGCCTGGCATGGGCGGCAAAGCTGGACGGCAAAGAGACCCGCGTATTCGTGGTCCTTGGCGACGGCGAGTGTCACGAGGGCGCCGTTTGGGAAGCTGCGCTCTTTGCTTCGCACCATCGCCTGAACAACCTGATCGCCATCATCGATCGCAACGGCTACTGTGTTCATGATACGACCGAGAATATTGTCCGGTTGGAGCCCTTCGAGGACAAGTGGCAGAGCTTCGCTTGGAACACCCGCCGGTTGAACGGACACGATTTCCCTTCCCTGAGAGAAGCGTTGAGGCATGCATGTGAGGAGTCCTCCGGCCCAACGGTTCTGATCGCGGATACGATCAAGGGAAAAGGGGTTTCCTTCATGGAGAACAAGGCCGAGTGGCACCACGGTGTCGTGCAGGGTCCTAGTTATGACAGGGCCGTTGTGGAGCTGGAGGCTTGCCTTCAATGACGGTCGTCCCTCACCCCGTCGACCTTCGGGATGCCTTCTTTGACACGCTGCATCCAATCGTGTCCGAGGATGATTCGGTGATGATCCTTACCGCCGATCACGGTGCGCAGGGCCTTACCAGAATCCTGGAGGAGTTTCCCAGCCAAGCGTTCAACGTGGGCATCTCAGAGCAAAACATGGTGAACGTGGCATCCGGCCTCGCCTTGGCCGGTAAGCGTGTCTTTTGCTATACGATTGCCAACTTTGTCACGCTCCGTTGCCTCGAGCAAATCAGCGTGAGCGTCTCTGGCAACGACCTGCCCATAAACCTCGTCAGCGTCGGCTGCGGTTTCACCTACAGCTCCGATGGGCCGACCCATCATGGTCTCTTCGATATGGCTGCCGCCGGTCTGGTGCCCGGAATGTCGGTGTTCAACGCCTCGGATGCATGGATCACACAGGAGTTTGCACGCGAATCCGCTCGCCTCCCGGGGGCCAATTACTTCCGGCTTGAAAAAGGAACGTTGCCCTTGGTCATGGAAGCAGAGTTGACGAATCTGTCGGATGGACTGCGGGTTGTTCGGCCTGCGGGCGATGTGATGCTCCTGGCCACCGGGATCATGGTCCATCGAGCCCTGGACCTCGCCGACAAACTGCGGGAAGAAGGTTGGGACGCGGGTGTGGTAGACGTTTTTCGGCCCGTGCCGATCAACACCAAGAAGTTGGCGCAAATCGCGGATACGGCACAAAGTCTTGTCACCCTGGAGGAGAGTTACTTGCCAGGGGGCTTCGGATCCTCGGTCTGCTCCGCGCTGCAAGATGAAAACGTTCAGGTGCCTGTGCTGAGATTGGGAATACCGCATGAAACGACCTTCGCCTATGGAAATCGGCAATGGATGCACGAACAAGTGGGTCTGGACGGCGATCGGATTCTGCGACGGTTCAAGCAATGGCACGCCTCTCAGCTGAGCCTGGTTCATGATTGAGCACAGGGCAAACACGTCCTTCTATCACGGGAAGAAGGTACTGGTGGCCGGAGGAACCGGGACGATCGGGATCCCCGTCGTCCGCCGCCTGGTGGACATGGGAGCGCGGGTGTCGGTCGCCTCCCTGGATCCATACGACTACGCTGGGAGTGTGCTCCCGGTGCAGGCAAACTTCACGCGCATCGATCTGACGGACCTTGCCAATTGTCTGAGAATGACCGAGGGCATGGATATGGTCTGCAATCTTCTTACCATCAAGGGATCCGTTGGAACGGGCGAAAGCCGGGCAGCCAGTTATTGGGTCCCGATGGTCTGGTTTCAGACAAACCTGATGGAAGCCGCCTTTCGTCACCGGGTCGACCGATTTCTGTTCGTCGGCAGCATCTGCTCTTATCCGCCCGCCGATACCCCCAAGGGCGAGGACTCCATGTGGAACGGCCTTCCCAGGCAGAGTGACCGCTTCACCGGCCTGGTCAAGCGCATGGCCGAGATACAGGGGGAAGCCTACTACGTGGAACACGATTGGGACGCCGTGCGGATCATCCGTCCCTGCAACGTGTACGGCCCATACGACGACTTCAACCCCAAAACAGCTCAGGTGATTCCCGCACTCATCGGACGCATGCTGGATGGCGAGAACCCTGTCTCCGTGTGGGGAGATGGGACGGCCGTACGCGATTTCATCTTTTCCGATGAGTTGGCGGAGTGGCTTCTCGTCGCGTTGGAGCAGTCTCCCGGCTGCCAGCCGCTAAACCTGAGCAGCGGAAAGGGGCATACCATCCGCGAAGTGGCCGAGACGATCGCCAACTGCATCGAGCCACAGCCCCGCATCGAATGGGATCCGACAAAACCGACGGGTGACCCCGTGCGACTCCTCAAGGTCGAGCTGGCAGAAAAACTGATTGGTTTTCGTAGCGAAGTCACCCTGCAGCAAGGAATTCACTATACGGTCGATTGGCTCCGGCAGAACCGTCAAATCGCCGCTTGCCGCGAGTATGCCGCTCAATGAAAAGTCCGCAACGACAATTCCATCTTCCCATGGCAGAGTTGATCGACCGCCTAACGGTCGATCAGATCAAGGAGGTTCTGCTGGAATGCGACAAGGAGGATCTGGGCAAGGAGGTCCGTGCGCTCGAGCACGACATCGACTTGCTGATCGATCGGCACGGACTGACTCTCTCGGGTCGCTTGATTCGAATCGTCATCATCTTGTCTCAGATGAATCTCCACATCTGGTACAACAAGGATCAAATGGGAGATGATCCCAAAGCAGAAGGGTATCTCCCCCGACTCCAGTTGTCGCACCAGCTCAACGGAATTCGCAACCAGATGAAGAACCTGCTTCTTGCCGAGACCGGTGAGAAAAACGGAGCGACGACCCGCGCCAACTTCAACACCGACAACCTGACCGGCTGGGATATTCGGATTTAGCGCCGTGGCTGGGCTCCGGCGCGCTTTCCGCTAACCGCTTCCCGAACTCGCCCGTGCACTCCGTGTGCAACTTGGACGACCTTTCATGCGTCTCTCGGAGAGGAGACGCCTACTGTCTCTTATGCGATACAACACTTTGCCTAGCGTTCCGTTCCCGGTGCCCGTCATCGGCCAGGGTTGCGGCAAAATCGACAAGGGGCAACCGCTCGACGCGCTGCTCGAGGGAATTGAACGGGGCATGACGCTTCTCGATACCGCCGAGGCGTACAATCAAGGTCGGAGCGAGGCCACGCTCGGAACGGTCATGCAAAAGATTCGGAGCAAGATCATTCTGGCTTCCAAGGTTTCCCCCGATCATCTCCATCCGCATCAAGTGGTGGAAGCCTGTGAAAGGAGCCTGCGGAGCTTGAAGACGGACACGATTGACCTTTACCAGATTCACTGGCCAAACCATAAAATCGCGATCGAGCGGACCATGACGGGACTGGCCCGGCTCATGGATGCGGGAAAGATCCGCATGGTCGGCGTCTGCAACTTCACGCTCCGCGAATTACAACGGGCTGAGGAAGCTTTTCGCCCCTATCCGATCGCCTCCGTTCAGGCCGAATACAACCTTTTCGACCGAAGCTCCGAATGGAGTCTGATTCCGTTCTGCCAGCGATCCGACAAGCTCTTCCTGGCATACAGTCCGTTGGAGCAGGGAACGCTGGTCGGAAACGGAGAAAGGATCGAGACTCTGGAAGCCATCGGCCGCAACTATGATTGCAGCGCCCATCAAATCGCCCTCACTTGGTTGTCCTCCCGTTCCCATGTCTCCGTGATTCCAAAGGCGGCAAAGATCGATCATGTCGTGGAGAACGCAGCCGCCGGTGATATCGTCTTGAGTTCCAAGGATAGTTCTGCAATCTCACAACTTTTCTCCTCCCGCCCGCTGATGGTTGCTCCGGAGAGTATCCGGGTGGTTCAGGACGGAGTGGACAACCGGCCCGCCTATCAGACCATGGAAGAGGCCATGGAAAACCATCTGGGCCTGACTCCGAGCCCCTACGAGTTGGCACAAGAGCTCCACGAGAGTGAGTTCCTGAAACCGGTACGACTTCGTCCTACCACGGATTCCTCAGGACAGTATGAATACGACCTGATTGAAGGCCGGCTGCGGTACTGGGCCTGGGTCATAGCGCACGAGGGCAAGAAGCCTATCCCCGTGCTGGTTCGAAAATGACAGTCCAAGCTATTCCGCACACCGAGCTCGACTTCGAGCAGAAGATTCAGTGGATCAAGCAGTCGGTTCGGGACATGCTCGAGGAACGGGAGCGCGGCTACCGGCACGACGGTATTGCGCTGGCGTCGGAGTTTTGGGTGAAATCCTTGCAGAGAGTCCAGTACTTGATGGATCTCCCGGACAAGCATTTCCGCAACATCCGATACCACACGCTCTTCCTCTCAGGCGGCCAGTTTTACACCATGATGGATCCGCCGCCTGATCCCCGGCAGTTGGCCATGAATCTCGGATATCACTGGGTGACCCGCTCCATTCCTCGGCGGTACTGGCTGAGTGAGCCAAAGGCGGACTTCACCAACGACCTCTTTGATTTCAGCTTCAACTACAAGGAACACTGGGTCAATTTCCATATCGCCTGGTACCAGAAGACGGTATTCAACCTTTATCAAGCAGGATTCTTCGAAGACTTCAGGGATCCCTTGATCGTGGAGATCGGGACGGGCTACGGGGGACTGGCTCACGGCTTGTTCAACTGCCTCGAGAGCGGCGGGACCTACATCCTGGTCGACCTCCCGGAGATGTTTTTATTTTCCGCCAGCTACATCGCACTGAACAACCCGTCGGCAAGAATCTATATCTATCAACCCAAGACCTTTTCCCCGGACATTGTGACAGGCAAGGCAGGCCGATACGACTTCATCTTCCTCCCGAACTACCAGTTCCGAGAGTTGCAGAACCTCGCGGAGATCAACCTGTTTCTGAATACTCAGTCGTTTCAGGAAATGACAGAGCCGCAGGTAACCGCATATCTCGACCTCGCTCAGTCCAAGTTGAACGGATTTCTTTACAGCGACAACTTGGACCGTCACACGCATAATCCCTCTCTGAATTCGGTAACCCGGCTCTTGCAGGAACGATTCAATTTGACCCCTCCGGCGCGCTACTACGATCAGATCGAGCAGAGGGACAAGAATGCCTTGTACAGGCGCTATGTCGGGGTGCCCAAAACACAGGATTGGGATAGTTTCGACTACGACCGGTTGGCCATCCCGTATTAGATCCGTTTCGATCATTGGATAGTTTCGACTACGACCGGTTGGCCATCCCGTACTAAATGCCGTTCGATCTGACGAGAACGATCACCCCGACCGACTGGGCACTGTTTCTTGGTTGCCCGGCCAGCCTCCTGCCGGCCGAATGTGTCGAGACGGCCGCCGCGCACGATTTTCGATATCGCGTTCTTGCGGGACAAGATCGGGAGAACGTTTTCCTCAGAGTGTTCAAGGCGCTGCACTCACAACTCGAGGTATCCGGGCCCCACCGACTCCGCCGGTGGGAGGACGGCTGGTCAGAAAACTTACGCGAATTCGAGCGGTCCGACTTCGATCCAGGCACTCTCGTTCCAAAGTTCATAAAGAACGACGTCAAGCGTCTCCGGGGTGAGTACATCCTCCCGGAGAGCACGAGCTTCGAGATCGACTTTGTTTCTGTTCTCTGGCAATTCCTCTTTAGAACCTACTTTTCACAAGCCGAGTCGATATACGAGTTTGGTTGCGGCCCCGGGCAAAACCTGGTCGAACTCGCCAGAATCTATCCCGACAAGAGGCTCTATGGATTGGACTGGGCCCAATCCGCCCTCGACATAGTCGAAAACTTGAGGGGGCGGCTCGGCATCCACGTTCGGGCAGAGAGGTTCGACTTCTTTTCGCCCAGCGATGCGCTACGCCTCGAAGAAGGCGCCGCCGTCTTCACCGCCGGCGCACTGGAGCAGACCGGAGTGCGGTTCCAGCGTTTTCTGGACTGGCTACTGGAACAGTCGTTTTCCGTTTGCGTCAACGTGGAAACTCTTCAAGAAACCTACGATCCAGCCAAACTCTTCGATTACGTGGCTAGCAGCTACATAGAGAAACGGGGCTATCTACAGGGTTATCTCACGGCCCTTCGCCGGCTCGAGGAACAAGGAGTGGTTCGCATTCTCAAGGTTCACCGTGTTTTCGGCAGCCTCTACAACGACGTCTATACCTACGTGGCCTGGGAAAAAGCCCAATGATTCAAAAAGAGGTGCGCGATTACTACAAAAACAGAGAGGCCCTGGTAACAGGGGGCACTGGTTTGATCGGGCGATGCGTCGTACTCCAGCTCTTGGAGCTGGGAGCCCGGGTGACGGTAGTGTCTCTGGATGAGATCGATCCTCCCTCCGATGTAGGTTTCATCCGAGGAGACCTCACAGACTTCGGGTTCTGCCGAGAGGTATCGGCCGGGATGGAGGTCGTGTTTCACGTTGCCGGGATCAAGGGTTCTCTCGAGGTCACACGGACCAAGCCGGCCTCCTTCTTCGTCCCACTGCTTCAAATGAACACAAACATACTGGAAGCCGCTCGAATGAACCGGGTCCAGAAGATCCTGTACACGAGCTCCATTGGAGCGTATCCCAGCGCTGAGGTGTTCATCGAACCCCAAGACGGAGAACTGACTGACGAGAAACCTCCGATGGATCACTTCCCTGGGTGGGCGAAGCGAATGGCCGAAATGCAGATTCGATCCTACCAGATTCAGTATGGAGAGCGGCACTACGCCGTCGTCCGACCCTGCAACGTTTACGGCCCCGGAGACAACTTCGATCCGGACAACGCCATGGTCATTCCTTCCTTGATGGCCAGAATTCATGGTGGCGAAAACCCTGTCAAGATCTGGGGCGACGGCAAGGCGATCCGGGATTTCGCCTTCAGCAAAGACGTGGCTCGAGGGATGATTCAGGCATCATACTACGGGACCGAGGGAGGCTTTGTGAATCTTGGAAGTGGTTCTGGATGCTCCATCGAGGAACTCGTCTCCACGCTCAAGACAGTCGTCCCGTTCGAGTACGAATTCGATCAAAACAAGCCGAGTGGCTTCCCGAGGAGAATCATGGACATATCCAAGGCTCAGGCAATGATCGGCTACCAGCCTACTACCCCGCTCCTCGAAGGTCTAAAGCAAACCTGGGACTGGTTCTGTCAGAACCCGACAGAATACGAGCAGAGGAAAAACTACTTTCGAGCTGAGCTCGATGGAGTTGGAGCGTGATAGACAACACCGGAAATAGCGCAACCATTGAAGGCCTGGAGTTGCAGATCCGGCCCGCGAGGCTGGAAGGGGTCCAGGTTATTACTCCCCCCACCATATTCGAAGACTTCCGTGGTCACTATGTCGAGACCTACAATCAGGCCCTGTATCGTTCCGCCGGGATCGACATGGAATTCAAACAAGACGACATTTCCGTGTCGCGCCGCAATGTCTTGCGCGGGATCCATGGGGACCGGAAAACCTACAAGCTCGTTTCGTGTCTCTGGGGAAGCTTCTACCTGGTGGTGGTAAACAACAACCCCGAATCGGCTCAATACCGACAGTGGGAATCGTTCACCATCTCGAGCGCCAACCGATTGCAAGTTCTCGTCCCGCCGTTCTTTGGAAATGGGCACCTCGCTCTGAGCAGCCATTCCCTTTTCCACTACAAGCAAACCAACTACTACGACCGTGCGAGTCAGTTCACGCTCCGCTGGAACGACCCGGAGCTCAAGATCTGGTGGCCGATCCGAGAGCCGATCACTTCTCAGCGAGACGAGGGCACCTCTTGATCCGCACAGACGAGTTCTTCCGCGGAGCCAAGGTTCTGGTAACGGGGGCCGCGGGATTCGTGGGCACGAATCTCTTGGCGGCTTTGAGCCGGCGCGGAGCCGATATTCGCGCTGTCGTGCACGACCGTCTCCCACAGATCGAGGATTCCAGCATAAAGTTCGTACGAGCGGATCTCACGTCAGCCGACGATTGCGCTCGTGTTGCGAAATCGAGAGAGTACGTCTTCATGTGCGCCGCCAATACATCCGGTGCCGCAGTGATCGAGAAGACTCCGCTGGCGCACGTAACCCCAAATGTCATCATGAACACCCTCATGATGGAGGCGGCTCACCGCGCCGGCGCGCGCAAGTTTCTTTTCATAAGTAGCAACACCGTCTATCCTGACCTCGATCACCCCGTTGAAGAGACCGAGATGCTGTCGGGGGACCCGTATCCGAAGTATTTCCCCGTGGCTTGGATGAAGCGTTTTGGAGAGATCTTGGGACAGGCCTACGCCGAAAAGATCCCTCGGAAAATGCCGGTAGTGGTTCTGCGCCCCGGAAATCTCTACGGTCCGTACGACGATTTTCAGTGGGAGACAAGCCACGTTCTTCCAGCACTGATGCGAAAGGTCGTGGAGCGGCACGATCCGTTGGAGGTCTGGGGCGACGGAAAGGACGTCAAGGACTTCCTCTACATCGACGACTTTGTTCGCGGAATGTTGCTCGCCATGCCGAAATCGAAAGGTTTTGTGTGTTTCAACATCGCTTCGGGCAGGGAAACCGTGCTCCGTGATGCCCTGGACATCATGCTCGAGGTCGAGGGGTACCGCAACGCGCGTGTCGTGTGCAACACCGACAAGCCTTCGATGATTCCCAAGCGCCTGATCAGTATCGAGAAGGCTCGAGCCTCGCTCGGTTTCGAACCAACCGTCTCGCTTCGCGACGGAATCACAAACACAATACAGTGGTACCGATCTCAGCGTCTCGCACTCCACGTGGGTGCCGGGAAGGAGCTGATCGCTCTCCAGTAACTGCTCGCGGATCTGCTCTTATGCGCGTAACTTAACAAATCGCCAAGAACCACGTTTTCAGGCTGTACAATGCAGTTACGTTCCCAAGCGACTGGCGCGTTGCGCCAGTCCGAAGTGACCGGCGCAACGTGCCGGTCAGACGCTGACCGCCCCATGATAATAAGCAAAACACCTTTTCGTATTTCGTTCTTTGGAGGGGGGACCGACTACCCGGCCTGGTACACCGAGAATGGCGGTACCGTCATCAGTGCGACCATCGACAAGTACTGTTACGTAAACTGTCGTTATCTCCCGCCCTTCTTCGAGTACAACTACCGGATCCGATACACCTCCCAGGAAGGTGCCCACAGCCTGGAAGAAATCGAGCACCCTTCGGTTCGGGAGTGCATTCGCTTTATGGGCATTCCCGACGGACTCGAGGTTCAGCACAACGCGGACCTGCCCGCGCAATCGGGTCTCGGGTCCAGTTCGTCTTTTACGGTTGGCATGCTCCACTGCCTCCACGGGCTTCTCGGCAAGATCGTGGAGAAAAAGGACCTCGCCTGCGACGCGATCACCGTGGAGCAAACATTGATTGAAGAGAATGTAGGGTCTCAGGATCAAGTAGCAGCCGCCTACGGCGGCTTCAACCGGATCGACTTCGGACCCGGGAGCGCCCTGTCGGTGGAACGCCTCTTGCTGGATCTCGACTACATCGAGCATCTCGAAGGTCGTCTGTTGCTGTTCTTCACCGGATTCCAGCGAACAGCCTCTCAAATAGCCGAGCATCAAATTCGAAACACACCGGCCAAACGGCGCGAGCTTCGTGCCATGATGGAGCTTGTCAAAGAAGCCTTGAGTGTATTCAAGAAAGGCCCCCGACACCTCGACGAGATTGGCCGTTTGCTAAATGAACAGTGGGAAATAAAGAAGCAGATGAGCCATCTGATCAGCAACCCTGCACTGGACGACATCTATGACTCGGCTCGCAGTGCAGGGGCCACAGGCGGCAAGCTGCTCGGTGCCGGAGGAGGCGGTTTCTTTCTCTTTTTTGCTCCCCCGGAACGACACGCCCAAATCCGACTGCGCCTATCCGAGCTGGTGTACGTCCCCGTCAAGTTCGAGGGTCTCGGAAGCCAGATCATCTACTACACACCTTCAAAGCCGCTGGCCCGCGCCTCTGAATTCGACCCTTCCGTACAGTTCGCCTCCGCCTAGCGCTCCCGTCACTAGTCCGCTAGGGACAATCCCGGTCCTCATCCTGGCCGGCGGCAAGGGCACCCGTCTTGCCGGCGTCGTGGGTTCCGTGCCGAAAGCCCTTGCCCCCGTTCGCGGCCGTCCTTTCTCGGAGATTCTGATCGAACGGTTCATTGCGGCGGGCTTTCGCCGCTTTGTCTTCGCCACTGGATACGAGTCCGGTCAAATACGGGATCACTTTGCCATGGACTCGGCGTCGGTCACCATATCCTTCTCGAACGAGACCCGTCCACTGGGAACCGGTGGTGCCATTTGGAACGCCCGCCCACACCTTGGCGGCAACGGTTTCGTCGTGTCGAACGGGGATTCGCTTTGTCACGTTGATTACCGCGCCTTGCAGCAATTTCACAAACAGAAGCAGGCTCTCTGCTCGATGGTGCTCTCCAGAGCCGAAGACCCGAGCGACTACGGAAGCGTTTCCATCGATGGCGAGGGTCGAATAGTCGGATTCGATGAGAAGCCAGCCACCGGTCTTCCCGCCCGCCCGGCTGACGACGACAAACGGCGGACCGGTCGGATGAACAGCGGGGTCTATTGTCCAGCTGGCGACGACAAAGGGCGATCCGGTTGGATAAACAGCGGGGTCTATTGGATGGACCCAGGGATATTTGATTACTGGTCCGATGGTCCGGTGTTCTCTATCGAACGAGATTTCTTTCCCAGAGCCCTGCAGACCGGTCGGCTCTTCGGCTTTCCGACATCCGGGGAGGTGCTCGACATCGGCACGCCAGAGCGCTACTCCCGGATCCAATCGTTGAATTTTCACCATACGGTATTGAAATCCTGAAAACTCGAGGCTCCAAACAAAGAGATTATTTCCCCCCCCCCGTTTCAGTTTTTTCTCCCGGCGCCAACCGGGAATTGAATTGAGTGTTCTGCTAAAGGGGCGGCGAGCGCTTAGCGGAAAAGCGGATAGCGACAACATGCAAACACCACGCTTCAGTGTCCTGACGATCGTCAAAAACCGTAAGGCGACGATCCAGCGGTGCATCGAATCCATCCTGGCCCAGGATTACCCTGATGTCGAGCTCGTGGTACAGGATGGAGCCTCCACCGATGGAACCCTGGAGATACTGCGAAGCTACAACGGCCGGCTCGCGCTCCAGTCGGAACCGGACAAGGGAGCCACTCCCGCCTTCTTCAAAGCACTCGAGCGATGCACCGGGACCCTTTGGTGCGTTTGCATGTCCGACGAAGCCTTGCCGCCCGGGACGCTAAACTGGGCGGCCGCTCGGCTGCGGGAAAATCCCAAGTTGGGGGTGGTTTATGGAGACGCCGAGATCATCGACTTCGAAGGAAAGGTCCTCAGCACGTACCGGCCTGCACCGGCCCTCAACTTCGAGAAGTACCTGATCGGGCAGGTCCGCCCCATCTTCTCGGCCAGCTTCTGGCGGCTGGAGGCGATCCGGTCGTCCGGACTGACCGAGTTCGACGGTGCCGGTGAAGTGGAGCAATGGTTGCGTGTGGCTGCCCACTATCCTATCCGCTACTTCCCACGGGTGGTCTCGCGTTACGGCTACGCAGAGGAGACCCTCTCGAATACGGATATTCATCATCCTGACGCTGACGAGGAACCTCATGAGACCGTGATCAACCAGGTCTTGAAAGATACGGACAAAGGAAGGGAGTGCGCCCACCTTCGCGAGCGAGCTCACAGCGGCGTTCATCTGTGGCACGCCGTCTGCTTGCTCTGCAATGACCGGCCGCAAGAGGCTCTCCCGGTACTGGCAAAGGGACTGTTGAAATCTCCGTCTCGTGAACGCCTTCTGGACGTCTGGGACAAGGCCGAGCTCCTTCAGAACGCCGTCCGGCGACACAACCGTGACAAATCCGAGCAGCGAGCCTCTCCCGTTCGATTCGCGTACGATCGCATCGCGACCCAGATCGAAGATGGGGAGATCGAGCAGGCCAAGTCCGCCATTCTCTTCCTTCAGGATGAGCTCCATCAAGCACCGCTGCCGGCTCCGATCATTCCCGCTGATCTTGTTCTTTCCAGGCAGACTCCGGGGGCGGACCCCACCCACCCGACCGATCCGATTGCACTCAACCTCCTTTCGGAATGGCTTCACGCGCTGCTGACCGGAACATCCTCTTTGACGGAAGGACTCAAATATTACACGGCCCGCCCGCTCTTCATTTATGGCGGTGGAAATCTTGGGGGCATTGTCTATCAGGACTGCCTCCGCAACGGCATCGATGTTTCGGGAATCATCGACCAAAGGGGAGATTCCATCCGAAGTCAATGGAACGGCACCAGCGTGTACACTCCGCGACAGGTGTCGTCCGCCCTTACCGGTTCGGCCATGATCCTGCTGGCCCTTTATCGAAACGAGCAGGAACAAGAAGCCGAGCGACTGCTCCGGCAGCTGGTTCCCGCATCGTGTCCCATCTTATCCTGGAAACTTCTTTCGCTCATCAGTCTTGCAAAGATCGACTAACCAAAATACTCGTCCCCAGTTCTCGATTCTCTGCTTCGTAAAGAACCGGAACGGGACAATCGCCCGTTGCGTAGAGTCCGTCTTGCGCCAGTCGGTCGAAGATTTCGAGCTCGTCGTCCAGGATGGGGCATCGACGGATGGCACGCTGGAAACCCTACGCCGCTACTCGGACCATCGGATCAAGCTCATCTCGGAGCCGGATGATGGTCCGGAGCAGGGCTTTTTTCGGGGTCTGCAAAGATGCCAGGGAAAATACCTGGGGATTTGCCAGTCCGACGAGGAGCTCGCTCCCGGCGCCTTGGCATGGGCTCGAAGGCATTTTGATGAGAACCCTCAGCTCGGAGCAATCTATGGAGATGCGGAGCTAACCGACTATTACGGAAACGGACTCGGCCTGTACCGGCCCGAGGGTCCATTCACGTTCGAGCGATTCGTCTGCGGCGAGATTCGACCCATTTGGTCGTCATCCTTCTTCCGCCTCGAAGCGGTCCGGCAAAGCGAGGTAAGAGAATCATCGATCCCCTCCGACACGGAAATGTTCATGCGGGTGGGAGGTCGCTATGCCGTGGAATACTTCGAGGGAGTTGTTTCGCGGTACGGATTACACCCTTCCGCGTTCTCCTCGAACGAATCGATGATCATGGGGACAGATCGAGGCTCGCCTCGACGGGATCTCGCGCATCTTTCATGAAACCCGCGAGGGGCGTCCCAGGGCGCACCTCGAGCGCCGAGCCAAAGCCAGCTGGCTTCTGTGGTACGCGGAGTGTCTCCTTTGCGTCGAAGCCACGGAAGAGGCCATCGAGCTGCTGAGGAGAAGTCTCCGCTACGTACAGGACGACGGGCCGGAAACCGTTTTCTTGGCCCGTGCCAGGTTTCTTTCGGCGCACGTCTACGGCGATCGGAGCAGCGACAGAACTCCCGCTCATCTGCTGAGCCTCACCTGGAAACGGATTTGTCACGAGATTCGGATCGACGAGACCGAGAAAGCAAAGAAGTTGATCCGTTTCCTGCAGGACTCCCGTCCCCTGAGTCTGGATCCCTGGGTAGAGCTCGATCGTTCGGTTTGCGTCGCGAACGGACTCCCGGCCAGGCGCTACGACTGCTCCAAGTACCCGGATCCGCTGAATCTGACGACACTTTGGCTGCGTCGACAACTCTTCGCGCGATCCTGTATCAGCGATCCCTTCCGAGACGCTTTGGTTCGAGACATCTACATCTATGGGGGAGGGCAGCTGGGACACAGCCTCTTTCATGATTTCCGAAACGCGGGAATCCCGATCCAGGGAATCATCGACCAAAAGGCGGAAGAAATACAACAGCCGTGGCACCCGATTCCGGTTTATTCGCCCGATTCTATCACCACGCAGCTGCCGTCCACTGCAGCTTTCGTGCTTGCCCTCTATCAGCCCCAGCAGGAAATGGCCGCGCTCCAGCGGCTGGAGGCTCAAGGGGTCGACGCCCGCCAGGTCACTTCCTGGAAAGAGCTCGTCTATGACTCCAGTGAATCTTAGTGCTCCGGTCCATCCGCTCTTTTCGGTTCAGTGTTATGTGCTCAACCGGAGACAGACCATACGTCGCTGTCTCGAATCCGTATTGTCCCAGGATTACCCGAACATCGAGTTTGTCATCCAGGATGGCGCCTCCACGGACGGGACACTGGAAATACTCCAACAATACCAGGACGATCGGATCAAGCTGATTTCCGAGCCCGACGCCGGCCCCGAAGAGGCATTCTTCAAAGCGTTGAAGCGCTGCCGGGGCACCTTCTGGTGTACCTGCTTGTCGGATGAAGCGCTAATGCCGGGCGCGCTGAAGCGGGCAGCCGACGAGTTGCAGGCTCATCCGGAAGTTGGGGCTATTTACGGGGACGCGCAAGTGATCGATTTCGAGGGCAAGCCTTTGAGAACGTACCGGCCGGCTCCAGATTTCTCATTTGAGAAATTCTTGATCGGCCAGGTCATGCCGCTGTTTTCGTCCGCGTTCTTTCAGTTGGAAGCCGTGCGGGCAAGCTCCCTCACCGAGGGTCAGAACGCCGCCGACAGCGAATTGTGGCTAAAAATGTCCGCGCAATATCCAGTCCGCTATGTTCCGGAGACGTTTTCACGTTATGGAGTGGGAGAGACGACCTTTTCCAGCAACGCGAGCTTGATTCTTCGTCAACTCAAACCCCGGCTCGACGCCATCGACGAGGTGTTGAACGACACGGAAGCCGGGAGGGCCATCACCCACTTGCGCAAGCGGGCCCACGCAGGAGTACAGCTATGGTACAGCCAGTGCCTCCTCAATCTGGGCGCTTGTCAAGATGGTCTCCAACTCGCCAGAGAGGCTCTCCTGTCGGACGCGCGTGCAGACACCCTCTATGATTTGTGGGATAAGGCCGCAGGCTTTCAAAGAATCATCCACGCCTTCTCGGGCGACGGGTGCTCCTCCAGTACCTCTCCCATGGAATTCCTCTATCACTATATTCAAACCGCCGTGGAAAGGAACGAGGTCCAGCGAGCCGCTTCGATCATGAGCTTCGTTTCACTCGCCAACAACCAAGATGCCTTTCCCCGCGGCATGTCTCGCCTGTTGCAGGTAATGATGCGCAAGCGGCCTGAACCGTATGCACCCCAAGATCAGAGTGCGTGGGTACCGACGAACTTGATGTCTCAATATATTCGGCACTTTCTCCAACAGGAGGCGCCGATCACGCTTCCCTTGAAGAAGGCCGGGGTCGAGCGCGTGTTCCTCTACGGCGGAGGGGATCTGGGTCGAGTCCTGTACGCCGACTGCCGGAGCAGCGGCTTGACCGTCGCCACTGTCATCGATCAGAGAGGGGAGGAAATCCAGAACCAGTGGCCCGAGTGTCCGGTTCTTTTGCCCTCTAAGTGGCGTACGGCATACCGGCGGGATGGCGAAAAGCAACGGAACGGTAGTAGCGCGGACGAAGAAACCACCGGCAGTGACACTTGTCTTGTGCTCGCGTTGTATGAGGAGAATCAGGAAACATCTGCCCTTGAGACGCTACGGCAAGAGAGTCCGACGCCCCCGTCCTTGTTTCCGGTAACCATTTCCTGGCGAGAGCTTGTACTCTTCACACACCTCTATCCGAGTTATCGAGATTGCTTCTTAGCGTCGTCACCCCAGCCCTGAACAGCGTTCGATTCATCCGGGAAACGCTCGACAGCGTCCTGAGCCAGGGTCACGCGCGGATGGAACACATCGTTGTCGATGGAGGCTCCACTGACGGCACCGTGGAGCTGCTGACCGAATATCGAGATAGATATCCCGAACGGCTTCGTTTTATCTCAGAACCGGATCGTAACAACTGTGACGCCATGAACAAGGGATGGAGACTGGCGCAAGGAGAAATCCTTTGTTGCATGGGCAGCGACGACATCATGCCGGAGGGAACGGCCGAATACGTGGTTCGCCATTTCCTCAGCCATCCCGAAGACTCCGTAGTCTACGGCGAGTGCGACATCATCGATGAAGAGGGACAGTACATCGGTAGGCTTGCAACCCGAGATTTTTCTGTCGATCGCTCAGTCAACGACTCCACCTGTGTGAGCTTCCCGGCCTGTTTCTATCGCAAACAGGTCGTGGATACGGTCGGACCGGCTTTGATCGAAAGCCTTGTTTGTGACCACGAGTTTCTGATTCGGGCCGGAAAACAGTATCCCTTCCGTCGTGTCCCGCGAATCCTTTCTCACTTCCGCCTGCACCCTGGGAGCATCACGGGAACATCCTGGAACGGCGCTTATGTGGGGGCCATGTACGAAACCAACCGGCTGCACCATGGCCGTCTCACCTCGAGTGTGTGCCGCAGATTTTTTCGCCGGAAGCTTTCGCGACTACCATGGGTCGGGAAGCTCGCCGGTGGGCTTCGAAACAGTAGTTCCCACGGAGAGCCGTGGGCCGGGAAAAGAGCCATCATATTCGGAGCGGCGATGACCGGTCATGCTTGCCTGGCTGAACTGAGAAAATCCAACAAGGAAGTGCTCTTCTTCATCGACAACTCGCCCCCACCCGGCGGCCGATACTCCGGCCTGCCCGTCTACCGCCCGGAACACCTCCGCGAGCATCCACACCTGGATTTCGACGTCATTCTATTGGCCACGGGCGGGCGGGACAAGGACATGCGAAACCAACTCCGAGATCTGGGAATTCAGTCTTCCGTCCTTCGTTATCGGGCAGATTGATCATAGGGAAACCATGACGAAAGAAACTCCTACCGCCTTCATCACCGGCATCACCGGCATGGTGGGCTCGCATCTGACGGACTTTCTGCTGGCCCACACCGACTGGGAAATCTTCGGCCTCTGTCGGTGGCGTAGTCCGCTCGACAACCTGGCGCATTTGATTCCCAGAATCGAAAGGAAGGAGCGCGTACAGCTCCTGTACGGAGATCTCAACGACTTCAGCTCCTTGGCCACCGCGATTGCGCGCAGCAAGCCCGACTATGTCTTCCATCTGGCGGCACAAAGCTACCCGCAAACCAGTTTCTCCGCCCCACTGGAAACCTTGGAAACCAACATCTTGGGCACCTGTCGATTGCTCGAGACCATCCGATCTCAACCTGGTTGTGACCCTGTGGTGCACGTTTGCGCATCGTCGGAAGTCTTTGGCAGAGTCCCGAGCGACAGATTACCGATTCACGAAGAGTGTTCCTTTCATCCCGCATCGCCGTATGCCATCTCCAAGGTCGGGACAGACCTAATCGGCCGCTATTACGGTGAGGCCTACGGCCTCAAAGCGGTGACTACGCGGATGTTTACGCACACCGGTCCGCGGCGCGGAGATGTCTTCGCAGAGTCGACCTTCGCCAAACAGATCGCCCTGATCGAAGCCAGGCACGTGGAACCTGTGCTTCGGACCGGCAATCTGGAATCGTTGCGTACCTGGGCCGACGTGCGGGACGCCGTGCGCGCCTATTACCTGCTGGTGACCACGAATCCGGTTCCAGGGGAGTATTACAACATTGGAGGGACGTACTCGTGTACCGTCGGCGAGATGCTCAAGGTGCTGCTCTCGTACTCCAAGGTGCCGAATATTGAAGTCAAGCAGGATCCGGATCGCCTTCGTCCACTGGACGCGGATCTTCAGGTTCCCGACACCACCAAGTTCATGGCGAAGACCGGATGGAAACCCGAGATTCCTTTCAAGCAGACGATGCAGGACTTGCTGAATTACTGGCGCGATCGTATTCGATCCGGCCAGAAGTTCTTGACCCGTTGAACCTCTGACGGGCCTCCACCGATGGACTCCTAAAGATTACCCTGGGGCGGACGATGAGAGCATCAACGGCCTTCGGCTGTTTTTTTCGAGACCTCGTGCTGATTGGATGAGTGACCATAATGGCTAAGCGGGCTTCTGAAAACCTATACATACGCTCCCCCAAGCGAAATCTCCTCTCCATTCTCAACGCTCTGAGCTCGAATCCGAACCTGACTCAGGCATCCCTGGCTGAGCTCTGTGATCTATCGGTAGCGATGGTCAACAACTACCTGAAGGAGCTCGACTCCGCAGGGGTAATCGAATATCGTCGCAAAAGTCTTCGTGTGATCTCCTATCACTTGACGCCGGCCGGAAAGCGCAAGCTCACGGAGGTGCAACAGGACCTGCTGGGTGAAATGATTGGCTTTTACTCGGAAACCAAGTCGTGGCTCCTGAACTCGATCGTGGAGCAAGCCGGAAGCCTGCAGCGTGTGTTGCTCTTTGGCACGGGAGAGCTGTGTGAACTGGCTCTCCATGCGCTGGAATCCGAAGGGATCAAGGTCATGGGGATCTGCGACGAAGCGCCTGACCGGATCGGGCAGGAGTGGTGCGGTCGAGAAATCCTGAACCCCGCGCAGATTCGATATATCGCCCCGGACGCCGTGGTTATCGTGGATGTTGCCCGGACCGTTGAGATTTACGCCAAGCAACAGCACCTCTTGAGCTCGGGCATTGCCCTGGTGCGTCTCGACGGGCACCCCTCGGAAGCACCCGCCAGCATCCAGGAAGAAGAACCGACCATGTCCCTCGTCTAGCCCCGCCCCCCGTTCCTTCCCCGCCTGCTTCACCCCCCTCTCCTGTTTTCGCGGCAAGGTCCTGCGGTCTCGAAAACGAATTCCAAGAAAACACTACTTTGCAACTCCGGCGGGATCCGTTCGGGACCCACCCATGGATCTTTGTGGTCATCGAAGCGGGGCAAATCAAACAAAGAAAGTTCTCAACTTTTGGCGAAGCTGTGACGAAAACTAGTACACGCCAACATGGAGCGCCAGATTAATGAACAACAAACTGAAAAGTCTCATTGCTGATCTGTTCAAGTGCGACGTAAGCGATCTAACCGATGATACGGGACCGGGCGATATCCCCGGATGGGACTCCCTGGGTCATGTGACGCTAATGGCCGAGATTCAAAAGCAGTTAGGGACTCACGTGCCGGTGGAAGACGCGATCGAAGTCGAGTCTATCGCCGATCTGGCCAGTCTCTTAGAGCAGCTTCAGGGGCAAGTGACGTGAAGATCGCCGGCAGGAACATCGTCATTACGGGCGGTGCCTCCGGTCTCGGTTTTGCGTTTGGCGAACAGCTCTATCGGCTACAGGCGCGCGTGTGGTCCTTGGACCGGAATCAACACAGCATTGCAGCCGCAATGGCGGCCCGGGAAACGAATGGTAGTCACCGCGGCAAACTCGAGTTTCTCTGCTGTGACGTAGGAGACGAAGCTCAGGTCATCGAGACGGTTGCAAGGATCGAGTCGGATTCAGGAGGAATCGATGTCCTGATCAACAACGCAGCCGTCCTCAGAGACCAATCCCTGGTCAGCCGGCTCCGGAAGAAAATCAAGCAGCACTCCCTCGAAGACTGGAACGAAACCCTGCGAAGCAACCTTACCGGGCCCTTCCTGATGACCCGCGAGGTGGCGTCGGTCATGATTTCCGCCAAGCGTCCCGGCATCGTCGTTAATATTTCATCCATCTCACGGGCAGGCAACGCGGGCCAGAGCGCGTACTCCGCCAGCAAGGCAGGAATCGACGCACTGACGGCTACCTGGGCTCAGGAGCTCGCCGTCTACCGCATCCGTGTAGTCGGCCTCGCCCCGGGATTCGTAGAGACCCCCATGACCGAGAGGATCCCGGCACTTTTCTTGGAAGCCATCCGGCAAAAAAGTCCACTCAAGAGGTTTGGCACCCTGGGTGAGTTCGGGCACACGATACAGTACATCATCGAGAACGACTATCTTCACGGCAAGGTGTTGGAGCTCGACGGTGGCCTGCGCTTCTAGCCACAGTGTTTCGCCGAACAGGAAAATGTCGACATCAAAAGAAGTTGCCAGAGCAGCCCTATTTGTTTCCTACCACTTCCCTCCGTGTACCAGCATCGGAATGCGCCGAACTCTACGTTTTGTCCGCGGTATCGGAACGCTGGGGTGGCGTCCGGTCATTCTGACGGTCCGGAACCAGGATTACCTGCGAGAGCCCACCGAGGAGATCGCTTGTGATCACATACCCGAGACAGCATCGGTCTACCGGACGCGAGTGAGGCGGCCGCTGGAGCTCGCGCTCTGCCTGCGCGACCGCTGGCGCCGGCTCACGCGATCCAAAAACCACAGTTCAGGCCAGCAGGCGTCCGGCGCCCAGGGCGACCCGGCTTCCAGTCCTGGCGCTCGGTCCTGGGTCCAGCGCTGGATCGACCCATGGTTTAGCACCCCGGATGCACAGGTTGGCTGGCTCCCATCGGCGGTGTGGAAGGGTTGGCGCGCGATCGGCCCCGAGGGTGTGGCCGTCATTTACAGTAGCGGCCCTCCCTACAGCGCACATTTGATCGCATGGGCGCTGAAGAAGCTTTCGGGCCGCCCCTGGGTGGCCGACTTCAGGGATCCGTGGAGCCGCCGCCCCTGGGATCAGGATATTGTCAACCGCACGCCCCGCTACCGGGTTCAGGTATGGATGGAAAGAGTGGTCGTTCTCGCGGCCGACACCCTCATCAGCAATACCCGTGCAATGGGCGAGGATTTTCGCGATCGCTATCCGGACGAGCCGCGGGACAAATTCGTCGTCATCACAAACGGCTACGACCCGGAGACGTTGCCAAAGCCAACCCGGGAACCGTCGCAGCAGACCTTCAACATCACGCATACCGGAGCCATCTACGGACGCCGAGATGCGAGGCCCATCATCCGCGCCCTGGCCCAGATTCGTGATGCCGGGAACATCCAGCCCGGATTCTTGAATCTGAAGCTCGTGGGCAAACTGGAGGCAGAAGCCGAGGTCCAGGCGATGATCCAGTCTCTGGATCTGGCTGATTGGGTGACCATTGTTCCTGAGGTCTCCTTCCAGGAGAGCATCCGGTATCTGGCCCGTTCCCAGGTTTTGCTCGTTTTGCAGCCGGATGCGCCCCTTCAGATACCTGGAAAATTGTTCGAATACATTTATCTCAAAAAGCCGATTCTAGCATTGACGGGGGAAGGAGCGACGGCCGAGATCATCCGTCAATACAGGCTGGGGGAGGTAGTACCGCCGGATGACCCCGAACGCATCGCAGGGGCCATTGCCCAGCTTTACCAAGACTCTCACGAGAGTCGCGTCGGGCCGGACGAGTCCGCCCTCAGAGATTTTCATACAGCCACCCTGACGGCCGAGCTGGTATCGGTTTTCGAGTCCGTGGCCGCGTCGCAACGCAAACCGCTCGTGAGTCCAGCTCCTGAGAAAGTAGTGGAGAATCGATAATGGCAAAGTTGAAGCTGAGCTTCCCTTCCTATCAGCAACCGAGCATGGTCACCTTCGGAAGCGGCTCGATCCGCACCCTGGCGGAATGCGCCCCGCTGAAGGATAGCGCGATCTTCCTCAGCGGCCGGGAGGAGGTCCGCAACGTGGTTGAGCGGAGCTTGAGCAAGCGTGGCATAGACCTCGGAGATGCTCCCGTACTCGTCAAGCCCGCCGGAGAGCCGACGCTCGAAATGGTGAAATTGGGTGCAGCTTTCCTGAAAAAGCAACCCTTCCAGCGAGTGATCGGGATCGGGGGCGGCTCCGTGATGGACTGGTGCCGGTTGTCGTGGGCCGAGTCGGAAGAAATCCTCAAATTCGATGGCCAGCGCGCGCTGGTCGAAGGATCGGCGCCGAGAACCACGGAGCTGTGGCTGGTTCCCTCGACCTGCGGGACAGGCGGAGAAGCAGCCAATATTGCGGTCTTCAGCCACGAAGGCCGGAAGATCCCGGCCGTCTCACGGGCGTTCGTGGCAGACCGTGTCGTACTCGACGGCCAATTTCTCTCGAGCGTCGGCCCGGCCGTCCTGGCCAACTCCCTTTGCGACGCTTTGAGCCATGCGATCGAAGCCTATGTGTCGATCCTTCCCTGTCCGCTGGCCAAGGAAGCAGCCGTATCGGCGCTGACGCTCATCTTCCGGCACTATACGGATGGCAGCCCGTCGCGAAACGACCGTCTGATGGAGGCAGGCTACCTTGGCGGGGTCGCCGCCGCCAACTGTTCGGTTGGGGCGATTCACGCTTTTGCTCACACAATCGCCGCATACGGCGTCTCCCACGGTCATGCCAACGCCCTCGGTCTCATTGCCGGCGTTTACTCCAATCAAGATGTGCCCGCGATGCAAGCACTCCTTGGCCGCTGCGGAGCCAGAACCATCGACGAGTTCATTGACCAGCTGCGGCCAATTGTCCAGACCGCGCTGTCGCGCGACCGCGACATGGAGCTGCTCCAAGCGCTCCGCGACCAATCGGCTCTGCGTCTGGTCAGCGAGCAGATGTCCGCGGACGTTTGTATGCGTTCGAGCCCCAGAGCGTTGGAACCGAAGGAAGTGCCGACCTTCCTGGAAAAGGTAGCCGAAACGGTCGAATGCCTATGAAGATTGCGACCCAGGAAGCGACAACACTCGATGCCATCGAGTCGGTCGACGGGACGGCCCTCGCACTGGTCGATAACTCAGATAGCCTTAGCTACGGGCAGATGCGAGGCGCGGCGCGGCAGATAGCCTCACGGGTGCAGGAGCGTTACGGAACGGAGCAGTACATTCTCGTCCGGGCGACATCGGACGTGTGGTTCGTCACGTCGCTACTGGGCATCCTCTACAGCGGCAACACCCCCATCCCGGTGGACGAGCAAGCGCCGCTCTCCTCATTGAGCTATATGAAGGACAAGGCCGGAGCTGTCGACGTCATCGCTCCACTCCGCCCCGGCGAATTCGAGGCTCTCCCACCAACGTTCGAGCCCAATGACTCCAGGCCAGCCCTGATCCTTTTCACCTCCGGCACCACGGGTTTTCCAAAAGGTGTCATAATCTCTCATCAGAACCTCAGCCATTCCTGCCGCGCGATATCGAGCTATCTGGGTTACCCCGAACACCCCTCCGCGGCCGTCGTGCTCCCGTTGCACTACAGCTACGCGCTGCTGTCTCAGGTATGGTGCCAACTCTCGATCGGCGGATTGGTTCGTCTTTTTTCGAACTTCAAGAACCCCATCAAATTCAGTCGCGTCGCCAACGAGATGGGGCTGGAGACGTTCTGCGGCGTCCCGGCCACCTACAATGCCCTGGCGACGATTCACCACATGAGCCCAATCGAGATGCCCGGCTTCCGGGTGCTCTGCTCCGCCGGAGCCGCCATGGACCGAAGCAAGTTCGGCGATATCAAGAAGATCTTCCCCAACGCCGTTTTCTTCAACAACTATGGCATGACGGAAGCCGCTCCACGGATCTCCTACATCCGTGAGGACGATCCCCGTTTCTTCGAGCCCACCTGCGGGCACCCCATGGATGGGGTCCAGGTCAAGATCGTAGATCCCGAGACTCACGTGGATCTACCCGACGGCGAGCCTGGGATGCTGGTCGTCCGGGGGCCCAACATCACCCCTGGGTACCTGAACGACGAGAAGATCACGCAAGAGTCTTTCACCGCAGACGGGCATCTGATTTCCGGTGATGTCGCCTACAGCGAGAACGGCTATTTTTTTATTTGCGGGCGTCACGACGACATCTTCAACGTGGGAGGAGAGAAAGTAGCTCCCCTCGAGATCGAGCGAGCGCTGCACAAGAACTCTGCCATTGAGGCCGCCGCCGTGAGCGGCCTGGCCGACGAGGCACGAGGGAAAATCCCGGTGGCCTTTCTGAAGTTGAAACAAGCCGCCTCGAGGCGAGACATCATGGGCGCGCTCGACGGCGAGCTGCCTCCGGTAAAGATCCCACAACGCTACTTCGAGGTCAGTGGTTTTCCCGTGACCTCCAATGGAAAGATACAGAGACGCAAGCTTTCCGTGGACGATTCCTTTGTCATCCGGGAGATTGTTTGAAATGTTCTTGGACCGCGTGGCTCCCTACGGCTTGGATCCCGACCAAAAGCACTCCTATCTGTCCGGCCAGCTTCAGGCACTGCTCGAACATCACGAGAAGATGTGCGCGCCCTACGCCAACATCGTAGGGGACTGGCGGAAACATGATCAGACGGATCGAAACCAGATCGAGGACTACCCGTTTATTCCCGTCACGATCTTCAAGGAATATGACCTGAGATCGACCCAGGGGGAGGTCATGAGCCTTCAATCCTCGGCCACGACTTCCGGCAACGCCTCAAAGATATACGTCGACAAGCCAACCCGGAAGCGCCAGACCATCTCAGCCAACAGAGTCCTGTCCAGCTTCGTCGGGAACGAGAAGCGTCCCTACCTGGTCTTCGACAGCGAGTCTACGGTTCGCGGAAGCGCCTCCATGGGGGCTCGCGGGGCTGCAATCCTGAGTCTGGCCCATCTCGCATCCGAATTTCATTTCATCGCCAGGGAGGAAGGCGGGCAGTTGTCTCTGGACGTCGACGCACTGGACGGTGCCCTGCAACGGATCGGACAAGAACCCTTCATTGCGTATGGGTTCACCTACATCCTGTATCAGATGCATCAGGAGCTTGCCCGCCAGGAACGGACGCTCCCGGTCGCCCATCCAGACTCGATGCTGCTGCACAGCGGGGGCTGGAAACGGCCGATTGATCTTGCGGTGGACAAGGAGACCTTCAATCGAACGATCTCCTCCGTATGGGGCCTTCGCGAGGAACAGGTGATCGACTTCTACGGTGCCGTCGAACAGATCGGCGTCCCGTATCCCGACTGTGCCGAGGGTTACAAGCATGTTCCATACTGGGCGGAGATCATCATTCGCAAGAGCGACACACTCGAGCCTGCCGGGATTGGGGAAACCGGATTGATACAGCTGCTGAATTGCCTCCCCCTGTCGGCGCCCAACCACAGCGTCTTGACCGAAGACCTCGGGCAGTTGAGTCTCCTGGACGGATGCCGGTGTGGGCGACGAGGCAAGGCATTCGTTTTCATCGGCAGGGCTCCGCGCTCGGAGACGAGAGGATGCAGTGACGTCACAAGACACTGAGATTACGACTGCAGGCCCTAAAGGACCCGCCAACGGAGATCAATCCTACTCCGCTCTGCTCAGCGGACTGGGCGAGCGGCGGGAATCACCCAAAGCTCTATCGTTCGATGAGCGCCTCGCGGTGCTGGATGCCTTTTCCGACGCATTGCTGGAGCGAGGAAACACACTGATCGGGGCGCCCTTGCCCGGACTCCCTTTTCTGGCAGGGTTCCTGCGGCGCTCCAATCTCGAGAAGCTGGTATCCCGCCAGATTCCCAATCCGGAAGCGCTGCGTCGTTTTTGTTCCGTGGGCGAGCGCAAGAGTTTGCGTCTGGTCCCCAGGGGGATCGTCTGTCATTGGATCGCCGGCAACGTGCCGCTTCTGGGTATGTTCTCATGGGCCCTGAGCGCCTTGGCTGGAAACCTCAACGTCATTCGTCTCAGTACACGGCAGGACGACTTCATTACTCCGATCCTGAGTCACGTCGCGGAGCTATCCGAGGGCGGAAAACAGATGGTCGAGGAGACCGTGGTACTGCGTTTCGAGCGAGACAACCTCGCGGCACACGAGGACATGAGTAATATGGCCGACGTCCGCATTGCCTGGGGGGGACAGGAAGCTGTGGAAGCGATACGGGCGCTTCCGTGTCGCTGGACCTGCGAAGACATCGTTCTTGGCCCCCGAGCCAGTCTCGCGGTCGTCGATCCGGCCCTGATGACGAAGGGAACTCTTTCCCGACTGGTGACCGATATCGTATTCTTCGATCAACTCGCGTGCAGTTCGCCTCAGTTGCTCTTCGTTCGCGGACGACCAGGAGAAAGCTCGTTTGATTCGTTTTTCGAGAGTTTCTGCGCGGCCTTCGCCACGCAATCCACGGCCATCCCGCGTCATCCACTTGATTTCGCGGAGACCTTTCAGATCCAGCTCGATCGAACCCGAATGTTGCTCGATCAGGGCAAGCTGTCTCGCGATCGACGCACCCAATGGACGGTTGCGGCCCGGGAGCAACCCCTGGGCTCGGTCGTCTGCGCCAACCGCTTCATTCAAGTGATTCCCGCGAGTCGATGGCAGGACGTGACGCGCCATATTCCCAACAACGTCCAGACCATCGTGACCTTGCTCTCCAAACAGGAGCACGAGCAGTTTACCGAGGAGGCGTCTCACCACGGGGTCTGTCGTTTTCCCCGACCCGGGGAGGGAAATAATTTCGAAGATCCCTGGGATGGCGTGGCTCTGCTGGCCCGTCTCTGCCGCTGGGTGATCCGCAGCGACCCAAGAAGCTGAGCGAGAGTCTCTCGCGAAGCATTTCCAATACGAGGAGCTCGATCGTGAGCCGTGACGCCAACCTCACCATGGAACCGGAACCGAAAGAGACCCGAAAACGCAAGGGCCTCTTTTTTTACGATGCGTCCCTGGAATCGGAGATCTTCGCGCTTCAGGAAAGCGTCTATCCCCAGAGAAGAAAGGACTGGATCGCGCCCCGCTGGCGCTGGATGTTTGTCCGTTCGGCCGAACGATTGGGAATCCGACCTCTGGTCTGTGTCTATCGTAACGCCTCGGGGGTGGTGGCACATCAGGGAGTGATTCCCGTCAACCTGAGAGTGGCCGGATCGGAGCATTCCACGGGTTGGTTCGTCGAGACCATGACTTCGGACGCAGTCCGTGGAAAGCCGATCGGTCCGACGGTCATCCAGAAGACCCTGGAGTCGATACCGTTTAACCTATCCCTGGGCCAAACAGCGCAGATGCGCTCGATACAGTTCGCTCTTGGCTGGGAGCAGGTGGCGCCCCTCGAACATTACGCCCTCATCCTCAATGCCCGAAATGTGTTGCGCGGAAAGGGAATCCCCGCATTGAGCCACCTGGCACCCCTGGGGATGGGAGCAATGCAGGGCCTTCGACGACGCCTGGGTAGACGCCGGCTGGACTGGTGCCCCTCGACCGAGGAAGTGGACCGCTTCGACTCACGCCACGATCTGCTCTGGGAGCGCGCGCGTGACGAGCATGCGTGTTCGGTCGTGCGGGATTCCTCATATCTCAACTGGAAGTACGTCGATCAGCCCGGTCAGGAATTCATTCGTCTGGAGGTCCGGAAGCGAGACGAGGTGGTTGCCGTTGCCGTCCTGCAAATCCTCGAGTCGTCTCCGGCCTATGGGTACCGGCGGGGATTCGTAGTCGATTTGATTACTTCCTTCTCGACCCCGGATACGGTGTGGGCTGCGCTGGAGGCAACCGCACAGGCTTGTGAAGAGCGGAAAGTCGACCTGCTCACTTTCTATTTGATAAGCGCGAAACTAGCCGCCGCGGTCCGAAGCTTTGGATTCTTTCGCCGAGAACCGACACGGGTCTTTCTGGTTGCTCCCGGAGACCTTTCCCAGCAGATGCGTGAGACGGTCCTGTCGCCCGAAAGCTGGTTGATCACAATGGGCGATTCCGATATCGATCGTCCCTGGTAGGACCGTGGTAAAACCGTCGTAAAACCGGGAACGTCCCTTTCTTCATCGGAAGTTCTCAATAAGCATGATGTCTGAGCTCACGGTCATGTCGCTAAAGGCGTAGTAGATCCACTTCTCATTGGCGGTCACAGCGATACTTCCTGTCGAGAGTTCTACGGACCCTGCCTGTCCATACACTTCCTTTTTTTCTTTCGTGTTCAAATCCAGATAGTGAATCGAGAACCCTCCTCCACGCCTATTCTTCCCGTAGTAGAGTCGATCCCCCACGATATCGAACCCACCAGCGCCAACTACTCTTTCTTCCAGGATTGGCACCTCCTGGCCACCCTCAACAGGAACGCGCCAAATATTTTGGTCCTTCTGATAGTAAAGGTACTGTCCAGCTTTCGATGCACGGGGCCGGCCGCCTCCGTCTTGTGTCACCTGTCTAGCTCCTTCTCCCTCGGGAGACATCCTCCAGATTTGCCCGGTACCGCTACGACCCGAGTTGAAATAGATCCAGCGACCATCATGGGACCAACTCGGACTACCGTCGGATTCAGGATTGTTGGTCAGACGTTTCGGCTCTCCTCCTTCGGCATCCACGACGTAAACTTCAGAGTTGCCCTCGATAATCGAGGAAAACGCGATCCTTTGGCTGTTGGGAGACCAATCGGAGCGGTCACTGATTTGGCGCAACCGGGTCAACTGAAAGGGTTGACCCGAGCCATCCGCGGGGGATGTCCAAATCTCGGCATTCCCGAACCTGTCCGATGTGAAAACGATCTTCTGGCCATCAGGGGACACCCTCACTTTGTAATCTCCGTACATCGGATTCGTGCGGATGATTGTTGCGGGTCCCGCTTTTTTTGTAGTCTGGGTTGTTTGGACCGGAGACGCGCCATATGTCAGCTCCCTCCGATCGAAGATCGACGTACACCAGACGGTCCTCACGGACACACGGGCAGAACGCTCCAATCCCGACACCACAGACGACTCTCGGCTTTCCGCCCTTGACCGATATTCGATAAAGGCGCGGATGACGAAGACCTCCATCTGTCGCTGCTGAGAAAATGATCTCTCGTCCGTCGTGTGTCCAGGTCGGGCAATCGAGTGAAAAGTATTGTTCAGAAGTTACGGGCTGGGGGTCGCCGCCTTCCACCGATTGGACCCAAAGGTCATTAACAGCCATGGCTGTTCCCCCGTTGCGAACAAAAGCCACCTGCGTTCCATCCGGCGAAAACGAAGGCCAGTAATCGCCCAGCGTCGATGTAGCTTGAGGATCTGTCAGGGGTTTTCTATCCCTGTTTTGCAGGGAGATCAGGACGATTCGGCGGCGTCCGTCTTCTGGGGACTTCTCTGCCTTGGCGATCCACTTCCCGTCCGGCGACCAGGAGATGGGTCCGTTCACATCGACGAAATGAAAACTTCCGGATACATGCTTCCCTAGCACGTCCGTGACTTTCTGCGGCTGCCCTCCCAAGGAGGGGATGGTGTAGAGCGTTGCCTTCGTCTCGGTATCCCGAACAAAAGCGAACTGTGTGCCGTCCGGGGACCAAGCTGCCCATCCTTCGGCCTCCGGACTACTGACCACAGGGAGCGTTGCCGTTCCCTCGCCGATCTGCGTGACGTAGATATCCCAGTCGTTACTGACGCCTCTCGCGCCGTAGAGAATCTGGTTGCCGTCGGGCGAAAGCTGTGGAAACCTTTTCTCTCCCCCGTCAGTCGTAATGGGTCTGATCTCGGCGGGCTCTGCGGGAAGATCCACAACCGTGTCCGTCTCGGGCCAGTAGTAGATTCCGGCAGCTACGGCAGCCAGTACAACCAAAGCCCCACCTATCCACAGTGCTGCTCCCAGACGCTTCTTGGGTCTTGTCTCTACCTCATACCGCGGTATCGATACTCCAGTCAAAGAATCGCGCTTCAGCCTCCTCAGATCTGCGAGGAGATCCTTTGCCGACTGATACCTCAGCTTCGCATCCTTCTCCAGGGCCTTCTCGATCAGCCCCACCACGTCATCCGGTAACTCCGGCTTGATCCGTACAAGCGACACCGGCACCTTCGTCAGGATCTCGTTGAACACTACGCCTGTTGTATTTCCCTTGAAGGGTTGCGTCCCCGTCGCCATCTCGTACAACACCACCCCAAAAGAAAACAGATCCGTCCGAGAATCGAGATCTTGTCCTTTCACCTGCTCCGGTGACATATACGCTGCCGTCCCTACCGTCGATCCCGGACTCGTCAGATAGGTCTCTGTCGCCGTGGATGCAGAGTCCGACGAGGTTTCCGTCGACTTAGCCAAGCCAAAGTCCAGGATCTTTACCTGTCCACGTTCGGTGATCCTTCAGGGTCTGCCCTTCCAGATACTGCATCGTGATGAAGGGTTGACCCTCGTGCTCTCCAATATCGTAGATGGCGCAGATATTGGGGTGATCCAGTGCGGAAGCTGCGCGTGCTTCACGCTGGAACCGTTCCAGGGCATGGCGGTCCTTGGCCAAGCTTTCTGGCAGAAACTTCAAGGCGACATGACGGCCCAGGCGGGTGTCTTCGGCTTTGTAGACCACACCCATGCCTCCACCGCCAAGTTTGTCCAGGATTCTGTAATGGGAGATCGTTTCGTCGATCATGGTCGTAGGCGCAGTGTCGCTCACGGATAGAGCGACCTACAGGTGTCCTGAGATTCGTATGAAGATCATCGGAAGTTCTCGATCAGGTTGATGTCTTGGCTCACGGTCGTATCTTTAAAGGCGTAGTAAATCCACTTCTCATCGGGGGTCGCCGAGATACTATTCGTGTAGAGCGATACGGACCCTTCCTTTCGAAGTAGCAGGGTGTCACGTCCGGTCTTCAAATTGCGATAGTGAAGCGAGAACCCTCCCCCACCTCTGTCCTTTGCGTAGTAGAGTCGATCCTTCACGATATCAAACCCCGAACGGGCTCTTTCGTCCAAGACCTTCCGCTCCTCGCCACCCTCAACAGGAACTCGCCAAATACTTCCGTCCTTCTTCTGATAGTAGATGTACTCTCCATTCGCCGATGCACGTGGGCTGCCCCCTCCCTTTCGCGTCACCTGGATTGCCTCCCCTCCCTCCGCTGATATCTTCCAGATCTGACCGCCTGAAGCGAAAGAGATCCAGCGACCATCATGGGACCAACCCGGACTGACTTCGGTAGCAGGACTAGTGGTCAGACGTTCCGGTTTTCCTCCTTCGGCATCCACGACATAAATATCCGGTTTGCCCTCCACGATTGAGACAAAAGCGATTCTCTGACCGTTGGGAGACCAATCGGGGCGAGCGCCATCTTGGTTGGCCAACCTAAATGAACCCGAGCCATCCGCTTTGGAGGCCCAGACCTGTAAGTCACCGCCCCTCGATGATGTGAAGGCAATCTTCTGGCCATCGGGGGATACCCTGACTTGATGATCCATGTACATTGGACTCGTGTAGATGATGCGCTCCGGGGCCGGCTTTTCCTCGTTGTTTGGGTTGTTTGGACCAGGGGTGCGCCATATCTCGTTGCCTTTCCCCACGCTTTGCACAAACACGAGGCGATCCCCGCGGACACACGGGCCCACGGCTCCAAGCCCCGCATCGGTTACGATTTCCGGCTTCCCGCCAGAAACAGGTACCCGAAAAAGGTGATTGCCAGCTTGTCGACCTTTCCATGCCGAAAAGATGATCTGTTGGCTGTCACGTGACCACGTAGGGCAACGGATGTTTCTGTATTGCTCAAAAGTCAACCGCTCGGCCTTGCCACCTTCCACCGATTGGATCCAAAGGTCGCCATAAAAAAACCCACGCCCCGAGCGGACAAAAGCCACTTGCGTTCCATCCGGTGAAAACGACGGCGCGGTATCACCACCAATTGCAGCGTCGGGAGGATCTGTCAGGTCTGTTTTGTCCCCTGTTTGTGGGGAGATCAGGACAATTCGGGATTGTCGATCGTCCGGATACGCTCTGCCGCGGCGATCCAGGTCCCGTCCGACGACCAGGATAGTCCGTTCTTTGGGCCTACGAGGTCGGAAACTTTACCCGGATGCCCTCCCAAGGAGGGAATGGTGTAGAGCGCTGCCTTCTCTTCGGTCTCCCGAATAAAAGCCAATTTTGTACCGTCCGGGGACCAGACTGACGCTCTTTCAGTCTCCGAGCTACTGACTACAGGGAGCGTTGCCGTTCCCTCGCCGATTTGCGTGACGTAGATATCCCAATTGTCACCCTCGACTCTTGCGTGATAGGCCACCTGGGTACCGTCGGGTGAAAGTTGGGGGAATCTCCTCATTCGAGCGTCCGTGGTGATGGGCCTGATCTGGATGGGTTCCGTGGGAAGATCCGCAACCGTGTCCGTCTCGGGCCAGTAGTAGATTCCGGCAGCTACGGCAATTGCCAGTACGACCAAAGCCCCACCTATCCACAGTGCCGCTCCCGGACGCTTCTTGGGTCTTGCCTCTACCTCATAACGAGGTATAGAGACTCCCGTCAGAGAGTCCCGCTTCAGCCGGCTCAGGTCCGCGAGGAGATCCTTCGCCGACTGATACCTCAGCTTCGCATCCTTCTCCAACGCCTTCTCTATCACACGTATCACGTCATCCGGCAACTCCGGCTTGATCCGCACAGCTGACGTTGGCACCTTCGTCAATATCTCGTTGAACACAACCCCGGTTGTCGCCCCCTTGAACGGTTGCGTCCCCGTCGCCATCTCATACAACACTACCCCAAACGAAAACAGATCCGTACGAGCATCGAGTTCCTGTCCCTTGACCTGCTCGGGTGACATGTACGCTGCCGTCCCCACCGTCGATCCCGGACTCGTCAGATTTGTTTCTGTCGCCATGGACGCAGAGTCCGACGACTTCTCCGTCGATTTTGCCAAACCAAAATCCAGGATCTTTAGCTGCCCACGTTCTGTGATGAAGATATTCGCCGGCTTGATATCCCGGTGCACGATCGCCTTGGAGTGCGCTACCTCCAGCGCGTCGGCAATCTGAATCCCCAGATCCAGCAGCTCTTCTGTTTCTATTGGCTTGCTCTCGATCCGCTCCTTCAGGGTCTGCCCATCGAGATACTGCATCGTGATGAAGGGTTGACCCTCATGTTCTCCAATATCGTAGATGGCGCAGATATTGGGGTGATCCAGAGCAGAGGCTGCCCGTGCCTCCCGCTGGAACCGTTCCAGGGCGTGTCGATCTTTGGATAGGCTCTCGGGAAGGAACTTCAAGGCGACGTGGCGGCCCAGGCGGGTGTCTTCGGCCTTGTAGACCACGCCCATGCCGCCACCGCCAAGTTTGTCGAGGATTCTGTAATGGGAAATAGTCTCGTCGATCATGGTCGTAGGCGCAGTGTCGCTCACGGATAGAGCGACCTACTAAAAAATGTACTTCAATGCGAACTGGATGGTTCGTGGGTCGTCGGCTCGTAGGATTCGCACGGAATCTGGACGGTTGACATTGATTATGGTGAGGTTGTTGTTGATACTGGGCGCGCCCAGGTGGGGCGTGTTGGTGAAGTTGAAGGCTTCGAAGCGAAACTGCAAGCGATGACCTTCCCAGGGCATGGGAAAGTATTTCGACGCCAGAAAATCGATGTTCTTGAACCCTGCTGCTTGGAGTATGCCCCGTCCGACATTGCCATGCTCACCCGGAGGGCCCGCCTCGAAAGCATCTGGGTTGAACCAGCGCATCGAATCGCGCTCGGACTCGGGAAGATTGGGATCTGCCACCAGGTTGCCTCGATAGGAACCCCCAGCTTGCGCAAAATTGGGAGCGAACGTGGTGCTCACCCATGGACCGGTCTGCAACGTCAGGATGGCGCCGAGCTGCCATCCACCGAGAATCCAGCTGGCGGGCCCCGTCTGCAGCCGTCCCTTGCCTGTCCCGAACGGCAACTCGTAAATGGTGCTCAGGTTCAAGGCCAAATTCCGGCTCAACCCCGAGGGACCATAGTTCCTCCTAATTTCCTTGATATGTGGAGAATTAGGTTGCCCCCCTCTAAAGAGAGCCTCTCCTCTCTCATTAAGGCTCGGCACATTGTAGTCGAGGGTCTTCGACCAGGTAAAAGCACTCAGGAAGCTCAAGCCATCGCTGAATCGTTTCTCGACTTTGGCCGTGAAAGCGTTGTAGTTGGCGTTGAGATTGTTTTCATTGACTTGGAAGTTATTGAGCCGAAATCGGGTGTTCGATTCCGAGGCCGCCGGCGTCCGCCGCCTGGCCTGCGGAGAAGTAGTCCCCGGCTCTAGTGGGGCAGCTACGTTTCGCAGCCACCAGGGCATGTGGGACTGGGCCTGGCCGTTGTAGCCCAAGGTCAACAGGATATCTGAGGGCAGCTGATGCTGGATGTCCAAGAACCACTGGCCGCTGCTGATCGTGGGTAGAGAGTCGGGGACAATGCCGGCACCAAAACGTGCATAGATGTTGGGATCCCCTTGCGTCAGCTCGAAGAGCGGAAACCCCTCCCCCACGAGCACCTGGGTCGCTGTGAAGGTGGAAGACGTCCTCAGCCCTGTCACACTCGGTCCGCCCGGCAGAAAACGGCGGGTTTCCAGCTGCGCTGTTCCATTCTCCGAATAATAGTAGCCGGCGCCGGCCCGAATCACCGTGTTGTCCGTCAATCGATAGGCAATCCCGAGTCGGGGTGCGAAGTTCTTCTTGTCGAGCATGCAACCGCAGTCTCCTTCACTTTCGGGAAATTGCCAGCGCTCGAAACGAATTGGAATGACGTCTGACGTTTCGTCAAAGGGGTATCCTGAAAATACCGGCTTGGCGACCGGGCTGCCAGAACTTAGATCTCTGGGTCGTGGCTGCATGAAGAGCTCCCAGCGGAGGCCCATGTTGATGGTCAGCCGGTTTGTCACTCTCCAGTCGTCTTGAATGTAGACGCCCCAGTAGGGATTGGCAATATCTTCGCCGATTGGCAAGAAAGTGAATTACCCTCGCCTGAAGGCGAGGGCTTCGGTCGTCGGCTGAAGCCGACTAAAGGCCTCGCCTCATAGAATGGCCTATTCCGTTATCTTAAAGTCCCGGTCCTCCTGGGGCTCGACACCTTGTTGCTCAATGTACTGCTTGATCACTTCGTCCGTCACATTTCCTGTCGTACACACAAAGTACCCTCGTGCCCACAGGTGCCGGCCCCAGAACTCCCTTTGCACCGACCTATATTCCCTCATTAGATGGTGACTGCTCTTCCCCTTCACGGCCTGCATGATTCGGCTCGGCGACACCTGCGGCGGCATGCTCAACATCAAGTGCACATGATCTGGACTCACATTCCCTTTCACAATCACCACATCCTCAGATGCACAGATCTCTCGGATCAGCTCTCTTGTCCTTCTGGCTATGTCCCCCTTCAGGACCGGCTTGCGGTACTTCGTGATAAACACAAAGTGATATTGCAGCTCATAGACTGTGTGCGATCCTTTCCGGTATCTCGGCATGCATCATTGTACCGCAAGCCTCCTAAAGGCTTCGCCTGAAGGCGAGGGATTTCACCCATCCCCGAGTGGGACATTAAAAGTAGCATTTGTCCAGCCCAGCATGGCGTCGGCCAGTGGGTGTCCGGTCCTGTTCGCGCTGGCTGGGTTGGAAAACCGGGCTGTGAACTTGCCACTGCCATGGAAATTCATCTGCCCGAAGGGGGTACCCTGGGTACGATCCGATCTCCAGCTGCGGAACTCTCCGCCAAACTTGAGACTATGTTTCCCGACCATGATCTGGAAGTTGTCGGCAATATAGAGGGTGTCCAGCACCGTGGTATTGGTACCCCCACCGGCACCTCCACCGACACCGGAGTACCCTCCGACCCCAAAGAAAACAAGCCCCTTTTTGAATTCGTCACTGCCGAAGTCCGGAAACTGGTCGATGGCCGCGTTCTTGACGCCGAAGACCGCATTCAAGTTCTCCGTGTGTTCATCGACGCGCGCGGAGGGAAAGTGCGTATAGCCGAAGCGAAACTCGTTGTGCATGCGGGCGCCAAACGTCGCGTTATAGTTGAGGGCCACCTGATGGCCTGTGAACTGGAGAATACTGGATGTCCTGGCAGGAAACGGCAACGGCGGGCCTCCGATCCTGTCCTCGCTGCGATGGGAGTAGCGGCCAAACATTCGGTGGCTGTCGTTGAAGTTGTGGTCCACGCGCACGTCATAGACCTCGTTGTCGTTGCGGAACCGCTGAACAACAAAGTAATTGAGCCGACTGAATTCCTCGCCCGGAACGTTCGGCAGCGGGTAGAGCTCGAGCACTCTCATCGCAACCGGATCCATGCGGTTTTGAGGAATGATGCTCCCTTCAAAGGGCTGGCGCTCGCCGCCGGGACCACGCGTGAGCGGATCATAGATCAGGCGGCCGCGGTTGGCCCCGCCTACCTCCTGAGAGAAGTTGCCCTGCCGGGCCATCGGACTGGGAACGGACTGAAGGAAGGACGCCCCGCCTTCGCGTAGCCGTGTGCCCTGAAAGCTGACGAAGAAGAAGGTCTTGTCTGCAAAAATGGGCCCACCAAGGGTTCCGCCGAACTGATTTCGAATGTAGGGTGGGGGCGGTGTTGCCTCGCCCGTAATCGGGTTGGGTGGGGGCGCATCTCGATTGAACATAAAGTGGTTGGCGGAGAAGGCACGGTTGCGGTGGAAATGATAGAGGCTGCCGTGGAACCGGTTGGTCCCGCCCTTGGTGGAGACAATGACCTGCGCCCCCGCCTTGTAGCCGTACTCCGCCGATACGTTGTGGGTGACGACTTTGAATTCAGAAATGGCGTCGACCGAGGGCTTCAGCGTCTGGGCCTGAGTGATCAACGGCCCCTGCACGGTCCTTGCGGCATTGTCCACTCCGTCCACCAAGATCGCGGTCTGGTCAAACGGCAGGCCACCAGATCGATAACCCCCTTCCGGGCTCGTTTGCTCCCCTCTTCCCCCCTGCCCGCCTCTCAATATACCCGGACTCAGACCCGCCAGCGAGAGGTAGTTTCTACCATCCAGAGGCAACTCGTGGATTTGCTTTTCTTCTATCACCGTACCGGCGCTGTGGGCCTGTTGCTCGATTCGGCTACTCGCAGCCTTGACTTCGACTCTGAAGCTCGCCTGTCCCACCTGAAGCTGGAAGTCATGTCGCACGACCTGTCCTAAGCCTAGGCCGATCTTGGTCTGGACCGTGTCGAAGCCGACATTCCCACAGGTCACCTGATAGAGGCCTTCCTTGAGCAGCGGCACCGAATAGAAGCCGACTCCGTTGGCAATTGCACTTCTCACGACTCCGGTGTCGAGGTTCGTTACCGTCACCTCCGCGCCGGGAATGACGCCGCCCGATGTGTCGGCAACGGTCCCCTGAATCTCAGAGTCGCGCGCCAAGCACGGGGTAGCTGCAAGCAAGTACCCCACAAGCAGGATCAACGGGAGTTGTCGAATTTCTTTCAGGGTAAACATTGTCGCCTCCGAAATGAAACGAACAGATTCAGCAAACCTGAAGGATCTCGCCGGCGAAGCATGGACGCCTGGACCTGCCGATTCCCCGTTCCAGACGGATAATCGACGGCTCGAGTAAGAGAAGCTTGTTCTTTCCAGTTTACCCATCCGATCCTCAACCTTCAATCGTTTCTCGCGCTGCCGATAGGGGTAGGGAGGCCCGATTGAGTTCGATCCCCCCTCCCTCCGAACCGTACGTGCGGTTCTCCCGCATACGGCTCTCCAGTTGGTGGTCTTACCTCGACGAGGATTGACGGACCAAGCCATGGGCAGTCGCCAAGGAATACAGCCCGTGCTCAGCAAAGTAGGAATTCCGCCAGCGTTGATGATCTCGCCCGCGGCCACGTCCCTTCCGACCGCATCGCTTTCGCAGTATCGATCGCAGTCGCATCCGGACCCAGCCATCTATGGGCTCAAAGGTGTTGCTGTGACTCTGCTTGAAGTACTCAAACCAGCCTCGCAGCGTCGCGTTCACATCCTCGATGATGTATGCCAGACTGTGGCCATGGGCACGTTTTGTTTTCGCCCGGATGGTCGTTCTGAGTTTCTTCAGGCTCTTCTTCCGTGGCCAGCGATACTGGGCTCGAAAGTGATACCCCAGAAAGTCAAATCCCTCCGTCTCAGCATCCACAATTCGCGTCTTCTCCGGATGAAGCGTCAGACCAGCTTCCGAAGTCCACGCCTGTACCAGAGCCAAGGCCGCCTCTGCTTCTTCTCGCGTACGACACAAGATGACAAAGTCATCAGCGTAGCGCACCATTTGAAAGCCTCGCTTGGCCATCAGGTGATCGAGCGGATTGAGGTAAACGTTCGAAAGCAAGGGACTGATCACGGCGCCTTGCGGACTACCAGATTCTGGAGTCCACTGCTTCAGACCATCCATGATCCCTTGCTTAAGAAACTGCTCAATCAGTCGGAGCACCCGGCCGTCGCTGACTTTCTCTCGCACGCGTGCCATCAACTTATCATGCGGAATCGAATCGAAATAGCCTTTCAAATCCGCGTCCACAACGTAGCCGTAGCCACTCTTCCTCAGCTCAACAACACGTCGAAGCGCGTCCTTGCAGCTGAGTCCGGGTCGAAAGCCGTAGCTATGCTCGGCAAACTCCCGCTCGAAGATCGGTTCCAGCACGTTGCGAAGCGCGGTTTGAACTACACGGTCGCGCACCGTCGGGATACCGAGTGGTCGCTTTTCCTCACCTCCCGGCTTTGGGATCCACACGCGTCGGACCGCGTGTGGCACGTAGGTGCGTTTCTGCAAGGCTTGTGCGATGCGTCCCAGGTTCTTGTCTCGGTGTTGCGAGAACTCATCTATCGTCACGTGATCCACGCCAGCGGCTCCCCTGTTCCCGGCCACTTGTATGTATGCCGAGAGCAGGTTAGCTTCCGCAAACACCTTGTCGATCAGTCGGGCCCATTTCCCTCCTTGCACTCCAGCCTCGAGTGCCGTCAACATGCGGTCCGTCCAAACCGTCGCTTCCGTCCACCTCCATCGGCTGCGGACTTCTCCGTCGGGTTGAGTCCGAGGGCGTTTCCGACCTCTAAACACTGCGCCCGGTTGTTGTTCCGACTGTTCGGTCATCCCGCATCCACCTCCCTGCGTCCCTTTGCTCCACGAGTGTTAGCTCGCTTCTTCGCTACTATGGACGCTCTGACTCCTGAGCTACCGGCTCTTCGGCTCTCCTTCGAGTATGAACTCCGTCTTGGCTGTCGCTCAGGTCTCCCTGCTTTACGTGTTTGGCCTTCAGAGCATTCCGTCCCCAACCACCTGACTGCCCCTGCCGTCGCTTTTGCACACAACCCCTCAGCGCGACAGGCCTTTCGGGCTTCGCCATTACCTAGCAGGCTCGCCAGTCAGCCCGGCCGAAACGGGTTCGCTTTACTACGGACTGCTCGTTCACCTCCAGTTGCTCTCCACCCCCTTTCACAAGGACGCAGTTACTTTCAGTTACAGGCCGGAGTGTGTATGCCTGACGAGGACTTTCACCTCGCTAGCCAAACACGCTCGCAGGCGCACTAGGTATCTCACTCCGTGAGCGACAGCAGCATCCGTATATTGCGTCTCTCGGCGAGAGACGCCTACGGACCACAAACCCTTTATTGCGATTCCTCCGAGTACACGGGCTTTGTTAACAGTTGTGTCGCCGCAAAGTCATTAGGGCCAGGTGACGTTTCGGTTAAGGTTGAGTCCAAAGCGATTGGATCACTGAGCGACACCTTGCAAATGATTGCTTTTTCAACATGTTGAACGACCTGCCCTCCTTGCTGTACAATTGCTTGCAACTGATACCCTCCGGAGGAAATAAAGGGGATGGAAGGCGATTTCCGTCTGGGAGATTGGCTGGTTCAGCCACAGCTGAACCAGATTGTCGGATCGGGCCGGGAAACGACCGTCGAGCCCAAAGTCATGGATGTGATGGTCTATCTGGTCGAGCACGGTGACGAGGTCTCCTCCAAAAAAGACATCATGGAGGCGGTCTGGGCCGACACCTTTGTCACTGACGGCGTGCTCAAGCATGCCATCTTCGATCTGCGTAGAGCCCTCGAGGATGACGCCCAGAATCCCCGCTTCATTCAGACAATACCGAGAAAGGGCTACCGCCTGATGGCCGCGGTCACGAGGCCGGGGCCTGACGAGGATTTCCGCTACCGCATCGTAAATAGGCTCGGCCAGGGGGGAATGGGAGAAGTTTTTCTGGCAGAGGACAGCTTACTGCGCCGGAAGGTGGCACTGAAGTTTGTTCGAGAGGACAAGCAGGCAGACGAGACCTACAGGAAGCGCCTCTTGAGAGAAGCGCCCTCGGCGGCGGCATTGGATCATGTGTATATCGCCAGAATCTACGACATGGGGGAGCGGGATGGAAAGGCATTCATCGTCATGGAGTATGTCGAAGGTCCCACGCTGAAGGAAACACTGGGCGGCGGTCCGTTACCTGCTCAGGAAGCACTCCCGTTGGCGGCACAGATGGCAGCGGCTCTGGAGGAAGCCCACAACAAAGGAATCATTCACCGGGACTTCAAACCGGCAAACATAACCGTCACATCCGAAGGAAGGATAAAGGTCCTCGACTTTGGCCTGGCCAAGGCCGTCAGTAGCGAGTCTTCCGCAGCGGACCTGTCAGATTCGACCAGCATTACGATTGAAGGAGGCCGGGCGGGGGTCATTGCAGGGACGACTCCGTATATGTCACCGGAGCAGGCACGCGGTCAGGCAGTGGACAAGCAAACCGATATCTGGGCCTTCGGATGTGTGCTGTATGAGTGTCTGGGAGGAAAGAAGCCGTTCGACGGCGAAACGCCGACCGATGTACTGGGTGCGCTTGTGGGCAAGGAGCCGGACTGGGATTCACTGCCCGGCGATACCCCTGCCGGGGTTCGTAGTCTACTGACTCGTTGTTTGCAGAAGGATGCGGACAAGCGGCTTCACGACATTGCCGATGCCCGGATCGAGATCGAGGATGTGCTGGCGAACCCAGAAGGCTCGGAAGTTTCTTCTCCAGCGGTGACTCGAGTAAGCTGGCGCTGGGTCGTTCCTTTGGCCTTGGTAATCCTGGCGCTGGGCGCTGTGATCGGTGCCGTCATCTGGAACCTAGGCACGGAAACGGCGGAGAGTAGCTCTGGGATTGGCGCGTTTCGGAGTGAGATCAACCTTCCGGAAGGCGAACGGCTCGTTCATAATTTCAAGCATGGCTTCGCACTTTCTCCTGACGGAACACGCCTGGCCTTTGTGTCCGCGACGGAGACAGGTCAACTGACATGATCGGTACTACGATCTCCCATTACAAGATCCTCGACAAGCTCGGTGTTGGCGGCATGGGCGTGGTCTACAAAGCCGAAGACACCCGCCTGGGCCGTCATGTCGCCTTGAAGTTCCTTCCCGAGAGCTTGGCCAAAGACCGCCATGCGCTGGAACGCTTCCAGCGGGAAGCCCGGGCGGCATCCGCCTTGGATCACCCGAACATCTGCGCCATCTACGACATCGGAGAACATGAGGGTCAACCCTTCATCACGATGCAGTATCTCGATGGGCAGACCCTGAAGGAGCGGATCGAGAGCAAGCCAATAGAAACAGAAGAGCTGCTGGATCTGGGGATTCAGATTGCCGACGCACTGGAGGTGGCACACGCAAAGACAATCGTGCACCGGGATATCAAGCCGGCCAATATCTTCATCACCGAACGTGGACAGGTAAAGATCCTGGACTTTGGCTTGGCTAAGTCGACGGAAACCTCGTCGGACTCTGCATCCATGGCGACAGAGACCTATTTGACGAGTCCGGGATCGACGGTAGGGACGGCAGCCTATATGTCACCGGAGCAGGTGAAGGGACAGGATCTCGATGCTCGGACGGATCTGTTTTCCTTTGGGGTGGTGCTGTACGAGATGGCAACGGGGACACAACCGTTCAAAGGAAACACGACGGGAGTTGTGTTTAACGAGATACTGACGAAGGTACCGGTGTCACTGGTACGGATCAAGCCGGAGTTACCTGATGACGTGATACGTGTGATAGAGAAGGCGTTGGAGAAGGATGCGAAACTGAGGTATCAGTCGGCGAAGGATCTGCTGGCGGATCTGAGACGGCTGAAGCGGGACTCGTTGACGGGAGTGTCTATCCCGCGATATGAGGTAGAGGCAAGACCAAAGAAGCACTGGGGAGCGATGGCGTGGATAGCGGCTGCAATCGTCGTACTGGCGCTTGCCGTGGCTGCCGGAATCTACTTCTGGCCCGAGACGGACACGGTTGCGGATCTTCCCACAGAGCCCCCCGAGATCAGACCCATTACGACTGACGGCCGAGTGAAAGGATCCCCGCAGCTTTCGCCCGATGGCAACCAGGTCGTTTATGCCGCAAGAGCCGCAGGGAACAATTGGGATATATTCTTTGAGCCAATCGGCGAGGGAACGGCAACGCTCCCTATAGCCAGTACCCCGGAGTATGAGGGATGGCCAGTGTGGTCCCCGGACGGCACACAGTTCGCCTTTGTTCGGGGTACTCGGGAGAAGCTAACGCTCTACACCATGCCTGCCCCCATTGGAGGGAATCCGCGGAAGCAGACCGAATTCGTGGGACCGTGGTTCGACACTCCACTCTCAGCTCTCTCCTGGTCTCGTGATGGGCAATGGATTGCCATGCCAGAGAAGTATCCGGGCGACCCACGATCCCGAATTGTTCGCTTCTCCCCACAAACCAGGGAAAAGGAAGAACTGACGCATCCTCCAGATACATCTCTCGATGGCGATACCTTTCCGTCGTTTTCGCCGGATGGAACACAGGTGGCTTTCGTTCGCACCGGGGTCGCTGCAATGAATCGCGACGTTTGGATCCAATCGGTGGAAGGTGGCGAAACCCGGCAAGTGACTTCTGAGAGATACGCAGGAATCAATTGCCTTACGTGGACATTCGACAGCCAAGAGATTATCTTTTCGGCAACTAATCGCCTTTTTCGGGTATCCGCTAAAGGCGGGAAGCCGCGAGTCGTGACCGGTCCGGGGCCGGGAGCGCGGTGTCCTTGTGTTCGTGAAGATCGCCTGGTGTTTGTCCGGTCCCGATCTGAGGGATGGGAGATATGGCGCGTTCCGGGTCCAAACAATACGGAAACTCTGGACCCCCAACGAATCATCTACACAAATCCGCTGTACTGGGAGTATCAGGCGAGGGTATCCCCTGATGGCCAGAAGATCGCTTTCTCATCGGACAGGAGCGGCAATAGCGAGATTTGGACATCGCCAGCGGACGGCTCGGGTCAACCCTTTCAGTTGAGCTCCTTGAGCTCCGGGGGCGGCCCCGATTGGTCTCCCGACGGTCAAAGCATCGCTTTTGCTGCACTCGTGGAGGGCAACACGGATATTTACGTCGTGGATGCCGAAGGAGGAGAGCCCACACGTGTGACCACCAATCCTGACTCCGATACCAGGCCGAATTGGTCCCATGATGGTCGCTGGATCTATTTCGCTTCAGGCGGTCAGATCTGGAAGATGTCTCCCGAGGGAGAGGACAGAACCCAGATAACGCGAAAGGGAGGGCAGCGACCGCATGAATCGCCGAACGGAGAGTACGTTTACTATCTAAAAAGCGACAGAAGCATGTGGAGTATCTGGCGAGTTCCTGTCGAGGGTGGCGAGGAAGTGCCGGTTCTGGAAAAAGAAGTCCATTATCAACAAGAATTCCATCCAGGCTTTGCCATCGGGGACGATCGACTCTACTACGGGAAGAACAGTAGCGAAGGAGGATTTTCGATTCACTATCTGGATTTGATGACGAGAGAGATAAAGGAAGTATTCGAACAGGAAGGGTCCGTAAGGCTCGCGCGGTCCGGGAGTATCGCGGTGGACCCCGACGAGAAATGGATCTACTACGCCTTCCATGACACGACAGTGAGCTCAGACATCATGCTGATCGAGAACTTCCGCTGACAGAGGGACGTCCCCCAATGCTCCGAGATAGGGCGCAGCTTCCCGGCTTGAGATTCTACGACTTGAGACATACAATCGTCACCGCATTGGCCGAGGAGAGGTGTCCGAGTGGTTTAAGGAGCACGCTTGGAAAGCGTGTGTAGGGGTAACCTTACCGAGGGTTCGAATCCCTCCCTCTCCGCCATGACCCCCACGGAGGAAACACAAGATGCGAAACCCCTTGGATGCGGAAGAAACGCTACGAGCCTTTCTGGAAGGAACGGATGAGGACGGCCCCTTCATCATGGTCAACTTGCTGAAGTTCAAGCCCGGTGGAGGAGCGAAGCAGTACCGCAAGTACGGAGAGGCCATGACCCGCCTGATTCCGAAGATCGGGGGAAAGTTCATCTACAACGGACGTGTCATAAAGAAGTTCGTTGGGGACAAAGACTGGCACGCCGTGGCGTTGGTTCAATACCCGTCACGCAAGGCTTTCTACGACATGCTCCACAGCGCCGAGTATCAAGCGATTCATCCGTTTCGAGAAGACGGGTTGGAGAAGACACGCGTGTATGCGACCCTGCCTCTAGAGGTCGAGCAGTTGTCTGAATGAATACCGCGCCGCGCCGAACCTGCCGGGCTCGCTTCCATCCTAAGACCGACCCGGCACGATCGCTTCGATCTGATCCACCACTCGCTCCAGCTCGTCGACCACTGGCATGCTGCCCGAGGCCTTGAACGATTCGACCAGGGAGCGATAGTACCACAAAATCTCCTGCGGGCCCCCGTTGAAGCGGCTCCATACGGCATCCCCCACAGCTTCGTGATCCCGGACAAGGGCACGGGCGTTGTGCAGCTTGTCGGCGGCCGAGACGAGCACGACCGATGGCAAGGCGGTTCTCACATGCTCGATATAGGCAACCTTGCGCTCCTTCCAGGGAGGCTTGGGGGTTTCATCGGAATCGGTGCAGCCCTCCACGATGTGGGCAACGTGGTCTCCGAATCGGCGCCGGATCTCATCGAGTGTCGGAAGTCCGCCTTGATCCTCGACTGCATCGTGCAGCAGCGCCGCAATCGCTTCGTCCTCGTTGCCGCCATACTCCAGGGTCAGGGCTGCCACACCCAGCAAGTGAGCAATGTAGGGCACTTCAGTCCCCTTGCGCTGCTGCGTATCATGCAGTTGCTTGGCATAGAGCAGGGCTTCCTCGAACCTCTTTGTCAGCATGGGCACTCACGGCTCAGTCGAAGCGAAGGCGGAGGGGGACAATGGATTTCCACTTCTCGACCAGTGGCCGGGTGGGTCAGCCCTAGGGTCATCGCATGGAGGGTATATCCCAGCTCACCGGGGCGCGCTCGGGATCCGTCCGCGGGCCGCCCACCCACCCCATACAGTGGATCTCCCACAAGCGGGTAGCCTGCTGCGGCCAGATGAATGCGGATCTGGTGCGGACGCCCGGTGAAAATTCGCGCTTCCAGAATGCTTCCTCCATCAAGCCGCTCCAGCACCCGGACTCGGGTACGAGATTCTTTTCCAGCGGGAGAAGCAGCGTAAACCGTTTCCAGGGCAGGGTGAGGCAGCGGGCCAATGGGGACATCCACCTGGAACTCACTCTGAGTCGGAGTTCCCGTGGCGAGCGCGCGATAGACCTTGACGACTTTCCCCTCCTGAAAGGCCTTGCCGATCGCCGACCGGGCTCGCGCGCAGAGTGCGCATAACACGATCCCCGACGTCCCTCTTCCCAGACGATGGCACGGGGTGGCAGCCGGGTAGCGTTTTCTCACCTGATGAAGAAGGGTATGGACGAGGAATCCGCCACCCGGCATGGTGGGAAGGCCTCGGGGTTTCGCGAGCGCCAAGAGGTCCTCGTCCCGGTAGAGAACCGCATAGGAAAGCGGGACTTCAGGCTCCTTCCAGGGTGGGCGGCGCCACACGAAACTCTGCCCGGTCCACACTGCCGTCTCCGGTGCCACGACGCGGTCTTCTACAAGGACCCGTCCCGCATTGATCCTGTGTTCCCATTCCGACCTTTCGGTATGGGGATAGCGGAACGAGAGATAATCCAGGATGGGACGGCCCTCACCTTCCGGAGACACTCTACCAAGATAGTCGAATCCCTGATTCAAGGTTTTACGATTATCTCTTATCCCGGCTGTGCGGGATACTGGATTTTCGAAAGGAAACGAGGGGTCGTCGCGATAGGGATACCAGAATGGATGCTACCCGAACTTGGGGATCTCGCGGATCTCCCGGATCTCCCGGTTCTACTCACTCCGTAGGATGGGCAAGAGAGTCCAGCAACGCGTCGATGGAATTGTTTCTATCGAACTGCTTCTCTGCTTCGCGGATCAACTCGGATACGAGCTCAAGGCCTTGCATCAATAGCTTGGACATCCGCGCGTCATAGCATCGCGAGCCAGACTCGAGATCCAGAAAGATCTCACGCAGTCCGAGGGTCACGCGCTCAACGTCCGCGAAGCCCCATGCTTCCGCTTCCTGGCTCAACTCGCCCAAAAGCTGGACGATGGGCCGGAAACGGCTCAATTCGTCGGGCTTCGAGTCAAGAAGTAGGAGCTCGCGCCAGAGGTTTTTCAGGCTTTGCTGGGCTGAACTTACGTACTCGGTCTGAGGCTCGACTCTCCAAGCCTTTTGATCAGAACCACTTCCGGAAGATTGGGTGTCGGGGAGCATTCGGCCACCTTCCTTGAAACGAGGATACGTTCTCTCTTCCTTTAATATCGACTGGATTCCAGCAAGTCTTACTCATATCGGCAATTCAGTCCGAATTGCCGTTTGGTGGACGGGTGGCCTGGATGGATTCGCATTTGAAATCTCCGCTCGATCGGACTACCCTTCATGCACTATGCACGAGCTGCCGATGGATCTCGAACACACTAAATACAAGCTGAGCAACGGACTAGACGTCATCCTGCGCGAGGATCACCGGTTACCTTTGGTCGCCGTGAACCTGTGGTATCACGTGGGACCCGCCAACGAGCGGCCAGGTCTGACCGGGTTTGCTCACCTCTTCGAACACATGATGTTTCAGGGGTCGAAATACGCCGGAGATGACGCTCATTTCCGAATGCTGGAAGCGGCCGGGGCGAGCGATATCAACGGCACGACTGATTTTGACCGAACGAATTACTTCGAGACCCTGCCGTCGGACCAGCTGGAGCTGGCGCTATGGCTCGAAAGTGATCGAATGGGCTTTCTGCTGGACAAGCTCGATCACGGCAAGCTGGAGAATCAGAGAGACGTCGTGCGCAACGAGCGGCGCCAGAGCGTCGAGAGCGCACCTTATGGGTTGGTCGAAGAAGAGATGTTTCATCAGCTCTTTCCGTCGGAGCATCCGTACTATGCCTCCGTGATTGGCTCTCACGCCGATATCGAGGCGGCTCGGCTCCGCGACATTCGGGATTTCTTCCGGCTGTTCTACGCACCCAACAACGCAAGTCTTGCGATCGTCGGCGACATAAACCGGACCGTGACCGAGAAATGGATTGAACGATACTTCGGATCGATTCCAGCCGGTCCTCCGGTTCCGGAGATCGAGGTTGCAGCGCCGGTGATTCGGTCCGAAAAGCGTGTCGTGGTGACGGATCAGATCGAGTTGCCGCGAATCTATCTCGCGTGGATTACCCCACCGATCTTCCGGGCTGGCGACGCCGAGTGTGACTTGCTGGCGAAGATTCTCGGCGGCGGTAAGTCGAGTCGTTTATACAAGAACCTGGTTTACGAAAAACAAATTGCCCAGGACGTGGTCGCGCACCAGTATTCGTTGGTCTTGGGCTCCATCTTCTTCATTCAGGCGACAGCCAAGCCGGGTGTGGAACCGCAACGTCTGGAAGCAGCCATTGACGCCGAGTTGCATCAAGTAAGGCAACAAGGGCCGACCGCACTGGAGCTGGAGGGTGCCCAGAACATCTTCGAATCTGAAATGATCCGCGGATTGGAGACACTGGGCGGGTTTGGCGGCGTGGCGGATCGTTTCAACACCTACAACCACTACCTCGGTGACCCGGATTATCTTTCGCAGGATCTCGCCCGCTACCGAAACGCGACCACCGACTCGCTGAGGGCGGTCGCAGAGACAAACCTCACCAACCAATCTCGGGTCGTGGTTGTCGGAGTGTCCGGTGCAAAGAAGATCCATGACATACCACGAAGCGAGGATCGCGAGATCGAGTCGATCGACGGCGAGCCGGATTCTCCGGCGCAAGACTGGAGAAAAAATTCTCCCTCTCGTGGTCGTGCTTCTTCGATGAACCTGCCAATTCCAAAAGTTTTCGAGCTCGACAATGGTTTGGATATCTATTTTATCGAGCAACATGATCTGCCATTGGTGGCGGCAAACTTGATCGTCCTCTGTGGAAGTGACGCCAACCCGTTGGACTCCCCGGGGCTCGCCTCTTTCACTGCGGACATGTTGGACGAAGGCACGACGAAGCGATCGGCTCTCACGATCGCCGACGATCTGGACCGGCTCGGTGCCGCCCTGTCGACCGGATCCACAACAGACCTGTCCTATTTTACGGTTCGCACCTTGAAACGAAACGTGGGACCGGCGTTCGAGCTGATGGCCGACGTGCTTCTGAACCCGAGTTTTCCGGAGAAAGAAATCGATCGGCGGCGGCATCATCGACTGACCCGGATCCAGCAGCAGCGAGACAGTCCCCACGCGCTCGGCAGCCGAGCGCTGCTGGACGTCCTCTATGGCTCCCGGCACCCCTACGGCTACACGGAGCTTGGGACCAAGGAATCCAACTCGTCGATCCAAAGAGACCAACTGGCTGCATTCTGGAAATCTGGATACGTTCCGACCAGGGCCGCTCTGGTCGTGGCAGGAGACCTCGACGAGTCTGAGTTGCTTCGACTTGCACAAGACTACCTCGGTGTCTGGGAAGGTACTGCAGAGCCCTCCGGCGCACCGGAGGCTCCTCCGCCGTCGCAGCGGCGCATCGTGATCGTGGACAAGCCGGAGCTCCCGCAGACAACGCTTCTCGTCGGCCATGTTGGCGTTGCCCGATCGAACCCCGACTATATTCCGATTGACGTCATGAACACACAGCTGGGAGGGTTGTTCTCGAGCCGCATCAACCTCAACCTGCGGGAGCGGAATGGCTATACCTACGGGGCCTCGTCCTCGTTTTCATCGCGCAGAGGCCCTGGTCCCTTTTTGGTGGCGACGAGCGTTCGCCAGGATGTAACCGGCCCCGCGGTGCGAGAGATTGTCCACGAAATCGAAGGGATGCGGGCTTCCGAGCCTGCCGAGCAAGAGCTGCAACTGGCAAAGGACTCCATTTCTCGCTCTCTGCCAGGATTCTTCGAGACCACGGCACAATCCGCGTCCACGATCGGGGGCTTGTTTGTCCACGGGTTGGAGCTCGCATACTATCGCGACCTTCCGGGACAGGTCGATGCCGTAACGGCACAGCAAGTTCAGCGTGTCGCCGAGCAGTATCTGCGCCCCGACGCACTCGTGGTCGTCGCGGTTGGGGACCGGCAAAAAATCGAGCCTCAGCTGGCGGAGCTGGAATTCGGCGAGATCGAGATCCGTTCCCTTGATCCCGTTGATCCGTGACCCTTTCCCACCTCTCTGGTTCATGGTAGATTGGATGCCTTAGTCTCCTATTCCCAGGCAGGTCAAGGCATCGGGACATGACTGCTCACGAATCGTTGAAGATCAAGCTGCAGGACGAGACCCTTACCGTCACTTCCGAGTTCCTCGAGAAGTACAACGTTCCAGGTCCGCGATACACCAGCTACCCGACAGCTCCCGAATGGAACGACGACTTTGGGCCGTCGGACTTCGTCGAGGGGCTCGAGAGATCGAATGCCTCCCGTCCAGCTCGTCCTCTCTCGCTGTACATGCATCTGCCCTTTTGCGAGAGTCTCTGCCTGTTCTGCGGGTGCAACGTAGTCATCAACAAGGATCACCAGGTCTCGCATCCCTATCTAGAAAAGCTGAAGCTCGAAGCGGATCGGACTTCCAAGCTTCTAGATCCTGACCGTCCCGTGGTCCAGTTTCACTGGGGCGGAGGCACCCCGACCTACTTCACGGCGGAGCAGCTCGAAGAGCTCTTTGTTCACGTGAAGAAGAGATTCCTTTTCGCGCCAGATGCCGAGATCGGACTCGAGGTGGATCCCCGAGTGACGACTCTGGAACAAATCCGAATCTTGAGCAAGCTCGGGTTCAATCGGATATCACTCGGGATCCAAGATTTCACTCCTATCGTCCAGGAAACCGTGCGGCGCATGCAGCCGTTCGAGGCGACACGGGATTTGATCGACGAGTGCCGCCGGCTCGGCTACGAGTCAATCAACGTGGACTTGATCTACGGTCTCCCCCATCAGACTCCCGACAGCTTTGTCGATTCGATCGAAAAAGTGCTGACCATCAGGCCCGACCGGGTGGCCATGTTCAGTTACGCCCACGTGCCCTGGCTGAAGAAACAACAGGGGTCCTTTGAGAAGTTCATCCCCCGAGGGATGGAAAAGTTCCGGATCTTCGTTGCCGGAATCGAGCGATTTACCGAGGCCGGATACCTCTACATCGGGATGGATCACTTTGCACTTGCGGAGGATGAGCTACATCAGGCACAGCACGACCGAACACTCCATAGGAACTTCCAGGGCTACACGACCAAAGCCGGCGCGGACCTACTGGGCATGGGAGTGAGCTCCATCAGTGGCCTGGATCGGGTCTACGCCCAGAATTTTCGCGATCTCCAGCACTACTATGCGGCTCTGGACGGCGAGTCGATTGCGACGATGCGCGGGTTTGGTCTGAGCGACGAGGACGTCCTCCGGAGAGCGGTGATCAACAAGATCCTGTGTCACTGCGTGTTGGAAAAGCACGAAGTCCGAGACGAATTCGGTGTCGAGTTCGACGACCATTTCGCCAGGGAACTGTGCGCGCTCGAGAATCTGGAAAGGGATGGCTTGGTGGAGTTGTCGAAGGACCGGATCTCGGTGACAACTCTGGGCCGCATCTTCATTCGCAACGTGGGCATGGTATTCGATACCTATCTGCGCAGTCCGCGCGAAAAACCGCTGTTTTCCAAGACACTTTAAAGCTCCTCTCTGAAAATCCTAGCCTGGACCCAGAGGGCAAATCGGATGCGTCCCTGGCGTACCTTCGTGCATGGCGCAAGCTAATCGTGTACCACACGGTTTGTGGACGGTGAACTAATCCCATTCTGAACTTCAGAATCTCCCCTTGAGTGACGATATAGAACAGGTGAGGCAGCAGCGTCCGTTGCCGTTCCTGGTCTCGTGACGGGTGGATATCCGTAAAGCATTTAGAAAGAAATTCTTATGTCGATGACCCTCAGTATCGCCGACGTAAACTTGGAAGCTGGGGACCGACTAGTAGAACTCGCGCGCCTGGCGGCTTGTGACAACGACAGGCACCTACGCGGGTCGCCCTTCTTCGATGAGGTGATGGGTATTGAAAAGCTTCAAGGGAAACAAGCCAGTGCCAACCTGCTGCGCGGGGTTCTGGCAAAGCTGATCAGCGTCAATCGAGAGCAGATCGATCGACTGAACTACCCGGAAAGTGTGCGCAAACTGATTCGTCTGGAATTCGGCAGGATCGAGGAGTTTCTTGGCAACAAGGGCGACGACTACTTCAGTCTAAGCGAGCATGATCTCAGGTGCGATTTTCGCATCGCGTGCTTCGGTCGGGTCCCCCTAGGTCCCGAGCACATGGAGACTAGCGGCGTGTCGCGGAGCCTTTGTCTTCGAGGCGGCCTCGGACAGTTCTTTCGATTCCTCCGAATGGTTTCTAAAACCAAGGGCGTAACCCGATTTTATCAGCTGCATCTGGCCAAGGGAATCGCGCCCTACTCTTTCCTCATCCGGTTCCGTCCGGAAGCGCAGGTGCAAATGTTTCAAAACGTGGCCGAGTGCTTGAGAATGAATCCAAGTTATCGGGGACTCGTCGTCGGTAGCTGGTGGTACGATCCGCAACTCGAGCGCTTGAGCCCACATCTAACCTACTTGCGCGAGACGATGCAAAAGGGAGGAGCCCTCCTCTTTCGCTATGGCTCCACCAAGGGTGCGCTCCGAGACGCGTTGGCGAATTCAGCGAAGCGCCAGGCTTTATACGAAGCAGGTGAGTATATACCGACATCCTATGCGGTCGTTTGGCCCCGCGACAACATGATCCAATGGGCGGAGAGCCACGGCAAATCCTCGTCTTGATACCGCCAAGATTATGCATGATCGTAGGCTCCGAGAACCCATGACCGTCCCACCCAAAGCGATCGGGGTGGCCGATTGAAGCAGACGTTGAAGGTGATTCTGCTGTGGGCGATGCGTGCGATTGGACTCTTTGCGCTAGGGAGATACCTTACGCGTCGCGACTTGATGATCGTCGGCTGGCATGGCGTCAGCATGGACGATGAACACGAGCGGTTCCCTAATCTCTTCATCACACCGGACTCGTTGAGGCAACGTCTTACGTTTCTCAAGAAGCACTATCGAGTCGTCAGCTTGCAGGAAGCCGTGAAACAGCATGGTTCCGGTCGATTCAGCTCGAGACAGGTTGTCCTTACGTTCGACGATGGTTTCTACAACTTCTTGAAGATGGCAGTGCCGATCTTGCACGACTTCGCCGTGACCGCAACCAATTACATCGACACGGATCAGACGGAGGATCAGCGCCCCACCGCTCCGCTTCTCGTAAGAGACGTGATCCTTTCGGCCCACTGCCTCGAGGCGACGGTGAGCCTCGGTCGTGCACCAATGAAAGTAGGGTTGAGAACCCCTGAAGACCGAGTCAACTTGACGCAGAGTGCGCTCGCCTATATGGAAAGCCTACCGGTGAGCGGCCTGACTCGTATCGAATTCGCGAAGACGCTAGCATCCGAACTGGGAGTGCTTCCAGACAGCCTCCTCCATCGCCGCGTCTGGCACAAGCTCAATGTGGGAGAACTGCAACAGTTGAGCAACGAAGGATTCTCCATCCAGTTGCACACGCACCGCCATCGTAACGTTGTGAACTACTATGAGTCGGCTCAGGAGGAAATCGAGACCAACCGAGCACACGTCGAACGGTTTACCGGCACCGAAGCACGAGATTTTTGTTATCCATCGGGGAGATGGAGCCGACGTGTTTGGCCAATACTGCAGAACGCCGGCATCCGGAGCGCAGTCACCACGAGGCAGGGCCCCAACTCTACCCGGACACCGATCTTCGCGTTACGGCGGGTCATGAACGGAGAGTCCCCCCGAGTCCTCCGGGCAGCTGGAGTTTGAGTTTCAAATGTCCAATCTCCGATGGTTGCAGCATGCCATTAGGAAGCCGTCCGGACGTCATTGTCCGTCGGAGCAAGCAAATAGCTCCAAGCAAGATCGCAACTGGCTTTGATCCGGGAGGTTCGCGACTGAGTCCTGGCCAATGCCTGCGAGCGACTCCCAGCGAGGTACGTCTGACCGGCTCGATTTCAAATCACCGGCTTGTGCTTCTTTTGGGCCTGAGGGAGAAAGTTGAGACGAATCGGCTGAAATCCCCCAGCAACTCCAGGCGCAGATCGGTAATCTCTGGAATATCTTGATAGAGTACGGTGGCCACGTACACGAGCCCGCCGATCGATACCTGAACCACTAGCTTCATGAGCAACGGGATTGCAAGTGCCTGGAGTAGGAAAATATCGGTGCCGATGATAAACACAGCCATGACTGCACAACCGAGCACGGCATGCCGCTGCACATACCAGAAATCGGACCATTTCAACGGAGTGAAAGAAGTGGTCAGGCGGAAAAACATCAGCGTGGTGAAAAGGCTGTGAAGCACGATCGCCCCGGCGATTCCGTTAGCCCCAAACTGCATTCCGACTGCGCATCCCGGTACGATGACGAGCAATCCCCACAATTGTTGACGTACGTGTGCACGAACACGGTTGTTGGCCACTATCAGGGAAGAGAGCATTCCCATGTTGGATCGGAATACGCCGGCAAGGACAAAGATCTGCAGTGGCACAGCCATCCCCGCCCATTTCTGCCCATACAGCGACACGACGAAGTAAGGCGCTACGACTCCCAAACCTACAAGGATAGGATAGTTCACCAGTGTAAGGGGCAGCATGGCCTGGCGATAGGCTCGCCTCAGTTTCTCGGCATCCTCCTGGATCTCGGAAAATGCAGAGTAGAGTATCGAGTTGACCGGTCGCGAGATCTGTCTTTGCGGCATGGACATGAGCCTGAGCGCTCGTTCGTAGAAACCCAGGGCCTCGGCTCCGAAAGACTTGCCCACAATCACGATATCCAAGTTTTGACTCAAGTATCCGAGTTGGCTCTTGAAGAAAAACCACGCGCCAAATGAAAAGGTGTCCTTCACGGCGGCGTGCGAATAGCGGAAGCGTGGAACCCAGCGCGTGTACCAAACGGAAGCCGCGATCTTGGTCACGGTGGAGATGAGCTCTCCCCAAACCAGGCTCCAAACTCCGAACCCCGAGAAGGCGAGGACTACGGCAATCCCGAGTCCCAAGACGCTCGAATACAGCACGGCAAGCCAGAATTCGCGGAACTTGAACTCCTTCTTGAGCTTGGCCATGGTAACCGAGGTGAAGCTGGTCAATAGGAAGTTGAGCGTCATCAGGCGGAGAACGTTTTCAACCTGAGCATTCTCGAACCATACCGCTGCATACGGGGCGGCGATGTTGACGAGGACCAGCACCACGGCGTAGATTGCGAAGTTTACGCAGAATACGGAATTGAAGTGTTTCTCGGTAGCGTCCTTTTTTTGGATCAGCGCGGCAGCGAAGCCGAATTCGCTGACCCGCTTGCCATAAAGTAGAAGGATCGTCCCGATGGCCATGACACCATAGTCCGACGGTTCCAGCATCCGCGCCAGCAGGACGCTGACGCCAAAGCGTACCAGCTGATTGCCGCCGCTACCGAATGACGACCATAGGACGCTTTTCCTTACAGCTTTACGAAGATTCAAATTCGTCGATCCCTATTCGATTTGCCTGCTCGCAACCCGCTAGACCCGGGCTCCCTGCAATGGTTCATGGGTGTTGCTAGACACCAACCAAGGAGCCTTCTCCCGTCTCGTTCCGCAATTGTTCCTTCATGATCTTGCCGGAAGCATTTTTGGGTAACTGCGCGCGCACCAGCACCGATCGAGGCACCTTGTATTCCGGCAATGATTTTCGGCAGTGCGTGATCACCAGGTCGGCCAAGTCCATAGCGTCATTGGAAGGTACGACGAAGGCGCAGATTACTTCCCCCAGGTATTGGTCGGGCACGCCGATCACGGCCGTTTCCATGACGTTCGGATGATCCGAGATGACTTCTTCTATTTCCTTCGCGCTCACACGGTTGGCACCGGATTTGATCATGTCGCGCTTGCGCCCGACGACGTAGAAGAAACCTTCCTCGTCCATCCGGCCAAGATCGCCGGTGTGGAAACCATGCTCGGTAAGGACCGCTCGCGTCTCATCTGGCTGGTTCCAGTATCCCTGCATGATGTTTGGCCCCCGTGCCACGATTTCTCCCGTCTCTCCGGGGAGGGCTTCCTTGCCGTCGTCCCTTATGAGCGAAAGCTCGACGTCTAGGATTGGCTTGCCGATGCTCCCGAGCTTCCGAGAAAGTTCAGGGGGCGGTAGGAAAGTGAGTCGCGCCGATGCCTCGGTTGCTCCATACATGACGAACAACTGCTTGCCGGGGAAGGTATCCATCACCTCCCGGATAAGCCGAGGCGGCATCGCTCCACCCGCCTGAGTCAGGTATCGGAGTGACGGGAAGTTCATTTTTCGAACCGCCGACTTGCCCAGCAAGATGGCATACGTTGAAGGGACTCCGGAAAAGCCGGTAGCCCCCTTGGCTTGCATGGTCCTGAGCACCAGATTGGGAAAGGGAAACCGATTGTCGATCAGGACCGTGCCACCAGCTGCGACGTGGGTATTGATGATCGATGTGCCGTAAACATACGGAAACGGGAGAACGGTCATTGTCCGGTCTTGTGGACTCAGATCCAGATAGTCGTTGATGCTGCGTGTGTTGGCCACAATATTGCGATGGCTGAGCATGGCGCCCCGTGGCTCGGCCGTGCTTCCAGAAGTGTAAACGATTGAAGCCAGTGCCGAGTCCTCGATGCGTGGATTCCGAGGACCGGGCGTCTGTTCCATGACCTGCGACCAGGACACCGATTCCCATGATCCCGATGGTTCTTCGGGCAAGGTGGCCTTCTCTTCGATCTGGGAATCCAGAACTACGACCCCGCGTAGGCTGTGAGCCTCGCCGGCGCAAGCTCGGAGCTTGATCAACTGGTCTCGACCCGCTAGCAGGACTTCAATGTTGCAGTCATTCAGCACATAGCCCAAGGAGTCCGGAGTGGTGGTGGTGTAAAGCGCTACTACGACCGCACCGGTTTTGAGGATGCCATAGTAGGCTGCCAGATAAGGGCTCGAGTTTCCTGCTATCAATCCAACCCGATCTCCGTATTGAACCCCCAAGTGAGATAAAGTGGAAGCAATACGATTGGCCGCGTCTTCCAGTGTGCCGTAACGGACAACCTCGTCTCCGTGAATACAAACGGGATGATCAGGCCTTTGTTGCGCCTGTTGCTCGAGGAAGTGATGGAGAAGCCTTGGTTCCATGGATCAATGCACGCTTTGCGACTTCGGTGCGGCGATCTGAATACTGCCGCAAGGCACGATTCCGACGCGTGCTCCGTGGGGAAATTCTTCCCGCAAATAGGAATGGATTGATCTCGCGTTATCAAAGAACGGGTATCCGTCCCAGTAGATCTGATGAAAATCCTCACGCGTGACGCCCGGCATCAGGCCTGCAAGCAAACGGTTCTTCAGGAATGATTTGCGCGCTGGCGCTCGGTAGACACGCTGGCCCGGGCCGAAGAGCCCGTGGTGTCCAATACCCAGCGAGCAGGCACTGGAAACTAGAAGAAGACCCTTTTCACTCAGGTAACCCTCGGGAGCCGTGTGATGGAACATGAGAGCGCTTTCTGCCTGCAGAAGTTCGTCGTCCTTGGGGTATGCGTTCAGAACCACGACATCCAGGGGTTCTTCCGGTATGCGCGTGGCGTAAACTTGCCGCGCGAAACGTGCGGCCTCGCGATGAGCGATCTCAGTATCCCCGACAAACACCCCACAAATTTCTCGACATTGGTTTACCACGACGTTGATGCTCAGTTGCACTCCCAGGTGGCAGGCGACTTTACCGAATTCCTCTCGGAAGCGATTTCCTTCCAAGCTTCCGGCCTTACCCCGGAACCCCATGAGGACCGCTTTGTGGGTCCACTCGATGCTGTCGATATCGGAAAGCCCCGGTAGCACCATCTTGGCTCCGCCACTGAAGCCGGCAAAGGCGTGGGGCACGACACTGCCGAGCAGAATCTTGAGATCGGCCTGGGCGAAGGTTCGATTCACCCTGACGGAAACGGTGCCTACCTTGATTCCGATTTCCACCAAGTTGTCCTCGCAGTTGTGGTTTTCAATCGTGATCCTGGAGGCCACCTCTGCTCCGACCTTCTTGATGATTTGCTCCTCTGTGAGTGGCGTGTGAGATCCCAGGCCAACGATGATTCGAATGTGGTCGTCCCCCACGCCGGCGGCTAGGAGCGTTTTCAGGACGCTCGGCAGAATGCGATGGGCGGGCGTGGGCCGGCTCAGATCGTCGATCGCGATGGCGACCCGACTTTTTTTTCTGGCCAGTTGTTCCAGGGAAGGTGCTTCGATGGACCGGGCCAAGGCAGAATCCAACTCTTGATCCGAGAGTGGAGCGGCTCCTGCCATTTCATACACTCGGACGTTGCTGTTGTCGGGAAAGTCGAGGCGGTACCGTTCATCGCCGAACCAAGCCCGCCAAGGGACCTCAAAAGACTGCATTATTGCTCATTTCGGTGAGCCTCGACGAACCGGGTAATCGCGTCCACCGATTCGAAGTTCTCCGGCATGAGTTCGTCTTCTTCGACCTGCAGACCGAAATGCCCTTCCAGAAAGGTTATGAGATCTAACATTCGAATGGAGTCCACGACGCCCTTGATCAGGAGACTGTCAGAATCGTCAAACAGGGTCTCATCGGGCGTCCCGGATTTCAGGTAACTGCGCACGATCGATCGTATTTCCATACCATCACCTAGAAAGATTGATTTTTCGGGAAATCGAAGGCGGTAGCACTTCTCCCTTCAGTTACTGTGAGACGTCCAATAACCAACTGATTGACATTGAGTTACGATGCCTGTGATCTGGTTCCACCCGTGGCTGGCTTGATAAAAGAAGAGTGCCGGCAGCGGAAGGGATGTCGAAGTTGAGCACACAAACATCAACCAAACTTGGAATCTACGTACAAGTTCTTATCGCACGGAAACCCATGAAAGGTTAAGTATTTAACGCCGGGACGGATGGGGAAGCCAGCTTGGCAGTCCATCCAGGGCACGGATTGCCAAAAAGGAACAGCCAGGGCGAGGACGGTGAGTGCGGCTCGCTTCTTCATCGGTTTGAAGATGAGCGCCCCAGAACACATGCGCGACCAAAGCTCGTTGAATAGCTTTTCAATTTGCTCTTCATTCATCTACCTTGAAGGGCAAAAAATGAGGTAAACCATCTAGAATGTCGGATGGCTTGGCCTGATGAAGGAGAAAATCGATGGAGAGCAATTCCATTTCTTCCGCTGATCCCTACACACGACAGCGCGTTTCTGTGCTCGACAGCGAGATGGCCTATGTTGAAACTGGAAAGGGTAGTCCGGTCGTGTTTCTGCACGGGAATCCTACCTCATCCTATCTGTGGCGTAATATCATCCCCCATGTTGAAGGCTTGGCCCGTTGCCTAACGCCCGATCTCATCGGCATGGGCGACTCGGGCAAGGCGCCAAACGGTTCCTACCGATTTGTGGATCATGTCCGCTATCTAGATGCCTGGTTTGAAGCACTTGGGCTCGATCGGGATGTTACACTGGTCGCACACGACTGGGGCGCATCGCGTCAAGGCGATCGTTTACATGGAGACGTTCGTGAAGCCTCTCGAATGGGATCAATGGCCTGAGGCCGCCCGGATCTTTTTTGAGACTGAGGATGAGATGGCGGTATATCGACGCCCTTACAAAAATCCCGGGGAGTCTCGGCGTCCAACTCTGACCTGGCCGCGGGAGGTTCCTTTGGGCGTCGAGCCCGCCGATGTCGTCGAGATAGTAATTCAATACGGGAATTGGCTAGCCAACGCTGATCTGCCAAAGTTGTTTATCAACGCGGAACCTGGTTCGATCTTGACTGGCACACAGCGTGAGGCATGCCGGTCTTGGCCCAATCAGCAAGAGGTTACGGTAAAGGGGCTCCACTTCATTCAGGAGGATTCTCCCGCTGAGATCGGCGAGGCGATCGCCGGTTTCATTAGACGAAATCCCAACGCAGAATAGTCAGGCCCGCCCAGATAGGCCAGTGATTTCAGTTCTTCTTCCAGCCGTCTCAGCTCCTTCTACCGCACCCCCCCCTTATAGTGAGATATAATCACGGATCATCCGACAACGAGCATCGGGGGACCGTATGGCCAGACACACGCGAATGCACGTCTTGAACACGATATACGAGGTGAGGCTTGTTCCCGTTTTTTACCAGCCACACGCCAGCAAAGCCAAGAAGATCGTCAAGGCTTTGCGGGAGGGCGGCTGTCCGTTGGCGGAGTTTACCAATCGAGGCGACCACGCATGGGAGGTATTCAGCGAGCTCGAGCAGTTCCGAGCCGCCGAGTGTCCCGACGTGGTCCTGGGAGTTGGATCGATCCTGGACCCCGGCTCTGCCAGTCTCTATATCAACAGCGGCGCCGATTTCGTGGTGGGCCCGGTGCTCAATCCCGAAGTTGCCCGGGCCTGCAACAGGCGCAAGATACCCTACAGCCCGGGCTGTGGGAGTGCTTCCGAGATCAGCCAGGCCGAGGAACTGGGCTGTGAGATCATCAAGGTCTTCCCCGGAGGTCAGGTCGGCGGGCCTGATTTCGTGAAGGCTGTACGCGGCCCGTGCCCGTGGACGTCGATCATGCCGACCGGTGACGTGAGCCCTACCGAGGAGTCCCTGAAAGCATGGTTTGGCGCCGGTGTCGCCAGTGTGGGGATGGGCAGCAAGCTCATCACAAAGGACATGGTCGAAAACGACAACTGGGACGGGATTGCTGAGGCCGTCAAGAAAACGCTGACCATCATCCGATCGTTGAAGTAGGCAACCGGGCTCGTTTCTACCGAAGGAGTGCCAACGATGAGCGGACTCGAAATCAAACCCAAGGATCAGTGCAAATGGGACGAGGTTTCCTTGGGCGAAGTCATGATTCGTCTGGACCCGGCTGATCGTCGGGTCCACACCACCCGGACGTTTCAGGTCTGGGAAGGGGGTGGCGAATACAATGTCGCCCGCGGCCTGCGGCGGTGCTTTGGTCAGCGAACTGCCGTCGTGACGGCGATTGTCGATAACGCCGTGGGTAGACTCCTCGAGGATCTCATGCTTCAAGGAGGAGTGGACATGAGCCATGTGGCCTGGGTGCCCTTTGACGGTCTCGGCCGAGCTGCGCGTAACGGCCTCAACTTTGTCGAGTCCGGCTTCGGGGCTCGCGGAGCCGTCAGCGTGAGTGATCGCGGGCATACGGCCACCAGTCAGCTCAACCCCGGCGATATCGACTGGAACAAGATCTTCAAGAAAGAGGGAGCCCGGTGGTTCCACTGCGGCGGGATTTTCACCGCTCTGAGCAACTCGACGATTGAAGTCGCCAGAGAAGCCATGGAGTGTGCAAAGCAAAACGGCACCATCATCAGCTTCGACCTCAACTATCGGGCCAGCTTGTGGAATTCGCTCGGTGGACCCGAGAAGGCTGCGGAGGTCAACCGAACCCTGGCTCCGTATATCGATGTGATGTTCGGCAACGAGGAAGACTTCACGAGCGCGTTGGGTTTCGAGGTTGAAATGCTGGACGAGAAGTTCTCCAAACTCGACCCGACGAACTTCAAGAAGATGATTGCCGAGGTCGTGAAGGTTTTCCCCAATTTGAAGGTAGTGGCCACAACGCTGAGATCCGTCAGGACGGCCACCTACAACGACTGGGGCGCCATTCTCTACGCCGATGGTGAGTTTTATCAATCGGTCCTGCGCGAAAATCTGGAGATATACGACCGTGTCGGCGGCGGCGACTCTTTTGCATCCGGGGTCATATACGCGTTGCTGGAGGACAAGGAACCACAGGAAGCCGTTCAGTACGGTGCGGCCCATGGCGCCCTGGCAATGACCACTCCCGGTGACACCACAATGGCGACGTTGCGGGAAGTCCAGTCTCTGGTCAAGGGCGGGGGCGCGCGTATTCAACGTTGAAAGGGGATTGTGATGAACTTCAAACAGCGCCTGAGAGAGGATGGAAGCGTCTTCGGCATCTTCTCCAAAACGAACGACCCGTTCTTTGTCGAGGTGATGGGGCGGGTAGGTTTTGACTTCGTCATCCTGGATAACGAACACGGCCCGAACAGTCCGCGCGACCTGTACCCGCTTTTGCTGGCATCCGAGGCCACGGGAATGTATCCCATCGTGCGCGTGGGCAAGCTCAGCGACATCGAGATCCAGCGAGTCATGGATCTTGGCGTTGCCGGCGTTCAGATCCCCCAGATCCAGTGCCGAGAGGATGCCGAGAATGTACGCTTGTTTACCAAGTACCACCCCAGCGGCATGCGGGGCGTGTGCCGGTTCGTCCGGGCGGCACAGTTTTCGTTGAAGGATCGCAACGAGTACTTCAGAGACCAGAACGAGTTGACGAACGTCATCCACATCGAGGGGATGGAGGGAATTGGCAACCTGGACGAGATCATCGAGGTTGCAGATATCGATATCATTTTCGTGGGGCCGTACGACCTTTCACAATCTCTGGGTATTCCGGGCCAGATCGACCACCCAAAGTTGTGGAAGGAGGTGGAAGTGCTGGTAGAGAAGTGCAGCAAGAAGGAGAAATATATCGGGACGTTTACGGATACCTTCGAGGCGGCCCAGCGGTTCAAGAATATGGGCGTGAAGTATATCTCCTATCAAACAGACGTCGGGATATTTGCAGACTCGTGTAAGGACGTCCTCGGCCGCCTCCGGCAGTTGTAAAGAAACAGATGGTATCTCTCACGCCTCTTTTTCTTCCTCGAGTCTTGGGCAGAGGGCAGAAGCGACAGCCGAACTGGGATCGCCCCAGTCGGTTGTTTGACCGGTGGCTGCACCACGCCCGAGTTCTGCATCCGTATCCCGAGCAGCGCTTTGACGCTATGCCCCCCACCCATTCGGGCAGGAGCGGCAGCCTCCGCGGTTCAACGTTCCGTGGTAGCGCACGTCATCGACAGCGATCCCCGCATAAACTATACTCCGAATCCTAGACGCCTTCTGTTTTGTATCAGTGGCCTATCAACCACTACCTGAGGTATCCATCTTCGATGGCAGCCCTCGCGTCGGGAAGGGGCGTCCATGTCATCTATCCGCCGGACTGGGACCATCTTGGTACGCGGCGATCCGCAGCGGATCAACCAAAGGACTTCAATCGCGGATATACCAATCGCGGCACCTTTGGGGCCGGACGCGTTAACGAATGAAGGAGAGATCGATGGGAAACATGGCGGCGTACTATGAGGGCAACAGAACCTTCGGGGTTGGAGAGTTGGAAATACAGGCAGCGGGCCCCGGGCAGGTGCAGATTGCCGTATCCCACTGCGGTATCTGCGGTACCGACCTGCATATATATCTGGGGCACATGGACAAGCGGGTGGCCATGCCGTTAGTGATCGGCCATGAAATGTCCGGCATCATAACGGAGGTCGGCGAGGGTGTCCGCGACTGGCAGTCCGGCGACCGGGTAGTCGTCCGGCCGCTGGCCCCCTGCGACGATTGCCCGGCATGCGAGGCGGGCCACAAACATATCTGTCAGAACCTCAAGTTTATCGGCATCGACAGTCCAGGAGCCTTCCAGCAGCGCTGGACCGTACCGGCACACACGCTGCACCGGCTGCCGGACACGTTATCACTCGAACACGGGGCCCTGATCGAACCGCTGGCGGTCGCTTGCCATGACGTCCGTTTGGGGGAAGTGCAGTCGGGGGACTATACCGTCGTTATCGGCGGTGGGCCCATTGGACTGCTGGTGGCGTTGGTGGCGCAAAAAGCAGGCGCGCGGGTGTTGATCTCGGAAGTAAACCCCTTCCGGGTTGCGTTGGCAAAGCAACTGGGTGTGGAAGCCGTGAATCCAACCGAGACAGACCTGGAGGCCCTCGTCAACGAGCAGACTGCAACGGCGGGCGCCGATGTGGTGTTTGAAGTGTCCGGCGCCGCTGCGGGCGCCGTCGATATGACAAAGCTGCCCCGCACGCGCGGTCGAATCGTAGTGGTCGCGATTCATGCCCAACCGCCTGCGGTGGACCTGTTCCGGTTTTTCTGGCGCGAATTGAAGCTCCGCGGTGCCCGCGTCTACGAGCCGCAAGATTTCGAACAGGCCATCCAACTGGCTGCTACCGGGGATATTCCGCTCGACCGGATCGTCACGCGACGCTATCCGCTGTCGGGACTACAGTCGGCGCTGCAGCAGATGGAATCGGGATCCGATGACATGAAGATTCTCATCGAGGTCGGAGGAGTGTAATCATGGGTGTGATGGAGCAGTTTCGCCTGACAGGAAAGACCGCACTGGTTACCGGCTGCAAAAGGGGCATCGGGCGCGCTTTTGCCCAGGCACTGGCGGAAGCGGGGGCGGATATTGTCGGTGTCAGCGCAACGTTGGAAACATCGGGCAGCGAGGTGGAGAGAGACGTCACCTCCGAGGGCCGGAGCTTCAGGGGCTACGCCTGCGATTTTTCGGACCGGCAGGCACTCTATGCCTTTATCGAGCAGGTGCGCCGTGATGTGCCGCAGGTGGATATCTTGATCAACAACGCCGGGACGATTCTGCGCACGCCCGCTGCCGAACATCCCGACGACTACTGGGACAAAGTGATTGAGATCAATCTCAATGCACAGTTTATACTGACGCGGGAATTCGGCAGGTCCATGGTCGAGCGGGGTTCCGGCAAAGTGATCTTCACGGCCTCGCTGCTGACCTTTCAGGGGGGCATCACGGTGCCGGGATACGCGGCCAGCAAGGGTGGCGTTGGTCAGATCACGAAGGCTTTTGCCAACGAATGGGCCTCGAAGGGAGTCAACGTCAACGCTGTCGCCCCGGGCTATATTGCAACGGACACCATCACTGCGTTGCGTGAAGATCCGGTTCGCAGTCGTCAGATCCTCGAACGGATCCCCGCCGGTCGGTGGGGCGAACCCGAAGACTTCAAGGGTATCGTCATCTATCTTGCCTCCGACGCCTCGAGTTACGTGCATGGAGAGATCATCACGGTCGACGGCGGCTGGATGGGACGGTGACCGGGCTGCAGCAATGAAACCGGGCAGCGTTGCCTTGGGTACACCTGTTCCCTATACTCCACCTTGCGAACGAGACTGAAGGCGGGGCCTTGTAATGTTGAAAGACGCGACCGAGCGTCAACCGGTCAAGGGAGTCCACAAGAGAGTGGTCGTTGTTACGCGACCCGAATATGTGAAAGCTGAGAGTGTGTTCACCGAGAAGGCAGAAGACTTATCCTTCTTGCCTGGCTTTGAGGAGGAGATGCCTCTGGCCGATTTGATCCGGGACTCCGGGGCGAGTCATGCCATAGTCGGTACGGAAAAATACTCGGCTGAACTCTATCAAGCACTGCCTCGGGGAGGGGTTGTTGCCAGGTTTGGTGTGGGACACGACGGGATCGACAAAGTTGTAGCAACGGAGGCGGGGCTCTTTTGCACGAACACACCTGCCGTGCTCGAGGATTCCGTGGCTGAAAACGCAGCAGCCCTTCTGCTCGCGGCGGCCCGGTGGCTGCCGTTTCTGGCCCGAGAGGTCCGTCAGGGTCAATGGGCACCGCGGATGGGTATCGAGCTCAACGGCAAGACATTGGCTGTGATCGGTTGTGGAGCGGTTGGCTGCCGCATGGCAAGAATCGCGGCCGTTGGGCTTGAAATGCGGGTTGTTGGCTGCGCAAGACGAGAGGTTTCCGAGGCTGAATTGAAGAAGGAATTCGGCTTCCGTAGGATCGTGAGGGACTTCTCCCTCGCCGTGAAAGAAGCCGATTTTGTCAGCTTGCACATCCCGAGCACTCCTGAGAATGACGGCTTTATCAACCGGGAGGCCATCGCGAAGATGTCGTCCAGTGCTTGGCTGATAAACACCAGCCGCGGATCTCTGGTAGACGAGAGTGCATTGTACCAAGCGCTCACATCCGGTCAGCTGGCAGGGGCGGCGCTCGATGTTTTTGAAAGAGAACCTTATCAACCAGTCTCCGGCCTGGATTTGAGGACGCTTCCCAACGTCATCATGACACCCCACGTTTCGAGCAGCACTGTTCAGGCCTCCGATCGAATGGCCAACAAGGCAATACAGAATATCAGGTTGAAGGAGCAAGGAGATTTCCAGCGTATGGATTTGCTAAATCCGGAGGTGCTTTCTCAATGAAGAACAAACTGAAGCGGGCTCTGCGAAACGGCGAGCTTTCGGTTGGCTCATGGATTCAGATTGGACACCCGGGCTGTGCAGAGATTCTGGCGAGAGCAGGATTCGGCTGGGTGTGTGTGGACCTCGAGCACGGGGCGATAGATTTCGAGACCATGGCCAATATCTTCCGCACTCTGGAGGCGCATGATTGCATCGCCGTCGCTCGCATTCCGCAGAATGATCCAGTCTGGATTCACAGGAGTCTGGATGCCGGCGCCAAAGGCCTCATTGTCCCCATGATCAAGACGGCGGAGGAGGCGAGGTCCGCGGTAAGAGAAGCGAAGTACCCACCCCAGGGGGTGCGGGGTTTCGGCTACAGCAGGGCAAACATGCACGGTGCTGATTTTGACGAATACGTAGCTCAGGCCAACGACGAAATCGCCGTCGTTCTGCAGATCGAGCATAAGGATGCCATTGCCAACCTGGATTCGATCCTGGCGGTGGAAGGCATCGACGGGCTTTTTGTTGGGCCTTTGGACCTGAGTGGCTCCATGGGAATTCCTGGGGATCTGGACCATCCGGAGATGGTAAGAGCCCTGGAGTTGCTTCAGGACGCCTGCCGCCGACATCATGTTGCGGCCGGGCTTCATATCGTTCACTTTTCAGAGGAGCGGTTGAGACGTTCCGTATCCGAAGGCTATACCTTGGTGGCACTGGGGATGGATAATACCTACCTGTATGGGGCGGCTCGAGAGGCCATGGAGACGGTCCGTTCCCTGCTTCCTGTTTTTGAAGAAAATGACTGACGGCCATCCCTACCGGCATGTCCCGCTGAAACAATCCCTGTGACGATGTCTGATCAGACAAGAGACAAACCGGGCACGACCAGTGGAGTATTGCTGTTCAATCTCGGGGGACCGGAGACGATGGCGGACGTCCGACCATTCCTGTTCAATCTCTTTTCGGACCCTGACATCATCCGGGTCCGCAACGACGCTTTGCGCAAGTCTCTCGCGTGGTTGATCGCAACAACCCGCCAGCGAAAATCTCGCGATCTCTACCGACAGATCGGCGGAGGATCCCCGCTGCGGCGGATCACAGAAGAACAAGCGCGGGCTCTTTCAATCCGGCTCGCGGAGCGCGGATGTCCCCGCCGTGTCTATGTGGGCATGCAATGCTGGAAACCGAGCATCCAGTCCGCTATCGAGAAAATACTATCGGACCAGATCCGACAACTGGTCGTTTTGCCGCTTTTCCCTCAATTTTCGGTCACGACGACCGGATCCTGCCTCAAGCACTTCGACAGTCTCCTGGCGGAGCAAGGGGTCACCGCACCGAGAACCCACACCATCCGTGAATGGTACGCCGATCCGCACTACCTCGAGGCCATGGCAGACACTATTCGAGAGACTGCAGAGCAGTTTTCCATCAGACAAGACATTCACATACTCTACAGCGCGCATTCGATCCCGGAGCGGTACGTGACGGAGGGGGATCCCTACCAATCCCAGACGGAGGAGACGGTCACTCGACTGAACGCTGCGCTGGGCAACGAGTTTTCGTGGAGCCTGGCGTACCAGAGCAAGGTGGGGCCGGTCAAATGGCTGGGACCAGCAACCAAAGATGTAATCGTTCAACTCGGCCGCGAGGGCAGACGGGTTCTGGTCGTTCCAATCAGCTTCGTTTCAGATCATATCGAGACGTTGCAAGAAATCGACATCCTCTACCGCGATCTCGCCCAACAAAGCGGCATTCGAGAGTTCCGCCGCGCGCCGGCCCTGAACTCGAGGGCCAAGTTCATTGACGCGCTGGCAAGTCTCGCGACCGACGGCTTCGAGCAATTTTAGCTCTCGATCAGCTTGCGGATTCTCTGTCGGAAGTCTTCCACCATGCGCGGATGGAAGCCGACCTGCACGCGTTGGATGGTGCCCTTCTGGTCAATGAGAACCTGCAGCGGAATGCTGGTGGCGCCATAGGTGTTTCCCACCGCTCCGTCCCGATCCATGAGTATGCGGGAAGTTACCCTGTTGGCCTCGACGTACTGGCGAATGAGGAACTCCGGCTCTTCGAGATTGATGGCAAGCAGAACAAGCTCCTGGGGGAACTCTCTTTGCAATTCCTCCAGGACGGGCATGCTGATTCGACAAGGGCCGCACCAGGAGGCCCAGAAGTCGAGCAGTACAATCTTGCCTTGGAGTTGTTGCAGGGAGATCATTTCGCCATCGAGGTCCGCCAGACGAAAATCGGGGGCCACCTTTTTCGTCGAGGAACCGGAGGGCTCACCGGGTCCACTCAGGTTGAAGTAAAGGGTCGCGGCCAGAAATACCAAGGCCACGAGCCAAAGGAACTTGCGCATCATTTCCTCGTCTCGATCCAGTGATGTTACCCTGGAAGGCCTCGATGGCCAAGACCGTTCACCGCTCGACTACTAGGGAGTGCTAATTGGCAGACACGCCGGGGCTTCCGCTTGTTCGCGAACAGGAGGTACTCAACGAACAGTTTCGACGGGAGTGAGCTGCGCGAGTCCGGAGCGAATTCGATGGAGACCCTCCTGGAGGTTTTCGGTCGAGGTCGCGAAGGAAAGCCGTAAGTGCCCCTCGCCTTGCTGACCAAAAGCGGTTCCGGCCAGGCACGCAACCCCGGCCTCCTCGAGAAGGAAGTCCGCCACTTCCTTGGACTTTTTCCCAAGGGAGGATACGTCCGGAAAAACATAGAAGGCACCTCGCGGCGTCTGACAGGAAACACCTGCAATGCTGTTCAATCCCTCGACAACCAGATCGCGACGGATCCGAAACTGTTCGATCATCGGGGGGATGGTCTCCCCGCGGGTTTCCAGAGCGCCCAGCCCTGCGCTCTGTGTGAAGCCGGGCGTGCACGACACGGAGTTGACCACCAGGCGGGCAATCAGAGGCGCCAGCTCCAGCGGCATGATCCCGAAACCGAGTCGCCAGCCCGTCATGCTATAACTCTTGGAGAACCCATCCAATATGATCGTGCGTTGCGCCATATCCCGAAAACCGGCAATCGAAGCATGCGCCCCTTCGTAGATGAAATGGCTGTATACCTCATCTGAGAGGATCCAGGCCGAGCTGGGCCGAAGCACGTCCGCCAGGTGCTCGAGACTTTCCTTGGTTTCGACTCCACCGGTAGGATTGCTCGGAGAATTCAGAATGAACAGACGCGTCCGGTCCGAGAGCCGATCTTTGACGAAATCCGCATCGACACGAAAACTATTAGCCTGGGTCAGGGGATAAGGGGCCGGGGTCCCTCCGGCGAAGTTGATCATGGATTCATAGATGGGAAATCCTGGATCGGGATACAGGACCTCGTCCCCCTGTTCGATCATCGCCAAGAGAGTGTAAAACATGATGGGCTTCGCCCCCGGGGTAACCACCACATGATCCGGCGTAAAACGGAGGTCGCGGCGAGGTCCTTCAATCTCCGCAATACGAGTGCGCAGGTCCAGCATTCCAGCCGTTAACGTGTATTTCGTCATCCCGGATCGCAAGCCTCGAATGGCTGATTCGATCGCCGCGTCCGGGGAGGGAAAATCTGGTTCGCCCAGCTCGAGGTGGACAATGTCTTTCCCATCCCGCTCCATCGCCTGGGCGCGCGCCAGAACTTCGAACGCGGTTTCGGTTCCCAGCTTCTTCATTCTCTTGGCCAGCTTCATGGTCACCTCGCGGGTTTCATTGTACACTGCTCGGCGTACACTACTCGGGGGCAAATCTGATGCGCAACCAGGATACGGATGCCGCGAAGAATTACCATCGCGAAACCAAGCATTCCTACCAGAATGTCCAAAGCAGCCCTCATTTTCTCGACTGGGAAAACAAACCCAGGCTGTTCAAGGTTTATCGTAATCTCGAACCCATTTCCTTAGACAAGGAGGCACAAAAGACGGGGGTCCCGGCGTTGCGCGCGATCTATCGCCAGGAATCAGAGAGTCGGGCTTTGACGATTCCAGACCTCGCCACCATCCTCCATTACTCGGCGGGCTTCACGCGGAGCCAAAGATACCCGGGCGGAGAGGTCCAATTTCGTGCTGCCTCTTGCACCGGCGCCCTTTACTCCATCGAGCTTTATGTGGTTTCCGGAGAACTGCAAGGCTTGCCGGCCGGAATCTATTTGTTCAGTCCGTCCAATTTTTCGCTCGTTCGGATTCGATCGGGCGACTTCCGAGGTTCTCTCGTGCACGCCACCGCCGGGGAGGGCGCGATCGCTCACGCCCCGGCGACAATCGTGAGCACGGGAACCTATTGGCGAAACGCCTGGAAATATCGCGCCCGTACATACCGTCACTTCGGTTGGGACAATGGAACAATCTTGGCCCATCTTCTGGCCGTTGCGTCGGCCATGCGGCTGAGTGCGCAAATCGTGACCGGATTCGTCGATCGGCGGGTCAACCAGCTCTTGGGCCTGGATACGGAACGAGAGGTAGCCCTGAGTATGGTTCCGTTGGGCGCCGGCGAGATCCCTGTGGAGCTTGACCCGGCCGAAATCCCGCCACTGGAACTGCCTTCACTGCCCTACTCGCCGCGTGAAGTCCGCTATCCCATCATGAATCAGATACATGCGGATTCGAGTCTCGAGACCCCCGATCAAGTGCGCGATTGGCGAGACCGCAAGGCTGCAAAGCGTTCCGCGATACCCTCGAACAAGCTCATTCCCCTGACTCCGGCCACGGACGACGAAATCCCCCAGGAAGCCTTGGAGGATGTCATTCTACGCCGGGGATCTACCCGGCGTTTTCGACAGGAGCCGATCACGTTTCAGCAACTTTCCACGATCTTGGTTCGGACAAGCCAAGGGGTCGCTGCCGACTTCATCACTTCTCCCGACCGTCCGATCAACGATCTGTATCTGATTTGCAACGCGGTCGAAGATCTCGCTCCGGGCGCTTATTTTCACGATCGAGATTCCGATGCACTGGAACTGTTGAAGGAAGGTGATTTTCGCCGTCAAGCCGGCTACCTGGGGCTGGAGCAGGCTCTCCCGGCGGACTGCAGTGCGGCCATTTTCTTCTTGGCCGATCTTGATGCAGTCCTGAAGCAACTGGGAAATCGCGGTTACCGAGCGGCGCAGCTCGAAGCCGGCGTCATGGGCGGCCGCATCTACCTGGCCGCCTACGCCCAGCGGCTCGGCGCAACCGGCTTGACCTTCTTCGACGATGACGTCACGGCATTCTTCTCTCCTCACGCGGCAGGCAAGAGCGCCATATTTCTGGTTGCCGTCGGTAAATCCGCCAAGCCGATTCGATAGAGGGAGGGTCAGGATTCGTTGGATCTACGTGATCGCAAGGAGCGAACGCGCGACGGATCCAGGGCTTCCGATGGTCGTTGGTCGAGCAGACGCTCCAGAGCTCCCCGGGCACCGTCCTCCACTCGGGTAAGGATACGGGTAGTACCGCTTTCCACGGCTGCCACAGCCACTCCATCCCGAAAGATAACGCGGTTGCCGGGCACTGCGGACACTCTCTTGCCGGGAGTCAAGATCCCGACCAGATTCAGCGGATCGCAGGCAGATATCCGCAACCATTGGCCGTCTTGCTGGCTCCGGCGAGTCGATCGCAGCGTGTCCACGGCTTCAGGCAAGGCAAAGTGCTCGCCCGGGAATCCTGCGATGAAGCGTCCGCCGCGAATTTCCCCCCGGGCCTCCATGCGTCGCAGGATCTGGATGATTTCTCTCCAGGGAGCCGTCGATGCTTCCCGGGTCATCATTTCGCGGCACATCACGCCATAGCGCCGCAGATATTGACGCACGCGAAGTTCCAGGAGACCCTCGTCTGTGGAACGGCCCGGGGAACCGGCGGGGGAACCAACGGACTGCAGCAAGGACCAGCGGCCTTCGCGCGTGGTTCGGGACTTGAGCCGGTGCCGGTGCGTTCCCGATCGCCGATTGTCCCCGTTGACCAACGATCGAAGGGCGGCAAACGAATCGGCCGTCACAAAGCCCGCGGCCACCAGCTGCCAGAGCGCTTCTTCGACCTCGGCGGGAAGATGTCCAGTACCCGATCTTATTTCGGGAAAAAACGAGGCCCCTCGTTCACGTAGAAAAGCGAGAACCGCTCGAGCCGGAACGGACAACGCTTTTTCGTCCGGGGTGGAGGGTTGGAGGAGCCAAGGCATGCTCTCGCGCAGACCCAAGCCCAAGACAGCGCTCCGGTGGACGCCGGGACGGCGCGCCGGAACATTGGCCTGCGTCTCTCTCGGTGCCCATCGTCCCCACACCACTTCACCGGCCAGGCAGAGATTGTCCAAAAAGCCAGGTTCGTAGTCGCGCACACGCGACTTCAGGATCTCATCTTCCCAGGCAGCCGCGGCCGTCTCGAAACCTTGCAGTTGTTCCACCGCTTCCAGGACGCCGTGATCTCCCTTTAGCTGGTTCTGACTCGAAAGATGCTGCCACGAAAACAGGAAACGGAGGAAGGTCGACCCGGAGACCGGCTCGATTTCTCGGCGCAGGCGCATCAAGGTCGCGCGATGGATCCGCGCGAGGATCCGCCGGTCGCAGAATTCTTCGGAGTGGCCGGGTCCGGTAAAGGAACCGCGCAGAACCATGCCGTCCCCTTCCAGTTGTCCCAGCGCGATACGAACGTCTTGTTCCTGCGCTCCCAGCGTCCCTGCCAGGCTCGCCGCGGTCAAGGGACCACTCACCTGCATCCATCCACGCACAAGGGTCTTCATCGGCTCCTCGCCGTCTTCGGAGCCAGGTCCGCCGAGGTCTCCCCGTCGGTCCAGCAATTTCATCGCGGCCAGAGTTTCTTCGGCTTGTCGGTCCATTCGAAGAGCCAGAGGAGTCTCTCCGGCCAGGGCAAGGCGTTCCGCCGCCACCCAGTAGCAGCCCGAGTCCCGTGAGTCCCCCGAGTCCCGCGGCTCCGACGCAACGCGGACGGCTCGGTTGCTTGCCCGCAGGGAGTCGAGCCAGCCAGAAGCCTCTTGCGGAAGCCGGGCCTTTTCCTTCTCGGGAAAAACGACGAGACTGAGCAGCGCGTCGTGCAGCTCCTCTGCGTCGCGCACGGCAGGCCACGCATCCTCGCAAGCGCCTGCGATGGCTTCGGGGCTCAGCTGGCCCAGCTCGTCGGCGTGCTGTGGGAGAGAGCGCCGGAGAATGACGGCCCGGGCGCGACGCTCTTCCAGCGGCGCGTCATCGAGAAAAGCATAGGGCATCGCGTTCAGGATCTGATGGGAAAAGGCCGAAGGCATCGAAGTGTCCCGCGCCTGAAACTGGATCTCTCCGCGCTCCAGGGACTCGAGCACCTGGCGCAAACCTTCGACGTCGAGCGCTTCGGTCAAACAGTCCCGCAGTGTTTCGAAAACCAGCGGGTGATCCGGAATCTGCACGTCCCCCGAATCGCGGTTGTCTTGACACTGGGCCTGTTCCGGGAAAACCGCCGCCAGCATGTCGTCCGCTTGCATGCGCTGGATGGGCGGTGCAACTCGCTTCCCGCCTCTGAATCGGAGCAGGGCCAGCGACCGGGTCAACGTCCAGCGCCAACGCGTGGTAAACGTCGGTGCGGGCAGAACGGCCTGGATCAACGTGTCTCTCACGTTCCCGGATTTGCAGAACTGAAAGACATCTTCCAGAGGGAAGGAATGCTGCGGCGCCAGCGAAATATTGATGCCGTCGTCGTTTGCGGAAGCCTGAAGTTCCAGATTGAAGCTGCGGCAGAACCGTTTGCGCAGAGCCAATCCCCAGGCGCGGTTGATCGCTGCTCCCAGAGGGGAGTGGATGACGAGCTGCATGCCGCCGCTTTCATCAAAGAAGCGCTCTGCGATGATACGGTGCAGCGTCGGAACCGCACCCAGTACACGCTTTCCTTCCGCAACATATTCGCGCGCCTGTTCGGCGCCGCCACCCGATAGTCCTGCCTCCTGCATCAGCCAGTCCATACATTGTTGGGGAGAACCAAGGCGCTCATCGATCTCCTCGCGGAGCAGCGAAACGTGATTGGAGAGCTCCTTTGTCCTGGAGGGGGCCTCTCCAAGCCAAAACGGGATGGTCGGGGCCTCTCCTCGGGCGTCTTCCACGCGCATCCTGCCCCTCTCGACCCGCCGCACTCGCCATGCGGTGTTGCCCAGGAGAAAAATATCGCCGGCAAGGCTCTCGATAGCGAAATCCTCATTGACGCTCCCGACATAAATGCCCTCGGGATCGGCCACGACCCGATAGTCGGCATTGTCGGGAATCGCTCCACCGCTCGTCAGAGCGGCGAGCCGCGCGCCCCGTCTCCCCTTCAGCTTCCCGTGAATCCGGTCGCGATGCAGATGGGCCGACCGGTAGCCCAGTTTCTTCGATATCCCCTCGGAAAGCATATCCAGGATCTCGTCGAACTTCGCCCGGGGTAAATCCCGGTAGGGATAGGCGCGACGAACGAGCCGAAACAGTTCCTCGATATCCCACTCTCCGACTCCGCACATGGCAACCATTTGCTGGGAGAGAATATCCAGCGGCCACTGCGGGATCACCAGCCGGTCGAGGTCCCCCGTGCGAACGGCGTGCAGCAGTGCCGCGCATTCGATCAGTTCATCACGAGTCAATGGGAAGAGCCGGCCCTTGGGGACCCCTCCCAACCAGTGCCCCGACCTACCGACGCGTTGGAGCAACACGCCAATGGAGCGAGGCGATCCGATCTGACAGACAAGCTCCACGGCGCCCACATCGATCCCCAGCTCGAGCGATGCCGTTGCGACACAGACCTTCACTTCCGCGTTCTTCAATCGGGTCTCGGCTCTCAGCCGCGTGTCTCTCGACAAGCTCCCATGATGGGCCACCACAAGCTCTTCGCCGATCTTCTGGGAAAGCTGGTGCGCCACCCGCTCAACCAATCTGCGAGTGTTGACAAAGACCAGAGTCGTGCGGTGTGCTTCGATCAGCTCCGCTATTCGTGAAATCGTTTCGTCCCAGATCTCGTGCGTCGCGATCGGCCCCAGCTCATCTTTCGGAATTTCTTCGCGAAGCTCCATGGCACGACGGTGTCCGGTGTCGACGATCCTGCAGTCGGGTTTTCCATCCGCCCCGATATGATCGTTGCCGACGAGAAATCTCGCTACCTCTTCGATCGGCTTCTGGGTGGCGCTCAGCCCGATGCGTGTGATGCGGTGCTCCGTCAGATCCACGAGCCGCTCCACCGATAGCGACAAATGCGAACCGCGCTTGTCATCGGCGACGGCGTGAATCTCGTCCAGAATCAAAGTACGGACGCCACCGAGTCCGCGCCGCCCACTGTCGGAAGTCAGCAGAATGTAGAGCGACTCCGGTGTTGTAATCCAGATATGGGGAGGCTTGCGCGCCGTCAGCTGCCGTTCCGATGCCGGGGTATCCCCGGTTCGTACGGCAACCCGAATCTCCGGTGCCAAAAGTCCTCGCTTCCAGGCCAACTCATGGATCTGCTCGAGCGGGAGCGAGAGATTCTTGTGCACGTCGTTGGAAAGGGCTTTCAGCGGCGAGACATACACCACCTGAGCGCGGTCCTCCAGCCCTCCGCCCAGCGCCGCTCGGAAAAGCCGATCGATGCAGATCAGAAAAGCCGCCAAGGTCTTGCCGGATCCCGTCGGCGCCGAGATGAGGGTGTGGCGCCCACTGGCAATCGCCGGCCAGCCCTGGGCCTGCGCCGGAGTCGGCCCCGCGAACTGGGCCTCGAACCATTCCTGCACGACGGGATGGAAATCAGGTTGCATGGGAGTTGTCCCTACTCGGTTCCCTCGAGTCTAGACGTGAATTGTGCACGAGCGCGGTGTCGTCGTAAAGGGGTTTCAAGAGCCCTCTCTTTTCAGCAGTCAGCGCTGACTGGCGCAACGCGCCAGTCGCCTGACGTTGCCTCTCACTCTGTGGGGGCGTCTCTCGGAGAGAGACGCCAAGTATTACAAGATGCCGCTCACGGCGTGAGCGGCCTACGGCGGTGCGGTCCGAAAGTGGATGCGTGGAGTGTGGGGTGTCGGTAAAATGAGCGCATGACCATCGAGAGGATCGCCCAGTTTCTTTCGGAATCCCCGAATACCGTTGCCTTCACTGGAGCCGGTATCAGCACCGAGAGCGGGATCCCGGACTTCCGTAGCCCCGGGGGCATATGGACCAAGTACCAGCCGGTTTACTTTCAGGACTTCCTGGCGAGTGAGGACGCGAGACGCCGATACTGGCTGATGAAAAAGGAGGGGTATCACGAGCTGAGCAAGGCCAAACCCAATGACGGGCACCGAGCGCTGGCTGATTTGGAATCCGCGGGAAAGCTGCTGGGGATCATTACCCAGAACATCGACGGGCTCCATCAAGACGCGGGTAGTCAAAACGTTTTGGAGTTGCATGGGACGAGCCGGCACTGTGTCTGTCTCGAATGCAGCGCGCGCTACGACCCGGACGTGATTCAAGAGCGGTTGGAGGGTGGCCTCGAGATTCCTACCTGCGATGCCTGCGGGGGTCTGCTGAAATCAGCCACCATCTCGTTCGGTCAAGCCCTGCCCACGGATGTTCTCTCTGCCGCCCTCGACCTTTGTCGCAGGAGCGATCTAGTTCTGGCGCTGGGATCCTCACTGGTCGTGGAACCTGCCGCTTCCCTTCCGGTGCAAGTCAAGCAGGCCGGCGGCCGGCTCGTCATCATAAACAACACCGAAACGCCGCTCGACGGATTGGCTGATCTTGTTCTCCATGAGCCGATCGGTCCATCCCTGCAACAGGTTTTGTCCCATCTGCGTCTGGAAAAATAGCACTGAACGCACTCTCTATTTTCCGTCAATCACTTCTGCTGATGATCTGGCTATGGTCGATATGGATTAAATACCTGGGTCTTTCTGCAGTGAAAGTCACTGTATCTGGGGCTCGGAGTACCAACGATCCTCAGGGGACGGATATCATGGCAGAGTGTCTCGTAACCGGCGGCGCCGGTTTCATTGGATCCCATCTAGTCGAATCGTTGCTTGCACGCGGGCACCGCGTACGCGTGCTGGACGATCTCTCGACAGGACAAATAAGCAACCTGTCGGAGCTCCGTGGGCCGATATCTTTCATCCACGGGGACGTACGGGATCCCGGCAAGGTTCTTCAGGCAGTCAAGGGAACCGAGTATGTTTTCCACCTCGCCGCATTCATCTCCGTGCCCGAATCAATGAGAGTGCCACGGCAGTGCTATGACGTCAACGTTGCGGGAACCGTCAACCTCATGAACGTCTGCCGTCTGTCCGGTGTCCGCCAGATGGTCCTCAGTTCGACATGTGCGGTCTACGGAGAATCCACGGCGCTACCCTTGAAAGAGGAAGCGGAGGCGGCTCCGCTGTCCCCTTACGCCGCTTCCAAACAGGTTGCCGAGGTTTATGCCGGGTTGTACACGCGTAGCATGGGCCTGCCGGTGGTTGCGCTCCGGTACTTCAATGTCTATGGGCCTCGACAGTCCCCGGACTCCCCTTACGCCGCCGCCATCCCGATATTCATTGATCGGCTGCTGACCGACCAACGTCCCAGCGTATTCGGAAATGGCGATCAAAGGCGTGACTTCGTGTTCGTCGATGACGTCGTGCGTGCCAATATCCTGGCCGCCGAGAATCCGGCAGCGGCCGGCAGAGTATACAACGTCTGCACGGGGCAGGAGATCAGTCTGATTGAGCTCCTGCAAGCGTTTGCCGAGATTCTTCCTGAGAGCCGCGCCCCCAAATTCGAATCGCCGCGGGCAGGAGACATCCACCGATCTTGTGGCGACCCGACCCGGGCGAAGCAGGAATTGGGTTTTGGCGCCGGGATTCCCTTGATCGAGGGACTCTCGCAAACGGTGGAGTCTTTGCGACCGTTGGTCCCCTGTTACGCCTGAGCTCGTTTCCGTGTCGATCCGAGCATTGACCGACAAGGATCAAGGAAAGAGACCGCGAATACGAGTCGCTTCCGCCACGCGCCCGATAGCCAGCATCATGGCCGCGGTTCTCATGTGCACTCGCTCCTTCTTGGAGATGCGCACAACGTCTCCAAACGCGCGGGTCAGGATGCCCTGCATCTGCTGGTTGACCTCCCTCTCCTTCCAAAAATAATTCTGCAGATCCTGGACCCATTCGAAATAGCTGACGGTCACTCCTCCTGCGTTCGCCAGGATGTCGGGCAGAGACAGGATATTCCGACTCACCAGTATTTCATCGGCAGCGGGAGTCACCGGCCCGTTGGCCGCCTCGGTAATTATCTTCGCCTTGATACGCGAGGCGTTTTGCGAAGTAACCGCGTTCTCCAGAGCGGCGGGAACGAGGACGTCACATTTGAGTTCCAGAAGCTCTTCATTCGTGACATAGGAAGAGCCTCTGAAACCGATCACCGACCTCGTTTTCTTCTTGTGTTCTGATACTTTCGAGATATCGAGTCCCCTGGAGTTCGTGATTCCGCCCTGTGAGTCACTCACTCCAACGATTTTTGCCCCTTTTCGGCGGAATAGCTTCGCGGCAATACTCCCGGCATTCCCGAAACCTTGAATCACGACCTTGGCGCCCTTGAGCGGCATGCGTTTCTCACGGCAGCCCTCCTCGGTCACGAAGACGCAACCCCGAGCGGTTGCCTCCACCCGTCCCTCGGATCCCCCGATGGACAACGGCTTTCCAGTTACCACTCCCAGGCTCGAATATCCAACGGTCATGGAGTAGGTGTCCATGAACCACGCCATCGTTTGCGGATTCGTGTAGACATCGGGAGCCGGAATATCTCGTTCGGGACCGATGATCGGCAGGATCTCGGAAACATATCTACGCGTCATTCGCTCCAGTTCGGAGGAACTCATGCGCGGAGGATCACAGATCACCCCGCCCTTCCCTCCCCCAAATGGAAGGTTGACCACGGCCGTCTTCCAGGTCATCCATGCGGCCAGCGCTCGGACTTCGTCCAGTGTGACGGACGGGTGGTAACGGATCCCGCCCTTGGCTGGTCCTCGGGCCACATTGTGCTGCACGCGATAACCCTGAAAAACACGCACGCTTCCATCGTCCATCTGAGTCGGGATCGAGACCGCCAGCTGACGTTTCGGATGGCTCAAGATCGCGCGCAGCCCGTTATCCAGCTTGAGTTTGTCGGCTGCAAGATCAAACTGGGTTTGGGAAATGTTGAAGGGATTCAGATTCTCCTTCATGAGGGATCCTCCATCGATGCGGTATCGGTTTGGCACTTTTTTGTCTACGACGCTTGCATGCGAGGATCGCATGCTCTAGCTCGGTCCCTTTATACGCCCCTTGGCTGAGTACCCCTAGCAATCGCTCAAGAAAGTCCAGGCGGCTGGCCACGACACCCTGAGCCGGGAATTCTCCAACAAGATGCCCCCTTCGCTGTCGATATGTAATTATGGCCTGGCATCGCCCGAGTAACCCGGCGCCAAGCCCGAGTGACCCGGCGCCAAGCCCAAGTGCTAATCCGGCGCCAGGCTGTATGGCTCCGGAGAAACCGGAAGGCTGGGATCCATGAAGGTACTGATTGCTGACGACGATCCCTCGCAGAGGCAGCTTCTTTCCTCCCTGCTCACCCGGTGGGGACATGAAGTCATCGTTGCGTCCGACGGGGCATCCGCCTGGAATCTCATTCAGGCACACCAGATCAGCCTCGTGATCAGTGATTGGATGATGCCCAACCTGGACGGATTACAGCTCTGCCGTACCGTCCGCTCGGCCAACCTGGAATGGTACGTCTACATGATCCTCTGCACCGGGCGAAACGAGGCATCCGATCTGATCGAAGGATTGGAAAGTGGCGCCGATGACTTTTTGACCAAACCCATCGCTCCAGATGAGCTGCATGTGCGTCTTCGCTCAGGGGAACGAATCATACGTCTCGAACGGGATCTCGAAGAGCGCCACGTCAAGCTCGAGATGGCCAGCGAGAAGCTCTCGAAAGCCTACCGGAAGATTCAGGACGATCTGGCAGCCGCTGCGCTGATGCAGAAACGCCTGCTGCCTCGGCCATCCCTGACCATAGACAGTATCCAGTTCGAATGGCTCTTCTATCCCTGCAGCTTCGTTGCCGGGGACATCTTCAATTTCTTCTCCTTGGACGAATCGACGGTCGGCTTCTATCTACTGGACGTATCCGGCCACGGAATCCCATCGGCGATGCTCTCCTTTACGTTGAGCAATCTGCTTTCTCCCGATCCCATGAAGGGAAGCCCGCTGAAACGGTACGATCGGGATCTCCATGGATACAAGATCATCCCTCCCGCCGAGGCTGCGGCCGACCTGAATCAGAGGTTCTGCGGTCAAAACGGCGACATGTACTTCACGATGGTCTACGGAACCTTGAATACTCATAGCCGTCAACTGCGGCTGGCACAGGCCGGACATCCCCACCCCCTCTATCTCGGAGAACGATCCCGGTCCGTGCCGCTTGGGAGCGGGGGATTCCCGGTGGGTATGCTTCCCGGGATGGAATACGAGGTGGTGGAGAAGACCCTCGCCCAAGGAGAACGCTTGTTCTTGTATTCCGATGGAGTCATCGAGTGTGAAAACCCAGAGCGGCAGCCTTTCACGGTGGAGCGTTTGAGTCGCAGCCTCGAGGAAAGCCGGCATCTTCCCCTGCGCGAATCGATGCAACACCTCCAGGAACAATTGGAGCACTGGAGGGGATCGGATGAGTACGAGGACGATGTGTCGCTCCTTGCCATAGAAGTGTAGTACACACGTTCGACAAGAACATTGGGAGAAAACAAACCATGCAACTCGAAGCAAGAACGCTGGGTGATTTCCTGGTGGTGAAAATCTTGGACTCGCGCTTGGGGTCGGATCGAGCCACTGAATTCAAGGAGCAGATGAGACAGCACATCCGCGAGGGAAATCGTGCGATCGTACTGGACCTGTCGCTGGTCGATTTCCTCGACAGCACGGGGCTAGGGGCCATCGTTTCGCTTTACAAGACACTGGCAAAGGACGGCAGCATCTCAGTCTGTGGGGTCCGGGATTCCCTGATGCGCATGTTCCAGCTCACCCGGATGGACCGGATTTTTCAGATTTATCCAACAGCCGAGGAAGCCGTGGGCTCTGTGGTTCCGGGTCGGTGAAAAACGCTATGCGCGTTGCGCTAAGCGCCAACCGCTTTCCACGAACCTCCGCCGACAGACGAGCTGGTCTCTCGCCCTCGAGCACGGAGGGCGCTAGACGCATAGCTCTTAGCGCAACGCGAATGATCAATGACAGACAACCAGATACGCATTTCCATTGATAGTCAATTGAAACACGCGGCGTTTGTGGGTCTGGTGACGCGCTCGACCTGCGGATACCTCGGTCTGTCCGAAACCGAGAGCTACGAAATCGAGCTCTGCGTCGTCGAGGCGGTCAACAACGCCGTCGAGCATGCGTATGGGAACAAGCCGGGCCATCAGGTCGATATTTCAATCACGCTGAAAACCGGGAGTATGATCTTCGAAATCAAGGACTGGGGGCAGAGCCTCGAGGTCGATGTGGACCTCGCCGATCGGCGTCGTCGACAGGGCTTGGGGCGTTCGGTTGAGGTCTCGGAGCGCGGGATGGGTCTGGCGATCATCGATCAGGTTATGGACCAGGTCGAGTACCACGCCCCGGACGGCGCAAACTGTCTGCGTCTCACCAAATCCCTGAACCAGCCCGACGAAGCTCACGCGCGTTTGATCGACGGATTGGACCCGATGAAAGTCTGATACGGTAGCTCCCCAAGGTAGCGCAGCGCCACGAAGAACGCGTACAGAAACGCAACCAACGACGCCAGGAAGTAGCCGTAGCCATAGAAGGCGAATCCCATCTTCATCGTTACATAGGTCAAAGACGCGTTGGCGACGAGAAAGACAATTTGGAGCCTCAGCGCGGCCATCCGCAAATCGAAGTACGACAGCAAGATCGACAAAAACAAAAACATCATCTGAAAAAATGCCCCCAAAACGCCGAATCGAAAGATTCCTAGCTGTAAAAAATTCAGCTGAAGCTTCTCGAAGATCGCCGGCGATAGAAGAATCATCGTCATACTGACAATTGTCTGCAGTACGAGGAAACTGCGGGCATTATAGAAAATGCATTTCACGATCGCTCGATGGTTTTGCCGGATACGTTCGAAGTTCACGTGCGCGTGCAAATCTCGATAGAAGCGAACGTAATTCTCGAAGAAGTCTGTCTCCACGCTGAGAACGAACAAAGACATGGCCGGAATAATGGATAGATACGCGAGAAACATGGCGCTGTCGTAATCTGGATACGAAACCAGACCATTGCCGTGCAGCTCCCCCTGGGGACTCCCCCACATGATCCACTTGTCGACCCAGATGGCCATGTTGTAGACCAGCCCGCTCAGCGCGAGTTCCCAGTACTTCTTGAAGTACACCAAGAAGGCGAACGGCTTTATGACGCCAAAACGATACTCCGCAAAGATCTTGGCAATGAGCGTAAAAAGGATGACGGCAAGTCCCAGGCTGAAACCGATCAACATCCCGGCGACCCCATGGGGGTTCATGAGCCAGAGCGCACCTCCGCATCCCGCCGCCATTCCAACTGCAAAGGCGCCACTGATCGAGTTATGATCCTTCAACGCACTCAAAAAGACTGCGACGAGCCAGATTCCACAGATCAGGAAATAGTTTGCGATCGCGGCCAGCTGAACGCCCAAGGACAGCTTTGCATAGAGCAGATAGAACAGGGGCACGAAGAGGAGCTGGCAGCCGAAAATCAAGGCCATTCCTCCCAGGAGGATCCCCGGTCCTTGCCGTACATCCCGTTCGTAGAATCTGTCGGAAAGATAACGGGTCAGGATCATCGTGACCGGACCGCAAAAAACGAGCGAGAAACCAAAATTGTAGATGATGATGATGCGAAACGTGACCAGTTTCTCGGGCAAGCCGGTGCGGGCCCCGATCATCGAAATGCTTCCCAACGATAAGATCGTCAGCAGCCAGGGACCCGTGGAGGTGAGGGCCGAGTGGGCAAAACCTTGGACAATGCCCCACAGATCGCCCCGTTGGGCTAGCTTGCGGAGGGTGAAGCCAATACCGGCCATTTGCTATCGTCCTCTTTCGAAACCGACCGAGTGGGTTCAGCCATGGAGCGCGCGTAGAGATCGTGGTAGGCTCGGTCCAAATCGTTCTTGTTGTACGATCTTCGCACCCGTTCTCGAATAGCTTTGGAGCATCGCCCATGCCATTCTGGGTCCATCAACAGACGGCGAAGCGCCTTGGCCGTCGCCGTGGGATTGGATAGGGGTGTGATGGCACCGCCCGGCCCCAGTTTTGGGCTCTCTCCCGGGGTCCCCAGGATCATCTCCCGGCAGGCACCCACATCGCAGGCCACTGTCGGTACGCCCACCGCTCCAGCCTCCAAAATGACCAACGGTTGAGCTTCGCTGATACTGGTCAATACGACAACATCGATCCGGCCCAAGTAGTCGTGCAGATTCACGCTTCCCTTGAAGGTCATTATCCCTCCGAGCCCCATGTGGATTACCATCGATTGGCATTCCTGAAAGTAATCCGTGTCCTCGTCGGTCGGCCCAAGAACGAGCGCGCTAAAGTCGGCAATCAGGCCTCGCAGAATGGCGCAGGCCCGGATGTAGTTCTTGACGTCCTTGATCGGCACCACGCGCCCGATAAACGCGACGGTCGGCAGACGATTTTCAGCAGAGCGCTCGATTAGGGAATATTTTCCCCAGTCGATCCCGTTCGGAATCACCCTGAGCTTGTCGGACTCCGCCCCCTCCTCGAGTTGAAACTGCTGGTTTCCCTCGTACAAAGTGATGATCGTTTGTGCTGCCTGATAGCAAGAACGAGAGTACGATGCAAAGGTATCGACGTATAAATCGCGAGTATCCGCCCGGGATTTCTCGATCGTCAGCTCCCCGTGTTGTCGGTCATGCAACCAGTCTGCCATCGCGATCTCGATACGCCGTTCGTTCGTATAGATGCCGTGCTCGGTGAGCAGCATGGGGCGACCCGTTTCCCATGTGGCCCGGGCAGCCAAGAGTCCGGCATAGCCTGTGCAGAAGGTATGGTAGACCCGGGCCGTGGGAAGCGGCGCCAGCAGGACGGAGAACAAGCCTGAACTGAGAGTACGCCAACCCCAGAAGAAATCCAGAAAGGAGCTATCGGACCATGTCTCCTGGTACATCTCCAACAAAAACTCCCATGCTTCCTTGGAATTGAGGAGTGCATCGGCGCCAACCCGGCCCCGATGCGGATGCAGCGTTTCCAGGATCTCACGGAGCTCCGGCAGGCCGCCCTGCGATTGCATCCTGCTCAACGGACCCCTCAGCTGGGGAAGGATGTTCTCTTCGAAACGACTGGTGCCAGGCGGTAAGACCTGAAGCGAGACTGGAGAAAGTCCGACGACATTCCGGGGAATCTCGTAACGTTGGACTAGATTCTCCTTCTCGGATACCAGGGCAACCAGGTAGAAGGAAAGGTCCTCGTGGGCCTGGATCAGGTGGTGCGTCCAGGTTGAAACACCTCCTGTGACGTAAGGGTAGGTGCCCTCCAGAATCAGACAGACATCCGGGGTTTTCATATCCCCTCTCGTTCGACCCCCGAGTCCAATGAGCCAATGAATGCAGATTCTCCGGCCCAGAGCGTCACCGTCTCCAACGCGTTCAGGGAAAGATCCTCCTTTGATTCAATCGATGCATGTTGGCCGGCAGCAACGGTCCTGAGCTCCGAAAAGCGCTTCAGCTGAAAGAGGTTCTCCATGTACCAGAGCGTCATCTCTGGCGAAGAGAAGCCCTCTTGCTTGCAGCTCTCCCACCAGGCCGCACCTTCCCGATGATTACCCTGACGCGAGAGGATTCTTCCGACCGCCATCCGCGCCTCGAAATTGCCCCTGTTCAGCTTCAAGTACTGGAGGTAGCCTTTGCGGGCCAATTCCCGGTTCTCCTTTTCCCGGTCTGCGTCGAGCACACCGAGTCATAGTGAGAAGCAAGAGCAAGGATCGGTTCTGCTTCGTCCCCCGATTGTCGAGCCCGTTCTTGCAGCTTCAGTGACTGATCGAGAAAATCGGCTTCGATCTTCGATATCGCAGTGGCGGCGTGGACCCGGACGGCGTTGCTTGGATCCTGTAGTGCCTGATTGAGGACGGGGGCAAAGGCCGGTCTGTAATGTTTCGTGATCAGGGCAATCAAGGCCTGTTTCTGGCGCACGTTGCCGAAACGCATGATTTCAACAAAGGGAGTGATGTTCCCCTTGGCCTCGGCTCCCTGCACCGTCCGGGCCACTCTGTCCAACTCCAGGTCCGCTTCTAGCTCTTCCGCTGGGAAAATGCCTGCGTACCACTCTTCGACAGAGACCGGGTCGCGAGCAAACCAGATCGCGAGCCCTACCGACATCATCGTCCCCAAAGGTCCCAGAGGGCCGAGCGTCGTCGTCGACACCATCAAGAGGAAGGGAAGACGTAGATCCCGATCCGACCGGTGCTGATGGAGAGTCCAAAGGCCAAGAAGCGCCACTACAACAAAATGGAGTGCAAGCGCCAAAAATGGTGGAAGTCGGCCTTGGGTAAGATAGAAGAGTCCGCCCGCTTCGAGAGCGAAGGTCCCAAGTGTGATGGCCACACCCCAACCGAGTCGATCGAAGCGAGCTGGTTGCGGTTTCTCGAGATCGCCAGACGTCATAGATCCATTTCGTGAGAATCAGTCGGAGAATTCAGGATGCGCTCTCGTTGTTTCAGGGCCCCGAACTGGGAGCTCCAGGGAGTGCCCGCCCGCCGGGCCGACACGCTCGCCGAGACCAAGGAGCGAGCTCGTAGTCACGGAACCATCTTTCTGGCGAGCGGGTTCCTCCAGCGATTGAGCCGTCATGGACAACTGAACCCAGCGCCATTCTTTCTTGAGCGCCGGTTCCATTCTCTCCGTCAGCCGCTGCACAATGTTCTGTGCGTCCCTTACCGGGGTTGACGGCATCAAGATGGCAAACTCTTGCCGCTGATCTCCGGGAAATTCGAAGATCAGATCCGTAATCCTCAGAACCTCGTGAACGCTCCGTCGGACGGCTTCGGAAATCGCGGCCCAGGTTTCAGCACTCAAATCCTGGCGGCTTTCCACTCGAATCATGATCCGGGCAAGATCGAAAGGCACTCGCCTCGCCAACAGGGTAAGGAAATCTTTTTGACGAGAATAAAAACTCGCAGAAAACTGTCGCGCCTGCGGATTGACGATGGTTTCCGACTGGACCTGCTGACCCCGCTTGGCCCGCGCATAGGCCGTCGCGACCCAGTCACACAGAATCTGGAAGCTTTGAATCGTGCTGAAGTTCAGGTCAAAGAAACCGAGCTTCTCCACCTTGAGCATCCCTACGATTTCCTCGGTCGCCGTGTCGATCAGGGGCCCCGCCAGCAAACCCTGGTCTTGCAAGAAGGCCTCGTCCTCAGCGTTTGTGGCAGAGACAACGCGTCTTTCACCGACCACTTTCTGAAACAGGGGCGATTCCGAAACGAACGTCCTGCTGTAAGCATCGTCGCTTTTCCAGCCTGACTCGAGTGCCAACTTCAGCGTTTTGTCATCCATGAGGAAAAGTGAGAGCTGCTCGGGATTCATGATCGGGGCGGCTAGTTTGGAAACTCCGAGCAATACGTCATTCGGGTCGGAGGCCTCCAGACCCTTGGCCGCCTCGTAGAGGCTCACGGCTGAGCCCAGCTGGGAGGCAACCACAGTCTCCAGCCTCGATTTGGCTTGGTTCGTTTCCTCCAGCGAGGTGAAAAGCTCACCCGCTCTCTGCTCGACCGAGTCCAGGTCTCGCTGGAGCTTCTGCTCGGACCGAAACCCTCGCATTCGAAGCTCGCCCAGGACGAGAGCTGCCAGCGTCCAAAAAAACGGGTTCACGACTATCTGCCACAGATGGCCGTAGAGGTCGTGCGCGATGGATTGAGCGGGGACATTCCAGAGCAGCAGAGCGAGGCTGGATAGAACTGCGCCCATGATGCCTTCCGCGGTCCCGTATTGCACGGCAACCACCGCTACGATGATCCAGAAGGGATGGGGGTTCGCACCCCAAAAACGATCTCCGTCCAGCAGGAACTGGTCGAACGCGAGCATGGCAACCAGGAAACCGACCGTTTCCAGAATTGCCGAACGTTGCAGCCCGAACCAAAGTCGACTTGGAATGCTAGGTTTAGGAAACATCACTGAATCCGTCGAAAAACATAGAAGCCGATGGACCGGTACGTTCTGGCCGTGTCGATCGCGTAGGCACTCTGATCGAACCAGAACTGTGCTTCCATGTCCGCCATCAGTTGGCAGTTCACTCGAACTCCGAAGGTAGGACCCCGACCGCCCAGCCGATCCTTCAGGTAGCCCACGTAGCCCTGTGTATACAAAAACGGCGTCCAATCGTGCCCGACCGAGAACGTCCCGGAATGGACCTCCCGGCTGACCAGTGGGAGCGGATGGAAAAGGATTCCCTCGGGGCCCATCCTTGAGTGGATCCAGGTCCGGTATTCTCCATCGTAGCTGTAGTGGAGCGCGAGCTCCGGGCGACCGAGCTTCAGCGCATAGCTCACACCCCCCTTGGCCGACAACGATTGAGCGACATTGGGAAGATCTTCCAGACCGTAGCGATTCATGCCCACATTCACCCAACCGGTCACGCGCCGATGGAAGCTTTGCGACCGGGTCAACCCTATCCGGTCTCGAACCCCACGGGCCGCGGCACTCTCGACGAAATCCCAGAAGGGTTGCCGGAAGACGAGCTCCACCCCGCTCCGTCCTCCCCCGCCCAGGGCGAGGTACTGAAGTCCGAATCCCGGTCTCGAGCCGGAAACAAAAAACGATCCCTTCAGCTGCGCTCCATTCAAATAGCTCTGCTGCAGGAAGAGTTCGGATCTGTAACGGACCCCTGAGAACGAGGTGGTTTCTCCATTGAGAAGCTGAATCTCATCCACTTCAACCGTGTTCCGATCGGTCACGAATCCAAAACGGAGAGAATCCGATATTCGTGTCTCCCCCGAAGGCGAAGAACCCGCACGGATTCCCCCCCTTGAATGCTACGGCTGTCCATTTCAAGACCGATGTGGGAGGTTTGGGATCGTCGAAGCGTCTTCCCGAGGGCCTCGATATCCTCGCTCCTGGGGTCCCGCGTGAGCAGGTCCAGGTAGATGGCCTCGGCAGCCCTCCAACGACCGGCATTCCATTGAGCCTCAGCCAGGGTAGTTGAAACCCAGCCATTATCGGGATAATCCCTCCGCACTCGCTCGAGGAGACGGATGGCTTCGTCCTGTTTGCCCGTCTCGAGCAATAGCCGGGCAGCCATGAGCTCGAGCCGAGGATCTGCCGGACCTGCATCTTCGGTCGACCCTGGCGCGCCGGTCGGTTGCGTCAAAGACGAGATTCGAATCACAAGACTCTGTGCCTGCGCATCGACGGTATACTGCACCGGTCGCACACCGACTATCAGGAGACTGTCATAACCTGCAGCCGTCCAGGCGATCCAGGAAGGGGCCAACCGGGACAGCTCTGCCACGTTTGAAAGCTTCAGCGCTTCATCGAACCGGAGCAGGAGTTCCCGTCCTTCGACCTGGCTCTGGACGCTGGCCGGTTTCCGGCAAGGGATCTCGAGACGAGCAACCGTTTGGTCCGTCGTGACTAAAACCTTATCAGGGGTGATGGCGGATGCGGGAGCCGGGCTACATAGGAGCACGGCGGCCAACAGCAGTAGGACGAACCGATTCAATTTTGCTCTCTCCCCGGAGCGGACAACAACCCCCGTGCTTGTTCATATCGGCCCAAGTCCAGCAGAACGGAGACGAATTCGGCGCGCAGCTGCTCGTGGCCGGGTCGTTCGTGCATCAGCTTTTCGAACTCTTCGACCGACTCCGGGCTCCGTCCGTTGCGATGAAGCAGGTGTGCCCGTAAGATATTTATTTCGAAAGATTTGTTTTCTATCTGCTCAGCCATTTCGAGTGCCCGCTGGTAGTGATGACGTGCGCCCTCCTGGTCCTTGGAGTCCTTCAGAAGCTCCGCGTAGATCATATGACTGGTCGGGTCCCCATCGCCGAACCATAGATAGTGGGCGAACATCTTCTTGGCTGAAGTCCGATCGCCCCTCTTGAAGAACAGACCCGCGAGTTGCCGGAGCGCTGCTTGATTGTCGGGTTCCGCCTCGACCACAGCCTGGAGCGCTCCGAAGGCAATTTCGTCGAGTTCGAGAGCAAGCGCCCTTTCCGCCATCCAATGGCTTCGCCTGATGCGGTTCTCGTGCTTGAGCTCGCGCGCGAGGATCGAAGACAACGCGGCCCGGTCCTTGATCTGGACCATGGTATCGATGTAGACGTCGATCAGCGGACTTGAAACGCCGGGCGCAGGGAGGTCGTTGCGAAGGACCTTGGCGGCGCGTTCCGGCGCACCCAAGACCAGAAGGTGACGAATCCATACGACACGATCCGAGAATGAAGCGGTGGCCGCCCTTCCCTCCAGCCAATCGAGCGCGCCTTCGGGCGGCCGCGGTCCCCAGAGAAAGAGCAGCTCCGAGACCTCCTCCGAGCTTGGCCCCGCTCCTTCGGCCAATCCAAGAAAGGTACGTTCGGCATCGGTCTTGGCTCCCATATTCAGCAACTCAAAGGCAGCCGCCCGCCGCTCTTCGCGAGGGAGCTCTGAATGGCTGCCGCGGTGACGCATGAAATCCAGGTACTCCTCTACTCGCTCGAGATCGACAAGCGTCTTGGAATAGACCGGGACCCAATCTCCGCCCACGGCATGAGCAAAGTGCCGGACGTAGGGCAAAACCTCGGCCGCGCTGGAACGGTCTACCAAGGCGGCGAGCCGGGTTTCTTTTTCCTGCACCGGAAGATCGTCTCGTTCCAGTTCTTCTTTCAGAAACGTGATGCTTCCCGATCGCTGCTGGTTTCGATCCGCGACTTCCAGGTAGGTGAACAACCAGGGGTCCGGTTTTGTCCGCGCCAAATCCGGCAGGACTCCAAGGGCCACTTCCTCTCCTTTCACTTCGATCAGGGCCCAGACGATCTCTTCTTGCTCATCCAGGGTTAGGCCGGGCCGCTGCAGCTTATCGCCCCAGTACTCCTGGGCTTCCAGTTCCACCGGCCCGCCCGCTCTCAGGTGTGCTTGCAATGCTTCTTCGTAGGCCGAGATCTCGATCGGGGAGCCTTTTCGAACGGGACGAAGGTAGTCGAGCCCCTCGCCTGGATTCCCGGCAGCTGCCAAAGCCGATCCAAGCCACAATCGGCTCTTGTTGTTACGATTCTCATCGTAGATCAGTCGGGCGCATTGCACTGCCAAAGCCGGCTTTTCGCGATCCATGGATAGAAAGTAGAGTCTTTCGAGCAGGTGCTGGGAGAGCTCGCGACCAGAATTCTCTATCCAGCGAGAAACGACTCCTGGTCGCCCGCCGGCGACTGCCAACTGAACCCAGGATTCATCGATCTCGGCGGAGCCACGGCTGTGCCTCAGTTTCTCAAACAGCGCCAATCCTTCCTCGACTCGATTCAGCTCCAAATAGAGCTGGGCGAGATCCGGGCAAGCATGGTCGGGAACTCGATCGCCCAATTCTTGGAGCAGTCGCAAGGAATCGTCCGGGCGGCGCATCTTGCGATAGAGGAAGGCCAGCATCACTCGTTGCTGCGCGTCAAGCTGCGGGTCGCGCTCGGCTGTTGTGATCCATTTCCGAGCAGCAGGAGCATCGCCTAGATGAAACGTGATCTCAGCCGCCAACACGGGCTGGGATGAGAGAAAACCGCTTCCAAGGTCGGCCAGCAGCAACTTTACAAAGTCCAGGCGCTTCTCCTCGTAGGCTGTCTCGGCGAGACGAACGAGGAGCTCGGGATGCAGGTTGGCGAGGCCGGCTTCTATCGCTGCGTTGGTCGCCAGGGTTGATTCTCTTGCATCCAGCGCCAAGTGCATCAGTGTTTCGATCAAGCCACCACCACCTTGTAGTGCGCCCTTCATCCCACTGCGCAGGTAGATCGACTTGAGGCGATGGAACGCAATATCCGGATGTCCGGTGCGAATCTGCAGATGAACCCAAATCGACATGAGATCATCGTGGTTTTCCAGCTGCCCTTCAAAGTGCTCGAGCAAGCGGAGGGCAAGCTCGGGTTGGCCTTTGAATTGAAGCGTATCGACAAACTTGAAACCAAGATCCTGATCGCTGTTTGTTTCGAGCCACGAGGACGCCTTGTTATACGCCTCCTGTGGCTGCCCCGCATCGACGAGCAGGTGAACGTAGAGCTCCTGGACCTCGGAGTGAATCGCCTCAGGATGGCGAGTGCTGAGCCGCCCGAGTGTCGCGAGAGCATCCTGGATCTGCTTCTGGGATGCCTGCAGATATGCGAGATCGACGAAATCACTCGTTTGACTGTCGTCGATTTGCAGAAGTGCTTGCAGGGCAGAAATCTGTTTGTCGTATTGGTGCTTGAAATTGTAAGCTCTCGAAAGCTCCCGCAGTGTGTCCTCCGACGGGGCCTTTCGTCCCACATTTTCCAGATTCCGTATATAGTCATCCTGCCGCTGCCCGTAATGATAGAGAGTCCCGGCCCGTTTCAGGGCGTCGAGATCCTCCGGGTTCTGATCAACGAACTCCTCAATGAGAGAAATCGCCCGCTCCACGTTTCCGTATTGCAAGTAGAGCTGGGTCAGCGGCGCCACGATGACAGGAGACAGGTCCCCCCCGGCCAGTTCCGCCTCGTAGGCAGAACGGGCCTCGTCGAAATGCCTATCGCGCAACTGCATCAGTGCAATCTCGTGCTTTCCCGGAATGAGCAACAAGCTCAGACTCAATCCCAGCAGGGCCAAGCCAACCGCTTGAACGCGATGTCGATCCGGCAGCGTGACGCGTATTATGACTCTCATAGTATTTAGGCTTATTCCGAATCCGATGTATGCGCTATCTTCTTTATCTCAACAAATATAGGTTCGATCGCTGGTATATCGAGTTGAAACTCGAGCAGACCGTCTGGCTGGACCATGACCTCTTTTCGAAAAAGAGAATTGTCCCCGTCGGAGGCCTCCACGACAAATAGACCGGTCGCATAGACTTGCCACTGCATGCTTCCGGCGCCGAATCCCTGCGTGGAGAAGCCGATGGTGGCCGATCGGGAAACCACGTCCCAGATACGCCAGCGGCTATGAACGAGATCGGGCATGCCGGGCAGACTGGAACGCGCCAGCGCGACGATCGGCGACCGGCAAGCAGCATCGAGCGCCACGTAGAGACTGCCCCGATGACGTCGCTGCCCGATAACCCCCTTGGAACGCTCAAAATCGACGGCGAGGTCCGTGTTGTCGAATCGTATGGTCTGGAGATGATCGCGATTCTCGATTCTCCACATGTTCTCGCTGACTTTTCGGATACGGGTGTTGAAGAACCCGTTGGCGATGCCAGCAAAATGACTCGCGGTGACGGGAGTCAATTCCCGGGTCCGCGCAAGCTCGAGGTTTGCCTTTACCGCTTGCAAACTCGGCAGTCGCTCACCGGAATACATGTGGTAGTAGATATTGAAAGGTTTGAGCCGGATTGGAGCCTCGACATTCCGCAGAGTCGCGTTGAGGTGCTGAAATCCAAAGAAACGTTCAGTCCAGAGCCCGGTGTAGGTGTTTTCGTTACTCGTGGAGGCGTAGACCTGCCAGTACGGACCGACTTTCAGACCGACCGGCGAAACCCAAATGTAGGAGGCGAACTCTTCGTCGAACCGGGTGTCTCCCCCGTTGATGTTGCGCGTTCCGGATATTTTCGCCGCGCGAAGCGCTGCGGCGAAGGGCTCGCAGTTTCCGGACCACTGAACGACCTCCACGCGCTTTCCCGGGGGCAAGAGCCGGGTGATGAAATCGATCGAGCCTTGAATGTCATGCTTCAAGTCGAAGGGATGCAGCGAGTACGCACGAGGCTGGCTGTACTCAACCTCGCTCTGGCGCAAAGATTCGTCGTAGCGTCCTTCTTTGCTGGAGTCATAGTCCCGAAAGAACCCCCAATCGAGCGGATGGGTGTACGTATGGGTTCCTGCTTCTACATGGGGTAGAGAAAAAATCCGGCGCGCCAACTGAAGTGATTTGAGGCTTCCATACCATCGCGGGTCCAGGTCGGCGGCGATCGGCGCGACGGTCACGGGGAGATCGCGATAGGGCTCCAGGATCTCGGCAAAGATGACTTCCGCGGCCGAGGAGTATTTTCTCTTGTAGCTCGGAATCTGGCAGAGATTCCTCCACCCGTCCCCATCGATGTGGCTGTAGTAGATCCGTCGGCCCGAAAGAGTCGTGGTATCGGGCTTGGGAATATCGTCGGTGCCGAAGGCGAGTCGAAAGAACTCGAAGGGATTGATTCTCCATTGCCAGAAGTCGGTCTCCTCGATCACATGGTGCGTGTAATCTCGAGCCACATAACCCCCGGTCGGGCCCTCGACAACAATGTGGCTATCACTCTCCGGATCGTCCCCCCGGCGAAGAACCAGGTGAGAGCGGAAACGTGGGTCGATCTTGCTGAACTGATGGTAAGGAGGAAGAACCCCGTCGAGTGAACGCTCGAATTCTACGACGGAAGGCGTTTTCTGAATGATCTTGGAATCGTAAGTGACCAGGGCCGTGGATCTCTCGTCCCGAAGGCCCAACTTGGACAGAAGGCGGTTGATCTTGTCCTGAGGGGTGATTCGCCCCTGCCAGTCTTGTTGGGCTCCCAGCTCTCCGAGAACTACAAATCTTTTCCCTCGATCGATCAAGGCCTCGGCCCAGAGGAGAAAGGCTTCGGGATTTTCCATGGCTCCGTCGAAGTACATCCAGCTGAGCACGCCGCGCAGGTGATTCAGACGGTCGACGCTCGGGAGAGGACTGCGGACATCGTGGTACTCCACGGTCAAGCCGAGGTGGTTCAACGGCATCTCCGCCATGTGGTGAATCCGGGATTCTTTGATCTTCGGTTCGTTGTGGCTGTCGTAGATCGCCAAGATGGTCCGGGGCACGAGAGTCTCGGCATCGGACCGGGCTATCGTCGCGGAGGCGTTCAGTATGAGAAAAAGAGCGACCGGTCCCGCGATCGTCACTCTACTCAGGCCTTGGAACGATCCGATCCAGCTCGACAGTCGCCACATAAGGATTGAACCCGTTGCTTTCTTGCTCGCCATAGATTGTCCGGATTCCCTCATCATCGGAGGGATCCCAGTAATCCAAAGTGAAAATCTCCAGTCCGGGATGTCGGGTGCGGATCCCTTGAAGGAGCTGCACCTGTCTCTGATACTCTTCGTCAGGAACCCTGCGGTACTGCTTGCTCGAAAAATCAAAATCGGTGAAGCACGATTCCGCCAACTCCATGTCGATGTAATCCGCCACCTCCGGCAGGATCGCGTAGGCTCGATTCATCATGATTCGGATGGAAGGGAAGCGCCCGCGTATCTCCGCGACCAGTTTTGCCGACGACGACGTCATCCCTCGAAATCTCACGGCATCCGTACTTTCCAGATAGGCTGCGTTATCGAGCGTGTCCAGAAATAGCCCATGAAACCCGCTATCCAGGATCTCGGGTATCAAATGGTCCAGCACCCGATCCCGCCAAAGGGCACTCCGAAGATCCACGAAGTAGCTTCCGGGCCAGTTGGGATTCTCGTCGAGTAGAATCCCTTCCGCGTGGACCGTGCTGAAATAGGAACGATAGCGTTCGACTTCCCCCAGGCTGATGTAGCCAAGGATGGTCGTGCCTGCATCGACCAACGGTGATATCGGTGGATGGGACTCACTGTCGAAGACCAGGAGGTGGTAGTCGGCAAACGCACCCGGCGCGGCCTCATCACTATAGTATGCGAGCCACTTGGCGTGCGTGGAGGCCTCGAATGGCGCACACGATTGCCAGCCCAAAGAGAGAAGTCCCAGAATCCAGACCGCGCGAGAAGCCATCCCATAGCATATCGGGAGACCCTGCCCTCCGGATTAGGAGGGTATCCAAAGAAGTGAAAACGGAGAGTGATTTTAATGGCTAGAACAGGGATTCGGGTGGAATTACGAGAGGCTCGTTCCTCCATTGCCCGCCGATGATCGCTTGCCGAATCTGCGCCGGAGCGAACCCTTCACGCGTCATTCGATCCGCAAGGAGGACCTCCTTGATGCAGGTCGCTCAGCCTCCGCCATGATCCGTGGCGTAACAATCCAAGAGACTTCCATGCCCGCGAACATCGCAATAGCAATAACAGGGTTGCTGAGCCAACACCTCGGGGATATTTCCGGCGACGCGGTAGGCATGCTCCACGATCGGATAGTCGGCAAACTTCTCGGGAGATAGCGTTTCAGGAAAAGGTCGCGCAAATTCCAGGTCCGAATGGTATGGAGGCACGCGATCTTCCGTATCAGGGGCGGAGGGCGGCTCCTCCGTTGAGGGAACCGGTGCGGTGGATTCGGACGGAGTTTCCCGTGAACAGGCCGTGAGCCAGAGGGCCAGAATCAAGAGGATGGAACCGAACATCCGAGAGCGAACGAGTGACAAGCGAGGGTACCTCCGCCAGTTTATGCTCAAAGAATCATACCATACAGAGTTGGAACATCACGTCACGGCCACTACCCCACCATAGCGGCTTCAACCTCGGCGACCGTTTTCGGAATGCCGGGCCCGAGCACGCGCGCCCCCCTGGAAGTCACGAGTACGTTGTCTTCGATCCGAATTCCGCCGAAGGATCGAAATTTCCCCAGTTTGTCGTAGGCGACGAAATCGGCATGCCGACGCCCTTGTTGCCATTGGTCCATCAAGGCCGGGATGAAGTACAGTCCCGGCTCCACAGTTAAGACGTAGCCCTCCTGCAAGGTGCGGTCCAGGCGCAAGAAGCTGAGCCCGAACTGCGTGCTGCGGGCGCTTCCTTTGCGATAGCCTACCGCGTCACCCAGGTCTTCCATGTCATGTACATCGAGGCCCAGCATATGTCCAAGACCGTGCGGGAAAAACAGCGCGTGAGCTCCTGCCGCCACGGCAGCTGCGGCTTCCCCTCGCATGAGACCGATCGATTTCAACCCTTCCACCATGACTTCCGCCGCGCGCAGATGTATCTCCCGAAACGAGGCCTCGGGGCGGATCGCATCGATCGCACCCAGCTGAGCGCGCAACACCGTCTCATAGATGTCCCTCTGTTCGCTCGTGTATTTCCCATTCACGGGAAAGGTACGGGTGATGTCCGAAGCGTAAAAACGACTCGACTCCGAGCCGGCATCGATCAGCAGTAACTGTCCGTCCTCGAGCTCATGATCGTAGGCATGGTTGTGTAGAACCTCGCCACGGACGGTGACGATCGGGTTGTATGCTTGTTGATGATCCTCGGACAAGGCAACGCCTTGAATCGCGCCCGCGACCTGGTACTCATACAGACCCGGTCGGGTCAGAGCCATGGCATGACGATGCATTCGGTCCGTCACGGTTAGCGCATCCTCGATCTCGGACACTTCCAGCTCCGTTTTGACCGAGCGCTGCCTCGCCACGGCTTCGATCAGGCTCTCCGACGCTCCGGTCACGACTTCCGTCCAGTCCATGATCAGAAGCTCCGCGATGCGGAAAATCGAGGAAGCCTGATAGGGCGGCAGGTAGTGAATATTGCCATGTTCTTTTCGGGCCTTGGCCAAATAGACTCCCAGCCGGGCAATGTCATCGACTGTTTCCACCCCGGCGCGCGCCGCAATCTCCGGACCGGATTCGCTGGGTCCGCTCCAAACAACGTCGTCCATGGTGGTCGGTCGCAAGAAAAGCACGTCATGATCCGGCTCAGGATAGGAAAGCAGAGCCAGGTCCGGGACGGACAGACCGGTGTAGTAAAGAAAGTGGGAGTTTTGCCTGAAAGGATAAGTATTATCGCGGTAGGTCCTCGGCTGCAAAATGTGACCGATCCAGAGAACCGCTCCTCCACCCACTGCACTTCGAACTTCGTTGCGGCGATCTCTGAAGATGCGAGACCAATCGGTTTTTGCCTGCATGCGTTTTGCTCCATCATAGCGGCGGCGTCACGCCGCCGTTGGAATGAGCATTATACAGCCCTACGGGCTCTTTGAGCGGGTTTGGCTACGCGAAGATTCCATTTGTTCATCTAGACGCCTACGCGCAAGCGAGTGGCGGCGAGCGAGGCGTGAGGATGACGTACACCGACAAGGCTTCCGAAACACGGCTGGGTGAGTGCCGATACCTCGCCATCTTCTCTTTCCCATACTCCCGTTCGGCCAGATAACCGTTGTGCGCACGGCACATCAGAACGATGTTGTCCGCGCTGTGGTCTCCCCCAAGGGCAAAAGGTCTCCGGTGGTGGAACTCCAGCCGGTCCCGCTCCGAGCAGTGCTTGCCGTGTTCATCAACAAAAGCACATCGGCCTTCGTCGCGGGTCTGCACGGCGCGTTTGACGGGGGCTGGGATGTAACGCGACGACGGCTTTGTATCCGTCTTCTCGAGGCTCTTGCGAGGCTTATCTGTCTTTCCATATCGCCGTGCTTCGAGACGCTCGAGTCTCTCGGTTACTGCTTGGTCAATGACGATCGCAAGATCGGCCGTACCTGTCAGGATACGGAGGCGTTCAAGCTTTTCGCGAAGTTCCGCCGACGCGGTGAATTGAACTTTGTACCGCAATGGTCCCAGTGGTTCCATCACCTTGGCAGGCTGCTTCACTGCTGCAGCCTTTGGAACAACTCTTTCCGGACGGAGTGGTCCAGCAGACGCTGATTGAGGAGGTGCGATCGGCAATGCAGTGGGTCTACGCTGCGGCAGCTTGCGCACGACGGTGGGAACATCCGGCCGTGGCGCTAGCTCCACTATTAGCTGTTCTATCTGGCGTTTGGACTTGTGCGTTGCGCGAGCTAAGAGATCGTCCCGATTGGACTCAGTAAGATGTGCGGCAAGCGTCGAAATGCCACTCAGGTGAAGGCGGCCATCGCGGAGCATCTCCAGCAGTACCGGATGTCGCCGCGCCGTCCGAGCCGCAGTAATGCGCATATACGATTCTGACTCAGATAGATGCAGTGCCTCCATGCAGTAGCTAAACATCGAAGAACAGGCATGGCGAGCATAGAGTCTGCGTGCATCTACTTCGCCGATATGAGCCACGAGCTCGGACTCAACACGCCGTGATTGCTGCACAAGCTCCGACAATCGTCGAAGCAACTCGTCGTCGGACAGTTTCTTGAGTGTAATGGTTTTGTTTTGAAGTTTAGATGCCATGCTTGATTTATACCATGGACTTTTTTCGAGCCCTGAGCTGGTCTGTGCTGCATGTAAAGGCTTCGAGATGACCTCGAAAGCCTCGAAAGAGGATTGACGATCCGGTGGGGCACTAGCGAGGCAAAAAGGGCCTACCTAGAATGCCACTGAGCTTCGCTCAGGACGCGACCTGGAAAAGTTGTCAAGAAGGAAAGAACGATTTTTTTGATCTCTTTTCCCAGTAGCGTGCCGAAGGCGCTTAAACCAGTGGGCGGAAAAAAGAGGGACGTCCCAGACGTTTACCAAGTTGTGCGCGGGTTTCGTCGTATCTTGGTCACAGGCTTGCCACACCACGTCACCCATCGTCTGAGCATGGGCACAGCAAGCCAGAACCCCCGCCACCTCTTGTTCAACAAGTTTCTCGAAGCCTGAGCTTACGGAATATCCGCTTGCGCAGCACAGCTTTCAATGGCGCCCTTCTCCATTCCCGTGATGACACCGTCCTTCTTCAAGCCATTCGTAAGGTGCGAAACGCAGCTTACGAACTGCCCATGATTGTTCGCTCCAGCAGCACATTCGGCGATTAGGTCGGAGATCGTACAGCCCCCTTCTAACAGATGGTTGGTCACACCACTGTCACAACCGTCTATTACGACGGTCGAGCTGAGGTTGGAGTTGGGACACGCATCCTCGCCATCCGGGATGCCATCGCCGTCCTGATCCTCGATTTTGACATCACACTCCGCGAACTCCGACGTGTTATTGTCCGGGTCGGTCGCTGTAGCAGTCACAAAAGCTCCGAGCGGCACGGGAAAGAAAGCGCTGAAGGCTGTATTGCCGCTGCCGTCCGTGGTCACCATAGCAGAGCCGAGAAACGTTTTACCCTCACCAAATCCCGAGGAATCACAAGTGCTATTGGCAAAGAATTCTAGCAGGAACGTAGTATTTGGCGTGCTGTCGAGCGTCCCCTGGACCCCGCCGGTGGTGGCAAACGTCACATCGGGGAAGTTCTGCAACTCGTTGGGGCCGGCATCGCCGTCCCCGGAATCGTTGGGAGTGACTCCATCGAGGCCGAGGTCGATACCCAGGTTCGTGTTGGCGAAGATGGAATTGGATAGGATACGGTTGCCGGTGCCGGATGCTACGAACACTCCATCAAGGCCATTGAAAGCAATGGTATTTCCCGCACCGGTTGCTGTCCCCCCGATGGTGTTGTCTGATTGGTTCACCAACACACCATTTTGGGCGTTGGCCAGGGCGGTCGTGCCGGTGATATCCGTGCCGATGAGGTTGCCAGCTATTACGTTTCCGGCGCCATCGACACGCACACCATCAAGCCCGCTTGCGGAAATGATGTTTCGTTCGGCGGCATCGGCCACGCCATCGCCGTTTGTGCCAATCCGGTTCAACGAGGCACCGATTGAGATTCGGACACCAAAGAACTGATTGCCCATGGCGACCGTGCCGGTGACGTCCGTACCAATAAAGTTCCCAGCCACCACGTTCTCATCGGTTCCGGTGTCTTGGATACTCACACCGCTGGTTTCACCCGCTGAAATAATGTTTCGTTCGACGTCATCGGCCAACCCGTCGCCGTTTGTGCCAACCCGGTTATGATGCGCACCGCCGCCGATGGTAACAGTAACGGTTAGATTGCTCATGGCTACCGGAAAGTACACCTTGGGATACGTCGCGCACCGTGCCGACGATTGCACCCGTATTTGTCTGAGCATAAAGGGGATCAGCGACTGCGCAGACGTGCACAACGCACAGTACGACAATTGTCTTGGTGCGAACGACTTCCTTGCTAAATGAAACGCGTGAGATTTCGCACGTCGTTTTTCATGCGTCAACCGCCGGTGTGAGCCTATGGTTCGCTGGAGTTCCCCCTGCTCTGGAACTCTGCACGTGCACGAATGCGAATTTGACACAAGTGATTTACTATCAATATTAGCCCGGGCGGCGTTCCATTTCAATCCATTCGGCATCTAGGGGGTCCCGCCGATTTCTAAATGCTGACAAGATTCAAGCATCCGCCCATTTGTAATAGTTGCACTTAGCACGCGAAAACCACGCCAGGACATGTTCTGCCTATGAAATTCTCGGATTGCGGCAACCCGTTGGTCGGGCGATCTGCTCAAGATCAGTTGGGAGGGTCAATTCGTATGCACTGCGGGAACCTGAGTCTGGTCGGACTTCAAAGATGGAAGGTCTTTCAGAAACTGGTGGACCGCTCGGCCGAACCGTTTCGGATCGTTTACCAGGAGGTCCTCGTGGCCGGCGCCGGGGAAGATGACGAGTTTCTTGGGTTCCGGGATGGAGCCGTAGAGGTACTCGATTTCCACCATCTTGAGCACGTCTTCCGCATCTCCGGCCATGACCAGGACCGGGAAGCCCGTCTTTTCGAGCGCCTTGGCTGGATCGAGGTCTTCGGTCCGTAATTGGGCCAGTTGCTCCACGATGACCTCGACAGGCCAGGCCAGCAGCGGTGCCAGCGAGTTGCCCACGCGGCGCTTGAGCCGATTACTCCAGGCGTTGCGGATATTGTCGTAGCAGGATTCCATGATCAGCCAGTCTGGCGAGAGGCCCTCCATGCCAATGGCATACGCCGCCGCGGCCGCTCCCATGGAAACACCATCGATACCGATGTGGACAGCTCCGTCCGGACGGAGTGACTGGATGTACTCGAAGGCCGCCTTGACGTCCAGGCGCTCATGGTAGCCGTAGGAGATCATGGCTGGGTCGCTGCTCCCGTGGCCTCTAAAATGCAGCAGCAGAACGTTGAATCCCCGGCGAGAAAAGTACCGGGCGCGAAGCAGAGTCGAACCGCGATCGGAGCGAAACCCGTGCAGCAGCAAGACCCAGTTGTCCGGGGAAGCGTTCCTCGAGAGCAAGACCCAGGCATGCAGACCGACTCCGTCGCTTGCAACCAAGGTCAGCGGATGCATCTTGCCGAATCGAATTTCGGGAATGCAGTCGTAATCGCGGCGACCCGGACGGATCAAGATCCAGCTCGTCAACAGGCCATAGCTCAAGTATGTAACACTGAGCAGTCCCGTGGTGATCAATCCGTACTTGAGTACGTCTTTCGCTCTCATGGCACTAAGTGTCGCGCCCTGCCCCTCTTTCCTCAAACATCTGTTTCAAGCGCGAGACCTCGCCTCGGAGCTTCTTTTCCTGGGAATGGATGAAATATAGATAGATAGCCAGGATAAGCCAAACGGCAACAAAGGCTCCAAAGAGGTAAGGCATGGTGATCGTAGGATCCATGGTCAGACTCCTGTCTTAATGGGCCATATCGGCCTGGCGTTCGAGCCACTCCACCTCTTGGTTCATCGACTCGAGACTCATACGACGACGAATCAGATAGAGGAGCAAGACCTGAAAGACGGCCCAGCAAACCAACAGCCCGGGCCACATCGCTGCAGACAGGCCGCCGGTCTCGAGCATCGGTTCCGGATGGATATCGCGCCACCACCGAATGGAAAACCACACAAGCGGCACATCCACGAAGGCGACGATGCCGAAGACGGCTGATACCATGGCCCGCCGGTCGGGGTCCGGGGTGTAGTTACGAATCAACAGATAGGCAACGTAGAGCAGCCAGAGTATGAGCGAGAAAGTCAATCGTGGAGTCCAGGCCCACCAAACCAACCAGGTTGTCTTGGCCCAGATCGAACCGGTCATCAGCAACATCGAGAAAAACATGATGCCCATTTCGGCAGACGACAAGGCGAGGCTGTCCCACCAGGGCTTCCGGCGGATCAAATACCCTAGCGAAGCCAGGCAGTTGATCCCGAAGGCCGTCATGGCCGTAATGCCGGCGGGAACATGGAAATAGAAGATCCGCTGCAAATCCCCCATGGTTTTTTCTTGGGGGACCTGCAGAAACGTCATGTAGAGAGCCAACACCATCCCCAGCAGCAGAAGAACTCCCAAGGCCGAGTCAACCCTATCGGCCACTCTATGGCTCATCTTAATCCTCCAGCACGTATTCGAATACGAGATACGAGAGGGTGAGAAAGACCACGGTGAAGACCGCCATGATCGTCAGAGGGAGCTCCAGGGCTCGATAATCCACGGTGTTGATGATGATCGAGGTCGCCTCCACCGCATTGATCAAGATGGGCAAGACCACCGGAAAAAGGATCAACGGGAGCAAGACCTCGCGCATCTTCGTATTTACCGAGATCGCGGACAGCAGCGTTCCAACCGCCGCGAAACCCAATGTTCCCAATAAGAATACCAGAACGAGATAGGGGATCTCACCCCAGACCGTGAGATTGAAAAAAACCAGCGCAAGGACAAAGATGACAAACTCGGAGATGAGCATAAAAACCGTGGCGGCCATTACCTTACCCAGATACAGCTGGCCGCGGTCGATCGGGGCCATCAGCAATCCCTGCATGCAGCCATTTTCCTTTTCCGTACTGAAAATCCGATTCAAGCCCAACGTTCCCGAGAAGGCAAACGATACCCAGAGGATCCCCGGTACCGCGGCTCTCATCGACTCACGGACCGAGGCCAAGGCAAAGTTGAAGATCACGAGGACCAGAACTCCGAAAAAAAGCATGGCGTTGAGCGAGTCCTTGGTTCGCAGCTCGACCAGAAAGTCCTTGCGAAAAACCGCCCATATCATCTTATGAGGCATGATCTTGGCCGTGAGCCACGGAACGATACCGTTGCTGAAACTCTCCGAGCGTGACCGCAGACGGCGCGACGTCCGCTGCAACCCGGCCCCTGCCTAGGATGATGAGACGACTCGCCAGCTCGTATCCGAGCGCCGTGTCGTGGATTGCCATCAGGCAGGTCTTCCCCCGGGAACGGGCTTCGAGGAGGTATTCTTTCAGAAACTCCACCCCCATGGGATCCAGTCCGGTAAAGGGCTCGTCAAGCAGATAGATCTCCGGGTCGTGAAGAAACGCTCTGGCAATGGCGAGTCGCTGCTGCATGCCTCTAGAGTAGTTTCGAACCACCTCTCTTTCGCGTCCCTGCAGTCCGACGCGGCCGATCGCGGTTTCGAGGTCGGACTCCGAGGCGGAAAGACCATGTATCCGCGCATAGAAATTCAGATTCTCGATCGCCGTTAGATCCCCGTAGAGCGCCGTGTTGTGGGAAAGGAAGCCCATCAATGCACGCGTCTCTGGGCTGGGTCGGGGGCTCGCTTGACCTGGCGCAGCGGAGATTTGAACACTTCCAGCTGTGGGTCTGGTCAGACCCGCGATGATCCGAAGCAGGGTTGTTTTCCCGGCACCGTTTCGCCCGAACAAGGCAATAAACTCGCCGGACGCCACATTGAGGTCCAAGCGGCGAAGGGCAGAGAATCGGCCGAAGTACTTGGCAACGCCAGCTACCTCTATCATCGATCTCTGGCCTCGCGATTCCTTTTTGCGACAAGGTGCGAGATCCTTCTCAACTGGCCCTTCGCGCGTTCCCTCAGCTGAGTGTACTCCGGGCGCTCCAGCAGATGGCGATCATGACGGTGATCGAGAGTGGCCGCCAGCGTTACCAAACGGTCTCGCCGCTTCTTGAGTTGGCGCAGGTAGGGATCCTGCTTGCTCCCCACAACCGGCAAAACTCGCGAGTAGGCAAACCAGAGTACGACAATGAAGCAGAGGAGCACGAGAGGTCCTAGCAACAAAGTTCGTTGACCAACCGCCGTGGCCATCGGCCGGATGCTGGAACCGCCGCTGCCGGTGTTACTGGAAGCCGGCAGGGGAGTTCCACCCTCGAAGTTCCAGACGATTTCGCTTCCCGCTGCAATCGGTCCACTACTGTAAATCGCGAAGTTCTGCTCCTCGTTGACTTCGATACGCTCCAAGCCTTCTCCCGACACGATCAAGTCCTTGGGGATGACTCCGATTTGGTAGGACTCCACATCATGATAGAAAGTCTTGCGATACTCGTAGGCACGGTCATGGTATGGGATGACCATATCCACATCAAAAGTGGTGGTCCCGGGCCGCAATCCGTAACGGCTGTAATAGCTCTTCCCGTCCGGACTTTCCAGGGGCGATTGAACCAACGGCATGGTCGAGCCCGGACCTGTCACGCTAAGACCCGGAATCTCGTGAAGGCCATCGGGTTTGGAAAACCGAAAGTTGCCGTCCATGTTCATATAACTCATCTTGGGACGCGTTTCATTCACGAAGGAATAACGCTCCAATTCCCGCAAATGGTCTCCCTCGAGTTGAAACCCGAATCGAACGTTTTCGAGCCGCAATCCTCTGGTTTCCGTGGTCGTTTCGTAAACCTTGACCTCCACCGTCGCCTTTCCATTGGCGTCGAAGGCCACGCGACCATGATAGTTGACCATCCCGTAGTTGGCACGAATCAGGATCGGACCGTCCGTGGGCAACCCGTCGATCTCGAAACGACCGCTCTCGTCCGTCGCGGACGACTTCAGCACGCTCATCCCGCCGGCCAGGCCGATGACATCGATCTCGAGCCCGGCACCCGCGCTCGTAGCGGTCGTCCCATTGACCAACCTTCCCGTCACGACCCCCGTACCGCGGGTCTGCGCCCAAAGGGGGGCGGCCATGATGGGAAAAATGATGAGAAAAATGATGAGAACCCAGCCCCTCGGACCCTGTTCGCATTCGCGCTGTTTCTCAGACAAGTGCTATCCCTTCCCGGCGGCACAACCCCGGCGTTTTGCGAATAGGGTATCTTGAACGAATCCTGACTCACGTTTGCAGTTGCTGTCCGCAATCCGCGCAGAATTTCTTTCCCGGAATGACTGGAGAGTCACAGGCAGGACAGGTAGCTCCTTCACCTGAAGCAGCTTTCTTCTTGCTGGAGCCGAAGAGTTTCGAGCGTCGCGTTTGGATGGTCTGCTCGATTTTTTCATCGAGGTTGTCCTGCGCCCCCAGCGCGTCCAGACGCTTCAGGACCAGTGCCGCATCGGACTTGTACCCCGCCTGCAGTCTCTCGAAGTCGTCGTCTCCCAGTCTGCCCAGCTTGAACTCGAACTCCAGGTCCCTGAGATTGGTATAGATGACCGATTTCCGAGTCAGCAGCCGGTCCAATTCCGTCTCGGCGAGCAACTCGACCTCCAGGTTCCCGCGAGACTCTTTGAAAAGAGGCCACAGAATATAAAAGCCCGAAACAACAGTCCACGCAACACAGGCAGCAATCAGCATGTTACTCAACTTTCTTCCTCGAACTCTCGAAGCTCATCGTCGACTCTGGCATCGAAATTCGATTCGGCCGGTTGTGCCGCCGCGGAGGGCCCTCGCATTCTCACCACGATCCAGCTCACGAGCACCAGGCCCAAAACCAGCACGAAAAACGGCATCACCCAGGCTGCAAGATCGAACCCTTCCATGGTGGGAGCCGCGAGCACCTGCTTTCCGAAGGTTTCCACAAAGCTCGCAACGATCTCGGGGATCGGCACGCCTTGCGCGAGCTTTTCACGGATCTCCGCCCGCATCGGTGTCGCGGAATGGCAGTTCTGCATTGCGCAGACTGTCAGTTGCTCGCTGCAACTGCATTGACAGACGAGTTGCTCCGCCGATTCGCGATACTGCGCTTCGAGATCCTGCGCGCCCAGCAGCCTTAGCGACGCCAAACCGGCTGCGGCAATGAGCCCCGCAAGCAGCATTCTTTTCGTGAAAGTTGAGAGGGGGACGATAACCAATCTACAAGCTCCCTGTACTCAAGGGGTCCGGCTGGTTCGCGGGACGACCCGTGATAAGCGCTTGCCGGGCGTTCCGGTTGCATCGAGGTCGATCGGCCGACGGCGTCAGCTTTGAATGTCGAGTTGCTCTTCCAGGGCTTCCACATCCACCTCAGCATCCTGCATCCGGGCTTTCTCGGACACAAACGCGCCCCTGCGATCCGGAAGCAAGATTATCAGGGTTCCAAGAACCATGATGACGGTCCCGGCCCAAACCCAAAAAACCAGCGGATTCACGTAGGCGGCGATCTCGTAAGCGGTCCCGTCACTCGAGGGTCCGGCATAAACGACATAGAGATCTTCCAAAACTGTACTGTGAACCACTACCTCGGTCGTGGTCTGCCCGTCTCCAGCTTTGTAGGCTCGTTTCTCAGGCTCCATCACGCGAACGAGATCTTCGCCCCGGTAGGCCTCGATCTTTGTGCGACCATACTGATAGTTCGGCGTGTCTCCCTCCACGTAGTCCAACAATCGCAACGTATAGGCCCCGATCTCCATCTCGCCGCCTTTTTCGAGTTGTTTCCGGTCCTCCAGCTCGAAGGCATTGCCGGTAAAACCGACAAACATCACCACGATGGCAAAATGGACGACGTATCCCCCGTATCGACGCTTGTTCCTGAGGGTCAGGTTCACGACGGCCGACAGCAGATTCTCCCCGGTGTTCTTGGCCCGGACGATAGCGCCCTTGTAAAACTCTTGGACAATCGTGGCGAACACGAACATGCACAATGTAAACGAGACGATAGCGTAAAAATCTCTCATCCCCCCTGCGAGTAGCGCGATCGCGGTGGCGATGGACAGGAGGGTCGGCCACGTGAACGCCTTTTTCAAACTATCCAGCGAAGTCTTGCGCCAGGCAAACAACGGTCCCACGCCGGTAAGAAAGAGCAAGAACAGACCGATCGGGATGTTGACGTTGTTGAAAAACGGCGGTCCGACCGTGATCTTCGTTCCCTGGACCCATTCCGACAGCACCGGAAACATGGTTCCCCAGAAAACCGCGAAACATGCCACCAGCAGGATAAAATTGTTGAACAGAAAGGCGCTCTCTCTCGAGAGTACCGAATCGAGCGGCCGTTCCGACTTCAGCAGAGGCAACCGGTCGAGTATCAAATAAAGGCTCGCGCAGAACACGAGCGTCATATAGACGAGGAAGAACGGGCCAAGCGCCGAGTCGGCAAAAGCGTGGACGGAGTTGACGACTCCGCTGCGCGTGATGAAAGTTCCGAAAACCCCGAGCAGATACGTGACCGTGATCAAGAGCACGTTCCAGACCTTCAACATTCCCCGGCGCTCTTGAACGATCACCGAATGCAAGAATGCGGTCCCGGTCAACCATGGCATGAGGGAGGAATTCTCGACCGGATCCCATGCCCAGTACCCTCCCCAACCGAGTTCCTCATAGGCCCATCGGCCTCCGAGCAAAAGGCCCGTACCCAGAAACAGCCAGGGAACCAAGGTCCAGCGCCGGGTTGTACGTATCCAGGTTTCGCCAAGCTGTTTGGTGAAAAGCGCAGCCATGGCGAACGCGTACGGAACCACGAATCCAATGAACCCCAGGTACAAGATCGGGGGATGGATCACCATGGCCCAGTATTGGAGAAGCGGATTCAGCCCTCGGCCGTCCTCGGGAACGAAAGCCTGCAATCGGCCGTCGGAAAACTCCTGCACGAGCTGGTCGAACGGATTCGAATAGAAAAGATTGAGACAGATGAAAAAGCCCAGGTTGACCATCAGCACCGCGTTGACAATGGGCATCATGTCGCGGTAACGATATCGATTCTGAAAAATCACAACCGCGCTAAAGATCGAGGTCACGAATACCCAAAGCAACATCGAACCGTTGTGCGCTCCCCACAGAGCCGCGAACTTGTAGAAGCCAGGCAGATCGCGATTCGATGCTTGGGCGACATGCGAAATAGAAAAATCGTCGGTGAGCAGAAGATAGACGAGGGCGCCAAACGACAATCCGGCGCTGACGCAAGCAGCGATCGTTGCCTTCTCGGCACTTCGGGCAATCCGATGCTGTTTCTGCCACACGCCCAACAGAGATCCAACAAGGGCGTAAATGGTGAGAATCAAGGCCAAAAGGAGACAGTAGTTTCCAAAATCGCCCATTTGCGTACTCCAAACCCTTGAAAAAAATGAATGTTAGAGAGTCCGCGGGGTCCGCTCCGGCAAAGCCAGCTGAGCACAGACCCAACGGCTGGGTCCTTTGGGACAGGCCTCAGGTGCTCCTCTGCTCGTACTCCGCTTCGTACTTCGAGGCGCACTTGGCCTCGACATGGCGGGCCTCGAACGCGCCGCTTGGCCCGATTTTGCCCTCGACCACGGCTTTTGACCCATCTTTGAATGTGTCCGGCAAGACCGCAGTCCCCACGTACTGAACCTCCAGCCGATGCCCCTCGTGGCTGATGGTGAACTGTAGTGGAGTCTTCGACTTGTCGATCGATCCTTCCACAACATCCCCCGCGATCTTCAAAGTCTTGCCAGAAAAATCGCCGTGAGTTTCCAGGTCCCTAAACTCAGTAACGGTAATGTAATAGGCTTTGCTCTCCTGAAACCCTACAAAGCCCAGCCAGCCAAGGGCAGCCAGAATGACTGTTCCCCCGATGATGAATTTGTATTTTGGATTCGTCATTCGTACCTCCCGATCCAATTCCCTTTTACGCGCGATCTTCGATTCTTGTCCGCGCTCTCCATCGATACCGAGATAAAAGCAATCCCTATACCGCCCCTGTCCTGGGTGGACAAAAACGAAATTATACCACCCCCATGGGGGGGCGTCATAGTTTTCCCCGCGTTCTGCGGTTGTCGCGGAGAAAGGCGGCCCGTAATAAAGAACCGGACTCGTGCGTCAAAAGTTTCTCAAAGACGGCCCATTTTGCCATACAATGGGAGCTTTCCCACGGCGGATCAGAGCCAAACCAAGCGCGGAGGATGCATGGCTGGAATTATTTCCTACGGCGGCTACGTGCCGCGATATCGGCTTTCGAGTGAGGTACTCAGTGCCGCCTGGGGGCAACCGGTCCCGCCGGGTTGCCGTGCCGTCGCCAACGCTGACGAGGACAGCCTCACCTTGGCCGTAGAAGCCTCATTGGACGCGCTTTTGATGCGAGAAGGGCTCGACGCCGGTTACAAGAACACGATCGGCTCGCTGATTTTCGCCTCGACAACCTCGCCGTACGTCGAAAAGCAAGCGAGCACGATGATCGCGTCGGTGTGCGACCTGCAGCGAAGCGTCCGCACTCATGATATTGGCAACTCGCTGCGCGCCGGCACCCAAGCCATCCAAACGGCACTGGATGCTGTCGCTGCCGGAAGCGTGTCTCAGGCATTGGTGGCGGCGGCCGACACGAGAAAAGCTGCCCCGAAGAGTTCCGGCGAGACCAGCCTCGGAGACGGCGCCGCCGCTCTGATACTGGGCAAAGAGGACGTCGTGGCTGAAGTCGTTGCATCCCACTCCATCTCGGACGAGATCACGGACTCGTGGCGGCAGACGACGGAGCCGTTCTCACGCTCCTGGGAAGAGCGGTTCACGCAAACCCAGGGCTACCTCAAGGTCGTTCCCGAGGCCATTCGCGAAATACTGGACGCAAACGGGATTCCGCCGGATAAGATCTCCAGGATTGTCGGCAGCGGGCCGGACGCCCGTGCCCTTCCGGCGGCCGTGAAGCGCGCGGGGATGGATCCCGCCAAGTTGGCGGATCATCTGATGGGAACGGTCGGAAACACAGGAGTCGCCTTGCCCTTGATGGTATTGTCCCACGCGTTGGAGACGGCCCAGCCGGGAGAGAAGATACTGCTCTTTGGCTATGGCAACGGGGCAGACGTCTTCGTTTTGGAAGTAACCCCCGCCATCGTTCCCTACCGGGAGACCAAGAAGCGGGGCGTCGGCTATTATCTGGGACGATCCGCACCCATGGTGTCGTACGAGCAGTTCATCAAGTTTCGCGACCTCATTACCACCGATGCGGCGCGGAGGGATGCCCCGGCAGCCTCGGCCGTCCAAACCTGGCGTGACCGAGATGTGATTTACCGGCTCATGGGCATGAAGTGCACGTCTTGTGGTGCGCTGCAGTATCCCCCTCAGCGGGTTTGTTACAAGTGTCAGACGCTGGACCAGGCGGAATCGATTCGATTCGCCGGCCATAACGCGACGTTGTTTACCTTCACGCTGGACTACCTGAACGCGGACATCGATCCGCCTACGGTAATGTGCGTGATCGATTTCGAGACGGGCGGCCGGATGTACTGTATGATGTCCGACAGGGACCCGGAACAGGTCCAAATCGGAATGCCCCTGGAAATGACCTTTCGCAAAATCTACGAGGCGGGCGGCTTTAACAACTACTTTTGGAAGTGCCGGCCGATCTGAGAGTAGTAGCGGCCTACGTCGGGAGACTTTCTAGCAACCAGGAGTTGGACATGAAAAACATAGCGGATCAAGTGGCGATCATCGGGATGGGGTGCACGAAGTTCGGCGAGAATTGGAACAAATCCGCAGATGACATGATCGTTGAAGCATGCCACGAGGCCTTCGAGGACGCGGGTATTCGCGCCGACCAGGTCGAGGCGGGATGGGTCGGAACCTTGACATCGGGCGTTTCCGGTCTGAGCTTGTCGAGTCCTCTGAAGCTGCAATACATTCCCGTGACGCGAGTGGAGAACATGTGTGCCACGGGTCAAGACGCCCTTCGAAACGCCACTTTCGCCGTCGCCGCTGGCGCCTACGATGTTGTCTTGGTAGCCGGTTTCGAGAAACTCAAGGATTCCGGCCTATCCGGTTTGCCAGGCGCCGCAGCAAGCGTCATCGATGCGGGAAACACCGCTCCTGGTGGGTTTGCTCTCGCCGCAAACCGATATTTTCACCAGTATGGCGCCGGTAAGGAGACCCTGGCGAAGATATCGGTCAAGAATCATTACAACGGAGCGCGAAATCCCAAGGCCCATTTTCAAAAGGAGATATCGTTCGAGAAGGCAATGAAGGCCCCGACGATCGCGTCCCCCCTTGGGCTGTTTGATTGTTGTCCCACAACCGATGGTGCAGCGGCTGCGGTGATCACCCGGAGGGAACTGGCTGAGAAATTCACAGATCAGTTCGTCACGGTAAAAGGAATGGGCTTGGCCGTGGGGCCCGGCAGCGGCCGCTTGGACGACCAATTCTCGTTTACTAGCTTCCGGGAGATCAAGGAGGCCTCCCGGCAGGCCTACGAGCAGGCCGGCGTTACGGACCCGCGTAGCCAGATCAGCATGGCGGAAGTCCACGACTGCTTCACGATCACGGAGTTGATCATATACGAGGATTTGGGTTTCTGTGAGCCGGGAACAGCCCCCAAAGAGGTGGACACCGGCACCTTCACCCTGGAGGGAGAGCTTCCGGTCAATACCGACGGTGGGCTGAAATCGTTCGGGCATCCGATTGGGGCCAGCGGGTTGCGAATGCTCTATGAATGTTATCAACAGTTGAATGGCAACGCGGGGCCGCGTCAAGTACCCAACCCGAAAATGGCTTTGGCCCATAACCTTGGAGGATACCCGGGAGCCTTTACCTGCAGCGTCATCATCGTGGCGAACCCGAACTGAACCTGTTTATGCGACCCGTAGCTTTGCGAAACCCTCGCCACAGCTTTACCAGCAGATACACCGATCCGAACATCAAGATCACCACGAGGCCGATCGTGGCTACTGGGTGAGCCGCGGCGATCCAGGCCAAAAACATCGAGCTACCGTCCTCGATCAGGCTGGCCGACCAGTTTGTCATCGGCTCGGGGCTCGCATTGATCGCAACCCTCGCGGAGGCCTTGGCACCGTGGGAGGTCAAGGCGACCGTCCCCGCCAGCAGCGCCGCCGCCACTCTCCATGCCTCGGGAACACCCCAAAAGGCGCTATAAGCAAGAAGTGCCGCTGCCGGAGGCCGGACAAATGTATGGACGGAGTCCCAGGCAGTATCCAACCATGGGATCTTGTCCGCGAAGAACTCGAGACAGTACAGGGCGGCCGCAATAAAGAGCACAACCGGCTCGGCCAAGACGTGCAATGTCGGTGGGAGTTCGATCACACCAAACCGCTGCAGAAGCCCGAGTACGGTGATTGTTGCGTAAAGATTCAGCCCCGAGGCAAAGGAAGTCCCCAGCGTGAATCCCAGCAACTCGAGAGTCATGGGCTAGTCCTCATGATGCGGTAAATATGGACTGCGCAGCCCGTTTACGACCGTCTACAGGCGGCAGAACCCAAAGACCGTTGCCACGGCCCAGTTGTAAGTACGATTGCGGTGACGGGAAAGTTCCTTGCACCAACGTTGGTGTGGCTATCGATTGGAAACGAAGTACTTGTCCTCTATCTCTTGATTGTGGACCATCTCGTTGGCCGTGATCGCCCATGTGGCCATGAACGTACTGCCTTGCCCTTCAACGGAGAAATCGATCGTGTACTTGTGCGGAAGCGTGCAGCCGTCCACTTCCCTGAAATCTTCGAAGCGCTCCAACAACAAGAATATCGTATCCCGCATACGCGCCGATTCATTCGGATTGAACCCCATCGCTGCCGGGATTCGGAGCCTGTGTTCTGTTCTTACGTGCTGGAAGGATTCCCTATCGAAGAACAGTTTCACCTTGATGTCCCTGGGGCCTTTTCTGCGCTGGTATTCGAGCTCCTGATACTGGACGCCATCCACCTTCTTCTGGCGGGTCTTCAACTTCGGCTTTCTCTCCTCTAGCTCGAGAAGCGCCCAGGCACTGGACAGGACGCCACCCAGTAGACCCTCCTTCATCAGGACCTGGTGTGTGTAGACAAAGTCTCCCAGTGGGGATCTGACTCCCGGCTTGAGATAGCCCGCCGTGACGTGATCTCCATCAAACGCCAGATACTCTCCGGGGTAATCCAAGGCGCTGAAATTCATCATGACGGCGGAATGGTTGCCCTTGGAAATAATGTGGGAGGTTCCATTCAAGAGACCCGTGCTACCCAAACGGAACCGGACCTCCACAACGCCGTTCACGACCCGGCTTTGGATTTTCGAACGCGCCTCCGAGGTACCAATGGCTTCCAGGTGTCTTGCCACGACCTCGTCGGGCTTGAATTTCTTGTCTTTGGACAAAGCGGCCCGCGGTGCAGCCAGAAGCGCGACAGCTAGAATGACAAAGGAAAAAAGGATATAAGACGTTTTTTCCAACATAGCCCCTCTCCACTTCCCCCTCAGGGTATCCCGACCCGGTGCTGGATGGAATTCGGGAATGGGGATTCAGAAGACTGTTACCAATATGACGAATTCTGGCGCAAGATCCAGTACAACTTTCAATACCCTAGTTTTGAACTGGATTCAAGCCCAAGGTACCCGTAAAGTCTAAGGGCGGCTCGGCCTAGGTGTGGGTTGGATGGGTGTGGCCAAACTGCGGGGGCGGCTTACCCGGGTTCTTCGCGGCTCATCCCCTCGAAAAGGGTCGCCAGTACCTGAAGGTATTCTTCGCGGTAGTCATACTCCATTTTCAGGTACCGCATTCTGGTTTCGCTGCTGACCTGCACGGTTCCGCTGGCGTTGTCATAGTCGAACGCGACTCCCGTTGGGTCAACCAGAGGGAGCGGGCCGTTCACGAAATCCGGTTGAACCAGTTCCGAGAGCCGCGAGGGAAAGGTCCCGTACCTGCTTCGATACTTCGTCAACAAGAACTCGAGCAACCAACGGCGCTCGTCGGCTTCAATGCTCTGCAGGTGGTTCTTGGCGTTTTCTCGGATCTCCTGTCTCGAGGATTCTTGCAAGCGATGGGTCCACAGCTGCTTGGCCGTCTTTATTGCGCCGCCCCGAGACAACGCTTTGGCCGCCAGGGTGTCCATCCATTCCGGGACGCCGTCGATCTTGGCTCCCGCCAGCCACACGTTGCCCGCGTTTTGAAATTCCTTCAAGTAGTGGAAGTAAACAATTCCCTTGGCGAACTGCAGGCGCCACTCCTTGGGATTCCGCTCAATTCCCATGTCCAATAGCTTGAGGGCCTCTCGTGGCTTGCCGGCGCCCAACGGTTCGTCCTCGGCCAGAAACGTGCTCCCGAAATGATAGGTGTCCAGCATCCTGGGATCGAGTGTCGCGGTGATGGACAGCAGGGTCGCGAGATTCCCATAGCGGGATGCTCTTCGGTCCGCCTGATCTCTTCGGCCGTAGTACTGAACGGTGCGCATCCAATAGACGTCGGCAAGGAGGCCATCGTACCCCAGGGCCAAACGCTTGACCGCTTGGGGCGATCCAAAATAAAGGACATCCACTATTCGAGACTGTTTTTCGAAATGCTGATCGACCATCTGTTGACCAAACACGACCAGGGAGCTACCCAGCAGTAGCAGCGCGGTCGGGAGCCACCGACGCATGAGGGCCATTCCGTGTGCCACTGAATCCATCCTCATTTGAAGTCTCGACGCGAGAAGACCAAAATCGCGATCCCGAGTAAAACACAGGTGTAGGATAGTCCGTAGAACGTGACCCACAGAACGCCGGAGACGTCGATGGGATCCTGATACGCGGCATTTTGAATGACGTTCTGGCCGTTGACAATCGTGAAGTTCGAGATATTGGGGAGGAGGTAGTAGAAAACCCGGCACGATGCCGACACGATTGTCGATTGCGTCAGTCGCCCAAACTCCAGCAGGTCCGCATTGAAATGGCCAATCGTCCAGACAAAGAGAGTAAACAACGCCGACAGAGCAGGTGTGGAGAAGGTCGAGAAAACGAGAGCTATTGCGGTCGTCAAGGCCAAAGAAAGAAAAGTGAGATAAACCGCTGGAATCAGCGCGAGATACCCGGACGCTCCCACGCTTCCGTGATAGAGAATGGTCATCATCAGGGCAGCCGTCATCACGGCCACGTTCACGAACAGGGTGAACAATAGCCCGAGATATTTTCCAAGAATAAACTCCCAGCGGTGAATCGGTTTCGCCAGAAGCGCGTAAACCGTTCGCTTCTCGATCTCCTTGAACACCAGCCCTATGCCGATGAAAATGGCAATGAGGGTCCCGAAGATCGAGATAGCCGAGAGTCCCAGGTCCACGATCACCTTCTCTTCATGACCGAGGGTCAGCTGGCCTAGGACCATGGAGCTCAGAATCATGAGCAGGGCAAAAAGGATCAGATTGTAGAGGATTTTGTCCCGGATGTTCTCTCGAAAGGTATTTCGCGCAATGGCTATTACTTTCATGAAAATCCCTGTCAAGACATTTGTACTTCTTGATAGAAGTGGTCCTCCAGAGAGGGTCGAATCGGGTGAACCGAGAGGAGCTCAGACCCCTGACCAACGGCATAGGAGATGACCGACTCGACCTTGGCGCTCGAACTGCTGGTGCGCAGCTGGAGCCGTTTCCCTACAGGTATCATTTCGTCACACATGGAACCGAGGACGTCGAGCATGTCGTCGCTCACGTTCGCCAGCAGGATTTCATGACCTTGAATCGTCGCCTTGAGCAGCTCATGAAGCGGTCCTACCTCTCGTAGCTTCCCCTTGTTCATGATGGCGACCCGGTCGCAAAGAGCCTCCACATCAGGCAGGATGTGCGAGCTGAAGAACACCGTCACCCCTTGGGATCTCAGCGTCTGGATAATCTGCCGCACTTCCCTTCGGCCGAGCGGATCCAATCCGGACATCGGCTCATCGAGGAAAACCACCTTCGGTTCGTTGATGAGGGCCTGGGCAATGCCGATCCGCTGTACCATCCCCTTGGAGAACTTTCTCAGTTGCTGCTTTCGTGCCTCCACCAGACCCACCGCTGCCAATAGCTCTTCCACCTTTTTCCGTACCCTGGATTTTTCCATTCCGAACAGAGATCCCATGTAGGTCAGGATTTCCTCGGCGGTCAGGTAGTCATAAAAGTACGGATTTTCAGGGAGATACCCAATCTGGTGGCGCAAGTCGACAGAACCAGCCGGCAGATCCAAGATCCGGGCTGTCCCTGAAGTCGGCCCGATCAGATTCATCAGCAGCTTCAGCGTCGTGGTCTTGCCTGCACCGTTCGGGCCCAGAAATCCAAAAACCTCTCCGGAGTCGACATTCAGAGTCAAGTTGTCGAGGGCACGCACCGGCCGCTTGCGCCAGAAGCCGGTCTGGAAATCCTTGGTCAGGTTCTCAATCTCGATGACAGCCATACATCAAACCTGTTTCCAATCTCTGGTCATTATCCTAGGCATATCGGAAATTCAGGGCTTTTCGATATATTTGAATGGGATGGAATCGTGCTTGTTTCTCTCGGCGAGATCCGGCTGGAACCCGGCAGGTACCAACAAACTCGGAGCTGCTCTTGCCGTGGCGGCACGCCAGGCATATGCCGAATGTGGGTTATTCTCGAGCGAGATCTCGGTTTCTCTGCCGCAGCACTTCGTAGAGGACAATGCCGGCGGCAACGCCGACGTTGTAGGAACCGACTTTTCCAATGATGGGGATCCGCACCAGGAAATCACACTTCGTACGCACCAGACGGTGCAAGCCCTTTCCTTCCCCTCCCAACACGAGGGCGGTAGAGTCGGAGTAGTCGGCCTGCCACAATGGTGTTTCGCCCTCAGGGTGTAGTCCGGCTACCCAGTAGCCGTTCTTTTTCAATTCATCGAGGGCGTTCGATGTGTTCGGCACCCGAGCAATCGGCAAATGATGGGCGGCACCGGCACTGGTTCGGACCGCAGTTGGTGTCAGACGTGCGCTTCTCCGGGTGGGAAGGATCACACCGTCCACGCCGGCCGCCTCGGAAGAACGCAATACGGCGCCCAGGTTTTGAGGATCCTCGATCCCATCCAGCACCACGAGAAGTCCCGGAGAGGATGCGCGTGAAAGAAGCTCTTCCAAGTCATACGTCTCGAGACTGGTCATGAATCCAATAACCCCTTGGTGTTTCCCCTTGTCGGCCTTCGCGTCGAGCCAACTCTTGTCCTCGAAGTAAACCGGAATGGACTGCTTGCGTGCGAGGTCGACTACCGTTCGCGTTCGGGAGTCCTTCTTATGTCGTTGAATGCAGACGCGTTCCAGCCTTCTTGGATTCGCAGTCACCGCTTCCATGACGGAGTGGAATCCGTAGATTTTTGAATTGCTCACCTTTGTTTCCCCGTTCGCTCGAGCAAGGCCACGGCTTGCGCGGATATTCCCTCCTCACGTCCTTCGGCGTTCATGCCTTCCGTCGTGGTCGCCTTGATGTTGACTCGATCTACCGCAACTCCGAGCGCTTCTGCGATGTTGTGGCACATTCGTTTTCGATAGCGGCCGATCTTCGGACGCTGTGCGAGGAGGGTGGCATCCACGTTCGAAACAGCCCACCCCTCCGTCGCCATGCGTTTGCGAAGCTCGACCAGAAACTCCAGGCTCCTGCGGTCTCGATTGGTAGAATCCCGGTCGGGAAAATGCTGGCCAATGTCGCCCCACCCCAGAGCGCCCAAAACGGCGTCGGCAATCGAATGGGTCAGAACATCGGCGTCCGAATGGCCCAGGAGCCCCTTTTTGAAAGCGATCTCGACCCCCCCCAGAATCATTCTTCGTCCATGGGCCAGTCGATGGTAGTCCACCCCGTGACCAACACGCATTGAGAGCTCCTTTTCGTATGCCGTCGTGCGCCGACGCTTGGCACTTCCTTGATTGGCAGCCCTTTCGCCGGACAGGATTTGCTCCGCGACGACGAGATCCCCTGGGTGCGTTATCTTTATGTTATCCACCGATCCCGAAATAACACTCACCGGCGACCCGAACCACCGCACCACGGAAGATTCATCGGTACCGACGAACCCTTCCGCTCGCGCCCGGGCAAGCGCGGCAGCCAACAGTTCCGCGCGAAAGCACTGCGGGGTCTGGATCGCAAACAGTTCGCTTCGCGGTGGGGTCTTTTGAATGCGCCCGCTCGCAGACACTCTTTGGATGGTCTCGGTTGCTGGTAGACCCGGTACGGCTCCCCCCAGCTTCCAGGCTGCGCGAACGACCCGTATCATCGTGTCTCGATCACACAACGGACGAACGGCATCGTGCACCAGAATCAGCTCGATGTCCCCACGCAGTCTCCCCACTCCCCTGTGGACGGAGTCTTGCCGAGTCTTGCCTCCGACCACGCATTGCACCGGAACCCTCCACGGGCGGCGCGCCAGTATTTCTTTCGTTTGTCCGAGATACTTAGCGGGTGACGCCACGACAACCTGGCAGACGTCGGCGAGAGAAAGGATCCGATCGATAGTATGGACAAGGACTGGCTTTCCGGCTAACTCCAGGAACTGCTTCGGAGCCGTTGCTCCCATTCGCGAACCGATCCCTCCGGCGGCGATAACCGCGGCGACCTTGCAATTGAGATCATCAGACGACCGAAGATGAGTGGCTCTGGCCATAGATCCCCTTTGGAATCACAACTCTGTCCGGCCTGATCCCTCGATGCGCAGAGACACGCATGCAGCAGACATTTAGCCGAAGGGGTGCGGGTCACACTGGCCGGACCCAACGATACAAGAGCACTTGGCTGGAACGAAAGGCTGAAGACGCTTCGGAATGTAAACGGAACCAAAGGATGGTCTGGCGGAGAGCCGCTCGGGGTTCGTTACACGCAAGTCGTTCAACGCCCTTTGATACGCTCCCGGCTATCATCGGCTACGCGTTCGCTCCGCTCTCCCCGGTCGTGGCTTCTTCTGTCTGAACGGTGAGAGGTCGCGCCAATCTCGGACTCTTCTGGAAACCGTCCGAAAATCATCTTTCCCGCAGTGGTCTGCAACACGGATGTCACTTGAGTGGCGATCGTCTTACCGATCATCCTTCGGGCATTGTCGACGACGACCATGGTTCCGTCGTCGAGATACGCCACCCCCTGGTTGTATTCCTTCCCCTCTTTGAGTATGAAGACCTTCATTGTCTCACCGGGAAGTACCACTGGTTTCAACGCATTCGCCAGTTCATTGATGTTCAGGACCTCTACTCCCCGAAGCTGAGAGACCTTGTTCAAGTTGAAGTCGTTCGTGACGATCTTCGCACCCATGTCTTTCGCCAGCTCGATGAGCTTGAGATCAACCTCACGGACATCCGGATAGTCGTTTTCGACAATCTGAACCGTGACCCCGGAAGTGGACTTCACTTTCTCCAGGATGTCCAGGCCTCGTCTTCCGCGATTGCGTTTGACGGAGTCAGCGCTGTCGGCAATCTGTTGAAGCTCCCGAAGCACAAAGTGCGGCACCACGAGCGGGCCATCCAAGAAACCCGTGTTACAAATGTCTGCAATCCGGCCGTCTATGATGACGCTCGTGTCCAGAACCTTGAAGGACTTGTGCACACTCCGATCCCTCAGAATCCCGCCCAGGGCGGAAAGATCGAGGTACTCGCCTTTGTCCGCACCGGATACCAGACCGACGTAGGCCATCAGTATCAAGACCATCACCTGTGCGAACGTGCCGGTGGCCGGTTCGAGTGTCATGCGGGAAATGACCATGCTGATCAAGCTGGCGCCAATGATACCCAGAATGGACCCGACGGCCGCGCCGATCAGGGTTTTGAGCGAACACACCCGAACGCGAATCTCGGCCAGAACGATCAAAACGGCAAGGGCAACGCTAAGGGCCAGTGTAAACGAAAGGTCGAGTTGAAAGGGGCGGACAAAGTAACCGCTGATCAGAATGGCCGAGAACAGAATGGTACGAATGATCCAAAGGTCCATGTATCAGCTCCATGAGAATAAATGATTGTATGATTCTGGAATGGAGTGGCGAGAAAGCAACAACCGCGAGGACGGCAAGAGATGAAAATAATGAATGAATCATTTGCCAACCCACATATTACAAAACACCGAGTTTACCTATTATGATCTTGAACGAAGCGAAACGCAACGCCATAAGGGTTCGCCGATGCGCTCACACAGCATCACTGTCGTCAAACAGCAGCTGGCCGAGGTCAGAAACTGTTTCGACACCTACCAGTTCCAACCCGTCCTTCGGATCCGCAACCGGAAGATTCCCTGCGGGAACAACGCACTTGAGAAACCCCATCGAGGACGCCTCCTGCACTCGCGCCTGAATGCGCGCAACCGGCCGAACCTCTCCCGACAAGGCGACCTCGCCAATCAGAACAAGTCGCGGCGGAAAGGCTTGATTGCGGAAACTGCCCATGATGGAACCCACGATGCCCAAGTCCGCAGCAGGCTCACTGACTTGCAAACCGCCCGCCGTGTTCACGTAGATGTCGCACCCCATGAGAGGAATGCTCAACTGGCGCTCCATCATTGCGACCATCACGTGGATCCGGTTGTAGTCGATTCCACTGGAGAGGCGCCTGGACGTGCTGAACCGTGTGCTGCTGACCAATGACTGGATTTCGACCATCAATGGGCGCGTTCCTTCTACCGAAGAGACGACCGCGCTACCAACAGCCGGGTTGTCTCTTTCGCTGAGAAAGAGCGTCGAAGGATTGCTAACCGGAAGCAGGCCCATGCGAGTCATTTCGAACACACCGATCTCGTTCGCTGGGCCAAAGCGGTTCTTGATGGCCCGGACGATTCGATGGTTGTGATGACGCTCTCCCTCGAAATACAGAACGACGTCTACAATGTGCTCGAGAGCCTTGGGACCGGCGATACTGCCGTCTTTCGTTACGTGGCCGACCAGAAACACCGGAATGTTATGCATCTTGGCAAGGGACAGAAGCCTCGTAGCCACATGGCGATCCTGGCTGATGGTACCTGGTGCAGAATCCAGCGTTTCCGAGTAGGTCGTCTGGACGGAATCGACGATCACAAAAGCGGGCTTTACTCGCTGAACCGATTGGATGATCCGCTCGAGGTTCGACTCGCCCAAAACGAATATCTCGGATGCGGCTGGTTCCGCGCGTAGCTCCGGTGGGATTGCTCCATGCAGCCTCTCGGCCCTCAGCTTGATCTGGCGCGGTGACTCTTCACCGGAAACGTAGAGAATCCGGTGATGCTTGTCTTGTAGACGGAGGGCCATCTGCAAGAGCAAGGTTGATTTGCCCACCCCGGGCTCTCCACCCAGAAGAATCAACGAACCGGGCACGACTCCCCCGCCCAGCACGCGATCGAACTCGGCGTCGGAACTCGGGATCCTGGGCGAGTCCGATGTGGCAATCTGATCGAGTGGAGCGGCACCTTGCAGTTCCGAGAGCCCGAGCGCCGGGTCCTGGCCGCGGACACGCGTTTCCTCCATCAACGAGTCCCAGCTTCCACAACCCGGGCACCGGCCCAGCCATTTCGCCGAGGAGAATCCGCAGGACTGACATTCAAACGTGGTTTTGAGTTTGGACATATCAGCGCTAAGCGCTTTCCGCTGACCGCCCACCGCTAACAGCTCCCGACTAGTTCGGCAAGCGAATGACCACGGGTGAACGCAGATACTGTCTGCGGCCCAGATTCAATTTGCCGCCCACGGCGTGGGCGGCCTACGCTCTCGCCGAAGGCTGTCGCGGAGAGCGGATGGCGGAAAGCGTGCCGGGTCGACGACCAGGCACCTAACCTTCTTGCCAGAGGTTGGCAAACTTGGTGTACTGCTCGATAAAGGCGAGCTTGAAGGAACCGAGAGGTCCATTTCGCTGCTTGCCGACAATCATCTCCGCTACGCCGCGGTTTTCGTCCGTCGCGTCATGAACGTCCTCTCTTGCAATGAACAGCACGACGTCGGCATCTTGCTCGATCGAGCCCGATTCCCGCAAATCGGAAAGCTGAGGTCGTTGGGATCCTCTTCGCGACTCGATCGCTCGATTCAGCTGCGAGATCGCGATCACAGGAACACTGAGCTCCTTCGCGATACCTTTGAGCCCTCGGGAAATCTGCGAAATCTCCTGTGTGCGGTTCTCGAAGCGCTGAGTCGTTCCGGACATCAATTGCAAGTAATCGATGATCAAAAGGTCCAACCCGTGCTCGTGCTTCAGCCGGCGGGCTTTCGAGCGCATCTCCAAAACCGTGATCCCGGTGGAATCGTCAATGAAGATCTTCGACTGCGAGAGCGCACCTGCGGACCGCCCGAGCCGACTCCAGTCTTCCTTGTTGAGGTATCCGGTACTGACCTTGTGTGAATCCACTTCGCCCTCGGCGCACAGGAGGCGCTTCACTAGCTGTTCCCGGCTCATCTCGAGGCTGAAGATACCAACCACCTTCTGGTGACGCGTCGACGCGTGCTGGGCAATATTGAGGGAGAAGCTCGTCTTACCGAGGCCGGGGCGCGCCGCAACGATGATGAGATCCGACGGTTGCAAGCCAGCCGTCATTCGATCGAGATCCTTGAAGCCTGTCTCCAGCCCCGTCACCGGGCTCTTACGATTGGAGACCTCTTCGATTTGGCCGTAGACGGTGCCCACGAGGTTCTCGATCGACTCGAAACCGGTGCGAAACTGCTGTCCGGCCATTTCGAAGACCGCCTTTTCCACGTCCGAGAGAATATCCAACGGTGATTCGTCGCTCTGATAGCTACGCGCTATGATCTCGTTTGAAATCTGAATGAGGCGACGGAGGGTTGCTTTCTCTTTGACGATTCGGGCGTAGTGCTCTACGTTGGTGACAAGGGGCAATCCATCGGTAAGGCTCGCGAGATACGCGGAGCCTCCCGCTCTTTCCAATTCATCCGACTTGGCGAGCTCGTCCTTGAGTGTGACCACATCAATGGCACGCGCATCTGATGTGAGCACATGCATCTTCTCGAAGATCTTCCGGTGGCTCTCCAGATAGAAGTCTTCCTTCTGGATGATCTCGACAACGGAATGGATCGCTTTTTCATCGAGAAGGATCGCGCCGAGAATACACCTCTCCGCCTCTAGGTTGCTGGGGAGCGATTTCTCTAGCGAAATATCAGCCGTCATCAACGCAAAAACGTGGTATCAAGAAGATACTGGCAATGTGACACAAGTCAGTCGGGTAGTGAAGTCTAATCTCTGGAAAAAAGTCAGGAATCCTCCGGGCTCGGTTGAGATTCGGCCTCGACAACGAGCTTGACCGGGACAATGACTTCTCTGTGGAGCCGGATCGGTACCTCGTATTCTCCGCACGCCTTGATGGGTTCGTCGAGTTGAATCTTCCTCTTGTCGACCTCGATCTTGTGAGACACGAGATAGTCCGCCACGTCGAGAGCCGTCACCGACCCGTACAGGGTTCCCCCTTCCCCTGCTTTACGCCGCATGGTCACGACGTGTTGCGTGATCTCCTTTGCCACGAGCGTCGCCGCTTCTTTTTCTCTCAAGTCCTGCTTGGCCATGGCCAGCCGTTCCACCTCGACGACTTTCAGATTCCCCGGAGTGGCCTCCACGGCATACTTTTTAGGAATCAGATAGTTCCGGCCGTAGCCGGCAGCAACATCCAAAACGTCACCGATCTTGCCCAGCTTCTCCATGTCCTGCCTCAGAATGATCTTCATGCTCGACTTCCTCTTACCGGCCTGTCCGGCGCATACGACGATGTTCGACTTCTTATCGGCTTTTCCGGAACGTACGGAATAAACGCTAAATGGCGGGCGCGCTTGATCGCCTCGGCGAGCTGCCGCTGGTGAATCGCACACACGCCGCTGATTCTTCGGGGGAGGATCTTGCCGCGCTCGGGGATGAAATGAGACAAGAGTCTTCCGTCCTTGTAATCGATATAGCTGACTTTTTCAGCGCAGAATTTGCAGATCCGCTTTCTCCGTATGGAGAATCTCCTAGTCATTGCCATAATGTTTTTCCCTTCTTGACCTGTTGATATTTCGAAGCTGGTTCATCGGTTCAGGGCTCGCCCCAAAGCCGCGGCATCACGTCACGCAGAACTCTCGCTGGCCACTTCTCCTGCTTCGGGAGCCGGCGTTGGCTTAGCAGAACTCTCGCTGGCCACTTCTCCTGCTTCGGGAGCCGGCGTTGGCTTCGACGCGGACTTCCGTCGACGCATCGCCTTGATTTTTTCCGCCCGCTTCATCGACTCGTCAATGCGGACCGACAGGTAGCGAATCGCTATATCCAGGACTCGAAGCCGCCGTTCGAGCTCCGAAATCGCCGCCCCATCCGATTCGATTGTAAAGATCAGATAGTACCCCTCACGAAACTTTTGAATGCGATAGGCCAGCGTCTGTTTGCCTCGATGCTCGACATTGGCAACTTTGCCGTTTTTCCCTTCGACTACTTCCGTCATCTGAGCCACGAAGGCATCGATTTCCTCGCTCGATGCAGTCGGAGCCAGCACGACTACTACTTCATATGTTCTCACCATCATCTCCTCGCTCATGCGTTGTGAATGGACATCGCCTTGGCAGGACCCGACTTCAATACCGTTGCCACGACCTCGAGGCTTTCTTGGATCATCGTTTTGAGCTCTCCCTTCCGCGAAGCAGGAAATTCCGACAATACAAACTTCGATTTGTCCGATGGAATCTCTTCTTCCCCGATACCCAGTCGAATACGGATGATTTCCCGTGTGCCGATCGCGTTGAAAATCGAATCGAGTCCTTTGTGCCCTCCGGACGAACCTTTCGCACGAACACGAATCCGACCGAACGGCAAATTCAAATCGTCCAGGACCACGAGAAGGTGCTCCCGGGATGCCTCATAGGCCTCCAGCAGAGGGCGGACGGCGTGGCCACTGAGGTTCATGAAGGTCAGCGGCTTCGCCAAGACTATTCTGGTCTCCGCCCCATACTCACTGACCACTGAGTGACACCTGCTTCTCCACGGACTGGCGTTTTGGTTACGGGCCAGAGCATCCAGGCTCAGAAACCCGGCGTTGTGCCGGGTGTTTTCATAGCGAGAGCCGGGATTACCCAACCCCACAATAATTTTCACGTTCGCAACCACGTCGGTCCCAACCGGGGTCGGTTGAACCGACCGGGTCGGTTCAACTGGGTTCCGCGGGTTTGTCTTCTTCACCTTCCCCAGCTTTGCCCTTCTTGATGACTTCAGGCTCGCCCGCGGTCTCCTCGGGCGCAGCCTCTTCGACCACTTCCTCTTCCTTCGCCGGAGGCAGCACTGTAACGAGAACCAACTCAGGATCGGTCAACATCTTCACCTTCGGATTCACCTCGATGTTCTTGACCCGGATGTACTGATTGATTTCCAGATCCGACACGTCGACCTTGACCGACTCCGGAATATCCGCGGGCAAACACTGGACTTCGACCTCACGGGTAACCACATCCATTGTGCCGGCGTCGAGCCTGACGCCCACGGCTTCACCGACTATTTCTATCGCGACGGTCAGAAACAGCTCCCGGTCCATGTTGATCGCCATTAGATCCGCATGAATAAGACTTCCCTTGACCGGATCGAGTTGATACTCCTTCACCATGGCGTTGGCCTGAACCTCACCGTCGAGCTTCAGAGAAAAGATGGTGTTTTGGCCCGCATCTGCATAAAGGACGCTTTGAATGGCACCCGGGGTCACACTCAGGGCAACGGCATCCCGCTCCCCTCCATACATGACCGCCGGAATTCGGCCCGCCACGCGCAGGCGCCGATTGGCATTCTTGCCGAATTCCGCCCTGGATTGAGCTTCAACGATGATCTCCGCCATTTCCGACTCCTTGGTTCAAACGAAAAGATTGCTGACGCTTGTCTCGTCGTGGATACTCCGGATCGCCTTGGCCAGCAGTCCGGCGACACTCAGGAGGGTCATATTGGGAGTAATCTTCTCCTCCGCGACGGGAACCGTATTGGTCAAGATGATTTCATCGACCTGGGCTTTCTTCAGGCGCTTCATTGCAGGTCCGCTCAACACGCCGTGCGTGGCGCACGCAATGATTCGCTTCGCGCTTTTCTTGCGAATGGCGTGAACCGTCTGGGCCAGTGTGCCGGCCGTGTCCACCATATCATCGAGAATCACCACGTTCCGGCCACCTACTTTCCCGATCACGTGCATGACCTCTGCTTCGTTGGCCGACACGCGGCGCTTGTCCACGATCGCCAAATCCGCATTGAGCCGCTTACCAAAAGCACGAGCTCTTTCCACTCCGCCCGCGTCGGGAGACACGATCGTGAGATCCCGGATCTTGAGCTTCTTGAGGTACTTCACAAGTACCGGGGCAGCAAAAAGATGGTCGACCGGTATGTTGAAGAAGCCCGCAATCTGTCCCGCGTGAAGATCCATGGTGAGAACCCGACTCGCGCCCGCGGCGGTGATCAAATCTGCCACCAGCTTCGAAGTGATGGGAACCCTTGGCTTGTCCTTTCGGTCCTGCCGCGCGTATCCGTAGTAAGGAATCACGGCCGTGATCCGGCCCGCCGAGGAACGCTTGAACGCATCGATCATGATCAACAGTTCCATCAGATGATCGTTGACCGGTGGGCAGGTGGATTGGATCACGAAGACATCCTTGCCCCGAACGTTTTCCAGAATCTGAACATAACGTTCTCCGTCGCTGAAATTCGTCAGGTTCAATTTCCCAAGCGGTTTCTTCAGCTGACGGCAAATCTCCTGGCCCAACGGCAGGTTTGCACTTCCAGAAAACACGACGAGTTGGCCGTTGAGGTTTACTTTCCTTTCTTCCTTCATCAGACGATCGGCTCCCGTCATGAAAATGGAGTGGCTGGGGCGGGAGGATTCGAACCTCCGAATGCAGGTTCCAAAGACCTGTGTCTTACCACTTGACGACGCCCCAGCAAGAAATCGATCGGACGCCTGGCCCAGACTACCAGCTCTTTGCGCTCAGCCCGGGCACGAAAAGGCCGCGTGCCGGCTACCCGAACAGTTGATTGAGGTAATCCCTGCGAGAAAGCGTCTTCGCCGGAAACGCTCGCCATGAATCCTGCAATCCACTATGGGACGCCGCGAGTGTTGACTCCTCATCCAAGAAGAATCCGAAGACAGAGGATCCGCTCCCTGAAAGCAACGTGGCCACTGCTCCCTCATGCTCGAGGAATTCTTTGACCTTCTTCACTTCGGGGTATTCAGGGAGGACCGAAGTCTCGAAATCATTAAATATTTCTGACAGACACTCCGTGCTACGTGCTAACTTGCTACAGAAACCGGCAATTTTATTGGTGTCTTGGGGCAAAGTCAACTTCAAACTGGCTGACCGGTAGGCCTGCTGAGTGCTGATGGAAAACCCAGGAAATACAACCAGGACAGCAACTGAGGGAAGGTCGGGCAACGGATGGGTCTCTTCACCACGGCCGGCGGCCAAGGCCGTGCCCCCGTGAAGGAAAAAGGGAACATCGGAACCCAGCTGCGCGGCAATGCCCGCGAGCTCCCCCGGAGACGCGCCAAGTCTCCACAGCCGGTTCAGAGCCAGCAGGGTGGCCGCTGCGTTTCCGCTCGCCCCTCCCAGCCCGGCACCGGGCGGAATACGCTTCCGCAGCAGAATTTCGGCGCCTGCACGGATGGATCCTTCTCGGGCAAGCAAGTGTGCCGCTTTCCACACCAGATTGGACTCAACTGGAAGCTTCAGTCCTTCGCACTGGAGCCTCAGGTCAGAACAATGGCGAAACTCGAGCTCGTCGCACAGATCGATACTTTGAAGAACCGTTCGAATCTCATGGTACCCGTCGGAACGCTTGTCCAAGATCGTCATTGCGAGATTGATCTTGGCAAAGGAGCGAACGAGCATGGTAGTCGAGGACACGAATGCTCCGGGGGAAAGTATGGTAGGGCGTCGGGAGAGTCGGCGGGTAACTGCGGGACCCGTGGTAGAAAGCTGAGCAGCGTGCCGAAGACCAGTGCTCTGCGGGGTCCTGGCCTACAGGCGTTTCTGTTTACGCAAGAGTTCCTTCAGCTTCTTTAGCTTGTTTCGGACCTTCTTTCCCTCATCAGAATCCGTGACGTTCTCGAGCGACTTGTTCCAGTAGGACTCGGCCTTATCATACTCTCCTGCCTTGTAGTACAGATCCCCCAGGTGGGCGTGGATATCCGGGTCTTTTCTTACAATTTCCACCGCCTGCAGCAAGTATTGTTCCGCCTTCTCGAGATTGTTCAGCTTGAAGTATGCCCATCCGAGGCTGTCCAAATAAGCACCGTTGTTCGGTTCCAGGACCAGCGCACGCTCGACGTACTCTACAGCCTCATGGAGCCGGATTCCGCGGTCCGCGAGCATATAGCCTATGTAGTTCAACGCTGTGGCGTTGTCGGGATTCTCCTCGATTAGCTCTTTGAACAAGTTCTCCGCGCGCCGATAGTCCTTCTTGCGTTCGTAGAGGGCGGCCAGCTGGAACTTCAATCGCTGTTGATCCTGCTTTTCGTCCTTTGCAATGTCTTGCGCCTGGGAGAGTATCTCCTCCGCCTCTGAAAACCGTTTCGCCTGGATGTATATCTGGCTCAGGTTGATATGAAGGTCGACATCCAGAGGGTCCTTCTGAATCAGGTTCTTCAGTATCTTGGCCCCCTCCTTTTCCTTTCCACTGTCGGCAAGCGTACGCGCATACACCAGAGCGATGGCCTTGTCCTCGGGGCGCTTGCCGAACTCCGATCTTCCGATGGCGAGCGCTTGGTCGAGTTGCCGATTGATCCGATATGCATTGATGAGCAGAAACAGGACCCTGGCCTTGGACTCCGTGGTGTTTTCCTCCGCGTTGTTGTCGAGCATTTCGCGGAAAATATCGATGGCTCTTCCATGCAATCCCATCTCTTGATAGACACTGGCCAGGTGCTGCTTGAAGACCTCCCGGTTGGTCTTCAAGCCGTCCGTGTATGTCCCGGACGGGTTCTCCGTCTTCTCTAAGAGCCCTTCCAAGACCTTGGCAGCCTCGGGGTAATTGCCTTCCTCCTCATGACCTATGGCGATATAGAATTCGGCTTCCAGATTGCCGGGATTGAGTTTCAGGGCACGGCTGAAGGTTTCGATTGCCTTGTTGGTCTGCTTCGCCCCCAGCTGAGCCCTTCCGAGAAAGGTGAGTAAATCCAGATTGCCCGGAGAGGACTCGACCAATTCCCCCAGAACATCGGCAGCCTCTTCGAACTCAGCGATGTTCAGCAGAGAGCGCCCCAAATGCTCCTTGACCTGAGGGTCCGTCATATTCAGCTCGATCGCCTTGCGGTAAAGGGGGACGGCTTTGTCATCCTGCCTGAGCTGCGTATAAATCAGCGCGAGCCTCAGTAGGCTCTCCACGGAGTCGGGCTCGCTTGCGATTGCCTTTTCGTAGTATTGAATGGCCTGGTCGAGTTTGCCGGACTTCGCGAAGTAAGCGGCGATCCTGGTATAGCCCTCACCTCGATTGGGTCGCAGCGATTGGAGCGTTTCGTACGCTCGGATGCCCTGGTCGATCTCATCCAACTTGAAGTAAATCTCTCCCAAGAGCCTATAGGCACGGGGATCCTTTGGGGCAACCCGGCGCATGGCCTCGAGTTGCTTGATGGCCTTTTGGTGTGCGGATCGGTCTCGACTCGTACTCCCGTTGTAGATCTTGGCCAGTAGCCAATACGCGTCGGGGTTGTTGGGATCCAGTCTCGACCCTTCCGTGGCCTGCTGAATGGCCTCGGCAATTCGGCGGCTCTGAGCCAGGGAACTGGCTAGCTCGACCCTAAGCTCTGAGCTGCCCTCGTTGAGTTCGACGGCCTTCTTGATTTCCACGACGGCCCAATCGAGCTCGCCCCGGTTTTCGTGCCATTTCCCAAGGGAGTAGTGGTAGTAACTGAGACCGCGATCTTCCTTCTCTTCCGACAGCGCTTCGTCCAGATTGATCGGGTTCCCCGTATTCTCCTGGCCAAAGCCTGTACCGCACGACAAAAACAGAGCCAAAATACCGAACTGAAACCAGTGGCTGCACCGACGCATCATGGGAGGCCGCATATCCGTATCTTCAACAAAACCGCGATTTCGCATTATGGCACAATCCTTCAAATAGTGTCAAACCGCCACCTTAAGGCTACATCGGTCTGGCCTTGCACAAGAATGAGCCCAAAAAATCGATGGAGCTACGGGCCGGATAGCAGCCCTGATTTAGGTTTTCTTCGCTCAAAGCCACAACGGCCGGTTAGACGGTTACGACGGAAGGGACTGTATCCCTTCCGTAAGTACGGTCGGTACTGAGCCAAACCGATGTACCTGTTTCGTTAAAAAAAAGCTGAGGAGGTTTCCATGCTTACCAAACCCCTGTTCGTTGCAACCGTTTTCCTGTTATGCCTGGGCCTGTCATTGCCCCCATGTGGGGCAATGGGTCAGGAAGCTAAAGGCGATTCCGGAGTCCGGAACACTCCTGCGAACGCCAAAGTCCATCTCAAAAAGGTCAATCTGAATACGGCCTCTCCTGCCAAGCTGCAGGAGCTTCCAGGAGTCGGGCCTGAACTGGCGAAGAGAATCGTGCAACATAGAGAAAAGATCGGCAAATTCAGAAAGATCGAAGAACTCCTGAACGTCCGGGGAATGGGAGAGAAGAAGTTCCAGAAGATAAAGAATCGCCTGGTTGTTTAGCTGCGGCCAAGCCGGCGTTCTCTATCTTCAGCCGAGCCGGTGGCAGGATGAGGGAGCCTGCCCCGGCTCGCGCGGCCGCGATTGGGCTCGATTGGAGATGCCGGTACTAGCCTTGAACGAGAATGATATACGGATGAACACGGACCCATTGGACCGGTTGTGGTGAGTTTGGAGGGAAGGTATGCTGGCGCCGTCCTATGGCAATCAAATTACCAGCTTCGTCGACCAGGCGATACTCTTCGGACTGCTGGGACGCGGTCAAAAGATTGAGATCTGTGCCATGGAGAATCTTCTGCCGCTCCGCCGGAGTAACAACGATGGCCGGGATCTCGCTCAACAGATCCTTTAGCGGAATGGCGCGGCTCAAGAAGTACTCGCGCGGATGGAATGAACCATCGTCGTTCAGGCTAACCGAGGCATCTGCTGGAAACTCTCCGCTACGGGTCCGCCGAAGACGAACCAGATGGGCTCCAGAGCCGTACTCGCGGCCCATATCGTGGGCTAGGCTCCGAGCATAGGTGCCGGCGGAACAAACAAGGTCAAACTCGGCCTCGCTCCCATCCACCGAGATGAGCTGAAGGGAGTCAATATGGATCCGCTTGGTCTGCGCTCCCATATCGATGCCTCGCCGGGCATAGGCATAGAGCGGCTTCCCTCGAATTTTCTTGGCAGAATAGGGGGGGAGGGTCTGGACCACGTCCCCGATGTACCTAGAAAACATCTCGCGTAGACGATCCAGCTGGAGCTTTGGTGCTGAATCCTCCGATGTCGCCTCACCGTCAATATCGAAAGTCGTCGTGGCAAAGCCGAAACGCATGACACCGTGGTAGGTCTTGTCGGACGACAGAAAGTGATTCGTCAGTCGCGTCGCACGGCCCAGAGTCAAGGGGAGTACGCCGGTGGCGAAGGGATCCAGAGTTCCGGTATGACCCACCTTTTTGACCTTCGTGATGGACCGCATCTTGGCGACGACGTCGTGCGACGTCCAGGTCGCTGGTTTGTCTACGACGAGCACCCCATCCGTTACAAGCTGTTCTTGCATATGGCTAGTCCTAAAGTATACTTGGCATCGGTGTCGAACTACAATGTCGGCCTAACGTTAGGAGAAAACCGATGCTACGAGAAACTAACTTCCGGCGCCGGAGCCCCCGTTTGAACACCCGCGCAAAGATTGGTTTAGGACTCTTGGTTCTGATTCTTTTTCCCGCGTGCGCCACAAAGAATTATGTTCGCAAAGAGGTTGCCGCCACACGCGCCGATCTGGATTCCAGGCTCGATGACGAGGCTCAAGCTCGAACCGAGATATCAAACCAGCTCGATGAGCTCTCCTCGCTGAACCGGAGCAACAAAGCCCGAATCGAACAGGTTAACACAGCTCTGGGCAACGCCATCGAGGAGATGGATCCTAAGGTCGAGGAGGCTCGCAAGAGTGGCACCCAAGCCCAGAGTGTGGCCAATCTTGCTTTGAATACCTCGAAAGAGAACTCCGAGCTTATTTCCAACCGCAACAAGTACCAACCCGCCATGACGCGGGAAATATACTTCCGTTGGGGGAGCGCCAACCTGGATGACGAAGCGTGTAAACTGCTCAACGAGGTGGCACGCAAGGTGGCGTCGGACCCCAATCTGGTTCTGGAGCTGAAGGGATTCACGGACTCGACGGGCAACCCAAGCCACAATATCACGTTGAGTGAGCGCAGGGTCGAAAGCGTCATTCGTTACCTGGTGGGTTCGCTCCAATTGGATCTGCACAAGACTCACGCTCTCGGGTTGGGCGAGACCCTTCCCGTGGGAGACAACAATACCCGGGATGGGCGATCCAAGAATCGGCGAGTTACCGTAAATGTTCTAGAAAGCCAGTAGATTTGCGCTTAGCGCATGACGGAAAGCGCCAAGCGGCGACGGTAAACCAAGAGGCCCTGCGCAGCTGTCATTCCCCAGCACCTCTGCGGCTCTCACGCCCGCGCTGCGTACATCGTTCCGGCACGCGAATGGAAAGCATGGTTTTTCCGACCCAACGGTCGGAGAGACCGAAAGCGCAAGACGGAGAGCGCATAGCGCTTAGCGCATAACGGAAAGCGTTTATCGCCTCATTCCCCGATCTGTCTGAGCAGTTCATCGATGTGTTGCCCATACTCTTGCGACATATCCGTCTTGAAAACCAACTCGGGAGCGAACTTCATGCGAATGCGCTGCCCCAATTCCGACCGTATCCATCCAGAGGCGTGATTCAAAGCGCTCAGACTATCCTTGTGCTGTTTCTCGGTTCCCAATGTCGTTACCCAAACCTTCGCGTATTTGAGATCCGGACTTACGTCGACCCCCGTTACCGTGACCATGCCGATTCGACGATCCTTGAGGTCTCGGGCGATCATCGTGCAAATTTCCTGCTGGATCTGAAACCCAACTCGTTTGGGTCTTCGCAAAGACTTCAACTCAGGATTCACCCATCAGTTCGGGATTCCAGCATCCCGGGGCCGCCGTCAGCGAACGGGCTATCCGGCTCAATAAACAGTACCTGACAATCGATCAGCATTTCATTCAAGATTCGCTCGGCCTCCTGGACAAACTTTTGCGTTGCCCGGTCGAGGTTCTTGTTGTCCGCGCCGACCGTCACCGCGGCCAGCTTGGCTCTCTGCCAAAGGTCCTGATATCCGACCTCCGCAATCGAAAAATTCGAACGGGCCCTCAACCGGTCCAACGTCTTCCTCAACAGCATACGCTTATCCTTCAACGATTGTGCATGGGGCAGATGAATCTCCATCTCGCAATACGCTATGGGCATGCCTTACCTCCGGAATACTCGAACCTCGGGAATCGCACGCACTCGAGCAACCGTCGAACGTCTAGAAAAAGCGCAATTGGGCCTACAGTGATGTGGGCTTGACCTTCTCTATGGTGTAGGCTTCGATGATGTCTCCTGCCTTGATATCCGAGAAGCTCTCGAAACCAATACCGCACTCGAAACCGGATTTGACCTCGGTCACGTCATCCTTGAAGCGTCGCAGCGAGACGATTCGGCCCTCGTGAATCACCACGTTGTCCCGGAGCAATCGAATATCGGCGTGGCGCCGCATGATTCCATCCAGGATGTAGGAGCCGGCAATGGATCCCAGCTTCGGTACCTTGAAAGTATCGCGAACCTCCGCCCTTCCCATGTATTTCTCGTGACTCGTGTGCTCCAGCATACCAATCATGGCATTGGTAATGTCTTCGGACACATTGTAGACAACAGTATAGGGGCGAATCTCTACGCCTTCCGTGTCGGCCAGATCCTGGACCTTCGGTTCCGGCCTCACATTGAACGCGATAATGATCGCGTTGGAAGCAGTGGCGAACAACACGTCGGTCTCCGTCACAGTACCGGCGCCGCTGTGCAGTATCCGTACCTTGACTTTTTCCGTACTCAGCTTGTTGAGCATGTCGGCAACAACTTCTACAGACCCCTGAACATCCGCTCGAACGATCAGCGGTAACTCCTTGACCTTCCCTTCGCTCAATTGTTCGTACAACGCATCGAGGGTCAACCGGGCACTGTGCCGGAGGGATTTCTCCCTAACTCTCTGTTGCCTGTACTCGGCTACTTGCCGCGCTTTCGCGGCATCACCGAAGACCTGGAAAATATCTCCGGCTTGCGGCAACTCTTGAAGGCCTTGGATCTCGACCGGAGTAGATGGCCCAGCCTCCGTTGTGCCGCGACCACGATCATCGATCAAGGCTCGCACTCGCCCGTGAACCGCACCCGCGACAAACGGATTTCCAACACCCAGAGTCCCATTCTGGACGAGAACCGTTGCCACTCTTCCCCTTCCGGTATCCACTTTTGCCTCCAAAACCACGCCCGATGCCAGACGCTTGGGGTTAGCTTTGAGCTCCTTGATGTCGGCAACCAGGAGGATCATCTCCAGCAGCAATTCCAGATTCGTGCGCGCCGTGGCCGATACGGGAACCATTACGACATCCCCGCCCCAATCTTCCGCCACGAGTCCTTGATCCGAAAGAGACTGCTTCACGCGGTCGGGCTGTGCATCCGGCCGGTCAATCTTGTTGATCGCGACCAGAATGGGGACATTGGCCGCCTTTGCGTGATGAATGGCTTCGATCGTCTGTGGCATCACACCGTCGTCGGCCGCCACCACCAGAACGACGATATCGGTCACCTGCGCCCCTCGAGCCCGCATGAGCGTAAAGGCCTCGTGGCCGGGCGTGTCCAAAAACACAACGCTCCGGTCATTGACGTCGACATGATACGCGCCGATATGCTGCGTAATTCCACCTGCTTCTTTGGCCGTTACGTTGCTCTCGCGGATCGCGTCGAGCAAGGAGGTCTTCCCGTGATCGACGTGGCCCATGATAGTCACGACCGGTGACCGGCTGACATGGTCTCCCGGATCGTCGACCACTTCCTGTCTGGCTTCGACTTCCTGCTCGAAGCTGATGACATCGGCATTGAAACCGAACTCTGCACAAACCTCCTTGGCAACCTCCACGTCGACGGTTTGATTGATCGCGGCGAAAATGCCCTTCGTGATCAACTTCTGAATTATGTACTTGGACTTGATGTCCATCTTCTCGGCTAATTCCTTGAGGGTCACACCCTCACTAATGGCCAGGGGCTTGAAATCCTCCGGTGATAGCGGCGGCTGAGGAATGTCTGCTACCTTCGGAGGTAAAGATCCAGCTCGAGGAAGTTTTTTCTTTCGTATAGCACGCGAGGGCTGACCTGGGCGTGCGCGCGCCGCATCGTCCCGCAGTCCCCTCATGAGCCGATTCGAGACCTCGGGCGTTACGACTTTTTCGGTGCTGGTGCGCATCAAGACCCGAGTTCTGGCGGCCTTTGGCACGACAATCTTCTTCGTTGCAGGTTTCGCGCTAGCCGCGACTCTGGCCGGGCGCTCCTCGGCGACGGCCTTCTCTGCAGAAGGAAGGATCTGCCCCGCCGACTTGACTTCCAGAAGGCTTGGCGCCGGCGGAGGCGGTACTGCAATAGGGTCAACCTTCACCGGTTCGGGCAAACCGGTTGTCGGCACAGCAGTTTCCTGCGTCCCCTGCGGCATCTCTGCCACCATCGGGACGGCTTCCTCTGCGGGGACGTCGACGGGCAGCGGTACCGCTGCCGCAACATCTACAAGTTCGTTTGTACTGCGATCGTAATGCTTTCGCCCTTTTCGTGGTCGCAGCGACGGCTTTGGAAGAGCCTCTTCCACGGCTGCCGGCTCCGCAGCCTTTGCCTTTCTGGACTTGGGGGCGCTCTTGGCCGCCGGCTTTGCCGCCTTGCGAGGGGCCGGTGCCGCGGCCTCTGGCTTTTCTACTTCTTCTACTTTTTTCGCCTTGGCCGTACGAGTCGTCTTCTTTGGCGCCGCCTTCTTCTGATCTTGTTTCGCTGCCTTTTGAGCCTTTTTGGCCTTCTTTGCTTCTTTGGCTTCCTTGGCTTCCTTCTTCTTCTCCGCCTCGGCCGCCTGGACCTCTGCAGCCTCGCGCTCCGCGAGGATCTTCTTCCGAATCGTGGAGGCGAAACTCTCGTCTATCGTCGCCGTGGGCAAGGAAACATAGAGACCTAGCCTCTTGAGCTCGCCAAGAACTACTTGATTCTTGACCGAACACTCGGTTGCCAGCTCTGCCACGGTTATTTTTTCCATTTACGCCTGACCTTCTGACGACCGCTTGGCATTTCCCCGCAAAACCTGCAAACCTAGAATTTTAAATCAATAACATGCCTGGTTCAATCATTCATATCCACCCGCGAAGGCCCGCTACTCCCCGGCCTGCTTTGACTCTCCATTCGGCATGGCCACGGCCTCCTCGGAACTGGTAGCCGCCTCTGGCTGCCCTGCATCTGCGGTCACCTCATCGATCGGAGACTCCGGAGACGACGACAGATCCTCGGAATCGGACGCCGGGACAGCGGATTCCACGTTCTCACTCTGGTCCTGGGAAACGAGTTCGCTTTCCTCGGGCTCCGCGCCGCTTTCACCCATTTCGGTCGGGGAGTCTTCCTCCGCTTCCGGTGTTTGATCGGCCGATTCCTCGGAGTCCGACTGTGCCGCGACTTCATCGGTTCCATCCGCAGGCGGCTCCGCATGAGGCTGGATCGCGGGCGGAATCTCGAGGCCTTCCGGCACCTCTATCTCCACCTCTTCGAACAAGTCCTGAGCGGCTTCTTTGATTTTGATTGCGGTCTTCTCCCCCACTCCCTGAATGGCAGTCAGCTGTTGTTGGTCCATCTCGAGAATCTGTTCGACTTTCTCGATTCCAGCTTCGCGGAGCTTTTCGATTATTCGCGCGCTGATCCCTTCCAACTCGCTCAAAGAGGTCGAGGAGGAGGTCAAAGATTCCATGACGCTGAGAACCTCCATCTTCTTCTGTTCCTCACTCTTGACGTCGATTTGCCAACCGATCAACTTGGAGGCGAGACGCACGTTCTGCCCCTTCTTTCCGATGGCCAGGGACTGCTGCTTCTCTTCGACGATCACTTCCATGTGTTTTTCATTTTGATTGAGAATGAGCACTTTCGAGATTCTGGCAGGGTTCAGCGCATTCGCCGCATACTGTGCGGAATCGTCCGACCACTGCACGATGTCGATTTTCTCGCCCTTGAGCTCACGAATAATGGAGTTGATACGCGAACCCTTCATGCCAACACAGGCCCCAACGGGGTCGACATCGCGGTCCAGAGAGGCGACCGCAACCTTGGCCCGATCGCCAGGCTCGTGCACCGCGTTCTTGACCACGATGGTACCGTCGTAAATTTCAGGTATTTCCATCTCAAAAAGGCGAACCAGTACCTGCGGATCCGTTCGGGACAGTATGATCTGTGGCCCCTTGGCAACGGGAAGCACTTTGACAATGACAGCTCGAATCCGCTCTCCTTGCTTGTAGGCTTCCGCCCGGGACTGCTCGCGCAGAGGAAGTAAGGCTTCCGTTTTACCAATATCCACGATGATGTCTGGGCCTTCAAAACGCTTGACGACCCCGTTGAGCAGCTCACCGGTTTTCTGCGAGTACTCGTCGAAAATGTTTTGCCGCTCGGCTTCCCGAACTTTTTGCAAGATCACCTGCTTGGCTGTCTGGGCGGCGATTCTGCCAAGAACATCCGTAGGCTTCGGCATTTCAACCGTGTCATCAACCTCGAGAGTCTCATCGATCTCCTTTGCTTCAGCCAACGAAATCTCTAAACTCGGATCCTCGACCGATTCCACCACGCGTTTCACAGCGAAAATCTCGACAATGCCTGTTTCTTCGTCAAACCGCGCGCTAATGTCTTCGGTCGTCTTGTAGAATTTTCTCGACGCAGCAATCATGGCATCTTCCAGCGCCGATATGATGATCTTGGAATCGATGTTCTTTTCTTTGCTTATTTGCTCGATGGTCTGGCTGATAATGCTCGACATCCCTACCTCCGTTTCGAAGGGGGCAATTTCAGAAGGCGACTCAAGAGGCGACTCAAGGTATTATCCCTATTCGCAAATACGCTAGCGTTTGTTGCCGCCGGGTAAGGATGGCAACGTACCGTCGAGAAACCTCGCGGCTAAAACTCTACGATCAAGTTGGCCTTCTCGATGTCCTTCAAGGCCAGCGCCATCTTTTCGCCAGGCTCGATTTCGAGGAGGATCTTTCCCTCGAGAGTTCCAGCGAGCTTGCCCTGAAAGTTCCGTTGTCCGTGAAGTGCCGTACGGGTCCTTATCTTCGCTCTCTTACCCGAAAACCGCCGGTAGTCCGCCGCTTTGACCAGGGGCCGGTCCAATCCCGGCGAAGAGACCTCCAACGTGTAGCTGGAGGGTATCCAGTCCTCGACGTCGAGCAAAACCGACAGCCGCGCACTGAAACGCGCGCAGTCATCCAAGCCGACGCCTCCTGGCTGGTCGATATACGTGCAAACAATCGATCGAGCGCCGGCCCCCTTGACCTCGACAAGAACAACTTCCGCGCCCATGGGTCCGGCAATTTGCTCCGCCAGTTGCGCAATTCTCTCACGCAGAGATTCGCGCTTATCGAATCCTCGCTGGGCCATTTTTTTTGACCCCAAAAACAAAAAAGTGGGCACGTGCCCACTTTTCACAAAGCTAGCCGCCGAAGTATATCCAAAGAAGATGGCAAGATCAAGAGGCATCAAAAAGCGTTCAGCGACGGATCGCTGAAGCTAATCCGGTGGCGTATCGTCCCCTTCTTCTTCCTGAGTCGGCTCGAGAAAGTCTGATTCGTTTCCCGTGAGCTTTTCAAGCAGCTCCGCTTCCACGACCTTGATGGAGTCCTCCCCTTGGACCCGTGCGTAAACCCCTGCCGGTCCGTCCCCCCCGAAGGAACAGTCGACGGCAACGATATCTCCATCTTTGAGAACCACGCGAAACCGTGGAGGATCAAGGCCAAACTGGGTTGGATCACCGGGATGATCGATAAATTCCTTCACCGATTTCTCCAAGGTATCCAGAATGCCTTGAACGGTGTCCCACTTTACTTTTTTCTTTTCCGCGCCGAGCAGCCAATCGCCGCCGTCCTCGCTCTTGAGGAACTGGAAGCTTCCGGAAGGATTGCTGAGCCTCACCGAGTCAATCTCCCACCGTTTGAAGGACGCGAGGGAATCGTCCCGCAAATCGCGGGCGGTTTTTACCAACCGATCCACGAATTCCTTTCCCACGAAAAACAGCTCGTCTCTTGAATCGTCCTTCGCGACGTACCATTCCTCCTCGCCGGACGCCTGCGCCGATTTTCCCAAACCAGATTTCTGCGACCCGACGACGAAACGCTTCAAAGACTTTTCTTCACCGACGGTCAATGTGACGTCGACGGTAGGCCTATCGAAGCCGAGTTTCCTGCCCTCTGGCGGGTCATCCAGGAATTCCTCGAGTCGAGAGTTAGCCAGGGCGCCCAGGACGTCATTGACCGCGGAGGAGGAAGCGGCGATTCGATTCTTCCCCTCGATCCACCAGCGGTCCTGCTCCTTCACGAGCTCTACCCGCCCTTTCAGTGATCTCAAGTCGACTGCCTGCGTCTTGTATTGATCAAAGCGTAAGATGGCTCTCTCCCGCAGGTCGTCGAGTCTCTTGCGAAAGGTTGTCGCCGTGTTGGTCGGAACGAGCAAAACCTCACCGCTGCCCTTCTTCTGGGCATAGGTCGAAGTGCCGGTGGGATTCTCCCTCCCGAAGGCCAGATAAAACTGCTGTCCTTCCTTTGTCCGGACTCCCAGGCTATGTTCCGGAGGATCGAGCGCGAACCTCGAAACGTCCGTTGCCTCAGCCTCGACCACGCTCTCGAAACTCAGGTCGGCCGCTGAGCTGGCGATTCGATTCAACTCTTCCGCATCCGCTTCGACAGATCTGGGCGAGGTGATCTTCCACGATTTTTCCCCTGTCCGGACCGCGGTCACCGTCTCGTCGGGAAAAACGAACTCGACTCTCTCGACCTGATCACTTTCCACCTTCCAGAGTTGCTTTTCTGCCAGCCGCGCCTGCTCTCGCGCCGGCTCGCCCTGAATCTCGTAAAAGTACACGTACAGGCCTAGGCCTACGACCAGGAGCAGGAGAAAAAGGGTCCCTTTGAACCGCATCGGTCAGTTCCTCCGCTGGCTCCAAACGCTGATACCGGCCACGATCACGCCGAGAGGAAGGAGGACGACCGTAAGATAGAAGAGCGTTGTTTGCTGACTCTGGGAAAGCGTCATCCGGCGATCCTGGGGAGACTTGGGACGAATCGAGATGAGATCCTTCTCTTGGGCCAGCCAGCTGATCATGTTGAGAAAGAGATTCCCATTTCCCTGTGCCGAAAAATGAGCATTGCTGGCGAACTCCGAGTCTCCAACCACCACCATCCGGGCCGTTGCGGGGGCCGGGGACTCTGTATCTTCCGCGCCCTCCCTGGCCGCGTCCGGCCCTGTCTCGACTGGGTCTGCCACGGCCTCAAGCTGTTTGCTGACGGCCACCGCGAGCGGCAGCGGGCCCTCGGAGTCTTCGCCCTCGTCGAAGCTCTTCTCCGTCTCTCCGAGGTCGGTCTCGCCCCAGCTACGTGGATTGCTTTGCAGCAGAGGGGTAACGGTGACCCCGTCCACGGTTTTCTCCGACGGTTCCACCGACCGTACTAGGGGAAAGAAAGTCATGCTCCGGAAGCGCTCGGTGATTTCATGACTCTCATACTCGAGGACCAACGGGATTTCAGGACCGGCCCCCATGAGCCTGCCGGCGCCGCTGACGTCTAGCACGATGTTTTCGCCTGCAACGACGCCCCATTGATTCAAGAAACCCTGCAGCGAGGCCGCCGGGGGAGGGTCTACCATCAGGAGGACCCCGCCGCCTTTATTCAGAAATTCGCTCAAGTACTCCGATTCCTGGGGAAACGGCTCGATGGTCGCGCCGGCGATCACGAGTACTTGACCGTCCTCGGGCACCTTTCCTTCACCGGCGAGATTCACCGATGCTGTAGCAAATCCCTGGTTCTCCAGCGCTTTCTGCACTTCTGAATACCCGCCGCGGTCACTGTTGTCGATCTCCTTCTCGCCGTGACCCGCAACAAAGTAGACTCTCTTTTTCTCGGCGCGCTGCACTTTGATCAGAGCGTTGGTGAGATCCTCCTCGCGAATCACGTCCGAGCGTTTCTCGATCTTTTCACGCAGATCCCCTTGCCGGACAACCGTCGTGCCCGATTTCAACTCTGTTCCCGTGAATGGGTTGGCGAAGGTGCCGTACACGGTCACATCGTGTTGCCGAGCCACATCCGGATAACGATCCGGATCGATGAATTCGTATTCGATGTGGCTGCTCAGGGTGCGAAACTGCACCAGCAGCTCTCGAAGGGTCACATCATCTCCGTCGGGGTAAAAGGCCTTGATCTCGACATCGCGATCCAGACGGTCCAGGATCTGGATGGTTTGGGGAGCAAGCGTGTAGTGGCCGCCGGCCGTTAAGTCAAACCGCTTCGGATGTCGCTGTCCGATGAAATTGAACGCCGCGGCCAGGCCGAGGACAAGAGCCACCGATATGATGTAGTTGGTTGCGTACTTGGTGGAGCGCCTTCCGAGTGATTGCAGGATCCGCCGGCGGTTGATCACAATTCCTGCCAGCAAGAGGGTGCCACCCGCGATCGCCAATCCCAGATTCCAAGCGTTCCACAGATCCGCAATCGAATAGTGGATAACCGCCCCAACCAGTAGAATCAGTCCCAGATCGCTGAGTTTCTGAAGATGTCTTTTCATCAGCTTTTCCATCTCATGGACTCGAGGGAGCGATACGCGAGAAAGAGCCCCACAAAGGCAAAGGTCACGTAGAATATGATGTGACTGGTATCGATAACTCCCTTGATGAAATCATCCAAGTGGCCGATGACCGACATGTAACCCAGGACGTCCCGAGCGACGCCAGAGGAACCGGTCGACAGTGATTCGATCAACCACAGGACGAGGATGGCTCCGAAAGTGACCACCACCGACACGATCTGATTCTCGGTCAGTGTTGATATGAACAACCCCAGCGCGAGAAGCGCCGCTCCGTAGAGAAAGAGACCCAGGTAACCGCCAAGCAAGGGTTTCCATTCCGGATCTCCGTATACAAAGAGCGTCGAGATCGTGAGTCCGCTGCCGGCGAACATGATCAGGAGAAATGTCACACTGGCCGCGTACTTGCCTATCACGGCCTGGAGGGTTCCCACCGGAGTCGTCAGCAGTAGCTCGATCGTGCCTCTCTTTTTCTCCTCCGCGTAGAGTCCCATGGTGAGCATCGGAATCATGAACAACAGAACCACGCTTATGGTCCCCAGGAAGCTCCGGGTCACGATTCCCGGAACGTCGACCGGTTGCGCTCCGCCGCCCATGGAGCCCTGCATCAAGGTCGTTTGAACCACCGCTGTCAGAATCGAGTAATAGAAAAATCCGGACAGGAACAAGAAGACGGCAAGGACGACGTACGCGATCGGCGAAACGAAGTAGGACTTCAACTCACGCTCCCAGATGGCGATGATGTTTTGCACGACAATGTCCTCAGGGCTTGCGCAGGTGCCCGGCCAGGGTCACTCTTTTGTGACGAGATTGATGAAAACATCTTCCAGGCTCAGCGCCACTCCATGCAACTCGAGAAGCCCCCAGCCCTGCGAGACAACAGCTGAAGCCAGTTGCCGCCGAAGATCGGTGTCCAACTCGCATTCCACTGTGTAGCGGACCGGTCCATCCGGTGCTCCGTCCTCGGACTCCACGGCTATCACGCCTGCAATGCCGCCGATCTCTTGCGTTACCGGATCTTTGGGTCCATCGACGACCAGGACCACCTTTTCGGCGCCCTTGAGTTGCCTCCCGAGCCCCTCCGGAGTATCCATGGCAACCACTTTCCCCTCGTTGATGATGACGACCCGGTTACAAGTCATGCTGACCTCGGGTAGGATATGAGTCGAGAGGATTACGGTGTGGCTTCCTGCCAAGTTCCTGACAAGAGATCGGACTTCGAATATTTGCTTGGGGTCCAATCCGATTGTCGGCTCATCGAGGATGAGTACCTCCGGATCATTGAGCAACGCCTGGGCCAAGCCCACCCGCTGCTTGTAACCCTTTGACAGCCGTGCGATGATCCGCTTCCGAACGTCCCCGATACTGCACTTTTCCATGACATCCTCGACCTGGCCCTTTATCTTCCGGGCGGAGGCACCCTTGATCCGAGCTACGAAACCAAGATACGACTCCACGGTCATCTCGGGATAAAGGGGCGGATTCTCCGGAAGGTAACCGATCCGTTTTCGGACTTCGAGGCTGTCCTCGAAGACGTCAAAGCCGGCGATCCTGGCGGTCCCATCGGTCGAGGGCATGTAGCATGTCAGAATGCGCATGGTAGTGGTCTTTCCCGCCCCATTGGGGCCGAGGAAGCCCAGGATTTCGCCTTTTTCTACCCGAAAGGAGATGTCGTCGATTGCTCTATGGTTGTGATACAGCTTGGTCAGATGTTGGACTTCAATCACGGCGCCCTCGGGGACCTTCGTTCGTTGAGAAAAACCGAAATTCTAGTGAATCTGTTTGGAGGAGTCAATCCCGACGGCTCTCAATTTTCGCCCCCGAACGAGGCGGGGCATCCGATCGCCAGACTTTCCCTTGGGTCAACTCCCCGATCGACAACTACGACTCCATTTGACCAAAACGCTGGCTTGGACCGGAATGGTGGATCGTTCCTGACTCTCGATCGCAAGGATCCCGCTGTGGATGAGCATTGCCCAGCCGAGCCCTGTCATTCCGTGGGGGCGGGCGTCAGCCTAGGTGGATTTTCTCGGAAAACTGGACCGCGAAATAGGCGTAGCCGCCATCGGGTCCCTCCGGCTCGCAGCGCACAACGTGGCCGCGGGCGGTAAATCGAACGTTCAGGCTCCCCGCGACCTTGGGCGGAGGAGTAATCGATACCACAACCTCGTGATCCAGGAGCAATGGTTGCTGTAGACCGAAGTACGCACCACCAGTAGAAACATTGATGGTTTTCGTGGCTTCGCTAAACTCACTACCGTCCGGATTGATCCCGGATACGACGATTGGCAGCTGCAGGGCCATCCGGGGAGCTCTGCGGCGTTCAGGGCGATTCATATCTTCCAATGAATCAATGAAATGCACAGCAGGGCCCAAATTGGGGGGCCAAACGCTCCAAGGATATACGTTTTCGTTACATTATTCCATAGCCACTCCATTTCGGACTCAACCCCGTTGCGGGCTTGCCTTTTGCCGAGAACGGGCAACTTTTGGGGAAGAAAAGTCTCTTTTTGACGTCCAATACTTGAATGCCGGTGGTTAGCCGGAATGGCGGAGGCTAGAGTGAGAAATCCTTGGAGAAATAACTGAACCTGCGGATGCCGCCAAACGTATATAACTTGTCCGCTAGTGAGCAGTTACGGAACCCAGGGGCACGGCGCGCGCGGGAGGCAAAAGCGGGAGGCAAAAAAAGAACAAAATAATGAAACAATCGGACGTGTTTCACTATCTATATAGCCGGAACCGGGGCCTCCCAAACGGAAAATCGTCCAATTTGTTGAATGCTGGCCATTAGATATGCGACCGCTAAATAGAATGAATGTGATGAATTTAGAACTCAAAAAGAATGAGGACATGGATGTGTACGATCTGGATGAGGTCGGTGCCGAATCCGACGACTTTTCAGGACTGACCACTGCCAACTACGTGGACCGCGTTCATTTCGAGCGAGTGGCCGGAGAATCCGCTCAGCCCACCTCGAATGACAACACTTCGTCGGGCGATCCTCTCTACGTTTATTATCGGAGCATGAGCAAGATTCCCTTGTTGAAAAGGGAGGAGGAGGTCTATCTCGCGAAAAAGATCGAATCGGCCAAGATCAACATGCTGAGACTGCTGTCCAGGACGCCGATCACGAGCGTCAGGGTCCTAGAGATTGCCGATCGATTGAATCCGGCGGGGCTGGTCGCCCCTGAGACCGAACCGACCCTAGAAGAGCGCAATCAGTTGAAAGAAAAAGCAATTCGGCAAATCGTGCGACAGCTGAAGACGGCAGAAAATCGTTACCGGTGGCGCAGGCCTAGCAAGACCCGCACTGCACCGCGTACAAGCAAGAAAGCGGGCGCCCCCACCGAGCCACGTGAAGCCGTTTTCCGGGCTTTGTCCCGCATTGATTTTACGGAGGGCCAACTCGATCATCTCGCCTTGGCGGTCCAGCGGGCGCTCGGCCAAATGTCTTCGGCAGAGCGGGAAATACGCCGAGCGAACACAGTCAGAGGGAGGGGGAGTCGAAAGCGGGCGACCGACGCCCGCGCCGCCCTGGCCCTGCTGGAAAAGGAATACAAGACCACTGAGGCCGAGCTACGACGCATCGTCGAGTTGATCCGGGAAAACAAGATCGAGATGGGGAGAGCGAAGGATGAGTTCGTCCGAGCGAACCTCCGGCTTGTGCTCAGCATTGCGAAAAACTACTCGTATCCCGGTTTGGACTTGTTGGACCTCGTTCAAGAGGGCAACATCGGACTGATGAAAGCGGTGGACAAATTCAACTATCGCCTCGGCCACAAGTTTTCGACCTACGCCACATGGTGGATCCGCCAGAGCATCACACGCGCCATTGCCGACCAAGGGCGAACGATTCGAGTACCGGTCCACATGGTGGAAGCGATGAACCGAGTACTGAAGACGTCGAATGAACTGACCAAAAGGATGGGGCGGCAGCCTACGGTTCACGAGTTATCAAAGGAACTGAAGACTCCTGTGGCGAAAGTGACTCAGATACTCAAGGCGGCGCAGGACCCGATCTCTCTCGAAGCCACCATTGCCGACAACAAGGACGCGGTCTTAAACAAGTTCATCGAAGACAAGAAGGCCGTTGCTCCTGACGAGGACACGTTGCGTCATAACCTGAAGGACGTGACAGCCTCCGCGCTCGAAAACCTCTCTCCACGAGAGCAGCAAATCGTTCGGATGCGGTACGGTCTGAATGATACGGGTAAGGAGTATACCCTTCAAGAAGTCGGCGAGGTCTTCCAGGTGACTCGTGAGCGCATTCGCCAAATTGAAGAGAAAGCTCTTCTGAAGCTCCGAAGCCCTTTTCGCTCGAACAGACTGCGAGAGTTCGCCGACTTCGTCCGCAAGAACTAGAAAAAGCTCTCAGCGGTCAGCGCTGACTGGCGCAACGCGCCAGTCGCTTGGGAACGTAACTGCGCAGCGCACCGTGAAAAAACGTGGTTTTTGACGATTTGCTGAGTTACACGCATAGCAGCAGATCCGCGAGCAGTTACTTAAGAGCTTTCAGTCGTCAGCCTGGGATCCTGGACTAGACACACGAAGGCCTCCTCTTGCATCAAGACGACGCAGAGACTTCTTCAGCAGAGGCGCGGATCCCACGCCATTCCACTGGACGAACCCATTCTCAATAGATTGCTGGTTGCAAGGGGGGGAGGGAGAGACGTCCGTTCGGGCGCGGAACCGAACGACCGTAAGGCAGGCACGATACGGCCTTGTCGCCCCTCCGCCTTGGCGGAGGGGCGACTCGGTCTTAGCGCACTGCCTTCTTTAAATCGCTTCCGGCGGTGAACTTCGGAACCTTGCGGGCTCCAATTTTGATCGGCGCCCCCGTTTGAGGATTCCTGCCTTTTCTTGCTTTGCGCCTGGCCACGGAGAAAGTCCCGAAGCCGACAAAGGTCACCTTCTGACCTTTCTTCAATGACTGCGTAATGCCAGCAATCACCGAATTGAAGGCGTTTTCTGCTGCACTCTTGGTGATCTTTGCGTCCTTGGCGATTTTGGTTACCAGGTCTCCTTTGTTCAAAGTGTTACCCTCCTTTGCTCGGTTACCTGATGAAAGATCGGACAAACCATCGCAAATTACTAGCATTGCAAAATTGCAGCGTCAAGCTAAATCCGCGTCAATCGTGGATTCCAGCCGATATCGTGCAAGAGGCAGGAATCGATTCTTGAAATCGTGTCGCGGCAGTTGCTAGATTGAGGCCCATGAAAAAAGGGGAGCCCCCATTGCGCGAAGAAGTCTCCCGACTCACCGAAGGATTGCGCAGGGTCGCCTACAATCTGTGGTGGACTTGGCACCAAGAGGCACAAGAGGTATTCGAATCCCTGTCGCCGCGCGCATGGAGATACTTGCACCACAACGCCGTGGCGGTCTTACAGGAAGTGTCCGAGGAGGAGCTATCCGTGCGGCTCCGGGACCCCGAGTTCGCGCAGCAAGTGCGCCATGTTGTGGCCGACCTCGATAGTTATTTGGACGAAAAGAAAACCTGGGGACGCCGACATGCCGCCGCCTTGCAGACAAACCCGGTCGCGTACTTCACCGCAGAGTTTGGGTTTCACGAAACGCTCCCTATTGCCGCCGGAGGCTTGGGAATCCTGGCGGGAGATCACACAAAGTCGGCAAGTGACCTGGGCATCGGGTTCGTCGGCATCAGTCTTTTTTATCGCGAAGGTTTTTTTCAGCAAGCCATCAGCCACGAAAACTGGCAAACCGAGTATTACAGCCTCCTGAAGCCGGAATCGTTGCCACTCGAGCCGGTGTTGGATCGAAACGGTGCTCCCCTTCTCTGCAACGTCGAGATTGCGCTGAACAACGTGGTGTTTCAAGTATGGCGAGCCAGGGTTGGCCGCTGCAGCGTATACCTGTTGGACACGAACCGGCCGGAAAACGAAGAGCGGCTTCGCGACCTCACTTTGAGGGTCTATGGAGGCGATAGCACCACGCGGATCATGCAAGAAATACTCCTAGGCATCGGCGGGGTGCGGCTCCTGCGAGAGCTCGGGATCAAGCCGAGTGTCTTTCACATGAACGAGGGTCATTCGGCCTTTCTGGTTCTGGAACTCATTCGCGAGAAGATGGCTGCGGGAAGCGCATTCAAAGAGGCGCTGGCGGAAACCCGATCGGAATGCCTGTTTACGACTCACACTCCGGTTGAGGCCGGACACGACCGCTTTAGTGCTGATTTGGTCAGTTACTCCCTGGGAAAGCACCAGAAACAGCTCGGTCTTTCCTTGTCGGACCTTATGGCGCTCGGTCGCGTGTATCCCAACAAAGAGAATGAGACCTTCTGCATGACGGTCTTGGCCTTGAAGGTGTCTCGCGCCGCCAACGCGGTCAGCGAACTTCATGGCCAGGTCAGCCGCCGTATGTGGCAGGCGCTTTACCCGACAACCGAGACAGAAAACGTGCCCATCGGGCACATTACCAATGGGATTCACCTTGTCGGCTGGATGAAGGGCCCGCTCCGACAGTTTTTGAAGCGGAAGCTGGGTTCCGATTGGGACCGAGACATCAACAGCCAAGAGTTTTGGCAGCGGCTGATGGATCCTGAATTCATAACCGACGACGAGCTCTGGGTTCTGCGGTACCAACTCCGACGTGAGTTCATCGAGTATACACGGCGACGTCTCCTGAATCAGGTGCAGCCTTTTGCTCAGAAAGACTTCATTGCTTTTGAGCGGCTTTTGAACCCCGACGCTCTCACCATCGGGTTTGCCCGCCGTTTCGCCACATACAAGAGAGCTCCCTTGGTATTTCGCGACTTCGAACAGATTCTGGCGATCGTTTCCAATCCACATCGGCCCGTACAGTTCGTCTTCTCGGGTAAGGCTCACCCTAGAGACGACGAAGGCAAGGCTTTCATCCAGCAGGTCATTCACCTCAGCAAGAATACCTCATTGAAAGGTCATGTCGTCTTCATCGAAAACTATGACGTCAGTGTCGCGCGCCAAATGGTCTCCGGCTGTGATGTCTGGCTCAACAATCCGCGACGTCCTTTGGAAGCTTCGGGAACCAGCGGGCAAAAGGTCAGCGCTCATGGAGGCCTCAACCTGAGCATTCTGGATGGCTGGTGGCGCGAAGGCTACGACGGCACGAATGGTTTCGCCATCGGGGACGATTCCCAACCCGATTCTGTCGAGGCACAAGATCAAATCGACAGTGACAACCTCTACCGAGTTCTAACGGAGGAGGTCATTCCGTGCTTCTACGACCGGGACGAGCTTGGATTGCCGCGCAAATGGATCCACAAAGTGCGCCGTGCCATGAGCACACTCGTCCCGACGTTCAACACTTGGCGAATGGTCCAGGAGTACACGAATCGATATTATCTGAAGGACGGCGATTCGTGAACTGCAAGCGCCAAGAGTTGTGGGAGCGTAATCGACCACTCGTTGCTTGAGGCCTGAATCCGAATGCGAGAGTGGTGCCATGATCCTGTGCAAAACCGCTGCCTGCCATTCCTCTGAGCGTGGCTCCCGGGTGCAGCATCGTTTTTGAACGTTGATGAGCCTCGACACGGTTTCTAAGCGATGAAGACCCCCGATCCACTCCGCATTGTGTTCCTTTCCGCCGAGGCACACCCTTTTGCCAAGGTGGGAGGTTTGGCCGATGTGGTCGGCGCTCTGCCGAAATCGCTGATCGAGTTGGGAGCCGTACCTTCAATCGTTCTTCCGGCGTACAGGGATATTCAGCGCGACGAATTCGAAATCCAACCATTGCGTAATGGCCGCTTCGAGGTCTCGATGGGGACCCACTCCGCGACCGCCACACTATTCCGCACCTGCATTCCGGGAACTCCCATCGAGGTGTTTCTGTTGGATTGCCCCGAGTACTTCGACCGGGAGGGCATCTATACGGATCCGGCCACAGGTGAGGGTTTTGCCGATAACATGGAGCGCTACGTATTCTTCATGAAAGCGGGCTTGGAAGCCTTGATACGGATCGGCGAGCGCCTGGACATCATCCATTGTCACGACTCTCAAATGGGATTGATCCCGGGGTTGCTGAAGACTCGCTACGGCGGGAATCCGTTTTTTGAGCACACCGGAATCCTTCTGACGATCCATAACATGGCGTACCAGGGCATTTACGCGAAGGAATCCCTGACTCTTGCCGGAATCGAATTGCGTCATTTCTATCCAGGATCCCCCTTTGAGTTCTGGGGCCAGGTCAATTTCCTCAAAGCGGGGATCGCCTATGCGGATACGATCAATACCGTCAGTCGAACCTACGCGGTCGAAATCCAATCAGGCCCGGAGTATGGCTACGGCTTGGAGGAATTTCTCTCATCAAGGAATGAGGATCTCACCGGTATCGTCAACGGCATCGACTATTCCGAATGGAACCCCGAATCGGATCCCTTCATTTTGTCGCACTTCTCCGAATCCGATCTGGAGGGCAAACGAGCGTGCAAGCGCCGGTTGCTGGAAACTTTCAATTTGCCGAAGCTCTCAGAGCGAACTCCCCTGATTGGAATCACTTCCAGACTGGTCGATCAGAAGGGGCTAGACCTGGTCTCCAATGCGATTGAGGACATCGTTGCGTTGGATCTTCAGCTGGTCGTCCTCGGAATGGGTCAGCAAAAGTACCACACCATGTTCGAGTCCTTTGCTGGGCAACATCCGACCAGGATCGGGGTGCGATTAGGGTTTGATCAGGCCCTTGCGCATCAAATCCAGGCTGGGTGCGACATGATCCTGATGCCGTCCCGCTACGAGCCTTGTGGGCTCAACCAACTCTACAGTCTTCGCTACGGCACGGTGCCTATCGTGCGAGCAACCGGCGGATTGGCCGATACCGTTGCGGACTACGATGAAAGAACAAGGATGGGAACCGGCTTTCGGTTCGAACGTTACCGCACCGAAGAAATGATTGAGGCGATCCGCCGGGCACTCAGAATCTACTCCGACCCGATTCGCTGGGAAGGAATTATCAAGAACGGAATGGCTGAGGATTGGTCCTGGCACGAATCGGCAAGAGACTACATGAAGCTCTACCGTCAGATCATGAAGAAAGTGAGAGGTTAGGTTTTAGCTTTCAGCGACCCACTAGCGCGGGGCGCTAGTTACTTGCAAAAGAAACTGGCCGCCAGAAGTTCATTGCGTGCCATCATGCTGGGATGAGGCTCGGCAGTTAAAACCGACAGAGCATTGGTGCTTCTATGCCCGTCTTTCAGCGTGGTTCCGGTTCTTTGGCGGTCACTTGTTTGGTGGCGTGATTCTCGTTCCTTGATGGACGGAAGCTCGACCCCGTTTGAGAGGTTTTTAAACCCTTCCGCAACCGGGCCGAGCCCCCAACCGTTAAGGAGATTAAATTCTATGCCAAGACATCGAAAATCACGATCCAAATCGAAACGAAATCCTTTTACCTTCCCTCCACTCAATCTCAATGTTGCAGGCATCGACGTTGGAAATGCCCAACACTATGTTGCCGTGCCACAAGACCGTGATTCTGAACCGGTCCGTCGATTCGAGTGCTTTACGGCTGATCTGCATCGGTTGGCCAAGTGGCTGAAATCCTGCGATATCGACACAGTCGTCATGGAGTCCACCGGCAGTTATTGGATTCCTTTATATCAAGTCCTGGACGCTCGCGGCTTCACCGTCAAGTTGGTCAACGCTCACGATGTCCAGAAGGTCCCCGGACGTAAGAGCGACGTGAAGGATTGTCAATGGCTGCAAAAGCTCGAGACTTTCGGACTGCTCAAGAATTCCTATCGTCCTCCAAACGAGATCTGTGTGCTTCGAACCTACTGGCGTCAGCGAGATAATCTCGTCAAATCAGCCAGTACCTGTATTCAACACATGCAAAAAGCTCTGACAGAAATGAATATCCAACTCGCCAACGTCATCAGCGACATCAGTGGTGTCACGGGACTCGCAATCATTCGTGCTATCCTCGACGGCGAACGAGACCCTGACAAACTCGCTCAACTCAAACACCCCCGAATCCGATCGGGCCGAGATCTTATTGCCAAAAGTCTCCACGGCGACTGGCGCCAAGAATTGCTCTTTGTCCTCGGTCAGTCTCTGCAAATGTACGAGACCTACCAGAGTAAAATCGCTGACTATGACAGAGCCATCCATGCCCATATCCAAACCTTCAACAACAAGGCTGATACCCAAACTCATCCATTGCCGGGACGCAAGGGATCGAAACCTCGCGGAAACGCTCCCCAGTTTGACCTACGCTCCGAACTGTATCGCATTACCGGTGTCGATCTTACTTCCGTGGACGGCATCGATGTCATGACCGCTTCTACCGTCATCGCCGAAGTCGGAGTCGATATAAGCCCCTGGAAAACTGAGAAGCACTTCGCCGCCTGGTTGGCACTGGCACCCTGCAATGCCATCAGTGGCGGCAAGGTAATTAGACGAGGGACCAAGCAAGTCAAAAACCGCACCGCCCATGCCCTCCGGATGGCTGCCTCAACACTCCGGCACAGTAAAAGTGCCCTAGGGGCCAACTACCGACGTCTCCGCGCCCGCTTGGGTCCCGCCAAGGCCATTACCGCCATCGCTCATAAACTCGCACGAATTATCTATCGCATGCTCAAATACGGCCAGCAATACGCAGACAAAGGAGCGCAATACTATGAGTCCAAGTACCAGGAACAACAACTCCGATACCTTAAGAAAAAGGCCAAACAGCTCAACATGCAACTGGTTCCATCTACAGCACTAACATGATTAGTTTCTTGAGAGTGATCAGCTGTCAGCTGTTTAAGTAAACGCACTCAGGCCGGTGATCCTCTGGCCAAGGATCAGGGTGTGTATGTCGTGCGTGCCCTCGTAGGTTTTTACCGATTCCAGGTTACACATATGACGGATGACCGGAAATTCCAGGCTTATCCCGTTTGCGCCCAAGAGATCGCGTGCCATTCGAGCGATTTCCAGCGAGACGGCCACATTGTTGCGCTTGGCTAGCGAGGTCTGGGCAAAATGAAGCTTGCCCTCGTCTTTGAGTCGTCCCAGCTGTAGGGCGAGCAACTGCGCCTTAGTAATCTCGGTCAGCATGAAAACCAGCTTCTCTTGAACCAACTGAAACCCACCGATGGGCCGGTCGAATTGCTTCCGTTCCTTCGAGTACTCCAGCGCCGTGTGGTAGCAGGCCATGGCCGCACCCAGCGCGCCCCAGGCAATGCCGTAACGGGCCTGATTCAAACACATCAAAGCGCACCTGAGCCCAAGCGCCCCGGGAAGCTCGTTCTCAGCGGGGATCGTGCAGTCCTCGAAGATGAGCTGCGAGGTTACGGATGCCCGCAGGGAGACCTTTCGCTTGATCTCCGGCGCCGAAAAACCCGGGGTTCCCGCCTCCACGAGGAACCCTCGAACTTCTTCGCCCACCTTGGCCCACACGACGGCCACGTCGGCGATCGTGCCGTTGGTTATCCAGGACTTTGCTCCATTGAGCACCCAGCCGGACCCGCTCTTGTCGGCCCGGGTGATCATCCCGCCTGGATCCGAGCCGTGATCGGGCTCGGTGAGTCCGAAGCAGCCCACCTTCTCTCCGCTCGCCAGCTTCGGGAGAAAGTGCCTCTTTTGCTCCTCCGAACCGAATGCGAATATCGGATACATGACCAGGGCTCCTTGAACCGAGGCGCAGCTTCGCAATCCGCTGTCGCCACGCTCCAGCTCTTGCATTACCAAGCCGTAAGCCACGTTGTTCATGCCGGCGCAGCCGTACTCCTCCGGCAGATTGGCCCCGAAGAGTCCCAGCTGGGCCATTTCCGGGATCAATTCCCGCGGGAAAGACCCCTGCTCAAAATGGGAGGCAATCACTGGGAGGATCTTCTCTTCGGCGAAGGACCGAACGGTAGCACGCACCATGCGTTCTTCTTCGGAGAGAAGCTCGTCAATCCCATAGAAGTCTACTCCCCGGAATGGATCCATGCCCACCTCAACTTCGTGAAAGTATTCTCATGAACAGTTGCATCTTACGAGAAACAGGGCAAATCTGCATGGATTTTTCGTCTCCTGGTATAATCGCGAAATGAACTTCTGTATCCGTTCACTCTTTCAGGCGCGCTTCCACTCTAGGCTTCTACTAATCCTGTGCCTGGCATCGGTGTCCACAGAGGGTGCAGACCCAGGGGCCGTCGCATCCGCCGAAAAAGGGTTGTCCCTTGCAAACGCGGAGAGTATCGGACTCCGATCCGCCCAGCTTCAATACATCGATTCTGCTGTCCAGGCAGCGATCGAGGCAGGCGAGATTCCGGGCGCCGTGGTGCTCGTAGCCCGGCATGGAAGGATCGGTTTCCTCAAAGCTTTTGGAAATCGTGCCCTCGAGCCAATGACCGAACGCATGACGACGGACACGATCTTCGACGTGGCGTCCCTGACAAAAGTCTTGGCCACGACTCCGTCAATTCTGTTCTTGTTGGAACGCGGTCTCGTTCGGGCCAACGAGAAAGTGACGCGTTATCTGCCTGGTTTTGCCACCGGGGGAAAAAGATCGATCACGGTGAAACTTCTTCTTACCCATCATTCTGGATTGCGCGCCGATTTCGACCTCTCCGTCCCCTGGGCGGGATATGATGCCGCACTGGACCAACTCTGGAAAGAAGAGGCCCATGGGCAACCCGGTCACGCTTTCGCATACAGCGACCTGAATTTCATTGCCCTTGGCGAAATCGTACAGAGCCTAACCGGAAAAACGCTACAGGACTTCGTCGCCGAGAACCTCTACCAGCCGCTGGGGATGCACGAGACTTCGTTTCGCCCCCCGCAGCGCTGGTTCCACCGAATTGCACCAACGGAATCTCGGTCTCGCTCACTCGCGTACCTCCACGGAAGCCACGACAAAAAGAGCTCGCCGGAGGTATTGCGCGGCGAGGTCCACGATCCGACCGCCTGGCGCATGGGCGGCATCGCCGGGCACGCCGGTCTGTTTTCCACCGCGCGAGACATCGCGATCTACGCCCAGATGCACCTGAATCTGGGAAGCTATGCGGGAAAGCGAGTTTTCGCGCCCGGCACTATCCGTGCCTCCACTCGCCGCCAGAGCCCTCGGGAGTCGGAGGTGTCTCGAGGCTTCGGTTGGGATATCGAAAGCCCCTTTTCCGCCCCACAAGGCGATTTGCTCGAAGGTGGGTATGGTCACACGGGTTTTACGGGCACATCGCTCTGGATCCATCCGGCAACGGATTCCTTTTTTGTTGTCCTCACCAACCGGGTCCATCCATCCGGGAAGGGACACGTGACTCATCTTCGTGCCGTCATTGCCAATATCGTGGCAGCCTCTATCGCGGACGGGGTCTAGGGGAAGCTTGAGTTCGCATCCTGAACCTACAATGAGACGGTTGCGCGGCCTTCGTCGCGACCTGCGGACCATCTGGCGATCGGCCCTGGAGTCGGTCGATCCGGAGGAGGCGGTCCGACAACATGTGCGGCGAAAGAAGGCTCTATTGACGGTGGGGGGGCGAACCTACGATCTTGAGGGAATGGGAAAGCTTTGGGTCATTGGGGCGGGAAAAGCCGCCGCGCCGATGGCTGCAGCGTTGGAGAAGATACTGAGCCGCCGGATCGAGGGCGGAATAGTCGTAACGAAATACGGGCACGGCCTTCCCCTTCGGCGTATCGAGGTACTCGAAGCCGGTCACCCTCTCCCGGACGATAACGGGACTGCCGCCGCCGAAAGAATCGAGGCGTTCATCCAATCAAACGTCGCGCCTGAGGATCTCGTCTTTTGCCTTCTCTCAGGCGGAGGATCTTCTCTCTGGGTTGCGCCTGCGTCAGGCATTCATTTGGACGACAAGGTCCGGAGCACGCGACATCTGCTGAAGTGCGGTGCGACGATTCAGGAGATCAACGCGATTCGAAAGCACCTCTCGAGAATCAAGGGGGGACAACTCGCCGGCAGTCTGTACCCTGCCTCCGTCGCCTCCTTGATCCTGTCGGATGTCGTCGGGGACGAACTCCATTCGATCGCGTCCGGACCGCTCGTTCCGGATCCGACTCACTTTGGTGAATGCCTGCGGATTCTGCGACGCCTGGGCATTCTTCAAGATATGCCAGACCGCGTGCGTCGTCGGCTTCGGCTTGGGGCCCGGGGAAAAATTCAGGAAACCCCCAAACCAGACGATCCCGTGTTTCAAAACGTCCACAACGTCGTCGTGGCTAGTAACGCCCAGGCCTGTAGCGCCGCTGCAAACCGAGCCAAACAGCTCGGCTACCGTACCATGGTTCTGAGCTCACGAGTCGACGGGGACACTTCCGAATGCGCGGGGTTTCATATGAACATCATCGAGGAAATCGTTTCGGAAGGCAGGCCGTTGACCCGGCCTGCTTGTCTCATCAGTGGGGGAGAAACGACGGTCGTTGTCCGGGGAAAGGGAAAGGGCGGCCGCAACCAAGAGTTCACGCTTCGTTGCGTCGCACCGCTGGCCCGGCTATCGGTGCCCTGCGTCCTTGCCAGCATCGGGACCGACGGCAGCGACGGGCCGACGGACGCAGCGGGGGCCGTGGCCGACAATTTTTCGCTGCCCCGCGCGACGGGGAAGGGTATCCGGTTGGAGCGCTGCCTGGACAACAACGACTCTTACTCGTTCTTCGAACCAATCGGGGACCTTGTAATGACCGGCCCGACCCGAACCAACGTCATGGACTTGCGGATTGCATTGATCGGGTGACTTCGATTCCGGATTAGCCCCGGAGGCCAACCATCTTGTCCGGAGACTCGCAGAGCGGTTCGACCGGACAAGTCGGGCAGAGCGGTTTGCGGGCATTGCAGACCCTTCGTCCGTGGATGATGAACTGGTGGGCCGCCGAAATCCAATGCTTTCTGGGAATCTTCTGCATCAGGTCCAACTCGACCTTTTCGGGCGACGTTGCCCGGGACAGATCCAAGCGACGAGCAATTCGAAACACATGGGTATCCACTACGACACCCTCCGCCTTGCCGAAAGCAACTCCCAAAACCACGTTCGCCGTTTTTCGCGCCACGCCCGGCAAGCGCACGAGCTCGTCGAGAGTCTGGGGTACTTCCCCGGCGAAGTCTGCCACAAGCATCCGACAAGCCCCCTGAATACTCTTGGCCTTGTTCCGATAGAAGCCCGTCGACCGGATCTCCTGCTCGAGCACCTCCCGTGACACCTCGAGGTAATCCTGCGGTTGTTTGAACTTCCGGAACAGCTCTCTCGTAACCATGTTGACCCTTTCGTCCGTGCATTGTGCGGATAGTATGGTCGCGATGAGAAGCTCCAAGGGGTTGCGGTGGTTCAGCGCACACCGGGCATCCGGATACGCCGCCCGCAGTCGACGAAGGACCTTCGTGGCTCGCGGGTCTTTTCCGGTGAGAGATTGCCGTGGCTTCGAGGACATGGATCCCGGATTATAGCTCAAGCGGAGGCGGTAATCTGCTTGAAGTCATCCCCGTCGAGTATTCAGCTACTCTACTGGTTTGTGGACCCTTTCCAGTGGTAAGATGGGAGTTTGACAATTGTTGGGGCAAGTGTTACTCAACGTGTTTTCAAGCCTTTCATGAGTTAGGAGGTTCCATGTCTGATGAAGCCGGTACGGGAGAAAAGGCACTTTTCTTCACGCTGGGCGCCTTTATAGGTGCAACCATCGCCTTGTTGCTCGCGCCCGATAGTGGAGAAGAAACCCGGAAGCGCATTGCGACCAAAGCCCGGGAGGGAGCCGATTACATGTCGGCCCGTAGCCATGATGTCGCGGACCAAACCTCAACATACGTGGACAAGGGCAAGGACGTCCTGCAGCAGCAGCGGGACCAATTGTCCGCTGCATTAGAGGCCGGCAAGCAAGCCTATCAAGAGGAAAAGGGCAAGGCACAAGTCTAGATGACCATCTCAGATACCTACCTACTCGTGTTCGTTGGGTTGCTGGCACTGGCGATGCTGATCCAGAGTATCGCCGTCATCGGAATGTTCCTTACGTTTCGACGACTGTCCGCGCGTGTCGAAGAAGTCAGTTCTGAAGTTCAGCGCAAAATCGTACCATTGTCTGAAAAGATGGATCATATCTTGGTTGGGCTCCAGTCGATCGTGGGCAACGTCGAGAAGATTCAAGGGCAATTCGGCTACACCGGCGAGATCATTCAGAACCGTATGATGAAAATAGACGGCTTGCTGGAAAGCGCCACCCATTCTGCGCAGGATCAGATCGTGAGGATCCAAGACGTCATGGCAGTCAGCACGCAGCGGATGGAGGAAACCTTCGACATGATTCAAAAAGGACTTGTGGCTCCTCTATCCGAGGTCACGGCATTGATTCGAGGAGTCAAGGTCGGGCTCGGTGTGATTCTGCGTGGTGGCCGGAGCCCCGCCGAGCACAGCCACCAGGATGAGGAGATGTTCATTTAGCGCTCCTTTTTCCTTCGGCATCGTCAGCACCACCCCACGAATGTCTGTTCCGTCTATCGTTGCTCCGTACCGATGGTAGCTCCCTGGCACCCGCAGAGGCGAGCCACCTACTGGACTATCGACGTAGGGCCTTGCATGGCCACAGTGATACTTCTGGGATTGATGCTGTTGCCTTTCTTGTTCGTAGGCGGAGGCCTCGCGTTTTTCCGGAAGAGCCGCCGTCGGGCCATTCTCCAGTGGACCGGAATCTCTTACCTTCTGGGCGCGCTCGTGATCGTCTTTGTGGTCGGGCCCTATTTCATGGCATGGTGGATCGTGACGAAGGGCGGAACTCGCCCGCAAGACCTCGTCGGCAGCGATACTCCAGCGGACCACGACGTTCGATACGAGGAAGTTCTCTTTCAAACAGCAGATCGCCTGAAACTGAGCGGCTGGTTCATTCCTCCAGGCGATAAGAACGCAATCATCATCTTCACCCACGGCCTGTTTCGCAACCGAACGGAGATGCTGTCTCGGGGCCTTGCGGTGCGCGACGCCGGATATGGTGCGTTGCTCTACGATTCCCGGTCTCATGGGTCGAGTGACCGCGCGTTGGTTTCCCTCGGGTACCACGAAAGCAACGATGTGCTGGCGGCTATCGGCTATCTGCAACGTCGCTATCAGGACACCCTCGAGCGGCCAAGGCTCGTGCTCATGGGTGTCTCGATGGGCGCCGTCGCGACGCTCCAAGCCGCCGCGAAGTGCAAGGACTATGCCGCGATCATTCTCGACAGTCCCTTCTTGACTCTTCGAGCGACGATCGAGGACCACAGCTGGCTCTTGTTCAAGCTTCCACCCGGCAGTTTTGCTCCCGTTTTTCTGTTCTGGTTTCAACGACGCGCGGGAATACATGCAGATCAGTTGAATTCGTTGCTGGCGGTCCAGAAAATCCAACCCGTTCCGCTTTTGATCATCGGGAGCGAGGGTGATGTTCGAATCAAACCGCAAGTCGCCCGGACTCTGTACGGTGCGGCGGCCTCTCCGGACCGTTTCCTGAAGATGTTCGGGAAACAGGTCAGCCACGGCGCCGCGGCACGGTTGCGTCCGGAAGAATACTCCCGAGTGATGGTGGAGTTTTTGGACAGAGTGATGGCGGAGCGACCAGAACCTTCTGCTACATGGACGAGCGAAAAAGCACACTGCCCCAGGTGAAACCAGCGCCGAAGCTGGCCAGAAGAACCAGGTCCCCCTTTTTCAGCCGTCCCCGCTGATAGGCTTCGGACAACCCAATCGGAATGGTGCCGGCTGTGGTGTTGGCAAACCGATCGATGTTTATGAGCAGCTTTTCGCGGTCCAGACCCAGGCGATTGACGGCGGCCTCGATGATGCGCGCGTTGGCTTGATGAGGGACGTAGAGCGCAAGGTCGGACGACGTGAAGTTATTCTTCGCTAGAATCTCAGCAGAGACCTCGGCCATCCCCGGCACGGCGGCCCTGAAAACTCCCCGGCCGTCCTGATGGACGAAGTGCATTCGCTTCTCGACGGTTTCATGGGTAGAGGGATGCAGGCTTCCCCCTGCGGGCATATGAAGGTATTTTCCGCCCGATCCGTCGCTTCGCAGAATGAAGTCAATCACGCCTTCCTCATCTTGTTCCGTCGGCTCCAAGAGCGCCGCACCGGCTCCGTCTCCGAACAAGACATAGGTGTTGCGGTCCTTCGGGTCGATGATGGAGGTCATGATGTCGACTCCCACGATCAACACTTTCTTGTAGGCGCCTGTGTGGACAAACTGAGAAGCCGTAGCCAGCGCATATACGAATCCCGTGCAAGCCCCAGCCAGATCGAAACCCCAGGCTCTGGTGGCCCCTATTTTTTCCTGCAAGACGTTGGCGGTAGAAGGAAAGAACATATCGGGAGTTATCGTAGCCACAATGATGCAATCGATCTCTTCGGCGGATATGTTCCGTTGCTCCAAAAGCGCCTGCGTAGCAACAAAGGCAAGATCCGACGCTGCTTCACCTTCGGCAGCGACGTGACGTTGGCGGATGCCCGTTCTCGTACGAATCCACTCGTCGGTAGTATCGAGAGTTTTCTCGAGATCGAAATTCGTGACGACGCGATCGGGAACATGATGGGTGACGGCTGTTATTTTGGCTTTGTACAATCTTCCTCCAACCGGCCGCCGGATGTCATGGTCAGCCCCTAGCCTCTTGCTTGCGGCGAAGCGCGAGGATGGTGATATCGTCGTGCGCTTCCGCATCCTCGATGAAGTCTACAATTTTGCGATAGATACTCTTCACATAATCGGCCGTCGGTTCTTGGGTATCCACCCGCAGGGACTCCATCAATCGGGCCTCGTCATACATCTCTCCGCGGGGGTTCATCGCATCGGTGACTCCGTCGCTTACCATCACCAGCACGTCTCCCGGCTCCATCCCGAACTGGAGCTCATCGTAGGTCGTGCCACCCAAAAGCCCCAGGGGTACCCCTGCCACTTCGAGCCTCTTGATCTCCCGGCCACGCACCAGGTAAGGAAACGGCATACCTCCGTTGGCGAGCAATCCAATTCCGTTTTCCAGGTCGAGATTCAACTGGGCCACGGCAACATAGTTGTTGACCGGGTAACGGGAAATCAAGCTCGCGTTGAGAAATGCCAAGGTGTCGGCGGGACGGCCCGAATGTGCAAACAGGCTGCGCATCTGACCGCTAAAGACTGCCCCGTAAAGGGCCGCTGGGATCGACTTGCCGGAGACATCGCCAATGACGAGTTGCATTGTTTCGTCCTTCGCATCACATTCAAAATCGTACAAGTCGCCGCCGACTTCCCTGGCCGGGTGATACTCTATTCCCATCTCGTAGTTCTCTAGTTCTGGATAGCGTGGAGGCAGAATATATCGTTGAATTTCTCTTGCGATCTCCAGCTCTCGCGATAGCCTTTCTCTCCGGACGAGCTCTCTCTTGTAAAGTTCGTTCTCAACGGCAAGGCGGTGGGTTTCCAATCCTCTTTCAACGGTCATGATCAGATCGGGTGGATCCCAGGGCTTGACAATGTACCGAAACACCTTGCAGGTGTTGATGGCATGCATCAGAACTTCCACGTCCGTGAACCCGGTCAGGATGATACGAATCGCATGCGGCAGCGGCGCCAGTGTCCACTGCAGGAACTCGACGCCGGTCATTTCGGGCATGCGCTGATCGGCGATGATGACGGCAATGTCGTTGTGGTTTTCGACCACAGAGATGGCTTCCTGGGCGCTGCTGGCGCTCAGAACCGGATATCGATGGATGAACGTGCGACGGAGCTTTTGGAGGTTTGCGAGCTCGTCATCGACAACGAGTATTTTGGGATCTTCGGCAGAGTCTTGCTGATGCGGATTGGAAACCGCCCCATCCATGGGTCAATCCCCGCCGCGTAGTTCGCGCGCGATCTCCTGGGCCACTTCGCGGGCACGTGGAAGATCTTCCGGGGTGAACGAGATCGCGCCAACCACGGGATGACCGCCTCCGCCGTATCGCTCACAAATGACTGCCAGGTTCTTGTTTCTCATACCTCGGCTCCAGGGGTTGGAACCAACAGATACCTTCGAGCGGGCCGTGGAGCGGCTAACCCCGATGCAATAAGTAGCCTGGGGAAAGAGGTAGTAGGGGATGAACTTGTTGTAGCCTTCCAGCTCATGATCGCTGATGTCGAAGTATATCGTGCCGTCGGTGCAGTGAGCACGCTCCTTGATGATCTCGATCGACCGAAGATGACGCTCGTTCAGTGGCCCGAGCTCTTCCTGCACCCACTGCTCTTGAATGATTTCATCCAACGATCTCACCTGAAAGTCTTCGATGAGGCCATGCAACTTGGTCGAATCCCGGATTCCTTCGATGACCATCATGAGTTTCAGGGCCGGCTCCTTCAGTTCAACAGCAGCCTGGGCGCTCTCGAACTGAGCCCCGTCAATGATGTCAGCCCAGTGGATCAGGTTCTTCAACCGGCTCGAGTCGAAGCCAAAGTTCTGTGCGACCATCTCGACAATGAATTTGGTACAGGAGCGAGAGGCGGGATCGTAAAATTTTTTCCCGGTGGCATCGGTGCGGAAGTGTTCCTCGTCGCGGGTACTCAAGAACGCGCTTTGATGGTGATCGAACCACCAGGTCAATCGAGGATCACTCGAGTATTTGAAGTCGACGATTGCATTCTCGTCCCCATCAAAGGCGACATCGACAAACAGGCCTCCGGCGCGATGGGCTAACCCTTCATAGGAGATCTCCGCGTCCCGGCGAATCCCATTCCGGTAAAAGTTGGCGAAGACCGCAGCGGAAGCCACCCCGTCAAAGCAATTATTGTGGAAATGTACCCTCATTCGCATGAGCTTACTTCGATCTCTGGGCCCAAGGCAGCCGGGATAGTCAGGGAGCAAACAAGAACGTAGACACTATCACACGCATGTCCCCGCCGCAAATCAATTGAGAGACCTCGGACCGAGCTAGATCCTTATCCTGCAGGTGTGTAGACCCGCACTCACGTGGCTTTCGTAGCTTTCGCAACCCACAGACGCACGTTGCTGGAAAGTTGGCCGCTTCCGCTACCTGGACAAGATCGCCTTTGCGATGGTCTGAAGTTGCATATTGGACGTTCCTTCGTAGATCTTTCCGATCTTCGCATCGCGGTAGTACTTCTCGACCGGGAATTCTTTGGTGTATCCGTAGCCACCATGGAGCTCGAGACTCTGACTGGTAATCCTCTCCGCCACCTGAGAAGAAAAGTACTTGGCCATGGCAGCTTCCTTCACGAACGGTTTTGCAGCCATCTTCAAGCGCGCGGCGTTGTAAACCATGAGTCGGGCGGCTTCCAGTTCCAAGGCCATTTCAGCAATCTGGAATTGAACCGCTTGAAACTTGGCAATGGCCTTCCCGAACTGACGACGCTCCTGAGAGTACTGGACGGCATACGCGAGCGCACCTTCGGCTATTCCGATCATTTGCGCCCCGATGCCGATCCTTCCCTCGTTCAACGTCTCGATCGAAACCCTGTATCCCTTTCCGACGTCACCAAGAATTCGGTCGGCGGGGACAAAACAATCCTCGAGCATGAGCTCGCAGGTCGAGCTGGCTCGAATTCCCAGCTTGTCTTCTTTCTTGCCGATGGAAAAGCCCGGTGTATCTCGGTCGACAATGAAGGCAGTAATCCCTTTGTATCCCTTATCCGGGTTCGCATTGGCGAAGATTATGAACAAACCCGCCTCTTGCGCATTGGTAATCCACAGCTTTTGGCCGTTGAGGACGAATCCTCCATCTCCTTCGGTCGCCCGGGTCGAGAGGGCAAAGGCGTCGCTGCCCGAGCCGGCTTCCGAGAGCGCGTATGCGCCCACGGTATCGCTGCTCAGTTTCGGCAATAGAGTTTCTTTCTGACTCTTGGTCCCCCAGCGCAGGATCGCGTTGTTGACCAGGGTATTCTGGACGTCAACCAACACCCCCATCGAGGCATCTACCCGGGAAACCTCTTCAACCGCCTGAATCGACATGAAGAACGTTGCGCCGGAACCCCCAAGTTCCTCGGGAATCTCGATTCCCATCAAACCAAGCTCGAACAACTCGTTGACGAGCCCGAGATCCATCTGTGCTCGACTATCCATCTCGGCGACGCGCGGGCGTATCCGTTCTTCAGCGAAATCACGGACGCTGGTCCGGAAAAGCTCTTCCTCCTCAGAAAGGACTGTCAGTGGGAGTGATTGGTTTGACCTATTCAGCGCCCCGGGGACGTTGCGGCTCATTTGTCCTACCTCCCAAACTCTCTACGCTTTACCGCGTTAGCTTTGCAGCATTGCTGCCACTGGCAACTCGAAAGCGACTGGCGGTATTGACCAGGCCCGTTCGCAAATGCGCCTACCCTGTCGAGTATTTACGAACAGGAGTCCTATGCTAGATGTTGCTTGAAGAACCCCAGCGTGCGCGTCCACGCATCCGCTGCGGCGGCTTCATTGTACACCTCGGGACGCTCGTCATTGAAAAAGCCATGATCGGCATCTGGATACGTGTGGAACTGATGCACTTTTGAAAGATCTTGTAGTTGTTTCTCCAGCTCAGCAACGGCTGCAACGGTTACGAATCCATCCTTTTCTGCATACAATCCCAGCACGGGCGTGCGAAGAGCTGCCAAATCAGGCTTTACATTGGGATGCCCTCCGTAGAAGACAACCGCGGCATCTACACTGGGATTCTTGGAGGCAGCATACAGCGACAGGGCGCCCCCCATACAAAACCCTACCGTGGCGACCTTCCCGGTCGTGTTGCCGGGATGACGGCGCAGGTAATCCACACTGCCGCTTAGATCCCGCTCTGCCTGGTCGATATTCAGGGCCATCATCAGCTTGCCCGCCTCGTCCGGAGAGGTTGTGGTTCTCCCGTGGTACAGGTCCGGCGCCAAGGCAAGAAAACCCTCTGCCGCGAAACGGTCCACGATTTTCTGGATATGGGGAACCAGGCCCCACCATTCTTGAATCACCACAACTCCGGGGCCCGATCCGACGGACAGGTATCCGGAAGCCGTCCCTCCATTACTCGAAAACGTAGTCATTTCCCCCGCCATGAGTTCTATCCTTTCCGTAAGCTGGACTGGCGCAGCGCTTGTGGCCCTTGGAGCGCGCGGAACACAAAAATGAGCGAATTCGCGACTTTGTTTATACCACCACGGGAGATGAACATCCAGCCATACGGCTTTGGCTGGTATCGCGTGGTTTTGGGTTGTGCCGCGCGGGCATTGCCAGCAGCGTTCTTTCCCCATAAAACGTTGATTTTGACATGCTTAACTTGCCACGGGGTGGAGACCCTACTCAAGGACACCGATTGACACGTCCGGGGCAAGCCCCTATAATTATGGGGACGCGAATGCCCTCCCGTGCGCTGCTACTATGGCCGGGTATTCCAAAGCCATACCAAGGAGTCTGCCATGACTGGTTTGTCCCATCGTTTTGCCCTGGCTCTCGTTGCTTTACTCGCCCTCGGCCTGTGTATCGCCCCGGCTAAAGACAAGAAGAAAAAGGGAGAGTTGGAAACCGACAGGTCCGAGTATTACAAGAAGTGGCTCAAGGAAGACGTGGTTTACATAATCAGCGAGGAAGAAAAGAAGGTTTTCAAGTCGCTGTCAACGGAAGAAGAGAGGGAGAAGTTCATCGAGCAGTTCTGGTACAGAAGAAATCCGGATCCTCGGAGCAGCTACAACGAATTCAAGGAAGAGCATTACAGGCGGATTGCCTATGCCAACGAGCGCTTCGCCTCGGGACTGCAGGGGTGGCGGACCGACCGCGGTAGAATGTACATTACCTTTGGTCCACCCGTAGAGATCGAGTCCCATCCCACCGGGGGCATGTACCAGCGGCAATACTATGAAGGCGGAGGGTCGACCTCCACGTACCCGTTCGAACGATGGCGGTATCGGCATATTGACGGGGTGGGTGACGACGTTGAAATCGAGTTCGTCGACAAGACGATGAGCGGCGAATACAGGATGGCGATGAGTCACGACGAGAAGGACGCCCTCATGCACGTCCCTGGCGTGGGGCAAACCATGAACGAAATGATGGGTCTGTCGAGCAAAGAAGACCGACCGTACTTCAGTCCGGGCAACATTCATGATCCGATTCACGGCGGGCATTTGCGGCTCAAGGACATGCCTTTCCAGCGGATGGAGCGCTATTTCAATCTCCAGCGCCCCCCGGCCATCAAATTCAAGGACCTACAGGGCATTGTCTCCACCAATATCAAGTTTCAGCAATTTCCCTATTCCGTGCGCATGGACTATATCCGACTCTCCGGGGACAAGGTTCTGGTACCCGTCACGATCCAGATCAACAATGGAGACCTGGAATTCAAGAGGGAGTTCGATTTCAACCGAGCGGCGGTCAACGTCTACGGGTTGGTCACAAACCTCACGGGCCGGATCATGGCCGAGTTCGAGCATGTGATCACGGTGGAGTATTTGGATCAGTTTTTCGAACAGGGCAAACAGAGCAATGCCGTATACCAAAAGATCATCGGGCTGCCCCCGGGACAGCGGTTCAAGCTCGAATTGGTCCTCAAGGACGTCCATAGTGGGGAGATCGGGGTGCGGGAAAAAGGATTGCTGACGCCCAAGTACGACGATGCTTCACTCCAGATGAGCAGCGTCATCCTGGCAGAAAAAATAGAAGAGGTTCCTTACAACTCGAACCGCCTAGATCAGTTCATCATCGGGCAATTGAAGGTGCGGCCGAACGTGACCTCCGAATATGTGGGGGGACAAAACCTGGTTCCCTATGTCCAGGTGTACAACGCCCATCTGGATCAAGCCAGCTTGGAGCCTTCCATTACAGTGACTTATCGAATCAAAAAAGGCAGGAGGGTCGTCCGTCAAGTTCAGGATCTGCAGGCGGACGCTCTTCAGTTCTTCTCAGGAGTAAGATTGGTGGTTCTGGGCAAGATCCCGTTGGAATCCATCGACCCCGGCCCCTACACACTGGAAGTCGAGATCAGCGATAGGCTCAAGAACGAGACAGTGATGGCAAAGACAAAGTTTACTGTCACTTCGCAGCCTCAAACCGCCGAGCTCCGATAGAGCTCTCGGTGCTGACTGGCGCAACGCGCCAGTCGCTTGGGAACGTAACTGCGCAGCGCACCGTGAAAAAACGTGGTTTTTGACGATTTGCTAAGTTACACGCATAGCAGCAGATCCGCGAGCAGTTACTTAAGAGCCAACAGCTATTCACGACGTTTCGGAAAGGCCGATTAGACTTGCCGCGGATGAGACCTTCCCCCTACCGCCGGGGTTTTGCCGTTGTTCGCGGCGCATCGGCCGAGACATCACAGACGCCCAACTAGTCCCATCAACGCGCGGCTATGGAGCCCAATGACCCAGCTGGTGCTTCGTGATAGACGCGGCTGGCCGGTGTGCGCTTCCCTTTTCTGCATTCTTGTCCTGTCGGCGTGCGCGACCCCGTCGGCGAGTAACGGCAGAGCGCCCGGACGAAAGGTCGTGATTCTCGGGTTCGATGGGGCAGACCCGGCTCTTCTCTCCCGATGGGTGAGCGAGGGGCACCTGCCGAATATCCGACGACTCGGCCAAACTGGGACGGTGCAGCCGCTGGCGACCACTCAACCACCCCAGTCCGCCGTTGCTTGGGCGTCTCTGGCCACTGGAATGAATCCCGGACGACATGGGGTGTTCGATGTTTTCGAAGTCGACCGGAAACATTACGCTGCAAGCGCCGGATTCGAGCGGCTCGAGGGGCCGGATTTCCTCCTTCGCTTGTTCCCGGTGTCCTCCCCGCGACCGGTGCATCGTCTGCAGCAAGCACCCTTTTACCAGATTGTCTCCCAGGCTGGAGTCCAGACCTCGGTGCTAAAGGTGCCGCTGGCCGTGCCCTCGAGCGCGAACGACGCGTGCCGGCTGCTGTCTGGATCCGGTTTCATGGATGCCTGCCAAACCGGCGAAACGTTCTTCTATTTCGCCACCGACCTGACCCAGTGGGATCTGAGTGGCAAGGAACTGGGGGGGAATCTCGTTCAGCTGGGGCGTCGGGGCAATAGCATGCGAACCCGCATCGAAGGTCCCCACGACCCTCGCTACGACGATGGAAGGCGGTTGTCGATTCCACTGAAACTCGAACTCACTCCGGAGGAAACCGCTGTCCGAATCACCGTTCAAGGAAAACAACAGACTGTGGCGCAAGGAAGCTGGAGCGATTGGTTCGAGTTCCGGTTTCAGGGGGGCATGTTCGTCGACCGGCGAGGGATCGGCCGTTTCTATGTGCTGGAGACCTATCCGGAAGTGCGCCTTTATCTCGAGCCCATCTCCCCCGATCCTAGAAAACCACCTCTACCGATTTCGAGCCCCAAGGGATTGGCGGCGGATTTGGCTGCCCGAGTGGGCCTGTTCAAAACCCTGCAGTGGAGCGACCAGCTTTGGGGATTGAACGAGGAAAGAATTGATGAAGCAGTATTCCTCGAGGACCTATTCCGCAACATGGGCATCCAGGAGGCGATGTTGGTGGATGAACTCGACCGGCGTGATCCTCAACTGGTAGTCACCGTTTTTTCTGCTATCGACAGCGTGTCCCATATGTTCTTCAGGCTGATGGACCCGGAACATCCGAGGTACGAGGCAAGCCTCGCCGAAGGCTACGGAAACGCCATCCTTCGAACCTACCGCAGGATGGACGAGATGATTGGAAGTATCCTGGGACGGCTCGGTACGCAGGACACCCTAATCGTTGTGAGCGACCACGGGTTCGAGAGTTGGAGCCGCGAGTTCAACGCGAATGCGTGGTTGGTCGAGAATGGATACCTGGTAACGACCGGGACGCCTTCACCCGACCCCGAAGCCAGGCCGTCTGACTCTTACAGTGGACAGAGCTCGTTTCCCCGCGTCGACTGGCGACGGTCGCGGGCATACGGCCTCGGCGCGGGGGGGATCTTCATCAATGTAGTCGGCCGGGAAGGACAGGGTTCCATCCAGCCGGGCCTCCGGGGATATGAACAGCTTCGCGACGAAATCCGGATCCGGTTGCTGGAGTTCCGAGATCCGGACACCGGCCGGCCGGTGGTCCAGTCGGTTTACCGCCGGGAGGAGCTGTACGAGGGTCCCCGGCTAGAGCAAGCCCCGGATCTTGTCGTCTCCTTGCGCGATGGCTATCGGGCATCGTGGCAAACTGCCCGTGGCGCGGTACCGGAAACGATCGTCGCAGCCAACTTGAAAAAGTGGAGCGGGGATCATGCGACATCCGATCACTCCTCTGTTCCTGGAATATTCTTGTCGAACCGTAGGACTTCAGGGGCCGATTACACGGTTCTGGACATCGCACCCACGATTCTGGAGATTTTCGATATCCCGATACCAACACAAATGGATGGGAAACCGATCCGCCTTCTGCCTTGAGATCGATCATTTGTTTGCTATTTGGGTTTTGGGATTTGTATATTTCGAAAAAACCCCCTAGGTTATGGTTCGCAGAATCCAAATGCGCTAGCGTGGTTCGGAGAAGGTGTCAAAACTGGGACCAAGGGGATGGATGTTTCCATTGTTATTCCGACATGGAGGGGCCGGCATCTGCTGGAGTCCTATTTGCCGTCGGTCCTGGCCGCGGCCCGAGAGTATCAGAACCAAACCGGGAAGCAGGCCGAGGTCGTGATCGTCGAAGATGGCAGCGACGACGACACGGCGGCATGGGTCCGGTCTTGTTATCCCTCACAGGTTCTGCTCTTCGAACACGCAACCAATCGTGGATTCGCAGCCGCGTGTTGGACAGGTGTCGAGAAGTCCCGATATCCACTGGTGCTGTTGCTCAACAATGATGTTCGTCTAGAACCGGACTGTATTGCTCCGCTGGGCGCGCATTTCGCCGATCCACGTGTCTTTGCGGTTTCAGGCAAGATCTTCAACCAAAAAGGGGATGTCTTTTGCAATGGCGGCAAGATTGCCCGGTTTCGCCGGGGGATGTGGAGCACGTACGAAAACTACGACGTGCTTCCCGGCCGTCAGCAAGACGGTCCCTTGTTTTCTTTTACGGCTGTCGCCGCTTTCTGCGCTTTTGATCGGGCGAAGTTCCTACAGTTGGGGGGATTCGATCCCTTGGTCTTTCTGGTCGAGGACATAGAACTCTCTTACCGCGCGTGGAAACGGGGATGGCTCGTAAAGTACGAGCCTGGCAGCGTCGCCTACCACGATGCAAGCCAAACGATCGCGACCCATTACCGCAAGCGGCACGTCGATGGTCTGTCCCGGCGCAATAGGATCCTGATGCACTGGATGCTGCTGCACGACCGATGGATGTTCTTGCGGCATTTGACTTTCTTGCTTGCCAGGTTCTCCATTAGTTGGTTGGCGCTCGATTGGCGCTTCTACTGGGGTATCTTCTCGGGGTTGCGGAACCTGTCCCATATTCTGCACAAAAGGCAGGCAACCCGCCGCACGATGGCACGATCGGATCGCGAGCTCCTGGAGTTGCTAAGCGATTTCTATCGCACAGCGCCCATCGAACCACGCAAAGCGTAGATGAAACCAATAACAGCCACCCTGATCACTTACAACGAAGCGGACAGAATCGAGGATGCCCTATCGAGTCTGGCTTGGGCGGACGAGATTGTCGTGGTCGATAGTGGCAGTACCGACGAGACCGTTGCCATTTGCGGTCGTTTCACCGACCGAATCTTCCACCGAGATTGGACCGGATATGTGGACCAAAAGAACTTTGCACTCAGTCAGGCGACCCATGACTGGGTCTTCTCGCTGGACGCGGATGAGCGTGTGACCGACGAATTGTTGGGTGAGATCCAAACAATTCGGGCCAAAGGCTTTGGCCACGACGGATACAAGATCCCGAGAGTGGCTTGGTTCATGGGAGGGTGGATCCGTCACGGAGATTGGTACCCGGACTATCAACTGCGTCTCTTCGACCGGCGGCGGGGAAGATGGGAAGGAGGAAGGGTCCACGAGTCCGTCAAGATACAGCATAGCCCCGGAGTGTTGCAGGGTGAGATCCTCCATTTCACCTATCGCGACCTTTCCGATTACCTGAGGCGTCTGGATCGATACTCGAGCCTCGCCGCCGCCGACTACCGGGAGCGGGGACACCGGCCCTCGGCGGCCAAGATGATTGCGAACCCGTTGTGGGCCTTTCTGAAGGGATATATATTCAAGAAAGGGTTGCTCGACGGGGCTCCGGGATTGATGGTGGCCGTCATGGCGGCCGTTTCTGTCTTTTTTAAGCACGCCAAGCTTTTCGAGCTGCAAAAGGGCGCCCGCGTCTGACACAGTTTTTGATATAATAGGGCGTTTTTGTGTTTGGAGCTTCACACAAAGGAGACACCCACATCCATGAAAGGTATTGTTTTGGCCGGCGGGCTGGGTTCGCGCCTGCTACCCCTCACCAAGGTCACCAACAAGCACCTTCTTCCCATCTACGACAAGCCAATGATTTACTACCCGATCGAGGCCCTTGTGCAGGCCGGTGTTCGGGAGATCCTGATCGTAACCGGTGGGAAAAACGCGGGAGATTTTCTCCAGCTTCTGGGAAACGGAAAAGAGTTCGGCCTGGAGCATTTGAATTACACCTACCAGGACGGCGAAGGGGGGATCGCGGCCGCATTGTCGCTGGCCGAGTTCTTCGCCGATCGTAGCCCGATCTGTGTCATCCTGGGAGACAACATCTTCGAGGGCTCCATTGCGCCCTATGTGGCGAACTTCCGCAAGCAGGCGAGCGGCGCCCGGATCCTCTTGAAACGGGTCGAGGACCCTGAGCGGTTTGGCGTCCCGAAAATCGACGGTGACCGCATTGTTCGCATTGACGAAAAGCCACAATCGCCAGAGTCGGATTACGCGGTGACCGGCATCTATATGTACGACGCCGAGGTGTTTGATATCGTAAAAACCCTCAAACCTTCCAGTCGTGGGGAATTGGAGATCACAGACGTCAACAACCACTACATCAAAAAAGGGAAGATGGAGTACGACATTCTAGACGGTTGGTGGACGGATGCGGGGACTTTTGAATCATTGCTCCGTGCGTCTAATCTCGTTTCGGATTAGCGGCGGGCTGGAGAGTAGGACAGCTTGGGACCGATATGAGCGATTTCATTCATCAAGTAAATACCAAGAAGCTCAGAATCATTCCGGACGAACGCGGACGTCTGATGGAAATACTCAGGAATGACGATGAGATTTTCAGGAAGTTTGGTCAGATCTATCTTACCGCCGCCTATCCTGGCGTGGTCAAGGGCTGGCACTACCACAAGGTCCAATGGGACCACTTCGTTGTCGTTCACGGAATGATGAAAATCGTCCTGTACGACTCGCGTAAGGACTCACCCACTCACGGGAAAGTGAATGAGTTCTTCATGGGCACTCATAATCCAATGGTCCTGCAAATTCCCCCCTATGTGTTCCACGGGTTCAAGTGTATCAGCGAGCATGAAGCCGTGGTGATCAACGTGCCGACGGAGGTTTTCCACTACGACGAGCCGGATGAGTACCGCGTGGCTGCTCATAGTGATGAGATTCCCTATGATTGGAGCAGAAAGGACGGGTAGTCATGCGGCTTTTGGTCACTGGAGGCGCTGGATTCATCGGCTCCAATTTCGTTCGCTATATGCTCGGTCGGTACCCGGGTTATGAAATCATCAATCTCGACAAACTCACCTACGCGGGAAATTTAGAAAACCTCGCCGATTTGGAGCAGCAGGCGCGCTATACCTTTGTTCAGGGAGACATTTGCGACTCCGAGATCGTGCGGGAAACACTCGAGAAAGGTGTAGATGCGATTGTCAACTTTGCCGCCGAGTCTCATGTGGATCGGAGCATCCTCGATGCGTCCGATTTCGTCCGGTCCAACGTGAGCGGGACGCTGTGCCTTCTCGACGCTGCGCGAAAGGCCTCGGTCCGCCACTATATTCAGATATCGACGGACGAAGTTTTTGGCAGCTTGGGGCCGGAAGGTTGTTTTACCGAGGAAACTCCGTTTGCGCCCAATAGCCCCTACGCAGCGAGTAAGGCGGGCGCCGATCTCTTGGTTCGGAGTTACTATCATACTCACGGATTGCCCACGTTGACCACTCACTGCTCCAACAACTACGGTCCCTATCAATTCCCTGAGAAACTGATTCCGTTGATGGTGACCAATGCGCTGTCGGACCACTCGCTCCCCGTATATGGAGACGGACTCAATGTGAGAGACTGGATCCACGTGAGGGATCATTGCTCCGCGATCGATCACATCCTCCACCACGGAAAGGTCGGGGAAAGCTATGCGATCGGCGCGGGCCAGGAAATGACCAACATAGCGATCGTCAAGCTCATTTTAGAAATCCTGGGCAAGAGCGAGTCTTGTATATCGTTCGTCAAGGATCGTCCTGGCCACGATCGAAGATATGCGATCGATGCCTCGAAGTTACAGGAATCGGTGGGTTGGAAGCCGGTCGTTTCATTCGAAGAGGGACTACGCGAAACGATCGATTGGTACCAGCACAATTCCACCTGGGTGGAGCATGTTCGGAGCGGCTCGTATCTTACCTACTATGACCGCATGTACCATCAATGTCACCGAACTCTCAACGAACTGTAACAGAGCGTTTGGGGGTAGCGTGCCCCGGGGGCGCTGACATACAATCGCGCTTCACACAGCCGGCCGTGGAGCCACCCCAGGACCCAAAGGACGAACATGAAGATACTGATTGCAGGCGCTAACGGAATGCTTGGATCCGATCTGGCGCGGAGCTTCGAGTCCCATCATGAAGTCCGGGCTGTTGGTCGGGACACGCTGGACGTGGCGGATTCCAACGCCTGGACCCGGCATCTGGATGAGTTTCTGCCCGAGGTCGTGATCAACGCGGCCGCCATGACCGACGTGGACGCCTGCGAGAACTACCCCTCAAAGGCCTTCGACGTGAACGCCACAGGATGCCAGAATCTGGCGAAGGCCGTGGCCTACAGCTCGGCTCTGGTCGTCTATTTCAGCACGGATTATGTCTTCGACGGCGCCAAGGGAGCGCCTTATCATGAAGAAGACAGTCCGAACCCGTTGAATGTATACGGCAAGTCCAAGCAACTCGGGGAAGAATGGATACGGGATAACTGTCCTCGCCATCTGATCATTCGGACGTCCTGGGCATTTGGGTACGGGGGCAAAAACTTTGTGCGAACGATCCTATCCGCCGCCCGGCAAGGAAATACCCTGAGAGTGGTGAACGACCAAAGGGGAAGCCCGTCTTATACCTACGATGTGGCGCAGCACACACTTCGGATGTTCGAACGCGGGTGCACCGGTACCTATCACCTGACCAATCAAGGTTCCTCCACCTGGTACGAGCTCGCCTGCGGGGCCCTGGAGTTTTCGGGGCTTTCCAACCCTCGAGTCGTTCCTGTCAGCACGGCGGACTATACTAGGCCGGCTAGACGACCGGCGAATTCCGTACTGGCCAACGCTAGACTGGAGCAGGAGGGATTTACTCCCATGCGTTCCTGGCGGTCGGCCGTGCAACAGTATGTGGAATCGATTCGATACGAAGAAGCCGCGGCTGGACTTCGACGTTAGGATTTCAAAACGGCCGCAGCAGCGGAACGATGCCAAGTGAACACAAGCCTCTTGCCACGAACAAGAAGGCATTTCACGACTATTTCATTCTAGAGAAGCTCGAAGCTGGTTTGGTGCTGCAAGGAACGGAAGTCAAGTCGATCCGCCTAGGTCGAATCAACTTGAAAGACAGCTACGCCCTGGTCCGCGGCGGTGAAGCGATTCTGTTGAACTGTCACATCAGTCCATATTCCCATGGAAATCGCGCCAACCATGAGCCGACACGAACCAGAAAGCTACTCCTTCACAAGCAAGAGATTCGAAAACTGGTTGGCAAGACTCAGGAAAAAGGATTGACCCTGGTGCCGCTGCGCGTGTATCTAAGGCGGGGCAAGATCAAGATCGAGTTGGGACTTGGCAAGGGAAAGCGGCAGTACGACAAGCGGGAAACGGTGCGGCGCAAAGAGATGGAGCGTGAAGCGCGAGCCGCCATGAGGGGCCGATACTAGGAGGTGCCGGTGCAGATCGACTGCGTGAATACGAAATTGGGCCAGGTTGGTACTCAATTGCTTGCCCTGCCGGTTTTCGACAAGGAAACAATCGGATCGTCGAGGTTTCGCTCCCTGGGACGGCGGCTTCAAGGGGTGCTCAAGGGAGTAATGGAATCGGGAGAATTCAAGGCCGGGAAGTTTCGAACCTGCTTAATCCACAACCCTCCGGGGTTGAAAGCGCACCGCCTACTTCTGGTAGGCGCGGGACCGAAAGAGGGCTTCAGCTTGGCAGCAGTCCGCGAAATCGCCGGGGCCGTCGTCCGCAGCGCCCAGGCTTGCAGAGCAAGGACCGTTGCCATGGTCGATCGGAGCGATCACGGGCAGGAAAAGATCTCCCGCGCTATCGCGGAGGGCGCGCTGTACGGATCCTTCGAATCGGATATATACAAGACCCAGCATCGAGACGCGCGGAAGGTGGACCGATTCTCTCTGGTCATCCGGGGACGGATTCTGAGTTCTGCCGTCTCCAAGGGACTCCACGATGGAACTGTCATCGGGGAGGCAACCAATTTTGCTCGCACTCTGGTAAATGAGCCATCGAACGTCCTGACTCCGGTTGAACTCGTCAAGCGGGCACAGGAGATTGGACCCTCAGTCGGCCTCGACGTGAAAGCATTGGATCGCGAGGAGATGGAACGACTCGGGATGAACGCGCTTTTGGCGGTGAGCCGCGGGAGTCAAGAAGAGCCCCGGTTGATGATTCTCCGCCTAAAAGGCCAAAGCAAATCTCGGGCCTCTTCGATGTGCCGCGCTTTCATCGGCAAAGGGGTTACCTTCGACAGTGGCGGCATTTCCATCAAGCCGGCAGCCCGAATGGAGGACATGAAAGCGGATATGGCTGGAGGGGCGGCGGTTCTCGGTGCCATGATGGCGCTCGCTCAGCTGAGGCCTCGGCAGAAGGTCATCGGTCTGGTTCCAGCGGTCGAAAACCTGCCGAGCGGCACCTCCGTGAAGCCGGGGGATATCGTAACGTCCTATTCCGGCAAAACTATCGAAATCATCAATACGGATGCGGAGGGAAGGCTGATTATGGCCGATGCCTTGGCGTACGCGAGAACCTTAGGCGCGACCCATGCCCTCGATATTGCAACCCTCACCGGCGCCTGCATGGTAGCGCTGGGAACCGTCAACGCAGGCATGATGGGAACGGATGATGCTACCATCCGGCGGCTAAGAAGGAACATCTCCTCGACCGGTGAGAAGCTCTGGCAACTCCCCTTGGACAATGAGTATCAAAAGGCAATTGAGAGTGAAATCGCCGATGTCAAGAACGTCGGCAACCGATGGGGAGGAGCCATCACCGCAGGAAAGTTTCTTCAAGAATTCGTCGATCACACTCCCTGGGTGCACATTGACATTGCAGGCAAGGAATTAGATCATGACGGTTGTCCCTATCGCTCCAAGGGAGCAACGGGGTTCGGGGTACGAACTCTGGTGGAGTTGGTGAGTTGAGCAGCTTTCAGCGACCCACTAGCGCGGGGCGCTAGTTACTTGCAAAAGAAACTGGCCGCCAGAAGTTCATTGCGTGCCATCATGCTGGGATGAGGCTCGGCAGTTAAAACCGACAGAGCATTGGTGCTTCTATGCCCGTCTTTCAGCGTGGTTCCGGTTCTTTGGCGGTCACTTGTTTGGTGGCGTGATTCTCGTTCCTTGATGGACGGAAGCTCGACCCCGTTTGAGAGGTTTTTAAACCCTTCCGCAACCGGGCCGAGCCCCCAACCGTTAAGGAGATTAAATTCTATGCCAAGACATCGAAAATCACGATCCAAATCGAAACGAAATCCTTTTACCTTCCCTCCACTCAATCTCAATGTTGCAGGCATCGACGTTGGAAATGCCCAACACTATGTTGCCGTGCCACAAGACCGTGATTCTGAACCGGTCCGTCGATTCGAGTGCTTTACGGCTGATCTGCATCGGTTGGCCAAGTGGCTGAAATCCTGCGATATCGACACAGTCGCCATGGAGTCCACCGGCAGTTATTGGATTCCTTTATATCAAGTCCTGGACGCTCGCGGCTTCACCGTCAAGTTGGTCAACGCTCACGATGTCCAGAAGGTCCCCGGACGTAAGAGCGACGTGAAGGATTGTCAATGGCTGCAAAAGCTCGAGACTTTCGGACTGCTCAAGAATTCCTATCGTCCTCCAAACGAGATCTGTGTGCTTCGAACCTACTGGCGTCAGCGAGATAATCTCGTCAAATCAGCCAGTACCTGTATTCAACACATGCAAAAAGCTCTGACAGAAATGAATATCCAACTCGCCAACGTCATCAGCGACATCAGTGGTGTCACGGGACTCGCAATCATTCGTGCTATCCTCGACGGCGAACGAGACCCTGACAAACTCGCTCAACTCAAACACCCCCGAATCCGATCGGGCCGAGATCTTATTGCCAAAAGTCTCCACGGCGACTGGCGCCAAGAATTGCTCTTTGTCCTCGGTCAGTCTCTGCAAATGTACGAGACCTACCAGAGTAAAATCGCTGACTATGACAGAGCCATCCATGCCCATATCCAAACCTTCAACAACAAGGCTGATACCCAAACTCATCCATTGCCGGGACGCAAGGGATCGAAACCTCGCGGAAACGCTCCCCAGTTTGACCTACGCTCCGAACTGTATCGCATTACCGGTGTCGATCTTACTTCCGTGGACGGCATCGATGTCATGACCGCTTCTACCGTCATCGCCGAAGTCGGAGTCGATATAAGCCCCTGGAAAACTGAGAAGCACTTCGCCGCCTGGTTGGCACTGGCACCCTGCAATGCCATCAGTGGCGGCAAGGTAATTAGACGAGGGACCAAGCAAGTCAAAAACCGCACCGCCCATGCCCTCCGGATGGCTGCCTCAACACTCCGGCACAGTAAAAGTGCCCTAGGGGCCAACTACCGACGTCTCCGCGCCCGCTTGGGTCCCGCCAAGGCCATTACCGCCATCGCTCATAAACTCGCACGAATTATCTATCGCATGCTCAAATACGGCCAGCAATACGCAGACAAAGGAGCGCAATACTATGAGTCCAAGTACCAGGAACAACAACTCCGATACCTTAAGAAAAAGGCCAAACAGCTCAACATGCAACTGGTTCCATCTACAGCACTAACATGATTAGTTTCTTGAGAGCTATCAGCGTCTGACCGGCGCGCTGCGCCGGTCAGACGCTGATAGCTCTACGCTGATAGTTCAATCCAGATCTACCTCATCCGGTTCCTCGTCCTCGTGCTGTTTGTGCATATACTTGATCACGTGCTTGTGTATCAGCAAGTTCGGACCTTCCTGGCGGTGAACCTTGATGCAATTCTTATCGTACCACTCGATCACTCCATGAAGTTCTTCTCCGTCGAGGAGAGTGACCACCATCGGAGTTTTGGCGGCCATCTGCTTGATGTAATAGTAATTCTCGGCATTGGTTACTTCGGGCGGCACGCGCTTTCGCGGGGCCGAGCCATATCGCGGCATCTGATCTTTGATGTCGGACAGGCTAGGTCGGATCAACTTTCGATTGACCATGAACGCATTCTCCTCTGGACCTCTGGAACAAATTACACCGATGAATACATCCCTGCTAACGCCACCGCACAAACGGCCGGTCACGGCAATAGGAATCCAGTAAATCGAAAGGACGGCCACACGCAGGGTTAATTCGGATATTACCGGACCGCTAGCGCTTTGACAAGGGAAAAATAATCCGCTAACTTTTTAAAGGCTATTGTTTGTCACTAGTGGCGTGTAACAGTTGAATTGCTATTACGTGTTGCACACTGTCGTACGCATGGAAGCACGTTCAACGGAGCTAATCAACGAATCATTACTACGAATTCACGTGTTACAGGCCACTAGATAACACTGACCGCAAGGGAGACCCGCCCTGGGAAGGCCATGCAAAAACATCTGGCGTGGACAGTAATGATTGGCTTCCTGGTGGCCGCGAGCGTGTCCTTTGCTCAGACCCGGAGCCGGCCTGCATTGATTCGGGACACCTCGGTCGCGGAGGGGAAGACAGAAGAGGAATCAAAGGAGAAGAAATTCAATCCGCTCGAAGCCCAGAAGAACGTGAAGGTGGGAGACTTCTACTACAAGCGCAAGAACTATGGCGCGGCGATTCGGCGCTACCAGGAAGCACTCGAGTACCAACCCAACTACATCAAAGCCTTCGAGCGCTTGGGCAAAACATACGAAAAGAGCGGAGAAAAACAAAAAGCCATCGATTTGTACAAGCAATTCATCGACAAGTATCCCGGGTCTCCAAAGGCATCCGATTTCAAGAACCGGATCGTTCGACTCGAGCAGGACTGAGGTGCTCCCGTCTAATCGCGAGCAGCATCACTTAGCTTCATGTAGAGCGATTCCAACCCTAGCTGGCGGTTCACGTTGAACAGAAGCTGCTGCCTGAACTGCCAAAATCCATGAATCGCGGCCACGACACGGCTGTGCGGCGCCTTGGCGGCGATCGTCTGTAGCTCCTGTGCGATGTCTGTTTGACCAATCCGCTCCGGCGCCACCCGCGCGTAGTAGACGTCCTGCAGAAGAATCCCGACCGTATCGATCCATGAAGGGAAACCTTCTCTGTCGCGAGCCACCGACAATGCGATCTGACTCGTCTCGGACACGCTCGATTGCTGCAGCAAGAGCGAAACAAAGTGTAATGCCTGAGTCCTCTCCAGGGCGAATTTCTCGAGGTCGAATTCGAGGGCCCTGGCAAGGCTCCCTTCACAAGAAAGAGCGGCCAGCTCAGCATCCCTTTCCGTCCAGTCCCTCCCGGTCAGGTAAGCAACGATCTGACTACGGGGGATACCTGCAAAATGAAGCAATCGACAGCGCGAACGTATCGTTCCCAACAGAGCATGAGGGACGACCGTGATGAGGATGATGAAGGTCCGGCTGGGAGGTTCCTCCAGAGTCTTCAACAGACAGTTCGCAGTCTCTGGCTTCATCTTGTCGGCCGGATCAATGATGACCACTCGATACGAACCTTCAAACGGCTGAAATACGATCTCGCCAATGATGTTTCTGATCTGCTCGATTCGAATGACTGACCCTTCGGGACTGATCAGCCGGACGTCAGGATGTTGGTGCGCGAGGATCTTCCGGCAGCTCCGGCATTGTTCACAGGATTGTCCGTTTCGGGGGGAGAGACAGTTTAGAGCCCGCGCGAGGAGTAGGGCGAGGGTTTGCTTTCCAACCCCTTGCGGACCTGAAAAGATCATTGCGTGTGGGAGGCGTTCTTGGGCCATCGCGCGCCAAACAATCTCAACGGCGTGACCATTTCCCAAGAAAGTTTCCTTGGTCGGTGCCTCGTGCATACGTGCCTCTACTCCGTTCGGTCAACCCATTCTTCCAGGCAGGGGACAATCCTCTGGAAAACCTCTTGCTCGCTCCCCGTTGCGGAGACGACCTGAATCCGGTCAGGAAACTGCCGTGCACGGTCGAGATAGGCATCCCGCACTTGCTGATGGAATCTCAGGTCCTCCGCTTCGAATCGCCCCTCGTCTCGTGTTCGTCCCGTCGATCGGTTTCGAGTCCTGGCCCGGGCTATACCGACGGATGGCTCCAAATCGAGCAAGATCGTTCTATCGGGATCCCGAATCTCGAGGCCCCGGGCAAGCAAATCGATGGTCTCTTGCGATACGCCCCGCCCAGCGCCCTGATAGGCGCAGGTGGCGTCGTGATATCGGTCCGATAGCACGATATCGCCCCGCCGGACGGCAGGAAACACGACTTCAGCCAAATGCTGATATCGGTCGGCGAGATAGAGAAGCAACTCGGCTACCGGCTCTCGCCGGACGCCGTCCTGGCGAAGCAGGATCTGACGCACGGAAGCGCCGAAGTCGGTGCCTCCCGGTTCCCGTGTGACAAGGCACGGATAGCCTCGCGATTCGAGATATCGGTGAGCTCTGCGCACCTGCACGCTCTTGCCGGAACCCTCTATTCCTTCAAAAGTGATAAACACTGCGCCTCCGGTTCTTGCACGCCGCCGGCCGCGGTCCTAAAATCAATTGAGTCCCCTGTTCGTAAACACGACATAGCGCAGGCTGTCCCGAGAGTAACAAAGGGCTGCCGGCAACACAATCGGTACCGCGGAGGATGTCCTTGATGAAAGCCATTTCGGCCCGTATAGCCGAAGTTCGGAAGAGAATGCGGCGCGCAGCTCTGGCGTGTGAACGGGAACCGAGCGAAATCACGCTTCTTGCCGTATCCAAGACTTTTGCTGCTGACGTTGTTGCGGAAGCCATTAGCGCGGGGCTGCGCTCCTTTGGGGAGAACCGCGTGCAGGAGGCCGCAACTAAGATCGGCGCACTCTCGGAGGAAACGGTTGCCTGGCATTTGATTGGTCATTTGCAGAGCAACAAGGCGGCTGTGGCGGCCGAGCTCTTCGACATGATTCACTCCATCGACAGCTTGAAGCTGGCACGAAGAGTCAGTTCAGCCTGTCATGAAATCGGCAAGACGCTTCCCGTCCTCATGCAGGTAGATCTGGGCCGCGAGCCCAGCAAGTTTGGAGCCGGGAAAGAGCGCCTCGTGGACCTTGTTACGGAAGTTGGTCGGCTTCCGGGGCTTCGGATCGATGGGCTGATGACTCTCCCACCGTTTTTCGAAGAACCGGAGAAGGTGCGACCATTCTTTGCTGAATTGCGCGAACTGAGCGATGATCTCGAGACGCGATCGCCTGGTTGCCTGAACCGGCGTGAGCTCTCCATGGGGATGAGTCATGATTTCGAAGTGGCCATTCAGGAAGGCTCGACCATCGTGAGGGTCGGAACCGCCATTTTCGGTGCCCGCGCCTAGGGGGGTTACTTTTTTTGAGCGAGCCCGGATGTCTCTCCTCCCACGGCTTCAAATGGACACCGTGTTCGACAAACAGGATGCTGCTAACCTCGAAGGATGAGGGTAGCCCGCCCCCCGACTGTGAAAATTCTGTGCAAATCAGTACGCTCGCGAACGGATTTCGAGCCACCATAGGGGTCTCAACGTCGGAAGATCCGCAGCAAACGGCTGGCCCTCGTCCCGAGACCGGGCTGGCCGCCAAGACGCATGATATCTCCTATGTCATTTCCCATCAGTGCCTTGAATGGTGGTCCCTCAGGCAGACCGGCGACCAGGCCCGTGCTTCGAGCTTCCCGGAAACCTTTACTATCCCTATTAAAAAGAAGCGTTTGCCTGGTTCCGGGGATCCGTTCCAAGCTGAATTCGTGCGCACCCAAGGCCTCGATCTCTCTTGGCACCGGCAGGGATGTTGCACGGTGGGAGCACCCCCGATTCACAGGTTGTGAAAACTTCGGTGGCCCCCGGCTCATTCTGCGTCGACGAGACGCAAATGGGTTGGAGGACGGCGATGTTCGTCCAGGATATTGCGGGCATACGACGCCAGGGTCGCGGGAACAAAAATACGGATCTCCGACACGCCCTCAATATTGATCGGGTAGATATTATGGGGGATTCGGGTCGCACAGTGGCAGGGAACCTGATAGCTCTCCAGCAGGCTCTTGATCACTGTGGCCTCCGTGGCGTTCCAAGTCTTTGCAATAACAACCGGTGCCCGATCCACGATTTGAGCCTTCCTGGCTTACTTGATAGTTTTAGGGCTTTTTGAACGACCAAACGCCTGAAACTCGTACGTGATTCCAACCGCCAAGCCCGAGTCTGCGTCAAAGTCCTTGAACCCGGCGATGCCTGCCAGATCCCAACGGAGGCCCGCAGTGCGGAATTGAGCGCCGAACCGAACCTGGCGGCGGCTTTCGTTTCCCACTCTTTTCGGGCCTTCCCTTCCGGTAATCTCGGCGACCAGGTTGATCTTGCGGTGCACCGGGATGATTGTTGCTGCCCCGTAGGCAAACATGTCGGACTGCGAGTTCGGGGTCACAGCGGATCCGAGAATCGAAAGGCCCAGATTCCCGAGGAATTGAATTTTTTTCCATTCCTTGGAGAGAAGGACGTGAGCGTGAAAATTCGTGACGTCGGCACCCAATCCACTCTCGTTGCTCGCATTTGGCAGCTGCACGGCAAACTTGAAGCCAATCGCGGGTGTTTGGCGAGCCTCATCGACAAGCTTGATCCGGGTTGCCAGTTGAAAGTCTCCTACGTCACTCGTCGTATCGCCTGCGAAATCAGGGGGAATCACCGCGGACCCTCGCCGGGACACGGACAGGAAATCCCGAATCACCCCCGACGCTTGAAAGTCCGCCCGCCCGCCCAGACCAAAGTAAGCCGACAGCACCGCCACTCGTGTGAGATCTCCCTCCAATCCGGATAGGGAGTATCGCTTGTTCTGCAAGAACTCAAAACCGAATTGGGCACGGACCCGCCCTTGTTTCACCAGATCTGTATCTTCTGTCTGCAAAGGTCTCTGCTGGGCCCAGGTGGAGTGGGTCGTCGGCAGAATGGCAGCCCAGAACCACCACAAAAGACATCGTGCTGAGCGTTTCGAAATCCGGATCGCCATCACTTTCCCGTGGCTCCGAGATCGCCGGCAACGAATTGGAGAACGGACACAGCCGTCAATGCGGCCGTCTCCGTCCTCAGTACCCTGGGACCCATGCCGCAAATGCGAAACCCCGCCTTTTGGGCGCGCAGAACCTCCGTGGGATGCCATCCTCCTTCAGGTCCGATGCAGACTACCCATTCGCTTTCGCTGGCATCAGAGACAATTCCTTCCCATCGATTCGGAGAATTCTCGTAGTATAACAGCCTCTCCGCGTTTCTGAATTCTTCCATCGCCACAAAAGCCCCGAAATGCAGCGGATGACCAACGACCGGGACGACGGATCGGCCACTCTGGCGTGCCGCCTCTTGCACGATCCTGCGACAGCGCTCAAGGCGCGTGTTCCATCGACTCTCCGGGATCTGCACGGCACAGTGATGAGTTTGTAACGGAACGATTTGGTGAACCCCCAGCTCAGTCGACTTTTGCAGGATCCAGTCGAAGCTCGGCGCTTTACAGAGGGCCAGTGCGAGCACGATTCTGATCGGGGATTCGGAAATAGGCTCGGTCGCCTCAAGGGAACCGATCCTGATCTCACCCTCTTGTCTCTCCACCAGGCCGGCAAAGCAGTTCCCCTCACCGTCGAAGACCTCGACGGTTTCGCCAGGACGAATTCTCAGAACGTCAATCAAGTGATGAATCTGGTCGGAATCGAGCTGCGCGGTTCTTCTTTGGATTTGATCCGGGGGAACAAAGAATCGTCTCAACCGGGGGGCATTATCCAAATATGTCTTTGACCTTGTCGAAGATGTTTTTTTCCTGCGAAAGTTCGTCCTCCCTGGCGAGCTCGGCCAACTGCACGAACACCTCGCGTTGCTCCCGGGTCAGCTTTGTCGGAACGACGATATTGACCGTCACGTATTGATCGCCGCGTCCTCTTTCTCCCAGGTTTACCACCCCCTTGTTTCGCATTCGAAACACGGAGCCACTCTGGGTGCCCTCCGGGATCTTCAGCCTTTCTTCCCCCTCGAGCGTGGGAACAGAGATTTCACCCCCGAGCACCGCCTGAGCGATACCGATCGGAACCTGGCAATAGATATTGCTTCCCTGCCGCTGGAAGAAGGGATGTTCTTCGACGTAGATGACCACGTAGAGGTCTCCAGCCTGACCTCCATGAAGACCGGCCTCTCCCTCACCCTGAATTCTCAATCGCGCGCCGTTGTCGACACCCGCTGGGATCTTCACCTCCAGGACCTTTTCTTTCCGGACTCGGCCACGCCCCTGGCAGGCCTTACAGGGGTCCTGGATGATCTTGCCGCCGCCGTGACATTGGCTGCAGGTCCGGCTTATGGAAAAGAACCCCTGCTGGTATCGGACCTGTCCGGTTCCGTGACAGGTAGGGCAGGTTGCCGCGCTCTTGCCGGGAGCCATTCCGTTTCCCTGGCAGCTTTGGCAAGTATCCTCTCTGGGAATCTTGATCTTCGTCTTGAGCCCGAAGGCCGCCTCGCGGAACGAGACCTTGAGGTCGTACCGCAAGTCGGCACCCCTCTCCGACCCTCCCCGGCGCCGCGTCCCGAACGTATCCCCAAAACCAAAGAACTCCCCGAGAATGTCACCGAAATCGCCGAAGGTAGCCGGATCGAACCCGCTGAATCCGCCCTGCAGTCCGGCATGACCGAAACGGTCGTACCGGGCTCTCTTTTCAGGATCGCTCAGCACGCTGTATGCCTCGGCGGCTTCCTTGAATTGCTCTTCCGCGTGATGGTCTCCGGGGTTCTTATCGGGGTGATAGCGAAGGGCGAGCTTGCGGTAGGCACTCTTGACGTCGGAGTCCGAGGCGTCCGTGGAGATACCGAGGACCTCGTAGTAATCGCGCTTCTGACTCAAAGGGGAACTCCCGCGAAGGAATCGAGGCCGCTATCTATGATTCGGGCTCGAACTGATTCAATGCCGACCGCACAATATTTTGCAAGTCTTCTTCGGAACCTTCTTTCTGGCGGACAACTCCTTCAGGGGCTCGAAACATAGCAGAGGTCAGTTTGGAAGAAGCATCATCCAGCTTGGCCAACAACTCCTTGACTAGATCAGCGTCCGCCTCGTCCTCCGCGAGGGATTTCGCCACTTGAAGCGTGGTTTTTATCATTTCCTGCTTCTCATTGTCAAGAAGCCAGCCGTACTCGGAATAGGTTCTAGATAAAGAGGATACGTGTCCCTTGATCCGGTTCCTCATTTCGGTGAGTGTCTTCACCGCAAGGTCGCTCGCGGCAAACTGCTTCGCCTCCATGATCATGCGCTGGATCTCTTCCTGACTCAATCCGGTCGTCGGTGAAATCTTGATTGCTTGTTCCCTGCCCGACACTTTATCCGATGCCGAGACGCTGACGATGCCATTCGCGTCGATATCGAAAGTGACCTCGATCTGCGGCGCCCCCCTTGGGGCGGCTCCAATTCCTACGAGCGAGAATCTTGCCAGCGAACGATTGAACTTCACCAGCTCGCGCTCGCCTTGAAGCACGTGGACCTCGACGACCTCCTGGTTATCGGCGACCGTGGTGAAGACCGCACTCTTCTTCAGCGGAATCGTTGAGTTGTGCTCGATGATCTTTGTAAAAAGGCCCCCGTGCGTCTCGACTCCGAGCGAGAGGGGGAGAACATCGAGCAAGACAATGTCTTTGATCTCTCCCTCCAGAATACCGCCTTGCATGGCTGCACCCACGGCCACGACTTCATCGGGATTCACCTCCGCGGAAGGCTTCTGACCGAAGATCTTTTCTACGTGACGCGCGACGGCCGGGGTTCTGGTTTGTCCTCCGACCAGAATTACTTTGTCGATTTCGTCGGCGGTCAATTTGGCGTCGGCCAGAGCGTTTTCGCAGTATTTCGTGGTCCTTTCGATCAGGTCAGCCACCAACTCCTCGAACTTTTGACGAGTCAACAGCTTGTCGAGATGTTTGGGCCCGTGAGCGTCTGCCGAAATGAAGGGCAGGTTTAGCTTCGATTCTTCGGCCACCGAAAGATCGCACTTCGCCTTTTCGGCCGTTTCTTTCAGTCGCTGGCGGGCCAGGATGTCCTTGCCAAGGTCCAACCCTGTCTCCGCACGGAACTCCGCCATCATCCACTCGATGATTTGCTGATCGAAGTCCTCCCCACCAAGAAAACTGTCACCGCAGGTGGCGAGCACCTCGAAGACCCCGCCGCTGAGCTCGAGAATTGAAATATCGAATGTACCTCCACCGAGATCGAAAATTGCGACTCTTTCCTTTTCCCTCTTTCCCAGGCCATAGGCCAATGCGGCTGCCGTGGGCTCACTGAGTATACGCCGGACCTCGAGCCCCGCGATCTTGCCGGCATCCTTGGTAGCCTGGCGTTGCGAATCATCGAAATAGGCCGGAACCGTAATGACCGCTTCAATGACCTCTTCGCCAATGAACTCTTCCGCTATGGACTTCAGATACTGCAGAAGCATCGCCGAGATTTCAGGCGGACTGTACTCTTTCTGCAATGCCGAGACGCAAACGTCTCCGTTTTCGGAGGCGGCCAAGGTATAGCTCAACACAGACCTTAGCTTTTGAACCTCAGCGGAGTCGTACCGTCGGCCCATGAGTCGCTTGACGGCATACAAAGTGTTCGCGGCGTTGGTGACCGATTGCCGTTTGGCAATCTGCCCCAACAAACGCTCGCCCTTCTCGGTAAAGGCAACAACCGAGGGGGTGGTATGCCCGCTCATGTCGTTCGGGATTATCTGGACCGACGATCCCTCCAGCACGGCAACGCAGGAGTTCGTGGTCCCAAGATCTAGTCCAATGACTTTGCCCATGATTATGAATTACGGAGGGGATGTTTCGATCGGTTCTTCCGAGGGCTCGTCCGACCCGGCGTTCGGGGGGGGCGCTACGATGACCTGCGCCGGACGCAAGAGGCGACCCTTGTACAGATACCCTTTTCTCAGTTCTTCGATCACAGTGTTTTCTTCATACTCCGCTGTCTCCAGCCGGCTCAAAGCTTCGTGGAGATGGGGATCAAACAACTCGCCTTGAACCTCCATCGGGGTCACGCCCAGGCGCGCCAGCGTGTCGGTCAGCTGTTTGAAAAGTAACTCCACACCTGCCCGGTATTCACCGAGGTCGTCGCTCACCTTCGAGACCTCCGAAAAACTTTCCAGGGCCCGTTCACAAGCATCCAGGCATGGGAGAATCTCGACCAGCACGGCGCTCTTGGCTCGCGCAACATACTCCAGCTTCTCTTTTTCGGATCGCTTCCGGTAGTTGTCGAACTCAGCCGCCGTGCGCAGGAAACGCTCGTGCCATTCATCCCGTTCCGCTCGCATGGCATCGAGTTCAGTGTCCAGTTCTGTCTGGGGAGCCTCCGCTTCGTGGCGTTCTTCGTTTTCCGAGGAGGCTGCGCCGGATGAGCCCGGCGGGTGCGTGGGCATATTGCAACTCACAATCTCAAGTTCGGCTTTGCTGACTACCGAGTACCTGACCGAATAGTCTCGCTACATAATCCACGAGTGAAATCGCACGCCCATATTCCATCCGAGTGGGGCCTAAGACCCCCAAAGATCCATGAGTTCTGGAGTCCAGCGTGTATCGAGAGGTTATGAGGGTACAATCCTCGATTCCGGGCAAAGGATTCTCGGCGCCAATTATGATGCGAACTTCCTGGGTGTCTCCCTCGATGCATTCCGCTATCAGGGAGGCAAGCCGGCTCTTCTCCTCGATGGTCTCGAAGAGTGTTCTCATCTTGTTGATATCGGAAAACTCGGGGGTTTTGATTAGATTTGAGGCACCGTCCACGTACATATCCCCTTGAGCCCCATCGTCGGTTTCGGCAAATGTCCGGGTGCTCAGTTTGATCACTCGTTGCATGAGCCGATCGTAACGGGCTTGCTCTCGCTTGATCATCTTTAGGATCTGTGTCCTGATTTCAAGCAGGGTCTTATCTTTAAAATTGTCAACGATATAGCGGGCTGCCTGATCGAGGTCTGTCTGAGAATAGTCTTCATCGATGTGGATGACCCGGTTTTGAACGATGCCTGCCCGGGAGACCAAAATCACAAGCAGTCTTTTGTCCGACAGGCTCATGAACTGAATGTGCTGGAGTGCGACCCCGCCGATGGACGGGGAAATGACGATACCCAAGCCGTTGGACACTTGGGAAAGCACCTGACTCGTCCTGGCCATCAATTGGTCCGCGCTGTTGTCGGCTTTGTGCAGATTCATTTCAATCAACGCGCGCTCCTGCAGCGAGATCACAGGGCGATCCAGCATATGATCCACATAATGACGGTATGCTTTGTCGGTTGGGATACGCCCCGCCGAAGTATGTGGCTGACTGAGAAAGCCCCACTCCTCCAGGTCTGCCATGATGTTACGAACGGTCGCGGCGCTCAGTTTTTCCGGACTGGTGCGCGCAATCTTGCGAGATCCGACAGGCTTCCCGGTTGAAATGAATGCCGAGATGATTGAACGCAGTATGTTGTTTGCGCGGTCGTTGAGACCGACTTCGTCCGTTGATTGCATCTCAGACCCACTCTTCGGTCGCCGGATCAACCAGTCGCTCCAGCCGATCTCTGCCGACCAATCTGGAAGGGAAGAACTCAGGGCGACTCACTGGAGAGATTTTATAGTACCAAAAGAAACAAAGTCAACAAAGTCACCGGTCGGGGTGATTGTCTCGAAACCCCTATCGCCGGTCTGTTGCAGATTGCCGCTCACGGCGTGAGCAGCCTACGATTTCACCGGTGATCACATCAATGTATCCAGCGGCCGATATGGGAGCTCGGTGGCCTGCGCCACCGGCTCGCAGGTGATTTGGCCCCGATGAGTGTTGATTCCGAGTCGTAGGGCTGGGTCCAGTATGCCGCCGCTCAGAGCGCGGTCCGCCAGCTGGCGTGCATACGGAAGAGTCACATTGGTGAGGGCAAAGGTCGATGTTCGAGGCACAGCTCCAGGCATGTTCGCGACGCAATAGTGCACGACGCCATCGACGATAAACGTCGGGGCACTGTGAGTCGTGGGAGACGTTGTCTCGATACAACCTCCTTGGTCCACCGCTACGTCCACCACAACCGACCCGGCCCTCATCGTCGAAATCATCTCGCGCGATACCAGCTTGGGGGCTTCGGCGCCACAAATGAGCACGGCACCGATCAGGAGATCTGCCTTCTCGACCGAATTCCGGATATTGTACGGGTTGGACATGAGGGTCTCGACGCGCCCAAAAAAAGATCGTCCAGGTATCGCAGGCGGTTCACATCAAGATCAATTACCGTCACCCGGGCCCCGAACCCCAATGCTATTTTGGTAGCGTTCAATCCGACCGTACCTCCGCCGATAACGACCACGTTCGAGGGAGGAACCCCCGGAACACCTCCCAACAGCTCTCCGTACCCCCCGTTGGGCCTCTGCAGGTAATAAGCACCCACTTGGATCGACATGCGCCCCGCAACCTCACTCATGGGCGTCAGCAGGGGGAGGGTTCCATCGGGCAAACGGATCGTCTCGTACGCGATGCCGGTAACTTTCCGATCCACAAGCATTTGAGTCAACTCGCGCGCCGGTGCCAGATGCAGATACGCAAAAAGGATCTGGCCTTCTCTCAAGAGATCGTATTCGGGCTCTATAGGCTCCTTGACCTTGATCACCATCTCCGAATCGCGGTACACATCCCCTGCCGTGGGCACCAGCTCGCCACCGGCGTCCCGGTATTCCCCGTCGGGGATACTGCTCCCCTCGCCGGCGCCCTTCTGCACCAAGACCCTGTGCCCTTCCAACACCAGGGTGTGGACTCCCGAGGGGACGATGCCGACGCGAAACTCGCTATCTTTGATCTCTTTCGGCAGGCCAATGATCATAGGTGGAACCCGTCTCCTGTCTTATCGTTATCGGGTGATCGATCTTCGTGGCTAGAAAAGGGCGACCGGATCTCGGAGCAAGCGGGGACAAGCGGAAAGTACCAAGCGCCGTAACCCGCATCACTCTTAGGAAACAGCTCGCGGATCTGGTAATTTGTGTATCATTTAACAAAATCTAACAAAATCGCGAAAATCGTATTGTCGGTGTTCGACTGGGCTGTTTCCGTTCCAAGTGACCGGCGCGTCGCGCCGGTCAGTCACTGATCGTCGAACCTACTTTGATTATGATGCCTCTATGCTGAGTGCGTCAATTACGAAAGAGGTCGTCCGGCTTACAGTTGGTTCTTGAGCAAATGAAGAAACGTCCCGACGTCCGCCACCACTCCCACCGTCTGAGTGGATCCACGATCCGATAGCTTTGTCACTACCGCGGGGTTGATATCGACACAGATTGTTTGAACCCAGGAGGGGATCATATTAGAGGTGCCGATCCCGTGAAGCATCGTTCCCAGAATCATGACGATGGCCGCGTCGTTCAGAAGTTGTTGGTATGCCCCTTGCGCATCGATCATGTCATTGATGGTATCGGGAAGGGGGCCATCATCGCGAATGCTACCGGCAAGGGCAAAGGGAACGTCGTTTACAACCAGCTCGTACATGATCCCGGAGGTCAACACCCCCGCCCGTACAGCCTTACCGATGCTTCCATGATGATTGATCAGATTGATGGCGCGCATATGATTGCGGTGCCCCTCGTGTGCGGGGCCCCCGGTCTCGAGATGCACGCCGAGCGAGGTGCTGTAAAGCGCGTGCTCGATATCGTGAACAGCAATGGCGTTGCCGCCCAAGAAGGCTTGCACATAACCCTTGCGAATCAGGCTCACAACGCCCTCCACCCCTCCCGTGTGAACCACCACCGGACCCGCGACCAGCACGATTTTCTTTTGGTCTGCGCGGGCCTCCCGTAACATTGCGGCCAACTGCATCACCACGACCTCGACTCGCTTTTCCGAAGACACCTCGCTGGCCATGAAACCGAAGTCTTTGCGCTCCCGGCTCTTGAAATCGGGAATCACCTTGATGCCTCGATGACCGCAAACGATGAGGTCTCCCCGCTTTACATCCCTGAGCTTGACACAATGGGGCCCAGCCGCCTCGATCCGAACGACAGCGTCCATCCTTTGATCGGCGACAGAAACCCATTGTTGGTCGAGACGTACGAAGGTACGAAAGTTGGTGGTCGAATAAAAGTCGTCAGGAACAAAGCGATTGCCCGGCGCCCTTCCAATCCGGACGTCCTCTTCGTCGGCCAGATAGCAACCCAGCGGCACGAGCACGCTGAGCAGTTCCGTCAACACGTCGCGGCTGGGTGCCTGTACCTTGATGCGCACGACGGAAGCATCGTTGTTCGTCTTCCCGACTTCGAACTCCTCGAACTTGAACGTGCACTTCTGCTCGATGATCCGATCCATGATCTGGGACATGATGCCCGAATCGATCAGGTGTCCCCTGGCTTCTACAACCTGTTCGAATGCCGACGCCATATGGATACGATCCTCGGACTTGTCTCAAAAACACGATTGCGGATTGGAGCTGAACTTCCAATCCGCAATAGGCACTGAAGCGGTTTTTTCTTGCGCTACCTTCTCAAAGGAGTCTCCGGACGCGCTGGCCGTACACCTCCAACATAGCGCTTCTCAAGGTTTCATAATACTGGTGTAAAAGGTCGAAGACCCTCCTTGTCCCGAACTGTAGTAGCGGAGAAACTTGAGGACGACTGCGTCCCCGCTCTTGAGCGGTCGAAAGAGATTCACGAGATCACGGGCGCTCTCGATTTTATGGCCGTTGGCCTCAACGATGACGTCCATCACTCCTTGGTTTCCGCCCACCAATCCGGCCTCCTCCGATAAGCTTCCGGGGGCTACTTCTGTGACGACGGCACCGCCCGGAACATCCAGTTCGCGTGCCAATCGCGCAGGAACATCATCGAAGGTTAGACCGATTTCCGGCTTCGGCTCCTTTGCAGGCTCCTCGAAAGTAAAGGCCCCGGGGTTCTGCTCTTCCAACGTCCGCTTTCCCACCGTGACTTCCAGTTCTTTCTCGATCCCCTTTCGCACAACCTTCATGGAAACGGTCGACCCGGGCGTCGTGTTGGCCACGGCCGAGCGAAGATCATGAACTGCCAGGATCGACTGTCCGTTGAACTCGATCACGACGTCCTCGGGCCGGACCCCTGCTTTGGCCGCCGGTCCCGTACTCGATGCCTTCCCATCGGCGTCACTGAGGCCCGTGATGAGCACGCCTCCGCTTTGCTTTACCCCGAAGTACTTTGCCATTTCCCGCGTAAATGAGTCGGCGTTCGGCAAAAAGTTCATGTTGACGCCTAGCCATCCACGCGTCACCTCGCCCTGATTCAGAATTTGGTTGTAGACGTTGACGAAGATGTGGGATGGGACCGCGAAGCCGACGCCCGCGTTGGATCGGGTCGTGGTCGAGATGAACGTGTTGATTCCCACCACTGCCCCATTGAGGCTGACGAGAGGACCGCCACTGTTGCCTGGATTGATCGCTGCGTCGGTTTGAAGATAATCGTTGAAGAGCGTCGATCTGTTGGGCGTGTCGAATACGCGGCCGGTGGCGGAAATGATCCCGGCGGTCACCGTCTGCTCCAGACCGAACGGACTGCCGATGGCCAGCACCCAATCTCCGACCTTCAACGCTTCCGCATCTCCGATCTTGGCGAAAGGAAGATCTTCATTCGCATCGATCTTGATGACGGCGATATCGGAATACTCGTCGGAACTGATAATTCTCCCGCGGTACTCTTGTCCGCTCTTCAGGCCGACCTTTATCTTGCTGGCGCCCGCCACCACGTGATTGTTGGTAATGATAAATCCCTGACGATCGACAATGACGCCCGATCCGAGACTCCGGCGTGTGAAATTCTCCGGCATTTCGGGCATGAAGCGCCGAAACCAATCCTCCAGGGGATCGGCGCCCGGTGTCTGGCTCCTCGATCGGCGACGGACGACTTCCTCTGTGTTGATGTTTACCACCGCCGACTCCACGAGGCTGGCAGCCTCCTTGAACGCATCCGACAGAGCAAGCGCGGACCCGGCCACCACAGGTTGCCCACCACGCGCGACTTCTATTTGGCTTTCTCCCGCTCCCGTCGCCCCAACGCGATACGAGATGAGAGTGCCGATTCCAATCCCCAAAGTGAGGACCAACAACACCATGAGATAACTCAAGAGGCGACCAGACCTTCGCCCAGGCTCTACGGTATTACTCATCAAAAAAACCTCCGACTTCAAGATTCGTTGCGATCAATTGTACGCAAAATGGCGCGTGTTGTTCCAAAACATACTCCCGAACCCGTAGAAGCATTTAATTTCTCGTGCCCGTTTCTGCCTAGTGATTCCGGTTTCCGCAGGTCTTCACTAGCAAGGACTTTATCATAAAGGAATACTCCTGTTGGAAAGGATTCTTGCAAGCCTCCGCGCGGGCGGAGGCGCCGCTGGTCGTTTTTTTGTACAAAGGTATCGTCTCCCTTCGCCGAAGTGAACAATGGGGTTGTTGCCGCCGGGGTTGTTGCCGCCTGAGAGCGGGGAACGAGACAAGCGCGAGAATGGGGTCGAAAGGGGCGCCTCGTTTCAGGGGGAGCACCCGTGTGTCGGGCTTCCTTGAAACCTGGACAACGCGTCGTCTATAATGGCCATCCCGGCCAGGGCCCGCATAATGGCACCTCATTGGTCACACCCGCAGAGTTGAAATCGAATAAGAAGGAGCTCTCCCATGTCTTCATCGATTGCCGTCAACCCAACCCGTCCCTTGCAGAACATCGAGTCTCTGCTTGGAGAAAAGGCGGGCTACTATCTCGAGCATCAGTGCCAAACCGTTGCAAGAGATCAACTTCACCTTCCCGGTTCGGACTTCGTGGAGCGTGTCTGGGGTCTCAGTGATCGCCCCGCGCAAGTATTGCGTAGTCTACAGGCTCTTTTCGATCATGGGCGGCTGGCCGGGACCGGGTACGTTTCCATCCTGCCGGTCGATCAGGGGATAGAACATTCCGGCGGCGCCTCGTTCGCTCCGAACCCCATTTACTTCGACGGGGAAAACTTGGTCAAGCTGGCGCTGGAAGGCGGATGTAACGCCATCGCTTCTACGCTCGGGGTTCTGGGGTCGGTGTGCCGGAAGTATGCCCACAGAATCCCCTTCATCCTCAAATTGAACCACAACGAGTTCATCTCCTATCCCAACTCCTTTGATCAGATCGTATTCTCCAGTGTCAAGCAGGCCTTCGATCTGGGTGCCGTCGCGGTCGGAGCGACGGTTTATTTCGGTTCGCCAGAGTCCAAGAGACAGATTCAGGAAGTCACCGCGGCTTTTCGTCAGGCGCACGAGCTCGGCATGGCAACCATCCTTTGGTGCTACCTCCGCAACTCCGCCTTCAAAAAGGACGGCACGGACTATCATGCGTCAGCCGACCTGACGGGCCAGGCGAACCACCTTGGCGTAACGATAGAGGCCGATATCATCAAGCAAAAACTTCCCGTCAACAACGGCGGCTATGAAGCGCTGAAGTTCGGCAAGACTCACAAAAAGGTATACAGTGAACTCACCACAGAGCACCCCATCGACTTGACCCGCTATCAAATCGCCAATTGCTATATGGGGCGTTGCGGTTTGATCAACTCCGGAGGGGCGAGCGGCGGAGCCAGTGATATGGCAGAGGCCGTAACGACCGCGGTGATCAACAAGCGTGCGGGTGGTATGGGGTTGATCTCGGGCAGGAAGGCCTTTCAGCGACCAATGGAGGATGGAGTGGCCATTCTGAACGCCATTCAGGATGTTTATCTTTGCCAGGACATCACTGTTGCCTAGTACCTAGGAGCCGACTAATAGGAGCCGACTAAATGGAACATGAGTTAGGTCAGGAGTTCATGGCGGTCGTTGAAAAGGCGGCGATCGCATCTGCCCATACGATGGGCTTGGGCGACCGACGGTACTCCGATCAAGTCGCAACCGAGGCGATGCGAACGGCAATGCACAGAATGCCCATGGATGGCACGGTTGTAATCGGCGAGGGAGAGCGTGACGAGGCTCCGATGCTGTTCATTGGCGAGAAGCTGGGAAATCCGCAAGCTGGCCAAGATGTTCCGGTGGTAGATATTGCCGTAGATCCGCTCGAGGGAACCAATCTCTGTGCGACCGGAGCGAACAATGCAATTGCGGTGATCGCGGCGTCGGAAAAGGGGGGCCTTCTTCATGCCCCGGACTGCTACATGCAAAAGATCATCGTCGGCCCCTCAAGTCGGGGAGCCATCGACATCGACGCGCCCGTCAAGCACAACCTGACAGCGATTGCCAGCCGGCTGGAGCGGAAGGTAGAAGACCTCGTCGTCATCGTTCTGGATCGGCCGAGGCACGAACAGCTGATCAAAGAAATCCGCGAATGTGGGGCGCGCATCCGGCTAATCGGCGACGGCGATTTGTCCGCCGGCATCTCCGCCGCGGTCGTGGGTACGGGAGTTCATGCCGTCATGGGGACCGGGGGAGCACCGGAGGGTGTGCTCGCCGCCGCCGCGCTTCGCTGTCTCAACGGGGAGATTCAAGCAAGATTGATGGTTGCGAAACCGGACCAGGAAGCGCGCCTGAAGGCCATGGGCGTGACCGATTTGAAGAAGATCTACTCGACCGAGGACCTTGCGCCGGGGAGGAATATCATATTCGCGGCCTGCGGTGTGACGGACGGGGCACTCTTGAAGGGTGTCCGGTTTTTCGGCGGCGGAAGTCGCACACACACACTGCTCATGACTTTGGAGTCCAGGAAGGTGCGCTTTATTGACGCCGTCCATTTGGAAAAGCGTCCTTATTTCATGGTTCGCTTTTGACTCGCGTCTGCTCGGATGGTGTTTCGCGAAGTGGCGCGATTCGGCCTGCCGGTGTTTTCCACGGCAAAGTGGGGGGGACTCTTCTGCCATCGACGGCACCCCGCGAGCCAAAAGGGACTACTCCACGATCTTCGATTGCTCTTTTCCAGGAGACAAATTTTCCTCCCTTCCGATAGGCATCCATGGCCGCCAATCCGGCTTCCCTTCCGCCTTGCGACAGCATGTACTCCAACCATCCCCACCGGGCCGAGGTAGGCCGCATCTGCACCTTGCCTTGCAGGCCCCGGCGCAACCTCGCTAACTTTCGATCGAGCGAGGAAATGGATTCATACGGGGCACCGTCGAGCGGAGTGTTCCTTTTCGCCACGAAAGGCGAGATGCCGAGTGCAACAGGAATGATCTGGGCAAGCTCGAGGCAGAACCGAGTCAATTCATCGATGTCGGACGTGTTTTCTCCGGGCAGTCCAAGCATTTCGTAGAGTTTCAACCGATGCAGTCGATGCTGTCTTGCGAGCTTGGCAGCACGAATCAGATGCTGCTCGCTCGTCTTTCGATCGACAAAGTCCCGTATTCTCTGCGATGCACCGTCGGATGCGGTCGTCAATGTTCGATAACCGCCTCTTGCCAGCAGCCCGACAAACTCCGAATCGAGGCGATCCGCCCGGAGGCTCGATATTCCTATCTCCCGTTCCGAATCGATGATCAACCGCACAATGTCCTTGATCTGCGGATGGTCCGTGACGGCCGCCCCAACCAACCCGACCCTCCGGGCATGCGCGGGCACCAGAGAAGAAATACGGTCCGGGGCCACAAGTCGCATGCCACCATTGGTAGTCCGTCTCAGCACACAGTACGTGCAACCTCGGGAACACCCTCGCTCGGGCTCGATGAGAAACATGGAAGACAGAACCGAATCGGCGGCCAGGATCTGGGATCTGGCGGGAAGTCTATGGTCTGCAGCTCTGGCAATCTCGGGAACGGAATGCGACAGGCCCGGCACATAGCATCCCGGTCGTTTGGAAAGATCGCGGAGCAAGCTTTCGCGATTCATCGATAGCGCGGAATCCAGAAAATCGTGAATCAGGTCGTCCGCTTCGCCCAACAGGATCACGTCCGCAAAAGGATCCAGCGGCAGCGGGTTCGAATTCGTGATGGGCCCGCCGACTACCACCAGCGGATCCGATGGCCCGCGATGCTCCCGGAGAAGAGGAATCCCGCCCAGGGATAACACATCGAAAAACCCGTGGATTTCCAGTTCATAGGCGAACGAGAAGGCCACGATCGGAAAATCCGCAATCCGCGTTTCCGTTTCGTAGGTGAATATGGGAATCCTGGATTTGCGGTAATCGTCGACGCGGTCAGGCAAGAACGCGCGCTCAGCCACGCAGTCGGGGTGCTGATGGATTTCTCTGTAGATCGTCTGAAAACCCAGGGAGCTCATGCCCACGGGATACGGACTGGGATAGCAAAGAGCGATCCGTAGAGCGGCTTGTTTCCGAAGCGTCCCTATCTCGGAGTCGAGTCGACGACGAATAGTCCCTCGAAGATTCCAACTGCTCATTCAGACTCCGGGAACCAGAGTTCCCTACCGACCGCGACGCGCGCTTGGCCAGATCACTTTGTGCAGTTGCACTTGCATCCGCATCCGGAGTCCGGAATCCAAAACCCAGCGCGCGAGTTTTTCCGGCGGCAGAACCCCGTGGACGGGTGAGGAAATGACGTTTCCCACTCTCTCGGTAAGGTCGTAGCGGCGAATCGTGTTACAGGACCAATCAAAGTCAGCCTGATCCCCGATCACGAACTTTACCTCGTCTTCGCCGGTCAAGAACTCGATATTTTCGTAGTGATTGCGCTCGGACATGCCGCTCGACGGACACTTGAGATCCATGATCTTATGAACTCTCGAATCGACGTCCCTGAGCGAAACGTGACCGCCCGTTTCGACGCATACGATGTACCCGCGGACGATCAGTGCCTCGAACAGGCGATGTACGGCGGCCTGCAACATTGGCTCCCCGCCAGTAACCAGAACCAGTTTGGTGGGGTAAGACTCCACCGTTTCGAGGATCTGTGCCAGGGACATCTCCCGTCCGTCGTAGAACGCGTATTCCGTATCGCAGTATTTGCACCGAAGATCGCATGTGGCAAGTCGAACGAAAGCACAGGGCCATCCGGTAAAACTGGATTCGCCCTGTATGCTATAGAAAATCTCGCTGACCTTCACCGAACCTCCAACTTCCGCAAACACCCGCTTGACAAACGGGCTCTCCCGTGGGGGTTCCGTCATGTTTCGTAGTTCCCCAGGAGGGCGCGCACGGCAACTTCGAACCCGTTGTTCATAGGAGCGTTTGAGCGGCAACTGTTGGAACCAGCGAGAATCTTCGTTGAACGGGCATCCGGACCCCTTCAGCCTGCTCTTGGGGCTCCGGTATCCGGCTCCTGCTCGTTCGCAGGCTCGAGCCGCACAACGACGACTGTGACATTGTCGGGTCCGCCGGCACGGTTGGCTTCGTCGACGAGCGTCTCGCCCATCTGCTGAGGAGTCCTGGTGGGGTCGGTTAGAATCTCCCGGATCTTAGAATCCGAAACAACGTCGGTCAAACCATCTGAACACAGAAGATAGACATCTCCTTCCGATACTTCCCCGGTCTCGATATCGACTTCCAGATGGGGGTGAGGCCCAACGGAGCGGGTAATGAGATTCTTCTGCGGATGACTCGAAAGCTCGTCTTTTCGAAGGACCCCAGTTTCGAAAAGGTGCCAAACCAGAGAATGGTCTCGGGTCAACTGGTCCAACGCTCCCCCACGACAAAGGTAAGCCCGGGAGTCTCCAATGTGAACCACGTAATAGTGGTCATGATAGAACGAAATGGCCGTCAGAGTGCTTCCCATACCCGCAAGCTCGGGCTTGGCCCGCTGCGTTTCGTAAACGCGCGAGTTGGCACTCTCAACCGCGCTGCGAAGTGCTTCTTCAGGCCCGACCGAGTTGATCACGGAACTCGCGAGCATTTCTTCCATTGTTGATGCGGCGATCTGACTGGCGACCTCCCCGGCGACATGCCCGCCCATGCCGTCCGCCACAACAAAAAGGCGGTGCTCGATATTGGCCGTGAAAGAATCTTCATTCGATTTCCTCACACGACCCTGGTCCGTTCGGCATCCGAAGTCGATATGCAATGGGTCATCACCCACAAAGCGTGAGCCACGATCTTATCATAAGTAAGTCGGAGGAGTGGACGACGGAAGTATACGGGTTCGATAATCCAGGACCCGCCTGCGGAAGGTCGTGATGGATGGGGCCGTTCCGGCTTACCGCCCGGTGCGTGACCTGCGCTCCGTTCTCCGGAGGCGCGTGCGTTCGACCATCACGCGTCGAGCGTTTACGAAGGAGTCAAACACCTTCCCGTCAAAGAGGTATTGATCTTCGCCCAGCTTCACGATGCGGGCCACGATTTTCATGGCCTCACCCCCTTTTCACCAGAATGGAACCCCGCTGCCCCGCGCGAAAAAGGAGCCAAGCCATCGATGAGTGTATGTTGCTCTAAAGATGGATCGGCACGGAGCTACAATGACTTTACAACCTCCAGCTGCACATTGCGGACCCTGACGCCCCAACTGGATTCACCGATCCCCTCTTTGGGGAATTGTGCTGGCCCAAAATGTGGGTTATTCTTGAGTGAGCCCTTGGCTTTTCCAGGGTGAAAACCTCGAAGCGGCGGGGCCTTATGAGCATGCTGAACGTACGGTGTCTCATTTTTCTGGTTCTTGCTCCCCTGTCATCCGCAGATTTGCTCGTCGCAGGTGTTGCACGCGCGATTCAAAACAGCTACCGCCAGAAGTACGAAAACAAAGCGCTATTTCTAAGATATCCTCTTTTCGCCGAAGTGCAGCTCCTATCGATCCGCGGCGGGTCCTTTCGGTGGCAACAGGCGTACACACCGAACTCTCCCCGGTTCAAAGTCGGAGACCGGGTCCGAATACTGAAACTCGATTTTGGCGGCGACCAAATCAAGGTCAAACTGTCGTCCATTTCGGGAACATTGCCTTCCGAGATCATTTACAAATTCGACCAGTCTCTGAGGGAGGATTTCCCGAACAAGGGTACCTTCGAGGCGGCGCTGGAGGCGACGTTCACGGAAGATTCGTACAGCGACCTCGAGCAGTCGAAACGATCTTATGCGGGAGGCCAGTTCGAGCGGCTCGTGGGCGAAATCGTCCGTGCAACAGGCAGCAAACGGGAAGAAGTTCTTCAGAGGATGGCCCGACAAAACCCGGCGCATCAGGATGCTTTGCGGGACGTAGAAAACGTGCAGAAACGGCTCAGTGAGTTGAGTGAACGACTGAGCAAGGCGCAGCGAGACAACGAGGTGTTGACGAAAGAGCGCAACCAACAACGCCTCCAGGGCTCCGATCTCCAGCAAAAGGTGAGCCAAAACGAAGCCGAGATCTCTCAATTGCGCAAGAACTTGCAAGTGTCAGAAGGAAAGAGGGGGACGTACCAGAGTGAATTGACCAGCCTCCAGCGGTCGCTCAATCTCAAGGTCGACGTGAATCGTGGCCTGGAATCACAAGTCGGCGGACTCAACGCGGCGCTGGGGAAACTAAAAAGCGACAAGCAGGCACTCGAGACCCAAGCGGTGTCCCTCAAGGAAAAGCTCGCCGGACAGGAAAAGGTCAATTCTCGACTTTCCGGAGAGATCGAGAACCTGAAGACCTCGAGTCGAAAGATGCAAAGCACGATTCGAACGCTTACGTCCGGAAAAGACTCGATCGCGGGCAAGTACGTGGAGCTGACCAAGATCCGAGAGCGGCTCGAGGGGTTCCGCGACTCGGTCCAGAAAATATCCGTGCGAACCGTCCAGGAGAGATCCGAGGAAGCGGTCTCCCACGCGAGAATCTCCTTGTTTCTCAGCGAAACGCACCTGGGCGATTTCGAAATTCAGATTCCGGAGTACCTGGGCACAGGGGAGAGCAAACCGGCGACTGCTCACTTTCACAGAGAATCGGTCGACACGGTAAAACTATCGAAGGAAGATCGGGAACTTTACCAGTCCCTCGGGGAAAAGGTACGGCTAGAAGCTACACTGAAAGCCTCCGCGGAGTTCATGGAGGCCACGTCTGAAACGGACGAGCTCACCCGGCAGGTCGCGGAACGTGAGGACGCAGGCTGGCAATGGAGCATTCTCAATCATGCGAACGAAGATGTCCGGTTTCAGTTCCGCGCCAGCTTGTTGAACAGCAACGAAGACTCCATCCCCGTTCTCGAGTACGAGAAGATTGTCTTGGCATCGAACATCGTGAGTCGGGCCCGAAGCTATCTGCAACCCATCCCTATCGTCATAGGAACGCTGCTCGGTTCCCTGCTGTTCGGAATCTTCGGTATCTTCCGCCGCGGTCGTAGCACCGGGCCGGGTATTTCGAGACCCGGCGCCGGCCGAGTCAGCCCTGGGGTGGGCAAGAAGCAGCTTTGATTCAATTGCGACACATCGGCGTGGGCAATTTCACAGCCCAGGTGGCAACGCGAGACAGAGAACGATCGAACATGCGGAGGATCTGATTATCCGCAAAGGGGGGTGACCGGGCTTTACTGGAGGTAGTTGGCTGTAATCTGATTCACGCGCCGACCATCGCCGTGAATTAGGAGCTTGAAGTTGTACTTCTTGTTGTTCCTCGTCCGGACCTGGATCTGATCCCCTTCAATTCTGAAGTCCCTGAGACTGTTCAACTCGAGATGGAAACTATGATCCGCCTCCGCCGTGCGATACTCGAATGATCCCCCCCTGAACAGCAGGCTACCCCGGCAACTCGAAAATGTATGCTTATGTTCAACCGGAAAAGGATTCTGTTCGAGCTTCCGAAGCCGCCTTCGTTCTTCTATTTCCTTTAGGATCGATTGAATACGTTTTGGCGAGTATCCACCCACCCCACCCAGCTCCTCGACGCTCCGCAGGTGCTCGGCCGCCCGGGCCAAATCATCCCGCTTTTGATCGTAGAGAATGCCGAGATTGAAATGAGCGAGCTTGTGGCCCGGATTCAGGGCAATGCACTTCTCAAAGTTCAGGATGGCCTGATTCCATTGCTTCATATCCAGATAGGAAGCTCCCAGGTAGAAGTATGCCTCATTGCTCTCGGGATCACCTTCGGGTACCATCCGCAAGTATTCGCGCCACGCCGCAATCGCCTTTTCGTATGCTCGAGAGTCGTAGGCTTTCTTCGCCCCCGTACGAACAGAGGCAATCTGCTGTCGATTCTTCTCGACCTGTAGCTTCCGCTGGCGCTTCGCCTCCTCGGCCACCCGTGTCCGACTCAACCTCTCCTCGACCATCTTCAGGCGCGCTTCGCTGTACTCATCGTTGGGAAAATATCGCAGCGCCATACGAAACTCTGCTCGGGCGCCTTTCCAATCTTCGTTGCTGATCTTGATGTCGCCGCGGGTTTGTAGCATCTCCTTGAGACGAATCATGGCTGTTCTCGCGTACGGATTCCTTCGGTCAAGTCGCCGAATGGTCCGAATCGCGTCCAGGGCGTTGTCCTCGTCCGGAGGATGGAGTCGGCCTTGCTGCAGAGCTGCTTCCGCCTTTTCCTTCCAGCTGGCGATCTGTTGGTTGCGGTCCTTCAGACTCTCGTCGATCTTCATTCCGATATCGACGAGTCGCTCGTTGATCCCAATGTCATCCGGGAACAACAGAGCCAGATTCTTGTACTGCTTCTCCGCCTCCAGCCAGTCCTCCTTCGCATACGCCACATCGGCCAAACGCCGCAACCGTGCTTCGATATCTTTTTTGGCATCCAGCGCCCGTTCGTTGGCAGGGTCGATAGATAAAATGCTGTTCGCGAATAGGAGCGAATTGTAGTCGTCCGGAGGAGGTAACAGGATTCCTTCTTTGAGCGAAACTTCCAGCTTCTTCTCGAGGCTCTCGATCTCGGCGAGTTGCTCGTTGGTCAATGTGACGACAAGTGGTGTGAGCTCCCAGTGCAGGTTCTCCGAGGCATAAGGGACAACCTCGACCTGCTGCACGTGTTCCTGATAGCCGGCCTTCTGCGCCTTTATCTCGTGGATTCCGGCCCTGAGTTCTCCCAGTGTCAGTGGGGACACGCCGCGCGGCCCTCCGTCGACGAAAATCGTCGCCTCAGCGGGCGTGGTCTTGACGACGAGCCCACCATACTTCGGCTTGAGGTTCAGATAAAAAAAGGCCCCCAGGAACGACAAGAGCGCCGCCAGGGCCAGGAGGCCGAGCCCAACCATCAGTGTCTTGATAGGAATCGATGCCTGCAACCCGGCACGTTTGCGCACTTTCCCGTGAGTTGCCGAGCTGGTCGAGCCCCGTGACAGTATGGTCCCGTCCAGCGGGCAGAATTGATACTCTGCCTCATAGGTCGTGCCGCATTTGGGACAGCGGTGCATGCTTTTTACCATAGCATACCGTCGAAATCTGGTGAAGATGCGCCGGGACCGAGCAGCCTAGGGCAACGATTGCAACGGGGGTGGGACGGAATAGGGCAGTCAAACAAAAAGGGAGAATGTGGCTTAATCCCGAGATAGCCTCTGACTACCCGCGGAAGCGTCGCGCATTATCTGTACTGAGGAGGACGAGCCGATTCGCGTAGCGCCGGCCTTCATCAACCTCCGGGCGGTTTGCACGTCGCGAATGCCCCCGGAGGCCTTGACTCCCATCTCTTTTCCCACCGCCTGTCGCATCAAAACAATATCCTCGGTGGTCGCGCCCCCGTTGAATCCAGTCGAGGTCTTGACGAAATCGGCCCCTGCCCTCCTCGAAAGCCCGCATGCTCTCATTTTTTCTTCTCGATTGAGCAACGCCGTCTCGAGGATGACTTTGAGAAGGCCCGATTCCTCATGGACCGTTTCCACCACTCTCCGGATGTCATCCAGGGCAATCGAGTCCTGCTCGGACTTCAAGCGCCCAATATTGAGGACCATGTCTATTTCCCGAGCTCCATTGAGCATAGCGCCGCGGGCCTCGTGGCATTTCACCTCCGATGGTGTGGCCCCCAGGGGAAAACCGACCACCGAGCAGACCGCAACACCGGTATCTTTCAAGGTATCGGAAGCGAGACCGACCCAGGTTGGGTTCACGCAGACGGCGGCAAACCGAAATCCGGCCGCTTCCGAACAAAGCTGGCGAATGTCTGTATCTGTTGCATCGGCTCGCAGCAAGGTATGGTCTATGGACCGCGCAAGTGCTTCCAGTTCCCCTTCGTCCATGACTGGGCCACCTCCACGATCCGTCTCTATCCGATACAAGGCAGCAAGATCCCCTTGCGGCCGGGAATGCGCAATCTCGATTCCAAACAACAAGCCGCGAGGCCATCGGTTTGCTTTTGAGGAACTGCTCGCGGATCTCCTGTTATCCGTGCAACTTAGCAAATCGTCAAAAACCACGTTTTTCACGGTGCGCTGCGCAGTTACGTTCCCAAGCGACTGGCGCGTTGCGCCAGTCAGCAGCGACTGGCGCGTTGCGCCAGTCAGGGCTGATAGCTACTCTCAGATCACTCCCTCCTGCTTCAACGACTCAATTTCCTCTCGCTTCAAACCGAGAACGCGGCCATAAACCTCTTCGTTGTGCTGTCCGGCCAAAGGAGGCGCCGCGGTCTTCGATGGCGCCGCATCGGACAACTTGATCGGACTACCGATGGTTCGAATCCGACCAGCAACAGGATGTTCGAGTTCCAGGATCATCCCACGCTCGCGCAGTTGCGGCTCCTCCAGCGCCTGAGCCACCGTCCGCACCTCGCCACAAGGCAGCTTGGAGCTTCGAAACAGCTGTAGCCAATGGGCAAGCGGGGCTGTCCGAAATATAGGAGCCAACTGGTCGAGGAGTGCGCCGTGGTTTCGAACTCGGGAAGGGATGTCCACAAACCGTGGATCATCCTTCAGGTCCGGTCGATCGATCACTTCACAAAAGAGCTTCCATTGCTTCTCATTGGCGATACCAAGATTGAAGACGCCGTCGGCAGCCTCGAAAGTCTCATAGGGAACAATGGAGGGGTGCCGGTTTCCCATTCGGATGGGCGATCGCTCTTCGGCGAAATAGATTCCCGCTTGATAGGTCAAAGTGGAAACCATGCAGTCCAACAGGGACACGTCGATCTTTTGACCACGACCGGTCGACTTGCGGGAGTACAGGGCGGCGAGGATACCCTGCACCGCATACAGGCCGCAGGTGATATCGGCGATCGAAACCCCCATCTTGAAACCCGGACCGGCGGCATCGCCGGTGAGGCTCATGACTCCGCTTTCGCCTTGGATCACGACGTCATAACCGGGTTCTGGCCGGCGCGGGCCCGAATGTCCGTATCCAGAAATCGAACAGTAGACGAGTCTGGGGAATCGCTCTTGGATTTGATCGAAGTCCATACCGACTTTCTCCAACGCTCCCGGCCGAAAGTTCTCCACGAGTACGTCGGCATTCTCCAGGAGTCCCTCGAGCAAACGAAGACCGCGCGGCTTCTTGAAATCGAGTGTAACCCCCAGCTTGGAACGGTTGATGGAAAGAAAGTAGGTGCTTTGCCCGCCTACGAAAGGGGGGCCCCAGCTCCGCGTGTCGTCCGGATGACTTGGCGATTCGACTTTGATCACTTCGGCGCCAAGGTCCGCGAGCACCATGGTGGCATAGGGCCCAGACAAGATCCGGGACAGGTCCAGAACGCGAATCCCCGACAGGGGCGCGAGTGCTGACTCAGGTTTCCGCACTCGTGGTGTCCTCGATTTATGCGCGGAACCGGTTCGAGGCCGCGGTCGGTTTAGCCATGGGCTCGCCTGACGGATCGCTAGAGACCGCTATAGCGCGTCCGCTCCAGGTACTTTCCAGAACCAGGCCGGCCCATCACTTTGCCTTCCTTGGCTATGACGGTCCCGCGCTGCAGAACCAGCCACGGTGTTCCGCGGACCTTGAAGCCTTCGTAGGCGCAGTAGTCGACGCGAGAGAGCCCTATCGACTTGGACAGCACCTGCTCGGATGCAGGATCGAAAATGACCATGTCCGCGTCACTTCCAACCACAAGACTTCCCTTGCGCGGGAAGAGCCCAAAAAGCTTGGCTGGCGCGGTAGAAATCAAGTCCACCATTCGGTTCGGCGTTATCTTCTTCGTCTCCACTCCGGAGGAGTACAACAACGAGATGCGTTCCTGAGCGCCGGCGAATCCTCGCGGAGCTTGGGTCACGTTTTGCTTGCCCGCATCCTTCTGGCCCGCATAGTTGAACGCCGTATGATCACTGCCCACGGTGTGCAGGTCTCCGGAGCCAAGCGCCTTCCACAGCACCTCCTGGTGCCACGCGGGTCGTAGCGGCGGGGTGCAGTAGTACTTGATTCCTTCCTCCTCTTCATAGCGCTCGCTGCCCATGACCAGATAATGCGGGCAGGTTTCGGCAAAGACCACCTGGCCACGGTCCCGGGCGGCTTTGACTCGCTCGGCTGCGTGGGCGGAGGAAAGATTCGTCAGATAAACAGGTGCATTGGCCAGCCCCGCAAGGGTCAGGACCCTCGCCGTCGATTCCGCCTCGACTTCCGGTGGGCGAATCGAGAGAATCGATGCCGCGCCACGGTCGCCGTTCGACCCGAGTCGTGCAGCGAACAGATCGATGAGCTCTCCGTTCTCCGCGTGAACGCAGGGCAGTGCTCCCGCGGAAGCGGTCCGCTCAATGAATTCCAGCGCGGCGGAATCGCTGATACGTTGCGCTCCGGATTGGTCGAGCGAGATTTTGAAGCTCGTGACGCCAGCCTCAACCAGTGCGGGAAGCTCCGCCAGCGTCTGCGCGTTGACCTCCGAAAGAGCAATGTGGAATCCGTAGTCGATCACGGATCGGGGGTCCGCCTTCGCTTTCCACTCCTCCAGTGTCTGGGCCAACGTTTTTCCCGGTGCTTGCTCCGCATAGTCGACGACGGTCGTGGTCCCTCCAGCGGCGGCGGCGGCCGTACCCGTTTCAAAATCGTCCACCGTCGTCATGCCGTCGCACTGTGCATCGAGGTGCGTATGAACATCCACGGCTCCCGGCAAAACCCACTTGTCGGCAGCATCGATGATTTCCCCGGCGATCTTCGAGATCTCGCTGCCAATTTCCGACACGATTCCGTTCTTTACCAGAATATCCGCTTTGTAGGTATCGCTTGCGGTTATGATTGTTCCATTCTTGATCAACGTGGTCATGTTTTCTCTAGCCCTATTCTGCGTTCAGCCCTGTAAATGAGTCATCCGGCGACCGAATCGCTTGATCTATATCTGTTTTCGTGCAAATGAGGGGCGGCGAGATGCGAAGGACGTTACCGAAAAGCCCTCCTTTTCCAAGGATCAAACCGTTTTCTTTGGCCAGATCCATGACCTGGACCGTCTCTTGCACGGCCGGCTCCTTGGTTGTCCGGTCCCGAACCAATTCGACACCTTGCATCAACCCCATTCCTCTAACTTCTCCGATTAAGGGAAACTTCTCTTGCAGTTCCAGCAGGCGATCCCTGAGGTATCCGCCTAACATACGAGCTTTCTCCAAAAGGTTTTCTGAGTCGATCAGGTCGATCGTTGCCTTCGAAGCGCTTGTCGCCACGGGATTTCCACCGAAGGTAGAAATCGTGAGGCCCTCGAGGGATCCCGCGATTTCCGGGGTCGCGATCGTGGCTCCAATCGGAAGCCCGTTGCCCATTCCTTTGGCCGTGGTGATGATGTCCGGTTCGACATCCCAGTGTTCAATACCAAACCATTTTTCCCCTGTCCGTCCAAAGCCGGTCTGTACTTCGTCACTGATATAGACTCCGCCGTACCTACGAATGATCTCGGCCACGATGCCAAAATACTCGGGCGGTGGCGTGACGAAGCCACCCACCCCTTGAATCGGCTCCGCGATGAAAGCTGCTAGCTTGCCGCTCGTCGCGGTTTGAATCAACTCCTCCATGTCCCGGGCGCACACGAGATTACAATCCGGGTAGGTTTTTTCGAAGGGGCAACGGTAACAATACGCATTGTGGGCGTGTACCACACCGGACGGACCGGGACCGCCCACACGCCAGGCATAATTGGCGCTCAGGCTCATGGCCAGGGCCGAGCGGCCGCTGTAGCCGTGGCGCAAGGCGATGATTTCCTGACGGCCGGTAAAGGCTCGAGCGAACAGGATCGCCGTTTCGTTCGCCTCCGTACCACTATTGGTAAAGAAGCTCTTACGAAGACGACCGGGTGTGATCGAGGCCAGCTTCTCGGCGAGTTCGACCTGGGGAAGGGTTGGAAACAGGGTCGAAACGTGCTGCAGGGTTCGAGCTTGCTCGACAAGCGCGTCCGTGATCTTGTCGTTACAGTGTCCCGCAATGACCGTGAGAATGCCTCCGAAGAAATCTAAATACTCTTTGCCTTCGCTGTCGCAAAGGACCATGCCATTGCCCCGTACGAAGACGACCGGCTCGGAGTAGTAGTTCATGACGGAGGGAAAGAGGTACTCGCCCTGCTTCTCGAGGATCTCACTCCGCTTCGACTGCTGCACTTCTTTCATTCACCCATCCCGGTCGGCAATTCCGTTGCTCGCCCGGCATTATATCGCCCAAGTTCGAAATCCACCAAACAAACGCTATCCGCTTTCCACTGGGCGCTGGCCGTCAACCGCTTAGCGGCGCTTTCCACGGCATGGTCTGGACATGGCCAAACTGCCACTAGACACCACGCCACGATTGTCCGTTGGGGCGGAGAGCGGTCAGCGCTCCTATGGCACCTCACGCCGCGAAAGCGCTTCAAGGATCGCGCCCTCTAACTCCCAAAACGTGAAGCGGATTGTCGGTGGAACTGTAGAGTAATTGTTCCCGTATAGCGGACTTCTGAGCACCCGGCCGGTAGAGCTCAAAAACCATATCGTCGGAGTGCCGTAACGCTGGTTGTCCTGGTGCCACTTCAGTCTGCCCTGCCAGGGGTAGACCTTGCCGTATGCCTCGTTGAAAGGGTGCTGGCGCGGGTTCCACAGTAGTCGAAACCGTGGATCGTAATAGACCTTCTGGAATGGGATCGTCCCATTGGCTCGAAGCGCCTCGGTTTTCGTTATGAATTGGCGGACGGCCGTTTCGTACCGGGAGCTCGCTTCGGGCTCGTCCAGGAAGACGCCTGGATCAAAACCGTACCCTTCAGAGTAGACGGGCGGACAGGCGACGGCGATGAACTGAGCCCCCTTGTCCCGGGTGCTGTTGGCTGCCGCCTTGAGATTCGAAAACTCGTCCAGCGAATCGGCGCACCAGATGCCCGCCTCTCGGCCTTCGATGTGAAGGTACGCTCCACCGAACACCACGAGCACGACGACTCTTGCCTCCGGCGATATGGCGTGCAGGAGTTTTACCCTTCTGGAGTCCTGATCCAGAAAGAACGTCTCCGGGTCGATCTCGTCTCCCGGACCATAGGCGCTCTCGTCCGACGCCGGGGAATCGCCGCCGGTGTGAAGAGTCCAACACGTGGCCACGATCATTAACGCGAGTCTAGCCATTGTAGATCCCGGAACCTGGTACTGCTGTTCTGGGAGAAGGTTTGCCAACCCGCGGCCTTGACCCAGAAGAAGCGCCCAACCGACGTTGGGAGTCTCTTGGCGGGCACGCACCCTTTATAGCGCAAACGGAATTCACGGACAACTTCTTCGCGGATCGATGGTCCGCCCCGACAGTTCTTTGCCTGCGGTTGGCGGAAGCAGCGACCCCCTATGTGCCCAAGTGGCCTTGCTGCCGGTGCGGCTCGTGTATTACGATGGGCTGGGAAAAAACGACCGATTCGAGGTGGATAGATGACCGAATTGAGTGCGACGAGCTCGATCCGCGCGGCGAGGGGCCCCCACCGAACATGCAAGGGCTGGCACCAGGAGGCAGCGCTGCGCATGCTAATGAACAATCTGGACCCGGACGTCGCCGAGCGGCCCCAGGATCTCGTCGTCTACGGCGGGAGCGGAAAGGCGGCGAGAAATTGGGAAGCGTACCGGGCGATCGTGGCCGCGCTTCAAAGACTCGAGAACGACGAGACGCTCGTCGTTCAATCCGGGAAACCGGTTGGTGTTTTTCCCACTCACCCTTATGCACCACGAGTTTTGATTGCCAACTCCAATTTGGTCGGGAACTGGGCGAACTGGGAAGAATTTCGCCGCCTGGAAGCGCTCGGTCTCATAATGTACGGACAAATGACCGCCGGGAGTTGGATCTACATTGGCAGTCAGGGGATCATCCAGGGTACCTACGAGACTCTTTCCGCGGCAGCTCGGCAACACTTCGGCGGCAGCTTGCGCGGCAGGATCGTGGTCTCCGGTGGCCTGGGGGGTATGGGCGGAGCGCAGCCCCTCGCGTGCACCATGGCAGGGGGGGCCTTTCTTGGTGTGGACGTTGATCGTTCCCGAATCGAAAAACGGATTGCCACCCGTTATTGCGACCACATGTCGACTGACCTGGACGAGGCCCTTTCGTTGGTCGGGCGGGCTGCAAAGGAAGGAAAAGCCGTGTCGGTGGGTTTGGTCGGCAATTGCGCGGAAGTACTTCCGGAGCTGGTCCAGCGCGGGTTCACCCCGGATGTGCTGACCGACCAGACCAGCGCTCATGATCCGTTAAACGGTTATGTGCCATCGGGGTTATCGCTGGAGCAAGCCGCCCGGCTCCGTAGCGACGACCCCGACGAATACTTGCGAAGGAGCATGGAATCGATAGCCCAGCACGTTCAAGCCATGCTCGAGCTCCAGAAGCAAGGGGCTGTGACGTTTGATTATGGAAACAACCTTCGGGGGCAGGCGCTGCGCGCCGGCGTTTCCAACGCGATGGATTTTCCCGGTTTCGTGCCCGCCTTCATACGACCCCTGTTTTGCGAAGGCCGCGGGCCTTTCCGCTGGTCAGCTCTATCTGGAAATCCAAAGGACATCTCGGTGACGGACGACCTCATTCTGGAGATGTTCCCGGACAACGAATCCCTGTGCCATTGGATTCAGATGGCGAGAGAGAAGATTCAGTTCCAAGGGTTGCCTTCGCGCATCTGCTGGTTGGGATATGGGGAGCGCGCCGCGTTTGGATTGCGGCTCAATCGTCTGGTTGCCGAGGGAAAGATCGAGGCCCCCGTTGTCATCGGCCGGGACCACCTTGATTGCGGCTCCGTCGCCTCGCCCTATCGTGAAACCGAATCGATGAAAGATGGCTCGGACGCGGTGGCGGATTGGCCCATCCTCAATGCGCTCCTGAATACCGCAAGTGGGGCAAGCTGGGTTTCTTTCCATCACGGTGGGGGGGTCGGCATAGGCTACTCTCTGCACGCCGGACAGGTAACGGTCGCCGATGGCAGCGAGGAGATGAACAAAAGGATCGAACGGGTGCTCAATAACGATCCCGGTCTCGGTGTGGCACGTCACGCGGACGCGGGCTACGAACAGGCGATTTCCTTCGCCCGGCGCCGCGATATCGATATTCCTACATCCTGAATACCGTCTGGGTCCAGCAAGAGGGACTTTTTCACTGAATCACGGTTCCGCTGGGAGGTTTGTCCATTCCGGATTGCTTGTCGGTCTGATCCTTCAATGCGTGAACCAGACCTTCGATGATCTGATTGGGTATGACTACCACCGCTTGAACCGGCGAGCGCAGGATACCCGTCTGATGAACCTTGAGGGCCTCCTCTTCGCTTTGGGGACCGATCACGTCACAAAACGTGAGCGTGCAGTCAATCGGCGAAACATTCACCTGAACGTAGTTCGCATAGATCCTGGGGGAATCCAGCGTTTGATCGGCTACGATCTGAACCGGTCTTTCTTCAGTCGACATTTTTCAACCTCAAGTATTTCCAACCTTCTTCCGGGGTTTCGGAACTATCCGCCAAGGTAATTCTCGCAATTGCATCAGCCAGGCGGCCAGCCCATACTGCGGCCACCGAGGATATGCAGGTGCAAATGGAATACGGTTTGGCCGGCATCGCCGTTCGTGTTGATGACCGCTCGAAATCCCGTGGTGTCGATTCCTTTTTCTTTTGCCGCCCGCGTCCCGACCGCAAGCAGGTGTCCCAGAAGGGCTTCGTCCTCGGACTCGTTCAGCGAGCGAAGGTGCACCCGGGGAATGACAAGAACGTGTACTGGGGCCTTGGGATTCACGTCCTCGAAGACGACGCATTGCTCGTCCTCGTGGACAAGTGCGGCAGGAATCTCCTTGGTGGCAATCTTACAGAACAGGCAATCACTCATAAAAGGGTCCTTTCCGCCGGTTCTTTGACGCGGCACGCTGACCGCTCTGCGCAACAGATGGGGTCGGAAGCGTAGTCCATAAGAATTCGACTGGTGTCAAAAGTCCACTGGCTCTTGCACGGTCCATGACGGCCCAGTGTAGCCTGCTCTTTCCGGGAGCTGAAGCGCAATGCGCATAGCGGAAAGCGCTAAGACCGAATCCGCTCCATCGTGGCGCCCAAAGAGCGTAGTTTCTGCTCGATGCGCGCATAGCCGCGATCCAGATGATACACGCGGTGGATCATGGTCTCACCGTGCGCGACGAGCGCTGCCAGTATCAGCGATGCGCTGGCCCGAAGATCCGAGGCCTGGACGTTGGCTCCGGACAGAAGCTGGCCTCCTCGTACGACGCACCTGGGTCCCTCGATCGTGACGTCGGCTCCCATCCGCTTCATTTCCAGCGCGTGCATGAACCGATTCTCGAAGATCGTTTCGGTGATGACCGAGACCCCATTCCCTTGTGTCATTAGGGCCATGTATTGTGCCTGCATGTCCGTGGGGAATCCGGGAAAGGGTCGCGTGGTCATATCCTGGGACTCGATCGGGTCGTTTCCGCAAATCCGGATCATATCCGAACCCAGTACCTGCACCTCGGCGCCGGTGCGGGACAATTGCTCCAATATAGACCCCAGGTGATTGGGCTCAGAACGCGAAATCTCGACTTCCCCTCGGGTGATGGCCGCGGCAATGGCATAGGTGCCTGCTTCGATGCGGTCCGGAATGACCCGATGCCGGCATCCCGTGAGGCGGGAAACACCTTGAACCCGGATTGTTCCTGTGCGGTCTCCCTCAATCTTGGCTCCCATCTTGCGAAGAAGGTCTGCAAGGTCACCAATCTCCGGCTCACGTGCAGCGTTCTCGAGCACCGTTTCCCCCTTGGCCAGGGTCGCCGCCATGAGAAGGTTTTCGGTTCCGGTCACCGTGATGGTGTCCAGAACGATGTGAGCGCCCCTGAGTCCGCGAGTCGTGGCATTGATGTAGCCGTGGAGGATCTCGCAGTCGGCCCCCATTTTTTCCAGACCCGTCAGGTGCAGATTGACCGGGCGGGATCCGATCGCACATCCCCCGGGGAGGGAGACGCGTGCCCGACCAACCCTTGCCAAAAGCGGACCCAGCGTCAAGACGGAGGCTCGCATCGTCTTCACGAGATCATACGGGGCCTCATACGATCGGAGATCCGCTGCGTCGAAGCTTCCAAGACCGCTCTCCTCGACCTGGGCGCGCACTCCCATGTCGACGAGGAGTTTTCGCATCGTGAGGATGTCGCGTACATAGGGAATGTTCTCGAGGGTCAATACTTCATCCGTGAGTAGCGAGGCGGCCATCTGCGGCAACGCAGCATTCTTGGCTCCGCTCGCTTCCACCCGGCCCACTAGCCGGCTCCCACCGGTGACTCGGATCTTATCCATCGATTTCTCAACGCGTTCTCGGGGTCGTCGTCCTCTGAGCCACGACGCATCGTGGAATTCCCTGCAGGTCAGCCACGATCTCGTGAAGGTTTAGACCGGCGTTTCGAATCATGCCCGTGACGGCTTCGCTTTGTCCAATTCCGATCTCCATAATCAGGTACCCGCGGGCGCGTAAATGCGGAACGGTTTGCGAAACGAGGTCGTTCATGATTTCGAGTCCCGATGTGCCTCCGAAAAGTGCCCGCTCCGGCTCATGCTCCAGCACCGTGGGCGAGAAGGTCTCGGGTTGGCTGAGCGCGCCGTAAGGAGGATTGCTCAGCACGAAATCAAATGCTTGTCCCCTGAAGCAGTCCAAAAGGCCCCCGCATACAAAGTGGACGCGACCGGCCAACCCGTGCCGATTGGCATTCGCCTGTGCCACCGCGAGAGCTGGAGACGAAACATCGACCGCTTGGATGCGGGCCTGCTCGAGTTCTGCAGCAACGGTTATGGCCACGCAGCCGGAGCCAGTTCCCACGTCGACGATGCTTACCTCTCCCGGCCGGAGTATCCCGGGGAGCAGCGATGCGAGTTCGAGCGCCTTTTCCACGACAAGCTCGGTTTCCGGCCTGGGAATCAGCACATCAGGAGTCACGCGGAACGCACGTCCGTAAAACTCCTGCTCCCCCACGATATACTGGAGGGGCTCGCCACTGGCCCGCCGCCGAACGAGGGTTTGAAAGTGCCGGGAGTCGGGTGCGGGTAGGGTTTCCTCGGAATGAGCCAGGAGCCAGACCCGGGTTCGGTTCATAGTCCTGGCCAGCAGAAGCTCGGCTGTCATCCGGGGAAGCTCGATCGCCGCCGCTGTGAGTGTTGCGACGGCGGAGGCAATCGCGTCCTTGACGGTTTGCTCCGGCGACCCCCTTACGACAGTGGTCCGGGAAAGATGATTGCCCATCGAACCCTCAGACCGCCTCCCTTAGCTTTTCCGCATGGAAGTGCGTCGCCAAGGCGTCAAGGATCTGGCCAATATTCCCATCCAGCGCCTCGGACAGATTGTGCACGGTCAGCCCGATGCGATGATCCGTAATCCGATTCTGGGGGAAGTTGTAAGTGCGTATCTTCTCACTGCGGTCTCCGGAGCCGACTTGGCTGCGCCGGTTTTCGGCAATGTTTTGTTGCTGCTCCGTCAAGGCAAGATCGTACAGACGTGAGCGCAACACGCGCATGGCTTTGGCTCTGTTCTTTATTTGCGACTTTTCGTCCTGGCAAGAAACAACCAAGCCGGACGGGAGGTGCGTGATCCGGACGGCCGAATACGTGGTGTTCACCGACTGGCCACCGGGACCGGAGGAGCAGAAGGTATCGATGCGAATCTCTTTCGGATCGATCTTTACTTCTACTTCGTCGGCCTCCGGGAGGACTGCCACGGTAACCGCCGAGGTGTGTATCCGTCCGCTGGTCTCCGTGGCCGGTACCCTCTGGACTCGATGCACGCCGCTTTCATACCGGAGCTTGCTGTAAACGCGCTCGCCCTCGATGACGGCAACTATTTCCTTGTACCCTCCCACCTCGGAGGCATGTTCACTCATGAGCTCCACGCGCCAGTTGGATCTCTCGGCATGGCGTGCGTACATTCGAAACAAGTCTCCTGCGAACAGTGTCGCCTCGTCACCTCCCGTTCCCGCCCGTATCTCGAGAAGCACATTCTTCTCATCATTTGGATCCTTGGGCATGAGGAGCCGCTGGAGCTCCTCTTCGCTTCGCTCCCGTTGTTGTTCCAAGGCTCGGCTTTCCTCCCCGGCGTACTGCAACATGTCCGGATCCGTTTCCGAGCCCAGCACCGCCTTGGCTTCTTCGATCCCGCTCAGAACTCGTTTGTATTCGCGAAACTTTTCCACAATTTCACTGAGATCGCGGTAGACTCGAGCGTGTTTTTGGTAGCTGGACGAATCCGCAATGACTTCTGGATCCGCGAGCAACGCGCTCAGCTCTTCGAACTTCTGTTCGATGGCGTTCAATTTGTCAATCATACGGGTGCCTTCCGGGGCTTGCCTTCGGTATCAGGCGATATCCCAAAACATCCCCCGCGAGTCAGTTGAAACATCAGGTTGGGCAAGAAAAGGGGGGCTAGATCACAGCCCAGGGGTGCCGCGACGGGGGTCTTCCAAAATGTAGCTGCGTTTAGGTCAAAGGACCGGGGTGGTTCAGCCGGGTTGATTCCATCACCGATTTTGGATACCCGAGCCCGCTTTTGCGAGCCGGGCGACTTTGTCCGGACACGCTGGCGTTGAGTGCCGCCATGCTATTTCCGCCCGTACTTCCTCTCAAAGCGCTCGATTCGGCCCGCCGAGTCGATTAATTTCTGCTTGCCAGTAAAAAACGGATGGCAGGCAGAGCAAATCTCCATTCGAATCTCGGGTTTGGTAGACCTGGTTTCGAACTTGTTCCCGCAAGCACAGCTCGCGACGAGCTTGTGATATTCGGGGTGAATTCCTTTTCTCATAACGGTCCACCCTTCAAACAGAAGCGATGTGGGTCGTGGCCACCATCCCCGCATCCTTCAGCAAAACCCTTAGTATACAAGAACTTCGTCAGATAAACAATACGGGGCGTTGTTGAGTCATGCTCGCGTTCCTGGGTAGTGGGTCACCCGACTACCTGTTTCTACTCCGCGTTCGCCCAGAGAATCCCATTGAAGAGAAACTTGAAAGTGCCGTGGGGTTGGGCTCGAAATGTGATTTCTGGCCCAAAGAGGAAGAGGTTTCCATGCCCCAGCTGGGCAGCGACAATGGCCACTCCATGCTCGAGGAAGGCCTGCCCCCATGCCCAACCGCTCCTCAACGGCTTGTTGTCGGCAAACCAGGCCACGGGCTTGGTTTCCGAGAGATTCGCGTTTGGCAAGAGCTTGAAGACCGGACTGTTGTCGAAGAAAACATCCACCCCGGCTGGGATCCCATGGGCCAGGGGATTGTCGGAATCTACCCGCACCCGAAGAATCGAGCCCGGAACATAATACTGTTCTTTCTGGAGCGGCCGTTGCGATCCATCCGGGAGTTTCTCTACGAGCGCGCTCTCGATCGCCAAGTCCAAGTGAAACGCCATCTGGGTGGAGCTTCCAATGGCCACCACCGTCCCCCCGCGCTCGATGAATCTGCGAATCTCTGGAATGGTCTCGCTCACGGTCACCGCACCCCACCGGGCCCGAAATTCATCGGGGATTCCGCGTGGGACCGACGCACCGGGCAGATCGCTATCTTGCTCTGAAATTGCCCCAGTAGGGAATATGAGCACGTCGAAATCCCGGATCAGCCCTCCGGCATCCAGACGCGGGGGATAGACAAGCTGAAAAGGAAACTCGAACTGCTCGAGCAGCCACCGAACCCATCCCGAAGGCATGGACCCTCCATACCTATCCCAAAGGCCGATTCTGGTGGGTCGGAGCTTCATGTTTTCAACGCGGGGGCTGAAGGGAATGGCATCGAAATTCAACCCTACCTCGCGCGCGAGTCGCTGCAGGAGCGGAAGGATCTCGTCGTTCGCGGGGATGTAGATCGTTCCGCGGGCATAGGTTGAGCCATTCCACTTCAAAGGCTGCATCAGCCAGAAAACCTCTGCCCCCCGTGCGAGAAGCCGGTTCACGGCCAAGAAGGCGTCGTTTGTACTGCGGCGGAGCAGGTAGCCCGCTGAGTTTGCAGTGGAAGTGACTCGTCCTTCCGGCGGTAGCAGTTGTCCTTCGATCCGTTCGAAGGGTCCGTCGAAAGGTTCGAGCACGCGGTCGAATTGTACCCCCATCTGGTAGGCGAGAGTCCAGCCGGCGCTGTCGTATGGTGCCCGTGGGGGGGCCCCAGGGTAGGGAATGTCGTTCGGGTGATCTTGCGGCTCGAACATATCCAGGACGTGGGGTCGGAAAGACTGAGCTGCCTTGACCACGTACGACCCCCGTGGATATCTCCTTCCCGACACCTCAAAATCTGCCGTGGCCCGCTCGACCGCGATTCCAGCCTTCAGCAGAGTGTGGACGAACTTGGTTGCCGTTAGAAAATCGGGCTGATGTGCGGGAATCAGATAGCCCCGTGCGTCCCGCTTCGCGGGATCGCGGAACATTTTGTAATAGCGCAGCGGTATCCCGTGATCTTCCGTCAGAGACCGTTCTTCGCCATCCTTTGCGGCCGCGGCCCGCACCTCTTCGATACGAGATGGATAGACCGTCCAGTGGTCCCGGCTCCCCCGGTCAATGGAGTTCTTCCCCATTCGATAGATGTTGAACAGAAAGTCCTCCCGATGCTTGGACGCCACGTCCATGACAGCGAGGTTCGCTGTCATGGAGTAATCGACGGATTGACGAAAATGCCAAGTTTGTGGCGCGATGGGAGCAGGCAGATCCCCGCTTGGCAATTGACGGCGAGGAACAAACGGGATCGGCGAAGGGTTTGGGCTGCCAATCGTCTCAGTCAAGATGCCGATCATGTTGTGAAAATAGGCCGTCGTTCTCAGTCCTCCATTCCACCATGTCGAGTAGTTCGCGCCCGACCGCATCGTTGTTCCCGGCTTGCCTTCAACCAGAAACCGGCTGTGCATGGCGGCCCCAACCAGGTCGATGCCGATCGGCACGAGCGGATCGAAGTAGTGATTGAACGGATCCCTGAACGGGGGGGCGAAAAGGACCGTTCCCGGCGGGCCGGCCTGATGGTGATTGTATACGATCTGCGGAAACCACTCGAGATAGAGCACCCGGTTGATCGCTTCCGTTTCGGGTTGGGTGGACATGTAAAAATCTCGGTTGTTGTCATGCCCAGCATACTTCTGGTACAGCCGGGGTATTCCCACTGTCAAACGACGCGACGGTTCCGGTTCGCGCATGTACCAGTCTGCTACCAGATCCAACCCGTCGGGATTCACGCAAACCGCCAGCAGAATTACATCATCGAGGATACGAAGGGTCTCGGGGTCATTGCGGCTTACCATCTCGTAGACGAGCGCCATCAATTGCTGAGCGCCCAACACCTCGGTTGCATGCAGGCCCCCGTCGATCCAAACCACCGCCTTCCCTTCGGACGATAGGGCACGGGCGTCCCGAGGCTCCAGTCCATCGGCGAGGGCGAGCCTCCGGGAGATTTCCTTGTAGCGCGCCAGTCGTTCATGGTTGCCCGGGGAGGTGAGAACCGCCATGATCATGGTGCGGCCCTCTGCCGTACGCCCGATCTCCTCGAGGTCCAGGCGGTCGGACTCGCGCTCCAGTTTTCTCCAGTAAGCTTCTAGTTGCTGATAGTTGGCCAGGTGATAATCGTCTCCCAAACTAAACCCGAATTCCTCTTTGGGGCTCGTGATCGTCTCCTGGCCTTTGACCCATGGGGACAACCCCACCCACGTGCTCCAGCTAAGAATGATCGCGAGCGTGCCAGCTGTCGTGGTCCCGCGCGCTCGGCTCATGAAGGACTCCTTCCCATCTCCGATTGTGAAGGGATCCCCCGCGCCAGGCAAGCCAAAGCCTCCCCATCGTGGCGATTCGGTCCGTCGAGCCTCGGACACCAACTCGCGTTATCTAACGACGGAAACTCTGGGTTTTCCCCCAAGGCGTGGGATATCCTTGTCCAAATCTGACTCCCAGCAGGACGCCAATCCAAAGCCGACAGCTGAGAGCTCTTAAGCAACTGCTCGCGGATCTGCTGCTATGCGTGTAACTCGTCAAAAACCACGGTTTTTCACGGTGCGCTGCGCAGTTACGTTCCCAAGCGACTGGCGCGTTGCGCCAGTCAGCGCTGAGAGCTGAATAATGCCCGAGCTACCGGATGTTGTACTCTACATTGAACGAATGGAGCATCTCCTCCGTGGCCTTCCGCTTCTGCGCGTCCGGCTCGCGAGCCCCTTTTTGGTTCGCTCGTACGATCCTCCTATCCACAGCGTCCACGGAAAGACCGTCCTGGGTTTCAGGAGAATGGGCAAAAGGATCGTGTTTTGTCTCGAGCAGCAACACTTCCTGCTTCTGCACCTCATGATCGCGGGAAGACTTCGTTGGCGGCCGCCGCCGGCGAAGGTCCCCTCCAGAAACGGCCTGGCGGCGTTCGATTTTCCGAATGGAACGATCGTTTTGACTGAAGCCGGGACGAAAAAACGATCCTCGTTGTATGTCGTCCATGGAGAAGCAGCCCTGGCTCCCTACGATCGTGGCGGTATGGAGCCTTTGGAAACGGACATCGCGAGCTTTCGATCGGGTCTGATCAGGGAAAACCACACGCTCAAACGGGCCCTCACCGATCCGCGCATCATCAGCGGCATCGGCAACGCCTACTCGGATGAAATCTTGCACCGGGCCCGGCTGTCTCCCTTGAAGCAAACCTTTCAGCTCTCGTCAACGGAAACCGAGCGCCTGTTTCATGCGATACGGGTGGTACTGTTGGAGTGGACCCAGCGATTGCGCCTGCAGACCGGAGAGGCTTGGCCGGAAAAAGTGACGGCGTTTCGCGCCGAAATGGCCGTTCACGGAAAGTACCGCGCGCCCTGTCCCGTTTGCGCCACCCCGATTCAAAGGATCGTTTATGCCAAGACCGAGACGAACTACTGCGCTACCTGCCAAACCGGGGGCAAGCTGTTGGCCGACCGCGCGTTGTCACGCCTGCTCCGCAAGGATTGGCCACGACGCGTAGAGGCGCTCGAAGATCTTTTGCAACCCTGAGCCTTTTGCTCCCAAGCTCACCCGTTTCTTGATTCCGGTGCATCTTCTGTAAACTATGCAGCGGACAGGACTTGACAATCCCTCCTGTCAGGAGTATAAAAGGGGTCCATATCTCTAGTGATCTAAGGAATGTCACAACTTGTTTTTCCTCAACCCGGCTCAACAAAAACCACAGGCTAACAGTACCTACTCGAGACTCCGACCACGCTCCGTATGGATTAGGGGTTGTAAAACCCTGAGAGCCAACGCCTTCCTTTGGTCCAGGTAAAACTAGGAGGAAGTAATGTCACTCGAAACCGATCAGACGCAGCCCCTCGCGGAGCCCGAGAAAGAGCCTTCCGGGCCTGCTGCGGAAAATGACGATGCGGGGGCGCCGGAGGAGGATTTCGAGCAACTCCTCGCCGAATACGAGAATCAAACCCAGAAGTTCTCCGAGGGAGAGGTAATCCAGGGCAAAGTCATTGCTCTCTCTGGAGGCGGAGTGGTGGTCGATGTCGGCTTCAAGTCTGAGGGAATCATCCCCGTCGAGCAGTTCAACGACGAACAGGGACAATGCCACCTCCAAGTAGGCGATACCGTGGACGTTTTTCTGGAAGAGACCGAGGACTCTCGTGGCTACGTCGTCCTCTCGCGCGAGAAAGCCGAGCGCATGAAGGTCTGGGATGAAATCGAGAAAGCCTATCGAGATGGAAGCGTGGTCAAGGGCCACGTCATCGAGCGGATAAAAGGGGGTCTGGCGGTGGATATCGGCGTGCGCGCCTTCTTGCCGGGTTCTCAGATCGACCTTCGGCCGGTCCGCAACCTGGACAGTCTAAGGGGCCAAGAGTTCGAGATGCGGGTGATTAAGGTAAACAAGAAGCGCGGCAATATCGTCCTCTCGCGCAAGGCGGTGCTGGAAGAAGCCATGCAAGAGGAACGAGCAAAGACTCTCGAGTTGCTCGAAGACGGCAAAACCATGGATGGGATCGTCAAGAATATAACCGACTACGGGGCGTTTATCGACCTGGGTGGGGTGGACGGCCTTCTCCACATCACGGACATGTCCTGGGGGCGCGTCAACCATCCTTCGGAGATCTTTGCGGTGGGCGACTCGGCTCAGGTGAAGATCCTCAAGTTCAATCGCGAGGACGGCCGGGTTTCCTTGGGTTACAAACAGTTGAAAGAGGATCCTTGGGTTCATGCGGATGAACGTTACCCGAAGAACATCCGCATCAAAGGAAAGGTCGTGAGCCTGACCGACTATGGGGCCTTCGTCGAGTTGGAGCCGGGCATAGAGGGATTGATCCATATCTCGGAAATGACCTGGAACAAGAGGGTCAAACACCCTTCCAAGATCGTCAGCGTTGGCACTGAAGTCGAAGTGGTGGTGCTGGACATCGACATCGAATCTCGTCGTATTTCTTTGGGGCTCAAGCAAACGGAGCCGAATCCATGGGATGTTATCGAGGAGAAGTACTCAGCCGGGACCGTGATCAGTGGGACGGTCCGCAACATTACTGATTTCGGGGTCTTCATTGAGGTTGAGGAAGGGATCGATGGTTTGGTCCACGTTTCGGATATGTCCTGGACTAAACGCGTCAAGCATCCGTCAGAGCTGTTGAAGAAAGGGGACGACGTGCAAGCCGTCGTTCTCAGCGTCGATTCCGCGAACCAGAAGCTATCTCTCGGCATCAAGCAGCTCGAGCCCGACCGCTGGCAGGATTGGTTCAACCGGCATGGCCAGGGGGAAAGCACCAAGGGTAAAGTTGTCCGTATTACGAACTTCGGTGCATTTGTGGAGCTCGAGGAGGGAATCGAGGGCCTCTGCCATATATCCGAGCTCGATGAGAAACACATTGAACAACCCGCCGATTTCCTGACCGTCGGTCAGGAAATTGAGATGAAGATCATCAAACTCAACTTTGACGAAAAGAAGATTGGGCTCAGCTTGAAGGCAATGAAGGAAGATGTCCCCCGACTCGAGTTCACCTCTTATGCCGCTTCAGCAGATTCAGGGCACGCCTCCATGGGGGAGAGACTCGGTGACCAACTTCGCGAAATAACCGGCAGGCAGGAGGATTCCGAGCCGAAAGAGGATTCCAAGGGAGAACCCGAATAGGAGTCCTTGCCGCGTTTCGCTGACTAGTTGCTTCGCATGGCAGAAAAGAAAACGAACAGACTCTTCTGGATCGTGTTGGGAGGGGCGGCGATTTTGTTTCTCGTCCTGTGCCTCGGAGCTCTGGCCGTGCTCACTGTCCCAGGAAGTAGTGGTGCGTTTTCTTTCGACGGCCGGCCCATTGCTGTTTTCGACATTGAAGGTATGATCGTGGACTCGAGGGAGTTTGTTTCGCTCCTCGAAGAATATGCGCGTCCGGAGCATGTCAAGGCAGTTGTCCTTCGGCTGAATAGTCCTGGTGGTACTGTCGCCGCCTCGCAGGAGATCTATGAGGCCGTCCGGCGATTCAAGGCTGAAACGAGCAAGAAGGTCGTGATAAGCATGTCCGCCGTTGCCGCTTCCGGCGCCTATTACATCGCGTGCGCCGGCGACAAGATCTTCGCCAACCCTGGAAGCATCACTGGAAGTATCGGGGTCGTCGCCGAGTGGTACAACTACGGAGAGCTGCTCCAATGGGCCAAGGTCAAGAGCGTTGTGATCAAGAGTGGAGATCTCAAGGACGCCGGATCCCCGACGCGCGAGCTGACGGGCGAAGAACACCTGTACTTCCAGAACCTCGTCGGCGGCATGCATGACCAGTTCGTGGCGGCCGTGGCCGAGGGTCGAGGCCTCGAGCCGGATACGGTTCGGCAGTTGGCGGATGGGCGCGTCTATACTGGACAAGAGGCCAAGATGAACGGCCTGATTGACGAGCTCGGAACGTTTCAGGATGCCCTCGATGCCGCCGCGGAAATGGTTGGTATTGCCGGCAAGCCTAAGTACGTCACCCCAATCAAAAAGAAACGCTCCGTCCTGGACCTGATTCTCGGCGACCTGCGGGCCCTTATAGGAGTGAGCCAGGACCGTTCGGAGTCCCACGTTCGATTCAACTACCTCTGGAGATAGCCGTCATGACAAAAGCGGAATTGGTCGAAGAAGTTGCCAATCAATCGGTTCTAACCAAGAAGGATGCCGAAGTCATCGTTCAGACGGTTTTGGATAGCATCACAGACTCCCTGCAACGCGGCGAAAAGATCGAGCTTCGTGGTTTCGGATCATTTCGGATTCGGACCCGCTCCTCGCGCCAGGGCCGGAACCCCAAGACGGGCACCGGGGTCACGGTTCCAGCAAAACGGGTCCCCTACTTCAAGCCCGGCAAAGAGATCAAAGATCTCATCAACTTGTAAATGGATCGCCTCTGGTCTCCATGGCGGTTTGACTACATCCGTGGGCTTCGTGCGCCAGACAACGGATGTGTCTTTTGCAGAATCCTCTCGGAAGATCGCGACGAGGAGAATCTTGTGCTCTACCGGGGCAAGCACTCCTTCGCCCTTCTCAATCTTTTCCCCTATTGCGTCGGGCACGTCCTCATCGTCCTCAACCGTCACGTGGCCTTCTTGCGCGACGCGCAGCCAGGTGAGCTGGCGGAACTGATGGTGTTGGCCCAGCGCGTGGAAGAGGCGCTCGAATCGGAGTACCAGCCCGAAGGGTTCAATGTAGGGTTCAACTTGGGAAAGGCGGCGGGCGCGGGAGTTGCTTATCATTTGCACCAGCACCTGCTTCCGCGCTGGACCGGAGACTCCAACTTTATTTCGGTTGTATCGGAGACTCGCGTCCTACCCGAGGAGCTACCGAAGACTTATCGCCGCCTTGTTGCGCACTTTGTTTGAAGAAGATTTTTTTTGGTTAGAGTTTGTGCTTGTATCAGGCACTTTCGGTTTTCCCTGCATCTCTTGAAACCCGCGCCAACACTGGATTCACCGTCTTCACGTCGACCGAACTTTTTTTTTACTCTTTTTTTCTTGCACGCGATTTTGCCGTGTGCTAATTTTCGCGCGTCGTTGAGTTGAAGCGCACCACGCCAAAACGAATCCTCTGATTTCTTGGATGACTCGGGTAGCAGGAGGGGAGCTGCTATTCTTGGGTCTCGTGTCTTTTCCACAGCTGTGGAAATGCCTGTGGAAAGCTCTGGCGTTCTCTCACGCAGACTTATTTATCTACTTATCGGGCATACATATCCCCTTACTTTGTTGGGGCAATGAGCGTTTGGTCTCACGTTCTGTCGATGCTGGAAAAGCGTGTCAATCAGCAAAGCTTCGACACTTGGTTCCGGCCTATCGTTTGTGATGGGTGTGACGCCAGCTCGCTCCACCTGACCGTCCCGAACGAGAACTTCAAGAACTGGCTTCTCGCGAACTATTCCGAGTTGCTGACCGACGCCGTCAAGGAAGCATCTCAAGATCCCCTGTCTGTTTCTGTCTCCGTCAGGAGCTCAGCCAAAAAACCTGCCGATGTCCCGAACTTGGTTTCTGCGCCTCCCGCTGTTCGCTCGCTGCTCCAAGAGAAGTACACGTTTTCTTCGTTCGTGGTCGGCGCCAGTAACCAGTTCGCCCGTGCCGGCGCACTGGCGGTGGCGGAGCAGCCCTCAAAGGCCTACAACCCACTATACATCTATGGCGGCGTTGGCCTCGGTAAGACCCATCTTATGCATGCAATCGGTCAGTTCATCGGTGCGAAAAACCGAAAGCTGCGCCTTTCCTACATGTCGTCCGAGCACTTCATGAACGAGTTGGTGAATTCCATTCGTTACGACAGGACGATCCAGTTCCGGCAAAAATACCGCACCATCGACGTTCTGTTGATGGACGACATTCAGTTTATTGCCGGAAAAGAACGAACACAGGAAGAGTTCTTCCACACCTTCAACGCACTCTACGACGCGCAGAAGCAGATCGTTATCACGAGCGATTGTGCCCCAAAGGAGATTCCAACCATCGAGGAGCGGCTGCACTCGCGCTTTGAATGGGGCCTGATTGCCGATATCCAGCCGCCAGATCTCGAAACCAAGATAGCGATTCTCAAGAAGAAGGCTGAAACCGAGAACTTGAGCTTGCCCGATTCCGTTGCCATGTACGTAGCCAGCGGTCTTCGCTCCAACATTCGAGAGCTGGAGGGCGCTCTCATCCGGCTGTCCGCACGTGCTTCTCTCGACGGGCTCGATCCGTCAGACATAGACGTCGGCTACGCGAGTGAGGTTTTGAAAGACATCATCATCAATGAGAGGAAGGTCATAACTTCTGAAATGATCATTCGCGCCGTGGCCGATCACTTCCGACTGCAGCCCTCTCAATTAAAGGCCAAGAACAACTCCCGCTCCATTGCCGTTCCCCGGCAGATCGCAATGTATGTCTGCAAGCAGCTCACGCCCCTTTCTCTTCCTCAAATTGGAAGGGACTTCGGCGGGAAGCATCACACGACCGTTTTACACTCGGTTCGCAAGATGGAAACCCTGAAGAAAAGTGATTCTGAAGTTCACGCCGTTCTCAACAAGATAATCACCTCATTCGACTAGTCTTTCGGCTGTTGTTCACGTGCGCTGTTGTGTTGCTCGTGTGAATTTTTCTTCCCACCAAAACACTCACAGACAGGAGCTTTTTTGCACAAGCGGTCCTCCTTCTTTTGCAGCGAAGAACTGCTACAGCGAAACGGGATGTTTTCGTTTTCAACATTTTCACCGGACCTACTACTACTACTAGTATTGGTTTTCCAGTAAATAGATATATCTTTCAAGAGGCAGCATACAGGCAAAGGTGTCGCCACCCATGAAGGCTTCAGCTGGTATTTGAAACTTTGAAGCGCACGACCCGTCGTTTTGATATAATCCACTCGCTCGAGCCTGTTCCAATATTGCTTATAGGAGTGCACATCCCATGGAGTTCACTATCAAGAGAAACCTTCTGCTTGCAGAGCTCAATCTCGTGCAGGGGGTGGTCGAGAAAAAGAGTACGATACCGATACTGTCGAACATCTTGCTTTCGGTATCTGGAGAGCATTTGGACATCGTCGCTACCGATCTGGATGTCAGTATTTGCTGCGGATGTGAGGCGGATGTGAAAGCGGAGGGAACAGCAACTCTCAGTGCTCGCCGGTTGTTCGAAATCATCAGGCTTTTGCCGGAAGACATCGATATAAGTTTTCTATTGCTGGAAAACGATTGGGTGCGAATTCGTGCGGGAAAATCGGAGTACAAGGTTGTAGGCCTGCCACAAGAAAATTTTCCTTCGGTTCCGGAGGGAACGGACAAGGGGATGGAGCTTCCGGGAAATCTATTGCGCTCCATGATCCAGCGTACGATCTTTGCTATTACTCAAGAGGAATCGAGGTACTCGCTAAACGGAGCGTTACTGATATTGACGCCCGAGAATGTCCGGATGGTGGTGACGGACGGGCATCGTCTCGCCCTCGTGACGCATGGGGAAAAAATTGGCGGAGTGGAGGCCGAAATCCGTGCCCTTATACCGAGAAAGACGCTCGTGGAATTGCAGAAGCTTATCGGTGAGCAGGAGATGACGGTCGATTTTGAAAGGGATGAAAACCATCTTTTCTTTCGCGTAGGGACCAAGCGGTTGATTTCCAGAGTCCTGGCTGGCCAGTTTCCGAACTACGAGATGGTGCTACCTCAGGAAAATGACAAGGAGGTCAAGGCTGGGAGCCGGGCGCTCACGGAGGGGGTTCGAAGGGCTGCCGTTATGTCGGACGAAAAAATTAAGGCTGTTCGCTTCGGGTTCAATACCGGGAACCTGGAATTGACGGCGAGCAGCGCGGATGCCGGTGAAGCAAGAGAAGAAGTCGAAATCGAGTACGTAGGAGAAGAAGTGCAGATAGGCTTCAATCCCCAGTACGTACTGGATTTCTTGTCTGTTTGCGGATCCAATGATGTGGTGGTCTCCATCAAGGATGGTGAGACGCAGGCGATGTTTCGCCCATGCGACAAGACGGAGCTCGATTATCAGTACGTCGTCATGCCCATGAAGATATAACGTGACAAGGGACCTTCCTCGAGTTGCGGTCGTTGTTCCCGTCTGTCATCCTCTTTCGTTGATGTCACTAACCCAGAGCATTGTCCTCTGCGAACGGGTCTTTTGGGGTGAGGCTAGAGAGCCTGCAAACCTACCATTTTCGCAATTTGGCGTCAGCCAAAGTTTTCTTTTCGCCTTCGACGAACCTCATCCAGGGAAATAACGGGCAAGGCAAGACGAATCTGCTCGAGGCGATCTATTGTTTGGGATATGGGAGGAGTTTTCGTACTGTAAAGCTCCGAGAGTGCGTTAGACATGGAGAACAGAGTTGTTCCGTCCGCGGACAGGTCAGGCACACCGGGGTCAACCGAGACGTACAGGTTTCGGTTTCCGCAGTCCAGAAACAGCTACTGATCTCAGAGAAGACAGTTCCCATCGCTGATTTTCTGGGTAATCTTCATGTCTTGGCCTTTACAAATGACCATCTCAAGATCGTTCGCGGTGGCCCAAGCGAGAGAAGAAACTTCATCAACAGAGCCATGGTTTCGCTCTCTCCTGGGTATGTCCGCCGTTTGGCGACATATGGGCGAGCCCTGCGGCAGAGAAACGCCCTTCTGGCGACGATTCGCGACAACAGGTCCACAGGCGAAAGGACCGTGCTGGAGAGTTGGGAAGAAAAACTGATTCAGGACGGAGCGAGAATAATCGAGAACCGGAGAGAATATGTAGAAGGGCTGAAGCAAGTTCTCCCGCAAGAGGTTTTCGGGGAAAAACTCGACGTGGAGTACGTTTCGAATGTTTCGTTCGCAGGTCCAAGCGCGCAAGAGATCGAAAGCGAATTCCGGGTGGGGCTGGAGCGCACCCGTCAGAGGGACAGCCGGTTTGGTTTCACCTCGGTCGGTCCCCATCGAGATGACCTGAAGTTGCGCATCCAAACGCGGCCCGTGTCCACGTTCGGCTCGTCCGGACAGCAGAGGAGTGCGCTCCTCTCCCTGTACTTCGCACAAATGGAAGTCCATCTCGGGCGCCACGGTTTTTATCCGATCTTCTTGATTGATGACGTTGAAGCGGAGTTGGACGCTACGAGATTTCGCTCCTTTCTGCACTACCTCGCCGACCGTACCCAGGTCTTTCTGGCGACAGCCAAGAGAACTCTCCTGCAGGAAATCTCCCCGGCATTCCATCAAGAACTGCAGAGATTTGAAATCGACCAAGGGGAGATTTCCACGCGAGCGCGGTGATCTCCGCACGGAAAGAAAAGGGACTCTTCCCCGCACGGGACCGACAGGTCACGACGATGGGCGGACTCGGAGTTTGAGTGAAAAATCAGCCTCTTCGACAGCAGGAATTCACTCCTGTGCACCGGGTGGGATGTGGTATAATAGCCGTTTGCGCACCCCCCGTCAAGTTTTTGCAAACAAACCGTTTAACGATGGGGCGGTTGTCGGGCAAGCGCAAGTTCTAGTGTTACCATGCGGAGATTTTGAATGGAAGAGACGTCTCCGGTACTTCCGGATTCCGAAACAGCCCAAACTCCGGTTCAAAGTGCTGCGGATCGCGATTACGGCGCGAGCCAAATCAAGGTATTGGAAGGGTTGGAAGCCGTACGCAAGCGGCCGGCCATGTACATTGGGTCGACGTCGGTAGAGGGTCTTCATCATCTCTTGTACGAAGTCGTAGACAACTCCGTGGACGAGGCGCTCAACGGGTTTTGTACCCGGGTCGAAGTAACCATTCACATAGACAACAGCGTCACCGTGGTCGATGACGGCCGCGGAATCCCGACGGATTTTCACGAGCAGGAACAAAAGTCAGCCGCCGAGGTCGTGATGACGACCTTGCATGCAGGCGGTAAGTTCGACAACGACTCCTACAGAGTCTCCGGTGGGCTACACGGTGTGGGAGTCTCCGTTGTGAATGCGCTGAGCCGGCAGTTGAACCTGGAGATTTGGCGGTCGGGGAAGGTTTTTGAGCAGAGCTACGAGCGTGGCGTTCCGGTGGGCGATTTTCGGCAGACGGGGACGACGAAAAAGAGGGGAACGAAGATCTCTTTTACTCCGGATGACGAAATATTCGAGGTTTTGGATTTCAACTACGACACCGTGGCCGGCCGGTTGAGGGAGCTCTCTTTTTTGAACAAGGGTCTCGAGATTGTCCTCGAGGACCTCCGGAGCGATCGACGGGTGCAGTTCAAATATGAGGGGGGTATCGTTTCCTTTGTCGAGCACCTCAACAAGAACAAGAACGTTCTCCATCCCACGCCGTTTTTCTTCGAATCGATCAAAGAGGACGTGATTGTAGAGGTTGCGCTCCAGTACAACGACGGCTACAGCGATACGATCTTTTCCTTTGCCAACAACATCAATACCCAGGAGGGCGGAACGCATTTGAGCGGATTCAAGTCGGCCCTCACGCGTACGATCAACTTTTATGCACAGTCGAATGACCTGCTCAAGAACCTTAAGGAAAATCCCAGCGGCGACGATGTCCGGGAGGGCCTGATCGCGGTCATCAGCGTCAAGGTCCGGAACCCCCAGTTCGAGGGGCAAACAAAGACCAAGCTGGGAAACAGTGAGATCAAGGGGATCGTGGAAGTTGCGGTCAACGAACATTTGGGCGCCTTTCTCGAGCAGAATCCCCCGCTCGCTCGGAGGATCCTGAATAAGGCCGTCGAGGCGGCACGTGCCCGGGAAGCAGCGCGCAAGGCGCGCGACCTCACCCGGAGAAAAGGGGCTCTCGACGGGTCGTTCCTGCCCGGCAAGTTGGCGGATTGCCAGGAGCGGGACCCTCGCTTTTGTGAACTGTTTATCGTCGAGGGCGATAGCGCCGGCGGCACTGCCAAGCAAGGCCGGGACCGCAAGTTCCAGGCGATCCTACCGGTCAAGGGAAAGATCTTGAACGTGGAAAAAGCCCGTTTTGACAAGATGATCAGCAATCAGGAGATTACGACAATGATCTCCGCCCTTGGAACAGGAATCGGAAAGGACGATTTCTCCCTTGAGAAGCTGCGATATGATCGGGTCATCATCATGACGGACGCAGACGTGGATGGCTCCCACATCCGGACGCTGCTTTTGACCTTCTTCTATCGCCATATGCCGCAGTTATTGGAAAATGGACATATCTATATTGCCCAGCCGCCGCTGTACGGAGTTCGCCGCGGGAAGAAGACCGAATACCTGACCAACGACAGCGAAATGGAAGCGTTTTTGATGCGGCGGACGACGGAAGACGTCGTCGTAAAGGTAGGAGAGGGAAGAGAGTTTCGCGGGGACGAGCTCGTTCGGTTGCTCGACGAGATCGACGAGCGAGCGGCCCTGTACCGGAAACTGACCCGGCGGATCGGTGACAGCGGACTCATCGACCGGCTGCTGGCAGCGGTAACGGGAGAAGGTGGGCTCATTCACGCGGGCTTCGAGCTTCGGCAGCTGTTCGAGGACCCGGATATCCTGGAAACGGTGGGGGCAGCGCTGCGAGACGTTGGCTTCGACTACACGATCGCGAGGGACGAAGAGCATGGGCTCCACCAACTGCTAGTCAACCGGGAAGAGCCGCACCTGGAGACCGCCATCGGGTGGGCAATTGTCTCTTCCGCTGAGTGGCAGCGACTATTCCAGCTCAGCGCTGAAACGGCGGCGTTCGACGTTCCACCCTTCATCGTCGTCCAAAAGTCGAAAGAGGTCGAAATTCCGTCCCGAGAGGAGCTTCGGCGGTATATTTTAGAGAGCGTGAAGAAGGATTTGACCATTCAACGATACAAGGGTTTGGGTGAGATGAATGCGGATCAGCTATGGGACACGACAATGAACCCGGAGGCCAGGAACCTGTTGCGAGTGTCGATTGACGATGTGGTCGAGACCGATGAGATCTTCACGGTGCTCATGGGGGACGCGGTGGAACCACGGCGGCGCTTCATCGAAGAGAATGCTCTCAGCGTGAAAAACCTCGATATCTAGGCGCTCTTGTTCGCGACTGCGGGAGCCGTTTGCTCATTTGCGAACAGAGGGAGTCGGCTCTAAACCCAAGTGACTATGAATACAGCACAGGATCAAACTCCCATCAACATCATCGAGGAGATGCGCCGGTCCTATTTGGACTATGCGATGAGTGTGATCATCGGGCGCGCACTGCCGGATGCCCGCGACGGCCTCAAACCCGTTCACCGGCGGGTCCTGTATGCGATGAGCGATTTGGGGAACACCTACAACAAGCCCTACAAGAAATCCGCGCGCATCGTCGGCGATGTGATCGGAAAGTACCACCCTCACGGAGAAAGCGCCGTCTATGACGCGATCGTACGGTTGGTGCAGGACTTTTCCATACGGTATCCGCTGATCGACGGCCAGGGCAACTTTGGCTCCGTCGACGGCGACAATGCCGCTGCGATGCGGTACACCGAAGTGCGGATGGCCCGGCTCGCGGACGATCTTCTCGCCGACATCGACAAGCAAACGGTTGATATCGGACCGAATTACGACGATTCTCTGACCGAACCGCTCGTTCTTCCCTCGAAAGTGCCGAATCTGCTGGTGAATGGCTCGTCAGGGATCGCGGTGGGCATGGCGACCAACATTCCACCCCACAATCTGACCGAGATCGTGGACGCGACGGTCTCTCTCATTGAAACCCCGGACGCAACGATCGAAGACCTTCACCGATTGGTTCCTGGGCCGGATTTCCCTACGGCCGGTTTCATATATGGGAGAAAGGGCATCCAGTCCGCCTACAAGACGGGACGGGGTGTCATTGTCCTGCGCGCGCGCGCAGCCGTTGAGAAGCGGTCCCGTGATCGCGAGGCCATCATCGTAACCGAGATTCCATACCAGACCAACAAAGCGAAACTCATCGAACGGATCGCCGATTTGGTACGGGATAAGCGCTTGGAAGGGGTCTCGGATCTGCGCGACGAGTCCGACCGGGACGGAATGAGGATTGTCATCGAGCTGAAGAAAGAGGCAATGGCGCAGGTGGTCCTCAACAACCTTTACAAGATGACGCCGATGCAATCGAGCTTTGGAATCATTCTGCTCGCCATCGTCAACCAGCGCCCCCAGACGCTGAATCTGCGCGACGCGCTCGCGTGCTTCATCGACCACCGCAAGGAGATCGTGCGGCGCCGAACCGATTTCGACCTTCAGAAAGCGGAGTCACGCGCCCACATACTCGAGGGGCTTAAACGAGCTCTGGATGTTCTGGACGAGATCATTGTGCTGATTCGCGCCTCCAAGGAGCCCGCGGTCGCCAGGGCGGGCCTCGTGAGAGAGTTCGAGTTCAGTGAAGCGCAGGCCCAAGCGATCCTGGACATGCGATTGCAAAGGCTCACCGGCCTGGAGCGGGAAAAGATAGCCGCAGAGTACGAGGAGACCTTGAAGCTCATCGCGCATCTGAAAGGGATTCTGGCAAGCGACAAGGTGTTGAAGGGCGTCATCGTCGAAGAGCTGCAGGAGATCAAGAAGCAATATGGCGACGAGCGGCGGACCGAGATTGTCGATGAAGAGGTGGAGATAACCCTGCAGGACCTCATTGCCGAGGAGGATGTCGTCATCACGGTGAGTCACTCCGGCTACATCAAGAGAACGAGCAAGTCTCTGTACCGGTCGCAAGCCAGGGGTGGGAAAGGCCGCATCGGAATGAGCACCCGCGACGAGGACTTTCTGGATCACGTCTTTGTCGCCAGCACCCACAGTTATCTCCTCGTTTTTACGAATCGGGGAAGGCTGTATTGGTTGAAGGTGTACGAGATTCCGGAGGTTGGTTCGTCGGGCAAAGGAAAGCCGATCGTCAACCTGGTGAACGTGCTTGCAGACGAGAAGATCGCCGACATCATCCCGATCCAGGACTTCGAGTCCGGAGGTTTCGTCGTGATGGCGACGCGAAGCGGGTACGTGAAGAAGACAACGCTGGAAGAGTACTCCAACCCCCGTAGCTCAGGAATCATTGCGCTTACGGTTCCCGAAGGCGACGAACTCATTACTTGTCAGCAGACCGACGGTAGCTACGACATTTTTCTTGCAACTCGACAGGGGAAGGCGATTCGGTTCTCCGAGAAAGAGGTACGCCCGATGGGACGTACGGCGCGAGGTGTGATTGGGATCCGGATGACGGCGGAGGATGTTGTCGTGGGAATGTCGACGGTTTCGGGGGATGGCCAGTTGCTCACCGTGACCGAAAAGGGATACGGAAAACGAACAGAGGTGGCGGAATATCGTAGACAGGGCCGTGGTGGGAACGGCGTCATCAATCTTCGAGTGGGGCCCAAGAACGGACTTGTGGTCAATGCCTGCCATGTTCAAGAGCAGTCCACGGTGATGTTGATTACCCTCAAGGGCCAGCTTATACAACTCAATGCGGAAGATATCCGGAATACACAGACGCGAGCCGCCGTCGGAGTGAAGTGTATCAATCTCTCCAAGAGGGACCAGGTTGCCAGTGTTACCGTGGTGCCGCCCGATGCAGTTCCAGCCGAAGCCCAACAACGGCCCCCGCAAGAAGCGGAAAATGGGGATGCATGAGAACCTCCGCCGCAGTGACAGGATTGTGGCTCTTGTGGCTGACAATCGGCTGCTCGCCTGACCCGGAATTGATGTTGGCTGACGCGGCCGCCCAGTGGAGGGAGGCCAGGTACGAAGATGCCGTTCGGTTGAACTGGAAGGCCTATCTGGCAAATCCGAAGGGCCGGATCGCCGCTCGCGCCCTGCTGAGCATCGGGAACATCTACTACCTGAATTTGAATCGTCGGGAGGACGCCATCGAGGTCTATCAGAAGCTGTTGATGGAGTTTCCGGGGGGTGCTGATGGGCTGGAGGCGCGAAAACAGCTTGCGGCCATCGCCGGCCAGATTGGAGATTGGACCCAGGCCGTCTACGAATATGATCGCATGCTGGAGCTGGGCACCCGGCAAGACCGCGAGTGGGCGCGATTTCAAAAGGCCAGTGCCTACTTCAAGATGTCCGACTTTGAGAGTGCGCTCCAGGAGTTGCGGCGCCTCGAGGAGACCGGCGCGACCAACCACCTTTCGGACCGGGCGTCACTCAAGATCGGCGTCATCTGTCAGATCCAGAAACGGTCCGCGGATGCGCTCGTTGAGTTCCGGAAGGTATCGGATTCGGCCTGCAAGGAGTGTAGACAGCGGGCGTTGTTCAATCTCATCTCTACCCATGAAGCGCGATTCGAGTTTGACAAGGCGCGAGAAGTAATCGGTTTACTGGACGATACCCCGGAGAACCAGGCGCTCGCCCGGAAGGAAGAGCGGCGCTTGGCTAGCATGCGACAAAGGGCCGAAGCCGTACCTTAGTGCATGAGGGCAAATGGCTTTTGCTCCGGTCGCAACCCGTTTAGCGTTTGCGAGCAGGGGCGTTTGGCTCGGTCCATGAACCACGGGGAATGGTGTCCACAGGCTATATGATTGATGGATTTAGACTTGACAGGGGCGCGCGCGAAGGGTTACTGTTCGCGCCCTAGAGGAGGGATGAGATTTGGCCGAAGTTTATGTCAACGATGGCGAATCGCTCGAGAGTGCGTTGAGGCGATTCAAGCGAAGGGTACAGCAGGAAGACATAATCAAGGATGCGAAGAAACACGCCTTCTACCTGAAGCCGGGTGAAAAAAAACGCATCAAGCAAGCGCTGGCCCGAAAGCGCGCCCGCAAGAAAATGCGCCATCTTCGACAACGCTGACTGGCCCACTCGCCTCGCCCGCCGTCGCCGTAGTGTGCTCTCCCGAAAAGAAATCCGAAAACGAAAACAAGATGCAGGACATGCCGCAGGATATTCGTGCGAAGGTCGAGCAGACAGTTTCGGCGATACGAGCCAGGCACGACGAATCACCGCGGGTCGGAGTGATTCTTGGTTCAGGGCTGGGATCCGTAGTGGATCATCTGCGTCCAAGCACGCGATTGTCGTTCACCGAGCTTCCTCACTTTCGTCAATCCACGGTCCCGGGGCATCCGGGTTTCTGTCTCCTCGGCTGTATGGCTGGAGTGCCGGCTGTCGTGCTACAGGGACGGGTTCACTACTACGAGGGGTATTCCATGGAGGAGGTTGTCTTCCCGGTGCGTGTGCTGGGTGCCCTGGGGGTCCGAGAATTGATCGTGACCAATGCGTCTGGAGCCATAGACACGTCTATGCAGCCCGGGACGCTCATGCTGATCAAGGATCACATCAACTTGATGGGCACCAACCCGCTGATCGGGAAGAACATTGACCAGTGGGGAGAGCGGTTTCCGGATATGACTCGCGCCTATGATCCCGACCTCAGGCAGCACGCCAGGGAGACCGCCGAGGCGAATGGGATCCGGGTCTGCGAGGGGGTGTATGTTGCGGTGCCGGGCCCAAGTTTTGAAACTCCGGCAGAGATTCGGATGTTACGACAGACGGGCGCCGGCGCGGTCGGGATGTCGACCGTCCCGGAGGTGATTGTCGCCAATCACATGAATATCCGTGTACTGGGCCTATCGTGTGTGACCAATATGGCGGCTGGGATACGGCCTCAAAAACTGACTCATGACGAGGTGATAGAGGGCACCACTCGGTTTCGCGAGGCGCTGGCCACTGTGATCGAAGGAGTGATTCAGAGGCTGAGAATTCGAGGGGTTGGAACGGGGTGAAAGCCCGATCGGGAATTATGAGACCGGGAGTGCCAGGGTCGCAATGTAGGGGAGATTTCGGTAGCGTTGATTGAAGTCGAGGCCATAGCCGACGACGAACTCGTCCGGTATCTCAAAACCCACGTAGTCGACCCGGATCCGGGTCTTTCGCCCCGATGCCTTCATCAGCAACGTCACCACCCTGACGGATTTCGGGCCGCGTGCTCGCAGATTCCGAAGGAGATAGCGCAACGTGACGCCTGAGTCGAGAATATCCTCGACCAGGAGAACGTCCTTTCCGTGCAGGCTCTCATCCAGGTCTTTGAGAATCCGGACTTCGCCGCTGCTCTCGGATCCTGAGCCGTAGCTGGCTACCGCCATGAAGTCGTAAGAAATTCCAAGAGGAATCGATCGGATCAGGTCCGCGTGAAATATGCCGGCACCCTTGAGAATTCCGATCACATGCGGATGCTTGCCTCGATAGTCTTCTGTTATCTGCGCGCCCAGCGACCGGACTCGATTTCGAATCGTCTTGGCATTCAGTAGGACCCTGCCCACTCTTTCCGGCGCATTCTCATACCAGCGAACAGCCACAGGCACTCCTTGTCGTAGAAACCGTTGCTGGGCGGAAGTAATACAAAACGGGGGTTCACACCATTGCACCCAGCAGGAAGGATCGCCCCCCCATGCAATGGAAGGATGATATTCCTTGATGGCACAAAGCCAATCCGCTACAGTTTGGGGTTTCCACCAACAAGCCCGAAGCGATGTATGCGGAGGGCCATCGCGGTGAATTCTAGCAGGGCGTTTGGGTATGGATCGAAGAAAATCGACACCCGTCTTGGTGGGGGGGGTCCAAGTTGGCGGAGAGGCTCCCCTCGTCGTGCAGTCGATGACCAATACCGACACGGCTGACGTGGAAAGCACCGCACGGCAAGTGGCGGCGTTGGCGACAGCAGGTTCGGAACTGGTTCGCGTGACGGTAAATACCGGAGAGGCCGCACGAGCCGTGCCCGAGATCGAGCAACGGCTCCAGGACCAAGGCGTAACCGTCCCGTTGATTGGAGATTTCCATTACAACGGACACATCCTTCTGACGGAGTACCCGGAATGCGCGCGGGCGCTCGCCAAGTACCGGATCAACCCCGGAAACGTCGGTGTCGGCAAGCACCACGACGAGAACTTTCACCGGATGATTCAGGTTGCCATCGACAATGACAAACCCGTTCGGATTGGCGTCAATTGGGGATCCTTGGACCAGGTGCTTCTGACCCGCCTCATGGACGAAAACACCAGGACGTCCAAGCCGAAAGACGCAAGAGGCGTTCTCATCGAGGCCATGAAGCGGAGCGCTCTGGATTCGGCGGAAATGGCGATCGAATGTGGTCTGCCGCCGGATCGGATCATTCTAAGTGCGAAGATGTCCTCTGTTGCGGACCTGGTCCAGGCATACCGGGAGCTGGCCAGTGACTGTGAGTTCGCCTTGCATCTGGGCCTGACCGAGGCCGGCATGGGCGCCAAAGGCGTGGTTGCGTCGACGGCCGGATTGGCCATTCTGCTCGAGGAAGGAATCGGGGATACGATTCGCGTCTCTCTTACGCCGCCTCCCGGGGGGGATCGATGCGAAGAGGTGCGAATAGCCCAACATGTGCTGCAGGCCATGGGAATTCGAAGCTTTGCACCGGAAGTCTCCGCCTGTCCAGGCTGTGGACGTACTACCTCCAGCTTCTTTCAGCAGATGGCGGAAGAGATTCAGACTTATCTGGACGAGCAGATGGAGCTCTGGAAGACAGAGTACCCCGGCGTGGAGGGGCTGAAGGTGGCGATCATGGGCTGTGTCGTCAATGGCCCCGGGGAATCGAAACACGCCCATATTGGAATCTCGCTTCCCGGGACCGGCGAGGAGCCAAAGGCACCCGTCTTTGTCGATGGCCGTTTGTTCCGAACGTTGCGCGGTGAAGGGATCGTACGGGAATTCATTGCGATCCTGGATCAGTATGTCCAGTCTCATTTTGCGCAATCCCCCTCCGAGGGTGTACCCATTTAACCATGCGAAACAGAACAGCGTGCGGTGAATTGCGGAAGTCAGACATCGGCCAGGAAGTCCGACTTGCGGGATGGGTGCATCGCCGTCGCGACCACGGCGGGGTCATCTTCATCGACTTGAGAGATCGTTCGGGTACGGTTCAAGTTACGGTGGAGCCTGAAATGGGGGACACCCATGAGACCGGAGAACGAGTTCGCGGTGAGTACGTTGTCTCCGTGCGTGGGAAGGTGCGGACTCGACCGAAAGATATGATCAATCCCAATCTATCAACCGGCGAGATTGAAGTGCTGGCCGAAATGATAGCGATACTGAATCCGGCGAAGACTCCCCCCATTCCTATTGATGACGATGGATACAAAACCGAAGAGAGTCGTCGTCTCAAGTATCGGTATCTCGACCTCCGGCGTGAGCGACTGCAGAAAAATGTTCTTCTGCGGCACAAGACGATCAAGTTCATTCGGGACTATCTGGATCGCGAGGGATTTATCGAAATCGAAACCCCCATGATGATCAAATCGACACCTGAGGGGGCACGCGACTACGTGGTGCCGAGCCGGTTTCAGCCAGGGAAGTTCTTTGCGCTTCCCCAGAGCCCGCAACAGCTCAAGCAACTACTGATGGTTGCCGGATTCGAGCGCTACTTTCAAATTGCTCGCTGTATGCGTGACGAAGATCTGCGTGGCGACCGGCAACCGGAATTCACGCAGCTCGATCTGGAGATGTCCTTCGTGGACCAGGAGGAAGTGCTTGCGATCGTTGAGGGTCTCGTGAATGCGCTGGTCCCCGCCGTTGTCCCGCACAAGCGCATGATCTTGCCGTTTCCCAAGCTGACCTATGCGGAGGCGATGGATCGATATGGAACGGACAAGCCCGACCTCCGATTCGGGATGGAGCTGACAGACATAACGGCGGCATTGAAGGGTTCGGACTTTCGGGTTTTCTCGGAAGCGATAGCGTCCGGGGGAGTCATCAAGGCAATCCTTGCGCCCGGGTGCGCCCGGTTCTCGCGCAAGGAAATCGACGAGCTGACCGCATTTGCACAATCTGCCGGTGGTCGAGGACTCGCCACGCTGACATGGACTTCCGACGGCTTCCGGGGGAATGTCTACAAGTATGTGAAACCGAACGAAGCACAAGAGATTGCCCGTAGACTCGGGGCCAGCGCCGGAGATCTGGCGTGTATCGTCGCAGACCAGCCGAAACCGGCGAACGCCGTCCTGGGAAGTCTTCGTCTCGAAATGGGGAGGCGACTCGATCTCGTTCCTCAGGACTTACTGGCCTTTGCCTGGATTGTCGATTTTCCGATGTTCGAGTGGGACGAGACGGAAAAGAAATGGAATTCTCTTCATCATCCTTTCACCATGCCGAAAGATGAGCATTTGGACAAACTCGAGACGGATCCCGGCTCAGTTCTGAGCGCTGCCTACGATTTGGTTTGTAACGGTTACGAGCTCTCGAGCGGGAGCATTCGTATTCATCGGCGTGACGTCCAACAGAGGATCTTCAAGTGCCTGGGATTGAGCAAGGAGGAAGCGTACCGTCGCTTTGGGCATATGCTCGACGCGTTCGAATATGGCGCTCCACCCCATGGCGGCATGGCGCCCGGTATCGATCGACTGATCATGCTTCTTGCGGACGAGCCGAATATCCGCGAGGTCATTGCGTTTCCAAAGACTGCGAGCGCGAGCGATTTGATGTTCGATGCTCCGTCCTCGCTCGAGCCCGAACATCTGAGGGATCTACACCTTCGTGTGATCGAGTAGTCGCGCCTGGTCACAACCCCGTCGCCGCGAGACGCCTACGGTGCCTGTGAAGTTGCCAGCGAGACATTCCCTTTCTCGGTCTTGAGTCGAATGGGAGCGCCTCCGTCGCCGAGGGAAGCGGACAGGGACTTTCCGTTGCGGCGCGTCGTTATCGTCAAGGGAAGCCATTCGCCGTCTACGAGTTGTTCCGGGTAGTCGACTTTCATTTCCCCATCTCGAGTTTCCATTTGTATGGCGGCGTGATACTCCGCCGGTATGCGAATGTCTATTTGGCCGAAGTGGGTGAAGGCCGTTAGGCCGTGGCCTCGCCAGCGCTTTCCCGACAATTGGATCGCGAGGTCACCGGACTTGGTTACGACGGAGAAATACCCTTCGATCGATTCGACCGCGAGGCTGCCGCCGGCGAGGTCGACATCGAACCAACCGTTTACATTGCGTACCTCGAGATCGCCCTGGGCAAGCAGGATCTTGAAATCGGTCTTGTGCTTTGGAACGTATATCGTACCGTTCACTTCGACTGCGGCTCCCGTTCCCGGCGGACCCAGTGTCTGCAGGGTTGCCGAGGTGTCTGTATATCGTACGCGAACGGTAAACTGGTCGGCGATTTCGCGAGCTTCGGGGCGGTAGAAGATCTTCTCAGCCTCCATGGCCACGGTCGCTTTGTCCCAACCGAGAATCTTGAAACTCCCTGGCAAGCCGGCCTCCAGGGCAATCTTTCCCCCAGGGTAGAATTTGAAGGACTTTTCGAACTTCTCGACGTACGGAGAGACGGGTTGCGCCTCCGCTGGTACCTCCTGGGGTGGGTTGCCTTCGTAGAACCAAAGCAGGAATAGGATCAGTCCCGAAAAAAACATAGTTCCCTCGTTTAGACGGCTGCAATCCAGGTCATCTGATCGATGAGCCAGAAGCCGGTGAGGCAAAGCGTTGCTATCAATGTCCATACTGCCACTCGCGCAAGCGGCGATCTGCAGCGGCCCAGGATCGCGCCGCACAGATGATAGAGAATCCAGCATTCGAGAGCGAAGGGCGGAAACCCAAGGAAACCGAGGACGGGCATCTCGAACAATCTCCAGTAGTCAAGAAACGGCAGCGTGTAGACCCATTTCGAGGTGGCCCAGAAATTCCAGAGCTCCCACAGGAGCCCACATCCCAGACCGGCGATCATTAGACTCCAAATCCGCCATCGCTTTCCAGACTGCAGTGACAAGGAGAGGCTCTGGAGGCCGAAACGCTCAAGGAGCGGATCCAGAATAAATATCGGCCCGATCCACACGGTAGCGAAGAAGATTCTTGGCCAAAATAGGGGGGCAATACTCAGGAATATGCCAAGAGTGGTCAGGACTCTTGAGGGAGGAACCGGTATTTTCGCTGTTTGCGAAGTAATTTCCGAGGGAGCCTCGGCCTTGCCCTCGGAAAAAAAAGGGTCCCTAGAAGATCTGTGGTCACAAAAACCGCCGGCAAAACCGTCGCAAAAGAGAGGAAATAGCCAGGCCAACGAAGCCACCTTTCCGCCGGCAAGTCCTGGTAGCTCCAGTTGTTGATGGTGAGGTTGTAGCCTTCGAATAGGAGCCAAATAAGTACCGACAAAGGGACCATTTGGGCGAAGAACTCGCCAAGACGACCGGTCAGTAATGACGTTCCTCTGAGTTTGAGTACGAGATTGTCGGCGACCAGTATGTAGGACCACCAGGCAAAGCAGTAAAACCAGGTAGGAAAAGGCTCGACACCTGCGTAAAGACCCAATCCGGAGCCGAACAGAATACCTAAACCCAACGCCCCATGAAGTCGCATAATCTCTCTTGTGCGCTGAGCACCGAGCTTCCTCGGGGGATGACCTATCGGGGCTCAGGTGGGGTCGTGCCGGGCTTGCCGTCTAGAAGCCGAGGGCGTAGCGGATGGCCGCATTCACACCCAGCTGATCTTGAAGCCCCCGAATCCGGTCGCAACCTGTAGGGACACGCGATACTTTGCTTCCTCATAATTTGTGCTGTAATGCAGAGAGTCCCGTTCAACGAAACCGTCGAGATGAATACCGCCCAGGAAGTTCTTTTCGGCATCGACAACCACCCCGATCTCACGCGGCATCTTCAGCGAAACGCCGCCCACCCCAATCCGGATCTTGATCTCAGCGTCGCGCTTCCACTCTCCGGTGAAATCCAGTGCGGCTCCGCCCACCCCCCCCTCAAATTCGAAGTTCCTGAAGTTCAGGTTGCCGAGACCGATGCTGCTCATGCTCCCCACACCGTTTTGGATCCGGATTCGCTCGCAGATCGCACGGTTGGGCTCAAAAGCGGTAATCCTTGCGTCGCCCACTCCCGTTTTCAAGTCCAAATGTTCGAGCTTGACTCGTGATAACGAGAGCACAGAACCGCCGACACCTGTGTCCACCCTGAGCCTCAGCGGAACTGTTTCTGCAAAACCTAGCCGCAGACGGTTTCGAGTGGGGTCAGCCCGTATTCCTATCTTTCCCGTGTTTTGGAGTTCGAAGAACAGTTCGCCACTGCCGCCGCCCTCGCCGGCGCGATAGTCGATCGTCGGTCGGTAGTTGGCCCTGTCGTATTGCAAATCCAATGTATAAAGACTCTCGTTTTGCTCGCTCGAGACTTCCAAGGTGCCAATCCCGAAACGGATCCTGGCCTCCAGACTCTTCTCGCCTTCAAGTGGCTGGCTTCGGTACAGGGTGTCCATCTGGGCCCGAGCCATCTCTTGCATGGCGCAGGAAAGCTGAGAAATGCTCAGCGCGAGCATCGCGAGCATTGTGATAGCAACCGTGCCGATCCGCGTGCGTTTCATGCCCGACGTACCCCTATTCGCAAATACGCAAACGCCTTCCTGATAGACGAGCGAAGTCCTAGATGTGCCGCCGCTGGCCAGGTGGCTTCCGCTTTGAAGGGTCTGCGACCCTGCGTCCGCGACTCCGTAGCCTTATGTTGCTGTACTCGGTTTCGAGGACGATCCTGGCTCCTCCTTGATTGACGATTCCCACCAGCGTGTCTCCGTCCATCGCATTTGCTTCAGAAACCACGCCCGAAAAGTCCGAGTGTGCTTTTCCGTTTCGTGCGGTTGCCTCGATCTCGAACGCGGAGTCCTCCGGAATGTAGAGGTCGATATCTCCGTTGCGGCTCTTCACCCGAATGTCCCCATCGCCCAGCTTGTCCAGCGACAGCGTTACGTCCGAATACTCGCAACTCACCACGCACGAGCCTTCGAAGTTGTGGACCGAGATATCCTTGATCGTGGTTGCCAGGTCGACCGGCCCCGAGATGCTATCGGCACGAACGCTGCTTCCTGTCCCGATGACTTTGAAACCGCCCCCGATCCGCTCGGCCGTGATGCGATCAGAGCTGGAGGCGATCTCAACGTTTCCTTGGATGCCGTTCAGCGCAATGGTGGAGTAGCGAGAGTGCAGCTGCACGTCGCCGGTTGTGGCCGAGATCCAGACGCGGCCACTGTGGCTCGTACTCAGCGTCGCTCCACCGGAGAGATTCTGGGCCCTGACTCGGCTCCCCGGGGCATCGATCACAACCAGCTTCGTTACTCGGTCGAGGCTGATGGAGCTCTCTCTGTTGGATACCGTCACTGGCCCGTCCACATCCTTGATTTCAACCGGGTCATACTCGTTTCTTACCTTGAGCTCGCCCCGGACGTCTTCGACCTGGATGCGACCGCCACGCGCCACGGCCTCGATGCTTCCCGTGAGATTCGTCAATCGAGTCTCTCCATACCGATTCGAGGTCTTGATCTCCGCCGCGCAGTCGCGAATCTCCAGAGATCGGTGACTCGTCCTCAGATCGATGGTTCCTTCCAGGTTGGCGGCCCAGATTTCCCCATAGGCATTCTGCACAAACAGCCGCAATCTCTTCGGTACGGTAATCTCCATATGGGTTTTGAAACGATAGTTCCGATCGGCGAGTCTATCTCGGTTCGTTGCGATGACGACCTCCGATCCCTCTGTCAGGGTTTCGAGGTTGATCTCGGCGGCAATCTCGGCGGCTTGGGACTCTGTGTCTTCATAGACGACCTTACGAAGCCGGACCCGGATCTGTTGGTCATTCCCCGGATCGAGTCTGACGGAACCGTAGGAATTGCGGACTCGCAAGGTCAAAGTCTCGGGGAAAGGGACGCTCGCATCTTCGCTGAAGGAATAAGACGTGCCAAGCCAGTCGCCGGGCCGAATCTGGCGATCGCCGATCGTAATGGGAATACGAATATCCATGAGACGGCTGGAGGAAATCTTGGTGACGACCCACCCCAAGAGAACCAGGACTACGATTCCGAATATCTCACCGAAACGCAGGGAGATGGTGTCTTTGCCGAGAAAATAGTCGAGAAGTTTGCCGAGGCCCAGCAGAATCAAAAAGATCGGCCAGTACCTGCCTACCATCTCGAAAACGTTTGGAACGACCCTCAGGGTTCCCAGCAGGAAGACGATTCCAAGGACGGTCCACAAAAGGCCCCCAAAAAGGGAAGGTCTCCGTCGTCGTCTAGGCATCGCCGTTGCTCCTGTCGCTCCCGGGTCCGGAAGTCCCTGAAACTCGTTCCGATTCCGCCATAGGTGGCACTTCCGTCCAGGTGTAGTGCAAGTAGAGCTTTCTTGCTCCTACCAGGATGAGCATGACGGGCCAATAGCGGGAAAGGAGCCACCAGGGATCCCAAAAGGGGCGGTCCAGGATCCCCCTTGCATAGCTGGACCAGTTTTCCGTGAGAAGAATGATGCCGATGACCACAAGCGTGATTCCGACCCACAATGAGGCACCCGGGCCTCTCGTCATGTCCGGACTCTCCTTCCGCGAAACTAGTTGTTCTCCCCCAAGATTCCCTCGGCGGAGCCCTTGGGCTTCTTGTCCTTCAGCGCCCGAAAGACGAGATAGCCACCCAAACAGATGAAGACCAGCGGCCATAACAAATGGAGAAACTGGTAGGGAATCAGTTCCTGAAGTAGAAACAGGACTCCCAGGATGATCAGGAAAACACCCCACGCCATGTTGGAGCTGTTCTTCGGTGGTTGCAGTGGTTTTCCGGTCGAGAGTTGCGCGCGGGTCTGCTCCTCAGCAATTCGATAGGAGTCAAACATGGTAAAGACGAGAAAGGCGAAGGCGCCCATTCCGAATATGCCGTGGACGTGGCCGCCGAGGATAACCAGTCCCGCGAAAACCGCGAAGTAGGTTGCGGCTTTGATGTACTCGTTGTTATAGACGGCCCCCATGCCCGGAATGAGTGATAACAGGGCGGCCCGCTTGGGTGAATCCGTAGGAATTCGAAGGTCCTTCGCCGCGGCGGCCCATTCCGCTCCCCGTACCAAACAGTCTTGGCAGTAGACCTGTCCCTTGATCTGATGCGAGCATTCCAGACAAAGCGGCTTGTTGCAAGTCCTGCAGAGCTCCCTGGACTCCGCGTTGGGATGGTATGAGCAGTTCATTCCTGCCACTCCTCGATCATGCTATCGCCTGCCTCTTCATTGCTCCGGGAAAGGCCAGGCCATTCTTGCCGTCCGGCGTCTCCCCGCCAGGACCCGGTTCTGCCGAGTCCGGACCGCCCCCTTCGAGCGGAACGTCCAGTTCCTCGATGAAAAGACCCAGTTGATTCAAAAACCTATCCTTGAAGAAACCCGCTTCGGCTTGCAACTCATTGCTCCGGTCCCAGATCCGAAGGCCGCTCGCGTAGACCTCCTGGATATTCTGATCCACGGTACGCAGCACGGATTGCGGAGAAAAGCCCGCTAGGAAACCCGAGGTTCCGGGCAGGATGAAGTTCGTCGACAGGACCACAAACAGGGTTGCGAGCGCGACGCCCATAGCGAAGCGGAGGCTGAATACGGGTGCGAGAAGGTATTGATCGAGTATCTCCCGGAACGTCAGGGTCCGGGCCCGCCCGGACGTTCGTAGCAAAATCCTTTCGAGAAGCGGCCGGCCAGGGTCGATAATCGGGACGTTTTGACAATCGACCATTGTGCTGCGCACACCTTCCAGGAGTTCCGCGCAGCCGCGGCACACATGGAGGTGCGCCGCGATCTCGGTTCGATCCTGCACCGACAAGCTTTGGTCTAGAAAGTCGCTGAGAATCTCTTCAAAACGGTGACATTCCAAGACTCGCACTCCTAGTCTGCCGATCCGGCAAGCCCTGATTGCGCTCGTCGCTTCGAAAGCAGCTTGGCCAGCTCTATTCTGCCACGATTGATCCGACTTTTGACGGTTCCCTCCGGAATCGCCAGTATATCCGCAATCTCCTGGTAGGCCATCCCCTCTAGGTCTCTGAGGATGACCGCTTCCTTGAGCTCTGCGGAAAGAGACTGCAATCCATCCCGAAGGAACCGGGCGGCGTCCCTTTGTTCAGCGATGCGATGAGGATCGGGAGTCTTCTCATCCGCCAGATTCAATGTTTCGAGCTCTTCGCTGCCCGCCGATTTCTGAAAGCGCCGACTCTGACGATAGTGATCGATAATGAGATTTCGTCCTACCCTGAGAATCCAGCTTTGCAGGCTGCCCGCGTTGGAACGGAAGCTGTTGAGATTCTGGTATATACGGATGAAAATATCCTGGGTCAGATCCTCTGCTTCTTCCCTCCGTCCCGTGTAGCGATAGCTCAGGTTGAAAATTCTTCGGGTGTACATGGTTACAATCATTTCCCAGGCGGAATCGTCTCCTTGAAGACAGCGCTCTACAAGTTTCACGTCGCCCGAGGGCACTTGTATCTCCTTGTCTTCAATCCCGTTTCCCAAAGACTGTAACGAGCGGGTTGGGGTCAAAGTTCAAAAAAAGGGCGCTTCGAGGTCCTTTGGACCGCTCAACTTCTATTTACCCTTGACGTCTGGTGTTATTTTCTATTTTATCTCAGAAACTTTCCGCGGGGCGAACCGACATGAAGTGTCCCTACTGTGGATTCCTGAAGGATCGTGTGGTGGACTCTCGCGAGAGCCGCCGCGGCGATTCTATTCGACGACGACGTCAGTGTTCCGGCTGCTCGCGACGCTTCACGAGCTACGAGCGTATCGACGAGATCCCCCACATGGTCGTAAAGAAGGGCGGAGGGCGGGAACGGTTCGACCGCACCAAACTCCTGTCCGGTCTTCTGAAGGCCTGCGAAAAGCGGCCCGTAAGCCTATCGCAGCTAGAGCGAATTGTCGATCAAGTGGAACTACAGGTTCAGGAGCACCCTGAACACGAGCTGGGAACAGAAGTGGTCGGCAAGTATCTGTTGTCGGAATTGCGGCGTCTGGACAAGGTTGCTTATCTGCGTTTTGCGTCGGTTTACCTCGAGTTCGAGGACGTGACCGAATTCATGACAGAGATCAACGAGTTGTTCGAAAAAAAATCCTGATCCCATCCGGGCCTCATTGTCGATAATCCTGTAGATTCATCAGTGTCTTCCTATCTAGAAAGGAATGGTAAGTCGCGTATGGCGATTGCGGACCCGAAGGTAGAGGATTCGAACTCAGACGAAACGCTGGAAATACCGGAGAAGCTTCCTGTTCTTCCAGTGCGCCACGTCGTCACCTTCCCTTACATGATCGTTCCCCTCATGGTCTCCGAGAGCAGAAGCATTCATGCCTTGGACAGGGCTTTTGCCCGTTCGCGTATGATATTTCTGGCTACCCAGCGGGACCAGGACCAAGAGGATCCTGATTCGGCCGATTTGTACGAGATCGGCACCGTCGGCATCGTCATCCGCATGCTCAAGATGCAGGACGACAACGTTCGCGTCATGGTGCAGGGAATCGCCCGTGCCCAAGTGGAGCGCTGGAAGGAGACCCGAGACCACATCGCCGCGAAGATCCAGGTAATCGAGGAACGGAAAGTCGAAATCGATCCCGTGAAGATGGAGGCCCTGAGCCGCAGCATCCATCTGGGCCTGGAGAACGCAGCTTCTTTGGGCAAGAGCATTTCTCCCGAAGTGTTGGCCATTGCGGGGAACATGGACGACCCAGGGCAATTGGCCGATCTGACGGCGACCAATCTTTCACTCAAGATCGAAGAATCGCAAGAAATCCTCTGCATCTTGGACCCTCTGGACCGATTGCACCGTGTTCACGAGTACCTCATGCGGGAAGTGGAACTCCTCACCGTGCAGCATCAGATCAGCAGCCAGGCGCGGGACGAAATTGACAAGGGCCAGCGGGAGTACTTCTTGAGGCAGCAGCTCAAGGCGATCCAGACCGAGCTCGGCGAGGGGAACGACCTATCCGAAGAGATCCAAACGTATGTCGCCCGTGCCAAGGAAAAGAACCTGCCCAAGGCGGCGCGTGAAGAATTTGATCGCCAGGTTCGGCGGTTGGAGCACATGAATCCCGATATGGCCGAGGCGACCACGGTGCGCACCTATCTGGACTGGATGGTTGCTTTGCCATGGGACGATCGAAGCAAGGACAACCTGAACTTGAAGAAGGCACGCCAGACGCTGAACGATGACCATTTTGGTCTCGATCGCATCAAGAGGAGAATCCTGGAGCATCTGGCCGTGCGCAAGCTGAAGAAGGAAAGCAAGGGTCCCATTCTCTGCTTCGTGGGGCCACCGGGCACCGGAAAAACCTCATTGGGCAAATCGATTGCCCATGCCCTGGGGAGGCGGTTCGTTCGCTTGAGTCTGGGCGGAGTCCATGACGAAGCGGAGATCCGCGGGCATCGGCGGACCTATGTCGGGGCCATGCCGGGACGGATCATTCAAGGGCTTCGCCAGGCCGGTACAGCCAACCCCGTCTTCATGATGGACGAGGTGGACAAGCTGGGGACGGATTTCCGTGGAGATCCCTCGTCGGCACTTCTCGAAGTGCTTGATCCTGAACAGAATTCTTCATTTCAGGACAACTACATTGGCGTGCCATTTGATCTCTCCAAGGTCTTGTTTATCATGACCGCCAACGTCCTGGACACGATACAGCCGGCCGTTCGAGACCGAATGGAAGTGATCCGGCTTTCCGGATACACGGAAGAGGAAAAGGTCCAGATCGCCAGGCGTCATATCATCCCTCGCCAGCTGACCCACCACGGACTCAGGGCGACCGACTTGGTCTTGTCCGACGACTCGATTCACGAAATCGCGAGAGGCTATACCCGAGAAGCGGGAGTTCGCAACCTGGAACGCGAAATCGCCACCCTGTGTCGCAAGGTCGCAATGAAGTACGCCATGAGTCGCCGCACCCCGGTCCGAATGACGGTTGCCAAGCTTTCCCGGTATCTGGGTGCCCGTAGAGTCTTGCCTGACGGGCGACTCGTTCGGGATCAGATCGGAATCTCGACCGGGATGGCATGGACTCCTGTTGGTGGAGAAATCCTCTTTATCGAGGCGCAGTCGATGTTGGGACGCGGGAACCTCATTCTCACCGGACAAATGGGCGAAGTGATGCGAGAGTCTGCCCAAGCAGCTTTGAGCTACGCCAGGGCCCACGCGGCGGAGTACGGAATCGACCACGAGTACTTTGCAAACCGGGATTTTCATATTCATATTCCAGCCGGTGCTATTCCCAAAGACGGTCCTTCTGCGGGGGTTACGCTCACATCTGCGCTCGTCTCTGCCTGTACCGGACGACCGGTCAACCGGGACATCGCGATGACCGGCGAAATCACCCTACGCGGAGACGTATTGCCGGTCGGCGGAATCAAAGAGAAGATGCTGGCCGCCCGCCGGGCTCAAATCGGCACCGTCATCCTTCCCCGGCAGAATCAGCGGGATCTGACCGACGTTCCGAAGGACCTGAGGGGCCAGGTGCGAGTCGTCTTCGTGGACAAGATGAATGAAGTTCTGAAACGCGCCTTGACATAGGTGTCCTCGGTGCCATAAGTGATAGTGTGGCCGAGGGACCAACCCGCATAATCAGCGAAGATCAAGTGATTGGAATTGTCCGCAGACAGTTCCGGCACCAAACTCCCGCAGCAAGACTCGGCATCGGAGATGACGCCGCGGTCATCGATTCGAAGGGTCCGTCGCGCTGGGTTCTTACGACCGACCTTCTGGTAGAGAAAATCGATTTCAGAAGAGATTGGATCACACCTCGGCAGCTGGGACACAAGGCGCTTGCTGTCAACCTGTCCGACGTCGCCGCAATGGGGGCTCGACCGCGTTTTTTTCTCGTTGCGTTGGCCGTGTCCGACGACGTCCCTGTTTCCTGGATCCACAGCTTCTATGCGGGGGTGAAAGACTTGGCGCGCCGTCATGGAGCGAGCCTCGTGGGCGGCGATCTTTCTCGTACCTGCTCGGGCATTTGCATTACCTTGACGGTGCTGGGCGAAGCGGGCTCGGGCAAGGTGATTCCTCGAAGCGGCGGCCGTGCGGGGGATGTCTTGTTTGTCACCGGCGTGCTGGGCCGCTCGGCCGCAGGACTGAGACACCTCAAAAAAGGTGGAGTCCCGGCAAAAAGGCGTTGGCAAAGGGAAGCCCTGCGAGCCCATCGAACACCGGAGCCAAGGTGTCGGGTTGGGTACTGGCTTGCCCAGAAGGGCTTTGCCCGCGCCATGATTGATATCAGCGACGGCTTTTCGACAGACCTGCACCGACTCTGCGCCGCCTCCCGTGTGGGTGCCGAGGTATACGCAAACCAGCTGCCTCGATTTCGATCCGCTGAACGAATGGGAGAAGACGCCCTCGCACTTGCTCTTCATGGCGGCGAGGATTTTGAGCTGCTCTTCGCCGTTTCGCCGCGCAAAGTCCGCGCCTTGCAGCGAGCCTATCCAAGAGGGTACCCAAAGCTGTCGATGGTGGGTACGCTGCGGGCGGGGCGTAGGATCGCACTTGCTCCCGACCCCAGTGGGCCCCCGGCACCGCTGGAGGCGAAGGGCTTTGATCACTTCTCGCGCTAGTTGTTCCAGCATCGGCCTTCTGTTTCGTGGGCATGGTGTCAAGGGATGAAAGCTGATAACTTCCCGAGATGATGATGCACGCCCTCTATACTGCTCGAATGCGAGCCTACCCCCGCCAACTTTCCAGGATCGTACGGGTCTGGTGCGCGGCAATTGTCCTCGGTCTGGCGGTTCCTGTCTCGGGCACCGCTCAAGAGCTGGAGGGTCTGGTCAACATTCGGTTCCAGTTGGACATCCGGACCTTTGCGGTTCTCGCGGCCATCAACGCGGCCGGTTTCGATCTGGATGCGGATCGGATCGGCGAAAACCCAGCGCGAGGTTTGGTGCGCCAACGGCTGAGTGCGATCGATTCCGCCCTGCAACGGCGCCTACGCGATTCCTATGCGACCAGGGCCGGCAGCTCCGGACACGCGGAGCAGCAAAGCCGATATATTTCCTTTAGTCTGTTTCTCAGTGGCCCTCCGGAGTTTATGCTCATGCAAGAGCCGGATAGCCTTCCGGCCGAAGTGAAGGGCCTCGTCGGCTTCGAAAATCTTGTACGAGAGCTCTGGGGTCGCGGGAACCTCGAGTCTACCTGGAAGGAAGTAAGGCCGTTCTATGTGGCAGAAATGCGACTCTACCGTCCCCTGATTCGGAAAATGATTCTGGGCTGTCTTCAGTTCATGCGGACCGAGGCCAGGGTCGCCTTGGATCGCCAGGTTCTTTTTGCCGCGGTCTTGTTGAACGGATTTGGGATTGTGAACGCCAGAAATGTCGATCGGGAATATCATCTCTTCGTCGGGCCGAGCAGGAACCGGCAGGAGTCCATGCGCTCGGTGCGGCATGAATACCTACACTTCATGATCGACCCCATGGTGGCGAAGTATCGTGCGCACTTGCCGGACCCGGAGGCATGGATCGAGTTGGTTCGCCAGGTTCCAACGCACCGTCCGAGGTATGAGAACTTTGGCATCCTGTTAGCCGAATCTTTCATTCGATCGCTGGAGTTGCACCTGGACCAGTCGGCCCCAGAGCCGCGAAGGCGAAGGCTCATTGCGCTCTACGAAGAGGGAATGGTCTTGAGTCCCTACTTTGACGAAGCGCTGGCGCGCTTTCGGGGCGCGAAGAAATCCTTGCAGGAGCACATGCCGTCCATAGTCCAGGGAATCCAGATCAAGAAGGAAAAGAGGCGAACCGGCGCAATCGCGCGATGGAAAGCCGAGCTCGAAACCCAGGATGCATTGGCCCGGAACCATTCGGAAAAAGCGACTCGTATCCGGGCGCTTCTCGTCGACTCGAATGCACTCCTCGAGTCCGGGCAAATGAAGCGGGCGAACGGCCCCCTGGTTCGAGTCCTGGAATTGGACGGAGAAAACCCGCATGCCCTATTCGGCATGGCGCAAATCGCCGCGGCGGATCAGCGCTTCGAAGTGGCTCTGGGGCTCTACGGCCAAGCCGCGGAAGCCTCAGGGAAGGAGACGTGGATTCGAGCATGGTCCGGTGTGCGACGCGGCAAGATCTTTCATTTCTTGGGGGAAGAGGATCGGGCGGCGCTCGAGTGGCAACAAGTACTCGGCCTCGAGGGTGATCTCCGGGGCGCGCGCGAAGCGGCGCGTGCGAGCGTGAAACAGCGTACGCCTCTTCCGTAGCGTAGTGTTTGGGTTCGAGACGAGATGGCGGCGCCAGAGATGGTTTGGGATCAAAGGACTCTGGCAAAAGGGCGCCGCCGGGGACGATTTCTAGTACAATAGGAATGGCGAATCCGAGATTGAAGCGTGGGTTTCGTGTGCGGGTCCATGGCCCGGCGAATTCAGAACGTAAGGAGAGATCAATGAGTTACAAGCTACTCGCGGTCGTTTTATTGCTAATCCAACCGATGGTCGGGCAGCTCCGTGGCCAAGCTAAATCGGCTCAATCGGCTGAATCGGCTCAATCGACGGAAGGCTCGGCGCAGGAGAAAAAAAAGCCGGCCTTTGAACCGTACCAGCAAAACCCGCCGGCACCCGCACCTGCGGAGGTGCCAGTGCCTGGCCCCCCTCCGAAGCCTCGAGTGGGAGAGGCGAGCTCGCCGGAAGAGTTAGCCGAGTTCAACGCCATGAAGGCGTCCGTCGATGCGAACCAGAAGAAGCAATTGATCGACGGGTTTCTTGCCAAGTACCCGGAATCAGGCCTTAAGGCTTTGGCTCATCAGGAAGGGGCGCTTCTGGGTCAGCAGATGAATGACTTCGAGATGATGGCGGATCATGGCGAAAAATCTCTTTCCATCATTCCGGATAACCTCTCGCTGCTGTCGCATTTGGCAAACGCCTATGCTGAGCGCGACATGGCGGATCGGGCCGAGGAGCTGGCGAATCGTGCCATCGACCTCGCCAACACTGGTGAAAAACCTCCGCAGGTGACGCCGGAACAGTGGGAACAAGGGAAGTTGATAGCGCTGGCGGCGAACTACTCGGTGCTCGGGTCGGTTCAGTTGCGTCGGGCACAATCGCATTCGGATGCGGCGCAGAGAAAAGCGGAGGCGGAAAAAGCGATTGCTCCTTTCAAGAAAGCGCTGGAAATTCAACCTCTGGATGACATTTCCCTCTGGCGCATAGGTTTTTCCTATGCTCTGCTGAACGATTACGACAACGCAGAATTGAATCTGGCGAAGGCCGTTGCAATCAACGGAGTCGCGTCGAGCTTCGCTCGTGAGAATCTGGAGGAGGTCTACAAGGGCAAGAAAGGTTCGCTCGACGGCCTGGACAAAATCATCGAAAAAGCAAAGGCGGAATTGACCCTGCCCTAGTGCAGTCCAGTTTCCGATGAGTCCCGCCAGATCCAGCCCGTAGGTCAGGCTTGCGGGTCCGTTGCCGCGACCTAAGCGATGCCGCCAGGAGTTGCTCCCATCGGGTAGAGGTTGTCCATGAAAGAGGCGGAAGAGGCCCTCAAGGAGAACGATGCGGCCGCGCTGTCCAAGCTCGAAGCCCTGTTGGGGTACCGCTTTCGGGATCGGCAGCTCCTTGTGCGAGCGCTCACCCATCGATCGTTTGTCAACGAGGTGGGGGGCGGTCTGGACCACAACGAATCCCTGGAGTTTCTGGGGGACTCCGTTCTGGGTTTCATCGTCAGCTCGAGAGTTTTTCAAAGACATCCGGGGCTGAGCGAGGGGGAGCTCAGCAAGATCAAGGCTTACCTGGTCAGTGCGGTGAGTCTGCTCCAAATTGCCGAAAGAATACGGCTGGGCGAGTTCATTCGTCTCAGCCGGGGCGAGGAGAAAACCGGCGGGCGTGCCAAGAAGGCGATTCTCGTGGATACGTATGAAGCAATCATCGCCGCCGTCTACTTGGACGGAGGGATAGAGGTTGCGGGTTCTTTTGTCGAAAGGTCCTTCGCGGAGGCCCTCGAGGAGCTCGACGTGCGTGAGCTGACCTACGGGGACTACAAGTCTGCGCTGCAAGAAAAGCTGCACGACCTGTCACAGCCGTCTCCGACATATCGTGTCATTGACGAGACCGGCCCGGATCATCGGAAAATCTTCAGCGTTGAGGTCGTGGTTCGTGGAGAAATCCTTGCCGAGGCGTCGGGCCAAACCAAAAAGCAGGCTCAGCAGGAAGCAGCACGTCTCGCCCTCGAGCTTCTGAAGGAATGATTCTGTATTACCTCGGACGGGTCCTTCAACTAGGAGGACTGATCATCGTGGCGGAGACCCTCATCCTCTACTTTGGGCAGGAAACACCTTTGCTGGTAGGATCTCTTGTCGGTATTGTGGTCTTCTACTCTGGCTATTTCCTGACACGAAGGTTTGGACGGTAACTAGCGAAAAAATAGCCCACTCATTCATCGCTGGGTCTTGAGCTGGTGCAGTAGCTGTTGCGCCTCTTGGTTCTTTGAATCCCACTGCAGAACTGCTTCCAACTGACTCTCGGCCCGCCGAGGAAGAAGCGCGGCGAGGTACAACCTCGCCAGGGCCAGCCGGCTTCGGTTTTCCGACGGGTCGAGCTCGATCGCCTTGAGAAAATGCTGTTCGGCGCTTCCTTCCTGAAACGTGGAATCTCCGCTTGGGCCAGTCCAAGATAGTACTGATAGCGGGAGACCTCCGGTCTCAGCCACACGCATTCGGTGAGCTGCATCGCTGCCTGTTCGTACTCCCGGTTCGAGTAGGACAAACGGGCCGCCTTGAAGAGTGCCTCCGCCATCCGTTCGTTGTCGATCTCCGCGCCGGCTCTTGCTTTTAGTGTCGTTTCCACCGAGCTCTCCTCGCGAAGACGGGTTTGATCGTAGGTAGCGCGTGCAGTGCTATCGTTCAAGGTTTCGTGTGCGCCGGTCACATAAGTGAAGAGCTTTTCCACCTTCTTGCGAAACGCGACCGTATGGTCCTTGGATTGAAAGCGGTCGGGGTGAAACTCCCTTGCGAGATCGTGATAGGCAGATTTGATCTGATCGCTGCCGGCGTCGACCGGGAGCCCGAGAATTTCATAGTGGTTTGCGATCTCGAAGCGTTGCAACATCTCCGTCACCCGGGTGTCGAGCTGATCGGCCTCGACCGTTTCCCTCGCGGGCTCGGTTGCAGGAACCGGCTCTTGCTCGCGCTCGAGCAGCCCCAAAAGGAGGAGACGAAACAGATGTTCCTGTGGGTCCACGGAGCCGGACGGAAGCCGGGCCAGAAAATCCGATACCTCCACCGAATCCCGGACGATGGAGAAGGCATAGGCTTCTGTCGGATCCAGCGGGAGATTCCAGCGTAGCCCGGATTCGTTGCCGGCCGGTTGGACTCTTCCCTGAAGCTTCGTCAAGCTCACGGGGAGCCACCTTTCCGCGGCGGCTCTCCGAGCCGAGAGCACGATGAGCTCCGGTAGCGGAATTCCGAGGTTGATGTTGCGGCGCACGAGCCCTTCGCCGAGGTAGAATCTCATCTGCAGAGCCGTCTGCAGCAGTAACGAGGCTGTCACACAAACAGCCTGCTCGAGCGCGCCTTTTTGCAGAGCCCCGGCATCGACTTTTTCCGTGGCGAGAACGGCCTCCTCGGTCGGCTTGCCCGCCTTCATCCACTTTGTCACGGTGGCCATGTCGATACGGGTCAGCAACCGCATCCGGTAGAGAACTTGCGCCAGATGTTCTTCCGGCTGATTGCTCTCCGCCGCCGCGACATCGCCGGACAAGATCACTAGTTGCTTCTTCATCGTGCCGTGGCTGATACGTAGCACGCCACTCCGCTTTTCCTGATGGAGCTCCAGCAGACTGTCGACGAAGTCTTTGTGAAGAGCCATCGCTTCAGGCATACCGGTAATCCTATCTCGGGCCCGCCCAGTACAACAGCAAAGCACCGAGGTTCCAGAGACTGTGCGCCACCATTGGAGCCACGAGACTTCCCCGCCAGATGTAGACGAGGCCGAAGACTAGCCCAAAGAGGCCTGTGGTAAAAGCAGCCGCAACCCCCTGATGCGAGTGCCCCGCTCCGAATGCCACGCTCCACAGAATGAGGCCGACGGGGAGACCCCCCAGATAATCCTGAAACTTGCTGAGGACAAACGCCCTCTGGAGCTCTTCCTTTATTCCGCCTGCCAGGAGCGCAGACGAGGCGAGCCAAGCCATGTCTGCTGGAGATGAGGCCAACGCCATGATGGGGTTCTCCTCCATCAAGTAGTGCGGCCACCATTTCTGGAACACGGCCTCAACTGCCAGATTTGCAAGCACGAGCACGGGAATTACCGCGATTCCGGTGACGGTATTGGAAATCCAGCGCCGGGAGTGCACTCCCAACTTCTGTAGTCGATCGTCCATGTCCAGGCCGCCCGGATCGTCCATCCCAATAATCCAAGACAACAGAATGAGAGCGAGAAACGTCTCCAGCAGCAGGTAGGAAACAAAGATCGCGAGGTCGCCGGTCAGGTCTACGATTCCCGCGAGGACGAATGGAACCGATGCAACCAAACTTGATAGAACTCCGGAGACCAAGAACACCTCGAGCAGTGCCTGAAAACGATCTCGTACCGTGATGCTTTCCCCTGGGTGATGGGCGGTAGGCAAGCTCATGGAGTCGTGTCCCCTCGCTCCCGGAAAGTACAACGAAAGATCTCAAATAGACCGGTCACCTTGACCATGTACGTAAAGGTCATCTGCAATGGACTTGCAGTCGTCTCGCCGGAACCGATCCAGTCGTGGCCAAGGACAGATAACACAACTAAGCCGGACCGGTCGTCTTTGCTGTATCTCATAGTCGTTGGGGACCTATCGCGTGGGTGGCAGAATCCGCTCTACGGCTCCCAAATAGGGACGCAGAACCTCAGGGATCAGAACGGAGCCGTCGCGCTGCTGGTAGTTCTCCAAAACAGCCAACCAAGTGCGACCTACTGCGAGAGCGGAGCCATTGAGGGTGTGGACAAAATCGTTCTTGCCCGAGCTTTTCCGGTAGCGAATGTTCGCCCGCCTCGCCTGGAAAGATTCATAGTTGCTGCAGGAGGAGATCTCGCGGAAGCGATCCTGGCTGGGAAGCCAGACCTCAATGTCATAGGTCTTGGCGGAGGCGAATCCCATGTCGCCCGAGCTGAGGGTCACGACTCGGTAGTGCAGTCCCAGCGCCTGGAGTATTTCTTCTGCGTTACGGGTCAGCGATTCCAACTCGGCGTACGAGTCCTCAGGAGAAGTGAATTTTACCAATTCCACCTTGTTGAACTGGTGTTGGCGGATCAACCCCCGCGTGTCCTTTCCGTACGAACCGGCCTCGCTGCGAAAACACGGGGTATAGGCGACAAACCTGGCAGGGAGCACCTCCGGCTCCAGAATCTCCCCGTTGTAGAAATTCGTCACCGGGACCTCCGCCGTTGGGATCAAATAGAAATCCGTCCCCTCGACTTTGAACAGATCCTTTGCGAACTTCGGCAGGTTTCCGGTACCGAAGAGAGATCCCGAGTTGGCGAGAAACGGTGGGAGAACCTCCTGGTACCCATGTTTCTGTATGTGGACGTCGAGCATGAAAGTAACCAGTGCTCGCTCGAGAGCGGCCCCGATTCCACGCAGCAACGCGAATCGGGCGCCCGCAATCTTGGAGGCGCGCTCGATGTCCAGAATTCCAAGCTGGTTCCCGAGGTCGACGTGGTCGAGCGGCTCGAAATCGAAGTCGGGCCGCCGTCCCCACCGTCGGACCTCGAGATTGGACGTTTCATCAATCCCCAGCGGGACGGACTCGTGAGGCAAGTTGGGGATTTCATGCAGGATCTGGTTGAGTTGTTCCTCCAACTCCTTCACTTTTTCTTCGGTTCGCTTTATCTCTGCGGATATGATCTTCACCTCTGACTGGAGTGCGGAGGTATCGGCTCCTTGCTTCTTCAGCGTCCCGATCTTTTCAGACTCTTCCTTGCGGCGTCTTCTCTGCGCCTCGCTATCGGCCAGGTTCCCCCTCCACTCTTCATCCAGAATCATGAATCTATCGAGACCAAAGTCTCCGCCCCTGGCCACCAGCCGCTGGCGGACCAGATCGAGGTTTTGTCTCAAAAAGTTCTTGTCCAGCATCCGTCCCTCGCAAAGCTCCAGAAGCGGCGTGCGCCGCCGCGACAGAATTCAAACGCTACTAAGTTAACAAACGGTGGAAAAGAGAGACAAGATTATACTGCGAGAGCCGCGGACCATGGACCCACTAACCCATTGACATTATCCCGAGCCGTTGCTTCAATGACCGTCCTGAGGGGCTGCAGCAACCTGACGGCGACATTCCGACTATCCCGAAGAGGAAAGTATAGATGGCACCTATGACACGAGCGGTGTTTCCGGCGGCGGGTCTCGGGACCCGTTTTCTTCCGGCTACCAAGGCACAGCCCAAGGAGATGCTTCCGTTGGTCGACCGGCCCATCATTCAGTATGGGGTCGAGGAGGCACTGTCGTCGGGGTTGACGGACATTATCATTGTGACCGGGCGCGGAAAGAGCTCCATGGAAGATCACTTCGATGTTTCCTACGAGTTGGAGCGCCTGCTGGAAGATCGTGGAAAGACCCAGCTCCTCGAACAGGTTCGTCGCGTCTCCCACATGGCCCAGATCGCCTACGTGCGGCAAAAGGAAGCACTCGGATTGGGTCATGCCATCCTGATGGCGCGGGATTTGATACCGAAGGAGCCGTTTGCGGTTTTGCTCTCCGATGATGTGGTCGAGGCTCAAGAGCCCTGCATCGGGCAGATGATTGCCGTACATGAAAAGTATGGATGCAGCGTGGTCGCGATCATGGAAGTACCGCAGCAGGAAGTGGCACGATATGGGATAATCCGGGGTACACCGCTTGAAAACGAAGACAACAGGGTGTTTGATTTGCAAGACATGGTGGAAAAGCCGCCGGTGGGAACAGCCCCGTCCAACCTGGCGATTATTGGACGCTACATCTTGACGCCGGCGATCTTCGAGATCTTGACTCAGACGCAACGAGGAAGCGGAGGCGAGATCCAGCTGACCGACGGATTGAAGGAGCTGCTAACGAAGGAGCGAATCCTGGGGTATCGCTTTTCCGGCAAGCGGCACGACGCCGGCGAGAAGCTGGGCTTTCTCAAAGCGTCGGTGGAGTTCGCGCTGAAAAACGACGAGCTGGGCCTGGAGTTTCGAAGTTATCTGCGTTCCCTGGACCTCGGCGAACCGTAGAGTGGATTTTTAAATGTGATTCTCTGGGAGAAATCATGCGAGTAATGGTTCTGGGTTCCGGGGGTCGCGAGCACGCACTCGTCTGGAAGTTGCGGCAGAGCCCAAAAGTCCAGGAGGTGCTGTGCGTTCCGGGTAACGGTGGCATCGAACGGATCGCGCGCTGTACTGCTGTGCCTCTCGGTGATCCCGCGCGCCTGAGAGCATTGGCCCAAAAGGAAAAGATCGATCTTGTTGTTGTCGGTCCGGAGGCTCCGCTGGCCGACGGAATTGTCGACCAGCTGGAGGGCTTCGCTGTTCTGGGGCCATCGCGCCAGGGTGCCAAGCTGGAGTCCAGCAAGGTGTTTGCCAAGGAGTTCATGGCCCGCCACGGGATCCCGACCGCCGGGTTCATCATCGAGGACCGTGCCGAGGAGGCGCTGAGGTATCTGGATTCAGATGATGCGCGCTTTCCAATCGTGGTCAAAGCAGACGGTCTGGCGGCCGGAAAAGGTGTGGTCGTAGCCAAAACCAAGGAAGAGGCCCAGACGGCCGTCCGGCGCATCATGATAGACAGGGAGTTCGCGGACGCCGGGGATCGAGTCGTCATCGAGGATTGCCTCGAGGGTAGGGAGGCGTCGTTTATTGTCTTTACCGATGGAGACACCATCGTGCCCGCGGTTCCTTCTCAGGATCATAAAGCGGCGCATGATGGCGATACGGGCCCCAACACAGGAGGAATGGGGGCCTTCTCGTCCGGAGCAATTCTGGACCCCGCTGCCCAGTCGCACATCATCGAGACGATCATTCGCCCGACGGTTCAGGGAATGGAAAAGGAGGGGGCGCGTTTCCGAGGTATCTTGTACGCAGGATTGATGATGACTTCTTCCGGGCCTCGAGTCTTGGAATTCAACGTGAGGATGGGGGATCCGGAGGCGCAAGTGATTTTGCCCCGGCTCGGAAGCGATTTTGCCCTTCTTTGCGAGCATCTCTGTAGCGGGAGGCTTGCAGACTATGACGTCCACTGGAAACCGGACGTCTCCGTCTGCGTGGTACTGGCATCCGGCGGCTATCCCGGAGCCTACGAGAAGGGTAAGCTGATCACCGGAATCGAGATGGCGGAGGAAGAAGAACGGGTTGTCGTTTTCCATTCCGGAACACGGTTCGAGGGAAAGAGCCTGTTGACCCATGGAGGTCGCGTCCTAGGGGTCACCGCGACCTGCGGGGACCTGCCCTCGGCCGTCATGGTGGCCTACGAGGCCGTCAACAAGATCCACTTCGATGCCATGCACTATCGCAAGGATATCGGTGCGCGAGGCATAGGTCTGGCGCTGGGAGGAACGGCATGATCAAGCCGAAGGTCGCATGGGTTCTTGGCAGCGATTCCGACTATCCGGTCATTGCAGACGGCCTGAAAGTCTTGGACGATTTCGGTGTTCCTTACGAGATCACGATCTCCAGCGCGCATCGCTCCCCGGACCGAACCCACCGCTATTCCGCGACGCTGGAAGAAAGGGGTGTCCAGGTCGTCATTGGCTGCGCCGGTGCCGCCGCCCATCTCGCCGGAGTCCTGGCGGCGAATACGATTCTCCCGGTCATTGGCGTTCCCATTGGCTCTTCCGCGCTGAATGGAATGGACTCTCTCCTGGCAACGTCGATGATGCCGGCCGGCATCCCGGTTGCCACCATGGCAATCGGTAAGGCCGGCGCGACCAATGCGGCGGTGCTGGCCGCCCAGATCCTCGGTCGGAGCGACGCCGAGCTTGCCGAACTGTTGCGCGATTACAAGAAACGACTTGCCGAGCGGGTCGAGGAAAAGGATCGGGAGCTGAAGAAGGCGCGCAATGTCTAGCTTTTTTGTCCACACCATGGGCTGTCGCTGCAACCAGGCCGACAGCGTCATGATCCAGGAAAGCCTCTGCCGCAAGGCGCTCACAGCGACCTCAAACCATAAGAATGCCGATCTGGTCGTGGTCAACACCTGCACCGTGACCCATCGCACCGATCAGCAAGTGCGCCAACTGGTTCGAAAGGTCCACCGGGAAAATCCGGCAGCACGGCTCGTAGTGACCGGCTGCTACGCACAGCGCGACCCCGACACGCTGGCCGACATCGCGGGCGTCAGCCTCGTCGTTGGAAACTCGGACAAGGAGCGCCTCGCCGAGATTCTCCTGGGGGAAGGGATGCCAAAGGCGGGCATCATTTGCACTCCGCTGGAGGATGACCGGGATTATTTACTCCCGCCTGTAACGTCGGCCGGTGGCAAGACCCGGCCGTTCATCAAGATCCAGGACGGGTGCGACGCCCGTTGTTCCTATTGCATCGTCCCGTCGGTACGCGGGCCGGCCCGAAGCGCTCGACCCGACGAGGTCCTGGCCCAGGTCAAAAGGCTCGTGTCAAAGGGGTTCAAAGAGGTTGTCTTGACGGGTGTCCATCTCGGGACTTACGAAAAAAAGACTCCCAGCGGAGCATCGTTGGTCGGGCTGTTGCGCCAGATCCTGGAAACGCCGGATCTCGGCCGGTTGCGCCTGAGCAGTATCGAGCCGATGCGCTTCTCCCGCGAGATTGTCCGTTTGGCGGAGAAGAACTCTGTTTTTGCCCGCCATTTTCATATCCCACTCCAGAGTGGAAGCGATCGGGTCTTGAGGCGGATGCGCCGGCCCTACAAGGCGCAACGCTTCGAGGCCTTGCTGAGCTACATCGCAGAGCGCCTGCCGGGGGCAGCAATCGGAACCGACATCCTGGTCGGTTTCCCGGGCGAAACCGAGACCGATTTCGAGGCGACGCTCGATCTGGTAGAGCGCGCGCCGCTCTGCTATCTTCACGTGTTTCCGTACTCGCCTCGAGAAGGGACCGATGCGACGTCCCTTCCGGAGCAGGTCCCGACCCCGGTCATCGCCGAACGGGCAGCGAGGGCGCGAGAGCTTTCCACACAAAAGAACTTGGCCTTCCGGCAAGGTTTCGTCGGTCGCACGCTGGCCGCCTTGACCCTATCGAAGACAGAAGAGCCGCATTCTCAGTACGCGCCTCACTCAATGGTCCTCACCGATAACTACATCCATGCCCAGATTCCGGGCCATCCCAATTCCCCAATTCCCAACGTCGAGCCCAACCGTCTGGTTCAGGTCCTGGTCCAAGAGGTTCAGCCAGACCGCACGGTCGCTTCATTGGTCCACTACGGATAGGGGTAGTCATGGCACGCTGCGATGAGCTGCAAGACTGTTTTTGCAGGGCTCCGCACTACCTGGGGCAGTGGCGACCGGAATGTGCCAATCTCCGAGGGCGTACCGTAAGCTCTCGGTACCTGTGGCGAATATCGCACGCGATGGGTTCCCGATTTCGCCGATACAAATCCGCAACCTCACGCGGCTCGAATCGCACGTCCGGATCTCAGTATGTGGGCTAGCGTTCGAGGATGACGACCGCAACGGCCGAGCTGTCGGTGTGGGAAAGGCTCAGATGGATCCGCTCGGTTCGGAGCGCGTCGCTTCTCTTCTTCGCTTCCCCGGTGACGACAAGGATAGGCGGGTCGCGATCCTGCCGGTGCACTGCTACATCCTGCCATGAGACGCCCTTGTCCCAGCCGGTCCCGATGGCCTTGAAAAGTGCCTCCTTGGCTGCGAACCTGGCGGCGTAATGAGGCACCGGATCCTGTCGAGCTTGGCAGAACTCTTGCTCGGTAGGGGTGTAGACTCTCTGGATGAATCGCTCCCCTTGCTGCTGGAGACTCTTTCGAAGCCGGTCGATGTCGACCACATCGACCCCGAGGCCCACGATCATAAAAGAACCTCAACCGGTGGAACGTCGTCCGAATGGCGGCAAATCGTTTGACACATGTCCGAGGCAACGCCCAATATGACACATGCCGTCTTCATTCCGCGACTACCCCGACCCGCCGGATAACCCGGATAAAAATGACCCGTTCGTGCGGCGGGAATCGTGCGGCGTCCCCTACTACGTGTGCCGGGCGCTGGAAGAGCTGGCGTTTCTGCGCCACGGATTCTCGACCCGTCAGGGCGGTGTCAGCCCGCCGGCGCGGCAGCTGAATCTCAGCGCGACGGAATGGGACGTGTGGGAGAATGTCCGAGAGAACCGGCGTCGCTTTCTGGCTGCGCTCAGGCTCGGCGACGTGCCCCTGGTGACCTTGTCTCAGATTCACTCCGCTCGCGTCCATACTATAGACGAAAAGCAAACAAATCTGGCCTCCCTTCTATCGAGCCGAGCGAACTCGGACAAGCCCGAAGGCGATGCTCTCGTGACGGAAGTACCACACGCGGCACTCGGGATTCAAGTTGCCGACTGCTTCCCCCTCTTGATCGCCGACAAGGAAAGGCGTGCCGTCGCTGCGGTTCACGCGGGCTGGAGAGGAACACACGGCCGGATCGTGTCTCAAACCATCAAGCGCATGCGCAAAGAGTTTGACAGTGATCCACGCCGGCTGGTAGCCGCGATTGGGCCTGGAATTCGAGAATGCTGTTATGAAGTTGGGGCCGAGGTGGCCACAGCATTTGAAGATGTCTTCCCCAACGTGCGGGTCGCCCGCGAGTCAACCCGAGCGAGTCACTATCTATTGGATCTCCGTGCGGCCCTGGGCGCCCAGTTTGCCGAATCGGGCGTTATCGAGGAAAACGTCCACGATCTGGGTTTGTGCACCCGCTGTCATGCCGAGAAGTTCTTTTCCTTTCGGAAGCAAGGCACTCGCGCCGGCCGCTTGATGGCCGTCATTGCTCGAGTCGACCCTTCTTAAAATGTCGTTGGCGCGGCTAGAGCTGCAAGGGTTTTGCCAAGGTGGCGGTTTCGTTCGGAATCTCGGCATCGCTCGGTTGAGCTCGCGCCATTTCACGGCCGGCCAGCATCCCGCAGGCGGCGGAAACATCTTCGCCCCGAGGCCGCCGCCTGTGTACGGTCATGCCTTTGGCGCGCAGGAAATTCTGAAAGGCAGCGACTCGGGGAGAAGGCGAAGGCTTCAGCGCGATCCATGGGTCTGCGTTCAATGGAATCAGATTGACTCGGGTGGGAAAGCCCGTCAACAAGGTCTTTAGACGTCGCGCATCTTCGAGGGTGTCGTTGACCCCGTCTATGAGAACGTACTCGAAAGTGATGCGTCGCCGCCTTTCGGCTGGAAACTTCCGGCAGGCGGCAAGCAAAGAAGCGATGTTCCATTTCTGATTGATCGGGATCAATTGAGTGCGAGTTCGGTCAGTGGTTGCGTTCAACGAGATGGCCAGATTGGGAAGGACGGGTTCTGTCGCGAGCCGGAGAATTGAAGGTACGACACCGGAGGTCGACAAAGTGATGCGACGCGTCGGGATGGCCAGTCCGTTCGGGTCCGTCATCAACTGGATCGCCTTCATGACGGCGTCGTAATTGTGAAGCGGCTCCCCCATGCCCATGAAGACGACGTTGTGTGGTCGGGACGGTCGCTCCCTCCGGAGCGTCAAAACCTGTGCAACGATCTCTCCGGCAGTGAGGTTGCGCCGAAGTCCGAGTGTCGCGGTGACGCAGAACGGACAAGCGACGGCGCAACCAACCTGGCTCGAGATGCAGTAGGTGTCCCGCTTGGCCTCCGGGATGAGGACCGCTTCGATTCGGTCCTTTGGACCTACCTCGAACAGGTAGCGCGTCGTTTGGTCGCGCGATCGGAAGGTTTCCTGAATGGTTGGAGCGGCGAGAGACCACTGCTTATGTATCGTGGCCCTCAACGGCTTGGACAGTTCCGACATCTCTGTGAAATCGCGCACGCCACGGTCATAGATCGCACGGTAGAGCTGTTTGGCCCGAAAGACTGGCTGGCCGAGATTGCGCACCAGATCAGCAAGCTCTTGCAAATTCATTCCGATCAAGCTCGGTTTGGTTGGCATTGGGGTCACAGCTTGAAAATTGAGTCTTGATTCGTCCAGCAAAACCATGGTCCTTTTGATCCAAGGATGCAAATCTAAATTTTTAGGCGGTGTCCCCCGTTGCGGCCTTGCCGCGGCTATGGTAGAAATAGCTCTCTGCTTACACCTGCATCAGGACCTGAATGGACGTCGAGAGAAAGGAGCTGAAAAATGGCCTCGTCGTGGCTACGGAGGTCATGTCTCATATTCGCTCTGTGTCGATCGGGGTCTGGGTAAAGTCCGGTTCCCGCATCGAGAACGAACGCTCCATCGGCATTTCTCACTTTATCGAGCATCTCCTGTTCAAGGGAACCCGTAGCCGGTCTGCCGCCGACATCGCGGAGGCCACGGATTCCGTGGGAGGCCAGCTGAATGCGTTCACGGACAAGGAATTCGTGGGCTTCTACGCCAAGGTTCTTGACGAGCATCTGCCGTTTGCGTTTGAGCTATTGTCCGATATCGTTTGCAACCCGACGTTTCCTGCCGCGGAAATCGAGCGGGAGCGCAATGTGATCTTCGAAGAGATCAGTATGGTCGAGGACTCGCCTCAGGATCTTGTTTATGAGATTTTTTTGGAAAAGTTCTGGCGGAAGCACCCGCTCGGGCGCCCCATTTCCGGAACGAAGAAATCGGTAGCGCAGATTACTCGATCCGATGTGCGGCGCTTTTTCCGAAAGAACTATACTGGCTCGAATATCGTCGTTTCTGTAGCCGGCAACATTCAACATCGTCAGGTGCAGCGGCTGGCAAGGCGTCACTTCGGAGACCTCGACACGGGTGCCGTGGTGGCTCTGGGCGCTTCCCCGGGCATGTCGTCCGGGAAAACGGTACGGCGCAAGGCCCGCCTGGAGCAAACGCATTTGTGTCTGGGGGTCCCCTGTCCGCCCCTGGTATCGGACGACCGGTTCACGGTGTTGCTGCTGAGTCAGGTTCTGGGAGGAGGATTGAGCTCACGGCTGTTTCAGAAAATCCGGGAGGAGAGAGGGCTCGTGTATGCGATCCACGCTAGCTTGATCCTTTACCGGGACGCGGGAGCGCTTGTTGTCTACGCAGGCTCGTCCGCCAGCAACGTGGAAGAAGTCATCGACCGAATCCTTCGAGAAATCCGAAAGCTCCGTGAGCGGTTGATCCCACCCGAGGAGTTGAAAAGGGCCAAGGAGAACATCAAGGGCTCGATCATGCTCGGGCTCGAGAGCTCGAGCAGCCGTATGAGCCACCTGGCACAGCAGGAAATCCATTTTGGCAAGTTTTCAAGGCTCGAGGACATCCTGGGCAACGTCGACCGGATCAGGGCGAAAGACTTGAGGCGATTGGCGAACGAAATCTGCAATCCGGAGTTGCTGACACTCGCCGCGCTGGGTGACTGCAAAGGGGTCCAGTTCGACGCCGGATTGTTGGGGAAACCATGACGCTGCAATTGACGCTCTTGGGAAGCGGAAGCTCCGGCAATGCGACGCTGGTCAGCTGCGGGGACACTCACGTGCTCGTTGACGTCGGTCTGAGCGGAAAAGAGACGGCTCGGCGCCTTGGGGAGTCCGGCCTGAGTCCGGAGAAGATTTCTGCGGTGGTTGTCTCTCACGAACACGGCGACCATTGCCGCGGCGTACGGCCGTTCGCTCAGGCTTTCGAGGTCCCTGTGTTCATGACCGATGGGGCATTCGAAGCCTCGGGGATGCGCCTCGATCGCTGCAAAAAGGAGCCCATCGAATCGGGGGTTCCCTTTGATGTCGACGGTTTGCTCTTTACCCCTTTCCCTGTTCCGCATGATGCGGCGGACCCCCTTGCGTTTACGATCGAAAAGGACGGCGTCAAGGTCGCGATCGTGCTGGATCTGGGCTTCATGTCGAATCTCGTGATCGAACGCTTGAAGGGATGTGACGCGATCGTTCTCGAGTCAAACCACGATGTCAATATGCTCAAGGTCGGACCATATCCCTGGAGCCTGAAGCAGCGGGTGATGAGTCGACAAGGCCACCTATCGAACGATAGTGTGGCAGAGTACCTTTCCGATGGGTTCGACGGACGAGCCAGATACGTGATCCTGGCCCACCTGAGCAAGAAGAACAACTTGCCTGAGCTGGCCGAACTGTCGGCAAGTCGAGCGCTTGAAAACCGGCCATCCATTGCTTGTGTGCAAACGAAACTGGAATTGGCCAATCCAGAAGGGGTTGGCCGGACCTACGGTCTCGGATGATCTATGGCGATGTCCATCGTTTGAGAGAAAAGTATGATCGATCGATATTCTCCTCCTGATATGGCCGAGGTCTGGTCCGAAGAAAACAAATTCCGTCAGTGGCTGCGGGTCGAGTTGGAGGTTTGCGAGGTGCTCGCCGAGCGTGGCTGGATCCCGGAAAACTCGATGAAAACGATTCGTGAGAAGGCAGACTTTTCCTTGGTCAGGATTGCCGAGATCGAGAAAGTGACGCATCACGACCTAGTGGCCTTTACCACCAGCGTTGCCGAATGCGTTGGCCCGGACTCGCGGTATATCCATTGGGGCCTGACCTCCACCGACGTGGTCGACACGGCGCAGGCTCTGCAGCTGAAAGCAGCCAATAGCAAGATCGAGGAAGCGATTGGGCTGTTGATGACCGCCATCTCGAAGTGCGCGCACGAACACCAGAAGACGATCATGATCGGTCGCACCCATGGCGTGCATGCCGAGGTGACGACGTTCGGCCTGAAGTTGGCCGTCTGGTACGATGAAATGCGCCGCAACCGAGAGCGCATGGATTCCGCGGCCGAGATAATGCGGGTGGGAAAGATCTCCGGCGCGGTTGGTACGTACGCTCACCTGGATCCCGAAGTCGAGGCTGGTGTATGCCAGAGGATGGGATTGGAACCGGCACGGGTCTCGACCCAAACTCTACAGCGCGACCGGCATGCCCAGTACCTCACGACCTTGGCCATTATCGGATCATCGCTCGAGAAATTCGCCACCGAGATCCGCCATCTGCAAAGAACGGAGGTCCGTGAAGTGGAGGAGCCGTTCGCTCGCGGGCAAAAGGGCTCTTCCGCGATGCCGCACAAGAGAAACCCGGTCAAAAGCGAGCAAATCTGTGGTCTTGCCAGGCTCCTGAGAGGGTATGCCACCACGGGGTTGGAGAACAACGCCCTCTGGCATGAACGAGATATCTCTCATTCCTCCACCGAGCGTGTAATCTTGCCGGACGCAAGCTCCATCCTTACCTATGCTCTGCGATCGATGCGTCAAATCATTAATGGACTGGTCGTCTATCCCGAGAGAATGCTGAAAAACCTTGAAGCGACACATGGGTTGGCGTATTCAGGGCAGCTCTTGCTAGATCTGACCCGCAAGGGGGTCCTCCGGGAAGATGCGTATGCCTGGGTGCAGCGTTGTGCCATGAAGGTCTGGGACGAAGGGATCGATTTTCTAGAATCGCTCCAGCAAGATTCCGACATCACCAAGATCTTGAGCCCCGATGAGATTCGATCCGTTGTGAACCCGGAATTGCAGCTCCGCAACGTCGATACCGTCTTTTCCCGGGTATTCGAAGAGTCGACGCAATCAGCCAACCGGTAGATTTCACTGCCGCGTTCGACTTTGGCTCTTCGCGCACCTATTGCGCGGCGGCTGGTGGTCCGTCAGTCAGCGAGTGCACCTGGCTTCCTGAGCGGGGGTAAACCGTCTCGCCACACGGTCGAAATCCCCGGAAGGAAAAAAAGGGGCGTCGACCCTGGTCCAAAATACGGACGAAAACACCTGGCCGACCTGCAAAGTACAGGGGGTGGTTAGAGACCCCGTGGTATGGGTTGCTTTTTGATTGGAATCGTCCTATCATCAGTGTTTTTCGAAAAGTGCGTCGTCGGCGCTCTGAGGCAATGTCTTCATGAAGAGAACTTTTCAGCCCAACAATAGAAAGAGAAGGAAGACGCACGGGTTTCGCGCGCGGTTGGCAACCAAGGCCGGACGCCTTATCCTCAAGCGGCGACGGGCGAAAGGCCGAAAGAGACTCTCAGTGAGTGGCTAAAAAGTCCGACGAGGGATTGCCGCGGCGGTATCGGATTACGCGGGCATCGGATTACCGGGCAGTTTATCGATCAGGTCGTGCGGTTCATTCTGGACGATTTGTCCTTTTTGGACAAAGAAACAACCTGGATCATCACCGCCTCGGGCTCACTGTTTCCCGAAAAGTAGGCCGTGCCGTTGTTCGAAATCGAGTCAAGCGCCTGTTTCGTGAAATCTTCCGAAAATCCTCCGACGATATCCCAAGTCATTTTGACATTGTCATCAACGCAAGGCGCGGATGTAAGGAAGCGAGCTACCTGGTTCTGCAACAGGAGTTCCTATCGGCCGCCGATCGATTATGTCGCTGAGCGCCAGGTTCCGCGTTTTGCGATCGCGGGTGCCGCCGGTGAGGAAACGGCGATGAAACACGCTATCTTGGGGCTCCTGCGCGGATACAAGCGTTTCGTTTCTCCTTGGCTTCCGCCAGCGTGTCGCTTCGAGCCGACCTGTTGCGAGTACATGATCCAGGCGATCGAAAAGAAGGGCGTCCTCAAGGGATTGTTTGTCGGTTTTCGGCGCTTGCTCCGCTGTCACCCGTTCTGTGAAGGTGGATTCGATCCGGTTCCATAATGACGAACGTGGATTGAGAGACCTATGGAAAAGAGAGCAGTTTTAGCCATCATTCTTTCCGTTCTGGTATTGCTGATCTTCCGGTACGTGGAAGAGAAACGCGTTGCTCAAGAAGGGCCTCCAGAGAAGTCTGCCTTCGCGCCGCCACCCCCCGAGGCCGCAACGCTGCCACCTCCAGCAATCGTCCGGGAAGAACGCGGGGAGCGGGAGGAAAGGGAAGAACTATATGACGACAAAGAGGATACAGTTTCTGGGGCCACGAAGGTGATTGTGGAAGGGGAGCTCTATCGCGCCGTACTGGACAGTCGCGGTGCCCTGCTGACGAGTTGGGAACTCATGCAGTATCGGGACGGCGGGGGCTCGGAGTTTGAGATGGTGGCGGCGGGTCATGATCAGGAAGGGCGGCCTTACCCCGGTGGGATTGTGCTAGAGGACGCAGGTCTCACCGAAATGGCAAACGGAGAACATTATGAAGTGTCGTCGAACAGGGGAATAGTGGATGGAGAAGTGCGGTTCAGTCCGCCCGCCAGCGTCACCATGCGGCTTCGGCGCGGTGGTCTGATCGTTGAGAAGCGGTATGACTTCGAGGCCGAGAAGTATCTCGTGCACCTGTCCGTTTCGGTCAAGCGGGATGGCACTCCTGCGAAGGCGGCTATCTTGATCGCCGAGGATGTAGGTTCGGAGGAAGAACAGCTCGAAGACCCTCTGAGTACGCTTCAGGTCGTTTTCAACAACGGTGGTGAGGTTGATCGCGGACAGGAACTGGATCGGTCGGAACGCGAGGGGAATATCTACTGGGTGGGTCTGGAGGTTCGTTACTTTGCCCTCATTGCTATTGTTGAGCAGCCTCTGTCGTCGTTCGACAGTGAAACCAAGCCCATAACGATTGTTGGACTCGACGGCGAGAGCACGGAACGAACATTGATCCGTGTGTCGCTACCCGCGGAAGGGACCCTGCAATCCCGCTTTTACATTGGACCGAAGGAACAGGAAGCACTCAGTTCCATCGTCGGGGTTGATCTGTCGCAGGTCATTGATTTCGGCTGGTCCTGGTTCGCCGCACTCGTGTATCCACTTCTGTTCTCGTTGAAGTACCTCTTTGGCTACGTGCACAACTATGGTCTGGCGATCGTTTTACTAACCTTGATTCTATCGATCCTGCTCTTTCCGATCCGGTTCAAACAGATGCGATCGATGAAAAAGATGCAGGCCTTGCAGCCGCAGGTCAAGGCGATTCAAGAGAAGTACAAACGTTACAAGAAGACCGACCCCAAGCGAGCGGAGATGAACCAGGAGACGATGGGTTTGTACAAGCAGAATAACGTCAATCCCCTGGGGGGATGCCTGCCGATGCTGCTTCAGATGCCACTCCTGTTTGCATTCTATCGGTTACTGGCGTCCTCGATCGAATTGCGGCATGCTGCGTTTGTCGGTTGGATTCAGGATCTGTCCGCGAAGGACCCATACTATGTCCTGCCTCTACTGATGGGGTTGACGATGTTCATCTCGCAGAAGATGACGCCGATGGCTCCGACGACTGACCCGACCCAGGCCAAGGTCATGATGATGATGCCGGTGTTCTTTACCTGGCTGTTTCTGAGTATGTCGAGCGGCTTGAACCTGTATTTCTTGTGCAGTAATATCTTCCAGGTCGGGTTCCAGAAACTGTCGGAACGTTGGATGGGCGAAAAGGGCGCGGCGCTACAAAAGACCAAGAAGAAGAAATGAGGAGGGGAATTGGGGGAAGACGAAGTGAACGCGGTGACGCATTTTCTGGAGTCCTTGGTCGAGTACATGGGGCTGGAGGTCGACGTGCAGGCTCAGCAGGAGGAGGAAGAGATTCGTGCGAATCTAACAGGCCCGGATCGTCCGATGTTGCTGTCGAATTCCGCGTCGCTGCTCAACAGTATGGAATACTTGACCGCAAAGGCATTCGGTTCGCCGCCGGAGGAACGGACCTCTTCCTTTGTCGTGGACTCGGATGACTATCGCAAACATCGTGAAGCGGAGCTGGTCTTGCTGGCTCGGATGGCAACGGAGAAGGTAGTGGACCAGCGTCGTCCCCTGAGCCTTCAACCGATGACCCCCAAAGAGCGACGCATTGTCCATCTCGAGTTGGCGGCGATCGACGGGGTCCGCACGGAAAGTCGTGGCGACGGGGACAATCGCAGCATCACCATCTATCCGCAGTAGTCGGAAGAAATACCACACCGACGCCTTTTGGCGCCCCTCCACCCATATGAGAATGGATTTGGACAGCACGATTTGTGCCCTATCTAGCGGCGCGGGTCGCGCCGGGATAGCCATCATACGGATCAGCGGCCAGTCGGCTTTTGAGGTCCTGGCCGGAGTTTTTCGGGCCGCGCGTGGTCGCGAGCCGATCGCGCGGCGAGCCGTCCTCGGCCGATTCATCGACCCCGAAAACGAAGAGACCATCGACGAAGTGCTGGCGACTCGTTTTCCTGGCCCGACGTCATTTACCGGCGAGGACGTCGTCGAGGTGTCGCTTCACGGGAGCCCGGTTTTGGTTTCAAGGGCTCTCGAGGTTATGTGTCGACAGGGCGCTCGTCTGGCCCAACCGGGAGAGTTCACCTTGCGCGCTTTTCTGAATGGACGCATGGACCTTGCACAGGCGGAGGCGGTGAGGGACCTCATCGAGTCGACCACCTCCTTTCAGGCCAGAATCGCAACACAGCAGCGGTCGGGTGCACTCTCGCGAAAGATGGTGCCAATAAAGAGACGACTGGTCGACGTCATCGTTCAACTCGAATCAGCGATAGAGTTTGTCGAAGAGAAGCTGCAGACCTGGTCCAAAAAGGAGATCGTCCGAGATCTATCGGAGATTGAGGAGCGCCTGCGTGTATGGGTGGGGTCCTACCGGAAGGGACGCGTTGTTCGCGACGGCTTTAGCCTGGCAATCATCGGTCGTCCCAATGCCGGCAAAAGCAGCCTTTTCAATGTGTTACTGGAACAAGACCGGTCGATTGTGACGGATGCGCCTGGAACGACGCGCGATTTCATCACCGAATACGCCAGCATCGAAGGAATTCCCGTCCGCCTTCTCGACACGGCCGGCCTGAGGCCGGTCGACGATCCGGCGGAAAAAGAGGGAGTGCAGCGTAGCTACGAGATCATAGCAGAGGCAGACGCCTTGTTGCTAGTAGTAGACCGGTCTATGCCTAATGGTGAGCAAGATCGGCAACTGCGGGACCGCGTCAAGGACCTTTGCGGAATCGTGGTCATGAACAAGTCAGACCTTCAGGCTCGTTGGTCTCCCGAGACCATCAGAGGCTATGCGGGTGACTGGGATCATGTAGAATTGTCGGCGAAGACGGGAGCGCGAATACCGGATCTGCGCCAGAGGATTCTCGAAAAGCTCATCGGGGGGCCGGCCGCAGACGACGGCGGGCTCTTGATAACAAATCTCCGCCATTGTCAGTGTCTGGAAGGTGCTCAAGAAGCGCTTCGACAAGGTCTTGAAGCTTTGAGCAGTGGTCTTTCGGAGGAGTTTGTGCTCGTGGATCTTCATCGTTCGTTGCAGTTGCTGGGGCAAGTGACAGGGGAGACCGACGTCGAGGACCTGTTGGGCGAGATTTTTTCGCGCTTTTGCATCGGGAAATAAGTAAAATATAGCTCCCCAAACGAGGGGCGGGGGAGCAAGCGAAAAACAATGGACCCATTTCGAGACTCGCTGGATGTTGTTGTTGTCGGCGGAGGGCATGCTGGCTGTGAGGCGGCCTTGGCTGCGGCCAAGATGGGTGCGCGCACTGTGCTCGTGAGTCTCCAATTGGAACTCATAGCCCAGATGTCCTGCAATCCGGCGGTGGGAGGGATTGCCAAGGGACACCTGGTACGAGAGATCGATGCGCTGGGTGGGGCAATGGCCCAGGTAGCCGACCGTACCGGTATTCATTTTCGCCTCTTGAACCGGAGTCGAGGCCCAGCCGTTCAGGCACCGCGCTGTCAATCCGATAAGAGCAGATACCGTCAGGAAATGCAGAGGGTTCTCCGATCTCAGGAGAATCTTTTTCTGCTCCAGTCCGAGGTTGTCGATCTCCTGCTCGATGGTGACCGGGTCCGTGGAGTCCTGCTGGCGGACAATAAGCCGGTTCAAGCCGGATCTGTGGTGATTACCACCGGCACGTTTTTGAACGGACTCATCCACATCGGTGATCAGCGGCGACAAGCCGGTCGAAGCGGCGAGGCTGCGTCTTTACGGTTGGCCGAAACGTTCCACAAGATGGGATTCTCGGTGGGTCGTCTCAAGACGGGGACTCCCCCCAGGCTTGATGGAAGGACCATTGATTACTCGGCTTTTGAACAGCAGGAAGGCGATTCCGATCCGACAATGTTCTCTTTTCGCTCCACATCGCCGCTGCTTCCGCAAGTCTGTTGTCACATCGGCTACACGAACGGTCGCTTACACAAGCTGCTGCGCGAGAACCTGGCCCGATCGCCGCTGTACGGAGGCAAGATTGTTGGCGTGGGTCCCCGGTACTGCCCAAGCGTCGAGGACAAGGTGGTCAAGTTCCCCGATAAGGAACGACATCAGATATTCCTTGAGCCGGAAGGTCTGGACACAGATGAAGTCTATCTGAATGGCATGTCGACCAGCATGCCGGTCGACCTCCAGCAGGAAATGGTCCGAAGCATCCAAGGGCTCGAGCAGGCGGAGATGATTCGTCCTGGCTACGCTATCGAATACGACTACATTATGCCAACTGAGCTCCGTCCTAGCCTTGAAACCAAACGAATCAAGGGCCTGTTTCATGCTGGCCAGATCAATGGAACGACGGGATACGAGGAAGCGGCGGCCCAGGGGATCGTTGGAGGAATCAATGCCGCTCGCTCTGCAAAAGAAAAGGAACCGGTCGTCTTTGCACGGACCGAGAGCTATATTGGAACATTGATCGACGATCTCGTCACTCGCGGTGTGGATGAACCTTACCGCATGTTCACATCTCGTTCAGAATTGCGGCTATTGCTCCGGATTGACAACGCGGATTTGAGGTTGATGCCGCTTGGCCACGAGCTTGGGCTCGTAAGCGCCGCCGATTACGAGGTTTTTCGTGCCAAATATGCGGGGATCGATAGCCTTCGTGGCTTTCTCCGGGCCGAGCGGCTGGATCCAAATACTCCCGGCGCATATTCGCTGGCGGAAAAGATCGACGTGGTCGCATGCAAGGGGCAAGTACTGGAACAGCTGCTGAAGCGGCCCGAAATGCGGCTCGACGACTACGAGGGTCTGCTGCGGCCCAAGGGACTCTGGCTCTCGCCCGAGGTGCGCCGTTCTGTCGAGATCGACATTCGTTATGAGGGCTACATTGCGCAACAGAAGCGAGATGCGAGTAAAATAGTTCGTGGTGTTCGGCGACGGATTCCAGAGGACTTCGATTATACGACGATCTCGGGCCTCAGCCGCGAAGTCCAAGAAAAACTGTCTCGTATCCGTCCGACGAACCTCGGCATGGCCGGCAGGATTCCCGGTGTAACACCGGCTGCGATTTCCATCCTGACGATCCAGCTCGAGCTGCGGTCCAAGCGAGCTTCTGCAAAAGAGCCAAGTGCATCCGCTCGATTGTCCTAAGCATCCATCAGAGCGGTCCGGAGAATGATCCCGCCTAAACAGATCCGCGAACTATTCGAGCGAACGTCAGCCCCCCGCTGCGATGCCCACGCCATGGAATCGATCCGGACCTTCCTCGAGCTCTTGGAAAAATGGAATCTCAGGATGAACCTGACCGCCTCGACCGATTGGAACGACATCGAGCCACTCCTGGGCGAGGCACTGTGGGCGGCCAGCAGAATACCAGATCGGCCATACTCAGAGCTAGATTTGGGCAGTGGCGCCGGTTTTCCCGCATTGGTCTTCAAGATACTGAAACCGGAGCTCCGGCTAACGCTGGTGGAGAGCCGCTACAAGCGAGCAGCATTTCTCGACAGCATGGTGACCGCGTTGGAGCTCGAGCACACAAGAGTCTATCAGGGGCGGATCCGATCGTTTCTTTCGAGCCCTGAGGAATCATCCGCACTCGGAACCTTCGACCTGGTTACGTGGAAAGGCATAGTCTTGAGCAAGCGAGAGGCGTTGCTTCTCAAGCAGAGATTGAAGACAGGCGCCGAGCTTTGGCTGTTTCATGGCTCGCGGATACCTGTCGAGACAGGGAGCCTCGACGAACTGGCCCTTGGGGAAAACGCAAGGCTCCGATTTCCGCTCCGCTTAAACTCCTATTTGTCGATTGTTAAGCTGTAGTAATGCTGTTTCACGTGAAACACGGTGCGCCCTCTTGTTTCACGTGAAACAGGTCGGCGCCGCAGTCAAAAGGGCGGGCCCAATGAAAATTATGATTGGGAGCAGCGCAAAAGTTGTGTTATTCTCGCTCGCAAAAGAGGCAGATTCCAATGGGTAAGATCATCGCCATAGCGAATCAAAAAGGAGGGGTCGGAAAGACCACGACGGCGATCAACCTTGCGGCTGCTCTGGCGATGGCCGATATGCGTGTCCTGGTTGTGGATACGGACGCACAGGCCAACTGTACCAGCGGTCTTGGGATTAAAAGGGGTGACCTGCGGAAGAGCATTTATGATGCAATAGTTTTGGGCGAATCCGTCTACGACATCATCGTAGATACGGAGCTGGAGAATCTCAAGCTGATCCCATCGGACCGGAATCTTTCGGGTGCCACGGTTGAAATGATGGAGCTTCCCGATCGAGAGTTCATCTTGAGGAAGATTCTCGGGCCACTATCCTCGGACTTCGATTTCATAGTTCTTGACAGTCCTCCTTCATTGAACATTCTTACCATCAATGCTCTGGTTGCCGCGGATTCAGTCTTGGTTCCGATCCAGTGCGAGTACTTTGCTCTCGAAGGTATATCCGACTTGCTGGACACATTATCCCGCGTCCGCCGGAGCTACAATCCAGGCCTCGTAGTTCAGGGAATCCTCGTAACAATGTTTGATGAGCGAATGAACTTGAGCAATCAGGTCTTGGCGGATTTGAAGAGTTACTTCGCCGATCGCATGCTCGAGGCTGTTATCCCCAGAAACGTTCGTTTGGCCGAAGCGCCTAGTTTTGGTAAGCCTATATTTCTCTACGATATAAGGTCAAAAGGAGCGCAGAGTTATATACGGCTTGCAAAGGAAATCTTGAGCCATGAAAAGGAAAGTATTGGGGAAAGGATTAGGAGCGCTAATTCCTGATTCGAATCTCGACTCTTCCGTTCCCATCGAAATAGATATCGACCAGATCAAGCCGAACCCTTTTCAGCCGCGCTCTCATATGGATGAAAAGAGCTTGGACGAGCTTGCCGTCTCTATCCGGGAAAACGGAATTCTACAGCCCATTCTTGTTCGACCCCTCGGGCCGGATTATCAGCTCGTAGCTGGCGAGAGACGGCTATCCGCTGCTCAGCGTGCAGGTTTTCTCCAAGTGCCCGCCGTCGTAAGGGATGTTCCCGACGAGAAGCTACTCGAGCTTGCGCTGGTTGAAAACATTCAGAGAGAACAGCTCAATCCGGTCGAAGAAGCCCATGCGTATCGGAGCTTGCTTTCGAACCTGGAGATTACGCAGGAATCCCTATCGGCCCGGCTCGGAAAAGAGCGAAGTACGATCGCCAACTCTATTCGACTGTTGAAGCTGCCTCCTAAGGTCTTGGGCCACGTGGCCGATGGAAAGCTCTCGCCGGGTCACGCGCGGGCCCTCCTGGCTTCTGGTGCCAGTGCCGGAGAAATGGCCCAGAGGGCGAGCCAGATCATCGAAAAGGCCTGGTCCGTGCGCGAGACCGAGCGTTGGGCCAAGGGACGCGGCGAGATTCCGGTTCGACACAAGCCCACAGATCCCGACGTCGAAGCAGCCGCGGATCGGTTACGGCTGATTTTGGGCACGAAAGTCGAGATCCGAGGCGGGCGGGACCCTAAAAAGACGGGCCAAATACGAATCCACTATCATAGCCAAGAAGATCTCATGCGCATCTACGACGTCATATCAGGTCGCGGCGCTTTGATTCAGGAGGCATGACGATGAGGTTCAGGAAGGAGAAGCAGGACCCAGTATTGAGCGTAATCGCCAGTGGGGTTGAATTCGCAGGCGACCTCACCTTTGACCATGGACTCCGAGTGGACGGTTTCGTGCGTGGAAAGGTACAATCCGAGGCGACCCTGATTATCGGAGCGACCGGAAAAGTCGAAGCGGAGGTGGACATTCGGCGAATTTCGATCAATGGAGAATTCCATGGGAGCATCCGGGCCTCCGATCGTGTCGAGATCCACAAAGATGGAAAGGTATACGGAGATATCTTCACGCCTTGCCTGATTATTGAGGCGGGGGCACTTTTCGAAGGACGCTGTAATATGGCGGATCAGATGGGAAGCTCGACCGAAGACGCAATTCGATTGCAACCCCTCGAGCAGCACGCCGATGCGTCCGTCCGAAAGCAGAAAGCTGCCGGTCCCATGTTGCCCTGAGCCAGTTCTGGTGCCTCAATTTCCAGGACTCCAAAAAAATGAGACGAAAAAAACGACTGACACAGATGGTATCTTGTGCCGGTTGAGCCAGCAAATTGCCGGCTCACGGCCTGGCCCAGGTTCTGAGCCAGATACCTCATTTTGATTCTGAGCGGGTCATGGTCGGATTCGAAACGGCCGACGACGCCGGTGTCTATCGCCTGGATGACGAGAATGCCCTGGTCCAGACGGTCGACTTCTTCACTCCCATCGTCGATGATCCTCGCACCTACGGCGCCATCGCCGCGGCGAACTCGTTGAGTGACATCTACGCGATGGGCGGAACCCCGCTGACGGCCCTGGCTATTACTTGTTTCCCGGAAAAAGGGGTCGAAATGAGTGTGCTCTCAGAGATACTGTCGGGAGGGGTGGAAAAGCTGCACGAGGCCGGGGTGGCGCTGCTGGGGGGACACTCGGTGATGGATCCCGAAATCAAGTTTGGTTATGCCGTCACGGGTCTTATTCGTCCGGAACAGGTCAAGACCAATGCCGCCGCTTCCCCGGGGGACGCGCTGGTCCTGACGAAACCATTGGGCCTCGGAATCGTGACCAGCGGGATCAAATTCGGCAAGGTGGAAACCCGCATCATCGATCAAGCGATCGAAATCATGACGTCCCTGAACCGGAAGGCCGCCGAGATCATGCTGCGGTACGATACCCATGCCGTCACGGATGTTACCGGAAATGGCTTGTTGGGCCACGCCTATGAACTTGCCGTGGCAAGCGACGTCACGGTACGGATTCAGTCGGAGTCAGTTCAATATATCGAGGAGGCCTTCGAACTGGCACAAGCCGGGTTGCTTCCAAAGACTATTGCGACAACCTGGAAGATGATTGAGCCGGTGACCTCGGTGCAATCGAAGCTTGCGCCTGCGCTGAAGAATATCCTGCTCGACCCCCAAACCTCCGGTGGACTCTTGATTTCATTGAATCCAAAAGACTTGGATGAAGTATTGGCACAAATGAGGGCTGCCGGCGTGAATGCCTTTGCGATCGGTTCTGTGGAGGAGTTTCAAGAGGCTAGAATTATCGTGTGCTGAACCTAATCCTTTTCCGTTGCTATCTTCAATGATCTGAGGAATTTAGCGTCTTCAGACGTAATTCTCAAACGAACGGGATCTTCGACTCTTGTAGTAGATAGTGGGGCGTCGGTTTCCACCTTTCCCTTGCGATTGAAACCTATTGTGGCTTCTAGGATGAGAAAAACATCGTAACCAGAATCCCGAATGTTCTGAATCGCCTGATTGATCTTGGGAGACTCACTGAGAGTTTCGTTGATTGTCTCTCCAAGTTGTTTCATCAATTCTTTGATTTCGGGATCTGGCATCCGGTCAAGGTCTCCAAAAGTCCAGACAGAGGGCTGACAAAAAGCGCGATATGCACAGTGTGAACCAATCTTAGAGGAACTCTGGAATTGCTGTCAAGATGAACTTCCGTAAACGTCTGCGCTAACCTGACCCAAGGCCCCTTCGAACTGAATCCGTTGACGATTCGGAGCATTTATGGACGAAAAATCGACCTACGGCCCTCTGGATTGGGACTCTGCCATGGATGCGGAGCAACCCGGAGAATTCCCAATGACCCGGGGTGTCTATCGGAATATGTATCGCGGCCGCCTCTGGACCATGCGCCAGTATGCGGGATTCGCAACGGCTGAGGAGTCGAACCGAAGATATCGCTATTTGCTGGAGAAGGGCCAAACGGGTCTCAGTATTGCATTCGACCTTCCGACCCAGATGGGCATCGATGCCGACCACCCACTGGCACATGGTGAGGTCGGCAAGGTGGGGGTTTCGATCGGCTGTGTCGATGACATGGAGATTCTCCTCGAATCCCTTCCGCTCGACCGTGTTTCCATCTCTATGACGATCAATAGCACCGCGGCTATCCTGTTGGCCATGGTTCTAGCCACCGCTCGGCGTCGGGGTGTTCCATGGTCTTCACTCAGCGGCACCGTCCAAAACGATCTGCTGAAGGAGTACATTGCTCGAGGAACATACATCTATCCGCCTCGGGCTTCCATGCGCCTTGCCACCGATATCATTGCCTTTTGCACGAGCGAGGTTCCCAAATGGAGTCCTATCTCCATCAGTGGTTATCACATTCGCGAAGCCGGCTCGACCGCGGTTCAGGAGGTCGCCTTTACCCTCGCCAATGGGATTGCATACGTGGAGCACGCCTTGCGCCGTGGACTGGCAATCGATGAGTTCGGGGCCAAGCTCTCCTTCTTTTTCAATGCACACAACGACTTTCTCGAAGAGATAGCAAAGTACCGTGCCGCGCGAAGGCTTTGGGCCCGAATCATGAAGGAGCGCTTTTCCGCCCAAGACGACAAGTCTTGTCTTTTGCGATTCCACACCCAAACGGCCGGCAGTACCCTCACCGCTCAGCAACCGGAAAACAATATCGTCCGAGTGACAGTTCAGGCATTGGCGGCCGTTCTCGGCGGCACCCAATCTCTGCACACGAATTCTCTAGACGAGGCCTTGGCGTTGCCCAGTGAGCGCTCTGCGACCGTAGCCTTGCGCACGCAGCAGATACTGGCCCATGAGAGCGGTGTGGCGCAAACGGTGGATCCACTCGGAGGCGCCTACGCGATCGAGAGCATCACTTCCAAGATCGAAGAAGCGGCAATGACCTATATTGCCCTCATTGACGAAAAGGGAGGAATGGAAAACGCGATTGAGGAAGGTTATGTGCAGAAGGAGATACAAGAATCCGCATATCGATACCAGAAGAGTGTGCAATCCGGGGATGAAGTCGTAGTCGGCATGAATCGCTATCGGAAAGACGAAACATCAGCTATCGATACGCTGGTCGTGGATCCTGCCATAGGCGCGCACCAACGAAAGAAACTGGCTGCCGTGCGCGAGGACCGGGATCCTGGTCGGGTTCGGCATTCGCTGACGGCGCTGAAAGTCGCGGCCCGGGGGACCGAGAATCTCGTTCCACCAATCCTCGACGCGGTGGAGGCCCGCGCAACCGTTGGAGAAATCTCTGACTTGCTCCGGGAAGTTTTTGGGCAGCATGAGGAATCGGTTGTCCTTTGACATCGCGGGACGAGATACAAACTATTATCATAGTAGTACTATGGTTATTGATATTATTGTACTTATATTGAACTTCAAGGTGTCGACCTAGGCTCTCGGACGGTCTACGATTTTGTGGGTACCCGGACACGCGGCCCGGCGAAGCCAATATACTATGTCAATAGTATAAATAAACCCAGCGTTTGGCGGACTCTCTTGATATGGGGGGGGGGTGAGACGGCTATCTGCCGCCGTGGCCGATTTTGTTGCACCGGTATGACGTGACGGTGGAAAGGGCGCCTTTGAAAACTTGGATTCGTGGCGCGTGCAGAAGCGTCCGAGGCGTCCGAGGCGTCTTTGGTTTTTTCGGGGCATTTGCATTGTGGGGGTCTTTGGATAGAATTGATTAGCTTGCATTTATGAAACATTCGTAGGCGGTCACTCGTATTAAGGGTGCGGCTGAAACTTGGGAGCTTTTGGGGAGTCTGGAGAGTAGATGGATCGCCGTAAGAGGATCTCGATCGTCTTGGGCGCCGTTGTTGTGCTGGGCGCTGTTGTATACGGCAGCCTGGAGCTTTCGCGGGGCGACGAGGTGGTGGTGCAAACCGCTAAAGTGGAGCGAAGGCAATTGCTCGAGTCCGTGGTTTCGGCCAGCGGAGATATCCGGGCCAAGGAATTTGTCGACCTGCAGTCAGAAATCGATGGCATCGTCATAGACTTGCCGGTCGAGGAGGGGGACCGGGTACAAAAGGGAGCTGTGCTACTGCGGATCGACCCGATCCGGACAAAAGCCGAGACATCCGCCACGTTGGCACAGTACGAGGCGTCTCTGGCCGAGGCGAGGTCTCAAGAGTTTCAGATTTTGACCGCAGAGTCGAATCTCTCTCGCGACCAAGCTGCACTTCGATCGTCCGAGGCGGAGTTGGAGCAATCGAGAAGCAACCATGCCCGCATCAAGAATAGTTTCAATCGAAAGCAACAGCTGCACGAAGAGGGTCTGATTTCACGTGAGGACTACGAAATCGCCCAGAATGAGTTGCACACCACCGCGATGCAACTAAAAGTTGCCGAAGCGCGATTGGCCCAGATGCAGACGCAGGTTGACGTCGCTAGGGTCAACATCGATCAGATGAAAGCGATGTATTCGGCTTCGACGAGCCGTGCGCGCTCCGCGGCGGCGAATCTGACCAGAGCCAAAGATCAACTCCAAAAGACTACCCTTTATTCTCCTCTCTCTGGAGTTATCACGCAGCTGCTCGTTGAGGCAGGCGAGAGAGCGGTTCCCGGAATCATGAGCAACCCCCAAGCGACGCTCATGACGATTGCGGACCTCAGCATTATTCAAGCGGAGCTTCGGGTGGATGAAACGGACATTGTGGACCTTGCTCTGAGTAATCCCGCTCAGGTGAAGATCGATGCCCTTCTGGATGAAACTCACACGGGGAAAGTAACAGAAATTGGCAACAGCCCGATTCAATCGAATCTCAGCAGCCAGCAAGAAGCCAAAGACTTCAAGGTGATCATCACTCTGGATAACCCCTCCCCGAAGCTGCGACCGGGTATGTCCTGCACCGGAGACGTGACGACCAAGCGAAAGGAGAACGTATTGGTCATTCCCATTCAAGCTCTCACTATTCGGGAGGTCGAAGTGGACGCAGAAGGAAACTATCTGCCTGAAAGGCGAACACAGGAAAGAAACGAAAACATCGCTCGGGCCGATAGCAGCAGCAACCAGAACGACAAGCGCAGCAAAGAGGAGCTCGAGGGAGTGTTCGTCGTTGACAAAGACCGGAGAGCGCGCTTCCGACCGGTCAAAACCGGGATCACGGGGGAGTCTGATATCGAGATTATCAGCAACCTCGAGGAAGGAGAAGAGATCGTATCTGGAAGCTTTCAGACCTTGAGGACCATTGAAGATGCTACCGTCGTGAAGATCGACAACCGCATCCGTACGCGACTGAAAAAATGAACGGCGGGAGCGAGAGACAGGCCATGAGCGATCAAAACCCGGATCAGGTTGTTCTGATCAAGACGGTCGATCTGTGGAAAACCTATCAGATGGGAGCCGAGGAGATCCACGCCCTGCGCGGAGTCTCGTTTCAGATCCGGCAGGGGGAGTACGTCGCAATCATGGGGCCTTCGGGGTCGGGCAAATCAACGATGATGAACCTGATCGGCTGCTTGGATACTCCAAGCCAGGGCCAGTATTTCCTCAATGATCGTCTGGTCTCGAGAATGAACGATGACGAGCTGGCGTACATTCGAAACAAAGAGATTGGATTCGTGTTTCAGACCTTCAACCTCCTGGCCCGTGCGACCGCTCTTCACAACGTGGAATTGCCTTTGATTTACAACGGAACTCCTTCCAATGCGCGCAAGGAACGAGCGATACAGTCGCTGCAAGACGTAGAACTCGGGGACCGAATGTATCACAAGCCCAACGAGCTCTCAGGTGGCCAACGTCAGCGTGTTGCCATCGCCAGAGCGCTGGTGAACAATCCCTCCATCATCCTGGCCGACGAGCCCACAGGAAACCTCGATTCTGCCACGAGCGCCGAGATCATGAATCTGTTGAACAATCTTTCCCAAAACGGACACACGATCATCCTGGTAACCCATGAGGCCGACATCGCCAATCACGCGAATCGTGTGATTCGATTGTTGGATGGCGAGGTGGCCAGCGACGAGGACAGTAGACCGCTCACTCCGTGATGGGCTCTTAATCTACCATCTCGCCGCGCCGCCCACCGAGTGAGCGGCGTACGTTTCGCTCTAGCTGAGAATCAGTGCGAGCGCGATTTTTCCTGCAACCCAGAGTGCCCAGCCCGCCAGCACACCAGTGGCAGCACCGCCCAGGCTCAGTCGCCCGTTTGAGAAGATCGAGAAGCCTCTCGCCAGCAAGGAGAACGTCCATACGGCGAAGAGGTCCAGCGAGGAGAGTATCGTTTGGAGAACCGGATACTCCTTGGCGTCCAGCAGAAAACCGAGATTGCTGGCCAGATTATTTGCCGGGTTGGAAAAGTCCAGGGTCTCAGGATCCTTGACCATCATTACCAAGACCAGCAATAGGGTAGCGATGATCGAAGGCGGGCCCAGACCCCAGACCGTGACAGTAAAACACTCCCGAAAATTGAGGCTGGCGCCCATCAGAATAAAGATCGTCAGGAGAACGACTGCAGCGATCGCGTAGGAGGCTACGATCGCGACTGGTGCCATCATGGCGCCAAAGAACAAGACGGGCGAGTCCGTGGTTTGACGCACCAACGTCTCGATCTCCTCGTCGCTCATATTGCGCGTAAAGGGATTCTCCTGCATGGACTTCCGGACGATGAGTGCGTGATCGACCTTGAGGGGTATAGCCGCCGCCGATAGTGCCCCCAAAACGGCCACGATCACCACCATCCACACCCAGGATCGCTTTTGTCTCAGGTCTTGAAAAGTCTTGCCCGGCTCGAAATATATCCCACTCAGCCGCTCGGGGAAGGTCATGGGCGAATCGATTTCATCGTGATGGGTGGGGCTGCTGACGCTCCCCTGATAACGCTCTTCTGTCATGTCTCCTCCGTATCCGGGCATGCCGCCCAAGATCACCTATACAAGAAGCAAGCAACCTTGGCCTGATCATGACCCCCGCCGGCGAGCAAGGGTTGTTCCTCGCGACAGCGAGCCATCACATCCGGGCAACGCGGGTGAAACCGGCAGCCGGCCGGGGGCTGGTGAAACGACGGCATCTGGCTCGACGGGGCCCGCTGCTGCTTTGAGGAAAAACCAGCGACGAGGGTCCGGCTGTAAGGATGCATCGTTTGGCAAAGAAGCGATCCGCCTCGGTTTCCTCCACGATGCTTCCCAGGTACATCACGGCGACTCTAGTCGCCAACTGTCGCACGATCGGCAGCGAATGGGTAATCAGTAGTACTGTCAGTGCGTACCGCTTCTGAAGATCGGCCAGCAGGTTGCAGATCTGGGCAGCAACGGAAACGTCCAGCGCCGCAACCGGCTCGTCTGCGATCAGGAGCCGCGGCTTCAACGCCAGGGCTCGAGCGATCACGACTCGTTGCTGCTGTCCCCCGCTCAACGACGTTGTGGACCTTTCCAGCAACGGGCTCGGGAGGCCCACCGTTGCCATGAGCTCCTGCACCCACGACTCTCGCTGCGGGAGTGTCCCGAGACCATGAGCCTCGTATGGTTGCGTCAATGCTTCCCGAACCGTCATGTGCGGATCCAGGGAACCCCCCGCGTCTTGGAAGATCATTTGAAACTCGCGTCGTTTTCGCCGTAATTCCGGACCCGGAAGGGCCCTCAAGTCAACCCCGTCAAAGAGTATGGTCCCGGCGCTCGGCTCTATCAGCCGGATGGCGCAACGGGCAAGGGTGGACTTTCCGCAACCGGATTCCCCCACCAGCGCCAGTATTTCTCCTGCGCCCAGCTCCAGATCGATCCCATTGACGACGCGAACAACATCTCGACTCCATGGCCCGCCGGTGGAGAACTCTTTCCGGAGCTTCGAAAGCTTGAGCAAAGCTGTCATCCGGATTCCTCCTCCAGGGCATGGATACAGGCTGCCCAATGTCCCTTGGCAACAGCAACGGGCGCCGGGACCTGCTCCTTGCAGCGTGGCTCGACCAGACTACACCTCGGAGCAAAGGCGCAGCCGATCAACGATTCCTGGGGTGAAGGAAGATTCCCGGGTATGACGGGAAGCCTTTGGCCAGTCTGGAAGGAACGCATCGTCCGGTAAGCAGCCAATGCTCTCGTGTAGGGATGCCTCGCACGGTCCAACACGCGGCGGGCTGGCCCCAGTTCGATCAGACGACCGTGATACAGTACCCCGAGCCGATCCGCGAACGTCGAAACCAAATCGAGATTGTGACTGATCAGAATCAGGGCCATCTGATGTTTTTGCTTCAAATCGACCAGCAAATCGAGTACTTGGCTTTGCAGGTTGGTATCCAGTCCACTGGTTGGCTCATCGGCGATCAAGAGGCGCGGACGGCTGCACACACCCAGGGCAATGGCGACTCTCTGACACATACCACCGGACAGCTCATGCCGGTACTGGCGCATCAGCTTTTCGGGTTCCGCCAACCCGACTTCGTTCAGTATCTTCACGGCTCGGTTCCTGGATTCTTCCTTGCTCATCTCCGTGTGACTGCGCAACGTATCTAGCAGCTGACTTCCGATCGATAGCACGGGATTGAGCGAGCTCCGGGCGTCCTGAAACACCATGCCGATTCGCGAGCCTCGGACTCGTCTCCGTCGCCGGTTCGAGAGTTTCGCGCCCTCGAAGATTATTTCACCGGAAGTCCACGGTTCACTCTGTTCGATCAGGCCCGCAACCGAAAATGCCAGCGTCGACTTGCCCGAACCGCTCTCTCCGACCAGCGCGACAACCTCGCCGGATTCCACCTGAAAGGAGACATCTCGAAGGGCGGGGATCGGGCCATGTGGGGTGGGATGAGAAACGCTCAAGCCCCTAATATCCAGAAGGACGTCCGACATCGGACCCTCGCTCGTGACTGACCCTGCACTTTCCGTTGACCACCGGCTACTGCCTGAATCGGCTCTCCGCGAAAGTGTAGGCCGTCCACTCCGTGAGCAGCAAGGTCATTCGAGCCGGGGCTCGAGGGTTTAGGGCAGTCTCCGTCGGGCCGGTGCGTTTTTTTTCAGCAATTCTCTGGAGCAAGCGTGCACCCCGGGAGCAAGCGTGCGACCCGCCTTACTGCACCGGACAGAGCAAGGATCGGCCTGTCATCTCTTTGGGGACTTTCAGATTCAATAGCTCGAGCATGGTGGGCGATATATCTTCGAGATTTCCGTCCGTCCGAAGCGTCCCGGAAAACCGCTCGCTGACGACAATGAAGGGAACAGGGTTGGTGGTGTGGGCGGTGTGCGGCTCGTTGCGGCTCGTGTCGAACATGAGCTCAGCGTTTCCGTGGTCGGCCGTAACCAGCATCGTTCCCTGCTTCTCGAGCACCCGGCTGGCAACTCGTCCGAGACAATGGTCGACGGTTTCAACCGCTTTGATCGTCGCGTCCAGATCCCCTGTATGGCCGACCATGTCGGCATTGGCAAAGTTGCAAATCACCACATCTAGGTCATCTTTGTCCAGTTCTGCCAATAGACGGTCGGTCAACTCATGTGCGCTCATCTCGGGCTTCTGGTCGTAGGTCGGTACTTTGGGCGATGCGACCAGAACACGTCGCTCCCCAGCAAACTCGGTTTCCTCGCCGCCATTGAAAAAGTAGGTCACGTGCGCATATTTCTCGGTTTCGGCAATACGCAAGTTCTGGAGATCATGGCGAGCCAGGATCTGACCAAAAATACGGGTGAAATGCTGCGGAGGATACGCGACAGGAAGATGGAAACTCCCATCGTACTCCGTGAAACAATAAGCGCGGGTTCTGGGAAAGTCGCGGCGCTCGAACCTGGTGAAACTCTCCATGGTAAAGGTCGCGACGAGCTCGCGCATGCGATCCGCGCGGAAATTGAAGAAGATCATCACATCGCCATCTGCAACCAGGCCAAGATCGCCGGATGGTCCGGTAACATTGATGGGTTCCACGAACTCATCCGTGATCTTCTGTTGATAAGAATCGCGAAGCGCAAGCAGCGGATCAGAACGCCGCGTGCCGTTGCCCATCACCATCGCCTCATAGGCTCGCTGAATTCTTGGCCAGCGATTGTCTCGGTCCATCGCGTAATAGCGACCGCAAACCGTACCGATACGGCCCACCTTTGTCCGTCTGAAAGCCGCCTGCAGCTCCTTTATGTAGCCTTCCCCGCTCGTGGGAGGCGTGTCGCGCCCATCGAGCAAGGGGTGTACAACAACATCGGAGACATCCGATCGCCGGGCCAGGTCCAAAAGGCCGAATAGGTGGTTCTGATGGCTGTGGACGCCTCCGTCCGATAGGAGACCGATCATGTGCAATCGTCGGCTCCGGGCTTCTCTCATTGCTTGCTGCAAGGTCTGGTTCTCGTAGAAACTTCCGTCATCCAGGCTCCGGTCAATCCGGGTGATGTCCATTTCGACGATTCGGCCGGCACCAATGTTCAGGTGACCCACCTCCGAGTTGCCCATCTGGCCCGGTGGAAGGCCCACGCCGTGTTCGGACGCGCTTAACGCCGTGGTCGGGTAGCGGGAGGAAAAGGAATCGACATTCGGCGTATTCGCAAGGGCAATGGCGTTGAAGTCCCGTTGCTGACGAACACCCCAGCCGTCGAGGATGATCAGTACCAACGGAGTGGGGGAGGTAGAAGGCACGCGGTTCCGTAGCGACATGGTCAGAAGAGAGAACTACCCAGAAAGCGGGCGTGTCCACCCAACTGCTGTTCGATCCGCAAGAGCTGGTTGTACTTGGCAACCCGGTCGGTGCGACTAACGGATCCCGTCTTGATTTGACCCGCATTGCACGACACGGCAAGATCGGCAATGAACGTGTCCTCGGTCTCACCCGAACGATGCGAGATGACGGTGGTATAGCTATCGGTCTTGGCCAGTTCGATCGTATCCATGGTTTCGCTGACCGTTCCCACTTGATTGAGTTTTATCAGAATACTATTAGCCACTCCGTCGGCAACTCCCTCCTCCAGCCGGTCGGAATTGGTTACGAAGACGTCGTCCCCCACGAGTTGGATCTTTTCTCCGAGCGCCTCCGTCAGCGTCACCCAGCCCTTTTTGTCGTCCTCCGCCATGCCATCCTCGATCGAGACGATCGGAAACTTTTCGCTCCACCGCTCATAGAGCCGAACCATGTCCTCGGCCGAATGGCGAGCACCGGTCGACTTCTTGAAGTGATATTCGTTCCCTTCGTAGAGTTCGTTTGCCGCCACGTCGAGTGCCAGGTAGATTTGCTCCCCCGGGGTGTAGCCCGCGCCTTCAATCGCTCTCAAGATGAGCTCCATGGCTTCTTCGGCCGACTCTACATTTGGCGCGAATCCGCCTTCATCGCCGACGCTTGTGGCATACCCCTTGTCCTTCAATACCTCCTTGAGCTGGTGAAAGGTCTCGACGCCCATTCTGAGACTTTCAGAGAACGATTGGGCCCCAGCGGGAACAATCATGAACTCCTGAGCGTCGAGATTGTTATCGGCGTGGACTCCCCCGTTTACGATGTTGATCATGGGGACCGGCAGGATACAGGCGTTGGTTCCGCCCAGGTAGCGATAGAGGGGCATCTGAACGGACCTGGCGGCGGCTCGGGCTACCGCCATGGAAACCGACAAGATCGCGTTGGCACCGAGACTTGCCTTGTTTTTTTCGGGGGATCCGTCCAGGCCGTTTAAGAAATGGTCGATTTTTCGCTGCTCGAATGCACTCTCTCCGACCAGCGCTGGTGCGATTGTGTTGTTGACGTTCTCGACAGCGCGCAGCACGCCCTTTCCCGCGTACCGGCCTGGGTCCTGATCGCGCAACTCAATGGCTTCGCGTTTTCCTGTCGAGGCTCCCGACGGGACGGCAGCGCGACCGCAGACGCCGCCCTCGAGCAATACTTCCGCCTCGACGGTAGGATTACCCCTCGAGTCCAAGATTTCCCGAGCCACGATGGATACAATGGAACTCATCAGTTTTTTCCTATCTGTCTTGATAGTAGCTAAAGCGTTCCGGCCCAAATGGCTTCTATTATCATACAGGGTGTGATGACGGCCAAGCCAGGGAAAGAGAAGAAAACATCGATTTGTTGCGGCCCCAAACCCCCGGGAGTGGGAGTTGGCTTGCTCAAATTGACACGATGTATCGGCTATGCTACTTTCGTTGTTTTACTTAGCGTTCGGAGAAACCTGATGAACCTCTCGTCCCGCCTACTAGGTCCCATTGCCATCGTCGATATCGAAGGGAAGATCCTGCTCAATGACGGTGATGTGGAAGTAAAACAGGAAGTCGATGACTTGCTCGCCCAGGGTCACGACAACGTGATCTTGAATCTGGAGAAGGTTCCCTACATCGACTCGGCCGGCCTGGGGGAGATCATCCGTTGCTTTACCGCCATCCGGAAGAGCGGAGGCAACCTCAAGCTTCTGTCTCCGAATCAGCGGTTGATTGACCTGCTCAGCATCACGAAACTCGTGAACGTATTTGATTGGTATAGTGACGAAACGGAAGCCGTGAATAGCTTCTCCGATTGATTCTGTTTTCCAAGTAAAACTTGCCTTTGAGGCACCGGCTCAAACGAGCGCGGTTCATGTGGACAGGGGTAGGTTGCCTGAGTAAAGATGGTGAAGACTTCACTCTACTTGCAGACCCACCCAGTTGCGGAATCCTTTCGAACCTTGCGAGCGAGGTTTTCGTTCCAGCTCCTCCTTTTTTTTGCGTCGCACAACTCGGTCCCTCCCCGAATGCGCTGTTGGCAGAAGGGCGCATCGTCTCCGAGCACGTCCAAGTTCACTGCCCGAGCGAGCGTGAATGGCTGGCGCGGGCGACGATCGCGGAACTGGAAAATTGCTGGCGCTTCGTGCGGGCGCTCACCGGCGCGCTTGGAAAGCGAATCTTGGTTGTCGCATCCTGGGAACGGTCGAACAACCTGATCGACGGGAACTCTGGATCCGTCACGATCGGGTTGCGTGACGTCGAAGCTGAAACGGAACATTTCCTGCACGAGGCCGCGCTGGGGATGGCCCATCTGGCGCTGTTGAAGCTTTCGGACGGCCGTGCCGTACAGGAAGAAAGTCGCTTCATCGAGGTCGGTATGGCGGAGATGATTGCCCACGACTTCTTGGGTTCGAACCGAGAGCTTTCCGGAACCTGGGTGGTGAGCCATTTTTTGGATCGGATGGGAATTCTCGGGCTCGAAACGCAAGCTTCGTGGCGGAGTTTCTCGGGCAATCAAATTGGCTTGCGGACGCTCTCTCCCGGGGTGACCTTCCTGATGGTCTGCCGAGAGCTGTATGGTGCCAAAAAGACGCTTCAGCTATTCGAGTCTCTCAAGAAGAGAGAGCTTTCGAGGGCGTTGAGTGATCGCTTCAAGGAGCGAGCCGCTGTACTGGAAGAAGCATGGCTACAACGAGTCCGCAACTATCCGGTTACGGAAGATGTAACGGTGACCTCGGACTCGGATGCGCCGAGCCTGCAGCAACTAGCTGCCGAACCGGCGAAGGTCGGCGGGAGCGAGATGTTGGAGCTGAGGCTCCTGTTCGAGAGGAAACCCGTTGTCTCCTCGTCCCTTGTTGTGTTCGTGCTCGAGCAAGAAACTGGACAGACATATCTTGCAAAACCGGCTTCGGAGGCAGGCGATCGCTGGGTTGTGGTCCATTTGCCGATTGACCCAACGGGGCGCGATCCTGCCCACGAAGTCGATATTGTCGCAGTCGACAAGTCCGGCAATGTCCGCCACTGGACCCGTAAACTGGGGTCACAGCAAAAAAATTGAGTTTTGGGGTTTCCCGGAAGTAGTCATGAAGTGACCTTGCCAAAAACTCAATTTTCAAGCTGGGACCCCTACTCTAGGGAGGTGTCCAATGCGTTTCTCGGTTGCGCTCGTAGGGGTTGCCGCTTTGTTTATTCTGGCCATTTCCTGCCGCGAGAAGAGCAAGGCTCCGTCCTGGGAACTGGCGAATCCTACTATCGCAATTCCGGATTCGCCGCTTGGAATCGATAATCAGCTGAGAGAGCTGCCGGAACCACCGACGAAAGAACGGGTCCGGTTGGGACGGTGGCTTTTCTATGATACGAGGCTTTCCGCCGACAACACGATTTCGTGCGCGAGCTGCCACCATCCTGAAAACGCTTTTTCAGAACCTACCCCGGTCTCTACCGGAATCAATGGACAGAAAGGAGGGCGCAAAGCCCCTTCGTTCGTGAATCAGGCCTGGGTGTTGTATCCGCACTTCTTTTGGGACGGGAGGGCAGACTCTCTCGAAGCACAAGCGCTGGGCCCGATCGCGAATCCCATTGAAATGGGGAACACCCACCAGGCCATGGTGCAGACCCTGAGCCAAATCGAGAGCTACGGGACCTATTTCGAGGAGGCGTTCGGCTCTGCGGAGATTACCGCGGAACGAGTTGCCAAAGCCATTGCCGACTATGAACGCACGCGCATGAGCGGCAACTCCCCCTGGGACCGTTGGAAGAGGGGGGGAGACGAGGACGCGGTTTCAGATGCGGTCAAACGGGGAGACGCTCTCTTTTTCGGAAAGGCCGGGTGCAACCAATGTCATCTCGGCCAGAACTTCACAGATAGCACATTTCACAATCTCGGCCTCGGTTGGGATCAGGACGCCCAGGAGTTTACCGACAAGGGACGCTACCTCGTGACCGAGAAGGACGAAGATCGGGGCGCCTTCAAGACTCCCACGGTACGTGACGTGGCTCTTCACGCACCCTACATGCACGATGGGTCTGTCTCGACGCTGCGGGCGGTCGTGCTACACTACGACACAGGAGGACCCCCAAATCCGTATCTCGACCCGAAGATGGAGCCGCTGGACTTGACGGACGCGGAAATCGACGCCTTGGTTCAGTTCATGGAAGCATTGACGGGTGAGGGTTACTGGGATGTCGCGCCGGCGGAATTCCCCCAATAGCGAGCCCTAAGGCCAGAAGGCTGGATCATCGAGATTGGGGGATCTGGATTATCGTTTCTTCAGCTCAGTGACCCGCTTGACGGACTCTTCCAGGGGCGGGGATGGTCGAAGCTCCAGCGCCTTCTGATAGGCGTTCAAGGAAAGGTCCCATTTCTTCTGTTTTTCGAGCACCAGGCCCAGGCGCTGGAAAACCTCTGCACTCCGCGGCATCAGCTCCAGAGCTTTGTTGAGACTCTGTTCGGCTTGCCCGTAGTCCTGCTGAAACAGTTGCGCCTCGGCCATGTTGTAATAAATGTATCCGTCACTGGGGTTGTTGAGGCGCGCCTTGCCGAAGTAGTCCAAAGCTTGATCATAGTCTTTGCCGGTCAACGCCTCGACGCCCTTCTTGAAATACGCCTTGCCCAGGAACTCGGTGGTCGCGTTGTGTCCAGGTTTCAGTGCGAGCGCTTTGTTCAGGGCCTCGATCGACTCGTCGAGGCGATCGAGATTGCAATAGGCAATACCCAGTTGGGAGAAATCAGTCCACTCGGAGCCTTTGTAGCGAATTGCCGCGGTGAGCTGCCTGGCGGCATCGTCGTAGCTCTCGAGCATGTAGTGGGCCGACCCTCGGATGTGAAACAGGAGATGGCGGTCGTTAGCGGCCTTGACGAGCTCTTCGCCCTTATTCAGGATCTCGATGCAGCGGTCGTATCGCCTCATGTTGAAGTACGCTTCTCCCAAGGCCAAGAAAGTCCCCGGAGTCTTGGACTCCAACTGGACGGCTCGACTCAGCGATGAGATGGCCAAGGCGTTGTTCCGGAGCCTCAGATAGCTCAGTCCCATCAACCGGTGTCCGAACTCCCAGTCCGGGCTTGCTTCCAGGTCGGGTTTCAATTCCTGGATCACTTTCTCGAAACGGCCTTGGTTGAAGAAAGCCACCGCCTGCTTGTAGTCGGCCATCGCGAGCGGGACTTGCGACAAGACAGCAGCCAGCGTGCAGCCAGCGATCCACCGTTCCCAAAATCCGGATTTCAAAATACCCCCTAGTTGAACCCTTCCCACAGAGCGACCTCCGAGCTCGTAGGAATCGAGACGTTTTCTACCTTGAGTGCTTTGCAAAGATCCAAGACATCGATGGTGGCCAGATAGGGAACATTCGGGTCGGTCTGGATGATGACCGGCTTTTTCGGATTCTGTTTCAGCTTGCTATCGATGTATCCGGCAACCTGGGGAAGGGTCGCCGGTCTCTTGTCTATCGTATATCTGCCCTCGCCGAGGACGCGAACGTGCATGGATTCGAGGGGCTTTACATTGGTGAGGTCCTCGTTCTGGGGTAGACCATATTCCAGCCCATGGTTGGTGCTGAACACAGCGGTCAGCATGAAGAAGATAATGAGTAGAAACGCGATGTCCGCCATGGAGCTGGTCGGAATTTCCGGCATCACCCGGCTACGAAGTTTAATCGCCATTTCCTGAGTACCCCTATTCGCGAAACGCTAAGGTCCTGTCGAACCGGTTTTTTGTTCCGTCAGAAGAGCAATCCGGCGGCAGTTCTTGTCGCGGAGGCGCTCGTAGACTTCGTTGAAGCGCATGTACTGGATGTTCCTGTCCGCCTTGATAATGAACTGTTTGTTCGGATCTTCGGCGATGGTTTGCTCTATAAACAATTCGAGCTCATCCATGTTGTTGATCCGGTTGCCTTGCTGCACGCCGTCGGACACTTCGAGCTCGCCGGATACCGCAATTGCAATTATGGCGGCGTCTTTTTCGACCTCAGTCCGGTTTGCTGCCGAAGCAAGGTCCACGGACATCTTCACCGGGCTGAATGAGGTGGTGAGCATGAAGAAGATGATCAAAAGAAACGCGATGTCCGCCATGGAGGCGGTTGGCACCACGGGCTGGATTGTTTTTATCTTGAATTTCATGGCTCAGACCGTCGGTACCGGAGTCGGCGCGGGCTGGGCACTATCGTCGACTTCGCCGAAAGTCTCCATCAACATGGCCGAGCTCGTTTCCATATCGAGCGCAAAACTCGAGACTCGATTCATGTAGTAGTTATAAGCGGCCTGCACGGGTAACGCGATCAGCAGTCCGGTTGCCGTCGTGATCAGCGCCTGGGAAATGCCTACGGCTACCGCTTTGGGATTGCCGAGCCCAACCTCGCCGAGCGCGGCAAAGGAGTTGATCATGCCGGTAACCGTGCCAAGAAAGCCAAAGAGAGGGGCGATGTTTGCGACCGTGGCCAGGATCCACAGGCCCTTTTCCAGCTTCGAAAGTTCGTGCAGAGCGACACTCTCAATCGCCTTTTCAATCTCGGCATAGGTCTTCCCGTAGCGTAGCAGGCCGGCTCGCAATGTATCGGAGATCGGACCTTGATGGGAGTCGCAGATCTCGATGGCCTTTTTGAGGTCGCGACTCAACAGGGCTTGCCGCACTGCCCCGAATATCTGAGCCGTATTAATCTTCACTCGATGGAGAACGATCCCTCTCTCGATCATGACGATCAACCCGAGAATAGACAAGGCCAACAGGAACCACATGGTCGGGCCGCCCTGCTGGAATAAATCGACCAAGGTGCCGCCAATCGATGAAAACACAGTTTTTACCCCTTTCGTTCTTCACCCCAAGCTCTTTCTTAGATTCTTGCAAACCAATAAGGTTTCATTAAGGCGAGTAAAAGGCCTAGCCTGGGGTATCAAATGTAGCGGCAAGCCTCGAGCAAGTCAAGCGACTGCAACCGATTGCGGGTCACCCAGAGGACGGTGCCGCGCCCCGAGCACCCTGACGGATACGCATTGTGCCCCAACGCGTCAGCCCTGTCGCGATCGAATCTTGAGTCGCTTCAACTTTTCGCTGAGGGTGGTGGCGTTGACGGAGAGCAACTGTGCCGCCTTCTTTTGGTTCCAGCTCGTTTTTTCCAGCGCCGCAAGGATGAGGGAACGCTCGAAGTTGCCGACACGTTCCTTGAGCGACATCCCATCGAACGAAATGTTCTCACCGGCCGCCGAATTCGATTTCGTAATCTCCCGAGGAAAGAGGTCGGTGTCAATCACACGTTCTTGATTCAGCACGACTGCGCGCTCGATCACGTTCTCCAACTCGCGCACGTTGCCGGGCCAGTTGTATTCCATCAGGGCCCTCATGGCCTGAGGCTCGATAGAACACGTCTCCTTTTCGTTCTCTTCGCAGTACTTCTTGATGAAGTGCTCCGCTAGAAGCGGGATGTCCTCCGTGCGTTCGCCCAGGCGTGGGAGCTTGAGCGCGATGACGTTCAAGCGATAATAAAGATCCTCCCTAAACTTTCCCTGCTCCACCGCCATCTGGAGGTCTTGGTTGCTCGCCGCTATGATACGAACGTCGACCTTGATGTTCTCGAGTCCCCCGAGGCGCCGGAACTCCCTTTCCTGGATCACACGAAGCAGCTTCGATTGAATGTCCATCGAAATCGTGGAAACTTCGTCGAGAAAAAGGGTTCCCCCGCCGGCAACTTCGAAGAGGCCTTTCTTCGAGGTGGTGGCACCCGTGTAGGCGCCGCGGACATGCCCGAAGAGTTCGCTTTCGAGCAGATCCGCAGGGATATTGCCGCAGTTGATGGCGACGAAGGGCGCGTCGGCCCGACCGCTGACGGCGTGGATTGCCTTGGCCGCCAACTCCTTTCCGGTTCCGCTCTCCCCGTGAATGAGCACCGTGCTGCGCCGAGGGGCGACCTGATCGATCAGCTCGAAGATTTTCTGCATCACATCGCTCTTTCCGATGATGTTCTTGAAGTGATACCGTTCCTGAAGCGAGCGCTTCAAGCGGGTATTCTCCTCCACCAGATGGCGATGCTCGACTGCATTCTTTACGGCAATGAGGATTTCATCGTTCTTGAACGGCTTGGTAATGAAATCGAAGGCACCCAGCTTTGTGGCACGGACTGCCTTTTCGATGGAAGCGAAAGCGGTCAAAACAATCGTTGGCGGGCTGTTGGCGAGTTTCTGGAACCCTTCCAAGACCTCGAGCCCATCCATGTCCGGCATCATGAGATCCAGCAGGACGACCCCGTAGTCGGAGTCGCGCACGCGCTGCAGCGCCTGAGTCCCGTTTTCCGCAAAGTCGACGGCGTACTCTTGTGCGACCAGGAGGCTCGCGAGGATGTCTCGAATAATCTCCTCGTCGTCGACGATCAGGACGCTGTTGTTCTTGGCGGTCATACTCATGGATCGGGGCACTAGCGTGCGGCCTTCCAGATCGGCAGCTTCAGCGTGAAATGTGTTCCTTTGCCGGGGGCGCTCTCAACAAAAATTCGCCCACCGTGCTCTTGAACGATGCCGTAGGTAACGGAGAGCCCGAGCCCGGTTCCGCGTCCCGTTGCTTTGGTAGTAAAGAAGGGATCGTAGATCTTTTTGACGTTGTCCTGGGAGATGCCGATTCCGGTGTCGCGAATGTCGACCAGAACCGTGGAGTCATTCTTTGTGGTTTCGATCCGAAGATTTCCCCCCGCGGGCATCGCATCGCGAGCGTTGAGAAAGAGATTGATGAAAACCTGCTGCAGCTTTCCACTGTTTCCATGGACGTGAGGAAGCGAGCTCCCCAGTTGAGGCCGGACTTCGATCCGGTTTTGCTTCATCTGGTGATCGAGCAGCGAAAGACTGTCCCTGATCAGGTCGTTGATATCGAGGGCCTTGTACCCGCTTCCGTTCATTCGCGCAAAATTCAGAAGCCCGTTCACGATTTCGGCAGCCCGGAAAGTCTGCCGCTCGATTTTCTGAAGAATCTCTTTTCGTTTGTCCGATTCCGGCGTTTCCCGAAGGAGCATCTGTGTGTAACTCGAGATGCCGGTAATGGGTGTGTTGACTTCGTGTGCCACCCCTGCGGCTAGCAATCCGAGTGACGACAACTTCTCTGCCTGCATCAGTTGGTCTTCTAAGTGCACCTTTGCGGAAATATCGTCCATGACAATCAGACATCCGGTCGCCTGATCCGTGGCGTCGAACATGGGAATGACGCTCAGGTTGACGATCTTGCGGTCCTGGTGCCGCGTTTCGAGATAAAGCTTGAATATATTACTGGGACTTCGAAGGTCCCAGCCGTCGCTTCCTGTCACCTTCGCGATCGAAGATAGGATGTCCGAAGAGAACAGATCCTCCACTCGGGTGTTCCGAATGTCTTCTCGACGCAACCCGTAAAGCTCTTCGAATGCCCGGTTGCAAGACGTGATCCGGCCTCCCAAATCAAAGGCCAGGACAGCGACGTTGACGCTTTCGAGAATGTTTTCGGTATAGATCTTGAGGCGCTCCAGCTCGAGTGCCTTTACCTCCACGGACCGGTACAGACTTGCGTTTTCGATGGCAATGGCGGCGTAACCCGCCAGTGCATCCAGGAGATCCAGATCTTCGGTCGACAGGTGTCGATCGTGGGGTAGTTGACCAAGACCGATGAAGCCAATTCTCCTGCCTCTCAGACTGAGGTCCTGGAGGTACTCAATCCCGTAAGGCTCCAGGGCGGGATTCGCCTTGTGAAGGCAACCTCTTGGAAATCCATTCGGACCGTTTGGGGCGGCTTGTGGGTTGAGCAGTTCTTCCGTCCGAAATGCCAGAGGGTCCGCGAAAGCTGGGATCTCCAGTCCCAGTTCATCGGTTAATCTGAAATACCCTGACTGGCTCGGGTCCGAGAGAAAAAGCGCCGCTTTGTCTATCTTGAACGTTTTTGAGATCCGCTCGAGAATCCTGCGCGCCAGTCGCCCAAGGCTGATTTCGGTACTCAACGTCGCAGCAAATTCCAGCAGGCTCGCACGATCGTCAAACTGCTCTTTGTAGAAAAACCGGTCCAGCCTGGACTGAACGACCTTGCGCAAAGGCGCAAACAACAGAGCGATGGCCATGGCCGCCGTGCACAGGATGACGAAATCAGCTTCTGGCGCGACCCAATCCAAGGCTCGACCCAGCACCAGAACGACAAACAGATACAGGGTCAACAGCACAGTGCTGGCAATGAAATACGCTGCGCTGCGCCGGACGATAATTTCCACGTCCAGGAGCCGGTAATGAATGACGGCGTATGCGAATGAAAGCGGAATAAGCCCGAGAAACAGCATGGACAAATCCATGACGAGGTTAGGGCTTACTCCGAACAAAACTGGCAGCAGGTAGAAGAAGGTAAAGGGTACCACCCCGGCTAGAGTGCCGTAGCTGACCCATTTCATTTGTTGACGCGTTGTGAAATCAGACGCGCTCCGATGGTGCTTCCAAAGAATATATCCGCCGACCAAGAACCCGGCGCACAAATACAGGAGGTCCAAACGGTCGAGGATTGCAGCCGCGCCGTCATCACGCGGCAAACCCCAGCCTGCTAGTCGACCGGCGGCCCAAAAGATCTGCAGTAGGATCAAGGCTGCGGCAGGCATGTAAAGGAACGGCACCAGATTAGGTCCACCGACTGAGTTGCCGGTAAAGCGAACGCAAAAGTGTATGAACAGCGCCGGCAAGAGAATTGGAGCCACAATCGATAACCAGTAGACCGTCAAGTCTAGACCATCCAGCCGCCAGGTGGCATGGTAGAGGTAGACCACGAAGGCGGTCAGGCACAGCAGATAGAAGTGGAAGGCCCGTGGAGTTCGGCTGCCCTTGATCATTACAAAGATACCGATACCGAGATGCAGAAAGGCTAGTAGCGCCCTGAGGGCATCCTTGGGCGCAAACAGAGAGCGCGCTCCAATCTGGATGGAGACGTCTCTTCCGATTCCCGTCCGGGCGGCTCGCAGATGATAGATTGCGGTTGAATTGAGGCCATGTTCGTCGAGCAGAGCGTAGAGCTCGGCCAGAGACGAAACCTTCCTGCCGTTGAAGGTGACAAGGCGGTCGCCAGTATGTATCTCGACGTCGGCGCGAGCCCCCTCGGGATCAACCCTGGCCGCGATAAGGCCACTTGCGTCCTGCTCCCATTGCACCCCGTCCCAGGGCTCTATCAAGTAGGTTCGATCCCGCAGATTGAACAAGCCGATGACGATCAGAAGACTCGTCAGCAAAACAGCGGCTACAATGCGAAATGTTGCGGAAAAGTGGCTCATTTTCAATGGTCCATTCAAATGGTCCATCACCTCACGTTTTGACTATGAGGCAATTTACATACCACAAGGAGCACCCGGATCAAAGAAATGAATCTACATAACCTATTGATAAAACGGGCAATTCCCAGAAAAGGTTCAAAAAAACAAATCGAAATTCACCCAGGATTCAATCCCTTGGATTGAGCTCGCCAATTTTTTGTACTGCCCACTGCGCGAAACGGGTCTGCGGACAACCGGGGGATTGGGTTCAACCGAAGGGGATAGCGATCGGAGGGGACCCGACGGCCGTAACTAGTACAGATTGAGGTTCAAGCCGAATCTAACGGTTCGCGGACTACGAGCCAAGAGAAGCCGACCTTCGTTGGTGGGGACTCCATGTTTCCCCTGATCCAAAACATTTCGAAGATCTACCATGGCTTCCCAGCGTCCAGCAGTTCCCATGAATTCCGGTAGAGGAATTACCTGACGGATGAAGACGTTCATGCTTTTGCTCAAGGTATCGCGGGTATCGTAGAACAGATCTATCGGCGAAAAAACTGTACCGGGATGCCAGCGCACAATGGTTGTGACATTGGTGTTGGTGATTGGAATCTTCGCTTCGATCAAGCTTGTAAACGAGTGCACGTAGGAACGCTCGAAGTAGTTGAGGACTCCGCCCACGGTGGCGGCGGTCGGGTGGCGACCCTTATCCGATATGGCAGCGCCGGTACCGTAAACATATGCAAAAGATCCATTTATAATTTCCAAAAGCTTTCGCCGCAGGGCAACTCGCAATCCATGGTGGGCGGACTGATCTTCACTCAACTGCGCGACAAAGGTGTCGCTATTCCCGTTTTGAACCTCTGTTGCCAGAAACGGCAGACCCGAGCCGATCATACGGTCTTCGTAAAGAGCCAGCTCCAGCGAGGTACTGGTCGCTAACTCCTTGGCGACTGCAATTTCGTAATGCTTGAATTGGCTGAGATGAACGTCGCCGTTGATCTGGGCCAGATAGGTCGGTTCCATCAGGTTGATCGCTTCCCCATCCGGAAGCCGGATCGTGTTGTAATCGCTTGGCCGCCGTGATGCCATTGCTGCACGGACGGTCCAGGTCTCCAGCGGCGTAACGAGGATCTGGAAAAACGGGCTGAAAACACTTTCCGAGTTGCCATAGGAAACCCGGCTAAAGTCAACGCCATAGTCAAGGGAGACAAGGTCCAGTATCTGGGTGCTGGATTCAAAGCCCACACTCATCGTCTGAAGGCCGGAATTCCTCGAATCGACGTTCCTCCCCTGAAAGAAACCCGACGGGTGCCCTACCGTATTGATCCCTGGACTGTTGTGAGTCAAGCGTCCATAGCCCAGCGAAAGCTTGAAGTCTTGCCCGTACTCCCCTCTGTGCTGGTAGATGTTGCGGACTCTCCACAGGGTGTCATAGCCCGAATTGAATTGGCCCGCGAATATCAGCCGATCTCTGTGGCCAAAAGGCTCCGAAAAGGCAAAGTTCGAATCGACCCCAACATGGTCATTCCTGGGAAACACAGCATAATTGTCGTGGCTGAATCCGGCACTGGAGGCAACATTGACCGTGGCGGTGCGAGCAAAGTCGTGCCGCGAAGAGGCCTCGCGGTGAGCGGCGTCGGGGATCGAACCGTCCTGCGGTCCATCTGAATGCCGAAAGATAAGACGACGGGTGGAAGATCTTCGAATGACAGTGCGCAGGTCCCAATTCCGTGGATCTTCGCTGTCTATGATGTCGAGAAAATCTTGGAGAACGATGCTGAGGTTGGTGGTCTTACCGGGATTGATCGTGACTTGCGATCGAGATGTTGGATATCCCTGCCGTCTTACCTGCAGGAGATACGATCCCGGCTCGACGTTCTTGAAGGCAAACGCACCTCGAGGATCGGAGCGCGTCGAGAAAATGGGCTTCACCATATTCTCGACAGCTAAAAGAGAAACCACCGCTCCGAGAAGGCTTTCGCCCGTCCCACTCTTGATCGTGCCCGTCAGCAATCCGGCCGAGGCCCCGTACACAGCTTGGGGGAAGGTCGCCGGCAAAAGCCACAAAACGAGTGAAAGTGAAAGGGTGCGCGGAAGTATCATCACATTAGGCCCTCGAGCCGTAAGCCCAGCCTGCCGGAGACAACTAGCCCCACCTGCCCACCGGTGTCCCCAAACCTAACATATGGTTCTAGACCTGTCAATTGAACTCAGCCTCTGGTCATGTCAAGCTGCTTGTGTAAAAAGGTCGAGGGTACGAGTTGGTCGTTGTTCCTTCCAATCGAGATTGAATCGATGGAAGATCGAGTAAATGATTCTGTCGACACTCTGGACATTAACAAAGCAAACCATCGGACGCGTTCTCCGTCGAACCTCAACGAAGCAGCGTTCGATGACGTTGGTGGTTCGTAGCTTCTTCCACAGAGGCCGTGGGAAGCTGTAAAAGGCCAGTAACTCAGGGAGATCCTTCTCCAATCGATTCACCATCTTCGGATAATCCTTGTGCCAGCAACGCTTCAGCCTCCTGAAAGCTGTCAGTGCATCCCGACGGCTATCGGCCTGGTAGATGGCCCGTGCATCCTGCTTGATCTGGTCTCGATCGCACTTTCGGACTGAATTGACGATGTTTCGCATCTTATGTGCCCAGCAGCGTTGGTGCTGAGCTCTCGGATAGATCGTTTCAATGGCCGCTGCCAGACCTGCACAGCCGTCGGTCACAATCAGCTCGAGGTTATCTCCCTCTATACCACGCCGGTACAGATCTCCTAAGAGTCCTTCCCAGGCAGCTTGACTCTCTCCACTGCTGCGCATAAATGCCAAAAGCTGCCGGCTACCATCCGCTCTCACCCCGTAGGCCACCAGCATCTGCACCCGTTTCCGCCCACTCGGACGTCTTACCCTCAGACTCACTCCGTCCAGAAACAGTGTCTTCCATTCGTCACTCAACCGAGCTCGGTGAAATCGCTGTACTGCTTCATCTAGCTCTCGTGTCAGCTGCGATACCGTCTGTGCACTGACAACTTCTCCCGTCATGATCGCCACAATCCGTCCCACCGTCCGTGTGCTGATTCCTCTGAGAAACGCCTCTCGTATCAGCAACGTTACCTCGTCAGCTCGTCGTTGAAACCGTTGTAATCCCTTCGGGAGAAAATTCTTGTTCCGGCTCCGGGCAATCCGCAACCGTAACGTTCCAAAGCGGGTCACAAAGTCCCGTTCATAGTATCCATTGCGGTACTCTCTCTTTCTCTGCCCACCTCTTTCATACCATCCAAAGCCACAATAACGGTCTCTCTGCCGCTGTGATTCAGTCTCGAAATACCGTTTCCACGCCAGCTTTGTCTTGCTATACACATCTCCCCAAAAGTCTTCTTTTACCTCATCAAGGAAATGTTGGAATTGTTCGGTCATCGGTGTTAATTTCGCCATTGGGTGTAAGCTCCTTTCTTGGAGTTGGTTTTTGCCATCGCAGCGAAAAAACCAAACTTACACCCTCTTTCTTTTTACACAAGCAAAGTTACATCACCCAGCCTCTTCTTGGCTTGGTCCGGTCTGAGACCCCTGTAAAAAGAAGATTCCAGACCCTTCGATGAATATGGATGCGCCTACCGACAAGTCGGTTCAGTTTGCGTTGCCGACTTCGTCGCTTTTCATCTGCAAATCTCCGTAATGGATCCTCGTAGCCCCTCGGACGGTGGCTTTGGGCAGGTTCAGCTCTGCCCAATCGTCGATCCGTACCGTCCTGCCCGGTGAAACCTGAATCTCCTGATAGTGGTTCCGCATCTCGAGCACCTGACCGGATTGGTTCGAATACTCGACCCGGATCATCACGCCCTGGAAGGCGATCTCGCCGGTGTTTACGATCGATAGCGCATGTCTTGCTTCCAGACCGGCCGCCGTTTTCGACACGGAAACGGTAGCGTCCTCGACCCGGAGCTCAGGTGGGTGTAAAGCCTTTGTTGGAAAGGATTTGTACGATTTGACCAGACCGGCGAAAGGTTCACCCGCGGACGGGTCCGTCGCGGGTTTTTCGGGTCGAAGCAGAAAAATAAAAAGGCTGCCCAATCCTACAAGACCCAGGAACAGAGTTCTGCGATGCAGCATCCCTAGCCCGTGCCCCTCTTGGCGACGATCCCGCCGACTACCGTCGCTAAACAATCGCCGGCGCCGTCGAGAACATCAATGAGAAGATTCTTTGGGGCAGAATCCGGTGTTAAGGACAACACTGCCATATCCGCCCAGTAGCCTTGTTGGAGTCGGCCCGTTGCGTTGCCCAGTTCTAAAGCGGATGCTCCGTTAATGGTGGCCATAGCCAGGATTTCCGCTGGTTTCACATCCTTGCGCTGGCGGAAGAGGAAGCGCATTTCGTCAAGCATGCTCAGCGAACTGTTACTTGCCAGCGAATCGGTTCCGAGCGCCACGTTGACACCGCGATCCAAGAGCAACCGTACGGGATGCTCCTCGTGCCCGAAGAATGCGTGACTCCGGGGACAATAGACCACGCTTGTCCGGTTTTTCAGAATAGTGTCGACCGACTCTTCATTCAAGTAGTTCGCGTGAATCAGCAGAGTCGGATGTTCCAGAACCCCGAGTCGTGCCAAGTGTTGGATGGGGTGGAGCCGCGGGGCCGACCAACCCGGGGGGTACGCTCCAACTTTGAGCAACAATTCCCGCAAAGAGCCGCTACCGTCTTGCAGAAACTCCAGTTCCTCCTTGGTCTCTGCGACATGGGTTGCCAGCAAGAGCCCACGCTTTGCTGCCAGTTCAGCCAGATTTTGATACAACTCACCGGACACGGAGTATGGTGCGTGCGGCGAGATCGCCGGGGTGTACCTAGAATCGACACCAAGCGCGTCGATTCTTTTCGCAAGCTCCGTGGTGATCTGCTCCGCCTGACGGGGATCGAGACCGATGGCTTCCTCGAATATGACCCTGCGCAAAGTGAATCCCTTGAGGGCTTCGAAGCTAGCGCCGCTAGAGGTGATGTCGCCCACGAGCGTCGTGCCTGAATCCATCGCGCGCTGAGCTCCGAGTCGAACCGAATCCACGAGCTGTAGGCGGCTGCGCGACGCCCGTTTGTGAAGCAGCTGCTGCACCCAATCGGCGAAACTCGAGAAGCTCTGCAACTGGTTCCGCAGAAAAGTCAATTCTAGGTGTGCGTGCGCATTGACGAAGCCCGGGACAATCAGGGCGCGACCCCAGTCCAGGACTTCGGCCTGATCTGTTTCGGCACCGTTCCAGGGTCCGATCTGTGCGATGCGCCCATCACCCGTTACATGGACGGCGCCGTTTTCCTGCACCTGGTTGCCTTCGGTGAGAAGGTATTTGGCCCGGTGAATCCAGCGGATCATAGTGAACCAGCATAGCCAATTGGAAGGGGACAGTGAAGGGACGTCGTCCGCTTTCCACTCACCGTTCCCCGACCCTTCAGCTCGAAGGTCAAATGTCGCCAACGGTTGGTAACCACGGAAAGGGGGTTATCCTGCGGTTTCGCGGGGTGGGCAACCGTGGGTCAAACAATATCCGATGATCAGGGAGACGACTTCGCTATAGCTGCGCACGCCGGAGCGTATGCGATTGCTTTTCAAGTAGACGTGGTTGATCCGCTCCGCTGTTTGGCTCACGGCGCCGGAATAGCGCGCCCAGAAGGCGGTTTGTGAGGCGAGATCCCGTCGAGGTCCCTCGTCCAGTTGATCCATGATCTCTCGAAATCGTTCAGGTTCCGCGTGCTCCAAAGCGGAAACCACTTCCAGGGCGGCCAGGTAACCGGAGTAGCGCACAAACGGGTCCGCAGCTTGAATTGCAACGAGAAAAGCGACAAAAGACGCCTCATCTTCGCGGGCAAAGCCGAGCAAGTGGGCACTTTCGTGTGCGATGCTCGCGGGCAGGCTCGAAAGCGGTTGCTCGGCGTTGAAATTCACCTCCGCCGTGAACGGGGAATAGATCCCCGAGATTCCCAAGAAGCTCATGAGGCGGGAAAAATAGAGCGGTTTCGGCACACCGACGGTCCCCAGTCGAACCTGGCCTAGCCGAACACTGGATTGAATTGAAGCCTTGAGAGACTCGCACAGAGAGAGCAAATCCCTTGTCCCTCGTTGGTTTTGTGCATCCCTGCGCTCGCCTGCTGGATCTATCTCCGGATCAATCGCTCCCGAATCATCGCGCAGATGGGAGAGCGAATAGTTACGGTTGGTTTCCGAGACGATCCACGAGCTGATCCGAGTCAGCTCGTTTGTGCTCGGGGCTCGCGTTTGAAGTCCCCAGGTTTCTGCCAAAGAGGGTCTCTGGTAGTTGAAGCCCCAGAGAGTCATAAAGAGGAACGAACCGACTGCGACGATCCACAGAGCACCTCGCAGAGCTCGAGACAGCAAGCGCCATCGGCGTTGGGGGTAACGATAGAGGTAGGGAAGTCGGGCGGCCATCGCAGCGCCGAGGCAGAGAAGAAAAGACACCAAAGCAACCTCGGCGATCGAAAACGCGACCTTCGCGCTGATGAGCGTCAGAGCGCGAGCCAGATGCGGATACATCCGCTGGCCATAGTATTCCTCGGTCAAGTTTGGGTGCCGGGCGGCGAGCTCTTGGAGGATTCCGACGGCGCAAAGTAGTGCAAGCGGAACGATCCATTGCCATCGGCGGGCTTTGACTGGGCGTCCGAGCGCTGGCACTTGTTTGCTCGTCCCCCGTGGAGTCGGTTGCGCGGGAAACCTCCATTCGAGACTCATAACAATTTATACTAAGCTAAAAATAACGTATACTACTTGTTTTTCCGAAAAGTGAAATTGTGACGTTTCATCGGTGGTAGTATGAGAAAAACCGAGCTCAAAAAATTTCGGACGATTCTGGAAGGTAAGCGGGATGCGATCCTCGATTCGTCTGAAAGCAAGAAGACCCATTGGGACAACATGGGCAATACGCGGCAGGGGGACTTTGTCGATCAGGCGAGCGATGACAATGAAGTCCACGTCAATATCCGATTGCTCCAGACGGATGCCAAGCTCTTCCGGGCGATCGAGGCCGCTATCCAACGAATTGCCGATGGAGAATACGGCATCTGTACCTCCTGTGAAGAGGACATCAGCGTGCCTCGCTTGAAGGCGGTACCGTGGACGTCCTTATGCATACGTTGCAAGGAAAAGAAGACGGCCTGATTTCTCCCTTGAAGGCCGTTCCTTGGACTGTGTATCAGTTGCAGGGAAAAAAGTCGGCCTGATTTCTCCCTTGAAGGCCGTTCCTTGGACTGTGTATCAGTTGCAGGGAAAAAAGTCGGCCTGATTTCTCCCTGGTTCTGCGCGCAAACAGGCGTCCTTGCCAGGGACGCCTTTTTCATTTGTCGGAGGCATTCTTGGCGCGGATCTACACCAAGACCGGCGACGACGGAACCACCGGTCTGATCGGCGGCAACCGCGTCGGCAAGGACGCTCCACGCATCCAGGCATACGGTGCCGTGGATGAGCTCAATGCTGTTTTGGGCGTTGTTCGGAGCCACGCTCTCCCGGAGGACCTGGATCGGCTACTGTATCGGATCCAGGATCATCTCTTTACAATCGGCGGAGAACTGGCCCTACCGGACGGAGCTGAGAGATCCGACTGGGGCATCCCCGCCTTGACGGAGGATGACACGCGCGAGCTGGAGCGGGCGATTGATTCCACCGAGCAAGAGATGGAACCTCTGCAACAGTTCCTGCTTCCAGGAGGCAGCCAGCCGGGGGCGCTTTTACACTTTGCTCGTACCGTCGCGCGACGTGCGGAACGTTGGTGTGTTGGTCTCTCGAAGGCCGAAGAAGTGGACCCTCGAGCGATAGAGTATCTGAATCGTCTTTCAGATCTCTGCTTTGTCCTGGCTCGGCACCTGAACCAGCAGCATCGTGTTCCCGAAGCTAACCCGTCGTTCGGGAAGTGAGAATCCGTTTTGTCTGTTTGGGCCATTCCGGGCCTCGAATGCGGTTGCAAGGGGTCTATGGGCTAACATACAATTCAGGCTTCGACCTGATGGGTCGACGGGGTTGAAGAACTCTTCAAGAGGCACCCAATGTTCTTTTGTGTTTGTACCGAGTGCGGTCGCAGCCAATCCTATGTAGGACCTGAAGATAACCGCTGCCCGGCTTGCTGGGGACAGACGAGCCTCCATTGTCCTCACTGCAGCACGTACTTCAAGCAGAAGCCTTCCAAGAGCTGTCCCTACTGCAAAGCCTCTTTCGTCAAACCGCCCCCGCCTGCCGCAAGACCTTCGGCTTGACCATCGGAGGAGTATGCGTGGTGTGATGAGAGGTGGCAATACACGGCATATCGTATGGGTCGCTCTTCGGACGCTCGCTTGGGGCTGCGGACAAAAAGGAACCAAGCTGCAGAAGTGAGCACACTCCAATCGTCCGAGAGTATCTCGATGCGGTGCAGGACATACTGGCTCAGAGACGATTCCGACGCTGATAAAAAAAGAGACCATGGGACCGAGGCCAAAATGACACGCGCGGTCTACTTACCATCTTTGGGAGCGTAGTAGCCCTTCTTGGTACGGGCCACGAGGCCTTTTTCCTTCATCTTGATCTTTACCTTGCGGAATTTCCCGTCGCGTTTTTGGTTGCTCGAGTAGTAGCCGATGCTGTATTGGCTGGACAATTCGCGGGCGACCGACGCAAACGCCGATCCCAGGTCTTGCATCTTCATGGCGTCGAAGACTTTGCCCCCGGCGTTGGCGGCCAGCTCGCGCAGATAAGCTTTTCCCCTTGCATGCTCGTGGCGAGAAGCGCCGCCGCGTCGCGGTCCGTAGACGGGAGGGCCGAGGACGACGGTTGGTCCCGGCATCGGTATGCCGCCGGCGGTCGGGATGGTACTCCTCTGGTACGGATCGCGCGAGGTATCGAAATAGATCGCATAGATCGCCGCCCGAGTCTCCTTGGCCAGCTCCAGCGTTTCCTTTCTGGACACGAGGTGACTTGCCGTATCGACGCCATCGGTAAAGACAACGAGGGCTTTCCGTTCCTCCACCGGCTTGAGCACTTCTTCCAAGCTCAGCCATACGGCCTCGTAAAGCACGGTACTCCCGCCGGGGCGGGTTTCTTTGATCCCGCGGGCGTTTCGATCTCGGTCAAAACTGAAATCTTCGTGCAGGGAGACGGTTTTGGAGAACGACAGCACGGCGACCGAATCACCCGGGTGGAGTAAATTGACGAACCGGATAGACTCGTTTTGAAAGCGTGCCAGTCGTTGTTCCGTGCTTCCACTCGTGTCGAGAAGCAGCGCGACGGAGATCGGTTGTTCCGTGGGCGCGAAGCCGACGATCTGCTGCTCGACACCGTTCTCGAAAACGGTAAAATCTTCTTTTTCGAGATCGGTGACGTAGCGGCCCTCCTTCGTCATGACGACGGCAGGCAAGGAGACCATTTCTACCTGCACCCGTATGGCCCCCGGTTGCTGGTCCTTTTTCGACTGCGCCAAGAGCGATTCCACACCGCCGCTGGCCTGAATCAGGATGGCGAGTAGGACAATCGGAAGTAGCCGTTGCATAAGCCCCCTTTTTGTAGAACCCTATTATAGGATGACATTACCGGCACTTTAGTTCGACAGATAACGACGTGAGGGAAAAAAATTGGGTTCTCCAAAACTCGTTTTGAAACAGGCAGAAATCGGACCGATGATGAACTTCATCTATCTTGTCGGCTGTTCGGAAACCGGCGAGGCTGCGGTGGTCGATCCCGCCTGGGATGTGCCGGCGGTCCTTCGCCTGGCCGAGGAATCGGAGCTGAAGATCCAACATATTCTGGTAACCCATGCGCATCCGGATCATATCAACGGGCTCGAGGAGTTGCTCGAGGCCACCGATGCCAGGGTTTACATGCACAGGGACGAGGTCGACTACATGAACGAGATCGCAGCTCGTGTTGGTGTCTCGACGGAATTCATGAAGCAGAGATCGGCAAATTTCAAGGCGATTTCCGGCGGTGAAAAGCTCCCCATCGGAAGCCTTTCGGTCCAATGTTTGCACACACCGGGGCATACCCCCGGCTCCCAGTGCTTCCTGGTCGAGGAAAGCCTTGTATCGGGGGATACTTTGTTCATCAATGCTTGTGGAAGGGTCGATCTGCCGGGCGGCGATCCGGAGAAAATGTGGCGGAGCCTCAACAAGACCCTGGCCGCGCTGGGGGACGAAACGATTCTCTATCCAGGACACAACTACGCCGATCGGCCCACCTCGACACTGGGAGAACAAAAAAAAGAGAATCCTTATATGCAGTTCACCTCAGTCGAACATTTCGTGCAGTCGTTCCGCGGGTTCTAGCCGCGTTCCGCTCTGAAAAAGGTTGAAGGTGAAAATCAGAAAATCGTAGGGGTGTCTTCGGGCATGATCATGATTCTGGGTGCCGCGACGGTCGCCGGGGGCGCTTTTCTTTTCCTCTGGTACCGGATCGTAGTCTCGCTGCCGGTTCAAAAACGGCCGCGGTTCGTCCATACGCCGGCCTTCAAATGGGGAGTCCCGGCTCTGGCCGGAATGCTCTTTCTCGTGGGCTGCATATTGATGGCGCGGATAAGCGTGCGCTATGCCGTGGCGGCCGCGTCGATGTCTGGTTTGTTCGCATTCCTTCTGATCTACTTTGACCAGTACTCCGCCAACGCACGGTTGATCTACGGCCATTACAAGGCAGTCCGGACGGAGAATCCCGATCTGGATGAGATCGAAGTCCTCTTTGAGACGGCAAGCTGGCGCTACCCCGATTGGGGGCACGACCGTCTGGTTGCAATGGTTGCGGACAAGGATATTCAGACGCTGATTCTGCTGATGCTCATCACCGAGAACAAGATCAATCCGCTAACCGATTGGGATCTCTATCGTTCCCTGCAAACAAAAGTTCGCCGGCTGGTTGACGATCCCGGAGTGCTGCGGAGCTCGACTCATGCACGGCCCTCTGATTCGTAACCGAGGGAGACAGACTTTTGCGGATCCTGGAAGGAATCTTGATCGCCCTCGAGGCACTCTGGGCCAACAAGCTACGCACGGTCCTGACACTGCTGGGCAACATCGTGGGGGTCATGTCGGTCATTGCCGTCGTCAGTATCATTGACGGTATGAACGCGTACATTCGCAACGAGGTCGCCGAAGAAGGAACCGGGGTGTTCCTTCTGCAGCGGATCAACGAGCTGGACATCCTCTCGGACTTCGACAAGTATCTGAAATCGCTTCACAATCCAAATATCACCCGGCGAGACCTGACCCGTCTACGGGAGCGTGTGACCATGGCCCGGTACATGGATGCGACACTATCCAGCCGCGCCGGCGCACGGTACGGCCGTCGGTATATTGAGGCGGTTTCGGTTTTGGGACGCTCCGAGAATTATCCTTTCATGGGAAAATGGGAGCTGAGCGACGGCAGGCACTTGTCGCTTCAAGAAATCCGCCGCAGCCGCAACGTGGCGGTGATTGGTTCAGAAATCGCGAACCGTCTCTATCCCGGGGTGGACCCCGTCGGCAAGGACCTCAAGGTCGCAGGTATCAACAATCGTATCATTGGAGTGCTTCGCGAAAGGGCGGGTTCGTTTGGAAACAACCCCAACTTGCGGGTCGTCATTCCAATCTCCAGCTATCAAAAAATATTCGGCTCACAGCAGTCGCTGGAGGTCTACATCAAGGCCGCAGGCATGGAGTCGGTCGAGGAGTGCGTCAATCAAGTTCGAGTCACGATGCGCAGCTACAGACATCTGGGTCCGAAAGAGGAGGACAATTTCGCCGTTATCACATCGGATAACTTGCTCGATCTCTGGGGCACCATCAGCCAGGGCATATTCGCCGCCTTGATCGGGATCGTGTCGATTAGCCTCGTTGTGGGCGGTATCGTCATCATGAACATCATGCTGGTATCGGTGACTGAGCGAACTCGTGAGATTGGCATTCGAAAAGCCCTGGGTGCGACCAGGACAAATATCCTCTGGCAGTTCTTGGTGGAGGCGATCACGCTGTCCGGTGTCGGAGGCATGATCGGTATCGCGTGCGGATTTGCCAGCGCCTTTTTGGTTGCTTATTTCTCTCCCCTTCCCTATGCGATAAAGGTTTGGTCTATCGCGGCGGGTCTCGGCGTGACCTTCGTGGTCGGTGTTTTCTTTGGCATGTATCCGGCCGTGCAAGCTGCGCGGCTCGATCCGATCGAGGCACTGCGCTATGAATAGTCACAGGGGAAAAACCCTGGTCATGGAGAACTTCTGGATTGCGCTCGAGGTCATTCAAACACACAAGATGAGAAGTTGCCTCATTGTGCTGGGCGTTGGGATTGGCGTTGCGTCTCTGATGGGAATGGTTTCCATTTTACTGGGGCTGGGTCAGCAGATTACCGAGGACATCTCGTCCTCGGAACAAACCGTGGTTGGGGTGATGAAGGTCGATTTTATGATGGGCGGATTCCTGGATGAGTCTCAACGCATGCGTCGAGAACTGAGCGAAGACGATGCCAAGGCTATCCGCGACAATGCCGTTTCGCTTCACCATGTTAGCTACCATATCGAGCCGCAGATGCGGTTCTACACGCTGCGTTATGACAAAGAGAAGAGTCGAATGATCCAGGTGGTTGGAAGTCAACCCGGATTGTTGCATCTCTGGAGCCTGGACCTGGAAGAAGGACGCATGTTTACCGAGGAGGAAGTCCGGCGCCGGGAGAAGGTGATCGTGTTGGGATATAGCCCGCGCCGGGATCTGTTTCCTAGTGTGGATCCCATTGGCAAGAAAGTTCGTATCGATGCGAATCAGTACACTGTCATCGGAACTTTTGAAGAACGGAAGACGCTGTTTGGAAGCCTTGGCGAAAACTTTGCGTTGCTCCCGTACTCGACCTTCCTGATCGATCTGTGGAAGGAATCCGATTATCGACACATCTTCGCCGCCGTCCGGCCGGGATTTCGTGTGGAGGAGGCGGAGCAGGAGCTGACTCGAATCGTGCGCATCCAGAGAGGTCTCAAGGCCGATCAAGACAATGATTTCGATCTTTTTACGTCGGATGCCATCACGGAGTTTCTGGACCGCGTTACCGGACCTATTGCCTTGATTTTGGCTACGATATCGTCGATCGGCCTCTTGGTGGGTGGGATCGGGGTCATGAACATGATGCTCGTATCGGTGACCGAGCGCACCGGTGAGATTGGCATCCGGAAGGCCATGGGGGCGACGCGGCGGGACATTCTCTGGCAGTTCTTGATTGAAGCGGGAACTCTGACCGGGATCGGAGGTGTTCTCGGCACGGGACTCGGAGTGGCAGGAGCCATCCTTGTCTCGAGACTCACCGGGCTCCCTGCCTCACTATCTCTGTACTATCTAACCATCGCGGTCCTTTTCTCTATCGGCATCGGAGTCTTCTTCGGGCTGTATCCAGCAAACCGCGCGTCCAAGTTGTCCCCGGTGGAGGCAATGGGGTACGCGAAGTGACCCTGGCAGTGTTGAAGCCGTTAGCGGGCTCCGGCACTCTTAAAAAGAAATTCAGCAACTTTATCCGCCCAACCCGATCTAATAGGTATAGGAGTGGGTTTTTCCGTGGTGGGGTTCCGCAAGGGTGGCGGCGCCCAGTAGGCACCGGGGGCACGGTAAACTGCTAGTGACCCGAAAGCGGAGGAAAAGAGGAATGATCACACACGAACTGATGCGAGAGCTGTTGAGCGACAGTCTGACGGACATTCAGGATATTGCGGAGTTCGTGCCCAACGAGATTGTATACAAGGCCCTGGTTATCCGTGAATTCATGAAGGAGAATGCGATCGAGGACACACGGCAGGGAATTCGCCAATTCTATGCCTTTGAGCGCGAGCGACTCAAAGAACTCGGCATGCTGGATGCTGCCCCACCCAAGAGCTCCTCTAGCCCAAACGGAACCTCTCTACCCAAACGGAACCTCTCTAACTGAGTAAACCACCGGAGGGGTTTTGCTCCACCGCGGTTACAAATCCCCAACAGCAACACCCCGCATCACATCTCGTCTCGTTGGTCTATTCGCACTGCGCCGCGTCTGAGCTGCCGTGGGCTGTGCACATAATGGCAGGCACATGGCCGAGTATTCAGATACAGCTGGATGCGGAAGGCAGGTGGCTCCAACAACGCCTTGCCTTGTTTTTCGCGAATTAAAGATTTCCTCCTTTCGATTGCCCTCCTCGTGATGCAGAATTCAACCTACCAACACGGGTATTTCAGTCCTTGGATAAGAGGTGAGTCAATGATCCAGTTCGCCCTCAAGAACCCATACGCCATTATCGTCGCGGTTTTGGCCACGGTGGTCTTGGGGGTCACTTTGTATCAGCGGCTTCCGGCTGACCTGTTGCCCATATTCGAAACGCCCGCGGTTCAGATCGTGACCTTCTATCCTGGAATGCCACCGGAGGTCATGGAACGAGACATCATGAGCCGCCTGCAGCGATGGACAGGGCAGTCCGTTGGAATCGAACATCAGGAAGCCAAGGCCATGTTGGGGGTCTGCATTGTAAAAGACTTCTTCAGGGAGGGGATCAGTCTGGATACCGCGATGAGTCAGGTTACTTCCTACGCGGTCAGCGACATGTTCTATCTTCCTCCGGGCACCATTCCTCCGATGGTGATGCCTTTCGATCCCACGGCTTCCGTCCCCTTGTGCCTCGTCAGTGTCTCCAGTCCAAACATGAACGAGAAGGAACTCTATGACATTGCCTATTACGAGCTTCGCAACAGACTGCAGTCTATTCAAGGAGTCATTGCTCCCGCGGTGTACGGCGGCAAACTGAGAAGGATCTTGGCGTATGTGGACCGCGGAAAGCTGGAGGCCCGTGGACTCTCCCCGATGGACGTGGTCCATGCGCTCAAGAAACAAAACGTCTTCATACCGGCAGGAAACATGAAGGCTGGAGATATCGACTATCAGATCTTCGCCAATTCGATGCCGCGCCACGTGGATCAGCTCAACGACATGCCGGTGGCAGTGCGGAACGGCATTCCGGTCCTGGTCCGAGATGTGGCGCACGTCGCGGATTCCAGTCAGATTCAAACAAACATCGTCCGCGTCAACGGCCGTCGGCAGGTGTACATTCCGATCTACCGACAACCTGGAGCGAACACCATCGAAATCGTCGATGCCATTCGACAGAACCTGGATCGTATCTTACAACGCCTCCGCGAGATGGACCCCAAGGCCAAAGATCTATCGATCGGTGTGGTTTTGGATCAGTCCGTATATGTGAGAAACGCACTCAACGCTCTTCAGCTGGAAGGCTTGCTGGGCGCAGTGTTCGCGGCGCTGGTGGTATGGATCTTCTTGCGCAGGATCCGATCGACCATCGTCGTCTTGGTCACCCTCCCGCTGGCAATTCTGACTGCCATCATCGGTCTGTACTTCTCTGGCGCCACGCTCAATGCCATGACGATGGGAGGACTGGCCCTGGTGATTGGTATACTCATCGACCAGGCGATCGTTGTTGTGGAAGCCATCGTTCGTCACGTCGATGAGGGGCAGGACCCTTTTGAAGCCGCACTCCACGGTACAAGAGAGGTGGCGGGTCCGGTGCTGGTTTCCACGGTTTCGTTCTGTGTGGTTTTCTTTCCGGTCGTCTTTCTTTCTGGAATGGCAAGCTATTTGTTTGGGCCGGTGGCGATGTCGGCGAGCTTCGCGATGGTCGCGTCTTTTGTCTTTGCAATTACCTTGGTCCCGGCTTTCTGCGCGCGTATCCTCAAGCCAACATCACCGATCGAGCCTTCCTCCGACGAGACTCCGCCCTCCAAAATGGACCTCCGAGCCCGATACGCGCTCTTCGTTCAGTCGGTATTGAGGTTTCGGTGGCCAGTGATCATTGGCGCGGGACTCCTTTTCGTTGTGGCCCTGATCCTGTTGCAGCGCACCGGGAGCGAGCTGTTTCCGGCGGTGGACGCGGGACAGTTTCAGATCCAGGTTCGGTTGCCTTCCGGCACGCGAATCGAGAATACAGAAGCTGTGCTGAGCCAGGTCGAGCAGATGCTCATTGAAGAGATCGGACACCCCGATCCGTGGGAAGAGGAACGGGAGCCGGAGTCCAACCTGAGAATGCTCATCACCAACATTGGAGTCTTGATGGATTGGCCCGCCGCCTATACACCCAACTCCGGACCGATGGACGCCTTTGTTCTGGTCCAGCTCAAGAACAAACCGGGCATGGCAAGTACGTTCGAGTACGTGGATCGGCTGCGAAAGAGGTTTCAAGAACACTTTCCCGGCGTCGAGTTTTCCTTCGATACCGGCGGAATGCTGACGGCGGCGGTGAACATGGGGGAACCCGCCCCCATTCACGTGCAGATTTCAGGTAGTGATCTGGGGACCTCGTACTCGATTGCGGAGATCATTCAACGGGAAATGACTCGAGTCGAGGGAGCAACGGATGTACGGATCGCACAACGGCTGGACTACCCGGTGATCAACATCGAAATCGATCGAGTCAAAGCCGCTCTATCGGGCGTCAATGTGGAAGACATCATGAAGAATCTCGTGACCGCGACGAATTCGAGCATCGGCTTCGACCCCGCGTTCTGGATCGACGAACGATCAGGAAACCACTATTTCATCGGAGCTCAATATGAAGAGGCTGATCTGAAGTCGCTGGAAACGCTCAAGGATATTCCGATCACAGGTGAGGACTCCGACTACTCCATTCCGCTTCGGAACTTGATTCGGGTAGAGAGAACAAAAGGTCCGGCCGTTATCAATCACCGCAACATCACCCGTGTGATCGATGTGTACGCATCCGTCCTTCCCGGCCACGACATCGGCTCGGTTGTTGCGCGAATCGAGCAGCGTCTCGAGAGGGCCGGGGAAATCGCCCCGGTGGCCAACCAGTCCGACCGAGGGACCTATTTTGACGTGTCCGGTTCCGAGTTTGCGGGAAAGGGGTACAGTTACATTCTAACGGGCGAGGTGCAAACGATGCGGGAGTCGTTGACCCAGTTTCTCGAAGGGTTTGGCTTGGCGCTGATCCTCGTATATCTGGTGCTCGTGTTGCAGTTTCGGTCCTTCGTCGATCCATTCATCGTGTTGCTCTCGGTTCCACTCGGTATGGTCGGGGTCGGCTTCATGCTTTATGCGACCGGGACTCACTTGAGTATCATGGCAGCGATGGGAATGATCATGATGGTCGGACTCGTGGTTGCCTACAGTGTTCTGTTGGTGGATTTCGCCAATCATCGGCTAGAGCATGGAGAGTCCACCTTTGAAGCGATCGTCAGCGCGGCCCGCGTGCGCCTGCGACCTATCTTGATGACGTCGCTGACGACGATACTGGCGCTCACCCCCATGGCCGTTGGAGGAAGCGGCGCGGAAGCCAATGCTCCTCTGGCCCGTGCCATCATAGGCGGGGCGCTGAGCGCCGTAGTGCTCACCTTGATCGTGGCTCCCTGCCTTTACGTGATGCTCAAGCGAGCGCCGTCTCGGCCTTACCGCGAAGAGAAAGTGGAGGCGTAATCCTGATGGTCTACTCCTCGAGAAGCAAAACCGCATGGATGGCTGTGGCGTTTTTATCTATCGCAATGACCCTCGCTTGCACGAGTCCAGGAAGTCAAAGTGCCCCGCCTCGGGACGAGGGCGCTCGCCCCGAGGAGAAGCGCGATACTCGCGCCGTTGCTGTCGCGGTCGTGACAACCACACCGACGGTCGAGGATTTGGCGCGCCAGATCACCCTTTCGGGAAGCCTGGAACCTTTTCAGGAAGCGACGCTTTACTCCAAGGTTGCCGGTTATCTGGAGTGGATCAAGGTTGACATCGGGGATTGGACGCGCAAAGGAAATGTTATCGCGAAAATCGAAGTACCGGAGATGCAGGACGAGTTCCAGGCGGCACAGGCGGAAATGGAGTCAGTCCGAGCCGAAACTCTGCTTACCGAAGCGGAGATCGAACGGGCCCAGGCGGTGTACGAGCTGAAAAAACTCTCTTTTCAAAGACTCCGGGACGTCGCGGAGGAGGAGCCGGAGATGATCTCCAAGCAGAGACTGGACGAGTCTAAAGCCGAACTGCAGATCTCCCGGGCCACGTTGAAGGTCCTCCAGAGCCGGATTCATCAGAACGAAAGCCAGATCAAGAGGACGGAGGCAAATCTGAATCGTCTAAGGACCTTGAGCGCTTATTCGGAAATCAAATCCCCTTTTGACGGGATTGTCACCGAGCGCTTCGTCCACCCCGGCGCCTTCATTCAGGTGGCGACCACTTCGCCGGCTGCCAGGCCTGTCGCAAAGGTTGTGCGGATCGACAGGCTACGTCTGTTTGTCCAGGTGCCGGAAGCCGAGGTTCCCTTCGTGCAGAAAGGCGACGCTGCGGCCTTGACCCTCAGTGCCCTTCCGGGAAGAGAATTCAAAGGGAAGGTCCGGCGATTCGCGACGGTTCTGGATGCCTCGACCCGGACCATGAAGACTGAGATCAACCTCATGAACCCCAAGAGGAGTTTGCTTCCCGGGATGTATGGGGAGGTTACGCTGGAACTCGAAGAAAATGTCGGCGCCGTCACCATTCCAGTGGAAGCTCTCCGATCGGAAGGAAACCGCAAGTACGTCTACTGTGTGCGCAACAGCGAGGCCCGGGCGGTCGAGGTGTCCACCGGACTCGACGACGGCATCAAAGTTGAGATTACCTCCGGGCTGAGTGGCGACGAAAGAATCATTCTCCAGTCACGCGGTTCTCTTCGCGAAGGCGTCCAGGTCTCTGCAAACTGAAAATCGAGGAGAAACGTTCATGAATTTGCAATTCGTAACGTTGGTGTCGGTTCTTTGCTTCATGGCGGGCTCGGCCCCGCTCGCCGCGGGAGAGCAAAAAGAGAAAGATCTGCTCTTGTTGGATGCCGTGAGAATTGCCTATGAGAATCATCCGCGGCTGCGCAAGGCGGAATACAGGGCAGGTGCGGCCGAAGTAAGGGTCCAGCAGGCACGCTCCAGCTATTTCCCTCAAGTGGACTTGGGGGGGGGCGCGAAGCAGGGGCTGTCAGGATCGGGCAGAGCTTTTGGCCTCAATGGAATCGCCAACTCTCCCCTACCCGATGACGTCGCCATATCGGCCAACATCTACCAGGACATCTACGATTTCGGACGTACCAAGCACGAGACACAGGCGAGGCGAGAGGAGCTAGCCTTCTACGAGGACGCGGTGCGGGCGGAGATGAACCGGGTCGCGCTGGAAGTGACACGGGCGTATTATGGCGTTCTCAAAGCGGAGAAAATGCAGGAGTTGGCTGATCAGGTGGCAAAGGAAAAAGGTCTCAAGCTTCGACAAGCAAAAGCCTTTCGCCGAGCGCATCTGGCGTCGCAGCTGGAAGTCACCCTGGCTGAGGTCGAGCTCTCCCGCGCAGAACTCGAGTCCTCCCGCGGCCGCCACGATGTTGATCGGGCGTTCGCGGAGCTCAACAGTCACATGGGACTCGAGGAGCCGACCACAACCTATACGCTCGAGGAACCGAGCGTGAACCCGCAAAAGCCGATTTCACTCGATCGTCTGATGGAATTAGGGGTAAGGAATCGTCCCGACCTGCGTGCGCTCGGGTCTCAAATAGAAGCGGATCAGGCTTGGGTCCAGAGAGCTAAAAGCGCGCGCTACCCGCGGATCATGGGAGCCTTTAGCGGCGGCTGGGCCCGCTTCCCAGAAATTGCTCTGGGACAGCTCCTCTACGGCGGTTTGGCAATCAAGCTCCCACTCTTCACCGGAAAGGAACTGGAGTCCAAGATCGATGAACGCCAGAACCTTCTGCAAGAACATCAGACCGACAGAGACGATCTTGTCCGGAACATCCGGCTCGAGATCAGTGCCGCCTACCACGATCTGGTGATTGCTGTGGAGGTTGTACAGGCGCAGGAACGCATCGCCCGTCAAGCCTCCCAGGCGTTGAGACTTGCGCGGACGCAATATAAAGTACGACTGTCCGATCTCATCGAGTTGACCGACGCTCAAACGGCTCATGTCAGCGCTCAAAACGACCACGCCATGGCCGTCTATGACGTCAAGGTTCAGGAGTCCGAGTTACGCTACGCCATCGGCGAGAGTTTTTAGTAGCTACCAGCTATCAGCGACTGACCGGCGCGCTGCGCCGGTCACTTGGGAACGTAACTGCACTGCACAGCCTGAAAAACGTGGTTCTTGGCGATTTGCTAAGTTACACATATAACAGCAGATCCGCGAGCAGTTACTGGAGAGCTGTCAGCGATCAGCTCTCAGCTAGCCTAGCGGCCAATCGCTTAAATAGAAACTGCCAATGGTGCTGTCAGAACGCGATTCTCGCGATCTTGCTAAGATAGCTGATCGCTTCTATGAGCATGCCTGCCGTTGTCAAGCTCGTTGAATTTGGAGGTCGCCTTTCAGATCCGTTTAGAATCGAAAGGTTGAGTCCAAAATACTAGAACATAAGCTACCTTCGCCATTGACCATTCACTTTCCGGAAGCTGGCTGCTTACATGTGAGTCCTGAGGCATTCAATGCCTCAGGACAAACTTCTATCCGTGTTACCCATTCGTGGCAAACACCCAATTCTGAATTCGCCGGCGGCGAAACGTGGCAAGCACGTGGGGGAGCGCCCCATCTGAAAGTCGGCACTCTGAAGGTGCCCGCGATCAGCCCGAGCAGCTCCCACCAGCTGGATTGTGAACGTCTTGGTCTCTTTCATGGTTTCGTTTGACTCAAAGGCCCTGTCACGAAGTGGAGAAGACCCTATGCTTTCAAGGTGGCTCCTTCAGGGATGACACCGAGTTCGAGGAATCTCCACAGATCAATCAATAGTCTCCGTGCCAGTGCCACAATCCCTATCCGTCGTGCTCGTGGGCCTGCCTTGGCAAAGCGCTTCCGGTACCATCGACTCAGACGGCTCTGTGGCTGATGCCGCAGCCATAGCCAGGCAATCTCGATCGCCATGGATCGAATATGCCGGTTTCCAGCTTTGCTTATGCCTTGCTCACGATTCTCATTGCCGCTTTGGTAGGGGGTTCCGGTCAAGCCGGCCAGAGATCCCACCTCCTTGCGGTTTTTGAACTTACGCCATCCAAAGAACTCATACACCGAGACCCAGGCAAAATTGGGCCCAATGGCTCGTAACAGCATCAGCTGACGCACCTTCGCCACGGACTCGGTCTCCGATTCTCGGATCTTTTTCCTTCGATCAGCTTCCAGTGCGGAAATCTGCTCCTGGGTGAACTGTAGTTGCTCCCATTGCCTCAGCAACCGACTACGTAACCCCGCCGGTAGCGGAGATCCGTCCCAGAGCTTCATCTGTTTTAGCTGCCTGGGCAGATCCCAGGGGCGTTCCCATCGAAGCCCATGGTTGGCCAGCAGTCCCTTGATCCGGTTCGTTGCACGAGTCCGCTCTCCCTTCCAGCTCCGCAGCTCCCGATGCAAGTGCCTTTCGTCTTCTTCTTCTACCGTCGGTACATGGACGACACTCCATGCTTCCCTCTCGCCGGCGCAGTACCGGATTAGCATGGTCAGCAATTTCCTCGAGTCCAGTTTGTCAGACTTCGCCCGCCGGGCCCGTCGATTCACCTCGATACTTGCAGAGTCCACCACGAGACTCTCTACTCCCACCGACATCAAATACCGATGAATCCCGAATCCGTCCCGACCTGCTTCGTAGCACGAGACGACCCGAGTCTTCGCAGGCAATCCAAATCGTTTCTTTCCAGCCTCGATTTCTTTCGCCAGTCCTCTCAGATTCCCCGATGCTACGTCCCGAAACCGAGGCTTTCTTCCCAAGCTCGTGCTAAAAGCCAGCTTCCATTCCTTCAACGATAACTCCATCGACATGTAAAGAATCTGCTCAACTTCGGTATACTCTCCATTGCGGGTTGCTTTGGTTTTCATGATGCTCCTTTCTCCTTTCAAAGAGATTTTTTAGGAGCTTACCAACGGCAACCCGCTCTTCACTACTTCTTTGCTACATGGAATCTGAAAGCTAGTATGATTCACGTTGCGCTTGTGGAACCGGAGATCCATCCAAATACCGGCAATATTGCGCGCCTGTGTGCCGCCAACGGGCTACCCCTGCATATCGTGGGGAACCCGGGCTTTCGACTGGATGACAGATCCGTTCGCCGGGCCGGTTTGGACTACTGGCCCTTCGTGGATTTGCGACGGGAAACCGACTGGAAAGAGTTGTTGCGTGGTCTCGACGACGCCCGATGCTTCCTTTTCAGCAAACGGGCGGCCCGTCTTCACACCAGCGTCCGGTACCGGTCGGGAGATTGTTTGATCTTCGGATCCGAATCCAAGGGGTTGCCAGAGGAGTTGCTGCAGGCTCATATCGATCAATGCTTGCGGATTCCCATGCGAACGAATCATGTTCGCAGTCTCAACCTATCCTCTGCCGTGGCTATTGCGGTGTACGAAGCTCTACGACAGATGGAGGAAGAAGATGGGGGCGGGCAGAATAATCCTTGCATTGTGGATTCCACCAAACAAGATTAGACGCTTCGCAGAGGAGGGATGAAAAAAATGAAACTTGGATTGAATTTTGGTTATTGGGGTTCGGGCGCGGCGGATAACGTACAGCTGGCGCAGGAAGCGGATCGGCTTGGATACCATTCTGTCTGGACCGCCGAGGCCTATGGGTCTGATTGCATCACACCGCTGACCTGGGTGGCGGCCAAGACGGAGCGCATCCAGGTTGGAACCGCCATCATGCAGATGCCCGCCCGTTCGCCAGCCAACACCGCCATGACGGCTGCGACTCTAGATCTTCTCACCGGCGGGCGTGTGCTGCTGGGACTGGGAGCCTCCGGGCCTCAGGTGGTAGAGGGTTGGCATGGAGTCGCCTACGGCAAACCTCTGGGCAGGGCTCGCGAATATGTCAAGATCGTCCGGGCCGTACTCGAAAGGGAGAGGCCGCTGGAGCATCAGGGCGAGCATTATCAGATCCCGTTTCCCGGGGGTACCGGGCTTGGCAAACCACTGAAGTCGATCTTGCACCCGCTTCGATCGGATATTCCTATTTATCTGGCCGCAATCGGACCCAAAAATGTCGCGCTTGCTGCCGAGATTGCCGACGGCTGGCTGCCGGTCTTTTTCTCTCCCGATCGGATGGACACATACCGTGGCTATCTCGAAGAAGGATTCGCACGGGCAGCAGGGAGTAAGAAACTCTCCGACCTTGACATAGCGCCATCGGTCTCGGTGCGGATGGGAGACGACGCATCTGCCTGTCGCGACGCTCTCAAGCCGGATCTCGCTTTGTATATTGGAGGGATGGGAGCACGGAACCGAAACTTCTACTATAATTTAGCCTGCCGGTACGGATACGAAGAACCGGCGACAAGAATCCAGGACTTTTTTCTGGAGGGGAAAAGGCGGGAAGCCGTGGCGGCGGTGCCGGACGAACTGGTGGATGAGGTGACTCTCTGTGGTCCGAAGGAAAGAATCGCGGACCGGCTGAAGGTTTGGGAGAGTTCCGGAGTCGGGACGCTCATCTGCAGCGCGGCGGATATCGGCACGGTACGAACAATGGCGGAATTGGTTCTATGATGGCCCGGGTCTGCGCCCCGGCGCGCTTTCCGCTTTGCACGGACCGCCTCTGGGGCCAAGGGTATCCACATTGCTCGATCACCTGAGGCAGTGATGAATCTTACCCTTCCCGGCGCCGCGTCCGTGGAGCTCGAGGCTAGGCTGAGCGAGCCCGCAGGGCGAACTGTTCGAGGATCAGCGGTGGTTTGCCATCCACATCCCCTTTACGGCGGAACGATGGACAACAAAGTAGTGTACCGTTCCCACAAGGCGGCCATGGGGGCCGGCATGGCCACGCTCCGATTCAATTTCCGTGGGGTCGGAGCGAGTACCGGGAGTTATGATCGCGGCCAAGGGGAGGGCGACGATGTATCGACCGCCATTGATTTCATGAGCTCTTCGTATCCGTCTGCGCCCGTTTTCTTGATCGGCTTTTCGTTTGGGGCGTTGGTGGGACTTCGGGTAGGGTCTAGAGACGCGCGCGTGAAAGCCATGGTGGGACTGGGTGCACCCGTGGGCACCTATGATTTCGGTTTTCTACTGGACGAGCCGAAGCCGACCCTCTTTGTGGTCGGCACCGAGGATCAATTCTGCGACAATGACAAGATGAGCCAATTGGCCGAGAGCATGGGGCCGATGGGAATCCTCCGCTGGATCGACGGGGCGGATCATTTCTTTGCCCAGGACCTCGTTCCTGTTCAAACGGAGATCACCCGTTTTCTCGAAGTGCAAGCAGCCTCTTCTGAGCGCTCGGCGAGGGATTCATGAGGCGCGCAGTGATCTCGCTCGGGCTCTGGTTCCTGGTTGCGGCGACAGCTGCGAGTGAACCCTCCGGCTTTGTTCAGGTGACCGACCATTGTTATTATCTCGCCGCGAACGAAAAAAGAGGTAACATCGGAGCGATTGTCACGGATGAAGGCGTCGTTGTCGTGGACCCTCAGCGTGTCCCCGATGGGTACCGACTGACACGTGCCTTGCGAGCTATCACCCCAAAACCAGTGCGGTGGGTTATCCGAACTCATGAGCACGCGGATCAGCCAGACGACTTTGACCCCTTCTCCAGGCGGGACGTGACTCAAATCTGGAGCCGACAGACTCCGAGGCCGGGCCCAAGCGCCGATGACGATGATCCTGGCTTCGGACAGACACCGGAGTCTCTGACGGGACGGTCGTACTACACTTTCAAGGAGCAGATGCATCTCTTCCCATCCGGCCTCGAGGTGCGAATTCTCCGATTGGGGTACAGAGCTCATACGGGAAGCGATATCGTGGTTTTCGTCCCATCGGAAAAGGTGCTCATCGCGGGGGATCTTTATGCTCCGGGCCGCTATCCGGACATCCCCGAGGCTGACAATGGGAGTGCGATCGGATGGCTCGAGGGTTTGAGCCAGGTGATTGATTCGATACCGTTGCACAAGGCAGCAATTCCCGCGGAGCCGGACCCGACGGAAATCGAGCAAGAACAGCAGGATCGGGAAAAGACAGAGACCTCTGGCGAAGCCGAGTTAGAAGAGCAAGATGAGAAAACCTTGGAGGAACTGGTTTTGGTGGTTCCGGGTCACGGCGAGATGTCGAATCTCCAGGAAGTGAAAGATCTGTGGCGGGCGGCCAGGAGACTGCGGTCGGCGGCAAAGCGAGCCATCACTGCGGGCCGTTCGAGGGAACAATTCGTGGGACATCCTTCGTTGACCACGGTGCGGAACTACGAAAACTTCCGACCCTTTGCGGAGTTGATCTACGATGAGCTCAAGAGAAACTGACTTCCTTTTGTTCGCGATCCGTTGGAACAATTGCACCTTTGGAGAGGTTCCAGCGGATCGCGCCGCCCGGAAAATCGGTGACCGCCGGATGCGGTAGCAACTTGCACTCGGTTTTGGCAGAATGAAGGAACGGGAGGAGAAACCATGAAAAGAGTCCGCAACGCGGAGCCCACGAGCCAAATTGCCAACCGGCAACCTTTTCCTTCATCCCGCAAGGTGTACCTTGCGGGCTCGAATGGAATTCGGGTTCCCGTGCGCGAGATTTCGCTTCAGCCGACCAAAGCGAGGAACGGCCAGGCCGAAATCAACGCTCCCTTAAGAGTTTACGACACATCCGGTCCGTACACCGACCCCAAAGTCGCCGTCGATCTTCGTCAAGGGCTCCCGCCTCTGCGTGACCAATGGATCAATTCTCGTGGGAGCCACGAGAAAGTTCAACCGAGTTATCGACCCATCAGCGGTCACAGCGATCCAGATACCCCCCTGCCTCGGAGACGGGATGTGCTACGGGCGCGCGGCAGTGCCACTCAAATGCACTACGCACGCAAAGGCGTGGTTACTGCGGAAATGGAGTTCATCGCACTTCGCGAAGGGATCGAACCCGAATTCGTTCGGAGTGAGGTCGCGAGAGGAAGAGCAATCATTCCGGCGAACATCAATCACCCCGAGCTGGAGCCGATGATTATCGGCCGGAACTTCCTGGTGAAGATCAATGCCAACATTGGAAACTCGGTCGTGACATCGTCGATCGAAGAAGAGGTAGAAAAGATGACCTGGGCTATCCGCTGGGGTGCGGACACGGTCATGGATCTATCGACGGGCAAGAACATTCATGAGACGCGAGAGTGGATCATTCGCAACTCGCCAGTACCGATCGGGACTGTTCCCATTTACCAGGCTCTGGAAAAGGTGGAGGGAAACGCTCCAGATCTCACCTGGGAAATCTACCGCGACACGCTGGTGGAACAGGCCGAGCAAGGGGTCGACTACTTCACGATTCATGCCGGTGTACTGCTGCGCTATATACCACTTACAGCGAAGCGAGTGACGGGAATCGTGAGCCGTGGTGGATCGATCATGGCAAAGTGGTGCTTGGCTCACCATCAGGAGAGCTTTCTTTATACCAGGTTTGATGAAATCTGCGAGATCATGAAGAGCTACGATGTTTCATTCTCGCTCGGCGATGGTTTGCGCCCCGGATCGGTTGCCGATGCCAATGACGACGCTCAGTTCGGGGAGCTCGAAACATTGGGGGAGCTTACCCTCAGAGCTTGGGAACACGACTGCCAGGTGATGATCGAGGGTCCAGGCCATGTTCCGATGCATCTGGTCAAAGAAAATATGGATCGGCAGCTCGAGACTTGCCATGAAGCCCCGTTTTATACTCTTGGGCCTCTGATCACGGACATTGCTCCGGGATACGATCACATTACCAGTGGTATCGGAGCTGCCATGATCGGATGGCTGGGAACAGCCATGCTTTGCTACGTCACCCCAAAAGAGCATCTGGGGCTTCCCAACAAGAAGGATGTGAAAGATGGGGTGATCGCCTACAAGATCGCCGCTCACGCCGCGGACCTGGCAAAAGGACATCCCAGCGCTCGCGAGCGGGATGACGCTCTATCGAAAGCCAGGTTCGAGTTTCGCTGGGAGGATCAGTTCAATCTTTCCCTGGATCCAGACACGGCCCGTGAGTTTCACGACGAGACGCTCCCCCAAGATGGGGCGAAGGTCGCTCACTTCTGCAGCATGTGTGGGCCGAATTTCTGTTCGATGAAAATCACTCAGGAAGTGCGCGACTTCGCAGAACGCGCCGGCGTCTCCGAAGCAGAGGCTCTCGAGGAGGGTATGACTGAAAAAAGCCAGGAGTTCTTGGCCAAGGGAGGCCGGATATATCAGAAGGTGTAAGCTTTCAGCGTCCGACCAGCGCGACGCGCCGGTCACTTGGGAACGTAACTGCCCTGAACAGCCTGAAAAACGTGGTTCTGGGCGATTTGCTAAATTACACGCATAACAGCAGATCCGCGAGCAGTTACTTGAGAGCTCTCAGCGGTTAGCTTCGGTTCTCCGAGAACCGACTACAGTAGGACGGCAATATTCGATCCCCCAAGATACGGAAGATACGGAATCTCCGTCCACAAATACTTCCACTGCTACAGTTAAAATCAACCCTGATCAGGTGAACCGTTGATCTGATCCTTGCCACCCGTACCAGGGCTCACAGAGCCAGCCGCAACGTACACACCAGCACGCACAAACTCTTTCTTGAGACCGACGAGTTTCGACGCCGAAGCTGAGGGCTGATAGCTGACCGCTGAGGGCGTATAGGGGCGTTAGCCCCATACCATATCTCTTTGCTTTTTCTTCGTTTGAGAGACTAATTTTTTTCTGGGTATGTGCCGATCTCTAGAAGGGCGGAACGTGCCGCTTGGGCGTCGTAGTGAGGCTACACTGGAGATCAGCGAGACCAACGAATATGACAAAGCAAGACCAAACCAAAAAAGAATCGCTTGCAAAAGACGACAACGCCGAACGCCGGGACGCGGCCCGTTGGCCTGCCCCGCACGTTCCCTGGTTTCGAGACGTGAAGCTTATTTCAGGTCCCGAGGTTCAGCTGCTCAATGTTTCGCGCGGGGGTGCGTTGCTCGAAGGCGAAACCTATCTATCCCCTCGTTCGATGGTCGCCGTTCGGCTGGACACCACCGATGCAACGCTGCTGATCAAGGGACGGGTGCTCCGGTCGGTCGTGGCATCGGAATCCGATCACCGGACGCTTTACCATACCGGTATTGCGTTTGATCAAGACCTTCACATCATGGACTCGGAACAGATCCGAGCGCTTTTTCAAAGGACTGTCTCGGACTCAGAACATGAATTCCAGGCCCCTCTCGAGGAAACAGAGGGTTCCACCCGGGAACACGAAAACGAGAAACCGATGGAAGTTTTGACTCTCAAGACCTCGGTGGACCGTTCCGCAGCCTACCTCTCTAAGATTTTTGGGGTCAACGACTGGTAATCCCCGCCCTTTTTGCCTGAAAACGCGAAGGGGTTTTTCTGCCTTACCATAAAGGACGTATGAAAGTACTCTATGTGACAGAGAACCTTCGTGACGCGGACTTTCTCGAGCACGAGCTTCGTCAATCGGATGAAGCTTTTGAGGTCGACGTTTCCCCGGATCCGCAGGATGCCCTGCGTCGCCTCACGATCGTGGGACACGATGTTGTTCTCGTCGATGGTTCGCCCGCGCAGCGCCTGAACTCAATCATTCAGATCCACCGTGAAAAGCCTAGCCTTGCGATCCTCCTCCTCATAGGGCCCAGGGAGGAAGACCCGCCCTTGGGCGCGCTGAAAGCGGGTGCCAACGATTACGTTGTCAAGAAGCCCGACTATGTAAAATTTCTCCCAGACACGATCAAGCGCGTGACGGCCCCAAAAAAGGAAGAGGTTGAACGAACCAACCTTCCAATCCGCGTCTTGTATGCCGGTCACGATGAAGTCGTTCGTCGATATCTTGCCCAAATGTCGAGCTTTCATTTGGAGACGGCCGACTTTGCTCCGGATGGCTCGGGTTTGATGGTAGGGGCAGAGGCTCCTTGCGAAGTGGCCCTCTTGGATGAAACCCTCCCACATATTAACGTTCTGCAGCTCTTGAAAGAGATCCACCTGAAGGCCCCGGGAGTTCCTGTCGTCTTGCTGGCGGACACCGATCGCGACGATGTTGTCCTGCAAGCGTTGCGCTTGGGAGCCTCCGACTGCGTCTTGAAGACCGGAGACTACCTCGCACGATTACTCTTGACTCTCCCGAAGGTCGTCGCTCGCCGGGATTTGTTGCAGGAGCGAAACGCGCTGGTCTCCACGGAGGAAAGACTTCGACTTGTCATCGAATTCGTGCCCACCTGCGTCATATTGCTCGATGGGAACGGGACCATCGTGGCGATGAACTGGACCGGGCTGTCGCTGATTGGCGCCGCACGTCTTGAGGAGATCGTAGGTCGTGATTTTCTGGAGTTCGTCCAGGAAGGTGATCGTGGCCCGATGAGACAGTTCATCGACAAAGTCTGCGCGGGAACGCGAAAATCAACTCGATTTCACTGGACTGGATTGAACGGGGTCCATCGCCACCTCGAGTCCCGTGCAGTTCCGTTTCGACGCGATACGAGCGGCGCTCCGGCAATGTTGGCCGTGGTTCACGATCTTGCGACGACGCAAAGTAGAGAGCTGGATGCAAACACGCTGTCGGGCGCATTGGACGTGACCAGATCACTGGCTGACGATCCGTCGTCACTGGCTGACGATCCGTCGTCCCCGCCTTCCGGGGGGCCTTCCAATGGCGACTCCGACGAAGTCACGCAATTGTCTCGAGCGCTCGAAGACGCTTCTCAAACAGCGAGTCGGGAACGTGCCGAAAAAGCACGCGTAGCGACCGAGCTCGACGCGATCAAGGCAAAACACGATCTGTTGCTTGAGGGTCACGATCAGGAACGTCAAGAATGGGAAAGGGTCCGCGAAGAGCTCCAGCAACGGCTTCGAGCTGCCGAAGAGAAAGGCCGCGCGAATGCGGCGGTGGGCGAGAGGTTGCAAGAGGCATTTGCCCGGCAGCTGGAATTCGTCGAGGAGCTCAGCGTCGAACGGGCCAAGCTGAGAACCCTCCTCAAGGATGGTCAAGATCAACAGCGATTGGTGGACGAGGAGAGCGCACGGCGCATCGATCTCGAAGAAAAGCTTCGATGGTCGGATACCAAACAAAAACAACTCTCCAAAGACTTGGAGCAGCTTCGAGCCAGCGAGTTGGGAGAAAGACACGAACAGACAAATGAGCAAATCGAATCGATCCAGGGTCCAACGGACATCCCACCCGGCGCCGGGAGCGTCGCAAATCCAGATTCTCAATCGCCTCTCGCGGTACAGTCTTTGCCGGAAATCGTGCAGCAACACCTGGACATCCCGTCGGCCATTGGCGAAAAGAATCGTCTGCAACTCGTCCAAGGATCGACGGGATCGACGGGATCAACAGGTGACGCGGGCGATGGCGGAAGCATTGCGGAGGACGATCCAGGTTCGATCTCGCGCGATATCGGCCCGGCACAATCCGGCCAGCGAGGATCGGAACTCGAACGCGTCGATGTAGAAGCGCAGCTTCATGGTGTCGAGGATCGCTACAGGCAGGTGCTGGTAAAGCACAACAAGGAAAGGTCGCACTGGGAGAAGTGCCTTCGGGACCTGGAACAAAAGCTTCGACTCGAGCGGGAGCAGAGGAATGCGATCGAGATCCGGCTCGCCAACGCGGAGGAAGTCCAGGCAACCTTGGAAGCGAAAAACGTAGAAGAAAGGTCGAAGTGGGAGGAAGCGCTGAGTAAAGAGGAGGGCCTTCGGCGGCGGGATCAGGAGCGTCTGCAATCTCTGGGCACAGAGCTGAGCACGGAGCAGCAGCGCTACAAGGGACTGGTCGAAGACTATGGTCGCACGAGTGAGAGACTCGACGCAACTTTTCGAGATATGGAAGAAGAAAAGGCGGAGCGGGCTCGAGTATGTCAATTGCTGCATGAGACAGAGGCGCGCTACGAAAAGCTGAACGCACAGCGAACGGAGAACTTTCAGCAACTTCTTCACAACGAGCTTTGCAAGGCGAAACAAGAATCTGAAGCGTCGCTGCGGATCGTCGAGGCAAGACACCAGGAGGAAATAGGCCAGCTAAAAGGGGAGCTGGACCGCTCCAAAGTAGATTACGATCAACAGCTCTCGCGCCAGCGAGAGTCGCGGGAAGGTCTGGAGAACCAGATTCGAGTTGTACAGGAGCAATACGATCGTCTCGTGAAAAGCGAGACTTTCGGCTTCGCTATAACCACGCTGGAAGGTCGGATCATTCGGTGTAACGACACACTCGGAAGCCTGCTGGGCTATTCAGGGGCGGAATCCTTGATGCGCAACCTTCACCAGTGTGACTTGAATGACTGGCTAGCTCGTGCAGACCATCGGCAGCAACTCCAGGAGGCGGAGAATACAACGCATGCGGAGGCTTGTTTGCGTCGATGCGACGGCCGTGCCATCTGGCTCTCGGAAAGCGCCAAGCTACATTCAGCCGACGATGCCGGGACCGCGCCTCACGTCGAGAGGATCTTTATAGATGTGACCGAAAAGCATCACCTACAAGACCTGCTCTTCCGGGGCCGGAGAATGGAAGCCCTGGGACGGTTCGCTACAGCGACGGTCGAGAACTTCAGTGATTTATTGACATCCATGAGCAGTTACGGAGACCTGCTCGTGGAGCGACTCGATCGCGACCACCCACTATGGAATCAAGCGGAGCAACACAGGGATATGGTCCATCGGGCCAACGGCCTGGCACAGCAACTGCTCTCGTTCAGTCGGAAGCTAGACCGTTCGCCCGAATTGATCGAAATCAACGGCGTCCTGGAAAATATGGAGGGCATCTTACAGCGTCTTGTCGGCACTGGCATCGAGTTCCGCCAGAGCCTTGATTCCCGCGCAGGGCTGATCTCGGCCGACCCTCAGGAACTGGAGCAGATTGTTTCGACTGTCACGATGAATGCGCGCGACGCGCTGTCAGCCGGAGGTTCTCTGACGGTCGAAACCCAGCTTATAGAGCATGATCCCTACGGGTCGGCGGTTGCCGCCGATATCCCATCCGGACCTTATGTTTTGTTGAGCATCACCGCCTCCGGATTTGGGGTGCAGCCTGCAAGGAACAGTCATGCTCTCGAGGGCATGATCGAATGCAGCGGCGGATTCTTGGAAGTCTCCAGTGACGAGGAGACCGGAACCTGTTTTGGAGTTTACTTGCCCCGGGTCGAGTCCGGCAGCGCGAACCGACGTCCGTCTCCGGATCCGACAAGCTGTTCGAAATCTCCATAATCCGAAAATCCGTACCGACCGTGCTTCATTGAATGGAGCCCACCTCATGGAAGTCGAAGTCAAAGATCAGCCCACGCGGGAGTCTTCCAAGGTTGGGTACGCAACGCAAAGCGGAGGATCCGATGCCGTGGTCCGCGAAGAAGTCCCGACCCCGATTCGAGGTGCCTCATGGGCGGCAACGAGGCGGATTCGGACCATCACTCTCTCCATCTTGTTCGTGGGTCTGTCCGTTGGACTGTGGGCCCGCTTCGCGGGACTCGGAACGAGACAACTTGCCGTAGACGAGTATTATTTCGTCCGAAGCGTCGATCTTATTCTGGAGCACGGAGTACCGAAGTTTCCAACGGGAGGCTATTACACGCGCGGACTGCTGCTGCAGTACCTCACGGCCGGCTGCGTGCTACTTTTGGGCAAGTCCGGTTTCGCCTATCGATTTCCCTCACTGCTGTTCAGCCTTCTGAGCCTGGCTCTGTTGTACGGATACAGCCGGCGTCACGTAGGCCAAGCGCTCGCCGCTGCAGTCACTCTTACCCTATTGCTCTCGTCCTGGCATATCGAGTTTGCACGATTTGCGCGAATGTACAGCGCCTTTCAATTCACCACCTTGCTCTTTCTCGTTTCATTCGATCAAGCGTTCTTCAGACAAAAGAGCCGATGGCTTTTGGCCCCGCAACTGAGTGCGGCCGTTGCGACGCTCACCCATGCAATGGGGGTTCTGCTCACTCCCATCCTCTTTCTTCCGTTTCTGCTGACAGAGAGTCGGCGCCGGCTACTCACGGATCGCAGATCTGGCTTCCTGTACGGGTTGGCAGCGCTGGGATCCACGCTTCTGTGCGTCGTGCTGGCCCAGTTCAGTTTTCGGTACACCGGCGTCGAGGATCCGTTTCCACAAGACTATGTCTTGGAATCGTCAGCGTCCCTTCGGACCTCCGCCTTCCCATTCTGGAGGGTGGCTGAGAGCGATATCCTGAATCTCGTTTTCGTCATCGGGACAATGTTCCTGGTGGCCGGTGTCCTTTGGATACTGCGGGAGCGAACAAAAGTCTCATCCGTCGATATTTTCTTGATTCTCCTGTTGATAGCGACCTCGTTGCACGCCTTTCCCCTGTCCTTCGGGTGCCTTTTCATTCTGGTCTTCCGCTACGGGATTCACCGTCCGTCACTGCACGCCAGGAGGTCACACGTACTGTTGGGCTTGTCACTTCTTGCCGGTCTGGGATGGATCGCATACTCCCTTGTCGCTACGGAATGGATTGGCCGGGTCGACGTGGGGAACTACGGTTTGGCCGGGGCTTTGCGCCGCACTTTTCTCGGTTGGCCTGATTTCCACAAATTGATTTACAGACCCTGGAGCCGCGAACTCCCTTTGCTTGGACTGTTGGCGGCCGGCGCGATTCTCTATCAACTTTCTGCAAAACTCAGAAGGCCCCTTGAAGAACTTGTTCGAAACCCTGCGGTGTTTTTGGGCTACATTGCATTGTGTCTTGGAATACTGAATTCTACCTACAGCGTTTCGCGCTATTCCTTTTTTGTCTATGCGATCATTTTACTGGTCATTGCGCTATCAGTTTCTGAACTCGTGGGAAAGTGCGTTCGCCGGATCCCGAGCTGGAATCGCCCTATCGTACACACCTCGCTGGCTTTCGCGCTGTACCTACTTCTCTTCGGTGTGACCTCGGATTTCAATCCCGGCCACATTGCCAAGATGAACTCGCCGGAAGTCTCCTACCGGACCGGACGATTCGCTCGATTCGAGAGAACCTGGTACGGCCGGGAAGACTACGAGTCTCCCGCTCGATTCGTAAACCAAATCGTCGATAGCGGCCAGACGAATGCTATCGTTTTGGTCAATAATCCCCCGGTATCCTACTACCTGCGAGGCAAGCACGCCGTCTACTGCAATCGATTGGATCGGCGGTTTCGCGACATCAGCCGAGCAGGCGGCACGGTCGAGTTGTGGTCCAATCAACGACTCTTGAGCACAGTCGAAGAACTGAGGGAGTACGCGGCGGGCCTCGAGTTCGTTTGGATCATCCGATCGGTCGTCGGCAAGGCGACCGATTTTGCAATCGAAGAAGTTTGGGCCAATGAGCCGATCGAGGTCTCCCGAGTTTTTCTCAGCAAGGACGAAAGAATAGAAGTCCTACGCGTTCGATTCGGGTAAGTCGAGGCCCACGGTACCGCAGGCACCGGCACGACAAGTCCGTCCGGACGGACCTGAGTCGCAGCCAGCCCCCCCATATCCCTTTTCAACTTCAACGGCGTCCCGAGGCGGGAGCGACCTGTACTGCCTACGTTGGAAATGGAGTTTTTCCCCGTTTGGGTTAGCATGATCCCAAAGGGAGGAAAACGTGCCGAAGAAAGATCGAAATAGCCATACGCCCCGGAAAAAGGTGCACATCCTGGTGCTTAGAATGTTTGCTTCCATCGTCGTGCTTGCCGGATTCGTTGCCCCGGCCTGCGCGGAACAAAGAGTGACGCCGGAGCTGCTGTTGCAGCTCGGCCGGGTTTCCGACCCGCAGCCTTCCCCGGACGGCCGTCAGGTTGTGTTCGGAGTGACGCGTTACGATCGCGAGGCGAACAAAGGCTTTAGAGCGCTCTATGCCCTGTCTATCCGGGGAGGCAAACCAATCCGACTCACGGACTCTGATGCCAATGCCTCCGGCGGCCGCTGGCGCCCGGACGGGGAACGAATTGGTTTTCTCTTTGGTCCTGCCGACTCGCCCCAACTCTGGGAGATGCGGCCGGACGGAACGGGGAAAAAGCAAGTCACCCGAATCGAGGGTGGGATCGGAAACCAGCTCTATTCGCCAAACGGGGGGTTCATCTCCTTTACCCGCTCGGTCAAGCTCGACCAGACCGTAGCGGAGACGTTCGCGGACCTTCCCAAAGCGGAAGCACGCATCATCGACCAGCTGATGTTCCGTCACTGGGACTCTTGGCGCGACGGGACGTACCGTCACCTCTTTGTCGCTCCGTATTCATCAGGGGAAGTCACCGGTCCGCCGATCGACGTGATGGCCGGCGAGCGTTTCGATACCCCCTTGCGACCCTTCGGAGGAGTGGAGCAGATCGATTGGAGTCCTGACGGCACGCGAATTGCCTATACCTGCAAAAAGCTGCACGGCAACGCCTATGCAACGAGCACGAATTCGGACGTATATGTCTACGATCTGCGGACCGGTCAGACGAAGAATGTAAGCCAGGGAAACCCCGGATATGATGTCGAGCCACGTTTCTCGCCCGATGGCAAGGCGCTTCTATGGTTGTCCATGCGGACTCCCGGCTACGAGGCGGACCGGCAGAGACTGATCTTCCTCGACCTCGAGACCGGGACACAGAAGGAACTGGCAGAAGGATTCGATCAAAATGTGACCCACCCGGCGTGGGCGGCGAAAGGCAGCAAGATCTACTTTGTCAGTGGGACCCGGGCCACCAAGCAGATCTATGCCGTGGAGGCAGGGGATCTGGCTTCCTCGAGTGATCCGCTTCCAATCCGACCCTTGACGATCGGGGAGCACGATTACACATCGCTCGAAGTGGTTCCGTCCACGCAACCCCCTGTGCTGATCGGCACCAGGATGTCTATCTCGATCCCTCCGGAGGTCTTTAGGATCGAATCCGAATCGGGAAAGGAAACGCAGCTGACGTTCACCAACAAACTGGCATGGGATCGCGTGGCGCTGGGCACGGTTGCCAAGCGCATGGTGCGGACCAGCGACGGCAAGGACATGCTGGTCTGGGTGATCTATCCTCCCGGGTTCGACCCGACCGAAAAGTACCCCGCGCTGCTCTATTGCCAGGGTGGACCACAGATCGCCGTGAGCCAGTTTTTTTCCTATCGGTGGAATTTTCAACTGATGGCTGCAAACGGATACATCGTCGTGGCCCCCAATCGCCGTGGTCTTCCGGGCTTTGGTGAAGACTGGAATGCCCAGATCTCCGGCGACTGGGGTGGGCAGGCGATGAGGGACTACTTGAGCGCCATCGACGCTTTGAGCGCAGAGCCGTATGTCGATCAGAAACGCCTTGGAGCCGTTGGAGCCAGCTTTGGAGGTTATTCTGTCTTTTGGCTGGCCGGGAATCACGAAGGTCGGTTCCAAGCCTTTGTCTCACATGACGGGGTCTACAATCTGGAGAGCATGTACGGATCCACCGAAGAGATATTCTTCGTCAATCACGATATGGAGGGGCCGTACTGGAAAGAACCCACGCCACGCAGCTATCGCGATTTTTCGCCTCATCGGTTCGTGGCTAACTGGGATACTCCCATTCTGATCATACATGGCGAGTTGGATTTTCGAGTTCCCGTGGCGGAAAGCCTTCAGGCCTTTACTGCCGCCCAGCTCAGGGGAATTCCCAGCCGGCTTCTGTACTTTCCAAAGGAGAATCACTGGGTTCTTGCCCCTCAAAACAGCATTCTCTGGAATCGAGTCTTCTTTCGGTGGCTGGATCAATACCTGAAATAGACCCTCTGATCCGGTCCGTGGGGATTGCTGAAAACGAGAGCCTGCGCCGCGACTATTGCGTCTTGAACCTGTTGAACCGTATAGAAGTCGCCCTTGAAGGTTTCCGTTCCGTCGGGCGCAAAGACAACGAGCAGCGGTATGGTCAAACGGCCGACCTCCGAGAGTTTTTGATTGCCGAGCTCATTGTTGCCGGTCAGATCTACCTTCATCGGGATCACGTGTCCCTGGCCGAAAAGAGCTACAACCGCAGGGTCTCTGAAGACACTCTGCTCCAGAGCTTTGCAGTTGAGGCACCATTCGGCGGTGAACTTCAGGACGACGACTTTCCCATCGGCGAGGGCTTGCTGGAATCGCTCCGGCGTGTAGTAATCCCAATCGATCGGACCCTCGTCCGTCAGCCGAACGCCGCCCGCCACGGAGCCAAGAACCACCAAGACTCCAAGACCAACGAATAAAAATCGATTGGTCCTCGATGGTGTGATCTGAAACGTGCGCCATGAGAGCCAGGCACCAGCGGAGACCACGAAAGACACCACGGCCCACCAGTATTGGATGCTTGGCGGGTCCGGTGGATCGACCGAAAGACCGCTCACTCCGACACCGATAAAATAGGCGGCTGCCGCCAACATCAACAACCCCATGACCTGCTTGATCAACTCGCTGGCTGGTCCGGCCCGCGGCATCCATTGCAGCAGTCCCGGCCATGCCGACAAGACCAAGTAGGGAAGCGCCATCCCGAACCCAATGGATGCGAAGGTGGACAACGAAATGGTCGGGGCCTGCTTGGTCGCCCAACCGAGTGCCGCGCCCATGAACGGTGCCGTGCAAGGTGTGGAGAGGATCGCGGTCATGATTCCGAAGATGAAGGAACCGAAGTAGGTCTCGTGATTGGGATTGATCGCGTATACGAACTGTGGAGGCTGAAAGAAGAAGAATCCGCACATGCCGACGGCCATGACGGCAATGAAAATTCCCACCCCGATGATAAACGCCGGATACTGGAACAGCTGATTGGTGGCGCTGAATCCGGCGATGGAAGCGACGATGATTCCGAGGCCGAGCCAAAAGACGATTACCCCGATCGTCATGACCGCGCCGAGCTGGAAACAACGCAACCGATTCCCTGCTGATTGGCTCAGCGCCATGATCTTGATCGGGATCACGGGTAGGACGCAGGGAGTGAGGTTGAGTAGCAAACCCCCGATCATGGCCACCGCCAGCAGCAGGGCGATCCCAAGTCCACGGCTCACGTCCAGATCGAAGCTGGCACCGAACAGATCGAATGCCACCGTTTCTGCCGGCGATATGCCCCCACGAATTCTCTGCCAAACTTCTATGGGAAAGCCGGCAAAGATGGCCGAGTTTACCGTCATCGCTTTCTTCGGCAGGTGGTCGGCGTCTACGATTTCCACTTCGAGATTCAAGGTCTGCCCCCTCACCGGGAACAAACAGACCGTGTCGTCGCATGCCTGGTAGGTAACTCTAATGTCGAGTTTTGTCACTCCCAACGGAGCGTCCTCCGGTACCGTTACCGGAAGGTACGCGATGGCTTTGCCGGAAAAGACCGCGTAGCGAACCGGCACACCGAGAAATGCGACATCAATGGTCTCGGGTTCGGGCCATTGGATGTGATCCAGTCGTGCTCGGAGTGACCCGGCATCGGTCTCATCGATCTCGATCTCCGTCTTGATGTAGTACTCCGCCTCTCCCAGCTCGGGTGGAACCTGGGGATCATTGGTGTGGATATGCCAGCCAGGCTCGTGGTCGAATATGATTGCTACCGGCACGTCACCGCCCGGTGTCACCTGTGCGGCTGCAGCCACCGCGCTGACACGAACCTTGCTACTGGAGTCCGATCGTCGAGGTTGAGCCGCGCTCGGGAGCCCGCCGAGAACAACAGCGAGGGCACAGACGATCAGTCTTCGGATAAGAGCCGAGCAATTGGCGGCCATGCGGTCCATCATGAAACAACCCTTCCGGTGGGTTCGGGTTGGCGTCTCTCGCCGAGAGACGCACGCGGGGGCTGCGCGAGTCGCACACCGGGTGTGCGACCTGGTGCGCCTGCGAGCGTGTTTGGCTAGCGAGGTGAAAGTCCTCGTCAGGCATACACACTCCGGCCTGTAACTGAAAGTAACTGCGTCCTTGTGAAAGGGGGTGGAGAGCAACTGGAGGTGAACGAGCAGTCCGTAGTAAAGCGAACCCGTTTCGGCCGGGCTGACTGGCGAGCCTGCTAGGTAATGGCGAAGCCCGAAAGGCCTGTCGCGCTGAGGGGTTGTGTGCAAAAGCGACGGCAGGGGCAGTCAGGTGGTTGGGGACGGAATGCTCTGAAGGCCAAACACGTAAAGCAGGGAGACCTGAGCGACAGCCAAGACGGAGTTCATACTCGAAGGAGAGCCGAAGAGCCGGTAGCTCAGGAGTCAGAGCGTCCATAGTAGCGAAGAAGCGAGCTAACACTCGTGGAGCAAAGGGACGCAGGGAGGTGGATGCGGGATGACCGAACAGTCGGAACAACAACCGGGCGCAGTGTTTAGAGGTCGGAAACGCCCTCGGACTCAACCCGACGGAGAAGTCCGCAGCCGATGGAGGTGGACGGAAGCGACGGTTTGGACGGACCGCATGTTGACGGCACTCGAGGCTGGAGTGCAAGGAGGGAAATGGGCCCGACTGATCGACAAGGTGTTTGCGGAAGCTAACCTGCTCTCGGCATACATACAAGTGGCCGGGAACAGGGGAGCCGCTGGCGTGGATCACGTGACGATAGATGAGTTCTCGCAACACCGAGACAAGAACCTGGGACGCATCGCACAAGCCTTGCAGAAACGCACCTACGTGCCACACGCGGTCCGACGCGTGTGGATCCCAAAGCCGGGAGGTGAGGAAAAGCGACCACTCGGTATCCCGACGGTGCGCGACCGTGTAGTTCAAACCGCGCTTCGCAACGTGCTGGAACCGATCTTCGAGCGGGAGTTTGCCGAGCATAGCTACGGCTTTCGACCCGGACTCAGCTGCAAGGACGCGCTTCGACGTGTTGTTGAGCTGAGGAAGAGTGGCTACGGCTACGTTGTGGACGCGGATTTGAAAGGCTATTTCGATTCGATTCCGCATGATAAGTTGATGGCACGCGTGCGAGAGAAAGTCAGCGACGGCCGGGTGCTCCGACTGATTGAGCAGTTTCTTAAGCAAGGGATCATGGATGGTCTGAAGCAGTGGACTCCAGAATCTGGTAGTCCGCAAGGCGCCGTGATCAGTCCCTTGCTTTCGAACGTTTACCTCAATCCGCTCGATCACCTGATGGCCAAGCGAGGCTTTCAAATGGTGCGCTACGCTGATGACTTTGTCATCTTGTGTCGTACGCGAGAAGAAGCAGAGGCGGCCTTGGCTCTGGTACAGGCGTGGACTTCGGAAGCTGGTCTGACGCTTCATCCGGAGAAGACGCGAATTGTGGATGCTGAGACGGAGGGATTTGACTTTCTGGGGTATCACTTTCGAGCCCAGTATCGCTGGCCACGGAAGAAGAGCCTGAAGAAACTCAGAACGACCATCCGGGCGAAAACAAAACGTGCCCATGGCCACAGTCTGGCATACATCATCGAGGATGTGAACGCGACGCTGCGAGGCTGGTTTGAGTACTTCAAGCAGAGTCACAGCAACACCTTTGAGCCCATAGATGGCTGGGTCCGGATGCGACTGCGATCGATACTGCGAAAGCGATGCGGTCGGAAGGGACGTGGCCGCGGGCGAGATCATCAACGCTGGCGGAATTCCTACTTTGCTGAGCACGGGCTGTATTCCTTGGCGACTGCCCATGGCTTGGTCCGTCAATCCTCGTCGAGGTAAGACCACCAACTGGAGAGCCGTATGCGGGAGAACCGCACGTACGGTTCGGAGGGAGGGGGGATCGAACTCAATCGGGCCTCCCTACCCCTATCATCCAAACAGTATCATTTTTTCTTGGGCGACTCAGTCGTCGGGTTTCTTGGGCGACTCAGTCGTCGGGTTTCTTGGGCGACTCAGTCGTCGGGTTTCTTGGGCGACTCGGCGTCGAGGTCGTTTCGGGGAAAACTCGGCGCTGCTCGCGTTTCTCTCAATGCCTGCTCCAGACCGGCCAAGTCACAATCGAGATGGCGCTCCTCGATGACCGACCATTCGCCCAATCTTTCCAGAATGCCGACGGGATGTCCAAATCTGTGCAAAGGAAGGCCGGTGACGATCAATATTTTCCAACGTCTTTGCTCGTAACAAGCCATCACCCCGGATCCGGCGCCGCTGGCGACCGTGTCCCGGATACAGCGGGACATCTGGATGGCAAGACCCTGGAGTTGACGCCCTTCCATGTACAGAGGGGCCGTGGGGTAGTTGTCGAGGCGCGCCAGCAGTACCGGAGACTCTTGTTCCGCCATCGGGCTGAGTTTCGGAACGGATTGTATCAAGTATTGCCAGATCGACGACCGCTCGCGTCGAAACTGGAAGTGAAAATGAGCTTGAGTTCCGAATGCTCCGGACTGCCAGGATTCGAAGTGCGACCTGCCGGTTGCCCCCAGACCATAGGCCAGTCGAAGCAACGCTTCGAGCTGGGGGGGGGTGATTCCAGGTTTCGCGTTCGAGGTGTGCTGCTAGGTTTTCCTCCGGCGACTTGAACAGTCCGTGTTGCTCCCCATAGGGATTCCGATTGCGCATCAGGACACCTTCGAAGTTTCCCAATGAGCATGGGACTTGAGTTTGGATCTCACGGCAGAGCAAACACTCCGCGCTTCCGCGCGCCGGCCGAGCTGTCAATTCCCGATAGTATTCGAGCCGGTCTGTGTTGCCGCTGATTCGGACGGGAGCGCCTGAGATTGGGTAGTAACCCGCACGGAAGCGGATGCGGGCGGGCTGGTAGACATAATCGGCCAGACCCAATTTCCGTCGGTCGGCGAGGATATCGCCGGAGGGCCTGCGAGCAGAAGATGGAACTCGCACGGTAGATTCCATTTCGGCGAGACGCGCAAACATCTCTTCGACTACGCTCACGAGATGACCTGGCTGTGGCGCGTTGTCAGCTCTCATGCTCTTCTATCGAAAACTCCCGGGAACGCGCTCGGCGCAGGCCTGCGCCTTGAAATCACCTTGCACGGATGCATGTTGTGCGATAATCTTTGCGCTGTCTACACCCAACTAGCAATAGGGGAATGATTTCAAGATGAGGCTTCGCTGAAAGGCCTTTTCGGGCGTCGTCGGCGCCCTTTTGAGTATTGCACGCGGGCTGCGATGGAATTCTATACATCTACGCCAAATCTGCACCTGTCTCCACGGGACCATCTGAAGCCGGACTCCCTTTCGACACACCTTCGATCGTTCAAAATCTACCCGATGCAGCCTGCTCGGCCCGGCTTGTCTGCGGGCAGAATCGATCTCAGGAGTAATACCTGATGCAACAGCCGAGCCATCGCTGGGGAGTTCGAGTCAGTCCTCACGGAGAGGGCCAGGTGCGGGTCTTTGTTCGACAACATCAGTTTGACGTCGGTGCCCCGCTCCAATTCGATCAGAAATATGATCGCGTCACCGCTCTCGAGTACGCGCTGGGTGCGCTGGGTGGTGAGCTGGTGGAGGGGTTCAGGATACTGGCCAAGAAGAGACGGGCGGCAGTCGACAACATCGAGGCCAAGGTAGAGGGTGAGCTCAACAATGCGCTGACCTACCTGGGGGTCGTGGGTGAGAAGGGCCATCCGGGGCTGGAGTGGGTCAAGGTTCGTCTGTACATCAATACACTCGAGACGGAAGAGACGATCCGCGCAGTCTGGGACGAGTTGGTATCGAAGGCACCGCTCGTCAGCACACTCGTGAGCTGTGTGAAGTTGGATCTCAGTTTTCAACTCGATTAATGATAGGGGAAAGGGCATGTACCAGCTGAACAACGACCAGCAGGAAATCGTGGATCGAGCCAGGCGGGTGTCCGATGAAACCATCGGACCCAATGCCGACCGAACCGATGAAGAGGGCGTTTTTCCCGCCACGTCCGTTGCGGCCTTGGCAGAGGCGGGGCTGATGGGGTTGGCGATCGACAAGCAATTCGGCGGGCTGGGTCAAAGTGTGCGGGTTGTGTGCGCCGTGCTGGACGAGGTTGCGCAACGCTGTGCCTCCACGGCCATGGTTTACCTCATGCACCTGTGCGGCACGGCTTGCTACGGCGCGGCCACCGATAAAAGCGCCGATTGGCTTCAAAGCGCCGCCAGGGGTGGGCACCTGAGCACTCTGGCCTGGAGTGAGCGAGGATCGCGGAGTCACTTTTGGGCGCCCGTCAGCCAGGAGGTCCGGCAAAACGGCGGGGTCCGGATCAGTGCCGAGAAGTCGTGGGTGACCTCGGCCGGATACGCGAACGGGTATGTCGTGTCGACCCGCTCCGCCGATGGACAGAGCCCGATGGAATCAAACATCTATATGGTGCGCGCAGAGGACGACGGCGTCTCAGTCGCCGGGCCATGGAATGCACTCGGGATGCGTGGCAACGCGAGTGCCCCCATGACGCTCGCGAGTGTCCATCTTGGTCCGGAAAGGGTACTGACCGAGGAAGGAAAGGGATTGGAGATGATGCTGGGCGTGGTGCTTCCGGTGTTTCAGCTTGGCAACGCCGCCATCGCTGTGGGTATTGCCGAAGCGTCCATTGGGGCAACACAAAAGCACTTGATGGAGAATCGCTTTGCGCACCTGGACCAAAAACTCGCGGACCTGCCGAATTTGCGCGCCAGACTTGCGCAAATGCGCATCGAAACCGATCGAGCCCGAGCGCACCTTGCCAGCGTAATCGAGGCAGTCGAAAACCCTGGCCCTTCGACTCAGCTGCTCGTATTGGAAGCCAAAGTATCCGCCTCGGAAGCTGCTGTCAACGTCACAGAAACCGGGATGCGAGCTTGCGGAGGGGCCGCTTTCAGCAAACAGCTGGGAATAGAGCGCTACTTCCGGGATGCGCGTGCGGCCATCGTCATGGCGCCGACAACCGACCACGCGCACGAGTTCATCGGGCGGGCGCTTTGCGGGATGGAGGTCTTCTGATGACGAGGCCGATTCTTGTGGGCGCGGTCCTGTACGATCCAAAAGTCTCCGTGATTTGGGACATCATCCGCGATTTTTTCGATCAAAACGGCTGTCTCATCGACGTCGTCTTTTATACCAACTACGAAATTCAGGTACAGGCTTTGCTCGAGGGGCACATTGACGTGGCCTGGAATTCACCACTGGCCTGGGTCGATTCTCAACGGCGATCGAACCGAAACTGTCGCGCCATTGCCATGCGGGATACCGATCAGGACCGCGTTTCGCACATCATCGTGCGCAACGACGGAGGTATCGAGCAGGTGGGGGATCTCAGAGGTCGAACCTTGGCGGTCGGCGCCAAGGATTCGCCGCAGGCGACCTTGATCCCGATTGGCTACTTGCAGCGCCAGGGGCTCGAACCGGGCTCCGATTTCATGATCCGGCGCTTCGATATTCTGGTCGGTAAGCACGGCGATCATGTAGGCGGTGAGCACGATGCGTTCAAGAGCCTGGAGGCCGGTGAGTCCCAGGCCTGCGCCATGCTCGATCTCAACTGGGCCACCTGGACCCAGGATGGCACCGTGTCAGAAAGCGTGTATCGCATCCTGGCGACCACGGATCGTTTCGACCATTGTGTGTTTACGGTCAAAGAGACGTTTCCGGCCGAGCAGGAACGCAAGTGGTTGGAAGTCCTGTTTTCGATGAGCTACGACAATCCGGCCCATCGCGAAATGATGGATCTCGAGGGATTGAAGCAGTGGATGCCGGGTCGTGTGAGCGGATTTGGCCCGCTGCTGGAGGCTGTCGACAGACAATCATTTTTCAAGGAATCCTCGAGTTGAGCCCGTTGCCCCTTCTACCATTGTTCCCGGTTACTTCCGTGGGCAGCTTGCCGCGACCCGCGGCGCTCCTGAGAGCCCAGAAACTGAAAGTGAGGGGAGAGCTGGACGCGTCCGAGTTTGAGCGACTCGCCGATGACGCGGTTTTGAAAGCGTTGGCGCTGCAGGAGCGTGCGGGTGTCGATATCGTGACGGACGGGGAGCAACGGCGGGACAATTTCTATTCCTTCGTGGCCGAAAAGCTCGAAGGCGTACAGCTGATGTCTCTGGCCGAAATGCTCCACGTGGTGGAAGATAAAGACAGTTTCGAGCGAATTCTCCAGACCCTCGACGTCCCAGCGTTTTCTATCAGCAATCCGACATGTGTGGGGAAGATCAATCGTCGGGTTCCCCTTGCCTTGGACGAGCTGCAGTTTTTAAAGCGGCATACGCGCAAGCCGGTCAAGATCCCCCTTCCGGGCCCCTATCTGCTCACCCGTGCCATGTACGTTCCGGAGATCACACGCGCCGTATACCCGACCAAGGAAGCCCTGGCCGAGGACGTCGTCAGGATTCTTCAGGAGGAGATCGAAGACCTCACCAGGGCCGGCGTGGAGTTCATTCAGCTCGATGAGCCTGTTCTGACCGAACTCGTGTTCACTCGGGGCCAGACGCGAACCTTCATGTGTGCGGCTCTGGCTGCCACGAAGAATCCGGCCGACGAGCTACGCTTTGCCGTCGAGTTGTTGAATCAGGTGCTACGGGCGGTTCCGACCGACGGGCCACGAACGGCGATTCACGTTTGTCGAGGAAACTGGAGCCGAGACGAAACCACGCTGCTCCGCGGAAGCTATGCCCCCCTGGCGAGTACTTTTGAACGAATGAACGTGCGCCAGCTTGTGTTGGAGTATGCAACCGAGCGGGCCGGAGAAATTCTTCCTTTTGAGAACAAGGAAATTGGGCTGGGAGTGGTGAACCCGCGGACCGAACGAGTGGAAAGCGAAGATGAGATTCGAAACGCAGTCCGCCAAGCGATGAAACACGTCTCCGCGGAGAGACTTTTTCTGAATCCGGATTGCGGGTTTGGTACCTTCTCGAACCGACCGGTCAACAGCGAAGAGATTGCATTTCAGAAGCTGAAAAGGATCGCGACAGTGGCACGGACTCTGCGCGGCGACGAACAAAAATAGGAGGGCTTCGCCGAAGCCCTCCCGGTGCCTCTCGCCTTATTCTTGGGCAAGTAAGCCATTGAGCTTGCCTGCCAGTGCTCCTTTGGACTGTGAGCCCACTATTTGTTCGACGACCTTTCCCCCTTTGAAGAAGATCAACGACGGGATGGAGCGAATGCCGTACTCTGCGGCCAGCTCTGAGTTTTCATCGACGTTCACCTTGCCGATGGTCGCCTTGCCCTCGAAATCGGCGGCGAGTTCCTCGATCACCGGCCCAATGACGCGGCAGGGCGCACACCATTCGGCCCAAAAATCCACCAAAACCGGGTTTTCAGATTCTAAGACCTCGCTGGCAAAGTTCTCCTGACTGAGAGTGACGTATTTCTTGCTTGTGGTTGACATTGTATTTACCTCCGTGGGCTTCCTTAATCATTGTAAGACGACCGGTCTCATAGGATTTGATCGCTTTTGAATGCTAATGATGTCCCTCTCGCCTGGGTCTAAAGAAGTCGTCCAGTAACAGCGTCAGACACTCCCGCAACGGCTCGACCGATTGACGCACCTTCATTCGTAGAATGCTACCTTCCCACGCGTGCAGTAGTATATTGGCCAACACTTCAGCTGGGATATCGGCCCGTACCGTCCCCTCCCGTTGACCTCGGACCAGAATCTGGTCGAAGCAACCGCTCATCTGGTCAAAGGCCTCAATCATGGCCTCGCGGCAGACCTCGCTTGTTTCGGCGACCTCGGCCGCCAGATTCCCGAATAGACACCCCTCTCTGAATTGCGTGGCCGCGGATTTGGATGCCTGCTTCAGCAGCGCTTCTTTCAATACCTTCAACGCGGGGAGGTTCGGATAGTCCAGGTCCCGGTGAAGTTCGGCTACCCGCTGTTCCGCAGAATGGCCAATGACCGTACGCGCGAAATCTTCTTTACTATTGAAATAATTATAGAAAGACCCTTTTGGTATACGGACCCGATCCAAGACCTCTTTGATTCCCGTGCCGTGATAGCCTCGCTCCAAAAACAGCGCCACGCCGGCTTCAAGCAATTGTTGCCGCTTCATTTCGTTTCGTAGTCTAGCCATAGCTATACAATACGACCGGTCGTCTGAATTGTCAAGCGCTAGCTTGGATTCTTTGCCCCCCAGTTCGGGTAGAGGGCGACCGGATGCCGCGACGGATCGGATTCACACGTGTGAATCACAAGTCCTGTCCAACGATAGATCGGGTCAACCGGCACAAATCATGCGTCTTTTTGTTTTCCCAGCGCGGCGGGATGCCGGGCAGGCATTTGGGATAAAAAGCCGGTCGGTCGGTTGGGAAGAACTATTTACTGGTTCAAGCCAGAGTCGGCTTTCTCAGGGATGGATCCGCTCAGCGGGAAGCGACACCAAGGATTGAAGGGACTGGTCACCGATCGTGGCGCATGCCACCACCGCACCTCCGGAGACGCGTATTCGGATGTGGCCTTCGAGTTGTGTGTTCAGACCGGGAACAAGCTCTGGTAGAGTCGCAGCGATGCGGTTGAAGCCACGAAGTAGAAACCTCGTCGCTCCGGTCATAGTGCCATTGCTCGAGAAAACGTCTAAGTCGAGAATGGCCGCAGCGGGGTTGGGGTTATAGATTGCAACACCCGTGAAATATGAGTGGGTGCTGGCGGAGCCTGTCTGCGCGACATGTGGAAAAACAAGGTCTGACGCCGCTGCCCGCTCGAGAGGAAAGCTCGCTCGAAATCGTGTTCCCCCTGCGTCTCCAATAAGAAGATCGCCGATAATGCCGGCATCATCGACCGAAACCACGAGGGAACCCTCGGTGAAATCCGGGCTCGACGTAGGGTTTGTCATTCCGAATAGACGTGTGAGATCCGTGCGGATTTGTTCCCCGGCCGCCACATGAAAATTTGCCGGATTCATCATGCCGGGAACTGGCAACCCGGTGGGCCCAACCAACAGAGCCTCGATACTCCTCGGATCGGTACCCGTGTTTATTAAGTTCAACTCGCTGAAATAGGCGGTGCCTCCGTTCGGACTTCCATAAACGGCCTGTGCTGCGTACAGGGTGGTTGCCTCCGAGCGGGGTTGACCCGGGAGCATGTAGCTGGACCCACCGATCCGAATCTCCTGATACCCCTGTACCCCGCGATCAGCGGTGAGCCGTATGTAACCGGAGACGGATTCCTTGATTGTCTGCAGCGACGAGAGAATCGGAAGCAAGTCTCGCGCCTCCTCCGAGAGCAGCCCCCAGGGCACAATCTCGAAGCTCTCGGTCGCAAGGGTCGCGCCCCAGCGGTCGATCAGCTGAAGCTCGATCTTGGCTGCCACGCCATTCGGATTGACGACAGTAACCCGTGTTTGATCCTCGATCCTCCCAAAATAAAGCTCGGCGGCCCCCTCGGATCCAGCGCGCGTGCCCGCGATCCGGCTAGGGTCTTCGTCGCTGTGCAAAAAAAAGGCAGCGATCTCGCTGCTGCTCGAATCGCCCCGAATCCATCCATCAACGGGCGGCGCTCCGTGAATCTGGTCCGTGAGCAAAGCCACCTGCCCTCGGGGGGGAAGCGTGACCATCCGAGGGTTTATGACGTCCGTGGAGGGTTCGACCGAGTTCCCCTCAGAGTCGACCGCAGTCAAAAGAACATCCGCAGGCGTGGATCCCCAATTGGCCAGCGTGATACCCACGTATCGATTTCCCCGCAGCGCCGGGAAGAAAACCGGGCGCGGAGTCGTAGACAGTGTTTCTTGGAGATGAGTCGTGATCCACCCATGGTATTGTGTCTGCTCTCCGAAGAACTTGACCCAGGCATCTCGAATCGCCTGTACCTTTGCAATCTGCTCGGGGATGGCTTGCTGGCCGACTCGGGTGAGTAGGATGAAGGCCTGACGAAATACTTTGGGGGACTCATGGGCCGGCGGGAAACGCTCCCCGTTTGCCGCAATGACATCATCGATCGTGAATTCTTTTCGTTGGCCACCGAAGGTTACCCCGACCGACGGAGCGCTCGAAGGAAAGCGACTCGTGCCCGTCGGACCCTCGACCACGAACATGGGCGGCACTTCGTCCTTTCCGATCAGACCCATCAAATACTGATCCAGGGCGCTGAAGGTCCGGCTGGCAGCAACCGTTGCGAAACGGCTCGTCGCGTGAGCGGCACCCCGATCTTCGATGTCGTTGCCCTCCATGACGGAAGCATCCGAGTCGAAAAAGAAGCTCCAGTGAGCATTCTGGCGTCCCAGAACACTGCGGGAGTTGGTCTGCCCATCGCGGAAGCGGCTAAACGCCAACCAGCGATGTCCCGACTCGTGTCCCATCAGTGACAACGTGCTGTTGGTGCCCAGGTAAACACGGTCCGGTGCGTCGGGATATCGCCCCGGGCCATCGAGGCTCCCCATCATCAAGAAGCTACGCAACCTTCCTTGGCTTCCGTATAGTGCACTGTTATCGATTTGATCCAAACCGATGCCCGAAATCTCGTTCTTGACGTTGATCTCGTACGCGTAGGCCCCGCCGAGGTTGAAGTTGTAGGCCAAGAACACGACCAGGTGATCAAAGCTATCAGGATGAGATTGGAAGAACTTCCTGGCCACTGCCGGCTCTGACAGGCTCGATCGCGCCGCGAATATCTCCGCAACAGCGCTGCCGACCATCGATACGGGAAGGTCAGCGGTGTAGTCGACGGCGCTCACTCCACCCGCGGCAAGCCCAGGCGAGATACCGACAACGCTCTCTCTCGAATCGACCCGCGATCCGTAGACGAACTCAATCGTTCCGCTGGCAAACAGCTTCACCGCGAAGTTGTTGGTGTTTGCCACCGAAAAGCTCGAGACGTCTGTCCAGGAGAACACGATTCCGTCAGAGTCGCTGCGGACACGAATGCCCCCGCCGTCCGGATTCAGATCGGTAAACAAAGGCGCGACACGGGGCGGTCCGGAGATGAAGCGGCCGAGGTCTCGAGGTGTAGTAGACGAGTCCCCATCGCCGAAGGTCAGATTTCCGTCTGAATTCAGATAAACGGAGGAGTAACGCTCCCCGAAGAACGTGAAAACAAAACCGAGCCCCAGCTGTAGCGAATCGTCGTCGCCTAGCGAGACTGGATTCCCTCCGGATGCGTCGAAACGGGCTGTGCTGGCCACCAGGCGGTAATGACTCAAATCCAGCGGTTCAAAACGAAAAGCGCGAGCCCCCAGATCGAACAGATTGACCTGAGACAGGATGGTGCCGTCGTCTTCGATGACCGCGACATCTCCGACGTCGAAGCTCGCCGCAAGGCGCCGCCCGAGGCCCGGTTCTTGCCGCATACTATCGCGGTAGAGAATCGTGGCCAAGGCGTTGGCCCTCCGATCGGATCCAGTCCCGCAAACTTCCATGACGTTCGTAGCGGTCCCACCGTCGGCAAAGGCAATCGAAGCTGTGAGTAGGGCGCACCCGGACCGCAAGAGCCAACGAAGGAGCCCGCGATGAGGATGCTTGCATCTGTGCGGACCCGGCTCCTCGGAGCCGGCTCCCGAGTGGGGATGCATCATCTCGAAACATTACCGTATTGCAAACCGGAGTTCTAACTTTCTATGGGTTGATGGGTTGGGGTGGGACCGCTGCCAGGAAGGTCAGGAACTGGTCGCCGAAGAGCTCGAAAGCGATAATGGAGCCGCCGTCGACACTGATACGGATATAGCCGCGTAGCTGTACCGTGACCTCCGGCACCAGTTGCGGAAGCGTTTGCGACAAGCGATTGCCGCTGGCTAGCACGAACGTGACCGACCCTGTTCGGACGCCGGTCTCGGAGAACACTTCGACGGTGACCGTGACGTCTCCCTCATTCGGATTGTACATGGCGATTCCCGTAAAAAAAGGTTTGGTGCCGCCACCCGAACTTCCCTGCGCGACCTGTGAAAGAACGAGATTCGAAACCGGGTTGCCATCGAGTGGAAGACTGGCCACGAAGCGTTCTTCGGTGGGCTCTCCGAACGTGACGTCGCCGATGACGCCGGGGCCGTCCACCATGAGGACCAGTGACCCCTCCGTCAACGTATTCGTGGTTGCGGGATCCGGCAGGCCGAACAGATCCTCTCCTCTCCGGCGTGCCTGGGCGCCGGCCGCGAGAACGATGGTCACCAACGCAGTGATTGGCGTCCCCTCATTCCCGATCAACTGTGCCTGGATGGTGCGGCTGTCGGCGCTCGTGTTGATCACGTTGAGATCGGTGAAGTAGAGAACTCCCCCGGCGGCGCCCGAAGCAAACTGCGCCGAATAGAGTCTCGTTGCCGTTGACGGGGACTGGGCGGGCAAGGCAAAGATCGTGGATTGGCCATCGATGGACTGATATCCCACCACCCCGACATCGGAGGTCAACTTGATGTACCCTTCGCTGTTGGGCTGCGAAACCCCGGGAAACAAGCTGGCGAAATCTTCCGCGAGACGCCCGTTGGCATTCAACGAACGACCCGCGCTGGCTGAAACGGTGCCGGTCGCATCCACATAGTGGAGCAACAGATCCGCCGTCTGGTTGTTCGGGTTTATGACGTCAATGAGGTTGGTATAGCTATTGGCTGCGAGAACACCAGTGCCAATCGAAGCCCGGGTGAAGTAGAGCTCGGTTGCGGTCTCACTTCCGGCCACCGCTCCGTCGAGCAGCGTCTGATCCAGATCCCCGTCCAAGAAAAACCCGGTCACCTGGCTGCTGGTCGATTCAAATTGAATCCAGCCATTTCTCGCGTCACTCAAAGACAAGCCGTGAATCTGCTCTCCCAGCATGGCGATCTGATGTCCCGGCGCAATCGTGATCATCCGGGGATTGATGATGTGCTCGGGCGATGCGGCCGGCGGTCCACCGTTTTCGAACGTCCGGAAGAGCACATCGGCCGGGGTCGATCCCCAGTTGGCCACCGCCACGCCCGTGTACCTCTGGTCGTCTCCCTGGAAGTAGGGAATGTTGACGGTTGTCGCGGTGGTCCCTGGGTTGGGCTGAAGGTTGGTTATGACAAAACCGGTGTTTCCGGTCTCCTTGTTGAAATAGTCCACCCAAGCGTCGTGAATGGCCTGAACCTTGGCGATCTGATCCGCCGTGGCCGACTCTCCTTGACGGACGAGCAATACGAATGCCTGACGTATTACCTTGGGCGCCTGAAGGACCGAGGGTTGGCGTTCTCCATTGGCGGAGATGATGGCATCGATGCTAACGTCCTTCCTCCTCCCCCCGAATTCGACGCCGATGGCTGGATTGCTCGAGGGAAATCGGAATGTGCCGGTAGGGCCCTCTACCACGAACATGTCCGGGACGTCCTCCTTGGGAAGAAATCCCATCAGGTAGCGATCCAGCGCGCTGTACGTGTTGGTGGCGCCGACGGTTCGGAATCGGGAATCGCCCATTTCCTCGCCCCGGTCCTCGATATCGTTCCCTTCCATGACCGAGCTATCGGAATCGAAGAAGAAGCTCCAGTGGGCGCTCTGACGTCCAAGGATTGTTTGAGAGATCCCTCCAGTATCCTGAAAAGGGGTAAATGCCAACCATTGATGTCCGACCTCCTGCCCCATAATGTCGATTGTCCGGTTCGTTCCGAGCGCGATGGACAAAGGATCATCCGGGTAATGGGACGGGTTCAAATCTAGACTTCCCATCATGATGAAGCTCGTGAGCCGGCCGCCACTGCCGAAAAACTCAGAATTGTCAAAAGTATCGAGTCCAATCCCGTCGACTGCATTCTTGACGCCCAGGTTGAAGGCGAAGGCGCCTCCCAAATCAAAATCGAATGCGAGGAATATGACTAGTTGATCGAAATGATCTCCGTGCGTTTGATAGAATTTCTTGGCCAAGGCGAGCTCGGAGAGATCGGTGCGGAACTCGAACACCTGGGCGATGGTTCCGCTCAGACTGGAAGTCGGCAGATCGTTCGAGTAATCGACACCCTGGATACCGCCCAAATTGGATCCGGGTGATATGCCCACGACAGCCTCCGTCGCGTCCACGGTCGCGCCATAGACAAACTCGATTCTCCCATCCTGGAAGAGCTTGGCGATGAAGTTGTTTTCGTTCGTGTCCCCGAACTCCGGTACGGCGTTCCAGATGAAGGCGATCCCGTCCGAATCCGATCGGGTGCTGACCGTGCCGCCGACCGACGGATCCAGGTCGGCGAAGAAGGGACCGATCCGGGGCGGTCCTTCGGCGAATCGAAACAAATCTCGAGCGGTTATCGCAACATCCGCGCTATTGAAGGTGACGTTTCCATCCGAGTTCAGGGCCACCCGAGTGTAATCCGCCCCGAAAAAGGTGAAGGTGAAACCTAGCTCGATGAACCGGAAGGCATCGTCTTCCAGGGTGACGTTTGTCCCCCCGGAGCCGTCAAAAGTCGTGCTCGTCGACACCACCCGGTATGAATCTGCCCCGGTAGGCTCGAACTGGATCGACTTTCCCTCAAGGTTGAAGAGGCTTTGACTGGGCAAGATGGTTCCGTCATCTTCAATGACAGCAACATTTCCGACATCCGCGGATAGGGCAGGCGTCGACAAGCTCAAACGCTCGCCCGCCAATCCAACACTTCGAGTTCGAAGGCTTTCATAATAGAGACCGCTCAGAATTTCCCGCGCGTCTCGAGCGGCGCTAGTCCCGCACCAGCTGGAGCCCGGCTGCCCGAAAACCGGCGAAGGGCCTTTGGCCCAGGCGTGAGGACAGATCAGGGTCAGGGCCAACAGGAAAGCTCTGGCCTCCAGCGAAATAGTTTTCAGCTTCATACTCTTATCAACTCGAGAAAAGTCCCAAAGTTTCCGTCCAATTATCCCTCTTCTCCCATTCTAGTCCAATCCGCACTCAAGAGTAGATCGGCAACCTCGCTCCGCGTCCATTACCTTAGAGTCAGGGGAATCGGTATTGTTTCAGAGCCCACAACCGTCCCGTTGGTCGGGACGGGAACGATGGATGATCTTAGCTTGCGTTGTCCTAGCTTGAAACGCGCGCAGGACGATTGGCCATGGCAAAAAATGCTGTGTCCGGCGCAAATCTCGCCCTGCGTACGAGCCCTTGGCCTGGCGGCCTTAAAGATGTCTTTCCTCCAACGGCAGATACTTGCGCACACTTGCCATCAATTCCCTGAAATCGGGCAGTGTCAGAGATTGCGCCCCATCGGACCATGCCTCTTCCGGCGTCGGGTGGACTTCGATGAGCAAGCCGTCGGCACCCGCGGCCACGGCTGTTTTTGCCATCGGCGTGACCAGAGACCGCTTGCCCGTCGCGTGACTCGGATCCACCACAATCGGTAGGTGACTCAGTTCCTTGATCAACGGCACGGCTGAAATATCCAAAGTATTGCGGGTCATTGTCTCAAAAGTTCGAATGCCCCGCTCACATAGAATAACCTGTGGGTTTCCTTGCGAAACGATATACTCCGCCGACATCAGGAACTCGCGAATCGTCGCAGACAACCCCCTCTTCAAGAGAATAGGCTTCGAGGCCTTTCCGAGTCTTTTCAGCAGCGAAAAATTTTGCATGTTTCGGGCTCCCACCTGCAGAATGTCGGTGTATTCGGAGACGAGATCCACCTGCTCGGGTGTCATGATCTCGGTGCACACACGAAGCCCTGTGGCGTCGCGCGCCTCGGCGAGCAGCTGTAACCCCTCCTCTTCGAGTCCCTGGAAGTCATAGGGTGAGGTCCGGGGTTTGAAAGCCCCGCCCCGCAGAATTGTTGCCCCTTGCTCTTTGACGGACTTGGCCGTTTCCATGATTTGATGCCGATTCTCGACCGAGCAGGGTCCCGCCATGACAACGAATTGATCGTTCCCGATGGTCACTCCTCCAACGTCGATGATCGTGCTGGAGGAGTGGAGCTCCCTGCCAACCAGCTTGAATGGTTGCCGGATCGACACCACGCTCTCGACCCCGGGAACACTTTCCAGGGCCTGCAGCGCAGTTCTGTTGTTCCCACTCCCGACCGCCCCGATAATCGTCCGCGTTTCCCCGAAAATCGGGTGGGGAGCATAACCGTAGGACCGAATCTTGTCGCAAACGTGTTCGATCTGATCTTTGGTAGCTCCAGGCTTCATCGATATGATCATGGACCTGCTCCTGTCTATTGGGCCTGCCGAGACCCAGAAAATGAAAAAGCCCACACCAGCGAACCGATGTGGGCTTTCTCAGAGAGACTTGCTAAAAGACTACCCGCCCACACCGTGTTGGATGGGAACGAAAAAAAATCGCACGAAAAAGGCAGATCGGTGCCGACCCAGGACATGTACTTGGATTTGAACGTTTGAATGGATCATGAACCAGACCTCATGCCGACACCGCCGCGTATCTTACTCGACGCCCTCGGAATGTCAAGCACAAAAAGACACGTTTGCCGGCGCAAGTTGGGCACAGTTCAATATTTACGATTGTTTCGGCGATAGTACCTACGTGGTTCGTAGGATCTGTATCGGCCCTGGTAGCGCCGTCGGCTGCCGTCTCGGTAGCTCCGCCCACGAATCGTGTACAAGCGGCCAGGGCGCGTTCGAACCGAGCACCTGATCAGCGGTGGTCTCGGGAACGCTGGACCGTAGTATCCGTATGAGCGGGCCGGGTAGTACCTTGCCCCGTAGAAACCGTATCCGGGCGAATAGGCGGCGTGGGGACGATAGTACGGACGGTGGAATCGGTGGCCCAGGCCGAAACCGAAGCCAAAGAAAAACCCTCCGGCCTCAGCCGCGGGAACGGAACCAACCATGAACACCGCGACCAGAGCCACACCAAGGGTCGACGGAATAGACTTTCTTGCTTTCATCGATCTCGTTGCTCTTGTTGCTCTCGTTGGTTTGGTTGCCTGCTCGTCATTGTTGTCGCTGGGTTGTCGCTGGGTTGTCGCCGGCAATCCATGCTTATTGTCTCGAGGGGAACGACCTTCCCACTATTTCATAAGATGCACTCCGGCGTCAAAGTGTTCATCCCGTCGACCAGTGCTGGAGTTGTTGATTTCGCTTCTGCCACGGATCGAGTTGAGTTATTGTTACCCGGGAATTGGGTCGGCTACCTCCTCTTGGCGAGGGTGCATACTGGGTGGCCGTCCTCGGAGCCGTGCGTGCAATGCATCCGCACAGCGAAGCGAATCAAGCCAAACAAACAAAGGCGCGTATGACATACATAATTGCCGAACCCTGTATTGGAACCAAAGATACTGCCTGCGTGGATGTCTGTCCCGTAGATTGTATCCACCCGAGAAAAGACGAGGACGGATTCGAGGAAGCAACGCAGCTTTACATCGATCCGGACGAGTGCATCGACTGTGCCGCATGCGAACCGGCCTGTCCCGTAGAGGCGATCTTTCCGGAGGAAGAGACGCCGGAGAAGTGGAAGCAATTTATCCAGATCAACTATGATTACTGGAAGTAGCCGTCACCCGGCGGACCAGAGAGCGCACGGAGTTGTTGCAAGCCAGCGGCTCATTGGATGAGCAGCCTGCGCAGCATCACGAGCTGCCCGAGGTGATAGGCGTTGTGATCTGCCACCAGTAGTGCTTCTCTCAAGATTGTTTGTCCGCTCCCGTGCGAGATCGGGACCGTCAAGTCGATCGCGGGATCCATTACCAGTGCTTCCATCGAGTCGAGATCGTGCATGAAGGTTGCGAGACTCCGACTCCACGCGTTCCGATGATGAGGAGACTGCACTTGCGGCCAGTAGCCCTTGGGAAACTGAGGCGAGACATGGTCTGGATTCCGACTGAACTCGAGGATGTCCCATTGGGCGATTCTCAAGTGTTCCAGCAGCATCCACGGTGTGTAAGGAAGTCCCGGCACCCTTTTCCCTCTGCACGAGACAGGCCAGTCCTTCATCGCTTGCTCGAACGAAACGTGAGCGCCCCGGCCTCGGAGGAGATACCCCACGTGGCGTCGGAGCGGCAGTGAGGCGAGGGAATCCGAACCAGCGGTTTGCCGAACTCTGGGTTGCCGAATTTTCTTTTGCTTTTTCATACGCCACTCCTCTCCCGATCTAAATCTCGAGCACTGTCTTGATTTCCCCACTTTGTTTCCGGCCGAGATAGGAAGCATGCCTTTCCAGCGGGACGCGGGCGGTGATCAGCGATTCGACGATGCCGGGAAATTTTTCTCCCAGTGTCGGCAGGCGCCTCGCGGCAGCGTGGAACGCGCCGATGTTGGCGTTTACTACACCGAGCACTAATTGATTCAAAAGGACAAGACGACGCATGACCCGATCCGCGTTGATCGTGATCTGATTTCCGGTTCCCGCGTTTCCGGTCACGACGCAGATTCCGTTCGTGCCGAGAATGGGGAGATAGTCGAGCCACAGCGCCGAGTTTCCCGTGGCTTCGAACACGACATCGATGTTGCCATCCACGGCCGCCGCGATGTCCTCGGGCGTTTGCCCGCGGCTGCAGAAATAGGGAATTCCTGCCGATTGGAGGACCTGGATCTTCGGATCGTCTGGATCGTTGCGGCTCACCAGATGGGTCTTCATGCCCAGGTCCGCAAGGCACAAGGCGGCCAAGTACCCGATGGGGCCAGCGCCCAGGACCAGGGCCGAGCGACAATGATACGGTCCTCGGCCTGCAACCGGCTCGCATTTCCACATCAGTCGCTCCTGGACCTGCAGCAGCTCCTGTAGGGCTTTCTCGACTATCGTCAGCGGCTCGATCAACACCCCAACCGATCGAAGCTCGGCGGGGATCCTGCACAGGAAGTCCGGAGACTCCACAATCAACTCGGTCATGTATCCTGGGGCTCCGCGAATGCCTCGCTCGGTAAAACCTCCCGTGAAGCACATGTCCGATTGAGCGCTTTGGCACGGGACGCAGCCGCGATCTCGACAGGGCCTGCGAACGGTCGGAACTACGAGGTCGCCCTTTCCGATCCCCTCGACGTTTTGCCCCACCTCCACGACTTCTCCAATACATTCATGTCCCATGATCAGGTGATCCGACTCCGCCGGTGGCTCGCCAAAGGTGAAGCGCGCCAGCTCACGGTCGGTTCCGCAGATTCCCACCTCCAGCGGATGTATGAGCACTTTATCCGGAGAATCGAGGCCTGGTTCCGAGACCTGGATCATCCGTATTTCTTTCTCGTGAGGAAAAGCCGCGAGCGCTTTCATGAGACCTTCCGTTCACGGGCCGGACGTTTTGTGGATGGCAAGGCGGCGGTTCGAGCGGCACCGCCAAACACCCGGCCCGAAAGGACGAATGCAGTGCAGCTCACTAACCTATCCAGGACCAATCCTTGCGCCGGTTCCTGAAGAACCCGTACAGAATAACACCAGCCCGGTCAGACTGGCGAGGCGAAGCGAGGCGAGGTGTCAAGGACGCTCCCGGCGTTCTTTTCGTCTCTGTCTCAGGACCCGATGCAATAGGATCCCGAATGTCAAAAACGTCATTGGGAATACGAACCAACCCATGGCGCGGCTGAAAGAGGGGATTGCATCGTGCTCCGTGGCCTTGAGAATCAAATAGACTGTGTAGGCCAGATAGTAGCCGAAGAACACGCCTCCTTCCCACCGGGAAATTCGATGCTCGCTGTAGAAAATCGGCAGACAGGCTATGGCTACCGCGATCATGACCGGGATGTCGAAGTTGAGGACAGCCGATGAGACGGCCACCCCATCGGGGGAGACAATCGCGGTCAACGCCAAAACGGAGAGTATGTTGAACATGTTGCTACCGACCGCGTTTCCAACTGCAATGTCTCGCTCTCCCCGAACACCGGCCACGACTGATGTGACCATTTCGGGCAGTGACGTTCCCACGGCCACGATTGTCAACCCGATCACGAGCTGACTTATCCCCAAGGCTTGCGCAATGGCCACCGCTCCGCTGACGAACCATCGGGCGCCGAGGACGATCAGCGTCAATCCTGCGACGACCCAGAGCGCGTTTCGTGCCGGCGCGGCCCATGGCGGAGTTGGAGCGCCCGAGCCGTCGACCTTTCGCAGTACGACGACGTCTTCTTTGTTCTGCGCTGCCTCACGAAGGATAAAAAGAAGGTGCGCGACAAACAACGCGAACAGGAGTATTCCATCGATCTTGGAAATGACGCCGTCGCGCGCCAGAATCCACATCAAGACGGAGACACCGATCATCAGCGGAACATCGAGCCGAATCAATCGGCGAGATACCACCAGCGGCGCCGCCAAGGCCGAGATTCCCAAGACCAGCAGGACGTTGGCGATGTTGCTCCCGACGACATTGCCTAGGACCAGATCGGACTCGCCGTCATATACCGATTGAATCGTGACCGCGAGCTCGGGGGCTCCCGTGCCGAAGGCGACGATCGTGAGTCCAACCACAAGCGTCGGAATTCCGAAAAGACGCGCGAGCCTCGAGGCCCCGCGCACCAATGCTTCCCCGCCGGCAATCAGGGCTACCAGCCCGCCGAAGAGAAGTAAGAAGGTCATGCGACCAGTCTCCTGGGGTTCATGCCTGCCATCGGTCCAGTAGGCGCCCTTCCGCAGCGCGAAACGAACTGTACATCCGAATCCTCGAGCCGTACCCTATTGAGGATGAGAAGCGTTGGCCTTGTAGTCTGCATATTCGTTTCGTCGATTGGTCAGAGTTCCCCGATCGAAGATGCCCGCGAAACTGGGTGGATCGGCGCGAGATCCTTGGCAGATATTTCCGTGTCGAGAAAAAGTGGGATTCTGGGTGCGGCGCTCCCGCTTCAGAAAGTCTGGCTCGATTTTCATGAGCAGGAACTATGCCAGGATCTGGACGTCGTGTTTTCGGCCGGAACCGACAGTCTCGATGTCTGGTGTGTCATAGAAAAGGAAAAGAGTTATCAAAAGCTTGTCCGGCTGCTCCAAAGGGTACGTGGCTCACACGAGGTATACTTATACACCACACGTCCGGAGAAAAAAGAGAAGACTCCAGACGACAGGGATCCCCCGCCGAGCTTCTGGAACAACGACGAGCTCCGTGATTACCTTCGGGATCCGTTTGCCCGTGATCGGCGGAGTCCGGTTGGCTCGGACTTCGATTCGGAAGCACCTCATGAAATATTCTTCAAGCAACGGCTTCGCTTGTACGCGGATTCCCTGCTCGAGTCGGAACAGAGAATTGCGCGCTACGTCATGGACCTGCCCGAGCTGGCCACGGCCGGGTTCGGAGCGGACGGTTGCGCGGAGTGCAAGGAGCAGGCGCGTCGTGTCTGCATGTCCCATCTTAAGCAACTCGACAAGCATGTGAAGCGCTTGCTGGATAACCTGGCGCGCGCGCTGCCGCGAAGGAAAAAGGGTGACCTTGAAAGGGAAGCAACACCAGAGGTAGATTCACCGTCCGAAGCACTGATTCCCATATACGAAGCGACCCAAAGAGTCGCCCAACGTATCTACCTTTTCGTTTATCCGGAGAACCACACAGTCGCCATTCCCGACTTGATGCAGCCCAGCCTCCTTCAATCCTTGCGGACGCTCCGAGGAATGATCGCAGAGTTCGAAGGACGCGCACGCATGTTCCCCTGACACTGCCTGGTGAAGACAGACCATGAGGGTAGACCAGCAAGATCATGAAGGATCCACCATTCGTGCGGTCGCTACAGCGGTCCCGCCGTTTTGCTATGGCCAGGACGAAGCACGTCGTTTCAGTCGGATTCTCTTTGGAGACGTCTTTCCCGATATCGATCGGCTGATGACGGTGTTCGACAACGCGGCGATCGAGTCTCGTCATTTCTCGTCCTCGGTGGAGTGGTTTTACGAGGAGCATTCCTTCGAGGAAAAAAACCGGCTCTATCTCGAATCAGCCCTGAAGCTTGGTGAAGAGGCGATACGGAAATGTCTCGAAGCCTCGGACCTGGGGCCAGAAAGCGTCGATCATTTCATTTTCGTCTCGAGCACGGGATTGTCCACGCCGAGTATCGACGCTCGTCTGATTAACATTCTCGGGATGCGCAACGATATCCGAAGAACCCCCATCTGGGGACTGGGTTGTGCCGGCGGCGCGGCTGGTCTTTCGCGGGCTCACGAATTCGTGCGCGCTTTTCCGGAGCAGCGAGCCTTGTTGTTGGCCGTGGAATTGTGCGGGCTGACCTTCCAGCGCAATGATCTCAGCAAGAGCAATCTGATTGCGGCTTCGTTGTTCGCGGACGGGGCGGCCGCTGTTCTCGTGGAGGGTCCAGCCTGCTCGGCCGACGGCCCGACTGGAGGCGGGCGAAGAGGTCCGCGACTCCTGTCGACTCGCAGCACGTTATGGTACGACTCTCTCGACGTCATGGGATGGGAAGTCAATAATCATGGGTTGAAGGTGCTGTTTTCCAAGGATATTCCCTCGATCGTGCAACGAAGCGTGCGTCCGGTTCTATGCGGATTTCTCCAGGATCATGGGTTGACGCTCGAGACTGTCCATCACTTCATTGCCCATCCTGGAGGCGTCAAGGTGATTGCAGCTTATGAGGAGAGCTTGAGGCTCGGCAACGGCCAGATGGACTTTGCCCGGGAAGTGTTGCGGCGTTACGGAAATATGTCTGCCCCGACGGTTCTGTTCGTATTGAAGATGTTCTTGGATGCCGAAAGAATCCGACCGTCCGAATACGGCGTGATTACCGCGCTTGGTCCAGGGTTCAGTTCTGAGATGCTTTTGATTGAAGGTTAATGCGGTGTTTGCATTTTTGATCGCGATACTGCTGACTCAAAGACTGCTGGAATTGCTCCTGGCCGCGCGAAACCGCCGCTGGCTCCTCGACAACGGTGGCATAGAGGCGAGCCGGGGTCATTATCGGTGGCTTGTCATCCAGCACGCTCTCTTTTACCTGAGCTTGGTTTTGGAGGCGACGCTTCTTTCACCCGGATGGAACCCACTTTGGCCGTTATGGGTGTTCGTTTTAGTGGCAGCGCAGGCTCTACGAATATGGGCGATTGTCTCGCTGGGGCGATTCTGGAACACACGGGTCATCGTGCTTCCGGATTCCAAGCCTATCGCGAAAGGGCCCTATCGATGGATTCGGCATCCCAACTATCTCGTGGTTGTCGTCGAGATCCTGGCGGTTCCGGTTCTGTGCGGCGCATATTTGACTGCCCTCTGTTTTTCGATCAGCAACGGTTTTGTTCTGTGGAAGCGCATTCGCGACGAGGAGCGTGCGCTGGGTGAGCTGGCCAGTGCATCTTGGGCCAGGCTCCCGCGGTTCTTCCCGAACCCCAGACGCGGGCCGCGATAGGCGTAGCAAGATCGAACCGATCGGATTGAGTGAAAGAGAGTAGTACTTCGCTACAGAACCGCCGTTTCGACGTTCAAATCCATTTCCTTGAAGCGCTCCAGACGAAACGGAGCGATATCGACTGCTGCGCACTGCTCGTGCGTGATCAGCTCGGCAACTGCGCGGCCCGTTGCCGGAGCATGCATGATGCCGTGACCTCCGAATCCGACAGCGAGAAAAAAGCCCGGCATTTCCTCGACCCCACCAATTATCGCGTGATGGTCGGGAGTTTCCGGATAGAGTCCCGCCCAGCAACGCCGCGGATCGATTTGGGCTTGCTCCAGGAATGGGAACCTATGCAGGGCCTTCTCGGAAACCACTTCGATGAAGCTCGGGTCGAACGTGGTGTCAAAGCTGGGTGGATCGTTGGGATCCGAGTAGGCAAAGAGGATCCCGGGCCCTTCACGCCGGATGAGCAGACCCGTATCGATGTCAACGGTCATCGGGATGGTCGAGGGAGCGCCGTCGGTCGGGTTCGAGCAGGCCAGCATCCTCTTGTAAGGGCTCAGTGGAATCTCTAGCCCGGCACGCTGAGCCAGAATGCGCGCAAAAGGACCGGCGGCATTGACCACACACTCGGTTTCGATGAACCCCCCCGTGGTCTTGGCTCCCGAGACTCCCCACGCGCTGGACGTGATTTCCAACGCTTCCGTCTCCAACTGAATCTCGGCTCCCAGCCGCCGTGCTGCCCGAAGGTATCCCAGAGTGGTACCGTGAGGGTCGATGAACCCATCCTTGGCGGAGTATGTGCCACCCCTCAGGTCGTCGCTCCGGACAAACGGCGCCAATTCGGCGATTTCTCCAGGAGCGAGCCATCGGTTCGGCACGTCGTGCGATTGCTGCAAGGCGAAGTTCTTCCGCAGGGATCGCTCTCCTCGATCGGTGGCAGTCAGGAAAAGATATCCAGCCTGCACCAAACCACAGTCCTCCCCTCCCGTCTCCTCCGAGAAGGTCTCATAGGCCTCGATGGAATACTTGGAGAACTCGATATGAGCGGAGGTGGACCACTGGGCGCGGATGCCTCCGTTGGCCTTGGCCGTGGAGCCTTGCCCTGCGGCGCTCTCCTTGTCGAGAACGAGTACTTTACTGCATCCTTCTTTGCAGAGATGATACGCAATGCTGCAGCCAACAACACCGGCTCCAATGATCAAGACGTCGGTCTTTTTTGTGGTGGTCATGCTTGGTCCCGAACGGAAAACCGGCGACCTGATTATACGGTAATGTGACGCGGGATTGAAACGCCGGGGTCCGACCTCTCAACTGGTACACATGGTGCACGACAGCACAATTCATGATTGGGTCCAGCAGCTGCGAGAATACCCCACCCTATCGGCCCTTCGGCAGTCGAGTTTCTATGCCAACACCGGAACCGAGATTGAAGCGTTCCTGAGCACTCCGGAAGTAGTAGCCCGGGAGACCGCTCCCCGAGTGCACTCCTTTCTTCGGGTCGCTCAATGGAATCTGGAGAAGGGAAAACACTTCGAGCAGATCCGAGAAACACTGACGTCTCACGAGATACTGGGATCGGCAGACGTTATTCTGCTAAATGAGGTGGATTGGGGCATGTGCCGCTCGGGGAATCGCCATATTGCCGGCGAATTGGCAGCGGCGCTCGACATGCACATGGTCTTTGGTGCTGCCCATTTTGAGCTCACCCCGGGGACCGGCGAGGATCTCGAGGTAGCGGGCGAGAATGACCGGGGCATACAAGGGAACGCCATTCTGAGCCGATATCCTATTCTGGATGCACAATCCGTCGGGTTGCCCGATTGCTTCGAGCCATTTCACTTTCACGAGAAGCGATTCGGTTGGCGCAATTGCGTCTGGGCCTGTCTTCAGATCGGTTCCCGCTCCTGGTGGATTGGTTCAACGCATTTGGAGGTTAGAAACTCCCCGCTGTGCCGTGCGCGCCAGATGGACGCCATTTTTGACAATCTTCCCGGAAGTCCGGAGGAGCCGCACCTTATCGGGGGTGATCTCAATACGAATGGATTCAGCCGAGGGACGCTCTGGCGGACCGTGGCGGCGGTATGGCAGCTGGTCATGTATCCAGCGGACCGGGTAAAGGAAAGACTCAAGCACCCGGAACGGGGTCCAGAACCGCTTTTTGCAGAAAGCCAAAGGAAGGGATTTGACTGGCGACGGCTCAACGACTCTAACGATACTGCAAGCTCCCCGCTCGGGGAACTCGAAGATGCCGCACTGTTGCCCGCGCCGGTACGGCGCTTCGTACAGGCGCGGCTCGATCCCTTTGATGGGTACTTGAGATTAAGGCTCGATTGGTTTCTAGGCCGCCATGTGGTTTCGTTAGGCGACCGTGAGATCCGGGATTCCCACGCCGGAGTATGGTCCCTTGGGCCCGGATGCGTTGCTGTCCCTCGGGAGGGAAGAGATCGGGTCTCGGATCACAGTCCTATCTACGCCGACGTCAAAATCACAGAATAGGGAGTTTGATCGGAGAAATCCTTGTGCTAACTAACGCGCTTTAAAAACCCCGAAGGGGAGCATGTCAAAATGAACTTGTTTTTCGAATGGTCAACTCTGAAATTCTCGACGTTTTCGAGAAATTGTTGAACTGCCGCCATCGGTCCTCGTCCCGAACCGACCTGACTGAACTCGTCCAAGTGAGTATCATTAACAATCAGATAGCCGGAAACCGACACGAAAGCAGAATAGAGTTGCAACTCTTCTAGCACATGCTCCTTGCTGTGAAGTGAATCGAGGATAACCAATACCTTTTTATCATGTCCAACTTCCTGTGCAATCCTTTCAATCACTTCAGGGGCTGTGCTGCTGCCCGCTATGAATTCAATCTTGCTCAAGATCTTATTCTGCTTATGAGTTTCGACCGTCATCTCCCATGGACGCGCCACGATATCCACGGTGATCACTTTTGCGGATGGATTCACGTTTTCCAGCACTGTCGCAAGAAACAGTGTCAGCCCGCCGAAACGGGTACCTGTTTCTATGATTAGATCCGGTTTGAGCTCGTAAATGATTTCCTGATAGATCATCAAGTCCGTTGGATATTGCTGGATGGAAACGCCATACCATTTGTTATCCCACTCTTGTGATTTGTTTTGTGATAAGTCCCGGACTCTATGAATTACCAAGGGATCGAAGGCCCCCCAGAGAAAAGCCGCCATGCCTAACATTATGGGAAGTACGATCAACCCAATAACTCCTCTTAGCTTCTTCAATTTCATGACTTCTCCTCTCAGTCTGCCTCTTCCCTATTCGGCCCGCCCAAAGCGACGCGTTAAGACCAAATGATCCCGGGGAGGAGAGCCAACACTATCCAGCTCAGAGGTCCGACCATTGACGGGAGAGGTCGATCGCGGCCGGTTTTCAGAACAGCCAGGCCAAGCAGATAAAACCAGGAGAAGTCCAAACTGTTTTGGCGGAACTATGCGTTTCTGCCGCCAGAATTCCAGCAAGGGAATGTTATTGACGTACCAATACAACGATCGGATCCAACACTTCAGTGGCGCAGATGATCAGAGACCACGGGCGCATTTCCGGTCTCGCCAAATACAGGTGGCCTCAAACTTGTTTTCTAACTTTTTAGCTGGGGAAGTCCGGATCGTGTCGTGTCCAACTTCGCAAGGAACCAGCACCGTCCATGCCATCACGTGTATTCCGGTCATTGTGAGTACAGACGGTGTCCAGAAGGATCATGGCTCGTGAGTTAGTTCGCAGGGTTTCTCCTCGATCGCAGCGGAGTTGTGTGCACTCTAGTGATAGAGCGGCTTCACAGGCAAGGCGGTGAACTCTCCAATTCCTCCCAACTGCAAGGCCGTTACGGCCAGCAATGCATCAATCCCGACCACTCGGAGTGTCCCCTGAAACCCTTCAAAGTCGAAGGCTGGGTACAGCTGAAAGAGGAATTGAGCGATGTGACCGTAGGCGGGAATCTTGATGAACAGAATACCGTCGGAGCGCCTTCCCAGCGTACTGTCCCAGAGTTCGAGGCGTACGTTGGCCTCTCTCCCGGTCATGTTTGTTGCCGCAAATCCAGTCGGGACATCGCCCACTCCGGGCATGGGAACCACGGGGAGATCAAAGCCGCCGGCAACCTGGCTGGCAGCGACGCCGGTCACACCCTGACCGGGGGAAAAGAACAGAACGTTGCCCGCAAGCAACAGACCCGACTCGGCCGATCCTCGAATCCACACGGAGCCAGACTGCAGGTTCCCGATCCCAGGAGTCGTGAAAACCAAGGTCTGGTTCTCAGGCATATTGCCGATGTTGAAGGTAGTGGCCGTCCCGAAGCCCTGCAAGCTGACAGCGAGAGGCCCTCCGCCGCCGTCGAGGAAACGCACGTTGGTGGAGAGAATCGGGATCTGGCTGGTCGCGGTAAGGACGAGGGACGAAATATTGCTGTCTCCGCTAGCAAACTGTGCAAACACAAGATGCGGAGCCACAGAACTGGCTGAGATATTACAGAGAAAATGAACGATGTTGCTCATGAGCGCATCGGTCACCGGCAGGCCGGGATCCGAGGTGTTCTGATGGGTCAAGCGGCCGAGTGTGGAAAGAACATCTTGGTCCGACAGAAAAAGAACGGCTCCGGATCCGGGAGCGAGGGCACCTCGGGGAATGAGCAGCATCGATGGACCGATCTTGGTGGCGGCCAGCAGTTGAGCCGTGTCCGGCCAGGCGGTGAAGTGGCTCGACGCGCCGGCTCCTGGAAACTGTGAGATCCGGCCGAACGGACCCGAGAATATCGGGTGATCCGGCACCACCACGCGATGGGTGTCCGACCCTTGATCCGTTACGGTCACACCGAAAAGATCCGCGAGGCTGTGGCCGGTGTCGTCGTCGGTGACCACCAAACTCATGCCGTTGTTCACCGCATTCAAGATTATTGTTCTCTCGGCGGCGCTGTAGCTGCCAGACGCCGTGTATCCGGTGATGAAGATGGTAGCCCCGCCGATGGTTCCGGCCGTGGCTGTCTGGACTCCTCCGCCGATGAGTACGGCGGAAGGGGAAACACCGCCCGGTCCGAAAAAGGCGGGATCGGTCAAATTGGCACGCGCCCTACTGAAGTCACTTCCATCTACAAAGGAGCTGCCCGCCTCGACTCTCGCGCTGTTGAAACCAGTGCAAATGCATTGGGCAGAAAGATTTGGCAGCAGGATCCAAAGCGTGGATGCAATCAGCAACAGCGGGACCGCGCGAGGGCCACGCCCAGGGACACAGCTCCGGACGATGGGTCGAAGGATGGATCGCATAAACTTCTCCAACGGATATATCGCTAACGAGGATCAGCTCAGGGAACTGAAGCAAAGGGGGGAATTGCCCGGCCAGTGGCTTGCATCAATGAGATCCTGTTACAAGATCGGACCACTCGAGCCGCTGGAAAACAATATAGCAGAACAGTGATTCCCCAACAAGCCTGGGAGGGGACTGGGTACCCTGTTCCCAAACAGCAGTACCCGTGTACACTCCTAATCTCGCCTCTAACGTAGATTGTGTCAGTGACGGTTGTCACGACCAGGGGGTTTCTTCCCAAATTGATGTTTCATGCCGTCAAAGATTCGTAGCATTTCGCGGACCGTCCGCGGCACGTAGTCCGACTTCGCGAATACCCATCCCGTTTCCCTATAGAGCTTCGCTCCCGCGATCCTGTTGTAGGAAAAGTGGCGGCGGCGCACGTCCGTGGCAATCGCTGAGTAAGGGACAATCGTGATCCCGATACCGCTGGTCACCATGGCCTTCATGATCTCGACGTTTTCCGTCTCCATGGCAATATTGATCGGGATTTGATTTTCTTCGAAGAACTGGTCGAGGACCCTTCGCGTATTGGAGCCTCGTTCGAAAAGAATCATCGGATAGCGTGAAATATCCTCTGGATACGCAGATGTTTTCCGGGAAAGGGGGTGTTTTGGTGCCGTCACCACGACCATTTCTTCCTTCAGAACTGGCCTTACCTCCAGATCACGGGCCACGATGGGGAGGGTAAGCAATCCTAGGTCTATTTGCTGGTTGCGGATTTGCCGGAGGATGTTCTCGGACGTTCCCGAAGTGACGCTGAGGTCTACTTGTTTGTACCGGCTGCGAAATCTTTTCAGTAATTTGGGCAATATATAGATGCACACGGTCATCCCCCCCCCCAGCCGAATGCGACCACGATGGAGCTGATGGGTTTCCGAGATTTGCCAGACGACATCTTGCAGATCTCGAATCAGCCGGTTAGCCGACTTGAGCAACTCTTCGCCCGCCTGGGTCAGGGTGACCTTGCGTCCCCTACGGTTGAGCAGTACCCCGCCAAGCTCCTCTTCCAGAAGCTTGATCTGGCGGCTGATCGCGGACTGCGAAACGTGCATCCGTTCGCCTGCGCGCGTAAAACTTCCCTCCAAGGCGACTGATTGAAACATTTCGAGCTGACGAATATGCACCGTTCTCCCATTGGCGCGGCCAAGCGCCGAGTCGTGACCGAGGCGATGATATAACAATAATGCATGAGTTTTAAATGTTGATTCGAATTTACTCATGACCCGACCCCCCCCCCCCCGCGTTCGCGCCATGTTTCCCGCAGGCTTCCTCGAAACAAAGGCGACGGACAAGCGTAAGTTTAGGATGTTCTTTGGATTGCAGTTCGTCTAAGATGTTGTTAGATGGCGAGATGTCCTATGAAACCTACTGTTCCGTGGCGAGCGACCCATGAGCGAAAGCTACGGGGCGAGGAAGACTCTACCGCAACGCTGTCCTGACGAGACTCATCCGCATTCGCTCTTCGTCGCTACGAAGTTGACTCATATGAAAAAAGCCATTGTCTTGTTCGTTCTACTTCTATCGGTTGGCACCGTTGCTTTCCTGGCCTACGAGGCTTATCAGGCCAGCGCGGATTCTGGCGCCGGCATGACCGGCGGGGGGCGGCTGGGCATGGGCACCACGCAATCAGCGATGATTCCTCTCGTGAGTTCGTCCGTTGCGACCGAGGATACCCTCCAGGACAAGGTGCAATTGGTCGGCAGCCTGAAGCCTATTGCCCGCGTTCAGATCATGTCCAAGATTGCCGGCAGGGTCGAGGAAGTGATCGTAGACGTGGGAGACTCCGTGAGAGCCGGTCAGCTCGTTGCCAGGGTGGAGGACCGCGAGATTCTACAGGAAATCGAACAGGGGGAGGCTACCCTGGCGGTTGCGGCAGCGTCGATTCACCAAAGGGAAGCAGAGCTCGCCAACCTGACGCGACAGGTGGAAAGGTATCGGGAACTACACGAACAGGCCTTGATCTCTAAGCAGGATCTGGAAGATCTCATGACACGGGAGCAATCCGCCAAGGCATTGCTCGAGCTGAGCCGAGCACAATTGAGACAGGCCGAAGCGAACGTGAACCAGTTTCGAATAAGCCTCGACAACACTCGTAGCTACTCCCCTCTTGATGGATTCGTGGCCCAGAGGTTTCTTCACCCTGGAGCTTTGGTCACGGCGAACACACCGATTCTCGATCTGGTGGATCTGCGAACCTTGAGAATGGTGATCAATGTGGTCGAACGCGATATTGTCCGGGTCCGACGTGGTGTGAAAGCAAATATTTTGGTAGATGCATTCCCTGGTCGCGTTTTTTCCGGCAAGGTGCTGAGGGTTTCGCCGGTTCTGGACCCTGCCACCCGCACCGGGGAAGTCGAGATCCACGTTCCTAATTTGAATCTAGATCTTCGTGCCGAGATGTTCGCCCGGGTAACGCTAAACCTCGGCGATCAACAGAAGGGGATCTTGGTTCCCCGGGATGCCTTGGTCTACGAGGGTGATCAGAGCGGGGTCTTTGTCATCGAGCAAGGGGTAGCTCGATTTCGCCCCGTGGAGCTGGGATTGATGCTACAAACCACGGTCCAAGTCATTCGAGGTCTCCGGCCCGGGGAGGCGGTGGTCACGATGGGATCGTCGCTCCTGAAGGATGGAGACCAGGTAAGACTGAAAGAGGCCGCGCCCTCGGCGACCGAGGGACGGAAGAGGGAAGGGCTGCTTCCACCGGTTGCCAGAACCGGAAGTTGAATTTGCTAGGGTACTAATATGAGCCTATCCGGTGCCGCCATTGGTCGTCCCATCACGACCTATATTGCCTGTGCCGTGGCTATTCTGCTGGGGGCCATCTCGTTTTACCTTCTCCCGGTAGATCTCATGCCCGAAACCGAATATCCCAGCCTGACGGTGCGGACTGACTATGAAGGGGTGGGGCCCGAAGAGATCGAGACGATCATCACGAGGCCCATTGAGCGGGCCGTCGCCTCCGCTCCGGGAGTCGATCGGGTAACCTCCGAATCGAGTGAAGGGAGGAGCGAGGTAAGGATCTACTTCGACTGGGGAGAGAATCTTGACGAGGCCGCGAACGAGGTTCGAGTCAGGCTCGATAGAATGCGCGGCCAGTTACCGCCTGAAGTGGATACCCCCAGGATGTACAAGTACGACATATCGACCTTCCCGATCATGTTTTTGGGGCTTTCCGGAGACATGGACCCGAGAAACCTGCGCCGCTTTGCCGAGGAAGAGATCCAGTATCGATTGGAACGAATTCCGGGTGTGGCGGCCGTCGATATTCGAGGCGGGTTGAAACGGGAGATTCACATCGACCTCGATCTCGAAAAAGCCCGTGCCCTGGATTTGTCCATGTCCCAAGTCGTCGACGCAGTCCGGGCCGAGAACATGAATCTTCCGGTCGGGCCGGTCTATGAAGGCAACTTCGAGGTTCTGTTGCGCACCCAGGGAGAATTTCAAAACATGGACCAGATTCGCAATCTGGTTATTGCGATTCGCAACGGCGTCCCTGTCTATGTCAAAGATGTGGCCTACGTCAGCGACTCCTTTGAAGAAGTGCGCGGGGTAGTTCGGATCGACGGGAAACCTGGAATTCGACTCTATCTGCAAAAACAGTCGGGAGCCAACACGGTGGACGTTGCAAATCGGGTCAACGAGGAAATGGAGCGGATCAACCGCGAGATCCCGGGCGTCCAGTTATTCAATACGATGGATAGCTCCCGCTTCATTCGTAGTGCGATCAACAACGTGCGCCAGTCGGTAGTCTATGGTTCTGTCTTGGCGGTCTTGATCCTGTTTATCTTCCTCCGCAATACTTCCAGCACATTGATCGTCGCCACCTCCATTCCTGTTTCGGTCATGGCTACATTCACCTTGATCTATTACAACGACTTCACCTTGAATACGATGACCTTTGGCGCTCTGGCGCTCGGGGTCGGCATGCTGGTCGACAACGCCATCGTGGTGCTCGAAAATATCTTCCGGCATCGAGAGGCCGGCAAGGGCCGCCGCGAAGCTGCACTCGAGGGAACGCGGGAAGTGGCAACGGCCATCTCGGCTTCGACTCTAACGACCATGGCGGTATTCATCCCTTTGATTTTCCTTACCGGCATGGCGGGGATCATGTTCAAGCAGCTCTCGATGGTTGTCGCATTCTCTTTGATCTGCTCGCTTCTGATGGCCTTGACGCTGATCCCGGTTCTGTGCTCGAAGTATCTGCGCGTCCGTCCCGCGTCGGAAGCCGATCACCCAGTGCTTCATGGCATCGCGACCTCTGGACAACGCTTCCTCGATCAGTTGGATGAGAACTATCAGGGGATCGTTTCCTGGGCGCTGGATCACAAGTTGGTCATCGTCGGAAGTGCGGCTTTGCTCGTGGCCGGTACAGCATTTCTCGTTCCGCTCATCGGAGTGGAGCTGATGCCGGAGACGGACGAGGGCGAAGTGCGAGTCTATCTCGAGATGCCCACCGGGACTCGATACGAGGTAACAGACGAGGTTTCGAGGCATATAGAGGAGATCATTTCCGAGGCTGTGCCCGAAATCGAGCATATGATGACTGAGATCGGTGGAACGGGAAGTTGGAGTCGAAGCGGCACCTATCTTTCCAGTATCCGGATCACTCTCAAGGACAAAGCGGAACGAACGCGGTCCAGCCAGGAGATTTCCGCCGAGATCCGCAAGCGAGTTCCTGCGATGCCAGGGGTACTGCTGAGAATCCGCCCCGGTGGCGGAATGTTCTTCATGCGGATGGGCCGCTCTTCCGAGGACGATCGATTGACCGTCGAAGTCCGAGGTCACGATATGGAGAAGAGCCGGCAGGTAGCCATGCAGGTCAAGGAAATGATGGAACGCGTTGCAGGCGTCACGGACGCGCAGATGAGCCGTCGGGCCGGGGTGCCCGAAATGCTGGTCCATGTCGACCGCGAAAAGGCATACACGATGGGGCTGTCGGTTTCGCGCACTGCCGACACTCTTCGAACCGCGGTGGGTGGGGCTCGCGCTTCGATGTTTCGTGAGGACGGCGAAGAGTTCGAGATAATAGTCCGGCTTCAGCCGAGAGACCGCCACAGCATGAATCAGGTGAACCAAGTTCCGGTTTGGGCCCCCGTGGGTCGGACACTCCCGGTGGGGAGTATCATCGAGACCGAGCGTGTCGAAGGACCCGTCGAGATCGAACGTCGCGATCAGGAACGATACATGGTTGTGAGTGCGAACATCGCAGGTCGTGACATGGGTAGTGTCGCCAACGACATAACGGAAGGATTTCGGGCGCTCGACATCCCTCGTGGTATTTATGTGTTACTGGGGGGTGAACTGGAGGAGCAAGAGAAGTCCTTTAACGAGCTCCTCTTCTGCCTGATCCTGGCGATCGTGCTGGTATATGCCGTGATGGCTGCTCAATTCGAGTCCTTTCGAGATCCCTTGATCATTATGTTCTCGATTCCGCTTGCCGGGATCGGCATCTGCTTGATGCTGTTTCTCACCGGTACGACATTCAACATTCAAGGTTTCATCGGAATGATCATGCTTGCCGGGATCGTGGTCAACAACGCGATCGTGCTCGTGGATTACACCAATCTGCTGAGACGGGAGTACGGCCACCCGTTGAGGGAAGCGATCGAGTTGGCCGGCAGGCGCCGGTTGCGTCCTATCTTGATGACCACGCTGACGACCGTTTTGGGGTTGACCCCGATGGCCCTCGGCTTTGGAGACGGGGCGGAGGTCCAGTCCCCCATGGCCCGGGTCGTGATCGGCGGTTTGCTCACTTCGACGCTGATCACCTTGGTCTTCATTCCCGTGATGTATCATATTTTTGAGCGCTTCGGAGAACGGCACCCCTCCTCCTCGACTCCTTCGCTGGAGACGGCTTGACTGGCCGGAAGGAGACCCGCTTCTTGCACAACGAAATTCCGCAAAATACGACGGCGTCGACTCGATTCATGCAAGCTTGCCGGCGGGAAAGCGTGGATTGCACTCCCGTCTGGTTTATGAGACAGGCTGGAAGGTACATGCCGGAGTACAGGCGGGTACGCGAACGACATGGCCTGTTGGAGATGTTCAAGACTCCCGAGATTTCAGCTGAGATCACGCTGCAGCCAGTCAGGGCCCTACCTATCGATGCGGCGATCATTTTTGCCGACATCCTGCTTCCGCTGGAGGCAATGGGGTTGGAACTCGACTTCGTCGAGGGAAAGGGGCCGGTGATTCAAAATCCGGTACGTACCCTCGAGGCAGCCAGGGCGCTCCGGACCAGTGAAACAGAAGAGCGGTTGGACTATGTCATGAGTAGCCTGCGTCTGGTCCGATCCGAGCTATCCGGGAAAATTCCGCTGATCGGTTTTGGAGGGGCGCCTTTTACCCTTGCCAGCTATATGGTTGAGGGTGGAGCATCGCGGGATCAGCTACGCACCAAGAAGTTGATGTATGGCGCTCCGGAGCTATGGCACGAAATCATGCGCACCCTCAGCAAGGTGCTGATACAGTATCTTACGTCGCAGGTTCGGGCCGGGGCCGAGGTGATCCAGCTCTTTGACTCCTGGGTGGGATGCCTGGGGCCATCGGACTATCACGAGTATGTTTTACCCTATTCGAAGGCGATCTTCGACGGGTTGGAGGGGGAAGGAATTCCCACGATTCACTTTGGAACCGGGACCGGAGATCTGCTACCTCTAATGAGAGAAGCGGGCGGCACCGTTGTGGGAGTCGATTGGCGAACACCTCTTGATCAAGCCTGGGCTCGCTTGGGTTCGGAGGTAGGGATTCAAGGAAACCTGGACCCCATCACCCTCATGGCGCCGTGGCCCGTCCTGAAGGCTCGTGCTGCGGAGGTACTGGACCGCGCGGATGGAAAAGCCGGCCATATCTTCAACTTGGGTCACGGGATTCTCCCGCAAACTCCAGTCGATGCCGTCAAGGCCCTGGCAGACTTTGTTCACGAACATACGAGCTGAAACGTGCTTCGTACCGGAATTCAAAGCACGTTCCAGCCGATAGACGTCTCCCGACGTGCACGCAGCCTGTCTGTGTCGTACAGAAGATCGACGTCCAGTGTTCGCGTGGTTCCGTCGATGGCGGTCAAGGGTACTTCGCTGACGCGCCCGCCACGCACTCCCACCATCTTTCCGAATTGCTTTCGCAGGATCAAGTCCACTGCGGAAATCCCGAAATAACAACCCATCTTCACGTCAAAAGATGTCGGGTTGCCGCCCCGCTGGAGGTAGCCGAGCTTCTCCGAGAATGTGTCCAAACCGGTTTTCTCCTCGATCTGATCCGCCAAGAGTTCGCCGATGCCCCCAAGATGAATATGGCCGAACGCATCGACCTTCTGTCTTCGAGCCACGATTTCACCCCCTTCTTCCGTGGCTCCTTCCGCCACCACGACGAGTGTGTAGCGGGAGTTGAGTTTTTTTCGCTCATCGATCATCTCGACGAGTGTGGCAAGGCGGAACGGATACTCTGGAATCAAAGTGAAGTGGGCGCTGGTTACGATCCCACCCTGGAAGGCAAGAAAGCCGGAGTGGCGTCCCATGACCTCCACGACGGCCGTCTTTTGATGGGACCCGGCCACCGTGCGCGCGTGGTCGATCAAGATCTTGATGTTGTTGACGGCGGTATCGAAACCAAGCGAATACTCGGTCCCGGGAAGATCCAGGTCGATCGTCTTGGGAATCCCCACAACCGGGACGCCATATTGCGTATGGAGCTTGTTGGCCACCCCGAGCGTATCCTCTCCCCCCAGGGCGATGAGACCATCGAGGCCGAGTGCCTCGATGTTGCCGGCCACTGTGGCGCTCTCATCGACAGTATTGCCTTGCGAATCTCGCACTTTGAAGGGATTGGTTCGCGTGGTCCCGATCGCGGTGCCTCCGTCGCGGTCGATCTTTCGGACGAGGTAAGCGTTGAGCGGCGTCACGTAGTGCTTGTCGTCCATTCCCAGGGCGGGATCGAGCTTCAACAGGCCTTCCCATCCTTCCCTTACTGCGATCACCTCGATCTCGGACTTGGCTCGCCCGCTTGCATATTGGTCGATAGCGCCGTAGACCACCCACTTGATGGCGGAATTGAGGCCGGCGCAATCGCCGCCTCCCGTGAGTATCCCCACTCTCATTCGCTTCCCCCGGTTCTCCGAGTCTGCAACGCTCCGCTGTGCGAGCTTTCCATTGGTCCGCGTGCCACCCGCCACCCTTCATGAATCTGCTACGTCGCTTATTGAGCCGGGCCCGTAATATACCCGATTGCACTGCCCTAGGTGTAGAGCCTGTTTAGAGGAAAATGACTCCAGGATCCACGCTAGCAGCCGACCATCTCGACTCGAAGGATCCGTGGAGAGATGAAACTCACACGGGTCGAGGGCGCCCCAATAGCCCTCCTGGCCGCTGGCGGGCGCTTTTCGCGCTACGGTCGCCCATCCGAAGAGACCTGTCAGTCCAAGACCACGGTTTGAAGCGACGTTATTTCAATGGTCCTGCGACAGCGTGCGTTTTGGCAGCGAACGCTGTCATCGATACGGACCCGGTAGTTCCGAGCTTTCGCGAAACGAGCGCGATCCCTCTCATCCGCCCGAGGAGGCAGGGACGATTTCTTGGTGCGGCGACGCCATCGAATGGGATACTCGTGGGTTTCGCGACACTTCGGACAGTATATGTTGGCAGCCAGGCTTTCATCTTTTTCCTTGAAGAAGTCTCTCTCTTCCATAGAAGCTCGTCTCCTCGATTCGATCCGCGACACCCCTCGAGCCATGTCAACGTCGATGGTCAGGGTAGGCTCGGTGCGCGGAGTATTATATTTCCATGCCATTTCCTCGTCATGTAGAATGCGACACAATGGACATTTTAGGGCGACTTTTCGGCGATGGCAAAACCCCTTCCGAAAGGCAGTTGAAGAAAGCCGTAAAGCAGGTCACGCAAACTCACGGTGATGCCGCGCCCCGGGTGGCAGCCATGGAACGGCTTGCTGCCTGGGGAACGCCAGGCGCTGCCAAAGCCCTTCTCCGCCGTTTTACCATCCAGGTCGCCCAGGCAACGATGGATTCGGAGGAGAAACAGTATACCGTTACGCTCATTTCTGGTGTCGGGCAAGCGGCCGTTGCTCCCATCCTGGGATATCTGAGAACCGAAGGAGAGGTTACCTGGCCCATTCGTGCGCTGCGCGAGATTCTGCCAGCCGAAGAATTCCACAAGGCACTGAGGGACGTGCTCGAGGACCTGGCGGAGGGGTATACCCGTTGGCCGCAGGCAAAGGCCGTCATGATCGAGCATCTTCCCGACGAAGCCTTCCCTTTGGCTAGCGAGACGGTTCTGAAACTCCTGCAGGACGATGACGACGACGTGTGTATCGCGGCGATCGACTTCATCGCGAGGAATGCCGATGAGGAGCTGCGCCGGGGCCTTTTACAAACATTCCTGGATGCCGAGGCGCGTCCGCGGGTCCAGGGATATGTTCTTGGCGTTTTTTGCGAACAGCAATGGCCGGTCAAAGGGTTCCGCAAGAAGATCGAAGAGAGTATCATCGAGCCTTTTTATTTGACTTCGAAGGGAACCGTCAAACGTCGGGCGCGGTAACCCGGATCTCCAAATCCCGAATCGGAAATAACAGACAAATCAAAAAAACCTCAATTTCCGACGGTCTCATACTTCATCTCTCGCTAGGAACCCGGGCACTTCAGTTTGCCTCCAGGAAGCCCTCCAGGAGTTGATTGAAAGTTTGAGGCTTGTCGATGAAAAGGGCGTGACCTACATCGGAAATCACTTCAAGCTTGGATTTCTCGATCTTGGATTGAAGGTACTCTCCCAATGAACGCCGCTCCTCGGGGACGAAGATCAAAGTGGGAACGGAGATACGCAGAAGAGCTGTACGCCGATCACCTGAAAAGAGGTCGAAGAAAAGCGCGGAGACCGTGCCCGCCGGAGTCTTGAGGCACCCCTCGTATATCTGTTTGTTCCGGAGCTCGGGTTGACGAGATTTGAACATCGACTGGACGAATCCCCGGGTGAACTTGTCTCGGTTGTTTTGAAGGCCGACGAGGAAGCTCCGAGCCTGTTGCATGGTCATGCCTCCGGGATAGTCCGGTTCCTTGAGCCCGTAAGGTGAGCCGTCGACGAGCACGAGGCCGGCTGGGCTTCCGGTGTCGGGACTAGAGATATACTCCAGCAGCACGGTGACTCCGGCTGACCATCCCACGAGGTAGGGCTGCCGGATTTCCAAGGTGCTGAAGAAGGCGAACAGATCCGCCGCCTGCTGAGTATAGGTGTTGCCGTCTTCGGTCTTCGTAGTTTGACCATGGCTTCGCGGGTCTATGGCAATGACATGAAAGCCTCGGACGACAAAGTAGGGGATTTGCTCACTCCAGATCTCCGCGGTTGTCATCAACCCGGGGATGAACACGAGGTAACGGTCGCCCGTCCCGGCCTCGATGTAGTGAATTTTGATGTCCCCAACAGAGTGGGACTTATCCTGCCACGGTTTTTTTTCCGCTCGAGTAGTTCCGAGCCCGAGAAACAGGACGAAAACAGAAAAGCACGACCAGATTTTCAACATCGTTCCTCCGCAGCGAACCTTGGTCGTGGGAATCCAGACCGGTTTCAGTTGACGGACTGAGGTTCAAACCTTCCAGAAGAGTGTCGCACAATTGCCGAGCGAAATTAACTGCAAAGCCAGCCCGTTTGTAAATTATAGATCAGTCATGGGTTATGGGTTGACTGTTTGATGTTTGTTTCGTTTTTGCTATATTGGGATGCTGTATTGCGCCCCACTGCTATCTTCGTGGCCGAGTCCTAATATACTGCTGGAGGTGTCGATTGAACCTCATGAAGCTTGTTCATGTTTCCCCCGTCGTGGTTCACCACGACGCCACGGTGGCGGACGCTGTGAAAGCGATGGTTGAAAACACGGTCGGTGCGGTTGCCGTGGTTGAGAGCGAGAGGATCGAAGGGATATTCTCGGAGCGAGACCTCATGAAGAAGGTCATCTACTGCGGGTTGTCTCCGGAACAAACCCAGGTCTCGACTGTCATGACAACCAAAGTCGAGTCGGTCCACGAAGATATGGAACTCGCCGAGGTTTTGAGATTGATGTTGGACGGACACTTCCGCCATCTTCCAATCGTCGACAGCTCTGATCGAATCAGGGGCGTTTTGTCGATTCGGGACATCCTGCAGTACCAGGTCGAGGATCTCGAAGATAGTATCAATACGCTTACTTCCTATTACAGCGCCGACGGCCCTGGCGGCTAGAGCGTAGGCCGCCCACTCCGTGGGCGGCAACTTCTGTCCTTCCTATTTGATCGGTTTTGAGTCCTGCCTGCAACAACTGAACGAAATCCCACCGTTGACGTGCTCGAACCTTCCAAGAGGATCACTCGTAACAGCTTACCGCCAGCTTTTGCGGAAAGCACACGACACTCAGCGCAAAGCGACCCAAGACGCTCAAATTCACTCATCAGGGTCGCTTGTCTGTGTTACGCTCGAAAGAGTACTCTCATCCATAGGAGTTTTTTGCATTAATCCCAGGAGGCATCATGAGTTCGGAACAGTTAGATACGTTGACCCTCCAAGAGCTCGACAAGGAACGTCTATTTCACCCCGCTACCTCCATTGCCGACCATCTGCGAACGGGCCCGCGAATCATGGCCGAGGGCCAAGGCGTCATGCTGCGCGATACCACCGGAAAGGAGTATATCGATGCCATGGCAGGTCTCTGGTGTGTGAACATTGGTTACGGGAGGAAGGAACTGGCCAACGCCATGGCTGAGCAAGTCCTCCGTTTGGGCTACTACCATTCCTTCGCCTCCATGTCGCACGAGCCGCAGATTCTCCTCGCGGATCGGCTGCTGGAAATGGCTCCTGGAAAACTGAGCAAGGTGTTCTTCGGCAACTCTGGTTCGGATGCCAACGACACGCAGGTTAAACTTATCCGGTACTACAACAACCTGAGAGGAAAACCCAAGAAGAAGAAGATCATTGCGCGATTGCAGGCCTACCATGGCACGACGCTCGCTTCTGCGAGCCTGACCGGTCTCCCGGTATTTCATAAGGCGTTCGACCTTCCGATTCCAAACATCCTCCACACCCGGGCGGCCTATTACTATCGCAATGCCCAGCCTGGCATGTCCGAGAGAGACTTCTCCAAGGCGCTGGCGGACGAGCTAGATCAACTGATCGAAGCGGAGGGTCCAGAGACCGTGGCAGCGTTCATTGCCGAGCCGCTCATGGGGGCAGGCGGGGTCATTCCACCCCCGAGCGGCTATTTTGAAGAGGTCCAAAGGGTCGTTCGAAGGCATGATGTGCTGATGATTGCCGACGAGGTCATCTGTGGATTCGGCCGTCTCGGGCGGATGTTCGGATCTGAGCTCTACCGGATCGAACCGGACTTGATGACCGTGGCCAAGGGGTTGACCAGTGGCTATTTCCCTCTCTCAGCCGTCCTTGTTTCAGAAAAAGTTTGGGAGGTACTCCGGGAAACGTCGGCCGCTACCGGCCCGTTTGCCCATGGGTTTACCTACACGGGCCATCCGGTGGGGGCTGCGAGCGCGCTGGCCAATCTGGATATTCTGGTTGGTGAAAACCTGGTCGGCAACTCCGACTCTGTCGGGCAGTACTTGCAAGATTGTCTCACGGAGAGATTCTCTTCCCACCCCCTGGTAGGGGACGTGCGCGGACAAGGTCTCATCGCAGGAGTGGAGCTGGTCTCGGACAAGGGATCGAAGCGTCCCTTTGATCCGGAGACGAAGGTGTCCGCGCGGGTTGCATCGCAATGCCTCGAGAACGGACTCGTCGTGAGAGCTCTGCCGTTCGGACACATCATCGCGTTTTCGCCGCCCCTGTGTATCACGAGAGCAGAGGTCGATTCCGTAATCGATCGTTTCGGTCAAAGCCTGGATTTTGTAATGGACGAGCTGGCCCGCGGGTAGCCTTCCGCCGGAGTGAAGGGAGAGACTGCGATAGTTAGTCCTTGAAAGGAAGCAAATCGCCTCGCTCCAAGGCCAAAAGAGCCTCCTTGACATCCAGCCCGCCTCCGTACCCCGTGAGCTGTCCGCTGCTGCCTATCACACGATGACAAGGGACGACGATCGGCAGGGGGTTTCGTCCATTGGCGGCCCCTACGGCGCGCACTGCAGAGGGGCGGCCTATCGCGCGAGCAATCTCGCCATACGACGCGGTGACTCCGTAGGGGATCTCGCGGAGTTGATTCCAGACTGCGAGTTGAAACGGGGTTCCCCGAGGGGCGAGGTCAAGGTCGAACGATTGCAACTGGCCCCGAAAATATTCTTGAAGTTGATGAATCGCACTGCGAAAAGGCCTCTCATCTGCCTCCCAATCGTGTTCGGGACGCTTCGCGCCTTTTCCAGTGGAGAAGGCAATCCACTGCAGGGCTCGACGTTTGCCGGCGAGCAACAACGGGCCCACCGGACTCTCGAGATACGTGTAACAGGTTTCTCCCATTGCGTTTCCTCTTGTCAGGTTGCTGGATTTGGGCTGCCGTGCATCCAGAAGTGCATGGCGGCGTAGGCACGCCAGGGGCGCCAGGCCTCGGCCCGCTGCTCGACCTCGGCTGGGGACAAGGTTTTTTGCGGCACCGACAATGCGCGAACGATACCGAGGTCGGACGAAGGGAAGGCATCTGGCTCTCTCATGGCCCGCATGGCAATGTAGTGTGCGGTCCAGTCTCCAATACCCGCAACGGTCTTGAGCTGCGAAACGGCGGGATCCAATCCCTTAGCGGAGTCGAAGCTCACGTTCCCGCTACACACAGCTCGAGCGAGTTCGCGTATCGTACGAGTGCGGGCCCGTGTGATTCCCAGGCCCGAAAGGTCCGCTTTGGCCAGCGTTTCCGGGCGTGGAAAAAGGCGGGAGACTTCCGGGTAGGGTGTTTCATCGAGCGGTTCTCCGCACTTTTGGACCAGGCGGCCGGCCAGCGTGGTTGCTGCCGCAACGGAGACTTGTTGGCCCAAGACGGCACGGACCCCGAGTTCGAAGCCGTCCCACGTTCCGGGGATACGCAAACCGGAGTGCAGGTGCACAAAACGCGCAAGCGCGGGATCGCGTTCGAGGTGACTACTGATCTCCAGAGGATCCGCTGCCAGATCGAAGATTCGGCGTACTCGCTCGACAACCTGAAAAAGGTCCCCGGTGTCGGAGGCAAGGATCCGAAGCTGCAGCGAGTTCGTGTTCTTGACAGCCCCGACTTCGATGATGCCCCTCGAACCATTCAGCTGGATACTCCGCCGGTAGCAATTCGCGCGCACCGACTCGACGCCGGCGGTCGCTCTCACCTCCAGAAACTGGAGGATCGATCTCCAGTCAAGGGGGGGCCTGAAGGAAAGCCGCAGTGTTAGCCCAGCGCCCGGATTGGAGGGGGGGAATGCACCAGCAGCTCGACGTAACTCGTTGGGCGCCTGCCCAAACGTCTGGCGAACCGTGGTGTTGAACTGGCGAACGCTCCCGAATCCCGAGCAAAGGGCGACCTGGGAAAACGGAAGCATCGTTTCATCGATCAAGCGTTTCGCGAAATGGACTCGCCTCGATTGAGCCACGGCCTTCGGTGAGGCACCGAGATGTTGCAGGAACAACCGTCGCAAGTGCCGGTCGCCGATTCCCAGATGGAGCGCCAGGGCCTCAACGCTCCCGTGATCGAGCCACCCGTCGGAGATCAATCGGAGGGCTCGCGAAACTGTCGCGGACGTTCCAAGCCAGGCGGGTGTACCGGGTGACGTCTCTGGCCGGCATCGGCGACAAGGCCGGAATCCTTCTTCTTCGGCGGCGGCCGCGCAGGGGTAGAATCGAATGTTCGTCCGCCTGGCCGGTGGGGCCGGGCAGATGGGGCGACAATAGATCCCGGTGGTAAGCACCGCCACGAAGAAACGGCCGTCAAATCGCAGGTCCCGGCTCAAGCGAGCGCGGTTGCAAGAATCGAGATCCAGGCTCATTCGAAACCCCATAAGGTCCACCGGCAGCAATCCGGCTCCGGTTTGCCACGGAATGGGAGCATTGCTCGGACCAACCACTATGAAATATATCGAAGCGCGGAAATTCTGTCTCGCTATTTTCGGACATCATTGCCGAGCGGTTTCGACCGGTGGGAATGTTTTGGTGATCGTCTATCTTTAGTGCTTTAATGTGGGGCGGCCGCGGCGCCCGTGGACGGACCAGGTTCATGTCGCTTTGCCGTCCGCGCTGCTCTGCTTTCACTCGATCGTAACGTATCGTAGCGTAGCGTAGCGAAAGACAATCTCAATGACCCGGTCTCCAGACTTCGAACCAGGGACTCATGATCTCGCAGTCCATAGGTTTCCCCTCACGCGCTATCGGTGGATTACGGCGCTTTGCTTCATGCTCCTTCTTGGGACGGTGTCGGCCAAAGAGCACGTCGACTATCAGGTGCTGGAAAAAATCCGAGAAGAGGGCTCCGCTCGGTCTCAGGTGATGGAGCACATTAGCTGGCTAGCGGATGTGTACGGTCCCAGAGTCACCGGCACCCCGGCCATCAAGCAGGCGGCCGACTGGACGATGAAGAAAGCAAAGGAGTGGGGCCTGTCGAATGTGCATCTGGAAAAGTTCCCGTTTGAAGCAGGCTGGTCCGTAGTTCGCTTCAGTGCCCACATGGTCGAACCTCAAATACAGCCTTTGATTGGCTACCCGATGTCCTGGACGCCCGGAACGGGTGGGACTCGAAGCGCAGACGTCATTTTCGCGCCGATTCAATCCGAGAAAGACTTCGAGAGGTACCGAGGTAAGTTGCGCGGGAAGATCGTGCTCGCTCAGCCCGAGCGCGAAGTACGAATGCTCGAGGGCCGGCTCGTTCTCGAGATGAGCGACGCCGATATCGAGGAGGCACGGAGCTTTCCGATTCCTTCGGATCGTGCAACGCAGAAGGATGAAGCTCGAGCCGGTTTGAAAAAAAAGATCCGCGCTTTTTTCCTGTCCGAAGGCGTGGTTGCCGTTCTGGATCGCGGGCGCAACAGCGACACCATTGCAGGCGGGAGTGGGCTCTCGTGGAAGACGCAGCGAGCCGACGGAGGGACCGTTTTCGTGGGCAAAGGCGGATCGCACGAGGGGGATCCGGACGAAGCCCCTCCGTCCGTCACATTGGCAGTCGAACACTACAATCGAATGGTCCGCGTTCTGAAGAAGGGTATACCGGTGAAGGTCGAACTGGACATTCAAACCCGGTGGCACGACCAGGACGGATTCAACATTATCGCTGAGATTCGAGGCACCGATCTAGCCCGAGAAATCGTGATGATCGGGGCTCACTTCGATTCCACTCACGCCGGCACGGGGGCGACGGACAATGCCTGCGGAAGCGCAACGATAATGGAAGCGATGCGCATTCTCCAGACGGTCGGAGCGCGGCCGCGGCGCACGATCCGGATGGCGCTCTGGGGGGGAGAAGAGCAAGGCCTTCTGGGATCCAGCGCGTATGTCCGAGAACACTTTGGAGACTCAGAAACAATGAAGCTGAAGGAGGCGCACGAATCGTTCTCCGGCTACTTCAACGTCGACAATGGCACGGGTCGAGTCCGAGGCATCTGGGCGCAGGCCAACGTTGGTGTGATGGCGATCTTTGACGAATGGATGGAGCCGTTGCGGAACCTTGGAATGACGATTCTGGCTCCGCGCGCGGTTTTCGGTAGCGATCACCTTGCTTTCGACCGAGTTGGGCTTCCAGGCTTCCAGTTTCTGCAGGAGCGGCTGGAGTACAATTCCCGAACCCATCACTCCAACATGGATGTGTTCGATCGCGTACAGGGCGAAGATATGATCCAGGCTGCCACGGTCGTGGCGATTTTTGCCTATAACGCCGCAATGCAGGACGAGAAGCTCCCCCGTAAAGCGCTGCCACGGTCGGACGGATAGAAGCTTCGGGTCACCCGTTTGGACCGACAGTCATTTTCCTTCGATCCACCGGGCGGGTGCCTCCGAGCTATAATCCGCCTGTGACCTCGAGAACCTGGCCGGAGACATAGTTCGAGTAGGGAGAGGCAAAGAAGAAAATCGACCCCGCGGCCTCCTGCGGCGTCCCGCCGCGTCCCATGGGAATCAGCGGCAGCACGAACTTGATATTGGCCTCCGGGATTCCCAGCTCAACGTCCATGTCGCTTCGACGAATCTTGCCGCCCTGTTCTTTCGGTTGGGTCAACCGGGTTTCGATCCGGGCGAAAGCTACCGCGTTCACCTGAATGTTGAACCTCCCCCACTCTTGGGCCATGGTCTTGGTCAATCCGACCACGCCCGCCTTGGCGGCCGAGTAGTTGGCCTGGCCCGCGTTTCCTCTCGTGCCGGTGACGGAACTGAGGTTGATGATCTTCCTTGCCCGAGACTCGCCCTTGGCTGCTTTTTCTTCCTTCGCCTTTGCTCTCAGGTAGCCGGCCGCCGCCCGTATGATGCGAAAAGGCGCCGTCAAATGAACCGCCAGGAGTTCCTCCCAGTGCGCATCGGTCATCTTGTGAATCACCGCATCCCAGGTAAAACCCGCGTTGTTCACAATGATATCCAGCCCGCCCAGCTTATCGATCGCCGTGTTGACGATCGTGTCGGGGAACTGTTGATCGGTAACATCGCCCGGCAAGGCGAGGGCTTCACCCCCCGCCGACCGAATTGCTTCGGTTACTTCGTTGCAAGGTTCTGCATCGATATCGCTCACGACGACGCGGGCTCCGTGCTGGGCAAACAGCTCGACGACGGCTCGTCCGATCCCGCGGCCGGACCCGGTAACAATGGCAACCTTCCCTTCCAACAATTTATCCATGGTACACGCCCCCGATCGGGTTGAATGGATGGCTATGTGGCGGAAGGGAGCATATCCCAAGCGACCTTGCATGTCACGCTGTGGGTGATGATGTGCCACGTGCGTGTTGACCTACTCCGCCAACAGCTCAAACGAGGCACTGAACGGTCTAGCGAGCCGACCTGAGAGACTCGGCCTGGAATCTGGCCGGGCCCGCAGCTCGGGGTGTCAGGACTTGGCGGGCTCCCTGCCTTCGGTTGCCTTCGTCTTGCCCTTTGTGGCCGTTGGGCTTTCCTTGTGAACCTTGCCCAGGACGTCCGGTAAATCGATTCCGGCCTGCTTCGCCAGCTCGTGGATGGGTGGCAAGGCGCCGATGAGACCTCGCAGGAAGTGACTCGTGGATCCCCCGGGACCATTGGCGCCGCCGTTGGCGCCCGAGTCCCAGACCGTCACCTTGTCGATCTTGAGATTCTGGATCGCCTTGACCTGTTCAGCCACCAGATCGGGAAGCTTCTCGATGATCAAGAGGGACGGCGCCAGATCCTTGCGATCTCCGCAGACGTTGATCAGGTGTTCATAGCCTGAGGCCTTCGCGTCGAGCACCTTTCGGACACCTTCCGCCTCAGCAATGTACCTGGCCAGAATGGCGTCGGCCTCGCCTTTGGCGATTCGGCGCAACTTTTCGGCTTCCGCCTCCGCGTCGATTTCTACCTTTTTCCGCTCGATCTGCTGCTGGGCGATCTGCGTCTTCTCGAGACGGGCCAGTTCCTGTTCCTTCTCGGCCAGGAGGACGTCTCTGGATGCATTGGCCAGTGCCACTTCTCCCCTCCGCGTGGCATCAGCCTCACGTTCCGCCAGCGTTGCCTCGTAGTCCGCTATGTTGGCCTTGGCCTCGTTTTCGCCCTTGACGGCATCGGATTCCAGATCGGCAACCCGTACGCGCCGGTCGGCCTCCGCCTCCTTTTTGCCCTGAACCGCCAGAGCCTCCTGTTGCGCGACAGCAATCTCTTGCTCGCGTCCCGCGTCGGCCTCCCCGGAGATGCCCTCGGCTTCGAGCTTGGCAACTTGGACTCGCTGGTCTCGCTCGGCTGCTTTTTGTCCCGTGGCCGACTGGGCGTGCTGCTGTGCGACCTTTACCTGCATCTCACGATTTGCACTGGCCTCGCCGATCGATCCGGAACGGTTCGCCTCCGCGACCTCGATCTTCGCCTGGTTGATCGCCTCCGAGGCGGCTTTACGGCCCAGGGCCTCGATATAGCCCGATTCGTCGGTGATGTCCCGAATGTTGACGTTGATCAACTCCAGACCGATCTTGTTGACTTCGGTGCTGACATTCTTGTTGACGAGATCGAGAAACTTCTCTCGATCCTGGTTGATTTCCTCGATCGAGAGTGTTGCGATCACGAGGCGCATCTGACCCAAAATGATGTCTCGGGCCTGAGTCGCAATGTCCGCCTCGGTTAAGCCCAACAGGCGTTCGGCGGCATTGTTCATGATCTCCGCTTGAGTGGAAATGCCGATCGTGAAGGTCGAGGGGACGTTGACCCGGATGTTCTTTTTCGACAGGGCGCTGGTGAGCTCGATCTCGATGGTTTGCGGCTCCAGGTTGAGGTAGGCGTAGCTTTGCAGAAGGGGCAGAATGAAAGTCCCACCCCCATGAAGACAGCGAGCCGCTCGTTCGCCGCCCACTTTGCCGTAGACGACCAGTACACGGTTGGACGGGCAGCGGCGGTACTGACGGACCAACAAGTTCAGGAAGAACAGTCCGAGGAGAACCGGAACGATGACCAGGGCCACCGCGCCAAAATTGAAACTAACCTGCAACAGAGGGATTGGTAGGATAGACATGATGGAGCCTACCGCACCAGGAAAAACAGTGTTCCCACCGCCGCCATGACGAGATACATCAGGGCATCGGTGCCACGCTCCACGAGGGCAGGCCAGTCGAAAATCAGATCCCACATAGACAAAATCCGGCGGGCACTCTTGTTGTCTGAACCAGACACGCACCCGGAGTAAGACGGTCATTCCTTCGACCGAAAAAATTGGTTTTCAGAAGTACCTTCGACGCTAAGCCAGGAGCCATTTGAGGTCAAGCGCTTTTTCCGCCACGACCATGTCTCCACTTTCCTGGATAGACCTTGGATACTCCCGCTTTCGTGAAACTCTACGCGCCGTATATACCCGCATCGCGTCATACTTATTCGGATGAATGTGGTACTAAGCTCGGCTCGTAGCGCCGGGTGGGTTGCTGAAAGCGGATAGCTATTTTTTGCGAAACGCCTCCGCCGCCTGAGCCGACTCATCGGATCGACCCGTGATGATGGCATGATGGACCTCGAGTTCCATCGCGGCTTCCAGATCGCGCTCGGACCCTTGGTCCAGCACAACCTTGGCCATGGACAGAGAAAGAGGGGGCTGATCCCGCAACTTTTCCACGAGCGTCGCGACGGTCGATTCTAGATCCCCCGGCTCGACAACCTGATTGATGAGGCCGAGTTCCAACGCCCTTTCTGCGCCGAAATGTTCTCCCAGCATCAGCAATTCCTTGGCTGTCGCCAAGCCTATCGAACGGGGAAGAACATGCGAGATGCCGCCGGTGACGCTCAGGCCAACACTGACCTCGGGGAACCCGAACTGCGCATCACGCGAGGCAACGATAAGGTCGCAACAAAGAGCAAATTCACACCCGGCACCCAGGGCATATCCCTGGACCGACGCCACGACGGGGAACAATGCTCTGCGTACCTTCCGGGTCACATCCTGAATCCTTTGGGTCCGTCTCAAGTGCTCTCTTTCGTCCACTGGAGCTTCGTCGTGACGAAGATCGAAACCCGCGCAAAACGCGCGGCCGCGGCCGGATAGAACCGCCACACGAACCTGATCCTCGCAGGCTCGATCCAACGCGATGCACAAGTCCTCTACGAGCGCGGGCGTGACGGCGTTGAGGCGATGCGGACGATTCAGATAGATCCGGGCAATGGAATTTTCCAATTCGTAATCCACTGTGCGTTCCGAGGTTTGTTTCGACATAAAGGGATCCTCCCTTTTCGACGGGAAGCGTTGTGAGTGGGCGCCGGCGAAGGCCACAACCGAAGTGGCAAGCCTATCACATTCGTATCGAACAGTGGTCCGGTCATCACCCAAGACTCTGGTGATCTATTTCCACTTTGGTGCGGGCGTTTGTGGGGCGCGGGGGCTGGGTTAAGGGTGTTCTATCGATATCGCCACGTATGCACGGACCGAGCCCTTAGTTCGGCTGCGTGAGACGTCTGTGTTCGAAATATCTACGTAGTCGCTCGATTTCAACGCTGCATCGTTCGTCATCCCAGGGAAAGAGCTGACACACTTCTGTGGCCAAGGCCATCGCCTTCTCTGGTTGTGCTCCAACTGTTGTTCTTCGCAGAATGAGGTCATCGAGATGACGCACGGATTCTTCCTCGATGATCTGTGCGATACGGGATTTCCAGGTGGGATCTCTGTCTCCTTTGACGTCCAGGTCTGCGTTCAAAACCAGCGGGACGCCGCTCGGGAGAGACGGCGCTCTTTGGGTCCGAACGCTTTTGGGAAGGCTTGGAAGGACGCGATGCAGGGTCTTCTCGGCGACGAGGCGAGCGGTTGTGAACTTGACCCCGGAAATACTGTAGAGGCCTTCTGGACCACCGGAAGATCCGTGGTCCAGGATGACCTCGCGGTGAGTCGGCCAGGAGGTGTTGCTGTCTCTGGCAGGCAAGAGACCGGCGGAAACGTGAAGGATGTCTTTCGCGTCCAGGTTCAACCCTGGAATGGACTGGTTGAGCGTGTTCAAGAACTGCAGGACCGACGCGGATTCGGGCATTGGATCTGCCGTTTTGCCACTCCATGGCTCGTGCACGGTGCCGGCGAGCAAGAGGTCCTTCCACGGGTGGATGAAGTACGTTTGAGCTCGGGGCTGTCGCGGTGTGATCGCCAAAGCGCAATCCGAGAGTGCCTTCTTGTTGAACAGGACGTTCCACCCGATCGACTTCCTGAATAGCTGCTCGTAATCCCGATCGAAGCGGGCCGCTACGGTACGGCACCAGGGTCCGGCGGTGTTCACGACCGTCCTCGAACGGAACTTGTAGCTCTCACCGGTCTCTCTGTCGACGGCAACCACCCCATCGACCTTGCCCTTGTTGAGGATGAGTTCTCTTGCCTCGAAATAGTTGAGTGCGCTGGTCCCTAGCTGGCATGCCCATTTCAGGATCGTGATAACGAGTCGCTGAGAATCTGTCATGCTGGCATCGTACCAAAGCGCTGCCCCGTGCAATCCCTTCCTGTCCACGAGCGGGAAGGCTCTTTCGACTTGCTCGGCCGTCAAGAGTTTTCCCGGGGACAAGTGATGGCTTGAACCGACGCCACGGTTACGTCTGCAGGAAAGTAGATCGTTGAGTTTCATTGCCGTTCGTAGCACCGGCCGGCTGTGAAAGCCTTCGCCATAAAGCGGCATGAGACATTGCAAGGGTCGAACCAGTTCCGGAAAATGGCGCAGGAACCAACGCCGCTCGAGCAACGATTCGAAGAACCTGCGGAAGTCCAAAGACTGAAGATAGCGGAGTCCACCATGGACGATACGAAGGCTGTTGAAGCTGGTAGCACCGCCAAAATCCTCGCGCTCGCACAGTAAGGTCCGGAGACCGGATTGCGAAGCAACGAGCGCCATGCAAACGCCGTAGATACCGCCTCCCACGACGACGAGATCATAGGAGCGGGTAGCGTCTTTCCTAGGATTTCGCTCAATCCGCGCGACTGTCTTTGTCATCGCGACTGTCTTTGTCATCTTGTTGGTTTCGGACACCAGCCATGCTCCATGTACCAGTCGGCGGTCATTCTGATCCCTTCCACGTTGGGCTCGAGAAGAAGTGAAGACACAACATCATGACCTGGTGAATGAGCGACACGAGCAAGGCTATTGCAAGAACGAAATGGCGGCCACGGTAACGAGCGAAGGTACCGGTGAATTTGTCCAGGCGAGTCACTCGAGTCAAAACGTAAGCGCGCCCGAAGACCCCATAAGCCTTGCAAACCTTCAAGTTACAATTGTCTTATCGCGTTGGAATTGGGGGAACATTATGGATTTGAGAGGACCGGAGTGGGGCCATCGGCAGCAGGCCCGGCGCCGGAGACCGAATGTATGGAAGGAGCCACGAGGCCTGGCTGTGGTTCAAGGCCCAATGACCCAGATCGGACTGGACCACGCCATGTTCGTGTCCTGCTGGGTAACACGGACGTAGTAGTAGGCTTGGCCGCCGGGCCGGGTCTCGTCCCGCCACTGAAAGCTGGCTTCGGGGCCGCGCCCCGGGAAGGAATAGGCGATTTCATCGTTTCGGATCAATTCGACTGCCCTCAGATCGGTCGTCCCGATCACCTTCACTCGTAGTTCGCGGGGCGCGCTTTCCTCTGCCGAGATCACGGATCCCATGCCATGGCCATTGAGCTCGAAATCGAGAATGATCCGGACTCCTGTGGTGGCGTAGACGCTCCGATCCCATAGGGCTGAAAATATTTCTTTCCGCCCGAGCGACGGCGCGATTGCAGCGACGAGCCCGTTGTGCCAAGAGCGGAAATGGCGGAGCCAATCACCATAGCCGGGTCGACCCGCATGCTCGTCGCCCGAGCCTATGCAACCGAGGCGCAGGCCTCGCTTCAGCGCATCCTGGTAGTTTCGGCGTTTCTTCGGCTTCAAGGGAAGCACATAGGGGCGGAGGTCCGGATCGTGAGCCTCCGAGTTTCCCCACACCGAGTAGATCTCGTTGAGCCGCACGACTTCGTCGTCGAAATCTTCCCAACCGCCCCCGGCGTGGTTGTGGGGCACGGCGATGACCTGTCGGGAACCGAATGAACGCAGCTTCTCCCAGAACTCCTGCTTGCTCATGACTGGAGAGTAGACGGAGTCGTAGTCGGCGCGGTCTTGCAGGAAGAGATGTTCACGTGTCCCCCGCCTGTCACGGTCTGTTCATAGCCACTGAAGGTTACGAATCGTCCGTCGTCCAAGAACCTCTGCGCTGCTCGTCTCTGGGGCGATTTGACTCCGTTGCTGTGGTCGCTGATGGCACAAAAATCGAGGGCCCCCATTTCCCTGCCGTAGCGATACGCATCCGATACCGTGTTGAGCCCGTCGGATTCCCAGGTGTGGATGTGAAGGTCTCCCCAGTAGACTCGATCTTGTTCGTCAGGGATGATCTCGATCGGATTGCTGACTCCAGCAAGTCCGCTCGCCGGGTCTCGAACCTTGAGCCGATAGACGCCGGTTCTGTGGATCTGGCCGGCGCCTGTGAACCGGACGAAGGGCTCGTTGGCGTCCGAGAAGGAATACTCGGCGGGTTGCACGACATCATTTTGGGGCTGAAATTGGATGGTTCCGGCATATCCTGATGCTGGATTCCCTCGTGGATCGCGAACGACGACCTGAATATCAAAGGCATGTCGGACTCGCACGCGTGAGGGAACAAAGACGTCCAGGGTCCGAGCCTCGCGGCCGATGGTCCGGATGCGCGGAGGCCGATCCACGTAGAAGAACTCCTTGGCGGCTCCCAGAAGGCGAGCCGGTCCGAAAGGTCGTTTGCCCTGCTCGCTGATCCAGGCTCCTTCGTTGAACTTGACCCAATCCATCTGGCGGAACACCATCGTGTTGAACTCGAATTGCGAGCTGAAGTACGCAGTGAGGGCGCCGGGTCCGCCATGGCGACGATCTCCGTAGACGATCTGGATCCAGTCGCCCTCCTCGAGCGGCGCGCCGGCTACCGCAACCCACAGATTGAGGCCCTCACCCAAACGAGTGGAGTCTTTCCAGCTGGTGAAGAGCCTGATCTTCGTGGCCGGGTTGGATGCGGTCGCGGTGCAAAGACCGGCCGAGGTCGAGGTCGCCTTTTCTACCGGGTTGTTGTAGCCGAGTTGCGATGGGAAGCCTTGCTCCAATGTCATGGGTCCAGACCAACCGTGCGGAATGTAGACCAAGAGTCCGTCGTCCACGGCCAGACCGGACAGCCCGACCTCGAACGTCAACGTCCAGGTTCCCGCTTCTCCGGTACGGCTTGATGCGCATGATGCCGGCGTCGGAACGCACGGGTTGTTTTCCGTAGTTTTGTATCGGTCCGCTCCGTCCGAGCCGCTCGCGGTCTTCTTCCGCGCGCTCCTCGGAAGGTCGAACGTCGAAACGGCGAGTCTCCGGCGTGAGGGATGTCGCGAACAGTGCCGCCGCCGCAAAGAGAATGCCCCAGGGCAGAGAAGATCGCATCGGCTTTTTCCTCGATTTGTGTGGTGACGCTTCCATTGCGTGTTTTCATCATACAATACGGCAATCGAAGGGTCGATTTGTTGCGGTCGACCTGCTCGCCGGATAACATCGGAGGCGCGAATCGGCCGTACATTCTGTGATGCCGTCACCCTGGAGGAGGTCCCATATGAAACGAATTCGCCCTGTTTTGATCTGCACCATTCTCATATGTATAGGGATGCTTTGCACGAGGCATCCGGCTTGGGCTCAAAGCCCGGACCTGCAGCCTCCGTCGAAGATGAAGAAATGGCTGGAAGAAATGACGGCGGCGCACGACATCCGGTTGAAGGATTGGCAGCCTGAGAGCAACGCCGTGGTCCCGGTGACCAAAATCCAAAGCGCGAAGTATCCGATTATTGACGTCCACAAACACGTCGCGCGGCCCATTTATCCGGTCGACCCCCAAAACATTGCTCGCGGTGTTCGAGTGATGGATCAGATGAACGTTCAGGCCGTGGTCAATCTTACCGGAGGCTGGGGGGATCAACTTCGGGAGAATGTCCAGAACCTCAGCGGGAAGTATCCGGGCCGCTTCATCGTCTGCGCGCTGATGGATTGGAGCAAAATCAACGAGCCGGACTTTTCCGAGCAGGCGGCGCAAAGCCTCGAGCAGGCGTATCAGGCGGGGGCACGATGCCTGAAGATCTCCAAGATTCTCGGCCTGTACCTCAAAGACAGTTCCGGGAAGTTCGTCCCGGTCAACGATCTCCGGCTCGATCCCGTTTGGGCCAAGTGTGGCGAGCTGAAGATGCCGGTCTTGATCCATACGGCGGATCCCATTGCTTTCTTCAGACCCTGGGACAGCAAGAACGAATCGTACTTGTCCTTGATCCGGAGACCGGAGTGGTACTTCAATGGAAAGGACTTCGAGGGGATTCCTCGCTACACCCACGAGGAGCTGATGCGACAGCGCAACGCGATCGTGGAGCGTCATCCAAAGACGCAGTTCGTCGGATTGCACTACGCCAGCCTCGCGCACGATCTGGCGGCTGTGGGAAGATTGCTGGACCGCTATCCCAATTTGACCGTCGAGATGGGAGCGCGCAATTGGGCTCTGGGCTCGGTTCCCAACAGCGGTCGAAAATTCGCCCTCCGGTATCAGGACCGGATTCTGTTCGGAACCGATGGAGAGATACGCGGGCCACAGTTTGCCGAGTACATCCGGACCCTGGAGACCGATGACGACAGGATCACATTCCGTGTGCCGCGACCCTGGGGCCCGATTCACGGGGTGAATCTACCGGACGAAGTGTTACGCAAGATCTATCACGACAACGCCCAGAAACTCTTTCCCTTTCTCGATTGAGTGGAGTGAACTGACTCTCTGCGAGCTTCATACGGTTTCGAGCAACAATTTGCTAAAACGCACGCTTCTGCGTGAGCTACAATCATTTGATGAGCGGTAATGAGTCCAACCCTGTTTCTTCGCGCGGAAAGGCGTATCAGAGCGCCGTCGACTACGGGATCGATATGTCCCAGCTCGAATTCCTTTTGACCCTCACCCCCCTGGAACGGATACGCTATCATGACCGGGCGTTGAATCTCGTAGCGTCCGTTCGGGCGGCTGGAATCCGATACTATGGTTTCGACCCTCGATCTCCTGAAACGTCTTAAACAGCATCAAGTCGAATTCGTCGTTGTCGGCGGAATTGCAGGGGTTTTCCACGGCTCACAACTCGTGACCCAAGACGTCGACGTTTGCGCACCGTTGACGCTCGAGAATTTGGAAAGGATAGTTCGTGCGCTTCGAGGACTTTCTCCCCGCTTTCGGATGCATCCCAAGCTGATTCCGTTGGGGGATGACGTGAAAGAGTTACTCAGTTTCAAGAATCTCAACCTCGTCACCGATCAGGGACAGCTGGATATCCTTTCAGAAATCACCGGCATTGGTGACTACGACAGAGTTGCGCCCCAAACGATTTCCATCGACATTGATGGAGTCGAATGTCAGGTATTGAGTCTTGACGCCCTGATCAAGTCCAAGAAGGCGATGAATCTCCCCAAAGACCGTCAAGCCGTCATAGAGCTAGAGGCCATCCGACATCGCCTGAAAAAAGCTGAAAGCTCTTAGCTGACTGCTCTTAAGTAACTGCTCGCGGATCTGCCGCTATGCGTGTAACGTAGCAAATCATCAAAAACCACGGTTTTTCACGGTGCGCTGCGCAGTTACGTTCCCAAGCGACTGGCGCGTTTTGAAAGCCGGAGGCTTCACTCCGGTAGCGGCTTCCCCTTCGTTTCCGGCCCCAAGGCGGCTCCGATGAAACCAAGGAGGTAGATTCCGGTGACAACGGTGGCTGCCATGGGCATGCCTCCGGCCACGGCGTTTGGCTGTGCGGCAAAGTGGGTCGTGAGAGCGCCGAGAGCGACAGGAGCCACCGCTGCCAGGAAGCGCCCACCGTTGTAACAGACACCACAGCCAGTCGCCCGCAATCGCGTGGGGTACAACTCGGGGAAGTAGACCGTATATCCGGAGAACGGCCCGAGCGTAGCGAAGCCCAGGACAAAGGCAAGGAGCGTGGCCACCGTGACCGTGACGCGTGCGCCTTCTGGAAGCGCGGAAGAAAAAGTCAGCACGCCTGCGATACCATCGACCGATGCCGGCAACGAAGTCGCGGGCGCGAGAGCCACCGTCCAGAAAAAAAGAGGAACAACCACGATACCCAATCCGAACCAGAAGAAGAAAGCGGTGCGCCGGTTGGTTCGTTCGCTGAAGACGGCGAATAGATAGACGCCAACAACCGCGCCGACCTGTTGCACAAGGAACATGATGCTCTTGGTACGGTCCATGTCAGCAGGAGCAACCGAAAACGGATCGAGCACCGACGTCAACAGATCGACGCTCCAGAAGCCAATGCCCCACAATGCCCCTTGGCCCGCGATCGCCATGAGAAGCGCCGCGATCGTGTTGCGGCGCAGCACGGGATCCCGAAAGAGCTCGCTGATGGCGCCCATTTCCTCTCCCAGAGATTCCCGGGCCTTTGCCTGCTGCCACTTTTCCGGTTCCTTGATGGAGCGTCGAATCCAGAATACCAGGAGTGCCGGGAACGCGCCGACGACGTATACCCAGCGCCAGCTCAGTCCCGCCAGCGTGAAGGTGATCACGGCGGCCATCATGTTTCCGAACCCGGAAAGTGCCTGCAGTGATCCCAGGGCCATTGGGCGAGACCGTTCCGGAAAGACTTCCGCCACAATGGCCGCACCGGCTGCCCATTCCCCGCCGACCCCCAGACCCGTCATGAACCGCAAGACAGCGTAGGATTCCCAGTTCCACGCAAGACTGCTCAAGCCGGTGAAGCCGGCGTAGATCAGAATGGTCAGGATCATGGTTTGGGTTCGTCCCAACCGGTCTCCCAGCACCCCGAAGATGAACCCACCGGCCGACCAACCGATCAGAAACGCCGCCGTGATCCACCCTCCAACTCTCCTTGTTTCCAGCTCCAGCACGTCCGGATCGGAGATGCCTTCGCGCAAGAGATCGCGAACCGAGGAGCTTCGCACCAGATTGAACAGGTTCATGTCCATCGTGTCGAAGAGCCAGCCCAGGGCTGCAATGGTCAACACGATCCAGCAGTAGCGGTCTAGACCCTGATACCAGGGAATGACTTGTGCGGCGGGTGAGTTTGTTGGCATCGGCTTCCCTTGGGGCTCACGCGAGCCATGCGTCTAGGTGTTTCGCTACGAACGCATCATCGTTGAGATACGGATAGGCGCGACAAACACGATTGATCTCCGCCATCTGGCCGGACGACAGCGCGACCCTGGAATCGAGACACCAGCGCCCCCGCAGAAGGCCCTGCCGTCGAAGAATCTCGTGAATCCCGGGTATGCAACCTGCAAAGCCGTTCTGCGCGTCAAAGAGCGCGGCGTTGACGTCGGTCATCTCAATGTTGCGCTTCAGCCATTGCCGAGGGATCGGGCCCCCGCCGCGCACGACGTTTCGAGCGTCGCGGATCAGTTGGACTGCTTTCCGTGTCCACACGGCGAATTGTCCTAGCAGTCCCCCCACGATTCGGAGTGTTTCCCACCGGCCCGAAACGGAGTAACAGAACTCGCTCAACAAATCCAAGAGGATCGCGTCGTCGTTGCCGGTGTACAGGGCCACCTCGCGCTTGCGTCCGGATTCCGCTACCGCCCGGACCACATCGAGCGTCTGGTAACGATTGAACGGAGCAATCTTGATGGCGACTAGATTTTCGATCTCGGCAAATCGACGCCAAAAACGGTAGCTTAGCTCGCATCCGCCCACGGCGGGCTGCAGGTAAAAGCCGAACAGGGGGATCACCTCGGCCACCGCTCGCGCATGATCGAGGATATCGGACTCGGAGACGTTTTTCATGGCCGCCAGGCTCAGCAGCCCGCAGTCGTAGTTCAACTCGCGGGCGATGGCGGCTTCGCGCGCCGCCTGCTTGGTCTTCCCTACGATTCCCGCAACGGAAACGGCAGCGCGACCCGCCGAGATTGAATGCTTCTTCAGCTCTTCAGCGGCGAGGGTCAGGACGGGACGGTACAGTCCCACTGTGGGGCGGTGAATCTCGAATTGGGTCGTATGGACGCCCACGGCAACGCCGCCGGCGCCGGCGGCGAGGTAGTAACGTGTCAATGCTCGCTGGCGGCGCTCGTCCAGCCTGCGTTTCTGGGTCAACGCCAGAGGGTGGGCCGGAATCACCAGACCTTTCATCAAGTGGCTTCGCACTCGGTCAATCCAGTTCATCAGTAGCTTCCATCGCGGACGTCGAACTTCGTGGGTTTGTCTAGAACCGGACCCCCGACCTCGATCCAGTGGCAGATCAAGTCGAGTAGCCCGTCTATGGACACGCGGGGCACCCGAAACAACTGATGGCACCTTTCCGCGTTGCTCAGAAAAGCCGTCCCTGTCTCTTTTCCGCGAAAGATCGGTGGGCGTCCCAACCTTTGGCCGAACTGCAGGGCCAGATCCCGGACCGACAGGGTTTCCGGACCCGCCACGTTCAGAACTTCTGCCGGAGCCTTGCACTGCCCAAGGGACCGGAAACAAACCGAGTTGGCATCCCCTTGCCAGATCACGTTGACGTAACCGGTGTCGACGGACACGGGTTCGGCTGATGCAACCCTGAGGGCAATGTCCAACAGAACTCCATACCGAGCCTCTAGGGCGTAGTTGAGGCGCAGAATACACATTGGCGTCGACTGATGCTTCGCGAAATACTGCAGCACGCGTTCTCTCCCCAGACAGGATTGGGCGTATTCGCCGATCGGGGCGACCGGATCCTCTTCTTTGGATCCACCGGAGTCGACCGGAACGAGGGGGTAGACGTTGCCGGTGGAGAACGAAACGATCCTGGAGGAACGGAAGTGCCGGGCAATCCGTGCGGCCAAGTAGGTATTGGTTGCCCAGGTGAGGGGTTCGTTGCCCACCGCGCCAAATTTTCGACCCACCATATAGATGATGTTGGGGCAATCCGGGAGGGTCTCCAGATTCGCTGTGTCCAGCAGATCGACGGAGATGCTGACGGCACCACAGGCGGTCAGCTTGCGCTGAGAGCTCTCGTCGGTGAATCGGGACGCGGCGTATACCTTTGTTTCGCTGGCTGCCGCGGCTACGGAGCGGACGATGCGACGGACGAGCGTGGGGCCCATCTTGCCGCCGGCACCGAGTATCAGTATGTCGCCTTCCAGAGTGCGGGCGAAGTCGACGTCTTCGGGGTAGGGAGTGGAAAGGACGTCCTCCAGCTGTCCTTCATCGGAGATTTCGTGAAGGGAAATGCTCGGAGGTTTCATTCCTATCCAAATTCGAATCCAGCCATGCCGAAGATCCGCCCGACGGTTCCCGCGGGACAACCCCCGCGGGACATCCGATGGAGTCTCCGGTGGCGTTTGAAGCCGAATTCTTCGAGCAGCTGGATCGCCTCGTGGTTGTCTGCCACGGTATCGACGATTGCCGGACCGGAAGGAACCTGCGCCAGGAAGGCACCCATCAGTGCCCTGGCAATCCGGCCGTCGTCCGCGACACACGGCCCAAGTTGCCAGGCCTGACTGCCCCGGCGGCCGGCGACGTATCCAGTGGGACGGCCGGTAGCTTCAGAGACGAACCTGGGTGCATCGTTGGACCCGTACCAGGCCAGCAGCTTGGCTCTCGAAGCGCCAAAGGCAGTCTGGTCGAAGTCGACGATGGAATCAAGGTGTTCGCTCTCCCAGGGGAGTATGTTGGTGAGACTTTCGGTCCTGACGCTCGAAGGGTGCGGATGCCGCCAACGCTCGACAGGGTACTCGTTCGTAAAGTCGAATTTTTGGTAGACAAACGACCCGAGCTCGGTCGCGTCCAGCTTTTGGCACCGGCAGTCTATCGACTCCAGATAGTCGATCGCATGAGATATCAGTCGAGTTGCAATCCCTTGTCGCTGAAAGTCGGGATCGACCAGGACCATCCCGATCCACCCCATGCGGTCTTCGTAGTTGATCGTGGTGGTGGTCGCGACGACACGGCCCTCTTTTTCGCCCACGAAGCAACCGTCGGGCTCGAGCTCGATGAATCCATGCCAGTCTCCGCGAACCTGATTCCACGAGGCCGAGTCCTTCAGCCTCATGGCGGCTTCGAAATCCTCTGGTGTCATGTGACGAATATGAAGGTCCATGCTCCTCGCCCGAGAACGCCGTTCGCACATCAAGAACGGAATCTTATCCTGCTCGACCGCGGCCACGCTACAAATGATCTGCGATTCAATATATCCGGGTTGCCACGCCACGATGCGGGTTGTCACGATATCCGGGTTGTCACGGATTGTGTGGCCATCTATAGTCTAAGCGATCAAGACGATTCAGCGAGAGTTCCGTCGATGGGTTCCCTTTCCCTGCAAAAGCACCTGCGCGCAACGGCCGCCATCTTGTTTTTTGCCGTCGTGGTGTTTGTGGCTGCCGAGTTTGTCCTGTTAATCTTCGATGACTGGATTTTCGCCTCCTCGTTCTATGTTTTTGACCCCGACATGGGCTTCCGGGTCCGGCCTTACGCGAGGTACGGTGACGCGGTGGCCAACGAATTCGGTTTCAACGACCGTGACTACCCCCATGCGGCCGATCCGCGCAAGTTTCGCATCCTTTTTTTGAGCGACTCGTTCAGCTGGATGGGTGGACCAGACAGCAACTACACCGCGGTTCTGGAACACAGCTTCGCTGCTCGTTTCGGACCCGAACGGGTGGAGGTAATCAACGGAGGATATTCGCAAACCCACACGGCCGAACAGCTGGTCGTCTTGAAAAAGTTCGGCCTTCAATATGAGCCGGATCTAGTCGTGCTAGGGGTCTTTGCGGGCAATGACCTGTTTGATGCCCGGCGAAATCGAAAACGGATCGTCGTGGGGGGCGTGACCACGGACGTTTTCGTGGATCGGGATATGTACTGGACCCTGTGGGGGAAACCGGTCGTGCTCCAAAGCCGGTTGTGTCTGTTCTTACGGGAAAAATGGACCGTGTTTTGGCACCTCTTCAGAGCCCAGGCGAGTGAAAGGGAAACCGAGGCCCATGTTCCCCTTCCCCAGGAAGAGTATCTGCACTCTTTAAATCTACGGATGGAGGTCGCGGACATGACAAAGCAAGATGAATTCCGTGACCATTATCAGTACGTTTTCGAGAGCCTGGCGCAGATGCGGGATGTGTTGCAGGAACACCACGCCGCATTCGTCGTGTCGGTCTTTCCTGACGAGATTCAAGTAAACCGGCGGCTCAGAGAAAAGTTCATCCGGCATTACAATTTGGACGCTTCCGTCTTTCACTGGGACCGAGTGCAGAGGCTGCTCGAGAAGTTTTGCTTGCATGAACGCATCGAGTTCATGGACCTACTCGACCGGTTTCGAACGGTGTCGGAAACCGGTCATGTTTTGTACCTGCCCAACGATTCTCATTGGAACGAGGAAGGCAATCGCTTGGCCGCGCAGTTTTTCTATGAGATGCTTTCCGAAAGAGTTGAGCGAGAACTGCAAGCAAGAGACAACACCGGCCGGGCTGCGTCCAGCTCAGATCATTCGGAGTCTTCGGGAAAGAAATGATCTTCTTCGCGGATGTCGGGGATGCCCACTACGAGCACACGCATCTGCCCCTTGGCTGCGTGTACCACACCGGGGGGGATATGGACGAGAGAGCCCTTCTCGACCTCGTGTTCGACTCCATCCAAAACTACGACACCTTTGCCATCGAGCACATAATACAGCTCGGTTGCCTGCCGATGGTAGTGCGGCTTGGCGCCGTCAATGTCGACAGCATGGACCCAGGCCGGGACATTGGAGTCTTGGCGGCTGATCAGCAGATGCCGCCAACCACACGCGCTACGCTCCTTCGGGGCTTCGCCTTCGTGACGAACCAAAATCGTGGCCGATGTTTCGTTGTCCATCGTTCGATTATAGGGGGCACAGCTTGAAAATTGAAATTCTCTTTCCCTGGGAAGAACTGAATTTCATCGCTGCAACCCCTATGCTAGCGTATCCTGGCACACGGATATTGATGAAAGGAAAACCGATGCAAGTACTCCGAACCCCCGACGAGCGCTTCGAAGAGCTCGAGGGTTTTGATTTTGAGCCACGCTACGTGGATATTGGTGAGCTCCGAGTCCATTACCTGGACGAAGGTCCGAGTGCGTCGGCCCCGGTTCTGCTCATGCACGGCGAGCCGTCCTGGTGTTACCTGTACCGAAAGATGGTGCCGATTCTGGTCCAGGCAGGACATCGCTGCGTGGTGCCGGACCTGATAGGTTTCGGGCGCTCGGACAAGCTGGCCCGCAGGGAAGATTACTCCTACCAGTTTCATGTGGACGTCATGGCGTCGTTCGTCAAAGCGATGAACCTTCAGAAGGCGACGCTGTTCGGCCAGGACTGGGGAGGACTGATCGGACTCCGCGTTCTTGCCGGCGATCCCGAACGATTTGCCCGGGTGGTGGCCGCCAATACGGGCCTGCCGGATGGCTCACAGAAACCGTCGGCGGCGTTTCTGAAATGGCTCGACTATTCTCAGAATGTCGAAGACTTTCATGTTGGAAACATCGTCAATACCGGTTGTTTGACTCAGCTTTCGGCTGGCGCCGTTGCCGCCTATGACGCACCGTTTCCAGATGACCGGTACAAGGAAGGCGCCAGGGCGTTTCCAGCCCTGGTCCCGATTCGCCCGGACGACCCTTCCGTCGCGGCGAGCCAAAAGGCCTGGGAGGTTCTGCGCGCCTGGGCGAAACCGTTTTTGACGGCTCCCAGTGATAGCGACCCGATAACCCGAGGTGCCGAGCGCGCCTTTCAAAAACTCGTCCCCGGCGCCGCAGGTCAGCCCCATACCATCATCGAGGGTGCGGGGCACTTCCTGCAGGAAGACAAAGGCGAAGAGCTCGCCTCGTTGATCGTCGACTTCATCGCACGCACGGCGTAGAGGGGAACCGGTACGGAGTCTCACTTTCCGCATGGGCGCGGAGGATTGAGCGAACGGCAACGCCCCCTTATGATAGTAGGCTGGCGCGAAGATGAGCGAATCCGTTCAGGACAAGAGACCAACCCCACCTGCGAAACCGGCGGCGAGTGAGTTCGATGCTGCGCGCATGCTGACGGACGAATTCGAAATCGGTAAGGATTTCGAACGCTTCGATCAGAAATTCGACATCTACAACCGTGCCCACTGGGATCGCAGCATCGATCCGAAGGAATTCTTCCGTAGCTACAACATGGCGCAGTGCGTCTATCGGGACTCGGCGGGATTTACGCATTGGGACTATGCTCTTCGGAATGCCGGATGGCATCTGACCGACTGGACGTCGGAGTTGAAGGAGCCAACGGAAGATCGTAGAGAGGGCTTTTGCGACTACTACACGCTCCACCGTCCAGGCGCTCCGAAAAAGGCGCCGCTCACTTCCCCGGAAGAGACGACGGAGAAAGTCAAAAAGGCAGCCAAGTTCCTGGGCGCGGGAATCGTCGGGGTGTGCGAGGTTGATGATCGCTGGGTCTACTCTCGAAACTACAGCCGGATTACCAAGGAATCGAAGCCGCTGGAGCTGCCGGCCGAAATGAAGTATGCCATCGTGATCGCGGTTCCGATGGATCACAACCTGAGCCGGACGTATCCCTCTTCATTGGGGGGAGGGGCGACGGGTCTGGGATACACGCACGATCTCATTTGTGCGATCTCGGTCGCGCAGTTTATTCGAAACCTGGGTTATGCAGCCATCGCATCGCTCAACGACACGGCCATCAGCATCCCGATGGCGATCCAGGCGGGGCTGGGAGAGTACGGCAAACATGGTCTTCTCATTACGAAGGAATACGGGCCGCGGGTTCGGATCGGGAAAGTCTTCACCGACCTGCCGCTCGTCCCGGACAGACCGCTTCGCTTCGGGGTGAAGGAATTCTGTAACACTTGTCAAAAATGCGCCCAGGCCTGCCCGGTCCTGGCCATTCCGTTCGACGAGCCTCAAAAAGAAGCGCCCAACAAGTCGAGCCTGCAGAAGATCACCAAGTGGACGGTCGATGCGGAAAAGTGTTTCAGCTACTGGGTGAAGACCAATACCGAATGCGCGATTTGCATCCGTGTTTGTCCGTACAACAAAGATTACTCCAAGTGGTGGGTGCGGCTCGGCCGTGTCTTGGCGGGCACGTTTCTTCGCGGATTCATGCTGAAACTGGATTCCTGGTTGGGGTTTGCCAACAGAGTCAAGCCCGACAGCTGGTGGAAAAATTGAGTACTTGGTCCGGACCAAGTAGCGTTTGAAACGTGGGAACGTCGCTCTGCGAGCGATTATTTCACTGAAAAGATCTTTTTTCTTTTTTGGCTTCCTCGAGCGCTCCAGTCTTTGCAAGAGCCAAGGAGAGATTCAAATGAAAAAGCGCATTATCCGGGTCGATTGTTACTGCATTCCGGTAGGCCTCCACGGCGTTGTGATGATTCCCTCCGGCAAAGAGGAGATTCCCCAGGAGGTTGTGGAAACCTGCGTCAGCGGAGTCTAGATCGAGGGCCTCCTGAACGGCCCGTGTGGCCCCTGAAACGTCCGTCATCTCCAGACTCCGGGCCAGCACAAAGTGGTATTCGGCCTTTTGCGGCTTTACTCGGATGGCTTTTCGAATCCATTGCGAGGCGCGCCGCGAGTTGCCCCGCTCGAGATCGATCAGAGCCAGGCGGTAAAGAGCCCGGTCCATATACCATAGGCTCTCGATGGCTTTGGAAAAGAAGTCGTAGGCCTTTTCCAGGTCGTCCCCAAGGAAGTGTTTCATCCCGCTGTTATAGTGTGCGGTTGCTTTTGCCGTGGCATCCCGTGTTTCCCTTTCCTCTGCGGAGAGGGCCTGGTAGTTCTCGAGAGCAGATGCTGCTTCGGTGGTTTTTCCCAGCCGCCGGTAGGCGGTTGACAGAAAATAGTAGAGCTCTGAGTCTTCGGGACTGTCTTTCACTGCCCGGTTTAGTACTCGGACGGCTTGTTCGTACTCTTGCAGTTTGACGAGCACGGATCCCAGGCTCTTCCTGAGGTCGGGACGATCCAATCCCAGAGAAAGGGCTTTTTTGAAGTTCTCGCCGGCCAGACCAAATGTCGCTTGCTCCCTGCTGTAAAGTGAGCCCAGTAAGAAGTAAGCGGCTGCAAAGGACGGATCCAGGCCAATCGTGCGCTCATACGAGTCACTAGCCTCCTCGGTCTGGTGGAGCCTCTCGTAACTCAATCCCAAGAGGTAATGTGCATAGGCACTCTTCGGATCCAGAAGCAGGGCTTGCTGGGTTACGCTCAGCGCATCGCGGTTCCTCTCTGCCTGGATATGAATCAAGGCCAGCAGGCAGTGGTATTCCGCGTTCTTTGGTTGCAGCTGAATCGCTTTGCCAATCCAATCGGCCGCCCGGTCGTACTTCCCTCGCCGGAGATCGATCTCAGCCAGGCCATGGAAGGCCGGATCCATGTCACCGAAGGCGATGATGGCCTTGGTAAAGGAAGCGGAGGCTTGTCCGAGTTCCTTCCTCGAAAGGTGATCCATCCCGGATTGGTAATGCGCCTGGGCCCTCTGCCGAAGCTCTCCGGACGGCTCCGATTCTTGCCCGGGAGATGGGTATGGAACCTCCCGCACTCGGGAGTCAATGGACGGACTCAAGACAAGACCTGGAAAAAGAAAGAAGGCCGGCAGGCTGCGGTCGAATGCCCGAAAAGGCCGGGGTTTCTTCATCTTTCCATCCCTTCGCCTTCGACGATGGTCAGGTAGCGATCAGTGGCTAAAGCCTCGAGTCGATCGACCCGTATGCTGGGCGCCGGCCATTCGATCTTCTCGCTACTGCCCAGACCAATGAGGACGCGCGGGTCGTGCGAGGCCAGATAACTCCCGCCATTGTTCTTTACCACGGAATGAGATTCTCCATCAATCGACCACCGAATACGGGCACCTACTGCATCGCGGTTGCAGGATCGACCTTCCAGTTTCAGCCCGAGCCAGTGGTTGCCCTCGGCGCCGTTGTTCTGGAGCAGCACGGCCTGCTGCCCGTTATTTGCGATCAGAATGTCCACCCGGCCGTCGTTCTGGTAATCGCCTACGGCCAGGCCACGGGCAGGAAACATCTTGTCGAAAACAGGGCCCGACTCCGAGCTGACGTTATGCAGGCGAGTCCCGTCGTTGCTGAAAAAGAGCAGGGGCATCTCATAGGTCACCCGGTTGGAGTACAAGTGAATCATGTCGTCGGGGTGTCCATGGGCCAGAAACAGGTCGATGGTTCCGTTGTTGTCGACATCCAGAAACTTGAGGCCCCAGCCACTCAATTGAAAGGTGTCCTGGGCGACTCCATGGATCTGGGCAACATCACGAAAGGTTTCGTCCTTGTAGTTCTGGTAAAGAGCGGAAATCTCCTGGTCCAGGTTGGCGACGAAGAGATCCTGCCACCCGTCCCCGTTGAAATCAGCCGCGTCAACTCCCATTCCTGATCGTGGTTTGCCGGCTGAACTGAAGCCGACTTCGGCTACGAGTCCAACCTCGTCCCAACGGTTCTCACCGCGGTTGACGAAAAGAAAGTCTTGAACCATGTCATTGGCGACAAAAAGATCCATGAGCCGGTCGTTGTTCACATCCGTCGCCACGACTCCCAGAGCCTTCCCCAGGACCCGGGCGATCGCGGTACCCTTGCCCACTTCGGTGAAGCCGCCGTCACCGTCGTTGCGGAAAAGCAGGCTCGCAGTTGGGGGAAAGACGCTGGGAGGGCAGTAATGCGTCTTGCCCGATGGGCCGAGGCCGCAAGAGACGGGGTTGTTCAACCCATACTCCACGTAGGTGCAGACGAATAGATCCAGGTCCGTGTCATTGTCGAAATCGAACCACACGGCACTCGTGGTCCAACCCGCGGCAGCCACGCCGGCAGCGGCCGTCACGTCCTGGAAAGTGCCGTTGCCTTGATTTCGGTAAAGGAGGGCTTTTCCGTAGCCGGAGACGTAGATGTCCGGATCTCCGTCGTTGTCATAGTCGCCGACCGCCGCACCCATTCCGAAGTTTCCACCTGAGACACCGGCAGTGGCCGTCACGTCGGTGAAGGTGCCATCTCTGTTGTTTCGATACAGGGCGTTGCTCGGAAGTTGAGCGGGACGGTAGAAATCGCAGGCCCCGGAATTGACCAGGTAGATGTCCATCCAGCCGTCGTTGTTGTAATCCAGAAAAGCACAACCCGGCCCGGTCGTCTCGGGAAGGTGCCGATCTTCCGACATGGCGTTGTCGTGGACCCAGCGAAGGCCGCTTTGGGAAGCGGGGATCTCCTCGAGAAAGGGACGATTCAGGTGATTGCCACCCAGGATCCATTGAGCTGAACTGAACAACAGCAGCAGGACTAACCATAGGAGTCGCGGAGGGGTGGGCACATTCATCTTTGCTTTTGCTCGATCTCTGGCCGTCGTCATCGTACCATTCGAACGTACGGAACGGAGAAGAAAAACAGGATGCTCTATTGGAGTTCATCCCGGAACAGAGCGTCCAGAGAAAGGCCAGCATGACATCCCGCCATTTTAGCCACCTCTCGATCTACCGTTTGTTGAACGCTGTTTTGATCCTGGTGCTGGCGGGATTGTCGTGGAATCGCAGCCAGGACGAACCTGAGGGGCTTCTCAAGATCTTGATTGTCGAAGAAGAAACAGGAAACCCGGTACCCGCACGTCTGGAGGTCCTCGATGATGAGGGGCAAGGGCAGATTGCCGGTGACGCCCTCCTGGTTGGGTCCCAGCATCCGGGAACGTATACAGAGGTAACCACGAAAAACGAGAACTCAGGCAAAGAGCTGTTCCTTCAGCGAGAAGGCTGGAATCTCGAATTTATCGGCACGCTCGAGGAGTACAGAGCGGGGTTGAACCGGACGGCGGGCCGTGACGGAGAGTTCGCTAATCAGTTCTATAGTCAGGGTACGAGCACGCTTTCGGTTAAACCCGGCAGGTATCGGATTCGCGTCCTCAAGGGATTCGAGTACTCCGTGGCAAAGCAAGAGGTAACGATACGCTCGTCGGAGACCACCGAAACGACAGTTCGTTTGAAGCGATGGATCAACATGTCTGACAAAGGCTGGTACAGTGCCGACGCCCATATTCATATTGGCCGTCAGTTCAAGGAGCTGGATGGCGCCTTATGTCAATGGATGCAAGCCGAAGACGTTCAAGTTAGCAATATGCTTCAGGCGGGGAATTATCGGTTTTCCAGGGGGGTGCCGCAACACACGTTTGGACGGGATGGTGTATTCCGCGACGAGGGTTACATTATCGCGTCCGGCCAGGAGTATCCACGATCGCATTTTCTGGGGCACTGGATCATTCTGGGCAGTGATGCTTTCATCCCGGGCGGAGAGTACTATCTGGGGTTGAGCGACTTCTTTGAAGAGGCCAAGCGGCGGGGAGGGCTCAGCGGCGTTGCCCATTTTGGAACCAGTCGGGGGGCGGCGAATGGGATTAGTTTGGTACTGAATCAGCATCACCTCGACTTCATCGAAATCTTACAGGTCCACGGCGGATTCTACAGCGTCTGGTACCAAACCTGGTATGACATCTTGAACATGGGTTTTCGGATCACGCCAACCGCAGGATCGGATTATTCATGGGGGAAAGAGGAGAACTTCCCCGGGCGAGAACGTTTCTACACACGCGTCGAGAGGCCCCTTACCTATGATGCGTGGATGAAAAGTGTTCAACAGGGAAAAACCTTTGTGACCAACGGGCCGATGGTGACTTTTTCGGTCGCTGGGCGCGGGGTAGCTTTGCGCGGAAGCGCTTGGCGCGGGATTGGTGATGAGGTCCGCCTCGAGAAACCGGGTCCGGTCGTTATCAAGGGATCTGTGGCGTTTGACCGCGAGCGGGACGACGTCCAGAAGGTGGAGGTTGTGCAGAATGGCACGGTCATTTGGACCGTCGCAACTGAAGAAGGTAAGGCCGAGACACGGTTCGAATTCGAACACCAGATTTCTGAAGCGGCTTGGCTGGCCCTTCGAGTTTCTGGAGTAAAGCCCGGGACGACGAATAGACTCCTGTACGGCCGCCCCGAGCTCACCAAACCTCTGAAACCGATTCCCTCTCTGGCCCATACCGCTGCGATCTACGTGGTCGTGGACGGCGTTCCGTCGCAGGCGGATCATCCCCGTGCCAAGAAACTGGTTCGGAGTTGGATCGAAAGACTCGATAAACTGGAGCGTCGCCTGGCACCCGATCGGATCAAGGAGCTGGTACTTGTCGGGCCTCCAAACGACGGAATCTCAAAGGAACTTCTCAGCAAGAACCGTGGTGGGTTGTTGGAGGCGATTCAATCAGCCCGAGACCAATTCAGGAACCGCTGAGACAGAATATATTACACTACGAGTCCCCTCTACGAATGTGAGGCAGGTTCATGATTGCAGTCACTGGCGCAGTTCCGAGCTCCTTACCCGCGGGCACCGCCCTGCGAAAACAAAACGTCCTGGAGATTGTCCAATGAAGAATGTCCTCGCCTGTGCCGTGATTGTTGTCGTTTCTCTCTTGTCGGCCCTGGCCGTCCCTCGCCAGGATCGGCCGCCGAATATCATTGTCGTCTTCACGGATGATCAGGGATACGGGGACCTGGGATGCTACGGCTCGCCCAACATCCAGACCCCTCACATCGACCGGCTGGCCGCCGAGGGGATGCGTATGACCAGCTTTTACGCGGCGCCGTTCTGCGGGCCGTCGCGGGCCGCCCTGATGACGGGATGCTATCCGCCGCGCGTCAGCATCGCATTCAACCATACCCCGAATGCGAAGACCGGCATTCATCCGGACGAGATCACCGTGGCAGATCTGCTCAAGACTGCCGGGTACGCGACCCTGCACCTCGGCAAGTGGCATCTTGGGGACGCGCCGGAGTTCTTGCCGACCCGGCACGGTTTTGATGAATACCTTGGGCTCCCCTACTCCAACGACATGTTTCCCCATCACGAGATGCTCCCCATCCGGGAAAACGAGCCGCCGCTCATGCAAGCCATTCGAAAGCGATCGCGCTATACCGGATCGCCGTGGAAACAGGGCCAGGCGAACCTTCCCCCTTCGTTCGAGAAGCCGCTGCCGCTCATCGACGGCGAGCGGGTGGTCGAGACGATGCCCGATCAGCGGACCCTGACGACGCGCTACACGGAGCGAGCGGTCCGATTCATCCGGGAGAATCGCGACCGACCCTTCTTCATCTATCTCGCACACGCCATGCCACACGTCTATCTCTACGTATCCGACAAGTTCGAGGGCAAGAGCGAGCGAGGACTTTACGGGGATGTCATCATGGAGATCGACTGGAGCGTCAGTCAGATGCGCTCCGCGCTCGAGGACCTGGGACTGGATGACGATACCCTGATCGTGTTTACCTCGGACAACGGACCCTGGCTCCCGTACGGCATCGACGGCGGCTCGGCCGGACCCCTGCGGGGCGGAAAAGGATCGGTCTACGAGGGTGGGATGCGGGTGCCCGGAATATTCTGGTGGCCCGGCAAGATAGCAGCGGGATCACGATCCAGCGAGATCGCGGCCAACATGGACCTGTTGCCGACCTTTGCCGAGGCGGCGGGCGTGGCGCTGCCCGGCGATCGCGTCCTGGACGGCCGCAGCCTCTGGCCGTTGCTTTCGGGCGCGACCGATCGAGGGCCGCATGGAGAGTTCTACTATTTTAACGGGAGCAAGCCCGGCACTTCCCGAATGGGGGCCGTGCGTGACCGGCGCTGGAAGCTGATGGTACGCCGGAACGACCAGGGAGAGCTCGAGGCAGGTGAGCTTTACGACCTCGCCTGGGATGTCCGCGAACGCACCGACCGAGCCGCGGATCATCCCGAGCATTCCCTACGATTGCTGGCGCGCGCGCGCGCTTTTCATCGAGAGCTTCTCGAGAACATCCGACCCCTCGGGAAGCTGGCGGAGTGAGGGTGTCCAGAGCCAGCGATGAGACAGACCAACAAGAAGTGAAGCGACCGAAGACGTTTGTTCGGGTCCTATCTACCGGAGGCGTGGCCCGAATCCACTCATAGCAGATGCGTGGTATAGTGCTCAGCGAACGACGCCCGGGGCCGGGGACAACCGCCGGCCGGCCGTGTGTCAACACTCCGGAGAGCCTCGCCATGAGAATTAGCCTGCCCTTTGTTGGAAGGATAGTCGCCGTGGCAATCCTGACGCTTTGCGCTGTTGCGTCGGCGCCACCCGCGGGAGCGGAGGCCGGCGCCTCCGATTCGGTGGCCGAGCACCGCCGGCTGCACCGGGCTCACGGTCTCGGTACCTGGCAGAATGTCAAGGACACCGCTCAGCTGCGCTTCGGGCTGCTTCGTTCGGCGGAGATCGTTCCGACCGCCGTGATCGCCCGCGAGGACCCCGTGCGGGTCCTGCCTCGGGCTCTCATGCCCGAGGTCGGGCACGTCACCGCCGACTCTCCGCTAGGGAAGACGACCCTAGACGACTTCGTCGAGCGCTCCAACACCGACGCGTTCATGGTCGTCCGCCGGGGGAAGGTCGTGTACGAGCGCTACCTGCACATGCGACCGCACGACCGGCACCTGTACTGGTCGATCTCGAAGACCATGGTCAGCGTGCTCGTCGGGATACTCGAGGACGAGGGGAGCGTCGACGTCAGTCAGCCGATCGAGCGCTACATCGCCGCGCTCGTTTCGAGCGACTGGAAGGGCACGCGTGTTATCGATCTCCTCGATATGGCTTCCGGGATGGCCTGCCTCGAGAACGACGACCCTGATCCGCTGCATCCGAAGTCCCCCTATTATTGGTTCGAGGCCACGCTCGACCTGCTGCCCCGAACGGCCGAAACCGTCGGCACGACATACGAGTACCTCGCCAGCCTCAAGCGGCTCAAACCGCCCGGCACGGTTCGCGAGTACATGTCTGTCAACAGCGTCGTGCTAGGCTGGCTCGTCGAGGAGGTCACCGGCAAGCCATATGCGGAGGTTTTGCGCGAACGGATCTGGGCGAAGATCGGCGCAGAGTCGGATGCCGCCATCTTCGTGAGCGCGGACAGTGGCGCGGCCTCGAGCCACGGCGGCGTCATCAGCACGCTGCGCGACCTGGCCCGCTATGGTCTTATCTTCACCCCGAGCCGGAAGGTCGTGAGCGAGCAGCCAGTGGTCTCGGAGGCCTACATGAAAAAGCTCCGGACGGCGGCGCGGCCGGAGCTGTTTTACAATCGGGCCCGGTACTACCCTGAGGAGAAGCCTTTCGCCGGTGACTACGTGAGCACATGGCACTGGGACCGCATCTGGCCGGACGGGGACATGTACAAGGCCGGCTACCAGGGGCAAGGGCTCTACGTCTCGCCTTCCCGCGATCTTGTCCTGGCGGGCTTCTCATCCGGTGAGCCGTACGCCACGGGGGCTTATTATCGGAACCTGGCGCTGGCAATGCCGTAGATCTGAAGGAACCGCTTCCCTATTCTCCTCCATAAGAAACGATCACGTCTTCACTCGTTTTCTCGCGTAGCGCGTGATAGGCATCCAGACCAAGCACGTCGTCAGGAACAGCCCCGGCACCCTTGGCCGGTGATTTCAATGCAATCACCAGGGTGCCGTCCATCCACACGCTCATGGGATAGAACCGCTTTCCACCTTCAAGCTCGAGGAATGGCTGGGCCACCACCAGGCCCGCATAGATCATTTCGCCCTTGCCAGATTCCTTCAAAGCCTTCTCGAGATCGGAAATCCTTCTTTCTGCCTCAGCGTAATCCAGGCGAAAGTGATGCACCAGCGTCGGACCCGTAGGGCCGGCAGCACGCCCGGTTATTCTGACCGGCCCGCAACCTGTCAGGCAGCGCTGGAGGCCAAAGGTGTAATCGGGATTGGAGCCCTCAGCCTTCAGGCCTCCGGCCGCGCGCCACTCGGGACTGGCAATCATATCGGCAATCGCAGCGCTTGTCGGATAATAGGTCAGGCCCAGAAATCCCTGCACATAGGCCGCGCCGGTGGCTGCTTTTCCTTCCGGCGCTTCGAGGACCCTTGGCTTCTGGGCGCTGAACACCCGGCCGCCGCCGCGGGCATCCACCAGGGGCCCGACCACTTTTCCATAACGGTCCAGAAACTCAGGGTTGTTGATGGTAAACCAGTTAAGGGCTGTCACCCCTTTCTCGGGGTCAACGGGGCCACGAAGTTGTTCAATGCAGACCGCGATCAGTGTGGCATCTTCAAGGCCGCAATGGGCCATAAGGGAAGTGTCAGGCTCGGGCAGCTCCATACGGACAATGACCGGCTTTTCAGCGTTATCGCGTACTTCCGCTTTACCCTCCTTCGCGCCTGCTGCAGGAAAAACCAACGAACAAAATATGATAATGCCCGGAATCCCAACACTGGACAAAAAGAGAATATTCCGTGTCTGCATGAAGAAATCCCTCCTGATCTCAATGTCCGACGGATAAGAAGAACAGCATGCTTTTTTGGAGTTCGTTCCCCGATGGAATTTGCGCCCTGCGACTCCGATACCAGGTGTTATGTCTCCTCGACGGATGCAATCGGGATTTTACCTCAAACCAACCGTGCAGGATAGGCAAGCACGCGCACCTTAACGGTTACATACGTTTCGCGCTGACAATACCGGTGAACCGGGTTAAATTAGCCCGGACAAAACCAACTACCGCCGAGCCGGGACTGTCGTGCAACATCGTCATTCCCGACATTGGGCCCGGCGCAAACGAGGCGATAGAGTTGAGCACAAAACGACCACCCCTCGCTGAAGTTCGAAAGAAACTTCGCATCAACTGGTATCGATCGCCGATCGAGACCGAGCAACTGCGGGCGCTCGCACGACGCAGCAACCTGCGCGGCGCATTTCAGGCTGTCGGCCATCTGACACTTTGGGCGTGTACCGGCACCCTCACCTGGTATGCATTCAGCCGGGACGCCTGGGTCGCGTTTGCGCTGGCCCTGTTTCTGCATGGCACCGTCGGAACATTCCTGCGGGGCATTGCGGTCCACGAGCTCGGTCACGGCACCGTCTTTCGGAAGAAGTGGATCAACGGCCTCTTTCTCCGTATTTACAGCGTGCTGGGCTGGTGGAATTTTCACGACTATGCAATGAGCCATACCTATCACCACCGGTATACGCTGTACCCGGATGGCGACCGCGAAGTGCTGCTGCCGCGCTACCCGACTCTGCGTTTCCTGTACCTGCTACAGTTGTTCACCGTCAACATCACTGGCGGCCCGGAGTCGGTCGGGATCATTCCCACCCTCAGAAAGGCAGTGATGACGGCCTTTGGCCGCTATGAAGACGAATGGCTGATCGCAGTATACGAGGATCAGCCGAAGGAACGCGCAAAAGCCGTCAACTGGATGCGGTTCGTCGTGTCGTTTCACCTCGCGGTCTGCCTCGCTGCCGTTATGTCCGGCAACTGGATTCTGTCGATCATTTTCTCGTGCCACCTGTTTTGCGGCAATTGGCTCAAGTACTTCGTCGGTCTGCCGATGCACTGTGGGCTACGCGACAATGTCCCGGACTTCCGGCTGTGCGTGCGCACCATTCGCCTCGATCCGATTTCGGAATTCCTTTACTGGCACATGAACTGGCATACGGAGCACCATATGTATGCGGCCGTCCCCTCTTACAATCTGCCCAAGTTGCACGAACAGGTGAAGGATGACATGCCCATACCCCGTTCGCTGGTCGGCGCCTGGCGCGAGATGCGCGAGACCTGGCACCGGCAGCAGGACGACCCCGACTATCAGTTCGACACACCCCTGCCGCCGTCGGCGCACCCCGCCGTGACCGAAGTCAGGACGGTGACAGAGGTCGCCGACAACGAGTCGATTGCCGCCTCGATTGGCGATCTCGCGCCGGAAGGCCTGGCGGATCTTGGGGAGGATGGCGGGTGACGATGCAGTGAACCGCACCGGGCACGCCTCGGTACGGTCAACAATATCCACCCTGCACTTAATATTCTCCGAGCGCGCAGCAACGGGAAAGGACGGCCAGAGTGAACCCCGGGTATTTTGATCTCCAGGTCAACGGCTACGCGGGCGTCGACTTCAATCAAGACGACCTCGATGCCCAGGCCTTGCACACAGCTTGTCGCCACCTGGCCAACGACGGTGTGGCGGGCATCTTGGCGACGGTAATCACGGATACGCCTGAGCGCATGGCACATCGTTTGGCCAATGTGGCAGCGCTGACACGGAGCGATCCGCTCGTCAAGCAGGTGATCGCCGGCCTGCATGTGGAAGGGCCATTTATCAACCCGACCGACGGCTTTCGCGGTGCTCACCCCGCCGATGCCATCGAGCCGGCCAACCCAGACGCGATGCTCCGCCTTCTCGAGGCCGGTGGTGGCCTGGTTCGTTTGGTAACTCTGGCGCCCGAATGCGACCCCGATCTGCGCACTACGAAGATGCTGGCCGACAGCGGGATCACAGTTGCTGCCGGTCACACCGACGCCAGCTTCGAGCGACTGAGGGCGGCAGTCGGCGCGGGCCTGAGCGTCTTTACGCACGTGGGCAACGCCTGTCCGATGTACCTGCACCGCCACGACAATATCATCCAGCGGGCCTTGGCCCTCGCCGATAGGCTATGGCTCTGTTTCATTGCAGACGGCGTGCATGTACCGTACGTTGCACTGCGCAATTACCTTCGGCTGGCAAGTACCGAGCGTTGCGTGGTGGTAACCGACGCGATCGCTCCGGCGGGCTTAGGACCGGGGCGGTACACGGTGGGCCGCTGGGAGCTGGACATCGGTCCAGACATGGTCGCCCGCGCCCCCGATGGCTCGCATCTGATTGGCGCTGCAATCACCATGCCGCAAAGCGCCAAAGCCTTGGCGGAGCACTTGAGTCTGGACTTAGACGACATCGAGCGGTTGACCTCCATCAACCCACGGCGAGCGCTGGGGATCTAGCTTCATCATCGTTATCCTCCTCATTCCCGTTCCCCGATCGAGGAAGAGGACGAAGAAGGCTCCGATCGCGATTCATGGCCCCCCAAGCAACGCCCCCGCCTCAGCATCTAGGTAGAGCGTCGCTTCGGCGTGTTGCTGCAGGATCGACGCTGGCACGTTGGGCGTGACCGGCCCCTCGACCGTGTTTCTCACCGCTTCGGCCTTGCGACGGTCGGGCACGGTGCAAATGACCGAGGTCGACTTCATGATCTGTCGGATCGACATGCTGATCGCTCGAGTCGGCACATCCTGGAGTGTGGGAAACCATCCCTCACCGAGCTGCTGTTGTCGGCAGGCCTCGTCCAGTTCGACCACCAGGTAGGGCCGCTCCGTCTGGAAGTCGGCAGGGGGATCGTTGAAAGCCAGGTGACCGTTCTCCCCGATTCCGACAAAGGCCACGTCGATGGTATGCTCCTCGATTAACTGCCCGACGCGCTCTAGCTCAGCCTCCGGGTCAGCCTCACCGTCGATGTAGTGGAACGCCGACAGGCGGACTCGATCGACTAGGCGATTTTTGAGGTAGGCTCGGAAGGATGCTGGGTGCGTCATCGGCAGGTCGATGTATTCATCGAGGTGGAAACCGGTGACCTTGGACCAGTCGATGCCCTCGGTCGCAGTGAGAGCATCGAGTGTTGGAAACTGCGAAGTGCCAGTGGCTACGATGATCGCGGCGCGGCCCCGCTCGGCGATTGTCCGGATGATGGATTCAGCTCCGGCAGCCGCGGCGCGGCGGCCCATTTCCTTGGCAGTGTCGGCGATATCCACGCGCATGACGGCTATCTCCTCCTGAGCTGAGGGCTAAATATTCGCAAGTTGTCGGGCATCATAACGAATGGTAGCTCTTTCCGAGAACCCTTCCTCGATGAAACATGTTAGGTCAGCGGATCCAGAAACGCGGAGTTGTGCGTCGCTGCCTATCCCGAGGCGACGATTTGAGCTAAGATTCGCTCTGTAATCGAACATTCCGCAGCTCTGGACTCCCAAAGATGCCGGCCCCGGTCGAAGGAGAAACAAAAGAATTGCGAGAACGCCAAGTCTTGATGAGGGCCGTCACCAACAAACTGTGGGAACAATGTAGCCGTGAACAGCCTATAGACGGATTACCGAATGCCAACGAACAATCCCCAGGTCTTGCTCAGCGGTTTTGCCGACGAAGCGGCTCCGAATAAGACGTTAGTCGAACAATTCGTCGCTCTTGCGGCGATTGGACTGAAGTACTATTCGATTCGCTTCATGGATGTGGGCAATGGCGTAAAGAATGTCATGGATTTCAGCGAAGATGAGATCCGGACCGTGGTGCAGCAGCAGTCCGAATACGGATTGAGCGTAGCCTCCGTTGGGTCACCGATCGGTAAGGTCAAGCTGCTTGATGTGGACGACGGGACGCAAAATCGTTTCGTCCCATTCAAGGAATACCTCGCAGGGGACGTCCAACGCGTCTGCCGCCTGGCGCACGGCTTCGATACGAAACTCATTCGCGGGTTCTCTTTTTATCATCCGAAAGGCAAGGACCCCCAGGAATACTTGCCACAGGCCGTTGACCAGATTGGACAAATCGCGGACGCCTGCAAATCTCATGGAGTCATCTACGGACTGGAAATTGAAGCCAACTTGGTCGGCCAAAACGGACCCATACTGGCAGAAATCCACCGCCAGATTAGCAGTCCGTCCTTGATCCTGATATTTGATGCCGCCAATCTTCTCTGCCAGGGCCTTTCCGTCGAGGAAACGTTCAAACACTATGAAGCCATGAAAGCCGGCACGGGCTGGTTTCATATCAAGGACTACGGTTCGTCAGTGCTCTTGACCAAATCAGGCTACGTCGACCACGATGCGCTGACGGACTTTGTTTCGGTGGATCCTGGTAGTGGAGTTCACCAGATGTTCTTGGGTGACTTCCGTGACTCGATAAACGCACTCACGGATAAACTGAGGAGCCAAGGAGTTCCGGGGCTGTTTCTAGATCTTGAACCACATCTCAAAGGCGGCGGCCAGTTCGGTGGTTTTAGCGGACCCGATGGCATGGGTGTGGCATTACGAGCATTGTGCCGTGTCCTTGACCAACTAGACATTGACTACAGTTTGCGGGATCTAGATGACGTTCGCGCATCTGCGGGCAGGTAATATGAGCACTCGATATAGGGTCGGAATCATCGGGGTGGGTGCGATTTCCGAAATGCATGCGCGGGCGTTAGGAGATTTGGACAACGCAAAACTTGTCGCCGCGTCTTGCCGGACGGAAGAAAAGGGAACGACGTTTGCCAAACAATATGGCTGCAAATGGTATGCGAACTATGAGGATTTGTATGACGAAGTGAAACCAGATGTTGTCACGATCTGTACACCAAGCGGTGCGCACCTGGAGCCAACCGTTGCAGCGGCCCAGCGCGGAATTCACGTGCTGTGCGAGAAGCCGCTGGAGATCAATCTGGAGCGTGCCGAGCAAATGATCCAAGCTGCCGAAGCGGCCGGCATCAAACTGGGCGGTATCTTTCCGCAGCGATTCAATCCAGTCGTCAGGATGGTTTTTGACGTGGCCCGTGCCGGTCGATTTGGCCACCTCGTAGTTGCCGTGGCTTATGTCCCCTGGTGGCGCGACGATGACTATTACGCTCCCAGCCGCTGGCAAGGCACCCTGGCTATGGACGGTGGGGGAGCTTTGATCAATCAGTCCATTCATAGCATCGACGCCATCCAGTGGATCGCTGCGGCCGCCGGGGCAGGGCCGGTACGAAGCGTCTTTGGCCTGGCCTCCAAGCTTGGCCACCCATCTGATTTAATCGAAGTCGAGGACATGGCCGTCGCATGTTTGCAGTTTGAAAAGGGGGCCCTGGGTAACATCGTCGCCAGCACCGCCATGTGGCCGGGAAACGCCGCTCGAATTCACATCTCCGGGCGCGATGGCACCGTCGAGGTTCACGACCAGCGGTTGGTGACGTGGTCCTTCCGCGAGGAAACGCCCGAGGACGAACAAATCCGCCAACAGTTTGGTTCCGGGCTCGCGGAAGGAGGGGCCAGCGACCCCATGGCCATCGACTACAGCAACCATACTCGCAATATCGCCGATTTTCTCCGTTCCGTCGATTCTGACGACCATCCACTGTCCATCGACGGACGTGAGGCTTGCCGAGCCTTGGCGACGATTCGCGGCATTTATGAATCGGTCGAGCGTCGGCAGGCGATTCAGCTCGACGCCGAACACTGAGAATTGATGTCGCGGGGCGACACCCAAATCATTGCGAATGGGGGAAGAAAATGTGGCATCGATTGTTTGGGCGGACCACAGGACTGCTGGTAACGCTGCTTTGGGCTGCCAGCCCTGTATCGGCGCAGAGCAAGATTGTGGATACATCTTCGGGGCTGGTCGAATGCGTCGAGGCCGGTGGCGTAAACGTGTTCATGGGTATTCCTTACGCTCGGCCGCCGGTTGGCGAGTTGCGCTGGCGGCCGACCCAGCCTGCGACTCGATCCGCAACCTTGCGCAGTGCAGCACGGTATGGTCCTGCCTGTCTGCAACCGCAGCGCGGGGAATCATCCCTTCAATACAGTGAAGATTGCCTGACGTTGAACCTTTGGGCGCCTGCTGACGCTGAGCGACGTCCAGTGATGGTTTGGATTCATGGCGGCGGTTTTCGTTTTGGTGCCGGTAGCATCCGCGGTAGCACCAAACCGTTCACCGACCGCGACGTGGTGCTCGTCTCGATCAACTACCGTCTGGGGCCGCTAGGGTTTTTTGCACACCCGGCGCTGGCCGGTCGGGACAACCACGCAAATTTTGGCCTGCTGGATATGGTCACTGCCCTGGAGTGGGTACGGGATAATATTGCAAACTTCGGCGGCGATCCGCAGAACGTCACCATTTTTGGTATTTCAGCGGGTGGCATGGCGGTCAACATGTTGATGACGACGCCCGCAGCCAAGGGACTGTTCCACCGTGCGATTGCGCAAAGTGGGTATGCAACCTGGCCGCTGTTGCGAAGCAGGTCAGCACCGCCGCGGGTTTTCGCCGGTGTTCAAAGTGCAGAAGAGACAAGCCGGTCGATCGTTGCAAAAATTACCGATGAGCCACAAACAAAAGAACGCTTGCGGAATCTCGATGGTCAACAGCTGGTTGATGCGGTTGAGGGATTTCAATTACCGGTGGTCGACGGCATTTCGCTTTTGGAAGAACCGGGCATCGTATTCACGCGCGGACAACAGCATCGGGTGCCACTCATGACCGGCGGCAATAGTTTTGAAGGTTCCGTCATGGCGGGAGCGGGAATCAGTCCCGAGCAGTTTTCGCAAACCCTTGGTGACGATGCCGGCCGCTTCAGGCAGCTCTACCAGGCTGACGCCAAAATCGACCCGGATCTGGCCACCCGCCGGTTATTCGGCGACCAGCGTTATCTGCTTTCCGCGCTCGTCGTGGGGCGGAGCATGCACGCGGTGAAAACCCATGGCTACCTGTATTTCATCGAATTTGTGCCCGCGGCGCAACGCGCCAATCTGCCGGGCACGCCGCACGGTTTTGACGGAACGTTGTTGTTTGGTTCGGCGGCGTCTGAAGATCTAGAAATGCGCGAGCTTGGCCGGCGGGTACTGGATTACTGGACTCAATTTGCGCGTATGGGAAATCCCAATCAAAGCGACATGTTGCACTGGCCGGCTTATGGGGAAACCGCAGGTGAATGGATGGTGTTTGGCGCCAGGGACGAGGTCCGGCGCGATGTGCTCGGCGACAAGCTCGAGCTGATCGAGGCACGTTATCGCGTGCGGGTTGGCAGACCCTAGGCCCTAAGATTGGTCCCAACGCAAAGGACTAATCCCAGGAACCCGGCCGGAGGATAAATCGCCAGTTATGGTTGCATCTTTCCAATACCACACTCGCTCAGATCGCTGCGGTCTTCCAGCACGAGAGGTTTCAGGTCGGTTTCGAGATCGAGTAAGCCGAGGGGTCCGGCCAGCGAGATCCGGTCCCACTGCGAGTGCTGCGTCGGCTAGACGCGCGTCCAACCGTTTGTGGTGAGCCACTCCCGGGCTTGTGCCTGGCTTTCGTTGAAGATCACCAGATGAACCTGATCTTCCCTCTCAGGCTCGTAGAGATTGTCCGCCGGGGCCGTCTTTCGGTTCCTCACATAAGCGACCGGAAGCAGGGTTTCCGGAAACAAACCAGCTTTTCTGCCTCCTGGGATTGAGAGGGCGGGATTCGTTTGTTCCGAGCTTCGATCGTCGAATCGCCATAGTTCAACGTCGCAGAGACCGCGGCGGAGCCGAATGTCCCACAGGCCGAGGTCGCGGTCTCTTCGAAAGAGAAGGCGATGGCCCGCCGCCAGAATCATCTTCGAGTTCACGCTCTCGTTCCCGCGCTGGACCCCAACCCAAATGTTGGAGACCTTGAACTCGTCTTGGGCGTGACGCGCAAACAACATGTTGGCGGCATCGTTGGTCGTTACCGAGATGCATCCAGCTCGACTCTCCAGCTGTGCCCGTTCCAATCGGCCTTCCTCGAGCGCGTTGCCGAAGATCACGGAAAAGCCGTCCTCCTTTGCGGCCATGGTGGCCGCGGCGTTGGAGTCGAGGAAGACGATATCCTCGCGGTTTTCGCACAGAGCGCGACCAAGCGCACGGCCCAACGCATTGGCGCCGAGTATGGCGTAACCAACGTTGCGGGGCCGACGCACACCAAGGAGCTGGGCCACCCAACCGCCGGTGAGTCCCGCAACCACAACGGTCATGGCGATGACCAGAAAGACCATGGCTCGCAGCTCGGCACTGCCGGTTGCGCCGGCATGCTGCAGGGTCTCAGCGAAGAGCGAGGCGACCGCGGCCGCCACGATTCCACGAGGAGCCAACCATGAGAGAAAGAGCTTTTCCTTGAACGAAAGCCCGGACCTTCGTGTGCTGAGGGCGACGTTGACAGGTCTGACGACGAACATGAGTGCAACCACCGTCAGGACTCCCGGCATACCCAGAGACTGCACGTCTGCCAGGCGCACGTCCGCGGCCAAGAGAACGAACAGCATGCCAATCAACATGACCGTCAATTGCTCTTTGAACTCCAGGATTTCCTTCGATACTCGCGTGCGGATATTCCCGACCACGATTCCGGCGATCGTCACGGTGCCGATCCCGCTCTCGGGCAGAATCGACTCGCTGGCCTGATAGTAGAGGAGGATGAAGCTGAGCACGAAGACGTTTTCCAGACCCTCCGGCACCAACCAGTGTGAGCGGAGCAATAGCCCGAGCAGAAACCCTCCGACGAGCCCGAATAGCACGCCGAGCATCAGGCGGCTCGTCAGTCCGAGCAGGCCGGACATCAGAGAGGCGGAAGTGGGCTGCAACACAACTTGGAGAGTCACGAGCGCGATGATCGCGCCGATCGGGTCGATCAGCACACCCTCGGCCTCGAGAATCGTCTCGAGGTTGTGCTTGACGCGCAGTCGGCGAAGCAAGGGTGTGACTACCGTCGGACCCGTGACGATCACCAGCGCTCCGAAGAGGATCGACTCGTTCCAGCCCCAATCCAGAATGAGGCGCGCCGCCAGCGTCCCGCCGACAGCCGTGACAACGGCACCCAGGCTGCAGAGGAGCTGAATGACCCGGGCCTCTCTCCGCAAGCGCTCTATGTTCAGATTGAGTCCGCCTTCGAAGAGGATTACTGCCACGGCGATTCCGATCAGCGGTCCGAGTGCCCCGCGCACCGTCTCCGGATCGATGACTCCCGACACGTCGGGACCGAGGAGAACTCCCGCGAGCAGAAGCAAGACGATCCCTGGCATTCTCAGGTGACGGGCCAGCGACTGGCACAAGATGCCGGCCGCCAGGGCCATGGTAATCGTGAGTGCCGCCCCGGCTTCGGGTGCGTGTTCCACTGCGGGCTCCTGAATACTTGGCAGAGCACGCTAGCTTATCAAAGCCCCTCGAAGAATCCATCCGTAGAGATCCTGTTCCCCTTTTTTGCGTTGTGACGCGCCAAACCGGCGCGCCAAACGGGTTGCAACGGCGCCCGGAAATGGCTACCCTCGAAATCCTTTGAAAATGAGGGCGATAAAACCGCGGAAAGAAACGGAGAGAACGAATGTGCGGACAGTTCATTTCGGCAAAGAAGGTCAAACGAGACCACTTTGAAGGGAGTAGTCTCGCCTGGTTCAGCCGACCGTCGGAAACCGATGCCAAGGAGTTGGTAGTGATCGAGGTGACGTTCGACAAAGGAGGCTGCCACAACTTCCACAAACATCCTCACCAGGAAGAAGTTCTCTATGTCCTCGAGGGCCAGGTGGAGCAATGGGTGGATAAAAAAAAGAGCACGTTGGGACGCGGAGACTCCGCCTTCATTCCCGCCGATACCGTACACGGCTCGTTCAACTTGGTAGAAGGCAAGGCAAAGTTGCTGGCCATTCTGGGCCCGTGCATCGGTCCGGAAGGTTATGAGCTGGTCGACGTAAGTACAGAAGCTCCCTGGAACACGATGCGGTAGGCCGCTCACTCCGTGAGCGGCACTCTAAGTAAGAAAGGGGACGTCCCCTTTTTTACTTATCCCGTCGGTGAGACAGAAACCAGTTGTACAAGTCCCAACCTTCATAGACCCGTGTCCATACATTGTGGGCAAGATCTTCATGCACGGTGAAGCGCACGTGGGGATGACCCGCGGCCTCGAGAGCTTTGACGGTCTGCAAGACCCATTCCGGGCGGACCAGGGTGTCGCGGCCCCCTTGAAAGACCCACAACGGAAGCTGTGACTCCGCGAGGTGTCGCACCCGTTCAGGATCTCCCGCGCCGCACAGAGGGGCGGCGGCGGGCCGTTTTCGGATCGGCGGGAGACAACGACGGTCTGGGCTGGTTGATCGAGCTGCGCTAGCTGGGGATACAGAATAACAAAGGGCAGGTCTCTCGTTTGAATCCATGCCTCGTACAGCGGGCCGATGTTCAAAACTCTGTCGAGATCCTCTTTTCCATTGCCACTGAGCAGCCCCCGGTGGAGGAAAAGAATCACCGGCCACGTCCGGCCGGGCTCCGTAAAGTACCGGCGGGCAAGTAGAGAAAGTAATCTCGCTCTTTTCCAGTCTTGGCACTGTCATAGCTCTTGCGCAACAGCTGTGCTTGACTCCGGCCATCCACACTCCAGCCGCGCGCGCTGCCCGCAAGCCCGTTGGTGCAGACCAATGACAGGAGGCAAATCAGAGATCCCAGAGTTTTCATGTAGGCTCCCTTCGGCGTTATACTTGCTCTTTTGAATTCTTCTCGATTGCAGTGTAAAATCGCAAGAAAAATGAGACACGTCAGCGCTCTGGTTGCACTGGCGGCCCTTTTGTTTATTGCGGGACGCCACCACGATCCCCACGGGTTGCCCGAAACCGCAGTGACGACGCAACCCTGGCCGCTCCATCGCGACGGCCAGAAGGAGCACGTCACCTATCGTGTTCTGCTGGGTTCACCGCACCTGGTAAAGGGCAGTCATCAGGTACGAGTCTCGGCTCCTGCCACTGCCGAGCTGAGAACTCGTCCGTGGATGGGAGCTCAGCTCGACGACTCTGATTCGGACACGCCGGTCTGGAACGTCGACGTCCCGGAACTGGCACCCTACCCTGTTTACATGACCGAGGAGCCTCTGCAGCCCGTGCCTGGAGTGATGGTAGACCTTGCGGCTCGGTACCGGGGCCCGGTGGAGGTGGATGTTTCCGGACGACGGTTTGTCTTCGATCCCACGGAGGTCGAGCTCGGTCGCCCCAAAGACTTCGCGGATGGTTTTCTCCGGGTCGAGAAGGTCCCGGACACTGCTACCGTGGCACGGACCACGCACGACGAAGATTACCCGTCACTCTGTGCGGCGAAGGACGGTTCACTTTGGCTCGCGTGGATCGAATTCGACGGCCGGGCGGATGTATTGAGGGTGTCGCGATGGAAAGAAGATAGCCGGACCGATTTTGATCCCATCGCCGGACCGGGAGATCTTTACCGGGCTGCGATTGCCGAGCACGACGGACGGATCTGGGTCGTTTGGCCGCAGCAACAGAGTGGGAACTGGGATCTCCATGCGCGTTCTCATTCCGCCGAGGGCTGGTCTGCGGAAGTTCGCCTGACCGAGAGCCCTTACCCGGATTGGCATCCACGCCTTCGGAGCGGAGCAGGACGGCTCTGGCTGGCCTGGCAGGGAGGCCGCAGGACTCGCGAAAGAGTGAATTCCGAAATCTGGCTGCGCTTTTTCCAAAACGGGGCGTGGGCGGACCCTGTCAACGTCAGCAACCACCCGGGCAATGATTGGGAACCAGCATTGGTAACGGGTGATGGAAAGGCATTTGTCGCCTGGGATTCTTATCGCAACGGCAACTATGACATTTTTCTGGCTGAAAGCCCTGGAAACGATGGCAAGGAGGTTTCCCTACGCCCTATCGTCGACGGTCCGAATCTGCAGATCCGTGCCGACCTGGTGCGGGATGTACAGGGCCGGATCTGGTGCAGCTGGGAGGAGGCCGATCCCGACTGGGGAAAAGATTCGGTTGCATTCGATCGTGGACTACACCGCGAGCGGCGCGTGGGCGTGCGCTGTGTGGAAGGAGATCAGATACGGAACGGTCCCCACCCGCTTTGGGCGAAACCGTTGCCGCACATCGGCGAGCAAACCGAGATGGCTCGGCTGGCTCTCGATTCCAGCGGCCGGTTGTGGCTTTTCTTCCGTATCAATTTTCTGAATCAAATCTGGCAGCAAGCCCGTTGTCTTCGATACCAGCTTCGGGCGGCAATCCGCCCCGCTGTCGGTGGTAACGGACAGAAGCGGCGATCTCGCGGTGAGCTGGGTGTCCGACACCCGGAGCTTGCCGACCCCTTTGAACCTCAACGATGTGTTTCAAGCTCTACACAACGATATCCACTTGACCCGCATCGCGGCCGGGACAAGCGACGATCCAGCCATGGCCGGATCTGTGGTCGAGACGGATTCCGCTCGCGCTTCCGGCAGCAGGTCTGCGCGCTGGCAACGTTCTTGGTCCGATTACGTTTTGAAAACGAAAGGCCGCTCCTATCGTCTCCTGTGGGGTGAGCTGCACCGGCATACCGACATCAATCATCACGGGCGGCCGGACGGATCGCTCGAGGATGCCTATCGCTATGCCATGGATGCGGCCCAGATGGACTTTTTTGCCACTGCCGACCATATGCCAGGGGAGCCCCGTCTATCCGGGGTCAACGGCATGACCTGGTGGCGATCACAGAAGTATGCCGATCTTCATCGTCTCGACCGGACCTTCGAGCCACTCTACGGGTATGAGCGGTCGCGACGGTTTCCCGGTGGTCCCAAGAACCTGGTTTTTGCAACGCGAGGCGGACCGTTGTTCAAGGGGACGAACGACAATAATGTCCCGAACGATCTCTGGGCCATGCTGGACCGCGCTCCCTTTTCCGGCGTCGTGATCCCGCACCAACTGACAGGTCCGGCCCTGAGCTGGAGCTACCACAACCCCCGCTACGAGCCGGTTATGGAAATCTACCAGGGCCGCCGTCAATCGTATGAGTACGACGGCGCGCCGCAGCCTCCCGGCGTGAGCCAGATCTGGGGAAAACGAGAAGGATCGTGGGCGTGGGACGCTCTCGCGCAGGGTGCTCGACTCGGATTCATCGCGAGCTCCGATCACAGTTCGACCCACATGTCCTACGCGGCGGTTTACGCGGAAGAGTTCTCCCGGCAATCGATCGTGGATGCCATGAAATCTCGTCGCACGTACGCTGCATCGGACAACATCGTGCTCGACTTTCGCCTGGAGCTGCCGGAGGGGGAGTTGCTGATGGGCGAAGCGGGTGTGGCAAAATCTCTTCCTCGGATTCGAGTGCGGGCCATTGGTACGGCACCGATCCGGACCATCGAAGTGATCCGCGACAATCAGTTCGTATACTCGAGTCATCCCGACGAGAGGGAGACCGAGTTTACCTATACTCCCACGGGGCCGCTGGAGCGGACGAGCTACTACTATGTCCGGCTGATTCAAAGCGATGGGCACATGGCATGGTCGTCTCCCGTGTGGCTGGAGCCAAGTAAGCGATGAAGAAGATGAAGAACCTGTCGCTGTGTTGTTTTGTTTTGCTGTCGGGGTTCTTGTCGACCAGCCATGCCGGGGACGTACGCGTAAGGCTGCAAAAAGACGAGCACAAGATCTCCGTGTGGATCGGGGATGAGCGGTTCGCCGAATATCGTACCGGGCCGGATCTCCGCAAGCCCTTCCTGCTCCCGGTCCGCTCCGAAGGGGGCGTCATCATCACGCGTTCGCTATGGCAGCCCGGAGAGGAGAAGCAGGATCATCTGCACCACAAGGGTGTCTGGGTGGCCGTGGACGAGGTCAATGGCCTGAGGTTCTGGAACGAGCAGGCAAGGATCAAGACGATCTCGATCGAGATCCTGGAGCATGAAGGGAACCCAGCGCGGATGCGCGTGGTGAATCATTGGCTTGGGGAATCGAAAGCGAATGAACCAGTCCTGGAAGAGGCAACCGAGATCCGTTTCTATGCCAATCGGCTCCTGGCATATGACATTCGTTTCAGCCCGGCTGCGGGCACGGTGACCTTCAACGATACCAAGGAAGGATTGTTCGGCATCCGGTTGGCTGACACGATGCGTGAAAAGGAAGGCGGGGCTTTTAGCAACGTCGTGAGCGCGAATGGCTGCAATGGTTCTGCCGATTGCTGGGGGAAGCCGTCCAACTGGATCGATTACCACGGGCCGGTGGGAGGCGGAATCCATGGCGCTGCCATCTTCGATCATCCAGAAAACTTCAGGCCTTCGAGATACCATGTACGAGACTACGGGCTGTTCTCTATCAATCCTTTTGGCGAAAAGGCCTACACCCGTGGTGAAAACGCTCCCCAGCCTTTCGTTCTACAACCAGGCGAGACGCTTCGGCTCCGTTTTGGTCTTTACATTCATTCCGGGAATACCGTCTCGGCCAAGGTCGCCGAAGTCTATGACTTCTGGCTCCAGAATCCCTAATTCGCAAGTACGGAGAGACCATGAAATCCACCGCGACGCCGTGTTGTGTGCTTTCGATTTTGATCGTATGCGTCGTCGGGCCAGTCGATCAGGGTTGGCCCCAGTCCCCACCCCCGAACCCGATTTCAACCTATGACGTTGTCCTTGTGGGCGGCCGCGTGATGGATCCGGAAACAGGAGCCGATTCGGTGCGCAACGTGGCGGTTCTTGGCGGACGGATCGCCGAAATCTCGAGCGAGCCGTTGCGGGGAAAGCTCACTGTGGATGTCGGCGGCCTGGTTGTGGCGCCCGGCTTCATCGATCTACACGCGCACGGCCAGACCAACCGGGCCAATGAGTTCCAGGCTCACGATGGGGTCACGACTGCGTTGGAACTCGAATCGGGAGTGCCGTTCTTGCACCGTTGGGTGGAGGCTCGCCGCGGCCAGGCGCTGATCAACTATGGGGCTTCGGTGTCGCACAGCAGTGTTCGTTGGATGGTGATGGAAAAATACAATGACCAGGCTCAGAAGATCGGGGCCGACAGAAGGAACCTGGGTACCGGTGAGATGGCGGAGGTGATGCGATCGGTACAGGGCGCCCGTTACGAGACAGTGGCAGCGACGGAGTTTGCGTCGATGAAGGAAAAACTCTCGATCGGACTGGGCGAGGGAGGGCTCGGAATTGGTGTCCCGGTCGGATATTACCCCGGAGCATCGCACGAAGAGATTTTTCGCGTATACGAGTTCGCGGCCGAAACGATGGCTTTGGTCTTCACGCACGTGCGTGCTCCCACCATCGCGGCGATTCAGGAAGCGATCGCGAATGCGGCCGTTACCGGGGCGCCCCTTCACATCGTTCACGTAAACAGTATGAGTCTGGGCCGCATCGGCGTCGCTCTGGATATGATCGCATCCGCGCAAGCGCGCGGCCTTGATATCACGACGGAGCTTTACCCCTACACCGCCGGCTCTACCAGTATCCAGTCCACGATTTTCGACAAGGGGTGGCAGAAGATCTGGGGTATCTCGTACCGAGATATCCAGTGGGTGAAGACCAGCGAGAGACTTACCAAGGCGACCTTTGAGAAGTACCGCCGACAAGGGGGAACCATCATCATGCACATGATGAAACCCGAGTGGATCGATCTTGGCATCGGCACCCCCTTTACAATTATTGCCTCCGATGGGATGCCATACGCTCCAGGTGCCCACCCGCGTTCAGCCGGAACCTTCTCGCGCGTCCTGGGACGTTACGTGCGCGAGCGGAAGGTATTGACTATCATGGACGCGCTTCGCAAGATGACGCTGCTGCCTGCCCGGAGGCTAGAAGACATTGCCCCGTCGATGCGACTCAAGGGCCGTTTGCAGGTTGGCTGTGATGCCGACATCACCGTCTTCGACCCCGATCGCGTGCTGGACACCGCAACCTTCGAGGACGATCTCTCATTCTCGGTCGGGGTGGAACATGTCCTTGTCAACGGCACCTTTGTGGTTCGGGACGGAGAGACGGTTCAACACGTTTTTCCCGGCCGTGCTGTCCTCGGTCGATATCGGAGATAGTCCATGAAAAAGGGATCCCTAGCGGGCGTGGTCGTACTTTTGCTATTTGTTTTTGCCGGCTTTGCGTCAGCCAACCCGCCCAACGTGGTGATGATCATCTCGGACGATCAGGCGTGGACCGATTTCGGCTTCATGGGCCACGAAGCAATCCAAACTCCGCATCTCGATCGGCTGGCTTCCGAAAGCGCGCTTTTTACTCACGGGTACGTTCCGAGTAGTTTGTGCCGGCCAAGTTTGGCGACGATGATCACTGGGTTGTACCCCCATCAGCACGGGATCACGGGAAATGACCCGGCCCTACCCCCCGGGACCTCGATCTGGAGTGCGCGTCGAGATCCAAAATTCCTGGAGCTTTGCGAACTCGTGATCTCGCGCATCGAGTCGGTCCCGACGCTCCCGCGTCTCCTGGCAACGAAAGACTACCTCAGCCTGCAAACGGGCAAGTGGTGGGAAGGGAACTACAGTCGCGGCGGGTTCACGGAAGGGATGACGCACGGCGATCCCGATCGGCAGGGCCGGCACGGAGACGAGGGTCTCGGCATAGGACGCAGCGGAATGAAACGCATCTTCGACTTTATCGATGAGGCCGGAGGGCCGACCCTTTTTTCTCTGGTATGCGCCCTTTTTGCCTCACACGCCTCACAATCCGCCCGAGCGCCTTCTGTCAAAGTACCGCAGGGCGAATCGTCCCATAGAACTGGCTCGCTACTACGCCATGTGCGAGTGGTTCGACGAAACCTGTGGCCAGCTCATGGAGTTTCTCGATCAAAGGCGGCTGGACAGCAACACGATGATCGTTTTTGTCACCGACAACGGATGGATCCAACGAACCCCGCAAACGAAGGTGCCGCAGGGGTGGCCCTTTCACTTTGCCCCGAGGTCGAAGCGCTCACCAAACCAGGGAGGGGTGCGCACGCCGATCATGGTGCGCTGGCCAGGGAAAATAAAGGTGGGTTCCTATCAAACGGTCGTGTCCAGTATCGATCTGGTGCCGACGATTCTAGATGCAGCCGGGGTCGAAGTCCCCGACGGGTTGCCGGGGATCAATCTGATCGAGGTGGCGGGAAACGACGGAGCCAGCCAGCGCAAGGCGATTTTTGGCGAGATCTTTGCCCACGATATCGCCGACGTTCGCAGGCCGACCATGAGTCTGGAGTATCGTTGGTGTGTCCACAACGAGTGGAAAACAATCCTGCCGGCGGATCCCAAGGCCATATCCGAGCTTTACGACCTGAGCAAGGATCCACATGAGAAAGACAACCTCTGGAGCAAAGAAGAGGGCATTGCGGCACGGCTGAAGCAGTCCGTTGATGAGTGGTGGTCTCCGTCCGCACGCTGAAGCGTATACTGGAGGAAGGGAACGTGAATCGAGTCTGCCTCGTCGCTGCTGCGATGCTGATGCTCTCCTGCGACACGCCTCAACCTGAGCCCGCATCCGATCAAAATCTGATCGAAAACCCGATTCCGGGAACTCGTGAATATGAATGGCACAAATTTGAGCACCCGGACAATTTCATTGCCGATCACGACTCCGGCGACTCGCCGGGTCCGACTGGAACCCGCTGGGAGCCTTTTTATCAGTCGTTGATGCAAACGAACGAGACGGCCCTGGCCGGTGGGCTTCCCTCTCACTCCGCGGTGCTCTCCGCCATCGATGCCGACGCCTCCCAGAGCAATCTGCTGACACAGCAACACAAAAACTATGTGTTCTTCGTCAAGCACCGCTCCGAAACCGAGCGGCCTGCGGAGGGTAGCGAAGCCCTGCGCAGACTCTTCGACTTGCTCGTCGATCGGCAGTTTCGAGGCGAGTGGGAGACCACAAAAGACCAGGGACTTCCGTTTGCAGACGCCACGGATCTGACCATCCTCCGTGACGTGCCCTACGGGTCCGATGCCCCCGAGTACCAGACCCTGGATGTCTATCTGGTGGAGTCCGAACGGCCCACTCCGGTCATGATCGAGTTTCACGGAGGAGGCTGGCGCAGGGGAAACAAGAATCAGCTTCATACCTACAAGGGAAATTTCGTGCGCCGGATGCTGGACGCGGGAATTTCTTTGGTGGCGGTCGACTATCGCTTGACGCCCGACTATCGATTTCCGGACCAAATGCGAGACGCGACCCGGGCCGTCCAGTTCGTCCGGTACAAGGCCGGAGAATGGAACCTTGACTCGAGCAGAGTGGCGGCCATGGGCGGCTCGGCAGGCGGCCACCTGACTACGTGGGTTGCGCTGAACGACGATCAAGCGGATCCCGGCAGCGCGGATCCGGTCGCGCGCCAATCTTCGCGGCTAACTTGTTTTCTCACCCGCTGGGCCCCTATCGACCTGACCCGGGTCAATCCCTTGTTATTGATAAAAAAATATGGAACTCGTGGCACAGACTACGCCGATGCCTTCTGCGGGGCGGTCGGGGCTCATTACGAAGACTATAATCTTCCCCAGGTGCAGGAGCGCGTGCGTGCCGCCTCTCCCCTGTTTCAACTCTCTCGGGATGATCCTCCCGGGTTTCTCATGTATGGCGGCACTCCGAAGGATTTCGATCTCGGAAACCACCCGCCGGTTCCGGAGGTCATTCACGACACCCATTCTTTTTGGTACGGGGTAATTCTGAGCGATGCCATGAAGGCTCTCGAACTCGATCACGTCCCGCACATCGGGGCGACGGTTTCGCAAGATCACGAAACGGATGTGACGGCGATTCTCGCCTTCCTGGAGAAGTACCTGAAGTCGTGAAGAGCGTGTCGTGTTGCCGGGAGGCGATATCTAACGAACCGTAGGATCGTTCGTTCCCCTTCTGCCGCCTATCGGGCCCAGGGATTTGGGGCGACCGCGACCCCCCAAGGATTGTCGCCCACCGGTATTTTCGTGACGATCGCGAACGTCGACGTATCGACAACCGTGACATCGTTCGACGGGCCGTTCGCGGTGTAGAGGTGCTTTCCGTCTGCGCTGACCGCCACGCCCCAGGGTCTCTCCCCCACCTCCACGGAAGCGGTTACCTGGTAACTGGACAGGTCAATGACAGACACGGTACGCGCACGGCCATTGGAAACGTACAACTGCCGGTTGTCCGGCGAGAGAATCACTCCCATCGACTTGGAACCCTCGGCCAGGGGGATCGTTTCGATCACCGATCGAGCGGCCACATCAACGACTGAAACGGTGCCGTCGAGCTCCGACGACGCGTACGCTCGGTTACCGTCACGGGAAAACACGACATCTCGAGGCCGGTTTCCGACCGGAATGCGAGCTCTCTCGACGCCGGTTTCCGCGTCGATCACCGTGATATCGTGATCCGTTTCGCCGGTGACGAAGACCAGCCGATCATCCGGGCTCAGTCGGACGCCCTCCGGTTCGCGACCGACGTCGATCGTGTGAAGTATCTTCCCTGAGACTATATCCACAATCGTGGCTTGGTCGGAGTCTTCGTTGGACACGTAGAGCCTCGTTCCGTCGCTGTTGATGTCGAACTGCTCCGGATCGGATCCGCCAGGCAGGATCCGGTCCACTCGGCCAGCCAGCACATCGACCACCGCGATACCGTCCTTGCTCTTGTCGGCCACCTTCTGGCTGCACTCTTCCTCGGAAACCCAGGGCGGGCATTTGGGAGAACCGCTGAGTGCGACGTAGACCCAGCGACCATCTGGACTCGACCGGACGCCACGAGGCCGTGTCCCTACCGGGATCGTAGTCAAGACGGAGTGGGTAGCGGGCTCGATGAGACTCAAGGTTCCGGAGTCCTCGTTCGTCACATAGAGAAGCTCATCCCCTACAGATTTGCTGCTTGGGGACTCCGCCGGAGATTCTGAAGTGTGCTGCTCCGCGCAGGCCAGCACTAAAACAGCGGTTGTCGAAAGTAGAAGGAGTACGCTCGAATGCTTCGACCGGATGCATGGACCAGCCATCGAAATCTCCATCTTCAGAGAAGAAGTCATTCCTCTTAAGTAACTGCTCGCGGATCTGCTGCTATGCGTGTAACTTAGCAAATCGTCAAAAACCACGGTTTTTCACGATGCGCTGCGCAGTTACGTTCCCAAGCGACTGGCGCGGTGCGCCAGTCAGCGCTGGATCGAAAAGACGAAGGACTGAAGCTGGACCAGCCACTGTTCATTCATGGCGAGAACGTCTTTCCATTCGGGCATCTCGGTGCCGGCCCGCCCTTTTCTGACCGTGCTGAGAAAAATCTCTTCGGCCTTCGGGCCGTGCCGCCGGACCAGACGACGGAGGTCCAGTTTCTGCTCGGCTGCCTGCGCACTGGGTCCGTGACAGTGAGCGCAACCGAAGGTCCCGTTGAACAGATTCCTTCCCCGTTCGATGTCCTCGGGCGCGGCGTGGAAAGCATAAAGCAGGGCTTGATCTTCGTTCGTCGAGGGAGCTCCTTTGTTCGGCCAATCGACAACGATTGTCCGACCGGCGGGAAGTCCGTACTTATCTTTGAGGTTTTCAATCTCGGGACCGAGCTTGTCGATCAACGCGTCGAGTTTTTCTTTCAACAGCGTATTCTCCGGTCGTACGCCGATGGCGAGGGGCCAGCTAAGCTCGGTGGAGACAATCTGATACTGTCCGCCGTAGGAAAACTTGTTCAGATACCCCGCCGTCGGCCCCCATACAAAGGCCGCGTCGATCTCTCCTTCTTGAAGCGCCGCCATGGCCGGTTCCGGAAAGAGGAAGTTCCGGGTACGCACCCCCTCGATCTGTGCAAGAGCAAATTGAGGGGGCGATCCCGCCAGCACACCGACCGTTTTTCCGCTTAGATCCTCGAGGCTGCCGATCTCCAAAGACTTCGGTGCTGCAATGGCATATCCGATCGACATGAAAGGATTCGAGAGAACGACCTTGCCGGGGATGTACCAGTTTCCTTCCGTCCGCGGAAGGCCCATGTGCGCGTCACAGCGATCCTCTAGAAGTCCGGCCCGAACCGGGCGCTTGTAGAATGCGGGCATCGGATGATAGATCTCCAACTCCTTGCCCATCTCACGCGCTAACTCCTGTGCCAGGTCGATAAACAGTCCGCGATGGCCGCTCACTTCATCCGGACCTTGGTTGCTCAAAGGCATGTAGTCGGAAAAGCAGCAGACCCTAAACTGGTCAGCAGGGCTCTGCTGGCAAGATGCGGTCCCTGCAACCAGCACCAACCCAACCCAAAGGTCTGTCCACCGGCGCGAGAGTGTGTATCGGTTCGAATTCAGAAACATGACGTTATTGTAGTCGGCTGCCACCAAGAGCCGAAGTTCAAAAGGTAGAGTGCTAAGAAAGCTGAAAGCTCTCAAGTAACTGCTCACGCATCTGCTGCTATGCGTGTAGCTTAGCAAATCGTCAAAAACCACGGTTTTTCACGGTGCGCTGCGCAGTTACGTTCCCAAGCGACTGGCGCGTTGCGCCAGTCAGCGCTGAAGGCTACTCAAGACTGAACGCCACGAGTGAGCCGCCCGCCGGGGTGGCGTCCACCATCTGTTTTCCGAGGTCGCCGCCAATAAAGCCCGGTATCACGGTCGGCCGTCCAACGGCGACGGCCACGTACTGCTTTCCGTTTACCAGATAGGTCATCGGTGCCGCGTTGATACCGGATACCGTCGTGTAGCTCCAGAGTTTCTCTCCACTCGAGGCGTCATAGGCCGAGAAGACCCCATCGATCCCGCCGAGGAATACCAGATTGCCCGCGGTCGTCATGCACCCCCCGTGAACCGGGAAGGTCTGCTTTACGCTCCATGCTTTCTTCTGATTCACGGGATCCCATGCGAGAAGCTCGGCAATGTAGTCCCCGGGGCCCGGCTCGATCTCCCACGAAACACCGAGATAGAAAAGACCCCGCTGAAAAATAACCTCGCTGGTTCCCATGTCCATCGAAAGATTGTTGGCAGGAATGTAGACCAAGCCCGTCTTGGGATTGTAGGCCATGGGCTCCCAATTCTTGCCGCCGATAAAACTCGGCGCCACGTCCATTGCCTTGTGGCCCGCCTTGGGCCGGTAGTCCGGGCTTTCCACGGGCAAACCAGTCTCTGTGTCGATGCGTTCGGCCCAGGTTACCGGTACGAACGGCTCAGCCGAGAGCAACGCGCCAGTCTGCCGATTGAGCACATAGAAGAACCCGTTTCGGTCCGCTTTCATGAGAGCCGGAACCTCGCTGCCGCCGATGTTCAAGTCCGCCAGGACGAGCTCGTTGACGCCGTCGTAGTCCCAGGCATCGTAAGGGGTCGTCTGGTAGTACCACCGGATTTCGCCGGAATCGGGATCCAGAGCCAATGTGCTGGCGCTGTGCCGGTTGGTCATTTTGCCGTAGTCGGAAGTATCCGGACCACGGACTGCGGCGTTCCACGGTGAGGGATTGCTGGTGCCCCAGTAGATGAGGTTGAGGTCTGGATCGTAGGAGCCGACGTACCAGGGGGCCCCACCACCGGTGCGCCAGCTATCATCTTTCCAAGTGTCGTTGCCTTCTTCCCCGGGTCCGGGCACGGTCCAGGTCTTCCAGATCTCATTTCCGGAACTAACGTCATAGGCCACGAGGTAGCCTCTGGCACCATACTCGCCTCCACCGAATCCAGTGATCACTTTGCCGCCCACCACGAGAGGCGGTGACGTGAGGACGGAGCCCTGTTTGTAATCCACGACTTGCACGCTCCAGACTTCGTCTCCTGTCTGGGCGTCGAGGGCGGTAAGGTATCCGTCGAGTCGGCCGACCAATAACTTGCCGTCTGCAAACGAGGCGCCGCGGTTGACGATTCCGCAACAGGCGTAACGTTGAACCTCTTCCGGCATGGGAAACTCATGTTTCCATTTCATGGCTCCGGTTACGGCATCGAGCGCGTATACGAACTTCGGACCGACGGCAGTTGTAACGTAGAGCGTGGAGTCGATCGTGATCGGAGTACACTCCTGAGCCTCATCGATTCCGAGGTCAAAGCTCCAGGCTGCCTTCAGGCCGGAGACATTGTCCGGATTCAGCTGATCGAGCTCACTGTAGCGCGTGTTGGCGTAGTCGTTGCCATACATGGTCCAGTCGACGGACTCGCTGGCGCATCCACCGCTCAGAAGGCCGGCCGACATCAGAAGCACCCCCCCCCCCAGTGCGTTCGTACAACCGATTGGAATATGGAATCCATTGATCGTCTTCTTCTTACTGGTTTCCACCGGGGCCGCGAGCAAATCATTCGGATGGGTAAAGGCCGCAAGTGGTTGCGATGGCCAAGGAATATGTCAGCAGGGCATGTTGCTGTCAACCGAAAAACCCGACTGCGCTCGCTGGTTCCGGCAACGGAGGCAAAGCCAGGGGCCGACGCTACGCCCCTCCAACGTGGCGGTCTTTTCCCTCCCAGTGCGGATCGCGTAGGTTTTTCCTCAGTATCTTACCTACAACGCTTTTGGGCAGAGGCTCTGTCGTGAGAAGCACCTTCGAAGGTTTCTTGTAAGAGCCGAGCTGTTCGGCGCACAATTCGATGATCTCCTGTTCTGTCACAGGTGTCTTTCCGTCGACCATGCACACAGCCATGGGTGTCTCGCCCCACTTTTCATGAGGAATTCCGAATGCCGCGGCCTCGATCACGGCTGGATGGTTGGCGATCACGTTTTCCAGCTCCGCTGGATAGATGTTGAAGCCGCCGGATATGATCATGTCGTTCTTGCGATCGCAGAGATATAGATAGCCGTACTTGTCGAAGTACCCGATGTCGCCCGTGCGCACCCATCCGTTGATCATCCGCTTTTCGGTCTCTTCCGGGTCGTTCCAGAAACCCGCCATCATTCCGTCGCAACGACAGACGATCTCGCCCTCCTGCTGTGCGGGCAAGGGTTTGTCATTATGGTCCCATATCTCCACGTCCGCAAACGGCAGCAAGACCCCACAGGATCGGAGTGGGTTCGATCCCTCGACCTTAGCGAACCACTGCTCGGGCCCCATCATGACCACCGGCAGTGCTTCCGTCTGTCCGTATCCCTGGTAGAGAACATCACCGAAGGTACCTCGTGCCGCCGCAATCGTATCTTCTGAGATCGGTGCCGCAGCCGTCATCAATACCTTCAGCTTGGACCAGTCTCTGTCGCCTGCGCCCGGGACGCGACTCAATGCGTTCAAAACGGTGGGAGGGAAGAAAACGAAGGCGATGCGCTCTTTTTCCATCACGTCGAGTGTCTCCTGCGGGTCGAACTTCGAGAGCATCACATTGCGGCCACCCGCCGCCCAAACAGGCAAGAAAAGGTATCCCGAGGCGTGAGAAATGGGCCCGAGGTGCAGGCAGGCGTCGCCCGGGAGCACCGGCGGCCAGGTGTAAAACCAGTCCCGGCCGGCATTGATCCAGGTGCGGTGCGTGTAGGCGACTCCCTTGGGAAGGCCGGTCGTGCCGCCCGTGTGACGGATGATGAAATAGTCGTCCGGCTTCACCTCGACGTCGGGGTCGACCTCGGATTGACCCGCGACCCAAGACTGGTAAGAAGCGTCCCGGCTGACGACATGTTGCAGATCCGGCAACTCTTCCTTCAGACCATCTAATTCGTCTGCATAGTGAGGACTGGTCAGCACCGCGCGGCAATTCGTGTGGCCCAGCATATAGGTGTGGGCGGAGCGCGCGTTGCGTGGGTAAAGGGGGACGCGGACCAGGTTCGCCACCGCGGCCGCCAGATAAAAGTCGGCGGCTTCCATGCAATTGTCCTCCAGCACTCCGACGCGGTCTCCGGGTTGGAGGCCCAAAGACAACAGGCCATTAGCCAATTTGACGCCACTTTTCCACACGGCTCCAAAGGTGGCTCGATCTTTCCCGGAAACAATGGCCCCGCGATCGCTGTAAAAGCTCGCTGCGCGACGCATCACAGTCTGTACATCCATCATGACCCTCCCGCATTTACCACTGCTATCCGGGTCTGCCTTCCCCCTGCCGTAATGTCTCGGCCCGCGGGACCTACGGATGCAGCTTTCGAGATCGATCTGCTTTTGAGATGAAAATGATAACCCATATCCAACAAAAACGGAGGCCCGAACGGATGGGTTGATGCGTCGACGCTGAAAGGCACCTCGGTGGAGCTCTTAAGTAACTGCTCGCGGATCTGCTGCTATGCGTGTAACTTAGCAAATCGTCAAAAACCACGGTTTTTCACGGTGCGCTGCGCAGTTACGTTCCCAAGTGACTGGCGCGTTGCGCCAGTCAGCGCTGACCGACGAGAATGCAATTCGGGTAGAGCAAGCCATCGGTGAAGATTCAGATGGGATTCAATCTTTGGGAAAGTAGGCCCTCACATCTGGGTGCATCGTATAGAGTCTGTATCGCCGGCCGTCGCGGACCACGATGCCACTCGACTTGTCGCCCGTCACGATTGGATTCTTGGGGTACTTCTCCCAGTGTACCAGGTCACCGGAGACGGCGACGTTTGTGCTCCAGTCCTTCCACGGCAGGTGAGCCGAAGCATGATAGTAGGCAAAGTACTTTCCCTCGTGTCGGACAATCTGATTCAACGCTACGGCATGGCGGTCGTACGGCTCGGGCCCTCTTGAAAGAACCGGATCGTCCTGAACGTTGACCCAGCTTCGGCGGTCGCTCGAGGAGGCCAACCATACGCCCTCATCGTTGCGCTCATAGAAAAGGTACCAGGTGTCTCCTTCGACCCAGACGGTCGGTGTGCCGTAGGGACCAGGGGAGAGGGGCCGGCCGTCCAGGTAGCGAATGTCCAGACTACCCTGATCTTCCCAGTTGATTCGATCATTGGAGGTGAGCATGTGGGCCACGTCGTCTCGGCCTTCGGCAAACATGTAGTAGACCCCATGATGTTTGACCACGCACATGTCCTCCACCCAGTCATCCCGGTACAGGGGGTTGTTGGGATGGCGCGCCCACTCGATGCCGTCCGTCGAGGTAGCGTAGCCCAGGAGTTTCATGCCGGAGTCTGCGTGGTATCCCGTGTACCACAGGTGATATTGATCCCGCTCCCGCAGAATGTAACCTCGCTCCCGGATCTTGCGGTCCCAGGTATCGGTGCCGGTGCCGCTGAAGATTGGATTCATGGGGTGCGGTTCGAAACTTACCATTTCTGCGGGAAAGTCCATCGGTGCGGGTTCAGAGACTTTCTGGTCCACGTTGCCCTCCGTTTCAGCAACCTTGAGATGCGTCGGCTCCGTGAAGCAGCCCACGGTGGGCCACCAAAGGGCAAGGGTTCCCAGAATGCGCAGAGCAACAAGCACGGCCTTCATCTTCATTTCCTCCATTTAGTCCAAAAAAAGTATTGAGATTCTTCCGGGATAGCACAATGATTGCAGAAAGTCCCCCCGGAAAAGCAAGAAGGCAACGTGAAGACCTGACTCCAACGATCAGTTTGAGACACTGGGGATGGGTGTGTCACACGACCATCCCATCACCCGGATGAAAGGATGATTCTATGTCAAATACGGTTCTCTTTGCTGGTGCCGGCGCCTCGAAGCCGTTTGGCTACCCATTGATGCAGGAGTTCTTTGCTTCGGACAAAGATCTGAGCACGTCGCTGGGTAGCTGCTGGGTCCAGTTCAGGATTTTCTGAAGACCGAATCTGGAATGTTTCTGTCGCACTACATCAGCGAAGACTACGCGCAACGAATACCGGAGCTGATACAGCTCATACAGCACCGCTGTTTCGAGGTCTACGGGCAGTTGGCGGACTATCAGGTAGCCGAGAACACCTATATCAAGCTGCTGAACTCCCTGGATTGGAGAAGTAGCCTGGTTTCTCTTTTCACCACAAACTACGATCCGGTCACCGATTCGCTCATGGAATACGCCGAGAACTTTTCGGTGCCAGTGTACGACGGGTTCCGATTCATCAGCGGCAAATGGGATCCCGCACGCTATAGCGAGGTAACCACCGGTCTCACCATCTATCGCCTGCGTGGCTCGTTGAGCTGGATCCGTGAGGGCGAAAAGATCCGGAACACGCGATTCTACGGACAGACGAAGGACCGCGATCACGTTTTGATTTACCCCGGACGCAGCCCGGGTCCTCAGGCCATGGAAGACTGCATTGGTTATCCACACGAGGCGCTGGCGGACAAATTGCTCAATGCGAAGAATCTGATCGTCATCGGGTATTCCTTCCGGGACTCCTTCGTCAACGAGATCCTCCGAACGGCAATGCACAGGAACGCGGATCTGAAGATCGTGGTGGTCGATCCGGAGCGGCCGGAGAGAATCGATACGGAACTGAAAACCGGAGACCTTTCCGAAACCGAAAGGATTGTCCACGTCGACACGAGTTTCGAACAGGCCGTATCAGACCGCTCGTTCCGGGAGCTCATTGCTCCGGTCAAAGTGTTCCGGGCAGGGGAGTATCCAGAAGACGTGTGAGGGGCGCGTGAACTGATACGAACGGCGGGATCCGGCCTTGGGTCCGCTAGGTTCCGAGCGATTGCGACAGCCTTTCGTATAGCTCGCGCCCGCCCACGTAAGCGAAGAACAGAAGTGTCGCGACGAGGAGCGAATTCGTCAGCCACGAGTTGAGGAAATCGGTTCCCACCCATCCCCTGCGGTTGTTGAGAACAAGGAGTGTCAACGCCAGCAGCGGAAGGAAGAACGCACCGATGACCCCGTAGGTAATCTGAATCTGTTGGACGGATCCCCAGAGAAACAGCAAGGGTACGGTTGCGATGAACACCAGGTACGCTCGATAAGATCTGTTTTCATGGAGCGTATCGCTGCGGGAAGCGTCGCGGCGCTGCCCCTGGTTCAATTCCAGAAAGTCGGCGAACAGGTAGGGAACGCTTTGCCACACCCCCAACAAACTGGAAAACACTGCTCCCCAAAAGCCAACCAGGAAGAGCCACATCGCCCACGGGCCCAGTCTCTCCGCCAGTTGCTCACCCATCAGGATTGCCATGAGTGGTCCACGACCTTCGAGGGTCACACCGGAACCGATGATGAGTGCTGAAATTCCAAAGAGTGCAGTCGCCGCATTTCCCACCGCGAGGTCCAACCGACAGGTATTCAAGCTTTCAACGCCTTCTCTGCCTTCCTCACGAATCCAGTAGCCGTAGGATAGTAGAGTTACGGTACCTCCGACGCCTCCCAGCACCGCCAACAACCAGGTCTCGCCTCCCGCGGGGAGTCGCGGCACAAAGCCCCGGGCGACCGCACTCCAGTCCGGGCCTATCACGACCGCGGTCACGACCACTGTCACAAACATGATTCCGACGAGGATCGACATCAACGTCTTGAAAAGCTCGTAACGCCCATACCACACCAGCACCAACCCGAGGATCGAATGCACGATGCCCCAGAAGATTTTGGCTTGATCCGGATCGCCAATCCGAATCAGTCCGGCCCCGGCAACGCCACAGGCTGTCACCAGAGCGCCTCCCACCACCAGCGTGAACAACAGGAGGTAGAGCAGAAAGATCCAGCGGATCCAGTGTCCGAGATGCCGCGACCAACCTTCGAGCAGGGTGGTGTCGGTCGCCAATTGCCAGCGCATCAAACCCTCGGTGAGTGTGAACTTGAGCAAGGCGCCGACGAGCACCGCCCAGAGCAGGCCGAGGCCGACTTGAGAGCCTGCCAGGCTGGTAGTCAGCAAGTCTCCGGCGCCGACTCCTGTCGCCGCCAGCAGGATCCCCGGACCGATGACCGAGAACCATCCAAGAGGCTTGGTGTGTTTCATCAGAGGGTTTGGTCTCCCATCTGCATTGTCGCGTCGACGAGGCTAAGGCTTGGCGACCCGGACTTGGGTCGCCAAGAAATCATGCCATGACGGCTACGCCAAACGTTAGCGTATTTGCGAGGGCTAACCGAATTTGGGAATGTCCTCGAAGTTTCATGGGTTTCTCCCGCGACAAACAGCGCGATACCAGGATCGTTTTCTCTCGCCCAAAAACCTGGTAAACGTGGGGGACGTCCCTTATGCTGGATGCAGCAGGGGTCCGAATCGGAAGTCCTCGAATCCTCTTGAGACAGAGCATGTTGCACCATCAGACAGCGTGGATCTTTGGTTTTCTGGCCGGCGGCTTGATCTCTAACTTGCAGGCGCAGCAACAATCCACGCCGGCGCCGCATCGCGAGCTTGTTGGCAAGTATTGTCTTTCCTGCCACAACGACACCCTGAAGACGGCAGGACTCGCACTCGATACGATCAGCGCCGAGAGGCTGGAGGCAAACACAGCAGCGTGGGAAAAGGTGGTCCGTAAGCTTCGTCACCGCTTCATGCCGCCACTCGGGCTGCCGCGTCCGGATGAAGCAGGCTACGATGCTGCTGTTTTTTCCTTGGAGGCATCGCTCGACCGGGCCGCCGCCGCCAAACCGAATCCTGGCCGGACGGATACGTTTCGACGGCTAAACCAAACCGAATACGGCAATGCTATCCGTGACCTGCTGGCGATCGATGTCGATGTGGCCCGGCTCCTACCGAGCAACGACTCGAGTCATGGGTTCGATAATGTGACGGTCGGCGATTTCTCCCCGACGTTGCTCGACCGCTACATATCAGCCGCGGAGAAGATCAGCCGGCTGGCGGTCGGACGTCCCGGCCGTTCGCCGGGAGGGCACACCGTCCGAATTCAGCCGGACCTTACCCAGGAGGAGCACGTTGACGGGCTTCCAGTCGGTACTCGAGGAGGAGCATCGATCCGTTATACCTTCCCGCTCGACGCCGAGTACGAAATCCAGATTCGGCTGGCGCGAGACCGTAATGAGCATGTTGAGGGGCTCGCCGAGGCTCACGAGCTGGAATTGCTGCTGGATCGGGAGCGCGTCCGGTTGTTCACCGTGAAGCCTCCCCCGCGTGTGGAGGCAGGACACACGGAAGCGTACCGGCCTTCGCACCAGAATCTGGATCAGCACCTAAGGGTCCAGATTCCAGTGACGGCCGGTCCCCACACGCTCGGCGCGACCTTCCTGAAGAAGCCTTCGACGCTGCTCGAAACCGAGCGTCAGCCGTACCAGGCACACTTCAACTATTACCGGCATCCGCGAATCCAGCCAGCCATATACTCGATCTCGATTCTCGGTCCCTATGAGGCAAAGGGCGCTGGAAACACGCCAAGCCGTCGCCGGATCTTTGTTTGCCAACCCAAAACCCCGGGTGAGGAAGAAGGCTGTGCCAAGCAGATTCTTGCGACGCTCATTCGCCGCGCTTATCGCCGCCCGGCAACCGATGCGGACGTTCACAGACCGCTGCAGTTCTACAGACAAGCCCGTGAGGAGGAAGGCTTTGAGGCGGGCATCGAAATGGCCTTAGCGGCGGTCTTGGTGAGTCCGGAGTTTTTGTTCCGTGTCGCGGCAGAGCCCACGGGCCTCGCCCCGAACACGCCCTATCCCATCAGTGAGTTGAAACTGGCGTCGCGCCTGTCTTTTTTCCTGTGGAGCAGTATTCCGGACGACGAGCTGCGCGCCGCCGCCGTTCGGGGGGAGCTCAAAGAGCGCACGGTGCTCGATCGACAGGTGCGGCGAATGCTGGCCGACCCCCGTTCGCGGACCTTGGCGAGTAACTTTGCCGCACAGTGGCTGCACTTGCGCAATCTGGCGGCGACGACACCCGACAAGCGTTTGTTTCCGGACTTCGACCACAATCTTCGACAGGCCATGCGACAGGAAACGGAGCTCTTTTTCGAAAGCGTGCTGCGCGAGGACCGGAGTGTGCTCGATCTGTTGGGTGCAAACTATACGTTCGTGAACGAACGGCTGGCCAAACACTATGGCATCCCTCATGTGTACGGCAGCCGGTTCCGCCGCGTGACACTGGACCAGGCCAGCCGGCGAGGCGGGCTGCTTCGACATGGGAGTATTCTGACCGTGACCTCCTACTCCAACCGGACGTCACCAGTCATTCGCGGCAAGTGGATTCTCGAGAACATTCTCGGGGTGTCGCCGCCCCCGCCGCCGCCCGGCGTGACGGACTTGAAAGAGGCAGACAGTCCCGGACAGGTTCTGTCGATGCGGGAACGTATGGCCGAACATCGTTCCAATGCCGCGTGCGCGAGCTGCCACAATCTGATGGACCCGGTGGGATTCGCGCTGGAAAACTATGACGCGATTGGTCGATGGCGAATGTTCGAGGGAGACGCGCCGATCGATGTCTCCGGGAAACTTCCCAACGGCGCCCGGTTCTTGGGGGTCGCGGGACTGCAAGACGCCCTGCTCGCACGTCCCGAGCTCTTTGTACACACGCTAGTCGAGAAGCTCCTGACCTACGCTACAGGTAGGGGAGTCGAATACTACGATGCCCCGGCGGTACGCAAAGTCGTTCGGGATGCTCGGGCGGACGATTTCCGCTTCTCGTCGCTTGTTTTGGGAGTAGTTCACAGCAAACCGTTTCAGATGAGTAGGTCACGATGATCATCACAAAAAAGTCTCTGCCGCGAAGGACGTTCTTGCGGGGCGTCGGCGCGACGCTCGCACTGCCGTTGCTGGACGCCATGGTTCCCTCGCTGACAGCCCTGGCCAAGACGCCGGCCGACCCGGTGCGCCGTCTGGGGTTTGTCTACATGCCGATGGGGTGCGATATCTCGCGCTGGACCCCCGCCGGCGGTGCCCGAATCAAGGAGCTTTCGCCGACACTTCGATCGCTGGCCCCGGTGGCAGATCAAATTACCGTGATCACCAACCTGGAACTAAAGAACTCCTATCCGGGGACCCATGCAACTTCCAACGCCGGCTTTCTGAGTGCGGCCAAGGCGAAGTGGACCGAGAGCACAGACTACCACCTTGGGACGACGGTCGATCAAATTGCAGCAAGACACATCGGCCAGGAAACGCAGCTGCCGTCGCTCGAAATGGCAATGGATTTGCTGCAAATGGTCGGTCAGTGTGACAACGGCTATGCGTGCGTCTACCAGAACAATCTTTCGTGGTCGTCGCCCACGACACCTCTTCCAGCGGAGGCACATCCGCGGATCGTTTTCGAACGCCTGTTCGGCGATGGAGGTAGTGTGGAGGACCGGCGCGCCCGGCTGAGAAGAAAGGCCAGCCTTCTCGATTGGGTCCGGGAAGATCTGTCACGTCTTCAGAAAGAACTCGGGCCCGGCGATCGGAGCAAGGTCGGCCAGTATCTCGATAGCGTTCGCGAAGTGGAACGCCGGATCCAGAAAGCGGAAGCGTCGACGGCCAGCGACCGGCTGCCGGATCTGGATCGCCCCGTCGGCGTCCCGGCCAGCTATGCCGCCCACGCACGCTTGATGTTCGACTTGCAGGTGTTGGCCCTTCAAGCCGACGTCACCCGGGTGATCACGTTCCAACTGGCGCGCGAAACAAGCACGCGGACTTACACGGAGATCGGCGTTTCCGATCCACATCACCCGCTCACGCACCACGGAAACGATCCGGAAAAGATCGCGAAAATGGCCAAGATCAACGCGTTTCACGTGTCGTTGTTCGCCTATTTTCTCGAGAAGTTGAAGGCGACTCCGGAGGGCAACGGTTCCCTTCTGGACCGGTCGCTCTGCTTGTATGGCAGCGGGATGGGCAATCCCAATGTGCACGACCACTTGAACCTGCCGATCCTTGTCGCCGGAGGCGGAGCCAACCTGCACGCAGGCGGCCCGGGTGGCCGTCACATCCGATACACGGAACCGACGCCGCTGGCCAATCTTCACCTGACCTTGCTGGAAAAGGTCGGGGTGCGTCTCCCGGCCTTCGCCGACAGCCAGGGCAAGGTCATGCAACTGCTCGATCCGCTCTCCGGGTGAGCCGCCGCGCGCTGCCAACAAGAAACAGGGAAGACAATCGTGACGTGTCCAAGACGGTACGGTAATTGGGGACTCGCCCTGTTGCTGGCAGCGGTCCACGTGGCTGGGGGGATTGCAGCCGGCCCGGACGCGCCCCTGGCGGATGCGGCGGAACGGATGGATCGGGCAAGCATTCACGCCCTCCTGCAGGAACCCATCGACGTAAACGCGCCTCAGATCGACGGGATGACGGCGCTTCACTGGTCGGCTTACCGGGACGATCTGGAAACCGTGGAGCTGTTGGTGAACGCGGGCGCCAACGTGAAAGCTGAGAACCGATATGGTGTCTCGCCACTCTCGCTCGCCTGCGGCAATGGAAACGTCGCGATGGTCGAGGCGCTCCTGGAGGCCGGGGCGGACCCCAACACTGCGCTTCGCGGAGGCGAAACCGCTCTGATGACCGCTGCACGCACCGGCAGACGCGGAGCGGTGAAAGCGTTGCTGTCAGCGGGTGCGGACATTGCCGCGAGGGAGAGCCGGCGCGGACAGACGGCCCTGATGTGGGCTGCCGCGGAAGGTCACACCGAGGTTGTAGAGGAGCTCGTGCGTGCCGGAGCGGATTTCCGTAGGAGTCTGGATTCCGGATATACGCCACTGTTGTTTGCCGTGCGAGAAGGTCGGATTGAAGTTGTGCGGGCTCTGCTCGAGGCAGGGGCGGACGCGAATGAAACGGTACAGCCGCAGGCTGCCAGGCAGCGCGGATGGCCTCGGGCTGGTGCGAGCGCGCTGCTGCTGGCAGTTACGAATGCCCACTACGAACTGGCGGCGAAGCTACTGGACGAGGGCGCGGATCCGAATTCCGATTCTCCCGGTTACACGGTGCTGCACGCGATCACCTCGGTCCGTAAGCCCGGCGTCGGCGACAACAATCCAGCCCCCGATGGGTCCGGAAGCCTGAGCAGCATCGAGTTCGTCCACAAGCTTGCGGCCCAGGGAGCGAACATGAACGCGCAGATGACCGAGCAGGTAAATCTGGGGAGTACGCGTCTGAACAAGCTCGGGGCAACGCCCTTCCTGCTGGCGGCCCAGACCGCGGACGCAGAGTTGATGCGCACGCTGGCCGCTTTGGGCGCAGATCCGCTGGTCACGAATGCGGACAGCAGCACGCCTCTGATGGTGGCGGCGGGAATCGGAACACGGTCTCCGGGCGAGGATGCCGGAACGGAGCTCGAAATGCTGGAGGCGTTGCAAGCAGCGCTGGATCTCGGCGCCGACGTGAACGCGGTGGATGACAACGGTGAAACCGCCATGCATGGCGCTGCCTACAAGAACGCCCCGAAAGTTGTCCAGTTTCTTGCTGACAACGGCGCAAAGATCGAAATCTGGAACAAAAAAAACAAGTATGGATGGACACCGTTGGCCATCGCCGAAGGTCACCGCCACGGAAACTTCAAACCTTCACCCCCCACAGTGGCCGCATTCCGCCGACTGATGTAAAAAAAGGGGGACGTCCCCCCCATAATAAAGGGGGACGTTCCCCACGTTTCCTAGTTTTTCCTTGGGCGCCCGCCTTTTGAAGGTCTCAGGGACCTGCCCAAAGTGCCTTCCAGTTCATCAACAAAGGCTTTGGATCCGCAAGGCCGGCCAGCTTTTGTCTGATCCCGGAGCGTTTTCAGTTCTCCTTGATCGTCTTTTCTCGAAAGCCAAGCAGACCAATCAGGAATCGAATCCGAGTCAGGTAGGGGTGACAACATTGGATCCCCCCGCGAACTGGAATGAGCTGCAGCGCTAGACCATTTGTAGTCCTCTGCACTCGACACCATCCCCGCTCGCACGGGATTCCGCTCCACATAGCGCACCGCCGTCCAAAAGTGAGAGTCATCCAGAACACAGGAGTAAAATCTCCCTTGCCAAAGCCGTCCAGAAAGACCGCGTTTCTGATTGAAGTACTGGGCGTATGTTCCTAGAACGGCTCGCATCACCCTTGAGAGACCATGAGCCACCTCGGGAGTGGAAATGAGATGGATATGATTGGTCATCAGACAGTACGCTGTGTTTTGCAACGAGTGGAGTTTGGAGCTTTGTCTCAGCAAGCGTAGGAAGACCCGGCGATCCTGGTCATCCAAAAACACGTCGCATCGCCGGTTACCCCGCTGGGTGACATGGTGAGGGAGACCTGTTACCACAATACGGCGGACCCTGGGCATATCGATTCCTCCGTGCAAAAAACCCGGTAAACGTGGGGAACGTCCCTCCTTTTTAGTAGTTTCGGATTGTGGTCCGGTGTTTTCGGGATTGACGCGGATCGCGCCGTCTACTGTTAGGGTTGGATCGGGTAGAACGCACCTCAGTAGTCGGACGGAGAGTTTGCACTCAAAACTGAAGAGAGAGGGGAATCTCGATGTTTAGAGCATATCAGGGAAGGTATTTCTCAAGAGTCTGACGGTTTCCTCCAGCACATCGGCTTTTCGTTCCATACTGTCTCGCACTGCGAGCTGCTTTTCGACCTGGTCGGCACCGCTGATATGTTCCGCTAGCTCGTCGATGGTGCGTGAAATTCTTCTCAAGGCCTCAGCCTCATGCTCTAAGACCCAAATCGTCATCAATATCGTCCTGTGTTCAGGGGTTCCTTTTTTCCCCACTGACGGACTCTTTTTGGATGAACTTCTCTTGCCTTTGTGTGCCATCTACCTAGCAAGAACGCAAAACGGTGAAGAATCGGAACAAAAAAGGGGTACGTCTCCCACGTTTCCTGGTTTTTTTGTGGCTGCCCGCGCTTTCGAGATCTTAATGGGACACCATTGTGATCTCTACTTTGAATCAGAGGAGTTGCGGCGCGATCAAGCGTGGGAGAAACAGCACCAATTGCGGGAAAACGATTACCAGAATCAGCAGAATCAACATTGGAGCCAATATGATCCCCGTATCTTTTAAGGCATCGACCACTTTGATTTTCCCAAGGGAGCAGGAGATGAGCAGACACAGTCCATAAGGGGGAGTCACCAGTCCGAATGCCAGGGAGATCACGCCGATGATGGCAAAGTGGATTGGGTGCATGCCGACGTTTTCCGCGAGAGGCAACAGGATCGTGCCCAGAATGATGATGGCTGGAATGGCGTCGATGAACATACCAATAATGAGAAAAGAAATCGCGATCAGGAAACCTGTGGTCACTAAGCCGGTGCCCCAGGCGGCTACGACATCCACCAAGGCCCGAGGCACACGGAAGTAGGCCAGCAGCCAGCCGAATGCCGATGCTGTTCCGATGCAGAAAAGCGAGATGGAAGCGAAGCAGGCTGAGTCGTAAAGAACCTTTGGAAACTCCTTCAAACCGATCGAGCGGTAGATCATCCCTCCTAGTAGCGCCGCGTAGATGACAGCAACCACGGAAGCCTCGGTAGGGGTGAAAAGCCCCCCGACAATGCCCCCGACGATGATCCCAGGAGTTACGATGGCGAGGGCAGCTCGACCGAAGGCACGAAGGAGTTGCTCGAGAGAAGAGCGTTGGTAAATGGGGTAGTTGCGCATCTTGGCATAGACCAGCACGGTCCCCATGAGGAACAGAGCAATTAGGATACCTGGCACCACGCCTGCAAGGAACAAGCCGCCGATGGAAACCGACATTAATCCGCCCCAGACGATCATCATGATGCTCGGCGGAATAATAACCCCCATCACCGAGGAGCAGGCGGTGATGGCCACAGAGAAACTGGAATCATAGCCTTGTTTCTTCATGGCTGGGATGAGCAGCGAGCCAATCCCAGCCGCATCTGCGGTCGAGGATCCTGAAATGCCAGCAAAGAGCATGCTTACCATGACGTTAATGTGACCCAATCCGCCCGGAAAATGGCCAACCGCGGCGCGAGACAGATTCACGAGTCGGTCGGTGATACCGGCGGTGTTCATCAAGTTCGCGGCCAGCAGGAAGAATGGCACTGCCAGCAGGATGAAGGTGTTATAGGACTTCCACATTTCGTTGATGAGTAGCATGGGGGTCAACCGCTCTTCGATGAACAAGATCGGGAGGCAAGCGAGCCCCAGGGCGAATGAGACGGGAATGCGCAATACGATCAGCGCGCCGAAAGTACCAAAGAGGATCGCCGAGACTTCACCAGGACTCACGGCCGCGCTCCTGACCTGATGCCGAGATCAATCTCAGATCATCCGCAATCTTCTCGAGTAAGAACAGAATCCAAGTTACTCCCGCCAAGGGAAATGAAATGTATATGGACAACATGTTGATCCCACTCATCTCCGACGTTTGGATGAAACCGAATTCGGCAAAGTCATACCCGTACCAGGCAAAAACGAGAGCCACCAAGATCATGCCAAGATGCACGATCAGTTGAGAGAATCCTTTTTGGCGCTGGGAATTAGGATACGGCAATAAGTCCACGTCGAAATGAGTTCCATCCCGCACGGCAACCATCGAACCGACCATGATAATCCATACAAAACAAAATCGAGCCGCTTCCTCGGTCCAGATGTACCTTGGAATAATCTCTACATAGCGGGAAAGAATCTGCAGCGAAACCGGGATAATCATGACCCCCATGAGGAGAGTCAGCACGACTTTCAAGAGCCGGTGGTAGCGTTCTAGGAACAATTTCATGACGTTTGAATGATTTTAGTGGGAGCGCTGTACGGACCGGAGAATGTCGTAGCTCAATCAGATTTCCCGTACCCACTATCTGGCCGCGTTGACGCGGGCCAACACATCCTCTGCGCCGATTTCTTTGGCGTAGGCTCTCTTTACGGGCTCGGCCAAGCGCAATAACTCTGCTCTTTGAGTGAACTCATGCGTCCGAAGCTTGCCCTCGCTCTCCATTCGTGCCAATTTCCTGGCGTCCTCGGTGGATTCGAGCTGACGGCCATAGGCTCCAGCTTCGCGCCCAGCTCTGAGGATTACCGCCTGCAACTCATCGGGAAGCCGACCCAGGGTCTTGGCGCTGAAGCACAAGGGCCGAACGGTGATGGCGTGTTGCGTGAGGGAGACTTCTGGTCCCACTTCGTAGAACTTCATCTGCTGAATTCCGGCCGCTTCGTTCTCTGCGGCATCGATCACGCCGGTTTGGATCGCGTTGTAGATCTCACTGTAGGCGATCACCGTGGGTGAAGCTTCGATCGCCTGAAATATGCGCGTCTGGATCGGCGCCCCCATTACCCGCACGGCGAGCCCCCTGAATTCTGCCATGGTGGTAATGGGCTTGTTGACGATCAGATTGCGGGTGCCGCCTCCCGCGTATCCAATCAGCATCACATCGGCGTTTTGTGAAATCTCCTCGGCAATGGGTTCGAGCGCATCACTTTCAAGCACCTTGTTCCAATGATCTAGATCCCGGAACAAGAATGGCATGTCCATCAACGGGGCTGCCTTGGAAAAGGTGGACATGTGGGAAGGGGAGACGATTGCGTAATCCACGGAGATGCCGCGGCTCATGTAGGCGAAGTAATCCTTTTCCAGGCCGAGCTCGCTGTTGAGATAAAGCTCGAATTCAATTGGTTTCGCGTAATACTCCTTGACCAACTGTTCGAACTTGCGAAGTGAGCGGGTAAAGGCGTGATCTTCGTCAAACTGAGTTGCTCCCCTGAGGGTGATGGAATCCGTGTCATGTCTTTCGGCCGTTCCGCTGCAGCCGCAAAAGACTACGGCCACTATTGCTAGAACTAGGCAATTCGACATTGCTGCACGTGCTCCACGTACGGTTTGTCTCATGTGATCCTTGGGGGGCAATTGTGTCTCGAGATTCGCAGCTGAGCGAGAGTTCAAGGTTACCCATCGATTCTACACTATTAGGGGGACGTTCCCCACGTTTCCCGGTTTTTCCACGCTTCTTCGGGAGGGCTCTCCCGGTAGTCGCGACCGTAGCCGGTCGAATGAGCCTTTGTGTGATCCCTGCACTAGGCCGTGCAACCCAATTTGCGATAAGAAAGAGGATAGCGCCATCTACAAGCACTTGCGTGGCAAACGGAGCCGCCACCGCGAGGGAGCGGACAACAACCCTAGGAAGGACTCCAATAGTCCCTGTGATTAAGACAATAGCGGCTCTTCTCTTGGGCGGGTTCCTCAGCTCTGTGCACGGTCATGGAGATCTGGGCATCAAGATCGAAAAACTCACCCTGGAGATCGCTCAGGATCCCACGAATGCTACCCTCTATCTTCGGCGGGCGAACCTGCATCGCCTTCACAAAGATTGGGACGCCGCGCTAGCGGATTTGCAGCAACTCGCCATGAGGATGCCCGGCGATCCCAAGGTTCTTATTTTGCGAGGGCAGGTTTACTTCGATGCCGGCTTCACACTGGCAGCAAAAACCTCCCTGGAGCAATTTCTTGCTGTTGAGCCCGATCACGCAGAAGGATGGTTGCTACTCGCGCGAATTCGCGCGCGGAGAGGATTGAATGCCAACAGCCAGTACGATCGTCATGTGGTCCTGGCGAAGAAGGTCGATGCCGGGATGTTTCTGGAGTGGGCCCGCGCAGTTTCCACCCTCGAGCCGCAATACCTCAAACGGTCGCTCGAGGTTCTCGATAGGGGCATCGCGGCCAAGGGCTCAGTCTGGCTTCTGGAAGAGGAGGCCATTGCCTACCATGTGAAGCTGCAACAATTCGACAAAGCTTTGAAACGGTTGGACGCCATTCTCAAAGCCAGCCACCGTCTGGAGCGCTGGCTCGATCTGCGGGCACGGATCCTGTTTCGTGCCGGCCGAATCGAACAGGCGGAACAAGCATGGCGTGACTGTTTGAAGACCATCGAGAGGCTGCCAGAAAGAATCCGGCGGCAATCTTCCGTCGTGACCCTGCACAAATCGGTCCGTGAAAGGCTAGGCAAGTTCGGAGCCTAGGCGATTTCTCATGTACCCGTACGCAACCAAGGCGTTGTCCATTGCACTCTTGCTACTGTGTTTTGCCCGTTTGGCAGAAGCGGAGGATGTCGATCTCCACCTTGTCCAGATGGGCAGTACGTGGAAGTATCTCGATGATGGTTCGGATCAGGGCACGGCATGGCGAGAGAGAGCCTATTCCGATGGCTCGTGGCCGGTTGGACCTGCCCAGCTCGGCTACGGTGACGGCGACGAGGCTACGGTGGTCGGCTATGGAGGCAATTCGGACGACAAGCATATCACGACCTATTTTCGCCATCATTTTACTGTCAACAACCGCTCGGCGATTACAGAACTGAATCTTTCACTGTTGCGGGATGACGGTGCGGTTGTCTACCTCAACGGCGTCGAAATCGTGCGGAGCAACATGCCCGGCGCCTCGGTCGATTACCTGACTCAGGCATCAGGCGGTGCTTCCGAAGGCGTTATCCTCGAGTATCCGGTTGATCCATCACTGCTGATCGGTGGCGACAACCTGCTGGCGGTGGAGATCCATCAGGTTCGTCCGACCAGCTCCGACATCTCTTTTGACTGTTCGCTCATTGCAAACCCCACGCCTCCGATCGGAACAGTCGCTCGCGGTCCCTACCTGCAGCTCCGTACCTCATCCAGCATGGTGATTCGCTGGCGCACCGCAAGTGCCACCGATAGCCGGGTCCGCTACGGTCTCAGTCAGGACGGTTTGAGCTTCAGTGCTTCAGACGGCGCCATAACTACGGAGCACGAAGTCACCGTCGGCGGCTTGCTGTCGAACACCCAATATTACTACACCATTGGATCGACCTCGAACGACCTAGTAGGGCCTCACCCCACCCTACATTTCAAAACGGCTCCTGCCGCGGGTAGCCCCGTACCGACTCGAGTTTGGGTGATTGGGGACTCGGGCACCAAGGACAATAATGCCCGAGCGGTGCGCGATGCTTACAAGTCCTTCACGGCAAGCCAGTCGACGGACGTATGGCTGCTCCTGGGCGACAATGCCTATAGTTCCGGAACCGACGCCGAATACCAGAAGGTCGTGTTCGACATGTATCCAGAGCTGCTACGAACCACAGTGCCGTGGGCCGCGATAGGCAACCATGAAGCCAATTCAAACAACGGCTCGCCCCACTATACGATTTTCACCAACCCTGCGAATGGTGAAGCAGGAGGAGTTGCCTCAGGCTCGGAACGCTACTTTTCTTTTGACCATGCCAATGTCCATTTCGTCTGTCTCGATTCAGCTACCGTCGACCGAGATCCCCTGGGCCCCATGGCAACATGGTTGCGCCAGGACCTGAACGATACCACGCAGGGATGGATCATTGCCTTCTGGCACCATCCACCCTACTCCAAGGGCAGTCACAATTCCGACAACGAAGGGATCTTGATCGACATGCGTGAGAACTTCCTGCCCATCCTAGAAGAAGGGGGTGTCGATTTGATTTTGGCGGGTCACAGCCACACGTATGAGCGTTCTATGATGATCGACGGCCACTATGGCAAGTCCAGTAGCTTCAATAACACACATGTCAAAGACGGCGGGCTTGGGCGTGACGATCAGGGCCAGGCCTATCAAAAAGACGAAGGCTCTCACCTCGGGACTGTGTATGCCGTGGCCGGCAACTCTGGTAAGGTCAGCTCCGGCTACTCACTTAATCATCCCGTCATGATAGATTTCGGTGGTAAACGTGGCCTCGAGGAGCTGGGGTCCATGGTGCTGGAAATCCAGGGGGGGCGCATGGATGTTGTTTTCCTCAACAGCTCCGAAACGATCCGCGATTATTTTACAATTCAAAAGGATCTGCAGAGCGCCGCCCCGGCTAGTCCGACGAACTTGACCCTGAGTTTCGGAAGTCCCTGAGAAAGTTCGAAGGCGTGCTCGTTGAGGCAAGCGGTTTTGACCGAGACTCTCGCGCTGATTACTCAGCACCTCGAAATCTATGGCTCGGCGAAATGTTTTCCACGCCTACCCTGGCGATACAGCCTCGCGCCTTCACTGGTTTTTCAGCCAGGTGTTGTAGGCGTGCCCCCCTGCTTCCTGTGTACATGTAGCTGTCAAAGATAGCCGCGTTGCCTAGCATTCGTGGATCCTTCTCCTCGCGCAGCCTCCGCTCCATTTCACGGCGCAGTTCTTTCTTGGTCTCGGCTAAGGCAGGTTCGCCGGCCAGGTTGGTGACGCAGCCGGGATCGTCGGAGATTCGGTAGAGCTCTTCCTTGGGACGTTTCCCAAACGAGAGACGGTAGAAACTATCGAATCGCCTGAGGAGGTAGGCCCTCGTGGGGCCTGGGTCGCTGTTGGGATATCCAGTCTCAGGATTTCCCGCGGGCCACCGATCCGGCTCGTAATTGCGAATGTACAGATGGTCGAGCGTGCGAATCGCGCGGATCGGATAACCCCAGTCGTGAGGCCTTCCCAAGTCATGGCGTTCTTTTCCGACCAGCATGCTGGTACGCATCTTATCTATCAGGCCCGACTTGCCGGACTTCAGGATGCCCAGGAAACTCTTGCCACTCATCTGAAGATGGGGTTTCAAGCCAGCGAGCTCCAAGAAGGTCGGTGCAAAGTCACTGGCATTGATGAAATCATCTATTATGTTTCCTGCCTCGATGCCACCCCAGCGCACAGCTAGCGGCAAATGAAAACCATGTTCGTAGATCTGACCCTTGACCCGCGGAAAAGGCATTCCGTGGTCTGAGGTCACAAGGATGAACGTATTGTCGAGCTCCCCTTGCTCCTCGAGTATCTTGACCATCTTACCCAGGTGCCGATCGAACCACTCCACCTCGAGAGAGTAATCGAGCAAATCGCTCTTGATCGTATTCGACTGCGGGTAGTAGGCCGGCAGCTTGACGTCTCTGATGTTCTTCCCACTTCGGATTCCCGAGCCCTCCTCATAGCCCCGGTGGGGCTCGTGCCCTCCGTACCAGAAACAGAAAGGCTGATCCGGCTCGCGGGCCTGCAAAAACGCTTCGAAGTTGGCCGCGTAATCTCTGCCGCTGATTCCACGCAGAGGAGGCTCGAGCAGACGTTGGTTGAACGCCGGCCCAGCCGGGTTGCGGTCGAATCCGCCCGCCTTGTAGTCGCCAGGTCCCCATCCTTTGCCGGTGTAGCCAACAAAGTATCCCGCCTGCTCGAGTAAATCCGGATAAACCTCGTATTTTGCGGGAAACACTCCGAAGTGGTTGACAGCTTCTTCGAGCTGCCAGGTATTGCGACCGGTCAAGATACTGGCCCGGCAAGGGCTACACTTCGGATTGGAGGTAAAACAGTTGCGAAACAGTACACCTTCCTGCGCGATCCGATCGAAGGCTGGCGTCTTCACCCAATCGGAGCCATAAACGCCGGCGTGTTCTTGAGACCAATCGTCAGCGATGGCGAAGAGTATGTTGGGGCGATCCTGCCGCCTGTCACTCCACCCCAAGGTCAGGTATAGGAGCGAGAAGAGCATTGCCACCATCGGCACTCCCCAGCGCAGCATCCACCTCATCTTCGCTCCTCCCCGGCACTTCGGTTTAACCCTACTCTAGTGTCTCGTACACACGTTCGTAAATAAGCGCAGTCAGGTGTACTGATCAACCAGTGTACTATAGGTGGCACCAAGAGCATTGCCGAACACGGGCGGAGAATACCTACGCCTAAGAAACGACGGGCTCATGGCAGGGTCTGAATTCGAGTTCGGGATTGGAGACAAGTCGCTCAATGTTCCGATCAGACGCTCCTGAGAAAGGGACGCAGTTATTGAGCGTGGACATTTTGCCGGCTATCTCACGGGCACTGTGAGCAAGGGGCTCGCACCAACTCCTCCGGATGCCTGGAGAGAAAACACGTACGTCAACAGGTTGAAAGTCGACTTGGAGTTCAAGTCGGAGTCACCGATATAAAACCAGTGACCTCTGTAGTAGACGCGTGCAAACGCGTCTGCTGGTTTTTCTGCCTGCGCCTTGATCCGCAACAGACGTCCTGTGATAGTCGCCCAGTCAAAAGGTTTGCCCTCGGCGTCTGCGGTTACGGTAACGAAACCCTGATTCTCATGTACCTCCGGTGGGACGACCGACTGCGACAAGTAGAAGAAGACCCCCAGCACGGACCGACCCGTAAAGGCGATTTCGTTTTTGCCTCCGCGAATGCTCCCCTGTCGCACCCGAAAAATATTCTGTCCTTGATCAAGATCCAGGATTCTCTTGACCTCTTCTACTGTCTGCGAGAGCTCCGGCGTAGAAGGAACCCCAATTTCTAAGAACATTTCGGTCTTTTTCTCCTCAGATCCAACCCGAAGGTCCAGTTTCCCGGCCATTTGTAAATCCCGCAGAAGCCTGCTTGCTCTTTGGAATTCTCGATACTGAGGAGGGACATAGGAGGGGGTCGGACCTGAGGCACTGGGGGCGTTCCTCACGTCGTTTATTTCCTGGACACAGCACAACAGTAAGCGTTCAATGCTCCAGCCCGATTGTGACAGCAGGATGATGGCGTCGGCGGCTATGGGCGATAGAAACCTGCGGGAGAAGTCCTCTCCTTGAAGAGGCGTATAGGTGATGGTTGGTCTCTCTTCATAGTCTGCGCCGAATTCCATGCCAACGACGCTACTGCCGCCACCGGTACTTATCACGGGACCCACGCGTGCGGAACCAGTCAAGGCGTACTGAGTGAGGACACTGTCGAGTGAAAGAAAAAGTGGGGTATCCCGGTAACGCAGTCTCACCAGGTTGAGCAGAAGCTGCTCGTTCCAAGAGTGAACAATCGCCTGATTATAGTGGAACCGGGCTCGCGGAACGGTCCGAGGACCCAATTTGCCGGCACACCCGACCAGAGCGAAATGAACTAAGAATATCCCTACAAGAGCAAGTCGCGAAGGCATATTCAAATTCCTCTCCTTTCTCATCCTCTGCCAACGAGCGGCTTGGTACATCAATGTGCAAGACGCTAGTCCGGGAAACTCCTTTCCACGACGGCTGCCCCAATAGAATCACCGAACGCATTGACGGCCGTTCGAAAGCGATCCAGTAACCAATCCACGGCAAGGATGAGACTGACATACTCGAGCGGCAGTCCAACAGCATTGAGGACGATAATCAAGGTCACCAACCCGGCCTCTGGGATCCCTGCAGCACCGATTGCAGCCAGGGTGGCGGTGATCGCAATTGTTATTTGTTGCGGAAAATCTAGAGGAAACCCGATGGCCTGGGCAATGAAAAGTGCAGCGACCGCCTCGTACAGTGCAGTTCCATCCATGTTGATAGTTGCGCCCAGGGGAAGCACAAACTCGGTGGAGCGTCTAGAGACGCCAGCCTTGACGTTGGCACACTCCATGGTGACCGGAAGCGTTGCCGATGAGCTGGCTGTCGAGAATGCGGTCAGCAAAGCTTGAGACATTTGATACATGAAACGGTAGGGATTCTTCCTCGTGAAGACCCAGTAGATGAGAGGCAGGGTACCGAAAGCGTGGATTGCCAGACCTGCTAGGACCGTCGAAACGTACCATCCCGTCTGGCTGAGAACTTCCACGAACTTTCCTTCGGCCCTGGCCTCGCCAAAACGAGCCGCGACGAGGCAGAAGATGCCCAAGGGGGCGACTTTCATCAAGAGCAGGATGAAGGACATCAAGGCGTCATTGATCTGTCCTATCATTTCCGTGATGGACTGGACCCTTGTGCCCATCGTTGTGAGCATCCCGGCAAAGATGATGCTGAAGACAATCAAGGGCAACAGATTGGTCTCGGCGGCAGCGGCGATGAGATTGTCGGTGAAGAGTAGCAAAAGAAGGTTCTTGAAAATTGCCCAGATGCCGCGACCTTCCGTTGCGAGGCCGCCCTCGAGATCTTCGAGCGCACCGGCCACCTTCTCCTTACCGAGGCCGGTCTCCTTGGAGAGAAAATCCAGTATTTTAGTTTGAGCGGAAGTGGCTCCACCCTCCGCTTGAATCTCAGCCAGCGTCCCCGCGTCGATCGCTCCAACACCGGGACGAATGAGGTTGACCAGGAAGAGACCCAAGACGACGGCGAGTACGGTCGTGGTGAGGTAGTAGAGCGCTGCATAAAAACCGGGTCGCCCGAGCTTTCGGACATCACCGAGCCCGAGAACCCCATTCATGACGGACGCGACCACCAGGGGCACGACCATCATAGTGAGCAATCGGAGAAAGATTTGCCCGCCCACGTCGAGCGTCATGGCGAAGTGCGGAAAAAACCGGGCAAGAAGCCCCGCGAGAAAGATCGCTACGATGATATAGATAGTGAGACGATCTTTCTTCTTTGGTCCTGACTGTTCTACTGTCTCTGTCGGTCCGACCACGATTCCTCCGAAACGTCGAATACATTGTTCTGGATCTAGTTCTTTCGAGTGGGTTCAGCTCTCGTTCGCTGCCAACTTGCTGAAATCGCTCCCTGCCGGCGCCTGGAAGACTTTCAAATCAAACTCGGGGACTACGGCCAGAATGTGATCAAAGATGTCGGCCTGAACCGCTTCGTAGGTCGCCCAGTCGTCATCTTCGCAGAAGACACAAAGTTCGATGGGCACCCCATGTTCTGTCGGGTCTAACTGGCGGACCAGAAACGTCATGTTTTGATTGATCCTCGGATGTTTCTGTAGATAGGCAATCACATACGCGCGAAACGTCCCGATATTAGTGAACCGCCTCCGGTCCGCCGGATTGGATTCATCAATCTGATGGGCTGCGTTCCACATGGCCATATCTTGCTGTGTCCGGTCCAGATAGTCTGAAAGCGATTGGATGGCGGCATACCATTCTAACATGTCCTCTGTGCAAAAACGGATCGTGTTGATATCGAGATTGATAGAGCGTTTGATGCGACGTCCTCCGGATTCTTTCATCCCCCGCCAGTTTTGGAACGATTCGCTAATCAGCGCGGATGTCGGAATTGTGATGATTGTTTTGTCAAAGTTCTGAACTTTTACCGTGGTCAAAGTCACAGCTATCACATCACCATCCGCATTGTACCGCGGCATGCTAATCCAATCCCCCGGCGCCACCATCTTATTGGCGGCGAGTTGGATGCCGGCGAGAAATCCCAGAATCGTATCCTTAAAAATCAGCAGGAATACGGCGGTCATCGCTCCGAGGCCGCTGAGGACGTAAAACGGGGTGGCGTCGAGGATGATGGACGCGACCAGAATCGCCGCCGTCAGTCCAGCGACGATTCTGATCATCTGAATCACGCCGGTGACGGACATGTCCTTGGACACCTCGAAGGTATGATAGAGATTCGAGAACACGTTCAGGAGCGCATTTACGATCAAAAAGCCAACCACGACAATGTAGATCAAGGTTGCACCCGTTATAACATCCGTCCACTGCTCACGCCCCTCGAAGATAAAGATGGCTATGACGTAGATTATCAGCGCCGATACCAGATAGGCCGAACGGTTCAACACGGACCTGTCGAGTAAGATGTCATCCCACCTTGTCTCGCTGCGCTTGACGTGCTGGACTAGACCTTCCAGAATAAGATATTTCATGGCGAAATTGACCAGCACGCTGAGCACGATGAAAACAACGAAGGCGATGCTTGTCGCCAGAGTGTCTGCAGTGACGGTGCTGAAGCCAAGGGTTATGAACAGATCGTTGAGGAACACCATCACGGAGCGCCGCGCATCGCCGAGCAGGTCGAACGGCGATGGGGGTTGGAGGTACCCGGGGAAGTTCACCTCACGATAATATGCCATCGCATCTTGGTGGAGAGGGATCGCGAGGTTCTTTGCCATCGTCTCCTTATCTACGCCGATTAGGTCCGCCGCTTCGAAGATCACCTTTGTGATTTTTTCAACGTCAAACGGAATATCTGCCGTGGTCACGAGCACTGCATTTGTCATGAGCGTGTCAACGGCCGGTTCCCCTGCCAATTGACATCTGTATTTCTCCGCATCAATCGTGTCTGTCTGGAAGACCTGACCGACCAGCGTCGCAATGTTTTTCTTTTCGAGTGACAACAGCCGGACTGTGTCGTCGTTGAGGATCGCTTTGAGCGCTTCACTGGGCACGTATCCGACGAAAAATCCCACATCAATTTCGTTGGCGATAATTCGCTCTACCATGTCTGGGATCGGCAAAGACGTGATGGTAGTCGGCTTGATCGAGGCATTGGCAAGAAGCGTATGGGCCAGCACCCGAGTGCCGCTGTTTTCAGGACCAAGACACACGCGCAGATCATCCTGGTTCCTGAGTACGTCGAGTGTCGCTTGTCTCTCGTTCATATCGGGGGAGAGCTTCTCCCTCCTTATGATGATGTGGAGCAGCTCGTCATGAAGCCTGGCAATGCGTCGCATACGTTTCACCGGAGGAATATGAAGATCACCGGGAAGACCGGTCTTGAACACGCGCTGCGCGTTTCCTATATGCGACGCCAGCGCGATGTCATATTGCATGATGGCCAGCGTGCGGCGTTCTATGAGTAACCGGGCGTTGTCCACGGACCCGTCCGTCCGAATCACGCGTGATTTGATACCCCGCTGTTCAAGCACCGTTTGAATCGCCTCGCCTATATACCAGTATTTTCCGTTGACGGTTCCTGTGGCAATCAGCAGATTGTCCTGCTCGATGTCCTTGAACCGCGCAGCTTCTGGATGGAGTATAATCCCTTCCGGGAGCCGGTCGTCATCCAGAATACTCTCAAGCTCGATGTCTTGTCTGCGTATGAGTTTGTCGACATGATCGAATAACGCATTCTCGATCAGGAATACCAGTTCGTCGTCGAGATCGTTCCGACACACGAGGAGTGTCTCTACGCCGAAGGTATGCACAAGCGCAGGCTGGTTCACATAGGTCATGGGCGGAATGTCGACCGTCTCAAAGTCGGGCAGAGCTGCGCTTATGGGACTCTCGCTAAGATCTAAGAGTGTACACAACCCTGATTGCAGGGCATTCTTAACCGCCGTTGCCGTTGTGCCTGACACGAAAAATGCAGCGTGGAGTTCTCCGGTAATGAGCATGTCGGCTACGCGAGTGAGACTATCTGCCTCCTTTCCCTCGAAATCCGATACCTGAAACGCCGTGAGTATCTTTTCGACGATGATTTTTGTCCCGCTGCCTTCCACACCAGCGTAGACCCTCTTACCGGTCAGATCCATGATGCGCGTAATGTCCGCATCTTTGCGCACCACAAGCTGGACGATATCCGTGTAGAGGCTCGCAAGAGCTCGAAGCCGGGTACGGTCTTCGCGTGTCACCTTGGCGATCGCGGGTTCAAGCGCAAAGGCCAGATCCACTTCCGAGTTGAGAAGGAGTTCCAGGTTCTGAACCGACCCTTGCGTCTCAAGGGGGGAGACCTTCTGGACGGGGTTACCGGGCAGTTCCCCGATAACCCATGCGAGTTCCTTCCCTAAGTCGTTATAGGTTCCGCCCGGTTTCCCGGTTGCGATCCGGACTTCTTCCCAGGAACTTGGCTCGAGGAATGGGCTAATGACGCCGATCACGATAAGGAGTATCAACGCTGCCGATACCACAACGATAATTGGTCGTCGTAATCGTGGAATCATACGGATTCTCTTTAGAGCAGACATATTTATTTCAAGCTACGCCGACTATGCATCTCAGTCCATTAGCCTAAGTAGGCGGAAAGCCAGCTATACAGTTTGTCGAATAGCGACACGAGTTCTCCTCCATCCGTGGATACCTTTCGCCGAGCCTTAGCAGCTTGAACGCTTTTAGGCGTCGCGCCATTCTGCCCAGCGTCAGAGTTAAATACCCTTACATCCGTTGGAGACTTCCGGTCTATCCCGTACTGAAGTAGGAAGTTGGAATTGCGGGAAGTATATCAGAAACATACTCGTCGCGCAAATAGTGACACGAAGAAGGTGGCTTTCAATAAAACTTCGAATAGATGTGGAGTTCAAATGCAAAATAAATAGATTCTCCAGCTCTTTTAACACTACTCGCTTTGACTACACGTTCTAAGTATGAAGGATCAAGCGAGACCTTTGAGAGAGGACTACGGTAAGAGGGTAAGCAGAGAAAAACTCACGGTTCCTAGCTCATCTCGAAGCAGATCCGATGAATAGCATATTGGAGGATGTCTCCATTCTCCGAATGGCTTCGCTGGAGGTTCCTCTTTTTTGAATGCGGCTTTGTCATGGTCGCGCTCGATCCAGGCAGCGGTACTGGATGGCTTCAGCGACATAGCAAGCCGGGATGTTGTCTGCTCCCTCCAGGTCTGCCATGGTGCGCGCTACCTTCAGGATCCGATCGTAAGCCCGCGCCGAGAGTCCGAAGTGGGAGCATGCGTTCTCCAGGAGCCGCTCGGAGTCGGAATCGAGTTTGCAGTGACGGCGAATCGTACGTGAGGTCATCTGGGCGTTACAAGAGATGTGAAGGGAGGCGAAGCGGCGGGACTGACGCTGCCGCGCGGCGACGATGCGTTCCCGAATGGAGGCCGAGTCTTCCGCGGGGTTGCTGGAGGCAAGCTCACGATACTGGAGGGCCGGAACGTGAATGTGCAGATCGATCCGATCGAGCAACGGACTGGAGACGCGCGCCATGTAGCGCTGGATCATGGGCGGCGTGCACAGGCATTCGTGTCGGGAGTTGCCATGGTAACCGCACGGACAGGGATTCATGGCGGCGGCCAGCATGAATCGCGCCGGAAACGTCAGTGACATGGAGGCGCGAGTTACGGTGACGCGGCCGTCTTCGAGCGGTTGCCGGAGCACGTCGAGGACATGCCGCTGGAATTCCGAGAGCTCATCCAGGAACAAGACGCCGTTGTGCGCCAGACTTACTTCTCCGGGCCGCGGAGTGGACCCCCCGCCAATGAGGCCGGCGTAAGACACCGTGTGATGCGGAGCGCGAAAAGGACGGGTGCCGACGAGGCCGTTGCTGTCTGAGGGCAATCCGGCGACGGAATGAATTCTGGTTGTTTCGACCGCCTCCTCGAAGGAGATCGCCGGTAGGATGGTGCACAACCGGCGGGCGAGCATGGTCTTGCCCGATCTCGGAGGACCGATCATGATGATGTTGTGGCCTCCGGCGACGGCGACCTCCAGCGCTCGTTTTGCCTGGTACTGCCCCCGAACGTCCTTGAAATCGACATCGTATACCCGGTCGTCGAGCAGCTTCACGGGATCGATCTCGACCGGCACCCAGGGCTCGTCGCTGTTGAGAATATTTACCACCTGCTGCAGCGATCGCGCCGCATAGACGTGGATTCCCTCCACGATCGCAGCCTCTTTCGCGTTGATCTCGGGAACCAACAGTCCGCGCATTCCCTGTGTCTTTGCCATCAGGGCCATCGACAAGCTGCCCTTGACGGAGCGGAGGGTGCCGTCGAGCGCCAGCTCCCCGGAAATTAGAACCCGGGAAAGGTCCTGCTTCTCGAGCAGGCCCGAAGCCCCCAAGATGGCGACTGCCATGGGCAGGTCAAAACCGGAACCCTCTTTCTTAACGGCCGCCGGAGCCAGGTTGATCGTGATGCGGTGGCGTGGGAGGGAGTACCCACAGTTTCTCAGGGCGGCGGTGACGCGTTCTTTGCTTTCTCGAACGGCCGGATCGGGTAAACCTACGGTCTTGAGCTTGAGTTTTTGTCCTGTGCTGACATCTACTTCGACCGTAATGGGAAAGGAATGAATTCCAAGAACCGCTGCAGAGTGAACACGAAAGAGCATTGCCGAGCCTTTCCTTAGTACCAACGAGCCCGTGCTTCTGTGAGCGAAGCTAAGGGTGATTTTCGACCGCGCGACAGGCAGAATATGGGGAAATCTGTTAGCGTTCAGAATAGTGACAAAGGAGAAGGCATGAAACAGACCGTCGGGATGTTGATCGAGGATTCAGCCGAGCGGGGGGATGCCACCTTTCTACAGTTCGGTAACGAACGCGTTTCGTACGAGCAGCTCAATGCGAGCTCCAATCGCGCCGCCAACGCACTAAGGGAACTGGGCGTTCGTGTAGGGGACAAGGTCTGCGTGATGATGAACAATGCGCCCGAATACCTCTACCTCTGGTTCGGCCTGGCCAAGCTGGGTGCCGTGATGGTGCCGGTCAACGTGCACTTGAGGGGTTTCGGGCTGGCGTACGTGCTCCACCATTGCGACGCCAAAACTCTGGTGGTACATGATGAGTTTCTGGGACCGTGCCGCAAAGTTCTGGGACAGGCGCCGAATATACAGCACGTGATGACCTCCGGTGACGCAGAGGCGCCCGTGTCTCTCGAAGTCGCGATGGCACAGGCTGAGGCTTGCCGCGGCTTCGACCTTTTCGCCAAAGAGGAAGAGGTCCTGGGCATTCTATATACCTCGGGGACGACGGGTCCGTCGAAGGGAGCGATGCTCAGTCACTTCAGTTATCTGAACACGGGACGCATCTTTGTGGAGTACATGGTACGGGCTGGCAAGGACGACGTACTTTTTACCACGTTGCCGCTTTTTCACTGTAATGCTCAACAGTTGACCACGATGGGCAGCCTGATTTCGGGTGCACGCATGGCGCTCGAGCCGGCGTTCAGCGCCTCGAAGTTTTGGGAGCAGATTCGCCGTCACCGGGCCACCGTGTTCAATTACATCGGGGCCATGCTGACCATGATCTACAAGCAGCCGGAGAGACCCGACGACGCGGACAATTCGATCCGGGTCACTCTTGGGGGGGCGGCTCCCAAAGAGATCTGGCGGGAGTTCGAGCAACGATTTGGAGTGCAAATCATCGAGGCGTTTGGGCTGACCGAGACCGCCACGGTGAGCCATTGCAATCCCTACGAAAGCGTGAGGCTCGGATCCGTCGGAAAGCCGCTGCCATACCTGGAGGCCCGAATTGTGGACGAGAACGACGAACCCGTAGCGGCGGAGACACCCGGCGAAATCGTCGTACGGAGCAAACGGCCACATGCCGTCATGGAAGGCTACTACAAGATGACGGAGAAGACGGCCGAGGCGATGCGCGGCGGGTGGTTCCATAGCGGAGACCGGGGCAAGATGGACGGCGACGGATACTTCTACTTCATTGACCGGCTGAAGGACTGCATCCGACGGCGGGGTGAGAACATCTCGTCCTTCGAGCTGGAAAAGACCCTCCTGCGGCATTCATCCATTCAGGAGGCCGTCGCCCTGGCCGCGCCCTCGGAACTGGGTGAGGACGATGTCCGTGTCGTGCTGGTTCTCAAGCCGGACAAGGCACTGACGCCCGAGGAGGTCATCGATTTTTGCGTGGAGAATATGGCCTACTTCATGGTTCCGCGCTATGTGGAGTACCGCAGCTCGATTCCCAAGACCGCGACGCAGCGGGCGCAGAAGTATTTGCTGCGCGACGAGGGGCTCGAGAAAGCATGGGACCGCGAAAAGGCGGGCTATCGTTTGAGAGATCGAGGCAGGGCGAAGAAATAATTCAGTCGTCCCACTTGGAAATCCGACTCAGCAACTGAGTGTCCCCGATTTCGTCGCACAGTGTTTCCATCTCGCTCCGTCGCGCGCCTTGCCACCCGAGATCGGCGAGGTCTTCCGCCAGAGGGACGTCGGTTCGAAGAGTCGCGAGAGTCCGATAGAGCTCCAATTCCTTCCGGTGATCGTGCAAACTCTGGGCCAGCGCCGCCTTCCCGCGCACCACGACGTCCCAATCCATCGCGTGTCTTGGGATCTTCTCGATTCTTCCGTAGCGGCGCAGAAGCGTGGACGAGGCCTTGGCGCCCCAGCGGGGAATACCGGGGATGCCGTCGGCACTATCGCCCACCAGGGCGAGCCAATCCGGGATCGATGCGGGGCCGACGCCAAACTTCTCGAGTACCGCCGGCTCGTCGATGATCTTGCGCTGCCGGCGGTCGAACATCACGACCTTCTGCCCGATAACCGATTGGGCCAGATCCTTGTCGGGCGTGCACATCCGGACCTGCTCGACATTTTCCTGTCGGCACCAGCGCGAGGCGGCTGCCGCAATGGCATCGTCCGCTTCGAACTCGACCATCGGCCAGATGACCAGACCCAGGGCATGCGCCGCTCGCTCGGCGAGAGAAAATTGGGCGAACAGATCGGGTGCGATTCCGGTCCCGGTCTTGTAGCCGTCGAACAGATCGTTGCGAAACGACTCGATCACATGGTCGAAGGCACACGCCCCATGGGTCAGCTGTTCTTCACGAATCAAGTAAATCAGGGACCGGAGGAAACCACGAGTGGCTCCGACTTCTTGTCCGGTTGGAGATTGAGCCTCGGGTGCGCCGTAATAGGCACGAAACAGCTCATAGGTCCCGTCTACGAGATGAATCTTCACGATCTACCTCCTGCAGTTGCCAGCGCGGCCGGGGCCCGCGGGTCGGTGCTAGGTGCTCCAGCTTCAAAGTAACCGAGTTTGTCGTTTTAAGCAGCTCCAAATTCTGATAACTTCCACTCGTTTTCCGGAAACCACCAACAGTGCCAGAAGGTATCATGCCCAAAGCTTGTGTTGATTCGCTTGAACACCTATCACTTGATTCGGAGGGGAAATGGACTATCAGTTCATCGAGGTCGACCAGGATGCACATATCACAACCATCACGATCAATCGTCCCAAGGTCCTCAATGCTCTGCATCCGATGGCCAGCCTGGAGATGGAGAAGGCCCTGGACGCTTTCGTGGACGATCCTCAGGCCTGGGTTGCCATCATAACGGGAACGGGAGACCGTGCTTTTTGCGCAGGAAACGATTTGAAATGGCAGGCGGAGCGAGGCACGGGAGATTTCATGAAAGAGTTTCGGAAGGTGAAGTATGGTTTTGGGGGACTGACTCACCGTTTCAACTGCCACAAGCCCATTATCGCTGCGGTCAACGGTTTAGCCATGGGGGGCGGCTTCGAGATTGCTCTGGCCTGCGACATTATCGTTGCCGCCGACAGCGCTGTCTTTGGGCTCCCGGAGCCGCGTGTCGGCCTCATGGCGGCCGCGGGCGGGGTTCACCGACTTCCGCGCCATATTCCCTATCACCTCGCAATGGGTATCATGCTCACGGGCAGGCACGTTCCGGCGGCCGAAGCACAGCAACTCGGAGTCGTGAACCAGATCGTGCCTCGATCCGAGCTCATGGAGGCAGCGAAGGGCTGGGCCAACCAGATTCTCGAATGTTCCCCGGTATCCGTCCGGGCCTCGAAAGAAGCCGTCGAGCGCGGGGCGTCCATGTCGCTCGAGCAGGCGCTCCACTCGAGCTTTCCCGGCGCCATGCACTTGTTTCAGTCGGAAGACTTCATCGAGGGACCCAAAGCGTTTGCGGAGAAACGAAAACCGGTTTGGAAGGGTGAGTGAAGCGCGTCTACTCGTAGCGCAAGGCTTCGATGGGATCGAGTTGAGCGGCTTTTCTGGCGGGCCAGACACCAAAAAGGAGGCCGATCGCGACCGACACGCCAAGGCCCGTGATGATCGCCCAGGTCGGGATTATGGCAGGGAGGTCAGGGATTTGAGACACGATAATGTAGCTCACGGCAACAGCCAGCAGTACGCCGAAGATTCCCCCGATGCCGGTCAGGGTCATTGCCTCGAAGAGGAACTGAAAGACGATGTCCGCCCGGGTGGCGCCAATGGCTTTGCGGATTCCGATCTCTCGGGTTCTCTCGGTGACTGACACCAGCATGATGTTCATGACACCGATGCCTCCGACCAGAAGGCCGATGCTCGAGATGGCAATGGCGATCAATCCGACCGTCGCAGTGATCGAATCGAATTCTTCGATGAATTTGTCCGCCGTGGAGAGTTCGAAGTTGCTGGGCTCGTTCGATTTCACTTTGCGACGCCGTCTCAACAGACTTTCCACCTCGTCGAGCGCACGCTTGATCATCCCCTCCTTCGATTGGATCATGAGAAGGTGCATCTCTTCCCAGGGCATGAGTTTTCTGTAGGTGCCGTAGGGGATGAGGACGGCGCCATCCCGCTCGTTGTCCCCCATCATGCTCCCCTTGCTGTCGGCCATCGTCCCCACGACGGTAAAGGGACGTCCGTTGACCAGAATGGTTTTTCCTATGGGGTCGGCAAACGAAAAAAGAGCCTCTCGTGCATCGGTTCCGAGTACACAAACATTCAGCTTGCGCTGGTCTTCGGAAGCGACAAAGAAGCGGCCCTGCTGCAGCTCGACCTGCGATACTGCGGCGTAGCTGGACGGAACACCTCGGAGACGGAAGCGGCGAAGAACGTTTCCTTGATACTGGACCTTGAGTTTGCTGTGACGGGCGATTCCTTCCCAGGCGACATCCCGCACCGAGGGGCAGGTGTCGCGGATGGCCTTGGCATCTTCGATCGTCAACGGCTTCCGCCTCCACTCTTCACGGTTTCGGCTTCCCATCGACGGCCCCATGCTGATGTGGAGCGCGTAAATGTTGTCGGTCCCGAACTCCTCGATGAAGCCAACGACGTTCTCCCTCAAGCCGGTCAGAATGGACGCGATCACGATGACCGTGAGGACACCGATGATGATCCCCAGTACGGTCAAAAACGATCGAAACTTGTTGGCCGTGACCGTCTGAAGCGCGATGGCCACATTTTCGCGATAGTGATAATGGCGCGGAATCATCTCATTCCCTCGAAAGCGCGACAATCGGATCCAGCCTCGAGGCGCGGTACGCTGGATAGATCCCGAACAGGATCCCCACACCACTGGAGGCGACCAGCGCGATGCTGATATAGCCCACCGTGATCGTGACCGGAAGAGGGGTCGTGACTTCGAGGACCGCGCCGAACCCGTAGGCGAGCAAGAGTCCAAGAATCCCACCGAGGCAAGACAACAGAGAGGATTCCACGAGAAACTGCAGCAATATGTCGGTCCGTCGTGCACCCACCGCCAGCCGCATGCCTATTTCCCTTGTCCGTTCGGTGACGGTAACGAGCATGATGTTCATTACCACAATACCACCGACCACGAGCGAGATCAGCGTGATCGGGGTGATGACGGCTGTGATGGCTCCCGTCATCTGATCTAGGACCTCCTGCATCGCGTCACTGCTGATGATCTCGAAGTCGTCGTCTTGGTTCGGCTTCAGTTGATGGTGCGATCTCAGGATCATCCGGACCTCGTCCTCGGTGGCCTCGAGCGCTTCGGCGGCCGGAGCTTGAATCCGTAGAGTCAGGCTGCGCCGGGAGCCGTATCTCTTGAGGAAGGCCGAATACGGGATGTAAACATTGGAGTCGAGGGACTCACCAAAAAAACTCCCGCTGGGGGCCTCGATTCCGATCACCCGAAAAGGATCGGACCCAATCCGTATCTCCTTTCCCACAGGATCGATGGTTGCAAAGAGCTCATCGTGAACGTCCGCCCCCAGGACGGCGACGGGGCGGCCATACTGCACGTCGAGCGCCGAGATGAATCGACCTCGAGCAATCTCCAGTTCCTGCATCAAGAGCAATTCCTGGTTGGTTCCGTTGATGGAGGCGTCCAGAAACGCGTGATTCCCGTATTTGACTTCGTCGCTGTAGGTGAGTCGAGGAGTGATCGCTTCGCACCCGTAGCAGCGATCCTCGACGGCCTTCAGGTCATCCACGTAGAGGCTCTTGCTGCGACGGCTTCTGGTTCGCCATTCTCGGACCGAGAGACTCATGCCAAAGAGCCTCGAAACTAGAAAGGTGTTGCTCCCAAAAGTGGAAACAAGGCGATCGTTCACATAGGTCTCCAACCCTTCGATCGCCCCACCCACGATCACTACCGAAGAGACCCCAATGATGATTCCCAGGAGTGTCAGGAACGTGCGGAGCTTGTGCGACCAGATCGAATCGGTCGCGATGCGAATTGCCTCCAGCAGGAATACGCTAGCCTGAGGGATGATCTTACTCCGAGGATTTAGGAGCGGGAATGGTAATCCAGCTTCCGATACGCATGGATTTGGGCTTGACCTGGCCGTTGGCCGCTTGCAGGGCGGCTAACGAGACGCCGTAACGCCGAGCGATCCGGACCAGGGTATCACCCCGCCGCACCCGGTGGCGGGAGGCTGCCGGCTCATTAGAGTCGTTCCGTGAGGCTGCTGGGATCTGGACCCAGCTTCCGATTTGCATGGACCGGGCGTCGACGTGCCGGTTCGCGGCACGCAGCGCGGCGAGGCTCATACCGTGCATGGAAGCGATCTGGACCAGGGTATCACCGCGCCGGACCTGGTAGCGGTCGCCGGGCTGCACGGTGCTTCGCTTTTGGGAGCTCGTTGCCCTCCGCCGGGTCGAACTTGGAATCTGGATCCAGCTTCCGAGGCGCATCGCGCGCGGAGACGTGCGTGGATTGGCCGCGACGAGTCTCGGCACGGAGACTCCGTACAGTAGTGCAACGTGGCCGAAGGTATCGCCGGGCTCTATCCGGTGTCGTACCCCGGATAGAGGGGGCAGTTTTACCTCGGGCAAGCTTGCCAGCTGTTGCTGGAACGAGGCCTTGGTCCCCGGAGGGATCCTCAGTTCGAACTGTTGGTACCGGTACGGGGTGGAATTTCCTCTGATGGAAGGATTGAGTTGTTTGAGCTGAGAGAGCGAAATGTCGAGCACCTTGGATGCCGCCCGCAGATCTATCGGTTTGGGAAGTTTGATCGAATCATATTCCAGCGGTGGGTCGAGCTCCGTCGGAAATCCATACTTTTCCGGATGCTGCGCGAGGATAATACTCGACAGAATAAGCGGGACGTGGTTGCGAGTCTCCCGGGGAAGGCCGCGCCGCACCGCGGCCAGCTCCCAGAAGTCCTTCTTCCCCGTACGTTTGATCAACCGGTCGACCTTGTTTTCCCCCACGTTGTATGCTGCCAGAACAAGATTCCAATCCTCGAACATGGCCCAAAGATCTTTCAGATATCGGGCAGCCGCACGCGTGGACTTCTCGGGATCCGATCGCTCGTCTACTTGATAATTTATTCGAAGCCCGTATCGCTTTCCGGTTCCCTTGGTAAACTGCCAAATCCCCTTGGCATGTCGCCTGGAATAGGCCGAAGTTTTGAATAGGCTCTCGACATGCGCGAGGTACATCAAATCCAGGGGCAGGGATTGTTCTCGAAAGACCCGCCCGATCATGGCCCGGTAGCGTCCCGAACGCCTCAAACCGCCCCCGAAGTACTTCCTGCCCTTGTTGAGCCAGTAGTCCAGGGAAGACAGAACCGTTTGATTCAATGTGACCGGAATCCCGTAGCTCGTGTTGGCAAGGTCGACCTCAAACCCATCCTTCAATTCGGGATCGATCGAAATCGGGATAAGATCGAGCCCCTCCAGTTCATCCAGCAGTGCACTCTCGACATCTTCGACCGATTCCTCGGGTTGTAGATACCGGGCCTCGTCTTGCTGGATCCGAACGAGCAGGTCCTCAAAAAAGCCCTCGAGTCGTGGAGTCGATAGAACGTCCCATTCTCCCTCGAGCAGGGCGTTGATCGCGACGTCGAATTCTGAACGGGCTTTTGCGAATTCGCCCTCCGCGATGAGCTCGGCTCCTTGCCGATAGTGCTCCTCGGCATAGCTCATCAGTTCGAGCAGGGCGGGAGTATCGGCGGTCGTGGTGTTCGATTCAATTTCCAGTCTTGAATCCGGCTCCACGGCTGCTGCCACAAGTGAATCCGCACCTGTTTGAGCGAATACACCGCAAGGGACAATACACAGGCAGATTACTACGAGTTGGTGAGTGGGGATGAGACTCATCAGTGTCGCTGAAACCGTTATCTTCGGTTGGCGTGCTGTTGGGGGTCGGGCAATTCGCCGGATAGGAGTCTGCGAGCCTCCGGAAGGACTTCCAGCGCTTTCTGCATCTGGTTGTCGCCTTCGATGGCAACTTTGAATCCTTCCTGCATTCCGAAAGCGGACGTATAGACCTCCTGCTTGATCCGCCGCCTGATAAACTCGGAATTCGACGTTATATCCCCCTCACTATACTCGACGCTTCGCGTGCCCAAGTAGGCTTGGAAGTCCTCGAGCACAGGATCTGTTACTTCCCAGGCCGCGGTCCCCTCGGCGTGAGGTCGCGGCGTGTGCTTGCTGTCGGACCCGTTATCGGGCGCCGTGGGCATTGGTAGTTTGAAGTCACTGGTTCCCGTGGCCTGCTCGGAAGAAAGTCGTCGGGCATACTCAAAGAATATTTGCTTGCTCTCCAGTAGAGCCTCGAACCGATTGAGTTCTCGCATCTTCACTGAATAATCGGGAGTGATGCCTCCTCCGCCCAGAACCTTGCGTCCTCCGTCGGTGTACTTCGTCTCCCGGGACGCTTTTGCCGAAGTGGTTCCGTCGTTTCGATTGTAATAATCGAAAATTGAACCGGAGTAGTCCCGTTGAATCAGTCGTCCACTCGGAGTATAGAAGTGAGCGGTTGTCAGAGCCATCCCGGTATCTTCGCTGAGTTGATAGACCGACTGTACCAGACCCTTTCCAAAGCTTGTTTCTCCCACGATGATCGCGCGATCATGATCCTGGAGCGCCCCGGCGACGATCTCAGACGCGCTGGCGCTGTGCTGGTTGATCAGTACGACGATCGGCACGCGGAGTTTTTCCAGTTCACGGGCTTTGTAGTCCCGGGCCGTTCCTTCCACGCGGCCCTTGGTCGACACGATCTTCTCGTTGCGGGGCACGAAGTTCTCCGATACCTGAATAGCTTGGCTCAGCAACCCACCCGGATTGTTCCGCAGATCCAGGATCAGGCCCGACAACTTGTCAGCTCTCAGAGACTCGAGTTTGTCCTCCAGCTCCTTGGAGGTAGATTCGGAGAATCTGTCGATCCGGATGTATCCGATGTCAGGACGAACCTCAAAAGCATACGGCACCGTGATCAACGGGATTTCATCTCGCTGGATTGCGAAATGCAACGGCTCTCCGATCCCCGGGCGCTCGACCGTAATATTGACAGTGGTTCCTTTCACGCCTTTGAGATTGCTGATCACCTCGTCGGAGGTCCAGGAATCGATCGGCTCTCCCTCGATCTCCATAATGACGTCTCCGGCCCGCAGCCCTCTTCTTTCCGCGGGAGAACCCACGGCGGGGGGTTCGACTATGACCATCCGGCCCTGTTTCGGAAAAAGCGGCCGGACGCGAATCCCCAAGCCTGAATATTTGCTATGTTGGTCCTCGCGCAGCCGGAAGTATTCCTTCGGTGTGAAGAAACTCGAGTGAGGATCCAATGCTCGTAACATCCCCTTGATGGCGCTGTAAACCAGCTTGTCGGCTCCGATGTCCCCCACGTAATTCTTCTGAATCAGGTCGACCGCCTCGGTAAACTCCCTTAAGAACTCGTTGGGCGAGGTTTGTGTCGATTCGTCACCAGCTGCCGCACTTCCGCCCAGGTAGCCGCCAATCAGCGACGACATCAGCACGGTCAGAACTACGAAAGCTCCAAATCTATGTTTCATATAGGGATAACTCCAGCGTATGCGCCATGAAGCATCGGAAAGTATAGCATGCGCTCAGAACTCAAACAATGAGGAATCGCGCGGCTTGTGGCTCGACGACACCAATGGGACGTGGCTGGGAAAGCTCTTAAGTAACTGCTCGCGGAACTACTGTTATGCGTGTAATTTAGCAAATCGCCCAGAACCACGTTTTTCAGGCTGTTCAGGGCAGTTACGTTCCCAAGTGACCGGCGCGTCGCGCTGGTCGGACGCTGAAAGCCGGGGCCCAGGGAGCACAAATCCATTTCCTCCAGATCGGCGATCCTTTGCCGCTGACTGAGAAAAATCGGTCATTCACTGTTGAGGTTGGAACCGCTGCAGATTCGTCCTAGAATAGATACGAGGAATAGATACTTGGAATAGAAAAGAGTTGTCGGAGTCTTCTCCTCGGAAGAGTAGCTGGGCCCGGCGGTAACGATCGAGGAATCGGCCAGCGAGACAGGTGGTGGCATATGGGTTCGTTAGGGATGCAGGAAATCATGGTCATTTTTGTTCTGGCGCTGATTATTTTCGGTCCGCGAAAGCTCCCGGATATCGGGAAGACCCTGGGCAAGGGTATGGCTGAGTTCAAAAAGGCGTCCAATGAGCTGAAACGGACATGGGAGGAGGAGGTCGAGCTCGAAAAAGGAAAAGAATCGATGAGTAGCTTGCTCAAAGACACGGCGGATTTGAAGCAGACGGTTGAAAACGAGCTCAGGGTTGAAAACGAGCTCGGGGTTGAAAACGAGCTCGGGGTTGAAAACGAGCTCGGGGTTGAAAACGAGCTCAGTATAGACGAAGACTACGATTCGCCGGACTGGGCTGGTTCGACCACAACGGTGCCCTCTCCCGACCTGGTGCCTGCGGAAGATCCGAAGCCGGACGACGATAGCGCAATGGCTCAGGCCAGTGAAGCAACCGGAGGCGATGACGCCGTGCCGCGGGAAGAGACGTCCGTGCCTGATGCCAAGACCCCTTCGGAAGAGACATAGACCGAGATTTTTTCACCCATGAGCCAGCCGACCCCTTTACTCCCTGCGGAAGCGGATTCAGAGAAGCCCGAAGAACGTGAAACGGGGAAGATGTCGTTTTTAGAGCATTTGGATGAGCTCCGAAAACGAATCTTACGGATAATTCTCTATATCGGGATCGGGTTTGCGGCGAGCTTTTATTTCGCCCCCAGGATATACGAATTTCTGGCGATTCCGGTCAAGCGATCCCTGCCCGAAGGGTACGAGCTCGTCTTTACCAAGGTGACCGAACCGTTTGCCCTCTTCGTAAAAGTGGCAATACTCGCTGGTATTTTCCTGACCATTCCTTTCACCCTGCACGAGGTGTGGAAGTTCATCTCTCCTGGTCTCTACAAGAAGGAGAAGCGATACGTCATACCCTTTTTGCTTTCGTCGGTCCTTTTGTTCCTCGGAGGGGGCGCGTTTGCTTATTACATCGTTCTCCCCAGAGCGTACAACTTCTTGCTGGGCATTGGCGAAGGCTTCACCCCGATGATTACAGTGCGAGAGTACATGGACCTGACCAATAGCATCATTCTGGGTTTTGGTCTGGTGTTCGAGATGCCCGTCATTGTTGCTTTCTTGTCGCTCTTCGGATTGGTCACGGGAAAATTTTTGCTCAGCAAGTTCAAGTACGCTGTTCTCATCATCTTCATTCTTGCCGCCGTAATCTCTCCCACTCCGGATGCGATCACACAAACCCTGTACGCGGGTCCCATGGTGTTTCTTTACCTGGTGAGTGTGATCGTTGCCTACGTTTTCGGCTGGCGCCGAAAACGCAAGGGGCTGGACTAAAGGAGCTTTCAGCTATCAGCGCTGACTGGCGCAACGCGCCAGTCGCTTGGGAACGTAACTGCGCAGCGCACCGTGAAAAAACGTGGTTTTTGACGATTTGCTAAGTTACACGCATAGCAGCAGATCCGCGAGCAGTTACTTAAGAGCCGTCAGCTCTCAGCTTTGAACCGGATCATTTTTTTGCCGATAGCGTGAAGGGCTGAAGGTAGACGCTTAAAGCTGATGCCTCAATGCTGAGAACTGGAAGCTGAATGCTGATAGCTGAGAGCTGACGGCTGACTGAAATACTCCTCGACTACCTCGAGGATCTCCTCAGCGGTGTGTGAAGAATGAATTTTTTCTCGAAGCTCAGCCCCTCCCGGTACGCCTTTGGAAAGATAGCCGCCCATCTTCTTCATCTTTCCGGTGACGATCGGGGGAGGGACTTCCCGTTGGATCCGGCGAAGAAAACCAAGCATGAAATCGACCTTTTGGGCGAGCGTCACCGGCGCCACCTTGTTTCCCATCAGGCGATCGAATGAGTGGCGGATGAGCCATGGATTGCTCAACACCCCTCGCCCCATCATCACGCCGTCCACACCGGATTCGCGCAGTCTTCTCAGCGCGTCGTCCGGCGTGAAGATATCTCCGTTTCCCATGATGGGAATCCGAGCGCGTTCCTTGACCCTTGTGATCACCGACCAATCTGCTTTCCCTGAGAACATGTCGCATCGCGAACGGCCATGAATGGCGAGCCCCTCGACCCCACAATCTTCGGCGAGTTTGCAGACCTCCACCGCGTTGATGCTCTGGCGGTCCCAACCGGTGCGGATCTTGATTGTCAATGGAATCGTAATGGCGGCCCTCACCGCTTTGAATATCTTCTCGAGCAGTGGAATTTCCCTCAAAAGGTTGCTGCCTCCTCCCTGCTTGACGACCTTTTTGACCGGACACCCCAGGTTGATATCGATCAGGTCGGCACCCATCTCCTGCACCATGCTTGCGGAAGCAGCCATTCTTTCAGGATTTGATCCAAAAATTTGGATAGATATTGGGCGTTCCGAGTCTTCGAAGCGAGTCAAATGCAGGGTTCGCTCCTGGTGCCGAGTCATCCCTTCTGTACTGACCAATTCGGACACCACCAAGCCGCAGCCTCCCAGATTTTTGATTGCCTGTCGGAATAAAGTGTCGGTATGGCCGGCAACAGGAGCCAGAATCAATGGTGGATCGATGGTGACGTCGCGTATCTTGAACATGCCAGCCTCATTATATCAGCTCTTCTTTGCTAATTTCCTCGCGGCAAAAATACGATAACGATCTTATCGGGTGCAGCCGTCCCAACGGCTCCACTCCACACTCTCGACGGAACGAAGGATGTAACGACGCAACTGGAGCATGGGACGGCAGCCGAAGCGATTCTCCCTGGAATCGTGCGGCCAACAGGAGGTGAGGATAATGGAAGATTCCGCAGCGCCTCAGGTCGAAGCAAGGGCCGAGAACCTGATGGAGATGTTGTCCCAGAAGGTCGTCGGTCAATCCGATGCCATGCAGTGCATCGTTCCTTACGTTCAAATCTATCAGGCCGGCTTGGCTCCCGACGGGCGTCCAGCGGGGATATTTCTCTTGCTCGGTCCGACAGGTACCGGAAAGACCAAGACCGTCGAAGTGCTCGCGGATATTCTTCATGGAAGCGAAAAAAAGATCGTCAAGATCGACTGTGGCGAATTCCAGATGGAGCATGAGGTTGTCAAGCTCGTGGGTGCACCTCCCGGATATGTCGGCCATCGCGAGACAGAGTCTCTTCTCACTCAAAAGCGTCTTGCAGAAGCGACCAGTGATGCTTGCGATCTGTCTGTTGTATTGTTCGACGAGATCGAGAAAGCATCTCCCTCGGTGACTCAATTGTTGCTCGGTATCCTCGATCGGGCCACGCTGCGGCTGGGGGACAACACAGAAGTCCAATTCGACAAGAGTTTGATCTTCTTTACCAGCAACCTCGGTGCCAGATCCATGATGAAGGAGATTCATCCGGACTTTGGGTTTCAGGCGGCAGCCCCGCGCCAGTCCGTCGATATTTCCGGTAAGCTGGAGAACATCGCGCTCGCCGCCGTCCGAAAAATGTATTCGCCCGAGTTCGTCAACCGCATTGATGCTGTCATTACCTATCAACCCCTGGACACCGATTCGCTTTCCATGATTCTGGATCAGCAAATCCGTGATCTCCAAACGCACGTCAACACCCGTCTCGCGGATCGGTGTTTCAATATCGAGGTTCTTCCTAAAAGCCGCGAGTTTTTGCTCGAGCGGGGCACAAGTCGCGAGTATGGGGCGCGCGAGCTCAAACGCACGATCCATCGCTTTCTCACGCAACCGCTCGCGACACTCGTCATCGGGGGCAAGGTTTCCCCTGGGTCTACCGTGACCGCGGACTTGAACGAAAAGAACGAGTCTCTCGAGCTGGTTGCCGAGTCGGGGCCGTCGGTTTCTCCTGGAATCGGTCCTTCCGTTCTGATCGTCGACGACAATCAAGATTTGCTTCACTTCCTGGCCGATCAACTCCGTTCGAACAAGGGATGGCGTATCACCACCTGTGAATCGGCGGCATCTCTGGACGACTTGATCTACAGCCAGGTCCCCGATATCGCGCTTCTGGATTTTCTCCTGTCCGATGGCAACGGGGTGAAGCTAGGTGCGGAACTGAAGCGGGATTTACCCGATCTTCACGTAATCATCATGACCGGAGCGGAACTACCTTCCGAGGAGGAAGTCATCTGCGAAGAGTACGGCTTCCAGGTAATCACGAAGCCGTTTCTCGTGGAGCATATCGAAAACCTCATCCGCGAACGACTGTTTCGAACCTCGAGCGTCTCTGGCACCGGCGTGTAGCACTCCTGCCGCTACTTGCTTTTTCTTCGTTTTCAACGTTTTAGTTTGGTGTGCGTGAATGCGGTCGCGTCGTCGGTCGCGCCCGTGAGGGGCTACATCCCTTTGCTCCTACTTCAAAAAACCGTGGGATATACATTCAATAAATTGATTTCGGGGTGCGTTGGTTCGTGTCGGGGACTGGTCCAAAGACCTTCTAATATCCTCTAATCAATTGGCTTACAGAATATCCGGGCCCTTGACCAGAAGTTGGCACGGTAAGTGCATTCCTTACAGATGTAATTCCTGTGATCCAAGTTTGGGTCCTGGGTAAAGCATCAGCAAGGAGTTTTTCGCGGACCCTTCACGCGATGCCGGGGATCTCTGAAGCGATTGCTTTTAAATCCAGGACCCAGCTTGGTGACCTGCCAAGCCATGCCGGACCTTCTCTCTTCTTTGTTTGAACTCACAACAGGAATTCTTCCAGCGAGGGACCGTCTGCTTCTTCGGATGCGGGCGTCGGTGCTTCTTGTGGGGTATGGGGCCGCATCGATCCGCCCGTTCTGGGGTGATGCAGAAAATCGTGGAAGCTCTCCTCGGAGCCGCCAAAATAGACGTGGATGATGTTATCGACGACCTGCCTCAAAACTTCGTCTCGGCTGAGAATCGGTATGTAGAAGTAGGCCTTTCCCTTCTTAGTTTGCTTCAATGCTCCTTTACGGTGCAACTTGTCCAGCACGGTCATTACCGTGGTATATGCAATCGGTCGCTTTTGAGATAGTTCTTGCCAGACTTCTTTGACGCTGCTTTTGCCCAGCGACCACAGGATGTCCATGAGCTCGAATTCGCCAGGGGTAAGCCGAGATTCTTCTCGCATAGAGCAGTCAGTTGTCCCCTTCCTTCATTTCGTTGAATATCTGGACATAGGACTCGTCTCGAATGCCGGTCACGAAGCGCTTCAGTTCAGGATTGTACTTCTGGTCCCATAGAATCTGCTGAATCTTGACCCGAACGCTCTCGATCGGCGCCACGGAAGCATCCTTCCGGGAGTCGACCCGGTAAATGACGATCCCTTCCTGGGTTTTGAGAACCGGTGTGACTTCTCCCTCCTTGACGTTTTCGACGGCGGCGGCTAGCTCGGCATTCAGGTTGGCAAGCTCGTACTTGCCGATGTTACCCCCCTTGTTGGCGGTTGCGCCCTTCGAGTACTGGCTTGCAAGGGTCGCAAAAGCTTCCCCTTCACTCAACCGCTTGTGAATGTCGTTGGCCCTCGAACGTGCCGCCGATTCGCCTCTGTCGATTGGAATGATGATCTCGCTGAGCGACAACTCGGCCGGCGTCGCGAAATCACGTGAGTGATCTTTATAGTACCTCTCGATCTCCTCGCTGAGTACCGTGATGCGGGAAGCCACGAACTCGCGTATCAGACTTTGAACGATGATATTTTTGCGAATATCTTCCCGGAATGACAGAAGGTTCATTCCTTGCTGCTGGAGAGCCTTCTCCAAGTCCGCCGTCCCACGAAAATTGTTGTCTTTGATGATCCTTTGGATCGTCCCCGAGACCTGCGGTTCGACACTGGCGGCAAAACCGTAGTCGTTGGCCCTCTGGAGTAGCAGTTTCTCTTGAATGAGATCTTCCAGAACATCCTTTTCTGCCTGCTTTATCTGTGCCTCGAGCTCTTCGCCCGAGTACTGGGATTGCAACTCCGCCCGGTCTCGTGACAGTCGCCGATTGAGGTCCGATAGTGTGATTATGTCGTCGTTCACCTGCGCCACGATCCGATCCACGATCTTTGCTCGAGCTTGGATCGTGACGAGCAAGGAAAAGACGAGCATGACATGCGTTGTTCGCTTCATAGCAAATCGCTCCTGTTCTAAGGAGAAAATCGAGCCGTATACTCGAAGTCCAATCTCTCTGGATGAATCTCGACCTCTGTTCGGTTCAGTAACGATTGTAACTCCGTTACCAGGCGCTCGCGCTCCTGTTCGAGCCGGAGTTTATCCCGGATCTGAGCTTCGACCTCGTAGAACTTCTGGTGATGCGCGAGGATTTTCTCTTCAACCATGAAGATATGATGGCCGTATTTCGTTTGGATAATTTTGCTGACCGACCCGGGAGCCAAGCGGAAAATGACCTTCTCGAATTCTTCGGGCAGTTCTCCGGGCTCGATGCGTCCAAGTCTTCCTCCTTCTGAAGCACTCGCCGCCAAGGAGTAGAGGCGGGCCAGTTCGGCGAAGTTCTGATTTCGATTCTCCTTGAGCGCATCCCGAATCTCCTCGGCCAAGGTAATATTGTCTACCAGAATCTCGCGGACATCCACGAGATCCTTCTGGCTGAATTCATCTCCGTGTTCCTTGAAGAATTTCCTGCATTCGTCACGGCTGACCTGGATGTCTTTGAAGACATAGTCATTGAGATACCGCTGGGACCGAAGGCTCTCGGTGATTACTTGCTCCAGATCATCGTCGCGCACAGCGCTTTCGCGAGCCGGATCATCGACGAGGATTTGCTGCATGGTGGCCTTGATTGCCGCGATATCCGGTGCGACTCCACGCCGGTTGGCCTCCTGGAGAAGCAGGTGTTCCTCGATAAAGCCATCCAGAAGCCCGGACTTGGCGCGATCCATGTGCTCCCAATCCTGAAAGTCTCGCAGCCGTGAGTCAAAATGCCTTTGCAGGTCCGACTGCGTGAATTCCAGTACTCCAATCCGAAGCGCCACCAGGCTCTGTTGATCCGGGCGGAAGAAGGTATCGACTTCCTCGACCACCGCACAGGCCATCCACGTCACTGACCAGAACAGCACCAGCGAGCGCGCGCAGAGATGAGAAGACATTTGTTGTCTCAAAAGAAAACCCAAACCTAGTCCTTAGTCCAGCGTGATTTTTTGCATGAGGAGGAAGAAAAGCCCTGGAACGTGCGCCGTTACGGGATAAAATGCGTTTGATATATTTACAAGACATCCCGAAAGGAGCACATTCCAGGTGAATAAAAGAAACCACAGAATCCTCCTCCGAGACAAGCAAAATCTTACACGCCGGTTGGAAAGAAATCAGTTTGAGGACCGGTCCGATCCTATGTTCAAGGACTCCAACACCTACTACGAGATCGCCGAGAGAACGCGCGCCATCGGATCTGGTGGTATCGGAGCCATTCACAAGCTCGTGTGTAAGCTTGGATTGGACAAAGATATCAACAGAAACATCGTTTTGCTCAAGTACCACTTTCCTTACTGGGAATCCGATCATGTACTGAACATCGCATACAACGTCTTGTCGGGTGGAACCTGTCTCGAAGATATCGAGCGGTTGCGCCAGGATGAGACCTACATGAACGGACTGGGAGCCGAGAGGATTCCGGATCCCACGACGGCTGGAGATTTCCTCCGTCGTTTCGATGAGGATTGGATCTTCGGACTTCAGGAAACCATCAATGAAACCCGAACCAAGGTGTGGAAGTTGCAGGATGCTTCCTTCCGGAAGGAGGCCATCATCGACGTGGACGGGACCGTCGCCGGAACCTTGGGGGAATGCAAGGAAGGAATGGACATTGCCTACAACGGGATCTGGGGTTACGCACCGTTGATCGTGACCTTGGCCAATACGAATGAGGTCCTCTATCTGATGAATCGGCCGGGCAACCGTCCCTCTTCCGACGGAGCGGCCGAGTGGATGGACCGGGCAATCGATCTGGTGTCGTCGGTGTTTACGAAGGTCTGGCTTCGGGGCGACACGGATTTCTCGCTGACGAGAAACTTCGATCGCTGGGACGAGCGGGTTGGTTTTGTCTTTGGTTATGACGCCAAGCCGAACCTGGTCGGGATGGCCGATGCCCTGCCGGAGAGACAATGGAAACCGCTCGAGCGGCCTCCTCGTTATGAGGTCAAGAGCGAAGAACGGCGCCGTCCGGAAAACGTCAAAGAACAAGTAATCAAGGAGAGAGAATTCAAGAACATCCGCCTGCAGAGCGAGCAGGTCGCCGAGTTTGACTATCGTCCCGGACACTGTAAGAAAACCTATCGCATGGTTGTGGTTCGGAAGAACCTCACGATCGAAAAGGGGGAGCACCGGCTGTTTGATGAGGTCCGGTACTTCTTCTACATCACCAACGATCGGGAGATGACGATGGGAGAAGTGGTCCTTTTTGCCAACGATCGCTGCAACCAGGAAAACGTCATCGGTCAGCTCAAGAGTGGAGTGAACGCCTTGAGGATGCCTTCGGACAGTCTGGTATCGAACTGGGCCTACATGGTCATCGCATCGCTGGCGTGGAATCTGAAGGCCTGGTATGGCCTGGTGACGCAGGCGCCGACAGTACGTCGTGATATCTTGAGGATGGAGTTCAAACGCTTCCTGGTGAACTTTGTGCAAATACCCTGTCAGATTGTAAGAACCGGTCGTCGCCTCGTTTACAGGATATTGGCCTATAGCAAGCATCTCGAAACCTTTTTGGCGACGTTCGACTATATCAGGCAACTCAGGTTTACTTGAAGGCGCCTCGCCGGCGGGTGAGCCCGTACCCCCGGCGGAGCAAGAGTGGCGGGCGAAAGGAAGGGCATAACAGAGACAAACAAGATCAAGTGATCCAGACAACCAATGGAAGGTTTGTCTCTTGTGTTTCTCTTTGCTTTCCCTGTTACGCACAAGGAGCTGAAATCCACGAGATATTCGGAAAAGGCAAACGATTTTCCGAGCGAGCTCATACCTCGCTTATTTTGGGCCTAGTCGGTCGTCGCACAAACCCGGCGAATGGGGCCGAATGGGTAATGATACCGGATCGCAACAGAGCTTGTACACTCCCCTGGCACCGTTGTTTGCAACCCAAGTCGCATGAAGGGGGGGCGCCGAGCGGAAAGCGCAAAGCGGAAAAAATCACGACCGGATATGATCTAGAACTTCGTGGATGGACTTGAAAAGCGTATCCGGAGCCGTCGTTGCCGTCTCCAGTGAGAGAACGCCTTGAGGCGAGAAGGATGCTCCGCTGTTGCTGGCGACGAGATCCAAAAGCTTCGCTGGTGCAACATTCGATTGGTCCAGGAAGCGGAAGTGAATCTGGTCGCGATTTCGCTCGATCGCATGAATCTTCAGAGCAATCGCTTCTTGGCGCAGGCGAGCATAGCGGAACAGGTTTTCCACCGGAGCCGGGTAGCTGCCGAAACGGTCCACGAGCTCCTGGCGAAGCGCGTCGAGTTCCTCTTGCGTGGCGGACGAGATGCGCTTGTACATCCGAAGCCTCTGACTCGAATCGGCGATGTAAGATTCCGGGATACGGATATCGAGGTTCAGATTGAGACTGGTGGCAATCTCGTCAACGGGACTCTCTCCTTGCAGTTCCTGGACGGTTTGTTCCAGAAGACTACAGTAGAGATCGAAGCCGACCGCTTCGACATGGCCGTGCTGTTCGCCGCCCAGGAGGTTGCCAGCGCCGCGAATCTCGAGGTCTAAAGCGGCGACCCGAAAGCCCGTCCCGAGATCGCTGAACTCCCGAATGGCGGACAACCTCTTGCGTGCATCCCCGGATAGGCTTTCATCTGTGGGAATCAGCAGATAAGCATAGGCGCGCCGGTCGCTGCGTCCGACCCGACCTCGGAGCTGGTAAAGCTGAGAAAGACCATACCGTTCGGCGCGATCGATCACGATGGTATTGACAAGCGGAATGTCGAGGCCATTCTCGATGATGGTCGTCGTAACGAGAACATCCAGCTCGTGCTGGAAAAAGGCCAGCATGACTTTCTCCAAATCACGCTCGGACATTTGTCCATGGGCCACACCAATTCGCGCTTTGGGCGCCAGTCGTTGCACGGCCGTGGCCATTGAAAAAATGGTCTCGACGCGATTGTGGACAAAATAGACCTGCCCCTCGCGGGCGAGCTCTAGATCGATGGCCGAGCGGATGACCTCGGGGCTGAACTTCAATACGGAGGTCTGGATAGCCAGTCGGTTTTTGGGGGGAGTTTCGATCGTGGACATATCCCGCAATCCAAGCAGCGCCATGTGCAACGTCCGAGGAATCGGAGTGGCCGTGAGCGTCAGCACATCGACCTTTGTCTTCAAGGTTTTCAGTCGTTCTTTGTGAGTGACGCCGAAGCGCTGTTCCTCATCCACGACTACGAGCCCCAGCTCTTTGAATTGGACGTCCCTCGACAAGAGCCGGTGGGTGCCGATCACAATGTCTACCTTCCCGGCCTCGAGATCCAAAATGGTTTGCCGCTGCTGCCGGGGATTTCGAAATCGAGACAGGAGCTCGATCTGGATCGGGAAGGAGCCAAAGCGCTGCGAGAACGTTCTGAAGTGCTGGAACGCGAGAACGGTGGTCGGCGTCAGAATGGCAACCTGTTTGCCGTCCATGATTGCCTTGAAGGCGGCCCTCATGGCGACTTCGGTCTTCCCGTATCCAACATCGCCGCAGAGCAGCCGGTCCATGGGCCGCGCGGCTTCCATATCATGCTTGACCGACGAGATGGCGTCGAGCTGATCCGGTGTCAGCTCGAACTCGAACATATCCTCGAACTCCTTTTGCCAGGGAGAATCCACGGAGTAGGCGTATCCCTGCACGGTCCTGCGCTCCGCATACAACTTGAGCAGCTGGTCAGCCATGTCTCGCATCGATCGTTTGATCCTGGACTTTGTTCTTTTCCAGGTAGCGCTCCCCAGCCGGTCCAAACCTGGCTGAGTGCTGCCGAAGCTACTGTATTTCTGGATGAGGTCCAGTCGCTCGACAGGGACATAGAGCTTGGCGTCCCCATGATAGGTAAGTAAGACGAATTCCTTCTGGGCGTCGTCTAGCTGAAGGGTCTTGAGCCCTTGGAATTGCCCGATGCCATGCTCCACGTGAACCACGTAATCACCGAGCTTGAGATCACGAAAATCGGAGAGAAAGAGGCCGCGCCGCGTCTTCTGTGCACGTTTGGTGGAGAGTCGGACTTCGCTTTCGTCGAAGATGTCGAATCCGGTCAGTACGCGGAGGCGCGACCCCGGGAGGTAAAACCCACTGTGCAGGGCTCCGACTCCCGCCAGGATCCGGTACTTCATCGACTCCTGCGGCCCACTGCAGTTGTCATTCTCACCGGGAGCGCAAAGGTGCACGGGAATGTTTTGATCGCTGAGAATCTCGCTGACTCGCTCTGCGCGACCAAGGTTGGAAAACAATAAAAGGATGTCCTCACCCGATTCCAGGGATTTCTTGGTGTCGGAAACAAGCTCGCGGATGTTGCCATGGTACTTTCGGGGACTCTGAGAAGGGATCTCGATGTTTTTTGCATCCGTACCCCCAGTCCACAGTTGTTCCATTTGGAGCCGGGGAAAGCGCTCCACCGCTTCCCACCACTCATCGGTCTTCATATAGATTTGTTCCGGCTCGATGGAAGGCTTGGTTGCCTCGATGCGGTCCACATACTTGTTGTAGAGTGCGACGTTGTGCTTGTCGAGGCTCGTTTCCATGACCTCGTGATCGCACACGATCAGACGGAAGCCCTGAAGGTAGTCAAAGAGGGTATGGGTCAAAGGATCCACGGCTGGAATCATGAATTCGTAGGACGGGAAGAATTCTCCCTGTCGTGCCATCGCCAGCTCTTCTTCCAAATGAGGCTGAAAGGCCGGTCCCCACAAACGTGGGGCTTCCTCCGCCCAACGCTCCAGCATCGCCGGCTCGACGTGCAGTTCGCGCATCGGGATGATGTGGGCGGCATCCAGGGTCGACTGCGAACGCTGGGATTCGGGATCGAAGCTCCGCAGGGATTCGACATCATCGCCAAAGAACTCGATTCGAACCGGGTTGGATTCCTGCGGCGAAAACACATCCAGAATGCCTCCACGAAGCGAAAACTCCCCTGGTTCCGTGACTGGATCGTCCTCGACATAGCCGGTAGCCCGCAAATGGTCGCACAATCGCTCCGGCAAGAATTCGTCCCGCTGCTTGAGCGTGATGCAGTAACGCAGAAATCGCTGAGGGCTCTGAAGCCGCACGGCTGCTGCACGGACCGAAGCAACGAGGATGGGTGCTTCCTGGTGGAGGACCTGCCACAGGGCTTGAGCGCGTGCCGCCGCGGTCTCAGGGTGAACCGACAGGCCGCGGTAGGGATCTACCTCGAGAGCGGGAAAGTGAAAGACAGGTCCGGACCCCGTACCAAGCAGATCCATCAGGTACTGCAGTTCCTGGGCAAGGGTTTGTGCTGCCAATGGATCAGCGGTCAAAATCGCGGTGGGTCTATTCTCAGCAAGGATGGCTTGGGCGATGGCCAAGCCTCTTGCGCCGCCCGCAGCACCCGTGACGGCGAATAAACGACCTCCCTGACCGAGTTGGTTTCCGAGCCGCTGAAAAGCGTCCGTGTCCAGGGACTCACGAATGAGCGCTTTGATATGGTTCATTTCCTGGGCGATCAATCGGTCGGTGGCTGTACGACAAAATTATGAGATGCGGTCGGGTGGCTAGTGACTCCGGATCTTTGAGATGATCCCCGTTGTCGATACCCCCTGGGTGATCGTGACCGTCTTTACGATCCCTCCCGCCTGCTCGACAGTTTCGCGCCCGACGATCTCGTCGGCGCTCCAATCGGATCCCTTGACCAGAACGTCGGGAACCACCGCATCGATGATCTGCCGGGGCGTTGGCTCATCGAAGATCGTGACATAATCGACGGACGACAGCGCAGCCAAGACTTCAGCCCGCTCGTCCTCGGGCACTACGGGTCGCGCGGGGCCCTTTACTTCTATTACCGAGCGGTCACTGTTGACCGCAACCAGTAAAAACTCACCCATGGCTCGAGCTTCACACAGGTAGCGAACGTGACCCACGTGTAGAATATCAAAACAACCGTTGGTGAAGACGAGCGACTTGCCATCGCGGCGCAGCCGCTCGCGGATCGAGATGATTTCAGCTAAAGACTTGATCTTTTCCCTGCTCATGGCGAGCAAGGAGGATAGCAAAGATCACTTCCGTGATGGAATCAGATTCTCGAATACGGAGGCGAGGTGACGGGCCGAGGATTGGACAATCCTATCGTCTTTTCCCTCGACCATTACGCGGGCGAGTCTTTCGGTGCCCGAATACCGAAGCACGATCCGGCTGTCCTGTCCGAGCTTTGCCTTGCACAAAGCCTCTGCCTCCCGAAGTCCCGCGATCGACTCGAGAGGCGTCTTTTCCTCGACCTCGATATTGAGCAGAACCTGCGGAAAGCGGACAACGGGTGCGCACAGCTCCTCGAGTCCAGCGTTCTGTGCCTTCAAGATTTCGATGACTTTCAGGGCCGTGAGCAATCCGTCCCCGGTCTTGGCCAGGTGAGCAAGAATGATGTGCCCCGATTGCTCCCCTCCAATACCAGCCTTGAGCTTCATCATTTCCTCGAGCACATAGCGATCCCCGACCGGGGTGCGAACGAGGCGGAAACCAATGTCCCGGAGTGCTACTTCAAGGCCAAGATTGGCCATCACGGTTCCTACCACGATAGGTGGGCCGTCCCCGAAGTCGCCATAGCGCGCCAGCAAGTATAGAATGTCGTCCCCGTCCTTTGGTTTACCCTGCGAATCCACAAACAGGCATCGGTCGGCGTCTCCGTCAAAAGCAACCCCGAGATCCGCCCTCCGGGACAGAACCTCTTCCTGCAGCCCCTCCATATGAACGGACCCGGCATTCTCGTTGATGTTGCGTCCATCCGGATCACAGTGGAGGGCATGAACGTCCGCTCCGAGTTGACCAAAGAAAACGGGGGCAATCGAAGACAACGCTCCGTTGGCGCAATCGACGACAATGCGGAGGCCGTCGAGCTCGAATTCAGGCGAAATACAACTTCTCAGAAAAGAGGTATACGGTTCGGAGCACTCCGGTATGCCTTGAGCCGCAGATCCTGGATCCACGTCCGTCACGACCGAGGCAGCACGGGCGCGCAACGGGAAGTCCCCCCCGGGCGTGCTGTTGAAGATCCTGTGCTCCAGCTGTGCTTCCACGTCGTCGGAAAACTTCACTCCCTCCGAGGAAAAGATCTTGATGCCATTGTCGCGGTAAGGATTGTGCGACGCACTGATCATGATTCCGGCTTGCGCGCCGTTCTGGGTTGTCAGGTACGAAACGGCGGGCGTTGAAACAACGCCGCATTCTCGAGTCTCCCCTCCGGCGTCCGTGATGGCTTGGCGCAGAACGGATTCGATCCAAGGGCCGGACTCCCGGGTGTCCCTGGCGATGAAGACTTTTGGATGAGGATGATCGTTTTTCAGGTACTCGGTCAGACAAAATCCAACTCTGTAGATCGTCTCGGCGTCCAGGGGCGGTTGGCCGGCCACACCGCGAATTCCATCGGTCCCGAATAGCACTCCCATGGTCAACTCCGCGTCTTTCGTCTAACGGTGACTTCTTCTGGAACTACCCCCTGTATCCGTATCGACGGGTCGAGGGGTTTAGCAAAGCTAATAAACGGTTTTACTTTCTGATTCTTGAGGCTCGGATCCAGGGTACGGGAGGTAACCGTGACGGAAAAATCTTCCGCCTCGAGAGGTTCTGGTAAGTCAGGTGGTGCGAGCACACGCAGGGTGACGGTAGAAGGCCTGATGCTCACGGTCGGGTCCTCGGAAACCACGCTGACTTTCCGGATTGTTTGCAGTTTGCGCTCGAGTCCGATCTCGACCATCACTTCGATGGGCGTTGTTCCTAGAGGACTTCGGATGCGCTGGTCTCCGATGCTGAGATTGACCACAGTCCGGAGGGAATCCCTTTGCCCGTCCAGAACGATCAGCTCCGTTTCCACCCCGACTCTGTCCTCGACCAGCGAGCTCGGGCCCCGGATGAGAATGGACACGGGGTTGGTGGCAAACGAGTAGACCTCGTACCCATCCGGCGGTTTCCCCAACTTGACTTCGATTGGAACGACTTTCGAAACCGTTTGCTCGAGCACGATGGAAATCCTGTCGGGCCGCACGGAATCAATTTCGAGCCCGGCCGTGGCGGGAACCTGTACGTTCAAAGGGCTGATCGGGATCATCTGTTCGCCTTCCTTCATCTCTGTCAGGTCGATCACGCAGCTCAGTATCGGTTGGCCCGCGCCAAGGTCCGACACGCTCCCGTGAACGGTCGCAAGCACGAGCTTTTCCGGCTCGTTCGTTATTTCCATCCCGCGCGGAATATTACGGAACTCGAGTGGAATGGGCACGATTCGATCTTCCCCCGGGTTGCCACGCACTGCCAGCCACAACACGACCGCCAGAAACAGCGCCGTCAGTTTCAAGGTCCAGTTCTTGGGAAGCTTGTTGTTGGCCAACGTCATACCACTTCCGACGGCTCCTTTACCTTGCGTTCCACGGGTTTCTTCGGCTCCTGGCTCGCGGTCCGGAGAAGGGCCCGGAGCGCGGTTCCGTCCAGGTTCCGGGTGATCTTTCCGCCCACGGCTGCCGAGATAATGCCTGTTTCCTCCGAGACAATAACGGTGAAGGCGTCGGTCTCCTCGGTAATTCCGATCGCGGCCCGGTGCCGTGTCCCCAGCTCTTTACTGAGATGAGGGTCCAGGGTCAAGGGCAGAAAACAACCCGCGGCCGTGATCCGGTTTTGCCGAATGATAACAGCCCCGTCATGCAAAGGCGTCTTGGGACTGAAAATCGTTACCAACAGGTCGTAAGTGAGTACCGCGTCGAGGGCAATACCGCTCTCGATGTAGTTGCGCAGGCCGATGTCGCGCTCCACCACGATCAGGGCTCCGATTCTCTTGGAGGCCAGCGTCGTGGCGGCAAGCACGATTTCCTCGAACTCTTCGCTTCCATCTCGTTGGCGCGACAGGATGCGGTACCGGCCGAGATTGGCAAGTCCGCGGCGAATCTCGGTTTGATATAGCACAATGATGGCAAAGACGATGTAGGTCAGGAAATTGGTGAGCAACCATTGAACGGCCGTGAGATTGAGCAGACGGGTGCCAAGCCAGAGGAAAATGAGCACAATGATCCCGAAGGTCATCTGCACGCCCCGTGTGCCCCGGATCAACAACAAGAACCAATAGATGATGCAGGCCACCAGGACGATGTCTACCAGGTCGGTGAGGTAGAACCCTGTCACTCGAAAGTGGTCGGTGATGGTTTCAAAGAAAGATGTCACGCCTTGAACCTTTCACAGGCGATCGCGTCGGCTATCGAGGCGACTTCAACCATGGCTGCCACGTCATGAGCTCGGATGATATGCGCGCCCAGGAGAACGGACACGGCAACAGTGGCCGCTGTTCCCCAGAGTCGTTTGTCGACCGGGCGATCCAGAATCTGACCGACGAACGATTTGCGGGAGGTTCCCACCATGAGCGGGAAACCGATATTGGCTAAGCGTTCAAGATGGCCCAGGATTTCCAGGTTTTGAGCACTTGTTTTTCCAAAACCGATGCCCGGGTCCAGGATGATCTTCTGGGAGGATACACCAGATTTTTGCGCCCTGGCAACGGCTTCCGCACTCCAGGCCTCGATTTCTCCCAGAATGTCCGGACTCGGGGGTATTTCCTGCATATTCAAAGGAGTTCCCCTCATATGCATGAGAACGAGCGCCGCGTCGTATTCCGCCGCCATTTTGCCCAGCTCGAGGTCTTGGTTCAGTGCGGTCACATCGTTGATCATGCAGACCCCACGCTCGAGAGCCGCCCGCGCAACTTCGGATTTTGAGGTGTCGATGGAAATAGGTAAAGGATATTTTCCCTCGAGTGCCTCCAGCACCGGTAGAACGCGGCGCAGTTCTTCCTCGGCAGCAACCCCATGCGATCTCGGACGGGTAGACTCGCCGCCGATGTCCAGGATTGCGGCTCCTTCGGCAGCGATCTCCCATGCCCTTTCCACGGCTTTCGACGGTGCCAGGAACTGGCCGCCGTCCGAGAAAGAATCCGGAGTCAGGTTCAACACGCCCATTACGACGGTCTTCCGCCCGAGAATCAAGCTCCCCTGACGCAACGAAATCTCAAAATGCAATCGGGCTTTGGCCGGCATAGCGTCCGTTGCGGAGGCCCAAAGGGAAGACACGCGGCCACGACCCGGAGTGATCACGAGTTAGCCAAATGGTCCAACTTCCCATGGAAACACGCGCCGTGAATGCGACGCGCTGCCAAGGCGGCTTCGAGGTAGGGCGGGTCGGGGGGTCGTCCCACGATATCTCGCCAGTATCGCGTAGGGCAGCCAGACTGAACGGCTGCCAGACCGACTCGGTCGGTCGTTTAAGCCGGTGCAGGCTTCCCTTTCGGATTGATCAGTTGTGGCAACGAAGGCTGCGAGTCCGGTTTCTTCTCTTCTGCCTCCGTTCCTTCGGAATCCGCGTCGGAAGAAGTAGGCTTGGACTTTTCCAACGGCAAGCCTTTCATGATGGCCTCAATTTCGACGGAGTCGAGAGTCTCATACTCCAGTAAGGCTTCAGCGAGATCGATGAGCTTGTCTCGGTTTGCCTCCAGGGTCTCCACCGCTCGATTGTACCCTTCATCGACGATGCGCTTGACTTCCTTGTCGATCCGTATAGCTGTGTCTTCACTGTAGTCCCGGTGCTGCGAAATCTCTCGACCAAGGAAGATCTGCTCTTCCTTCTTGCCGAACGCCAACGGTCCCATTTCCGGGCTCATCCCCCACTCGGTGACCATCTTGCGCGCCCGTTCGGTGGCAACCTCGATGTCGTTGGCGGCACCGGTGGTCTCGATGTCGAGAAACATCTTTTCCGCGCATCGTCCGCCCATCAAGATGGCAATCTGCCCTTCGACGTACTCTCGGGTGTAGTTGTGCTTATCCGTTTCAGGAAGCTGCTGGGTCAGACCGAGGGCCATCCCGCGCGGAATGATCGTGACCTTGTGGATCGGGTCGCTTCCCGGAACCATGACCGCGACCAGCGTGTGGCCCGCCTCATGGTATGCCGTCACCCGCTTCTCCTTCTCGGTGATGACCATGGACTTTCGTTCCTTGCCCATGAGGACCTTGTCCTTGGCGCCTTCAAAATCGGGCATGACCACGAACTTGCGGTTGTACCTTGCGGCGTTCAGGGCGGCCTCGTTCACCAGATTCGCCAGCGCCGCACCGGAAAAGCCCGGTGTGCCCCGGGCAATCACCGAAACGTCGACGTCGTCGGATATCGGGATCTTCCGCGTATGAACCTTCAGGATTCCTTCGCGCCCCCGAATATCGGGTAAAGGGACGACAACCTGGCGATCGAAGCGCCCAGGGCGAAGCAGCGCCGGATCGAGAACATCGGGCCGGTTGCTGGCGGCAATGAGGATCACGCCGTCGTTGGACTCGAAGCCGTCCATTTCGACCAGCAATTGGTTGAGGGTCTGCTCCCGCTCGTCATGACCTCCGCCCAGTCCAGCGCCTCGGTGGCGGCCCACGGCGTCGATCTCATCAATGAAAACGATACACGGTGCGTTCTTTTTTCCCTGTTCGAAAAGATCTCTTACCCGGCTTGCGCCGACCCCGACGAACATCTCCACGAAGTCGGATCCGCTGATGGAAAAGAACGGCACGTTGGCTTCACCCGCAATCGCTCGCGCGAGAAGTGTCTTTCCCGTGCCCGGCGGTCCCATGAGCAACACGCCCTTGGGTATGCGGCCACCCAGTTTCTGAAACTTTTGGGGCTCCTTGAGGAATTCGATGATTTCGGTGAGCTCTTCCTTGGCCTCTTCCACCCCGGCAACATCCTTGAAGGTGACTTTCTTTTGCTGGCTGGACAGAAGGCGCGCCCGACTCTTGCCGAAGGAAAGCGCCTTGTTGCCTCCACTTTGCATCTGGCGCATCAGAAAGATCCAGAAACCGATGAGCAGGATGAACGGGAGCCAGGAAGAGAGAAAGATATACATGAAAGACGAATTGGTCGACTTCTCGTACTTGACGGTCACGCCGTTGTCTTGGAGGGTTCGGCCCAGGTCAAAGCCGGCGTCGGGAGGAATCACGCTCTGGAACTTCGTGCCGTTGACATCTTCGCCCTCGAGATCTTCGCCCATGATCTTCACGGACTTGATCTTCTTGGCCATCACGTCCGAATAGAACGTGGTGAAGTCCCGTTCTTCGATGCTGGCGTCCTGGACGTTGTAGAACAGCTGCCAGAGCAGGACCAGTGACACGACCACGGCCAGCCATACAAGAATGTTTTTAAGATTGGTACTCAATTGTCATTCCTTCCCCAGGGATTTCCCGATTTGGGACGTCGGTCTTGAGACTGGGCACTGTCGCTTGGGTAACTTGAGCTTGATCCGATGGTTATCCCCCAAAAGCACTCTATTATATCAAACCGCAACGTAGGCCTCAATCGGGTTTCCGGTTGCAACTTATTTCTCTGGAAATCCATCCGAGTTGGCCAGATTCAAAGCTCGATCGATCCAGACTCTCGCTGGGCGGGTATCGCTACCCCAATATCCTCACCGACAATTACTTAGACGTAATTCCGCTGGATTTGTTTCCTGATTCACCCGGTTTTTTCACTTCTTGGCCTTGTTGCCCGAGTCCCGGTCTATCCGCTGCGAGTGGAACTTGTTTCTACAAGAACACATCGGTCGGATCGGGTGCTGGGCGTAAAGGATTTTGCCGTCGGGAACCCGGGAATCCACAGCACGATACCGTCGGCGACCACCATGGGAAGGCGCCCTCTCTCCGCTTGGTGGATTCGAGCGTCGATGAGCATTTTCTTCACCTTCTTGCTGTCGCGGTTGCCATACCGGTCTCCACGTTGCCGGGACCGAACGACGAGGCTCTGAGGGATTTGATCGAATCTCAACAGGGCCGATGTTCGCGGCAGCTTTGCCAAGTCACCGCCGCCGGTTGCAGTTGCCCGGAAATCGAGATTGGCCTCGGGAACCGAAAGAAAACCCGGAACGGTAAGCTGGTAGGTGTATTCGGTTGCCGGGGGCAGCTCGGCCGGGTGGAAAACCAGCCACTCGAATTCTCTCCAGGCGACCGACCCTCGGGGTAGCCGGACGCGGCGGCCGCTCTTGTTCGGGAGGCACAGCCGCTTCAGGGTAGATAGGTGGGATTCTGTGATTTGCTTCAGGGACCCGCGGACGGTCTCGACGGCGCGCCGCAGCACCAGTTTTTGCATCACCGGCGGCAAAGCCAAGATAGCTGCGGCGGGTAGCGCAAGCTGTCCGGAGACGACCGACCGGAGCTGCGCAAAAAGACGCTCGGCCTCCAGATTCAGATACTCCGCCGCCTCGCGATAGATCGCCGCTTCCTTCGCCAACGTCGTCACGATCCTGGGGTTGAAGGTTTCTTGGAGGTACGGAATGAGCTCCTGGCGCAAACGGTTTCGCTCAAAACGCATATCCGAGTTCGTGGCATCGTCTCGAAACCTGGCGTCCCGCGAGTGGAGGTAGCGGAGCACCTCTTGACGGCTGCATTCCAGCAGAGGCCGAACGTACAGATCATTCACGCTCGGGTGGATGGCGGATAGACCATCTGTGCCGCTGCCACGAAAGAGTCGCATCAGCACCGTTTCGGCCTGATCGTCCATGGTGTGCCCGAGGGCGATCTTGTCAGCGCCAACCTCTTGTTGCACCTGCCCCAGAAAGCGATAGCGCACTCGTCTCAACCGTTGCTCCAGGTTCCCCCGGTTCGGCTCCACGGAGACGGATTCGCTCCGCGCCGGGATCTCGAGCTGTTGACACAAGCGTCGCACAAACTCCTCATCCGCATCCGATTCGTCTCCGCGGATACCGTGGTTGCAGTGTCCCACGGAAAGACGAATCCCGAACTCGTCCCTGATACGGTGCAGAGAAAGCAGGAGCGCTACCGAATCGGGCCCACCGGAAACAGCCACTAGCACGTGCTCGCCCGGCTCGAGCAAGCCGAACTTCCGGATCGTTTGGCGAAGCTTCATCTCCAGATGTTTGAGCCGTGCCTTCCGGGATTTTGCCGTGTCGACCATGACAGGACCTCTAGGGTCTCTATATTCTATACTCCGACGAGCTTTCACGTGAGGGGAATGGGCGATTATGCTGATTGAAACGTGAGCTGGACCTATTATGATACTCTCGCCAACGTTACTAAGGAGGGTGCGCGATGAGTTACCCGGTCACTCGCATGAGGCGTCTCCGAATGAACGAACGCCTACGACGCTTGGTGCGTGAAACGCGGCTTTCTCCCGACAAGCTGGTATACCCGATGTTTGTCTGCCCCGGGGAAGGGGTCAAACAAGAGATTCCTTCCATGCCGGGGAACTACCAATGCTCGATTGACGTGCTGGTCGAGGAGGCCCGCTCGATCCAATCGCTGGGAATTTCCGGAATTATCCTCTTCGGCATCCCGCCGCAAAAGGACGAGACTGCCTCGTCTGCGCTGGATCCTGCCGGGATCATACAGCAAGCATTGCGAGCGCTGAAGCGCGAGACAACCCTGCTGCTCATAACGGATGTTTGCCTGTGCGAGTACACGAGCCACGGACACTGCGGACTGGTCGAAAACGATGAGATCGTCAACGATGCCAGCGTCGAGGTCCTGGCCCAGACAGCGCTGTCGCATGCGGAGGCAGGAGCCGACATCGTGGCTCCTTCCGATATGATGGACGGGCGCGTGGCCGCGATCCGGGCCATATTGGACAAGCACGGACACGAGCATCTGCCGATCCTTTCCTACGCCGTGAAGTACGCCTCGGCGTTCTATGGACCCTTTCGTGAAGCTGCTGAATCGACCCCGGAATTCGGAGATCGGCGCAGCCATCAGATGGATCCCGCAAACGTGCGCGAGGCACTCCGTGAGGCTGAGCTCGACATCGAGGAGGGTGCCGATATCTTGATGGTCAAGCCGGCCGGACCGTATCTGGATGTCATCCGGCGCATCCGGGAGCGCTACAGCATCCCGGTGGCTGCCTATCAGGTCAGCGGAGAATTCGCCGCCCTGGTCGCAGCCGCCCGCCTCGGGTGGCTGGATCTCGAGCGCGTGAGTCTGGAGAGTCTGATCGGGATCCGGCGCGCAGGGGCGGAGATGATACTCACTTATTTCGCCAAAGACGTGGCCCGCCTGATCGGCTAGGCGCGAGTCACAAGTGGGCAGGAGGAGATTTTGACCCAGCGTTCCAGTCGTTTGTTCCAGCGAGCCAAGAAAACGATGCCGGGAGGCGTCAATAGTCCCGTACGTGCCTTCGGGAGCGTTGGAGGAGTGCCGCGCTTCATCAAACAGGCCCAGGGTTGTCGTGTTACCGACGCCGATGGGAAGACCTACATCGACTACGTCGGTTCGTGGGGGCCTCTGATTCTCGGACATGCTCCCTCGGCGGTTCAGTCCGCGCTCCGAAGGCAGATTCCCCGTGGGACGAGCTACGGTGCGTCCACGGAAAACGAAATCATCCTGGCCGAGACGATCTGCGAGGCCATCCCTTCGATCGAAAAGGTTCGACTGGTCAACTCCGGGACAGAGGCCGTCATGAGTGCCGTTCGGCTCGCCCGAGCGTTCACAGCTCGCCCCAAGATCATCAAATTCGACGGCGGGTACCATGGGCATTCTGACGGACTTCTGGTCAAGGCGGGTTCCGGTGTGGCGACCCTGGGAATTCCCGATACGCCCGGCGTTGCGAAGGCGCAGGCCGAGCTCACCCTGTCTCTCCCCTATAACGATCTGGAATCGGTGAAGAAGGCCTTCAAACTCCACCGCTCCCAGATTGCCGCCGTCGTGATCGAACCCGTGGCGGGCAACATGGGCATCGTAACGCCCCGCAAGGGATTTTTGGCGGCGCTGCGCAAGCTTACCCGGCAACACGGGGCACTGCTCATCTTCGACGAGGTCATCACCGGCTTTCGGGTCGGCTACGGTGGGGCGCAGCAGTTATACGCTGTCAAGCCGGACCTCACTTGCCTGGGAAAGATCATCGGCGGTGGCCTTCCCGTTGGAGCCTACGGTGGCAAGAAGGCCATCATGAAATGGGTGGCTCCCGAGGGGCCCGTGTATCAAGCGGGCACGCTTTCAGGCAACCCGATGGCGGTGGCGGCCGGAATCGCAACCCTCAAGGTGCTTCGCGGCCGAGACGTGTACGGGCAGCTGGAACGCAAGGCGTCGCGGCTTGTCGACGGCATTCTGGAGAGCGCAAAGAAAACGGACGTACCGATACAGGTCAATCGCATCGGCTCCATGTTCACTGTGTTCTTCAACCCGGATCCGGTCGTCGATTTCGGGACGGCGCAGCGCAGTGACCGAACCCGCTACGGGTGCTTTTTTCACGGACTGCTTCAAAACGGTGTTTACTTCCCTCCGTCACAGTTCGAGGCGACGTTTGTTTCGCTCGCGCACAAGAGTTCTGATCTGGGCCAAACCATCCGAGCCGTCCAGGCTTCGCTGGCCGCCCTGTAGAGACCCGCACTGAGTCGAGTTATTCTTGAACGAGCCCTGAGGCAACCGGCCGGTTCTTTTCGAGCATGGAGGTGGGAACCCGGACCCGCAGCGCCAGGATTTTGTAGCGGTCCGCTTTTTCAATGGCGAAGGTCAAGTCCTGATATCGGACAGTTTCTCCTTCTTTCAAGAGACGGCCGGTGCGCGCCTGCAGGAAGCCGACAACGGTCGAGTATTCGCGAGACTCGGGAATCGCGGAGGGGAACATCCGGTTGAAGTCCTTGATGGCAAGCGTTCCGGACACGGAATAGAGCTCCGGGCCCAAACTGCGGATTGATTCGGTTTCCGTGTCCAGTTCGTCCCGGATTTCGCCGACAATTTCCTCGAGCAGGTCCTCGAGCGTCAGGATTCCATCGACGCCGCCGAATTCATCCACGACCCCGACCATGTGCAAACGCATCGACTGGAGCTGTCGCATTACCGCATCGATGGGCGCCGTGTCCGGAACGAAATGGACCGGACGCAGCAACGCTTTCAGATTGATTTCTCTCGGGCTCTGCAAGTAATGCAGCAGATCTTTCACATACAGGATTCCCAAGATGTTGTCGAACTTTCCCCGGTACACCGGAATCCTGGAGTGGTGGCTCGACTGAATCAGACTGAGCACCTCATCAATGGGATCGTTGATTTCGGCAGCAATGACGTCCGTTCGGGGAATCATGATCTCGCGTACCTGGGTCGCCCCGATATCGAACACGTTGCTGAGCATTTCCTTGTTCTGTTTGCCGATCGCCTCGTCCGCGGTCCCGGCAATCAAGGCACGAATCTCCTCCGCGCTCAAAGCCTGGGCAAAGGGACTGCGCGTCTCGTGCAGGCCGAATAGCCGAACGAGTCGGTTGGCAAACCAGATACCCAGGCGGGAGAACGGATAGAGGACCGAGGTGAAAAAGCGAATCGGCAACAAGAGTCTGCGGCTGACGCGCTCGGCATGAGTCGCCGCGATCAGTTTCGGGGTCAGCTCGCAGAAGATCAGAATGACCAACGTCAGCACCGTGGATGCCGCGATGCTCGCGCCTTCGACCCAGCCGCGTGGCACATAGGTCGCGACCATGTATGTTACGAGTGTCGCCGCTCCGACATTGGTGAGGTTGTTTCCGAGAAGAATGACCCCGAGGAGCTTGTCGGGATTGAGCAGGAGGGCCTGAATCCTGGTGGCTTTGGGATCTCCCGCCTCCACCTTGGATTTGAGCTTGAGACGATTGATTGCAAGGAATGCTGTTTCAGACCCTGAGAACACCAGGGAAAGAAATAGCAGCAACAGGAGAAGCGCGAAATAGACGAAGACCGGCGTCTGCAAAGCGTTTTACGCGGATGCGTGCATCGAGCGCTCGTAAGCCCGATTCAAAGCCTTATCGATTTGATCTTCCACTTTCTTTTCGTTCGTGCCCCGAACCGTGGCGACTTCACTGATGATCAGCTGTTTGGCACGATCGAGCATTCTCTTTTCGCGGAAGGACAGACTCTTCTTGGCGCTGAGATAGACAAGGTTTCGGAGAACTTCAGCTACCTGAAAGATCGAGCCCGTGCGCATTTTCTCGGAATGGTCCTTGTAACGCCCCTTCCAATCGGACTCCGGCTCGAAAAAGTCCTCCTGGAGCAACTTGAACAAACCATCCACAGCACGCTTCTTGATGATGGGTCGCAGCCCGACACTCTTGACGTTCGCGGTCGGGACCATCACGAGGGACGCGTTGGCGTGAATGCGCAGCATGTAGAATTGTTCGGCAACACCATTGATGGGGCGGCGGGTAACTTGTTCTATGATTCCGACGCCATGATTTGGATAGACAACTTTATCTCCCACGCGGAAATCCATTGATTCCTCCAAGTGGGCAGCATTATATGCGCAATCAAAACTCGAGTCAAAACGATGCGGTCACGGCGAAGACCGATGCAACGGCAACGCTGCAAGTAATGGTGCCCCTTTAGACATTGTTCCAAAAGCGCCGCTCGAAAGCAAGCGATGCTTCGGAACGTTTCGCGTGATGTTCTGCTGTTTCGACGCGCACAGCTTCGTCATTGCACGAGAAAACTCACGCAAGCGATGTTGACCGAGGCGAGGTATGCGGATGGCCAAAGCAAGAGCGCCAAGGGTTATGAAACAATTGATTTCTTGATTCTTTTTTGGGGTGTGCTGAAGAGGTGTTCAAACTCGAACGGCCGCACAACGCTTCGTGATGCACAGCTTTCGACGCGGCTTTCCCGACGATTGACTCGCCAAAAAGGTTGGGCTACCATCCGCCTACAATTTGGACGACCAGCCGAAGTGGCGGAACTGGCAGACGCACGGGACTCAAAATCCCGCGCCCCTTGCGGGCATGAGGGTTCGACCCCCTCCTTCGGCACCAGTGTTATCAAGGGTTTGTGGCTGTCTCTTCTTTTGCTGCTATTCTCTGATTGTTCTCTGCTTTGCCCGTACTTTGCCTTAACTCGACCCAGGGCACCCGTCGGGGTACGGGGGTATCAATCTATATGGGTCCTACCGCCGCCGCATATCTCTGAGGGTAATCAGCGTCAACCGCTCTAGCAACCCTGGTGATTCCTTCACGGAGCCAGTTCTCTGCGCTCTAGAAAGTTAAGCGGCAGTATGCGTGCGCGATAACCAGAAAAGGGTTCAGGTGAACGGGCGGCTGTGCGCCGAGCAGTACCGAGGGTTTACTGCATGCGTTCTCGCCAAATGGGGATGTGCCGTTCGACTACGGCGGTGAGATCTTGCTTGATGGATTCTGCGGTGGATGCCTCGGTAACGAAGAAGCGAAACTTATCACCCAAGTTTGGTTTCAGCCAGAACGCAACCTCCCACTCATTGGATCGCTCGCCGGTTAACCAGGGATCGTGGCGAAGCTCAACAAAGCGTGGGTCAAGATGGTGTTTCGACAAAGTCTCGCTCAACGCGCGTCCTCGACAAGCTCTCGGATTTGTCGCGGTGTAAAGTCGGTCATGTCTTAGCCTCAGTGAGGCAATGGAGTGGAAGGCACAAGTGATTTGAACCCAGCGACGGACTCTCCTCAACGTGAAATATTGGTGCTTGTATGTGAAGAATTGTAAGTTGCGCCAATTTAAGGTCAATCAGGGAATCCCTGATTTTCAAATGTCGAGATTCGCCGGGATAAGATACAAAGAATCACATTAATCAATATGGATCAGCTCGGCCCACTTATCGCTGATGTCAGCAGAAAAACGTTTGCTGACATCAGGTCGGCTCCGGATCAGAGCCTCGACACGAAAAGACCCATTGGCGATGCCCTTGGAAAGTTTTCTGGTCCACAGTGGAAAAGGCTCCGACTTTTGAAAATCAGGGTTCTCCTGATGTTCACTATTACCACAAGTTGGTAGAATCAAGGTCCCAAACAATAAGGAGGAACAATATGCCAAGTGGCAAACCGTCGGCCGCTGATAGTGGCGCTAGAATGAAGGAACTCGAAGGCCTCCAACAGCAAGCTGATAGCCTTCATGTCAACGATCATCAGAAAACGCGTTTTTTTGATTTCAGGCGAGAAAATTGCATGACGGGTATCATCATCCTCGCCGAAGGCGAGGCATAGCGTTGATCCAGCATTCCTTGACGATTTGGTGATCGCGCAAGGCGCAATCATAGCGGGCCCAAATACCCGGGAGCGCCGGTCCAGAAAACAGCGTTTTTACATGATCGCCAACACCTTCAGGACAGTCTTGAGTCACTCTTGGTTCGTATTACGACTGTCCAGCAAGATAAATCACGAGCATTCGGTGAACGGTTCCAAGAATGCGGCATGGAACTATCGCGTGAGGAAATCGCCTCGATTCGGAGGGACCTTGCAGATATCGCGGTGAAGGTGCGAACCATTGAAGGTTTGCGGAGCCGTTACAGCGTTTTCAAAGACTTGATCGAGTTGAAAAAGGCCCTGATCGAGACCTCAGGTAGTAGCGATGTAAAGGAGATCCTTACCGAACAAAAAATTACTGAGATCCTGCTTAAGAACAGGGTAATCATCGAAATGCTCGTCTGGCACATCCTTAAGACACTTGAATGGATGTTACTTCGAGCGAAATTACCATGTTAGAGATAGGAGGTAACAATCAATGGAAAAGCAAAAAGTGACAGATGAGTTGCTCAGTGAGTTGTGTGCTCAACTGGAAGACCTTCGATCCAGCCATAGCGACTTGCTGCGTAAGGCTGAAGGGCTCTCTCCCAGGATCACTGAACTCTACCGAGCAATATGGGAACCGGAAGAGCAGCTTATCAAGGAGTTCAACCTTGTCCAGGAAAGCATCCGGCTCGCTGATTTCTTGGCACACGAGCCAAAACGGTGAAATTGGAGTCGCACACTAAGTGGCCCTAGTCGGGACTCATGTCCAAAGCACCAATGTACTCCGTTTCGCTGCTGTCCTCAGAGGCGAGAGCTATCTCGTCTCTCACAATATGCGTAGCCAGATTGTAGAACGCCCTGATGTCCATGACGCTTAGCTTCTCGATTTGACCTGGCATAGATCGACGGTGCAACCCATACAACACACGTTTGCGGATCACCTGCGCAATGCTCGATCTGTCCAGCGACTCCGGTTCCCCTGGGAATTCCATCTGACAATCCTCTTTGATTAGTCTGTCCGCCAAGGCATACGGCAGCTTAAGGCTGTTTGCGGCTTTCATCTTGCTTCGGGATATCTGATATGCGCCTAGCAGATCGTCAACCTCCTCTTCAGTCATAAGGTCTGCCATCGCGCGAAGCTCAGCAGCTCGGAACCTGTACCTAAAATTCGGCAGCCACGGCCAGAACCGCGGATCGGAGTTCCGCCAGTTCTCTGCAAGCTGGCTCTGGAACCGGTGGCGCAGGCCATACTCTGTGGCGTTTGGCCCAACACCTTCCGGTGCCGGTTTGGGCAGGGGTGCTGATTCTGGTTGGTTTTTCATGGCCTCATTTTACTACGCGCCGTGAGGACACGAAACAAGGACATTGCGCGGGGACATTGCCGAAGCCTGCATACACGAATACGACTTCAACTCGGTCAGCTTCAAGCTGCGTTAAGTATAGGCAATGATTGGGGATAGATTGGATTTGAGATGGACGGAATTGGGGTGGGTGTGGGATACACAGGACAGGCACATCATCGCGTCTTCACCAAATGAATCAGCCAATTGGCACAGATAAACGTGCCATGTGGCGTCACTTTAGAGCGAATTCTTTTGCAGAAAGGAAACCCAAGGAAAGGAAATCGGAGTCAGAGCGCGGAGGTAACTGTTTTTAGTCTAGTCTTGCTGTTTGTACTGCCTTTGTGAAGTTATCGAGCGTCGCGGTCAACTTGGCCGAATCAGACTCCTTCGTGCAAGAAATGACGTCGTCCATTAACGGAATGATTTGAGACAGCAACTCCTCATAACTCTCCGGCTCTACCGACTGGCTGTTGCGTCGTTGATATAACGTGTCCAGATAAAGAGCGAAAAGGAAGTAAGCAAAAGCCCCCCAGGAATCGGATTGCGCCAGCGAGTAGCAAATCGACGACGCTTGAGCCACGTCATCGTTTGATTGAAGTCGTGTCCCCAGCTGTCTCTTGAGCCTTTTGAGTTGATGTTCCATCATCCGTTTCTTGTTCATTCAAGAGGTCTTTTGCCCTAAAGATCGAATAATATTTGAATTTCTGCTTTAGCTCCTCCGAGCCCCCTTCCTCTCTATCAACCAAACTGATTACAGCAACAACCTCTAGACCTGCCTTCGTCGCTTCCTCGATCGCTTCTTGAATCGATTTTCCGGTAGTACACACCTCATCGACAATTACGACCTTATCCCCCCTGTTCCCCTTGAATCCCTCTATGAGTTTCTTTCGACCGTGGCCCTTCCTCTCCTTCCGTATCAAGAAACCAGGAATAGGTTTGTTCTCCAAGTCGCTGATTGCCACAATCGCCGATACTATTGGGTCCGCGCCCATGCTAAGACCTCCGATGGCATCGGCATCAATCTGTCGTTGCTCAAGCTCTTCCAAAAAAGCATGACCAGTTAACACAGCTCCTCGTGGATCGAGAGTCGTAAGCTTGCAATCAAAGTAGTAGTTGCTGGTCACACCCGAAGAGAGTTGAACGGGTCCTCGGACCAGTGACTTGTCGATTAGTAGTCGCCTGAGGCGATCTCGGTGATTCATGTCAAATTCTAGTATACTAGTGCCTCTATCGACCACACCAGATGGATCTTCTCGTTTTAGGACGCCGATTGATCCGTTGGACATACGAGCCCCCGTTGTCAAGGTGAGAACCAAAGAGCTGCCTTAATGCTCTACCCTTGGACCTATAATGACCCCCGAAGTCCCTCCAAAGGGCGGTCAACAAACTTCTTCTTTGCGTTTCCTGAGTTCTCTGAACTTGCCAGTGTCGTAGCTTGGCGGAAGGTATGGCCCAATCTCACATGTAGGTTGTTTTGCTCCTTCGTTCAACCCAAGGATCACCAACATGCGATGCCCGCGATGAGCCTCTAGAATCTTGGTGGTCGCCAAATCGTGTACCGAATTCTCTTGACCAAGCGCAATATATGGTGGTGGTACCTCGGTGTCAACATATATATTGTGTTTCTTGAGGTGGCCCGAAGGGTCCACTGTGGGCGGTTTTTGAGGACAAGCAGGGCCACATCACAAGACGTGAGCCCGCCAACCAGAGGGTGTCTGTATTGTTTCCACCAGCCCAATCCTATTTTGATGAAAATTCGCGTGTTGACCTTTGCTCACATAATGTGTATATTCTACACATTATGATACCCATCAGGCCGAGCCTCCAGAAGTCACAAGGGCAACTGCTCGTTTGGCCTGAAGCTCTCAAGCCGCACGGTAATGGATTCGGCTCAATTCTCGATTCAGATGCCGCGACAGACAATGCGGTACGGGGTCAAAACAATTGGCAAGCATCAAAGCCTCGAATCGATAGTGATTCCACGCTTGATTTAACTGTTCCCGTCTTTCGCGAGGTTGCCGTACAGAGAAGAACCTTTGCGCTGGTGGGAGTACCTGGGAGGAGCTGGCGAACATGAACTGCCAAGCTACCCGAGTGCTCGTGCTGGCCATGCCCTTCCAGTTTGGAGAGGGCACTTGGTCATGCACGATCACCGGTTCATGGAACCAATTGTAGTCGATCCAGACAACTCACCGCTTGAAGCTCATTGGGGTAGACCGTGGTGGCATCGGTTAGCAGCGTTACTTCTGGCGGCGCCAAATCCAATCGCCTTGGTCAGTATCTTAGCGATTCTAGGCGTCGTATACATGACCGAAACCACCGCTGCTGATCGGGAATTGGTCGCTCTGTGCATTCTTGCGATTGGTAGCATTGGCGTCACGGATATGATTCGCAAAAGACGCAATGACAAACGCATCCGAACGTCTTCACCTGATCATGCCTCCGAAGACAAAGGCGAAGCTAGACCGTCTTCAGGAGCGGACTCGGGCGATGTCGATGACCGAAGTCATACGGCGGGCCATCGAGCTTTATGATGTCGTTTCAAAAGAACAGGAAAAAGGAAAGGAGTTGCTCATAAGAGACAAGTCTGGAGAAGTAAGCAGGGTTATCTTCTTCTAGGCTTACATTTTCACCAACCGTGGTATAGCGGCCCCATCACCGGATTGGACCCGATGACGGAGCCTTGCCACACATTCCTTAAGAGGAGGAACGTATGACCGCACAAACTGTACCATCCAAATCTTCACAGAAGAAACTCAAGAAAAAGCCACCCGCCAAGCAAAACAACGTTATCACCGTCAGCCGCAAAGATTTCGCCAGCGTCCATGAAACCGTCCGCCGGCTCCAAGGGCTGGGCGACAGTCTCTCGGGTATCTGGGAGGGGATTGACGAAGTCGTCGAGGGTAACGGCCAAGCGTACAGCCATGCCGTGTACCACTTCGCTTTTGTAATGGCCGGCCTGCTCGAAGACATCGACGAGAAGATGACCAAACTGGAGTCGCGGCAGGAGGCTGCCCATGTCTGAGGAGAAAATCACCAAAATTACGGATGGCCCCAAGGGACCCAAGTCTCCTGAGATTCCTGACACCATCACCGTGGATTACTCGGCATACTCCAGCGCATGGGCTCGGGTCCTTGAAGTGCACAAACTCGCCGATGGACTAGTTGAGTTGCGCGAGCAGGTGGAACATCTCAGCGAAGATCACGCAGAGCAGTGGAACTTTTCGATGTGGAGCCTCTTGTCGCTGATGAGCTCTGCGCTCAACAATGTGCAAGAAGAGATGAACGGCTGGCGTCCGAAGTGAAACGGGGCGGCATAACTCACTGGGGGGCTCTTCGGAGCCCCCTTTTTGTTTCCAACCCTCTGAACTAGACTTTGATTGACACGACGGAACGAACAGAAGGCATCCATGGTGAACCTAGACGAGGAACTGCCCTTTTACAGAGATGCGCAGCTTCCAACCCCTCGGGCACAAAAAAAGCGGGCAGAAAGAAGGGCGCTCTTCGACCAAATAGTCGAGGACATCTTGAGTGGGATTTACATGGAAGGAAGGGAGCTCAAATTCAACTCCGCCCCCATGTATCGCCTTTGGGACAATCAGTTGTTGCCGCTCAATAGTTCTGTGCTTATGGTTTTCGTCAGGGACAGCACACCCCGACATCTGAAGGTTGCATTGAAGCTCTTTCGGAAATGGGGCAGAAAACGATTTGACGACGCCCGAGGCCAGAACGTTCCGCGTATTCCTACCTTTGATGAGTTCATGGCAACGAAACCCTTCTCGGGGAAAAAGCTGTCAAGCGGAAAGCCCGTGAAAAAGGCGATCCGCACCAAGAAAGTTAAGAAATCCTGATATCTCCGCATACAAGCCGACTTGGCCATCTAGCCAATCTTCACCAAAAAGCTATCAAATCTTTCTACGATCCGCAGTAGTCCTATACCCCCTGAAATAGCTGATCTTCACCAAAACTGCTTTTGCCTCTTCGTAGCACTGCCCAAAGCGCCTTCACCCGAAAAACGCATGCTAGTGTGAGATTGAAGAAGAATGATTCATGGACAACGAGGGCTTCAAGCGTTGGATGACGGATACAGTTTTTGGTTTGACCTACCGAGAGGCGGGAGGCCTAACAATAGAATGAAGCAGACGTCTTCGCCCGCAAGCTGAGGCGAAGCCGTTGTGCGGATACCACACGATGAAGATAGGCATCACTTTCCCCTGCGGTGAGTGCGAGGAACCTATCAACGCTTTCATCGGCGTCGAAGATTCATCCATGCGAGTGACTGGCCCGTGCGGTCACTTCAATGCCGGCGATTTTGACCTCACATTCACTCGAGGACCGCGAATTCTCATTCGTGCACGCTGGGAACTTGAAGAGCAACAGGACTACTCGATGGCAATTGTTTTATCCGCACTGGCCTTTGAAGCGGAACTATCTCGACTACACCATAAATGGGAAGGGATTACTGCTCTCAACCAGGTGACCGATGAAGCGCTTGATGAAATCCTCAGGCGTTTTGGGAATATAAGCGACAAAATAGAACATATCAGCCGGTTGATGTACCGGACAGGACTAGACGACTTTGTGCAACGGAACGACGAGCTATGCAAGACAATCGCAAACGGATTTCCAAGCCTTGCGCTTGGAGATCTGGCGCGATCCTTTCAGCACAAACTGTTCTGGCCTCGGAACCGCGTCCTTCATCTGGGATACGCTGGTTTTCAGAGGGATGACGCTGCTCGATGTTTCAGTATAGCTGCCCTAGGTTTGCGCATTCTTCAACAGCTCGACGAAGAACGCAGGAAGGCGATGTAGCGGCTTTCTGCTTTGCCCATGCTTTGCCCGAACCATTGGTTTCTATCGGCAAACAAGTGTATTTGTGCAAGGCAAGAAGAAGCGCTAAACGATTGATAGATACAGATAAGTGCAGATAGTGTCACATAGAGAGGGGGTACACGAAGAACTCAAAATCCCGCGCCCCTTGCGGGCATGAGGGTTCGACCCCCTCCTTCGGCACCAAAAAAATTGAGGGTCCGGCGATCATACTCCGACAATCTCTACTCGATATCTTGATATTGTTCTTGAATTGAGGCTTGGATTGCGGGGCCTAGCCTTTATTGACTGAGCTTCAATGCAGCTTCAGCGTAGGATCACCGAAAAGAATCCAGGTGCGGCGTACCGCTGAGTCGCGCGTGGCACCCTTGGCCCTCACGACCGCCTCCCCCAGCGTCAACTCCTCCTCGCCGAAGAGGAGCTCCAGCAACGATACATTCATAACCGCCTGGCCCTGAGGTCCCGTCAATCCGGAGGATGCAAACACGGCCACAGCCCCGCCCCCTTCGGCTTTGAGAAAAGCCTCGGCGAGGCTTTCGCTGAAAAGGTCATGGAAGAAACCGTTGAGACAGTTCATCGTAATCATGAGCGGCAGTCGAGACCCGTTGGTGAGAGTGTTGGCGTCATCTGAGGAAAGAAGATCTCCTTGCCAGACAGAGACGGAGGCGTGTCCCGTGTAGTTGACCAGCAACTTGCCTTCGTTCAAGGAGCGAAGAATCACTGCCCGGGCAGCGTCGTCGTCTGTCCTTCCTCGGAGCACTTCTCGTACGGTCATGAACGAAGGGATCTGATCCCGAAGCTCCGCCGTGGCCGCCTCGAAATCAAAGCCATCGTTAGTGTCTGCCACGAGCAGAACCTCGTTTGCCCAGGTACCGGAGTCCTGTTGCGCGTAGCCGACAATCTTCGCGACCACCGTTTCGGCCTGCTCAACCGTCCGGACCGGTAACCGGCCGATGGCCATTTTGGGCAGTCCCTGGTCGGCAAAATCGGCAAACCAATCATCTGAAGCGGTTTCAAGAAATGCTGTCCCGATCAGCTTCGTGGGAAGAAAATCAAAATCTCCCAGACCAAGATAATTGCGCGGGTCAAGGCTTGCATCTCCCATCAAGAGGACAAACCCTGGAGGCTGCTGCCAATCTTCACTGGCGCGAAGCAGAAACTCACGAATCGCCCAAGGCGTCTTCGTGCCGAAGCTGAACTCGTCGTACAGATCCTCGACATCGATAACCGCCACCGACCATCCCTCGGCCTCGCGCAAGGCCCTCAAGGGCTCCAGGGCCGAAAGAAAAGCTCGATGACCGATCACGACCAGCTCAGCGCCCACCTGCTGTAGATGCCAAGCAGATGGGCGGTTCGCAACCACTGCCGCAGGTCGAAGGACCCGCGCATCGGTAAAGGCTAGCAGCTGACGTTTTCCTTCGTCCGGCTCTCTTGGCGCGGTGATGGTAACGGCAAAGGATCCTGGGCCCTGGGTCTGCTGCATCCCGGATACCTCGACTACCTCCGTCGGGTCTGTGACATCGATGATCCGCATCTGGGGACTGGTAAATCCCTCGATTCTGGCCTGCCTGCCTCCCGTGAGCGAAAACCAGAGTCTCCCCTGCTCCGCACGGTAGCTGCGGCCATAGGTAAGTCGGATGAAATCCACCAAACTGACATCGGTGTTACCGCTCTGTGCGATCAGCTGGAAAGCGTTTTTCCCCTCCCGCAACATACCAGGCTCTAGGGCAAAAATGGCTTCTCCTCGCTTCTGTCCCCAAAATGCGATGGAACCTACGGCAACTTGATTGAGCAGGACGGTAACGTCGTGAGGGACTTGAGTGGCGCCCTGCAGGGCCACGTGCAAGAAACTCTCAGATTGAGAGGATGGTTGGAGGTCGAACACGATGAGAGACTGCTCCAACGGCTGGTCGGCGATGACGGGACCGAAAAAATTGTCGCTCTCACCGTTCTTCAATGCGGCAAAGTAAGTCGAGTTCTCCTTGCGCTCCACCGTGGACGAGAAGCTGTATTGGCGGGCTCCCGGGAACGGGCCGGGGAGCTTGCGGATGCGCTTGCCGGCGTGTGATCCTGCAATCAGCCAGTAAATTCTCGTTCCGGACCAAGGGGTGTCGAGAGCTCGTCCAAAAAATTCAATTGTGTCCCAGGCATCGAAGCGCCCGTCTCTCTGATCCATGACGATCAACGCTTCCTCTTGGCCGTCAGCAAATAACTGGATAAACCGAGGATCCAGATCAGGATCCAACCCTGCTCTCATCAGTGTCGGCTGACTTACCCGGTACCAGCCATCTTCCTTTACCGAGATCTTCACTGCGGGTTGCGCGGCCAGAGAACGCTGAATCTCGACCCCATCGAGGTCCCCGTCAGGCATTTTCCCCAACCGGTCTTGTGAGGTGGGGGGAGTAGCCTCGAGAGCCTGGGAGGTCCGGCTCTTGCTGGTCCCGGGACCCATCCCTTGGGTCATGTGGGGTCGAGATTGTTGCGTGCCTGTGAGTACGGACAGATTGCTCAGCAGCACTGGCTCATGGTGCCCGGAACCGCTGGTATCCCCTGGCACTGCGTAGACCGGACCATGCCAGGTACGGGTTCCGTAAAGGTCCACATCTTCCAGCCAGTAACAAGCCTCCGGTGTCCCGTCCTGGTCGCGCCAGGCGTAAGATCGTCCGGCTGTCAGGGGTGCGCTTCCTACCATTAACGCCGACCCGGCGATCAGCGACGGGGTGAGCTGGGTGAGCTGGCCCTGCATCTCGCGATGGACGTGAAACCCGAGGTTGTCCGACTCGTAGCCGGTACGCCACTGCAGCAGCACGCCATCCCCCTGTTGCACGGCGTCGAGGGAAGTGAGCGTGATCGCCGTGGCCGATGCATCCATGATCTCGATCGCGAGCACCGCCCAGTCTCTTGCCGTACCGATGGTGCCGTCGACGGTCAGATCGGTTGTGGTGGTCGCAAAGGGCTTGTCGTTGATAGCCACAATGATTACGGCGCCGCCGGACCCTGCCGAGACTTCGTCTCGCTCGGTGTAGCCTGAGCCGGGGCTGGGCGACGTGATTCTCGGATTGACCGCAACGAAAACCATGGAGTCATCCTGAGAAGTGTCCAGGGTGCTGAAAGAGTACCCTGTGCTGTCGGTCCCTCCGGAGCAGGCCCCGTCGACGCCGAAGGTATTGGCGGAATCGAAGTTGCCCACCGGGTTCGTCGTGTTTACCCCCGAGTAACGGGCCACAACCAAAACGAGGGTATCGCTATTGGAGTCCAGCGTGGCGGTGACAGTGCCATCTCCGCTGACCGTACCCTGTGCCTTCCAGATCGAAATGCCACTGGTCGTTTCACGAGCCGCGCACTGAGCCTCTACCTCGGTCCAGGTCAAACCGAGACCACTCACTGAGCTCACGGTGTGGGCGCTTCGGGCACCAATCGAGGCCAGATAAAGATGATCGTTGACGCCAGTAATGGAAGCGGAAGTAACCTCATCCGTGCTGAGTGCGGTTCCACTCTGGGATTCCTCGAACACGATCGCCCCATCGACAGCCGATGGCATGCCCAGGCAAAGTAACAGAGGAACCAGTGTTATTATGATGCGGCAGCCACTACCAAGCATTGCAGACCATCCCCCTCAAGCCAAAGGAGTACAATCTACTGATCGTCACTTGCCAGATCAGCTACATCCCATTCTGGCGTCGGACCACGATTAGTCATTGTCAAAAAATGAGATATCATCAAAAGCGGTGGTCAAAAACGCCGTAGTCAATGCCGTCTTGTTGCCCTATGTCGTTGAAGGGTGCAGAGATGTGGATGGTTCAGGCTGGAGATAGCCATGGCCTCGCGTTCAAACCGTCGGCGCAACTCAGAGTCATTGGATAGATGGGATGGTAGGACCTTGATCGCCACGGTACGAACCATACGGGTGTCTTTGGCGCGATACACTTCTCCCATGCCTCCTGTCCCGATAGGTGAGAGGATCGTAAGGACCAAGCCTGGTTCCTTCCGACGAAGCCATGGCGGCTCCCTGAAATTTGCGGGTTCAATGCTGGCGACAGGATAGCAGAAGTGAAACTACTTCGGATAGGATTTCGGAGTCGCATCTGGGCATAGGGAAGCGGGACTTCCAGAAGCTATCGGTGGACGGTTGTCGGGCGGGTTGCATTGTAGATACGTGCGAAACCGAGATGGAACTGTCGCGCGTGGGTGCCCGTCACTGTGCCCGCGGCAGTTCAAGACCACCCAACTCTACCCAACTCCACCCAAAGTAGGGAAGATTTAATAAAACGTTTTCATTGATCCGTGATCCATGCCCATCCTCGCGATTCAATGAATTGCGACTCGGCGATATCTGCCATGGATTATACCCTGTGGGGCGCCAGCGGCGCGCGGGCCCCGCACAATACCCGCGGAGCCAGAAAGCGGTTGAGCGGGGCAATCCGGGATATGAAAGGAAGAACACTTCGCGCCCCTTAAGCTCTAGGATGATCCCGATCTAGAAATGTGCGCGTTTCGATATCATTCCACTCATGTGGCCCATTGGCCGCGTATAATCTTCTACACGATGGAGGTGCTTTCACTTTAAACGCCAGTGCGATGTCAGAGATGCATACACTTCAGGGTCTTAGTCCACAACAGGTGCGCCAATTTCAAGAGGACGGCTATCTGATCGTTCGCAACCGCCTTTGCGACGAATCGATCAGACCATTGATGGACGAACTTGAACAAAAGGTGGATGATCTGGCGTCGGCCGCGGTTGACCAAGGACTGATTGATGGGGGAAACACCTTTCCTAGTGCACCCTTCGCCCAACGACTTGCTCAATTGTCGCAAGCATGTAGCGATCGTGATTGGATCTGGCGTCAGTTTCACAGTCACGGCAAGTACAAGAGTCCCGGCATCTTTCGCTTACGAACGGCTCCAGAGTTGCTCGATATCGTCGAATCTCTGATCGGACCCGAGATACTGGCCCATCCCCAATACGCGCTCCGTGTCAAACTGCCGGAATATGATTTCGCTGTGGTCCCATGGCATCAGGATCTCGCCTATCTGGATGCCTCCACGGCGGGCGACACATTGATTGTCAGTTGTTGGGTGCCTCTGGTTCCGGCAACCGCAGAGAACGGCTGTCTTCAGGTACTTCGTGGATCACATCGACTCGGTGCGATTCCCCACCACCGGTTGACCGACGACGAGGACCACTCAGCACCGGTGGGTATTGCGGAGGCAGATCTGCCGGAGGGCGAAATCATCACCTGTGAGGTCGACGTGGGTGACGTCTTGCTAACGATGGAACGCGTGGTGCACCGATCCATCGCCAATACATCTGATACCGTGCGCTGGAGTGTCGACACGCGCTATTGCGACATCGATCTGCCGACGGGTCGGACCAACGTGCCTGGATTCGTCGCCCGCAGTGAGCGAGACTCTCAGAGTGTTGCTCAGAAGTACGAAGATTGGATAAAGCTGTTTGCTGATGCCCAAGTCGATCTGACGCGGTAAAGGCCGCGACGATCCCCGTTTTGTTCTTCAGCCCCGGATTCTATCGGGGGTTTCTGAAATCAAAATCGAAAACGAATGCTTGGGATAGAGGCGAGCCGGATCATTTCTCGTATTGATTAAGCTCAGTCACGAATTGGGATGGTATACGGCAGGAAGACCGCAGATTCGCCCTAGTCCTCGGGCTCAATATCCAATGTGCCAATCTACTCCGTTTGGGTGTTGTCCTCCGAACCGAGCTCCATCACGTCTCGCACTATCTGCGTAGCCAGGTTGTGGTGTTTTGATGTCGGCACTGGCTAATCTTTCGCTGCGGACTGGTTGATCGTCTGCGCAATTCAAAGCGCTCGGTTTCGGAACGACTGCGATTGGTGATCATTTCTCCATGGGAGCCGAAACACTTCCACGAGCTCTGTATAGGTCACAAGAAACCAGTTCCACATTGCCGAAAGATCTGGAAAGGGCTCTCTGCCCGCCCGAATTTCAGAGGGCTCGCACGACCGACTGGGCCCTCAGATAATCGTGGAGCGTCTCCGGACTGTTTACGCCCCCGCCGAGCCCGCTCAGGTTGACGCCTCCGTACGGGACGCCCTGAGCGAACACATTGTGACCGTTGACCCAGCTGTTGCCAGCCACCATCTCGCGGGCAACGCGGGCGGCGCGGTCCAGGTCTTGCGACCAGACGCTGTTCGCCAAGCCGTACTGCGAACGATTGACGAGCTCGACGGCTTCCTCCTCGTCGTCGAACGGGAGCACGTACGTCACTGGACCGAAAATCTCCTCGACACACGCCACGTTGCCGGGATCGCCCTTCAGCATCGCTGGCTTGACGAAGAAGCCTTCTTCGTAGCCTGGAACCGACGGCGCTCCGCCCTCCAGAAGGAAGTCGGCACCGGCCGACTTCCCTTTTTCGAGGTAGCCGAGAATGCGCTGGCGCTGCTTTTCGCTCACGACTGGCCCCATCTGGGAACCCGGCTCGAGCTCGTGTCCAATGCTTAGCGAACTCAGCTGCTCGCGCGTGAGGTCGGTCAATTGGTCGTAGATGCCCCTCTGCACGACCCAACGCGTCGCTGTGCAGCAGACTTGCCCGGTGTTGAGGGTGATGGCGCCAACGAGTTTCGTCGCAGTGTCCTCGACGTCGACGTCATCAAACACGACCGCAGCGCCTTTGCCGCCGAGCTCGAGCTTGACGGGGACGAGGTTGCGACCGCACGCCTCGGCGACCAGCTTGCCAACCTCAGGTGAACCGGTAAAAGACATGCGCTTGAAGCCGGGGTGCTCGGCGACCGCCTTGCCAGCAGTCTCGCCAAACCCGGGAACGACATTGAACACGCCGGCTGGGACGCCGGCTTCTTCCGCGAGGCGGCAGACGTAGAGAGTCGTGAGCGGGGTGTCCTCCGCTGGCTTGACAACTACCGTATTCCCGGCAGCGAGCGCCGGAGCCGTTCCCCACCCCAGTAACAAGAACGGAAAGTTCCAGGGGAAGATGAACCCGCAGACCCCGTAAGGTTGCAGACTCGAGTACGCTTCATGATTCGCCACCGCAATCGGAATCTCACGGCGCAACCCAACGGACAGGTCCGCGTAGTAGCGAATTGTGCTGGCGTAGACCGCGATGTCCCCCTCGGCCTGAGCGTGGATCTTGCCGACGTCCAGGGACTCGAGCTGCGCAAGAATTGGTGCGTGTTTCTCGATCAGGTCGGCAAGGCGATGCAGAATGACACCACGATCGTTCGCCGTCATGGTTGCCCAACCGCTACGGCGAAACGCTTCTTGAGCGGCCTTAACGGCCCGATCCACGTCTGCGGCAGTGCCCGAATGGACCGATGTCAGCGTCTGGCCACTGCCCGGATTGACGGTATCGAACGTCTCTCCCGAAACGCTGTCGACCCACTGCCCTTCGATGAAGAGACGATGCGGACCTGCGTTGAGAAACGCGTCGACTTCTGGCAAGAGCTTCTGATCTACGCCACTATGGATTGCTACCATGCTTACCTCCTGGTTGGATTGCGGGGGTTTGCTGCTCTCTACCCATATAGTGCAACATTTCAAATCATAGCAAAATGAGCGGCGCCCTGTGTCGGAATACACGGGCGCCCCAGCGGTGACGACCGTGCACCTCCGGTATCGCCACTTCGCGGGCTTCGCTGGACGGAGAATCCGCTCCCGCATTTGCGCAAGTTTAATGACATTATGCGCAAAGCGGCGCGCGGTCAAGGTGGCGCAAAGGTTTGCTTAACGGAGGGGGCGGGGTTGTGGGTACCCTGAGTGTCCTCGATTGCGCCCAAAATGTGCCCGCGGCAGTCCAAAACCAGCCAATTCTATCCAACTCCACCCAAAGTAGAGCAGTCTTAACTCATTGATATCTCTAGTTGCTACAGGAATTTACGGAATGCTGAAGTGGGACTCAAAATCCCGCGGTGCTTGGCACCATGTGGGTTCGACCCCCACCTTCGGCACCAGTGTACCTCACTCCGGAAATCCTTCTCTGCAGCTTCCGGAGGTGTTTCACTGGAAGGACAAATGGTGGATCACCCACTGTTCGGCAGATCCAAAGGATTACAAGTACCGAAAAATCCAACCGGACCCGGGGATTGCTCATCGGGAATCTGGACTGGCCCGACGGCAAGTATCCCAGGCTGATCTAGGACAGGTTCACTCGTTCTCCAGCGGATCAAAGTACGTCAGATCGGCGCCGAAGTTGTCCATCGCTACCACCTCGTTACCCCTGAGCCGGGTGCGGATATTGCGTGTGCGGTGTCGCAGGACGATGGTTCGAACCGGCAGCTCGTATCGGACGGTCACAGGCTGGCCCACGGGCTGCCGGAATACAAGCAGGCGGCCGGCCGTGAATCTAGGCGCCTCGGTGGTGCCCTTCACTTCAACTCGGTGCGGTTCTACCCACGATGGCATTCGTATCCAGAGTGGTCCTGGTTTCTTCAGCGTGACCTTCAAGTGAGGATGCGTATAGGGAGACTCGACCCGGATCCGGTCGGTTTCGTGGTCGCACAGAAGATTCACGTGATGCCCCGTCCGGTCGAAGGTCGTGACGCTGCGATAGGCCGCGCATAGAGACCCGACCACCCCGCCGACCATATCGAGCGTAAACATGACTCCGGGCCACCCCTGCAGTTCCAGCGGCTCGTGACCGTAGGGTGCGACGTGGCCGAAGCCTCCGCGAAGGCGGCGGGCGACATCACGTTTCTTGTCTTCGTTGTTGGGATTGGGCAGGGCCTGGATGAATCCGGTATCGCGCAGCTGAGAAGGCAGTAGATGGCATCGGAGGATCCTTTCCGCATCCTCGAAGTGCTCGGGGTAACCGAAGCGGCCGAGAATCAAATCGCTCTCGACCAGATCCCCGCTCGAGTTGCTCTCCCCCGCATCGGGACGCAGGACCGATGACTCTCCTGTCTTTTCCACCACCCAGCCGACTTGATTGCGCAGCTTCCACATACCGTTGTCGAGGAAGCTCTTTACGCGGCTCAAGAGGGAGAAATCCCCCGTTAGCTCAGCCAGCTGGGCCAGGGACGACAGGACACAGGCGATCGAGTGAGTGTGGGTACCCTGAACTGAGATGTGGTAGGCGCCATCTTCGGCAAAATGTTCCGCCAGCAGTTTATCTTTCAGGACGACGGCCAGCTCCAGCGCAGGTCCGTACCCGGTTGTGCGGTAGTACTTGACCAGCGGCCCGATGACACGTGGCAGCGTTCGAACAAAGTTTGCGTTCCTATCGACGTGGACAATGCCGCGTCGTTCGAACTGTTTCGAATCCCAGCCACGATCGGGAGTCCACAGCTCAAAAACTGTTGTAATACAGGCTTCCGCAATCCGTCGCGCCTTCTCGTCATTACGGTACTTGACTAAGGCGTACAGCGCATGCATTCCCTCGCGTACGTTGTGCGCCCCGAAATTGATTCGCGGCCCACCGATGGAGGTGCGGCTCAGGGGCAGGGCCACTGAACCGCTAAATAAGAGAAAAGCGGCCCGCCGATGCCGCTCGATCGCCTCCTCGTTCAGAGAAATTCCCGCGGCGTCTTCTGCATTGAGCAGAGCGTTGAGGTGGCGACCTGGAACGCTTGTGTCTTTGTTGAAGTCGAAGAACGCATCCGGCCGGACATGTGCCATCATGAAGGGGAGGTTGTCGTCATCGGCATTGAAGATGTTCTGCATGGTGTGACAACCCAGTCGAATCGCATCTCGGATGTCGGTGGCATTTACGTTTTTGAGACGGCCGTACTTGGACGTTCGTGCTTTAGACCCTTGCCTTCTCGGGTTGCTGTTCCCTACCGCCTGAAATCCCCACGCGATTTCAGCGGCCAGACCGAGGGCTCCGCCTATGAATTTACGACGCGAATTCAATGCCATTATTACCAGCCAGAGGTTGAACGAGACATCGTTGCATGCTTAATGCGGACTCCACTGGCTGTTCCGGAGTTCAAGCACGTGCGGATATTATCCGGAATTTCCAAGTTGGATCTCGGTTCCCAACATAATAGTCTCGAGCCACCATGGGAGCAAGAAAATCCCTGCCCCAGACCAACCATGGATCCAGTCAACGCATCCCAATGACCCGTTGTCGCCGTGGTGGTAGACCTTCTCACTCCTGCGTCGGCGATTTTCCAGACACGTCGCCACACTCCTTCCATGGCATTCCAATTCCGGACTCGCAAGCCGGGCGGCTAACCGCTTGGCAGCGGCAAGGCCCAGATCCGCCTGAGCATTTCACCAAACAACTGACGGGTGCACTCGAGGTTTCGGCTGCCGACTTCTTGAAAATCACATACCCGTCGTTCGTCTTTTCGACGAACATCACACCTCTTTTTGATGGATGAAGTAAGGGGTCAATCGGGTGTTCCGGTTGGCCCCTCGTGCTTTGCATTGACGTATCTGGCTCTATCCGTTCGACATGTTCACAACGGTTTGGTACTTGCCGGAGGGAAGCGGGGGAATAGACGTCACTGTCTCGACCACAATGTGAATCTCCGAACCAAGCAACTCGTCTAGTCCTTAGTCCAGCGTGATTTTTTGCATGAGGAGGAAGAAAAGCCCTGGAACGTGCGCCGTTACGGGATAAAATGCGTTTGATATATTTACAAGACATCCCGAAAGGAGCACATTCCAGGTGAATAAAAGAAACCACAGAATCCTCCTCCGAGACAAGCAAAATCTTACACGCCGGTTGGAAAGAAATCAGTTTGAGGACCGGTCCGATCCTATGTTCAAGGACTCCAACACCTACTACGAGATCGCCGAGAGAACGCGCGCCATCGGATCTGGTGGTATCGGAGCCATTCACAAGCTCGTGTGTAAGCTTGGATTGGACAAAGATATCAACAGAAACATCGTTTTGCTCAAGTACCACTTTCCTTACTGGGAATCCGATCATGTACTGAACATCGCATACAACGTCTTGTCGGGTGGAACCTGTCTCGAAGATATCGAGCGGTTGCGCCAGGATGAGACCTACATGAACGGACTGGGAGCCGAGAGGATTCCGGATCCCACGACGGCTGGAGATTTCCTCCGTCGTTTCGATGAGGATTGGATCTTCGGACTTCAGGAAACCATCAATGAAACCCGAACCAAGGTGTGGAAGTTGCAGGATGCTTCCTTCCGGAAGGAGGCCATCATCGACGTGGACGGGACCGTCGCCGGAACCTTGGGGGAATGCAAGGAAGGAATGGACATTGCCTACAACGGGATCTGGGGTTACGCACCGTTGATCGTGACCTTGGCCAATACGAATGAGGTCCTCTATCTGATGAATCGGCCGGGCAACCGTCCCTCTTCCGACGGAGCGGCCGAGTGGATGGACCGGGCAATCGATCTGGTGTCGTCGGTGTTTACGAAGGTCTGGCTTCGGGGCGACACGGATTTCTCGCTGACGAGAAACTTCGATCGCTGGGACGAGCGGGTTGGTTTTGTCTTTGGTTATGACGCCAAGCCGAACCTGGTCGGGATGGCCGATGCCCTGCCGGAGAGACAATGGAAACCGCTCGAGCGGCCTCCTCGTTATGAGGTCAAGAGCGAAGAACGGCGCCGTCCGGAAAACGTCAAAGAACAAGTAATCAAGGAGAGAGAATTCAAGAACATCCGCCTGCAGAGCGAGCAGGTCGCCGAGTTTGACTATCGTCCCGGACACTGTAAGAAAACCTATCGCATGGTTGTGGTTCGGAAGAACCTCACGATCGAAAAGGGGGAGCACCGGCTGTTTGATGAGGTCCGGTACTTCTTCTACATCACCAACGATCGGGAGATGACGATGGGAGAAGTGGTCCTTTTTGCCAACGATCGCTGCAACCAGGAAAACGTCATCGGTCAGCTCAAGAGTGGAGTGAACGCCTTGAGGATGCCTTCGGACAGTCTGGTATCGAACTGGGCCTACATGGTCATCGCATCGCTGGCGTGGAATCTGAAGGCCTGGTATGGCCTGGTGACGCAGGCGCCGACAGTACGTCGTGATATCTTGAGGATGGAGTTCAAACGCTTCCTGGTGAACTTTGTGCAAATACCCTGTCAGATTGTAAGAACCGGTCGTCGCCTCGTTTACAGGATATTGGCCTATAGCAAGCATCTCGAAACCTTTTTGGCGACGTTCGACTATATCAGGCAACTCAGGTTTACTTGAAGGCGCCTCGCCGGCGGGTGAGCCCGTACCCCCGGCGGAGCAAGAGTGGCGGGCGAAAGGAAGGGCATAACAGAGACAAACAAGATCAAGTGATCCAGACAACCAATGGAAGGTTTGTCTCTTGTGTTTCTCTTTGCTTTCCCTGTTACGCACAAGGAGCTGAAATCCACGAGATATTCGGAAAAGGCAAACGATTTTCCGAGCGAGCTCATACCTCGCTTATTTTGGGTCTAGTTGTCGTCGCAGATAGCGTCGGGTGGCCGAGTCAAAACCTTTGCCCGGAACGATCCGTATGGAAATGTTGTCTTTCGGTTTGTAAACAACCTGGTACCGGTTGACCGTGTGTACCAGTTGGTCGTCTCGGAATATGTGGCTCCAGAAGTTGGGAGACAGCATGCGACCGCTACCCAACCGATACAGTTCCCCACTTCGACCCAGTACCTGAGAAACAAGACGTAGCGTTCTCCCGCACGGGCAGTGGCCGTCGGGCAGGTGTCCCACATCTCCCAGGCGATACCTGATAAAAGGCATCGGGACGATGTCCAGAGGCGTGACGACAATGTCCCCCGCGCCGTGTTCCCCTTGAACAAGGCTGCTAGCTTCGATCTCAACCGCCACGCTTTCCTGATTGGCGTGCCAAGATCCTTTTGGACAGCGCATTGCTACATGCCCCACCTCTCTTGTGCCGTAGATGTTCGTGATTGGACAATCGAAGACATCCGATAGAATCCTTCGCTCATGATCTGGCAACGGCGCCGCCCACGTGATGAGCAAGTGAGGACGAAATGACGAGATATCGATGCCTTGGCGCCGAATGAATTGCGCCAGACTCGTCAGTGCCGAGGTGATCCCAAATAGGGTATGGGGCCTGAACCGCTTCAGCCTCTCGATCGACCTCGCGAGCAGCGGATCGGTCAGGTTCGTTCCCGGGAGCACCATCTGACCCCAGAGCAAGCGTCGTAATCGATTGCTGATGCTGTTGACGCGGAGCCCCACGCTTTCCCGGCTGAAACGAGCCTCCCGGGCGCCGCCCGGCAGGTCAAACCAGTGCTTGAGTCTCAACTCGTGAGCCCAGTTGATCGTCGAACGCGTCCCATCCTCAACGAACACGGTGGGCGTCCCGGTGGAACCACTGGTTGTGTTGTAGACGAGCCTGCGTTTGTGGGACAGGGAGAAGGAGACGGGTCTTCCGGGACGCCGACCCGAACTGGCCGCCGTGTCGATTTGGCCCGCCAAACGCTCATCAATCAAATCTCGATAGTTCTCTCGGACGTCCTCGCGGCTCAGGAGGGGGAGCTGACTGAGATCCGTGATGTCCCGGATGTCTAGTGGCGAGAAGCCGATCTTTAGGAACAGGCGCCGATAGTAAGGTATCCGCTGGCCCGCAAACTGCAGCAGTCTGACAAGTTTAGTGGTCTGCAGTTGCTTCAGATCCTGTGGAGACCAACGCTCCAACCCGATCATTTCGTTGAACCGGGGAAGGATGCCGGGTCGATTCAGCAGGTGGTTGGTGGCCGGAAACAGTACCCGGTTGATCAGCACGTTCCCCCTGGCTGTGGGTCGATTCATTTTTCGGATCCTCAGAGGTCTCGGGGGAGTCAATCTCAGCCGGGGCGTGCGGTGTCATCGAGCGATCCTGCCGATGGCAGGTAGCTCGACACGTCTGCTTCGACACCAGCCTGCTGGAACAGTTCTCTCAGGTCGATGGTCTCTTGGTCACCGGACAACACCACAAACAGGATCTTCCCCGGCATGGCATCGGTGCCTGTTGCGATGAACTCATCCAGGGTGAGCGTCCGATTGCTCAGCAGCTTGTCGGAGGGGATGTGCGTCGACAACAATCGCACAACATCTGGACCATCTCTGCCCCGCAGGTACCGGGCCGAAGGGGGATGGATGACGAATGCGTCGCAGACTGGTTCGAGCGTACGTGAGATGCCTTGGTAGTGCATGTCGTTCCGGTTGCCCGGAGCCGTCAGCAGCCCGACACAATGCTGGCAGGACCGCTCCCTCTGCACAACTCGTATCAGCTCAGCGGTGTGGATGGCGCTCGCCGGATTCTTCGTATCCACCCACAACATTTCCTGCCCCCGATACCGAAACGAGTGAAACTTCCCGATGTTGTCGTATGGATTCCTGCCAAATTCCATCAGTGTACGGCGGACGACATCATCTGGAACACTGATGAAATTCCTCAGTCCCTCAATAGCGGCCAGCACAGCCATCACGTTGGCAGTGTTGTACCTCTGCAATCCTCCCGAGACGATGGGGATGTCGATGGCGCGAATGACCTTCATGGTATGACCACCCACTCTGCGGGTAATCCATCCGTCTCGTACCCACCACACATGTTCGTATCGTTCGGGATCCGATTCCAGTACGAAGTACACAGGGGAGGCCGTGCTATGACCGGCCATCGCTTTGACAAGCGGATCATCTCCGTTCAATACGACCACGCCGTTGCTGGCCGTGTTCCTGGGTAGGAGACCCTTGACCTCCGCCATCCCCGCCAAGGTGTGAACCCCGTCAAATCCAAGGTGATCGGCGTGGAGATTGGTGACGATGCTTACGTGACAGGTCCTGAAGCCGAGGCCATAGCTGATCAGGCCGCCCCGGGCGGTTTCCAGGATGAGTAGATCGAGGTCACGGCACCGGGCCGCTCGCCATGCTCCCCTCGCATTGCTGTCGTCCTGATCGGACACTTGCACGCCGTTATGCGACACACCATAGGTCGAACAGCTGCCGACGTTGAAGCCCGCATTGAGATAAATCTTCTCGAGTAAACGCGTCGTGGTCGTCTTCCCGTTCGTACCGGTAATCGCCACAATCGGCACCTTTCGACTGGCGACATAGGGCCGAACAAGAAACCTGACGGCGAGGCGATCAATGCGTCGTTTGAGTCTCATGCTGCTCAGCACCTATCTCCCTACTTGTCGACCGCTGCCCGCGTTGTGGCCACTGTCTCGTTCTGTGAATCTACCCACTCACAAAGACGCAGAACCATGACTACTCGACCCGAGCGTAGCGCGAAGTCCTCTCGAATCGAAGCCCTCATCGAGGGAGACCGCGATCTGTTGAAGAGAGATGATCCAGCGGACCGACACGCCGTGAGAACGAGGCAAGATCCTAGATCCGGTCCTCGCCTCGTTCGCGCTCGCATTAGACCTTAGACATCAAGCATCTGTTTGCGCTGACGATGATCACCGAGATCGGCGATGTGAAGAGATTCGCCCATCCGCGACAGTTGGTTTCCTGGGTTGGCATGGACATTCGAGAGTACGCATCGGGTGGCAAATCGAACCGTTTTGGCATAACGAGACAAGGCAATCGTTATCTGCGCACGGCATTCATCGAGGCGAATCAACGTGGCTATCGATCCACCAAACTCGGCAAGGATATCAAGGCCAGGCGCGCGGATACGGCGCCGGGGCATTGTCAAGTTAACTACCGATCGGCCAGAATGTCGGGATGCAAACTCCGCCAAGCTATCGTCGTCACCGATTTCCTCCCGAGATCATCAGTTACGCTGTCTAGCTATACCATCGGTTCATCCTGAGCTTTCGAGATGTAGAAGATTTGCTTGCAGAGCGAGGAATCCTTGTTTCCTACGAAGCCATCCGATCCTGGTCTCGGAAATTCGGACCGGCCTATTCCCGAACTCTGCGGCGAAAACAGGGAAGACTCGGCGACATCTGGCATGTAGATGAACTCTTCATCACTATCCAAGGTCAGCGCCGCTATCTTTGGCGAGCCGTCGATCAGGATGGAGACGTGATCGATATTCTGGTCACCAAGCGTAGAGATCGTCGAGCCGCAAGACGCTTCTTTCGTAGAGCCTTGAAACATCAGGGACAAGCACCCTGGCAACTGATCACCGACAAGCTTCGGAGTTATCCGGCTGCACATCGGGAGATCTTTCCTTCCGTTGTCCATCGCACGGGTCAATATGAGAACAACCGGGCTGAAGTCTCCCATCAGCCAACGCGTCAGCGAGAACGCCGGATGAGACAGTTCAAATCAGTAGCACAGGCCCAACGTTTTCTCTCAGTACACGGTCCCATTCAGAACCTGTTCCGAGTCGGTCGTCATCATCTTAAGGCCGTTCATCATCGACTCCTCCGTGCCCGGGCTTTTTCCGATTGGAGAGAGGTGACGTGCGTCTGTTGAGGGATTTTGGAGTGCGGTCGTTTTGGGGAGAATCTCGGCTTGCTTCCGTTAACTTGACAGTACCGTCTACAACTTCTTGACAGTAAATGTCATACTTGATCCCATATCGCTTCGTCGAACTCTTCCTCGCTCACGACGCGCCCGTCGATCTCGTAGCGCCACAGCCCTTTCGACACGCACCTCTGGTGCAACAAGCGACCGTCTCGGGTTCGCGCTATATACGAGACATTCTCGTAGTCAACTTCGTTTTTGTGCGCATCAACTTGGAAGCAAGGGCTCGACTCAACGTCTTTGCGTACCCCCTTGACCTGATCCTCGCCTAGTCCGGCACTCCGCGCAAAGGTTTTTGCTCTGTTAATCATGCTTCCTCCTTCCTTGCCTGATCCCTTAACTTCCCTCGGGTTATGACGGTCTCCCCAACGCAGGTTTCGTGCCAGTTCTTGTCCCACGTGAGCTTCTTCAAGAGGGCCCGGCGGTCACTTGGCGCGAACCCGAAGCGCCGATGGCCGAAAGAAGACCGGGAAAGTCCCGCATATAGTTGATTAAGATTGACTTACAATCCTAATCCGAGAACTGCGTCGCGGCGAAGGATACGCGTGGCGGCGAAATACAGCCGTTGCATTTTCTCGTTCAATTCATGTGCTCGAGAGAGACCGGGGGGGGGATCGAATGCATTCGGTCAGGGAAACTTTCCCTCAATGCGACACCAATTCTTGGTTGCCGGGAGCTTGCCAAAAGAGACATAATGCCTCTCTATCGGAAGCTGCAGAGAAGGATCTCAGGAGGGACGTACTTCCGAGATGCAGCTTGTTTTTCCTCATATAGACGCCCCAATTGTCAGCCTGAATATTCATCGGCGGATCCAGAGCGGGGTTTGACCTGGGACTAGCATGCTCATATTCGCGTGCTGGCTAACGCAGTAAGATCTGTCCGTTTTGGGGTTACCACAACCTATCCCCAGGTGCTTCGCGCTGACTCGCAGCCCGTTTCTCTAAGGAAGGACACGTGGACTTCCCAATCTCTGTCTTACCCTCCAGATCAACCCAAAGTATTCAGACCAACAAAATAATATCCGTACTCCTCTCGAGGCAACTGCCGCTCGGTTCAGTGATTCCCAGACAAAGCCCACCATCTCTCGAGCGCACGCCACTTTCATTTTGTTCACGTGTTTACCCGCCAACAGCAACCGATTGCCCTTTTTGCTCAACCGACGCAAACAGCGGTCTGCAATGGCGATGTACTCCGACGCCGTATCCGTGCGCCTGGCCTTGATGTCCCTGCCAAGTCTGGTCGATCGATAGCCGCGTTGATTGGCCTCAATGAATGCCGTGCGCAGATAACGATTGCCTTGTCTCGTTATGCCGAAACGGTTCGATTTGCCGCCTGATGCGTATTTTCGAATATCCATGAGCGTGACCGAGCGTGTCGGCTTCTTGCGGATCGGCTTGCGGTCCTAGGTCACGGCGCTCGAGGAGTTTCACGACACGACGGTGGATGCGAGCGGCCGCCCGGATCGACTCCTCCGTGCCCGGGCTTTTTCCGATTGGAGAGAGGTGACGTGCGTCTGTTGAGGGATTTTGGAGTTCGGTCGTTTTGGGGAGAATCTCGGCTTGCTTCCGTTAACTTGACAGTACCGCCATGGATTATACCCTGTGGGGCGCCAGCGGCGCGCGGGCCCCGCACAATACCCGCGGAGCCAGAAAGCGGTTGAGCGGGGCAATCCGGGATATGAAAGGAAGAACACTTCGCGCCCCTTAAGCTCTAGGATGATCCCGATCTAGAAATGTGCGCGTTTCGATATCATTCCACTCATGTGGCCCATTGGCCGCGTATAATCTTCTACACGATGGAGGTGCTTTCACTTTAAACGCCAGTGCGATGTCAGAGATGCATACACTTCAGGGTCTTAGTCCACAACAGGTGCGCCAATTTCAAGAGGACGGCTATCTGATCGTTCGCAACCGCCTTTGCGACGAATCGATCAGACCATTGATGGACGAACTTGAACAAAAGGTGGATGATCTGGCGTCGGCCGCGGTTGACCAAGGACTGATTGATGGGGGAAACACCTTTCCTAGTGCACCCTTCGCCCAACGACTTGCTCAATTGTCGCAAGCATGTAGCGATCGTGATTGGATCTGGCGTCAGTTTCACAGTCACGGCAAGTACAAGAGTCCCGGCATCTTTCGCTTACGAACGGCTCCAGAGTTGCTCGATATCGTCGAATCTCTGATCGGACCCGAGATACTGGCCCATCCCCAATACGCGCTCCGTGTCAAACTGCCGGAATATGATTTCGCTGTGGTCCCATGGCATCAGGATCTCGCCTATCTGGATGCCTCCACGGCGGGCGACACATTGATTGTCAGTTGTTGGGTGCCTCTGGTTCCGGCAACCGCAGAGAACGGCTGTCTTCAGGTACTTCGTGGATCACATCGACTCGGTGCGATTCCCCACCACCGGTTGACCGACGACGAGGACCACTCAGCACCGGTGGGTATTGCGGAGGCAGATCTGCCGGAGGGCGAAATCATCACCTGTGAGGTCGACGTGGGTGACGTCTTGCTAACGATGGAACGCGTGGTGCACCGATCCATCGCCAATACATCTGATACCGTGCGCTGGAGTGTCGACACGCGCTATTGCGGTATCGATCTGCCGACGGGTCGGACCAACGTGCCTGGATTCGTCGCCCGCAGTGAGCGAGACTCTCAGAGTGTTGCTCAGAAGTACGAAGATTGGATAAAGCTGTTTGCTGATGCCCAAGTCGATCTGACGCGGTAAAGGCCGCGACAATCGTGGACCCTTTTACAAAGCATGGGGTGCGGCGGTGGGTGGGCTGGGTGGTCTTGATTGTGCCCAAATTGTGCCCGCGGCAGTCCAAAACCACCCAACTCTACCCAACTCCACCCAAAGTGGGGAAGATTTAACCCTTTGATAAACTATTCTGTTGCAGGGATTTACAATATGCAGCTCCGGGACTCAAAATCTCGCGCCCCTTGCGGGCATGAGGGTTCGACCCCCTCCTTCGGCACCAGCGCTATCAAGGGTTTACGCAACCTGAGAATCTTGCAAGTTTTTCACCAATGTCCAATTGTGCCCGAAATTGTGCCCGTGACACTATGGCGAATGAAAAGCCGGGCCCAGCTGCGACGGTTTTTGCGGTCAGACTCTTCGTTTGCATGGAGATCTCAGTGCGACAGTACCTTGGACAGCTCGTGCCGAAAGGAATCCATAACATTCACTATCGGTCCATCGAAGAACAAAGGCTCCGGAATTGCATCTTGCCAGGTCGTATCCCCAGGGTAGATAGCGGCCACATCCCACACGACGTCGCCACCCTCACAGACGCGAGATAGCAAAGGGGTGCCGCCCGTTCGCGCCGTCTCATGGATACTCTGTGAGAGAAGCCGCTCCCGGTCCCAGAACTGAGCCGTACTGGCGTGTGAGATACGGGCCAGGGTACCAGTGGTAGGTGGTGCCCAGTCGGTAAAGAGTACCGCCTCCCATACCACGATCAACTGAAGCTCCAAGCTGTCGGTTTCCGATATTGCCGATTGAACTGCAGATGTCGGATGATGGAATCGAGGAACGCAACTGATGAGCGGCCGTTACCGCATCGTGGCTGAATTCAATCAACGCGGGAAGTAATCGCGCCACCCCTACCCCAACCATCTGCGGGACACACGCCGTGGCTCAAGCGCCCACTATGCCCTGTTGGCCAAAAATCAGTCGCACCGATAACAGTTGACTCACTTGAAACCCCCGTCTAGACTGGCATCAACCAATCTCAATACGTAAGAGACAAGTCTGGCGGACGCTGACGAGAAATCCGTCTCCGCTCAGACAAAGGTTGGTGGCATGAAGCGAAATCGGAGACGAGAAGAGCTTTGTGCATTTCGGCCTCTGATGGCCGGCCATTGGTTTACGACCCGATCCGAAAAAGAAGAAGACCGATCATGGCAATCAAACGCTCAGTTTCAATTGTCGCACTTGTTGGCGCGGCGCTGTTGTTCGGTGTTGCCGAGGGCTATAGTCAGAACCCGATCAAGTTGATAAACGAAGACGGTGGCGTGACATCACGTACAATCGTCGATGGCTCGATTCTCGAGGAAGACATTGGGACTGATATCATAACTGGGCAATCGATCACTCCCAATTCCGTCGGCACCGCTGAACTGGCTGACAATTCGGTGGGCTTAGCAGAACTCGATCCCTTCGCGATAGACCTCCTTGGCGCGGGCGGCGGCAACGGCAACGGTACCCCGCAGGAAAATGCAGATGCGGTGCTTTCGGCCCTTGTCGAATGTTCCACTCTGCCCTCTTGCAAAGTGTTCCTTGAACCAGGCGAGTATGATTTTGGTCAAACCACCGTGGTGGTCCCCCCCGTCGGACTGGGCTCGAGCCGGATCGAAGATGTGGGGATCAGGCGAGAACAATCCGGGCGAGACGAGCGGAGCCAGAATTGACAAAGGGATCCAAGCTTCTGCCATTTAGGATCAATTCGTCGTTCGGATTAAGGGGGAGAATGTGCGCTATCCCACAAACAGACTGAGGCGACTGAGAATAAATCCTGCCATGCGGAGTCTGGTGCGGGAGAACTCACTCTCACCGTCGGATCTCGTACTGCCGCTTTTTGCCGTTGAGGGAACAGGTGTTCGGCGAGAAATTCCATCCATCCCCGGCAACTTCCACTTGTCGGTTGATGAGATTGTGGACGAGGCAAAGACGATCCGTGATCTTGGGGTCCGGGGCGTGATTGTCTTTGGTGTTCCGGATTCCAAGGACGATTCCGGCAAACTCGCGTACTCCACGACCGGGATAACTCAGCGTGCATTACGAGCGATCAAGAGTTCGGTGGACGATATCGTAGTGATGAGCGATATATGCCTCTGCGAGTTCACCACCCACGGTCACTGTGGAATAATCCGGGACAACTACGTCCAGAACGATGAGACAGTTGAGATAATCGGCAAGATTGGTCTCTCGCACGCCGAAGCGGGCGCGGACATCGTTGCGCCCGCCGCGATGATGGATGGCCAGATTGGCGCCATACGCAGCATCCTGGAGGGAAATGGACATCACAATGTTGGGATCATGGCCTATTCAGCGAAGTATTGGACCAAGCTCTACGATCCATTCTTCAAAGACGGGACTGGCTCTTCGGTGGCGTTCGGAGACAAGAAAACACATCAAATGGACTATGGAAACTCCAACGAGGCGTTACGCGAGATGAGACTGGACATTGAGGAGGGGGCCGACATACTCATGGTGAAGCCCGGCTTGTTTTACCTCGACATCGTCTTTCGAGCCAAGAACGAATTGGAGTATCCACTGGCCGTCTATAACGTGAGTGGCGAATACGCCATGATAAACGCCGGACATGAGGCCGGTGTAATAGACCGGAAGCAAATCATCATCGAATTGCTCACCTCATACAAACGAGCCGGTGCGGACATCATATTGACCTATGCGGCGAAGGACGCCGCAAAATGGCTGTGCAGTAGCTAAGAGATGCAGCTCGATATTCAAATTGTTGATCCCGTTGGTTGATGACGGTTGGGACCGCCAACTCTCAGCGTTCGAGAACGTCTCGATTTTCCACTCTGCGGCGTGGGCACGAGTGAAGGCCGAGTCGTACAAGTATCGCTGCTACTACTTCCGAATCGTATGGTCGAAACACGGTAGCCCTCGTCCGGTGTATGGAAGTCCGGCGCTTCCTGACCGGACGACGAGGTGTCTGCCTGCCGTTTTCAGATTTCTGTGGACCGTTGGCCGTCGGCGGCCAATTCACTTATCCGCACCTTCGGGCGCTGTTGGCAGATGCAGGAGACAGAGGATGGCGCGACCTGCAGATCAAGGGTATTGACGGAATTCCGGATCACGTCCTGGTTTCAATGCGATATATCCACAATGAGATTGACCTGTAGAAATCCGATGCAGAGTCCAAGCTGCGGAGCAGTACAGCAAGGAACGTGCGCATAGCGGAGCGGGAAGGGGTCACCGTCAGGCTATCCGAATCGTGGAAATCGTTGAAAGAATTCTACAGTCTCAACTGCATCACGCGACAACATCATGAATACCTCCACAACCGCTTCACTTTTTTCGGAATATTCACCGGCATGTAATCCCAGGCCGGATTCGGCACAACGGCACTCGCATATGTCGACGACAGACCCGTAGCCGGGGACGTTTTCTTTCACTTTGGAAGCAATGCAATTCAGAAGTACGGAGCCGCAGACAGCGACTATGCAGGGCGAGCCATCTGGTCATATGGGAGGCGATGCGCTACTATAAGTTGCGGGCTGTCACGTTCTGTCTTTGGGCAGGACATTGCCGGAGAACCAGGGTCTCCTGCAATTTAAAAGGACGGATGGGCGCTCGACGATTGACGTTCAAATACTACAAATATGAGTTCGCTGACTCGGCCTTCGTGGAAGAAAGCTCAGGGACTGCAAAGTGGTACAACAGTGTTCTTCACAGATTGCCTGTATTTTGCTGAGGACGATAGGCTCGGCGTTTTACCGGCATATCGGGTAGCACACACAGTCATGGGCCTGCCCGGACCACATAGGGAGAGATGAGTTGCGGAAGTACTTTGATTTCATCGTAGGCCTCATCGGATACATGCGCCGAAGATGTAGCACCGAGGATGCGATTGTACAGGCCAAGGATTCAATTGCGGCGAGAATAAATAATCGAGACGCCAATTTCCTCCACCTTTTGGAGCATGGGGTATTCTCAAATCCTGCGAGCCCATACTTGAAGTTGCTCTCGGCGAAGAAGATTGTTCATGCCGACATCAGGCAGTGGGTTGGAAGTGACGGCATTGAACATGCGCTCGGACATCTACATTCCGAAGGCGTCTATTTCAGTGTGGACGAGTTTAAAGGAACCGCCGAGGTCGCCAGGAACGGTGTCACGTTCTCTGTCGCAGGTTCAGATTTCGACAATCCACTTGCGCGAAGCGCGTATGTCGTCAGAAGCGGTGGAACAAGGAGTTCCGGCACGGCAATTCCTATTAATGTCCCACTCGGGGATGGGTGAAATCCCTCGCCTTCAGGCGAAGCCTTTAGGAGGCTTGCGGTACAATGATGCATGCCGAGATACCGGAAAGGATCGCACACAGTCTATGAGCTGCAATATCACTTTGTGTTTATCACGAAGTACCGCAAGCCGGTCCTGAAGGGGGACATAGCCAGAAGGACAAGAGAGCTGATCCGAGAGATCTGTGCATCTGAGGATGTGGTGATTGTGAAAGGGAATGTGAGTCCAGATCATGTGCACTTGATGTTGAGCATGCCGCCGCAGGTGTCGCCGAGCTGAATCATGCAGGCCGTGAAGGGGAAGAGCAGTCACCATCTAATGAGGGAATATAGGTCGGTGCAAAGGGAGTTCTGGGGCCGGCACCTGTGGGCACGAGGGTACTTTGTGTGTACGACAGGAAATGTGACGGACGAAGTGATCAAGCAGTACATTGAGCAACAAGGTGTCGAGCCCCAGGAGGACCGGGACTTTAAGATAACGGAATAGGCCATTCTATGAGGCGAGGCCTTTAGTCGGCTTCAGCCGACGACCGAAGCCCTCGCCTTCAGGCGAGGGTAATTCACTTTCCGGTACCTCGAACAGAGATCTCTTTACGACGCTCTCATCCTGGACCACCATGGGGTGCTAAACGCTCCAATTGCCAACTGGTTTCCGGTTTTTCCCGGTGCACCGGGGATCAATTCGTCGTTGAGGTTCGCTCGAATAGGGAACCCTCCTGTGCGCTGGTTCTCGCAAGTCGATCCGCACAGGTTGAAGTTGGATCTTTCGCGGCGATTGGGGACGAGCTACATCTACGGTATGAGCCGACTGTTGGGAGTACCGTTGGCGTGGGCTGAATACGTCGGTTTGAACGACGCCGCAATCGTAGCGAATTGGATCGATTTGGTACTGAACGACCATCCAGCGTGCACGGTGTACACATTCGCCAGCTCTGCTGTTCGTGTGTGTTTAGCGGCGCAGGAAAACAATCTCAATGTCAAAGGCGCTCGCTTTCTTGTTACGGGAAAGCACCTGACTGCCCAAAAGCGATCGGAGATTGAGAGCACGGGGGCGATTGCAGTCCCAATATACGGAATCTCCGAGCTGGGGGTCATAGCCGCCGGCTGCAACGCAAAGCGTGAAGAAAGCGATCACTGTCACGCCTACAAAGACTCAATCGCAATTACCACCCACCCTCACACACCGGACCGGAGCGATACGGAAGTTGACTCCTGTCTATTTACGACACTGCTGGGCGAGTCTCCGAAGATTTTTTTGAACGTCGGCATGGGTGATTCGGCCAAAGTCTACAAAGATTCATGCAGTTGTGATTTGAATCGAATTGGATTTGACACTCACATCAGCACGATCCGGAGTTACGAGAAGTTGACCGGAGAAGGGGTCACATTCATTGACAACGATTTTCTGAAAATCATTGAGGAAGATCTTCCTAGGGCGTTTGGCGGCAAGAGCACCGACTACCAGCTCGTGGAGTGGGAGGACTCACGCGGGATCACGCGATTAGATCTTATGGCAAGCCCTCGATTGCCTGAAATAGTGGAAACAGAGATAGTTGGTAGTTTCCTCGATCATCTGAGGAAGTCGCGGGGCGATGCCCTGTGGGCACAGTCCGGGACCAACATGTGGGACCAAGTTGATATGGTTCGACTGAAGAGAGAATATCCAATTCCAACGAAAAGTGGGAAAATAATGCCATTCTTCCTCCGATCAGCTGACAATTCTGAGTAGTGGAGGGGCATGAAAAAGATACGCTTGCTTCACATTTTCTACAGTTTTAACGTCTGCAATGGGCTTATCGAGATCCTCAACATCTTTGCCGGATCGATAAACCACGAGAGGTTCGCATTGCCGAGGGCGATCCCCTGATCGAGTAGTTCGGCCTCTGCGCTCAGATACTCACCGATGGCAAGGCCCAGTGTATCCAGAGAAACTTATTCAGGTCTTCATAGATCCCCTCTGAATAGGGCCATCCGCCAACTGTCTTTTCGCGCAGCTCGTCGAACTGTCCGGACCAGCGCTGGGGCAGGGCGGCCGCGCCGGCGGTTCCCCAGGGGCGATGCCCGGTCATCGAGATTTCGGGAAAGCTGGTCAGGACCCAGCGCTCCGGATGCGGTCGCTCATGGATTCTGTCGGCACTCTCGTTCTCCAGTCCGTCCATGACGATTCCATCGACCCAGGACGGAGACGTATCTGCCAGGTAACGGAAAAACGCATCGTACTCGCCGTGCAGAGGCGGTTTGTCGAAGATCCACGTGGCCAGCCAGAACCGGCCCCCCGGGAATCGTTGCCGAAAAACACCCTGAAGCTGCTCCGAAGCACGCAGGAATCCGTTGCCTCCCCAGGGAGCGCACTGGCTGCAGCCGCATCCGCCATGGTCGTGGGGAAAACTGATCAGGAAGTCGATCTGCGAAAAGGCTCCGAGAAGCTCCCTCTGAAGCTGGCTGAGATGGTGCATTCCCCCGCTTTCGAGGGGCAAACAAACGAATTTGGAGAAGCAGGAATCCACTCCCGGCGGAGAGCCTCCGGAGTTGTCGCGTAGCCGCCGTTGGGACTCAGGAGCAACCCGAAATCCATCCCCAGCGACGTCGCGGTTTCTCCGAAGTGCCTGAGCCGCGCCAGGTGGGCCTGGGCCAACGGGTCACGGAAGCTCTCAAATTCGGACAGAGTGAAGGCGACGCCCAGCGAGTTGGCCCCCCACAGCGCCAGATCTTCGATGATCCGGTCGACATCAGGAAGGGGCGCCGAGTGGTAGAAGTTGTGGAAGTGGGTGGCGATGTAAAGGCCGCGAATCGGGAGTGCCGGAGCCTCGGTCAAGGTCACGGCGGGGACGGTCACTACCCCTGGCGTCATTCGTGAGATCCGGAGCAGTTTGCCCAGGCCGGCCACCACGCCGCGAGGGTTCTGACCGATCACATAGGCACGTCCCCGGGCGTCCGGTGTCGTGATCATGTGAAACCCGTCTTGGCCAGGGGTGTCGATTTCCGGATGCTCCCGGATCGCCTCATTCGTCTGAGCGGTGCCCACGACCAGCGACCGGATTGAAGCGTCCGCGACCATCATCACCGGTTCGTTGCCGGCACGAATGCGGACGCGCTCTGTAAATACTCTCGCAGCGGCCCGCTCGACCAAAGTCGCTCCCTGGCTCAGGGCGATTTGAAAAGGCTTGTCAGTGTCAGGCGTGCAACCGGCGCCTGAAAATAAGATAGAGACAATCCCGGTCAGACTGCGGCTGAGAAAGGAACCGGGCATGAGTCGCATTGGACGAGTAAACAGTCTGTGGCGTTTAGCGTGAAGTGCTCACCTCGGTGCCCGGGACGGTCGACGCCGAAGAGGCCGTGATCCAAGCCTCGATCCCGCGCTGCGCCACCATCCAACGCGAGGGGAAGGCATTGCGTCCCGGCCTGCTGGATTACTCATCCAGAGTTATTCTATCCGGGACTTCATCCAGGGCATAATAAGTATGCTTGATATGGTCCTTGAACACCTTGACTATCCTGATGCCTGATTTGTCCTTGCCGCTCGGCTTCGTGATAGGACCGCTGGTAATCAGTTCAATAGATTCATATTTACTCACAATATTACGATGAAGATGACCGGCAAACACAGCCCGCACGTTATGTTTCAAAAACAAATCAAGATAGTCTTTTCGTGCGTCAATTGGAAGATTAGTATAATTATCAGGTTCATTGAGATTGTGTTTGATGATCGGGTGGTGTTGATAAATAAATATATGCGTCGGCTTTTGCCGCCCAGAGGCCTGCAACGCCCCCTCCAGCCACTTTCTTTGATCTTTGAGCGTGGGGGTGTCCTTCTTGGCATTACAGATGACCGCAGTGTTTAAAACTATGTTATAAGTGTCTTTGTGCTGGAACGCGTACCAGTCCTTGCCAAATACATTCCGGTATGCGTCTAGTGTCTTTGAGGACGGCGATCTCCCCACATCGGTATTTCCCGAAACCAGATACAGAGGTATGGATTCATCCAGCAGCAGCTTGACTTTGTGAAGTGCTTGCAGCTCCTCCGGAATACGCCCTCCATTCTGTGTCAGGTCACCGCAGATTATTACAAAGTCGGGCTTGAGCCGGTTCGCGTGCTGAATTGCCTGGGTAAAAAGAGTGGTCTCTTTGTATGGCCCGGTCGACTTGACGAAACCCTCAGCTAGCAGCCCGTGGCTAAAACCGGATGGAGCACAGATCCACGGACAACGATGATCCTGGGGCATACTGGATGGAAGTCATCTACAGATGGTTCCCTCAGCCAAAAAGCGGCCCAGATCGACCTCGACCATCTGAAAAAGGCCAAGATACGCGTCAGAAAGGCGCAGAGACGCCCCTGCAGACTCCGCGGCGTGCCCACGCCATACAGCTGTCGCATCAGCAGTCCGAGATTCAATGCACCGACATGAAGCAGCAACCGTTTGAGGATGTTTGGATGACCACGGAGATATGTCCGCCGCATTGCACCTGTTTCATAGAGGTGTGCACAAGGTCGTTCCAGTCGTTCTCCCCGTTGGCGAAGCAGGCGCTTTCCCCGTTCTCCTCGGATACGTCTACGATTTCGGTACACGGCATCCCGCGCACGGGTGTTCCCGTGCCACCGCCGTTTACCCCGCTTTGGTTCGGAAATGTAGCTTCGGATCTCCAGTTGCTCGAGATCTTCTACCAGTTGCGTGCTGTGATATCCCTTGTCGGTCACAAGCTCCTGCAGTCTATCGCTTTCAGGCAGCACACCCTCGAGTTGTTCGGCCGCTTCAATGAGCGTCTTCTTGATCGTCGTCGTATCGCCCTGGTTGGCTCCCTGAACCGTGATGCCAACCACCGCTCCGGTTTCCAGATCCACGGCGTGTTCGGCCTTGTGAGCCAGATGCGTGCGGCCGTCCTTCATCTTGGTGATGCGGGCGTCCGGATCCTGCGGGTGCTGCCAGTCATCGTTGGAACCCTTCTTCGGCCGCTTGCGATCTATGCGCGCCAGATCCTCCCGGGTCGGTGTCTCAATACCCGATTCCTGTGCCAGTTTCGTCAAGTAGGTCTCGTAACTGTCTCCGGTATCCCGCCGTACAATGCTGCGCAAAGCCGCGTTGGCTTCCAGAGTGGTCGCATCCACCCCGAGGGTCTTGCCCTTCACCAGGTCCGCCTCAGCGAGCCGGCTCAGGATCCAGGCAAAGACTGCGCTATGCGTCTCCACATCCATGCGCCGTCGCGTGCGGGAGATCGTCGAATGATCCGACGGATCCTCGCCCCACTCGAGTCCCAAGAACCCGCGCAGGCTCAGCGAATCGGCAGCACGCCAGGCGATAGCTCGCTCCGAATCCAGTCCCTCGAAGTATCCGATCATCAAAAGACGGAAGTATCGACCAGGTGCCAGACTTGGGCGACCCATCTTGGGTGCATAAAAACACGCACATCGCTGCTCGACAAACTCGTCAAACCCGGCTTCGTCGAGCACCTGATTCAATCGCTGGTAGAAAGGGTGGGATGCACTCCTGGGGAGATGTTGAGTCGGCACCCACATGTTGGTCTGCTTCGACTTGCGTTTCTTTTTTCCCATGGCCATGCGTCGATTTTAGTCGAAGCGCAGTAGAGAGTCGATTGCGAACAAAAGGATTTACCAGACTTTTACCACGGACTGCTAGGGGAGCGCCCCGCCGTTTCATTGCAGCCCTTTTTATTTTGGCTTCACCGGCAGCATAATAACCAAATTGGGGATCTGCCATTTGAATGAAAAAGAAAGGTCCATCCCACGAATCAATCTCACCTTCTTCTGCATCTACTGCCCGGCCTAAAATGAAGATTGCGCTAATCAAGAGCAGAGTTGAACAGATAGTCTTTTTCATGAATATTCTCATTTGCAGGTTGAAACCCAAGTATAGGAATGGGGGCAATCCATGGCAAAACAAATCTGGCGCGCTCTGGAAACGACCTTGATCGCCCTCGATCGGCGAAGCTTGTTCTCGCACAGCATTTGCCAAGATTGCAGCACGAAGTATCATTCGTGAAGCTAATCTTCGCCCATCTTCTTCCGCGCTATGACCTCTCTTGCGCCGGTGTCGAGCTACCAGATGATGGCGAAGCCCCCTCTACAGCGGTTCTTGCCCGCCGCAAAGACTCGACTGCGTAGTCCAGATCCTCCTGTTGGTGCTCGCAGGTAACATTCATGCGCAAACGCTCCTCTCCCTTTGGTACAGCCGGATGGGCAACGGGCATGACGTAAATTCCTTCCAGGTGACACCGTCTCGCCATTTCAAAGGCTCGATCCTCGTTTCCGAAAAGGACCGGTACAATGGCCGACTCGCTGTTGCCGACATTGAATCCTTCGTCACGCAAGCGCCGACTCAAGTACCGCGCGTTGGACATCAGTTGCCTCCGACGAACCTCCCCTTCGCGCTCGATAACCTGCAGGGCCTCGTGGGCAGCAGCAGCAGCAACCGGAGAAAGTGCAGCACTGAAAACGAAACCTCGAGCGCTATAACGAAGGTAGTGGATGAGCTCGTGAGAACCAGCAATGTAGCCGCCCTGGGATGGTATGGCCTTGCTCAGCGTTCCCATCAAAACATCGATCTTTCCAACACAGCCAAAGTGTTCTTCGACACCCCGTCCTCTTTTCCCTAGCACACCCAAACTGTGGGCCTCGTCCACCATTAGCAGCGTGTTGTCATGCCGGTTCCGCAGCTCGATCAGCTCGCCGACGGGTCCGATATCTCCATCCATGCTGTAGACCGCGTCAACCACGATGAGCTTACGCGCATCTCTTGGCAGGCCGGCAAGTTTACGGGCGAGTTCGTTAGCGTCGTTGTGCCGGAACTTTAGGATCTCGGCGCGGGAAAAGCGGCAGCCGTCGACGATACTGGCATGGACGAGTTCGTCGGCAAGCACATAGTCACCTTTCCCTACAAGTGTTCCAATAACGGCTAGATTGGTCATAAAACCCGAGCTGAAGGTGATCGCCGCCTGTCTGCTGAAGAAGGATGCGATACGGGATTCGAGCTGTTCGTGAATGACCAGATTTCCCCCTAGCAACCGTACGCCATGCGTGCCCGTTCCATACCTCTCGATGGTGTTTTGTGCCGCCGCATTGATGAGCGGGTGATTTAGCAATCCCAGGTAGGAATAGGTGCAGAAATTGAGCTTCCGCTCTCCGGCGCTCTGGAGCCATGCACCATCATACTTCTCGATGCTGTTGAAGAAGAAGCTGTGGGTTGATTGATGTTTTCGAACCCGCTCCATGGTTTTCTTCACCTTTTTCTGGAACTTCGGTGGTAGAGGGCGCGCACAGGGCTCCGCCATCCTCTTGGGGCGTTCAACCCCCAAGTGCTCGAGCTCGGTCAGTGCCGACGAGAGTAGCGTCCGGGTTTCCTCCAGGGACGGACGAAAATTCGGCTTCAGGTAGCGTAGTGATTCCCTCGTTACCGCAACGAACAGCCCTTGGGGATCGACCGAGTTGTATAAGAGCTGTCTCCAAAAGGTGACGCTCAACGCCGACCGAGTCTTCAGCCCGAGGACGATCGTTCCCAGCAAAAGGTACAAGAGAAACGTGCTGAAACTGAAGAACAGGCCCAGGACCCTCAGCGACCAGGCGGGAGAGACGCTTTGAAGCAGCTTGAAAACTGTTTCCTTGTGCTCGATCTCCTCGATGAAGTGCCAAAGGAAGAGCCGACGTAGCTCGGCCGCCCGAACGTGCCTCAGCAACTCCTGGTTGAGAAAGAAGGTCGCGATCGCCGCGTTGTGGTGCTCGATAGCGGAGGCCGTGGCTAGACGGAGCTTCAGTGGCGTCACTGGTTCGACGAGCCGGTAGCAGATCCATCCAATAATCGTGCGGAAGGTGTCCAGACCCATACGATCGTTTTGCATTGCCTTCAGGACACGTTGGTGTTCGCGCGAATGAGACCCTTCCTGAAAGAAAAGTGTTTCCAGCTCGGCCTTCAACTCAAGGGTGATTCGACCCAGATAGCGCCGGCACGTCCGAATGATGAAACGTTCCCCCTCAGGTACGAGCAGGGTGTACGCGTTGAGCAAGTGTGTGCTCAGGGGACTTTCGTCATACCAGAGACCTCGAGCGGAGAGTTCCTGACCTCCGTCGAGTCGGAAATTCCTCTCTTGCAATGCATGAGTGGCAGCTGGATTCATCGCCGGGCCTCCTTCCTCAATCGGATCAAGGGAAAGAGAAAGGGCACGTCCGCGCGGTACCGACGATACTGTTCACCGAAATGCCGTTCGAGGTGGCGCGCCTCGTGCACCGCCATGATCCAGTTGAACGACAATGCGTAAAGCAACGCGGCACCAAGGGCTCCTAGCCAGTAGGGATGACTCTCGGGCCATAGCAATGGCGCCTTGAGGACTATGAGCATTGAGGCACCCAATTCGCATTGAAGCACACCGAAATAGAGTGGATTGCGGGTGGTGGCATAGACGCCTTGGGTTACCAGACCCGGCTTCTCCAGGTATTGACCGGTAAATGTGTGCACACTTCCGAGAGACCGCTTCGCCGCCGCAATGAAGGCAGTTCCGCTCGCGATGACGGCCAGGGCCAGCCAGTCCGCTGCCATCACTTGCGATAGCAACAGCGTGATCCCGACGAACGCCCCGATCAACATGAAAGAGAGCAGTTTCATGAGTGTTTGCCATGCCACTGAAACGAAGTCTCCTGCACCGTGTCTGCGGCGGACATCCATGCCGAAATACACAAAGATGGCCGTCAGGGCCACCGCTACGATCTGAAAGAGCACTGTAGTCATCGTTTCCCTCCCCTCGGAAGACCTGTTGTGATTGCCGAGACCAGGAATCGCAACTTGCACCTGATTGACCTGTGGTTCATCGTACCCCTCGCCCTACGCTCCATCGCCCACTAAATTGAACAATGTTCATAAAGCATAGCTTGATTTTGAACAAAGGTCAATATAATATTACATAGAATTCTCGAGGTGCTCGATTCGGGAGGAAATGGCTTGGGAAGGCGATCTGATCATAGCAGAGAGGAACTTCAGCGTATGGCCCTTGACGCGGCGTGGACCATTGCGGAGTCTGAAGGTTATCGGGGACTCACTGTCCGGAACATCGCAGAAAAAATCGGTTACGTGCCAGGGACGCTCTACAACGTGTTTGATAACCTCGATGACCTGGTGCTTCAGCTGCGTGGAGAGACACTAAACGCGCTAGAGCGCTTGGTGTCGGAGGCGATGAGTTCCCCGGGGCCACCCGAGGCGAAAGTGATAGCGATGGCACGGAGCTACATCGGGTTTGTTCGGGAACATCCCAAGTTGTGGAATGTCATGTTCGAGCACATCTTGCCGGACGGCCAAGACGTTCCGAAGTGGTATCACGACAAGACTAGTCTCTTGCTCCGACTGGTAGAAGATGCCATCACGCCCCTGTTCCCATCCGGTCGCAAAGAGAACCTACAGCATCACGCACACATCTTATGGGCTGGAGTCCACGGCATTTGTATCGTACAACTCACCGACAAGGTGATCGTGAAGGATGGGTCAGCAGAGGGGATGGCCACCTCTCTGATCTCGAACTATCTCAATGGTCTGCAGGCGGCCGCCGGGCTAGCGAGACAAAGAAATAGCCGAAAAGCCAAGAAGAAAGCAACGGCCAGCAAGAAAGCCAGGTGAAATGAGCGGCCGGCTCGTGGAAGCGCCTGTTGCCTACGGAAATGGGTTGAAATACACTCTGTTTCACGACTGCCGGCGACATAGAACAACCACAACGCTCAAATGGCGACAAACCGATTCAACCCGCAGGCGGATTCCTATAGGGGCTATCTCCGTGTTCTAGCATATTCCTTGATGCAAAGATCGCCGATATTGCGTGGAAAGTTCGATGTCTCCGACATCGTTCAAGAAGTGCTTCTCCAGGCGCACGGGGCGCTCGCACAATTCCGAGGCGGAACAGAGGAAGAGTTTGCGGCATGGCTGCGGGCGACTTTGGCCAACAAGTGGACCGATGCCGTCCGCCACTACGGGCGAGGGAAGCGAGACGTGGCTCTGGAGAGGTCCATTCGAGAGACATTGGACTCGTCGACCGGGCGGCTGCACCAACTTTGTGTCGACAAGCGCACCTCACCCCGTCGGGCAGTGTTGCGAAAAGAGCGCCTTCTCTTCCTCGTCCAGGCGCTCGAGGCACTCCCGGGCGGTCAGCGGACCGCTATCGAGTTGCACCATGTCGCCGGATACAAGGTTTCGGAGGTGGCGCACATCATGGGCCGCTCCGCAGCTGGTGTTGCAGGGCTTCTTCGTCGCGGCCTGCAGACCCTGCGGAGATCACTTCATCACCTCGAAACCGAATGAGTCCCCCGGATGAGTCCCATGGATGAGCCAGAAGAGAGTGAAGAGAGTTATGAGCAGCGGTTAAACTCTCTAGTAGCCGAGTACTTGTCCGCGGCCGAGGGCGGGAATCAGCCCGACCAGGCCGATTTTTTGGCCCTCCATCCTGAATTTGCTTCAGATCTCTCCTCCTTCTTCCGTAATCGCGACGCGGTCCAACGTTGGGCGGGGGACACCGGACCCTTGCCGCGAGCCTTCGGGGACTACGAACTGCTCGAAGAGTTGGGCCGAGGCGGCATGGGCGTGGTTTTCAAGGCTCGGCAAAAGAGCCTGAATCGAATCGTGGCACTCAAGATGATCCTCATAGGTCAACTTGCCTCGCCGGAAGACGTGCATCGTTTCAGGAGGGAAGCAGAATCAGCGGCCGGATTGGATCACCCCAATATCGTTCCCATCTACGAGGTTGGCGAACACGAAGGGCAGCCATACTTCACCATGAAGATGATCGAGGGCGGAAGCCTGGCCGATCACCTGGACTACTTCAGGAACAATCCGCGTGCGGCGGCTAGCCTTATGGCCACAGCCGCCCGCGCCGTCCGGTATGCGCACCAGCGCGGCATTCTGCATCGAGACCTCAAGCCGGCGAACATACTTCTGGATCAGGGTATGCAGCCGCACATTACGGACTTCGGTTTGGCCAAGCGCGTGGATGGAGACGAAACCCAGACATCGACGGGCGGCGTGGCCGGTACACTGGCGTACCTCGCCCCGGAGAGAATGACAGGGCGTACCAGTCTCCTAAGCTGGTCCGTAGACGTCTACGGTATAGGAGCCGTGCTTTACGAGCTCCTGACAGCTCGCCCACCTTTTAGAGGAAGCAACGCGTTAGAAACTCTCCGGATGGTGCAGGAGAGCGAGCCGGATCATCCGCGTCTCTTGAACTCAAACGTTGACGTGGATCTCTCGACAATCTGCCTCAAGTGCTTGGAAAAAGATCCGGGCAAGCGCTATGAGGCAGCCAAGCCACTGTCCGAGGACTTGGAGAATTGGCTCGAGGGCCGTCCGATCCTTGCCCGTCCGGTCGGCCGCGCGGCGCGGTCCTGGCGTTGGTGCCGGCGCAACCCTCTTGCCGCCGCGCTTGTCGGGACAGGAGTTGCCCTTCTCGTCCTGGTCCTACTGAGCGTGGCAGAGCAGTATGCCCGACGGGACGAGATTCTCGAGAGTAATGCCTACATTGCTCGTCACGTTGCCAGTGTGATGCTCGATCGAATGGAAGAATGGGGAGTCCAGGTGGAAGAGGTGGGACAGGATGACGAACTTGCGGCCCTCTTGCAGGAGTGGAATGCGCTGGCCCCAGAGCTCGCGGATGGGTCAGCAAAGGAGTTCCTGGACCGATCGGAAGGCCGGCGCCTCCAGGAGTTTTGCGAGCGACTGCCCAAGGATCGGACGTTCGAGAACTGGCAGGTTCTGGACGCCCAAGGGATCATGGTTGCCAGGACTCCTAGCCACGAAATCCGGGGCGAGAACTTCAACCGGCGTGATTATTTCCAGGGGACGCTGGGCCACGCGGGCAAAACAGGCCTGGCGAGTATCCACATCTCCAGCATCTATCTCTCTATTGCCGACGGTATGTACAAGTTCGACGTCTGTGTCCCCGTCGTCAAGGACGGCCAAGTGTCAGGCGTCGTGGCCGTCTCGGTGACTACCGATGCCACCATGGGTATCGCCAATCTGCATGACGAGAGCCGCAAGGCAGTTCTCGTGGCCCCTTGGGACAGAAACCGATACCAGTGGGAGCCGGAGGCCGGGCCCACGACAGACTACCTGTTGCTCCTGCATCCCTGATACCGGGAGCGAGGCGAGGAGGCTGTGGGCCTCGATATTTCGAAGCTTCCTCAAGTCGGGACGCGACAATGCGGAGAAGAGCTTCAGCCACCCTCTTCCACGATAAACTCTGACCGCATCCGCGACTATTCCGATCCCTTCGCCGCACGGGACCCTGCGTTTGGCGGCCGCTGGTTAGCCGGCTTCTCACCCGTTGGAAACACCGGTTTCGTTGTCATCATCCAGCAGCGCGACAAATAGTCACCGCGTGAGGATGCTCAGCGAGAGAAACCTCACCTCCGTTCCACACCAAATCGCCACTCTTTTTTTTCGGCTAGCGGTCCGTTCCTTTCCGATTGTCGTCTCTTTCTACAGGAAGGGACATGAAAAAGGAAAGAGGACGTAACCAAAATGGAGCGGGCGCGGCTTTGCAGGAAACAATGCCGAGGTGGCGCTCCAAGCACGAGGACCTATGGGCCCGGATCGCCGCATTCGAGTTTGACGATGGTATTGTCACCTTCTCATTCGTGCAGCGGCTCGGCCGGGAAAACGGATGGTCTCTCCAATATTCAATCCGTGTGCTGCGAGAGTATCGCCGTTTTACTTTTCTTGCGATCGCGGCCGGGCATGGGGTAACCCCATCCGATCAGGTCGATCAAGCCTGGCATCTACATCTGCTGTACACCGATTCGTACTGGAATCGATTCTGTCACCTGGCGCTCGAAAGGCCGCTTCATCACAGTCCCACAACAGGAGGCAGCATCGAGGAGGCCAAGTTTCACTCATCGTACGCCGCGACAATGGCAAGTTATCGGCAGTTTTTCGGCAACGAGCCGCCCGCTGACATTTGGCCCGATCCCTCCACTCGCTTTGGTGTGGACGTTCATGGTCAACGAATAAACCCGCGGCGCGTGTGGGTCATTCAGAAACGAGACGCACTGTTGGTAGCAATGACCACTGTCGGTCTTCTACTCGGCGCCGCCATCTTGGCGGTCTGTTAAGCAACCAGAAGGGAGTTACACAATGTTTAATGTCCCACTCGGGGATGGGTGAAATCCCTCGCCTTCAGGCGAAGCCTTTAGGAGGCTTGCGGTACAATGATGCATGCCGAGATACCGGAAAGGATCGCACACAGTCTATGAGCTGCAATATCACTTTGTGTTTATCACGAAGTACCGCAAGCCGGTCCTGAAGGGGGACATAGCCAGAAGGACAAGAGAGCTGATCCGAGAGATCTGTGCATCTGAGGATGTGGTGATTGTGAAAGGGAATGTGAGTCCAGATCATGTGCACTTGATGTTGAGCATGCCGCCGCAGGTGTCGCCGAGCCGAATCATGCAGGCCGTGAAGGGGAAGAGCAGTCACCATCTAATGAGGGAATATAGGTCGGTGCAAAGGGAGTTCTGGGGCCGGCACCTGTGGGCACGAGGGTACTTTGTGTGTACGACAGGAAATGTGACGGACGAAGTGATCAAGCAGTACATTGAGCAACAAGGTGTCGAGCCCCAGGAGGACCGGGACTTTAAGATAACGGAATAGGCCATTCTATGAGGCGAGGCCTTTAGTCGGCTTCAGCCGACGACCGAAGCCCTCGCCTTCAGGCGAGGGTAATTCACTCCCGTAACCACTCTGAATGGAGGAGAATTCCTCTTCTTCTATGCTACCGTCATACTGGCGACAATCATCGTGTGCTGGTGGCTCGCCCGCCGCAGCGATCCGACGGCTGTCGATGACTCCGTGCATGCCTCACCCGAGTTGGATTTTGACGAAATTGCTTACCTGCGTGGAGGGGAGGAGGAACTCACTCGCGCGCTCATCGCGCGACTAGTGGTCCGGGGTTTTCTTCAAGTCGAGAACACGACCAGCACGGGGAGTGTTCTTTCCACGACCGAAAGCAAGATCGTGCAGGCGCCCACACCACCGTCAGAGCACACACTCTCTCCCCTGGAGGGCCACGTTTACGAGTGGTTTGGGAGTGCCCGTGGAACCGAGGAGATCTTTGAGCCTCATAGGCTGGCCAGTCTCGTAGGCAGTTACGCGGCCACGCACTATGAGGAGAGATTGCACGCCGATGGCATGCTGTTGCCGGACGACATTCGCTCGAAAATATGGAGAATAGCCACTACGGGCGGGATCATCCTTGCGGTTCTGGGCATTGCGCGCCTGGTGGTCGGACTCTCACGCGAACAGCCAGTGGGACTCCTGATCGTGCTCGGAGTCATTGGGCTCGCGGCCTTGCTGTATTCTTGTGCCCCGGATCGGTGCACCAGCCGCGGCCGCAACTACTTGGCTCGGTTCGAAAATCTGACAGCCAGGGCTCACGTTCCGATGGATGCGTGGGTCGCGGTCGCAGGAATGGGAGCCCTTACCGGTACGGCCTTCGCCTATCTCCCCGGGATGTTCCAGAAATCCGGGAACAACAATAGCAGCGTCGGGGTCGGCTGTGGTGGCGGATGCGGCGGATGCGGCGGATGTGGCGGGTGCGGTGGATGCGGTTAGAGCTATTGTTGACAACCCCTCAACCCGAGTGTAGAAACCTCAACACATTGCATTCCACCTGCGCTTTTCAAGTTGCAACGAGTCGATGTTCCTTTGATTGCGAGCACCCCGAGTGAAGCAGCCGTTGAATGATCGCATCACGTAACGCAGGCCTGGGACTCAAAATCCCGCGGTGCTTGCGGGCATGTGGGTTCGACTCCCTCCTTCGGCACCAAAGATGGGTCAAGTCTCCGATGGGATGGAGTTCCGGCGCAACAGCCCGTGTATGATCCTGTCCAGTCCCGCGAAGCGCCCGCTGGATGTCACTGAAATGACGAGCAGTCCGCCAAGCTCCACGAGATTCTTGTTGACGATCAGATAGTTCCCCTCCATCGGAGCTGTGTAGAAGTAGCCGATGAAGGGTGGATTGCAAAGATAGAGCAGAAGCAGAAACAGAACACCACAGGCGCTCGCAACTCGGGTAAAGCAGCCGAGGATCAGGCCTAGACCGATCAACGCTAGCCCCCACATGTTGAGCTGGTTCACCCTCTCCAGCATGTCCGGATCGGAGCCCAGCCAGCGGAAGAAATCCGAAAATGTCCCGCGCGATTGCATGAGAAATCCTGCGGCAGACCAGGTCGGCTCGAGGATCTTGGACACGCCCTCGTAGAGGAAATGCCATCCGATGAGAACGCGCAGGACAACGAGCGTGATCATCTGCAGTGTGGTGAATCTCTGTTCTACCATTGTGAGTTCCTGAGTCTCGCTTCGGCTGACGGTTCCGGTATCGAAGTCGGATCAGACGGCGACGCCTTCAAACGTGGAATTCCTCCGGCTTGAACGCCAGCCGCTGTCTGGCATCGACGGCTTCGTTGACCTTGAGCACGGTCACTGCGGTTTCGTAGCCGATTTCAGCCGGGCAATTCAGCATCCCGGTTCCCCGGACGGCATTGAAAAAGTTATCCAGGTGCGGCTTGTGGTAGGGGTCGCGAAAAATGATGGGCACGCGGTGTTCGTCGGGCGCCACCGATTCGCGAACGTCCAGAACAGCCCCGGAGGAGTCCGGCGGCGGTGCAGTGGACTCCGGGATCGTGATGTAGCCTTTTCGAACCCACTCGTCCCACGCGGGAGCATTGGGAGCGCGGTAGAGACGGCCGGCGTAGTTCTGCTCCGACTCGGAAATGATGAGCGTGCCCTCACTTCCCATGAAATTCTCGAAGTAGCCCTGGCTGCCGTTCGTGGTCTGAGTCTGGTAGTAGGCGCGGGTTGAGCCGGCCTCGGTCTGATACTCGTAGATGACCATTACGGTGTCATACCATTCGTGGGTCGCCGGATCATAAAAATCATTCCCGCCGCTGGCCAGGACATGGGACGGAGGTGCGTTCAAGAACCAGTTGTAAATGTCGATCTGGTGTGAGCCGAGGTCAACGATTGGACCTCCGCCAAGCCCCTTGTACCAGCGCCAGTTTCGATACTGATGCATGGATTTGAAGCCGTACTGCTCGAGACGTTCGTTCGGAATCGTGTACTTCTTGGGCCAGCCCAGGTCGGGCTGCACGCCGCGATTCCACTGACCGTTGACTGTGACAATGCGCCCCAGCAGGTCGGCTTCCCCGAGCAGCTTCTCGTAGCAGTGAATGTAGCGTGGATGGCTGCGCCGTTGGTGCCCGATTTGGAGCAGCTTTCCTGTTTCTCTCGCGGCGTGCACCATCTTGCGCGCCCCTTCGATGGTGTTTGACATCTCCTTTTCGCAGTAAACGTGCTTGCCCGCTCGCAGGCAGTCTTCCGTTTGCTGGGCGTGCCAGAAATCGGGCGTGGCGATGATGACGGCGTCCAGGTCTTTTTCCTTGTCCAGCATCTCGCGATAATCTTCGTATCCGTTGACGGGGAACTTGTACTTCTTCAAAAGATTCACGCCGCGGCGCTGGTTGTATTCCGTCCAGATGTCGCACACAGCCCGATATCGCAGACCGGGTATCTTCAACATCGCGTTGAGCAGGACCTGACCCTGAGCGCCCATCCCCAGCAATCCAACGTTGATCTCGGGGAGGTTGGATGAAGCAGTCTTGGTGGTCTCAGTGCTCTCAGTGCTCTCAGTGCTCTCAGTGCTCTCGATGATCTCCGTCCGGTCCTGTTCGTAGCCTTGCTGTTTCTTCAGTGCATAGCCGAACAGACCGAGCGCCGGGACCGTGGACAGTCCCTGCAGCAGCGACCGTCGATCGAGCTTATTCCCCGGCACCCGACTGGAACTGCCCGGCTTGTCCTTGGTGTTTTCGGTGTCTTCCGTACTCATGACTGCATCTCCCTTGCTTCGCGCGGGTCGCCGTTCCGATCCGCCTTTCCGGAAAGATGAGAACGGCCCCGGTCCCTTCTCATCTAGACCCCGAGACTCCAGCCCTCGCGATAGGTGGGCTTGAGCATTTCATTGGCTTCGGGGTGATTCGTGAACTTCATGTTCGGGCCGTCCCACAGGAGCCTCTGGGCCGCAAACCAGATGGCGAGATTTCCCATCAGGACCGTCTCGGTGAAAGGGCCTGCATAGTCGAAGTTGCTGGTTGCCTTCGTTTTGCCCTTGCAGGCGTCGATCCAGTTCTGCTCATGGCTGCCCTTCACCCTCGGCAGCTTCTTCTTGGGCCGCTTGTACCTCCGCATCCTGGTTTCTGGAATGAGCCGCGGACTCTCGGAGTAGGTTCCGCACATCAGCTTGCCCTTGTCTCCGACAAAGATGGTTCCGCTCGACGGAAGCCTACGCTCGGGCTCGAGATCATCCGGCCGTGCCGGCAGCAGGCCGCCGTCATACCAATGGTATCTCAGGCCCGGGTACTTCCGGCTACGCCTCGGAAAGGTATAGTGAACGGTGCTGGCTATCGGAAAGCTGTCGTCATATTCGACGCGTTGTCCGTAACCGCGCTTCCCCGGCCCGGGCGGCACGAACCGGTACGCGACGGTCGCCTCCACACTCGTCGGGTATCCCAGTTTCAGGGCGGTGTAGGTCGCGTCCATCACATGGCAGCCCATGTCTCCGAGGGCTCCCGCGCCGAAATCCCACCAGGAACGCCAGCTGAACGGATGATAGGCGGGACTGTAGGGACGCATCGGCGCCGGTCCTATCCAAAGATCCCAGTCGAGGGTGGAAGGCACCTCCGGCGTGGTCTCGGGCCGGGGTATCCCCTGCGGCCAGCGCGGGCGATTCGTCCATGAATGGACTTCGCGCACCTTTCCGATGGCTCCGTCGGCGATCCATTCTTCGATGAGGCGCACTCCTTCACCTGAGTGCCCCTGATTTCCCATCTGGGTGACTACCTTGTAGCGGCGAGCGGCCTCGGTCAGCATGCGCGCTTCCCAGATCGAACGCGTCAGGGGCTTCTGAACGTAGACGTGTTTGCCGAGCTGCATGCATGCCATCGCAATGACGGCGTGCGTGTGGTCCGGTGTGGCAATGATGACCGCATCGATGTCTCTCTGCTGTTCGAGCATTATGCGAAAGTCGCGATAGGTCTTCGCACCGGGGTAGGTCTCAAAGGTCTTGGCGCCCCGCGCGTCGTCCACGTCGCAAAGGGCTACGATGAAGACATCAAAGCCCGTGCTTTGCTTAGGTGTCCATGAGCCCCTAAGCACGAGGTATCCGCACCACCGAAGATGTACAGCTTGATCGCTGGGGTCCAGATGGCCCGAGATTACGCCCAGCACATGGTGAGTGCAACGATCTTGACGCATGCCGTTGGCCGCTCTACGCCAGCCCAAGAAAGTGCATGAGAAAACGAGTTTGACTATGAGAGGATGCAGCTCTTCTTTTCAGTTTTCTTTGGGATTTGGTGAGAGCCTATTGGAAAATTGACCGTTGTTCACCGGATTAGAGCGGCGAGACCCGCTGTATCTGCAGTCGGAGTGCCACAGATGACGTCAGCCTCTTCTCGACCAGAAACGTCACAACTAGGCCTTAGTCGCATCTGATGCAGGGTGTGCATGCATGACGAAGATTGTGCTTCCCCGCAAACGTGCGCCGAACATAGCGGGATCCAGATGCGTTAGGACTGATCTTATGGAAGACATCCCGAAATGCGCCCGCTTCAACAGGTCGAATACCAGAAGCTCTCAGACGCCGTTGGTGTGGGCCTTGCCCCTCATCGTACTCGCCGACCGAGTGCTTGACCGAAATCATGATTTGGCAGGGTGTGATAGGTCAAAGCATCCTATCGGTGTCAAGGATTCTGGCTCCTAGGCTACAACGATCGCTCCATGATAAAGCGCGCTCATCGGATCTCGCTCTTGGTATTCGGAGCCATTCACAAGCTCGTGGCCTGGACGCGGTTGCTAGCTCGGTCTTTGATATCAACCGCTACGGCGGTCTTGCTCAACTGGACCTCTTTCCTTCCAGCTTGGAATCCTATCATGGACTTGCTCATATTCCTGCGCTTGCCACGTCATGTCGGGTCTCATCGACTGTCCACAGGACCGGAGATAAGGGGCTCCGTTGTCCGTGCGGGACCAAGACCTACACGAATCCGGACTGGGAGCCGAGAGGATTCCGGATCCCACGACGGCTGGAGATTTCCTCCGTCGTTTCGATGAGGATTGGATCTTCGGACTTCAGGAAACCATCAATGAAACCCGAACCAAGGTGTGGAAGTTGCAGGATGCTTCCTTCCGGAAGGAGGCCATCATCGACGTGGACGGGACCGTCGCCGGAACCTTGGGGGAATGCAAGGAAGGAATGGACATTGCCTACAACGGGATCTGGGGTTACGCACCGTTGATCGTGACCTTGGCCAATACGAATGAGGTCCTCTATCTGATGAATCGGCCGGGCAACCGTCCCTCTTCCGACGGAGCGGCCGAGTGGATGGACCGGGCAATCGATCTGGTGTCGTCGGTGTTTACGAAGGTCTGGCTTCGGGGCGACACGGATTTCTCGCTGACGAGAAACTTCGATCGCTGGGACGAGCGGGTTGGTTTTGTCTTTGGTTATGACGCCAAGCCGAACCTGGTCGGGATGGCCGATGCCCTGCCGGAGAGACAATGGAAACCGCTCGAGCGGCCTCCTCGTTATGAGGTCAAGAGCGAAGAACGGCGCCGTCCGGAAAACGTCAAAGAACAAGTAATCAAGGAGAGAGAATTCAAGAACATCCGCCTGCAGAGCGAGCAGGTCGCCGAGTTTGACTATCGTCCCGGACACTGTAAGAAAACCTATCGCATGGTTGTGGTTCGGAAGAACCTCACGATCGAAAAGGGGGAGCACCGGCTGTTTGATGAGGTCCGGTACTTCTTCTACATCACCAACGATCGGGAGATGACGATGGGAGAAGTGGTCCTTTTTGCCAACGATCGCTGCAACCAGGAAAACGTCATCGGTCAGCTCAAGAGTGGAGTGAACGCCTTGAGGATGCCTTCGGACAGTCTGGTATCGAACTGGGCCTACATGGTCATCGCATCGCTGGCGTGGAATCTGAAGGCCTGGTATGGCCTGGTGACGCAGGCGCCGACAGTACGTCGTGATATCTTGAGGATGGAGTTCAAACGCTTCCTGGTGAACTTTGTGCAAATACCCTGTCAGATTGTAAGAACCGGTCGTCGCCTCGTTTACAGGATATTGGCCTATAGCAAGCATCTCGAAACCTTTTTGGCGACGTTCGACTATATCAGGCAACTCAGGTTTACTTGAAGGCGCCTCGCCGGCGGGTGAGCCCGTACCCCCGGCGGAGCAAGAGTGGCGGGCGAAAGGAAGGGCATAACAGAGACAAACAAGATCAAGTGATCCAGACAACCAATGGAAGGTTTGTCTCTTGTGTTTCTCTTTGCTTTCCCTGTTACGCACAAGGAGCTGAAATCCACGAGATATTCGGAAAAGGCAAACGATTTTCCGAGCGAGCTCATACCTCGCTTATTTTGGGACTAGGGGTTCCATGATCACGGTCCGAAGAGCTCGAAAGCGCTACTTGGCCGCACGTCCATAAACCTCCACTTCGACATAATGGTTCAGGTCGTTGGCGTTGTTGCCTTTGCTGGATAGACGGACGTAGCGCGCGCGCGATCCCTTGGCGTCCACGAGCTTTCCTTCCGAGGTTTCGACGTAGTTCATGTCCTTGCCCGTACCCATCTTCGACGAGTTATCGTGATCATTATTGAAGAGCGTACGAACGTTTTTCTTGAAGGCCTTATCATCGGCCACCTGGACAATGACGTCGAGATAGACTCGCGGCGTCTTGTGAAAATGCCAGACCAGGATTGCGAATATTTCCTTCTGAGCCCCAAGGTCGATGGTGACATCCTGGATTGCGGGTCCCAGCTCCACGAAATAGCCCTCGGCCCCATCTTTGTCGCCGTCGGTAACCAGCTCGAGCTCGCCGATGACCGGCTCCATGTCGCTGCTGAGTACCGGTCGCCCCTTTGCGGCGTTGACCACGCCGGCAGGAGCAAGAAAGGGATCCCGCGATCGGCCCAGAGGCTTTTCCAGATTTGGAACGTTGAGGTTTTCCGGAGTGCCCTCGAACATCGGCTTTGGCAGAGCAATGGGGAGAGGCACCATCTTTCCCTGGCCGCTGGCGATCCTGGGTACGTATAGTCCCGCAGACGCCAGACACAGCGCTGCCGCGGCGGTCACGACTCCGGCTGCGCGCAACGCCTTGCGAGTCATCGCAAGCCAAGGGGTAATTCTTTCGTCATTTTTCATAGATCTATTATCCTCAATTCTTCAATTCTAAAAAAGGAAAAGCTTTGACCGACCGGCGCAGAGTCAGGAGATGTGCAACAATTCGGGCAGAGCAGCTCCGTCGGGCTCAGGAATCAACCACACCTCTACTCCCGGCTGTCTCCGGCACCGGGCCCCGATCTGCTCGTCCGACAAAATCATGAATGCCGTCGACAAAGCATCCGCGATCGTGGCCGGCAACTCGTTCGGTTCGTTGCCGCTGACAGTCGGACCGGACGATGCTCGGTTTCGGGCGGACACGGAAACCCATGCTGCCAGGCGCCCGCACAGGGGGCTGTCCGCTCGGGAGTCATGGATATGCTCTCCCTTCTGAATTCCGGAGCCGCTCAAAGCTTGCCGGCGCACCGACAGACGCGTCAGGATCGGGGCGCTTCCGCCTCCCGGCATGCTCAGGGTGACAGGCCAACCCGAGCTGTCCGCCGGAGGCTCGAGTGCCCGCACGGAGCTGAGTCCCCCGTGAATCAGTGCCTGCTCTATTCCCCATTCCCAGAGCAGCTCGGCCATGCAATCGACGGCATAGCCTTTGCCGATTCCGCCCAGGTCCAGCCTGACTCCATCCGCAAGCAGGTGGACGGAGAAGTTGTCCGGATCGAGCTTCAGATTCGCCAGACCGGAGCCGATCGAAATGTCGAACGCCCCGTCCGTCTCGATGTGGGCAAGCTCGGCCATTTGCAGGCAATCCATGGTCGATGGGCTCACCCGAGTGCTCTGTCCAGCGGTGAGACTGTTGATTCTGGAAATGTCGCTGTTGTCGACAAACCGGCTCATCTCCGTTTCCAGCGTGTCCACGAGGTCGAAGGCTGCCTGAGCAGCCTGCCGTGCGTAAACGGGATCGCTGCCGGCACAGAAGACTTCGAACACCGTGGCCATCGCCTGATGTGAGAAACGCGTGACGCCGGCGGCGCTGAGCCCTTCGTCCAGCCCGCACGTCACGACGCTCGCCTCGGGTACTTTCATCCTCACGGCTCCGTAGATGCGGGGTTCGACCCGTTTGTTTCCATCCGGCGAAAATCGTCCCATGCCTTCTTGGCCGCGTATCCGCGCAGCTCGACCTGCGGCCGCAGCTCAACGTACCTGTCGAACATGTTCATATAGAGCTCCTTTTCACCGGGAGGAGGAAGCTCGTAGAGTTTCCGGATCAGCGCGGGCTCCATCTCCGGGCTGATCAATATGACTGGTGCCGCGGGGGTGGTGTCGGACACGCCGTTCCACCATCGGACATCCCCGAGGTGGCGGAGGTACCAGGGGAGCGGCCAGAGGTTCTCGCGGCTGATGATCTCCACTGGCATCGAGAGCCCCATCGGGTGTGAGCGGGCGACGGCCTCGACGCTCCGGACGATCTGGACGACATCCCCTCCGGTATGGGCGTAGACGTACGGGTTTCTCGGGTCGCACTCGAAACCGAAGTTTCCGGCGTAGGACTGCCAACCCAGGTGCAGAGAGGCGGAGACAAGCAAAACGGAAACTGCGATCCGGAGCGGCGCTGCGCGCAGCGACCTGTACAACCAGACGGCGCCGCCACCGGCCAGCAGGATCATGCCGTGCAGGAACCCCAGCAGGCACCAGGGGGTTTTGTAGGGAATCGCCGCATAGATCAATACCATGAGGAGAGTGTACCAGCTTAGAAACCGGAGCAGCCTCGGATCGGGGCTCTCTTTGTTCTCTGGGTTCCGCGGCCGGAAGGCTGAGACGACGCCCAGAATCGACAGGGCCACGATCAACCCCTCGGTCCAGATCGGGCTCTCGCGGGCGGGAAAGTAGAGCAGCAGATCGAGGTAGTAGTTCCAGGGGTGGGCGTGTAGGGAGTTCCCCCCGGCGCGGCTCAGATATATGCCGTAGGATCGAAACGAGTCTACGACACCGCCGGGATGAGTGAGAAAAGATGAAAAGAGAAGGAAAGACACGATCGCGGCCGAAAGGAGCGCCAGCAACACGTGCCGCCCGCGAGCGAGCGCAGCCAGGGACAGATCCGTGCGACCTTCGCGTCGCTCCCAGAGCCAGGTTAGGAGCAGGGCAAGGGCCATGGAGCCGAGAGCGATCGGCGCCGTCTCCTTGGTGGCATGCGTGAGCCCGGCGAACGCCCCCGTCAGGACAGCCGGCCATGCGCCCGGCCTTCGGACGTAGTGGCAGGCCGCAAGCAGGGCGCCAAAACTGAAGAACACCAGGAGCTGCTCGTGGATGTAGTAGCGGCTGTAGAAAACCATGCCAGGAGAGATCGCGGTCAGGGTGGCGGCCGCAGCGACGGCACCCGCTCCGAGAAACGGCAGAAGCAACCCGAGCGCGGCAACCAGCGCCACGCCGAACACGGCCGGGACGATGCGCAGCGTTGCTTCGGTCAGATCCACGTAGGCGGAGGCTCCCTGCAACTTCGCCGTCAGCAGCGTGAGGTAGTAGAGCGTCGGTCCATGATACTCCTCCGGATCGTACTCGTAGCGCCCTTCTTCCAGAAGCGTTCCGAACTTGTCCGCGTGCACGGCCTCGTCAGAGTGCATGGGACGCAGCTCGAGCTGTGAGAAGCGGAACAGTGCCGCGAGCAACACCGGGGCGAGGAGGATTATCGAGAGGCGAAATTTATTCATCGAAGAATTTGCTGAAAGCCGGGCTGCGTGGAGCCTCGAAGGCCCGACCTCGGCATTATCACAAGGATTTTTCACTCCCCGGCATGGATGCGATGGTCTTTGTTCTACCGCAGATTGTCAAGCTATCCTCTGCGACCTCAGGCTTGAATTTGAAGAAAAGCACACGCGTTTCTTCTTGTCCTTGACCAAACTTCTGCTCCTAACTGAGTGTAATTTGCAGTCCTGACCCGGGGGCCTCCTTCCCGGCCGGGAAAGGGCGACCTCATGATATAATCCGGTCTCTTTGGCCAAGCTGCCGATGCTCTCAGGACGTTGCCGCTTGGAGTCGATCACCGTCGAAAGGGGACGATAACATGCTAAGCCACGTGCTTCATGCCTATGGTATGAACTTGGGATTTGCCAAGACTCTTGTGAACGATCTTTCGAACGACCAGATGTGCCAGCAGCCGCACGGTGTCGTCAACAACCCGGCCTGGAGCCTTGGTCACCTGGCGGTTGCCGAGGGTCATCTCTGCCAGCTTTTTGGGGTGGAGTCTCCGGTACCGGAAGGCTGGGGTGAGATATTCCGTACGGGCGGGGTCCCCAGCGCCGATCCAGGGTCCTATCCGTCACGAGACGAATTGATCAATGTCCTCGCCGAACTCCATGAAAAACTCAATGAGGCTGTGTCCGCGGCGGATCAGGATACGCTGCAACGGGAACATCCCAACGAGGGCACCCGGAAGTACTTCCCAACCGTGGGTGACGTCGCGGTTTTCCTAATGACGTCACACGAAATGGATCATTTGGGACAGATCGCGGCTTGGCGACGTGCCATGGGTCTGGGACCGGCGAAATAGCCCCTGTCCCACCCGGACATCGTTGGAGGCTCGGGGAACTGTTTCAGATGTGCATCCGAAGATGCGGAAGACGCGAGCAGCGGTGCTCTCCCGTGACGCAGACTCCTAGGACTCGAACAACTTGGGATCGACGAATGGATAGAGAACGAGATGGTCACACGCGGGCAGAATGTCCTGGTTCGAAACGCGTTCCCTGAGTTTTGTGTAAGCGTATAGTTGCTTGACCGCATGGGCGAAGATCAAGCTGTCGTTTCGCCAATGGCCATGGAGCGTGGGGTTTCCCCAGTAATCCATCGTATAGAAGTGGTCGAGTCCAACGTATTTGGGAGGCGTGAAGTCCCTCGTTGCGTCTGTCGGCGGTTGCCGTGAGCCCGCAGGGCTCGGTGTCCACGTTGCGCAAGGTTTCCGTAGCCCATTGTTGGAAGCTTGAGAATCGCATGGGTATGAGTCAGCCAGTGCATGAAGTTTCCCCGGATGACTCCCTGGTGACGACCGCCGCCATAAGGCGCGAGACGTAGTCTGTCGTATCTCACGATGTGTTCGAACGTCGTGTCGATGATGTCTCGCTCGTTCTTGTATGGTGGATATGTCTTGCCGCCTCGTCCCCGCTCCGGCACGGAGTCAACTTCGTGCGCGATGTTCACCACACCCTTGATGATCGACGGCGTGGCCAAGTCGGGACGATCCCTCAAGGCCCGGAGTGCATGCGCGGCGAAGATGACCAGGTGCCCGTGGAGTCGATTCTGTTCGATCCTTGATTCAATCGACTGCGGGACCTTGTGAATCAAGCGGGGGTCCGGTTTCTCTTTCGAAAAGGGTTCGAAATACTGTGTCTTCCGTTCCATCAGAAGATCAAGTTGGGCCTTGATCGTATCGGCTGCCGGTGCATCGAAGGGGATCTCCTTAAGCAGGTAGTATGCTGCAATGACGGCCGCTCCCCAGTGAGCATTGAATGTGCCCGTCCGGTCGTCACGCCCCGCTCCCGGAGGTGTGATGGCCCAGCCTTTTTCGTAGCCTCCGCGAGCAACGCCAGTCAATCCCTTGGTCAGATACTCGTCATCGAGCGGATGCAGGCTCCGATTCGAACCGTTCGCCTGAGGTAGCGCGGACGCAGGCCCTGCTGCGGCCTTCCGAGAAGTTTGGCGATGGGAGCCCGTGCCAAACGTCAAGCCAACTCCCATCTGCTTGACGAAAGTTCGACGTGAGACTTCCGGAAATCGAGCCGGAAAAGGGGAATTATCGATCATCCATTTTTCACTGGGTAGCGAGAGGCCCTTGCCGCACCTTCCGGTCCGGTTCGTGTCACGTCGTTCAAATACAGAAAGGAACCACGTGTTCCTTTCCGATTATCGTATTATACAGAACTATTTGATTCCTGTTTTGCCATTCAGGAGATAGCGTGAACACGTACGTCGCGCTCTTTCGAGGCATCAATGTGGGTGGAAAGAACATCTTGCCCATGCAGGAGCTCGTCACGCTCCTTGAGGATTTGAGTTACGCAAATGTTCGGACGTACATTCAGAGCGGCAACGTAATATTCCAGAGCAAGAAGAAAGCTGAACCGAAAGATGCGGCTGAAATCGGCAGAAGAGTCTTGAAGAAGAAAGGCTTCGAGCCTACGGTCTTGCTTCTCAGTGAAGCAGCATTTCAGAGCGCAATAGAAAACAACCCTTTCGCTACGAGCAATGGAAAGGCTTTGCATTTCTTCTTTCTGGAGTCGCCCTCGAGGCGGCCGAAAATCGAGCAGCTAGTGTCCATGAAAGCGAACTCAGAAGAATTCGAACTCCGTGGAACAGTATTTTATCTTTATGCGCCTTGGGTTGCTCAAAACTCGCGGCAAACGTGGAAAAGGCGCTTGGTGTTCCAGTGACAGCGAGAAACTGGAATACGGTCCGTAAGCTGGTTTCGATGGTCGGGCAGGCATAGCAACCACTTCGAGTCCGACGGCCTACCCAACTGGAACGTTCGGCGCACAAGGAACGAGTATGAAGGAATCGGATCTCTATCTTCCCCTGAAACGGTTTCTGGAATCTCAAAAGTATGAAGTAAAGGGGGAGGTCGAGGATTGTGACGTCCTAGCCATACGCGGTCAGGAAGCTCCGGTTGTTGTCGAACTCAAGCTCTCTTTCAATCTCAACGTGGTCCTTCAGGCTGTCGAAAGACTTTCCCTGACTCCAAAAGTATACATCGGCATCCCCGCGCGGTGCGGAATTCTGAAAAGGCGCCGGAGACAGATCATCAAGATGCTCAGGATGCTTGGCCTGGGTCTGGTGGCGGTCGATCCGGACCTCGAGGCCGGCAGCGTAGAGGTGCTTCTCGATCCCGGCGAGTATAGACCTCGCAGGTCAAGATACCGCCGAGAGCGTTTGCTTGGTGAGTTCACGAGACGGATAGGCGATCCGAACCTCGGCGGAACAGACAGGAGAAAGGGCATCATGACCGCCTACCGACAAAGAGCCCTGACAATTGCCGGGTTCCTCCAGAAGAACGGACCGACAAAGGCCTCACACGTGGCCCAAACTCTCCGAGAGCCGAAAGCCAGGGATATATTGTATAGAGACGTCTACGGCTGGTTCGACAGAGCGTCACGTGGCGTATATGAACTATCTCCTCGAGGAAAGCAGGAAACTCCTCAGTGGCGGGATAAATCCGGGGACTACTGATCAATAGTGGACGCGGAAACGCCGCCAGTGACGCACCGTTCTATTGATAGAGGAGATGCGTTTTTGGAGGCTGTTTACCAGCGAAACGGTGACTCCGGCTTCGCGTTGCGCGCCGAAAGTCTCCCTGGCGACGTTCTTCATGCGACGCCCGGGAATCCACACGGTCGCCGCGCCCGTAATCACCAGGTCGAATGTGTCCATCGTCATCTGGCCGTTGGAGATCTGGTTGACGTAGACGGCCGTGGCCGTGCCGTCGGCCTCGACCGTGTAGCTTCCCTCGGATTCGAACTTCAGAATCCTGCGACCGCCCTGACCATCCGGGGCGTTCACGGTCAACGATCGTTTCGTCTTTCCTGCTCCTTTTGGTGTGTTACTGCACGAGGTGCTGATCCAGAAACATCCGCACCTTGGCGCGTGCCGTTTTTGATTCCGGAATGTCATGGTGAAACACTTGAAAGATGTGCCACATGCCTTCATAGAGGTCGAGCTTGACCGGGATTCCGGCCTGATCCAGTGCCTGGTAGTGCCGCACGGCGCTGCTTAGCAGAATCTCCTTCGTGCCGGCCTGAATAAGCGTTGGCGGAAAGCCTTTCGAATAATCCGCATACACGGGCGAGACATAGGGGTGCTTCTGATCGTTCGGGTCTGCGTATGCGTCGGCACTGTTTTTGAGATTGTCCGGATAATATAGCAGTGGATCGGCGTGCTGAAGCGTTGTGTAGCTGTCTCCCGTTTCGGTGATGTCGGACCAGGGGGACCACAACACGACTGCGGCGGGCATTCCGAGCCCTTCGTCGCGCATCCTCAGAACGGCTGCTGCCGCCAGTCCGCCTCCCGCGGACTCCCCATATAGCGCCATGCTGCCTAAGGCATGCCCTTCTTTGAGCAACGCAGAGACTACGGTCAAGACTTGGCGGGTCACTTCCTTCCATCTGGCATGAGGAGCCAACGTGTAGTCGACGGAAATCACTCGCAATCCTGTATCGTTGGCCATCGGTACCGCGCTGAGCAGGCGCGAGCGAGCACTGTAGAGCGTGTAGCCGCCGCCGTGGGTGTAAACCAGCACCTTGCCGCTCTTTTTCCAACCCTTTGGCTTGATGTCGAAAACGGGAACACCGCCCAACTTTCGTTCGACGATCTGCGGCTGATATTGCTCGACAACCCTCGCGCTGGCCGCCGCAAATCTCGCTTCGACACCGGCCTGAACCTTCTTCCAGGCCGTCACGTCGTCCGGCTCCGGCAGTGGCGCATTTCGCGCGGAACGGTCGAACTTTGTCAGTGCCGATTGCGCCTCTTGGGAGATCGTTGTCGGCACGTGGAAATCATCACCAGCGGCAGCTTCTCCGGCAACGATGCTCGCTTGCGCGGCATGGCTGTTCGGCAAATGATTGGTCGGACTACGCCGCAACTCGGCCCAGTGGCTGTGGGCATTTCCGCCACGCGGCCCCGGTAACGACATCGCGATGACGGCGCCGTTGAGGACCTCCCCTCTCAGGGTGAGGTCGAGGGTCAAGGTATAGGGCCTTCGGGCAGCGTCTTCGGTGCCGAGGTCGCCCATCATGCGCCCGGTCAGAACCCCGGACGTGAAACTCGGCTGGTTGAGCAGGGTCTCCAGCTGTCTTCCCAGACGCCCGCGCACGATTCCGCCGGATTCGATGGTCAGCGAAATCGGTAGCTTTCTCCGATAAGTCCGGACCTGTCCGACCCACTGGCCGGTCAGCTCGGGTCCTGGTCGAAACTCCGGGCTCGAAACGGGTGCCGCAGGTTTCGGCGCGCGCAGCGCGGGAAGCAGATCTTTTACCACGGCGACGGCGACCGGAGACAGCGACGCGCCCGCGCGGTTGGCTACCAAAGCGATTGTGATCCCCGCGTCCGGGACGAGCCAGAGGAGCGTGCTGACACCCGGCATCGATCCACCATGGAACACTACCCTGTAGCCCATCCGCTCCTCGGGGGCGACTAGCCACCCGAGGGCGTAGTCTGCCAGAGCGGGGATCTGCATCTGGTCGATGGCAGAGTCCGTGAGGATCGGCCTCTGGTCCGGCAGCCGCGCCTTGAGATGAAACATCCCGAACCTCACCAGGTCGTGGGCGCTGGCAAAGATCCCGGAGGCACCGCGATGATCGAAGTCGTAGAACGGCAGCGGGGACCCCCCCGCGTTGTAACGCACGGCGGCATGCGTCTCCATCCGGGGCCCGATTCCTACCGAGGTTCGGGTCATGCCGAGGGGGATGAAGACCTGCTCGCGCATGAAGTCCTCGTAGCTCCTTCCCGAGACGCGGGCGATCACGTAGTCGAGCACGCCGTAGCCCAGGTTGGAATACTGATACCGCTCGCCGGGCGCCGTCATCAAGATACCGTAGCGCAGGATCGTCTCGTCCATTGACGGCACGCGCCAGGGTTCGTCTTCGTAGAAGAACTGGTAGTGTAGCGGCAGGCCCGAGGTGTGGTTGGCGAGCCGCCGGAGGGTAGCGCCCGTGGCATCTCCGACCCCGGCCCGCAGCTTCGCGTCGCCCAGATAGTCGTTGACAGGCCGATCGAGGTCGATCCTGCCGCGCTCGACGAGGATCATCAATGCGGTCGTGGTGATCGGCTTGGAGGTCGAGGCGAGTGAGTACGGGGTGTGCTGGGTGGCGGGGATCCGATTCTCCCGGTCAGCCCAGCCGAATCCCGCCTCCCACAGAATCTTGCCGTCGTGCGCGACGGCCGCCGCTATCGAAGGAACCTGCCGTTCGACGAGACGCTTGCGAATCTCTGCGCGCGCGTTCTCGAACTGCGTCTGCGCCGCCGCGGGAAGCGCCAGGAATATCCAGGCCAGAGCGGATAGAAAGGACCAGCCAAATATTCTTTGCCGGCACCGACTGCATCGGACGTCGCGGAACGATTTGATCCCCGGCGCAGTCGCTTCTGCCCTCCACGCCCGGTCCGGTGCAATCGGCAACAACATGCGAATAACATATGGATTCCACACCAGGAAGGTCAAGATAGGATAGGACATACCGCAGTTATTCGCCCCAAGTCGATTGTAACGGGGCCAGAATCATCCGAGTCCTTTCCCGGATCGAGTGGGGCGTCTCTTTTAGGCCGGGATCTCCGTGACCGCTCGTCCGTTGACATCGGTCAGTCGGAAGTCCGGGCCGCTGTACCGATAGGTCAGCTTTTCGTGGTCCAGACCCAGGAGGTGCAGCATAGTAGCTCGACCCACTCCCTATCAATACCGTAGTAATGCCGCGACTCCGCCGACATTTGTCAATCCGGAAATCGGGTCCGCGAATTCGACTTCACCGCTGCTTGCTGACACGAGTTCCACAAGCTCGTTAATTAATGTAGTCAATCGAAAACACCGAGTCAGACCCACAAGCCGGGCATGTTTCTGAAATCGGTCGAGACAAGTTCTCGCAACGATAGGAGTTCATGGATCAAGTGTTTGATTGATGATAACCCACGCCGGCCCCTTTGGACGGCCACTGCATCCATCGACGGAGTACTCGTACCTACCCGGGCTCATCGCCGTCTTCAGTGCCCAACCGTTGTTCTCTACGGGTATTTCACATGGCATGCCGCAGTTTCCTGGGCCGAACGGATGGCGATCACCGAAGAGCAATGTTACGTCGTAGCCGCTGTGATTGCGCCAGCTGAGGTTCTTACCCACCGTGGTGTCACATCTCTCGCATACGCATCCTGGCGCGATAATGATATCTCCTGGTTCGTCGTTTGCGCACTCCCACTTCTTTGTTCCGTCATTCCATTTGGCCACCTGTCCGTCCGCACAGTTTACTGGCAGTTCCTTGCAAGACGGTGTCAAAAGAAGAATCCATCCGAAATGCATCAACATTGCTCTTCGCATTGTTGTATTCCTTTCAATTGTTTCGTGGATAGTTTCCTTCCGCCGCTGTCGCGAGGGAAATCCAAGCGCTAAACAAAGTCTCATCTGGCGTCAACTTGAGAAGCGTTTGACCAGGCTATGGAAATGGTGAGGGGATTATACTCCGCGACGGAATCAGAAAATAGGGTGTTCACTCTCTTGTCCATAGAAGCCGCGCGATCCGCATCAGTCCTGACATTGGTTGCATAGGTGTTCGCTGTCGAGTCGCGCAGCGCGCAACTGTTTGAAGGAAGGCATCGGGCAAGAGATGATACGGGACTCTCCGCCACCGTCCGTTAGCGCTCGTGGACGGGATCCTGATCCGGAGTTAGTTGCCATCAACGTATTCGGCGAGGCGCGGGGAGGTTCGGCACGAGCCCCGCTCCAGTGCGGGTCAACTCCGCCACCATCTCGGCCCGGTACTGTTCGAGAAGGGGTCTCATGCGGACATCGAGCGCCAGATTCACGAGTTCCTCAGGGTCGGTTTCCAAGTCATAGAGTTCTTCGATCTCGTCTGGCTCGAGGGTGCAGATATATTTGTACTGTCCCTTGCGTAGTGAAATCCACCAGGGTATGGGTAATCCCGGAAACAGCTCGCCTGCAGTCACGCCGCCATTTGTTTCGGATCCGAGGCGCGCCACGAAATGCTCCAGCAGTACTGGATGGCCCCAATCGCTCTCCGGGTCTTCCAGAACGGACTCGAGACTATGGCCATGCATCGGCCATGGCAGCGGCGTCTCGGCGAAGGCAAAGAACGTGGGCACAAGGTCGGCGACTGAGACGGGATGATTGCACACTTTTCCCTGGGCCACTCGAGCTGGCAAACGCGCAACCAATGGGACGCGCATGCAGGCTTCGTAAGGTCCTACCGTGGACGCGAAACCATGTTCGCCGATCGCGAATCCCTGGTCGGAGGTGAAGACGATCAATGTATTATCGAGTTGCCCCGTCTCGGTAAGAGCTGCCAGCAGAGCTCCCACACCTTCATCGATCGCACAGATCATGCGATTGTAGGAGCGCACGAATTCGGGCAGGGTCGGGTCGCCCGCCAGTACATGTTCTGCCCAAACAGTTCCGTCGTCCCTCTTCTTCCACATCGGGATGTCCTGCATGTAGGAGGGCTTGCCAGGACGGGGACCGAGGAGATCGCGTGGGGTTGGTACCGCTACGTTCTGGTAACGGTCTTGGTGACGAGGAGGGGCCAGGTGGGGTAGATGGGGGGCGTTGTAGCAGAGCCACAGAAACCAGGGTTTATCGTGCGGACGCCTGATCTCCTCGACGGCAAACTCCGTGTACAGATCAGTGGAATAACCCGGCAACACCTTCTTGGGAGCACCATCGATACTCAATGGCTGATCGTAGTACCAGGGGCGCAGTTCCTCGGTATCATTGATCTCCCATTGATCCCAGACGACCGAATGGTCCCAGTCTCTGCCATGGCCGGTATCGGCTCCCAGGTGCCATTTGCCGATCACGGCGGTGCGGTATCCGGCCCTTCTCAGAGCGGATGGCCAGAGTCGGAAAACCTGAGGGTCATAGTCTCCATCTAGATCCATCTCGAGGTTCAGACCTTCGATACCGTGCGGCAGCAGACCGGTCATGGCCGTGGCCCTGCTGGGAGAGCACCAGGAACCGGCATAGGCGTATGTAAAGCGCATCCCTTGTTCGGAGAGTCGATCAATATTCGGAGTCTCCACCCATGGTCGGACGCCGTAACTCCCCACGGTTTCCCAACTCTGATCGTCCGTGAGGATGAAGAGAATGTTCGGACGGGTACGTTCTGTCCCGATCCCCCTGGAGGATGCCGCCAAAACCGAGAAGGCAATCAGAAGTATAGTTCGCGTCCAGGACATCGCCACTGTTTTACCTCCCTCGTATACTCGTCGACATCGACACAAGACCTACCTGTTCGGCGGCGGCTGCGTCGGCCAAATCTCAATGCGGCTGACAAGCGCCCTTGCCGGAAACTTGTATAGATCGATTACGGCTTTCGCGATATCCTCGACCGCCAGTTTCCAGCGCTCGAATCCCCTGCTCTCGACCGAAACGCTGCCCGTCACAATCTCGCTGACGCGAATGCCGTCGTAGCGCAGGTCCTTCATGACGGTTTCGGTGAAGCCGCTCAGTCCCGTCTTGGAAGCGTTGTAGCCGCTGCCGCCGGGATAGAGGACCACCACGGCCACACTCGAAATATTGAATATGTATCCGCCACCTCGTAGACGCATCAGAGGAATAGCTTCACGGCAGCAGTAAAACACCCCGGACAAGTTTGTCTCAATCGTGGCGTCCCAATCGTCGGGCGAAATCTGATCGACGGGTCGATATTGATGTGTCGTCCCGGCGTTGTTGACCAGGATATCGAGACCGCCAAAACGTTCCGAGGCGCTGCGGATTAATTTGCGGCAATCCTCGAACCGGCGGATATCCGCGACCATACCGTCGACCCGGTTTTCAGCGGCCTGGCCAAGCCCTTCGAGCGCCACTTGTAGCTGCCCAGCGTCGCGACCACAAATGAACACTCTTGTGCCCTCACTCAACAGAGCTTGCGCGATCCCGGAGCCGATCCCCCTTGTGCCTCCCGTGACGATGGCAACCTTATCGTGTAATTCCGAACTCATGACGCCCCCGATCCTTGCAGTTCTTGCAGCGCTGATTCGTCCCGCCAAGGTTTGAAGTTCTTTCGCAGCGCGACGGCTTTTTGAGATAGACAGCTGCAGTTCTGGGCGAGCACTTCGAAGATGCGGTTCGCAATGAGTCGATGCCCGAGATTGTTGGCGTGAACGCCGTCCGGGTCGATCATCCATGTTGCCATGCCTTCTGCCGCAAACACATCGGCGTACAACACATCGCATTCTTCTGCGAGGCGCCTCATGGCGCAGTTGTAACCCATGAAGGTCGCAAGGTTCGCTTTGTCGAGTCCGTATGAACCCCACAGTAAAAACCCAGTCATGAAATATGCGTTTACAATCACAACCGTGGCTCCCGTTTGACCTTTTATGTCCAGAACGATCTGTCGGAGGTCTTCGAGGAATTGCGCCAAAGGTGTTCCTCCCCGGGCATCATTCAGACCGTAGGAAACTAGAGCTAGGTCGGGATGGTGATCGATGACGTGTTGCTGATACCGTTCCATCGCACTGGGTTTGGTGGCTTGCGGATACTGCGGGCTTCGTGGGGAAATGCAGTTCGCTCCAATCCCGCTGTTGATCATCTTGACGGGTACCAGTTGTGACTCGTCAATCAGATTTGCAAGGAGGCTAACCCAGGTCAATTCCCGGCTGGTTGCTGTGCCTCCAGCGGTGGTGCTTTCACCCAGCGCCACCGCGACGCGAAACGGCTTGCTGCGAAAATCTCGCTTCGGCGGCTTCGTAGATGGAACCGCTGAACTTTGGGACGGCGATAGGCTGGACCGTTTGCTTCGCCTCAGAGACTCGGTTGACCGTTTTTTCTTCACGAAGATTTCCCTCCACCAAAATCCTTCAACAATTCCGCTTCACGTTGCCGCCAGGGCTTCATCGTCCTTCGCAGATGGAAGGCCCGCTGAGACAGGCAACTGCAATTCTGTGCAAGCACGCTGAAGACCCGGTCGGCAATGATGCGATGACCAAGGTTGTTGGGATGCACGCCGTTTTCAGGGTCAACCATCCAGGCTGCCATTCCCTGGCTCTCAAATATGTCGGCGTATAGAACGTCGCATTCCTCAGACATTCTTTTCAGTGCCGAGTTGAAACCCATAAGAGTTGCAAGGCTTGCGCGATCATAGGGAGGCCAAAGATCAAAGCCGGTCATGAAGTTGGCGTTCAAGACGACAGTCAGCGCACCGGTCTTTTTCTGGATATCGAGAACGATTTGTTTTTCGTCGGCCAGGAAATCGGCCAAGGCCATTCCTCCTCGGGCGTCATTGACACCATAGGCAATCACAACCAAATCAGGATGGTAGCCAACGACGTGTTTCTGGTAGCGTTCCATTGCGCTGGGCCCTCGAGACGGGTTGTAAGCCGGACTTCGCTGAGAAATGACGTTGGCACCAATTCCGTTGTTGTACATCTTGAGGGGCTGCAACTGTGACTCGTTAATCGCATCCGTCAGACGGCTCACCCAGCAGAGTTCCGGGCTGGTTGCATCTCCTCCAGCCGTTACGGCATCCCCGAGCGCAACTCCCACGCGGAATGGGCGACTGCGATAGTCTCGTTTTGGGGGGCGCACCGATGGATCTGGTGTGCGAGATCCTGCCGACGATCCCCCTGTGTTTTGGCGCTTCCTTGTGGTTGGTGCTGCCTCTAACCCGCGCTTCTTCGCCATGGTTTCAGAATCTCCCTCGATGAGTGTTCAGGCTGCTGTCGTTACTCTTCACTCCAAGCTCCCTGCTCTCCGCCCTTTGCTCTACGCTTCCAGCTAAGGTCGAACTGCTGTTCCATCAGGCCGGCGAACTGTCGGCCGATACCAGGGTTCCTTGGGCAAAGGATACTTGGCCGCTGCCTTCTCATCGATATCGATACCAAAACCGGGGGCTTCATTGATAATCATGTATCCATTCTCGTAGGTCGGACATCCGGGAAACACTTCCTGCGTCTCAGGCGCGAAGTAAGTTTGCTCCTGAATACCGAAATTCCAAATTGCAAGATCGATATGTGCGTTACCCACGTGGCCTACCGGCGAAGTATTACCAGGCCCATGCCAGGCTGTTCTCACGTTAAACCACTCCGCCAATCGGGCAACTTTCAGGGCGGGAGTGATCCCCCCGATCTGGGAAATGTGGATGCGCACGAAATCAATCAAACGATCCGTAATCAATCCCACCCATTCATGCGGGTTGTTAAACAGTTCCCCCATGGCAATGGCACACGAAGTCTGTTCTCGCAAAAGTTTGAAGTAACCGATATCCTCCGGTGCAAACGGGTCCTCGATGAAGAACGGCCTGTATTGCTCCAGCTCTTTTACAAGGTTAATTGCTTCAATAGGTGGCAGGAGTTCATGGATGTCGTGTAACAATTCCACTTCATCTCCAAATTCTGAGCGAATAAACGCGAACATCTCGGGAACGATTTTCATGTACGGGCGAATTTCCATGACGGTGTCGGTCGAAACCCCAAATCCGCCTTTCCGAAAATCGGGCTCTTTGGATGACAAATGAGGCGATCCATACCGGCCCATTTGAATACGAATATGCCGGAGACCCTGCGCTCTGAGTTTCTGGACACTGTCTTTCAGTTCTTCTAAATCGCGTCCGCTGGCATGACCGTAACAATCCACCGCAAACCTGCATTTTCCGCCAAATAGCTGGTACGCAGGCATGCCGGCACGCTTGGCCTTGATATCCCAGAGTGCCTGATCGAGTCCCGCCAGGGCGGTGTTGAGGATTGGTCCATTACGCCAATAGGTACTTACATTGACCGTCTGCCAAATGTCTTCGATATTGTCCGGGTCCTTACCTTTGAGCAATGGAGCGAGATATTCGTCAATCGCGGCAGTGAGCGTTTTATACCTGCGAATACCGGTCGCGCAACCAATGCCATACAAACCGGGCTCACTGGTTTCCACCTTCACCACCCCCAAACCGGTTCCGTCGGGATAGGTGTGGATCGCTTTTACATTGGTGATTTTAATCGGGGACATCCCCCGGGTCGAACCCTGGTATCGTTGGGCGATCGCCTGATTCTGTCCCGGGGTCGAGCTCAAAAGCCCGGTGGTCGATCCCGCGGCTAAAAGTGATAGTGCCTGTCGTCTATTCATATGTACTCGAGGTTTTGTATCAGAAAGTGCCCATCCGGTGAGAATGGTAGGCTAATCGTAATTGGGTCGGGCCAGCCTGTCCCAGGTATCCTTATCCAGATACTTGTCCTGGGCACGCCTTGCCTGACTCGTCATTTTTTTGATGATTCCGGCATATACAGGGTCGTCGTATACATTGTTGACCTCGTGCGGGTCCTTCTCCAGATCGAAGAACTCCCAGTATTCGCTCTCGCTGTAGTATTCAATCAACTTGTAACGGTCGTTGCGAACGCCGCGATGGGGTCCAATCCGGTGCGCAGTAAAAAAGTTAAAGGACGGATCGCTCAAGTCCTCCTGGGTGAAATTCCTCAGGGTCCAGGAATTTTCATAATAAGAGTAATAAATGTGATCACGCCATTCGGTTGCATTGCCGGTTAGCAAGGGCTTCAGACTTTCTCCCTGCATCACCTCCGGAACTCTTATTCCGGCGAAGTCCAGAATGGTCGGGGCAACGTCCACGTTCATGACCATGCGCTCATCAACCTGTTTAGGTTTAATTTCCTTTGGATAACGAACCAGGAACGGAATACGGAGCGACGGCTCATACATGAACCGTTTGTCATACCAACCGTGCTCACCGAGATAGAATCCATTGTCCGTAGTGTAAATGACCAGCGTGTTATCAGCCAGGCCTTGCTCGTCGAGGTAGTCGAGCACACGGCCTAGCCCCTCATCGATACTCTGAACGGCTCTGTAGTGGTCCTTTACGAACCGTTGAAAGATCCACTCCTTCTTTTCGCTTTCCGGCATGCCATTGAGGACATCCCCATAGTCCCGGGCCAGGCTTTGCTCGAACTTCATATCCGCTGCCTTCGCGGCGATTAACCTGGTGGCGTAGTCGTCGTTAAAAGTTTCCGGATGCGGGAAATCCGCATCGGAGTAGAGATCCTTGTGTCGCGGCGCGGGGGTAAAAGGGCGGTGCGGCCCCTTGTGCTGATAGACCAGACAGAAGGGTTGGTCCTTATCGATGCCTCTCAGATAATCGAGTGCCTTGTCCGTGATGATATCAGTCACGTAGCCCTCAAACTTCCTGTGGGTCCCGTTCTCAATCATGTCCGGATCGAAATAAAGCCCCTGCCCGGGAAGGATGCAGGTGTAATCGAATCCCCGTGGGTCGTGAGGTAAATGCCATTTGCCCACCAGTCCTGTTTGATACCCAGCACTTTTGAGTAGCAACGGAAAGGTCGGTAAATCCGGATCCAGGCGCTCGATCCGGTCCTTGTCCTCTGAGTTACCCAAAATGCCATTCACGTTGGACAAACAGCCCGTCAGAATGGTGGCTCGTGCAGGTGCACAAAGCGAATTGGTGCAGAACGCATTCTTGAACCACACGCCTTCCGCCGCCAGCCGATCCAGGTTGGGCGTGTTAATCAACGGATTTCCCGTCAGGCTCATCTGATGGTGGGGATGGTCGTCCGTCATCACGAACAGAATGTTCGGTCTGCAATACATGGAGGAAGCCACCTTACCCTCCTTGCTCGAGGAGCAGGCCGATAAAAACAATAGAGGCCCCCATGAAATTAAGAGCCAAATGGATGGGAGCCAGCGAAGCTTGGATAACTTTAAAAAGAGCAACGATACAGTTACCACGTTTTACGATTCATCAGAAAACGCAAACCGGTAAGTAGTAAGGGATATTCCGCATACAGACAGGGACCCCTCGACGCATCCTCAGAAAGTCCTGGGACTACTCCGAAGGCTTGAATGTCACCCAGATTGGGCTCGCCCAGGCGATTTCCCTGTCGGATTGGATCACGCGGGCGTAGTAATAACTGGTTCCGGGCGCAACGTCCTGATCCACATAGCGCAGGGTCACTTCCTGCTTTCCGGGCGTGGCGGTATAGATCACCTTCTCGTCCTTGATTTCCTGATGATCTCGATCCGGGCGATCTTGTCGGTCCCGATGACTTTGATCTCGAGAGGTTCGAGCTCGCTGGTGGAAAACTCTTCCCCCATGAAGTGCTCCCCGATTCGGTAGTCGAGGATAATGTTGTCCGTGGCGCCGTAGGTGCGACGCTTCTGGATGGCATCGAAGATGGCCTCGCGGGTGGGATCATTGGTATAGACGAGCGCATAGGAGATGTGGGTCGACCAGTGATCCGAGCTGGCAATTGTTCCCAGGCGCAGGCCTTTCCGGTAGGCATTCCACAGAAAGCCCGCTTCCTCGAAGGCGCCGGGGGGGTTGTCGGCGGCGCTTCGAGCCGCCCGGGGAGCTCCGACGTGCTCGTAGGAAACACGGTCCCCCTGGAAGATCTCCACGACGGGTTCCAGTACCGGATCGCTATCCCGCCAGTCCGTGCCCATGACGGAGCCGGTGGTGTGCGAAATCGCCATACCGCCAGTTCGCCGCAGTGACTCATAGAGAAGCTTGGTGTCATTCTCGAGAGGCTCGGAGCCCCAGACGGCTATTCCAGGTCGCGGACCTGTCAGAGCCGGTTCCGTGAAGAATGAGACAACGGGGACTCCCCTCCTGGTGTGCAAGATGTTTCGGTGGCCATTGGGAAATCCCAAACTCCGTTCGTAGCCGTAGAAAGTCGTATAAGTCCGGGGGACATGGTAGAGATCAGAGCTCTTTTCGATGAGCCACCACCAGTACTCCAGGTCTCCCCCGGAATTGTGATCGGTCACTGCCCCGAAATCCATCGAGGCTGCGTCGAGCATGTAACGATAAAAGTCAAACAGCGAGCCGTCGCGCCGTCCTTCGCTGTCAAAAGACAACTCGGTGTGCCGGTGAAGGTCTCCTCTTACAATTCGAGTTTCTGTGCCGTGGATGAAGGTCCGGTAGCTGCGGATCGTCCGGAGGTCCTGCTCTTCATTTGGATGCACGGGCGAATGCGCGGGACGGACGACTGCCTCGGTCTGCACGGCGGGCTTCAAGACCGGGGGTTTTGGGGATGGGTCCAAGGGCAAACGGGCCGCGTAGATGTTGTTCACCGTCGGCTTTTGTGGATTTCGCTGGTAGCTTGTCGCGCGCAACACGTCCGGAAAAGAACGCCCGTCGTTTGGCCAGATTACCCAGAGGCTCGAATCCGGTCCGTAGGCTGCGGCGGGGCGTGCCGATCCCCTGGATGCGCTGTATGGCATGGTCCACTGGGGTTGCCAGCGATCACCGTCGTAAAAAGTCAGCGCCGTCTCCCAATAGATTCTCTCTCGCGGTCGTCGCCTCGGGACCCCTTTGCTCCACACGCCATGGTGAAAAAGAACCCCGACGCGGTCTGTTTTGGGGTCGATCATGAGTTGCCCAAAGTCAAAAGTGTCTCGATCCTGCTCTGCAACGGGAGCAAGCGGGCTCTCGACAGAAAGGCGCCGGCCGTTGCTCTCCAAGACCACCAGGTTGAGGTTTCGGGCGTCGTACAGCCGCGTCCCTCTCGAGAAACTCTCGCGCTCAGGGCCTGCATGGGTACGCCACTCCGGATCGAGGGTCGGTCCCCAGTCCTTCCCCCAATTGGTTCCCCCTTCGTCCCAGGCCACCCAGACGCGACCGCTTCCGTCGACGGCAACTGACGGATGAGCTTCAAACCGCGGCGTGACTGCGACCGGCACCTCGTCTCCCAGACCGGATTCCGGGTGGTAGCCGCGCAGGTAGACATCGTAATTCCCGTTTCGGTACGTATCCCAGACGATCGAGGCCCTTCCGTCGCGGCCAACCGCAACCCGAGGTTCCCAGTCATTGGCCATGTGGTCGGTGACTCGAATCTCTCTGGACCACTCCGATCCGTCGTAATGGCGCAGCAGAATATCGGCATTCGTTTTCCGGAAGCCCTGCCAGACCACCCACAAATGACCCTTGCCGTCGGCAATCAGGTGGTGATCGAAATCGGGCAGCGGGTCTGAGCTGAGACGAATCATCTTCTCCCATGCCTTGGCTTCCGGATCGAAGGCGCGGGCATAGAGGTCGAAATTTCCGTCCACCTGCTGAGACCAAACCACCCAGGGCTTTGCCTCCGAGTCCAGGGCCACCTGAGGACGCCAGACGTCGCCCGAAACCCCCGGGACGCGGCTGAACGTGTGCCAGACCCCGTCATACATGGAGATCCGCACTTCATCCATTTGCCCGCTGTAGGACTGCCAGACAGCCCATGCAGTCCCGTCTTCGGCCACGGCGATCGAGGGATAGTCATCGTCACGAAAATCGTCGGTCAGCTTCTCCACGTCTGGAAGGCGTTCTACAGAAGCGCTGCCGCTCAAGAAAGACTTCCTGTCGCCGAGCCTCAGTGGAGCCAACTCGAACGAGAACTTCCCATGGTTGGTCGTAACATGGATCTTTCCACCTGGAGAGGTCGTCCCGCTCAGCAGAATGCCCCGATCGAAAAGCTCCCAGGCCTTCATCTCAAACGTGTTCAGTCGAATCTTGTCGTCGGCAATAAAGCGCCAGCCCTCCAAGGACACCAGATCGCAACGCTCGGGTTGAATCGTCCCGGTCCAGGAGGTCTCGTCCGAGCCAGAGGTATGATGGAAAACGACCCGAACGCCAAAGGGCTGCTGGCCGAAAACGGAACTGGACAACAATAGAAAGCCCAACAGGGGCAGTATCTGACGAGACATGGCACTCTCCTTACAGGTGAAAGTCCTATTCTTTTTTTACATCTCCCTTCGCAGACAACGTGAAAAGGGAAAAATATCGCCAGGTCCGCGTCGCGAACGGTCTATGGGATGACGCCTTCAGCTGATTCCAGGCGTAGGTGTAGCTGCAAGTCAGAACGAGCATGAAAGCCGAAACCAACAAGGCGTTTGAGAGGGGAAGTGCATGGTCAAATCTCCGGGCGATGGCGACGATGGGATAATAAAGGATGATGAGGTGGAAGGCGTAGATCGTCAGGGTTTCCGACGAAAGCACTCGAAACAACTTTGGAAGCTGGCGTATCGGACGAGATACGATGGCCAGGAAGATGATCAATCCGAGAACGGCGGAAAGCTTCTCCAGAGAGTCTGCCGGCGAGGTGGCGGCATGATGCCGCGCGTAATCGTAGATGGATATCGGACTGACATTGGCGACTCGCCACAGCACCACCGCGGCTGCGGCTAAAATGCCAAGGCGCAAGCCCGTCTTCTTGAGTCTGGTGCGGCCTGCGTCGGGCATCGCGAAGGCACCCAGGACCAATCCTGCGAACACGAATCCGGCCCAGGGAAAGAGCGGATAGAGAGAGCCCCCCTGATGAGAGATCCAGCTGAGAAACGCGTGGGCCTTACCGTCCGAGATCGTTTGATCCGCAAGCGGCGCCACAGCAAAGCAGACAACGGAGAGGGTTGCCGATCCCAGCACGACCTGCGAGGCCCTTCGCGCCGCCAGGGTCATGAGCTCCAGGACGATGAGAGCGGTCCCGATGCACTGGAGCACACCGACAGTTTGAAAATAAAACCAGGACACGCGTCGAATCTCGGGATCCGTGTCGAAGGCCCCGAAGGGCAGATTTAACAAGTACCCGACCAGAACGATGAAGAGAGCCCGCCTGAATCGGCGTTTGACAGCCGCCGGGTTGCTCTTGTGCTGCTCGAATCTTGCGAGGGTGCTGAGATGAAAAGCGATTCCAGCCACCGCGAGGAAGGAAACCGACACGAGCCCGCGCGCCCAGAGATAGCGGTCGTAAAAAGCGCCCTGTCGGATCGAGTCCAGCATTACCGCCTCCAGGGTGTGACCATTGATCATCTGAAAGGAGGCGATAAGCCTGAGGATATCGACGAACCAAACGCGAGGCGACCTGGTCGCCGGGGTTCCATTAGAGAGCACTGGAGCCGTTTTGCTCGGTTGCGCATCCGAGCCCTGCGACTCTCTTGCCCTCTCCGATGGGACGAATCGCTTGTTCACAGTCTTTCCATGGCCTCAGGCTCAAACTTCAAGATCAGCATGCCGGCGCGACTGAGGAGGTCGCCTTCGATGGCAACAGGTTCGGCGACGAACGGCAACACCTCTGCGTTGACTGGTTCTTCGGCTGGCGAGCAGAGTAGAACATGAGTCTCTCCGCCTTCGCCGTCTCGAACGACGAGCAATGGGGGAATGCCGCCCGAGATACACATCTGCGCACACGCCCGGTGCCCACGCCCACCCCCCGGGCGCATGGACCCGAAATAACACTTGCTATCGACAATTTCGCCTTCGAGTCGCACCTTGCCGAGCCTCCGATCCGCGGCGTCCTCCAACTTGTTCCGAAGCGCGGGGTCGGTTCCCGACGACGATTCCAGCGAGGAGGGGGCGAAGGAAGGGCCGGCGAGAATGCGACCCATATCTCGTTGGAGCAGCGTTCCCTTGGCTTCAAGAGTTTTTCCTTCACGTCCATCAGGCGGGGTGATCCCGAACTTGCCCCCCGAAGTGAGCAAAAGAGTCCGAATCGTGCCATCCTTAGCGAAATAGCGCATGTGAGGGTATGGCCGATCGAGAACGAGTCCGCGAAACCCTTCGCCCGGGCGGTGGGGCAGAAGCCCGGGGCCGGGGTTCTGCTGGGTCAGGACCACCGCAACTCCGAGTCCCAGTCCCAAAAGGAGAGCGGCGATCCCCGCCCCAATAGCAAAGCGAGAGCTGCGCGCACTCATCTTGAAGTAACCGACGAAGAATTCATCGTCCGCGTTTGTCATGCTGGTTTCTCCTCGTCTGGGTTCAACTGCGCTTGCTCGGGCGACCCGGGCTCCGCATTCGCTTCGAGCGGATTTCCCGCCGGTCGGGTTCCCGGGGGGAGAGGTCGAGGATCGATGAGTACGTGCCGTCGCGCATCCATATGCACGCGGTAGGTGGAAATCTTCTCGGTAAAAGGCGGCGGGGCCTGACCGTCGGACGGCGCATACTGCCAGCCGTGCCAGGGGCAAGTCAGACACCCGTCGAGCACGCGTCCCTCGCCGAGCGGTCCACCCTGATGTGCGCAGACCCCGTGCAGCGCGGAGATCCCTGCTTTGTGACGAACCAGGGCGATGCTCTCTCCTTCGGGTCCGTTGACCACCACGGGCCGATCGAGCACGAGTTGTGCCGCCGGCCCGGCGTCGAGCCAGGGCACTTCGCCTCGGGTCTCGTCATCGCCGATTGCATCCGCAAGCTCAGCCACCGCGCCATCGTTGGCCCGGGTGCGAAGGGCCGCGATCCAGTGGAGGCTCCCAACCGACAATACGCTGGCGCTCACCATGAGAATCCAAACCGGGTGGTGCTCGTGTTGGAGCGCGCCGAACGCGACATGAGTGATCACCAGCGCGTAGGCCAAGTACACCGACATGTGCAGAGACTTCCAGAGCCGCGCGCCGAGGAGGTTTTGCCAATAGTCATGGCTGGTGGCCGCCATTACAAAAAAGATGATCAGAGCCGCCGCGCCAAAGAGCTGGAACGGAAGTGAAGCTGGGGTAAAAGCAGCATCGAATGTAAGGAGCGACTCGAGTCTCGTGATGATGCCCCATGCGTGATATTGATCGATGACGTTTTTGGCGTGCCATGTCGCAACGAAGAAGAAGATCACGCCGAAGTGCCGGCGGTTATAGAGAATGGGCGCAAAACGTCGATCGAGCCGGGTGAGCGGTCCGATCAAGAGGATCCCGGTCAACATGAGAAACGCGCAGGTTCCCCAGGCCCGCATCCTGATCGCTAACCAGTCGATCCGTTGGCCTTCTTCAAAGAGTCCCGAACCGATGGCCTGAAACAACTGGGTGTAGAGAATCACGAAAGCCAAAACGAAGAGGTCGTAGAGAACTTTCTTCTTGTTCCACTGGACCGTGACGTAACGTTCGCTCAATTCAGCGCCCCTCCTGGATTGTCGTCGGGACCGCATCCGCGGGATAGTTCTGCCGAAAGGTAATCGCCCAGATCAGCAGAATGGCGAGACAGGGGGCCAGGAACAGCCAAATCCAAAAATGCGCGCTTCTCTGGGTTTTCCTCATCGCGCATCCTCTTTCTGCCTGCGTCGGCCGAGCCAGATGCGGAGCACGAGTGGCCAAAGCACCACCGTACCGGGCAAAACCAACAATCTGAACAGAGGCGAACTGCCCCGAGCGTTCGGGCTGACGCGACCGACCGCGAATACGAGGTAGAAGAGGGCGAACAGAACCCCAATCCCGAGATAGATCTGGGCGGTTGGGATGATTATTTGTGCCATTGCCTCCTCCGGCTCAAGCTCCAGCCTTCATGGAACTGAATCGAGGTTGCTCGCGTTTTGTGCGAAACAACCAATCGATCACCCGTCTTTGAGCGTGACTTCCGCCAATCCGCTCCACGTCTCTGGCAACCAGATCCACGATCTCTCGAGCCCTGGAGTGATGCCCGGCTCGTGATTCGATGACCGCTTCAGCAATAGGAATCCCCACGTCGAGGCTGACGCGAGCGTCGAACTCGTCGGCTCTCTGCGTGACTGCGCGCCGCATCGAGGCGATAAATAGTCTTGATTCGTCCAGGTGCCCCGCACTCGCGAGCGCCAACACGTAGTGAATGTCGGCGAAAGCCAACCCATGATCTCCCAATCTCTCACGTGCGATTTCCGCCAGCGCAAACCAGCGACTTACAAGATCGAAGCCTCGGCCTTCCAGAAGCAAGAGAAGGGACGTCGCGTTGCTTACGTCCCGATAATCCCGAGGCGGGTAGATCGCAATGCGCCGATCATAGAGGTCGAGAGCCGAGCTCGGACAACCACTGTCGACATGAAACAGCGCCTCGTGCCAGGCAAGGTGCCCGGCGAAGTTGTTCACACCCTCCAGGAGCGCCTCGCGCTCGGCGAGCCATGAGACACCCTCTCGCGGCCTATTCTCTTCATAAAGGACATGCGCGATGGCGTGAAGCGCCCACACGTCTTTTGCTTCAAGCTCGAGAGCTCGATGACCGGCTCGTTCCGCCGCTTCGAGTTCACCGGTCTCCTCGAGGGCAAAGGCGTGGCAGCCCAGTACGAAGCCGAAACCCGGGCTCGATTCCTCGAACGAGGGCAATACCGATTCGACGCTTTGCCTCTTGCCTTTGTTGTCCCCGATCATGAAGCGAAGAGAGTGCATCAGCTTGATGGTGAGAAGATCACAGGGGTCAAACGCGAGATGTCGATCGAGTCGTTCAGCGGCCCGGGGGGCGGCTCCTTGCGTCCAAAGACTCAGGGCGTCGTAAAGAGCCTGCTCCCTCGGTTCGGCACCGCGCTCCTGGAAGGTTGCCTTTGCCGATTCGAGAGCCGCACCAATGCCGGGCAAGAGATCGCGACGACCGAGAACGCGCAACGCAAAACCGCGAAGAAGATGCGCGGCAGCCATGGCGGGATCGGCGGCGAGTGTCGCTTCTATGTGATCTGCTGTATCGGCGCGATGCCCCATCAAGGATTCGACCGCGCGTCCGAAAGAGGCGCGAGCCGCGGGCACGTCCGAGCGAAGTTTCCCCGCGAATGCCTCGAGTATTCGGGAGTGCGGCTCGGCAACAAGACCGAGTCGCTCGGAGTCAGATCCGTTCATCATAAGAGGTCTAATCAGACTTCATCCAAAACGGTGCCGTTGCAAACCACAGGATCATTCCCAGGAGCATCAGGTCGGCGTGCCGAGTCCAGGCGATTTTGCCCAGCATGACAAGGAGTGAAGGGACCACCGTCAAGGTCAGACCCACCAAGGAAACCGAAATCAAGATCTGTCGCATCCTAGAACTCCGCTTGTGGCTCTGGAAGCCTCTGTGATCTTTGCTCCCAGGCACTGAGCAAGACGTATAACCCAACGGCCAGAAACCACGCGGGCAACCCCATAAAAAAGATCTCAATGGGAAGCATGAAAGCCACCGCCAGCGAGCCGACCCAGGCGATGAAGGCCGGCCAGCTGAAGAGCTTTCCCATGGACTCTGCATTGTTGCTGCGGAGCCCGATCTTGGGAAGTATCCAGTAATCGGCGAAAATTACCGCTCCCATGGGCATCAGCACAAGGCCGTACAAAGCAATGAAATCCAGAAATCTCATGACAATGGCGGGAAAACAAGCGGCGATGGTTGTCACCAAGCCCGCCACCAGAGTTACTTTCCATCGTTTCCAGTTCGGAGTGACCACTTGGAGCGCAAGCCCGGAACGATAGAGTGTCGGGTTTGCCGTCGTCCACCCGGCGACGACCACGCAGATGGCTCCGGCAGTGCCCGCGCCCAGATAGGCAATGGGGCCGGGAGCGACAGAACCGGCGGCCGCGGCACAAAGAACGCCGGATGCGATCCAAGCGATGAAATGTCCCAAGTACATTCCTGTAGCTGTCGTGAAACCATACTGCCACTTTCTGGCGTACCTGAAAATGGTCAGGTCAGACATACCCAAGTGCATGGCAAGGTTGCAAAACCAGGCGAAAAATACCACATGCCAGAAAGTGAATTTGGTTTGGTCGGGGTAGACGACGCCGGTCCAGATCTTCTCGTTGGCGACTCTCCACGAGTCCGACAGCGAGTCCGCACCGAGCGTGGGCATCACGGCAACCGCACTTGCCACAAACACCAGCAGCATCCAGGGAACACAAACTCTCGAGAATCTCGAAATCTTTTCGAACCCCAAGATCGCCAGCGCGGTAACCACTGCACCCACGAGAAACACCACAACTACCCAGCTTATGCTGGTGGGCAACCGGTCCGAAAGTTCCGGCATGGGCATACCGAAAGGCAGGCCCACCGCGGTGGCCGCGACAGAGATCATAGACCCCGCAAGAAAACAGAAGCCCAGCGCATTGACGATGCTGTATAAATAGGTCAGATAGGGCCCACAAATTTTGCGAAGCTGCCAATACAGCGTCAGCCGGGTCCTGACCGCAATCGGTGCACACACAAACGCCCAACTCAATACGGCAAGAAGGTTTCCCAGCAGCAGACCCAGAAATAGATCGGAGGCAGTGACTCCGTGAACCACAAACAGAGGGCCTATGACGAATTCCGTGCCCGCGACATGCTCTCCTGCATACATTCCGAGAAAGCTCCGGACGCCATGGAAGCTTTTCTCTGAAACTGGCTCGCGATCGAATTCATACATCGCGTCGAGGCGCTTGGCCAGTCCCGACTTGCCCTCACCAATCATAGAGTTCCCCTCGAAGGTGTATTGAGCAGCAGTACTAAGCCCCCGCCCGGTTGCGCTCTTCAGTCCATTTGCAATAGCCGGAAAAGCGAGGCATGCACTGTTCCCATTTCTCGGCCTCGCGTGGCTCAAACACTCGCGCCGGGAAAGAATTCGCAATCGTCTCCCGCACCTCTTGCAGGGAACTCACCTCCCCGCCGGCGATCATCTGTACGCCAATGTTTCCAAGTGCCGTCGCTTCCGCTGGACCTGCGAGAACAGGCCGAGCTGTTGCCTCCGCGGTGAACTGGTTGAGAAGCTCGTTCTGGGAGCCGCCGCCAACCACATGAATTGCGGAAAAGGTTCGGTTGGTTATCTCTTCCAGGGAGTCGAGAACGAATCGATATTTGAGGGCCAGGCTTTCGAGGATGGTCCTGACGAACGCACCCGGAGACCCGGGCACGGGTTGCTCCGTGTCTCGGCAAAAGCTGGCAATGCTCTCGAGCATATGGGTGGAACGATGAAAACTGGGATGATCTGGATCTATGAGGCTTCTAAAAGCTGGCTCCGTGCCAGCACGGGACAACAGTTCTGCATAGGCAAAATCATGACCCATTGCTTCCCATTGGCGGCGGCAACCCTGCAGGATCCACATTCCCGTAATGTTTTTGAGCAATCGGATGGTTCCCGAGACACCGCCTTCATTGGTGAAATTGAGCGTTCTCGCCTTTTGGTCCGTTATCGGAGCCATCGTTTCGCATCCAAGCAAAGACCATGTCCCCGAACTGATAAAGGCAGACTCTCCAGCTGAATAAGTCGCTACGACAGCCGAGGCGGTATCGTGGGAGGCTGGCGCGATCACTTGCGTTTCGCCGATACCTGTCTCGCGAACAACTTCACGCCGCACCGGTCCAAGAACGGTGCCGGGCTGGACAACCTCGGGCAGGATTCTCACCGGGAGTCCAAGCTGCTCGAATATTTCAGTTGCCCAGCGCCGGTTCCGGACATCATAAAACTGTGTGGTTGTCGCGGCCGTGTACTCGGACTTGATCTCGCCGGTGAGCCAAAAACTGAACAGGTCAGGGATCATGACCATGGTCTCGACCACGTCGAAGAACTCAGGATTGCTGAGGAATCCCGCGTAGAGTTGATACAGCGTATTGACCTTCATCAACTGAGTTCCGGTTCGTGCGTAGAGCTCCTCCGGAGGAATGAGCGCAAATACCCGGTCCATGGCGCTATCATTTCGCTTGTCGCGGTAATGATAAGGGTTTTCGAGGAGTTTCCCTCCTCGTCCCAAAAGGGCATAGTCGAGTCCCCAGCCGTCTATGCCGATGCCATCGAGACGTGGAAATCGCCGAGCAATATTTAGGGTCTCTCGTATACTAAGCCAGAGTCTCGGAACATCCCAGTGCAATTCTCCGTTGTACTCCACAGGTTCGTTGGCAAACCGGTGGATACCCTCCAGCCGCAATTGGCCCGCGTCGTAATGCCCGATGACGGCTCGACCACTTTCTGCCCCCAGATCGAATGCGAGGTATCGTTTTTTTGCGCTCATCGTGACGTGATCGCCCGTTCGACTAGATGTCCTTCATTGAGGCGAGCAAGGCGCGTCGATATTTTTCACTGGATAGCTCCTCGAGCCGGCCTGCCTCTTCCTCGTCCAAGAACCGGGGCGTCCCTACCAGGCTGGCCAGCAGTTGTATTCGTGCCGCCTCTTCTACGGTACAGGCTCGCCAAAAAGCTTGTCTCAGATTTTCGCCGACCGTGACCGCGCCGTGATTGCGCAGAATCAGAGCAGAGCACTCGGGATCCTGGATCGAAGATGAGACCGCGTGGGCTAGCTCGGGTGTGGTAACAGTGATGTAGTCGAGATGCGGGATTTTTCGTCCCAGATAGATTATGCAGTCGGCGAACATCGGTTTCAGATCATGGCCCGAACTGGTGAGGGCGATGGTGGAAGGTGGATGGGTGTGGACCACGGCCTGAATGTCCGGACGCCGCCTGTAGCAGGCCAGATGCATCAGGACTTCGGAAGACGGTTTCAACGTATTCGACCCCACTTCGCCGGTGTCAATGTCGACCTCCACGTACTGCTCGGGCTTGACGTCCTCCATGGACAGCCCGGAAGGTGAGATCAGCATCGTACTTTGTGTCCTGGCGCTGATGTTGCCTCCCGCACCCGTGGCTAGACGCTCCTTGAGAACAAGTTTCGCGTAGGTAGAAACCTCTTCTCTCAAGCTGCGAAATCTCATAACAACCCCGATTCAAAGATTAAAAGCCTTCAGGGTCCCCGTACTACCATTCAGTTCAAGGATACCGATCTTCCCCGTCTGAATGTCCAGGACCTTGCGGATCGCCGTAGGTTCGACATGCAATAGAAGACCAACGAAAAGGCGAAGGAACGTCCGGTGCGAGACAACAAGAAGCGTTCTTCCCTCAATCTCATGAATCCGCTCCACCAGCCTCCCTGCCCTGGCTCGCACCTGCTGCCCGCTTTCTCCGTCGGGAGGAGTGTTACTGTAGGCATCTTTCTCCCACGCCGCGAACAGATCCGGCGTGAGCTCGGACGCTTCTGTCTTCGTTAGACCTTCCCATTTGCCGAAGGAAAGCTCTCGAATATCCTCCTGCACTTCCCAGCCCACGCCGGGATCGAGGATCTCCGCTGTCTGTCTTGCTCTTCTCAGAGGACTGGTCCAGGCCCGATCCACTGCAAGACCCAATTCTGAAAGTGCTCTCGCCGCCCTGGCGGCTTCTTTGTTTCCTCTTCGCGATAGTGGCGGATCCAGGATTCCACAAAAACGGTCACCGTCCCGATTCAACGCAGTTTCACCATGTCGGAGGAAGATCACCGTTTTTCGAGATGACATACTCGGCTCCAGGTTTGCTGAGACCTCGCCTCGTGGGCGGGGTGATCCTCAACCTCCGCGCACTCGGTCAAGCGTAACCCTTCCTTGCGCAGAGCTCACGAAAGGAAAGGTAGATCGAATCAAACTCGGACCGAAGATCAGGCCGGGGAAGGTATTCTTCGTCCCGGCTGGTCATGGACGCTATGGCGTCGTAGATGTCACCCGAGTAACAGGCGTCGCAGCCGGCCAGAACCGCAGCCCCAAAGGCGGCGACCGGATGTAGCGTCCGTACTACGCTGCGATCCAAAACGTCTGCCCGGAGCTGTGACAGAACCGGACTCGAAGCTGCCCCTCCAGCTGACAGAACAACGTCTCCCACCGGGATGCCGGCCTCGATTAAAAGTTCGTATCCCCATCGCTCCACAAAAGCGATGGACTGAAGTTGGGCTGCGTACCATTCTCCATTACTTTGAGGTTTACCCTCACAAAATGCCACAGCATCCGGCTTCGTGAAAGGAAAACGCTCGCCGCGACCTCGTAGCAGATAGCAGGCCATTCGGATGGGGAGACATGGACTCGCCAAGCGGTCAAAATCAGAATCCGTGATCGAGTCGCTCTCTCGCTGAAGACTCCCCATGCCGGTGTTGCTCGCTGCCCCGGGAATCCATTGACCCGACGGGTGCAGATGGCAATAGATCCTTTCATCCGCGGCAGGCTTTTCCTTCGCCAGAATCTTCCAGACGATGGTCGTCCCCAAGGTGGTATTGCAGTGCCCGAGTTGAGCCGCGCCGGAGGCCAGGAAGGAGGCTATCCCATCGGTCGTACCGGCCAATACGGCAACGCCTTCCGGCAGCCCGGTCTCCTGAGCCGCCAATCGCGTTATCGAGCCAACTCTTGTGCCGGGACGGCAAACAGTGGGCAGCCGGCTGGTCGGCACGCCAGCTGTGTGGACGGTTCGGCTCCAAGCTTTTCTTTGCACGTCGAATCCGAGCTTCAGAGCATTCGACCAGTCGGACGTACCAAATTCTCCTGTCAGTCGCCCCGTCAACCATCCCGTGGGATGCGTCACGTATCTCGTTTGCTCCCACACCTCGGGTTCCGACCGTGCAACCCAGGCTGCCTTGACGATCGAAAAAGATGGATGGACTGTCTGCGCACAACCCTCGGCTTGATTGATCTCGTCACAGACCGTGCCGCCACGCGAATCGTCGTAGAGAATCGCAGCGCGAACCGGTTCACCGTTTTTGTCAGCCAGCACGAGAGTCCCGGAGGTGGAAGTAACCGCAACCCCAATGTATTCGGTTTTGGTGAACGCACCTCGTAATTTGCTCGTAACCCGCCGCATACACAGGCAAACTGCCTTCCACCAGTCCTGAGGGTCTTGTTCGTGGATTTTGTCAGTGCGAAAGTCAGGATCTAGAGGTTCAAAACTCTCTGCAGACAGCCGACCTCGGACATCTGTGGCCATGATCCGCACGCCACTCGTTCCCACGTCCACTCCGAGTAAGTGGCCTTGCTCCAAAGTCATGGTCATGGCTCACGCATGGTAAATGACAAGATAGAAGGCCCGGGACTCACTCTAGAGATCAGCGGCGCCACCCACGTTCGCTTCGATGATCTCCTCCTGAAACGCGAACACGGCGTCGTCGTCCGGCTGGACCGTTACGCGAACCCAGTGGACATAGGGGTGGCCGAAACACTCGACTCGCGTGAAATTCTCGACCAGCAGGCCAGTTTGGGCCGAGTACAAAGGCTTGTCGATGCGGAAGACGTGGGTATCGCCGACGGCCAGGACAACCGGCCGCCCGAACGCCAGGGATTCTTGTTCGAGGACGGGATAAAGACGCTTCATCCCGAACCTGGGCCGCAGGCAGCCCTTACAGATCCGGCGGAGCACTGACGGGAGCCCGGAAACCATCCACGGGTCGGTCTGTGTAGAGATAAAAACTCCGGGGCTGTCGAGTTCGGTGGCGAGTCTAAAGGTCTCTGCAATCCAGGCGAGTGCGGCGTCCATGCGCCGCTCCGCGCGAGCCGGATCGGTGGGGGGGCGATTCATTCCCACCAAATGCACCGTCGAGAAAACCACTCCATTGTGAGTCCACATCGCGTTCTCGACGAACTCCTCGAACTCGGGCCGGCTCCCCTGACTGTCGACTTCCATTGGTCGGCCCCCGGTGGTCTGGCGAGGATTCGGAAAAAACAGTTTGCGCAGAAAATCGAGGCGCTCGTATTCGTCAAAGCCCCCTGCGGCCTCTGAGGTGCAATCGAACCATTCGTTGTCTCCCGGCGTGAAGACGAATGGCGCGTCAAACCCCTGGTAGAGGTTGAACCGGGCTCGCATTATCTCGTCTGAGCAAGTCGATATGCTGGGACCCAGGATGTCTCCGAGATGAACGACCCATTCGAGTTCGCTCTGCCGGTTGACGTCGTCGATGAGTGCCTCGAACCGCGGTACATTTTTGGCCGGGTACGGGTTGTCGCCCAGCAGCGCAAACTCGAAGGAACGGTCCGGAGCCATCGTAGCCGCCGATTCGGGGGCTTGTGACGGACTGCACCCGATGCCCAGGAGCCAGAGCCCGAGCAGGGGAAGCACCAGGGCCGTGCTCTTGATGCGGGTCATTGCTATCCCTCCCTGGGCGGCCTGGCCGTCCAACGAATGAATTTCTTTCCGGAGTCTACCCCCAAGGTGCGACTGGCGCGTTCATCAAGACTCCGAAGACTGTTGACCAAACCGATTTGCCAGATTTCGGGGATTCTATCACGCCTGCATCGTCTCACTGGAACTAGTTCGATTGCGTTTCAAAATCGGCAAATGGGGTCAAGAATTGCCAACGTCTCTAATCAGAAGCGCCCGGAGCCCGATTCATCCGGCGCTTCTCGACTACCTCAGAAAAGTTTGACGTGGACGTGACTTTTGTTCCGTTTGCCCGGTCTGTGACCAAGCGGGTCCTAGAGTCAACGACGGTCACATCGAGTGGAGCGTTTCGGTTCTGTCCCGGGAACTGAACACGGCAGCCAGGAACACCGTCTCGCAGCATCCAGATGGACCTGCAGACGGCTGGTCAGAATCCGGGCCCAACTGACGGAGACTGGGATGGGACAATTCAGACCCTCGAAGCCCTGAGAAAGCTTTCATGTCCTCCAAGCGGCTTATATGCATCATTTCCGGGAGCTCGGCCTTCTGAAACCTTGAAGGCTCTCGGAATCCGCATCCGAGAGCTAGCAAGACAGGGATCGACTGACTAAACCTGTTTTCGTCAGTCGATCCCCTTCTCCTGTGGCGACCCGCGACAGTGCTACGCGCATGAGTCGTTGGGCACCTGCTCCGATTTATACCTCGACCGAGGAGGTGCGGGTCGCTCGACGGCCAGCCAGGACTTGTTGCCTACCAACAAGATTACGAGGTGATATTCGGCAAATCGCGGTACGAATAGGGTCGAGGAAGACGTTCGTAGTCAAGGATGCGCACGAGAAGATCCAGGATCCATACGGCAGTTACCTACGGGTACGCCGAGGAACGCGTAGCCTGGTCAGTGACCGTTAGCCTGCCAAGAAACGGTCTATGGACCGTTCCGGCAGAGTCAATGGCTGAGCGAAGAGGAATCGCGATGAAATCCTGGATCAACCCGCCCACACGGTGCTGGAAGAGGGAGCACTAATCCCACTTCGAAAAGCTGGTGGTGCGTCACCAGAAGGTACTGGTCGCCAGATCATGTCGCTTGGTGGACGCGTGATCCAGCCACATACGGAAGACCGTGCCGCAAGAGAGTGCTTCGTGAAAGCGTTCTTTGGCATCAAACGTTTCGAAAGATGATCGACCTTCCGCACCTGGCTCCAGAGTATCAAGGTCAACCACTGCCTCGGAAGCGCACGGTCAAAACCCAGGAAGGGAAATCTTTCGTGGATGCAACGAACCCCGAGGTGTCCGGCACGAGTATGACACGGTCCGCGTTCACGCAACGGCCCATCGGGAAATGGACCCCGGTCCAGCGAGAGACAGCAGAATGGAGATTCGTGCTCGATTCCAGTGACCGCACACGCTGACCAAGCGGGTCCCCTGGTCAACGACGGTCACATGGAGTGGAGCTTTCCATACCTGTGAAGAGACCGAAGCACCCAGCCAAACAGCCGTCTCGCAGCATTCAAGATGCGGCCCTGCAGAGCGGGCCTGGTCAGGAATTCCAGGGCCCATACGGACGGAGTCATGGGAGGCGGAATCAGACCCTCGAGAGACAGCAAGAGCAGGCGAAGCTTTCATGTCCGATGACCTCAAGGGGCTGGCCCAGCGGAAGGGCAGGACCTTCGAAACCTTGAAGAGCTCTCGGAATCTCGCATCCTCGAGCTAGCAAGACCAGGGATCGACTGACTAAACGCTGTTTCTGGAGCGTCAGTCCGATCACCGCTTCGATCGGAGTGTGCTGACCTCGCGACGTACTCTCGCTCACATGGAATCGTTCGGCGCCTGCTCCGATTTTTCCCTCGCCACTCATGACGCTCGCTCGTCGATTTCATCCCGAGCAACTTGTTGCTTACCACCAGGAGGTTCCCGTTTTAAATTCGGCAAATCTGATTGCTAAAATCCAGGACCTGATCGACATCTTTCGTATGCCACCGCCCCGAAGGTCGTCCCGAGGCTCGGACTCCATGATCGTGGCACTGATCGTGGCCGACTATTTTGAGAAAAGTTGTTGAGCCTGGATAGTGGACCGTGAGTGCCGGCTTTGACGGTCTGGTCGGACGTGCGGGAGTGGACAAGATGGTGCAGCGAAGTTGGAATTCGGCATGCAGCTCAATCCTGGTCCTGCCAGGCGACAGGTCTATTTCCTGCTCCTGTTTCTCATGGCCAAGACTACTGGCCGACACACTGGGCTGAAAAGCTGGTATCGGACGCGCTGGCATCCTTCTTCGCCTAGTCTGTCGCCAACCTGATTGCAGCCCTCCTCATGCTGGTGCTGTGATCGGCCGCCTCCGCAGTTCGTGGGTGGCACGGTGAGCCAGGCGGCGGAAAGCGCCGGCATCGAATTCGCTCCCACCCTGGGCCGGGTTGTCTCGAGCCTCATTATTTTCATCGTGGGCATCATGGCCATGGCCCAACTCAAGGTCGATACCGAGATGATACGGCTCGTCTCCAGCTTCATCATGGCCGGTGCGGCCATCGCTTTTGGTCTCTCCTTCGGTCTTGGGGCGCGCGAGATCACCCGGAACGTGATTGCCGGCTTCTATGCCAGGAAACTCCTGGAACCGGGCAAGGCGCTCGAGGTTGGAGAACATCGCGGCACCTTGAGAACCATTACCGCTACCCACGCCATTCTCGAGGCCGAAGACCGAAACATCACGATTACGATCACGGTTGCCAATGGAGTCTTTCTGGACGAGGTTGCAAAACAGTGAGGCTTGTCCTGGTCGCTACGCTTCCCCTTCTTGTTGCCCGGCGCATGTGACTTTCCTCCCGCTCCCCGGTCAGAAGCACTGAATCGGTCATTGGAAAAAACCCAGGCCTCGTCCGCGACTGGGACATTGGCCTACTTTTGTTTCATGCCGACGACAGAGAGGAAAAAAGCTCATGCGCTGCATCGTCCGTCTAGCTCTTGCCTGGGTCTTGATCTGCCCCACATTACTGGCGGATCAAATCATCTTGAAAAACGGAGACCGACTGACCGGGGAGATCCTCGAGTCCGACGAGAAGGCCCTGACGATACAGTCGGAGTTTGCCGGAACCGTGCAGGTGCAGTGGTCTGCCGTCGAGCGTATCTCTTCCGAGAATCCGTTGTACCTGACCCTGAAGGACAACCAGCGCGTCGTCGGGACGGTGCAGACCGACCAAGGCCAACTCCAGGTCCAGACCGCAGAGACCGGTTCCGTGACTCTGTCCAAGGATGCCATCTCCACGATTCGATCCGGCGAGCGCCATGCCGCCTACCTCGACGAGATCGATCGTCTGCGCAACCCTGGATTGACCGACCTGTGGAAGGGCTCGCTCGATGCCGGCCTCAGCCTTTCCGGGGGCAATGCCGACAACACAGTCTTCTCGATGGGATTTGGCGCGGATCGGGCCACATCACGCGACAAGATCACCGTTCACGCGGCTTCACTCTACGCGACCAATTCGACGGGCGGGGAATCCGTCACGACCGCGAACGCGATCCGAGGAGGAGCGCGCTACGATGTCAACCTTTCGGACCGCACATTTGTCTTTGGCCTGGGAGATCTCGAGTTTGACGAGTTCCAGCAGCTGGACCTGCGCACGGTTCTCGGCGGAGGTTTGGGCTGGCACGTAACCAGGAGCGACCGAGCGGTGTTTGACGTCTTCGGTGGCGGAACCTTCAACAAGGAGTTCTTCTCCACCGGACTGACCCGCAGCTCGGGCGAGGTGCTCCTGGGCGAAGAGCTTTCCTACAAGCTCTCGGAGCGGACTTCACTTACGGAAAGGCTGGTCTTCTTCCCGAACTTGACCGAGACCGGGGAATACCGTCTGAACTTCGACATCTCGGCGGTTACCAACATCCGCTCATGGTTCAACTGGCACGTCTCGCTCAGCAACCGCTTCCTGAGTAACCCGGTTCCCGGAAACGAAAGAAACGACATTCTATTGACCACGGGTGTCCGGGTCAACTTTGGCCGGTAACGCGGAGAACTAACTTCAAAACAGACACGAAACACAATCGAAAGGAGAAAGACTCATGGCTTACAAGATCGACGAAATCGAAGGAATCGGACCCGTCTACCAGACCAAGCTGGGTGCGGCCGGCATCCGGAACACCGGCGATTTGCTCAAGCTCTGCTGCGATGCCAGAGGCCGCAAGCAAGTGAGCGAGCAGACCGGACTCAACGAGGGGCAGCTGCTCAACTGGTCCAACATGGCCGACATGATGCGGATCTCGGGAATCGGCCCCCAGTTCTCAGAGCTCCTGGAGGCGTCGGGAGTCGACACGGTCAAGGAGCTGCGCAATCGCAATGCGGAAAACCTCGCGGCCAAGATGCAGGAGGTCAATGCAGCCAAGAAGCTGAGTCGGGTCTCGCCCGCGGTTTCGAGCATCCAGGGATGGATCGAGCAGGCCAGGCGGTTGGCCCCCACGATAACCCATTAGATCTTTTCGTGAATCCATTTGATTTCTCGCGGTCGGGCCGGAGCATCCGTGCCAGAGCTTTGGACTCCTTATTAAGGAGTCGACCATGCTCAAGGAATTCAAAGCAGTAGGCGCAATATCGCGAAAATCAAATTTTCAAGCTGTGACCCCTTTGGCCGAGGTAGGGGTCACGGGTGAACGGAGAGACGAAAGACACCGCCTCCATATGTGCCCACATATAGCGTGCGCCCATCTTGGGACAATGCCACGCCCCACACGTGATCATTCGGTAGATCGGCACTCATGTCTTTCCACGTTTCGCCGCCGTCCGCTGTGGTCCACACTCCCCCACGTGCGACATCCTGGTTTGCCAGCTTGATCTCGGCACCATTGACGCCGACATACAGCCGTCGAGGATCGGTTGGACTGGCGATGATTTCACGTACCTCGCAGTCAAACAGCCACGGCGGATCCGAGATTTCTTGCCAGGTCGTGCCGCGGTCTCGAGAGAACGCCAGAAAAGATCTACCACCGGCAAAGACACTCTTGCCTTCTTCCGCAAGCGCCACCGTTTTGAGTTCATGCCCTCGCAACCCACCGCGTCGCCAGTTGAGGCCGGCGTCATCGCTTACATACGCCCCATCGTTGGCCGCAGCCCAGACTCGGTCGGACCCGGTCTCGGCGACCAGACGAGAGGCCCCGAACCGTGCCTGTTTAGAAACCCAGTTCTCGCCTGCGTCATCGGATCGGAAGAGAAGTACGCTTCCCGTCGCAAAATCGACCACGGATGCGAGCCCAACTCGCGACTCCTTCCCGGCGAACGCCGTGGCTACGCAGACGTGTTTGTCGATTACGGGCTCTAACGTTTGCCCGCCATCGCGGCTGAAGTAGACCCCTTTTTGAAAGGTCCCGAAGAGGATCCGGTTGGGATCCGTAGGAGAGACAGCCGGCAAGTAGGTGGTTGCCTTCAGACCGTTGATTCGGTGCCAGCGCACGCCGTCGTCCGGCGTGGTTTGCCCTTGCCAAAGGGTGGGGGCGAGGGCGTGGTCTTCTGCGCTGTAGGCCCCAAGACACGAAACCCAGATTCTGTCGGGGCTTTGGGGGTCGATCGTCAAGCCGGTGACGTAGGTTGCGTGAAGCCCCTTGTTGATGGCGGTCCAAGATGCGGCGCGGTTCGGGCTGCGAAAAATGCCTTCGTTTGTCCAGTTGGAGCAGAACAAGGTCGAGTCTTTGGCCTGTTCCATTCCGATGACCCATTTTCCAATCAATCCCTCACTGGCGGGGGTCCAGGTTTTGCCGGCGTCCGTGGTTTTTAGCACACCATTGGGATTGCCCAGGGTGCCGCAATAGACAGTCTGTTCGCCGTCTTCAGACTCGACGATGATGTCCCAGATGAGGTGTCCAGCAAGCCCCAGCCCAATCCAGGTCGCTCCCCCGTCTGTCGAACGAAAAAGCCCGGTCGTGGTGCCGGCAAGTAGAGTACCGACCGGGGTCATGCGCAGATATGGTACGGTTTGCCCCTTGAGCCCTGCGCGACCCCACGATGCTCCTGCGTCGGTCGATTTGAACACGCCGTCGCCCGGTCTGTCCTGATCGAAACCGGTTCCAAGGTAAAGAGTGCGACAGACCGCACCTTTTGCTGATTTCGGATCGATCACCAGACATGTGGTCCGGCGGGCAGTGAGTCCCTGCCCTATCTCCGTCCAGTTTTCTCCACCATCGATCGACCGTATCAGCGGATGTCGCCCGTACAAGTCGGTGGCGTATAGCACCTCCGAGTTGACCGGATCGACGGCCAACCACCATCCCGTGGCATTTCGCAGCTCTTCCGTGACGAGCCGCCACGAATTACCCCCGTTGGTCGACTTCCAGATCCCTCCCGAATCGTCCGAACCGGCGAGGACGACATTGTCGGAGGTCGGGTGGATCAGAAAATGAGGGAAGAAACCTCCCTCCGGACCGAGGGATTCCCACTCCGCCGCAGGCTCCATAGAGACGGCGGCAGGCGGAATGCCCAGGACGATGGCAAGCACCAGCCCAAATCTTGGGAGGATTCCATACCTCCATGTAGCACTCATACCGTTGCCCCCAATGGACTCCAGGAAGCCTATCACACTGCGGTCACAGCTTGAAAATTGAGTTGCTGGGGTTCCAGATATATGATGAGAGCGTAATCTCACTGAATCCAAATTTTCAATTTTCACGCTGTGACCCCATTTGAGAACCTAGTGCTATCGCTCCGGGCGAATTGTTCCGATCTAAAGTCAATTGGAGTCTCAACGAGACTCTATCGACCCTCTTGGCATCCATCTTGATATGGTGCTCTCCGATGACCGCGCAAAGTGAAGCGTCCAACAACAGACCGGGAGACGAGTGGGGCTGGCTGAATCGGAATCCTCCTCTCGGCGAAATGATCGAGCGCTACCCGGCCGTCTGGGAGAAAGCCGGTCGCGAGCTGGTTTCCGTCCTGGAAGACGGGCGGGCGGTCAAGGTAAACGAATTCGCGGCCAAGGCGAAAGCCGACGAGCAGATGTGCCGCAACCGGGTTCGCAGCAGCCGGCAAAACTCGAAGGTCATCGAATCCACCCTGCCGACCTTGATCGGCAGCCGCATGTCGGTTCAGGCATTGGAAAAGTGTTACCTGGCCGCCGCGACCAAGCAGGCTTCCGGGAAGGTCCGGTTCAATCTCATCAACGGCTTCATGATTCAGAAGCTCCTCTTCAGTCACGGGCTCACACGCAAGCCCGTTTCTCTCGGCCGGTTTCATTTCTGGTGGCGCCTGATCCGGCAAAAGCGATTGCTCATGCCGCTGGTTCAGCCGAAGGGAATCTACTGCTTTTACACGCGGGAGCTCCTCGGAGCACTGGCCGCCCTCATCGGCGACCGGTCCTGTCTGGAGATCGGGGCCGGCGATGGAACACTATCGCGGTTTCTAGCTGCCGACGGTGTGAGTATTCGAGCGACCGACAATCATAGTTGGACCCACGCTGTCGAGTACCCGGAGTCGGTCGAGCGGCTGGACGCTAAGAAGGCGCTCTCACGGTATCAACCGGAGGTGGTGATTTGCTCCTGGCCTTCTCCGTCGAACAGCTTTGAGCGGCACGTTTTTTCCACTCGCAGCGTCGAGCTCTACGTAGTCATTGGGAGCCGCTACAGCTTCGCCAGTGGAAACTGGGAGGTCTATCGGCAGCAGCAGCGATTCGAGTGGGGAGACGACAAACGCCTCAGCGGATATGTAATCCCACCGGAGCTAGACAGCAGCGTTCTCGTCTTCCGCAGAAAGAGTCGGTAGTTGCATCGACGGCGTTCTACGGATCCAGCACATCCAGCAAGAACACCCAGGCTCGGAAGTTGGTATTGTCGTGGTTGGCTACCTTGACGAGAATCGAGTTTTTTCCCTCGTCGAGCTCGAGATCGAGCTCACGGGTCTTGAAGCCGTGGAGCCTCTCCCCGTCATAGACGATGGTTCCGTTGAGCCACAACCGCAACCAATCATCGTGCCCAACGCGAATTCGCACCTTACGTGCTTCCGCCGACTCGATCGTTGTTGAGGCGTAGGCGCTGACGTCGACCGGGAACCCCCCGTTGGTGCGTAATCGAGGCCGAAAAAACGGGGTCAGATCGACGAAGTGAAACACGGGTCTTACTTGTGGATGCCAGCGCGAAAGCGTCGGTTCCGCCCGGCCCTGCTCGACCGCGCGTGCGTACTGGCCGAAATCCGCCCTGGTGCTCTCCTCGAAATTGATCCCCTTTTCGGGAAAGTCGGGCCGCATGAACTCGGTTCTGTTTTTACATGAGAAGGGGCCGCAAAGGCGCCAGCTCAGACCCGATTCTGGAATCCGATCGTATTTGCCGTTGGCAAAGACGTCCTGTCCCCATGCGGTGCCGAAGAAATCCTCGCCTCCGATACCGCTGAGCACGCGAGCGCGTGAGATTTGCCCATCAAGCAGGACCAGATCGCCGCCGCAATGAAACCAGGCGTCCGAACGGTCGAACACCCTCCATCCCATCGTGGTACCGATGATGACGCCACGGCCTACTGCATGCGCGAGGTGATACGGTCGCCCGTAAGCCTCGTTTGGGTTCACCCTCCGGTAGACGGCATGAAAACGCAGCGGCTCGTGCAACGTGTCCGCTTCGTAGCGGTGATAGTCGGCCTGAAACCAGACGGTGAGATCCGCGGGGCCGTCGTTTTGCAATGTCATCCGCATGCCCGCATCGTAGGGCATAGGAAAGTAGCTGTTGAACCCGGCCCGGTCCGTCACCTGAAGATACGGGGAGTTGAGCGTGCGTGCCTCGTGCGCGTGATGCATGCCGAAAAAAGGTGTGACGGGCATCTCGACGTTGGGCTGCGACCGCCCGTCGAAGTAGATTCGCAAGGTCAAGTAGAGCCCGTGCTCGGGCTTGGCTTTGATTCCGGAAATCGTGAGCCAGAAGTGGCGCAGCGAACCGGAACCCTCCATTTGGGCCACCACCGTTTCACTGCTCTGACTGATCTGCTGACGAAACGTGGCGCGATGACTTTCGTAGCGGGCGGGAAGCTGGAGAATTCCAAATGGGCCCGGCACCGATTCTCGGTGCGCGTGATCGAGCGCAAGTCCGGTTACGGCCGCACTGGGCGACCCCAGACACACGATCAAGAGGAAGCTAGGGATCGCTGTCTTCATGACGGCTGTAGTCTTGCCGGAGTCATGGGCCCGGCTCCGGAACCCGGGAAGAATGATGGTCGACGATCAGCCATCGTTCGTCGCGTTTCACGTAGGTAAAACTATAACGGGCAGCAAGCTTCACAACTTCGCCGGCTTTGACCCAGGTGAACGTATAGCGTCCTGAGTTGATCGCGGTATTGCCGTAAACCCGAATGAACGGGTCCATGAATTCCACCTTGCGTTCTGCAAGCGGGAAAACCGCAGCGAAATAGTCGCGAATGGCCGCCGGATCATCCCGGCGCGTCGGCGAGAGCGTTCCCCATAAAACGGCGTCGTCTGCGTAGAGGGCAACGATGGTGTCCGGAGTGTCCGCGCTAAAAGCATCCGCCCACGATTGCATTGAAGCGCGAATCTGCTGCTCGTCGATATTCTGCGGTGAAACCATGCTTGATTTCCTTTCCAACCCAGTCCCCGACGCGTCGTTGCAAAGAATCAGTATCGATAGTAGGAATCCATAAGGCATCGACGTTTTCATTGTAAATCCTGCCGCAACATACCGTGAGTGGCTGTCAGAAGATGGAAGATATCATGAGATCGGAATTAACGGGGTACTAGCTAGTCTTCGGTAATCTGGGAAAATTTTGACAATCCTTCACGAGGCTGAGACGATTAAGCTAGTCAGGTTTCCTCGGAACCGGAGGTTTGGAACATGTCCCGTCGGTATGCTGCTTTGATTGTGATTGTCGCGTGCATCACTTTATCCTCAGGAGCGCTGTCTGCGGCGACCGACGCCCCGAACGGAAAGATCACGTACTACAAGCATATTGCGCCCATCCTTCAGGAGAATTGCGAGTCGTGTCATCGGGCCTCCGGGGACGACTTCGGCGGGATGGTGGCTCCGATGTCGCTCACCACCTATGAGGAGGTCCGGCCCTGGGCCAAGAAGATCGCGCAAGAGGTGAGCCGGCGTTCGATGCCGCCCTGGTTTGCGACCGAGCATACTCGAGGGCAGTTCGTCAACGAACGACGGTTGACCGCTGAGCAGATCGCGGCGGTCCTTCGATGGGTGAGGTCGGGCGCGGCGCGCGGCCGATCTGAAGATGCTCCCAAACCGAGAACTTGGCCGGATACGGATGGATGGTCCATCGGAAAGCCGGACTTGATCGTGAATCTCGCAGAACCTTTTTGGGTCTCCGATGACGTTCGGGACCTCAACATCAGCGTCAAGACCGAAATGATTACCGAGCAGATGCTCCCGGAGCCTCGCTACATTCAGGCAGTGGAGTTTCGCGCCGGCAGTGGCGTGGTCCATCACATTATTGCTTCCCGGCGGGCCGCGGAAGCCGAGGCCCCCGGTTCCAGGGGCATGATCGGGGGCATCGCGCCCGGGAGCGAGCCGTTCTATCTGCCGGAAGGTGTCGGGCGCCTACTTGTCGCGGGAACCCAGATCTATCTGCAAATGCACTACAACAAGGAGCCGGGACCCGGCACGGGCGTCTTTGATCGATCCCGGATCGGATTCAAGTTCCATCCCAAGGCTGCGAAGATCGAACGGGTCGCCGAATGGTTTGCCATCGGCAATCGTACCTTCGAGATCCCGCCAGGCCACAAGAAGTGGAAAGTCGGGGCGGCTAGACGATTTCGAAACGACACCACCATCTACTCCTTCCTTCCCCACATGCACCTTCGAGGTAGGGCCGCCAGGTACATCGCCTACTATCCGGATGGGACTCAGGAGCTTCTGCTCGATGTCCCCGACTATGATTGGAACTGGCAAACCAACTACACCTATAGAGTTCCAAAGCAGATCCCAGCCGGGACCCGGATCGAGGTCGAGATGTGGTTTGAAAATACCTTCGAGAGAAACAAGGCGACCGACCTCGAGATCAATCCCAATCGCGCGGTTCGGTTCGGCGGCCCGACCACCGATGAAATGATGCTGGGCTGGATAGACTACTCCGAGGACATATCTCCTTGATGAATGGATTCTCCTCTGCTTTGATTAGGGCTTCGGGTTGAGGATCACCCAGCTCTAGCGAGGATCAACGGATGCCGGTTCCCCTTTCCCAGATGTGGACGGTGGCAAGCTACGTGCTGAAGCAGAAGCTACGCGGCCGTGAGCGCTATCCCCTCGTTCTGATGCTGGAACCCCTGTTTCGTTGCAATCTGGCCTGTGCAGGCTGCGGCAAGATTCAATATCCGAGCCATATATTGAAGCGGAATCTGACGCCCGAGGAATGCTTTCACGCCGTGGATGAATGTGGGGCCCCCATGGTCAGCATTCCCGGTGGAGAGCCGTTGATGCACCCCCAGATTGCGGAGATCGTGGAGGGAATCGTCGGGCGTGGCAAGTACGTCTACCTTTGCACCAACGGTTTGCTCTTGAAGGAGAAGCTCGAACAGTTTTGCCCTTCGAAGTATCTCACCTTCAGCGTCCACATGGACGGATCTGCCGAGGATCACGATTTTGCCGTCTGCCGCGAGGGAGTGTACGACGTTGCCGCGGAGGCCATTCGATGCGCTGTTGCCAAGGGGTTTCGCGTCACCACCAATACGACCCTGTTCGAGGGGGCGGATGCCACCAGCGTTCGTAACTTCTTTGACGAGATGATGGAACTCGGAGTGGAGGGAATGATGCTTTCTCCGGGCTACAGCTACGAGAAAGCTCCCGACCAGGACCATTTCCTCATCAAGCGAAGAACAAGGCAACTGTTTTCCACCATCCTGGGAAACCGCAAGCAGGAGTGGAAGTTCAATCAGAGCCCGCTCTTTCTGGAGTACTTGATGGGTCTGCGGGAATACTCTTGCACGCCCTGGGGGATGCCAACCTACAACATATTCGGATGGCAGAAGCCGTGTTATCTGCTCCAGGACGGATACGCAAGTAGTTTCGAGGAGCTGTTGGCGCAAACCCAATGGCACGAGTATGGCGCCGAATCCGGAAACCCTCGTTGCGCGAATTGCATGGTGCACAGCGGATACGAGGCGAGTGCGGTCAACGACACGTTCAGTTCCCTGGGCGGTTTCTGGGACACCCTTCGGGCCACGGTATCGAGTGCCGCGGGTTATCGCAGTTCTCCGGGTTCGCCCCTTCCTGAGAGCCAACACACGGTTCCCTTGGAATTGAGGCCCTCGAAACGCTCGGGTTCCGAGTCTTCGCCCTGAGCTGGTCCTCAGCCGCAGCCATGAAGACGCCAAGAAACAATCCTGAGGTGCCGCCGCCCTCCACCAGCCCTGACGTTTCACCGAATGCTTCCAATGAGATTGGGGATTCCCCGCCGGGCGTCCCTTCTTCACTCGAGGGCTGGAGACCCGAGCTCCACGATCCCGGCGCCATTCGTCCGGCACTCGAGCGGGCATTTGACTACCGCGGGGATGTGACGCTGGTTTTGAAAGGAGGACGCGTGGTCGAGGGCTACGTGTTCGACCGCAAACTGGACGCCCCGGATCTGGATGATTGCCACGTGCGACTGCTACCAAGAGAAGGAGGAGAGAAGGTCTCGGTCCGCTGCAGCGAAATTGATCGCCTGGAGTTTACCGGCAGGGACACGGCAGCCGGAGACGGCTTCGAACAGTGGCTAAAGCGGTATAACGAAAAAAAGGAGGGAGCCAAAAAACCGGCCCCTGCGGAGGCGGAGCAATCATGATAGTGGCGACCTGGAACGTCAATTCCGTTCGGGTCCGCTTGCCCCGGCTCGAGCAGTGGCTCCGCAGCCGTCAACCCCACATCGTCTGTCTTCAAGAAACGAAGGTCGTCAACGAAGATTTTCCCACCGCTTCGATCGAAGCTCTTGGCTACCACTGTCTTCTCAACGGGCAAAAAACCTACAACGGAGTGGCCATTTTATCCCGAGCGCGGCCCGCGGCTCCGATCTATCAAATCCCCGGTGATGGAGACGATTCACCGCGTCGACTTCTCATGGCCACGATTGGTGGGGTCCACGTTATCAATGTCTACGCTCCGAACGGGAGCGAGGTGGGCACGGAAAAGTATGCCTTCAAGCTCGATTGGTACCGTCGTTTGCGGCAGTACCTCGCCGATTCCATGGACCCCGGCAGTGACATCGTTCTTTGCGGTGATTTCAATGTCGCGCCCGAAGATCGCGATGTCTGGGATCCAGAGAAGTGGAGAGGCCGAATCCTGTTCAGTGAGCCGGAAAAGGAAGTTTTTGGCGCGTTGATGGCCTGGGGGTTCCAGGACGCGCTACGGTTGCACAGCTCAGAGGGCGGGATCTATTCCTGGTGGGACTATCGGGCCGGTGCTTTTCATAGAGGATGGGGCATGCGAATCGACCATGTTCTTCTGACCGAATCGATGGCGACCCGTTGCCGTTTGGTAGAGATTGATCGCGACGAGCGCAAGGGCCCCAAACCCTCGGACCATGCCCCGGTCGTAGCAACCCTTGATACCGGATGAGACCGAGATCATGAGGACTACGCGGTAGTGGTCACGAGTCGACAATCGCCGAAACCGTGGTAGCAGAAGGCTCTTAAGTAACTGCTCGCGGATCTGCTGCTATGCGTGTAACTTAGCAAATCGTCAAAAACCACGGTTTTTCACGGTGCGCTGCGCAGTTACGTTCCCAAGCGACTGGCGCGTTGCGCCAGCCAGCGCTGATCGCTAAAAGCTGATCTCTCGAAGGAGCATTATGTCTGAGCAACCATCACCCGAGCTTTTCTTTTCCACAGTCACTGCCTATCAGAGGACGGCAGCCGTGAAAGCGGCAGTCGATCTCGAACTGTTCAGTGCCATTGCCGCTGGAGAGCAGCTCGCCGGAGATCTGGCCAGACGGTGTGAAGCCTCGGAGCGGGGCACTCGAATTCTTTGCGATTACCTTGTGACGATCGGTTTTTTGACCAAGAGCGGGGGGCGCTACGGTCTGACTCCGGATTCCGCCTTGTTTTTGGACAAGAGCTCGCCCGCTTACGTCGGGAATGCTGTCGACTTCCTTCTGTCGCCAATGCTGAAGGAAGCATTTGATAACTTGACCCCCGCGGTGCGCACAGGGGGAACCGCGTTGGCGAACGAAGGGTCGGTCACACCCGAAAACTCGCTCTGGGTAGATTTTGCCCGCGCGATGGCAACGCTCGCGTCGCCCGCGGCCGATGCGTTGACCCGTCTTGTGCCGCTCGATCCGTCCGGATCGCACAAGGTGCTCGACATCGCGGCCGGACACGGAAGATTTGGGATCGCCTTCGGGAAGCAGTATCCCAACGCTCGGGTCACCGCCCTGGACTGGCCCAACGTATTGCAAGTGGCTTTGGAGAATGTCAGGTCGGAGGGGTTGGAGGATCGTTTTTCCATGATTGCGGGAGATGCCTTCAAAGTGGACCTGGGAGCGGACTACGACATTGTTCTGATTACCAACTTCCTGCACCATTTCGACCCCGCCACGTGCGAAAGCTTCTTACGAAAGGTCCGAGCTTCCCTCTCACCTGAGGGCAAAGCGATTACGCTCGAGTTCGTGCCAAACGCGGACCGTGTTTCGCCCGAAGGGGTGGCCGGGTTCAGTCTTGTAATGCTCGGCACGACTCCGAGTGGGGATGCGTACACCTTCGAAGAGTTCCAGGAGATGTTTCGCGCGGCAGGCTTTTCGCGCAGTGAGTGGCACGAGTTGCCGCCACCGACCGTTCAGAGTGCGGTTATTTCTTATGCCTAGACGGCAGGCCTCTGCCCTGTAAACGGAAATCTTCCAGTGGTGATGTAACTTTGCTTGTGTAAAAAGAAAGAGGGTGTAAGTTTGGTTTTTTTGCTGCGATGGCAAAAACCAACTCCAAGAAAGGAGCTTACACCCAATGGCGAAATTAACACCGATGACCGAACAATTCCAACATTTCCTTGATGAGGTAAAAGAAGACTTTTGGGGAGATGTGTATAGCAAGACAAAGCTGGCGTGGAAACGGTATTTCGAGACTGAATCACAGCGGCAGAGAGACCGTTATTGTGGCTTTGGATGGTATGAAAGAGGTGGGCAGAGAAAGAGAGAGTACCGCAATGGATACTATGAACGGGACTTTGTGACCCGCTTTGGAACGTTACGGTTGCGGATTGCCCGGAGCCGGAACAAGAATTTTCTCCCGAAGGGATTACAACGGTTTCAACGACGAGCTGACGAGGTAACGTTGCTGATACGAGAGGCGTTTCTCAGAGGAATCAGCACACGGACGGTGGGACGGATTGTGGCGATCATGACGGGAGAAGTTGTCAGTGCACAGACGGTATCGCAGCTGACACGAGAGCTAGATGAAGCAGTACAGCGATTTCACCGAGCTCGGTTGAGTGACGAATGGAAGACACTGTTTCTGGACGGAGTGAGTCTGAGGGTAAGACGTCCGAGTGGGCGGAAACGGGTGCAGATGCTGGTGGCCTACGGGGTGAGAGCGGATGGTAGCCGGCAGCTTTTGGCATTTATGCGCAGCAGTGGAGAGAGTCAAGCTGCCTGGGAAGGACTCTTAGGAGATCTGTACCGGCGTGGTATAGAGGGAGATAACCTCGAGCTGATTGTGACCGACGGCTGTGCAGGTCTGGCAGCGGCCATTGAAACGATCTATCCGAGAGCTCAGCACCAACGCTGCTGGGCACATAAGATGCGAAACATCGTCAATTCAGTCCGAAAGTGCGATCGAGACCAGATCAAGCAGGATGCACGGGCCATCTACCAGGCCGATAGCCGTCGGGATGCACTGACAGCTTTCAGGAGGCTGAAGCGTTGCTGGCACAAGGATTATCCGAAGATGGTGAATCGATTGGAGAAGGATCTCCCTGAGTTACTGGCCTTTTACAGCTTCCCACGGCCTCTGTGGAAGAAGCTACGAACCACCAACGTCATCGAACGCTGCTTCGTTGAGGTTCGACGGAGAACGCGTCCGATGGTTTGCTTTGTTAATGTCCAGAGTGTCGACAGAATCATTTACTCGATCTTCCATCGATTCAATCTCGATTGGAAGGAACAACGACCAACTCGTACCCTCGACCTTTTTACACAAGCAGCTTGACATGACCCTTCCAGTCCCACCGTTGACAATTGTCACTATCTGCTGGTATTCTAGCCAAACGAATCGGGACTAATTTGGTACTGTATTTACCAGTACCATCCGGCGCCATGGAGTAGGGGCAACAGGATAGAGGGAACTTAAGGAAATGCTTCGAGTTACCAAATTGACCGACTACGGCATCGTGCTCATGACGCACTTTGCGGGCGCTGCGGGTAGCGAAAACCAGAGCGCGCGCGACCTTGCCTGTGAGGTCCACCTCCCGTTCCCGATGGTCAGCAAGATTCTAAAAATCTTGGTTCGCGAGAATCTACTTGTTTCCGGTCGCGGAACCAAGGGCGGTTACAGCTTGGCTCGACCACCGGAGGCGATCACGGTCGCCCAGATCATCAGCGCCCTGGAAGGCCCCATTGCCTTGACCGAGTGTACGGACAAGGTCAACGGAGACTGTGACTTGGAGCACTCGTGCGCCGTGCGCGACAACTGGCAGAGAATCAACGCTGCTATTAGCGAGGCGCTGGAAAAGATCACGCTGGCGGACATGCGCCAACCGCTGACCTCTCATTCGGTTGAATTCAGTCCTAGTGTTCTAGAGGATTTTCGTGCCTAGGCAGCTCCCTTCGCATTAGAAAGGCATCATGAGCTCCAATATTCAGGATTTTACCAACCAGGAATACAAGTACGGCTTTGTAACGGATATCGAGTCCGATTCCGCCCCCCCGGGCTTGAATGAAGACATCATCCGCTTCATTTCGGCCAAGAAAAGCGAGCCTTCCTTCATGCTCGACTGGCGGTTGAAGTCCTACCGTCACTGGTTGACCATGAAGGAGCCCCAGTGGCACAACGTGCATTATCCTCCCATCGACTACCAGTCGATCGTCTACTATTCCGCGCCGAAATCTCCGGGCGAGGGGCCGAAGAGCCTCGATGAAGTCGATCCCGAGCTACTGGAGACATATGAGAAGCTGGGAATCCCATTGAAGGAGCGGGAACTTCTTGCCGGCGTCGCGGTGGATGCCGTATTCGATAGCGTTTCCGTAGCCACTACCTTCAAAGAAAAACTGTCGGAGCTGGGGATCATTTTTGGCTCCTTTTCCGAGGCGGTCCACGAGCACCCCCAACTGGTGCAGAAGTACCTGGGCACCGTTGTGCCCTACACAGACAATTTCTTCGCCACCCTGAACTCCGCGGTCTTCAGCGACGGCTCTTTCTGTTACATCCCCAAGGGTGTACGTTGCCCCATGGAGTTGTCGACCTATTTCCGGATCAACGCCGCCTCGACGGGCCAGTTCGAGCGAACCCTGATCGTGGCCGACGAGGGCTCCTACGTCAGCTATCTCGAGGGCTGTACCGCACCAATGCGGGATGAGAATCAGCTGCATGCCGCGGTGGTCGAACTAGTTGCGTTGGGCGATGCACAGATCAAATACTCCACTGTTCAGAATTGGTACCCGGGCGACAAAGAGGGCAAGGGTGGGATTTACAACTTTGTCACCAAGAGAGGGGCGTGCCTCGGGGACCGGTCCAAGATTTCCTGGACCCAGGTCGAAACCGGTTCGGCCATTACCTGGAAGTACCCCAGCTGTATTTTGAAGGGAGATGACTCGATCGGAGAGTTCTATTCCGTGGCGATGGCCAACAATTATCAGCAAGCCGATACCGGCACCAAGATGATTCATCTGGGGCGGAATACGCGCAGCACGATCATCTCCAAGGGCATTTCGGCCGGGCATGGGCAAAACACGTACCGCGGCATGGTGAAGATTCAAAAGAACGCGAAGGATGCGAGGAATTACTCGCAATGCGACTCGCTCTTGATCGGAGACAAGTGTGGCGCTCACACATTTCCCTACATCGAAGTGAAGAACGCCTCCGCTCAGATGGAGCACGAGGCGTCGACCTCGAAGATTGGCGAGGATCAGATCTTCTATTGCCGTCAGCGAGGACTGTCCATGGAAGAGGCAGTCTCGGTGATCGTGAACGGATTCTGCAAAGAGATTTTCAAAGAGCTTCCGATGGAATTTGCGGTGGAAGCACAGAAACTGCTTGGGGTCAGCCTCGAAGGAAGCGTGGGGTAACGCGCTTTCCGCTTTCCGCTGTGCGCTGTCCGCTTTCAATTCCATAAAGGGTCGGCTGACGATCAAGATAGTGTAATCACAAAGCTTCATTAATCAGCGAGGGAACGGATAGCGAATGTTGGAAATCAAGCAACTCTGCGCCAATGTAGGTGAAGCGGAAATTTTGCACGGAATCAACTTGCAAGTTCGACCCGGCGAGGTTCACGCGATCATGGGGCCGAACGGCTCGGGCAAGAGCACCTTGGCCAAGATCATCGCCGGCCGCGAAGGGTACGAGATCACGAGTGGGGAAATCCTTTACGATGGCAATGACTTGCACGATCTCCTGCCGGAGCAACGCGCATGTGAAGGAATCTTCCTGGGCTTTCAGTATCCCGTCGAGATCCCGGGCGTGAACAACACCTACTTTCTCAAGGCGGCTCTCAATGCGCAGCGTAAGTATCGGGGTCTCGAAGAGCTTGACGCGATAGACTTTCTCGCCCACGTCAAAAACAAGATGAAGCTTCTCGATATGGATGAAGCTCTGATCAACCGTCCGGTGAACGAGGGCTTTTCGGGCGGAGAGAAGAAGCGGAACGAGATATTTCAAATGATGGTTCTGAACCCCCGGCTGGCCATCCTGGACGAGACCGATTCCGGCCTCGACATCGATGCCCTGAAGATCGTCGCCGACGGAATCAACGCATTCCACGGAAAAGAGAACGCCGTGGTACTCGTGACCCATTATCAACGGCTCCTCAACCATATTGTGCCCGACAGAGTTCACGTTCTGGTCGAGGGCCGCATCGCGAAGTCCGGGGGCAAGGATCTCGCGCTGGAGCTCGAGGAGAAGGGATACCGTTGGGTCGGGGAGCCCGTCCTATGATGGATCTGGTTAGAGAGCAGGATCTCTATTTGGACGAGTTCACTCCGCTGCACTCTCTTTTGCCGGGGGCGGACGTTCCCTGGCTCCGGGAGGCGCGCAGCGCCGCGATCGAGCGGTTCGGCGAGCTAGGGTTTCCGACTACAAAGCACGAGGAATGGAAATACACGAATGTCGCGCCCATTGCGAAGCGAAGCTTCAAGCCGGCGCGACTGGGCAACCGGTCGCCGCGATCGTCGGAGCTGTACGAGCTCTCGTTTGCGGGTCTCAAAGGTACCCAGTTGGTTTTTGTCAACGGTCACTACTCCGACACCCTTTCGAGCTTTGGAGCTCTCCCCCGTGAGGTAAGCGCCGGTAGCCTGAGCGCCGCCATCCATCGGGATCCATCCGTGCTGGAGCCGTATCTATCCCGTCATGCCCGGTGCCAGGACAGCGTTTTTACCGCGTTGAACACCGCGTTCATGAGTGAGGGGGCCTTTGTCTACATTCCCAAGGGTATGGTGCAGGAGGAGCCGATTCATCTCCTTTTTATTTCGTTTCCCGAGCAGGAGGCGGCGGTGACCCACCCCAGGAACCTCATCGTGCTGGAACCCGGCAGCCAGGCCACGATCATCGAGACTTATGCGGGGTCGGATACGGGGTTGAACGGCCAGACATACCTCACCAACGCCGTGACCGAGATCGTCGCGGGAGAGTCCTCGTTTCTCGAACACCTGAAGGTGCAGCGAGAAACCGACCAGGCCTTTCACATTGGCACGATCTACGCTCACCAGGGCCGGGGCAGTACGCTGAAGTCGCATTCGTTTTCCGTGGGCGGCTCCCTTGTTCGCAGCGATATCGAAGTGGTTCTCGACGACGAGGGAGCGGAGTGTAGTCTCAACGGTCTATTTGTTGGCGATGGAAACCAGCATGTGGATCACCACACGAGCATCGAGCACGCGAAGCCGCATTGCAGTAGCCGCCAGCTATACAAGGGGATACTAAACGGGGTTTCCACGGGAGTATTCAACGGCAAGGTCAAGGTACAGCCAGACGCTCAGAAGAGCAATGCCCTGCAGACGAACAACAACCTGCTGCTCTCGGAAAAAGCGACCATCAATACGAAGCCGCAGCTGGAAATCTATGCCGACGACGTGAAGTGTGCGCACGGAGCCACGATCGGTCAGCTCGACGAGGAGGGACTCTTCTATATGCGCTCCCGGGGAATCGATGCGGTCTCGGCGCGGAATCTGATGATCTATGCCTTTGCGAGCGAGATGGCCGAATGCGTCAAGGTCTATCCGCTGCAGTGTTATCTCAACAACGTTCTACATAGACAGGTGTCGTGAGCCATCCAGGAGAAGCATCGATGAAATCAGCTCGAGCTGCCGACGCCTCCACGTTCGATGTGGGGAGGATCCGCGCCGACTTCCCCATTCTGGAGCAACGGGTTCACGGGAAACCTCTCGTGTACTTGGACAACGCCGCAACCAGCCAGAAACCCCGCAGGGTCCTGGATGCTCTCATGAACTTCTACAACGCCGACTGCGCGAACGTTCATCGCGGGGTTCATATCCTGAGCGAGCGGGCCACCCATGCTTATGAAGGGACCAGAGGAAAAGTCCGCCGTTTCATCAATGCCGGCGCAGAGCACGAGATCATCTACGTTCGCGGTACAACGGAGGGGATCAACCTCGTCGCACACAGCTATGGCCGGGAAAAAGTGAAAGAGGGGGACGAGATCCTCATATCGGCCATGGAACACCACTCCAACATCGTCCCCTGGCAGATGCTGTGCGAGGAAAAGGGCGCGCACTTGCGCGTGGTGCCCATCAACGATAAGGGAGAGCTCATCTGGGAGGAGTACGAGCGTCTCTTGGGCTCCAGAACGCGACTGCTCGCCGTGACGCACGTGTCGAACGCACTCGGAACGGTCAATCCGATCAAGAGAATGATCCAGCTGGCTCACGATCGGGACGTACCCGTTCTCGTCGATGGCGCCCAGGGGATTCATCATACCAAGGTGGACGTCAGGGACCTCGGGTGCGATTTCTACGTTTTTTCGGGTCACAAGATGTACGGGCCGACCGGCATTGGTATCCTCTACGGCAAAGAAGAACTACTGGAGTCCATGCCACCCTACCAGGGCGGGGGCGACATGATCAGTTCGGTCTCGTTCGAAAAGACGATCTACAACAAACTTCCTTACAAGTTCGAGGCGGGCACACCCAGCATCGCAGAGGGAATCGGGTTGGGAGCGGCGGTCGAGTACTTGGAATCGCTCGGGATCGACAAGATCGCTGCCTACGAACAGGAATTGCTCGCATACGGTACGGAGGCTCTGTCCAGCGTTTCCGGTGTGCGACTCATCGGTACCGCAATGGAGAAGGCGAGCGTTCTTTCTTTTGTGCTGGAGGGAGTTCACGCCCACGATGTTGGAACCATTCTGGACCAGGAGGGAATCGCTGTTCGCACGGGCCACCACTGCGCGCAGCCGGTCATGGATCGTTACAACGTCCCGGCAACGGCACGAGCGTCCTTGGCGATCTATAACACGCGCGAAGAGATCGACGCTCTAGCCAAGGGATTACGCAACGTTAGTGAGGTGTTTCACTGATGTCGGACCTCCGGGAGCTCTACCAGGAAGTCATTCTGGACCATTACAAACGGCCGCGGAATTTTCGTGCGATCGAGGGAGCGATGCGATCAGCGAAGGGATTCAATCCTCTCTGCGGAGACAAGATAGACATTTATCTGGATATCCGGGATGGGATAGTCATGGACGTCTCCTTCCAGGGCTCCGGGTGCGCGATCTCGACGGCTTCTGCCTCGATGATGACCGAAAACCTGAAGGGCAAAACCGAAGAGGAAGCTCGGCGAATCTTCCTGGGCTTTCACGAGCTGCTCACGGGTCAGGCGGATCCGGATCCGGAGACCTTGGGAAAGCTTGCCGTCTTCTCAGGTGTTCGAGAGTTTCCTGTACGTGTCAAATGCGCGACTCTGGCGTGGCATACCTTGAAAGCCGCCATAGAAGGACAAGGCGAGACAATAGCCACCGAATAGTGGCGAGCAGTTTTAGACCCCGAGGAATCGAATCATGGTTGAGACGAATGATACTCCGGACGCAACGCGAAACGAGGTAGCCGAGGAGCCGGTGCGCGAAAGCGATGCGCAGGAGGCGACCGGTGGGGAACCGCCCTCCGTGGAGGAGCCATCCCCCGCAGGACAATCATCAGAGGACGCGACCGACCCGCTCAAGGAAAAGGTGATCGAGGTGATGCAGACGATCTTCGACCCCGAGATCCCGGTGAATGTTTACGAGCTGGGCCTTGTATACGGAATCGATGTCGATTCGTCCGGAGCCGTTGTTGTGCGCATGACTCTTACCTCCCCGGCATGCCCCGTGGCCGGCAGTCTCCCCCCCGAAGTGGAAGCCAAGGTGCGGGGGGTCGAAGGCGTCACTTCAGCCAAGGTCGATCTTGTCTGGGACCCACCCTGGAATCCCGAGCTGATGTCGGAAGCCGCAAAACTACAGCTGGGGATGTTTTGACGCCGGGTCCGATTAAAAACTAGGGACGTCCCCCACGTTTACCACGTTTTTTCTCCAATGCCCGCTCCGCAGATTGTGACGAGAAGAGAGGGGAACGGAAAAACCGGTAAACGTGGTGAACGTCCCTACTTTTTTGCTAAGCAGTGGACGACGCACAGCGCTCAGCGCAAGACGCGCAGCGCATGACGGAAAGCGCTAATGCTTTCGGCGCGATTCGGGCTCCTGGATCGCGAAGGGGGGTGTTTCCTCTTGGAGCCGCAGGAGCAGATTGCGATTGCGGGAGAAGCTCGAGATGAGACTGGGAAGCTTGCTACTGAGATCGAGGCCCAAAGCTCCCTGGTAGTCGACCGTCTTCAGTGCGGCGAGGGTTTTCTCGAGCGCGCCGGAGGTCAGGCGGCCATCGAGCAATGCCCAATGACGGTCCTTCCTGCCGTCGTTGTCGTTGAATTGAATGTACCCCAATCGATCGCGTGCGGTCTCGATTGCCTCCCACGCATTTTCTTTTGTCAGAATCGTGTGCCCGACATCCAGAAGAAGATAGAGATTGGCGCTGCCGGAGCGACCAATAAAATCGATTACGTCACTTGCCTTTGACAACGCTGCACCCGGAACGTGTTCGAGGCAAAGTTTGATCTCGCGCTGGGCCGCCTCCTCGGACAACGTCAGGATGGTGTCTTCGAACCCAGAACGCTGCTTTTTCTGGCGGCACGATCGGACGGCGGCCACCTTTGCCTCCAGCGAGCGGGCCGCGTCCAATCCACGCTTCAGAAAATCCAAAGTCTTTCCGCTGGAGGAAGAATCCCACGAGCCGTTCCCCGATAAGGAGTGGTCCAACGCGACACAGGAGACCATGAGGCCCAGGTCTTTCTGCGCGTTACGTGCTTGTTCCTCGGCCAACGTTGCGGGGGTGACATCGATATAATGAAACGCCGTCTGCTTGATCTGATTCAGAACGGCGAGAATCGGAGTTTTGTAGGCCCAGAGGCTTGCCGAAGGTAACAGGCTCATGTCCAGAATCTCCTGAATGTATCAGCTGTCATCGCTGACTGGCGCAACGCGGCAGTCGCTTCTGACTGGCGCAACGCGGCAGTCGCTTCTGACTGGCGCAACGCGGCAGTCGCTTGGGAACGTAACTGCGCAGCGCACCGTGAAAAACCGTGGTTTTTGACGATTTGCTAAGTTACACGCAAAGCAGCAGATCCGCGAGCAGTTACTCAAGAGCGTTACCGCTTTTATCCGTCATCTGCTTTCCGACCCCAACGGGTTGCTGGTGCTGATCGGCGGATCTCGAGTGCAACCTTACATACATCAACGACATCATAGCAGCTAACGCGCAGGGTTGTAGCAGTCTCCGTCTGGGGCCCGCCTCCGAAAGCGGATGAAGGAGAACGTAAAGCAGTGAGCTAAATCGTTGGCTGGATCACGTAATCGACTTGCTGATCGAAATAACCCCGACGCTCCTGGTACAGAGAGCGCGCGATAATCGAATCTCGATCGAGCGCACGGTCCACCGCAAGGATCCCGTCCAGATGATCCACTTCATGCTGAATGAGCTCGGAGATCGACCGCTCGGGGCTGGGCCAAGAGTGTTCCGCTCCGCGCTCGTCCTGAAAGCACAAATCGATCTGGGAATGCCGCTCTAGCCGAACCATGAGCCAGGGAAAGCTCAGACAATCATCCCAGAGCGTAAACCGATCGCTGGTCGTGTTCGTCACCTCAGGGTTGACCATGAGAAAGGGTCCGTCTCCCAGATTCATGGCTATGACTCGATCCGGGATTCCGAGCTGGGGAGCCGAAACGGCTCGACCAAACCCGCAATCGGCGCGGAACTGTTCCAACGTCTCCTTCAACCGCCTTGCCTGAGTCTTGAATTCTTCCGACTCGAATTTCTCTTTGCCGATAGGCTTGGATTTGATTCTCAGGCCGGGATCGCCGAGTAGCAGGATGCTTCCAGGCTTCTGCAATGCCACGCCACCTTTTCCTCTACTCGGAAAGTTCCGGATGAAAGAGCCACCGCCGCCGTATTGAATCGACCGCCGCCGGAAATGTCAAGGAAACGGTGGGGACGTTCCAGGACAAAGACCCGCGAGCGTGTAGCCTTTCGATTGAAGACCTTCGATGATCCGTTTTGCGGCGTCCAGGTTGTATCTCCGGTCGGGCTTAGGATTCCGGTGGTGGCCGTCGTGAAGTACGATGATCTTACCCGGTGCCATATGAGAAAGAACCTGATTTGCGATCTTCTCACCGGTCTTTTTCTTGAACCAGACCCAGTCGAACGTCAACCAGCCCCATCCAATCAGTTTGTACTTCAAGCGAGAGAGTCCTCGCAGCATTGGAATGCTGCGTAGCCCCGCGTGAGGGCGGAAGATGGGACAGGGCGGGCTTCCCGCCAGAGACTCGATTCGGTCCGAGGCTTCTTGAAGCGTCTGCACCACGCGGCTCGGGGATTTGAACATGAGCCAGTGATCCCTCGAGTGCAGAGCAACCGTGTGGCCCTCGTCGAACATGCGCCTTACGATTGGAGCGGTTTCCTGGTTGACGTAGTCGTCAATCAGGAAAAAAGTAGCCGGGACCTGCTTTTCTTTGAGTAGATCCAGTATCTCGGGTGTGATGCGAGGGTTGGGGCCGTCGTCGAAGGTCAAATACGCTTCCGTGGTTCCTGGCGCTTGAGGCACGCGCCAAACAGTCAGGTCGCCGGTGAGGGCATCGAAGAGAAACGGGAACGGTGCCACATGTGAAAAGGCGGCAAGACCGATCAATACCAGGATGGCAGCAAGCAAGCGACCCTCCAGCGCTGACTGGCGCAACGCGCCAGTCGCTTGGGAAGCGTAATTGTAGATCCGGCTTATTCTGCCGGAGCTACATCCAGCCGTACCACGACACCTGTCTTCTGCTCGTCAGGGGCGGAATAACGTTCCAGGACCAATGGGTCGTGGCCGGGGATGATATGTTTGTCCGATTCCGCCAGCCTTCGCATTGTGCTGTAGCCCTCGATCATGTCGCCCACGCTATAGACGATCGGAAACGGTGATACCGTCTCCATGTTTTCGTAAAAATGACTCGCATCCGAAGCGAGCACGAGCGCACCGCGCCGTGTCCGAACTCTCACGCACTGAAGCCCCCTGGTGTGACCGCCGATGTGGTGCACCGTGATGCCGGGTGCAACCTCGTCGTCGCCGTCATGGAAACAGACCCGCCCTTCGAATACTCGCTCCACCATCTGTTGGATGTGTCCAGCCGTGTAGGCCTGGCGGAAAGCTTCGTGGCGCATGTCCCGGCCCGTGGCGTAAGCCATTTCCGAATCTTGCAGGTGAAAGGTGGCCTGCGGAAAATCGTCCAGGGTGCCGGCATGGTCATAATGAAGATGGGTGAGAATGACATCGCGAACCTTATAGGAGTCGATTCCCAGCATCGCCAGCCCCACGCGAGGCAGATGCAGTATCTGTCGTCCGCGCCGCGCCCCCTCTTCGGGATCGAAGCCGGTGTCGACGACAACAGCGCGTTGTTGATTGACAATTGCCCAGACGAAATAATCGATGGGCATGGTTCCCTCGTGCGCGTCCGCCACGATGAAATTCTCGTGCCGTTGGCGATCGGCCTTGTGCCCGTAGCGGATGGCAAAAACCTCATAGCAGTCCAGCTCGCTCATTGCTTGTTTCCCTGAAAGAATTTGTATATCTCGGTCTGGTCGCTCCCCGGCATCGCCGTCTTGAATTGGCTCCAGACTGTGTGCATCGTCTCACCAATCTGGCGTGGCGTATCGGCTTGCTGGACGCTCTCGTAGTAGAGCTGCACGTCCTTGGCCATGAGGGAAGCATGAAACCCAGAGTCAAATGTGCCAGAAAGCACGCGGTTGGGAAACTTATCGCTCGAGGCGCTGTTGCGGCCGGTGGAAACGTTGACCACATCGATCATGGTTTCCAGGTCCAATCCCTGGGAGAGGCCGAACAACATTGCCTCGGACGTTGCCGCCAGCGCCGTCGACGACAAAAAGTTATTGAGTAACTTCAATGCTTGCCCCTGACCCGGCCGATCGCCCACGTGAAAGATGTTCCTGGAGATTGCTTCCAGGATCGGACGGTGCGTTTCCATGAGTTTTTCGGAGCCGGCCCATATCAAGGTGATCGTGGCTGCTCGAGCGCCGGATTTTCCCGCCACTGACGGGTGAGTCGATGTAGGCAATGTCGGATGCGGCAAGCGTCTGATGGACTCTTCGCGACGCTTCGACTCCAGTGGTGGAGAGATCGATGACTGTACCGATGATGGAATCGTTGAGCGCGAGGATGTCTTGGGCAATAGCGAGCGAAGCGTTGCCGTCCGGAACGCTCAGGAAAACGGTTTCCACGCCTCGAGCGAGCTCCGCCAGCGAGCTGGCGACAATGCTGCCCGCCGGCGAGCGCTGCTCGGTGCCCGCCTTGTCATAGACCATCAGTTCAAATCCAGCCTTCGTCATGTTGAGGCTCATGGGCCCGCCCATGTTTCCCAGGCCCACGAAACCATATCGAGAAGTGGTCACGCTCACCCTCCGATCGGCTTGCTTTCGAACTCGATCCCCTCCGCCCCGAATACCTCGCGGGCGACACGGAAGGCCTCGACGCCGGCCGGTATGCCGCAATAGATCGCTATCTGGATCAGTGTCTCGCGCAGCTCCTCGGTGGTACACCCATTGCGCAGTGCTCCGCGGAGGTGGAGCTTGAACTCCTGCTGGCGGTTCAGTGCCGCAAGCATGCAAAGGTTGTTGAGGCTGCGTTGTTTTTTGCTCAGAACCCCACGGCCCCAGGTGCCGCCCCAGCAGTACTCTGTTACGATCTTCTGAAAATCGTGGTTGAACTCGTCGGCATTGGCCAAGGCCTCGTCGACGTATTCGGCCCCGAGAACCTCTCGACGAATTTCAAGGCCGGCCTGGTATTGCTCTGATGACATGGTGAGTCCCTCGAAGTAATGGATTCATGGTGACACTTTTTTCGGGCAGTATAACGTCGTTCCGCCAAGGTGCACAAAAAGAATGCTGCAAGGCGGAGGCGAGGTGGGTTATCGTTCACCGAAAGACCAACGCATGACCGCAGTAGCGAACAGCGGTACAAATCGATGGGGCTATCATGCACATATGGACGAAGGTTGGAGTTCGAATTTTGGCGATTGTCTGTGTTACCGGCGCACTGGGAGGTGGGCTTGCACTGACGATGGGTGCGGCCGGCGTGCGCAGCAAGTCATCTGGGGCAGAAACTCGAACCAATCAGGCTGCCGCTACATTTCCACTACGTGCCATCAATATCGAGTTCGGGATCAAGGACTTCGAAGCGAAGGATTGGAGTGGATCCGTCGCTGTTTCGAAAGGCGAGATTGTGCGGCTGCGCGGGCACCACTTCAAGAAGGAAGACAAACTCGGAGCCAATCACAGCTGGCTGATTTCATCCACGCCGTACACGGCGTCCAGCTACAGCGGAGCCGTTCACCTGGGAGAGATCCCGGCCCCGAGCCCGACTCGCGTGACCCCCGTCGGGGTAACGGTGTACCACCGGACTCCAGATGACGTGGAGTTTCGGGTGAAGACCGAACGCGGAGACTTCAACTTCAAGCTTCGCGATGTCCCCGAATCCGCGCCGATTCACCTGCTTGGGACTCAGGCCGAGGTCTTTCGCGTCCCGGTCGTGGAGCATTTGACAACCGAGGACTACGACGATGACTATCCGTCGGTCGTGGTCGACGACGGGGCCGTCACCGTGGTGTGGATCGGCTATCGCAATGAAAAGGATCACGTCTTTCTCCGAAGAAGGAATGGCGGTAGTTGGTCGTCTGCAGTAACGCTTACCGAGCAGGGAGGGGATCTTTACGGTACGGCCGCGGCGATGGACGCGGGGGGTCGCGTCTGGGTTGTCTGGTCCGAGCGATCTGCAACGGATTGGCACTTGAAAGGCCGCACTCTCGAGGGCGAGACGTTGGGTGAGGTCCACACGCTGACAACCGGCGCCGGCAACAATCTCTTTCACCGTCTCGTGGCCGACTCTCGCGGCAATCTCCACCTGATCTGGCAAAGCGGCCGGAGCGGGCGCTTCGATATCTTTTACCGATCGATGATCGACGGATCCTGGTCGGATGAGATCAACCTCAGTGATCCGCAAAAACAGGACCGCGCCAACGATTGGAATCCTGACCTCGCGGTCGACAGCAAGGGCACTGCCTGGGCGGCATGGGATACTTACGACGGGGGGAGCTACAACATCCGCATGCGCCGAATCGTAAACGGCCAACCAGGTGAAATCATGCGCGTGACCGATACCCCGCGTTTCCACGCACATCCGAGTCTGGCGGTTGACGCGCAGGACCGCGTGTGGATTGCCTTTGACGAAGCGGAGGAAAACTGGGGCAAGGACACGGGTTTCTTGCTTACTGGCGGCTCAGGGCTCTATGAATCCAGAAGTATCCGTGTGCTCGTTTATGACGGTTCGCGCTGGCTGGAGCCGCTCGATCGTCTGGACCGGGTCGTCCGGCCGGTGGTGAATCGGTACGTCCAGAGTCCGCGCTTGATCCGCGATTCCAAGAATCGCATGTGGGTTCTGTTTCGGCCACGGACCCGGACAAATCGATCCGATACCCTTTTCTCCATCGTGGGCAAGTGGGAAATGATGGCTTCGTACTATGCCGGCGACCGCTGGGTGGAGCCGGTCACCATCCCGGAAAGCTCGGGCCGAAATGAAGGTCCCCTGGCCGGCGCGCTGGGGCCCGGCGGCGCAGTGTACTCCGCGTGGGTCATGGACCAGCGAACCTGGGGCGGTCCGCAGTTCGGCGTGCCACCGGGAGATAGTCAGGTATTGTTTGCCAACGTCTCGGAGCAGTTTGACGCTGTCGCAGCGGTTGCTCAGCTGGGTCCTCGCGGAGCGGAGGCGCCCGCCCGCATTCCGACCGAGCCACGCGAGCAGAGACAGGTCGCCGCCATTCGCGACTACACGATCCGGGCGCAAGGCAGAAGCTACAAGATCTATCGCGGCGACCTGCATCGCCACACCGATATTTCTCAAGATGGCGCGGGAGATGGGAGCCTTTTTGATTCGTACCGCTACATGATCGATGCCGCCGCCATGGACCTGTACCTGGTGACCGATCACAACTCCGGCCACGACCAGGAGTACAGCTGGTGGCGCATCGAGAAGTCGGAAGACATGTTTCACCTGCCGGGTTTTTTTGTCACGCTCTTCGGCTACGAGCGCAGCCTTGGTTACCCCAACGGACATCGGAACATCATCTATTCGAAGCGGGGCAATCGACCCCTGAGAGGAACCGCCGAGGAAGCGCGGGGCAGCACGGGACCGTTTTTGTATCCGCACCTGAGAAAGACAAACGGCATTGCCACCTCGCATACGTCCGCCACCACCATGGGCACGGACTGGCGTGACAACGATCCGGAATTGGAGCCGATCGTCGAGATCTTTCAGGGCGCTCGCACCTCGGCCGAGCACGAAGGCGCGCCGCTGGCTCCAACCAAAGAACGAACGGATTTGTGGGCTGGGGGCTATCGACCGCTCGGGTACGTCTGGAGAGCATGGGAGCTGGGTTACAAGCTGGGGGTTCAGGCGAGCTCCGATCACGTCTCGACCCACACTTCCTACGCCATGGTCTTGGCCGAGGACTTCAGCCGTGACGGTCTGCTCGATGCCATGCGGCAGCGCCATACCTATGGCGCGACCAGCAACATCGTTCTGGATTTTCAGCTCCGCGACGGAACCACCGCGTACATTCAAGGTGATGCTTACTCCAGTCCGAACATTCCGGAGCTGGCGGTGAACGTTCTGGGCACCCGCGAGATCAAACAGGCGGTGGTGATTCGCGACAACAACTACATCTATACGCGTGCGGGAGCGGGAGAGACGCTGCAATTTACCTTCAAGGAGTCGAGCCTCGATCCGGGCGAGCACTACTACTATGTCCGGGTCGAGCAGAAGGACGGAAATGTTGCTTGGTCCAGTCCGATTTGGGTGCAATACCGATAGCGTGTGCGCGAGTCCCATCCGCCGCAAGGGGCCATCGAGAGCGAGATGAAATACCGCTTTGCACTTCTTTCTTTCGTTTTGGTTTTTGCGACCATGGGGGTCGGGACGCCGAACCTCCGTCCAGAGAGTATTCGGATCGATTGCTCGACGCCTGCCGGGTCACTCAAGGGACTTCATGGGCATTTCACCGGCCAGGGGGCGACGCTGCTCGAACCGGCAAGACAGAAGGCCCACATGGCAGACATGGGTGTCTCGCTTTTTCGAATCTGGCTGCTGCAACCCCACGATTTCTTCAGCGGAAAGACCCTGGAAGATGCCCGCAATCCGGACCACTACGATTTTTCTCAGATGGACACGGTCGCTGCCAGGGCGGAGGCCATGGGGATCGAGCTGTTTCCGATCCTGGCGACCACACCGGCGCAGCTGTCGATGGATGGTACCCACAAGGGGGCTCCCACAGAGTTGGAAGTCTATGTCGAAGTGATACGGCACGTCATCCTTCACTTGACCCAAGGTTGGGGCGACGGGCATCACTACCGCATTCGATATTGGGAAATCGGCAATGAACCCGATATCTCGGAGGTGCGCGGGCCTCTGGGAGGATTCTTTTGGACCGGGACCCGCCAACAGTTTTTCGAGATGTACGCGGCTCTGGCGAAGACCATCAAATCGATAAAGGCTCCATCTGCTATTGGCGAATACAAGGTGGGTGGTCCGGCCATAATGCGCCTCGAGCTGTGGGGCAAGCCTTTTCTGGAGTACTGCAACAAAAACGAATTGCCGCTGGATTTCTTTTCTTTTCACAAATACGCGGATGATCCAGAGGAGTTTGCCCGCTTGGCGGAAAGGGCGGAGCAATTGGTTCGAAAATTTCCACGCTACAGAGACACCGAGCTGATCCTGAACGAATGGAACATGGCGACACCGTTCAATGAAGTGGACAAGAAGGGAAAGACGCCGATTGAAATCATTTTCCAGGTCCTCGCCCATCCCAAGTTCTTCTCTCCCCAGTCCGGCATTCACATGGCTCGTTCCTTGATCGTGATGGAACGGTCGCCACTCTCGAAGGCCGGGCATTGCTCTCTGGCGGACAACGGGCGGTCCCAGATGGGAGTCGTGACCTTTCCCGAAATAACATTTCCCCCGTCGCTGGCCCTTCCCCCTTCGGGTTCCACCATGCGGAAACCACCCCGCACCAAACTGAAGTACCATGTTCTTCGGACTTTTCAGATGCTCGGCCAGACGCCCGACCTTATCCAGATTCAAGCCCAGCAGGACCAGCTCGATGGTTTGGCCGGAATCTCTCGTGACCGAGATCGGGTCACGGTTTTGCTGGTCAACTGGGGTGGTGACAGGGAAGCGGATCTCGAGATGATCGATCTGCCATGGAGCGTTGCCAAACAGCCCAAACAGCCCGGCGTTACCTATGAATGGACAGAGTTCAACCTGGATGTTCACGCCACCGGGGCGGGCGATCCGCTCCAGCAGGTCGCGACCGGCATTGGTCGAGGGAGCACATTCCGTAGGAAGCTCACGGTATCCAAGGACAGCATTGTCGTGCTTCGCCTAATGAGACGGTGACCGACCGCTTCGTTCAGAGTCGTTTTGCGCCCACACCCATCGACCAGCTGTTCATTGACGGACTGTTGCCTGGTTTGCTGCTGGTCGTGGCGGAGGTTAATTCCTGTGACATTGGAGGAGTTGTTGCCATGAGTCGAAGCAAGCGCACGACACGTCGGGATTTCATGGGAAGCGTCGGTGGCGCCGTCGCGTCCGGGATGCTGGCTGCCAACCCAGCCGCTTTGGCTAAACCGAGCGAGCGCCCCAATATCCTCTGGATCATGACGGATGAACATCGAACCGACAGCCTCCAGTGTTATGGGAATTCCTGGGCCCGGTCTCCTAATCTGGACCGGCTGGCGGAGCGAGGGATTCTCTTCGAACAGGCGTTTGTGCAGAGCCCGATCTGCGTTCCTTCGCGGGCGTCGATGCTGACCGGAAAATACGCGCACACCTGCGAGGTTCTCAACAACAGCCATAACCTGAACCTCACTTCATGGCATCGAGCCCGGATGGCCGATGCCATCGAGAAAGTAGGCGAGAAGGTCTTTGAGGAAAAAGCGCTCACGTTGGGTCGACAGAGCCTGAGACGAATGTTCCATGAGAAATTCGGCGCCGAAGTTCTACCGCCTCCCGTAGCTCGGGCTGGCGGTTGGAACGCGGGCATCATGCAATTGGCCAATCAGCTGGGCATCATCGGTAAGGGACCCGATCACCGCATGTTTCCTGAAATCGTCGCCGAGCATGGGTACCAAACCATCAACATCGGCAAGCTCCACCACCGTGCCCCGCGCCCTGGTTTCCAGCGGCACCTTACGGTACCGGATCTGGAACATGCCTTCTGGTTCGGTCTGCACAAAAGCTTCGATCCGGCCGATTACGGACTGATTCACCACCCTAGCTTTCCCGCCATCTTCGCGGGCCGCTTTCCGGCGGATGCCTCCGAGACCACCTCTGCCAAATGGACCAATCGGGCCATCGACTATTTGAACAACAAGGTGACCGCACCCTTTCTACTCCGCCTTTCACTCCGATCCCCACATACTCCGGTTCTGCCACCGATCCCGTACCACGAGATGTTCGATCCGAAAGACATGCCCATCCCGATGCCAAGCGCGGAGGAAATTGCCGGCACCTCTCGCTACGATCGGGCACGGCTGTTCCAGGATGGATTCAACGAAGAGCAAAGACGGCAGACCTGGGCGAGCTATTTCGGACTCGCCGCCTTCGTCGATCACGAGATCGGCCGCTTGTTGCGAGCACTGGCTGCGTCGCCGCATTCGAAAAATACGATCGTCGTATTTACCGTCGATCATGGAAGCCATCTGGGGGAACATGGGCTCTATCAGAAATCGACGTTCTTTGACGAGTCGGTGCGAGTCCCATTCATGCTTTCGTGGCCCGGACGGATTCCGACAGCACGGGTGAGTGATCTCGTCGAGATGGTGGATCTGGCGCCGACTCTCCTGGACCTTTGTGAAATTGATGTTCCCAACGACATGGCGGGAAGAAACCTGGTTCCAAACGGCAAGAGCGCCGGATCATCCCAGCGCGAGGCGGCTTTCAGTGAGATCTATGCCGGGAAGTACGATCTCCAGTGGCTCCGAGGCGAACCAGCGGGAACGGTTCGACGTATGATCCGGACACCCGAGTGGAACATGTCGGTATACTACCCGGAGGACCCGCTCTACGGCCCGGATGGCTCACTCTACGATTTGATCGAAGACCCTTCGGAGACCAATAATCTTTACTATCAATCGAAGTACCGTGCCGTCGTTACGAAGCTGCACAAGCGGTTGACCGAATGGGTCCATGGTTAAGTCAGGCAAGTTAGACGAGTTAGGCGGAATTTGCAGAGGGATCGTCCAAACCAACGGAGAACCGAACGATGAGTCAGAATACTCGACGGGAGTTGTTGCAAATGAGCATGGGAGTTCTTGCCGGAGCGGCAGGCGTGGGAAGCCTCTCCTGCTCGAACGCCGACGGGAACCGTTCCGTGGAGAGCGGTTCTGAGAAACGCTCGAATGAAGTCTCGGTCCCCGTTCTCGATGGCTCCATAAAGATCACTCGAATCTCGACCAAGATCGTCCACGTGGTTCAAAAGAACTGGGTTTTCGCGAAGGTGGAGACCGACCAAGGGATTACGGGTTGGGGCGAAGCGACCGTGGAGTTCAAACCGCATGGTGTTACGGGCTCTATCAAGGATTTATCCTCGTTTCTGATCGGAGAGGACCCCAGACGTATCGAGCATCTCTTCCAGAGTGTCTACCGGCAATCCTTTTTCCGAATGGGCATCATTGGAATGAGTGCCTGGAGTGGCATCGAGCAAGCATGCTGGGATATTTTCGGCAAATCGGTGCAGCTGCCGGTACATGTCTTACTCGGTGGTTCGGTGCGCCAAAAAGTGAGGCTCTACAGCAACATTGGTGCGGGCCTGACGGCAAAGCCCCTGGTGGAGAGAGCACTCGAGAGCATAGAGCAAGGGTATACGGGCATAAAGACGGTTTTCATTCCTCTCACCGAAGCCCTGCCCCACGCGTCTCAGGTCCGCCAAGTGGAGCAGGTGATGCGCACGCTGCGCAACGCCGTCGGGGACAAGATCGACATCATGGTCGATTTCCACGGGCGTACGACACCGGCTGCGGCCATCGAATACGCTCGCGCTCTGGAGCCCTACCAGCCGTATTTTATCGAGGAACCTGTATTGCCCGAGAACGTGGATGGAATGGTCGAAGTGGCGCGTTCGATCAAGACGCCCGTGGCAACCGGCGAGCGGCTGGTTACCCGTTTCCAATTCCGCGAGCTGTGTGAAAAGAGAGCCGCCGCGATCCTGCAGCCCGATATCAGCCATTGCGGAGGGATCCTGGAAGCAAAAAAAATCGCATCGCTTGCCGAGACCTACTACATGGCGATGGCCCCTCATAATCCGCTCAGCCCGCTGACGTTGGCCGCGTCCACGCAGTTTGCTTTGTCGACGCCCAACTTCCTGATCCAGGAGTCCTTCCGGACCGGCGCCCCCTGGGCAAATGACATATTCACGGAGCCGATCGAGGTCGAGGACGGGCATATACCAATCAACGGGCGCCCGGGATTGGGTCTGGAGGTTAACGAAGCGGAGGCGGACAAGCATCCTTTCGAACCGTCGTCCTTGCCGCATCGGCAGTACCATCCTGACGGCGCGGTGGCCGACTGGTAGTCGTGGCGTGGCGTGGGGATTCGAAGCGTTATGCGTAGCCCGTCACTGCGTTTTTACAGGTGCCCCCCAGATCTCCTTTCGGGATCGCTTGTCGACATCCGCCAGAAAATCGGCGAAAGCGCGGGCTGTGCGTTCCAGGCCCGGCACCGAAATCGCGGCGGGGATATCGGCCGTCGTGTGGTACCACTTGCCCACTTCGATCAACTGGACGACTGGATAACCCGCCCGATGATAGCTCGAGACATCGCCGGGTGCCGCCTTCCATGTTTCAGAAAGAGTCGTCACCCCATAGCGATGAACGGCATCGCGAAAAAGACCCAACAGAGTAGGGTTGTCCGGCAGAAGGCTCGCGAACTTCGGGGTCTCGGTATTGGCCACCAGAACACCGCCGTCTGATCCCCAAGCGGCAGTCAGCTTGGGATACTCGACCTCGAGCAGCGATGCCGTGTGCTCGGCATTCAGCACGATCACGCACCGATTCAGAATCTCTTTGTTGTTTTCGATGAAATGCGTGGCGCCGGCGTGGCCAATATGATGCGAACCGCTGGCAACGAAGACGTAATTGTGCCGCGGCGGTTTTTCCCGAGCGGCAATGTGTTTGGCTAACGCCAGCAGGGTGGCGACGCCGCTGGCATTGTCGTTGGCGCCGTAGAAGTACGCATCATGGTGGGCGGTGACGATGACGTAATCGTGGCCACGGCCCCGCACCATGCCGACAACGTTGCGAGTGCGCAAGTCGTGGCTCATTTCACTGTCCAGCCGGATGCGGACCTTCGGCGGCGCGGTACCCTCGGTTGCCGCCAGGACGTCCTCGAGGAACCTCCCCTCGGCGTCCGAGACGGCGAAGACGGTCATCTTGTCGGTTCCCAGCAGGTTCAGGTCGAGGTAAAGCTGCAGATCCACGGCCCAATCTACGATGGCGATCAATCCGAGGGCGCCTCGCGCGGCCAGCTTCTCGGCAACGCCATCCCCCGTCGAGAACGCGCCCGGTAGAGGACGCGCGCGGATGACCACAGCCTTGTTTTTGAAATCTTTGCCAATGAGATCCACGTCGCGGCCATAACCGGCATAAACCAGCTCGGCATCCCATCCGCCCCGGGCTGGCCGGCTCGGCGGTTGGGGCATAGCCGTCTGGAACACATAGTCCCGGGTCGCGGCGCCGTACGACGGATTTCCCAGCAGCGTCACCTGCCAGGCCGACGGCCACCACTGGGGCGGCATCGGCGCCAGGTCGATGCGCACGTCTCGAAGCTGGAATTCGTCGAGCCTGGACTTGATGTAATCGGCCGCCAGCCGATCGCCCAAGCGGCCGGGAATGCGTCCCCAGAGCGGCTCTCCCGCTTTGCGGGTCTGCTCCGAGATGGCGGCCAGATCACGGACATATTGAAAGATCTCTTCTCCTTTGATATCGGCACTGGCTTTGCGCGCCTGCGAAGCCAGAATCGGCATGGGTGGAAACTCACGCGCCTTATAGATGCTCTCGGGCGTATTCACTCCAAGAGACGGCATGGCGACGCCGAACCAGGCCTTCTCCCTCGATTGCTCGGTGGGTTGCGCGAGCAAACCACTCGCACTCGAGAGCGCGACGGCCAGAAGCGAGACCAACGGACGGCATTTCATGGCACTAGCCTCCCTTTCGGACAACAGCAGAGAATTCGACGGATTGGACCGATTCGCGGCGCAGGTGGCTCGGACTCAGCGGATGAGAACCGGCAGCACGATTTTGGACGGGCGCTCGGGCGAGTGGTATACCTTGTTCTTTGCGACGACCAGGGCGGAGGTCGTCCAATTGTCGGCGCCCGTGTTGAGATTTCGCAAGTAATGCGGGAAATCACTACTCGTGACTTCCAAGCGAATGCGGTGACCCGGCGCAAAGTACTCCGCCATATCCATCATCTTGAATGAGATTTCGTAGACGTCGCCTGGTCGCATCAGCTCCGGCGTGGTTCCGTTCCGATATCGCATCATCAGCCCGCGTCGCCGGATGTCGAACGCTCGACCGTCCGGATAGACGTTGACCAGCTTCGCAATGAAGTCCGTGTCCCTGGCGCTCGACGACACATTGAGCCTCACCTCGATCGGTCCGGCCAGCTCGATTCCCTCGCTGAGCGCAGGCGAGGTGTAAACCAGTACGTCCGGGCGCGCCTCTATTTCCCGCTGGTCGAATGAGCCCGGCGTGAGGCCTACAGACCCCATGCAGCAGAACTGACCGCCTTTGGTCGGTGTGGGGTTGCGAGGGTCGTACTCATAACCATCCGATCCGGCCGCCGTGGGTTTCTCGGTGGTCAACCGTCCATCGGTAAACGAGACGCCCGCTCCGCCTGAGCTCGTCAAGTAGTAGTCTCGATAGACGACTCCACCCGGTGGCCACGCATCGACGGACCGCCACGAACTCTTACCCGGAACGTAGTAAGTCATCGCTGCCAGCTGTGGCGGCTTCCCTTCCCCTTTGACCCAGTAGTCGAAGAAGCTGAGAGCCACCCGGTCATAGTCAAGGCCGCGCGCGTCTCCCACGTTTCGCTCCCCGACGATGACTTTCGAGTCCTTGTCACCGGTAAAGTTACAGTGCGCTCCCGGAAACATGATCAGGTACTGATGAGCCTTTGCCTTGGGAGTCGCGGCTCCGAATTGCCGTCCCCACTTCCATACCGCGATTTGCCCGGTCGGGTCGTGATCGGCCCACCCGTTTACGAACAGCACCGGCACGGACCAGGTATCGCCAATGCCGAGCTCAGCGCGCGGCTGGTCGTATTTTTGTTGCTGCGGATCGTGCGGTCGATCGAAGTATTTTGACAACGGAAGGTGCCGGATGGCCTCACGGGGTGACGCTCCCTCGAGCCGGTCCACCCCGGTGATTATCGCCGACGTGGCGAAGACCATCCGGAGCGGCGAGTTGGGTGCGTTCATGCCGTCGGTCTCGTGGAAACGGTTGTAGTAGTTTCCAATCGCATTACCGCCGGCGCCCATGATCACGGCCTTGTGATTGGGATGATGTAGCGTGGCAGCGTACATCGCGGCTTGCCCGCCCGCCGAACATCCCGTAGTGCCGATCTTCCCGTTTGACCAGCTCTGGGCGATTATCCATTCGAATGTATCGTAGGCGTCCACCCGCACCTTATAAAAGTCGCGGATCTTTCCTTCGGACCCGTACCGGCCCCGATGGGTTTGATAGATGAAGGCGTAACCGTGGTCCACCCAGCGTCGAATTTCCCTTAACCAATTCGTGCTTGCCTGTTGCTCTTCACTCGGCGAGCCGTCGGGGTTGATGCCGAAGCCCCTGGGATCGTAGGGCATCCTGTCCAAGACCACAGGCACCGGCCCGCTACGATCGGAGGGCAGCCAGACATAGGTAGCCAGTCGAATACCGTCGCGCATCGCCACCATGTGCCGCTGGGCCCGGCGGTACTCGTGCTTCTGGGGCGATGCCCAGCCTACGCCTAGCGACAGGACACATACAAGAATCCAGGAAAGACGGGTGCGCCGATTCATGTTTGCCTCCCTAACGGTCTGGCTGAAAATGGGGAGCCGCATTTCCCGGGGCCCCTCGCCGGTCCAAAGTTAGGAGTTAGTCTACCCTCAGCGAGATTTCGCTGCTATGACAAAACACTGTGGTTGGCGCGGCATGAGAAAAAGAAGGGAAAGCGAGCGACACGACATGGTCGCCACCCACTTTCTTGACGAGGGAAGATTGGATTGGTGGGGCTGATTTTCCGAGCAAGCGCTTCGACGCTGGCACGCTCGCGGCCAAGGTAGACCAAGGAGCCTCGCAACGGAATCCGCCGAAAGGCCTAGGCCCGCGCTTTCTCTTTCGGCCAATCAACTTTTTGGAGTGCCTGTTCCGCCCGCGTGAAGGCTTCGCGCGAGGTGCCGAGCTGGTCGCGACACCGGTCGAGCGAGCCCTCTCTTGCCGCCCGTTCCAGGCCGGCGGCGATCTCGGCAAGCTCGGAGCAGCCCATGTTGGCTGCCGCCCCCTTGATGTTGTGCGCCGTGCGTTCCGCAGCCTCGCCTTCGCCCTCTTGCACGGCTTCGGCCAGTTGGCCGAGCTGCTCTGCCGTGTCCTGCAAGAAGATGGTGACAACTTCTTCGATCAAGGCAAGGTCGCCGTCGGTCGCGTCGAGGAGCTGGATTGGCTCCAGCACATGCGGAGTCTGCTCCTCCGCGGCTGGGGGGGCTTCGGCTTGTTCGGCTGTGTCGCCGTGCAGGAGCTGTTCGATCTTGGCCAGTAGCTCGGTGCTCTTGCTCGTCTTGCGGATGCACGCCGCCGCCCCGCACTCCTTTCCCCTGGCAAAGAACTCCTCGGTCTCGGTGGCGGAGTACAGGACCACTGGCGTGTCCTGTACTCCGGGAATCGCCTTCAGGATCTCGCACACTTCGTAGCCCGTCTTCCTCGGCATCATGACGTCTAAAACGATCAGATCCGGTCGGTGCTCCTGGGCGAACTGCAATGCTTCCAAACCGTCGGCAGCCGTGATGACCTCGTGGCCGGACGCCCTGATCTTCCGGGCAAACAGCATGCGTAGTGCCTTGTGATCGTCGGCTAGAAGGATTTTCCGCGTTTCCACCTCTCGGGCAATTGGTTCGAGCTCTTCCGCACTATCCTTGGCGAACAGGACCAGGGAGTCGCCCGAGCAGATTTCCATGCCGGGATCGGGGTTGGTTTCAACGGAACCGTCCTGGTGTTTCACGGCGACGGCGGTCAGAGCGCCTGCTTCCACGGTCGCCTCGGCGACAGTCGTAATGGCGTCGTTGGTGTTGCGGAAGATCCTGAGGGAGAACCCGAGAACCGTCGAAGGACTGTCGGTTGCCGCGATCGTGGAGCCACCGCTCGTCTGCTGAACCAGCAACTGGGCAATCTGCTGACCGCCCAGCTTCATCGGCGAGACAACGATGTCAGCGCCGGCCCGGAGGATTCGGTCCTCCACGCCGACTTCTTCTGCGCGGGAAACAACCAGCACGGTCGGGTTCAGTTCCCGCGCGGCCAGAGAGATGAACAGATTGTCCTTGTCGGCCGCCAGCGCGGCGACCACGCCCGCAGCCGTCTCGATTCCCGCCTGTTTCAGAACTGCATCCGTGGTTGCGTCGCCTTTGATCGCGCAATAGCCCATCTGCTCGACAGCGGCTACCCGATCCTCGCCTGCTTCGACCACCACGAAAGGCAGACTCCTCTGGGCCAGCTCTGTGCAGATCGAACCGCCGATCCTCCCATAGCCGCACACGATGTAATGATTCGTCATCTTGAGTATCCTCCGGCGCATCTTCTGCTTCGATACCAGCGCGTGCACTTCGGTTTCTACAATGACCCTCGCGAAGTGCGCGGCGAACATGGCAAGCGTCGTCCATCCGAGAACGATCAGGACGATCGTGAAGACGCGCCCCTCTGACGAAAGGTTGTGGATCTCGCTGAAGCCGACGGTCGAGATCGTAATCACCGTCATGTAGACGGCGTCCGCCACCGACCAGCGGTCCTCGATGAAGTAGTAGCCCGAGGTACCGAGAGCCAGGACGAACAAGAGGCCTACAACAGGCCACAGAACGCGAGGCATAGATCGTGCTCCCTATCGGGCAGAGCCTTCGTTACGAGCCGCGTGCCGCCGTGGGCACCGACATCCCGGGCAAGACGATGCCCGGTGCAACTCGGCTCTATCCGAATCGGCAGAATCGCGCACTTTCTGCACCTTAATACCAGAGGGGGGAGTTACTTATGAGGCTCGACCTGGTACCAGTATGCCACGGACGCAAGATCGAGAGACAGGCTGTTGTTGTGCCCGTGTTCGATGCTGAACCTCAGAGATTTCTCGAAGTAGACCGGGTCGGTGATGTGGTAGCGATAGAGATGCGTACGTCCTAGCGAGCCAATGTCGTCGTTGACCCGCGCATAGCCAAAGAAAGGATGAGAAAAGAGAGCCTTCGGGGCCGAGGCCGTATTGAAGTAGTCTTGCGTTCCGGTTCCGTGAAGAGATGGCGGCCACGCCTCACCGTCGAAAAAAAACATGTCATCGCCTTCCCCGTACCCGACTGGACCGGGAGAGTGGATGTAGTAGTTCAAGCCAACGAAGTGCCCCTTACCCTCGATATCCGCTATGAGGTAGTTTCCTTCCCCTGTGGTGTTTTTACCCAGACGGCCAGTTGTGTCCCACTCGTTTTCCCCGTCTGGTAGGGCCTCGGTGAGCTGGTGGTTGTACCAACCATGGAACCGACCCAGATCTCCGGGGGGTTCCTCCATCTCAATGTAATCGATGTAAAAATAGAAGACACGAATAGTCGTCTCGGACTCGTTTTCGATCTCCATCCTAGCTCCCCTGGCAAACGGCATCACGAAATAGGACACCAGGCCAATTCCATCCTGCGGACTGGCTGCCAGAGGCAATGAAGAAAAATTGTAGCCTTCATCCCAACCCTGCCCAAAGAAAGGACCGATGGGGCTTTCCACGCACGGAGTCTCACTTCCGTCCCAGTACATGCGCAAAACGACGTCGCTTCGACTCAGTTCCGGGGATAAAGGGAGCATCCCGATCCAGATGTGGTTGATCATTCCTGCTCCGCTCACGTCGAAAAAGACCCGCCGCTCGCTGGATTGAATCTTCTCCAATCGATCGTAGTTCCTTCCGCTACGATCAAAACTACTAACCCTTCTGCTTTTTACTCCTTCTTTGATTCTTGCCAGATCCAACAGTGTTCCGTCGACGCCCTGGGCCAAAACCGAGGTTGCCGCGATCAGCGCAGCAATCACAGCGATGCCTGGGGTTACAGCTTGAAATTTGAATTTTCGAGTTCCTTGCGGGGCAGTCAGAAAGATATCGACCAGGATTGTCACTCCTTCCCCCGACTACAAATCGGATGTTTCGACCTCAGTGAATGATCACGAAATCGCCGTTCCGTTTAGCGAAAGCGGCGGCAAATCCCCACCGCGAGAACGCACCCTCGGCAAGGCCCTTCTCTCGTGTAGGTAGGCCACGGGAGTCGTAGACCTGCCAACGAAGATCCGCGCTCTTGGCGAAGTTGGTCCCCTCGGCCCAGGCCAGCAGGGTTTCGCCTTTTTCGTTGCCGGCGACCACGGGGACGCGTCGACCCTGCTTCGCCGGCGGTGGCGTGATTTTCATGATCGTTTCCTCGACCTTGGCCATGTGAATTTCGCGCACGGTCCGCCACGTCACGAAGGTCCCGCCCGGCGTCTCCGAGAAGGTATAGACGCTTGCCGGACAGGCGGGGATCTCCCAGGGATCTACCAGGATTTCCTTGAACGAGTTGCCCTGATCTTCGGAAACGAAAACGTAGCTATCGCGTTGTGTGCCCTTTTCAGCCGATCGGTAAGCAAAGTACAATTTTTCGTCACGATCGACGTACGCCTCCATATAGCAGCAACCGCACGCACCCTTGCCGTTGCTCACTACCCTTGGGGCAGAAAAGGTCTTACCGCCATCGGTGGACTTCGCCAGATGAATCGCGCGCACGTCGTCGCGCCCTTTTCTGGTTTGTCCGTTGAGGAAGACGTAGACATTGTCTTTATCGTCGACCGCCACCGCGCTCGAACCGTGGAAGCCGACAACGCCTCCTGCAACGTTTCTTTGGTCTTCGAAGGCGTCGCCTGCGTCATTGAGTCGCGTGTAGAAGGCCATCGTGTTGTCCATGATCGTGATCCGCTTGCCGGGATTCAGACGTTGGATGTAAGGGCCCAAGCCGTTGAAGATGACGTGCACGCGTCCGTGCCTGTCGGCTGCCAGCGACGGGAGTGCCGCACTGTCGTCGATGCTGTTGACCCGGATCGGTGCCGAGAACTCGATCTCTCCTTCGTCCAGGCGCGTGTAAAAAAGATTTCCGTTGTTTCCAATCTTCATCAGGAGATGAAAATTTCCCTCACGATCGGCCACCCCTCTCGGGCGGGCCCCTTCGAACGGAATCTTCCGGACGCTCACTCTGTCACCGGCCTGTGACGCTGCCGAGAAACAAAGCAGCAGAAACACCGCGAACCAAATACGTTTAAACGTGTTACACATGATGACAACCCCTTTTTGTCTTTGAGTTCAATGGATTACAAACAGCCGAAGTCCTAATACGTTAGGATCGCCCAACAGTTTCACAATCGGCGTACTTTCTGAGGTCCGGATCGTCCGGAAGGGTTTCAAACGTGGGCGTCGTAGAAGCGCTTGCCGTATTTGGCCAGGCGCTCCTCATCGACGATGACCCCGAGTCCGGGGCGGTCCGGCATATGAACGTAGCCTTCTGAGTCGATCTCGGTGGTTACAGCTTGCAGCGCATCCCGTCCTCGCGTGGTCCAGGCCGGGGGTTCGTACGGAAACTCACACAGATCGCAATTCGGCACCGAGGCCATGACGTGCATGTTCGCCAGCAGCGCAAAGCCCGAGTTCCAGGTATGAGCCGCGAAACCGAGCCCGGCCGCCTCCGCGAGAGCGGCAACCTTGCGGGTCCCCGAGATGCCTCCGAAGAACATTGCGTCAGCCTGGATGACATCGAGGCAGCGCATCTGGGTTAGCAGAGCATATTCCTGGAGGCGCCAATTCAACTCTCCACCGGCGATGCGCACTTCCGTTCGCTGCCGTAGCTCGGCAAGACCCTCGTAGTCGTTTCGATCCAGGGGCTCCTCGAGCCAGTAGACATCGAACTCTTCGAGTTCTCGAGCAAACGCCGCCGCCGTGCGCAGATCCCATTTGGGCGGCGCCCCTGCGGCCAGGGCAAAGTGATAACCCTGGTTGGCGTCGACCAGGATGTCCATGTCGTCTCCGACCACTTCGCGGGCACGCGCGACCACCGCCAGATCATCGCGCCAGTCGAAATGATGGGCGCGCAGCTTCACCGCCGTGAACCCCATCTCTCGAAACCGCTGCAGGTCCTCGGCGCGGCGCTCCGGCTCCCGCAGTTCCGAGGTTGAGCAGTAAGCTCTCAACTTATTGCTGCCGCCGCCGAGAAGCCGGTAGACGGGCTGGTTCGATAGCTTGCCGAGGATGTCCCAGAGGGCAGGTTCGAGCCAGGCAAGGCGCATTCCCAAGGCTTGCCCCCCTTGCAAGATATCGTCGAAGCCCTCAATGTTGGTCGGGTCCCGTCCAAGGATGAAGCTTCCGAATGTTTCTCCCAAACCGGCGTGGAAGCGGCTGATGGTCATCCCGGCTGACTCGCCGATGACGCCCTCGTCGGTGGTCATACGGACGAACGTGAGCTCGTTTGCCGGCTGCTCGAAACCGGGCTGGGCCGCGACTTTGAGTGGGGCGTCGAGCGGTTCCGCGACATGAAAGAGTTCTAGACGTTCGATCTTCATGATTGTCCTTCAGCGGTCCGAAGATGGCGGAGGTTCGAAGTCCACCGGTTGGTAGCGCAGTTGGTTGACCGTTCTCGGCTTGTATCGCCCATTCCGCTTCGCCCCCTCGAGATGACGTTCCGCCTGGGGATCCGGTCCTGCTGGATGGAGGGCACGCTCGAGAAAATCGAGACTGTGGTGGATGCGCCTGGGCATCGAGCGGCCTACATGGGCCGCACCGCGCTCGATGTAGTACTCGTGCGGAATTGCGGCGTCGAAGAGAAGGCGGTGCACTAGCTCGGCGCTCAGCCAGGTAAGGTTAGCGTCCTCATCGCCTGCCTCGATGCGCAGCTGGATTCCGGATTCTCGAATACGATCGGCGTTTTGGATCACGATCGACGGCGGGTGACGAGCGTCAAAGTAATCCGTGTCCACCGGGTTACCGAACCTCGGCGTCAAGAAGCCGGAGGCGCCGGCTGCATACCCGTCCGGATCGAACTTGGTGAAGGACACAGCCGGCGGGAACCCGGGCTCCATGGCGGCGGCGGCGATGAAGACCTCCGGGTTTCTCAATGCAATGCGCAAAGTGCCCTGACCCCCGGCCGATGCGCCCGCCAGCACCGTTCCTTCCCGGCCTGGGATGACCTTGAACGATTTTCGGACATGCGGGATCAGTTCTCCGATGATGAAGCTCTCCCACTTCTGGCTGCCGTCCTTCCAGTCGATGTAAAAGGAGCCTCCGGTAATCGGGGCCACCACCACACAAGGAGACAGCAGACCCTGTGCCCAGGCGCTCTCGAGGTGGACGCGGATCCGTCGCTCGATGTGGTTCACTCCGCTGCTGCCTCCGTGCAGCCAAAGGAACAAAGGCATCGGCTCATCCATGTTCTCGTAATCCGGCGGCAGAAGGACGTCGAAGCGCGCCGGACTGGGAACGAGTTTGGTTTGAATCTCCCGGTTGAGAAGTGTGCCCCTCGGTGCTAGATCCGCTGCAGCTGCGGCACCGGCGAGCAAAAACGACAACGAAGCAAAAAGTAATGGGCTCCATGAAAGCACTCTTTGTCTGCTGTGGCTCATCGATCCTCCTTCTTTGACGACTGTGATCCTGATCCGGACCGTTATAATAGATTCCATGCCGGATGTGGACGTTTTTGTTGAAACAGCCGAGGGCCGCCGCCCTTTTCTCTTTGACTTGTGCGGCCGATTTACTTAGTTTTTCAAAAAGTCTGCGATGGGGCCGAGCATAAGGTGCTTGCAATGAAAAGACCACCTATATGGGTGAACATGCTGATCGTCACCACCTACGTGACCCTCGATCACAAGCGGCAGATGGCCGGTCTCAAGGACAAGGGTGCCGACGGGATCGAGATTCCGTTTTTTGAAGGGTCCGCGCAACACTACCGTGCGGTGGGGGAACTGCTTCGCGAGCTTGGAATGCCGACATCGGCTGTCAGCGTCTCCGACGTGGAGCACGATCCCAGCTCGATGGATGAACAGTGCCGGCGCGCCGGCGTGAACCAGATAAAGGAACGGATCGAGTGGGCTGCCGCACTGCGAGAGGGCGCGGGACAGGAGGAGATCATCTTTGGCGGTCCGCTGGTTTTTCCCTGGGGCGAGGAGCCAGAGGTGGCGGGCCAGAAGGTTCGCGGCAAAGATCTCGTGGAGCATGCGCGCCAGCGACTGGTTCAGGGAGTACAGAGCTTCAAGGAACTGGGGGAGTACGCCAAGGGAAGGAAGGTGAAACTCGCAATCGAAGGGCTGACCCACTGGGAGCTTTTCGGGCTCAACACCGCGACTCAGGTCTTGGAGTTCGTCGAGCTGGTGGACCACGAAAACGTCGGTGTCCACATCGACATGAGCCACGAGACTCTCGATGGGGACGGCCCCGACGCGTTTCGCCGTGTGGTGGCGCGCGCGATGGGGATCGATCGGCTGTTTCACTTTCACATCTCGGCGCCCGATCGCGGCGATGTGACGCGTTCCTGGCTGCCCTGGGACGAGATGCTGGGCACGCTCAAGGCCCACGGTTGGAACAAGCCGCTGGTCATCGAGACCTTCAACGCCGTGGAGCCCTTTGCGTCGGGCTGCCGGCTCACCCGGGCGGCGTATGAGGATCCGGTCGAGGAAATGGGTAAAGCGATCGCTTATGCGCATCAGCGGTGGCAGAATGTCCCGCAGTCGATCGTCGATGCGGTCCGAGTGGCTTCCTGAGGTGACCGAGCAAGAGGCGATGCAAATACCGATGGCGGAGGAGACCCAGCGATGAACCGCAAAAAAGGTCAAATGCTCGCGTTGGCGGCACCCACGACTGCTCTGGCAGTGTACCTAGGGACCGTCGGGTTCGGGGGAGCCTCGCTACTGACCGGATCGGGTGAGTCGGCTTCGAAGCCAGACGCCAAGCCTGACAGCAAGAAAGTGGCCTTCGTGGCGGGACCCCGCAGTCACGGCTACGGGGCCCATGAGCATAGAGCTGGCTCGATGCTTTTAGCCAAAGCGCTGCGTGAGGGCATGCCCGATTTCGAAACGGTGCTTTTCGCGGGCGGATGGCCTGAAGATCCGTCTGCATTCGAGGGCATCGATGCAGTGATTGTCTACACCGACGGCAGCAGCGGCCATCCGGTAACGCAACATCTCGAGGCGATAGATCGGCTCATGAAGCAAGGAGTCGGTCTGGGTTGTCTTCATTTTGCCGTCGAGGTGCTGAAGGGAGAGCCGGGAGATTACTTCTTGGATTGGCTCGGCGGATATTTCGAAAAGCACTGGTCGGTCAACCCGCACTGGACGGCCCATTTCGAGAAGCTCCCCAACCATCCCATCACGCGGGGCGTGGCGCCTTTTTCAATCAACGACGAGTGGTATTACCACATGCGTTTCCGAGAGGGAATGGAGGGTGTCGTTCCCATCCTTTCCGCCCTTCCAACGAGTGATACGCTGGTGCGAGCCGATGGAGCGCGTAGTGGAAACCCGCACGTGCGTGCGGCCGTTGCCAACACAGTACCGCAGCACGTTGCTTGGGCTCGTCGGCGACCCGATGGCGGACGTGGCTTCGGATTCACGGGCGGGCACGTGCATTGGAATTGGGGTAACGACAACTTTCGCAAGCTGGTGCTCAACGCAATCGTCTGGCTGTCCGGCGCCGAAGTTCCACATGCGGGCGTCGATTCGAGTCCGGTCATGCTGGAGGACCTCGAGGCCAATCAGGACTTCAAGCCTCCGAAGAGCTACGACCGCGAAGAGATTCAGAAACTCCTGGAGCAATGGCAATAGCAATTATCAAAGGGACTGAACCATAGTGTCGAAGGAAGCGCGACGGAAGTCGGACGCTCGAGCAAGACCCAGCAGACCAAAGAAAGACCCGATCAAAGTGGGTCGCTGGACCATCGAGCAGTCTCTCGCGTGGGGGTATATCGAAGGGACGGGCCCGGCTGAAGAATGCGATGGGACGTGCTGCGCGTGCGGTGTCCACACCAGTATGGGGGAAAAAGAGCGGATTCTGGAGTATGCCGATCATATTAAACCCGCGATGGACAGCACTCAGACAACGGACACCCGTCGCTGGTTCGACCGCGAGGTGAAGGAAGATCCGGACTTTCCGGGCGGGCTCAGCGCAATGACGGCGACGCACAACGACAAGTGCGTCTTTCTGAACGGGCAAGGCCGCTGCGTGCTTCAAGCAGCAGAGGAGAGTATGGAGCTCGCGGATGGCGAGCATCTGAAGCCTTGGTACTGCTTCCTTTTCCCCGTGACGAACACTCTGGATTCGGTCGATTTCGATCCGATTTTCGATGGAAATCGCCCGTGCTGCACGCACTCGACCAACGGCGGCACGCGAGCCGTGGAAGCCTTCGAGTTCGAGCTTCGGATGCTGCTGGGTGAAAAAGGATATTGTCAGCTAAAGGACAGGGCCTGCGACCGAAAGGACACCAAGGCCTCGGATAAGCAACACAAGCGGTCGCGCTAGCTAGGCCTCGGTCTCCTTCAGTGGATTCTGCAGGTTTTCGGCAAGAACCTTCTGTTTCTGCGCTTTCGTCAAGAACGAGTTTTGTACTCTGGCAAGGACGGTGCCGGGGTCGTTTATGGAAAAATCGGAGCCGAACAGTACCCGATCCGGCCCGATCGTACCGACGGCGTACTCGAGCATTCCCATCCGTTCGTGTCCGGAACCGGAGGTGTCCAGATAGCAGTTGTTGTTCCGTGCCACGAGATCTATCCGTTTGAAGATGTGGGCGTATTCCTTGTTGTCTCCGAAATGAGGGAAGACGATCTTGGCATCCGGGAACTTTTCGATGATATATTCCATCTCTTGTAGATTGGTGTGGACGTCGAGCACCATCTTCAGCTCCACGGCCTTTTCGACCAGCAGTTCGAACTCTTTGATCGTGTACTCGTAGGGAACGGTGTAGTTGCAAAGTTCGCCCACCCACGCGAAGCCGAGTTCCTTCCGGCAATACTCCATCTCTCGTAACGCTTCGTCGATGAAGAGGGGGTTGACGACACAGGCGCCCCAAAAGCGTCCCGGATAACGCTCGACCGCGCGCGCCACCTCGCGGTTGCCGGCCACAAACTCCGCGGGACTCTTCGCCAGCTGGCAGCGAACCGAGTTGATGATGCCTCGATGAACGCCGCAGCGGTCCAGGTAGGCGGCAAATTCCTAAAATGTCCTGGTCACGGGATGCCACTGCCAGACTTCGCCACTGTCGCTGGGACAGTGCAGATGGGCATCAAAGACTAGAGATTCTTCGTGGGGTTCTTCTGATGCGTCGCGGCGTTGCGCGTTGTCGGGAGCTACGGGGCGATAATCGTTCAGGACACGGGTTGAAGTCCGCATGGGCCCGATCATCATGATGGCTATGATAGGGCCCACGCCGCGGACCTTGGATCGCGCCAGACGCACCCAGAAAAAAGAAGCTCTTCTTTATGAAATCGCGCCGCGGGTGGTGAAAATACGACATACAAACAGCTCTCCGGCAGGTTCCATGGCTCTCCTGACAGTGCGATCCTCTCCACAGGGACCGATCGTCACGGCCATTCCGTCTGACTTGCGATTCGAGGACCGCGAACGAATGAAGGCTACTGGAACGAATGAAGGCTACTGTACGATGACCTCGACCGAGCTCGTCGTTACCACTTCGTCCGGTCTCGTGTGCGTAACCTTGATCTTGTAAGAGCCCGGAACATCCCCGAAGAATACCGAAGCTTCGCCGTCACTTATCAGAGTCGTGTCTCTTCGCGTGCTTGGCGCCGCCAAGGCACCCGACGGTTCCACGAGTTCCATCGGATGATACTCCCAGCTGTGCGTTCCACTGTCCGGACTGCAATAGGCCCACAGATCGAGCGGATAGCCGTTGATACAGTTGATGCGACCTTGAACGGGCACCCATCCAAGGCAGCCTACCGCATAGATCTTGCAGGCCGTAAGGCCCTCCGGTGGAGGCAGCTTCGCCGGTGGCGTGCCAATTCGGGATACGTGATCGCGCAATACAATTGGGTAGGTGGGTCCAAGGAGCTCATCCAGTATTTCGGTGATCGTCGATTGATCACTCGAGCTCGTTGAGCTCAGAGCGCGCAGCTCCCGTAGATAACAGCGCAAATGGTTGCGGACTTTGACCTTGGTCCAGTAGTCGATGGTCGTAAAGCAGGTCTGCGCGTGCGCCAGACCTAGGAGGTTGGGAAGAAACACTTTGGCTTCATCTGGAATCGTCAAGAGACTCGTTATAATTGATTCGACAATGAAGTATGTGGAATCGTAGGGGCAAGTTTGCGCGGAAGCCGAAGGGGTGAGCAAGATCCCCACAAGAAAAACGCTGATCGATAACACAACAAACTTCTTCATGATGATCTCCCGATAGGCAAGCAAAGAGCTAGATAAAAAGAACAACCGGCAAGGTTCCCAGGATCGATCCACCCGTTCCAGTTTGAGTCAACTGCAGGGCGACAACCGCCACTGGCCCGGATGTCTGTATGCGCAACCTTCCCCGCTTGCCAGTCGTGTCTTCGTCAATATTCTGGAAGACAAACGTGGCCGTATGACCAAGCTTGACCAAAACGATGTCCTTGGTCCCGATCTCGTTGTTGTTTTCATCTGTGAAAGTGATGCGAACGAGGATGGATGAGCTGTCAGAAAGATTCGCTATGGCGAATCCCGTGTTCGAGGTCGTAGTCTCGTCTACAAAGAGATCGACGTGAGTGAGTGCTATTGTTAGTTGAAATTCAATGAAAGGAAAGCGGCTCCAAGAGTGGTAGATTTTTGTTTTTGTCCGAAAACGAAGTCAACCAATTCTCAAGGAGCCACTATGAAGAAGATTCTACCAAACGGCAATACGTCGAAGCAAAAACGATCGTCAGGCGAGACACGATTTCTCGCAACCAATGATCAGCTCAACGAACTTGATGCACGTATCGAGCTCATCCAAGCGTTGATACCGCTGGGATTGCGAGCCGTCCAGGACAGCCTTGAAGATGAAGTCAACCACCTCGCTGGGGAGCGCTATAGCCGAGCCGGCGGCGATTCCAACCTTCATCGATGGGGATCGCAAAGGGGTTCAGTGTACCTGACAGATCAGAAGATTCCAGTCCGTGTTCCTCGAGTCCGAGATACTGATCGGAGTTGTGAGGTACGGTTGAGAACATATCGGCGGTTGCAGCAACCCAGGAATATGGACGAGGGCCTTTTGAAGAAGGTAATCAACGGATTATCGTGTCGCAATTATCGGGAGTGCGCTGAGGCGGTTCCCGAGGCCTTTGGCATGTCGCCATCGAGCATCTCGCGCCGTACCATCCAAGTGACAGCTCGAAAACTGAAGGAGCTGCAGGAACGATCTCTTGCAGGATACGATTTTGTTGCTCTCTTTCTGGACGGCAAAAGCTTTGCATCGGAGCAAATCCTGATTGGATTGGGAGTAACCATTGAGGGTGAGAAGATCATCTTGGGGTTCCTGCAGGCCAGTACCGAAAATGAACGAGTGTGTACGGACTTTCTCCGAGGGCTGTTACAAAGAGGGCTTTGCCATGATGAGGGCCTGATGTGCGTTATCGATGGGTCCAAAGGATTGCGAAAAGCCGTCCAGGCGGTATTCGGCAACCGGGCGGTCGTGCAGCGCTGCCGATGGCACAAGCGTGAAAATGTATTGTGCTACTTACCCAAGAGCAAACAGGGAACCTTTCGCAAACGATTGCAGGATGCCTATCAAAAGCCAACCCTGAGAGAGGCAGAAAAAGCGCTTCTAAGGGTCCGAAAAGAACTATCGCTGCTGAACCAGTCAGCGGCAGCCAGCTTGGATGAGGGTTTCGAAGAGACTCTCACCCTTCACCGGTTGGGCCTGGCAGAGGAACTCCGGGAAAGTTTCTCTACCACGAATTGTCTCGAGTCCATCAATGCGCAGCTTGGACAAAGAACCGATAAAGTGGATTACTGGAAAAACAGCAACCAATTACATCGCTGGGTAGCTACGGCATTGCTTGAGATCGAGCCGAGACTCAGGAAGGTCCGTGGCTATCGGCATCTGCCGAGGTTACGTCGTTCCTTAAAAGCCCGCTTTTCAAAAGCCGTGGAAGAACGAATTGCGTAAATACCACGGGAGCCGCTCTCCAATTTCAACTAAAAATGGGATTGACTCATCGACGTTGTCGACCGGACCGACCGATTCCACGGCGGCCTGCGAGAGCAACGTCGTGCCAGTGTAAACTTCGAACAAGACTTGCGCCCCGACCTTTCCATCCGCGGTGAGCTGTCCCCATCCTGCCAGTTGGGGTGCGGAGGGTCCGGCAGTCGTCAACTTGATCGTTCCACCCCCTGAGATGGCAAAGTTGTGCTCGGCTGCCGTCGTGCCGTTGATGGTAAGAGCCAGGGGTAAGCCGTCATCGTCGTAAAATTTGATGGTGATGTTCACCGTCCCGGAGTTCTGGTTCATGACCAGGATGATGGTTCGGAAGTCTCCGCCTTCGACAATCTGAGCGAAATCATGAAATGCGGAAGGCAATCCCGCCTCGGCGCTGGCAGGCCAAAGCAGAATCGGCATTAGAAGCACGAACAATCGTCTCATATCGATTCTCCTTACGGGCAATCCATTGGTCGTTTTCAGGCTCACTCTATACTCGCGTCCGCACTCTTACAACACAATTTGTCGTGCGGCTGGATAGATTGCACTGATGCATTCTGTTCACATGAGAACTCGCTTGGTATGATGAGCTTCACCTAACGAGGGCGCACAAACCCGTCCCACCTACCCAGGAAGGAGCGAACGACATGACCATGGTGTCCACCATTCGGATGAGCTCGGCGCTTGCCCTCACTATCCTTGGAAGTGGTGCCTCGATGGATTGCACTGTCGGAGCAGCATCGGGTAAGACAACGCTGGCGTCATCCCGCCATGCTACGCTGGCGTCATCCCGCCATGAGGAAGGGACGCTGCCCGTCGGACCCATAAAAGCGACCTTCACGGTTTTTCCGGAGCAGGTGCTCGGCGAAATCGACCGCAACGTATACGGTCACTTCGTCGAGCATGTTGGCCGAGTCGTCTACGGAGGTATCTGGGCCGAGATGATCGAAAATCGCAGTTTCGAAGGCCGCGACTACGATGGCAACGGCTTGCCCGACCCCTGGGAATCAGTAGTCGGGGCCAATGGGCCGAAGGGAGGAGTGACGGTCAGTCAGTCCGACGTCTTTCGGGGCAAACAGTCGCTGCTTCTGGACGCAGAGACCGGAAGTGCAGGTGCGCGACAGCATAACCTCGGGTTGAGATCTGCTTGGACCTATGATCTGGAAGTCTGGACCAAGGCGGCAGAAACATCGTCGAGCATCCAAGTCCGACTCGAGGGGCCAGATGGAGAGAGCCTTTCTTCCGCTCGGCTCGAGAACCTCCCGAAACGCTGGCAACGCCAGACCGTGTCGCTAAAACCGAGTAAGGATTTGGATGCTGCGTCTCTTTCGCTGGAGGTGTTGGGCGAGGGCAGGGTTTGGGTAGATTCGGTTTCCCTCATGCCAAGGGAAAACCATGACGGCGGCGTCCGCAAGGATGTAGTGCGCCTGGTTCGCGAAATGAAGCCACCGGTGATTCGATATCCTGGAGGTTGCTTTGCCGACGGATACCACTGGAAGGGCGGGGTTGGACCCAGAGAGAAACGGCCGATCAGCGGAAACGCGACCACGACAGCCGCCAAGTCTTTCATACAGAGGCAGCGGCGTTTTGCCCCGAATCGTTTTCCCGAGATGTCGGACGAAGAGTTCGTGATGCGGTTCGAAAAGAATACCTGGCGTCCGTACGAGATGAACGATTTCGGGACGGATGAATTCATGAGGTTCACCCATATGGTCGGTGCCGAACCGTTCATCACGGTGAACTTCGGCTCTGGCTCACCGGAAGAGGCGGCCGACTGGGTGGCGTACTGCAACAGTCCGGCAAGCGATCCGCGAGGGGCGATGCGTGCCGCCAACGGACATCCCGAGCCCTATGGGGTGAAGTACTGGGGAGTCGGCAACGAGATCATGGGGCCCCACGAGGTCGGCGGCGCCATCCCCCCGAGGGAGTACGGGGAACGCTTCGCGCAGTTCGCCAAAGCAATGAGAACGGTGGACCCGGGCATCAAGCTCGTCGCTGTCGGGTGGGCGGGACTGGAGTTTCCATTCGCACAATGGAATCCAGTGCTGCTCAGTACGGAAGCCGCCCAACAGATGGACTACCTCTCCGTGCATCACTACTACGGGAGACAGGACTTCGACACGGCGAGCCCGGAGGACGCGGCCAAGGCCATCATGGCCGCGCCCGTCCATCTCGCGAAACTGCTGGATCAGACCCGCGAGACTCTTCAAGAGGTCGGTCCGGACGATCGGCAAATATCGATCGTGCTCGAGGAGTGGGGGACATGGCACTACGGCATGGTGGGACTGATGAGAAATGCGGGAAGAGTCCCTTACACCATGGTCGACGGCGTCTTTGCGGCCGGCGTGTTTCACGAGATGCAGCGGCGCGGGAACTCCGTCACGATGGGAAACATGGCCACGCTGGTCAATACCATCGGCTCTGTTCGAGCCAATCACACGGGTGCGTTTGGCACACCGTACCAGAAAGTGTTTCACCTGTTTGCGAACCACTGCCAATCGCTCGCGCTAGCCGTAAGCGGGGACGCACCGACCTACGATACCGTGGCAACGGCGAGAGTCCCGGCCCTCAAGGGTGTCTCGCTCGTCGACGTGGCGGCCACGCGGGATGATCGATCCAGCCAGTTCGTGATCACGGCCCTCAACCGCAGCCTGGATGCCGAAGCGGATTTGAAGGTCGAGCTCGCGGGAGCTCGAGCCTCGCAAGCCAAGGTCCTCGAATTGCGCTCTGATGCCCTATTCGCCACAAATACGTTCGAGACGCCGGACAAGATCCAGAGCACCGGGCAGACGATTTCTCTGACGGATGGCCGCATCGAGTACCGCTTGGCTCCCCATTCGCTGACGCTCTTCATGGTTTCGCAGCCATAGCGCAAAGCACGGCTCCGAGGAACGATTTGGGCCCGGCCTGAAGGCGGCCAGATGTCCAGGGCAAAGTTCTCTTGTGGTTTGCTATTTCTCTTCATGGTGAATTCCTGCGTTCCTGAATCAGGAGAGCAGAACTCCTCCGAGATCGGATGGAGTCTAAAACGATCAGGGTTGCGGACCTGCCAGGACCGGGCCAGATCGATACGATTCACGTTGTCCGAGAGAGAAAAAATCGCCCTGAGATCAGCGCGGGATGAATCTACCAGTTCCCGGGTTACGTGATTGTGACATCAAAAAGTGGGCTCCGGGGACTATGTCGAGACGGGACCGGTCTTGTCGATCAGCATAGAAAGCGACTTGCGATCCTCATGGAGCAGTTCGCCGATTCGTGTCGGGTTGACCGTCGCCACGATGATCTGGCCGATCTCGCTGTTTACGGCGGAGAAAATCCCATGATCCTTCATTTTTGCCGTCTGATACAGGACATCCTCTGTCGGGCTGACGTAGTGGACGTTATCGGCTTTGTAACGATGGATCAAGAACAAGTGCAGCAGAGTCATCAACCGTTTCTGGCGTAACGACAGGGCAAACGTATTCTGATCGCGAACTGACAGAAAGCTGTGCTCCCGCCGATCGCGGTTATCAGTAAAGACAATGTTCGCCAGCATATCCTCTGCACCGTTTGTCACACTCAGTTCCAGCAGTCCCGCGCCGGATGTGTGCGGACGCAGATGTACCTGCATCAGACCCGGCAAGCTGTAGTGGGCTCTCCACATGTCGAGCCACGCCTCGAGCAATTGTTTTGGCACTTCGGTCTGGATGTGATGCTGGAACTGCGTTGAGCCCTTCCCCATAGCTTTTGTCGTTGCCGTGCGACCTGCCGAAGCCATCAACGCTCCGTCGAGGCGTGCTCCCCCGACAAGACTCTGCGGGGTGCTGTAGGGTGACTCCACCAACCTCAACTTGCGCTGCAAGCGCGCGAGTGCGAGCATCCCGTCGTGCTTCAAAGCCGTTACAAACTCCTCGGCGGCAAGACCGTCGATCTGGTGGCCGCCGTATGTGATGAAGTTGAATACGAAGCCGAGCTTGCCGAGCTCTTCCGGGACTCGCTTCATCTCGTCATCGCTCATGCCGGTCGTATCCCAGTTGAACGACGGAGAAAGGTTGTACGCCAGCATTTTGTCGGGAAATTCCGCGTGGATGGCCTCGGCGAACTTCTTGGCATCCTCGAGATCCGCCGTCTTGGTTTCCATCCACAGGATGTCGGCGAAGGGGGCCGCCGCGAGCGACTTGGCGATGGCATAGTCGATGCCGCTCTGAATCTGGTAGTAGCCTTCCGGCGTCTTTGGCAGCTCGCAATCCCATATGACGCGGATGCCCATGTTCCTCGCCCTTTCGCTCGCCGCGTAGTACGATGCCTTGTTGGCATATGCCAACCATTCATCGACAGTCATTTCGAAGCTTTCGCCCTCACCTGTATGAAAGTCCATCACGTCGGCCACTGCCTGCCCGTAGGTTTTCAGACCCGCCTCTGCCTGCCAGAGATCGAGGTAGCGGCCGACAATCCCATCGAGCATGGACTCGATTTTCGAGGTGGCGTCGTATTGCCCGGCACTGTCCTTGATGAGGGTCATCACGCCGGCCCGCTCGAGCCATTCGCATGCCGACTCGTACTCGCTATCGGCGACGTCAAAGAGAAGGTGTCCGCGGATCTCGCCGATACCAAGCTCGGACAGTTTTCGCAGAATGGCCAGGTACCCGGCCTTGTAGCGCGGCAGATCGATACTCGTTGCGCCAAGGATGAAGGGTTGATCGCGTTCGTCGTTACGGCTGTCGATGAATGTCGCAGATTCGGCATCGGTACGGGCCACGATGATTCCGGGCACGCGCATGACGTCGAGCTGGAAACGCGCCGCGTTGAGCCGCTTGATCTGCTCGTCTTCCGCCACGAGAACTTTGCCGCCCTGGTGGCCGCACTTCTTCACCCCAGGCCTTTGATCTTCGATATGATAACCGGGCACGCCGACTTCGACGAAACGGCGGATCAGGTTGCGCACATGTGCGTCACCGCCATGACCGGTGTCCGCGTCCGCAATGATGAACGGCCGGTAATCGACGACCGGAGCCGAATTGCGTTGCTCCTCGGTCATATGCACGCGGGCAAAATGCTGATTCCTGTCCGCCGTGAGGAGCGCGCGCACGATCGGCGCTGCTTCGTCCGGCACCTGACTGAGCGGGTAGCTAGCCAAATCCGCACCAGGATCCTCCGTAGTCGAGCCCTTTGCCGACGTCGCCCAGCCACCAAGGTAGATGCCCTCGATCCCGAGACGCTTGATGGAAACCGCCTGCCCTGGCGAATACGGTCCAAACGTCGTAATCGATTTGCGGACTTTGAAGAGTTCACGCAGCCGGGCGCAAAAATCCTCGGCGGCTTTTCTGGCGACCGTGTAATCGATCTCGATCGTACCTTGCTGCTGCGCTACTTCGCGCGGAGAATACAGTCTGACGATCCCTTTGAAGCGAGGGCTTTCGAACCACCTCTTGGCCGCTACGGTTTGTTTATCGAATGCGTTCATCGCGTTTGTTTACCTTTGCTTTAGGGTGGGTCCACTGCAGCGAAGTCCAACCTTGGTCATTTGGATAGTGTCCTTTCGGAGAGGCATCCGTGTGTCGGCGGGAATCCTTCGCTCTATGCTATCCAAGAGTCTGGAAACCGTCGGCCCTGTGCGTGAACCGCCGGTGGCCGGTCGGTAACGCGGCGCGTTGCAAGCAGTCTACTCGTGATGCCAGTTTGGCGTCAAGGGTAGGAGGGAGCCCGGGACGATTTCTCTGAAGGATGGCCTGATCGAGTACCACTTGCCCCCTCGTTCATTGGTTCTGTTCGTGATTTCATTGCCTCAGTACCTCGCATTTGCGTGCCAGGCGTGGGCTTGAGCGTTGGCGCGGCGCACGTGGGCAATGACCTCTTGGTGGACGTTTTCGAAAGGATCTTTGAACCCGGGTTGGGCGGCCATGAGCCAGTGGGGGATTCCCTTCCACCCTTCGATATAGCCGCACTGGTGCCAGCCCACGATATAGGGTTGCGAGAGTGCGCTTTCAAGGTAACCGGCGTAGGTTTGGCCCACTGAGTCCAGGGAGTCGCACTGGATGTTGCGCTCGTGTTCCTGGTTGGGCTGTCTGTGGGCGAAAGAGGAGTCACCCAGCAAAATGGGCTTGCCGGTTGCCTCGTGGATACCTCGGAGCGTTGCTTCCTGATCCCCGAAGTAGCCAAACCATTCAATGTTTACCACATCGACCCACTTTTTGAGCACAGGGAAAAGGAAAGCCGGGATTTCCGCTCCGCCATATAACTTGTCTCCCAGGATCAAATGATGCGGGTCGTGTTTTCGGATCGCTTCCACGTGGAGCTGGTGCCACCGATCCGCGATCCGGGCAAGGAAAGTCTGATCATCTGCCGCAGCACTCTTTTGGTCAGCGGGCCGGGACCAATCCGTGTGGGCCTGTAGAGCTTCCCAGGAAGCGGTTGGGGTTCCGTGAGCACGCGCGGCCATGACAGCGTCGGGATAGCGCTGCCGGAGAACGTCGATCCATTCCTTTTTGCCTGCGGTATTGGACGGCAGGGCGCGAAGCGCATGACTCCAGGGTGGAACCCGAGAATCGCCGAAACCTTCGTGAGCGGACCAGGGAGGAAGATCGCTGAAGCCGTAACCAATAAGGTTGGGATCCCCGGCGCAGTCCAAAGCAACGGGACGAACCGCCGCATCGACTCTGCGAGCAAACACCTCCGAGAAGACATCCGGGGATTCCTTCAGGTCGCCCATGTAGAACGCCACGCGAGCGGAGCGGAGCGACTGCACATAGGGGAGCTGCTTGCGAAACAGAAACCTGGGTATAGAAGTGCCGAAGCCGAGGGAGTCGAAACCCCAGTCTGCAAAGTCGGCGAAGATTTGCTGCATCCACGCACGTGCGGCCTGCCCATGAGGATTGAAGGTCTGAGAGATCCTCGCGCAGGCTACGAAATCGTTCGCTTTCTGTCGGGGCTCAGTCTCGTTCGAAGGCGTGATGCTCGATTCTTGTTCGCGGTTGAGAGCGGTTCGGGCAGCCTCCTTCACGAAGTCCGTGCCGTAACGCTCGAGGGTCGCTTCGCGGTTGTACGGCGCCAGCAGAAAGATCGGCGCCACGTGGTTGATGCCGAGACTGATCTGCTCGTTGTCGTCCGGAGAGACAAACCACCAGATTCCGTTGTGGCGGCGCACACGAAAGTGCTTCTTCGGAACTCGGCCGGTGTCGGAGACTGTCGCTGCGGGGGCTCGAGTCGCCAATCCAGGCAGCGCAAGGGAAGCCATCCCAATCCCCACCGACTTCATGGAGTTGTGGATGAACTGCTTCCGCGAAATTTTCGCTGTCATGGTTCAACCGGCTGTGTGTCTCTTTCCACCCAGATCCACCCAGGTACCGATGCCCTGCTCCTTTGCTTTCTTGTAGACGTGATGGGCTGCCGCCACGTCCTCGATGGCGAGCCCAAGTGACTTGAACATGGTTATCTCGCCATCGGATTCTCTTCCTTTGATTTTCCCGATCAGAATGTCGCCGATTTCTCCCCGAACGTGATCATCGTCGATGGCGCCCTCCTTTTTAGGGAAAAGAAAATCACCCGCCTCGTTGAGACAAGATTCCCTGCGATCGCAAAACATCTTCGAGATCAACACGGCCCTGGTATCCAGCTCGCGCGTGTGCGGGATGGTCGAACCCACGGCGTTCACGTGAGTGCCCGGCGAGATCCAGTCCCCTTGGAGGATCGGCTCTTTTGCCGAAGTATTGGTACAGATGATATCAGCGCCCTCGACACATTCGGCTGCAGTCGGCATTGCCCGCACCGGGATGCCGTGACGTTTCGAATTTACTTCGGCGAACTCCACGGCCTGCTCCAGCGGGATGCTCCATACTCGGACACTTTGGATCTTTCGCGCGAGCAGCATCGATTCGAGGTGAACGCGCGCCTGAGTTCCTGATCCCAGTATGGCCAGATCACTGGCATCCGGCCGTGCCAATGCCCGGGTGGCGACCGCGGTGACGGCTGCAGTGCGAATCGCTGTGATTTCCGAAGCGTCGACGATCGCCAGAAGGCAACCATGTTTCTCTTCATAGAGCATGACACCGCCCTGATGGGTATCGAACTCTGTTCCCCAGTTCCCCGGGAAGTAGGTGATGACCTTCAATCCCAATACTCCGACATGGCCAAGATATGCGGGCATCATGGTGAGCTCTCCAACGTTCTCCGGAAGCCAGAGGTGACCTCGAAGCGGCATCAGAGCATGACCCTTGGCGAGTGTCTTCAATGCGTCTTCCATGATTTCGATGCATTCGGACATTGGAAGAAGGGGCGGGACATCGGGTTGCTGCACGATCAGGATACTCATATCAATTCTTTCGTTTTGAAAGTGAGCGGATACAAAGCTATGTGTCGATGACGTCTCTGATCACGTGTCCGTGGACGTCGGTCAGGCGGCGCTCGATCCCATTGTGATAGTAGGTCAGCTTCTCGTGATCGAGCCCGAGAAGGTGCAATATCGTGGCGTGAAAATCATAAATGGTCGCGGGGTTCTCGACGGCCTTCCCTCCAAACTCATCGGTAGCTCCGTAGCTGACGCCCTTGCGGATACCGGCCCCTAGAAGCCAGGCAGTAAAGCCGTCCGGATTGTGATCCCTCCCAAGCGTTCCTTCCTGATGGGTCGACATGCGGCCGAACTCGGTATTCCAGATCACGAGGGTGTCATCCAAGAGCCCGCGGGCGCCCAGATCGGTGATCAAGCCAGCGGTGGGACGATCGAGAATCGGCAGGTGCCTTTCGTAGTCGGCCTTGAGAGTGTTGTGGCAATCCCAGTTCAGGAGCCCGCCTACGGCCGAGGCTCGCGAACCGCAAAAGAGCGTGACGAATCGAACCCCGCGTTCGAGCAGGCGGCGCGCCAGGAGACAGTTCCGGGCGTAGGCTGCAAGCAAGGGGTTCGGATCTTCGGTGCCGTAGAGCTTGCGGGTGGCCGGAGATTCCGAGGAGAGATCGGAGGCTTCCGGCGCTGATAGTTGCATCCGGGCGGCCAGTTCGTAGGCCGATTGACGGGCAGCCAGGACTGGGTTTCCCGGATAGCGGTCGGCGTGACGGCGGTTCAATAACGCCAGGAGTTCTCGGGAATCCAGCTCGGCCGCCTCTGAGATCTTTGCCGGGCGATCGAGATCCCGAATCGGCTCGGCGGCGTTGAATGCGATGGCATGGTGCTCTGCGGGGAGAAACCCCGAACTCCAGTTTGCTGGTCCCCCGCTAGGATTTCCGCGGACGTCGGGGATCGCGACGAAGGTTGGTAAATTCTCGTTCTCTGATCCGAGTGCATAACTTACCCAGGCCCCCGCGCTGGGATGGCCTTCGACGACGAAGCCGGTGTTCATGAATACGCAGCCTGGGCCGTGCGTGTTGGTCTTCGATGTTAGCGAGTGGATGAAGGCCATATCGTCAGCGAACGCGCCCAGGTGCGGCAGCAGACTCGAAACCCACTTGCCGCTCTGCCCCCTTTGCGTGAAGTCCCAAGGGCTTCCCATCAGGTTGCCGTTCTTGCCCTGGAAAGTGACGACGTCCGCGCCGCTGGGTGGGGGCTCACCGCTCCGCTTCTGCAGCTCAGGCTTGTAGTCAAACGTGTCTACCTGGGAGACGCCACCAGGGCAGAAGATCTGTAGCACCCGCTTCGCCTTGTGCGGGAAGTGCGTCCCCTGAGAGGCAGCCGCCCCCTTGCGAGTTCCGAGAAGCGACGCGAAGGCAAGCGCAAAGGCCCGTTTCACCTGTGCCTCGGGGCGGCTGCCGGCTTCTTTGACGATGCGCTCCGCCAGGAACCGGGCCTGGTCCCGGATGAACCGTCCGTTCAGCAAAGCGAGGGCCTGCAGCGGCGAGGTTGTGACCTCGCGCCTTGGAGCCGAAAGTGCGGAATCGGGACAGTCGAATGGACCGAGCAACCCGGGCTTCACCGCGCGGACATTCTGGTGATATACCGAGCGGCGGAAGGTCGACTCGTCGAGCTCGTCGAGAGGATAGTAGGTGGCCACGTTATCGACGGTGTAGCGGTAAAGCCGAAAGCTGGGTCCCCCCATCCGCAGGTCGAGCTTACCGGAAACGGCGAGAATCGAGTCGCGAATCACCTCGGCCTCGAGCCGCCTCGGTGGAAACCGCCAGAGATAGCGTGCGTCCCGATCGAGCTCCGCATGGGATGCCACGTGGCGACTCGACTGGCGATACGTCATCGACATCATGATCTCTTTGTGTAACGGCTTCCAGCGCCAGCCGAGCAGCTGGATTCGTGCCGCCAGCCAGTCGAGTAACTCGGGATGCGTGGGGCGCTCGCCGTTGAAGCCGAAGTCATTTGGAGTCGCGACCAGACCCGTTCCAAAATGATAGTGCCAGATCCGGTTCGCCAGTACACGGGCGGTCAAGGCATTGTTGTCGTGGGTAATCCACCGGGCCAGCTCCAGACGTCGCTCGGACTCGGGCGCGTCCGGCGCCAGCTCAAACGGCGGAACGAGCTCCGCGAGCGCGCTCATACTACCGGGGGAAAGAACCTTGCCGGGCTCCATGGGGTTCCCGCGCGCCAGCAGCCGAGTGGGTTCCTTTGGCTGGCTCATTGCTCCGATGTAGGCCTGGGGAAGGGGCGGCAGCGCTTTTTCGGCAGCCTCGAGTTCCTTCACTCGCTCCGCGAGCGCAATCCAGGCTTTCTTCTCGTCCGGGGTCAAGACCTCCATGCGCAGCAACTCTTCCCGTTCCGCCTCGTCGTAGGGGAGGCGGCTCGTGGTATCGGCAACCTGCTTCCACGTTTCACCGTCTGTGGAGACTTCTATGGCATAGCGCGCAGGGACGTTGCGCAAGTGGATGCCTCCGTAGGCGCCCTGGCGATCGCGCGACCAAAAAACGCGGTCGATCTGGTGGATGGCAGGCAGTTCGATCGTGACCTGTCCCAGCCCGGGCTCGTCGGACCACCAGTAGCGGTCGAAACGGCCGTCGTTGACGTGCTCGACCACATAGGCCGTGGCATCATCGTCGGGAATCCTTGTTGCGCGGGCCGTCACGCGTGCTCCCGTCGAGGCAAGGGCCACGTTGCGCGAGCTGTCGCCCGCGGTCCACACCTCCAACTCGTCCAGGACGGCAACGTCCTTTCCCTTGCTGACTCCCAGAATGTTCATCCTCACGTACCGGGCATCGACCGGTGGGAACCTCTCTTCTGTGCCCTTGGAATCAACCGGTTCACGGAAGCGCCGGAGGATGCCGGCCCGCTGCGAATCCAGGCGGAGAGCCGCCGAATCCTTCATAGTCGTGAGCTCCTGCTCCACTTTTTTTAGTTTCCGGTTCAGTTCCTCGGTCCGGGAAGCGTGGCGGGCAATTTCCTTGGGCGGAGCCCAGGGCCGCTCCCCGAACGAGACCCCGTCAAAGACCGCAGCCATGCGATAGTAGTCTTCCTGGTCGATCGGATCGAACTTGTGGTTGTGGCAACGTGCACAGTGGACCGTGAGTCCCAGGAAGGCACCGGCCGTTGCGGTCAAGATGTCGTTGAGATCATTGGCCCGCTTCGCTCGATTCCCCTCGACGTTGGCGATCTTCACGGTATCGTGCGGTCCCGCGACCAGAAATCCGGTTGCTGCTTCTGTCTTCGGATCGCCCGTTGCCACGCGATCTCCCGCCAGCTGTTCCAGGACCATCTGATCGAACGGCTTGTCCTCGTTTAAAGAACGAATCACATAATCGCGATACGGCCATGCCGTGTCGCGAATCCGATTTGTCTCGTACCCGTGACTCTCCCCGAATCGGACGACGTCCAGCCAGTGCCGTGCCCAGCGTTCTCCGTATCGGGGTGAGACAAGCAGGCCGTCAATGAGCGCCTCATAGGCGTCCGGGTTCGGATCGGAAGCAAATGCCTCGATCTCTTCGGGGGAAGGCGGCAGCCCGATCAGATCGAAGAACGCGCGCCGGATCAGTGTCTGCCTGTCCGCCTCCGGCGCGTGATGCAGCCCTTTTTCGATTACACCGGCATGGATCCACCGGTCGATGGGAGATTGTTGCCAGGCTTTCGGTGCGTTCTCGTTGGAGGCAGGGGGTGTCCACTTCAAGGGTTGCAGCGACCACCACGTCCGGTCGGCCCGCTTGCGCTCATGGGAAAACGCCGTCTTCCAGGGCGCACCCGCCTCGACCCAGCGCCGAAGGATCTCCCGCTCCTCGTTGGGAAGGGGGTTTCCCAGAGGCATCTCGCCGCTGGCTACTCTCTGATACATGAGACTGGCTTCAGGGTCTCCAGGCACGAGGGCCTCGCCCCCCTGACCTCCCTCGATCGCGCCTTCGAGCCGGGAAAGATCCAGACCTGATGTTCGCTGCTCCGCGTCGTGGCATGCCATACATCGCCGGCTCACGATGCCGGTGGCGGCCTGCTCGAGATCCTCTGGTTGCTGCGCCCAGCTAGATATCGCTATCCCGAGACATGCGGCCAGAAATGTGGCGGCGCGAAGCCAGGGCCTCGAGGGGAATGCAAGGAAATCCTGAATCAGATTGCGCACTGGAGTCATTTTTAAGCCGGATTCTAAAATACAAGCGGGGCTCCGATGAAAGTCTACCGGTCCGCACGATGCGTCGAGAATATCACACGCGCGCCCAAAGCAACAAGGCCGCCGCTTCGGCACCAGTGTCTTCAACTCAACGGCCGTCTTGTCCCCTCTTCGCCGACGATCTACACTTGAGTGCCTTTGATGGAGAAGTTCAAAAATGAGAACCAAGATATTGGAACGAGCACTTTGGGTGACAGTGATTCCGCTGCTCGCGCTGGGAGCTGCGGTGTCGAGCGAACGGTCGGAGCGAGTATTCTATGTCGTTGAAGAGGAGGTTGTGGAGCCCGCGCTGGCTCAGCGATACGAGACTGGGGTCCGAATCCTTGTTGCGGGAATGCGCCGGTCAAAGCTGGGGCCTGAACTGGGATGGACCACCGCGCAGCGCGGTCAATCCTATTTCTATGTCTTTACCGTGCGGTCGCTCGACGAACTGGATCCGCGCTCGCCGGTGACAGAACGGCGCTTCCAGGAGATCCTTCAGGGCGTGGGGGATGAGACGGCCAAGAAGTTCGGCAGCATGACCGTCCCTTCGCCCGTGCGCTCCGTGAGGATGTTTGTGCTCGAGCCGGTAGAGGAATTCAGCTACCGGCCCGCCCGCCCCGTGGTCGAAGAGCCGAAGTTGGTCTTCCAAGAATTCCATCGTGTTCGGCACGATATGGTCGAACCGTACAAAGCCGTCATCCGCCGAATGCTGAAGGCTCTGCACAAAGCCAGTTACCCCATTGCGTGGACGGCCTATCGGAGCGTCCTCGGCGAAGGACGGGGATTCTTCGGCGAAGGGCGTTACTATTACTATGTTGCGCCGTTCGATCGCCCGTCACAGATCTACCAGGAACACGCCTTCGGTGCGGCTCTGGAGAAGGCTTTGGGAAAGGAAGGCGCGCAGGAACTGCTTGCCGAGGAGATGAAGTGTCTAGAAGGATTCGAGCAAACTGAGCTCAAACTGCGGCCGGATATGTCTCCGAATTAGTTCTGTGCGTTTTTGCGGCAATCCCACTCTCTGGCCACGGCTGAGGACTCGTCATGAAGGACAAGCAGATAAACCGGCGGGAGTTTATGAAGCATAGCTCCAGGACCGCTGCGGTGCTTGCTGCTTCGTCGCTCCAGGTGGGAGCGTCGCCCAGGACGGTGATCGTAATCGGGGCCGGACTTGCTGGGCTGGTGGCGGCATATGAGTTGACGCGAGCGGGCCACGACGTGACGATCCTCGAGGCACGCATGCGCGCAGGCGGGCGCGTGCTGACTCTGCGCGAGCCGTTCGCCGACGGCCTGTACGCCGAAGCTGGGGGCGCGCGCATTGCCGAAGATCATGATCTGACAAGAGACTATGCGCAGAAATTCGGGTTGACGCTGGATCCGTTTCCGCAACTCAACCTGCACGCGATCTACTATCTCCGCGGGCAGCGGATCCGCTCCAAACCTGGCGTGCAGATCGACTGGCCGCTGCAATTGACAGCAGAGGAAAGAGAACTCGGCATCTCCGGGATGATGGAAAAATATGTCCTCTCGCTGGTGAAAGAGGCGGACGCTGTGAAGTTGAAAGAGTGGCCACCCGTATCGCTCGAGCGATATGACCAGATTACTTTCGCCGAGTTGTTGCGGCAACGCGGCGCGTCACCCGCCGCGATCACACTGCTGGGGCTTGGCTTTTACGATCTCTGGGGCGATGGGATCGACAGTTACTCCGCGCTGTTGATGCTGCGCCAGACCATGCTGCAACCGAAGAATACCTTCGAAATCAAAGGTGGAAATGACCTGCTCCCCGCGGCATTCGCTGCCCGGCACAAAGAAAAGATCCACTACGGTGCTCCGGTGGTCAAAATCTCTCAGCAGGCGCGCGGCGTGCGCGTCACTTTTTCGCGGGCCGGAACGCATCGCGCTATCTCGGCCGATTATCTGATCTGCGCGATCCCTTTTTCGGTGCTCAGGCAGATAGAAGTAACACCCCGCTTCTCAGCGGACAAGCGCCGGGCCATTGAGGAACTACCGTACATTTCAGTTACGCGCGTTTTTTTGCAATCGCGAAGCAGGTTCTGGGTCCAGGAAGGGCTCGGTGGTTTCGCGGCCACCGACCTTCCGATTCTGAATACCGGACATGTGACTCTCGCGCAGCCGGGGACACGCGGTATCCTGGAATCTTTCACCACCGGCCCGCGAGCACGGGAGGTGTCGGCGATGAAGGAAAGCGAGCGAGTGGACTTCACGCTCGAACAAATGGAAAAGGTCTACCCGGGTATGCGGGAGAACTTTGAAGGCGGCAGCTCGATTTGCTGGGATGCAGAACGGTGGTCACGCGGAGCATCGATCTGGTTCAAGCCCGGACAGATGACCTCACTCTTGCCGCACATTGGCAGGCCCGAGGGTCGCGTCCATTTTGCCGGCGAACACGCCTCCCGGTGGCCAGGCACGATGCAAGGTGCCTTGGCTTCCGGAGTGCGCGCAGCCCGGGAGATCAATGAGAGAGCATAGGGTGCCGGGCAACGGTTGTCATCCGCAGACCTTTTGACGAAAAAGAAAGGTGACTCATGCAGATCAAGGCCGCAGTTCTTGAGACGGCAAATCAGCCGATGCTGGTCGAAACCGTCGAGCTAGCTCCGCCCAAGGCCGGAGAAGTCCTCGTTCGGATTGCAGCGAGCGGGCTCTGCCATACCGATTGGAGCGTCATCAGCGGCGATAGGCCGCATCCCATGCCGGTTGTACTGGGGCATGAGGGCGCCGGCGTGGTCGAGGAAGTCGGCGTCGGAGTCTCCTCGGTGAAGAGGGGGGATCACGTAATCTGCTCCTGGGCGCCGAACTGCGGCCGCTGCTTCTTCTGTGATCGCGATCTGGCCGTATGGTGCGAACAATGGGTCCGCAGCGCGCCGAATGGGGTCCTTTTTGACGGCACATCACGACTATCAGCCCAAAATCGACCTGCGTACCACTTCACCACCGTTTCCTCGCACGCCGAATTCTGCGTCGTCCAGGAGGCATCGGCGATCCCGATATCGAGGGATATGCCTTTGGACCGAGCATGTTTGATCGGTTGTGGCGTCATGACCGGCTATGGGGCTGTCGTTCGCCATGCAAAGGTCCGCCCGGGGGAAAGTGTCGCTGTTTTTGGGTGTGGAGCTGTGGGATTGAACGTCGTGCAATCCGCGCGCCTGTCCGGCGCCTCGATGATCGTAGGAGTCGACACGCACGACCGCAAACTCGATTGGGCAAGTGACTTCGGTGCAACGCATCGGGTACGCGCCGATGAGGACCCGGTGGATCAGATCAGATCCCTCACCGAAGGACGCGGAGTCGACCACAGCTTCGAAGCCGTAGGCCACGCGCAGCCGCTGATTCAAGCCATCGAGTCCGCGAGGGCGGGCGGCGAAGTCGTGCTTCTCGGTGCGGGCGCCGCCGATGCCATGGTCACTTTGCCCTACAACATCTTTCGCGGTGACAAGCGAATCACGAGGCTGACGTACGGGCAGGGAAAGCCCAGGGTCGACTTTCCCCGCTTGGCCAATCTATACATGGACGGAAAACTCATGCTTGATGAGTTGATTACCGAAAAAATCTCACTCGCGGGGATCAACGAGGGTTTTGAGCAGATGCTGGCCGGTCAGACCATTCGATCCGTCATCGTCATTTGATAAGATGAGTCCCATGTACGACACCAACGATACCGACTACGAGGCGTTTTGCCGACAGGAGCTGCAGGATCCTTATCCGTTCTTCGCTCGGCTGCGCGAACAGGAGCCAGTGCATTGGTGTGAACCGTTGCACATGTGGCTCGTGACTCCGTACAAGGATGTTCTTTTTGGACTCCGAGACCTGAAGCGGCTCCGGTCGGATCGCCGCCGCATGTACATCGATCCGCTGTTACCGGAGAATCTGCCACGCGCGATGCCTGTGATCGATCATGTCTGCCTCTGGCTTCAAAACGTCAATCCGCCCGATCACACACGGATGCGCGCCCTCGTCAACCTGGCATTTACACCTCGCCTGCTTCGCAATCTGACAACTCGCATTGAAGAAATCACCGATCAGCTGATTGATTGTGTCTGCGACGAGAAGGAGATCGATTTCGTCCAGGCCTTCTGTTTGCCGCTACCGGCGATCGTGATCTGCGAGATGCTCGGAATTCCGGAGGAGTACCGAGATCGATATCGCTCCACTGTCGAGGACCTCGTCCCATTCAGCTCGGGCGCTGGACCGGGGCTGAACGATGCCGTCGATCAGGCGCGGGGGGCCTACGATGAGCTGGTAAGCTACTTCGACGACGTGATCACCGAGCGGCGTCGGGCACCAACCGAGGACTTGATCAGCGCGATGGCGGCGGCCGAGTCCGACGGCGACCGTTTGAGCCGGGAGGAGCTCTTTGCCATGTGCGCCTTCCTCTACGTCGCCGGACATGAGACGACCGTGAGCCTTCTTTCCAGCGGCACGAAGCTACTCCTCGATCATCCCGATCAGTTTCGACGCTTCGCCTCCGATCCTGACGGCACCGTGGAGAGGGCGATTGAGGAGTTCCTCCGCTACGAGCCGCCCGTCACGCGCGGTGTGCGCGTTCCCATCGAAGACTTCGAGTGGCACGACAAGACAGTTCGTCAAGGTGAGACGATCACGATGCTGATCGGCTCCGCCAACCGCGACCCCAGCGTCTTCGACAATCCGGATCAGTTCGATATCACCCGGCACCCCAACAAACACTTGGGGTTCGGCCACGGCATCCATTTCTGCCTCGGCGCGCCATTGGCTCGAATCGAAGCCAGCATCGCGTTTCGAGCGATCGCACGCCGGTTGCCAGGACTGGAGCGAGCGGGAGGCAAAGCAAAGTACCGGCCGGCCTTGGGAATTCGGTCGCTGCAACGGCTGCCGGTTCGGGTGTGAGCAATGACGAAAGCCATTCACTGGATCGCTGTAACCTGCTGAAAAACAAGTGGTAGCGACGGGTGGGCTTGAACCACCGACCTTGGGGTCATGAATCCGGAGGTGCGGTATTTTGGCTCATTTCAGTCCGCATGAGATCATCGATTATTTGGCTTACGCTTCGCTTCTGATATCCACCACGGCCTCGGTGATCTGGCCGAGATATTTCCGGTCGCATACGACGTCGGCGGCTATCGCGAATCGCGGCCAAGGCGGGCGCCAGTCGCGCGGAATCTGGATCCGGAAGGACTTTTGGCCCCGTCCGCCGGCCGGGACCTCGAAGCGCAGGACGTCCGGCTCGATCCGCCATTCCGAAGGCGCCACGAGCGCCACTTCCATGATCATGGGCGCACTCCGGTAGTTTCTGTTCGGTGGCCAGCAGATCATGATGATTTACCAGAGCAGGGCGTCCGTGGCGGGAGCGATGAGGCTTGGTTCGTGCTCGATCAGGTTGCGGATCGACTTGATATGACTGTCGCTCTCGACGTGGTTGCGGAAGATCAGGTTGTGGCGCAACACCCCCGGCCCCGACTCGGAGATGGGGAAAAAGGCATCTCCGGTGAAGGCCACCGGGGGCCCCGTCGATGGTCACGAAGAGCGCCATCTGGTATTCGGTGTGGCCGGGGGAGTGTGTGATTTCGAAGTCGTACTCCTCCCATTGAAAACGCTCGCCGTGACGGAAGGATCGTGAGACCTCGAAAGATTCTCCGAGGATGCAACCGAGATTGTAGCCGCGCGGCTTCTCGAAGATGTCCACCATGTTTTCGTAGCACCAGACCTTCGTATCGTGATGCCGGAGGAGGTGGGGGAAGCCGTTCATGTGGTCGTCGTGCATGTGGCTGGACATGGCCACATCAATGGATTTCATCCCGAAGCGTGTGCCGCTGCGGCTCAGGATGGCGTAAAAGGAGGACGCGGTCAGGTGATGCGCGATCAGATGCGGACTGACCGCAAGACCTCGGAATCACGCAGGTCGGCCATGTTCATCGATTATGGTTCGGCCTCGGGAACGCATTTCGCCGGCTTCGAGCGTGCCACCAGCACGGTCGACCGCATCCGTTTCGTTGAGCACAGCATCGACGATCTGAAGGCACCTAGAAGAAGAGTGGAAAAACCGCCATGCGTTTTCGCCTCCTCCCGGGGTTCTTCTCCGGGAAGCCCGGGCCCCGATGCCATGGAGCCCCACTCGTGGTATCCTGAACTGGTCTCCACAACCCTGAGAGGAGTCAACCTCATGAAATACCTTGCCACGACCATTGTGCTGCTGGCCTTCGCCGGCTCTTTCGCCTCGGCGCGAGATTCTTCGCCTGTCACTGAAGAGGCCACCCCGACCGTGCATCGAGGATCCTATGCGCTGAATGGAAGAATTCACGTCGGCCGGTTCGGGCATCCCGACGGAGAGCCCGTCACCACGGGCCCGGGGGATATGAAGCCGTCCTGGTCGAAGGAGGGCGACCTTCTGGTTTTTTTCCGGGTGACGAAGTCCGCGCCTCGTGTCCCCGACTGGAAGACGGCCATCTGTGTCGTCAAGACCGATGGTACTGGTTTTCGGAAGCTGACCGACGGCACGCGTACGGACTTCAACCCTACGTGGACTCGAGACGGCTCGAACCTGGTCGTATTGAACCGGCGAGAACCGAAAGTGGACGGTTATATCGTGATGCTGGCCAGGCCCGACGGTCAACCCGGTGAGGAATACGCCGTGAGCGACACGAGCCACCACACCTACGCCTATAGCTGTCTCAAGGACGGCCGGATGTTTGTGGCCGCCTTCCGGGAAGGGCGGGCAAAAAGAGGCTATTTCCTCATGACACCCGACCGCAAGGGCCGTGCCAAGTACGAGTCCATTCAGTGCGAGCTGGCAAAAGAGGGCAGGCTCGATCGAATCAGCATCACGCCCGACGAAACAAAGGTTTGCCTCGAGCTCCAGCAGGGATTCGGTGAATACCGATACCCGGGCCGGGCAATCTACATCGCCGACTTCGCCGCGAAGATACCCGCGATCACGAACGCAAGGGTGATCGCCAACGAGGCACTGGAGAAGGACATTACCTATCTCTATCCGCGATGGACAAGGGACCAGAGCGCGGTTGTCTATCATTGCACCAAGAGCGGCAGGAACCAGTTGTACATGTATCACCTCGGGGACGGCAAGACCGTCCGTGTGTCGGCGGATCCGAACGGCAATTACCTGTTTCCTCACGGCGAAGCGACGCCGAAGTGAGCAATTCCGGGAGCTGATATGATGAAAGCCAGGCTGGGACGACGTGACTTCTTGAGGCGTGGCGCGGCGGTGGCTACGATATCCGCGGGTCTTGGCCCCGGGGCCGTGGCCAGGGAAAAGCAAATAGAACGGGCCGCTTCAATTCCCACCCGCGTATTCGGCAAGACCGGCGTGAAGCTGCCAATCCTCGGCTACGGCGGCGCCGCGCTGCCCAGGAAGTGGGGCAGTCCGCTCTCGACCGAGGATCGTGTGAAGCTGATTCGCACCGTCTATGATCGAGGCGTGAGGTATTTCGACACCGCCGGCAACTACATGGAGAGTCAGCCGATTCTTGGGGAAGGACTGAAGGGCATCCGCGACAAGGTCTACCTGGTCACCAAGGTCGAGACGACGGATCCGGCCATGGTTCGCGGCGCGGTCGAAAAATCGCTGGGGGAGCTCCAGACGGACTACCTCGACGCCATTCTGATCCACGGTACTCCAGGACTGGAGCAGATGAGCGTGGATCGTGCCATGAAGATCCACGGGGAACTGGTCAAGCTGCGGGATGAAGGGATCGCCAGGTTCCTCGGGCTATCGGCGCACTCTTATTTCGACAAGGCCCTGGCGCTGATCTCCTCCGGTGGGTTCGACCTGTGCATGCTGTCCTACGGATACCTTCCAAGAGGATACAACCAGGTCTTCTCCGCCAGAATGATCGAGCTGCGCAACGCCTGCCTGGCGAAGGCGCACGAAATGGGGCTGGGTATCGCCGCGATGAAGGTCGTCGGTGCCGGCATGCTTGGCGCCTGGTCGGGAAACGTCGTGCCGGGATTCGACAAGAAACGCCTCGAGCAACTGCCCGGTGCGGCCATCCGTTACGTACTGGATGACGATCGAATCGATCTCCTCGTCATCGGCATGCGTTTGGAGGAAGAGGTCGCTGCCAACATCAAGACGCTCACGAACGACAACACGTACACGGCGGATGACCGGGCCCTTCTGACAGAGTTCAGCGCAAGAGTGTTCGAGAGCAACATGATCAAGCGCCTGAGGATTGATTGACTCGGTGAAGCCTGCTCAACGCAACGGCGTGAAGCACCGGTGAACACACGAAGGTCAATGAGGGATCATTGATTTGGTTGAAGCCGAAGTTTTACCGGAGATGCTGCTGCGAAAACGTAGCACGTGGTGAACCATCCGCACTACCAATCGAGGAGGCAATCGATGCAGAACGTATCAAGCCAGGTGGTCGCCCTGGGGCTGTTGTCGTGTCTGGGCGCCCTGGGCGCGAAACCGGTTAGGGGAGGGGAGCTCGGTTCGGAGGCCGGATCGGGTGGCGCGGTGGTCGCCCAGGATGGCGCGCCGTCTGGCGCGACCGAGCGGACGGACCTGCTTACTTTCGCGCGAGGGGTGTTGTTCGTCAAGCAGACCGGCTTGGCCACCGGTACGGCGGGGGCCGCCTTGCTGGCGGTCAACGGCGACCCGTATCGTCTGGGTATCGCCAGGGATGACAAACTCCCGGTTGAGTTCATCTACAAGCTGCCGGCCAACACCACGTTTGACCGGTTTGCGATTCCCTCCGTCGTCGAACAGCCGGGCAACGTGACCTTTGTCAAGAGCGTCACGGTATCCGGTTCGCTGGAGGGGCCAGACGAGGGCTATCGAGTGCTGACGTCGTTCGAACTCGAGACCCACGGCCCGGACGAACAGGTCACCGAGCAGGTGCCCGACATCCAGACTCCGGTGCGGTGGTTAAAGATTCGCTTCGATGGTGGGATCAACATCGTGGAGGGCGAGCAAGGCCGGACAAACATTTGGTTCAGTGAGCTGATCGGGAACGGCACGCAGGAGGCCGTGCCGCTGTCGACCGCATTCGATGGTGTCTGGGACCTCCGGCTGACCAAGCGGCAGGATCTGCGCGGGGTGCCACTGCAGCTGAGTCAGGACGGCGCGACAATCACTGGCTGCTATGGCGACCACCGCCTGACCGGCTCGGTCAACGGACCGATCGCGAGAGCGATCGGCAAGGACCCGCGGACGGGCCGTTCCAGCGCCTTCGTGTTCGTTGCCGATGAAGATGGCGCGGTGCACGCGTCGCTGTCCATCAACAAAGGCCTCTTTGGAGCTCGCACGGCCGTCGTCGACCCCGACCTTGACCCGGGCTCGAGCCCGTGTGCCGCAGACCCACCCGAGCCGGTCGCGTGTGGCACCAACGTCTATGTGAACTTCGCGATCAACTCCGCGGCCATCCTGCCCGAGTCCGAGCAGGTGTTGGCCGACGTCTATGCCCAGCTGGTGGAGGAGGGCGCGCCCGGGTGTCGATCGTGGGCCACACCTCGACGGAGGGTGAGGCGGACTATAACCTCGCGCTGTCCGAGCGGCGCGCGCAGGCGGTCGTCGACAACCTTGTGGCCAAAGGGTTCGAAGCCGGGATCATATCGGCGGTCGGAAGGGGTGAGTCCGAGCCACTGATTAGACCCGACCGTGACGAAACGGCCCGTAGTCTGAATCGTCGAGTTCAGATCAGTTGCGAGTAGTGAACCATAGTCGAAATATGCGTCAATATAGGGGAATCGCACGTGGGAACGCTGCGCAACTCTGACAGTGTTTGTCGCCACCAAACTGTTTAACGTGAATTGACAACCCCATTGCAGATTACCGCCAATGGCCCAATTGAACGCAGGACTCTGAATCCTCAAAAGAATGGAGAGCACCCATGTCGATCTTCAAAACCGTACACGGCATTCAACGCACCAACAGCCTCTCGTTTGTCCTCGACGAGGATATGGCGGAGCGAGATTACATCGGCTGGCGAATGGAAAAGGCGGTATTGGACCCGGCGAACCCGCTAATCGAACCCAAGTATCCGTGGGACAGCGGTTGCGGCTTTGCCCACGGCACCTTTTTGGTCGATCCCATCGACGGCTTGTGGAAGGGGTGGTGGAGCTCAAACCCGGCCGGAGGAAAAGCCAGCATGAGCCGCTGCCGGCTCACCTATGCCGTCTCCGAAGACGGCGTGAACTGGACGCGCCCCGAGCTGGATCTCTGTCCGCGGCCCGATTACCCAAAGACCAACATCCTGTTCGACTTTGATTCCGGCGGCAGCACCTGGTACGCCTCGGTCATCGTGCATCCCGATGCCGAGCCCGATTTTCGGTACGAGATGTTTTGCATGCGCAATCCTCAGGGTCCCGGTGAACCAGGGGTGGCGTTCGTGCGAGGGATCCAGCCCATGCCCGGGGAAACCCACCACCCATTTGCCACCTATCGCTACTACGCGCCCGACGGAATACACTGGGAGGCACACGAAGGGCCACTCTTGGTTCCACAAACGGTCGGCATGAAAATGACCATGCCCTATACCGAGGCCTTTGGCGGCGCGGACTCGGCTTCCTTCTATTCGAACCGGAGCCTGGGCAAGAACGACAACGGCTACACTCTCTACCAGAAAGTCGGAGAGGTAATGCATCCCGGCGGCCTGGTACCCCACGATTGTTTTCCCTGGGGCCGACGGGTCATTGCCATGCGCACCAGTCCCGACGGCACGAACTGGTCGCACATCGAGGTGATCATTCAACCCGACTGGCGCGATCCCCACGATCAACAGTTCATGGAACTGGCTCCTCACAAGGTCCAGGGAGGGTTTCTCGGACTGTTGTGTTGCTATAACGTGCGCGAGCACACCATCGATTTTCAATTCGCGGGCAGTGCGGACGGACGGCTCTGGTCGCGTCCTTCCCGCCAGCCCACGCTGCCGGTGTCGCCGCTGGGTGACTACGGCGGGGGGATGATGTGGGCGACGCACGAGCTGATCGAGCACCAGGGTCGTCTCTATATGTACTTCGCGGGGACGGAGGGTTTACACGGCGACACCTCGTTCGGTTGCGGCCCCAATCTCAATAACTTTCACGGCGCCATCTGCCGCGCGAGCTGGGAGGTCGACCGGTACTGGGCGGTGGTCAGCGGGGTGGGAGGCGTCTACGAAGCCAGCTTCCGCACCCACGCGGCGCCCGCGGGCGGGAAGCGCCTGCTCCTGAACGCCGCCACGTCGACAGTGAGCGAGGGCGAGCTCAGCGTAGAGTTAACGGATCCCGAAGGAACGCCTATCCCCGGCTTCAGCCGCGCCGATTATCAGCCGTGGCACGGTAACAGCAAGAGGCAGCCCGCACGCTGGTCCGGCGGCGACACCTGTCCGCAAGGGTACGCCGCCGCCCGGTTTTTCCTCCGCCGCGCCAGGCTTTATGGTTACGCTTGGGATTAGGGTGTCATCCAAGTTGCTGAACTTTGACGAGTCGTCAGATGGATGTTAGATATTGGCCCATTTGGGGCGTTTGCTAGCCCCATATTCTTTCCTGTAAACCATTAAAAAAAAATTGGTAGCGACGGGTGGACTTGAACCACCGACCGTGGGGTTATGAACTCGGAGGTACGCGTGGTTTCGGAAGGAATGGGCGAAGACTGGCAAAAAGTTGGACTTGGGGAAAGGTTGTCTGCGCTTTAAGCCGTGGAGAAAGTGAACCATCTCGACTCGGGACACTTCCCGATGCTGTCGATGCGCTTGGAGGTCGCCAAGCTACTCTAGATCAGCGAATCAACCTGGGAGGTGGGCCATTCGGCAACAAGTCACCGAGTTCGTCACGTCGACGCGTGGCAAGACGTTACATGACATCACAGGCGAGGTTCTGGATTGGGTCGGAGCGTCGGGGATCGAGGAAGGAATGCTGACCCTCCACGTGCGGCACACCTCGGCCTCGTTGCTGATTCAGGAGAACGCGGACCCCGAGGTGCAGCGCGACCTCGAGCGCTTCTTCCGCCGGCTGGTGCCCGACGGCGATCCGATCTTCCGCCACACCGCCGAGGGGCCGGACGACATGGCGGCGCACGTGCGCTCGGCGCTGACCTCGACGACGCTGTCGATACCGGTGATCGGTCGCCGCCCCGCGCTCGGGACCTGGCAGGGGATCTACCTTTACGAGCACCGGGACGCGCCGCACCGCCGCCCACCTCATCGGCGAGTAGCCCGTCGAAGGGCGCGTTCTGGCTGGCGCCCCCTGTCGATTCAGTTCCGCTGTTTTCGGTAGTCTCGGGGCGAGCGCCCCATCCGTTGACTGTCAATGTCGGTGACTCGCAGCTGAGCAACCTCGGCGGTGCGCAACCCACCCGCGTATGCCATCATCAGAATGGACCGGTGCTTGATATTGGTGATGCCTTCGAAAAAGCGAGCGACTTCCACGGGACTCAAGGCAACGGGGAGTTTCCTTTCCTGCCTCGGGAAAGGAATGTGCTCGATGGCGTGTCTTCTACCCTATAGTTTGGATTCGCTGTGGATGAGTTTGGGAAGCAGGAACGCTTCTTATTTCCAATGCCGAAGCTGGAGTGTAGAGAACTACCGCGAAGCGGTTTAGTTCAACAACGACATATCCGAAGCTACGGGGAAGGCATCCCAGCAGAAACGTAACTTCCGAGATGCAGCTGCAGAGTAGCCCGGGTCGCTACCTCACCGAGGTACTCGCCAGATCCGGACGTGAAGATTTCTCCCATCCGGCTCCTCCGTTGATACGTCTCGTGGTCATGACCGCCAGATCGATACGTTGATCCGTGGTCGCGGGAGCGACTTGTACCAGGCCCGCTTCGTCGCCTCGACGAGCAGCAGCAACATACGAAAGTTGTCGTTCACGCCTTGCATGGTCGCTTCTGTTCCACTTATCCTCCTCTCAGCGGAAGAGAGGTGTCATGCTGACGATCATGGTCTGGTTTGCGGGGTGGATGGCGGGATTCGGGGCGGTTGCGGATGACGACCTCCTGAACAAGGTCGAGCACAAGTTCGCAGACAACAACGGAGTGAGAATTCATTATGTTGCCCTGGGCAAGGGGCCGCTGGTGCTGCTCATTAATGGATTTCCCGATTTCTGGTATGGATGGCGACATCAGATGTCGGAACTCGCCAACGATTATCGTGTGGTGGCGATGGACCTGCGCGGATACAACCAGAGCGACAAGCCTAGGGGCGCCGACAACTATGACATAGGAGACAGTGATCTCTTCGCGAACAATATCACCGGACTGTAGCTTTCGCTTCAAAACTTGCTAGGTGCCTTTCTATGAGCTATCCATCTTTTCGACGAGAGCCCTCGGGTCAAGAGGGGGCGTCTATATCTACCTGTCGGAGTCCACTAAAACCTCTGTTCGGAGATTTGTCATGCCGTCTTGCCTACTTCTCCGCATCATGATCACCGCGGCATCTGTGACCGTGGCTGTTCTGGCGTATTCGTCGAGACTGGCGGCTAGGGATCAGCCGCTGGCAGCGAATGCCGCACGGCTCATACCGGCCATGGAAAGTCTCGGCGTGCCCTTTCCCGCTGAACTTCGGGATCGTCTGGAGGCTGCGATCGATGCTGAAGATGCGTCCGAGATTCAGGCCACGCTGCGCGCGCAGACGCTGTTCGACGTGTCCATCAATCCGGAACTGCGAGTCAAGGTGAAAGGCGGCGCAGCGGATCCGGTATTGCAGCAGGCCGGGTTTACGCCGTTTCTGGTCCGCGTGCAAAACGATTCCACCGTGACCCGCAAGCTCAACATCGGCAGTCCTCAGGCGGGCCCTGTTTACTCCGGGGCCGTCAAGAAGACGCTCCAGAGACAGGCTCAGGAAGAACTGAATGACAATGAGAATTTAGAACAGGCACGCCGGTTTCTCAACGTTGGGATGTATGACAGCCCGCCCGTGTCCTCTCGGCTCAGCGGGCATCACACGCAATACCTGATTGCGCTGATCTATAGCAGCGAATCTGGATCGCGAGAGGCTACGATAGCATTTGATATCGGGCAGGGGACTCAGGATCTTGGATTCCGCAGTGAAGTGGCGGTCCTGTTCAGAGTGATGCCGGCCATTTCGATGACGATGAGGATCCGTGACCACGATGGCCGTCCCACAACGGCGCGACTCGAATTCCGTGATCATCAGGGTCGAGTGCATCCGCCTCAGCCGCGGCGTCGCGCCCCGGACTTCTTCTTTCAGCCGCAGATTTATCGGGCCGACGGCGACACTGTCCTGCTGCCGCCCGGGGAGTTCAACCTGACTTCCGGTCGCGGACCGGAATATCTCCGGAAAACGCAGACGGTCCGGGTCCGCCCGGACGGAGAAAGAGCCATCAGTGTTGAGCTTGAACGGTGGGTCACTCCGGAAGACTACGGATTTTTCAGCGGCGATCATCACATTCATGGCGCCGGGTGTTCTCATTACGAATACCCGACTCGGGGAGTCACCCCGCAGGATATGTTTGCTCAGGTCAAAGGAGAAGGACTCAACGTCGGCTGTGTGCTCACATGGGGTCCGTGTTTTGACTTCCAGCGGCAGTACTTTTCACCGGTCGCTGCAAATATCAGCGAGGCACTCACTGTCCTCAAGTATGACCTTGAAATCAGCGGTTTTGGCTCCGCAGCTCTGGGTCACGTCTGTCTGCTAAATCTCAGCAATCAAACGTATCCCGGTTCGGAAGGCACCAGCACCAAAGGATGGCCCACCTGGACAGTGCCGGTATTGCGATGGACAAAGGAACAAGGGGGTGTGACTGGTTATCCCCATTCTGCTCTGCGCGTCGTGCCGAAAACAGCTGCCGACTGGCTGATGAAACAGCTTGATCGAGACGGCGATGAGCGCATCAGCACAGAAGAAGCCGCTGGCCGACTGCTGCCCGAATCTTTCGACAGCGTGGACGCGGATAATTCCGGCACGCTGACGCACCTGGAAATCGTTCGCAGTACCGATCGAATGGCGGAACGGATTCCCAACACAGCCCTGCCATCCATGGACGGTGGCGGTGCCATGGAGATTTTCGTCAGTACGGCGGAAGGCGTGTGTGATTTCATCAGTGCGATGGATACGGCTCGCATTGGCGAATGGAACACCTGGTATCATCTGCTGAACTGCGGTTTTCCGCTGAAGCTGAGCGGTGAGACTGATTTTCCGTGCATGAGCAGCAGACGCGTTGGCCAGGGACGGGTATATGTACAGCAGGGAGACATTGAAAAGCTTGATTTTGCCGAATGGTGTCGAGGTATCGAAGCAGGGAGGTCTTACGTGTCGGACGGGTTCGCTCATGCACTTGAGTTCCGCGTCAACGAAGTGGCCCCTGGACCAAAACCCGTGCGGTTGGCAAGTGCCGAAACCGTGTTCATTTCGGCCAAGGTAACCTTCGCTCCGGAAATACCGCGGGCGGTGGCCTATGGAACAGAGACGCCGGATGCTGGTCGCCGCGTCGTGGGTGACACGATCCAGCTGCATGCGCCAAGAAACTCAGAATGGGTGGCCGGAGGCGAACGGCGCGTAGAAGTTGTGATGAATGGCAAGGTGGTTGGAGTGTCAGATGTTCCGTCTGATGGTCGTGCGCATGACCTGCAGTTCGTAATCCCTGTCGAAGAAAGCTGCTGGATTGCAATTCGTCAGTTTCCGCAGCTTCACAGCAACCCGGTCACGGTGCTTGTTGCCGACGATCCGATTCGCGCTTCGCAGGCCAGTGCAATCTGGTGTGCCGAGTCCACTCAGCTGCTTTGGCACAAGCGCCAAAGGTTCATCGCAGCGGCTGAACGTCCCGCCGCGCGAGAATCTTACCAGCGGGCGATCGCCCGATTCCTGACGATCGCCGAAGAGAGCGACGATCAGGGATTGATGATTCCCCATCTGCCGCTGGATCCCGTCCTCGCGAAATGACTCTGGACTCCGGCATCCGTACAAGGCTGCGCGAAAGTCGGTTTTTTGGGGGACCCAGCTGAACCCTGGCGAGTTATTAGATGGATGTTAGATGGTTTCGGAAGGAATAGGCGAAGACTGGCAAAAAGTTGAACTTGGGGAAAGGCTGTCTGCGCTTTGAGAAGCTCGAGGATCTAGCCTTGGACGTGGTTGGCAAAGGAATTGCGAGAGTTTCAGCGGAAGACTTTGCTAACAAGTATGACGCAGTGCGCAATGGCGGGAAGAGCAATAGGAAAGCGAACAAGAAAAGTAAAGAGAAATAGGTGCTAAGCGTCCCCACGCAAAACAACGAGGAGAAAGTCGCATGAGCCACTACGTCTTAGTACACGGAGCCTGGGAGGGCGCTTGGGGTTGGGAAAAGGTCACCCCGCACTTGGTCAAGCGGGGACACACGGTTGACGCAGTAGCGTTGCCGGGAAGCCACGAAAACATGCAACCGGTTTCGGATACGACGTTGGAGAGCTACATCCAAGTCGTCAGCGAAGCGATCGACCGGGCAAAGGGCAAGGTCATCCTCGTGGCCCACAGTCTTGGGGGAGCGACCACCTCGCAGGTGGCCGAACGGTTCCCAGAGAAGATCGAGCGACTCGTGTACGTTGCGTCGTTCCTGGTGAAGGACGGGGAGAGCATCCTTGAAGCCATGGAGAGCGACAGGGAGGCACAGATCCTTCCCGAACTCATCCTGAGCGAGGACCAGTCCTATGCCAAAGTTGGCGAGGCTACTTGGCGGAGGGTGGCGTTCCACGACGCGTCGGAAGGGGCTATTGGCGAGGCTCTGCCGCGTTTGAGCGAAAAGCAGTCGCTGCAGCCACTGGTTTCCAAGTTGCGGCTGACGCAGGAGCGCTTTGGAAGCGTGCCCAAGCACTTCATTGGAGGCAACTTGGATCGCATGACCACCCCGGAGCTGCAGAAACGCATGTTGAAGAACTGGGCCGTGGAGAAAGTGGACCATCTCGAATCGGGACACTTCCCGATGCTGTCGATGCCCTTGGAGGTCGCCAAGCTACTCTAGATCAGCGAATCAACCCGGGAGGTGGGCCATTCGGCAACAAGTCACCGAGTTTGTGACGTCGACGCGTGGCAAGACGTTACACGACATCACAGGCGAGGTTCTGGATTGGGTCGGAGCGTCGGGGATCGAGGAAGGGATGCTGACCCTCCACGTGCGGCACACCTCGGCCTCGTTGCTGATCCAAGAGAACGCGGATCCCGAGGTGCAGCGCGACCTCGAGCGCTTCTTCCGCCGGCTGGTGCCCGACGGCGATCCGATCTTCCGCCACACCGCCGAGGGGCCGGACGACATGGCGGCGCACGTGCGCTCGGCGCTGACCTCGACGACGCTGTCGATACCGGTGATCGGTCGCCGCCCCGCGCTCGGGACCTGGCAGGGGATCTACCTTTACGAGCACCGGGACGCGCCGCACCGCCGCCGTATCGCCGCCCACCTCATCGGCGAGTAGCCCGTCGAAGGGCGCGTTCTGACCGGCGATCTGCGTTTGTTTTCCCCCGCCACCGAATCGACCGCCCCCGGGCATCTCGACTTCGCGTCCGCCCACAAACATCACACCCATTCTCTCCAGCACCAGCGGCTGTGACTTCGCCGACTCTTGTCCCACAGCTGTGATCGCGCACAACTGCAACACAAAGGAAAAGAAGAGTGAAATACTGTCGAGGTTGATCCCCTTTACTGACAGGCTCGGATATGGCTAGACTGATGATCCAAGCTAGACAAAATGAAACCAAGAAGAGAAGAAGGCTGCCTGACAGGTCGCTCCAGCCACCTACTGTGGCAGAGCACCTTTTTGGTTTCGGTGAGGGTAAGAGCAATGACATTCGAACCACGCGATCCGCACTTCGAGAAGCGAAGCCGTGAGAATTTTTCTCAGCCAGGGATTCATGCGCACGCTCGGCGCAGCAATGTCGACCATCGAGCCCGGTCATTGTCAGCTTACTCTCGAGTTCGACCACGCTCTATCTCAACAGCACGGCTACTTCCACGGTGGTGTCATTGCCGCGCTCGTCGACGTGAGCGGCGGCTATGCGGCCTTCTCACTACTGCCGCCGGAGACCGTATAACCTAACCGTCGAGTTCAAGCTCAATCTCTTGTCGCCGGGCCAAGGCGCCAGCCTCATCGCGGACTCAGTCGTTCTCAAGCCAGGTCGCACGCTCACTGTCTGTCGAAGTGACGTCTTTGCGATTTCAGCGGATCGCTCGCGCAAGCTCTGCGCCAAAGCGCTCGCAACGTATATAGCAATTGAATGGGCCTAGTCGCCCTGTTTGTGGGTACGGGACTATTGTGCTCTGTCGTACGGATGCACCTCCAGCCAACAGCTTGAATGATCTGCGAGCACGGCGGCGGTCTGTCTGGGTCGCCCGTGGGAAGTTACGGACCCTCCGCTTCCGCGGTCGCCAATCGAGGTTCCAGGCTGTCGGCTACGCGAGTCCGATCGATCCGCTCCACGAGCTGGGTGACGCTGGCGTCCATCACTTTTAGCAACGGAGCCGGATAGAGGCCGATCCAGAAGACTGCAATAGCCAGGGGGATCACGGTGATCAGCTCGCGGCCGCTCAAATCGGATAGGCCCCGTGCAGCTTCGGTTCGCGGTGGCCCCAGGGCCACGCGCTGCAACATCCACAGCATGTAGGCAGCCGCCAAGACGATGCCTCCCATGGCGAGAAGGACTTTGCCAAAGCTCGTGAAAGACGTACCGACGAGGACGAGAAACTCGCCAATGAAGTTGCAGGTGCCCGGCAGGCCGAACGACGCCACTGCGAACAGACTGAACAGGGCGACGAAGCGCGGCATGGATTCGTAGAGACCTCCGTAATCGCCGATGGAACGGCTGTGCGTGCGGTCGTACAGCTGTCCGACCGCGAGAAACAGGGCGCCGGTTGTGATGCCGTGGCTGAACATCTGGATGATGGCGCCCTGAATGCCTTGGTGGTTGAAGGCGAAGATTCCGAGCGTCACGAACCCCATGTGCGATACCGAAGAGTAGGCGACCAGTTTCTTCAAGTCGGACTGGGCCAGTGCCATGTAGCCGCCGTAGAGAATGGCGGCGATCGACAACCACAGAATGATGGGGGACAGGTTTTCCGATACTTCAGGAAAAATGGGCAGGCACAGTCGGATCATGCCGTAGCCGCCCATCTTCAACAGGATTCCGGCGAGCAGAACGCTCCCTGCCGTCGGCGCCTCGGAATGCGCGTCGGGAAGCCATGTGTGAAAGGGAAGCATGGGCAGCTTGATGGCAAAGCCAAGAAAGAGGGCGAGGAAGATCCAGAGCTGGGTGTCCGGAGAATAGGTTTGCTCCGTCAGCGTCAAGATATCGAAGCTGCGCCCGCCCTCCAGATGCAGGCCGAGGATGCCCACCAGCAGCAACAAGCTTCCGGTAAGACTGTACAGCACGAACTTGAGGCCGGCGACAATGCGCTGGGGGCCTCCCCACAAAACGATCATGAAGTACACGGGAATCATGGTGACTTCCCACAGCATGAAAAAGAGAAACAAATCCAGCGCAGTGAAGACGACGAGCATGGCCCCCTCCACCAGCAGGATCAACATCACGAAGGCCTTTACCCGCGTCGTGATGGTGTTCCAGGAGCAGAGGACGCACAACGGACAGAGCAGCGTGGTGAGAAGGACCAAGAGGATGCTGATACCGTCCACGCCGACCGCATATTGAATGCCGAAAGTAGGCATCCACTCCACGCGTTCGACGAACTGCATGTCCGGCGCGTCGAAATCGAAGCCGCTCCATAGCTCAAACGCGAGTCCGACATTAATGAGTGTGGCGATGAGTGTGATGCCCAGTACCCACTGTCGGCCTCGAACGAAAGCGAGCAGGGCAATCGCGATGAATGGGATGGCGATCATCCAACTTAGCATGTGGCCTGCGAAGATTGAGCTCATGATGTACCTGTTTCCGTCCACGCTCCAACGAGCGGGACTATTCGATCCAGTAAAAGAACCCCAAGGCGATGACGAGTAAGAAAACCATCACCAGGAGGTTTTGTTGTAGAGTGCGCGGCTCGAGTTTTCGGAGACTTTGGCCGGAAGCTTCCACGCTGCCGGCGAACCCATCCGCGGTTCTGGCAATACTCCCCATGTCCAGCGCGCTCCAGAGCCATCGCGAAAAGCTCACCGTCAGCGTGCCCAAAGACATCACCAGCCGGTCGACGCCAGCGGTGTCCACAGTCCGCCAAAGCCATCGCGAAAAGCTCACCGTCAGCGTGCCCAAAGACATCACCAGCCGGTCGACGCCAGCGGTGTCCACAGTCCGCCAAAGCCATCGTGCGAAACCCAGGGTGGGCCCGACGACGTAAACGTCGTAGATCTCGTCGAAATATCCCTTGTTCAGGAAGAACACGTACAACGCGCGCGACCATCGCAACGATGACGAGCGCTCCAGAATAGACGCTCGCGAGGAACGAAAGCGGGCGTATGCGACGCTCCATCCCAAGAGTGCCACCGCTAGTGGAACGAGAATCCAAATCGAAAAGTCGTCAGCGGACGACGAGCCTCCCGTGGCTTCCAGTGATCGGCCCACCGCCGGAGACAGGAACCGATTGAGCCACGTCCAGGCGGACACCAGGACGAAAACCGACAGGGCCGTGGTAATGGCAACGCTGATGACGTGCCTCATTGAAAACACTCGCGGCCCTACCTCGGATGATGTGCCACTTCCAGGTGCCGCAGGAGGCCCCTCGCTGAACAGCGACGTGACACCGCGAAACATGTACAGGGCGGTGAAGAACACCGTGCCCAGGCCCACGATCCAAAAGAGCACCCTCGCGGCCGTGAAGTCCTGCGCCACCCAGAGATGCTGGTAGGGCCCGGAGAAGATGACCAACGGCGGAATCGAGGACATCAACAACGCGCCAGCAAACAGCGGTTTCATGGGGCCCGAAGCGTCCCGGGCCCGCGCTTCGCGCGGCCGGTGCGTGGAGGCAAGGACGTTCCCGGTCGACAAGAACAGGAAGGCTTTGAAAAAGCCGTGAGCGAGCAGATGAAAGATCGCCGCCACGAACGCGCCGACGCCGCACAGGAGCGTCATGAAGCCGAGTTGGCTCACCGTGGAATAAGCGAGGGTTCTCTTGATGTCGGTTTGTGTGAGGGACACGAGTGCGGCAAACAGCGCGGTCACGGCGCCCACGGTGGCAATCACGCCCATCGCCGTGGGCGAGAGAGCGACGAGCGGGCTCAATCGTACCAGCAGAAATGGACCCGCATTGACCATGGTGGCTGCATGGATGAGCGCCGAAACTGGCGTCGGAGCTTCCATCGCAAATGGCAACCACACGTGAAATGGCATCTGCGCCGATTTCCCCATGGCACCCATGAAAAGAAAGAGCGTGATGAGCGTCACAACGTGGACTTGCCAGTCGAGCCCCACCCACGCCCCGAGCTGGACGGTTTGGTCGGCCACACGATCGACGCTGGACATTATCTCCGGAATGTCCAGGGTGCCGAAAGTACGGAAGGTCAAGATGACGCCGAATCCCAACCCCACGTCGGCCACCGAGTTCACGAGGAATACCTTGGTGGCGGCCCGGTAGGCCGACCGTCGTTGCGCGTAGTGAGAGATCAAGAGGTAAGAACAAAGTCCCATGATCTCCCAGAAGATATAGGTCAAGAGCAGGTTACTGCTCATTACCAGCACGAGCATCGCCGAAGTAAAGAGCGCGGTCAGGGCGAAGAAACGGCTGTGCCGTGAATCGCCGATCATGTAGCGAGACGCATAGACCTGCACCACCGCGCTCACACCGGTGACCAGCAGCAGCAACAAGACGGTGAGCTGATCGATGAAAAGCCCGAGGTCGATGACGAGGTCCCCCGAGGCGAGAAGGCGGTAAAGAGGAATGCGCATCGCCCCGTTCCTCGCGACCTCGACGAAGGCGACCACGGACAGCAGGAACGAGCCTGCTACGGCAGGAACCACGATGCGATGCCCGCTACCTTCGAGGCGCCGTGCGTTCAAGGCGAGCACAACCGAAGCGGCCAGCGGAAGCAATGGGATCAGAGTGTAAATAGACATGGCATCACGCGCGCCGTCGATCGGCTGCTAAAACCCTCTCCTTACCGCAGAATCGACCAAGAACCCCACGATCGGGTCACTGAAAAGACCGAGCGCGACCATCGCCAGCGACGTCGCCCCGAGGCTTACCGTCAGGGACAGCGGCGCCTCGAAACTCCCCACATCGGAAGCCGGTGTTCCCTGGAACAAGCTGTTGAACAACTTCACGAAGTAAGCGAGGGTCAACAAGGTCGCGGCAAGGACTGCAAACACCGCCAGGTAGTTCTGAGCTTCAAGCGCGCCCAGGACAATATTCCATTTGCCAAAGAAGCCGCCGGTCGGTGGGAGCCCAATCATGGAAATGGCGACCACAATCAAGGTCGCCGTCATGATGGGCGATCGCCGTTCCACGCGGCCAAGATCCTCGAGCGTGCGAGCCCCATAATGACGTAACGTCGCGCCGGCGAGAATGAACAACGTTGCTTGCATGACCGCGTCGTTCACCATGTAGAAGACCCCTCCTGCGAAGCCCTTGGCGTTTCCCAAGCTCACGCCGATGAGGATCAAGCCGACGTGCGAGATGCCGCCGTAGGCGAACATCCGCTTGATGTCGCGCTGCGCCAGGGCCAGGACCCCGCCCGCCACCGCTGCGATCACGCCCAGTTCGTCGAGCAACACGAGGACCGGAACATGGGAAGACTCGGCGTTGGCACCCACCACGGAGTAAGTGATACGCAACCATGCCACCAAGGCCACTTTGGTGACGCTCGACGCGAGAATCGGCGATACCGTGTCGGGTGCATCGTGGTAGGCATCGGGCAGCCACCCATGCAGGGGCACGAGCGCCATCTTGATGGCGAGCCCCGAAAACACGAAGATCAGCCCGCTCACGATGGCTGTGGAGCTCATCAGTCCGGGAATTCGGACCGCTAGATCGGCCATGTTGAGCGTGCCCGTGGCCACGTAGAGGTGGCTTACACCGAGCAAGTACAGGGAAGCGCCAAACGAGCCGATGATGAGGTAACGGAAAGCGGAAACGAGCGCCCTGCCTCCTGCCGCTCCAACCAAGGCGTAGCTGGTGAGCGCCGCCACTTCGAGGAACACGAAGACGTTGAAGAGATCGGCTGCGAGGACGATGCCCGTGAGCCCCGAGATCAACAATAAGAGCAGCGTGTAATAGGGAACCACTTTTTCACGGTGCGACTTGGGGGAGATGGGCCCACCGTATATCAGCGAGATCAAGAATAGCGCATTGAGCGCCAGGATCACGATGGCGGCGAGACCATCGTCTATCCACTCGATGCCGAGGGGCGCCGCCCAGCCGCCGAACGGATATCGGATCGGGCCTTCCGTCACGACCTTGAAGAGGTTGAAGAGCGCCAGTGCAGCCGTGATCGATGCCGCGACGAGCGTCAGCGGCCGGCACCACGACGGAGCTTTTGCGCCCACGAGCGGCAGCGAGACCGCTGTCACGAACGGGACGAGGAACAGGAGGATTGGTAGGTTCTCGCTCACTCTAACCTCTTCAAGACTTCGTCCTCATCCAAACTCCCATATTTGCGATAAATGGCCGAGACCAAGGCCAGGGACACTCCGAGCGTGGACACTTGTACGACGATGGCAGTAAGCGTGAGGACGTGGGGCAGCGGGTTGGCAAAGCCCGCGGCGTCTACCGTGGTCGTCTCCGGTGGCAGGATGGGAACCGTGGCGTCGTTCTTGGCGCTGAAAGCAACAAGAAAGAATATGACGCTGGTTTGCACGATGTATAGCCCGATGAGCTTTTTGACCAGGTTGGGGTTGATCACCATGATGTAGACGCCCCAGAGAAAAAGGATCACGAAGGCGATGTAGTTGGGGCGGTGAAGCCACGCGTCGATCAACTCAATCATGGGACACCTCGTTGCCCGTCTCGGATGACAAGCTCAGAGCGATGGAAACTCCGGTGACGGCCACGTCACCAGCCACCCCAATTTGCGTCAACAAGATACCGAGGTAGCGCCGAGACGCCGGATCGAGCCCGGGGATCTCGACGTAGGCGTAGTTCAAGAACTGACCGCCGCCGATCAAACACAAGCCCCCCACGCCGACGAAGATCAACAAGCCGAGCCCGTCGCCTCGCAGGACCCTTCGAGCCAATTTGCTGTGGGTGGCATCGGGACCAAAGATGAGGATGGACAGGATCATGCTGTTCGCGAGAATGACTCCTCCCACGAAGCCGCCGCCCGGTCCGTGTTGCCCGAAGAACAGCACGTAGAAGCCGAAGAGCTGCGCGAGCGGGATCACGATGCGGCCCAACGTGCGAACGATGATGCTGTCGTGCGATTGGATCATCCCGGGTTCCTCCGGAGCAGCAGCGCGCAGGCGATCCCGGCGGTAAAAATGACGACCGTCTCGATCAACGTGTCAAAGGAGCGATAGTCCATGAGTACCGCAGTGACGACGTTGGGCGTTTTGGTCTCGCGAACGCTTTGCTCCAGGTAAACCGACGATACGTGTGTACTAGCGGGAGAAGTGGGGTCTCCGAATTTCGGAAGGTCTTCGGCGCCGTAGAGAAGCAGGAACCCCAGCAAAGGCAGACCGGCAAGGGCGGCTTTCGGCGCCGGAGGCCGGCGAATCACGGTATCCCTCTTCGCCGTTCCGAACAGCGTCAACAAGAAAAAGACAGTGGCCAATCCAGCACCCACCACCGCCTCCACGAATGCCACGTCGACGGCCCCGAACCAGGCCCAGACCAGGGCCAACGTGAAGCTGTATGAGCCGAGGATGAACACCGCGGGCACGAGATCTTTGACGAGGATGGCGCCGGCCGCCGTCATGATCAGCAAGACGAGCAATGGGATTTCGAAGCTCATGATTTGCCCTTCGACCAAGGAGTGAGTCCGGCACGCAACGCCGCCCGGATGGTGGCGTGAGCGATCACCGGGTTGAGCATGTAGATGAGTGCCAGCACGACGAGAATCTTCAGCAGGTTCATGCTGACGCCTTGATAGAACGCGAGGCCACTCAGAACGAAAAAAGCGCCCAGAGAGTCTGTCAACGAGAGAGCGTGGGCGCGCGCGAAAACGTCGGGCAGGCGCAACATACCGATGGAGCCGACGACGAGAAAGAACAGTCCAAGTAAGATGAGCGCAACGGCGATCCAAGTCATCAATCCGCTCCTCGTTGCTCGAGAAACTTGGCGGTGGCGAGGGCTCCAACCAAGTTGACCAGCGCGTAACCCGTGGAGATGTCGATGAACATATCCACGCGCTCGAACACGGTACCGATCACGACCAGCAAGATGATGGCCTTCGTTGAGATCCCGTTGAGCCCCAGTACGCGGTCGAACACACTGGGACCGCGGATGACGCGATAGAGATAAACAAGGATCAGCGCGGTGAGCGTGATCAGCACGAAAAGGAAAAATGTAGTCATCTCTCTGCCTTTCGTGTTTGAAATGCTTGGCCGATCTTGCCTTCCAACCTTCCTTCGGCCAGATCCCGGCCCGAGACGTCGTCGATTGCGTGGACGACGAGCTCATCCGAGTTGACTTCCACGGTGATGGTGCCCGGGGTCAAAGTAATGGAATTACCCAGCAGCACTACCTCGGCGTCCGAGGCGAGCTTTGTCCGATGGTGGATGAGCTTGGGAGCGATGGGAAGCGAAGGGCTCAAGATGAGTCGCGTGAGACGAAAGCCGTTTCCGAGAATCCGAGCAAACAACCACGGGAAATACGCGATTACTCGCCACCACACCGGCTTCCGCGGCGATCCGGCGGGATCGGTGGGGTTTAGCCCGGTGACCGCCAAGGCGACCACCACGCCCAGAAGGACGTGGGCCACGTCGTAGGACGCCGCTAGAACCAGCCAGATCAGGAAAAGCGCGGCGACGGTCATCCAACGGGTTCTCATGACGACGTCTCCTCCTTCGTGGTTTCGTGGCGGTGGGCGAGCTCGATGAGCTCCCAACTCGCGTCCGGATTGTAGCGGTGGAACGCGAACGTGCTCGGATCGACCGCCACGAGGTTGACCCACTGGTTGTGAAACAGCTGCTGCAGGATCGCCTGCCTCTGAATGATCGCCGCGATTACGTCCGGTTTGGCTTCGATGATGGCGAGCAGTCGCATCGGTTCGTGATGGTGGATCTCGCCGTCGTTGACTGTTTGAAGGGGAAGGCCAGTTTGCAGATCACTTTGACTGCCCAACATGAGCCCCACTCCCGAGACCACGTTGTGAATGACCTTGCTGCCGCTTCCATAGTTCCACGGATCGGTGGCGGAAAAGTAGTGCTCCATGTTGATCCATTCACCCACGATGAGCGGAGCGGTCATGATCTTCTCGAGAATCGCTCCTTCGGGATCCGGCTCAGGATCGTAGGAGTTCAAGAAAATCCGACCTCCGAGGTCGAGGCCTTTGGTGAGGCGGCGACGGCCGATGATGAAGCCGGCATTGCCGGAGAGGCCCCACTCGGGCCGCGGGTTGGCCCAATCGACGCTTCTTGCTTTGACATGGGCATAGGCCGCTGCCGCGGAGATGTTGACCGGCGCGCCCGGAATGCGGCCGCACCGATCGAGTGCTTGCTCGGCGCCACCGCGCTCGAGATCGCGCCGGAGCATTTGCAAGTCTTCGGCATGGCTCGCCGGTACGTCCTGTAGGTCGTAAGGCTCCACTCGGTCAGTATTGGTGTCGTGTTTCGCGCCCAGGAACCACGTGTCCTCGGGAATGATGAGCCCGCGCTCTTTCAGCACGCTGCGCACCTGCGGGTGATTCCCCATGGCGGCGAAGGAGCGTGCATTCGGATCCCCAGGACGCCCCCCACAGGCACCGCAATGGAGCGCTGCGAAGTAAGGATTGTTATCGGAATTGCCACCGTGACCGCAGAGCACCACGAACCGGCCCAGATTCTCCGTCAATCCCATCGTCCGCAGCCCGTTCCCTACGAAGGTTGCCTGCTCCTCGACGGTGAAGCCGCGAATGAGTGCCGTCGGCCTCCCTGCTACTTTGGGCGGATCACCGGCGTCGATTCCTACATTGATCTTCGTCGCGACCGGTCGTTCGAACCATCGGAGCATCGCGTGGACCAAAGCATGATACGGTCGTCGCACCAAGGTCTTGCCGATCAGACCAACGCTGAAAAAAAGCCCCAGTACGTCGACGAGCACAAAGGCGGCAATCGGACTGTGCTTCAAGTCGTGAAACAGCTGCTCGCCGAGCCTGCGAAAGCGCGATCCGGACGCGTAGTCGGTCAGGGCGTTTTGCTGTCCCGGCCGAGGAAGCTCGAACAAGGCATGCTGCGGTGTCAGCAGCACCGGACAGAGAGCGACCGACTCATCGGTGTCGTAGACGCGGTGACTGATCGGGATGCCGAAGAAGCCAGCGAAGCCGAGTGTTTCGTAGGGACCGGTGGTTTCGAAGAAGCGGCGGAACGGTTCCGACCGGACGTCGATGCAAAACGCCACTTGTGCCCGCGGTCTCTCGCCCTTGTCCGTCTGTGTGTTCCGATGCGCCGACAGCTTCGAGAGCACGTCGTCCCGATAAGAATCCTCGTAGGCTTCCAGCCAAACCGGAGGGTGCTGTTCAACCGGGAATTCATCCAGCCAGCCAAGGAGCCGCTCGGCGTCCTCGCGCGTCAGGGCTCGATACTCCTCCGACAAAAGCCCGAGAAAAGCGATCAAATGAAACAGGCGCCAGGCATCGCGAGGGGCAAGAAGTAGATTCTTTCCTGGGATCGCGGTCTTCGCCATCCGTGTCGCATAGTCTTGCCGGCGAGCGCGCCAGTAGTCCGTGAGGGCAGAGAGCTCCGAGTCCACTCCAAAGTCGCGACGCGTAACGACCCGGGTTAGCTCGAGCTCGTAAAAGAGCCGCACCCCCAAGTAGTGAACCACATCGATGGGATTCTCCTGCTGTATCGGCTCTTCGGGATTCAAACCGCGCCAGCGGATAAAACCCGTCCATCCCGGCAACTGAGCGAGCACGCGAGTGAGATATTCGCGCCAGCGCTCCGTCGGGATCTCGAGCGCGCGAAGCGCCTGCCCGATCGCTTGCTCCGGCTCGGCTGGAAGTGCCTGAAGCTTCTCCGCAAAACGCTCGATGCCCAGAAACCGGCCCGAAGCGTCGCTCTGTGCGAGTTCCCGCCAGGCGGCATAGAAGCCGGAAGCTTTTCCCGGCATCTCCCAGCCCGCCATCCCTTCGTCGACGAAGGCGGCGATCCATTTGATCATCTGCTCGTCGATCGTATCGACGATCGAGACGCCGGCGAGCTGTTGCACCCAGTCGCTCAGGCTACGGCGAAAGGGAAGCTCGATGTGGACCGTCGTTTCCGCGCCCTGCTGATCGGTCGCCTCGGAAGGTTGCTCGTCCCACAACGGGTCGGACAGATCAAGCACGTCCAAAACGTGATTCCACACTCGCGGCAAGTACCGGTGGGCCGGCTCCGACACCGTGATTCTCGCGGTCGTTTCGTCTGGTAGATCGGCACGCAATCTCTCGAGTGCGCCCCCGCCGTTGAACTGCCAGGGGAGGAGTGCCGGATCGACCGCCTCGAAGCCGAATAGAAAATGCAGGCGCAAGACTTCCGCTTCTGTGACCTTCCGGTCGCCGAGCAGGAGGCTCTCATTGCCAGGGCGAGGCCCCACACGCTCGAGTGCTCGGTCCACGCTGCGAGCACGGATACGCCCGTTTCGATAGAAGCCTCGATACTCGGCAACGGGAAGATAGCCTTCGGCGCCGAAGAGGTGATTTGCTTCTCGAATCGCCTCATCAAAGGGTAAGTGTTCGAGGCCGTGTATCGGGTTGTGGTGCACGAAGCCCTTCATGGGCCAAAACTGCGCCACGGGCTCAGCTGCCTCCTCGATCGTATGATGGAGGTGCCCGCCTTCCGATGCCGCTGTTGTCTCGGCGGTTTCGTCCATGTTCTTCACCCCTGCGCGCCGCGCTCCATAGCCTGCCTTACATCACGACGACCTTCGACTCAAGCTGGGGGGATACACCCCTTTATCCCAGCTTGTTTGCTTTGCATGGTCTTATGTCCAGATACGACTCGCTATTTGTGCCCTTTCAGCCGAGTGCCTCGTTGGGACTAAACCTTCGGTTTCTTGCGTGCCGCCATGGGATGACTGGAAAGCTTCCGATGGTCGTCCAATCCGGTGACCGACAGCTCGCGCTCGCTCTCTTTGAATTCCTGTCCTAGCTCGTGAAGATTCGCCATGACCGTGTGATCCACGAGCGCCGTGCCCGACATATCAACGACCACCCGCGGTGTTTCCGTCAGCCGCCCGATGCGGTTCTTGAGTGCGATCCAGGTGCTGAAGACCGCTGACTTTTGCACCGTGACGGTGGCCGCGCTGCCGCTCCCCGCTTCGACGCTGATGCTGGGCTTGAAGAGCGAACTCAGCGGGGCACCGTTGATCAAGTGAATGAAGGCTTTGACCAGAATCCCGATGCCGATTCCCACGAGAAGGTCGGTGGCAAGCACACCCAATATCGTGGACACGAAAATAATCAGTTGCTCGCGCCCTACTTTGTACATGTGCATGAACTCTTGCGGCGACGCCAACCGAAAGCCGGTGAAGACGAGCATGGCGGCCAGCGCCGCGAGCGGTATCCGATCAATTAGAGTGGGCACCAGCGCCACGAACAAGAGCAGGAACGTACCGTGGAACAAGTTGGCGAATCGTGTGCGGGCTCCGCTGTCGATGTTTGCCTTGCTCCGAACGATCTCGGAAATCATAGGAAGCCCGCCCACGAACGCTGACACTGTATTGCCAATACCCACTGCGAGCAGATCACGATCGAGATTGGTCTTCCGCCGCCAGGGATCGATTTGATCGACCGCCTTGGCACTCAAGATGGACTCGAGGCTACCGATGAGTGCGAACATCAAGATGTACTTCAAACCGATGGCGCTCAGTATGCCCGAAAAATCCGGAAAGGTCACAGCCGCGAACATATCGTCTGGAACGTCGACCAGGTAGCGAAGACCGAGTGTGTAGGTTTCATCGTCGAACGTGTAAGCATGTTCGTCCCCAATGTCGAAGTACATACCCAATGGGACAGCGATGAGTAGCACCAACATGGGCGCCGGAATGATCTTGAGCCGCGGATTCTTGATGAAGGTGTAGCCGAACATGATGACGAGGCTCACGATGCCGATGAGTGCAATCACCGGATTCAGCTCCATGACGTAGCGGGGAAACGAGGCGAGTCGCTCGAGCGGTGTCCCCTCACCTTTGACACCCAGCGTGATGGGGACCTGCGTGGCAATGACGAGCACACCGATCGAAGCGAGTAGCCCGTGTACGGCTGCAGTGGGAAAGAACTCGCCCAGGATTCCAGACCGAAAGATCCCCAGGAGAATTTGAATGACGCCGGCGACCACGCCCACTCCGAGGGCGAGCCGGTACGCTTGGAAATCGGCGGTCGGATCGGCTCCACCTGTATAGCCGAACTCGGTAACACAGCCCAAGGCGACGACGATGAGTCCTGCGGCCGGCCCTTTGATGGTGAGCTCCGAGTTGCTGAAGAAAGCAGAGAGAATACCGCCAATGATGGCGGTATACACACCGGCGATGGCGGGATAGCCACAGGCCAAGGAGATGGCCAGGCACAACGGAAGGGCAATAAGAAAAACGAGGAAGCCGGAAAGGATGTCCGCCTTCCAGTATTCTTTTAAACCTTCTAGGGTTCCGCGGGGAACCTCAGATGCTTGTGCGTTCATGTCGACCTACCTTCGCGTTTCCACGTCGAAATTCAAACCTGAGAGCGCTAGGCGCGTGACGGTTACTCACGACGCTGAATTTCGTTGAGACGAATGAAAGAAAGTCCGTTTTGCCGGGCACAGAGTGCCCCAGCATCGTTGCTCGGGGAAAGCCTCACTTCGAGCGGCCCGGGTTGATGAGTCCACCACGCGTAAAATTGTGCGTTGCGGGCTCGAGCTCCGGGCGGAGGCCCTAGCAGTACGTTTAAGTTGGAGGTGCGCGGCTCTGCGCCACGCTCGAGAGGTTCACTTGGAGGCGTGTCTTCGACTCGGGCCGAATCCAACCCGCGTTTCGAGGTGAATCAGCCCGCGGGCCGCGTAAATGCCGAATTCCGACAACGTGATCCTCGTTAGGCTGGGCTGTTCTGGCGACGAGGTCGAGTCGGTTGGTCGAATGCGGGTCCACAACCTTGATGTGCAGTGGAAGCTCACCATCACGGTGGTGAAAATCCCATCGCTGGGTGCCATTGGATGTGCGCGCCGGCGAATGACGTGAGCAGCCTCGATCTCTCGCTCGTGCCGGAGTGACGGCACCGGCAACGAAGAGGCAAACGAGTATGGGAAAACATCTGATGAGATGCCGATTCGATCGAGTGCCGACCAGATGTAGCGTCGTATCAGCGGTGAGGCGCACGAGCAAGACCCTACCCATCGGCGCAAAACCTGTCAACCGTTAAATCGATGGGGGTCATGTCAAGCTGCTTGTGTAAAAAGGTCGAGGGTACGAGTTGGTCGTTGTTCCTTCCAATCGAGATTGAATCGATGGAAGATCGAGTAAATGATTCTGTCGACACTCTGGACATTAACAAAGCAAACCATCGGACGCGTTCTCCGTCGAACCTCAACGAAGCAGCGTTCGATGACGTTGGTGGTTCGTAGCTTCTTCCACAGAGGCCGTGGGAAGCTGTAAAAGGCCAGTAACTCAGGGAGATCCTTCTCCAATCGATTCACCATCTTCGGATAATCCTTGTGCCAGCAACGCTTCAGCCTCCTGAAAGCTGTCAGTGCATCCCGACGGCTATCGGCCTGGTAGATGGCCCGTGCATCCTGCTTGATCTGGTCTCGATCGCACTTTCGGACTGAATTGACGATGTTTCGCATCTTATGTGCCCAGCAGCGTTGGTGCTGAGCTCTCGGATAGATCGTTTCAATGGCCGCTGCCAGACCTGCACAGCCGTCGGTCACAATCAGCTCGAGGTTATCTCCCTCTATACCACGCCGGTACAGATCTCCTAAGAGTCCTTCCCAGGCAGCTTGACTCTCTCCACTGCTGCGCATAAATGCCAAAAGCTGCCGGCTACCATCCGCTCTCACCCCGTAGGCCACCAGCATCTGCACCCGTTTCCGCCCACTCGGACGTCTTACCCTCAGACTCACTCCGTCCAGAAACAGTGTCTTCCATTCGTCACTCAACCGAGCTCGGTGAAATCGCTGTACTGCTTCATCTAGCTCTCGTGTCAGCTGCGATACCGTCTGTGCACTGACAACTTCTCCCGTCATGATCGCCACAATCCGTCCCACCGTCCGTGTGCTGATTCCTCTGAGAAACGCCTCTCGTATCAGCAACGTTACCTCGTCAGCTCGTCGTTGAAACCGTTGTAATCCCTTCGGGAGAAAATTCTTGTTCCGGCTCCGGGCAATCCGCAACCGTAACGTTCCAAAGCGGGTCACAAAGTCCCGTTCATAGTATCCATTGCGGTACTCTCTCTTTCTCTGCCCACCTCTTTCATACCATCCAAAGCCACAATAACGGTCTCTCTGCCGCTGTGATTCAGTCTCGAAATACCGTTTCCACGCCAGCTTTGTCTTGCTATACACATCTCCCCAAAAGTCTTCTTTTACCTCATCAAGGAAATGTTGGAATTGTTCGGTCATCGGTGTTAATTTTCGCCATTGGGTGTAAGCTCCTTTCTTGGAGTTGGTTTTTGCCATCGCAGCAAAAAAACCAAACTTACACCCTCTTTCTTTTTACACAAGCAAAGTTACATCACCATCGATGGGGCGGTCGACGCAGCGATGCATCCACTGGACAGCGAGGACTCGTCATCTAAGACCAGACCAAAGCTCTCGGGTCACAAGCGACTTCTCTTGCGGGGAGGTCGTCCTTGCAGGAATGCGTTCCCAACAGCCTCTGATATGTCGGTTGTTGTGTCTCGTTCAGCTGGACCAGTATCGAACCGCTACGTTGATTCGCAGTGCGTGGCTACACCCCTTTGGACATCATGGACGGGGCGATCCCCAATTGACCGTCGGATAACTGTATCGGGAACAACCTGATATTGCGGTGCCCAGTCCACCAGTGGTTCTTCTCGAAATCACAACACGTGAACGGAAACACACTATATTGTAGACAAAGACAAACTATACAACAAGTTTGTATGAATTTTCTATATCACTTGTTATCAGTGGTTTGATCGATCCTGTGCGGGATATGTGGTCCGAGATTCTCCCGCGTCCTGCCGACGAAGTCCCGCCGATGCCTCCTTTCTCGAAGTCGGACGGTCTGCTCCGCCCTACTCGGGCAATTAGGTTACGATAATGTAGCTTATTGACTGCAATTCCTACAGACATGTCATTTACTCTCCAGTGCTCGATTGTGGCCTGCCCGGCAGTCCGTTTTGTAAAGTACTTAGATACAACCAAATAGTAATCAGAGTTCCTCTCGAATCTAAACGTCGCGAGCCTTGGCACGCGTATTGCATCAACGGACACGTACCCGTCGAGCGAGTCACCCGTGAGTGTGCTTCCGGGATGAGAGTCCGCGAAGTCCGGTCAGTAGTATTGCCGTTGGTTGGGTCGCTGCCCTGTTCCATGGCTTTTCTTGAGGAGAGATAATTGATGAAGCAGACTTGGTGTCGAATTGTGGCAGTGGCCGGGCTGGCTGCCTGGTTGTGGCAGGCCCCGGTGGCCGCACAGTCAGCGGAAAGCGGCGCCACGGAGAAGAGCTCCGAGGCGACGCTCCGTGAGGAGGTCGAGGCTTTAAAACAGCGTTTGCTGCAGTTGGAGACGTTGCTCAGCGCGCAACTCCAAGAGCAGAAGCAGGTGGTTTCTCCCGCGCCGGTGACGCCAGGAACGCAGAGCGCTGACTCGTCGGTGTCCGTAGAGAATGAGTCAGAGCGGGCCGCCGCCGAGCCCGCGCCGCGCAGCGGGGTGCCCGTTGGGGTCGCCAGTAGCGGCGGTCAGCCGATCGCGATCACCGGGCTTGTCGACGCCTATTACACCCGCAACTTCAACAATCCGGCTAATGGTACGAATACGCTCTATTACACCAACCCGAACTCGCGCGGCTTCGGTCTGAACCAAGTCAAGTTGGAGATCGAGGCCAAGGGTGACGATAGCCCGGTCGGCTTCCGCTCCGACCTCTGGTTCGGCTCGGGCGCGCGGCTCTTTCGCGACGGCCTCGAGCCCGGTCCACTCGAGGACGTGCTCTATCTACAGCAGGCTTTTGGGTACTACCAGTGGGACAGCGGCCACCAGCTCGACGTCGGTCTGTTTGGCACGATCGCAGGTCTGGAGGTGGCGGAATCGCACCTGAACTGGAACTACACGCGCGGCATTCTGTGGGCGTGGAACGAGCCGTTCTCGCACATGGGCGCGCGGTTCACCGCTCCACTCAGCGATGAGTTCACGGCGAAGTTTCTGCTGGTCAACGGCTTTGACAACGCATTTGATCAAAACTCTGGCAAGTCTTACGGCCTGCAGGGCTCGTGGGCGCCGGGCGATCGCTTCAACACCACGTTGACCTGGATTCATGGTCCGGAGAACAACCTGACCAATGAGGGCTGGCTGCGCAACGTGAGCTGGAATTTCTATGGCGCACTGCACGAGAAGTTCGAGATCATGGGCAACTTCGACTACATCTCGAACATGGACCCGTTCGGTGTGGCGGCCACCTCCTGGGGCTTGGGTGGCTATGCCCGATTCTCGCCGTCGGAGAAGTTCCGTATCGCTCAGCGTTTTGAGTACTTCGATGATCTGGAGGCCCGCTCGACCGGCCTGGAGCACATCCTCAAGGAGTACACGCTGACGTTCGAGTACGCTCCTGAGTCTCGCTTTATCACGCGCCTGGAGTACCGCCGGGACTGGTCAACGGCTCCGTTCTTCTGGCGCGGGCTCGATGAATTCACGACCAACCAGGACACGATGACACTCGGCTTTATGTGGGTGTTCGGTCCGGAGTAGGCTCTTTCCATTGACGATCATCAATGAGCGTGGTCACTGAGCCCGGTCCTGTCCCGCAGCGGCTTGGTGGATTACCAGCTGCAGGACCGGCGATCCGTGTACCTGGGAATCGCCGGAAGTCCCGCCACGTTCGCTGCTACATCTTGGGGCGAGATTTAGCCTCGGCCTGGCTTTCTGGACCGGAGCGGAACTTGCCCGGCATGGTCTGGCGGGCCGAGCCTCGCAACCATCGGAGACCGTGGGAGATTGCAAGCGGCCTCAACACACACTGAGGGAAGGAGATAAGATGCTGGAAACATGTCTGAAACGAAGGTTGCGACTGGCCACGTTCCTATCCATCGGGATCGTTTGGGCCGCGCAGGCCTACGCTCAAACCGACGCAGCTGCAGAGGCGATGTTCGTCATTAATAACACGTGGATGATGGTCTCGACGTTTCTCGTTTTCATCATGCACCTCGGCTTCGCTACCTTGGAGTCGGGACTGACACGCGCGAAGAACACCGTCAACATTCTGTTTAAGAACACCATGATTGTGGCCATCGGACTGCTGACATACGCCTTCTGCGGTTTCAACCTGATGTACCCTGGCGACGCATGGGTTCTTGGAAAATGGCTTGGCTTTGCCGGCTTCGGGATTGCTTCTCCGGAGGGAGCTGCCGGGTTGATCGAATATGCCGACGGGGCCTATAGTTACTGGACGGACTTTCTGTTTCAGGCCATGTTTGCGGCCACGGGCGCCACGATCGTATCCGGGGCGGTCGCCGGCCGAATCAAGCTTCCGAGTTTTTTTGTTTTCACCACCGTCTTTGTCGGCTTCGTCTATCCCTGGGTTGGAAGCTGGAAGTGGGGAGGGGGCTGGCTCGACGAGCTCGGTTTCTATGACTTTGCCGGGTCGACCCTGGTGCACTCCGTTGGCGGATGGGGCGCGCTGGCGGGCACGATTCTGCTAGGGCCCAGAATCGGCAAGTACGTGAAGGGGACCGTCAATGCGATCCCGGGCTCGAACATGCCCCTGGCCACCATCGGTGTTTTCCTGCTATGGCTGGGCTGGTTTGGTTTCAACGGCGGCTCGGTTCTGTCGGCCGACCCCGGGGCCGTTTCCCGCACTCTCGTGACCACGTGTCTGGCGGCGGCTGCGGGTATCGTTGCCGCGTATTTTTCGTCGGAGATCATTCAGAAGAAGCCGGACCTTTCCATGGCCCTCAACGGCTGCCTTGCCGGTCTGGTGGGAATCACGGCTGGGGCAGACACGGTTTCCGTGATGTCTTCGGTCGTGATCGGGTTCATCGCGGGAGTGCTGGTGGTGGTGTCGGTTATTTTCATAGACTCCAAGTTGAAGATAGACGATCCGGTCGGCGCAATCTCGGTCCATCTCGTCTGTGGTATCTGGGGCACCCTGGCAGTCGGCATCTTCAGTCTCAATCCGGACCATACGTTCATGATACAGCTCGCCGGTGTGGCGGCATACGGAGTGGCAACGGCTACTGCTGCCTTCGCGATATTCGGAATCACGAAAGCGCTGATCGGCATCCGCGTTTCCCAGGATGAGGAGCATAAGGGGTTGGACATCGGGGAGCACGCCATGGAGGCATACTCGGGCTTCCAGATCTTCACAACCGATTGACTTTGACCAGAGATCACACAGCTGTTCTCTTGTGCAGCCGGATGGTTTCTTACAAAAAAGGACGGAAGGAAACGTGATATGAAAATGATTGTGGCCATGATACAGCCTCACAAACTGCCTGACGTCAAACAGGCCCTCTTCGATGCAGAGATCCACAAGATGACCGTCACCAATGTTGTGGGAGCCGGTGAACAAAAGGGGTACACGGAGGCGTACCGTGGTGTGATCCACACGATCAATCTTCTCAAGAAGGTGCGAGTCGAAATTGCGGTCAACGAGGATTTCGTGGATTCGACGATCGATGCGATTATTGCCGGGGCCAGGACCGGCAATATAGGGGACGGGAAGATCTTTGTCATGGATCTTCCCGACTGTATTCGAATTCGGACGGGTGAAAGAGGAAAGGAGGCCATTGGTTGACCGAGAAGACGCAGCATGCTTTCTCAGGTCTTCCAGTTGCCACATGCCGCAAAAGGGGTGAGGAGTTTTGCCAGATGCCGTCGATTCTGTCACCCGTGAGAGGGGATTGACCGCCGCCCTTGATTAGAAACTGTAAATGACATTGAACTGCAGCTGGCCCTTGCCATGGTTGCTGCTTTCCTGCCACATGTAACCGAACTGGAAGCGAAGGTTGTCCCGCAGGCTGTAGCCGAGGGCAGCATAGGCGCGGTTGCGATCGAAATAGTCCACCCGGCGTCCGCCGCCGATATCCCTGTTGAGGTTGACGAACACTTCGTTGTACAGCGACAGGTAGACCGCGCCCCGTTTCAGGCTTGATTGGTTGAAGGGATAGTTCAGGCCCAGGAAATAGCGGAAGCGCGCCCTGAGATCCTGCCCGTCTACCCAGCGCTGCTCCAGCCGGAGTCGGTGCGCGAAAAACAGTCTTTCGGCCACGCGGTGGCTGGCCAGGGCTTCCTGATAGAGGCGGTGCTCCCCGCTCGTGGCATCATCGTGCCCGAAGGCGCCGGACGTGATGTGCGCATACCCCAGGGTGTATCTCACCGCACTACCCCGCGGACGCCAAGTGGCCCCCCCACGGATGAGCAGCTGCTCGAGGTCACCGATGGTGTCCCAGTTGCGGTACTGGATATCCCCCTGCAAGCCGAATCCGGTACTGGCATTTTCATGGCTCCACATGAGCATGTACCAAGCGCCCGTCTGGTCCTCGTCCACCTGGGCCTGCAGTGGGTGCGCAAAGGCCGGGACGGCGAGGATGATGAAAAGCAGGTGAAATCGCATGTTACCTCTCACGCCGGATTGCCCGCGACGAGTAAGGATAGAAAAACAAGCTGCATCTCGGACGTATGTTCTGCGTGAGATGCCCAATTGGCTTCCGATATTGTTGTTTCTTTGACAGAGGCAGTCGAGCATTGCCCGATTGCAAGGGTGGATGTTACTTCAAACCGCATCTTTTCGCGCGCAGAAGTGAATCAAGGTAGATATATCATGAGTCCTCGAATCGTTGTTTTGGTTTTCTGTGTTGTAGCCTGCGTTTCTTCCTCGATTATTGCTCAAAATCGCGGCGATGAATCAGCCGGCCCGTTCGAAAGACTCTTAAGATTCGATCGAGACGGTGACGGAAGAATCAGCCGAAACGAGGCGCCGCAGCAACTGAAGCAGTTTTTTGCCGATCGAGACGACATGAATTTGATGCAACTTCGTCGGGAGCGACTTGTACCAGGCCCGCTTCGTCGCCTCGACGAGCAGCAGCACCATACGAAAGTTGTCGTTCACGCCTTGCATGGTCGCTTCTGTTCCACTTATCCTCCTTTCAGCGGAAGAGAGGTGTCATGCTGACGATCATGGTCTGGTTAGCGGGGTGGATGGCGGGATTCGGGGCGGTTGCGGATGACGACCTCCTGAACAAGGTCGAGCACAAGTTCGCAGACAACAACGGAGTGAGAATTCATTATGTTGCCCTGGGCAAGGGGCCGCTGGTGCTGCTCATTCATGGATTTCCCGATTTCTGGTATGGATGGCGACATCAGATGTCGGAACTCGCCAACGATTATCGTGTGGTGGCGATGGACCTGCGCGGATACAACCAGAGCGACAAGCCCAGGGGTGCCGACAACTATGACATGAGTCTGCTCGTAGGCGATGCCGCCGCGGTCATCCGGGCGGAAGGCCACGAGTCGGCGACGGTCGTGGGACACGACTGGGGCGGAGCCATTGCCTGGTCCATGGCGATGCAGCTCCCTGACATGGTGGATCGGCTGATTGTCGTAAACCTTCTCCATCTAAGAGGCTGGGCGCGGGAACTTGCCAACAATCCGGAACAGCACGCGAACGCGCAGTACGCGCGCAACTTTCAGAAGGAAGGCTCCCACCTGATGCTGAACGCCGAGAGGCTTGCACGCACGCCCTCGGGCGGTGCCGCAGATGCCAAAGTGATATATGTGGAAGCCTTCAACAACTCAGACTTCGAAGCCATGTTGAACTACTATAAGCGCAACTATCCTCGCGAGCCGTATGAGGAGAATGTTGCGGGATTGCCGATGGTGGAGTGCCCGGTACTGCAGTTCCACGGGCTGAAGGACACGACGCAACATCACCACGGCCTCAACAATACCTGGGAGTGGCTGGCTAAAGACTATACCCTGGTGACGATTCCCGACGCCGGACACTGGTTGCATCACGACGACGCCGACCTTGTCACCGATACGATGAAATGGTGGCTGGCGATGCGCCACTAGCGAGCCGCTAGCGCGATGCGCAAGTTACTTGCATAACGAAACTGCTTGGGACGCCCCAAGAGGGCGTTTCTTGGCGATCTTGCTAGGTCACACATATAGAGCCAGATCCGCAAGCAGTTACTTGAGAGCATTCCGAGTTCGATGTGCGGACGGCGAACGCCCCGCGAACCCAAAATGGCATGAAGAGCAATAGGAAAGCGAACAAGAAAAGTAAAGAGAAATAGGTGCCAAACGTCCCCACCCAAAACAACGAGGAGAAAGTCGCATGAGCCACTGCGTCTTAGTACACGGAGCCTGGGAGGGAGCTTGGGGTTGGGAAAAGGTCACCCCGCACTTGGTCAAGCGGGGACACACGGTTGACGCAGTAGCGTTGCCGGGAAGCCACGAAAACATGCAACCGGTTTCGGATACGACGTTGGAGAGCTACATCCAAGTCGTCAGCGAAGCGATCGACCGGGCAAAGGGCAAGGTCATCCTCGTGGCCCACAGTCTTGGGGGAGCGACCACCTCGCAGGTGGCCGAACGGTTCCCAGAGAAGATCGAGCGACTCGTGTACGTTGCGTCGTTCCTGGTGAAGGACGGGGAGAGCATCCTTGAAGCCATGGAGAGCGACAGGGAGGCACAGATCCTTCCCGAACTCATCCTGAGCGAGGACCAGTCCTATGCCAAAGTTGGCGAGGCTACTTGGCGGAGGGTGGCGTTCCACGACGCGTCGGAAGGGGCTATTGGCGAGGCTCTGCCGCGTTTGAGCGAAAAGCAGTCGCTGCAGCCACTGGTTTCCAAGTTGCGGCTGACGCAGGAGCGCTTTGGAAGCGTGCCCAAGCACTTCATTGGAGGCAACTTGGATCGCATGACCACCCCGGAGCTGCAGAAACGCATGTTGAAGAACTGGGCCGTGGAGAAAGTGGACCATCTCGAATCGGGACACTTCCCGATGCTGTCGATGCCCTTGGAGGTCGCCAAGCTACTCTAGATCAGCGAATCAACCCGGGAGGTGGGCCATTCGGCAACAAGTCACCGAGTTTGTGACGTCGACGCGTGGCAAGACGTTACACGACATCACAGGCGAGGTTCTGGATTGGGTCGGAGCGTCGGGGATCGAGGAAGGGATGCTGACCCTCCACGTGCGGCACACCTCGGCCTCGTTGCTGATCCAAGAGAACGCGGATCCCGAGGTGCAGCGCGACCTCGAGCGCTTCTTCCGCCGGCTGGTGCCCGACGGCGATCCGATCTTCCGCCACACCGCCGAGGGGCCGGACGACATGGCGGCGCACGTGCGCTCGGCGCTGACCTCGACGACGCTGTCGATACCGGTGATCGGTCGCCGCCCCGCGCTCGGGACCTGGCAGGGGATCTACCTTTACGAGCACCGGGACGCGCCGCACCGCCGCCGTATCGCCGCCCACCTCATCGGCGAGTAGCCCGTCGAAGGGCGCGTTCTGGCTGGCGCCCCCTGTCGATTCAGTTCCGCTGTTTTCGGTAGTCTCGGGGCGAGCGCCCGGTCCAACGCCGGAAGGCGCGATAGAAAGGCTGGGATCCGAATATCCCAACAGAAAGGCGATCTCGAGACCGCCAGCTCGGAGTCTCGTAGGACGTGCCCCGCCACGTCCCGCCGCAAGTCATCGAGCAGCGTGCCGAATGAAGTATCCGCTTCGCTCAGCCGTCGCTGTCAAAGAAGACATAACACCTCCTATCGGAAGCTGCAGAGACGCGTCCCAGGTCACGAATCCCATGACCACGGACGGAAAGGACCCAAAAAGAAGTGGTAGCGACGGGTGGACTTGAACCACTGAGTCGGACCCAGTTTTCTTGGACACAGAATAAGAGATAATGAGATGTCCAAGGAGGTGGAAATGGTTCGAACGAAGAGGGTGAAGTGGAAGGCGACGGCAGGAACGGAGGGAGCCCGTAGGGCGACTGGAGTTCGGGCCGTCGGCGCCGCGCCCGGGGCGAGGCCTCTGGAGCCGGGGCAGCGTTGGAGCGGAGGACGAAAGCGGGACGTGGTGCTGCGACTGCTGCGGGGCGAATCTCTGGATGCGCTGTCGCGTGAGGTGGGCGTGGAAATCTACCGGCTGGAGGAGTGGCGGGAGCGGGCCTTGGCCGGGCTCGAGCTCGGCTTGAAGAATCACCAGGGCGAGCCGTTGGCGGAGGCGCTCGACGCTGCGAAGCGTCACATCGGGGAGCTGTCCATGGAAATCGAGCTGCTGCGCAATCGCGCCCGGGCGGCGGAGAAGCGCCTCCCTTTGGCGATGAGGAGGTCGCGACGATGAGCGAGACGATCTCCGAAGCCACGGGTCAACGTTACGGGATCCAGCGCGTGTGTCAGGCCTGGGAGCGCTCGCGCTCGGCGCTCTACGCCCGGCGGACAAGCGAGCAGAAGCGGCAGGAGGGCGAGGAACCCACTCGGCGGGGTCCCCAGCCCAAGGTGTCGGACGAGAAGCTTTTGGAGGCGATCCAGGCCGATCTGGAGCGCTCACCGTTCCAGGGCGAGGGTCATCGTAAGGTCCACGCGCGGCTTCGGATCTTGGACGGGATCCGGGTTGCGCGCAAGCGGGTGCTGCGGGTCATGCGAGAGCATGAGTTGCTCTCACCACACCGCGGACGCCAGGGTGGAACGAAGGCACACGATGGGAAGATCGTCACCCTGGCGCCGAACGTGATGTGGGGGACCGACGGAGTGCGGGTGTTCACGCTCGATGACGGGTGGGTCTGGATTTTCGCGGCGGTGGAGCACTGGAACGCGGAGTGTGTGGGGTGGCACGTGTGCAAGGTCGGTAGCCGCTTCGCGGCGTTGGAGCCGATCTCGCAGGGTCTGCTGCGCCTCTATGGTTCCATTGACTCCGACGTTGCCCGGGGGCTGGCGCTCCGGATGGACCACGGCTCCCAGTACCTGTCGGATCACTTCCTCAACCAGATCCGGTGCTGGGGCATCCGTCCCAGCTTCGGTTTTGTCGAGGAACCGGAAACGAACGGAGTTGCGGAGCGGTGGAATCGCACGCTCAAGGACCAAGCGATCCACGGGAGAATCTTCCAGAACCTCCAGGAGGTGCGTGCCGCCGTGGCCGAGTTCGTGGAGTTGTACAACAAGACCTGGCGTCTCGAGAAGATCGATTATCAAACACCGATCGAGGCACGCGAGGCGCACAAGCTACGCCAGGCGGCGTAGCTCAAACTTGTGTCCAAGGAACCGGGTGCGCTACATGGACTTGAACCACCGACCTTGGGGTTATGAACTCGGAGGTACGGTATTTTAGCTCATGTTCTCTCACTTTATCTCAGTAGCTATCCTTTTCAGTAACAAGCACTTGTTGATTGTCGAGCTTTTCAGCTGAATTCGCTCGTTTTCGCTCATTTTGGCTGGGCTTGTTAGAAAATGTTAGATGGACGTTCGCAATCAACGGCACTAGGTAACGACCTCCCCGTCGGAGGTAACTAGTCTCGGTCCTCACGAGGTTCTGAGTCCAGCCCTTATGTCCGTCCCACGAGCGCCAAGAAGCACTTGCGCCTCAGAAGACAAACCTAGGCCTAAGGCCGACTCGCGCCGGACTACTCCAGCAACTACCGCGCGTCGTAGTTTTTGGGGCACGGCTCGCATCGCCTCGCCATATGCCAGTCTGTCTTGAATCAAGCATGTCCCAATTCTAGTGCCTGCTCAAATTTCCGGTTGGTCGACACATGCTTTCACGCGACGCCAGAACCACAACCGCAGTCCCGACGTCGGCGCCCTCGTGGCGATCTGTTGCGGAATATGCCTTGCCCGAGCGACGCCCACGCGATAGAAATACCCTACCTGAGACCGAAGGGCAGGTTCTTCGCGAAGTAACCGGCGCAGAGTGAGCGCAGGTTAAACACTTGACCGCACACATGGGCTCATTGGTTGCCGCCAAGGAGCTTTCTCTGCCCTGGGTTCACGGCCGTGCAGACCTCGGCGTCGCCGCGGCAATGTGCAAATTGGCTTGTAATCGACGATCCCGGCATCGCGTTAGGAACCAAGAGAACCGGGACGCCTTGCATCAGACACGAAATGATTGTACTCGACGAAATTCTCAAATGGTCTTCGACGCTGCCCTCGTGGCAGAGGGACGCCCTTAGGCGCCTTATAGCCCAGGGACCTCTTTCCGAGGATGACATCTCCGAGCTTACGGAGCTATGCAAAGCAGCTCACGGGCTTGCCGAGAAACGTACTTCCGAGCGGCTGGAGAAGAAACACATCTCCGCCCCTGATCCCAGCCTCGATTTCGTGACACTCACGTCCATCACGCATCACGCTGGTGTCAACGCCCTCGCGTCCGAACAAACCGTCGAGTTCGGTCCCGGCATTACAATTGTCTACGGTGACAACGCAGCAGGTAAGTCTGGTTACACTCGAATTCTAAAGCGGGCTTGCCATGCCCGGGGCGCTGAAGAGATTTTGGGGAACGTCTTATCCGGAGCCGCGCCGGGTCGCCCCTCAGCCACTATTCGTTTCAAGGTCGGCGACAAAGACCAGCCGTTAGCATGGACTGACCAAGACATCAAGCAGCACCCGCTTGGAAACATTAGCGTCTTCAAATAGCCACTGTGCCGCGGTGTATTTGAGCGAGAAGACGGATGTGGCGTTCCGACCTTTCGGGCTAGATATCTTCGACAAGCTGTCAAAGACTTGCGAGGAGGTAAGATCAGAACTCGAGAGGGAACGCAACTCGCTTGAGATGCCAAGTAGTCTCCCATCCCTCTCCGAAGACACCGCCGCGTATGACCTCGTTTCTCACATTACGTCGCTGACAAAACCAGAAGACGTTCGAGCACTTGCCACTCTGTCTGAGGAGGAGAAAGAACGCCGGCAGCAGCTCCGCGATCAGATACGGGACCTCGAATCAGACGACCCGCAGAAGACAGCCCGGGCCCTCACCCTCCGAGCCCAGCGTCTAGATACGCTCGCTGCGCACGCCAAAAATGTTGCCGAGATCCTCTCTGATGACGCCGTCGCCTCAGTTTTTGTGGCTCGAGACGCTGTTGAATCCGCGCGTGAGGCGATAGGGGAACTGCGCAGAACGACATTTTCCCCTGAGCTTCTTGCTGGCACCGGCTCCGACCTTTGGCGAGCTATGTGGGAAGCCGCCCGGCGGTTTTCGTCCGAAGAGGCCTATCCCACGGGAGAGTTCCCTGTTACCGAGGATGACGCCAAATGTCTCCTTTGCCAACAGCAACTTCGTGGTACTTCTCCTGACCGGCTCAAGCGTTTCGAAGAATTCATCAAGTCCACTCTCCAAAAACAACTTGACCAAGCTCGGTCACACTACGCGAATCTACGCCAAGGTATCGAGACTCTTGCTTTCCAACGCGATACAACCGATTTCTCCCTTGAAGAGTTACGGATCGACTCAGAACAGCTTGGGACCCTAGTCGATACTGGGTTCCGCCAAGCCAAAGAGAGGCACACTCAAGTCTTGAGAGCTCTTACAAATGGTGACCCTCTTCCCGAAGGCCTTCCCATCCTAACTCTGGATGCGGACGCCGTAGCCGAACAGTCAACGGCTCTCCGGCAACGAGCGACCGAAGTCCTTCGGAGTACAGACCAAGAGACCAAAGAGCGCCTCTCGAAGGAGCTGAGAGAACTTGAAGACAGAAGTACCCTATGTGAGAAGCTCGGCGTCGTCCTCGAGGAGATCGAAAGGAAGAAGAGGCTAGCAGCTTTTGAACTCTGTCGAAAGGACACAAACACGCGGGGCATCACGTTGAAGAGCAGTGAGGTGACTAGAGCCGTTGTTACACAGCGCCTCGCTAGTAGCTTTCAACGGGAACTTAAGAAACTTTGGTTCATGCACCTCGAAGTTGAACTGCAAGAGGCCGGCGGCACAAGAGGCACCCTCTACCACAAACTCATCCTCAAACGCGCCTCACGTGTCGAGCTCCCGCGCGTCGTAAGCGAAGGCGAGGCCCGTACGCTCTCTATCGCAGCTTTCTTCGCGGAGCTGAGCACCTCTTTAGGTCGGTCCAGCATTCTGTTCGACGACCCAGTGTCGTCCTTGGACCACAACTGGCGTGAAAGCGTAGCCAGGCGGCTCGTCGAAGAGGCGGAGCACCGTCAAGTAATTGTCTTCACTCATGACATTGCGTTCCTCGTTACCCTAGTTACGAGCGCAGAAGAAAGTGAGAGGCAGTGCCAACATCAGTACCTACGTAGGGAGAACTGGGGAGCAGGAACGTCGTCCCCTGATCTTCCGTGGATCGCGATGAAGGTAAGGGACCGACTCGGGGTACTGAGAAATGAATGGCAGGTAGCGGAAAAGCTCTTTCGAACGGCTCCTCGTGACCAGTACGAGCGAGAAGCGAAATTCATTTACGGCCTACTCCGGGAAGCTTGGGAACGAGGTCTCGAAGAGGTAATGCTGGGTGGCACGGTGGAGCGGTACCGACGGAGCATCCAGACTCGACGAGCGAGGCAGCTTTACGACATCACGGAAGCTGACTGCACGGCTCTTGAGGCTGGAATGACGAAATCCTCTCGGTGGCTTGTGGGGCACGACCAGGTGCCAGTGGAAAACGTGCCCGTTCCCGAGCCCGACGAGCTCAAGAAAGACATCGAAGCACTTGACGAATGGGTGAGGACCATCGACGACCGTCGACGCTGATGTGTCGTCAGCCGTTGCGCATCACACCACAAGTAGCTTTGCCAACCGACGAACCTTCCTCGCATGTTGTAGTGGACCGTAGGACTACATTTTGATGCCCGAAACGGAGCTAAAGGTTCCTTAGTGTTCGTTTGTTCAGGAGCCCCGTTCCAATACCGATATACCTGTATAGCCCGAATGGGCACACATCCGGCTGGTCGTGTTCGAAAACGACTCCATTGAATCACCTCCGCACTCGCCGCTCGGGATTTTGAGTCCCGGGGGCTGCATTTCGTGAATCCCTGTAACAGCGAGAGATATCAACAAGATACTTCTGCACCAACTTTGGGTGAAGTCGGGTAGCGTTGGGTGGTTTTGGACTGCCGCGGGCACAGTTTGGGCACAGTCCTAGGCGGTGCCACGATACGGTCTCCGACAGCAAGAACGAGGTCCATGGGCTCACTCACGCGCACCTATTCGATTACAGTTCCATATCGGGTTCGCGGATCAAGGAGTTCCGTTGTTTACTCGTGCATCCATAGAGGCTTCTTTGCCCCTGAACAATTCGAGAGCAGACGAAGGGCGCAGCTTGAGATCTTTGGTCTCGCGAGCAGGGTTCTCTGCTAGAACCCAAGGGCCGTAGATCTTGATGGCAACACGAGTCCCCTTTGCCGCGTAGGAGGTGTCCTGAAGAACGCTGGCCTCAACAACCTCGCCAGCTGCACCCTCGCCGAGCGTCTGAAGTACTAGGAAGCGTCCGTCTATGACCCTTTTATCCACGTATTAACCTCAATTTGTCTGCGATAATACCCCTAACGCAGAACGCGCTGGTCTCGTTCTTGAGTTACTTAGGGACAATGTTTCCAGTTATTCAATCGTTCCTCTGGACCGAACTAGCAACAGTTCCTCCATGTTCCACCCTGGCGTCCGCGGTGTGGTGAGAGTAACTCATGCTCTCGCATGACCCGCAGCACCCGCTTGCGCGCAACCCGGATCCCGTCCAAGATCCGAAGCCGCGCGTGGACCTTACGATGACCCTCGCCCTGGAACGGCGAGCGCTCCAGATCGGCCTGGATCGCCTCCAAAAGCTTCTCGTCCGACACCTTGGGCTGGGGACCCCGCCGGGTGGGTTCCTCGCCCTGCTGCCGCTTCTGCTCGCTTGTCCGCCGGGCGTAGAGCGACGAGCGCGAGCGCTCCCAGGACTGACTCCCGTAACGTTGACCCGTGGCTTCGGAGATCGTCTCGCTCATCGTCGCGACCTCCTCATCGCCAAAGGGAGGCGCTTCTCCGCCGCCCGGGCGCGATTGCGCAGCAGCTCGATTTTCATGGACAGTTCCCCGATGTGACGCTTCGCGGCGTCGAGTTCCTCCGCCAACGGCTCGCCCTGGTGATTCTTCAAGCCCAGCTCGATGCCGGCCAAGGCCCGCTCCCGCCACTCCTCCAGCCGGTAGATCTCCACGCCCACCTCACGCGACAGCGCATCCACAGATTCGCCCCGCAGCAGTCGCAGCACCACGTCCCGCTTTCGTCCCCCGCTCCAACGCTGCCCCGGCGCCAGAGGCCCCGCCCCGGACGCGGCGCCGACGGCCTGAACTCCACTCGCCCTACGGGCTCCCTCCGTTCTTGCCATCACCTTCGCCTTCACCCTCTTCGTTCGAACCATTTCCACCTCCTTGGACATCTCATTATCTCTTATTCTGTGTCCAAGAAAACTGGGTCCGACTCAATTGACCGTTCGATGATCCATTCACCCACTAACCCGAAAGGGTTACGTCACAAACCATGTCACAATTTCGAGGGGGGGCTGCAACTTATTGAAACGATTGGCTCCCCAAATGTGCCGGTCTACTAACCGCCGGTCCAGCGTCGTCCAACCAGAGGTTTATTTCCGCCTTGTTCGCACAAACCCTTTAAGTATGAGCACTTCCAGCATCTGCTGCGAACAGACCATCGAGATCACGCTGGGACCCAAGGGGGCCCCTGAGAGCGTCGACATCAGCACCTGGACAGGACGGACGCCAACCGATCATGCTTTATGCTCCATACGGCCGCCACGGGGCAAAAGAAAGCCGCCCAAGCAACCAAAGACCCCCCGGGTGACTGAACTCCTGCGCAAAGCCATCAAATGGCATGGCGACCTCGAAGCTGGCAAGGTTTCCAATCAGGCCGAAATCGCTCGCCGGGAGGGTCTGACACGAGCGCGGGTTACTCAGATCATGAGCCTTCTCCGACTGGCCCCCGAGATCCAAGAGCATGTCCTGGAAATGCCGGAAACGGTCCATCGGTCGGTTGTCACTGAACGCGCCCTCCGGCTGATCACGCACATCAAGAGCGCTCGTGAGCAGCTAAGCCAATACGGAAAGCTATTGTCACTTGACCGGAATTGATCCTGCCAGGCTGCTCAACCGGATCTCAGCCTGAGCAAAACCTCTTCTTATCATGCCGTGGTCCCAGCTTATGCGCCGTGTGTTCGCGCTGGATGTGCTGGAGTGCCCGGACTGTCATGGCCGCATGAGGATTCTTGCAGCGATTCATCCGCCCGCGGTGGTACAAAAGATACTCGCCTGTCTCGGCCTCCCGCCCAAGCCCCCTCCCATAGCGCCTGCCTTGCCGGATTGTGAGATGGACGAGCTCTACCTTTCGTAAGCCAGAGTATGGACTCTCTCTCAGGCAGATCGACTGCGGCTGTCGAAGGAGACATAATAACGCCGTATCGGAAGCTGCAGAAACGCCATCTCAGAAGGGACGTGCTTCCGCGACGCAGCTTATTCTGCCTATCCTCACGACGGAAGGGTATCAATACGACTTGGTGTTTAACCAGAAATATTGCACGAAGCTGATGTGTAGAGAATTGAGACCGTATCTGATCGGTGGCCTTCCTGGGCTTAGGAGACCTTATTCCGACGGAGCCTCTCGGCTGGGTGTCGCAACGCTTCTTCCAGGTGGGCTGTCAGCTTCTCTGCTGCAAACCGGACGTTCGGTTCCAGCAGCAGATTCTGCTGATAGCCGCGCAAAACATCAGTGGTGAGCTTACCGCGCACCAGATCGCCCCATCCTAGATTCGGTTTCCGCGGCCTCCAACGTGGCTGCTTCTCCGCTGGGAAAAGCACCACTGATCCGTCGTAAGGCTTGGGTCTGTATTTCACAAAGGCTCTAGAGTGGGCACGCCTGAGTAGTTCGAGCGTGTATACAGTGGTGCGGTGGCCGTTGCGGTCCGCCAGTTCTTCCAATCTCGAATCGGACCGATACCAGAGCTCAAAAAGATCATTCATCCGGACTGCACGATCGATGATATATCTGACTCGAGTCCCCCCTGCCAGAGCGGCTATGTTATTCCACTCCAGATTCAGACGATAGGCAATCCGATACCACAACATTTTCGACAATCCTATGACTGCATCCTTCCGGGCTGCCTGCGCCCTGACAGCCTGTATCATCAACAGCAATGCCACTTCATCACCTTGCGCCCGAAGCTGCTGTGCCGTTTCGTAGGCCAAGGTGCCTCCGAAGCAGAACCCGGCCAGGTAGTAAGGCCCCTCCGGTTGCAGAGCCTTGATTTCTGTAATATACGTTGCCGCCATCTCCCGCATGTCCGGATCAAGATCTACATTGCCATCCAGCCCGCGCGACTGCAGGGCGTAAACCGGTTGGTCCTTGGGAAGGTGACGGGCAAGCGGATGATACTCTAAGACGTTACCGCCATGACTGTGCATTAGAAAAAGCGGCGGTTTCGTCCCTCCGGCTCGGATCGACACCAGTGATTTCCAGGTCGGTTGCCAATTCCTGTCCTTCAAAGCGCGCGCAACTCTTTCGACCGTGGGAGCTTCAAACAGAGTTGCTAGCGGAAGCCGCTTGCCATAGACCTTCTCGATATTAGCTACCATTCGGACCGCCAACAGAGAATGGCCACCCAGCTCGAAAAAATTATCGCGTCTGCCGACCGGCCGAACGCCGAGCAAGCTCTCCCACAGTTGGGCCAGGTGAAGTTCAATCGGGTCCCGGGGCGCCAGGAACTCGTCACCTACTTCTGTAATAAGAGTCGGCTCCGGCAACGCTCGCCGATCCACCTTCCCATTGGGTGTCAGTGGCAGACTCTCCAGCTCTACATAAAATGAAGGCACCATGTAGGCTGGCAGCTTCTGGGACAAATACAGACGCAGTTCTTCCACTGGTGGACTCTTCTCTGGTGCCGCTACCAGATAGCTGACCAGCTGCTTGTCACTCCCCTCTCCCCTGACCACCACTACCGCTTGTCTGATCTCTGAATGCTGCTCCAATAACGACTCAATCTCCCCCAGCTCAATCCGAAATCCTCGTACCTTTACCTGATGATCGACTCGACCTAAAAACTCAATGTTGCCATCCGGTAAGTAACGCCCCACATCTCCCGTCCGGTACAGCCGGCCGTAAGAATCGCCTGAGAACGGGTCCGGCACGAATTTCGCAGCTGTCAGAGCGGGATCGTTTAGATAGCCTCGTGCTAGCCCATCTCCTCCAATGTAGATCTCTCCGGCGATCCCAATCGGAACGGGCTGCAGCTGTTTGTCCAGCAAGTAAACCGCGGTATTGTCGATGGGACGGCCAATAGCCACAGGTCCCTCCCCTGGCTCAACCCGCGATGCGGTCGACCATATGGTGGTCTCTGTGGGGCCGTATAGATTCCAGACGACGGAGCACCTATCTAGCATTCGGTTCGCAAGATCTCTCGGCAACTCTTCTCCGCCACAAAGAATTCGGAAGTCTTCGCCAACCGACCAGTCGGCATCCATCAGCATGCGCCAGGTGGATGGCGTTGCCTGCATCACGGTTGCCCGTGACTCACGTAATTTCTCCGAAAGCCGAAAGCCGTCGGCGGCCACCTCTTTGCTGACGACAACCAGCCGGGCGCCGACCGTCAGAGGCAGGAAAATTTCCATGGTAGCTATGTCGAAAGACAGGGTTGTTACAGATAACAGCGTGTCCTTATCAGACAGCCCTGGTTCTTTTCGCATGGAGCATAAGAAATTGACCAAAGCTCGATGCGAAATCTGAACTCCTTTCGGCGTTCCGGTCGAACCGGAGGTATAGATCACATATGCCAAATTGCGCGAAGTGACGGTGGTCTCGGGATTCTTCTCCGATTGATTCGAGATCGTGTCACACACGGAATCTATACAGAGTACGCTCGAATTGGGCTGCGGCAGAGCGTCAACCAACTCACTGCGGGTTACCAGCACAGGTGCGTCGGAATCCTTCAACATGAAAGCGAGTCGCTCCTTCGGAAACTCCGGGTCCAAAGGAACGTAAGCTGCCCCGGCCTTCAGAATGCCGAGGACCCCTACGACCATCTCCGTCGAGCGTTCCAGGCAAAGTCCGACCAGCGTCTCTGGCCCCGCACCTAGCTTCTTGAGGAAATGCGCCAGCTGATTAGCGCGCCGGTTCAGATCAGAGTAAGTCAACTGCTGGTCTTCGAAGACCAACGCGATGGCACGGGGTGTCCGCTCCGCCTGCTCCTCAAATAACTCATGGACACAACGCTCTCTCGGGTAGTCTGCTGCCGTCTCATTCCACTCCACCAGCAGCTGACGCCTCTCCTCTGGCGTCAGCAAAGACAGCTCGGACAGAGGTCGGTCGGGATCGACCAGAACGTTGTTCAGAAGCACTTCGAAGTGTTTGGCCAGACGTTGAACGGTACCTTCATCGAAGAGGTCGGTATTGTATTCCCAAGATAAATGGATTCTCTGCTCTCTCTCAGATAGGTAGACCGTCAGGTCAAACTTAGACTCCACCTCCGAGACTGAGAGGGGCTCAACCTCGAGACCTGACAGCTGTAGTGAAGCTATCCCTCCCATGCCGGGGTTGAGCATATTGAAGAAAACTTGAAATAAAGGAGTCCAGCTCAGATCCCGCTCAACCCGCAGTTCCTCCAGTAACTTCTCAAACGGCACATCCTGATGCTCATAGGCTTCTAAGGCTGTCTCCTTCACCTGTTGCAGTAGTTCTTCGAATGTCAAATCCTCCGAAAGACGCGTCCGCAACACCAATGTATTGATAAAGAACCCAATCAGATCCTCTACCTCTTTGCGTTTCCTGCCCGCTAACGGGCTGCCCACCACAATGTCCGTCACCGGTACAGCAGTACCTTAAAGGCTGCCAACAGCGTCATGTAAAGCGTCGTCCCTTGCCGACGACTCAGCTGCTTTAACCCGGCAGTTAGCTCCTGGGTTAACTCAAAACTCTGTTGTCTTCCCCGATGACTCTGTACCGCAGGCCTGGGATGGTCCGTCGGCAGTTGCAACAGCGGCGGCGCTGCTTCCAGCTGCTTCTGCCAATAGCCAACCTGTTTGTCTAGTTCCTCTCCCGTCAGCCACTCCCGCTGCCATACTGCATAGTCGGCATACTGAATCTCCAACTCCGGTAAACTGGAAGATTCGCCCTTCACGTAACACTGGTATAAATGCGACAGCTCCTTAAACAACACTCCCATCGACCAGCCGTCCGACGCGATATGATGCAGGACCACCGCCAATACATGCTCTCGGTCTGAAACCTTGATCAGCTGGGCTCGAAGCATCAAATCCCGACTCAAATCAAAAGCATGCCTCGCTTGCTCATTGACCAGCTCCGCTACCTCTTCTTCGGCTCCTTCCATCTGAGTTAAATCCCGAACTGGCAGCTGAAACTCTACTTCCTCTGCTATCCTTTGCACCGGCTCTCCATCGACCGATTCAAACCTGGTCCGCAGCGCTTCATGCCGCCTGATAATCTCTGCTAACGCCCACTCCAACCCTTTCTCGTCCAGCTCTCCTTTCAGCCTCACCGCCGCCGGTATGTTATAGAGCCCGCTGCCGGGCTCATACTGATCCCAAAACCACAACCGCTGCTGTGCAAATGAAAGCTCGGCTCCTTCTCTCGAAGCCAGCCGCCTGATCGGTTTCACCTCTCTCGCTTCTGAACCTGCTTGCTCGATCTGATCGGCCAGTTCGGCAATGGTCGGACACTCAAAGATCTTCCGTAACGGCAACTCCACCTGTAACGTCTTGGCCGCTCGAGCCATCACCTGAGTCGCCTTGAGTGAATGACCCCCCAAATCAAAAAAGTTGTCTCGGATACCGACCCGCTCCACTCCCAAAACGTCTGCCCAGATCTCCGCCAGTACCTGCTCCACTCCGGTCCGCGGCCCTGTGTACTCCGTCTCCAGGGCCAGTCGTCCTGTATCCGGCTCCGGCAGCGCTCGCCGATCCACCTTCCCGTTGGGTGTCAGTGGCAGACTCTCCAGCTCTACATAAAATGAAGGCACCATGTAGGCTGGCAGCTTCTGGGACAAATACCGACGCAGTTCTTCCACCGGTGGACTCTTCTCTGCTGCCGCTACCAGATAGCTGACCAGCTGCTTCTCACTCCCGTCTCCCCTGACCACCACTACCGCTTGTCTGATCTCTGAATGCTGCTCCAATAACGACTCAATCTCTCCCAATTCAATCCGGAAGCCACTAATCTTCACCTGATGGTCAATACGTCCGAGAAATTCAATGTTGCCATCAGGAAAGTAGCGGGCCAAATCACCCGTTTTATAAAGACGCGCCTCTGGAAATTCACTGAAAGGGTTCTTAATGTCCCACTCGGGGATGGGTGAAATCCCTCGCCTTCAGGCGAAGCCTTTAGGAGGCTTGCGGTACAATGATGCATGCCGAGATACCGGAAAGGATCGCACACAGTCTATGAGCTGCAATATCACTTTGTGTTTATCACGAAGTACCGCAAGCCGGTCCTGAAGGGGGACATAGCCAGAAGGACAAGAGAGCTGATCCGAGAGATCTGTGCATCTGAGGATGTGGTGATTGTGAAAGGGAATGTGAGTCCAGATCATGTGCACTTGATGTTGAGCATGCCGCCGCAGGTGTCGCCGAGCCGAATCATGCAGGCCGTGAAGGGGAAGAGCAGTCACCATCTAATGAGGGAATATAGGTCGGTGCAAAGGGAGTTCTGGGGCCGGCACCTGTGGGCACGAGGGTACTTTGTGTGTACGACAGGAAATGTGACGGACGAAGTGATCAAGCAGTACATTGAGCAACAAGGTGTCGAGCCCCAGGAGGACCGGGACTTTAAGATAACGGAATAGGCCATTCTATGAGGCGAGGCCTTTAGTCGGCTTCAGCCGACGACCGAAGCCCTCGCCTTCAGGCGAGGGTAATTCACTGAATTTCTCAGCCGTCAACTCGGGGCGATTGAGGTACCCTCGTGCCAGTCCAACGCCGCCGATGTACAATTCGCCCGGCACACCAATAGGAACCAAACGGAGGTTGGAGTCCAGAATGTAGATCTGTGTATTGGCAATAGGGCGGCCAATAGCCAAAACATCTTCAGGAACAATTCTAGCCATGCTCGCATTCGCCGTTGCCTCAGTCGGTCCGTAGAGATTCCAAATCTGGATCTGTGGCAGCATGGAGAAGGTTCTATCGGCTAATTCCTTACCGAATGGTTCGCCACCGACAAACAGAAAGGTGGGCTGCTCGCTGGATGTTATCTCCGGACTGGCATCTATGGCGTCGAGCATTGCCTTCCATAACGATGGAACACAACTGAGCCCGACACTCGTCCGCGTACCCAGTGCCTGCAACAACGCATTAGGTTGAGTCACGATATCATCTGAAAGTATCCACGCCCGGCCGCCGCGCAGCAGCGGGGGGAAGAGTTGTTTGAGGCAGGCGTCGAAGGTCAGTGTAGTGGTCACGGGCACATACTGTACTTCGTCCCTCAGTAGACTTTCGTTGACCCAGCAAAGATAGTTGACAAGACTCTTATGCTCGATCATCGTCCCCTTGGGCCTACCGGTGGATCCCGATGTATAGATAACATAGGCCAGATTCTCCGCACTAACCCCACTGTCTCTGCTCTCTTCCGCTTCGGTGCCAATCTCGGCCCAGTCACTGTCCAGACAAATCGCTTCCCACTCCTGCTCCTCCCAGGAAAAACCCTCGGCCACCCGTTGCCCGGTCAACAGCAGTTCAATCCCGCTGTCTTCCATCATGTAGCTTAGCCGCTCTGCCGGATAACTCGGATCCAAGGGCACATAAGCTCCTCCCGCCTTCAGAATCCCCACCAATCCCACCACCATCTCCAACGATCGCTCTACACAGATCCCTACCAGTACCTCAGGTCCAACCCCCTTCTTCCTTAAATAGTTCGCCACCTGATTGGCTCTTCGGTTCAGCTCCCGGTAGCTCAGCTGCTCTCCTTCAAACTCTACTGCTACCCGCTCCGGCGTCCGCTCCGCCTGCTCCTCAAATAACTCATGGACACAACGCTCTCTCGGGTAGTCTGCTGCCGTCTCATTCCACTCCACCAGCAGCTGACGCCTCTCCTCTGGCGTCAGCAAAGACAGCTCGGACAGAGGTCGGTCGGGATCGACCAGAACGTTGTTCAGAAGCACTTCGAAGTGTTTGGCCAGACGTTGAACGGTACCTTCATCGAAGAGGTCGGTATTGTATTCCCAAGATAAATGGATTCTCTGCTCTCTCTCAGATAGGTAGACCGTCAGGTCAAACTTAGACTCCACCTCCGAGACTGAGAGGGGCTCAACCTCGAGACCTGACAGCTGTAGTGAAGCTATCCCTCCCATGCCGGGGTTGAGCATATTGAAGAAAACTTGAAATAAAGGAGTCCAGCTCAGATCCCGCTCAACCCGCAGTTCCTCCAGTAACTTCTCAAACGGCACATCCTGATGCTCATAGGCTTCTAAGGCTGTCTCCTTCACCTGTTGCAGTAGTTCTTCGAATGTCAAATCCTCCGAAAGACGCGTCCGCAACACCAATGTATTGATAAAGAACCCAATCAGATCCTCTACCTCTTTGCGTTTCCTGCCCGCTAACGGGCTGCCCACCACAATGTCCGTCACCGGTACAGCAGTACCTTAAAGGCTGCCAACAGCGTCATGTAAAGCGTCGTCCCTTGCCGACGACTCAGCTGCTTTAACCCGGCAGTTAGCTCCTGGGTTAACTCAAAACTCTGTTGTCTTCCCCGATGACTCTGTACCGCAGGCCTGGGATGGTCCGTCGGCAGTTGCAACAGCGGCGGCGCTGCTTCCAGCTGCTTCTGCCAATAGCCAACCTGTTTGTCTAGTTCCTCTCCCGTCAGCCACTCCCGCTGCCATACTGCATAGTCGGCATACTGAATCTCCAACTCCGGTAAACTGGAAGATTCGCCCTTCACGTAACACTGGTATAAATGCGACAGCTCCTTAAACAACACTCCCATCGACCAGCCGTCCGACGCGATATGATGCAGGACCACCGCCAATACATGCTCTCGGTCTGAAACCTTGATCAGCTGGGCTCGAAGCATCAAATCCCGACTCAAATCAAAAGCATGCCTCGCTTGCTCATTGACCAGCTCCGCTACCTCTTCTTCGGCTCCTTCCATCTGAGTTAAA